>NZ_KQ089940.1:4604259-4607622 GCF_001037725.1 Enterobacter sp. MGH120 | reverse complement strand
GTGATTCATGACTGGGGTGAAGTCGTAACAAGGTAACCGTAGGGGAACCTGCGGTTGGATCACCTCCTTACCTTAAAGAACCTGCCTTTGTAGTGTCCACACAGATTGTCTGATGAAAAACAGCAGTAAAAAACCTCTACAGGCTTGTAGCTCAGGTGGTTAGAGCGCACCCCTGATAAGGGTGAGGTCGGTGGTTCAAGTCCACTCAGGCCTACCAAATTTTTGCTGATGCTGCGTTGCGGCGACACTCACATACATAAGTATGCTTCGTGTCACCACGCCTTGCCTCAACAAAAATTACCGGTACAGAGGTGACTACGATGGGGCTATAGCTCAGCTGGGAGAGCGCCTGCCTTGCACGCAGGAGGTCTGCGGTTCGATCCCGCATAGCTCCACCATCTTTTACTGCGAACACAAGAAAACTTCAGAGTGAACCTGAAAAGGTGCACTGCGAAGTTTTGCTCTTTAAAAATCTGGATCAAGCTGAAAATTGAAACGACACACAGCTCATGTGTGTTCGAGTCTCTCAAATTTTCGCAATCAGAAGTGAAACATCTTCGGGTTGTGAGGTTAAGCGACTAAGCGTACACGGTGGATGCCCTGGCAGTCAGAGGCGATGAAGGACGTGCTAATCTGCGAAAAGCGCCGGCGAGGTGATATGAACCCTTGACCCGGCGATGTCCGAATGGGGAAACCCAGTGCAATTCGTTGCACTATCGTTAACTGAATACATAGGTTAACGAGGCGAACCGGGGGAACTGAAACATCTAAGTACCCCGAGGAAAAGAAATCAACCGAGATTCCCCCAGTAGCGGCGAGCGAACGGGGAGCAGCCCGGAGTCTGAATCAGCTTGTGTGTTAGTGGAACGGTCTGGAAAGTCCGACGGTACAGGGTGATAGTCCCGTACACGAAAGCACACTTGCTGTGAACTCGAAGAGTAGGGCGGGACACGTGGTATCCTGTCTGAATATGGGGGGACCATCCTCCAAGGCTAAATACTCCTGACTGACCGATAGTGAACCAGTACCGTGAGGGAAAGGCGAAAAGAACCCCGGCGAGGGGAGTGAAAAAGAACCTGAAACCGTGTACGTACAAGCAGTGGGAGCCTCTTTATGGGGTGACTGCGTACCTTTTGTATAATGGGTCAGCGACTTATATTCTGTAGCAAGGTTAACCGTATAGGGGAGCCGAAGGGAAACCGAGTCTTAACTGGGCGTTAAGTTGCAGGGTATAGACCCGAAACCCGGTGATCTAGCCATGGGCAGGTTGAAGGTTGGGTAACACTAACTGGAGGACCGAACCGACTAATGTTGAAAAATTAGCGGATGACCTGTGGCTGGGGGTGAAAGGCCAATCAAACCGGGAGATAGCTGGTTCTCCCCGAAAGCTATTTAGGTAGCGCCTCGTGAACTCATCTTCGGGGGTAGAGCACTGTTTCGGCTAGGGGGCCATCCCGGCTTACCAACCCGATGCAAACTACGAATACCGAAGAATGTTATCACGGGAGACACACGGCGGGTGCTAACGTCCGTCGTGAAGAGGGAAACAACCCAGACCGCCAGCTAAGGTCCCAAAGTCATGGTTAAGTGGGAAACGATGTGGGAAGGCACAGACAGCCAGGATGTTGGCTTAGAAGCAGCCATCATTTAAAGAAAGCGTAATAGCTCACTGGTCGAGTCGGCCTGCGCGGAAGATGTAACGGGGCTAAACCATGCACCGAAGCTGCGGCAGCGACACTATGTGTTGTTGGGTAGGGGAGCGTTCTGTAAGCCGTTGAAGGTGTGCTGTGAGGCATGCTGGAGGTATCAGAAGTGCGAATGCTGACATAAGTAACGATAAAGCGGGTGAAAAGCCCGCTCGCCGGAAGACCAAGGGTTCCTGTCCAACGTTAATCGGGGCAGGGTGAGTCGACCCCTAAGGCGAGGCCGAAAGGCGTAGTCGATGGGAAACAGGTTAATATTCCTGTACTTGGTGTTACTGCGAAGGGGGGACGGAGAAGGCTATGTCAGCCGGGCGACGGTTGTCCCGGTTTAAGCATGTAGGCGGAGGTTCCAGGTAAATCCGGTACCTTTTAACGCTGAGGTGTGATGACGAGGCACTACGGTGCTGAAGTGATAAATGCCCTGCTTCCAGGAAAAGCCTCTAAGCATCAGGTAACACGAAATCGTACCCCAAACCGACACAGGTGGTCAGGTAGAGAATACCAAGGCGCTTGAGAGAACTCGGGTGAAGGAACTAGGCAAAATGGTGCCGTAACTTCGGGAGAAGGCACGCTGATATGTAGGTGAAGCCCCTGCGGGTGGAGCTGAAATCAGTCGAAGATACCAGCTGGCTGCAACTGTTTATTAAAAACACAGCACTGTGCAAACACGAAAGTGGACGTATACGGTGTGACGCCTGCCCGGTGCCGGAAGGTTAATTGATGGGGTTAGCGGCAACGCGAAGCTCTTGATCGAAGCCCCGGTAAACGGCGGCCGTAACTATAACGGTCCTAAGGTAGCGAAATTCCTTGTCGGGTAAGTTCCGACCTGCACGAATGGCGTAATGATGGCCAGGCTGTCTCCACCCGAGACTCAGTGAAATTGAACTCGCTGTGAAGATGCAGTGTACCCGCGGCAAGACGGAAAGACCCCGTGAACCTTTACTATAGCTTGACACTGAACACTGGTCCTTGATGTGTAGGATAGGTGGGAGGCTTTGAAGCGTGGACGCCAGTCTGCGTGGAGCCAACCTTGAAATACCACCCTTTAATGGCTGGTGTTCTAACGTAGACCCGTAATCCGGGTTGCGGACAGTGTCTGGTGGGTAGTTTGACTGGGGCGGTCTCCTCCCAAAGAGTAACGGAGGAGCACGAAGGTTGGCTAATCCTGGTCGGACATCAGGAGGTTAGTGCAATGGCATAAGCCAGCTTGACTGCGAGCGTGACGGCGCGAGCAGGTGCGAAAGCAGGTCATAGTGATCCGGTGGTTCTGAATGGAAGGGCCATCGCTCAACGGATAAAAGGTACTCCGGGGATAACAGGCTGATACCGCCCAAGAGTTCATATCGACGGCGGTGTTTGGCACCTCGATGTCGGCTCATCACATCCTGGGGCTGAAGTAGGTCCCAAGGGTATGGCTGTTCGCCATTTAAAGTGGTACGCGAGCTGGGTTTAGAACGTCGTGAGACAGTTCGGTCCCTATCTGCCGTGGGCGCTGGAGAATTGAGGGGGGCTGCTCCTAGTACGAGAGGACCGGAGTGGACGCATCACTGGTGTTCGGGTTGTCATGCCAATGGCACTGCCCGGTAGCTAAATGCGGAAGAGATAAGTGCTGAAAGCATCTAAGCACGAAACTTGCCCCGAGATGAGTTCTCCCTGAGAC
>NZ_KQ089940.1:4364879-4602426 GCF_001037725.1 Enterobacter sp. MGH120 | reverse complement strand
ATTTTCAGCCTGATACAGATTAACAGAATTTGCCTGGCGGCTTTAGCGCGGTGGTCCCACCTGACCCCATGCCGAACTCAGAAGTGAAACGCCGTAGCGCCGATGGTAGTGTGGGGTCTCCCCATGTGAGAGTAGGGAACTGCCAGGCATCAAACAAGTGAAGAGGCCATCCGGAAGGATGGCCTTTTTGCGTTTGTTTGCTGAAAAACGGCAGGCCGGGTAAGGCGAAGCCGCCACCCGGCAACTCAGAGCGTACTATCCCTGACAAACATTCAAACGAAGCAATTGCCGCTGATGGAAACGCCCAAGGATCAGCACCGTCGTTAACGCACCAAGCAGCGCGCAAAACATATCAGACTGGGTATCCCATGGATCGCCCTGCGTCCCCAGAAAATCATCCGCACCCTGTCCCATTGCCAAAGCTGCCCACCACTCAATGAGTTCATAGGTGGCGCTAATGGCCAGAGCAACACAGCACACCAGAAATCCCGTCATCTTATGTCCACGAACATACCCACCGCGCAGCAGAATTTCTCGCGCTGCCAGTGCGGGAACCAGCCCCTGGAAGAAGTGACCGAGCTTGTCATACGGATTTCGGCTAAGCCCGAGCACCTCCTGAACCTCAAAACCAACCGGAACCTTTGCATAGGTGTACATACCACCAACCATCAGAATGATGGCGTGGAAGAAAACCAGGGTATAGAGAAGGGGAGTCAGGGGGTATCGCCGATGCGTGGCAAGCAGAAGTGGGATGATGATAATGACGGGCGTCACCTCCATCAGCCAGGTGATGCGATCGCTCGTGAACAGGCCGGTATAAAACAGGATCAACAGCAGGAGCAGTGACCCGACTTTTAAAGCAGATAAGGTCATATCATTTTCATTGTCAGGGAAAAAAATCACTATTACCTGACAGAAGGGAAAATTCAATGCGTAGCAGATACAGAAAAGCAAAAACCCAGCCATAGGCTGGGTTCTTTAAATAGTGGTGCCCGGACTCGGAATCGAACCAAGGACACGGGGATTTTCAATCCCCTGCTCTACCGACTGAGCTATCCGGGCAACGGAGCGCATTAAACCGCAATCGCGCGCGATCGTCAACATTATTTCGGGAAAAGCTGTTCAACTGCTTAAGTTTGCGGCAATCTGTCCGTTTGTGCCCTGGAATTGCACAAATCTTCCAGACAGTTCAGGCAAGATGTGACAATGCTGACGGTAAGAGGAGGGCAGTATGGCAAACGACTGGCTTGAGCTGCGTCAGCATGCAGAAACAGGTATTGAGACAATTAAGGCGCATTTCGAAGGACATGCCTTTGATCCCCACTGGCATGATAGCTATCTGGTCGGAATAACCCTTTCCGGCACCCAGCAGTTCCACTGTCGCCGTGAACGCCACCGTAGCCAGCCGGGCGATGCTTTTTTACTTGAGCCCGGGGAGATCCATGACGGTGATGCGCCGATAGAGGGGGGCTTTACTTATCTGACCTTTTATCTGGATGAACACTGGCTCACCCGTACGCTTCAAGGGCTGTACGACTCTACTCCCGGGAGCTACACCCTCCACTTTGCCCAAACGCTGACGCGAGAGCCTCAGTTGGTGCGCGCTATCGGTGATACATTTGCCTCGTTGCATAACGATGAGATGAAGATCGTCCAACAGAGCACAATGGATAACCTGCTCTCTCAGATCACTGCCCACTGCCACTGGCGTAAGAAACTCCCGTCTCAGCTACAAAGCTCCGCCGTGGCGCATCGTGCCCGCGACTATCTCTATGCGCATATCGGCGAGAACGTGGGGCTGTCAGACCTTGCCCGTGAGACGGGTATAGATCGCTTTACGCTCACCCGCTGTTTTAAGCGCGAATTTCACCTGGCGCCGCACGCCTGGCTTATCCAGCTGCGCCTGGCAAAGGCCCGACAGATGCTGGCGTGTGGGGAACTGCCTGTTGATGTTGCGGCGGCAGTGGGTTTTGCCGATCAAAGCCATCTTGGTCGCTGGTTCCAGCGGGCATACCGTATTTCTCCGGCACACTACCGTCGGTTGTGCACAAACCTTCCAGACGTTTCCAGAAAATAACGGCACATTCGTGGCTCTAATAAAAAAGGAGTCACCTGTGAATTTATTACCCTTCCTGCTGTTTGCATTTGTCGCCTCGATTACACCGGGGCCAACCAATATTCTGGTACTGGCTAACAGTCAGCACTTTGGCGTAAAAAATACGTTTCCTGCGATCCTGGGCGGGTGTATTGCCGCCAGCGCTATTGTTCTGGTTTCAGGTGCTGGGGCAGGAGAAGTGTTACGCCAGTATCCGCTGATACGTCAGGTAATGAGCTGGGCGGGCGTGCTGTGGCTTTCCTGGATGAGCTGGCAGCTGTTTAGCGCCCCGGCCGCGAATCTCTCCTCCAGACGCCATGTCCGGTTTACCGCGCGGGCGGCGGCGTTATTACAGGTTGTAAACCCAAAAACGTGGATGATGGCGCTGGCAGTTGTCAGCCTGTTTGCTCCGGCAAGCGACCATGCATTTCGGGATGTTGCGCTGATGGCGCTATGGTTTCTGGCGATCTCCGTGGCTTGTTTGTTGTGCTGGGCGTGGCTGGGGAAGGCGGTGAACCGGATTTTCCGCACCACCGTGGCGATGGTGCGATTTCAGCGCGCGATGGCGCTGTGCTTGTTTATTTCCGCCTGGACGGGAATGCTGGCTTAGGTCAGAGCACCACCCATACGACACTGCGCGAACCGCAAAATATCTTCCGCCAGACGGTGCGCCGTATCCACATCCGCCTGGCTACGGTTCACCAGCATGCGGCTCAGGCAACCTTCCAGCACCAGCTCCATCTGCTTCGCGACCATTGCCGGATCATCCACTTCAAGCGTGGTCAGCAGCTCGTGTGTGAACTCGTGCGCGGCACGTTTTTGCTGATCTGCCAGTTGATGGATGGGGTGTCCGGGATCCGGATAGTAGGTGCAGGCGGCGATAAACAGACAGCCTGGGTAACGGTTGTTGGTTACACACTCCGTCAGTGCGGTATAGCGCGCCAGCAGCTTTTGCTCGGTGGTCAGCTCTTCATTCAGCATCAGCTGCCTGCGCCAGATATCCACCTGCTGGCTGAGATAGCGCAGGGCATCATACAGCAGCGCCTCTTTATCCGGCCAGAAGCGCTTAAGTTCATCCAGAGGGTAATCAATACGGTCGGCGACCATCTCAAGCGTGGTGCTGGCGATCCCTTGAATCTCAAGCAATTGCAGGGCTTGTCCCAGTACGTCTTCGCGTTGCACGGTTATCTCCTCCGCTATTCCCAACGGTTTGTCCCGTCTAAAGTGTTGTTTACGGTTGGCGATTGCGCAAATGCGCGTTGAATGTCGTTGCGTCCATAAACCCGGTTACACGCTGCGTCGGCTGTTCTTCCCCCTGTTCATTGAAGAACAGGATGGTAGGCAGCCCGAGCACATTAAGTTGCTTCAGTAGAGCCTTATCCTGCGCGCTGTTGGCGGTAACGTTCGCCTGGAGCAGAACGGTATCGCTCAGCGCATGTTGTACCAGCGGATCGCTGAAGGTGTATTTTTCAAACTCTTTGCAGGCCACGCACCAGTCGGCGTAGAGATCGAGCATGACCGGTTTGCCTTTCGCCTGCGCCAGGGCGCGGTTAAGGTCATCCACGTTCTTAATCTGTATAAAATTCAGATGAGCCTGCGTTTGACCTGCCGGGGTGCCAAACGCCCAGTCCTGTAGTGGACGGACGCTCACCAGCGCGGCCGCCAGCAGAAGGATCTGTAGCAGGCGCATCCACGGTTTCTTCGCCCCCAGACTCACGATAAACGCCCAACTGAAGAAGGCCACGCCGAGCATCGCCCACAGACGTGTACCCCACACATCACCAATGATGCGCTCCAGCAGGAATACCGGTAGCGCCAGAATGACAAAACCAAACGCGGTTTTCACCGTCTCCATCCACGGTCCGCTCTTCGGCAGCAGACGATTGCCAAACACCGTCACCAGGATCAGCGGCAGGCCCATGCCGAGCGCGTAGAGGTACAGCGTGCCGCCGCCGAGCCACAGGTTGCCGCTCTGAGCAATGTATAACAGGATGGCGCTCAACGGCGCAGTGGTGCAGGGGGAGCAAATCAGCCCGGCGATGGCACCCATGGCGAACACGCCGCCCGCAGAGCCACCCTGCTGACGGTTGCTCATCAGCGTCAGACGGGTTTGCAGGGAAGAGGGCAGTTGCAGGGTGAACAGGCCAAACATCGACAGCGCCAGCAGAATAAACACCGCTGACAGACCGATAAGCACATAAGGGTGCTGAAGGGCGGCCTGGAACTGCAATCCGGCAGCAGCGACCACGAGGCCGAGCGCCGTATAGGTTAACGCCATGCCCTGCACATAGATAAAGGCCAGCAACAGCGCGCGGGTAGTGGAAAGGCGTTGTTTACCGCCCAGCACGATGCCAGAGATAAGCGGGTACATGGGCAGTACGCAGGGCGTAAAGGCGATGCCGATACCAATCAATAACGCCCAAAGCGCTGAGAACGGAAGGTCTGAAGCGGCTTTGCCTTCGCCCCTCTCCCCTGAGGGGAGAGGGGAGGCCGCCGCTTTCACTTCGCTAAGCGGAACGACCTTTGTTTCAGGGGGATAGCAGAAGCCCGCATCGGCGCAGCCCTGATACGTCACCGTCAGGGTAGCGCCTTTATCCGCCTGATTCACCGTGACGGGCACGCTTAAGCGCTGACGATAAATTTCACTCTTACCGTAGAACTCGTCCTCGTGCCACTCGCCAGCGGGCATCTGCAATGCGCCGACGTTCGCCTTTGCCGGCGTGATGCTGACCTGCTTGCGATAGAGGTAGTAACCCTCTTTCACCTGCCAGGTGAGACTGAGATCGTGCTGGTTTTGCTGAAAGTCGAAAACGAACGCCTGGTCGGCAGGAATAAAGTTCGAACGGCCGGGTGCGTCAAACAATCCGGCAAAAGCTGACGTGCTGCACAGCAGCAGGATCAGCGTAATGAAGCGTTGAGCCATGAGAGATAATCGTTATCGCCGTGGACCACTGGCAGAACCAGCAGCTCCGGGGTTTGGTATGGATGATGAGACTTGAGGCAGTCGAGGAGCGCCTGCTGGTTTGTCAGGTTGGTTTTGAGCAACATCTGGACTTCGTACTCTTGCTCCAGCTTACCTTCCCAGTAATAAAGGGAGGTGGCGCCGGGAAGAAGTGTGACACAGGCAGCCAGTTTTTCGGCCAACACTTTGGCGGCCAGATCCTGGGCAGAAGCTTCATCAGGGGCGGTGCACAGTACAACAACAGCATCAGGCGTGTTCACAAGTCGACCTCCTCATCACGAAAGTCTTCACTATATCACGCAAGGCGGTTGGTCATTAATGAAACGGGCCGCAGAGCGGCCCGATTTTAACTATTTTTACAACGGCTAATCGTTTACAGCACAATGCCGCCGATGATAAAGCCGAGGATCACGCAGAGCGTAATCGCCACCACGCCCGGGATCAGGAACGCGTGGTTAAACACGTATTTACCAATACGGGTTGAGCCAGTGTCATCCATCTCAACCGCGGCCAGCAGGGTTGGGTAGGTGGGCAGCACGAACAGGGCGGAAACCGCTGCAAAAGAGGCAATCGCCGTCAACGGCGTCACGCCCAGCATCAGTGCCGCAGGCATCAGCGCTTTGGTGGTCGCAGCCTGGGAGTACAGCAGCGTCGCGGCAAAGAACAGCACTACTGCCAGCAGCCACGGATAGTTGTGCAGCAGGTCGCCTGCAACGGTCTGGATATCGCTAATGTGCGCTTTCACAAAGGTATCGCCGAGCCACGCCACGCCCAGCACGCACACGCAGGCGCTCATACCGGATTTGAAGGTGCTGGCGTTCAGCACTTCGCTGGTGTCGATTTTACAGGTGATGCTAATCAGCGTCGCGATGGTCAGCATAAATACCACAATGGCTTCGTTACGCGGCAGAACCGGGTTCTGGATCAGACCTACCGTATCGCTGATGGCGGTGGCGTAGAACATCACGGCGACGATACCAATCAGGAACAGCAGCACGGAGCGTTTTGCATGCGGCTTCAGCTCGAAGACCTGGCTACCGCGCAGGCTCACTTCACCTTTTGCCAGACGTTCCTGGTAAACCGGATCGTCTTTCAGCTCGGCGCCGAGGAAGTTACACAGCACGGCAGTGATCATTACCGCAATCAGCGTCACCGGAATACAGATTGCCAGCAGCGTCAGGTAACTTACGCCCATCGGCTCAAGGATACCCGCGAAGAAGACCACCGCCGCGGAAATGGGCGAGGCGGTAATCGCAATCTGGGAGGCGACCACGGCAATAGAAAGAGGGCGAGACGGGCGAATACCCTGCTCTTTCGCCACTTCGGTGATTACCGGCAGCGTGGAGAAAGCGGTATGGCCGGTACCGGCGAGAATGGTCATAAACCAGGTCACCAGCGGGGCAAGGAAGGTGATGTATTTCGGATGGCGACGCAGCATTCGCTCCGCCAGGCTCACCAGGTAGTCCATGCCGCCCGCGACCTGCATGGCCGCGATAGCAGCAATAACCGCCATGATGATTTCGATAACGTCAAAAGGGATTGCGCCGGGTTTAATCTGAAAGATCAGGGTAAGTACAAGCACCCCGAGACCGCCGGCAAAACCGATGCCGATACCCCCGAGTCGTGCGCCAAAATAAATCGCCAACAGGACGATGACGAGTTCTGCTCCAAACATAAAGACCTGCCTTGCTCATTAACAAGTTGATATTGAATTGTTGTGTTTTGGTAACGCCCATAAAGAAAAAAGGCACGTCACAAGTGACGTGCCTTTCGGAAGCTTAGCCTGAACGGTTACTGTTCGCTTTCATCGGTATATCGTTTCGCTTTATATGCCGGGTGCATCAGGTTCTGGGCGGAGAAGATATCGTCCAGTTCGGCTTCGGTCAACAATCCTCGCTCGAGAACAACCTCACGCACGCTCTTACCGGTTTCGGCACAAATCTTCCCGACGATATCGCCGTTGTGGTGGCCGATGAACGGGTTGAGGTAGGTGACGATGCCGATGGAGTTATAGACGTAGCCTTCACACACTTCTTTATTCGCGGTGATGCCGTTGATGCATTTTTCCAGCAGGTTGTAGCAGGCGTTGGTCAGAATATGGATAGATTCAAACATTGCCTGGCCAATCACCGGCTCCATCACGTTCAGCTGGAGCTGACCGGCTTCGGAGGCCATGGTGACGGTCGTATCGTTACCAATAACCTTGAAGCACACCTGGTTCACCACCTCTGGCACCACCGGGTTCACTTTAGCTGGCATGATGGATGAACCCGCCTGCAACTCTGGCAGGTTGATTTCATTCAGGCCAGCGCGCGGACCGGAGGAGAGCAGGCGCAGGTCGTTACAGATTTTGGACAGTTTCACCGCCAGACGTTTCAGGGCGCTGTGTACCATCACATAGGCGCCGCAGTCTGAGGTGGCTTCAATCAGGTCTTCCGCAGGCACAACCGGCAGGTTGGACACTTCAGCCAGCTTCTGTACTGCCAGCTGCTGATAGCCATCTGGCGTGTTCAGGCGTGTACCGATGGCGGTTGCGCCCAGGTTAACTTCCAGCAACAGTTCGGACGTGCGCAGCAGGTTTTTCGTCTCTTCGTTCAGCAGCACGTTAAACGCGTGGAATTCCTGTCCGAGGGTCATTGGCACCGCGTCCTGCAACTGGGTACGGCCCATTTTCAGGATGTCTTGGAACTCTACGGCTTTACGCTGGAAGCCATCGCCCAGCTGATTAATCGCGTCGACCAGTTTGACGATAGAGGCATACACCGCGATGCGGAAGCCGGTTGGGTAGGCGTCGTTGGTGGACTGACATTTGTTAACGTGATCGTTCGGGTTCAGGTACTGGTATTCACCTTTCTGATGACCCATCAGCTCCAGGCCGATGTTTGCCAGCACTTCGTTGGTGTTCATGTTGACGGAGGTGCCCGCGCCGCCCTGATAGACGTCAACCGGGAACTGATCCATGCATTTACCGTTGTTCAGCACCTCATCGCACGCGGCGATAATCGCATTTGCAGCGCTTTTAGGAATGGTTTGCAGCTCTTTGTTCGCCAGAGCCGCGGCTTTTTTTACCATCACCATGCCACGCACAAATTCAGGGATGTCGCTGATTTTGCTGTTGCTGATGTAGAAGTTTTCAATCGCTCTCAGAGTGTGAACACCATAGTAGGCATCCGCTGGAACTTCCCTGGTACCCAACAAATCTTCTTCGATACGAATGTTGTTTAACATGTGAACCTTCTTTTCAAGCTGCCGATGGATTGTACTAAACACACAGTATATATGTGGTTTTGAATATTTTATGACCGACGATTATTCCCTCAATCGGCCAGATGTTCGAGATCATATGCTGATGATAGCGAATTGCCGTAAGCTGGATCACTTATTATCGACCCGATTTCATGATAATTATTAATCTGTGAAATATGTCACCGCTTTAATATTTCCAGAAAAAATATCCGTGCAAACCGATTGAATTTTGGCTAACCGTCACCATTTCTTATCTACGCGCTTCGCGAACACATTCAGTCAGGGGCCTGAAGGCACCTGCCACACAGGAGATGCCAGTGCGCTGGATACCATTTATTGCTTTCTTTCTTTATGTTTACATTGAGATTTCGATTTTCATTCAGGTTGCCCATGTGCTGGGCGTCCTGCTGACGCTGATTCTGGTGATCTTCACCTCCGTCATCGGCATGTCGCTGGTGCGCAATCAGGGTTTCAAAAATTTCCTGTTAATGCAGCAGAAGATGGCCGCAGGCGAAAGCCCGGCAGCCGAGATGATCAAAAGCGTGTCGCTGATTATTGCTGGCCTGCTGCTGATCCTGCCTGGTTTCTTCACCGACTTCCTCGGCCTGCTGTTGCTGTTGCCGCCGGTGCAGAAGCACCTGACCATGAAGCTGCTGCCGCACCTGCGTTTCAGCCGTATGCCAGGCGGTGGTTTCAGCACCGGCCCGGGGGATACCTTTGAAGGGGAATACCAGCGTAAGGATGAGCAGCGCGACCGGTTAGATCATAAAGACGATCGGTGAGTTTGTGGCCCGGTGGCGCTCGCTCACCGGGCCTGCGGATCTTGCCGCTTCGGTAAAAACACCCACAGCCCCGCCAGCATGACGATGGCGTACACACTCTTCCATCCTACCATCGCCAGCAGCATCAGGCACAGGACACAACCGACAGCCGCCAGCGCCTTAAAGCGACCTTTCAGCAGCCGACAGCCCGCCAGCATGCACAGCAGGTAGATCATGATGAAAATACCGTTGGCGTAGACAATCAGCGCGTCAAGGTTGATGTCGAGGAGATAAATGGCCAGGGAACTCACCACGCAGCAGCCCAGTACGGTATTCAGCGCATTCACCGGAAGCTGACGTTTTGACAGGCGTGAGAGGGGGCTATCCGGTTTATAAAGTGCCTGAGACCACACCAGCCGGGCGAAGCTCTGAATATAGATGTTGAGGCTGGCAAAGCAGGCGAGATAGCCAATTACGCAGGCTACCCACAGGGCTTTAACGCCAAACAGCTGCACCACGATGCCCGGCAGCGACGCGGCGGCGGCTTTCTCTTCACCGAATGCGTTAAAGTGCAGCACCAGTACGGTACAGGCCCAGTACACGGTGCCCGCCAGCAGCAGGCCAATCATCAGGGCGCGGGGAAAATCACGCTCGGGCTGTTTGAACTCGGATGCCAGATGAGCGAACGCCTCCAGACCGACGAAACACCAGAACATGACGGATAGTGCAGCGAAAAGCTGTGCGTGGTCGATGTCGTTAATCGCGGGGAAAGGAATATCCGCCACCGTAATGTCACCCGCAAACCAGATGGCGACGATCAGCGCGACAATTAACACGGCGACCAGCGTTTGCAGATTGGCGCTGGAACTGGCCCCGCGCGAGCCAACCCACCAGACAATGGCCAGCGTACCGAGTTCAGCCAGCAGCAGTTGTTCATCGTGCCAGCCAAACAGCGCCTGTCCGAAGCCGGTTGCGATATGCAGGGCTGCCGGAAGGCCAACGGGTATCACCGACAAAAATAGCCAGCCGGTGACGCGCTCCATCCGCGGCCCAAACGCCATGCCGACAAAATGCGCTACGCCGCCTGCGCTCGGGAAGTGCCGCCCGAGTATGGCAAAGACAATCGCCACCGGAAACACCAGCACGATCAGCACCGGCCATGCCCAAAGACTGTTATTGCCGGCGACCAGCGCCGCCAGCGCGGGAACCGCAAATACTCCCGTGCCTAATAAAGACGTTGAGAGTAAGCCAATGCCCTGCGCCAGCCCCAACTCCTGCCTGAGTCCACTCATTTACCTCGTCCCGCCACCATCAAAAGAGAGTGGATGGTAACACTTTCGCAAATTTTTTTTCGATTACCCCTTGAAGGGGTAAAAAGCTATCCCCATCTCTCAGGGCACTAGCCGGAAAACCGCATGCGGACCGGCGTCATCCATAACTGATAATGACTTTCTCAAAGGAGAGCTATCAATGAGTATTCGTCCGTTACATGATCGTGTGATCGTCAAACGTAAAGAAGTTGAAACCAAGTCTGCTGGCGGCATCGTTCTGACCGGTTCAGCAGCAGCAAAATCAACGCGTGGCGAAATCATCGCTGTCGGTAAGGGCCGCATCCTGGAAAACGGAACTGTGCAGCCACTGGACGTTAAAGTTGGTGACATCGTCATTTTCAACGATGGCTACGGCGTGAAATCCGAGAAGATCGACAATGAAGAAGTGTTGATCATGTCCGAGAGCGACATTCTGGCAATTGTTGAAGCGTAATTAACGCACGAAACTGTACGAATTTGAGGAAATAAGAACATGGCAGCTAAAGACGTAAAATTCGGTAACGACGCTCGTGTAAAAATGCTCCGCGGCGTAAACGTACTGGCAGACGCAGTGAAAGTCACTCTGGGCCCGAAAGGCCGTAACGTAGTGCTGGACAAATCCTTCGGCGCGCCAACCATCACCAAAGATGGTGTTTCTGTTGCACGTGAAATCGAGCTGGAAGACAAGTTCGAAAACATGGGCGCACAGATGGTGAAAGAAGTTGCCTCTAAAGCGAACGACGCTGCCGGTGACGGCACCACCACCGCGACCGTACTGGCGCAGGCGATCATCACCGAAGGCCTGAAAGCCGTTGCTGCGGGCATGAACCCAATGGATCTGAAACGTGGTATCGACAAAGCTGTCGCCTCTGCTGTTGAAGAACTGAAAGCGCTGTCCGTACCGTGCTCTGACTCTAAAGCCATTGCTCAGGTTGGTACTATCTCCGCTAACTCCGACGAAACCGTAGGTAAACTGATCGCTGAAGCGATGGATAAAGTCGGTAAAGAAGGCGTGATCACCGTTGAAGACGGTACTGGTCTGGAAGACGAACTGGACGTGGTTGAAGGTATGCAGTTCGATCGCGGTTACCTGTCTCCATACTTCATCAACAAGCCAGAAACTGGCGCTGTTGAGCTGGAAAGCCCGTTCATCCTGCTGGCTGACAAGAAAATCTCCAACATCCGCGAAATGCTGCCAGTGCTGGAAGCCGTTGCGAAAGCAGGCAAGCCGCTGGTAATCATTGCTGAAGACGTTGAAGGCGAAGCGCTGGCGACTCTGGTGGTTAACACCATGCGTGGCATCGTGAAAGTGGCAGCGGTTAAAGCACCTGGCTTCGGCGATCGTCGTAAAGCGATGCTTCAGGATATCGCTACCCTGACTGGCGGTACCGTGATCTCCGAAGAGATCGGTATGGAGCTGGAAAAAGCGACCCTGGAAGACCTGGGCCAGGCGAAACGCGTTGTGATCAACAAAGACACCACCACCATCATCGACGGTGTGGGTGAAGAAGCTGCTATTCAGGGCCGTGTTGGTCAGATCCGTAAGCAGATCGAAGAAGCAACTTCCGATTACGACCGTGAAAAACTCCAGGAGCGCGTAGCGAAACTGGCAGGCGGCGTAGCGGTAATCAAAGTCGGTGCGGCTACCGAAGTTGAAATGAAAGAGAAGAAAGCACGCGTTGACGATGCCCTGCACGCGACCCGTGCTGCGGTAGAAGAAGGCGTGGTTGCTGGTGGTGGTGTCGCGCTGGTACGTGTAGCCGCTAAACTGGCTGGCCTGACTGCTCAGAACGAAGACCAGAACGTGGGTATCAAAGTTGCGCTGCGCGCGATGGAAGCTCCTCTGCGTCAGATCGTGTCCAACGCCGGTGAAGAGCCGTCTGTGGTTGCGAACAACGTGAAAGCGGGTGAAGGTAACTACGGTTACAACGCGGCAACTGAAGAATACGGCAACATGATCGACTTCGGTATCCTGGATCCAACTAAAGTGACCCGTTCTGCACTGCAATACGCGGCATCTGTAGCTGGTCTGATGATCACGACCGAGTGCATGGTGACCGACCTGCCTAAAGGCGACGCGCCTGACTTAGGTGCTGCTGGTGGTATGGGCGGCATGGGTGGCATGGGCGGCATGATGTAATCATGTTGTTCTGAACCTCTCAGAACGAACCCCGGGCAGCAATGCCCGGGGTTTTTTATTGTCTTCTACTCAAAGGTGCCTTTCACGCACACAACGCCTCCACGCACCATCTGGCGGCCTTTCGCCCAGACCTCACGGATCTTAAGATCATCGGTCAGCACCAGGACGTCGGCATCGCATCCGGGCGCGATCCGCCCTTTATGCTCCAGGCCGAGAAACTCCGCCACGTTACGCGTAAACGGAAGAAGCGCCTCCTCCAGCGGCAGGTGATACCGGCCGACCAGCTGCTGTAGCGTCTCAAGCAGGGACTCAAATCCCGCCACGCCAATGCCAACAAGATTACCATTTGCGTCAAAATTCGGCTGGCTGCCGTTGCCATCCGAGCTGAGCGTGAGCCGGTTAAACGGCACCTGTGCTTCACGGGCCGTCGCGATAGCGGTGGCGGCATCAACAGGCTCGCTGATGCTGGTGGTGATGTCGATGTACCCCCCTTCGCGGGCATAGTCCAGTGCGGCGTGGAACAGTGCCTGGGCGCGGTTGACGTGAGTTGGCAGCAGCTTCGTGCGGGGCACGTCGGCGTTATTCAGGATGTTAAGCAGCGGCTCCAGCAGTTTCGGGCTGTTGCCGAGGTGAAACACGGATATCCCCGCTTTGGCACCCAGCAGCCCGCCGACGCGTGACTGGGCGGCCATATTCGCGAGCTGGTCATCTGCCGGAGCGGAAGAGCGATGGTCGGAAATCGCGCATTTCACGCCAATGATTTTATCAATCAGCGCCACATCCTTTTCGATACTCCCGGTAATCGTCGGAGAAGGCAGGCCATACGCGCCTGTCAGCATCCACGTGCTGATCCCTTCATGCTCAAGCGCCCGCGTTTTCGCCAGCAGCGACTCGGGATGGCGGGTCACGCCGTCGGTGCCCAGCAGGCCAACAACGGAGGTGATGCCAGCCGCCACCAGCGCAGACAATCGCACCTCTGGCGTCCGGGTGTGGGGACCGGCTTCACCGCCGCCGCCAATCAGGTGTACATGCTGATCGATAAACCCCGGACAAACCACCGCTCCGGCGAGATCGCTTTCAGGACAGTCTGGCCTCGTTGTGGCGTGGCCCGCTTTTTCGACTGCGACGATTTTTCCTCCGGCAATCAGCAGATCGCAATGCCCAAGATCCTCGGGAGCGTAAAGCTGCGCATTGCGGAAAAGGTGCGGTTCCAGCACTGAAAAATCCATTTTTATCTCCTCAGAAGAGTAGCTGCATCACCCACATTGAGAGCAGGGCGTTAATGACGCAGACAGCGATGATGTGCGGATAATATTTCGGATTGACGCCTGCGGTGCCCAGGCAACGGCCCGTGTTTTGCACCGGATTACCCATCAGATAGATGGCAGGCAGCAGGATGGTGGCATCGTGACCGTTGAGCGTGCCGGCAGCGACCAGACTGGCGCAGACCCCCACACCGCCGCCCATGCTCATTACCGAGGCCAGAAGAACCGTTGCCGCCGCACCCGGAAGTCCCCACAGGGCCATGATGGGCTCGCATACCCTGCCGACAATATCCAGCAGGCCGGTTACCTTGAGCGCCTGAATGATGACAAACGCCATGACCACGTTCGGCAGCAGGCTGGTGGTGGCGATGGTAAAGCCGCGGCGGGCGCCATCGATAAACAGGTCCATGATATTTTTACGCGGCTGGGCGATCATTTTTCCTCCTGAACGCGGCGAACTTCCATGTGGGCGATCCACAGTCGCAGGAAGTTCGCGCCAACAAATTTGAACACCAGAATGACGGCAAGCGGCGTGATCACCGGGACGGTAATAAAGGTAAAGAGTGCGGCACCAGAAGAAAAATAGTTGGTAATAATGGCGCTACCGCTGGTCTGGAAGGTGGCGAAAATGGCGCGTTCATGGTCAGTAATCGCCCCTTCGTCAGTCAACTCTTTGGTCATCCCTGCGGCTGCATCGGTATTTTGCAGGTTGGCGATAAGCGCCAGAGAGCAGATGCCCGGCACGCCGAGCAGCGGGCGCAGAATGGGCGTCATGAGCTGTTGTGCGGCACGCAGCCCGCCCAGCCCCTCGGTAACGGCAATGATCCCGAGCGATAAAATGACCGAGGGCGCCAGTTCAAGGGCAAATAAAAAACCGTCTTTCGCTCCTGTGCCGCCCTCACCGCGAAACGTCAGCGCGCCGTTCACCGGTCCAAAGCTGCCGTTCAGCACGGTAAAATCCAGCACGCGCCACCATTCGGTACTTTTGGCGAAAAAACCTGAGAAAAATACGATGGTGAGCACGAACGCCAGGTAGCCCACCCAGGTTACTTTTTCCTCTCCTGAGGATGATGCACTCATGAAACCCCCTTTTTTGAGTCGCGTACAAAAGTTGTACGTCGCATCACTAAAAACGATCGGGGGCTAAAACACGATATCCCAAAGGTTATTATCAGAATTCATTTAAGATGTCGGAGGAGTGCCAGCGGAATCTGGCTCGCAGAAATGCTCAGCATTTTTCTTTTGGTCATCTTTTTAGTATAAGGTTTACACGCGGACAACTACTGTCCAGCTTATTGAAAACGAGGAATAACATGCGCATAAAAGTCTGTGCAGGGATTGTAGGTGCAGCATTGCTGCTGGCGGGTTGTAGCACCAGCAATGAGCTGACGGCAGCGGGCCAGAGCGTTCGCTTTGTGGAAGATAAGCCGGGCAGCGAATGCCAGCTGTTAGGCACCGCCACTGGCGAGCAAAGCAACTGGATGTCGGGGCAGCACGGCGAAGAGGGCGGCTCTATGCGCGGTGCGGCCAATGCCCTGCGTAATCAGGCTGCGGCAATGGGCGGCAACGTCATTTACGGGGTGAGCAGCCCGACGCAGGGGATGCTGTCCAGCTTTGTGCCAACCGCCAGCCAGATGAACGGCCAGGTCTATAAGTGCCCGAACTGATATAACTTTTTGATGGCGCTGCCGCTTTATCTCCAGGGCAGGTAAGCGTAGCGCCACCTGCCTTTTTACTGCTGCCGCAGCTGCAAATCCAGCGGCGTCTTACTCGGCTCTCCGCCAATCTCACGTGCCAGCTTCGGCACCATATAACCCGAAACCAGCGTTAACAGCTCGCGCATAATCTTCCGGGCCTCTTCATCTGTCACCATGAAGTGCGCCGCGCCCTGGACGCGATCCAGAACATGCAGGTAATAGGGCATTACGCCCGCATCAAATAAGGCATTGCTGAGATCGGCCAGCACGCGGGCGCTGTCGTTCACGCCGCGCAGTAATACGCTCTGGTTGAGCAGCGTCACGCCTGCCTTTCGCATACGCGCCATCGCCGCACGAAAGTCCGCGTCAATTTCATTCGCGTGGTTGATATGGTTCACCAGCAGCACCTGCAAACGGGACTGATCCAGGCGCGTGACCAGGGCGTCGGTGATACGCGCCGGGATGACGATCGGTAAACGGCTGTGAATGCGCAGACGCTTAATGTGCGGGATGGTCTCAAGCTGAGTCAGCAGCCAGTCCAGCTCATGATCTTTTGCCATCAGCGGGTCGCCGCCGGAAAAGATGATTTCATCCAGTTCCGGGTGCGCCGCGATGTAGTCCAGTGCCACCTGCCAGTTGCGTTTATTGCCCTGATTTTCGGCGTACGGGAAGTGGCGACGGAAGCAATAGCGGCAATTTACCGCGCAACCACCCTTAACCAGCAGCAGGGCGCGATTACGGTATTTATGCAGCAAACCCGGTACGACACTGTTTTGCTCTTCCAGCGGATCGGTGCTGTATCCGGGGGCGGTAATAAACTCATCCTGAGAGGTAAGCGTCTGTTTTAATAATGGATCATCAGGGTTACCCTTTTCCATTCGGGCAACAAACGCGCGGGGAACGCGCAGGGCGAAAAGGCGCTTCGCCTCACGACCTGCACGCAACGCTTCGTGCTGTTCGAGGTCTAAAAGACGCAGCAATTCATCAGGACTGGTGATTACATCGGCAAGTTGCGATAACCAATCTTCTCTGGACGGGGTGTTTAGGGTTACAATATGCGCCATTTTGTGGCTTAGCTACCAGTTAACAAATTTAGAGGGCCTTATGGCAACGTACTATAGCAACGATTTTCGTGCTGGTCTTAAAATCATGATGGACGGCGAACCGTACGCGGTTGAAGCCAGCGAATTCGTTAAACCAGGTAAAGGCCAGGCATTCGCACGCGTTAAGCTGCGCCGCCTGCTGACCGGTACCCGTGTTGAGAAAACCTTCAAATCTACTGACTCCGCTGAAGGCGCTGATGTTGTCGATATGAACCTGACTTACCTGTACAACGACGGTGAGTTCTGGCACTTCATGAACAACGAAACCTTCGAGCAGCTGTCTGCGGACGCGAAAGCGATTGGCGACAACGCCAAGTGGCTGCTGGATCAGGCTGAGTGCATCGTTACCCTGTGGAACGGTCAGCCTATCGCGGTTACGCCTCCGAACTTCGTTGAGCTGGAAATCGTTGAAACCGATCCAGGTCTGAAAGGTGATACCGCAGGTACTGGCGGCAAGCCTGCCACCCTGTCTACCGGCGCGGTGGTTAAAGTGCCACTGTTCGTACAGATCGGTGAAGTGATCAAAGTGGATACCCGCTCCGGCGAATACGTATCCCGCGTGAAGTAATTTACGTCATGATTAAAGGCGCAGCGCCCGCTGCGCCTGATTTTGCAGGCAGGGAAGATGAAACGTACCGTTAAGATTCTGCTTCTGTTAGCGTTCTCCAGCGCAATTCTCTCCGGTTGCAACACCGCGCGTGGCGTGGGCGAAGATATTCAGGATCTCGGCCATATCATTTCCCATGCGGCCAGCTAATTCCGTCTAATTTTCCTAAAAATTCTTCCTTTTCCGTCAAACGACAAGATCTTGTCTATTCTTAAGTTGCTATACACAAAATAACTTTGGCTATAAAAGGAAGATATTATGGTTAAGAAAACAATTGCAGCGATCTTTTCTGTTCTGGTGCTTTCTTCGGTACTGACTGCATGTAACACCACCCGTGGCGTAGGGGAAGATATCTCCGACGGTGGTAACGCGATTTCTGGCGCAGCAACTAAAGCTCAGAACTAATGAAAGCGACGGTACGGCAGCTAACTTCACCGTACCGTCAATTCTCCACTTCCTGTAGCGATAAAAACGGGGAGTAACGCGTATCCATATGAAGCTTCATGCGGATATTGCGTTTGTACGTATACACCGTTTTTCCGTTAATGCGCAGATTGCTGGCAATTTTCTGGTTGCTCGCACCATCCATCCACAGGGTCAGTACTCTCTCTTCCTGACGCGTCAGTAACGGTGCCGCCATTTCCGGAAGCTCCGCGCTTACGCATGTCGTTAGCGCGTCGTTTATCACCGCCGCCAGTTTTTCCAGATCGGTATTTTTGGAAAGTGAAGACCATATCGGGAACTGCGCCAGATAATCTGTCATCGCCTGCTCCTGCCCCGATTGCAGCATAATAAAAGGCAATGTTTCGCTGGCAATAAGCAGGGAAGATAGCTGCTGAAAATGGTGTAAATCCTGCCGGAAGCCCGATAAATCAGCGATGACCAGCGCAGGTTTCCATTGCAGGATATGCTCTCTGGCGAGGAAAAGATTATTTACCCCGGTTACGACGAAATGACCCGAAAACAGGTCTGAATGATTGAGCCAGGCTTCAAATCCCGTGCGGGTGAAGTGACAACGGTCAATCAAAAGAATTTTGAACATATAATTTTCGCAGTCGGCTAGTGGTTTGGCTTCCTGCCATCAGAAAGCCTATCATCATAGAGAAGTCGGATGAGTCATAAATGCCTGAACTCCGTGCCTTACTGAGGCTATTTCTTGCCTTAACGTGTTCAGCAGAAAAAGTTTGAAAAAAAATTCCATACTAACCAAAATATAAGGCGCAACCTCAGCCTTGCGGGACGACCCGTAAGCGCTTCATTCATCGGGGACGGCCCCAACTTGTCGTTAAGTTAAGGAGCCTGATATGTCCTGGATCGTTCTTGTTATTGCCGGTTTGCTCGAAGTGGTATGGGCAATTGGCCTGAAATATACCCACGGTTTTACCCGCCTGACGCCCAGCGTCATCACTATCGCCGCAATGATTGTCAGTATCGTCATGCTGTCATGGGCGATGCGAACCTTGCCAGTCGGAACGGCTTACGCTGTCTGGACTGGAATTGGCGCGGTAGGGGCTGCCATTACCGGCATTCTGCTGCTGGGGGAGTCTGCGAGTCTGGCGCGCATCGCCAGCCTCGCGTTAATCGTCGCGGGTATCATCGGGTTAAAACTCAGTACGCACTAATGCAGCTGTTTTACCCAGATTAATTTCGTCACGTCAAACCCTTGCCGGGTCGCTATGTCCAGCATCTGCTGTTTCATTTCCGTCGAGATCGTTGGCGTGCGGGAGAGGAGCCATAGATAGTTGCGATCCGGCCCACACACCAGCGCATGGCGGTACTCTCTGTCCAGCGCAATGACGTTATACCCGCCGTAGAATGGGCCGATGAAAGAGACTTTCATGGCCGCGCGGTTAGACGCGCCGGTGAAATAGGCCTGACCAACTGACTGCTGCCACATCTGGCGATCCGGGTTATAACCGCGGTTAATGACCCGGATCCCGCCGTCATCCATCGCGCTGTAGCTGACCGTGACTTTTTCTAAGCCCCGTTCGAACTGATGGTCCATTCGGGCGATTTCATACCAGGTGCCGAGGAAGCGCTGTGCGTCGAAATTACTGACTACCGTGACGCCAGGCGGAGGAGTAGGGGAACTGCAAGCAACCACTAAAAACGCGGCTGTTACTGCGGCAATAACAGGCAGAATGCGCATAGGAGTTTCCTTACTGTTTTTTGTTAAGTGTAGATGACAGCAAGGAAAATGCGGGAGATTGTGCAGGGTGTTTTGCCGGGTGACGGCTTCGCCTTACCCGGCCTACAAAGTTCACGCGTTGTGTAGGCCGGGTAAGCGCAGCGCCACCCGGCAATGTTTTACTGTAGCGCCTCGAGGATATGGTATGCCGCCTCAACGCGTGCCGGGTTCGGATAGCTTGTATTCGCGAGCATCACAATACCGATCTGCTTTTCAGGAATAAAGGCCACGTAGCTGCCAAACCCGCCAGTAGAGCCCGTTTTATGGACCCAGGACGCTTTGACCGGGGGAGCCGGTGGATTCACTTCTGCCACGGGCAACGGCGCCAGCGCTACCTTACTGTCACTGCCCTCGACCACCGTGTTGGCCTCCACGGGCCAGTTGAGCATCTCCCAGCCCAGACCCTGATACATTGACCCGATACGCCAGTAGCGCGACTGCGCCAGCGCGATGCCCTGCTTAAGTGAGGCATCAGCAACGTTCTCCGGCGCCATGTTTGCCATGACCCAGTTCGCCATATCCTGCACGTTGGTTTTCACGCCATAGGCTTGTGCATCCAGCATACCCGGCGAAACACGCACCGCTTTACCATCACGATAGCCCCAGGCGTAATGCGCCTCTTCCGCTTTCGGCACGTTAATCCAGGTATGGTCCAGCTTGAGCGGCTTAAGGACCCGCGTCGTCATGGCTTGCTCATAGGGCATGCCAGAAGGTTTGACCGCCAGCGCACCAAAAGACCGATGCTGGCGTTGGCGTAAAGACGCGTTGTGCCAGGCTTCCACTGCGGCTGCCAGTTTTGATAAAAGCGCAGCAGGGAGGCGTTATCCGTGACCTCATCCGGTACCTGTAGCGGCAGGCCGCCAGCGGTGTAGGTGGCGAGATCCAGCATACGAATACCCTGCCACTGCTTGCCCGTCAGCTGTGGCCAGTATCTGGTCACCGGATCGTCCAGCGAAATTTCACCGCGAGCAATGGCATCCCCACCTAAAACGCCGGTGAAGGTTTTACTTATAGAACCCAGCTCGAACAGGGTCTGAGGCGTAACGGATTTATTCGCCGCGATATCGGCCTTGCCAAACGTGTAATAGTGCGGTTTTCCCTGATAAATAACGGCCACCGCCATGCCTGGAACAGACTGGGCTTTCATCAGCGGGGTAACCGTATTCGCGACCACCTCCGCCAGCTGTTTTTCTGACACTGGCGTGGCGAGAGCAGAGCAAGAGATGCCGAGCAGCAGGGCGCAGCAAAGGGATTTTTTCATCATCAGTAATCTTCCGTAATAGCGAGTCAAGGGGATGTCCGGGCCCGTCAGACAGGCGTAGTCTGTTGGATTTGACAGTGCCTGACAAACGGTTAAATTTAGCATTAGCTGTTAATTTTTCTAACGGAAGCGACCATGACGCGAAGCTATCTACCCCTCAATTCGCTTCGGGCTTTTGAGGCCGCCGCAAGACATCTCAGCTTTACGCATGCGGCCATTGAACTGAATGTGACGCATTCGGCTATTAGCCAGCATGTGAAAACGCTGGAGCAGCACCTGAACTGTCAGCTGTTCATTCGCGTGTCGCGCGGGCTGATGTTGACTACCGAGGGCGAAAATTTACTGCCGGTGCTGAATGATTCGTTCGATCGTATAGCCGGAATGCTGGATCGCTTCGCTAACCATCGTGCGCAGGAGAAGCTGAAAATCGGCGTGGTGGGTACGTTTGCCACCGGGGTCTTATTCTCGCAGCTGGAGGATTTTCGCCGTGGCTACCCACACATCGATCTTCAGCTTTCCACCCATAACAACCGCGTTGATCCGGCTGCCGAAGGGCTTGACTATACGATCCGCTACGGTGGCGGGGCGTGGCACGGTACCGAGGCTGAATTTCTTTGTCATGCGCCGCTCGCGCCGCTGTGTACGCCTGATATTGCCGCCAGTCTGCACAGTCCGGCCGACATCCTCAGGTTTACGCTGCTGCGCTCCTACCGACGCGACGAGTGGACCGCGTGGATGCAGGCGGCCGGCGAGCATCCCCCTTCGCCAACGCACCGCGTGATGGTATTTGATTCGTCCGTGACCATGCTGGAGGCCGCTCAGGCAGGGGTGGGTATTGCTATTGCGCCTGTCGATATGTTTACCCATCTGTTAGCCAGCGAGCGCATTGTGCAGCCCTTTGCGACGCAGATTGAGCTCGGCAGCTACTGGCTGACCCGATTGCAGTCCCGGGCAGAAACGCCAGCCATGCGCGAATTTTCCCGGTGGCTGGTGGAGAAGATGAAAAAGTAAAAAGCCCGCCGGATGGCGGGCCTGTTCAGTCAGATGGTGACCACGGCAATCAACGTGACGACCGTCAGAATGGTCGCCAGACCGTAGAAGACCCATTTACCGCTTGGCACATGGATTTTCAGATCGTGCATCGCATGGTGGATACGATGCAGACCACACCACAGCGGCAGGACGATCATCAGGAAGATGAACACGCGGCCAATAAAGCTGCTCGCAAAGGCCAGTACGCGCTCATAGCTCAGCGCATCGCCCGGGAACAACCCCAGCGGCAGCATGATCCCGACCAGCAGGATAATGACCGGGGCAATAATGGCGCTCCACATGCCGCCTGCGCCAAACAGCCCCCAGAAGACCGGCTCGTCTGAACGTTTTGGATTTGGATTGATCACAGTAGTCTCCTTACCAGAACAGTGCGACAAACAGAATGACCACAGAGACAACTGCCGTCACTGCCCAGAGCCCTTTAATGACCGGCTCTGGCCCCATTTTTTCGCCTTTTACAATGATGTTCGCTGCTTTTGGCGCCAGTTCAAACCAGGTTTTGGTATGAAGCAGCGCGGCGGCGAGCACAATCAGGTTCAGCACAACGATGATTGGGTTTTGCAGGAAGCCCACAAAACTGGCCCAGGCTTCCGGGCCGTGCTTGAGGGCATAAACCCCGTACAGCAGTTCGAGGCTGAACCAGACCGCGGGAACAGCCGTGCCTTCACGCAGCATATAGAAGCGATAAAACGGCAGTTTTTTCCACCAGGTGGACGGCATTGGCCGCACGTAGGCTTTGCGTTTAGTCGTCATCATGCACTCCTTAGCGTGGTTTCAGGGTAGCGATAAGAAAGTCTTTCGAGCTTTCCACCTTTCCCTGCTGAATGGCGGCGGCCGGGTCGACGTGCTTCGGACACACTTCGGAGCAGTAGCCCACGAATGTGCAGCTCCAGACCCCGTTCTGGCTGTTAAGCTGCGCCATACGTTCTTTTTTACCGTGGTCGCGGCTGTCTTCGTTATAGCGGTGCGCCAGGGTAATGGCGGCCGGGCCGATGAACTCAGGGTTCAGGCCAAACTGCGGACAGGCGGCATAGCACAGGCCGCAGTTGATGCAGCCGGAGAACTGATGGTATTTCGCCATCTGCGCGGGCGTCTGGGTGTTTGGCCCCTGATCCGGCATGCGCGGGTTGCCGATGATGTACGGCTTAATCGCTTCGAGGCTTTCGATAAAGTGGGTCATGTCGACCACCAGATCGCGCTCAATCGGGAAGTTGCCCAGCGCTTCAACCTTGATACCTTTGGTGTAATCACGCAGGAAGGTTTTACACGCCAGCTTTGGCACCTTGTTGACCATCATGCCGCAGGAGCCGCAAATTGCCATGCGGCAGGACCAGCGGTAGCTCAGGTCTGGGGCCAGGTTATCTTTAATATAGCCGAGCGCATCCAGCAGGGAGGTTTGCTCGTCGTAAGGGACTTCATAGAAAGCGCTGTGCGGCGCGGCGTCCACTTCCGGATTGTAGCGCACCACTTCAATTTTCAGTTTTTGCATCTCAGCCATTCGCCTTCTCCTTCTTATCGGCGGCTTCTGCTTCTGCACCGTACACGCGTTTCGCCGGTGGCAGCGTGGTGATTTTCACGTCGCTGTAGTCCAGTCGCGTAGTGCCATCCGCATCGCGCCAGGCGAGAGTATGTTTAAGGAAATTGACGTCGTCACGTTCGGTGCAGCCCTCATCCAGGCGCTGGTGCGCGCCGCGGGACTCTTTACGCGCCAGGGCGGAATGGGCCATACATTCTGCGACGTTCAGGCCGTGGCCCAGTTCAATGGTATAAAGCAGATCGGTATTGAAGACGCTGGAGGTGTCGGTGATGCGCACGCGTTTGAAGCGCTCCTGCAACTCGGCCAGCTTGTCGACGGTTTTCTGCATCAGCTCTGGCGTACGGTAGATCCCGCAGCCTTCTTCCATCGACAGCCCCATTTCGTCGCGGATCTTCGACCAGTTTTCGTTACCTTCCTGGTTCACCAGGCCTTTCAGGCGTTTTTCGACGTCTGCAACCTGCGCATCCAGCGCCGCGCTGTTAGCTTCACCTGCCGTTGCGGCACGCTCCATCGCACGTTCGCCCGCCATGCGACCAAAGACCACCAGCTCAGCCAGCGAGTTCGAGCCCAGACGGTTTGCGCCGTGCAGACCGACGGAGGAACACTCGCCCACCGCAAACAGCCCTTTGATGCGGGTTTCGCACTGCTGGTCGGTTTCGATACCGCCCATGGTGTAGTGCGCGGTTGGACGCACCGGGATCGGCTCTTTCACCGGATCGACGCCCACATAGGCTTTCGCCAGCTCGCAGATAAACGGCAGACGCTCCAGCAGTTTCTTCTCGCCGAGATGACGCAGGTCGAGATGCACCACGTCGCCGCGCGGCGTTGAGATGGTGTTGCCTTTGCGCCACTCGTGCCAGAAAGCCTGAGAAACTTTGTCGCGTGGGCCGAGTTCCATGTATTTGTTTTTCGGCTCGCCAAGCGGGGTTTCCGGACCCATGCCGTAATCCTGCAAATAGCGATAGCCGTTTTTGTTGACCAGAATACCGCCTTCACCGCGGCAGCCTTCCGTCATCAGTATGCCGGAGCCCGGCAGGCCGGTTGGGTGATACTGGACGAACTCCATATCACGCAGCGGGACGCCGTGGCTAAGTACCATGCCCATACCGTCACCGGTGACGATGCCGCCGTTGGTGTTGTAGCGGTATACGCGACCCGCACCGCCCGTTGCCATCACCACCGCATTCGCGCGGATCTGGACAAGCGTGCCTTCCATCATGTTCATCGCCACCAGTCCGCGCGCATGACCGTCGTCGACCAGAATGTCGAGAACGAAATGTTCGTCAAAGCGCTGGATTTGTGGGAACTGGAGGGAGGTCTGGAACAGGGTGTGCAGCATGTGGAAGCCGGTCTTATCGGCGGCAAACCAGGTGCGTTCGATCTTCATGCCACCGAAGCGGCGGACGTTGACGCTCCCGTCCGGACGTCGGCTCCACGGGCATCCCCACTGTTCCAGCTGGGTCATTTCCGTTGGGCAATGGTGCACGAAGTAATCAACGACATCCTGTTCGCAAAGCCAGTCGCCCCCTGCAACCGTGTCGTGGAAATGGTATTCGAAGCTGTCATGATCCTGCGCGACGGCGGCGGATCCTCCTTCTGCGGCTACCGTGTGGCTGCGCATCGGATAGACTTTTGAAATCAATGCGATTTTAGCGTTCGGATTGGCTTGTGCCGCAGCAATTGCAGCGCGTAATCCAGCCCCGCCAGCGCCTATTACGGCAAGATCGGCTTGAAAAGTTTGCACGACATTCCTCCAGATTTTTGTTTTCCCGCAACGGGATGAACTAAAGGACGTTCACCTGCCCGAACGGGCGATTGCGGAAGCGATTCCACTGCTCCTTTATGGGTAAAACAGTATAACCGCGTAGAAGTGAGGGAAATTTGACGTGTTCGATTTTTTTGCTGTTCTGTGCGGTGATTTATCATCGTGATTAATGAATGGCGTCACAGTATTTCTCTGTGCAATGAAAAAGGACTTTTACTGTGCAAAATTTGTCTCTGCCCCGGCTTACGAGTAGACTTCGTGCCCTTGTCTGAAAACGGAGAAATAACTCATGAGCGAAACGGCCACCTGGCAGCCGAGCGCATCCATTCCAAACCTGCTAAAGCGCGCAGCAATTATGGCGGAGATCCGCCGTTTCTTTGCCGACCGCGGCGTCCTGGAGGTGGAAACGCCGTGCATGAGTCAGGCGACGGTCACGGATATTCATCTGGTCCCGTTTGAAACCCGTTTTGTTGGCCCAGGCCACTCTCAGGGCATGAATCTGTATCTGATGACCAGCCCGGAATACCATATGAAGCGTCTGCTGGCGGCCGGGTGTGGTCCGGTCTATCAGCTGTGCCGTAGCTTCCGTAATGAAGAGATGGGCCGACACCATAATCCGGAATTCACCATGCTGGAGTGGTACCGCCCGCACTACGACATGTATCGTCTGATGAACGAAGTTGACGATCTGCTGCAACAGGTGCTGGATTGCGCGGAAGCTGAAACGCTCTCCTATCAGCAGGCCTTCCAGCGCCATCTGGAAATCGATCCGCTGTCGGCTGATAAAACACAGCTGCGTGAAGTGGCGGCAAAACTGGATCTGAGCAACGTGGCGGATAACGAAGAGGATCGCGACACGCTGCTGCAACTGCTGTTCACCTTTGGTGTTGAACCGCAGATTGGCAAAGATCGTCCGACGTTTGTCTATCACTTCCCGGCCAGCCAGGCCTCACTGGCGCAGATCAGCACCGAAGATCACCGCGTGGCGGAGCGTTTTGAGGTGTATTTCAAAGGCATCGAGCTGGCGAACGGTTTCCACGAGCTGACCGACGCGCGCGAACAGCAGCAGCGTTTCGAGCAGGATAACCGCAAGCGCAACGCGCGCGGTCTGCCGCAGCAGCCAATTGATAACAACCTGCTGGAAGCGTTAAAGGCCGGTCTGCCGGACTGTTCCGGCGTGGCGCTGGGCGTGGATCGTCTGGTCATGCTGGCGCTGGGCGCCGAGCAGCTGGGCGATGTGATTGCCTTTACGGTCGATCGCGCCTGAAAAAATGCCGGGTGGCGCTGCGCTTACCCGGCCTGCTCGGTCATTTAACTCTGCCACATTAAAAACTGCTCATTTCTCTCTATACGGGTCTTTTTCTTAATTTGACTCGGATAGCCACATTGTTTGTCTGGTCATCTGCTACCATCCGCGCAGTTTAATTCCGTTTCGGATGGTTATATGTCTCACTCACTCAAAAAAATGACCCTTACCGGGCTCATTCTGATGATTTTTACGTCAGTCTTTGGCTTTGCCAATAGCCCGTCCGCGTTTTATCTGATGGGCTACAGCGCGACGCCGTTTTATATCGTTTCCGCTCTGTTCTTCTTTATCCCGTTTGCGCTGATGATGGCGGAGATGGGCTCGGCGTACCGGAAAGAAGAAGGCGGCATCTATTCGTGGATGAACAACAGCGTCGGTCCGCGTTACGCGTTTATCGGTACGTTCATGTGGTTTTCATCCTACGTCGTCTGGATGGTCAGCACGGCGGCCAAGGTTTGGGTGCCGTTCTCAACGTTTCTCTTCGGTGCGGATAAAACGCAGGTCTGGTCTCTGGCGGGGCTGAGCTCCACGCAGGTGGTCGGTATTCTGGCGGTGTGCTGGATGGTGGTGGTCACGCTGGTGGCCTCGAAAGGCATCAACAAAATTGCCCGTATCACTGCCGTTGGCGGCATTTCCGTGATGTGCCTGAACCTGGTGCTGCTGCTGGTCAGCATCGCCATTCTGTGCCTTAACGGCGGGCATTTCGCACAGGAAGTCAACTTCGTTTCATCGCCTAATCCGGGTTACCAGTCCGGGCTGGCCATGCTCTCCTTTGTGGTGTTTGCCATCTTTGCTTACGGTGGAATTGAAGCCGTGGGCGGGCTGGTCGACAAAACCGAAAATCCGGAAAAGAACTTCGCCAAAGGTATTATCTTTGCCGCCATCGTCATTTCTATTGGCTACTCACTGGCGATTTTCCTCTGGGGCGTCAGCACCAACTGGCAGCAGGTGTTGAGCAATAACACCACCAACCTCGGCAACATTACCTACGTGCTGATGAAAAGCCTGGGGGTGACGCTGGGCAACGCCATGGATCTCGCGCCGGAAACGTCGGCCACCCTGGGGATCTGGTTTGCGCGGATTACTGGCTTGTCGATGTTCCTCGCCTATACTGGCGCATTCTTCACGCTGATCTACTCGCCGCTGAAAGCGATTATTCAGGGGACGCCAAAGGCGCTGTGGCCCGCACGTATGACGCAGCTGAACGCTGCCGGTATGCCTGCCAACGCGATGTGGATGCAGTGCCTGCTGGTGTGCGTGTTCATTCTGCTGGTGTCCTTCGGCGGTGATACCGCGTCGGCGTTCTATAACAAGCTGACCCTGATGGCGAACGTATCGATGACGCTTCCGTATCTGTTCCTGACCCTGGCGTTCCCGTTCTTTAAGGCGAAGCGGGATCTGGAGCGGCCGTTTGTGATCTTCAAAACCCGCGCGGCGACGCTGCTGGCGACCACTGTTGTGGTGCTGGTCGTCGCGTTCGCCAACATCTTTACCGTCATTCAGCCCGTGGTTGAGGCAAATGACTGGAACAGCACGCTGTGGATGGTTGGCGGACCGATCTTCTTCTCGCTGCTGGCAATGGGGATTTATGAGCATTACCGTCGTCGCTCGACGGCCTGTGTAGCAGAAGTGGCGTAAAGGATTGACCCCCTCCCGACGGGGAGGGGGAAAGGATTACAAACTTCCCGCCGGGCGCGTACGCGCCGCTGACGTCAACGTTCTTCCCGTCTTACGTCCGTCCAGCGTTTCCAGACGCATCTGGAACGGTGGGAACGGCATATCAATTCCGTGCTCGCGGAAGCCAGCCAGAATCAACTGGTGGATCTCATGGCGCAGCGGCATACGGTGTCCCATCTCGGCGGCGTAGATACGCAGCTCGAAAATCTGGATCCCCTGCTGCAAATCAACCAGGAACACTTCCGGCGGCGGGTTGTCGATTACCAGCGAACAGCGTTCAGCAGCCGTATAGAGGATCTGAGTCACCTCTTCGCTGTTGGCATCCGACGGAGCGGGTACGGTCAGCACCACACGCGTGACGGAGTCGGACAGCGACCAGTTGATAAACTGCTCGGTGATAAACGCCTTGTTCGGGACGATGATCTCTTTACGGTCCCAGTCGCTGATGGTGGTGGCGCGGGTGTTGATCCTGGTGACGCTGCCGGTGAGATCGCGGATGGTCACCGTATCGCCAATTCGAATCGGCTTTTCAAACAGAATGATCAGACCAGAGACGAAGTTGGCAAAAATCTCCTGTAAACCAAAACCCAGGCCTACGGTCAGGGCGGCAACCAGCCATTGCAGTTTTGACCATTCGATACCAATCATCGAGAAGCCAACCAGCCCACCAAACAGCATGATTAAATACTTGGTGATGGTGGTGATCGCATAGCCTGTGCCGGGGGTTAAATCCAGATGCTGCAACAGCGCCAGCTCCAGCAGGGCAGGGAAGTTACGGATCAGCTGCGTGGTGATGATCAGCACCAGAATCGCAATCAGCACGGCCCCTAAGGTGATGGGCTCCAGACTTTCGACCCCCTGCACCGTGGACGTCACATCCCATAAAGAGATGTTCTCCAGGAAGCCAAACGCGGAGTGGATTTCCGACCACAGGAAGATCACCGACAGCAGGGCAACCAGCATCAGAATTGAGCGTACCAGCCGCAGGGACTGGGTACTGATCGCATCCAGATCCAGTTCGACGTCATCGGCGTCTGTGGTCCCTTCGGTGCTGTTGACGTGGTTCGGCTCTTCTTCACCCCGCGCGCGCTGGGCCAGAATTTCTGCGCGACGGTGTTTGGCACGGTCAAACGCCAGACGACGACGCTGGATCAGCATGCCGCGGCGAATAACATGGTAGACCACCAGCAGCAGGAACCAGATAGCCACCGACGTTTCCAGTCGGGCGAGCAGCGCCTGCGACGTGGCGAGATAACCGACCGCTGCCGCCAGCATCGCCGCCAGCGGCGCGCTGAGCAGCAGGTTCCACAGCAGACGGTTAAACATGTTATCGCCACTGCCGGTCTTGTCGAGATAGAGCGGGATCCCGGCGCGTTTCAGGCTGAGCGTCACTACCGCTAACGCCCCGCAGATCAGCATAAAGCACAGCCGTCCCAGCGAGCCGGAGAACTCCCGGTCATTGAGATTATCGAACATGATCAACGCCATAATCAGCGGCACAATCAGCCCGATACTCATCAGGTAGTAACGCATCGCCCGCGCAACGCGATTACGCGGCCAGCCAAAGTGAGCGATGAACAGACCATTTGGCCGCGCAAACGTGGCGCAAATCATCACCACCCACAGCAGCGGAACGGTGGCGGTCACGCCATCGCCAATCGCGACGGCAAGCGGGTAGGGCCAGGCTTCACGCAGGCCGTATCCGAGCGTCATCCACAGCACCGGCAGCGGAGACGCGACCAGAATTGACCAGAACACCGTACGCAACGTCAGCCAGAAGTGATCCTGGGTTACTTTTCCCACTCGGGCGCTGGAGCGTTCAAGGAAACGGGTAAAGTGACGACGGGAATAAATACTGAAGCCCACCAGAATCAGCGCCCCCAGCAGCGGGAAGATGGTCTCCTTGCTGGTTATCATCATTACGCTGGCGAGGCCCAGCTGGCTGAAGGTGTCCAATGAAATGAGGCGGCGCAGATCCTGCACAATCTCAATCGGCCAGGCGAAGGTCATCGGCCGCACGTCGGACGTCCAGAAAAGGTAACGGTGCGTGGCTTCGTTGACCTCTTTCAGCGCATCCTCCAGCTGGCTATTCGAGACTTTCAGCTTAGTCAGCTCAAGGATCAGCGTATCGCCTCCCTGCAACAGGGAATTGAGCAGTTCGCGTTGGGTGCGCAGCTGCGCTTCCAGAATACGACTTTGCTCGCCGGTGAGCGGCTGTCCGTCAGCCTGACGGATCTGGCGGATTTGCGGCTGCTTGTTGAGGAGATCTTCATAATGAAGACGCTGAACGCGCAGCTGCGCCATCTCCGTATCAAGCTGCTGCGGTTTTGGCATCTCTGGCAGACGAGCCACCTGCGCGCGTAACGCTTCGCCCAACAGGTTAGACGAGCCAAGCCACTGGGACTGTTCGCGTAGCGTGTTGAGCGCCTGACGAACCTGGAGGGTTTGATTGGTGGCCTGACGCTGCTGCGAGGCCACCAAATCCATGCGCTGCGCCTGCTGATTCAGCGCGGCAGAAAGCTCGCGGTTAACCTTAAACTGGGCGACGATGCTGTCGGGCAGGTTAGCACTGTTTTCGGCCAGTAACTCGGTGCTTTCCAGCGCACGTTCAGCTTCACGCTGACGCTGGCTGTTGAGTTGATTTCTCAGCGCCTGGAGATATGCATCCAGCTGCTGGCTCTGCTTCTGCGCCAGCTCGGAACGCATCCGCGACAGCTCCTGGCGGTTGTTAGCGGAAAGCTGCGCCAGCTCCAGTTCATCAACCAGCGCTTTTAGTCTGGCGGATTCCGCCTGTAACCCAAGATTTTGCGCCTGATTCTGCGGTGTGCTGCCTGTCTGCGTCCCGATGCGACGTTCCACCTCATTTAACTGACGGCGAGCATCGGTTTGCTGCTGTGGAAGCTGGCTGAGGGAATCGGCAATTTCACGCGCCCGTTCCTGCTCCTGCTGCGCCAGCCGGCTTTTTTCCAGCAGCTGGCTGCTGACTTGCAGGATCTCCTGATTCAGCGCCTCGGACGTCATCCCCGCGGGGACCTGGCGTGGTTCATCGCGCAGGTTGTTTAGCTGCGAGCGCAGGGTCTGAGAGAGTTTGGGGAAGTTGTCGATAACCTGCTGATACTGCTGCGCGCGCTCAAGGGAACCCTTTCGTTCCTCAAGCGCGTTCAGTGCAGACTGGAGTGACTCAACGGTCTCCGGCTGAGCGGGTTTCGCCGCTTTTGCCTGCTCCAGCTCCTGGGTTATCTGTTTGGCGTCGGGGGCCGTCGCTGCGTACGCCCCCATGCTGAGGCACCAGGCCATCAGTAATACGATAATCGGGCGCACGTCAGCGATCCTTCTGTTGTTAGCCTTCGTCTTTTTTGTCGTCAACCAGCGGGCTGGCGTCGTGCTCGGCTTTGATCTCTTCTTCCGGCAACGGGGCAGGCGCAACCTCTGGCGTCACAAAGACCTCCGTCGATACTGCCAGAGGCTGGCCGAGTTTGGTCACGGACAGGCTTTCCAGCTCGTCGACCAGGTTAACTTTGCCCGGTGCGAACAGGTTGATGACCGTTGAGCCCAGCTTGAAGCGACCCATTTCCTGACCTTTCAGCAGGGCCACAGAACCTTCTTCTTCGCCGTCAGGCCAGGTCCAGCGCTTGATCACGCCTTCGCGCGGCGGCGTAATGGTGCCCGCCCAGACGGTTTCGATGCTGCCTACAATGGTAGCACCCACCAGAATCTGCGCCATTGGGCCAAATTCAGTATCAAACAGGCAGATGACGCGCTCGTTACGGGCAAACAGGTTAGGAACGTTTTGCGCCGTCAGGTGGTTTACGGAGAACAGATCCCCCGGCACGTAGATCATCTCGCGCAGAATACCGTTACACGGCATATGCACGCGGTGGTAGTCGCGTGGGGAGAGATAGGTGGTCGCGAAAGTCCCGTTCCGGAACAGATCGGCCATTATGTAGTTACCGGCCAGCAGCGCTTCCAGGCTGTAGTTATGGCCTTTCGCCTGCAAAATTTTGTCGTCTTCAATTTTACCCAGCTGGCTGATCACGCCGTCCGCTGGCATCACCAGCACGTTCGGGTCGGTATTCAGCGGGCGCACTTCGTCGCGCAGCGGACGCACAAAAAATTCGTTGAAGGTGCGGTAGCTTGCCGTATCCGGCTTCTGCGCTTCTTTCATGTCGACCTTGTAGTATTTCACGAACAGGTCGATGACCAGTTTGGTCAGCCAGCCCGCTCGTTTGCTCGCGCCCCAGCCCGCCAGGCGAGTGAGCCACAGTTTCGGCAGAATGTATTGAAGCGAAAGTTTAAATGAGTTTAACAAGGTAGCCTCCAGGCCATTGTTTTGTCGTTCCTGATCCGGCATTACGCTGCCGGAACCTGAAAAAAGGGGACGATTTTAGCGACGCTTAGCTTAGTTGTCAGTTATCAGAATCAGAAAAGTTTTTACGCGTTTTTACCTGGTCCATGCTTTCGAGAATACGGTGGTAATTTTCGAAACGGGTTTCCGCAATTTCTCCGTTCTCTACCGCTTCGCGGATAGCGCAGCCCGGATCGTTGTCATGTTTACAGTCGCGGTATTTGCAAGCGCCTAAATAGTCATGGAATTCGACAAATCCGTTAAAGATTTGTTCCGGCTCGAGGTGCCAGAGACCAAATTCACGCACGCCTGGGGAGTCAATCACATCGCCGCCGTGCGGGAAGTGATAGAGACGTGAGGCGGTGGTGGTGTGCTGGCCCAGGCCCGAGACGTCAGACACATCGTTGGTCAGGATCTCCTGCTGAAGGCCGAGCAGGTTGTTAAGCAGGCTCGATTTACCTACGCCGGACTGCCCCGCAAAGATGCTGATGCGGTCGGTCAGCGCATCTTCTAACGGCTTCAGGCCATCTTTGGTGCGGCTGGAAACCATCAACACGCGATAGCCAATGTTGCGGTAAATATCCATCTGCTCATTTACAAAGGCCATGGCCTCGTCATCCAGCAGATCGATTTTATTCAGCACGATGAGCGGCTCAACCTGTAGCGTTTCGCAGGCCACCAGATAACGGTCAATAATATTGAGCGAAAGCTCAGGCAAAATCGCCGAAACGATCACGATCTGGTTAATGTTGGCGGCAATGGGCTTCACGCCGTCGTAGAAATCTGGACGGGTCAGAACCGACGTGCGTTCGTGCACGGCTTCAACGATGCCTTTAACCGTTACCCCTTCCGCCGCCTCTTTACCTGGACGCCAGACCACGCGGTCACCGGTCACCAGGGAACGGATGGTGCGACGGATATTGCAACGGTGGATATCCCCGTCGGCGGATTCGACATCGGCGTGCATGCCGAAGCGGCTAATCACAACGCCTTCTGTCGCTTCGCCAAACAGGTTGTCGTCGTAATCGGGCTTCTCCGTAGTGGTTTTAAGACGGCGCTGGTGATTTGCATTCACGCGGCGCTGCTGCCCTTTGGAGAGTTTATTTTTACTCAATCGCGCTGGCTCCTGGTCGCCCGTAGCGGGCAAAACCTCTATGATACACTCTAATTAATACTAGTTAACCTGCTACTGCCGGTTATGCGAGAAGGGTGGAAAATAACATGAGCGCGGACGAAAACAACCTGATTTGGATCGATCTGGAGATGACCGGCCTGGATCCCGAGCGCGATCGCATTATTGAGATCGCCACACTGGTCACCGATGCCAATCTCAATATTCTGGCGGAAGGCCCAACGATTGCCGTGCACCAGTCCGATGACCAGCTTGCGCTGATGGATGAGTGGAACGTGCGTACCCATACCGGCAGCGGGCTGGTGGAACGCGTGAAGGCCAGCACCCTGGGCGACCGCGAAGCGGAGCTGGCGACGCTTGAATTTCTGAAGCAGTGGGTGCCGGCAGGAAAATCGCCTATCTGTGGCAACAGCATCGGTCAGGATCGTCGTTTCCTGTTTAAGTACATGCCGGAGCTGGAGTCCTACTTCCACTACCGCTATCTGGATGTGAGCACCCTGAAAGAGCTGGCCCGCCGCTGGAAACCGGAAATTCTCGACGGCTTTACAAAGCAGGGGACGCACCAGGCGATGGACGACATCCGTGAGTCTGTTGCGGAGCTGGCGTACTATCGCGAAAACTTTATTAAGCTCTGATTTTGCGATCCGGCGCCTTGCGTGGCCGGGTTTTTGTCGCTAAATTGTTCAGCTTGCCGATTAAATAAGCACTTGAACTGAATTTCAAAAAAATCGCTTTGAGGGGGGTTGCAGCTAAACGGATTTCTCGTATAATGCGCCTCCCGTAACGACAGAGAATTACACGTTACGACAGCAACAAAAGCAGTACAGATTTGCGGGAATAGCTCAGTTGGTAGAGCACGACCTTGCCAAGGTCGGGGTCGCGAGTTCGAGTCTCGTTTCCCGCTCCAAAATTTGAAAAGTATCGCAAGATACGCCAGCACCAGAACACCCAAGCGGGAATAGCTCAGTTGGTAGAGCACGACCTTGCCAAGGTCGGGGTCGCGAGTTCGAGTCTCGTTTCCCGCTCCAAATTCTTCTTCATCTCCAGATTATCCACAGCGAAGTGCTTCGTTGGGGACGTTTTCTATTATGTCTGAAATACTCTTGTGAACAGAGTTATCCACAGAAACCGTGATAAAACCAGTCTGTACGAAATGTTAGCAGGGTGAATAATATCTTCGTAATTCATTGTAATTTATGAAGAAAATTTGATTTCAAAATGTTATTGAGATCACTTGACCTGTTTGCCAGAGCTGATGGCGCCTGAATTCTTATTTTTATTCACAGCCTGTGAATATATCACACATCCCGCGGCAGCCCTTTTTCAATCACCCTGACCAGGCGCTGTTTCTTCGGTAACTGCACTTCAACCACGCCGGCATTTCGCTTCTCAATTTGCTGCGCAATCGCCCATTCTATGTGCTCATCAAGAAGTGGGTGCTCACCTCTACGGCTTTCGAGCGCCTGAAGATTTGCTTCATCCCACGGGGCATTCCCCAGCGCAACGGCCACATTACGCAGCCAGCGCAGGTGGCCGATACGACGTATGGCGGAACCCTCCGTCACCTTCAGGAACCAGGCTTCGCTCCAGGCGAACAGTTCGATCAACTGCGGGGCATGTAACGCCTTGCGCGGACTGAAGTCTTCTTCGTCCGTCAACTGTGAATAACGGTTCCACGGACAAATCAGCTGACAGTCATCACAGCCGTAGATGCGGTTGCCGATAAGCGGACGAAATTCCTCTGGAATGGCGCCTTCCAGCTCGATAGTGAGATAAGAGATACAGCGGCGCGCATCAACGGTATACGGTTCGACAATAGCGCCCGTTGGGCAGATGGTCATACAGGCCACACAGCGACCACAGCCTTCTTCCACCGGACCGTCTACCGGCAGGGGTAAATCAATCAGCAGTTCACCCAGGAAAAAGAATGAGCCCGCGTCGCGGCTTAAGATAAGTGAGTGCTTACCTGTCCAGCCGAGCCCGGCTTTTTCGGCGATCGGGCGCTCAAGAATAGGCGCAGAATCGACAAAGGGTCTAAAATTCAGCGAAACACAGTGCTGCTGAATGGTTTCCCCGAGCTTTTTTAGACGGTTGCGCAGAAGTTTATGGTAGTCACGTCCCAGAGCGTATCGGCTGACGTAACCCAGCGAAGGATTTTTTAGCGTGCGCGCAAAGGCCGCGTTAGCAGGCAGATAGTTCATGCGTACGCTAATAACGCGCAGCGTACCCGGCAACAGCTCGTGGGGGCGGGCACGCATCATACCGTGACGCGCCATCCACTCCATCTCGCCGTGGTATTGTTTATCCAGCCATGCCTGGAGCTTAGGCTCGCTGGCAGAGAGGTCGGTGTCAGTAATACCGACCTTCTGGAAGCCCAGTTCAGCACCCCACTGTTTTATTTTTTGCGCTAATTCATTGAGATCGAGGGGCTGTGACATGACGGACCATACTGTGAAGAAAAACCCCGCAAGTATACCACATTCCATCTGGCATGCGGATGACCTCCGTCGGGCCGAGAAAGAGGCCGCAGATAGCCTGGGCATTACCCTTTACGAACTGATGCAGCGCGCGGGCGAGGCGGCGTTTAACGTGGCGCGTACGGCTTATCCGGAGGCTTCGCATTATCTGATCCTGTGCGGGCACGGCAATAACGGTGGCGATGGTTATGTGGTGGCTCGTCTTGCGGTGGCGGCGGGGCTGCGCGTCACCCTGCTGGCGCTGGAGAGCGACAAGCCGTTACCGGAAGAAGCGGGCATGGCGAGAGAGGCCTGGCTGAATGCGGGGGGCATTATTCATGCGCCTGATATCGTCTGGCCCGAGGATGTCGACGTGATTGTTGACGGTCTGCTGGGGACGGGACTGATGCGCGCGCCTCGCGATGACGTCGCCGCGCTGATTACGCGCGCTAATGCGCACCCCGCCCCGGTGGTAGCGCTGGATATTCCCTCCGGCCTGATGGCGCAAACAGGCGTGACGCCGGGCGTGTCGATTGAGGCGGCGCGCACCGTGACCTTTATCGCCCTGAAGCCGGGTTTACTGACCGGTAAAGCGCGGGATGTCGTGGGCACGTTACACCACAACGCCCTGGGGCTGGAAAACTGGCTGGCCGGACAGGATACCCACATCACCCGCTTTGATGCCTCCCTGCTTGCACAGTGGCTGCCGCCGCGCCGTCCCACGTCCCATAAGGGCGACCATGGCCGACTGCTGATTATCGGCGGCGATCGCGGCACGGCAGGTGCGATTCGTATGACCGGAGAGGCCGCGTTGCGCAGCGGCGCCGGATTAATACGCGTGCTGACCCGCAGCGAAAACATCCCGCCCATTATTACCGCGCGGCCGGAGCTGATGGTCCACGAGCTTACCCCGCAGGCGATTGAAGAGGGTCTTGAGTGGGCGGACGTGGTGGTCATTGGTCCGGGCCTGGGTCAGCAGGAGTGGGGTAAACAGGCCCTGCAAAAGGCCGAGAATTTTCGTAAACCGATGCTCTGGGATGCCGACGCGCTTAACCTTCTGGCAATAAACCCGGATAAGCGTCACAATCGCATTCTGACGCCGCACCCCGGCGAAGCCGCACGGCTGCTTAACTGTAGCGTGGCAGAAATTGAAAGCGATCGCTTACTTTCAGCCCAACGTCTGGTAAAACGTTACGGAGGTGTTGCCGTTTTGAAAGGGGCGGGGACCGTTATCGCCAGCGATGGTGCGATGGGCATCGTTGATGCCGGTAATGCAGGCATGGCGAGCGGCGGCATGGGCGATGTGCTCTCTGGCATCATTGGCGCATTGCTCGGACAGAAACTTCCCCTTTATGATGCAGCCTGTGCCGGCTGCGTGGCCCACGGTACGGCGGCTGACAGGCTGGCTGCTTGTTACGGAACGCGCGGTATGCTGGCCACCGATCTTTTTTGCACGCTGCGGCGTGTTGTTAACCCGGATGTGATTGACGTAGAAAATGACTAATCGAGCGATTCCTTTACCTGATGAACAAGCCACTTTAGATCTCGGCAAGCGCGTGGCGCAGGCCTGTCAGGGGGCGACCGTCATTTATCTGTATGGTGATTTAGGCGCGGGTAAAACAACCTTCAGCCGTGGCTTTTTGCAGGCGTTAGGCCATAACGGGAACGTAAAAAGCCCGACCTACACGCTGGTAGAACCGTACACGCTTGAAAATATCATGGTGTACCACTTTGATTTATATCGTCTTGCGGATCCTGAGGAGCTGGAATTTATGGGGATCCGCGATTACTTTGCCAACGACGCCATCTGCCTGGTGGAGTGGCCGCAACAAGGTGCGGGTGTGCTGCCTGACCCGGATGTCGAAATTCACTTAGATTACCAGGCACAAGGGCGTGAGGCGCGCATCAGTGCGGTTTCCTCATCAGGCTGTTCCTTACTGGCGCGTTTAGCCGGTTGAGCGTAGGGATAACGGGATGATTAATCGCGTTAAAGGTTGGGTGCTGGCTGCCACGGTCCTGCTGTGCGCGCAGGCCGGGGCGGCCAGCCTCTCGGATATTCAGGTGTCTAATGGCGATAGCCAGGCCCGTATTACGTTCAGCTTTATGGGCGATCCTGAATATGCTTTCTCACAAATCGACAGCCGCAGCGTGGCGCTCGATATTAAACAGACCGGGGTGATCCAGGGGCTGCCGCTCCAGTTCAGCGGCAACAATCTGGTGAAAAGCATCCGTTCGGGGACGCCGAAGGATGCGCAGTCTCTGCGTCTGGTGGTCGATCTCACCGAAAAGGGCAAGACGAAGGCGGTTAAGCAGCAAAACGGCGCCAATTATACGGTGGTCTTTACCATTAATGCTGATGTTCCGCCCCCGCCACCGCCTGCACCTGTTGTAGCAAAACGCGTGGAGGCGCCGGTTTATACCCCAAGGCCGTCTGAGCCAGCCCGTAATCCGTTTAAATCACAAAATGACCGACTTACCGCCGTGACCAGCAGCAACACGGTGACGCGTCCGGCGGTCAGCGCGCGGCGTACGCCGGTCAGTGGCGACAAAGTGATTATCGCCATCGACGCCGGACACGGCGGGCAAGATCCTGGCGCGATTGGCCCGGGCGGCACGCGGGAGAAAAACGTCACTATCGCCATTGCCCGTAAGCTGCGTGCGCTTCTGAATGACGATCCGATGTTTAAAGGGGTCATGACCCGCGACGGAGATTACTTTATTTCAGTGATGGGACGCTCGGATGTGGCGCGTAAGCAAAACGCCAACTTCCTGGTGTCGATTCACGCGGATGCTGCGCCGAACCGTAACGCCACCGGCGCGTCGGTATGGGTGCTGTCGAACCGTCGCGCCAACAGTGAAATGGCGAACTGGCTTGAAGAGCACGAGAAGCAGTCTGAACTATTAGGCGGGGCAGGCGATGTGCTGGCAAACAGCCAGGCCGATCCGTATCTCAGCCAGGCGGTGCTGGATTTACAGTTCGGTCATTCTCAGCGCGTCGGGTATGATGTCGCCACTAACGTACTGAGCCAGCTGCAAAGCATTGGATCGCTGCATAAGCGTCGCCCTGAGCATGCAAGCCTCGGTGTCCTGCGTTCGCCGGATATTCCGTCGATTCTGGTAGAGACGGGCTTTATCAGTAACAACGGCGAAGAGCGCCTGTTGGGCAGCGACAGCTATCAGCAGCAAATTGCCGAAGCGATTTATAACGGTCTGCGTAAATACTTTGACGCGCATCCGCTTCAGTCTGCGCCGCAGGGCGGGGCCGCCCAGACGGCAAGCGCCGCGCTGCCGGGTGAGATGACCGCGACTAATTAAGGAGAGTTCATGCCGATTCAGGTTCTACCGCCGCAGCTCGCGAACCAAATCGCCGCCGGTGAGGTGGTGGAACGCCCTGCGTCGGTGGTGAAGGAACTGGTGGAAAACAGCCTCGATGCAGGGGCGACCCGCATCGATATCGATATCGAACGCGGAGGCGCAAAGCTTATCCGCATTCGTGATAACGGCTGTGGCATCAAAAAAGACGAGCTGGCGCTGGCGCTGGCGCGTCATGCCACCAGTAAAATTGCCTCACTTGACGATCTGGAAGCGATTATCAGCCTGGGTTTTCGCGGCGAAGCGCTGGCCAGTATCAGCTCCGTTTCCCGCTTAACGTTGACCTCCCGCACGGCCGACCAGCAGGAAGCCTGGCAGGCCTACGCAGAAGGGCGCGATATGGACGTCACGGTTAAACCTGCGGCGCACCCGGTAGGCACCACGCTTGAAGTGCTGGATCTCTTCTATAACACCCCCGCCCGGCGCAAGTTTATGCGAACCGAGAAGACCGAATTCGGACATATCGATGAGATCATCCGCCGCATTGCGCTGGCGCGCTTTGATGTCACCCTCAACCTCAGCCATAACGGTAAGGTGATGCGCCAGTACCGCGCGGTGGCGGAGGGTGGACAAAAGGAGCGTCGGTTGGGCGCCATCTGCGGCACACCGTTTCTGGAAAAGGCGCTGGCCATTGAGTGGCAGCATGGCGATCTGGCCCTGCGCGGCTGGGTAGCCGATCCAAACGCCAGCAGCGCCGCGTTCGCAGAAATTCAGTATTGCTACGTCAACGGCCGCATGATGCGCGACCGCCTGATTAACCACGCTATTCGACAGGCCTGCGAAGATAAGCTCGGCGCCGATCAACAGCCCGCCTTTGTGCTTTATCTGGAGATCGACCCGCATCAGGTTGACGTTAACGTGCACCCCGCGAAGCACGAGGTGCGTTTCCACCAGTCGCGCCTGGTGCATGATTTCATCTACCAGGGCGTTGCCGCTGTATTGCAGCAGCAGGCAGAGCCAGAGTTGCCGCTGGCAAAAGAAGAGCCCGCGCCGCGCCCACTGCCGGAAAACCGCGTGGCGGCCGGGCGTAACCATTTTGCCGAACCGGCGGTCGCGCGCGAGCCGGCTGCTCCACGTTTATCCCCGGCGGGCAACGCGCCGCGACCAACCGGCGCCAACTATCCCAACGCTCAGCCGGGCTATCACAAACAGCAGGGGGCGCTGTACCGCAAACTGCTGGATACGCCGGCGGTGGAGCATAAAGAGCACATCACGGTTTCAACCCCCTCTCTGGATGGGCATAGCCAGAGTTTTGGTCGGGTATTGACCATTATTGCCCCCGACATGGCATTGCTTGAACGCGAAGGTAAACTCCTGTTGCTGGCGCTTTCCGTGGCGGAGCGCTGGCTCAAACAGGCGCAGTTAACCCCGGGGGTGAATGCCGCCTGCGCGCAGCCGCTGTTGATCCCCGTTCGCCTGAAAATATCCCCTGAAGAAACAGGGGTTTTGCGGCGCGTGCAGACGCAACTGGCCGAAATGGGGATTGAAATCGTACTGGACGCGCAGCATGTGACAATTCGCGCAGTGCCTTTACCCTTACGCCAACAAAATTTACAAAACTTGATTCCTGAACTGATAGGCTACCTGGCGCAGCAAACGACGTTTGATGCCGCCGATACCGCGCAGTGGATCGCCCGCCATCTGGCCAGCGAGCATGCACCGTGGAGTATGGCGCAGGCGATTACCGTTCTGGCGGAGGTGGAGCGCCTCTGTCCACAGCTGGTGAAAGCGCCTCCAGGTGGCTTGTTACAACCTGTTGATTTACAAACGGCGATGACCGCCCTGAAACATGACTGAAGTAAGTAAGGCGAGCCTGCCAAAGGCGATTTTTTTAATGGGGCCAACGGCCTCCGGTAAAACGGCGTTAGCCATTGAGTTACGTAAAGTTTTGCCAGTAGAGTTGATTAGCGTTGATTCAGCCCTCATTTACCGAGGGATGGACATCGGCACGGCGAAGCCCAACGCAGACGAACTGCGTGCGGCACCGCACCGTTTACTGGATATTCTCGACCCGGCACAGGCTTACTCCGCGGCAGATTTTCGCCGCGACGCCTTAGCCGAGATGGCCGAGATTACCGCCGCGGGACGCATACCGCTGTTAGTTGGCGGCACGATGCTCTACTTTAAGGCGCTGCTGGAGGGGTTATCGCCTCTGCCATCGGCCGATCCGGAAGTGAGAGCGAAGATTGAGCGGCAGGCGGCAGAGCAGGGGTGGGACGTTTTGCACAGGCAACTGGAAGAGATTGACCCGGTTGCCGCAGCGCGGATCCACCCAAACGATCCGCAAAGGCTTTCCCGGGCACTGGAAGTTTTTTTCATTTCGGGTAAAACTTTAACGGAACTGACGCAAACGTCAGGAGACGCTCTGCCGTATCAGGTGCATCAGTTCGCCATCGCCCCGGCGAGCCGTGAACTGCTCCATCAACGAATTGAGCAGCGTTTTCATCAGATGTTGGCTTCAGATTTTGAAGCAGAAGTGCGGGCGCTTTTTGCCCGTGGAGATTTGCATACGGACATGCCTTCCATTCGTTGTGTGGGATACCGCCAGATGTGGTCGTATCTTGAAGGTGAGATTTCATACGATGAAATGGTTTATCGAGGTGTTTGCGCCACGAGACAGTTAGCGAAGCGCCAGATCACCTGGTTACGCGGTTGGGAGGGGGTTCACTGGTTAGACAGTGAAAAACCACAACAGGCGTTAAACGAAGTGATTGAGGTTATTGGTGATATCGCTGACTGAATGTGTACAATTAAGCCGTATCGTGCGCAATTTTTCAGAATCGCAAGGTTCTAAGTACAAAACAAGCATATAAGGAAAAGATAGAATGGCTAAGGGGCAATCTTTACAAGATCCGTTCCTGAACGCATTGCGTCGGGAGCGTGTTCCAGTTTCTATTTATTTGGTGAATGGTATTAAGCTGCAAGGTCAGATTGAGTCTTTCGATCAGTTCGTGATCCTGTTGAAAAACACGGTCAGCCAGATGGTCTATAAGCACGCGATTTCTACTGTTGTTCCGTCCCGTCCGGTATCTCATCACAGCAATAACGCTGGCGGCGGCACTGGCAGTAACTACCATCACGGCAGCAACGCGCAGGGTTCTTCAACACCAGCGCAGGACAGCGAAGAAACCGAATAAGGTTTTGGGCTGTTATCCACACGGGGAGCCAGGGATCCTGCGTTCCCCGCTGATCTTTTTAGAGAGGTTTACGCTTGTTTGACCGTTATGACGCCGGTGAGCAGGCGGTGCTGGTACACATCTATTTTTCGCAAGACAAAGATATGGAAGACCTCCAGGAGTTTGAATCTCTGGTCTCTTCCGCCGGTGTCGAAGCAATGCAGGTGATTACCGGTAGCCGTAAAGCGCCGCACCCGAAGTACTTTGTTGGTGAAGGTAAAGCAGTTGAAATTGCGGATGCCGTAAAAGCAACCGGCGCATCCGTTGTGCTGTTTGATCATGCGCTGTCTCCGGCTCAGGAACGTAACCTGGAAGCTCTCTGCGAATGCCGTGTAATCGATCGCACGGGGTTGATCTTAGATATTTTTGCTCAGCGTGCGCGTACCCACGAGGGTAAGTTGCAGGTTGAGCTGGCGCAGTTGCGCCATCTGGCGACGCGTCTGGTGCGTGGCTGGACACACCTTGAAAGACAAAAAGGCGGGATTGGTTTGCGCGGCCCGGGTGAAACCCAGCTCGAAACCGACCGCCGTTTGCTGCGTGGGCGTATAACCCAGATCCTTTCACGTCTGGAACGTGTAGAGAAACAGCGCGAACAGGGGCGTCGGGCGCGAACGAAAGCCGATATCCCAACGGTGTCGCTGGTGGGCTATACCAACGCCGGTAAATCCACCTTGTTTAACCAGATAACCGAGGCCCAGGTGTATGCCGCAGACCAGCTGTTTGCGACCCTGGACCCAACCCTGCGCCGTATTGACGTCGCAGACGTGGGTGAAACGGTGCTGGCGGATACCGTAGGGTTTATCCGCCATCTGCCGCACGATCTGGTCGCGGCGTTTAAAGCGACGTTGCAGGAGACGCGTCAGGCGACCCTGCTGCTGCACGTCATTGATGCGGCGGACGTACGCGTGCAGGAGAACATCGACGCGGTGAACGTGGTGCTCGAAGAGATCGACGCCCACGAAATTCCCACCCTGTTGGTGATGAATAAGATCGATATGCTGGACGATTTCGAACCGCGTATTGACCGAGACGAAGAGAACAAACCGATTCGGGTCTGGCTGTCTGCTCAGGCCGGGATTGGTGTGCCACTGCTTTTCCAGGCTTTGACAGAACGTCTTTCCGGTGAGGTAGCTCAGCACACGCTGCGACTGCCGCCACAGGAAGGCAGGCTGCGCAGCCGGTTTTATCAGCTTCAGGCGATAGAAAAAGAGTGGATGGAGGATGACGGCAGCGTGGGGATGCAGGTGCGTATGCCGATCGTTGACTGGCGTCGCCTCTGTAAACAAGAACCTGCGCTGGCGGACTATATCGTCTGATCAGAAAGGGGAAGCCTGAAAAATTCGCCCTTGCATAACAAATATGGAGCATATACATGGCGTGGAATCAGCCCGGTAATAACGGACAAGACCGCGACCCGTGGGGAAGCAGCAATAATCAAGGCGGCAACTCTGGGGGAAATGGCAACAAAGGTGGTCGCGAGCAGGGGCCGCCGGATCTGGATGATATCTTCCGCAAACTGAGCAAAAAGCTTGGTGGCCTTGGCGGAGGAAAAGGTTCTGGCTCGGGTGGCAATTCCACTCAGAGTCCGCGCCCGCCAATGGGTGGCCGCGTGGTGGGCATTGTCGCCGCTGCGGTGGTAATCATCTGGGCAGCCAGCGGGTTCTACACCATTAAAGAAGCAGAACGCGGCGTGGTCACCCGTTTCGGTAAGTTCAGCCATCTGGTTGAGCCGGGCCTGAACTGGAAGCCGACCTTCATCGATGACGTGACCGCGGTTAACGTGGAGTCCGTCCGTGAACTGGCCGCCTCTGGCGTGATGTTGACCTCTGACGAGAACGTGGTGCGCGTTGAGATGAACGTACAGTACCGCGTGACCGATCCGGAACGTTATCTGTTTAGCGTGACCAGCGCCGATGACAGCCTGCGTCAGGCAACCGACAGCGCCCTGCGTGGCGTGATCGGCAAATACACCATGGACCGTATCCTGACCGAAGGTCGTACCGTTATTCGTAGCGATACCCAGCGTGAGCTGGAAGAGACCATCCGTCCGTACAACATGGGTATCACCCTGCTGGACGTCAACTTCCAGGCTGCACGTCCGCCGGAAGAGGTGAAAGCCGCGTTTGACGATGCGATTGCCGCGCGTGAAAACGAACAGCAGTACATCCGTGAAGCGGAAGCGTACACCAACGAAGTTCAGCCGCGTGCAAACGGTCAGGCGCAGCGTATTCTGGAAGAAGCGCGTGCGTATAAGACCCAGACCATCCTGGAAGCACAGGGTGAAGTGGCTCGCTTCGCGAAGATCCTGCCGGAATATAAAGCCGCGCCGGAAATTACCCGTGAGCGTCTCTATATCGAGACCATGGAAAAAGTGCTGAGCCATACGCGTAAAGTGCTGGTTAACGACAACAAAGGCGGAAACCTGATGGTCCTGCCGCTGGATCAGATGCTGAAAGGCGGTTCTGCACCGGCAGCAAAAGACAACAGCGGTGCGAACAACCTGCTGCGTCTGCCACCGGCCTCGTCTGGCAGCGCCAGCGCGAACACAACGCCTTCTTCGAACGATGGTGACATTATGGACCAACGCCGTGCTAACGCGCAGCGTAACGACTACCAGCGTCAGGGGGAATAAGGATGCGTAAGTCAGTTATTGCGATCATCATCATCGTACTGGTCGTGCTCTACACCTCCATCTTTGTGGTGAAAGAGGGCGAACGTGGGATCAAGTTCCAGTTCAGCAGCGTCGTGCGTGACGGCGACAAGCGTCCGGTGATTTATGAGCCGGGTCTGCACTTTAAGATCCCGTTCATTCAGTCAGTGAAAACGCTCGATGCGCGTATCCAGACCATGGATAACCAGGCCGATCGTTTCGTGACCAAAGAGAAGAAAGACCTGATCGTTGATTCCTATATCAAATGGCGCATCAGCGATTTCAGCCGCTACTTCCTGGCAACCGGGGGTGGCGACGTTTCTCAGGCAGAAGTGCTGCTGAAACGTAAGTTCTCTGACCGTCTGCGTTCCGAAATTGGTCGTCTGGATGTGAAAGACATCGTGACCGACTCCCGTGGTCGTCTGACGCTGGAAGTGCGTGATGCGCTGAACTCCGGCTCTGCGGGCACCGAAGATGAAGTTGAAACCCCGGCGGCAGACGATGCGATTGCCAAAGCGGCTGAACGTGTTCAGGCTGAAACCAACGGTAAAGTGCCGGTGATCAACCCGAACAGTATGGCGGCACTGGGCATCGAAGTGGTTGACGTGCGCATCAAGCAGATCAACCTGCCAGCGGAAGTGTCCGAGGCGATCTACAACCGTATGCGCGCCGAGCGTGAAGCGGTAGCCCGTCGTCACCGTTCACAGGGTCAGGAAGAAGCGGAAAAACTGCGCGCGGCAGCGGACTATGAAGTAACCAAGACGCTGGCGGAATCTGAGCGCCAGGGTCGTATCCTGCGCGGTGAAGGTGATGCCGAAGCGGCTAAACTGTTTGCTGATGCATTCAGCCAGGATCCAGACTTCTACGCCTTCATCCGTAGCCTTCGCGCTTACGAGAATAGCTTCAAGAGCAACCAGGATGTGATGGTGCTCAGCCCGGACAGCGATTTCTTCCGTTATATGAAGACGCCGACCAACGCAACGCGATAAACTCAGGCTCGTTTGAGTATTCAAACCACCGCTCTTCACGGAGCGGTGGTTTTCTTTTATAAGGATGAAAAATGAACTCCACGATCTGGCTCGCACTGGCCCTGGTTTTGGTGCTGGAAGGCCTCGGCCCGATGCTCTATCCGCGCGCATGGCGCCGGATGATCGCGACAATGAGCCAACTCCCGGACAATATTTTGCGTCGTTTTGGCGGTGGTCTTGTGGTTGCCGGTATCGTTATCTACTACATGTTGAGGAAAACGATTGGCTGATCAAAAACTAACCGCAATTGGCATATTTTAGGGTCAAAAAGTGCTGTATATCTGAAAAAGCGATGGTAGAATCCATTTTTAAGCAAACGGTGATTTTGAAAAAATGGGTAACAACGTCGTCGTACTGGGCACCCAATGGGGTGACGAAGGTAAAGGGAAGATTGTTGATCTTCTGACTGAACGGGCTAAATATGTTGTACGCTACCAGGGCGGTCACAACGCAGGCCATACTCTCGTAATCAACGGTGAAAAAACCGTCCTCCATCTTATTCCATCAGGCATTCTTCGCGAAAACGTCACCAGCATCATCGGTAACGGCGTTGTGCTGTCTCCCGCTGCGCTGATGAAAGAGATGAAAGGTCTGGAAGACCGTGGTATCCCTGTTCGTGAGCGTCTGCTGCTCTCCGAAGCCTGCCCGCTGATCCTGGATTATCATGTGGCACTGGACGTGGCGCGTGAAAAAGCGCGTGGCGCGAAAGCGATTGGCACCACCGGTCGTGGTATCGGCCCGGCTTACGAAGATAAAGTGGCTCGTCGCGGTCTGCGCGTGGGTGACCTCTTCGACAAAGCGACCTTCGCTGAAAAACTGAAAGAAGTGATGGAATATCACAACTTCCAGCTGGTGAACTTCTACAAAGCCGAAGCCGTTGACTACCAGAAAGTGCTGGATGACGTCATGGCGATTGCTGATATTCTGACCGGTATGGTTGTTGATGTGTCCGATCTGCTGGACCAGGCGCGCAAGCGTGGCGATTTCGTCATGTTTGAAGGTGCGCAGGGTACGCTGCTGGACATCGACCACGGTACCTATCCGTACGTAACGTCCTCTAACACCACCGCGGGTGGCGTGGCAACCGGCTCCGGTCTGGGCCCGCGTTATGTCGATTACGTTCTGGGCATCATCAAAGCGTACTCCACTCGCGTGGGTGCAGGTCCATTCCCGACCGAACTGTTTGATGAGACCGGCGAGTTCCTCTGCAAGCAGGGTAACGAGTTTGGCGCGACCACCGGTCGTCGTCGTCGTACCGGCTGGCTGGACGCCGTTGCCGTACGTCGCGCAGTGCAGATCAACTCCCTGTCTGGCTTCTGCCTGACCAAGCTGGACGTACTGGACGGCCTGAAAGAAGTAAAAATCTGCGTAGGCTACCGTATGCCTGATGGCCGCGAAGTGACCACCACTCCGCTGGCTGCTGACGACTGGGAAGGCATTGAGCCAATTTACGAAACCATGCCGGGCTGGTCTGAGACCACATTTGGTGTGAAAGAGCGTAGTGGCCTGCCAAAAGCCGCGCTGGACTACATCAAGCGCATTGAAGAACTGACCGAAGTGCCGATCGATATTATTTCTACCGGCCCGGATCGTACTGAAACGATGATCCTGCGCGACCCGTTCGACGCATAATCTTCGTGACTGCTGGCCTGCGGGGAAACCCGTAGGCCGGATAAGCGCAGCGCCATCCGGCGACCGCTCCTGGATCTCCGCTTTTTCGCCCCGTCTGTCAAATAAATTAGCCGCTAACTATCTGGCTGGTTTATCATCATTAATGAATATCTCTGCGGTTTGACCGCGTTTTCCCTTTTTCCTGAGGTTGATGTGCAGTTAACAAGTTTCACCGATTACGGCTTACGCGCGCTGATTTACATGGCGTCGTTACCCGATGGGAAGATGACCAGCATCTCTGAAGTCACAGAGGTGTACGGTGTGTCCCGTAATCATATGGTCAAAATAATCAATCAACTTAGTCGTGCCGGATACGTTGCTGCCGTCCGCGGGAAGAATGGAGGGATCCGTCTCGGTAAACCGGCGCAGAGTATCCGTATTGGCGATGTGGTACGTGAACTGGAGCCGCTCTCTCTGGTGAACTGTAGCAGCGCGTTCTGCCACATTACGCCCGCTTGCCGCCTGAAACAGGCGCTTTCAAAGGCCGTGCAAAGTTTTCTCAAGGAACTGGATAACTACACGCTGGCCGATTTGGTTGAAGAGAATCAACCGCTTTATAAATTATTGCTGGTGGAATGAAGAAAATTTCCACCGGAGCTGACAACGGAGGAACCGACATGTCACAAGATCCTTTCCAGGAACGCGAAGCCGAAAAATACGCGAATCCTATCCCCAGCCGCGAGTTCATCATTGAACACTTAACAAAACGCGAAAAACCCGCCAATCGTGAAGAACTTGCCGTTGAACTGAACATTGAAGGTGAAGAGCAAATTGAAGCCCTTCGCCGCCGCCTGCGCGCCATGGAACGTGACGGGCAACTTGTCTTTACTCGTCGCCAGTGCTACGCGCTGCCAGAACGCCTCGACCTGCTGAAAGGCACCGTTATTGGTCATCGCGATGGCTTCGGCTTCCTGCGCGTGGAAGGCCGTAAAGACGACCTGTACCTCTCATCCGAACAGATGAAGATGTGTATTCACGGCGACCAGATCCTGGCGCAGCCGCTGGGTGCAGACCGTAAAGGCCGCCGCGAAGCGCGCGTGGTCCGCGTGCTGGTGCCGAAAACCAGCCAGATTGTAGGCCGTTACTTTACCGATGCGGGCGTAGGCTTTGTGGTGCCGGACGACAGCCGTCTGAGCTTCGACATTCTCATCCCGCCTGAAGAGGTGATGGGCGCACGCATGGGCTTTGTGGTGGTGGTGGAACTCACCCAGCGCCCAACCCGTCGCACCAAAGCGGTGGGTAAAATCGTCGAAGTGCTGGGCGATAACATGGGCACCGGCATGGCCGTCGATATGGCGCTGCGTACCCATGAAATTCCGTATGTCTGGCCGAAAGCGGTTGAAGATCAGATTGAAAACCTGCGTGAAGAAGTGCCGGAAGAGTCCAAAGCAGGCCGCGTGGATCTGCGCGATCTGCCGCTGGTCACCATTGATGGTGAAGACGCCCGTGACTTCGATGATGCCGTATATTGCGAGAAAAAACGCGGTGGCGGCTGGCGTCTGTGGGTGGCTATCGCGGATGTGAGCTATTACGTGCGTCCGCACACGCCGCTGGATAACGAAGCGCGCAGCCGCGGTACGTCGGTCTACTTCCCGTCGCAGGTTGTACCGATGCTGCCAGAAGTGCTCTCCAACGGCCTGTGTTCCCTCAACCCGCAGGTGGACCGCCTGTGTATGGTCTGCGAGATGACCATCTCCAGCAAGGGACGTCTGACGGGCTATAAGTTCTACGAAGCGGTGATGAGTTCTCATGCGCGCCTGACCTATACCAAGGTCTGGCATATGTTGCAGGGCGATCAGGATCTTCGCGAACAGTACGCGCCGCTGGTCAAACACATCGAAGAGCTGCACAACCTCTACAAAACGCTGGATCAGGCGCGCGAAGAGCGCGGTGGGATCTCGTTTGAGAGTGAAGAGGCGAAGTTTATCTTTAACGCTGAGCGTCGTATCGAGCGTATCGAACAGACTCAGCGTAACGATGCGCACAAGCTGATTGAAGAGTGTATGATCCTGGCGAACATCTCGGCGGCACGTTTCGTTGAGAAAGCCAAAGAGCCTGCGCTGTTCCGTATTCACGACAAGCCAACCACGGAGGCCGTAACCTCGTTCCGCTCCGTGCTGGCTGAACTCGGTCTGGAGCTGCCTGGCGGTAATAAGCCTGAGCCACGCGATTACGCCGAGCTGCTGGAATCCATCAGCGATCGTCCTGACGCGGAAATGCTGCAAACCATGCTGCTGCGCTCCATGAAGCAGGCGATTTACGATCCTGAAAACCGGGGCCACTTTGGTCTGGCGTTACAGTCGTACGCGCACTTTACCTCGCCGATCCGCCGTTATCCGGATCTGTCCCTGCACCGTGCGATCAAGTATCTGCTGGCGCACGAGCAGGGTCATAAAGGCAACACGACCGAAACCGGAGGGTATCACTACTCCATGGAAGAGATGCTGCAACTGGGCCAGCATTGTTCCATGACCGAGCGTCGTGCGGATGAAGCGACGCGCGACGTGGCGGACTGGCTGAAGTGTGACTTTATGCTGGATCAGGTGGGTAACGTCTTTAAAGGCGTGATTGCCAGCGTCACCGGCTTTGGCTTCTTCGTGCGTCTGGATGAGCTGTTTATCGACGGTCTGGTGCACGTTTCCAGCCTCGATAACGATTACTACCGCTTCGACCAGGTCGGACAACGTCTGATCGGCGAATCCGGCGGCCAGACCTACCGTCTGGGCGATCGGGTGGAAGTGAAGGTTGAAGCCGTGAATATGGACGACCGTAAAATCGACTTCAGCCTCATCTCCAGCGAGCGTGCTCCGCGTAACGTCGGCAAAACCGAGCGTGAGAAAGCGAAAAAAGGCGGTAACGGTAAAGCGGGCGGTAAGCGACGTCAGGCAGGTAAAAGAGTAAACTTTGAGCCAGACAGTGCTTTCCGTGGCGAGAAGAAACAGAAGCCCAAGGCGGCGAAAAAAGACGCTCGTAAAGCGAAAAAACCGTCGACCAAGACCCAAAAAATAGCGGCCGCGACCAAAGCGAAGCGCGCGGCGAAGAAACAGCAGGCGGAGTAATTTCCCCTCACCCTGACCCTCTCCCCAACGGGAGAGGGAAAATATTTATTACGAGAACCATCAATGAGTGAAATGATTTACGGCATCCACGCGGTGCAGGCCCTGCTGGAGCGCGCGCCGGAGCGTTTTCAGGAAGTTTTTATTCTGAAAGGGCGTGAAGACAAACGTCTGATGCCGCTGATCCACGCGCTGGAAGCGCAGGGCGTAGTGATCCAGCTGGCGAACCGCCAGTATCTGGATGAAAAAAGCGAAGGTGCTGTACACCAGGGCATTATCGCGCGCGTGAAGCCAGGCCGTCAGTATCAGGAGAACGATCTGCCGGATCTGATCGCCGGGCTGGAGAACCCGTTCTTCCTGATCCTCGATGGCGTAACCGACCCACATAACCTGGGCGCGTGCCTGCGTAGCGCCGATGCAGCAGGCGTGCATGCGGTGATTGTGCCAAAAGATCGCTCCGCGCAGCTTAACGCTACCGCTAAAAAAGTCGCCTGCGGCGCGGCGGAAAACGTCCCGTTAATCCGCGTGACTAACCTGGCGCGCACCATGCGTCTGTTGCAGGAAGAAAATATCTGGATCGTAGGAACAGCCGGTGAAGCGGATCACACCCTGTACCAGAGCAAAATGACCGGCCGTATGGCGCTGGTGATGGGAGCGGAAGGCGAAGGTATGCGTCGTCTGACGCGCGAGCACTGCGATGAGCTGATCAGCATCCCAATGGCGGGCAGCGTATCGTCCCTGAACGTTTCTGTTGCGACGGGTATCTGCCTGTTTGAAGCGGTGCGTCAGCGCGGGTAGCCTGTTGTGCCGGGTGGCGGCTTCGCCTTACCCGGCCTACAAAAGCATGGTACCGTAGGCCCGGTAAGCGCAGCGCCACCGGGCAACAATCTCACTCCTCTAACGACCGTAAATGGTCATCCTTTCTCAGCGTCATCAGCGCGAAAATACTCACCACCGCCGTTGCCATCACGTAGTACGCCGGAATATCCAGATTGCCCGTCTCTTTAATCAGCCCGGTAATGATCAGCCCCGCACAGCCCGAGAAGATCGCATTCGACAGAGAATAGGCCAGCCCCAGCCCGGTATAACGCACGCGCGTCGGGAACATCTCAGACAGCATTGCCGGCCCCGGCCCTGCCAGCATCCCAACCAGACCCCCCGCAATCAGCACCACAATCGCTTTGACTGCCAGCGTACTGGATTCCGCCTGCAAAATTTTCAGCAGCGGCAGGGCGAGGATCAGCAGGAGCACGGTGGCGATAATCATCACCGTGCGCCGCCCGATCCTGTCGCTCAGCATGCCCGACGGAATGATCGTGAGCGCAAACCCAATGTTAGAAATCACCGCAATCAGTAACGCCTGGTTAAAACCGGTGTGCAGCGCAGATTGCAGATAGGTCGGCATAATCACCAGATAGGTATAACCCGCCGCAGACCAGACCATCACGCGGCCAATGCCCATCAGGATGGTTTTGAACGTGGCGGCGGTGCTGGCCTGAGTAACAACCGGTTTTTCCCGTTGCTGCACAAAGCTCGGCGTCTCTTCCATGCTCACCCGCAGCCATAGCGCGACCGCACCCATCGGCAGCGCCAGGAAGAACGGAATGCGCCAGCCCCAGTCGTGCAAGGCTTCAGGGGAGAGCAGGGCAGAGAGCAACGCGACAATGCCTGCGCCCGCTAACAGCCCGAGCGCCACGGTAAAGGACTGCCATGCCCCGTAAAGACCGCGCTTGCCGCGCGGGGCGAACTCCGTCATCAATGAGACCGCACCGCCATACTCACCGCCCGCGAACAGTCCTTGCAGAATACGCAGGAGCGTAACGATCAGCGGCGCGGCAATCCCGATACTGGCGTAGACCGGCACAATACCGATGGCAGCGGTGGCGAGCGTCATCAATACCAGCACTATAATCAGCGTCGGTTTGCGGCCAATCCTGTCGCCAATGCGGCCAAAGACCACCGCACCCAGCGGACGGAAGAAGAAAGCGATGGCGAACGAGGCCCAGGTGAGGATCAGGCTGGTGAGCTCCGCTTCCCCCTCAAGCTGGAAGAAGTTTCTGGCAATCACCGTTGCCAGAAAACCGTAGACCGCAAATTCATACCACTCGATGAAATTACCGATGGAGCCTGCAATTAATGCACGCTTGTGCGCATCCTGTTGCATAACGATCCTCACAAAAACGGGGTAAGAATAAATTATTCAGCATTAGTGAAGTAATGAAATAGTTTATTCTTATGTTCTGTGAGCTATTTCACGAATGATATCAACACGATCGTCATCGTGTGACCCCCCTCCCATGCAGCGTGCATGCCCTCTGTCCATACTTACCTTTATTGCCAATGAAAGGAGGGAGACAGCATGCACTGGCAGACACATACCGTTTTTAATCAACCTGCACCGCTATCGAACAGCAACCTTTTTCTCTCTGATTGCGCCCTGCGCGATGCGGTAGCGCGCGAAGGGGCTGAGTGGGATGTGGATCTTCTTGCCAGCATCGGACAGCAGTTGGGTACGGCGGAGTCGCTGGAGCTGGGCAGGCTGGCGAACGTTAATCCGCCGGAGCTGCTGCGTTATGACGCCACGGGAACGAGGCTGGATGACGTCCGCTTTCATCCGGCATGGCATCTTCTGATGCAGGGGCTTTGCGCCAACCGGGTGCACAACCTGGCGTGGGAGGAGGAGGCGCGGAAAGGATCGTTCGTCGCCCGGGCCGCGCGTTTTGTGCTGCATGCTCAGGTGGAGGCGGGAACGCTATGCCCGGTGACCATGACCTTCGCCGCCACGCCGCTGTTGCTACAGTCGCTGCCCAAACCGTTTGACAACTGGTTAACGCCGCTGATGAGCGATCGCTACGATCCCCATCTCGCGCCGGGGGCGCAAAAGCGCGGCCTGCTGATCGGTATGGGGATGACGGAAAAGCAGGGCGGTTCGGACGTACTCAGTAATACCACCAAAGCAGAGAAATGCAGTGATGGCAGTTACCGGCTGGTGGGGCACAAATGGTTTTTCTCCGTGCCGCAGAGCGATGCGCATCTGGTGCTGGCGCAGGCGAAGGGCGGGCTTTCCTGCTTTTTTGTTCCGCGTTTTTTACCCGACGGGCAACGTAATGCCGTGCGCCTTGAGCGTCTGAAGGACAAGCTCGGTAACCGTTCAAATGCCAGCAGTGAGGCTGAGTTCCTTGATGCTTACGGCTGGCTGCTGGGCGAAGAGGGTGAAGGTGTCCGGCAAATTCTGAAGATGGGCGGGCTGACGCGCTTTGACTGTGCGCTTGGCAGCCACGGATTGATGCGCCGTGCGCTCTCGGTGGCGCTTTATCATGCCCATCAGCGGCAGACCTTCGGCAAAAATCTGATCGACCAGCCGTTAATGCGCGACGTGCTAAGCCGTATGGCGCTGGTGCTGGAGGGACACACGGCACTGCTGTTCCGACTCGCCCGGGCGTGGGACAACCGCACCGACCCGCAGGAGGCCGCATGGGCGCGGCTTTTCACTCCGGCGGCAAAATACAGCGTCTGCAAAGCGGGCATACCGTTTGTGGCAGAGGCAATGGAGGTGCTGGGCGGTGCAGGCTATTGCGAAGAGAGTGAACTTCCGCGGTTGTACCGTGAAATGCCCGTCAACAGCATCTGGGAAGGCTCTGGCAATATTATGTGCCTGGATGTACTGCGCGTGCTGGCGAAGCAGTCGGGCATTCTCGACCTGCTCGCCGATGATTTCGTGCAGGTCAAAGGTCAGGACAGGCACTTCGATCGCAGCTGGCGGCAGCTACAGCAGAAGCTGCGTAAACCGCAGGAAGCGCAGGGCAGGGAGATCGCGCGGCAGCTCTTTTTACTCGGGGCCGGAAGCCAGATGCTGCGGCACGCATCGCCGCCCGTGGCGCAGGCGTGGTGCCGCATGATGCTGGATACCCGAGGCGGCACGCTGATGAGCGAACAGGTGCAAACCGACCTGCTTCTGCGCGCCACGGGCCGGGTCGGTTAAGCCTTCAGCTGGAACAGGCTCACCAGCCGGGTGAGATGTGAACCCTTCTCGCGCAGCGTCTGTGCCGTCTGCTCGCTGCGCGAGATGCGATCGGCATTGATGTGCGATGCCTCACCGATGTGCGTCATCGCCAGATTCACCTGACCAATCCCCGCAGACTGCTCGCGGGAGGCGTGGTTGATTTCGGTGACAAGCTGGCTGATGTTATCGATATGAACAATGATGGCATCCATCGCCAGACGCGTCTGCTCAGACAGCGCATGGCCTTCGCTCACCTTGTTCAGCGTGTCGCCAATCAGCTGTTCAATCTCTTTTACCGCGTTGGCACTGCGTGCGGCCAGGGCGCGCACCTCTTGCGCCACCACTGCGAAACCTTTCCCGTGCTCGCCCGCCCGCGCCGCTTCAACCGCCGCATTGAGCGCCAGGATATTGGTCTGGAAAGCGATGGACTCAATCACGCGGGTAATGTCTTCAATGCGTTTCGATGCATCACGAATATCATCCATGGTGGAAACTGCGTGGGTCACCGTCTCTCCACCCTGATGCACCGCGCGTGAGGTTTCCCCCACCAGCTGCTGAGTTTGCTCCATGTTGGCGGCATTTTGCTGCACGGTGGCGGCTAATTGCTCCATGCTGGCGGAGGTCTCCTCAACGCTGCTGGCCTGTTTGTTGATCTGTTCAGAGATCTCGCCGGTGTCTGAAGCCAGCGCGTTAGTCCCCAGATGGATTTCGCTTGCGGCCTCGCGGACCTGCAACACAATTTTTTGCAGGCCGCCCCCGATCCCGTTGATGGCATCAATCAGCTGGCCGACCTCATCCTGGCGGGTTACCGGCAGGCTGGCGCGCAGATCGCCTGCGGCATACTGCCGGGCAAGCGCGATCACTGCGCGCAGTGGGCGGGTTAGCATCCGGCGAATGAGGATAACGAACAGGCCCGCGAAGAGCACGGATAGCACCACGCCCGCCATCAGGAAGCGATCGCGCAGCGTGGTGACGCTTGAAAGCAGTACGGCTTTATCCACTTCACCCACGATGGTCCAGTTCCAGCCCGGCAGCGGCGTGTAGGCAACTTTGAGCGTACGGCCATCTGCGCTCACGCGCTCCAGCGTGCCGGCTTTATCACTCAGAAGCTGCTGCTGTGTCGCCGTGTCCCAGTTGGGCAGTTTGCCCTCTTCGCTGGCATGGAACAGATACTGTCCGCGCGTTTTGCCGCTGCTGCGATCCAGTACAAAGAAGTGGCCGCTCTCGCCCAGACGACGGTTAAGGATTTTCTCGCGCATGACGTTCCACGAATGGGTGATGTCCACGCCGACAAAGATAATCCCGATAACCTGGCCTTCCGCATTTTTAACAGGCTGGTACTGCGTGATATAGCGCTTGCCGAACAGCAGCGCGAGGCCGCGATAGACCTCCCCTTTGGTGACAGCCGCAAATGCCGGGCTGGTGGTATCAAGAACGGTTCCGATGGCGCGGTCGCCATTCTCTTTGCGCAGCGACGTGGCCACGCGGATAAAATCGTTACCGCTGCGGACAAACAGCGTCGAGATGGCTCCCGTTCGGCTCAGGAAGTCATCAGAAAGCGTATTGTTTTCATGCAACTCCGTTTCGCCGCCTTTCAGCAGAGGAACGGTAAGCCCGTTTATGGTCCGGCTCTGGCTGTTGTCGCTGTTCAGCGGCTGTGGCAAAAAGGTGGTGAACAGACGGGTATAGCTTTCAACCTCTTCGCTCAGGCTGGTGTTGAACATCTCGACCATATCCACCATGCCGGTGGACTGGTTGTGCAGGTCTTCAACCGCAAGATCTTCAAGCTGCTGGCTGGCGTTGTGGCTCAACAGAAAAGTGAACAGCAAAAAAAGCGTGGCGACACTGGCACCTGTTAGCAGCGATAGCTTCGTGCCCAGACCTGCCCGGCGGAAAAAGGTGATCATAAATTGCTCATTATTGAAAAGTGATGGCTGTTCAACGGCAGAGCAGAGATAACGTTTACCTGTTTAATGTAACTGAATGTTACATGTTTGTTTTCGTTAGGTTTCGGGAGAGATAAAAAATTTGCAAAAGTGAAAAGCCACTAAAATTAAGTGGCTTTTATCGAAAGGGATTATGCATAAAGAATGGCCTGCACGCGCCAGTGATTAACATGGTGATCTTCCTGCATCTGGACGATGCGATACCAGGATGCGCCCTGTTCATCGGCCTTCAGGGCGACGACACGTTCAACGTCTTGCGGACTCCCCGTGATATTATTGACGGAGATCTGACCAATCTCGTTCAGGCCCGTGACGCAATCCGCGCTGGCAAATTCGGCCGACTGCGCCGTGGTGCTCAGCAGGCCCGCTGAAAGCAATAGCGTCGTTAAAGCAAGGGTTCGTTTCATCGTCAGCTCCTTTTCACGTGTCTCCGGTATCCGCCGGGCAATCCTTCGCGAATAAACTCATTTCCATTGTTGCTGGCATGGAGTTTATTGTGGACAGGAAAATGTCTACGGACGCAAAGCAGTGTAAAAGTCGTTCAAATGATGATGCTTACTTACGGTATAAAATTCCCTGGGCGTACCACTGTCCCGTAATAATGGTTTCATCAATCATCGTGATGACGTAATAATCTGCTTTTGCGGCAACGGCCTGTGCTTCAATTGCGTCTTCTGCATCATCCGGGGAACCACGAACCATCGCGGATACGGTACCCAGGCGTTGTAATCCTTCCGTCTGATTACGACGAATTTCCTGAGGATGATCGGTAACCGGCGGCGCCGGTTCTGGCGTACCCTGCAATACGGAACATCCGCTGAGCAGTGAGACCAGCAATAAAGCGGTAAGCCTGCGCATAAACCTGTCTCTTTTCCTGATAGCCATAGTGTAGTTGTCTGCGAATTTAGTTTTGGGGGAATGTTCCCGAAGTGTTATCTGGGACGTAGATTTCGAATGAAAATATCGTGAAACCGTAATCCAGCTCTCAACATTATGAATCATTCATCAGCACAGGATCGACAATGATTGAAATTGAAACTCGCCAGCTGAATGAGCATGAAATCATCCATGCTTTTCCGGCTGGTAAAGGTGACCAGCCGCTGCCGACGGTAGTTTTCTATCATGGCTTTCTCTCCTCGAAGCTGGTCTACAGCTATTTTGCCGTCGCGCTGGCGCAGGCCGGTTTCCGGGTGGTCATGCCTGATGCGCCGAATCATGGGGCACGCTTTACGGGCGATGAGCAGGCGCGGCTGGGGCTGTTCTGGCAAACGCTGCACGGCAATCTGACCGAGTTCGCCGGGCTGCGTGACGCGCTCTTGCAGGCCGGGCTGGTGGAGGGGAAACGGCTGGCGGTCGCAGGGGCATCAATGGGCGGAATGACGGCGCTGGGGATCATGACCAGGCATCCGGAGGTGACGTCCCTGGCTTGCCTGATGGGATCGGGCTACTTTACATCACTGGCAAAGACGTTGTTCCCGCCGCAGGCCCCTCAGGAGATTGAGACCCTGTTGTCTGAATGGGACGTCAGCCATGCGCTTTCACAGCTGGCCGATCGTCCGCTGCTGCTGTGGCATGGGGATGCCGATGACGTCGTACCGCCCGGTGAAACGTTCCGCCTGCAACAGGCGCTACAGCGCGAAGGGCTGGACAGCAATCTGACCTGCCTGTGGGGAGCGGGTGTCCGGCACCGTATTACCCCGGCCGCGCTGGAGTCAACCGTGGAATTCTTCCGTCAGCACCTTTAAACGCGCAGCACTGTGACACCCTGATCCTCGAGCTTGCTGAGGATCTCGGGGTTGGCGTTTTTGCCGGTGATCACCATGCTGATTTGCTCGGCGCGGCTGAAAAGCATGCCAGCGCGCTCACCGACCTTGCTGCTGTCGACCAGCACCACCAGCTTGCCCACCACGTTAAGCATGTTCTGCTCTGCCATTGCGGTGAGCATATCGGTTTTATACAGGCCATCCGCCGTCAGGCCTTTGCCGCTGGTAAACATCCAGTGCCCGGCGTAGAGGCTGTTTTCACTGTCCTGCGGGCTCAGGGTGATGGACTGGCTCTTGTTATACTGGCCGCCCATGATCACCACGCTTTCATGTTCCTGGTCGATGAGATAGTTGGCCAGCGGCAGATAGTTGGTGATGATCTGCACCGGCTTGCCGCACATCTCACGGCCCAGCAGAAACGCCGTCGAACCGCAGTTGATTACCACGCTCTCCCCAGGATTCACCAGCTGTGATGCCGCTCTGGCAATCCGCACCTTTTCATCGTGATTCTGCGCCTGGTGGATGTTCATCGGCGTCCAGCGTGGACGCTGCTGGCTGATGGCCTCTGCACCGTTGCGGACTTTTTTCAGCTTGCCGCTCTCATCCAGCTTGTTAATGTCCCGCCGCGCGGTAGCGGGGGAGATCCCTAAACGTTCGATCACTTTCTCGACGGTGATAAACCCTGTTTGCGCCAGGAGTTCCAGTAAAATTTGATGCCGTTGCGCTTCCGTCATGAGCTATTCCGATAAGAATTGATTTGAAAAGATGATATTTGAAATAGCGTGAAATTACTAAGATAAATATGACATCGCCAGACGCAAGGTCTGGCGATTGGGCCTCAGAATCAGAGGAAGGATTTGAACGGCAGATCGGGTTCAATCGTAAAGCAATCATCGAAACCACGCGGGTAGTGGTACTCAAGATTGTCTTTATCCAGCGGCCAGGTGAACTTGCCGCCAACCTGCCAGATGAACGGCTTGAAGCCATACTTGAGGCGGTCTTTTTTCATCTCCCACAGGACGCGGATCTCTTGCGGATCGGCCTGGAAGTTTGACCAGATATCGTGGTGGAACGGGATCACCACTTTGGTGTTCAGCGCTTCGGCCATACGCAGCATGTCTGCGCTGGTCATTTTGTCGGTGATCCCGCGCGGGTTTTCACCGTAAGAGCCAAGCGCCACGTCAATCTGATGCTCGTTACCGTGCTTCGCGTAATAGTTGGAGTAGTGGGAGTCACCGCTGTGATACAGGGAACCGCCAGGCGTTTTGAACAGGTAGTTCACCGCGCGCTCATCCATCCCGTCTGGCAGTACGCCTGCGGCTTTCTGGTCGGCAGGCAGGGTGATCAGCGCGGTACGGTCAAAGGCATCCAGCGCGTGAATTTCAATGTCTTTGATTTTCACTACGTCGCCCGGCTTCATCACGATGCAGCGCTCTTTTGGCACGCCCCAGCCAATCCACAAATCCACGCAGGTCTGCGGCCCAATAAACGGTACGTCGTCCGCGCAGTTTTGCATTACCGCTGCCGCCACGTTCACGTCGATATGATCGTTGTGATCGTGGGTAGAGAGTACGGCGTCGATCTGACGAATGGCAAAAGGATCCAACACGAAAGGCGTGGTGCGCAGGTTCGGCTGGAGCTTTTCAACGCCGGCCATACGCTGCATCTGGTGGCCTTTTTTCATCAGTGGATTGCCGTGGCTCTGTTTGCCGGTGCCGCACCAGAAATCAACACAAATGTTGGCGCCGCCTTCTGATTTCAGCCAGATCCCGGTGCAGCCCAGCCACCACATCGCAAATGTGCCAGGAGCAACCTGTTCCTGCTCGATCTCTTCGTTCAGCCAGCTACCCCACTCCGGAAAGGTACTCAGAATCCATGATTCACGGGTGATGGTTTTCACTTTACTCATCGTTTGACTCCTGGTTTTAATCAAAAGTAATCACTATATGACTTGTTGTGATTAATGCTGGCACTGTTTTAATCGATTTGCAATGGCTGATTTGCGGAAAATTCCCCTCGCCACCTCACAGAAAAAACTTCATGACGTTGTTAAGATAACCGTTATAAATGATTAATGTATTGAAATTTAAGAATTTATTTATTTGTTTGGATTGGTAGTGAAAATCATTACTAATATCATGGAAATAAATTGCGTGATCCGTCACAAATAATCAAATTCAATCTTGTGATGATTATTTGTGATTAATAGAGTGATGACACCAACCACACAGGGATTGCCCCTCGTGTTCTCATTTTCTGGAGAGAGTTATGGAGATCCTCTACAACGTCTTTACCGTTTTCTTTAATCAGGTAATGACCAACGCCCCGCTGTTGCTGGGTATCGTGACGTGCCTGGGGTACATCCTGCTGCGCAAAAGCGTCAGCGTGATCATCAAAGGCACCATCAAAACCATCATTGGTTTTATGCTGTTGCAGGCGGGGTCTGGCATTCTGACCAGCACGTTTAAGCCGGTTGTTGCCAAAATGTCAGAGGTGTACGGCATTAACGGCGCCATCTCTGACACTTACGCGTCCATGATGGCCACCATCGATCGTATGGGGGATGCGTACAGCTGGGTTGGGTATGCGGTACTGCTCGCGCTGGCGCTGAACATCATTTACGTGCTCCTGCGCCGCATCACCGGTATTCGCACCATCATGCTCACCGGGCACATTATGTTCCAGCAGGCGGGGCTGATTGCCGTTTCTCTCTATATCTTCGGCTACCCAATGTGGACCACCGTCATCTGCACGGCAATACTGGTCTCGCTTTACTGGGGCATCACCTCCAACATGATGTATAAGCCAACGCAGGACGTTACGGACGGCTGCGGCTTCTCCATCGGTCACCAGCAGCAGTTCGCTTCCTGGATTGCTTACAAAGTTGCGCCGTACCTGGGCAAAAAAGAGGAGAGTGTTGAAGACCTCAAATTGCCTGGCTGGCTGAATATCTTCCACGACAACATCGTCTCCACGGCGATTGTGATGACCATCTTCTTCGGTGCCATCCTTCTCTCCTTTGGCATTGACGTGGTGCAGGCGATGGCGGGTAAAACCCACTGGACGGTCTATATCCTGCAAACCGGTTTCTCCTTCGCGGTGGCCATTTTCATCATCACCCAGGGCGTGCGTATGTTCGTCGCTGAACTGTCGGAAGCGTTTAACGGCATCTCCCAGCGCCTGATCCCTGGCGCGGTGCTGGCGATTGACTGTGCGGCTATCTATAGCTTTGCGCCAAACGCCGTCGTCTGGGGCTTTATGTGGGGCACCATCGGCCAGCTGATTGCGGTCGGCATCCTGGTGGGCTGTGGCTCCTCAATCCTGATTATTCCTGGCTTTATCCCGATGTTCTTCTCCAACGCCACTATTGGCGTATTTGCTAACCACTTCGGCGGATGGCGCGCAGCGCTCAAGATCTGCCTGGTGATGGGCATGATTGAAATCTTCGGGTGCGTGTGGGCGGTCAAGCTCACCGGCATGAGCGCCTGGATGGGCATGGCGGACTGGTCAATTCTGGCGCCGCCGATGATGCAGGGCTTTGCGTCCGTCGGGCTGGTCTTTATGGCCGTCATCATCCTGATTGCCCTGGCTTATATGTTCTTCGCTGGCCGTTCGCTGCGGGCTGAAGAAGATGCAGAAAAACAAACAGCAGAAGTGTCTGCTCATTAAGGAGTTTCGATTATGACCGTACGTATCCTGGCTGTGTGTGGCAATGGGCAAGGTAGCTCCATGATCATGAAGATGAAAGTGGACCAGTTTTTAACCCAGTCAAACATTGACCACACGGTGAACAGCTGCGCAGTGGGTGAATACAAAAGTGAACTGAACGGCGCGGACATCATCATCGCCTCAACGCACATTGCCGGCGAGATTAGCGTGTCGGGCAACAAATACGTGGTAGGCGTACGCAACATGCTGTCGCCTGCGGATTTCGGGCCAAAGCTGCTGGAAGTGATCAAAGAACACTTCCCACAAGACGTGAAGTAAGGATGCCACATGAAACTACGTGATTCGCTGGCAGAGAATAACTCCATCCTTTTACAGGCCGAAGCCAGCACCTGGCAGGAAGCGGTGAAGCTGGGCGTGGACCTGCTGGTTAAGGCGGACGTTGTCGAGCCGCATTATTACCAGGCCATTCTGGATGGCGTGGCGCAGTTTGGACCCTATTTTGTGATTGCCCCGGGGCTGGCAATGCCGCATGGCCGTCCCGAAGAGGGCGTCAAGAAAACCGGTTTTGCGCTGGTGACGTTGAAAAAACCACTGGTGTTCAACCACGAAGATAACGACCCGGTCGACATTCTGATCACCATGGCGGCTGTCGATGCCAACACCCACCAGGAGGTGGGGATCATGCAGATCGTCAATCTGTTTGATGATGAAGCTAATTTTGACCGTTTACGCGCCTGTCGTACCGCGCAGGACGTGCTGGATTTAATTGATAACGCCACTGCGGCGGCCGTTTAAGAGGAATTGAAAATGTCATTACCAATGTTGCAGGTCGCGCTGGATAACCAGACTCTGTCTCACGCTTACGAAACCACCCGTCTGATTGCGGAAGAAGTGGACATCATCGAAGTCGGCACCATTCTGTGCGTGGGCGAAGGCGTTCGTGCGGTTAGTGACCTGAAGGCGCTCTATCCGCATAAAATCGTGCTGGCGGATGCCAAAATCGCCGACGCGGGCAAAATCCTCTCTCGCATGTGCTTTGAAGCCAACGCCGACTGGGTCACCGTGATCTGCTGTGCGGATATCAACACCGCGAAAGGCGCGCTGGACGTGGCGAAAGAGTTCAACGGCGACGTGCAGATTGAACTGACTGGTTTCTGGACCTGGGAGCAGGCGCAGGAGTGGCGCGAAGCGGGTATCCAGCAGGTGGTTTATCACCGTAGCCGTGATGCGCAGGCCGCAGGCGTGGCGTGGGGCGAAGCCGATATCAGCGCGATCAAACGTCTGGCCGATATGGGCTTCAAAGTGACCGTCACCGGTGGCCTGGCGCTGGAGGATCTGCCGCTGTTCCAGGGTATCCCGATTCACGTCTTTATTGCCGGTCGTAGCATTCGTGATGCTGCGTCTCCGGTGGAAGCGGCGCGTCAGTTCAAACGCTCAATCGCTCAGCTTTGGGGTTAAGGAGCGGGTATGTTGTCAAAACAGGTCCCGCTTGGCATCTATGAAAAGGCACTCCCTGCGGGGGAGTGCTGGCTGGAGCGGTTGCAGCTGGCGAAGCAGCTGGGTTTCGATTTTGTCGAAATGTCGGTGGATGAGACGGACGAGCGTCTTTCTCGCCTGGACTGGCGTCGCGACCAGCGTCTGGCGCTGGTGAGCGCCATTGCCGAAACCGGCGTGCGCGTGCCATCCATGTGCCTGAGCGCTCATCGTCGTTTTCCGCTTGGCAGCGAAGATGATGCTGTACGCGCCGAAGGGCTGGAGATCATGCGTAAAGCCATTCGCTTTGCACAGGATGTCGGCATCCGCGTGATCCAACTGGCGGGTTACGATGTTTACTATCAGGAAGCCAACGATGAAACGCGCCGTCGTTTCCGGGAGGGCCTGAAAGAGAGCGTTGAGATGGCAAGCCGTGCGCAGGTGACGCTGGCGATGGAGATCATGGATTATCCGTTGATGAACTCCATCAGCAAGGCGCTGGGCTATGCGCACTATCTGAACAACCCATGGTTCCAGCTTTATCCGGATATCGGAAACCTGTCGGCATGGGATAACGACGTACAGATGGAGCTTCAGGCGGGCATCGGGCATATCGTGGCGGTGCACGTTAAAGATACCCGTCCTGGCGTGTTTAAAAACGTACCGTTCGGCACCGGGGTGGTGGATTTCGAACGGTGCTTCCAGACGCTCAAACAGACAGGTTATTGCGGGCCTTACCTGATTGAGATGTGGAGCGAAACCGCGGACGACCCGGCGGCAGAAGTGGCGAAAGCCCGGGACTGGGTGCGCGAGCGCATGGCGCGGGCAGGGCTGATGGAGGCGGAACATGCTTAAGCTGAAACAGCAGGTCTATGAAGCCAATATGGATCTCCCGCGCTGTGGACTGGTGACGTTTACCTGGGGCAACGTAAGCGCCATCGATCGCGAGCAGGGGCTGGTGGTGATTAAGCCGAGCGGCGTGGCCTATGACGCCATGAAAGCGGACGATATGGTGGTGGTTGACCTGGAAGGACACGTCGTTGAAGGCAAATGGCGCCCTTCTTCTGATACGGCAACCCACCTGGCGCTGTATCAGCGTTACCCGTCTCTGGGGGGCGTTGTGCATACCCATTCCACGCACGCCACCGCCTGGGCACAGGCCGGGCTGGCGATCCCTGCTTTGGGTACGACGCACGCAGATTACTTCTTCGGCGATATTCCCTGCACGCGAGCGTTAACGCAGGCTGAGGTCGAAGGCGAGTACGAACTTAACACCGGCAGGGTCATTATCGAAACGCTGGGTGAGACGGAACCACTGCATACGCCGGGTATTGTGGTGTACCAGCATGGTCCGTTCTCCTGGGGTAAAGATGCGCATGACGCCGTGCATAACGCGGTGGTGATGGAAGAGGTGGCCAGAATGGCGTGGATTGCGCGCGGCATTAACCCACAGCTTCAGGGCATTGATGATTACCTGATGAACAAGCATTTCATGCGTAAGCATGGCCCGAATGCTTATTACGGGCAGAAGTGAATAAGTGCTCTGGAATACCGAAACAGTTGTAACCGGTGGTATTCCGGAGCCATTCATAAAAAAGCCCCCGGGCAGGGGGCAAATTATATATGGCTTTGATTTTCGTTGGCTTTCCTGGTGCTAGCGATAAAGCGTTACTGGTAAATATCTGCACTGGCGTGCATATTACCGTTGCTGCCGGGCTCACGTGTCAGCATGACGTGATAGTATTTTGCGCCCTGCGCATCGGTTTCTTCATTAAGCGCCTGATCTGCTTCACTTTCAGTGGCGAAGTTATGATTGATGTAAATAACGCCTAAGCTCTGCACATCATCCATGTTTCTGGCCTGTTGGCTGTCTATTCTGATGGCTGCCATCGCGTTTGCACTGAGCAAAAGCGCAGCCAAAATGGCGATTGCGATTCTTTTCATGATATGCGCTCCACGACTGCGTGCTGTGATACGGGGTAATGTTCTCCTTCTCTGTTCCGTGTCTCTGATTAAAGTGTAATCGCTACCCGGATTGCGATGGGTGACCATTTCTGATGGTGTTGTTCAAAAAAACAGCGCTTCTGATGAGTGCGATTTTAAATCACCCACTTAGAACAGCTTTACCCTTTGTGCGAATTATTTGTGCAATCAGCTTGAGTTTCCTGGGGGGCGCAAGTATTATGACGCGTCAATTTTTCAGCCGACCTTTAACACGTTCCTTGCCTCCCCGGGCCTCGGCTGACCCAGACAGGAGGCTGAATAATCCGTAAGGAGCAATTCGATGCGTCATTACGAAATCGTTTTTATGGTCCACCCTGACCAGAGCGAACAGGTTCCGGGCATGATCGAGCGTTACTCTGCTGCCATCACTGGTGCAGAAGGCACGATCCACCGTCTGGAAGACTGGGGCCGCCGTCAGCTGGCTTACCCGATCAACAAACTGCACAAAGCACACTACGTTCTGATGAACGTTGAAGCTCCGCAGGAAGTGATCGATGAGCTGGAAACTACCTTCCGCTTCAACGATGCCGTTATCCGCAGCATGGTTATGCGTACCAAACACGCAGTGACCGAAGCATCTCCGATGGTTAAAGCGAAAGACGAGCGCCGTGAGCGTCGCGATGATTTCGCAAACGAAACCGCAGATGATTCTGATGCTGGGGATTCTGAAGAGTAATTTCTGATGACCAACCGTCTGGTGTTGTCCGGCACCGTGTGCAGGACCCCCCTTCGAAAGGTCAGCCCATCAGGAATTCCGCATTGCCAGTTCGTGCTTGAGCATCGTTCTGTGCAAGAGGAAGCCGGGTTTCACCGGCAGGCGTGGTGCCAAATGCCCGTAATTATTAGCGGACACGAAAACCAGGCCATTACTCACAGTTTAACGGTCGGTAGCGCAGTAATCGTTCAGGGGTTCATTTCTTGCCACAAGGCAAAGAACGGCCTGAGCAAAATGGTTCTGCATGCCGAGCAGATTGATTTGATAGATTCTGGAGACTAGCCATATGGCACGTTATTTCCGTCGTCGCAAGTTCTGCCGTTTCACCGCGGAAGGCGTTCAAGAGATCGACTATAAAGATATCGCAACGCTGAAAAACTACATCACCGAAAGCGGTAAGATTGTCCCAAGCCGTATCACCGGTACTCGTGCAAAATATCAGCGTCAGCTGGCTCGCGCTATCAAACGCGCTCGCTACCTGTCTCTGCTGCCGTACACTGATCGTCATCAGTAATCGGGCACGGTCCATTAATACGACTTTAAGAGGATAAGGTAATGCAAGTTATTCTGCTTGATAAAGTAGCAAACCTGGGCAGCCTGGGTGATCAGGTAAACGTTAAAGCGGGTTACGCTCGTAACTTCCTGGTTCCACAGGGTAAAGCTGTTCCAGCTACTAAGAAAAACGTAGAGTTTTTCGAAGCACGTCGTGCTGAACTGGAAGCCAAACTGGCTGACGTTCTGGCGGCTGCTAACGCTCGCGCTGAAGCAATCAACGCACTGGGCACCGTTACTATCGCGTCTAAAGCTGGCGACGAAGGTAAACTGTTCGGTTCCATCGGTACCCGCGATATCGCTGATGCAGTTACTGCGGCAGGCGTTAAAGTGGCTAAGAGCGAAGTTCGTATGCCGAACGGCGTTCTGCGTACCACTGGTGAGCACGAAGTTGACTTCCAGGTTCACAGCGAAGTGTTCGCTAAACTGGTTGTTAACGTAGTAGCTGAGTAATTTTTTACTCTGCTCGCGTCGAAGCGCCGGCCTTGTGCCGGCGTTTTGCTTTTTAGCGTGACCCTGCGTCATCTTTTGCTCTTGTAAGGTCGCTATTCCTGACGCATTCTCTGATAATAAATTGAAACGCAATTTTATTTATGAGATTTGTCATGGATACTGCTCTGCCCACGCCCGTCTTTGCCCGTCGCAATGTGGCCTATGCCTGCGCCACGCTCTGCTGTCTGCTTTGGGGAAGCTCGTACCCGGCCATTAAAAGTGGCTACGAACTCTTTCAGATCGCGACCGATGATATCCCCTCCAAAGTCGTCTTTGCCGGATACCGTTTTCTGTTTGCCGGCGCGTTGCTGCTGCTTTTTGCCCTGGCCCAGCGAAAGCCGATTGGCAGGCTCACGCCCACGCAGTTTGGCCAGCTCACGATCCTCGGACTGACGCAGACCTCCCTCCAGTACACCTTCTTTTATATCGGCCTGGCCTACACGACCGGGGTGAACGGCTCCATCATGAATGCCACCGGGACCTTCTTCAGCGTGCTGCTGGCGCACTTTATCTACCACAACGACAAACTCAGCTATAACAAAACGCTGGGATGTGTTCTGGGCTTTGCCGGGGTTATGCTGGTGAACTTCCACAGCGGGTTAAGTGAGTTCCAGTTTGTCTGGAAAGGTGACGGATTTGTGGTGCTGGCCGCCTTTATTCTCTCTGCGGCCACGCTTTACGGGAAGCGCATTTCCCAGACCGTTGACCCGACGGTGATGACTGGCTGGCAGCTGGGGATAGGCGGGGCGGCACTGGTTGCGGGAGGCTATGCCACGGGCGGGACGCTGGAGGTGCACAGCATGAAAGCCGTCGCCGTGCTGGGGTATCTGACGCTGCTCTCATCCGTGGCGTTCGCCCTGTGGAGCGCGCTGCTGAAAGTAAACCGCGTGAGTATGATTGCCCCGTTCAACTTTGTCATACCTGTAGCAGGGACGGTGCTCTCCGCCATCTTCCTCGGCGAAAACATTCTGGACATCAAATACGCGATTGCGCTGGTGCTGGTCTGCTCGGGGATCTGGTGGGTGAATAAACGGCGTGCCTGAGAACAAAAGTGCCGGGTGGCGGCATCGCCTTACCCGGCCTGGGCCATTAACGTGCTCTGATGAAACTGCCGTCCGGCTGACGGGTAAACAGTACCTGCTGCCCGTTTCCGGTATCGATCGTTAACCCGGTCACCACCCCGCTGGCATTCTGGCGGATCTGCACCATCTGACCATTTTGCAGGTTGCTGAGCGGTTTGCCTGCCCCCTCGACTTGCGCCATGGCATACACATCCGTTGCTGGCAGATTGTGGTCGCGGAACAGCTGGGCAAGAGTTTTCCCAGGCTCTACGCGATACGAACGCCACTGCTGCTCAATGCCGGTGGGCTGTTGCGCCTGTGGCTCTGAAGGGGCGGCGGCCTGCTCCTGATCTTCCTGAACCGGTTCAGGTTCAACCGGCGCAACCTGGCCCGGATCGTTAGACGGTGTGACCAGCTGCGTCTGCATCGGCTGTGAATCAGGCTGCGGCTGGCTTTGCGACTGGATATCCAGCTCAGCATTCCGGCTGACCGGCGCGGTATCAACGTTGTCACTGCCGGAAGGAAGCAGGAAGCCGATGACGATCAACAACGCGCCGATAATAATGCCTCTGCGGTGCAAAGGCGGCAGCGGGTCCATGATGCGAAAGTTATCCGGCGCATGCCAGATTTTCGCCAGGGTAGGTTTCAGTTCAAATCGCCCGGGCATGGCTCTCCTCCTGCTCCGCGTCTTTTTATCCTGTCCTGAGAAGTGTAGTTTGCTAACTGCCTGATGGGCGTAACAAAGCCAGCTTTCGTGACATATATTAGGGAAAATCCTGACGGCTACTATTGTTTCCGTTTCGTCGCAGTTTGTCACCTTTACTTAAGACAAAGTTTTACCCATAAGGGCATGGCTGATATGCTGCCCGCTACTTTAAATGTGATGGAAGGAAAACCCATGACCACCCCGACTTTTGACACTATCGAAGCGCAGGCAAGCTACGGCATCGGCTTGCAGGTAGGACAGCAGCTGAGCGAATCCGGCCTGGAAGGTCTGTTACCGGAAGCGCTGGTGGCGGGTATCGCTGACGCGCTGGAAGGCAAGCAGCCCGCTGTGCCGGTTGACGTTGTGCACCGTGCGCTGCGTGAAATCCACGAACGTGCTGACGCCGTACGTCGCGCGCGTTTCGAAGAGATGGCGGCAGAAGGCGTGAAATATCTGGAAGAGAACCGTGAGCGTGAAGGCGTGAACAGCACCGAGTCCGGCTTGCAGTTCCGCGTAATCAATCAGGGTGATGGCGCAATCCCGGCGCGTACCGACCACGTTCGCGTACACTACACCGGTAAGCTGATCGACGGTACCGTGTTCGACAGCTCCGTCGCGCGTGGCGAACCGGCTGAATTCCCGGTCAACGGCGTTATCGCAGGCTGGATCGAAGCCCTGACCCTGATGCCAGTAGGTTCCAAATGGGAACTCACTATCCCGCACAACCTGGCTTACGGCGAGCGTGGCGCTGGCGCGTCCATTCCGCCATTCAGCACCCTGGTGTTTGAAGTCGAGCTGCTGGAAATCCTGTAATCGGTTTTTCTTATTTTCCTCTCTCCGATCGGGGAGAGGAAAATAGCGATAAAACCCGGAGTTACGACGAAATCAACATTTTGTATTGCAAACGAAACTGTTACGTGTATTTTTGTGAGCTGTTTCGCGCTGTATGAGTGATATGACACTCACTTTCAACATATTATTAACATAATATTCAAATCATAGTATTCATCCCGCCGATTCTTACCTACTATCGATTAGTCCTTACACAGGGTCCGTCATTTATTTGGCGTATATAAAGGCCAGAAGAGCCTTAACAACACAGACAGGCATAAACAGGAAAATATCACATGGTAGATCAGGTCAAAGTCGCCGCCGCAGAAGAGGCGACGTCTGAACAGTCGCTACGGCGAAATCTCACGAACCGTCACATTCAGCTTATTGCCATTGGTGGAGCCATCGGCACCGGGCTGTTTATGGGCTCGGGCAAAACCATCAGTCTTGCCGGCCCGTCGATCATCTTCGTTTATATGATCATCGGTTTTATGCTCTTTTTCGTGATGCGTGCAATGGGTGAATTGCTGCTGTCGAATCTCGAATACAAATCCTTCAGCGACTTCGCGTCAGACCTGCTCGGCCCGTGGGCGGGCTATTTTACCGGCTGGACCTACTGGTTCTGCTGGGTGGTTACCGGCATGGCGGATGTTGTCGCTATTACGGCCTACGCCCAATTCTGGTTCCCCGGCCTGTCGGACTGGGTGGCTTCGCTGGCGGTGATTGTTCTGCTGCTGAGCCTGAACCTCGCCACCGTTAAAATGTTCGGTGAGATGGAGTTCTGGTTCGCGATGATCAAAATCGTCGCCATCATCGCGCTGATTGTCGTCGGGCTGGTGATGGTGCTGACGCACTTCCAGTCGCCAACCGGCGTACAGGCCTCGTTTGCCCATCTGTGGAATGACGGCGGCTGGTTCCCGAAAGGTATCAGCGGCTTCTTTGCCGGCTTCCAGATTGCGGTGTTTGCGTTTGTCGGGATTGAGCTGGTCGGTACCACGGCGGCGGAAACCAAAGATCCGGAGAAATCCCTGCCGCGTGCGATCAACTCCATTCCGCTGCGTATCATCATGTTCTACGTGTTCGCGCTGATCGTCATTATGTCCGTGACGCCATGGAGCTCGGTGGTGCCAACCAAGAGCCCGTTCGTCGAGCTGTTCGTGCTGGTGGGGCTGCCTGCTGCCGCGAGCCTGATTAACTTCGTGGTGCTGACCTCTGCGGCCTCTTCCGCGAACAGCGGCGTCTTCTCCACCAGCCGTATGCTGTTCGGCCTGGCGCAGGAGGGCGTTGCTCCGAGCGCGTTTGCCAAACTGTCTAAACGCGCGGTACCGGCGAAAGGGCTGACTTTCTCCTGCATCTGTCTGCTGGGCGGTGTGGTGATGCTCTACGTCAACCCGAGCGTAATCGGCGCGTTCACCATGATCACCACGGTGTCGGCGATCCTGTTTATGTTCGTCTGGACCATCATCCTCTGCTCGTACCTGGTGTACCGCAAGCAGCGTCCACACCTGCACGAGAAGTCGATCTACAAGATGCCGCTGGGCAAGCTAATGTGCTGGGTGTGCATGGCGTTCTTCGTCTTCGTGCTGGTGCTGCTGACGCTGGAAGAAGATACCCGACAGGCGCTGATGGTCACGCCGCTGTGGTTTATCGCGCTGGGGCTGGGCTGGCTATTTATCGGTAAGAAACGTATGGCGGGCATGCGTTAAGCATGTTGCCGGGTGGCGCTGACGCTTACCCGGCCTAGGTTCGCGGATGTTGTAGGCCCGGTAAGCGCTAGCGCCACCGGGCTTTTTTATTTACCCGATAATGCACGCGGGAACAGAACGTTATTCTCAAGACTAATGTGTTCCATCAGATCGTCGATCATCTCGTTAATGCCGTTGTACATGGCTTTCCAGGTGGTGCACGCTTCTGGCGGCGGTGTGACGTTGTTGGTGGTGTGTTTGATCACTTCCAGCAGTTCGCCGGCGTCATCATGTTCGCTTTCCATCACGCTGATGGGCCCCATGGCCTGGCTGCCCATGCCCTGTTTGATCATCGGGAAGAGGATCTGCTCCTCTTTCATCATGTGGCTGGAAAGTTCTTCGTGCAGCATGGTCAGATATTTCGCCAGGCCGCGCGGTACGGAAGGTTTATCGGCATGAACGCGTTCAACTTTGGTCGCCTGTAAAATCAGCTCCGGCAGCTGCTCGCGGTGACGATCGTGGTAACGCACAATGATATGGTCGATGATTTCAGCCAGCGGCGCGGTGCGCCAGTCTTTGTCGACAGGCTGTTCAGCCAGCTGAGCCAGCTCCGCTTCGATAGCCTCCACATCCAGCTCTTTACGCGACGCTGCACGCGCCAGCGTTTGCTTACCACCGCAGCAGTAATCCATATCGTATTTACGGAACAGCGCAGAAGCGCGAGGGATGGAGAGCGCCAGCTCGCCTAAGGGTTGGTCGCGGAAGGCCATAACAGTTACCTCATCATCAGGAATATAAGATGCATTTTAAATACATCTTTAGGTGGATACTATAACCCTTTAGAGGCAAGGGTGAAAATGAGAAGGGGATCACAAAAAAAGCGTGCTTTTAACTTGCTGATTGAATGCAGAAAAGGGCTTTCGAAAGTTTTTAAAGGTGGAGAAACAGTAAACAACCTGCCGAACGTGCCGATAGATACAGGTCAGACAATACCTGTATATAAAAAAGGCAACGCATGTTTAAACGTATAAAAGTCATTACTCTTTTGATTTCGGTGCTGCTTGTGCTCGGCATCATGCAGCTGATCTCCGCTGGCATTTTCATTAACGCACTCAATAACGATAAAGAGAACTTCACCGTTTCTCAGCTTTCCAGCCAGAACGTCGCGGAGTTTACCGACGCCTGGATCAGCCTGAACCAGGCGCGCGTCACTCTCAACCGCGGCATGTTGCGCCTGCAAAGCAGCATGGCGTCGCAGATTAATGGCGGACAGCTGAACGAGCTGGTCAATACCGCGAAAAACCTGCTGGCCGATGCCCAGACCCATTACGATAAATACTACGCGCTGCCGGAAACGCCGGGTATGGACGAGCACCTGGCCGATCGCCTGGAAGAGCAGTACCGCGTCTACTCCGCCACGCTGACGCAAATGAACGTTCTGCTGGGGCAGGGCAATCTGGAAGATATGTTCAAACAAAATGCCGAACAGAAGCAGACCGCGATGCAAAAGGTTTATCGCGAGTGGCGTGAGGCGCAGGCCGCGCTGACCGCCAAAGGTATCCAGGACAATGAAAGCGACTACAAACGCATTCTGTGGATCCTTTCTGCGGTGATGCTGCTGGTGATCGCGGTGATTATTTCCAGCTGGATTGCGATGCGCCGTGTGCTGCTGCTGCCGCTGGAAGAGGTGATCAACCATATCCGCGCCATTGCCGCAGGGGATTTAACCCAGCCGATTCAAGCTGAGGGTAAAAATGAAATGGCGATCCTGGCGCGCAACGTTCAGGAGATGCAGACTGCGCTGGCCAACACGGTGGGCGTGGTGCGTGAAGGCGCAGATACCATCTACACCGGCGCGGGTGAAATCTCGGCGGGCAGCAACGATCTCTCCTCTCGTACCGAGCAACAGGCCGCTTCTCTGGAAGAGACGGCAGCCAGCATGGAACAGTTAACCGCCACCGTGAAGCAAAACGCCGATAACGCGCGTCAGGCGTCGCGTCTGGCGCTGGACGCCTCCTCCACCGCGAAGAAGGGCGGTAACGTGGTCGAGGGCGTTGTGCGCACCATGGACGAAATCGCCACCAGTTCCAGCAAAATCGCGCAAATTACTAACGTGATCGACGGCATTGCTTTCCAGACCAATATTCTGGCGCTGAACGCGGCGGTAGAAGCGGCGCGCGCGGGCGAGCAGGGACGTGGCTTCGCGGTTGTCGCGGGCGAGGTGCGTACCCTTGCCCAGCGCAGCGCACAGGCGGCGAAAGAGATCAAAGCGCTGATCGATGATTCCGGCGAACGCGTCAACGCGGGTTCTCAGCTGGTAAATGAAGCGGGCGCGACGATGGCGGAGATCGTCAATGCGGTTACGCGCGTGACGGACATCATGGGTGAGATTGCGTCGGCCTCCGACGAACAGAGCCGCGGTATCGACCAGGTGGGTCAGGCGGTGGCGGAGATGGATCGCGTCACCCAGCAGAACGCCTCGCTGGTGGAAGAGTCTGCGGCGGCAGCGGCGGCGCTGGAAGATCAGGCTGCACGCCTGAACGACGCGGTGGCGGTGTTTAAGATCACCCGTAACCAGGCGGTGAAAGCCGCGCCGGTAAAGACCTATGCACCTAAAGCGCAGCCCGTCGCGGCGGCGTCTGAAGCGAACTGGGAAACGTTCTGATACTGTGCCGGGTGGCGCTGACGCTTACCCGGCCTACGGTTTGTAGGCCCTGCAAGCGAAGCGCCGCTGGGCGAAAAGCTCACCCCTCCGACGCCGGAACGACCATCGGTTTTTCCGGCTTCGCTCTCACCGCAATCACCACCCCAACGACCAGCAGCGCGATCCCGCAGGCCGTTAGCAGCGGCGGCACGCTCTGACGCATCAGGAAGGTATAGAGCAGCCCTGCCAGCGTCTCAAAGACAATCAGCGGCCCCAGTATCACCGTCGGCAGCTTCTGGCTGGCAATGTTCCAGCACAGCGCGCCCACCCACGAACAGAGCACGGCAATGGCGACCATTAACCCGACGAATACCCACGGGCGCGGTCCGAAGGGCAGGGTAAATGCCGGTTGCTGGCTACCCAGCCAGACACACGCGCCCACATAGCCCAGCAACGAGACAGGGAGGGTGACCAGCGCCTGCGCCGTCGCCCACATCATCGGATGTTTATCCGGGTTTTCCCGCAGCCAGCGTGCATTGCGCAGGGCATACCAGGCCCAACAGACAACCGAAATAAACGCCAGAAAGATCCCTGAGCCGTAACGCCATAAGCTGAAGTTTTCAAGGCCGTGGCGAAGCTCGGCAATATTCACGCACACCAGCCCCACGGCGATGCAGACCAGAGCGGGCGCCATTTTTGACCACGCCAGTTTGCCGTCACGCTGGCTGTAAAGCAGGTTCGCGAAAACCGGGATGACCACCGGCAGCGTGCCGATAATCATGGTCGACACCGGCGCACCGGTGCGCTGAATGGCGCTCGCCAGACAGACGTAGTAGATCAGATTACCCATCATGGTCAGCGCCAGCGCGGTGAGCCAGTCCTGGCGGCCCAACTGACGCAGACGCGCGCGCCCCAGCCATGCCAGCGGCACGGCAATCAGCCCCAGCGCCAGGTAACGTCCGGTCGACTGCAATATTGCCGGGTACTCCGGCACAATCAGCGGGCCGACAAAAATCAGCCCCCACATCAAACCCGCAAGCAGGGCATACAACACGCCGCTAATCATTTTTCCATCCATCTTGATTCACTTTGCGATCAGTGTAGGAGGGCAAAACGCGCGCGTATTGTATTAGGTTGCGCATTAGCGCGGCATAACCTGTTTCTGGTAGCGCACGGGCGTGATGCCGTAGCGACGGGTGAAGGCGCGGGTTAAATGCGACTGATCGGTCAGCCCGGTCGCGGCGGCCACCTCGGCGGCAGGCATGCCGTGGGTGAGGAATGCTTTTGCGCGCCACAGCCGGATGGCCATCAGCATCTGGTGGGGCGTAACGTGGAAATGGGCTTTGAACTGGCGCTGAAAATGGTACGGGCTGAGCGAGACAACGTTAGCCAGCTCGTCCAGGGTCAGCGAGCGCATATAGTTGTCGTGCAGATAGTCGCGAACGCGTTCGAAGCGGTGCGCGGCCTCCTGCACCACCGGCGCATGGTGGGCCAGCGGCTGAAAAGTCTGAATCAAATCCAGTAGCAGCCCCTTCTGCGCCAGCGGATCGTTGGTGTGCCACAAGCCGTAAATTAACCGGCCAATCTGCTGCGAGCGCAAAGGGTCGTGGCGCGTGACGTCATTAAACCACCAGTGACGCAGGCCGGTGACCTCTTCCAGCAGGTCTGGTTCGATGTAGACCATCCGGTAGCGCCAGCCGCCTTCGGTGGCGGATTCCCCTGTGTGGATCTCGTCCGGGTTCATGGTCACGACGGATTTTTCCGCGGCAAGATGCTGGGTACCGCGATAGCGGAAGCGTTCGGCACCGGTTTCGATGGTGCCGATACCGAAGGCTTCATGAGTGTGAGGCTCAAAGGCGTAGTCAGAGATATGGGCGTGATAAAGCTCCAGGCCCGGCAGCTGCGCCAGATGGCGAAAGCGCGCGCTGTCTCTCTCATCAGTGAACTGTTCCGGTACGCCTTGCACGGTGAGCCTCCTTGTGGGTCATCGCTTCATTATCAGAGATGACCCGAGGGGATGCCACAAAAAATAACCAATTTTTAACAACTACAGGATGGCTTTGACGCTTTCCGCCAGTGATGTGGTTGGGCGGCCGATCAGTTTGCTCAGGGTACGGCTGTCGTCGAACAGGCCGCCTTTGGACGCGCCGGTGTCGGAGTCCGCCAGCATCTCCGCCAGCCCGGCAGGCAGACCAACGCCCTTCAGCGCAGCGGCGAAATCGGCTTCGCTGAGGTTCTGATACGTTACCGGCTTACCGCTCTGCTTGCTCAGTTCCGCAGCCAGTTCGCTCAGCGTCCAGGCATTATCACCCGCCAGTTCATACACCTTGCCGGCATGACCCTCTTCAGAAATCACTTTCGCTGCCGCCGCCGCGTAATCCGCACGGGTCGCAGAGGCAATTTTGCCTTCGCCTGCGGCACCCATAAATACGCCGTGTTCCAGCGCTGGCGGCGCGCTTGCCAGGTAGTTTTCGGTGTACCAGCCGTTGCGCAGCAGAGCGTAAGGCACGCCGGAGGCCGCCAGGGCATTTTCGGTTTCGACGTGCTCAACGTGCAGACCCAGCGGAGATTTGTCAGCATGCAGCAGGCTGGTATAGGCGATGAATTTCACCCCGGCGGCTTTGGCGGCGTTTATCACGTTCTGGTGCTGTACGGCACGCTGGCCCACTTCGCTGGAGGAGATGAGCAGTAGTTTATCCACGCCGTTCAGCGCGGTGGTAAATGCGGCTTCATCGGTGTAATCCGCCTGACGCACAACGACCCCTTGCTGACGCAACGCTTCGGCTTTCGCCGGGTTACGCACAATAGCCACGATCTGGTTGGCTGGAACGGTTTTCAGCAGTTCTTCAATAACGTGTTGGCCAAGCTGGCCGGTTGCGCCGGTAATCGCGATCATGATGAATCTCCTTCGTGTTTGTCTGGTGTTGTGGCACACTATCACCATAACTAACTTTTAGTAAGTACGTACAAAAAGGTAAGTATGAAAACAACAATACCAACGCTCAGCGAGCAAATGCGCGATGGCAACCTCTTTGCGGAACAGTGCCCGTCACGGGAGGTGCTCAAACACGTAACCAGCCGCTGGGGCGTGCTGATCCTGGTGGCGTTACGTCAGGGGACGCATCGCTTCAGCGATCTGCGCCGCAAGATGGGCGGCGTCAGCGAGAAGATGCTGGCTCAGTCTTTACAGGCGCTGGAACATGACGGGTTTGTCGATCGCGTGTCGTATCCGGTCGTGCCGCCGCATGTGGAGTATAGCCTGACGCCGCTGGGGCGGGAGGTAAGCGAGAAGGTGGCCGCGCTGGCCGACTGGATTGAGGTCAATACGCCGCAGGTGATGGCAAACCGGGAAGAGCGTGCGGCATGAAATGCCGGGTGGCGCTTGCGCTTACCCGGCCTACGGGATCGAGGATTGCGGGTAGGCCGGGTAAGGCGAAGCCGCCACCCGGCACAATCATCGCTACCTGCTCAAATCCACCTGATAAATCGCGAACCCAATATCATCCGTCGCGACCTTTTGCATCGGATACTGCGCCTTATCCTTGATAAACGCGGCTGCTTTATCGGACGGAGATGTCTCAAAGCGAATATCCAGCTTAGTGTCGCTGTGGATCGGCGCAAGTCGCCAGTTGTTATCCACCGCCGGATGAATTTCACCCGTCTTTTTCGACTCCGCGCTGATCCACGCCGCCAGCACCGAACGGTTCTCATCCGGCGAGGCAAAGGCGATGTGGCTGTCACCCGTACCGGCAAACTTGCCGCCATAGGCGCGGTAGTTGTTGGTCACCACCAGGAAAGTGGCATTCGGATCAATCGCTTTGCCGTTGAAGGTCAGGTTTTTGATACGTTCTGCCTGCGGATTAATGGCCTGACATTCGCCGTCATATTTCGCGGGCTGGGTAACGTCAATCTGATATTCCACGCCGTCGATCACGTCGAAGTTGTAGGTGCGGAAACCGTCCCAGTTAATCAGCGACTGCGGTTTGCTGCTGTGCGGATCGATCTGGTTGAACTGCCCGGCAGAGCACTCCAGCCACTCCTTCACCTCTTTCCCGGTAGCTTTCACCACCACGAGGGTGTTGGGATAGAGGTAGAGATCGGCGGCATTACGGAAGGTCAGTTGGCCTTTTTCCACCTCAACGTAGCTGGCCGGATCGTTCTTCCGGCCGCCCACTTTGAATGGCGCCGCGGCAGACAGTACCGGCAGATTTGCCAGATCCGGATCGCCCTGAATATAGTGCTCCGCATAGGCTTTCTGCGCCATGTTGACTACCTGCACGGTCGGGTCATCCTGTACCAGCGCGAGGAAGCTGTACATGTTATCAGCCGATTTACCGATCGGCTTGCTGACAAATTCACGCGTCGCGTCGTGGTCATGCTTCAGGACGTCGACCAGCTTTTTATCTTCCCCTGCCAGAGATTTTTTGGCCGCTGCGTCGTAGATCGGACGCGCTTCCGCTTTCGACTGCGTGACTTTCCAGCTTCCGCTGTCGTTATTCAGCACCAGATCCACCACGCCAAGGTGGTCGCCCCACATGCCCGGCATTACCGATGGCACACCGTTAAGCGTCCCTTTTTCGATGTCCGCGCCTTTGATAGCAACGAAATCTTTGCCCGGGAAGACGGCGTGGGCGTGACCAAACAGGATCGCATCCACGCCCGGCACCTGGCTGAGATAGTACACGGAGTTCTCAGCCATCACCTGATACGGGTCGGCCGAGAGGCCAGAGTGCGCCACGACGACGACCACATCCGCCCCTTTCGCCCGCATCTCCGGCACGTATTTGCGCGCGGTTTCGGTAATGTCGTTGACGGTCACTTTCCCGTCGAGGTTGGCTTTATCCCACGTCATGATCTGCGGCGGCACAAAACCGATATAGCCGATTTTCAGCGTCTGTTTTTTACCGTCCTGGTCGACAACCTCGGTCTCTTTAATCAGATAAGGGGTAAAGAGCGGCTTCTTCGTCTTAACGTCGATGATATTGGCGTTAACGTACGGGAATTTTGCCCCTGCCAGCGCGTCGTGCAGGTATTTCAGGCCGTAGTTAAATTCGTGGTTGCCCAGATTGCCAACCGCATAATCCAGGGTGTTCATCGCTTTATAGACAGGGTGGACCTCGCCTTTTTTCAGCCCCTTCGCCGCCATGTAGTCGCCGAGCGGACTGCCCTGAATTAAGTCCCCGTTATCGACCAGCACGCTGTTTTTCACTTCACCGCGGGCGGCGTTGATCAAACTTGCCGTGCGTACCAGTCCGAATTTTTCCGTAGGGGTATCTTTGTAGTAATCGAAGTCCATCATATTGCTGTGCAGATCGGTGGTTTCCAGAATACGGAGATCCACCGTCGCTGCCTGAACGCTTGCCGCAATCAGCGTTGCCAGGAGCGTTGCGCTAAACTTAATCATCTGAGGAGTCCTTTTTTCGATCCAAGCCACAAAAGAATATGTATGTAGTATTTGTTGCTTACAGAAGTGTGAATGCTGCCAGAAAAAAGGGTGCTGAAACCAGAATTGCTTCACAGATAGCGGAATTGTTCACATTACGATATAACTAAAACAATAAGTTATGCCCACTGCGTTAACGAAGAGGTGGAGAATGTTAGATAAAATTTGTCAGCTCGCACGGGATGCGGGTGATGCCATTATGCAGGTGTACGACGGTGCGAAACCGATGGATGTTGTCAGCAAAGCGGATGACTCCCCGGTGACGGCGGCGGATATCGCGGCGCATGCGGTGATCCTGAAAGGTTTGCAGGCCCTGACGCCGGATATTCCGGTCCTTTCTGAAGAAGCGCCCCAGAGCTGGGATGAACGTCAGCACTGGCAGCGTTACTGGCTTGTCGACCCGCTGGACGGCACGAAAGAGTTTATCAAGCGTAACGGTGAATTCACCGTCAACATCGCCCTGATTGAAAAAGGAAAAGCGGTGCTTGGCGTGGTTTACGCCCCGGTGATGAAGGTGATGTACAGCGCGGCGGAAGGTAAAGCCTGGAAGGAAGAGTGCGGCGTGCGTAAGCAGATCCAGGTGCGTGATGCCCGTCCTCCGCTGGTGGTGATCAGCCGCTCGCACAGTGACAGCGAGCTGGAGGAGTACCTGCAACAGCTGGGGGAACACCAGACGACGTCGATTGGCTCGTCGCTGAAGTTCTGTCTGGTGGCGGAAGGGCAGGCGCAGCTGTACCCCCGTTTCGGGCCGACGAACGTCTGGGATACGGCGGCAGGGCATGCGGTGGCGGCGGCGGCTGGCGCGCATGTGCATGACTGGCAGGGTAAGCCACTGGACTACACCCCGCGCGAGTCATTCCTGAATCCGGGCTTCCGGGTGTCACTTTACTGAGTCAGCAGCTTATGCAGCAGGGCAACCACCTGCTGCACCTCATCCTGCGTCAGCGCGCCGTCCTTAACCCACTGTACGCGACCGTTTTTATCCAGCACGACAATCGCTGAACTCTCCTCTTCCAGCTGCCACGCCTTACGCGTCATGCCATTGCTGTCGACAATAAACTGCGACCAGGGATAGAGCTTCTTATTGCTCTCAAGGCTTGAGCGCACAAACATCCCGGAGCCGGGAATCGCGTCGTCGGTGTTCACGATGGTGGTGGTCTGGTAGCGATCGTGCGGGAGTTTTGCGGCCTTGATCGCTTCCACGAGGGTAGCGTTTTTCTCTTTAGCGGATGTACGCCCGGCAATATGTTGTACAACTCTCACTTTGCCCGCAAGCTGCGCGCTATTCCAGGCTTTATAGCTAAACTTATCATTGTCGAGAATCAATTCTCCCCGGTCAGCAATCCCGACCGGCGGGACACGTTGTCCTTTTTCAATGTTGTGTGCGGAAGCCATCAGCGGCAGCAACAGGCAAGCTGCTGCCAGGAGGTTACGTAGGGTCATGGTGTTTCCTTATTGTTAGCAGGTGATCCGACCACTTGGTCATGCGCTTTTAATCATAAGTGCGATCAATAGGCTTTTCCCGCAATCCCGATGCCAGTTTGCGGGCGAACGCACATATCCATGCAAAAACGACGGCATATACTGCGCTGTATCACGCTTTGCAAAGATTATTCTGAATTATTGTAATCAAACGGTAAATAAACTTATGCACACTGGGTAAGTACGAGGTTCTGGTCTATAGTCATTGGGCATCAAAATTTGCGCTCAGGACAGTCGGGCCGATTGTGGCACCGCAAGAGCGTATGATTCGCAGGAGATACAAGAATGAAAATTTTCCAACGCTACAACCCGCTTCAGGTGGCGAAGTACGTGAAGATCCTGTTCCGTGGACGGTTGTACATCAAGGATGTTGGCGCTTTTGAGTTCGATAAGGGCAAAATCCTTATCCCAAAAGTGAAGGACAAACAGCACTTGTCTGTGATGTCCGAAGTCAACCGTCAGGTTATGCGTCTGCAAACTGAGATGGCTTAACCAACGTGCTATGCAGTAGTAGTTAAAAAGACGGCTCCCGATGGGAGCCGTTGATGTTTGTGGGGCACACAAAGGATTACGCCGACACCTTCTCTTCGGCATCCGGCAGTTTCGGCACCAGCACGGTCGGTTTGCTATCAATACGCGTTACCAGCAGCTGGTCGATGCGGTAGTTATCAATATCCACCACTTCAAACTTGAAGCCGGAGAACTTCACCGAGTCGGTACGTTTCGGGATTTTACGCAGCATAAACATCATAAAGCCGCCGATGGTCTCGTAGTTGCCGGACTGCGGGAACTCGTCAATGTCGAGTACGCGCATGACGTCTTCAATCGGCGTACCGCCATCGATGAGCCATGAATTTTCGTCACGCTGAACAATCTGCTCTTCCAGCCCCTGGCCGACCAGGTCGCCCATCAGGGTCGTCATAACGTCGTTGAGGGTGATAATGCCCACCACCAGCGCGTATTCGTTCATGATCACCGCGAAGTCTTCCCCGGCGGTTTTGAAACTTTCCAGCGCTTCGGAGAGCGTCAGGGTGTCCGGCACTATCAGGGTGTTGCGGATCTGCACGCCGCTGTTCAGCGCCAGGCTCTGGTTTGCCAGCACGCGGTTCAGCAGGTCTTTGGAGTCCACATAGCCGATGATATGGTCGATATCTTCGTTACAGACCAGGAACTTGGAGTGCGGGTGCTGCGCCACTTTGGTCTTCAGGCTCTGCTCGTCTTCATGCAGATCGAACCAGATGATGTTTTCACGGCCGGTCATGGAGGACGGCACGGTACGGGATTCCAGTTCGAAAACGTTCTCAATCAGCTCGTGCTCCTGCTTACGCAGCACGCCTGCCAGCGCCCCGGCTTCCACCACCGCATAAATATCGTCGGAGGTGATGTCGTCTTTACGCACCATCGGCAGCTTGAAGATGCGGAAAATGACGTTCGCCAGGCCGTTAAAGAACCACACCAGCGGACGGAAGACATACAGGCAGAAGCGCATCGGGTTGATGATACGCAAAGCCACAGCTTCTGGCGCAATCATACCGATGCGTTTCGGGGTCAGGTCCGCGAATAAAATGAACAAGCCGGTGACCAGGGAGAAGGAGAGGATGAAGCTCAACTGCTCGGCCAGCTCTACGGACATGTACTTAACAAAGAGGCTATAAAACGCCGGAGAAAACGCTGCATCGCCCACGATACCGCCAAGGATGGCGACCGCGTTCAGGCCAATCTGCACCACGGTAAAGAACATGCCGGGGTTTTCCTGCATTTTCAGAATGCGTGATGCGTTGATGTTGCCCTCGTCGGCAAGCAGCTTCAGTTTGATTTTACGGGAGGCAGCCAGCGAGATCTCCGATATCGAGAAAAATGCACTGACGGCAATAAGACAAAGTATTACTAAAATACTGTTTAACATAGTTTATCCGGCTTCTCGCCAGATCCTCAGAAGGGGAGTTGATACCATTCGTGTGAAGACACATTGAACTCAGCTCGTAGCGTTGAGCCGATTATTTCAGCGGTAGTATAGCGTAAAGACGTGTAAACCTGCCAGAGGTCACGTTTTCGGCAAAAAAAGCCGGACCGGCACGGGGCCGATCCGGCGGGAAGGGCTATTTCACGATAGATAAGTTTTCGCCCACAGCCAGGCGTGTGGCATCGCCGCCCCAGACCTGATCGTACTCATAGCCTGTCAGCTGTTTGATGACCACGCGGGTGCTGGCGTCGCAGTCGCGATAGTCGCCACCGAGCTTCCGACGCGCGATCTCCTTGAGCAGCACCTTATGCGTCTCGCGGGTCAGCTTAAATTTGTAGGTCGCGAAGAAGCTCACTGCCAGCAGCGCGGCGGTGGCAAAAATCATCAGGCCAATTATTGCTCCCAGCGCGCTTTCAGGCTGTGCGCCACTGCCTTTCACAAAACCGGACTCCTGCAACACCAGGCCGATAATCATAATCGCAATGGCGACGGTGCTTTTGCGGGTCAACACCATTACGCCAGCGAAAATGCCTTCCCGGCGCTGCTGCGTGACGATCTCGTCGATATCCGGAATAAAGCTATAAATATTCCACGGAATGTAATAGAGGCCGGAACGGGCTGCACCCAGCAGGATGAAGACGGCGGAGAACAGCAGCGTTGGCACCTCTGTTTTGGTGAGATAAACCGTAAACAGGAATGCCAGCACCAGGAAAATGCAGCTATACGAAAGGCGCAGTGCGGCGGAAGGGGTCATGTTCAGCCTGTTGAGTAACAGCATAAATCCGTACGTGCCCGGCACGGAGGCAAACGCCGCAATACTTAGCCAGCCGGACACTGCTGCCGCATCCTGACTCAGGCAATACACCACGTAATAGGTAAAGACTGAACCAAATACGTCCATCGCGGTGAAGGAGAAAATATAAATAAGAATATGCAGGCGGAAAGCGCGAATACGAAAAGAAGAGAAGAGATCCAGCACCAGATATTTGAGGTGATTAATTACTCCGCTGCTGCGCTGGGTATTAACTTTGAAGTCATACTCCTGATGCACATCTTTTGCTTCCCAGGTGCTGTACCAGGTAATAAATACCGCGATGCAAAAGACGCAGGAAAATATCAGTCCGGTTAGCGTGTAGGTAAAGGAATTATCTTTGCCGGTAAATTGCATAATCACGCCCGGAACCGACACCGCAAGAAAACCGCCCAATTGCGAGCAGATCATCCGTACGCCCGACAGGCGGCTGCGCTCTTCATAGCGGTTGGTCATCTCCGCGGCGAGGGTTTCCCACGGCACCAGCACCATCGCTGAAAGCAGTTCGATGGAAAGATAGGTGCCCAGGTAATACCAGTAACCCATGTCCGTCAGCCACAGCAGAGCATAGAGGAACATTAAGGGAGAGCTGAGTAATAAGAAGAAACGGCGACGGCCAAATTTACGCCCAAGCCAGGTGTCGCCGAAATTGTCGGTGATGTAACCCATTATCGGGCTTAATACCGCGTCAATGACGCGGGCAATAGCAAATATAGAGCCGGCTTCCACGACGGATAATCCGCAATAGGTGGTGTAAAAAAATAACAGCCAGGTGCCGATAATGGCGAAAGCGCCTCCGCCAAAGAGGTCGGTTATGCCGTAGCCAAGCGCCACGCCATAACCCACTCTGCGTTCAGTTGGTTTAACCATAATAATATCCAGTGTAGGGTAGATGTAGAGGTTGTATTTTTATTGCACTGCTGGACTACACGTGACGTTCTAATTATTAATATCTATCCATTGTCTTAACTGAGATGACCGATAAAAAGCCTCCACAATCTTGAGTGATTTTCCGGCGGTACAAATATCGGTAAAATCCGTACTCTCCGGGTGATGAATAGCGTGATAAAAACGGCGGATCGCCTGCTGGTGTCCTAATCCCCAGTAACTTTTTGCGGTGCCATCAGGAGAGGCATCGCTTTCCAGGCGAAATCGTTCGCCGGGCGTTATGCGCCAGAGCGTGTTGTCGTTGAGCAGCAGTGAGCCGCGCTCGCAGTGGATCTCCAGACAGAGGGGGGAATCCGTGGTGTGGCAGTTGCTGGCATAAAACAGACCGCGCGCACCGTTGGTAAAGTGAAGCGTGGCCATCGCGCTGTCTTCCCCTTGCGTGACGTCAGCCAGTTCCCCGCTGTCGACTACCCCCTTCAGCCGCGTGACGCCACCCGCAAACCACTGCATCAGATCGAGGGTATGGATCGCCTGGTTGATTAGCAGGCTTCCGCCTTCCGTTGCCAGCTGCCCGCGCCACGGGCTTTCCGTGTAATACGCCCCCGAGCGGGACCAGGTCAGCACAGCTTTGATACTTAACATCTTTCCCAGTACGCCTTCCGCCAGCTCCTTGCGAATGCGCAGGCTGGTCGGATTGAGCCGGTTCTGGTAGCAGACGCCGAGCCTGCCGGGTGCCTGCGCGGTGGCAGAGGCAATGTCGGCAAGCTCGCTGCTGTTCATGCCCACCGGTTTTTCGCAAAAGACATGTTTCCCGGCGGCCAGCGCCGCCAGAATCATGTTTTTGTGCTCGAAGTGGGGCGTGCAGATATGCACCACGTCGATGCTGTCATCCAGCAGCATTTCCCGGTAATCCTGATAAAAGCGGCACTGATAGTTCATCGCCAGCTTCAGTCCTTTGACGCTGTCGATATCGACCAGCGCGCGCAGCGCGACATTGGGGATTTGCCTCAGGGCATTCACATGGCAACTGTGAATAGCCCCGGCACCGATAATCGCCGTGTTCAGGATGTTCATGTCGTCCCCTTAGTCAGCTGCGTTTGCGAGCATTTGTGCTTTCACGCACAGTTCGGCAGCTTTGAAAGCATGCGCCTGAGTCATGGCATTTTCGGTGCGGTGCAGGCAGTCGAGGATCAGTTCGCCAAAGTACGGGAACCCAACCTGCCCGGCCACAGGATAGCGGAACTCGCCCTCGTTATTGACGAGGTAGACGACATCCTGCTCGCCCCGGGTGAGATCGACATATTTACGGATCTCGATATACCCGTCGGTACCGAGCAGCGTCAGGCGACCATCGCCCCAGGTAGAGAGCCCGTCAGGAGTGAACCAGTCACAACGGAAATAGCCGCTGGCGCCGTTTTCTCCTTTGAGCATGGCGTCGCCAAAATCTTCGAATGCGGGATACTGCGGGTGGTTAACGTTGCGCACCTGGCTGGCGACCACGGTGGCGTCGCGGTTGCCGGTATAAAACAGGAACTGCTCGATCTGGTGGCTGCCGATGTCGCACAGGATGCCGCCGAAATAGCGGCGATCGTAGAACCAGTCCGGGCGGCCAGTCCCTTCCCGGTGCGGCCCCATGCCCAGGGTTTGCACCACGCGACCAATGGCGCCTTGCTGTACCAGCTGCCCGGCAAAGACCGCGCTTTCCACGTGCAGACGCTCGCTGTAGTAGACCGCGTATTTTTTCCCGGTTTTCTCCACCATCGCTTTGGCGTCTGCCAGCTGTTCAAGGGTGGTGAGCGGCGCTTTGTCCGTGAAGTAGTCTTTGCCAGCCGTCATCGCCTTCAGCCCCAGCGCACAGCGTTCGGAGGGGATGGCCGCCCCGGCCACCAGGCGCACGTCGCCATCGGCGAGAATAACGTCCAGGGAATCAGCCACCTTCACCTGCGGGTACTGCTGAACAAATGTGTCCACTTTCGCCGGATCGGGATCGTAAACCCACTTCAGCGTGGCACCTGCTTCAATCAGGCCATTACACATTCCGTAGATATGGCCGTGGTCGAGCGCGGCGGCGGCAAATACAAATTCACCCGCCTGCACCACCGGCTGCGGTTTGCCCACCGGCGCGTAGTTCATTCCGTCATTCTTGTTCATGGTTACAGTCCTCGATCCAGATCTTTACCCAGAGGGATAGCGCCCACTTCGCTGAAGTTGGCGACGCTTGCGGATTTTTCATAAAAACGGGGGGCGAGGGCGTTCGTCCCGCCGGTACGGTAAAACGGATCATCGCGGCCAACAGGCAGGGAAACGACACTGCGGGTAATGGCTGATTTATACATCGCAGTAATCAGCTCCAGCGAGCGCTTACCCTGCACGCCGTCCACCAGCGGGGCCGTACCGCGCTCAATGCTCTGAAGCAGGTCGTTAATCTGCCCGGTGTGCAGAGTCCATTCGAGCCTGGGCGTCGCCTGAAAAACGGCGTCAAGCAGGGCTTCTCGCTCAATATCGTTGGTCTCCTGCGGGAAGCCGTTGTCAGCACTCACGCTGGCATAAGCCTGCCATGGGGCGGAGATGCGCGCTTTATCACCCTGGATAATGATCTTCTGATCTTCCCCGTGGTGTACTACCGAGGCGGTAAGCTGGGTGAGTGCGCCGCTGGGGTATTTGAATATCGCGGCGCTAAGGTCTTCCACTTCGGCGTTGTCATGGGCCACGTTGGTCATCATCGCCACCACCTCAGACGGGAAGCCGAGCATCCACTGAATGGCGTCAATATGGTGCACCGCGTGGTTCAGCGTGCAGCCGCCCCCTTCCTTTTCCCACGTGCCGCGCCACCACAGGTCGTAGTAGCAATGTCCGCGCCACCAGAAGGAATCCACCTGCGCATGGCATATTTTTCCGGCGAGGCCGGAATCCAGCGCCGCTTTTAAGCGCCAGAAGGCATCGGTAAAGCGGTTCTGGGCAATAATGGAGAGCGTTTTTCCGCTGGCCTGCTGGGCGGCGATCATCGCATCACACTCCTCCAGCGAGGCGGCCATCGGTTTTTCACACAGCACATGGCAGCCGGCATGAAGCGCATCAATGCTGATCTCCGCATGGACATAGGGCGGGGTGCAGACGTCAACGATATCGATGGGAAGCGCATCCTCCAGCAGCTGCCGGTGGCTGGCGTACACGCGGGCGTCCGTCAGGCCGTAACGCGCTTTTTTCTCTTCCGCTTTCTCCGGATAGATATCAACCAGCGCAACGATCCGGCAGCGCTGTCCAAACTGCAAATAACCCTGAATATGGTTATGGGAGATATTTCCTGTTCCCACAATGGCGACATTTAACATCGATTTTCTCCGGTGTTACCAGGTACCCGCGGCATCCAGCGTGATGCTGGTGGCCCCTTTATCTACAGAGGTGCTGATGCGCTGCTGAAGCAGGCGCAGGTATTGCTTTTCGTTCAGCGGTAGCTCAACCCAGTCGTCCGTCCAGGTGGAGAGGTGCATGGCGTTAGAGAGGGTTAAACCGCGAATGCCGTCCAGACCCGGTGCAATCAACGGCTCGCCGCGCAGCACGGCGGCGCAGAAGTTGGCGGTGATGACGTGGTGCTCGCTGTATTCCGGGGCAACAGGGACAGAAACCTCCCAGCATTCCGGCTCACCGAAGCCATTCTGCCAGCGAGCGTTAAACTCGGTTTCCGATTCGCGCAGCCGCCAGTAGCGCAGTTTGCCCTCGTCGACGACCACTTTGCCGCGATCGCCGACAATCTCCAGGCGGTTGGTACCCGGTGTTTCCGCGACGGTGGTAATGAACACGCCGGTCGCGCCACTGGCATATTCGGCGTAGGCTGTCACCTCGTCTTCCACTTCGATATCGCGATGCTTACCGAACTGGCAAAACGCGCGCAGACGAACCGGCATGCCCACCAGCCACTGCCAGAGATCGAGCTGGTGCGGGTCCTGGTTGAGCAGCACGCCGCCGCCTTCCCCTTTCCAGGTGGCGCGCCAGCCGCCGGAGTTGTAGTAACTCTGCGAGCGATACCAGTTGGTGATGATCCAGTTGGAGCGGCGGATCTCGCCCAGCTCGCCGCTGTCGATCAGATCTTTCACTTTCTGATACAGCGGGTTGGGCCGCTGGTTATACATGATGCCGAACACCACGTCGCACTCCCGGGCGCAGGCGTTCATCTCCTGGACCTGCGCGGTGTAGACGCCTGCTGGCTTCTCACACAGGGTATGAATGCCGTGGCGCATCGCCAGCATCGACAGGTGCGGGTGATCGTAATGCGGCGTGGCGACAATGACCGCATCGATAAGCCCGCTCTGGAGCATCTCCTGCGCATCACTGAACAGCGGAATGCCGCCAACCAGCTGCCGAATGGCCGGATGCTTTTCCGGCGCGTTATCGCACACCGCCGTAAGGCAGGCGTCGCTGACGGTTCCGGCCATTAAATAGCGTGCGTGGACCGTACCGATATTACCTATACCAATAATGCCAAAACGTACCTTCTCCATGTCTCACCTTAATTTCAGCCAAAAAGCGTGATGACCGAAAAATAGGAAAGGCGAGACGTAGCGACAATGTGTTTTTGTGAGAATACTCGCAAGGTGAATAAGTAAACTCCAACCATTTTGAAATTTGGTTTTAAAATCAAAGCGCTGTTTCTGCAAATATTTGCAAAAACTGATTGAGAGCGAGGTCACACTATGCCGGGCAAGTTAAAAATGGAGGAGATCGCATCCCTGACGGGATATTCCGTGAGCACGGTTTCCAGGGTGTTGAGCGGCAAGTCTTATACCAGCGATAAGGCCCGGGAAGCCATTGTCCGCATCGCACGGGAGCTTGGCGTGCTGGAGTCGATGGCGAGCGGACGGCTTTTAATTAACGGAATCGCTGTATTTGCGCCTGAAAGAACGTTTCAGGGGCGTGGGGATATTTTTTATCTGGAAGTGACCAAAGGCATTGCGGAAGCCAGCGCGCCACATAATGTCTGGATCAGTTATTGCGGATTAGAGGAACAAAATGCGGACGTGAAATTATTTATGGAAAAGGCAAGCCATAAAAATATTAACGCAATAATTATCATTGGTACGGATGATTCCACCATATTTAAGCTGGCCAGCACGCTGAATAAACCCTGTGTATTAATTAATTCCGTCGACCGGGACCGGGTGCTGGATTCGGTTTCGCCCGATCATCGCGCAATCGGCTTTACCACGATGCAATATCTTTTCGAGCAGGGGCATCGCCGGGTGCTGACCATCACCTGTTTACGCCGGGACACGCTCTATGCCCGGCTGGATGGAATTAAAGAAGCGTACCGGCATTTTCATGTGGCGTTTGAGCCGCAGCGGGATTTACTGGTCACGGAGTGGTTTACCGCTGAAGAGGCTGAGCGCGAGCTGGATGCGTGGCTGTTACGTCACGACAGAGCGCAGTGGCCTGAGGTCATTTTTCCCAACAGCACCAGCATGACCGAGGGTGTGCTGAAGGCGTTACAGCGGCATGGGCTGCGCGTGCCGGAAGACATCTCCATCATCACCACCGATTTTGCGTGGAATTTAGCAAACCGGCTTGAAAAGCCCATTACGGGGATCACGGTGCCCTGTCGGGATTTGGGTATAGAAGCGGTGCATTTGCTGCAAACGCGGCTCAACCGACCACAGGCGCCAGTGTTTAACCTGCTGTTGCAGGGGAAAGTCATTGATTACGGTTCGGTGAGTAATGCCACGCGCCACGCGGCTCGCGTGGCGCTGTTGCAGTAATCAGGCCTGCTGGGGAGGCAGGCAAACGCCAATGCCGCCGATACCGCAGTAGCCGTACGGATTTTTATGCAGGTACTGCTGGTGGTCGTCTTCGGCATAGTAGAACGGTTTCGCGGTAGCGATTTCCGTCGTGACCTGACGTTTATCACCGGCCGCCTGCATCGCTTCCTGGAAACGCGTCAGGCTGGCGTGGGCGGCGGCCTCCTGCTCTGGGGTGAGCGGATAGATGGCCGAACGGTATTGGGTGCCGTGATCGTTACCCTGACGCATGCCCTGCGCCGGGTCATGGTTTTCCCAGAACACCTGGAGCAGCTGTTCATAGCTAATGACGCTCGGGTCATACACCACACGCACCGCTTCAGCATGACCGGTCTCACCGGAACAGACTTCGCGGTAGGTTGGGTTAGGCGTATATCCTCCGGTGTAGCCCGCAGCGGTGCTGTACACGCCCGGCAGTTGCCAGAACAGGCGTTCTACGCCCCAGAAGCAGCCCATGGCAAACAGGGCGATCTCCATTCCATCAGGAACGTTTGTCATTGAATGGTTGTTTACGGCGTGTAATGTCGCCACTGGCATAGGGGTGTTGCGTCCCGGTAACGCATCGGCTTGTGATACCAGATGCTTTTTATCAAATAAACTCACGGTGGGGCCTCCGGGGTAGCGTTGTTTCGGTTAAGGTTGTCACGAAGCGTTTAATTGAACACAATAAATGCGATGAATGAGTCTAGATTTAATCATAAGAAATATTTGGGTGTTACACCCTTTTTCAACCCGTAATTTGGGTTTTTGGCTTTCAGGCCGTATTTTGCCGCGGAGCGGCACTGCATTTGCTTCCAGGGTGGAAACAGGGATATTCAGGAGAAAACGTGACAAAGATCCGCCAGTTATGTTTAGTCAGTTTAATGCTGACCAGCGGGATTGCCAGCGCGGCGAATGTCCGTTTGCAGGTTGAGGGGTTATCCGGGGCGCTGGAAAAAAACGTGCGTGCGCAGCTTTCTACCATCCAGAGCGATGAGGTCACGCCGGATCGGCGTTTTCGCGCGCGCGTGGATGACGCCATCCGCGAAGGCTTAAAGGCGTTGGGGTACTATGAACCCACCATCGATTTCGATTTACGCCCGCCGCCGGCGAAAGGACGCCAGGTGTTGATTGCCCGCGTCTCGCCGGGCGAACCCGTCCTGATTGGCGGCACGAACGTGGTGCTGCGCGGCGGTGCGCGCACCGATCGGGACTACCTGGATCTGCTCAGCACCCGTCCGAAAGTGGGCACCGTGCTCAATCACGGGGATTACGATCGTTTTAAAAAATCCTTAACCAGCGTTTCGCTGCGCAAAGGCTACTTCGACAGCCGGTTCAACAAAAGCCAGCTGGGCGTTGCGCTTGAGCGACGTCAGGCATTCTGGGATATCGATTACGACAGCGGCGAGCGCTACCGGTTTGGCGATGTGACCTTCGAAGGATCGCAAATCCGTGACGAGTATCTGCAAAATCTGGTGCCGTTTAAAAAGGGCGACTACTACCAGTCCAGCGACCTGGGCGAGCTGAACCGTCGTTTGTCCGCGACGGGCTGGTTTAACTCCGTGGTGGTAGCGCCGGAATTTGATAAATCCCGTAAAACGAAAGTGTTACCGCTGCATGGCGTGGTCTCTCCGCGCACCGAGAACACCATTGAGACCGGTGTTGGCTACTCCACGGACGTCGGCCCGCGCGTGAAAGCCTCATGGAAAAAACCGTGGATGAACTCCTACGGCCACAGCCTGACCACCAGCGTCAGCCTGTCTGCGCCTGAACAGCAGCTGGACTTCAGCTATAAAATGCCGCTGCTGAAAAATCCGCTTGAGCAATACTACCTCGTGCAGGGCGGCTTTAAGCGTACCGATTTGAACGATACCGAGCAGGACTCGACGACGCTTGCGGTATCACGCTTCTGGGATCTCTCCAGCGGCTGGCAGCGCGCCATTAACCTGCGCTGGAGCCTCGACCACTTTACCCAGGCAAACGTCACCAACACCACCATGCTGCTTTATCCGGGCGTGATGATCAGCCGTACCCGCTCGCGCGGTGGCCTGATGCCGACCTGGGGCGATTCTCAGCGCTACTCCATCGATTACTCCAACACCGCCTGGGGCTCCGACGTAGACTTCTCCGTCTTTCAGGCGCAAAACGTCTGGATCCGCACGCTGTACGACAAACACCGCTTTGTGATGCGCGGTAATCTCGGCTGGATCGAAACCGGTGATTTCGAACGCGTCCCGCCGGATCTGCGCTTCTTCGCCGGGGGCGACCGCAGCATTCGCGGGTATAAGTACAAATCGATCTCACCTGAAAACGACAAAGGCCAGTTGACCGGGGCGTCAAAACTGGCGACTGGCTCGCTGGAGTACCAGTACAACGTCAGCGGCAAGTGGTGGGGAGCGATGTTCGTTGACGGCGGTGAAGCGGTGAACGATATCCGCCGCAGCGATTTCAAAACCGGCGCGGGCGTAGGCGTGCGCTGGCAGTCACCGGTCGGGCCCATCAAGCTCGATTTCGCCGTTCCGGTGGGCGACAAAGACGAACACGGTTTACAGTTTTACATCGGTCTGGGGCCTGAATTATGAGTTTATGGAAGAAGATAAGCCTCGGGGTGCTGATTTTTATCGTATTACTGCTCGGTACGGTGGCGTTTCTGGTGGGCACCACCACGGGCCTGCATTTGCTGTTTAACGCCGCGAACCGCTGGGTGCCGGGGCTGGAAATCGGCCAGGTCACGGGCGGCTGGCGCGATCTGCGCCTGAAGAATATCCGTTATGAACAGCCCGGTGTGGCGGTGAACGCGGGCGAGTTTCATCTGGCGGTCAAGCTCGGCTGCCTGCGGGACAGCCAGCTGTGCGTAAACGATCTGTCGCTAAAAGACGTTAACGTGGCGATAGATTCCAAAAAAATGCCGAAGTCCGAGCCTGTCGAAGAAGAGGACAGCGGCCCGCTGAACCTCTCCACGCCGTACCCGATTGCGCTTTACCGGGTCGCACTGGATAATGTGAATATCAAAATCGACGACACGACGGTATCCGTGATGGATTTCACCTCCGGTCTGCGCTGGCAGGAGAAAAACCTCACCCTGACCCCAACCTCCCTGCAAGGGCTGCTGATTGCGCTACCGAAGGTGGCCGACGTGGCGCAGGAAGAGATCGTCGAGCCGAAGATCCAGAACCCGCAGCCGGAAGAAAAACCGCTGGGCGAAACGCTGAAAGATCTCTTCTCGAAACCGGTTCTGCCGGAGATGACCGACGTGCATCTGCCGCTGAACCTCAATATCGAAGAGTTTAAGGGCGAGCAGTTGCGTCTGACCGGCGATACCGATCTGACGGTCTTCAACATGCTGCTTAAAGTCAGCAGTATCGACGGCAACATGAAGCTCGACGCGCTGGATATTGATACTAACCAGGGGTCGGTCAACGCCTCAGGCAATGCGCTGCTGCGCGACAACTGGCCGGTAGATATTACGTTGAACAGCGCCCTGAACATCGATCCGCTGAAAGGCGAAAAGGTGAAGGTGAAAGTCGGCGGCGCGCTGCGCGAGAAGCTGGAGTTCGGCGTGAACCTCTCCGGACCGGTGGATATGGTGCTGCGCGGGCAAATCCAGCTGGCAGAGGCCGGTTTACCGCTCAACCTTGAGGTTGTCAGCAAGCAGCTTTACTGGCCGTTCACCGGCGAAAAACAGTTCCAGGCTGACGATCTGAAGCTTAAGCTGAGTGGCAAAATGACCGACTACACGCTGTCGTTCCGCACGGCAGTGAAGGGGCAGGGGGTACCGCCCGCCGATATCACCCTGGATGCGAAGGGTAACGAGTTGCAGGTTAACCTCGACAAGCTGACCGTGGCGGCGCTGGAAGGAAAAACCGAGCTGACCGCGCTGCTCGACTGGCAGCAGGCGATCAGCTGGCGCGGCGAGCTGAAGCTGACCGGGATCAACACCGCTAAAGAGGTCCCGGACTGGCCGTCAAAACTGGATGGCCTGATCAAAACCCGCGGTAGCCTGTACGGTGGCACCTGGCAGATGGACGTGCCGGAACTCAAGCTCACCGGCAACGTGAAGCAGAACAAAGTCAACGTAGAGGGCTCGCTTAAGGGCAACAGCTATCTCCAGTGGGTGATCCCGGGCCTGCACGTGGCGCTGGGTCGCAACACGGCGGATATCAAAGGCGAGCTGGGCGTGAAAGACCTCAATCTGGATGCCACCATCGACGCGCCAAATCTCGATAACGCCCTGCCGGGTCTTGGCGGCACGGCGAAGGGGTTAGTGAAGGTTCGCGGTACGGTGGAGGCGCCGCAGCTGCTGGCGGACATCACCGCCAATAACCTGCGCTGGCAGGAACTTTCTATTGCCCGCGTGCGTGTCGAGGGAGACGTGAAATCCACCGATCAGATCGGCGGAAACCTGGATCTGCGCGTGGAGCGTATCTCTCAGCCGGACGTGAACATCAGTCTGGTCACGCTGGCGGCAAAAGGTAACGAAAAGCAGCACGATCTCCAGCTACGCGTGCAGGGCGAGCCGGTCTCCGGGCAGCTGCACCTGACGGGCAGTTTTGACCGCCAGGCGACGCGCTGGAAAGGCGTGCTGGATAACACCCGCTTCAGCACGCCGGTCGGCCCGCTGGTGCTGTCGCGGTCTGTCGCGCTGGATTACCGCAACGCGGAGCAAAAGATCAGCATTGGGCCACACTGCTGGACCAACCCGAATGCTGAGCTGTGCGTGCCGCAGACCATTGATGCGGGCGCGGAAGGACGCGCGCAGATCAACCTCAACCGTTTCGACCTGGCGATGCTGAAACCGTTTATGCCGGAAACCACCCAGGCCAGCGGGGTCTTCAGCGGCAAAGCGGACGTCGCGTGGGACACCACCAAAGAGGGACTGCCGCAGGGCAGCGTTACCCTCTCCGGACGTAACGTGAAGGTGACGCAGGAGGTCAATGACGCGCCGCTGCCGGTGGCGTTCGACACCCTGAATGTGAACGCTGACCTGCGTAACAATCGTGCGGAACTGGGATGGCTGATCCGCCTGACCAACAACGGTCAGTTTGACGGACAGGTGCAAATTACCGATCCGCAAGGGCGGCGCAATCTCGGCGGCAACGTCAATATTCGCAACTTCAACCTGGCGATGGTGAATCCGATCTTCTCGCGGGGAGAAAAGGCGGCGGGGATGCTCAGCGCCAACCTGCGTCTGGCGGGGGATGCGCAAAGCCCACAGCTGTTTGGCCAGATGCGGTTAAACGGCGTGGACATTGACGGTAACTTTATGCCGTTCGATATGCAGCCAAGCCAGCTGGCGATGAACTTTAACGGCCAAAGCTCAACCCTCAGTGGCTCAGTACTGACGCAGCAGGGACAAATCAACCTGAGCGGTGACGCAGACTGGAGCCAGCTCGACAACTGGCGCGCCCGTATTGCGGCCAAGGGCAGCAGGGTGCGTATCACGGTACCGCCGATGGTGCGCCTGGACGTGTCGCCAGACGTGGTCTTTGAGGCAACGCCGAGTCTCTTCACCCTGGACGGCCGTGTTGACGTACCGTGGGCGCGCATCGTGGTTCACGAGGTGCCGGAAAGCGCGGTTGGCGTCTCCAGTGACGAAGTTATGCTCAATGAAAATCTGAAACCTGTTGAACAGAAGAGCGCTGGCATACCGATCAATAGTAATCTTATCGTGCACGTGGGGAATAACGTGCGTTTGGACGCGTTTGGGCTGAAGGCGAGACTCACGGGTGACCTGAAAGTGGCGCAGGATCAACAGGGACTTGGCCTCAATGGACAAATCAATATTCCTGAAGGGCGCTTCCATGCCTACGGTCAGGATTTGATTGTGCGTAAAGGCGAGCTGCTGTTCTCCGGTCCACCGGATCAGCCAGTACTCAATATCGAAGCGATCCGTAACCCGGAAGCCACCGAAGATGATGTGATTGCAGGCGTGCGCGTGACGGGCTCCGCCGATGAACCTAAGGCAGAGATCTTCTCTGACCCGGCCATGTCGCAACAGGAAGCGCTCTCTTACCTCCTTCGCGGCCAGGGTCTGGATAGCCAACAGGGCGATGGTGCGGCAATGACATCAATGTTAGTCGGTCTGGGGGTTGCACAAAGTGGTCAGGTTGTGGGTAAAATCGGCGAGACGTTTGGCGTAAGCAATCTGGCGCTGGACACTCAGGGCGTGGGTGACTCTTCGCAGGTAGTGGTCAGCGGCTATGTACTGCCGGGTCTACAGGTAAAATATGGCGTGGGGATCTTTGACTCACTGGCTACACTCACGTTACGTTATCGCCTGATGCCTAAGCTATATCTGGAAGCAGTGTCCGGCGTAGACCAGGCACTTGATCTGCTCTATCAGTTTGAGTTTTAGCAATGCGAATATTTGTTTACGGCAGTTTACGAACCAGGCAAGGCAACAGCCACTGGATGACCAACGCCCAGTTGCTGGGAAATTACACAATCGAAAACTACCAGTTGTACAGTCTGGGCCACTATCCAGGCGCGGTTCCGGGGAACGGAACGGTACAGGGTGAGGTTTATCGTATTGATAATGCCACGCTGGCCGAACTTGATGCCTTGCGCACCAGGGGCGGTGAATACGCTCGCCAGTTGATCCAGACGCCTTACGGCAGTGCATGGATGTACGTGTACCAACGTTCGGTCGACGGGTTAACGTTGATTGAAAGCGGTAACTGGTTAGACAGAGACCAGTTCTGAAAAACGACAACGCCACCGTAAAGGTGGCGTTGTCGTTTTGCGCCTCTTGCTGATTGTAGGCCCGTGCAAGCGTAGCGCCGCCGGGCGAAACTCTCCAGGCACAAAAAAGCCCCGACGCGCGGGGCTTAGTCTCAGCAGTAAGAATTACTTCTTAGCAGCACGTTCGAAAGAGGCGATGATTTCTGCTTTCGCCGCTTCTGCGTTATCCCAGCCTTCAACTTTAACCCATTTGCCTTTTTCGAGATCTTTGTAGTGCTCGAAGAAGTGGGCGATCTGCGCTTTCAGCAGCTCTGGCAGGTCGTTCACATCTTTAATGTGATCGTACTCTTTGCTCAGCTTGGTGTGCGGTACGGCAACCAGTTTCGCATCTTCACCCGCTTCGTCAGTCATTTTCAGCACGCCAACAGGACGGCAGCGAATGACGGAGCCTGGCTGCAATGGATATGGCGTTGGGACCAGTACGTCAACCGGGTCACCGTCCAGAGACAGAGTGTGGTTGATGTAGCCGTAGTTGCACGGATAGAACATGGCGGTAGACATGAAACGGTCGACGAACAGCGCACCGGTGTCTTTGTCGATTTCGTATTTGATTGGATCTGCGTTGGCCGGGATTTCGATCACAACGTAGATGTCTTCTGGCAGTTCTTTACCCGCAGGGACGTTGAGTAAGCTCATGTCGGTGTCCTTTAAAATGGATGGTAAACAAGTGGCAGGTATTATAGCCAACTGGCGCTGAAAGTCTCCGCCTGTTTTCGTCTTCTCTCCCTCGCGCCTTCACTTTTCAGACCGTTTCCATGACAGGATAATCCATAAACTCAGCCGCATTTTAAATGTTGAAATGAAAGCGATTACAAACTTGTGATTAACGTTTTATTCACTTTTCTGAAGTGTGATGTAACGCAATCCGTAACATATTCCATTGGCTATAGTTCATCCGCGGAACATCTTTTAACCAACAATAACCTACCCTACGAGGACGTTCATATGTGGAAGCGCTTACTTCTTGTTACAGCAGTTTCGGCAGCCATGTCGTCTATGGCGATGGCCGCACCCTTAACCGTTGGATTTTCGCAGGTCGGATCTGAATCTGGCTGGCGCGCCGCTGAAACGAATGTGGCGAAAAGTGAGGCCGAAAAGCGCGGTATTACGCTGAAAATCGCCGATGGTCAGCAAAAGCAAGAGAACCAGATTAAAGCGGTGCGTTCGTTTATCGCTCAGGGCGTGGATGCCATCTTTATTGCCCCGGTTGTCGCCACGGGCTGGGAGCCGGTGCTGAAGGAAGCCAAAGATGCTGAAATTCCGGTCTTCCTGCTCGACCGTTCCATCGACGTAAAAGACAAATCTCTCTATATGACCACCGTCACCGCCGATAACGTGCTGGAAGGCAAACTGATTGGTGACTGGCTGGTGAAGCAGGTGGATGGCAAGCCGTGTAACGTGGTTGAGTTGCAGGGCACCGTCGGGGCGAGCGTGGCTATCGACCGTAAGAAAGGTTTCGCGGAGGCCATCGCCAAAGCACCAAACATTAAGATCATCCGTTCTCAGTCCGGCGACTTCACCCGTAGTAAGGGTAAAGAGGTCATGGAAAGCTTCATCAAGGCAGAAAATAACGGCAAAAATATCTGCATGGTTTACGCCCACAACGACGACATGGTGATCGGCGCCATCCAGGCCATCAAAGAAGCGGGCCTGAAGCCGGGCAAAGATATCCTCACCGGCTCGATCGACGGCGTACCGGACATCTACAAAGCGATGATTGACGGCGAAGCGAACGCCAGCGTGGAGCTGACGCCAAATATGGCGGGCCCGGCATTCGATGCGCTGGAGAAATTCAAGAAAGACGGCACCCAGCCTGAGAAGTTGACCATCACCAAATCCACGCTCTACCTGCCGGACACGGCGAAAGAAGAGTTAGAGAAGAAGAAAAATATGGGCTACTGATCCAGTGAAATTGCCGGGTGGCGCTGCGCTTACCCGGCCTACGATACGCTCTTTTGTAGGCCGGATAAGCGTAGCGTCATCCGGCCTGATGCAGGGGGAAACCATGACCACCGAACAACACCAGGAAATCCTCCGCACAGAGGGCCTGAGTAAATTTTTCCCTGGCGTTAAGGCGCTGGATAACGTTGATTTCAGCCTGCGGCGTGGGGAGATCATGGCGTTGCTCGGCGAAAACGGGGCGGGGAAGTCGACGCTGATTAAAACCCTGACCGGGGTCTATCACGCCGATCGCGGCGCTATCTGGCTGGAAGGTAACACCATTTCGCCCAAAAACACCGCGCATGCCCAGCAACTGGGGATCGGCACGGTCTACCAGGAAGTGAACCTGCTGCCAAACATGTCGGTAGCGGATAACCTGTTTATTGGCCGCGAACCCAGACGTTTTGGCCTGCTGCGCCGCAAAGAGATGGAAGCGCGCGCCGCGAAGCTGATGGAATCGTATGGCTTCTCTCTCGACGTGCGCGAACCGCTGAACCGTTTTTCCGTAGCGATGCAGCAAATCGTCGCGATCTGTCGCGCTATCGATCTCTCGGCGAAAGTGCTGATCCTCGATGAACCCACCGCCAGCCTCGATACCCAGGAAGTGGAGATGCTTTTTACCCTGATGCGCCAGCTGCGTAATCAGGGCGTCAGCCTGATTTTCGTGACGCATTTCCTCGATCAGGTTTACGAGGTGAGCGACCGTATAACGGTGCTGCGCAACGGCAGCTTTGTCGGCTGCCGGGAAACCCGCGAGCTGCCGCAGATAGAGCTGGTCAAAATGATGCTGGGCCGCGAGCTCGAGACCAACGCGCTTCAGCGCGCGGGCCGTACGCTGCTGAGCGAAAAACCGATCGCCGCGTTTCACGATTACGGCAGAAAAGGGACCATCGCGCCGTTTAACCTTGAGGTACGCCCCGGTGAAATTGTGGGTCTGGCGGGGCTGTTAGGCTCCGGGCGCACCGAAACCGCCGAAGTCATCTTCGGGATCAAACCTGCCGACAGCGGAACGGCGCTGATCAAAGGCAAACCACAAACGCTACGTTCACCGCATCAGGCGTCGTGCCTCGGCGTGGGCTTCTGCCCGGAGGACAGGAAAACGGACGGGATTATTGCCGCCGCCTCGGTGCGGGAAAACATCATTCTGGCGCTACAGGCCCAGCGCGGCTGGCTGCGTCCGATCCCTAAGCGCGAGCAGAACGCGATTGCCGAGCGCTTCATCCGCCAGCTCGGTATACGTACCCCGAGCGCGGAACAGCCCATCGAGTTCCTCTCGGGCGGTAACCAGCAGAAGGTTCTCCTCTCGCGCTGGCTGCTCACCAAGCCGCAATTCCTGATCCTCGACGAGCCCACGCGCGGTATCGACGTGGGCGCGCACGCCGAAATCATCCGGCTTATCGAAACGCTCTGCGCCGACGGTCTGGCGCTGCTGGTGATCTCATCTGAGCTGGAGGAGCTGGTCGGCTATGCCGATCGCGTCATCATCATGCGCGATCGCAGGCAGGTGGCAGAGATCCCGCTGGATAAACTGTCGGTACCGGCGATCATGAATGCCATCGCGGCGTAAGGAGTCAAATGTGATGTCCCGTTCTCTTTCGCAAACTGGCGAAGCGAAGCGCCGCTTCACCTGGCCGACCGGCACGCCGCAAATCGTGGCGCTGCTGCTGGTGCTGCTGGTGGATAGCCTGGTGGCTCCGCATTTTTTCCAGATCGTCGTGCAGGATGGCCGCCTGTTTGGTAGCCCGATCGACATCTTAAACCGTGCCGCGCCCGTGGCGCTGCTGGCGATTGGTATGACGCTGGTCATTGCCACCGGCGGGATCGACCTCTCCGTCGGTGCGGTAATGGCGATTGCGGGCGCCACCGCCGCCTCGATGACCGTCGCCGGGCACAGCCTGCCGGTGGTCCTGCTGGCCGCGCTGGGCTCCGGCGTGCTTGCCGGGCTGTGGAACGGCATTCTGGTCGCGGTGCTCAAGATCCAGCCGTTTGTCGCGACGTTGATTTTGATGGTGGCCGGGCGCGGTGTGGCGCAGCTTATCACCTCCGGTCAAATCGTCACCTTTAACTCCCCGAGCCTGGCGTGGATCGGCAGCGGTAATTTTCTGTTCTTCCCGACGCCGGTGATCGTCGCGCTGGTGACGCTGGTGATGTTCTGGCTTTTCACCCGCAAAACGGCGCTCGGGATGTTCATCGAAGCGGTGGGGATTAACATTCGGGCCGCGAAAAACGCCGGGGTAAATACGCGGCTGATGGTGATGCTGACTTACGTGCTGAGCGGCGTCTGTGCTGCGATTGCCGGGGTGATCGTGGCCGCCGATATTCGCGGAGCGGATGCCAATAACGCCGGACTCTGGCTCGAGCTGGATGCGATCCTCGCGGTGGTTATCGGCGGTGGATCGCTGATGGGCGGACGTTTTAATTTGCTGCTCTCGGTGGTGGGGGCGTTGATTATTCAGGGTATGAATACCGGTATTTTGCTCTCCGGGTTCCAGCCGGAGCTGAATCAGGTCGTCAAAGCGGTCGTGGTGCTTATCGTACTTATCGTGCAGTCGCCGCGCTTTATCACTCTCATTAAGGGGAACCGCGGTCATGATAAAACGTAATTTGCCGTTAATGATCACGCTGGGCGTGTTCGTTCTGGGGTACCTCTATTGCCTTACCCAGTTCCCGGGCTTCGCCTCCACGCGGGTGATTTGCAACATCCTGACCGACAATGCCTTTTTAGGCATTATCGCCGTCGGCATGACGTTTGTGATCCTCTCCGGCGGGATCGACCTCTCCGTTGGGTCGGTGATCGCCTTTACCGGCGTGTTCCTTGCCAAGGCGATTGGCTTTTGGGGGATTTCGCCGCTGCTGGCTTTTCCGCTGGTGCTGGTCATGGGCTGCGCGTTCGGCGCCTTTATGGGGCTTTTGATCGATGCGCTGAAAATCCCGGCCTTTATCATCACCCTCGCCGGGATGTTCTTCCTGCGCGGCGTGAGCTATCTGGTATCGGAGGAGTCAATTCCTATTAACCACCCGATCTACGACACGCTCTCCAGTCTGGCGTGGAAAATCCCCGGCGGGGGGCGCCTGAGCGCAATGGGGCTGCTGATGCTGGGCGTGGTGGTGATCGGGATCTTCCTCGCCCACCGTACCCGATTTGGTAACCAGGTTTATGCCATTGGCGGCAGCGCCACGTCCGCGAACCTGATGGGAATTTCCACGCGCAGCACGACTATTCGCATCTACATGCTTTCGACCGGGCTGGCCACCCTCGCGGGGATTGTATTCTCGGTTTATACCCAGGCAGGCTATGCCCTGGCGGGGGTGGGCGTTGAGCTGGACGCCATTGCCTCGGTAGTGATTGGCGGTACGCTGCTCAGCGGCGGAGTGGGGACAGTCCTCGGCACGCTGTTTGGCGTGGCGATCCAGGGGCTGATTCAGACCTATATCAACTTCGACGGCACGCTCAGCTCCTGGTGGACCAAAATCGCCATCGGCATTCTGCTGTTTATTTTTATCGCGCTCCAGCGCGGCCTGACGGTGCTGTGGGAGAACCGCCAGAGCTCGCCTGTTACCCGGGTGAATACATCTTTAACAGAGCGATAACATGCTGAAATTGCTTAAACTCTAAACATTTTCCGGTAGCGGCCGATATTCTTTTTTTATGCCCAGAAATATCTCGCTACCGGAAATAACATCATGCTTAAAACGCTATCGATTCGTACCGGCTTGCTCTCTTTACTGGCCGTTATGACCCTTCTGCTGCTGATTGTCAGCGGCATCGGCATTTATGCCCTTACACAAAGTTCCGCTTCTCTCCAGCGCATCAATCATCTTCAGGGTGAACAGATGGTGCAGCTGAATGCCGGCTATACGCTGATCCTGCGCGCGCGTAACGAAGCGGGGCAGGCCGTCCGCATGATGGAGGTCGGCCTGCTGGACGATGCGGCCAGGGCGGTCAAAACCATTAACCAGGAAGTGGCGCTGGCACAGAAAACGCTGAAGGACGTGATCGGCAGCGGCGTGGCGGATGAGCAGGGGCAAAAGCTGCTGGATAACGTTGCCGCGAGTCTGGCGGTGTACAACCAGCAGGGTATCAGCCCGATGCTGAAAGCCCTGAACGAGCAAAGCGCGGACAGCTATTACGATCTGCTGGAAAACAAGCTGGTCCCGGTGGCGAAGCAGTTTGATAACGATATGCAGGCGTTCCAGGCATGGAGCGAGGCGCGCGGTAAAGCGGAGGTGAGCGCCGTGCAGGCGAGTAAAACCCGCGTGCTGATCCTGATTATCGTCGCGGCGCTGCTGACGGCTGGCATTATCGTGCTGGCCTGGCTGGTGCTGCGCCATATGCTGCTCAAGCCGCTTTCAGCCTCGATTGCCCAGCTGGAACATGTGGCGGCCGGGGATTTAACCCATACCCTGAACGCGCCGGCGAGCCAGGAATTTAATCGCCTTAACGCGGCGATCGAAGGGATGCGCCAGTCGCTGATGGACTCGGTTCTGCGGGTGCGTGACGCCAGCTCGCAGATTGATACCGGCAGCCGCGAGCTGACGGCCGGGAATATGAACCTGGCCCAGCGCACGGAATCCACCGCCACCTCGCTGGAGCAGACGGCCGCCAGCATGGAAGAGATCACCGCCACGGTGAAACTTAACGCCGATAACGCCGAGCAGGCGCACCAGCTGGCGAAGTCGGTCTCCGATACCGCCGATCACGGCAGTGAAATGGTCTGTTATGTCATTGAGAAGATGCGCGACATCTCCGGCAGCTCGGCGCGCATCGCCGATATCCTGAGCGTCATCGACGGCATTGCCTTCCAGACCAATATTCTGGCGCTGAACGCCTCCGTTGAAGCGGCGCGTGCGGGTGAGCAGGGGCGAGGTTTTGCGGTCGTGGCGGGTGAGGTGCGTAATCTCGCCAGCCGCAGTGCTGATGCGGCGAAAGAGATCCGCTCGCTTATCAGCGATTCGCAAACCCACGTGAACGAGGGCAGCGAGCTGGCGCAGCAGGCCGGTGAGACGATGGACGAGATCGCTACCGAAGTGCTGCGTATGACCAAACTGATGCGTGAAATTGCGACGGCGTCCCAGGAGCAGAGCCGCGGTATTGAGCAGGTGAATATCGCCGTCAATCAGATGGATGAAACGGCGCAGCAAAATGCGGCGCTGGTGCAGCAATCATCTGCGGCAACACGTTCCCTGGAGGAGCAGTCGCGCGAGCTGATGGAAGCGATGGCCTCCTTCAAGCTGACGACGCAAACGGCCTGAAAAAAAGGGGAGCCTGCCTGGCTCCCCTTTCTACGCGTTACGCGTCCGGGAATTCGCGGATCATGCGTTCAACGTCATCCACCATATGGCGGTTGCCGACGAAGAACGAACGGCGCTGGTGCAGGCTTTCCGGCACGATATCCAGAATACGCTCTTTACCGTCGCTCGCCTTGCCGCCTGCCTGTTCGGCCAGGAACGCCATTGGGTTGCACTCGTACAGCAGACGCAGTTTTCCGTCCGGGTGGCTGGCGGTGCTTGGGTAGAGGTAAATACCGCCCTTCAGCAGGTTACGGTGGAAATCCGCCACCAGCGAGCCGATATAGCGCGAGGTGTACGGGCGCTGGGTGGCTTTATCCTCTTCCTGGCAGAATTTGATGTACTTCTTCACGCCGTTCGGGAATTTGATGTAGTTGCCTTCGTTGATGGAGTAGGTGTTGCCCTTCTCCGGGAAGCGCATACGCTCCTGGCACAGGCAGAACACGCCCAGGGACGGATCGTAGGTAAAGGCGTGTACGCCGCAGCCGGTGGTGTACACCAGCATGGTGGACGAGCCATACACCACATAACCGGCAGCAACCTGTTTACTGCCCGGTTGCAGGAAGTCTTCTTCCGTCACCGGTGTGCCAACCGGCGTGACGCGACGGTAGATGGAGAAAATGGTACCGACAGAAACGTTAACGTCGATGTTGGAGGAGCCGTCCAGCGGATCCATCAGAACAACGTATTTCGCGTGTTCACACCCTTCGAATACGACGATCTCATCTTCTTCTTCAGAGGCGATACCCGCAACGATGTCGCGCGCGCGCAGTGCAGCTTTCAGTTTTTCATTGGCGAACAGGTCGAGTTTCTGCTGAACCTCACCCTGAACGTTCTCGGCACCGCTGGCACCCAGGATATCGACCAGACCGGCCTTGTTGATATCGCGGTGGATGATCTTAGCGCCCAGCTTTATTGCCGACAGCAAAGCAGTGAGCTCACCCGTAGCATGAGAGAACTCGTGCTGCTTTTCGACAATAAATTCACCTAACGTTTTCATAACACTTTCCCTGCATCTTATGTTGAGTAAAGCGGTTGATGTCCAACAATCTTAACAAACATTCAAATATTAGCGCAGAGGTGAATCGCGCCAGCAAAATACGGATTTACCTGAAATGCGTTTCACAGCCGCTGACATGTGAGTAAAATGTGCGCCACATTGAAGAAGGATAGTGACGTATGCGCATTCATATATTGGGGATTTGTGGCACTTTCATGGGCGGACTGGCAATGCTGGCGCGCTCGCTGGGCCATGAAGTGACAGGTTCGGACGCCAATGTGTATCCGCCGATGAGCACGCTGCTCGAGAAGCAGGGAATTTCTCTGATTCAGGGATATGACGCCAGCCAGCTGGAGCCGCAGCCGGATCTGGTGATCGTGGGTAACGCCATGACCCGTGGGAATCCATGCGTTGAAGCGGTGCTGGAACGCAATATCCCGTACATGTCTGGCCCGCAGTGGCTGCATGATTTTGTCCTGCGCGACCGCTGGGTTGTCGCCGTTGCCGGGACGCACGGCAAAACCACCACCGCCGGTATGGCGACCTGGATCCTCGAAGCCTGCGGCTACAAGCCGGGCTTCGTGATCGGCGGCGTACCGGGGAATTTCGACGTCTCCGCGCGTCTGGGCGACAGCCCGTTCTTTGTGATTGAAGCGGATGAATACGACTGCGCGTTCTTCGACAAGCGTTCTAAATTCGTGCATTACTGCCCACGCACGCTGATCCTCAACAACCTTGAGTTCGATCACGCGGATATCTTTGACGACCTGAAAGCGATTCAGAAACAATTCCACCATCTGGTGCGCATTGTTCCGGGTCAGGGCCGCATTATCCTGCCGGAGAACGACATCAACCTGAAGCAGACTATGGCGATGGGGTGCTGGAGCGAGCAGGAGCTGGTTGGCGAGCAGGGGCACTGGCAGGCGAAAAAGCTCAACGCGGATGCCTCCGAATGGGAAGTGCTGCTCGACGGTGAGAAAGTGGGCGAGGTGAAGTGGGGCCTGGTGGGCGAGCACAACATGCACAACGGCCTGATGGCGATCGCCGCGGCGCGTCACGTGGGCGTACTGCCTGCGGATGCCGCCAATGCGCTGGGCTCGTTTATCAACGCCCGTCGCCGTCTGGAGCTGCGCGGTGAAGCCCACGGCGTTACCGTGTATGACGATTTCGCGCACCACCCAACGGCCATTCTGGCGACGCTTGCCGCATTGCGTGGCAAAGTTGGCGGCACCGCGCGCATTCTGGCCGTGCTGGAACCGCGTTCGAACACCATGAAAATGGGCATCTGCAAAGACGATCTTGCGCCGTCCTTAGGACGTGCCGACGAAGTCTTCCTGCTGCAACCGCAGCATATTCCGTGGCAGGTGGCGGAAGTGGCAGACGCCTGCATTCAGCCGGCGCACTGGAGTGCGGACGTGGATGTCTTAGCGGATATGGTGGTGAAAGCCGCACAGCCTGGCGATCACATTCTGGTGATGAGCAACGGTGGGTTTGGTGGGATCCATCAGAAGCTGCTGGACGGTCTGGCGAAGAAAGCCGCGGCCGCAGAGTAAAAAAAGCCCGGTGGCGCTAGCGCTTACCGGGCCTACATTTTTTCGCACGACCTTGTAGGCCGGATAAGGCGTTTACGCCGCCATCCGGCGCAAACCCGCACAGATTACTCTTCGTTCTCAGACAGCTCGCGCAGATACTGGAAAATCAGGCGCGCAGACTTCGGCGGCTTATTCCCTTCTTTCTCTTTCTTCGCGTTGCGGATAAGCGATCGCAGCTGCTGGCGGTCGGCATTCGGCCACAGGTTCAGCACTTCAGGTACCGCGTCATCACCTTGGTCGATCAAACGATCGCGGATCTGCTCCAGCTTATGGAACAGCGCAACCTGCTGATTGTGGCGGTTTTTCAGTTTGTCCAGCGCCTGACGGATCGGCTCCACGTCGCGCTGACGCAGCAGTTTACCGATAAGCTGAAGCTGGCGGCGACGCCCTTCTTTCTTGATTTTCTGTGCCAGTTCAATGGCATCACGCAGATCCTGGTCGAGCGGGATCTTATCCAGCGCGTTTTTACCCAGTTCTACCATTTCTGCGCCAAGCTGTTTTAACTCTTCGGCGTCACGTTTAATTTCACTTTTACTGACCCAGATGATCTCATCATCTTCGTCTTCGATGTCATCACCGGGAACGTCGTCGAGCCAGTCTTCGGGCTGCTTAGTCATGTCAGGCTCCTTAAAAAAAGAGGCTAATGTTACCAGTTAAGACGCGCACTGAAAAACGGTTCTCTGTTAGACTTCACTTAACTCTCTCTTACAGTATGGCATTTGCGATGAAAGTAACCTCACAAGTTGAAGCGCAGCGTAAGATCCTGGAAGAAGCCGTCTCCACCGCGCTGACGCTCGCTTCAGGTAAATCAGATGGCGCCGAAGTGGCGGTCAGCAAAACCACCGGCATTAGCGTGAGCACCCGCTATGGCGAAGTGGAGAATGTAGAATTTAACAGCGATGGCGCGCTGGGGATCACGGTGTATCACCAGAATCGTAAAGGCAGCGCGTCGTCTACCGATCTGAGCCCGGATGCCATCGCCCGTACGGTGCAGGCGGCGCTGGATATCGCGCGTTACACCTCCCCGGACCCTTACGCTGGCGTGGCCGATAAAGAGCTGCTGGCGTTTGACGCGCCGGATCTCGATCTGTTCCATCCCGCGGAAGTGACGCCGGATGAAGCCATTGAGCTGGCCGCGCGAGCCGAGCAGGCCTCTTTGCAGGCTGACAAACGCATCACCAATACCGAAGGCGGCAGCTTTAACAGCCACTACGGCATTAAAGTGTTTGGTAACTCCCATGGCATGTTGCAGGGGTACTGCTCAACCCGCCACTCGCTTTCCAGCTGCGTCATCGCCGAAGAAAACGGCGATATGGAGCGTGATTACGCGTATACCATTGGCCGCGCGCTGGGAGATTTGCAGTCTCCGGAGTGGGTGGGAAAAGCGTGCGCCGAACGCACGCTGTCACGCCTTTCGCCGCGTAAACTCTCCACCATGAAAGCGCCGGTCATTTTTGCCAACGAAGTGGCAACCGGCCTGTTTGGTCATCTGGTGGGAGCGATTGCGGGCGGTTCGGTGTATCGTAAATCGACCTTCCTGCTCGACTCGCTGGGCAAGCAGATCCTGCCGGAATGGCTGACCATCGAAGAGCACCCACACCTGCTGAAAGGGCTGGCCTCTACGCCGTTCGACAGCGAAGGCGTGCGCACGGAACGTCGTGATATCGTGAAAGACGGCATTCTGACCCAGTGGCTGCTGACCAACTACTCCGCGCGTAAGCTGGGGCTGAAAAGCACCGGGCACGCGGGCGGCATTCATAACTGGCGCATTGCCGGACAGGGCCTGAATTTTGAACAGATGCTGAAAGAGATGGGCACCGGCCTGGTGGTCACCGAGCTGATGGGGCAGGGCGTGAGCGGTATCACCGGCGACTACTCTCGCGGCGCAGCGGGCTTCTGGGTCGAAAACGGTGAAATTCAGTATCCGGTGAGCGAAATCACCATCGCCGGCAACCTGAAGGACATGTGGCGCAATATTGTTACGGTCGGTAACGATATTGAAACACGCAGCAATATTCAGTGTGGTTCTGTATTACTGCCGGAGATGAAAATCGCCGGGCAATAATCCCCGTAAAAGCGTGATTAATAATAAAAAAAGGAAGTGAGCAATGCGTAAACACCTGTTAGCGCTCGTCGCGGCTTCAACGCTGGTTCTTGGCTCGTCTGCGTTTGCTGCCGATCTCGAAGACAACATGGACATCCTCAGTGAAAACCTGAAGGTGGTGCAGAAAACGGACAATGCGGCGGACATGAAAGACGCATTGACTAAAATGCGTGAAGCCGCGCTGGATGCGCAAAAAGCGACGCCGCCGAAGCTGGAAAGCAAAGCGGCAGACAGCGCCGAGATGAAAGACTACCGCCACGGTTTTGACGTGCTGGTCGGCCAGATTGACGGCGCGCTGAAGCTGGCGAACGAAGGCAAAGTGAAGGAAGCCCAGGCGGCAGCCGATCAGTTTGTCGCGACCCGCAACACGTACCACAAAAAGTATCGTTAATTGGGTGCCTGAGCTGTACGTCCTCTCCCCGTATGCGGAGGCGCATGATGCGCCCCCGCATCGTTGCTCCCTACTTGCCGGAGCGACAATCCATCCGCGCTGTCACTTCAAGCGAGCCGTTACGAAAACGGATCTCGCACAGTGTTTTCCTCGTCACCAGCGTTAAGATGATTATTGTCAAAGAAATAATCATCAAAACCCCGATACTTGGGTTTCTGCGTTTCATGGATGCCTCCTTGCTTTTAAGCGGGCGAGGTAGCGAACTCCACGGTGTGACGTGTCGTTTCGAGCCCCCGCCCTGATTTTTTATCAGGCGGGGCTTTCCACTTTCCGTCCCATGCCTGAGACGGTCAGTCTCAAGCACCCGCCGCCACTCTAGCGGATCCCCATAAGAAAACCTTATCCACGTCACATTTCTACGAGCCTGCTCGTAATCTTTTCCACTCCGCTTACCAGTCTAATGCCGCGTAATAGCGTGATATTCATCACGTAAATCCAGCGATTTATACAGATTCACCGCATTTATGTGGCACAGATCACTGCCGCTGCTCGCCTTTCCACTTCGAAGTGGAAAACAACTCGCTACAAACAATTCCCCCTCGACGTTAGTTTTATTCCAGAGCCATTAACGGGGTAAGACGAGTGATTAACGGAGCGGTAATGAACGACGTTGGGGAACAGGCGGTGCAAACAGAACAGCTCGCGAATACCATGCTTCAGCAGGTCTACGCCCTGCTGGCCCGGCACAACATCATTCCCAACGCGGTACAGGAGCAGATGCTGACCTCCCACGTTCGCGCAATGGCGCACCGGTCCGTGACCGGCGAGCCGCTGCCGGAGGTTGAAGCAGAGCTGTTCGACGAAATTTCACCAGATTCAATGCAACTCGCCCGTGAAGTGGTAGCGCAGTTCGGCAACCTTCCTGATGAAGAGGCCTGGCTGCTCTCCGTTCACTTCGAAGTCGCGAAAGACAACCTTTAAGGAGCAACACATGGAACAGATTACAGTCGTGATTGGCGATCGCCTGGGTAAAGGTCAGAAAGTGGCTGCGGGTGTGGAAAAAGCCGGCGGACGCGCGGTTGTCGTACCGGGCATGGCAGCGGATATGAAGCTCGGTGACGTGATGAAAGCAGAAAACGCCACCTTCGGGATCTCCTTCTGCGGCAGCGGCGGCGCGGGCGCCATCACCGCTCAGACCAAATATGGCTACAAGGCCAAATACGGCATGCGCTCCGTGGATGAGGGGGTGACCGCCATCAACGAAGGCTGCAACGTGCTGGGCTTTGGCTTTATGGATAAAGAAGAGCTGGGCGAGCGTCTGGTACAGGCGTGGCAGAAGAAATACGGCGCGTAAGCATGAAAGAACAGTTCACAACCACGGTGAGAGTGAAGGGGAAGGGCGACGCCAAAGCGCGCGCCTTTGCCGACGCCCTCAACCACGTTCAGGCTGCGGTGATGAAAGCCTCACCGCATATCTTACTGCGTATTGAGCCACAGGATGTGCAGGTTGTTCAGGCGCAAGAAGCGGTGCGAAAAGAAGCGTTTCTGTTCTTCTTTTTGCGCCGGGAAAGACGCACCTACAGCGTGGAGCTGGATGTGACCGTCAACGTGACCGCCATCAATCTCGACCAGGTGGATTTCGTCACGCAACGCTGATTATTCATAAAAGGGCAGACTGATGTTCTTAATTATATTAATAAAATCGCTCATCATTGGCGGCCTGGTTGGCGTCGGTGTTGGCGCCGGGGCTGCACGCATGTTTCATGCGCCTACCACTCAGGGTATGGGCGCGTTTCGTACGTTGGGGGAACTGAACTCCTGCGAAGGGGATCCGGCGTCCCACTTCTCCTTTGGGTTAGGTTTCTTTTTTAACGCCTGGGCCTCTTCCGTGGCCGCAGGTGCCTTCACACAGGACGTTGACCACCGCATCATCCCGAACTGGGGTGCTGCTGCACTGATGATTAAAAACCGTAACGTCGGTGAAACGCTGCATGACCCGCGCAAAATGGCGATTGCCTGCGGCATCATCGGCATGATTGTTGTGACCTTCCTTAACCTGACCGCCTCCTCCGTTCCGGCAGCGCTTCAGGTGACCGCCGTGAAGGTGCTGGTACCGGCGGCGAACCTGCTAGTCAACACCGTGATGCCGGTGATCTTCTGGCTGGCGGCCATCGACGCGGGTAAAAAATCGGGCTTCTGGGCCACCATCTTTGGCGGCGCGGCACAGCTGATCATGGGTAACGCCGTACCGGGTCTGGTACTGGGTATTCTGATTGGTAAAGGTGTTGAAGAGAGTGGCTGGAACCACGTCACCAAAGTGATGATGGCGGCGATCGTCCTGCTCTTCGTGCTGAGCGGCTTCTTCCGCGGTTTCGACATGAAGATGATCGAATCCTTCCATCTGACCGTGCCGAACTGGCTCGACATGATCCACAACTCGCTCAGCGGTAAATAACAGGAGCCTCTAAATGGAACAGAATAAAGGTTTTTGGTATGCCGACTGGTCGTTCCCGATCTTCGTTGGCCTGCTCTCCTCCGGCGTCTTCGCCGGGACGCACATGTACTACCTCTACGGCATCGGCGCGTTTAACGAAGTTGCCTTCGTGGCGATGCTGAAAGCGGGAATCGATACCGGCGTCTACGGCGCGGTGGCGGCGTTCGGTGCTAGCTTCCTGTTCGCCCGTATTATCGAAGGCTCGCTGGTGGGTATTCTCGATATCGGCGGTGCGATCCAGACCGGCGTGGGCCTCGGCGTTCCGGCGCTGCTGCTGGGCGCGGGGATCATGTTCCCGGTGACCAACTTCATTGCCGCGCTGATTACCGGCCTGGTGATTGGCCTGGCGATTGGCTACGTCATCATCCTGGCGCGTAAGTTCACCATCAATCAGAGCAACTCCACCTACGGCGCAGACGTGATGATGGGCGCGGGTAACGCCTCCGGCCGCTTCCTCGGGCCGTTGATTATCCTCAGCGCCATGACCGCCTCCATTCCAATCGGCGTCGGTTCCCTGGTAGGCGCACTGCTGTTCTACATCTGGCAGAAGCCGATTACCGGTGGCGCCATCCTCGGCGCAATGATTTTGGGCTGGCTGTTCCCGGTCGCCCTTTAATACCCGCGGGCGCTTCGGTACCCGCTTTATCAGGAGATCCTCATGTTTGATTTACTCCTGCGCCGTGCGCGCCTCGCCGACGATACCCTGACCGATATCGCCATCCAGGACGGGAAGATTGCCGCGACAGGCGACATTGACGCTCCCGCCCGCAAAACGGTTGAGCTGAACGGCGACGTGTTCGTCAGCGCGGGCTGGATTGACTCCCACGTCCACTGCTACCCGAACTCCCCGATTTACCACGACGAGCCGGACAGCGTGGGCATTGCCACCGGCGTCACCACCGTGGTGGACGCAGGCAGTACCGGCGCCGACGACGTGGACGATTTTTACGCCATCACTCGCAAAGCCTCCACCGAGGTGTTTGCCCTGCTGAACATCTCCCGCGTGGGGCTGATCGCCCAGAACGAGCTGGCCAACATGGCGAACATTGACGCCGATGCGGTGAAGCAGGCGGTGACGCGCCACCCGGATTTTATCGTTGGCCTGAAGGCGCGCATGAGCAGCAGCGTGGTCGGTGAAAACGGCATCACCCCGCTGGAGCGCGCGAAAGCGATTCAGAAAGAGAACGGCGACCTGCCGCTGATGGTGCACATCGGCAACAACCCGCCGAACCTCGATGAGATTGCCGAACTGCTGAGCTCCGGCGACATCATCACCCACTGCTACAACGGCAAGCCTAACCGCATTCTGACGCCCTCCGGCGAGCTGCGCGCCTCCATTACGTCTGCGCTGAAGCGCGGCGTGCGCCTGGACGTCGGCCACGGCACGGCGAGCTTCAGCTTTGAAGTGGCGAAGCGCGCCATTGCGATGGGCATTCTGCCGCATACCATCAGCTCGGATATTTACTGCCGCAACCGCATCAACGGCCCGGTCGGCTCGCTGGCGAGCGTGATGTCGAAATTCCTCGCCATCGGCATGTCATTGCCGCAGGTGATTGACTGTGTCACGGCCAACGCCGCCGACGGCCTGCGCCTGACGCGCAAAGGCCGCATTCAGCCTGGCCTCGACGCCGATCTGACGCTGTTTACGCTCAAGCGCCAGCCGACGGTGCTGACGGATGCCGAAAACGACAGCCTACAGGCTGAACACATTCTGATGCCGCTTGCCGCGATCCGCGCGGGCAAGGGCTACATGACCGAACAAGGGAGCACGGAACATGCCTTCGATTTATGAGAAGTACAACTTAAAGCAGGTTATCAACACCTCTGGCCGCATGACGGCGCTGGGTGTCTCCACGCCGCGCCCGGAAGTGGTGCAGGCGGCGATGGACGGCATGAATCACTATTTCGAGATGAAGGATCTGGTCAATAAAACCGGGGAATACATCGCGAAGCTGCTGGAGGTGGAAGGGGCGACGGTGGTCTCCTGCGCGTCGGCGGGCATTGCCCAGTCCGTGGCGGCGGTGCTGGTGAAAGACAGCGACTGGCTGCTGGAAAACCTGCACGTCACACCGATTGAAAACAACGAAATCGTCCTGCCGAAAGGCCACAACGTGAACTTTGGCGCGCCGGTGGGCACCATGGTGGCGCTGGGCGGCGGCAAGCTGGTGGAGGCGGGCTACGCCAACGAATGCTCTGCCGATCAGCTGGCGGCGGCGATCACTCCGCGCACGGCGGCGATCCTCTACATCAAATCGCACCACTGCGTGCTGAAAAGCATGCTCAGCGTCGAGCAGGCGGCGGTCGTGGCGCGTAAACACGACTTGCCGCTGATCGTTGATGCCGCGGCGGAAGAAGATCTGCATACCTATTACCGATCCGGCGCCGATCTGGTGATCTACAGCGGCGCGAAGGCGATCGAAGGGCCAACCAGCGGGCTGGTGATCGGCAAAACCCAGTACGTTGAGTGGGTGAAGCGCCAGACGGCGGGCATTGGTCGCGCGATGAAAGTGGGCAAAGAGGGTATCCTGGGCCTGACCTGCGCCATCGAACACTACCTGACGGCGACCAAAGAGAGCGGGGCCGAGATGGTGGCGAAGATGACGCCGTTTATCGACGCGTTGAACACCCTGAACGGCGTGACCGCGCGCGTGGTCTGGGACAGCGCCGGGCGTGACATCGCCCGCACCGAGATTAAGTTTGACGAAGCCACCACCGGCGTCGGCACCGGTGAACTGGTGAACGCGCTGAAACAGGGCGAATACGCCATTTACTTCCGTGGCTATAAGGCCAACGAAGGGATTATCGAGGCGGACGTGCGCAGCGTGAATGCTGACCAGCTGAACATCGTGTACCGCCGCATTAGCGAAGTATTAGGACAGGAGAAAAAAGCATGAAACTGACCCCCAACTTTTACCGTGACCGCGTCTGCCTGAACGTGCTGGCAGGCTCAAAGGCCAACGCCAGCGCCATTTACGAGGCGGCGGAAGGTCATGTGCTGGTGGGCGTGCTCTCCAAAAATTACCCGGACGTGGCGAGCGCGGTTGCGGACATGCGCGAATACGCAGCCCTGATTGATAATGCGCTCTCCGTGGGGCTGGGCGCGGGCGACCCGAACCAGTCAGCGATGGTGAGTGAAATCTCCCGCCAGGTGCAGCCGCAGCACGTTAACCAGGTCTTTACCGGCGTGGCCACCAGCCGCGCGCTGCTGGGGCAGAATGAGTCCGTGGTCAACGGTCTGGTCTCCCCGACCGGCACCGTCGGCATGGTGAAAATCTCCACCGGCCCGCTGAGCAGCAAAGCGCCGGACGGCATAGTGCCGGTTGAAACCGCTATCGCCCTGCTGAAAGATTTCGGCGGCAGCTCCATCAAGTACTTCCCGATGGGCGGCCTGAAATGCCGTGACGAATACCAGGCGGTGGCGGAAGCCTGCGCCCGTCACGACTTCTGGCTGGAGCCGACCGGGGGAATCGATCTGGAGAACTTCGAGGCGATCTTGCAGATCGCCCTGGATGCGGGCGTGAGCAAAATCATCCCGCATATCTACAGCTCGATTATCGATAAAGCCAGCGGTGATACGCGTCCGGAAGATGTGCGTACGCTGCTGGCGATGACGAAGAAGCTGGTTAAGTAGAACCTGCCCCTCACCCTAACCCTCTCCCACCGGGAGAGGGAACCTTTACCCCCTCTCCCTTTGGGAGAGGGCTGGGGTGAGGGGAAACAAACCGCACACACCCGAAGGAGCCACCATGCACACCCGTACCCTGCTTGTCGCTTCACTCTCTTTACTTGCTACCTCTGCAATCGCTCAAACCCAGTACGCCTGGGTGGGTACCTATAATCCGAACGGTGAAGGGCTGTACCGCTTTACCGTCGATCCGCAAACCGGTGCGCTGAACGATAAAACACTGGTGAGCAAACTGCCGAACGCCGCGCAGTTAACCGTCTCACACGACGGCAAAACGCTGTATCTGGCAAGCGAAGTGGAGCAGGGCGTGGTGCAGGCGCTGCGCATCGGTGATAACGGCGCGCTGAGCGAGCTGAATCAGGTGTCCTCCGGCGGCGCGGGGCCGGTGTATCTTTCCCTGACGCCGAACGGCAAACATCTGCTGGTGGCAAACTACGTCAGCGGAACTGTCGCGGTGCTGCCCGTTAACGCAGACGGCAGCCTGGGCGATGCTACGGACACCCATCAGGACAAAGGCGAACCGGGCGCGGCGAAGCCGGAAGCTGCCGTCGAGGGCAGTTTCGCCATCAGCGATCATAACGGCCCACATGCGCACATGATCGCCGCCGATCCGGACGGGAAATACGTTTTTTCCACCGATCTGGGGCTGGATCGCATCTATCAGTACCGTTTTGACGATCAAACCGGGAAGCTGACTCCTAACGATCCGCCATTTATCAGCGCCTCCTCAAAAGGGGCCGGGCCGCGCCACTTCGTCTTTACGCCGAAAGGCGATGCCCTGTGGCTGATTAACGAAGAGGCGTCTACGCTCACCCATTATGCGCTGGACAGTAATGGCAGGCTGAAAGAGGGTAAAACGGTTTCAGCCCTGCCGGACGGTTATAAAGGCACCAGTTTTGCTGCCGGGCTGGCGCTAAGCGCCGACGGGAAACAGCTGTATGTCGCTAACCGTTTGCATAACAGCATCGGGCACTTTACCGTAACGGCGGAGGGTACGCTGACGCATCAGGATGATGTCTGGACGCGCGGCGACTATCCGCGCACCCTGACGCTCGATAAGCAGGGTCGCTGGCTGTACGTCATGAACCAGCGCAGCGACAACATTACCCGTTTCCGCGTGGCGCCGGACGGCAAGCTGAGCGCCGAGCCAGACTATACCCCGGTCGGCAGCCCATCCCAGATGGTCATTTCACCCTGAGCAGTAAGAGGACAACGACGTGCGATTTCCGAACCAACGTTTAGCGCAACTTTTCGATCTGTTGCAAAACGAGACGCTGCCACAGGACGAGCTGGCGCAGCGGCTGTCGGTCTCCACGCGAACCGTCCGGGCGGATATCACCGCCCTGAACGCGCTGCTGGCCAGCCACGGCGCGCAGTTCATTTTGAGCCGGGGCAACGGCTATCAGCTCAAAATTAATGATGTGGTGCGCTATCAACAATTGCAGGCGTCCCACCCGCGCGCGCTGCGTATTCCGCGAACCGGACCGGAGCGCGTGCACTATCTGGTGGTGCGTTTTCTGACGTCAGCCTTTTCCCTCAAGCTGGAGGATCTGGCCGATGAGTGGTTCGTCAGCCGGGCTACGTTGCAGAGCGACATGGTGGAAGTGCGCGAGTGGTTTCACCGTTATAACCTGACGCTGGAAACCCGCCCGCGCCACGGGATGAAGCTGTTTGGCAGCGAGATGGCGCTCCGCGCCTGCCTGACCGACCTCCTGTGGGAGCTGGCGCAGCAGGACAGCCTGAACCCGCTGGTGACCGACGTGGCGCTGAATGCGGGGGTGGCGGAAAAGATGGTGCCGGTGCTGCACGATGCGCTGACGCGCCATCACATTCGCCTGACCGACGAAGGGGAGCTGTTCCTGCGCCTGTACTGCGCGGTGTCGGTGCGGCGCATCAGCGAGGGGTATCCGCTGCCGGAATTCCACGCGGAAGACGTGGAAGAGAACGTGCGTGAGGCGGCGAAAGATATCGCGGTGGCTATCCAGGAGCTGGCGGGCAAAGCGCTGTCGCCGTCAGAAGAGAGCTGGCTGTGCGTGCACATTGCGGCGCGGCAGATCCAGGAGATCGCCCCCAGTGCCATTAACGCCGACGACGACGAAGCCCTGGTCAACTACATTCTGCGCTACATCAACACCCACTATAACTACAACCTGCTGAGCGATGAGCAACTGCATGCAGATCTGCTCACGCACATCAAAACCATGATTACCCGCGTGCGGTATCAAATCATGATCCCCAATCCGCTGCTGGATAACATCAAGCAGCACTACCCGATGGCGTGGGATATGACCCTCGCGGCGGTGTCGAGCTGGGGCAAATACACCCCGTATGTGATCAGCGAAAACGAAATTGGTTTTCTGGTGCTGCATATCGGCGTCGGGCTGGAGCGCCATTACAATATCGGCTACCAGCGCCAGCCGCGGGTGCTGCTGGTGTGCGACGCCGGTAACGCGATGGTGCGCATGATCGAGGCGGTACTTCAGCGTAAATATCCGCAGATTGAGGTGACGCGCACGCTCACCCTTCGTGAGTACGAGCTTGCCGATGCCATTGGCGAAGACTTCGTGATCTCCACCGCCCGCGTGAGCGAAAAATCCAAACCGGTGGTGATGATCGCCCCGTTCCCGACCGATTATCAGTTGGAGCAGATCGGCAAGCTGGTGCTGGTGGATCGCACCCGCCCGTGGATGCTGGAAAAATACTTCGACGCGGCCCATTTCCGCATTCTCGACAAGCCTGTCGACCAGCAAACGCTGTTCCGCGAACTGTGCGGGCAGCTTGAAGGGGAAGGTTTTGTCGGCGCGGAGTTTCTGGAATCGGTTATCGAGCGTGAAGCCATTGTCAGCACCATGCTCGGCGACGGCATCGCGCTGCCGCACTCCCTCGGGCTGCTGGCGCAAAAAACGGTGGTCTACACCGTGCTGGCGCCGCAGGGCATTCAGTGGGGAGATGAAACCGCCCATGTCATCTTCCTGCTCGCCATCAGCAAAAGCGAGTACGAAGAGGCAATGGCGATTTACGACATCTTTGTCACCTTCCTGCGTGAACGCGCGATGGCGCGCCTGTGCCAGTGCGAGAATTTTGCGGCGTTTAAGGCTGAGGCGATGGAGAGTTTGAGTCGGTTTTGACGTTCAGGCGGACAGAGGATATCCGCCTTCATTCAACGCAGATGATGCACAACCTGGTTGCTGCTGCCGCGCCAGATAAGCATAGGATCTTTTAGATCCTGCACGAACTTGCCGTCGACCAGGACGTTAATCAGATCCACCACTTCCATCTGCTGCGCATTCAGTTCATCCAGCTTATAGCCCGTCCAGACCCAGACGTCTTTTCCCGCGCACTCGCGGCGGATGCGTTTTACCAGCTTCAGGATCGCCGGCACGTTTTGCGGATGGAGCGGGTCGCCGCCGGAGAGCGAGATCCCCTGGCGTTTGATGCGCGTGTCGTTCAGGTCGTTGATGATGCGGTCTTCCATCTCAGCGGTAAACGGCATACCCGAGTTCAGGCGCCAGGTGCTTTTGTTGTAGCAGCCGGGGCACTCGTGAACGCAGCCTGATACAAACAGGGTACAGCGGGTGCCGGGGCCGTTGACGATGTCGACGGGGTAGTACTGGTGATAGTTCATCGCGAATAACCACGCCGGGTGGCGCTGCGCTTACCCGGCCTACAAAAGAGAGCGGTCCGTAGGCCCGGTAAGCGCAGCGCCACCGGGCATTAACGTGGCAGCGGATTACCCGATCTGCCCATTCCCCAGATGTTTCACCCTGCGCTTCACCTCTTCCTGCTTACCGGCGTTAAACGGACGGGCATCCGGGCTGCCGAGGTAGCCGCACACGCGGCGGGTCACGGAGACGCGGGCTGCGTCGTGGTTACCGCATTTCGGGCAGGTGAAGCCTTTGCTGGTGCATTCGAACTCACCGGTAAAGCCGCACTCGTAGCACTCGTCAATTGGCGTGTTGGTTCCGTAGTACGGCACGTGCTGATAGCTGTAATCCCACACGTCTTCCAGCGCCTTCAGGTTGTGCTGAATGTTCGGGTACTCGCCGTAGCAGATAAAACCGCCGTTCGCAATGGGCGGATAGGCCGCTTCAAAGTCGATCTTGTCGTACGGGTTCACCTTCTTCTCCACATCGAGGTGGAAGCTGTTGGTGTAGTAACCTTTGTCGGTCACGCCTTCCACGATGCCGAACTCGGCGGTGTCCAGACGGCAGAAGCGATCGCAGAGGTTTTCGCTCGGCGTGCTGTACAGGCTGAAACCGTAGCCAGTTTCCTCTTTCCACTGGTCTACCGCATCGCGCAGGCGCTGCACAATCGCGATACCTTTCTCACGCAGGGCGTCGTTGTCATAGATGTGCTTGTCGCCAAACAGCGCGTTAATCGTTTCGTGAATGCCGATATAGCCAAGAGAGATCGATGCGCGACCGTTTTTGAAGATCTCCGACACATCATCGTCCGCCTTCAGGCGCACGCCGCAGGCTCCTTCCATATAGAGAATTGGCGCGACGCGGGCTTTCACCCCTTCAAGACGGGCGATGCGGGTCATAAGCGCCTTACGTGCCAGCTGTAAACGTTCATCCAGCAGCGTCCAGAAGGCCGCTTCATTCCCTTTAGCTTCCAGCGCGATGCGCGGCAGGTTCAGGCTGATGACGCCCAGGTTGTTGCGCCCGTCGTGGATCTGCTCGCCGTTCTCATCTTCGTACACGCCGAGGAAGCTGCGGCAGCCCATTGGCGTTTTAAACGAACCGGTGACTTTCACCACCTGGTCGTAGTTGAGGATGTCCGGGTACATACGCTTGCTCGCGCACTCCAGCGCCAGCTGCTTGATGTCATAGTTCGGATCGCCAAACTTGTGGTTCAGGCCGTCACGAATGGCGAACACCAGTTTCGGGAACACCGCCGTTTTACGGTTTTTACCGAGGCCGGAGATGCGGTTGCGCAGAATAGACTGCTGGATCAGGCGTGATTCCCAGCTGGTGCCGAGGCCAAACCCGAAGGTCACAAACGGCGTCTGGCCGTTGGCGGTGTGCAGCGTGTTTACCTCATATTCCAGCGACTGGAACGCGTCGTAGCACTCTTTCTCGGTGCGGGAACGGGCGTAACCGTCGGCATCCGGGATCTGCCACTCTTCCGCCGTTTTACGGTGTTTGTTGAAGCTCTCGGCCACGAACGGGGCCAGCACTTCATCGATGCGGTTAATGGTGGTGCCGCCATAGATGTGGCTTGCCACCTGGGCGATGATCTGCGCCGTGACCGCCGTCGCGGTGGAGATGGATTTCGGCGGCTCAATCTCGGCGTTACCCATTTTAAAACCGTGGGTCAGCATGCCTTTCAGGTCGATCAGCATGCAGTTAAACATCGGGAAGAACGGCGAGTAGTCGAGATCGTGATAGTGGATCTCACCGCGCTCGTGCGCAGACACCACGTCGCGCGGCAGCAGGTGCTGGCGGGCATAGTGCTTGGCGACGATACCGGCCAGCAGGTCGCGCTGGGTTGGGATCACTTTGCTGTCTTTGTTGGCATTTTCATTGAGCAGCGACGAGTTGGTTTGCTCTACCAGGCCGCGGATCTCCTGGTTCAGGCGACCGCGTTTCTCACGCTGGACGTCACGGTCGTGACGATACTCAATGTAGGCGCGCGCCAGCTGCTTGTACGGACCAGACATCAGCTGGTTTTCAACCGCGGTCTGGATCTCGTTGATATCCACCTGGCTGCGTTCATGCATCTGGCTGCTAACGACTTCTGCGACGGTGGCGCAGTAATCTGCGTCATCGACTCCCGCTGCTTTAGCTGCACGCAGAATGGCTTCTTTGATGCGCTCTGATTTAAACGGCACTTTACAGCCATCACGTTTCATCACATGCGGTGTCATGATCACTCCATTTTAAAAACAGGTTATCCACAAAGGTGGAGAAGTATTCACCGGACGTATTCCTCGCCGCGGCAAAGACTTCCCGCGTGCCCAGCTCGTGTTATCCACAATTCCGGCCAGCGTTCGCGCCGTCTTGTTGTTGGAATAGTAGACGATAAATACAAGATGTTGGGTCGGCGTGCATTTTAAGTGCTACATATAGTGATTTGCATCAAACAAGTTTGCGATTTTTTTGATGCAGAACAAAGTAAAAAGACGAGAGTACAAACGGCGGGCGCTGGGGCAATTGTAAAGACTCGAAGGAAAAATCTGATTAATTATTCAACAAAAACAAGCGCTCAGCAGAGCCTGTGCTGAGCGCTGCTCGATTAACTCACCCCGCAGGCCCAGCTCAACCCTGCCTGCAAAAAGGCTACGGTAACGATGCAGCCCAGTACCAACGGGATGAGAAGAGAGCTTTCGGGGGCATCGTCCTGTTTTTGAGAACCTTCATTACTCAGCGCAGACATCGCCTCTTCCCGCGTACGCGCCGCCAGCAATTGCTCACGCACCCGCTCATCCGTGAGTCTGCTGGTCAGCGTCGTCAGCAGGTGCATATGCGTACTGCCTGCTTCCGCTGGCGGAATGGCGAGCAGGAAAACCATCCTCACCTCTTCATCACCTTCCAGTCCCGGCCAGCATATCGGATCGTCAAAGAGCGCCAGACAAAATGCCGCCTGTTGCACCGCCTCGGTTTTACCGTGCGGGACGGCGAGCGCTTCACCCAGCGCGGTAGGGCCTTCACTTTCACGTTGTAAAACGCTTTCGATAAATGCCTCTCGATCGTTGATGACCTTCCGCCTGGCGAGCGGCTCGGTGAGCCAACGGATCACTGCTTCCGGCGTACGTTGGGGCGGGTTGATAAACACCAGATCGGGATGCGTCAATGCCAGCAAGTTCATATTAAACCTCAATCAAAAAATCGCAGGTTGCGGAGGGGAGGATCGCCGTTACCGGCTGCACGGACTCTTCCAGATAGTTAATCTGACGAAGCCCCGCCAGGCTTTCCGGCACGGGAACGGGCTCCGTGCCAGCGTTAAACACGCGGACGACCGTACCTTGCGACTGCTGCGCATGGGGCAGAGCGGAAAGGATGAGCGGTTCCGGCACGGTCAGTAGCGAGAACTCTGCCGGAAGCCTGCGCTCGGGCAGACGCAACGAAAAACGCTCAAGACGGTGATCGAGCGTGTGTAGCGTTTGCCGTTGGTAGGTGAAGGGCTGTCCAGCCGCCTGATTTTCCAGCTGGCGCAGCGTGAGGTGGTCGGCGTTGACGGCCAGCGCGACGGTGAATGAAAAGCGCAACGGTTTCAGCAACTGGGCATCAGGAGTCTCAACCACCGTATTATTGATGCCGGAGGCCCGACCCGGTCGCCATTCGAGATCGCTGCGTCCGAGCACGCCCGTCGATTTAAACATCGTCAGGGCAATAGCAGCGGGTTCGCTGCCGATAATCTGAAATTCTTTCATGCCACGGCTAGTCACAACCAGCGCTTTACCCGGTTCCGTGACAGCGATAATGCCCTCGCTGGTTTCGATATCCACGGGCTTCTCGCGATAGCGTTCTTGCCAGTGTTCACCGTCATATCCCGTTTCGCGCTGGATGATTGCGAAGGGCTGTGAGGCGATAGCGTGACGGGTGTGAACATCGCTGCCGATCAGTAAACGTAGCCGGTGATCGCAGTGGCTGTTTTCCAGCGAAGCCTCGACATACAGATTCGGATCGTCGTGGCGTAATTCGCAGACCAGACGAATGGATAACGGCGTTCGGGCCGTATCCTGACGGCTGGCGAGATCCTGCGGAAGACGCATTGTGGCCTCGACGGTCAGCTTTTCGACAAGCGGCGTTTTTACGCCGTCGACGAGCGTAAAATGCGAACAGCGCGTCGGCGCGTCGCCCGCAAGCGGTGAGAAATCGTAGCTGTCGCCCGCATCCACGCAGTCTTCAAAGGTAAAGAAAGAGGGGATACGTCTGCCGCTGCGTTTGTCATGCAGGGTAAGCGTTCCGGCATCCAGCGACAGTCGATAATGCGCATTCTCAATCTCGCTGCCCTTTATCTTTTCAGACGCCAGGAAAGGTGCAGGGTCTTCTTCAACGTTAACGGTGAGATAGCCGATCGGCGGCAGAACCGGTGTCTTTACCGCAACGTGCCAGCGGTAATAAGGGAGAAGGGGCGTCTCGCACTCGCCCTCGGCGGTAAGGGAGATCGCCGTTCCGCCGTGCAGAATGTCTCTTTCCAGGACGTCGAAAGGGATGGGCTGCCCCTGATGCGTCAGGGCGATATTATCCGCCCGGCTATACAGGGTGGTTATCACCACGCGCTGCGTTGGGGTAGCTAGCGGGTTAAAGATCAGCAGGTCGCCATCCTGAACGCAGGCGGCGGCCAGGGTTTTCACCACCAGATTCCACAGGCTATGGCACAGCTGTTCGGTTTGTTCCATACGATGCAGAATGTCGCGGTTGGTGGCATCGCTATTACAGCCGCCAATGGAATCGTGGGCATGGTTTCGCAACAGCTTTTTCCAGAGGGTGTCGACTACCGCGAGGTTGACCGGAATCCCCTGGTGACGTGCCATTGCGATTGTCGGCTCCAGCTGTCGCAGGATGAACTGTTCAACCTCATCGTTTTTCTTTTTGATGTCGTAGCGCACGGAGCCGATCGTTTTATGGATGCGGGTGTAGCGCGGCGATTTCAGCTCTCCTTCCAGGAGCTCAAACTGTTCACGCTGCGCGCGAAGGGTTTCTACATAACGCTCCAGAGAGCTGATGAAGTAACGGTCCTGATCCGGGGACTGTGCGCTGGCGACCTCCAGGATTTTCGGCAGCGCCGGGTCGATGCTGACCTGATCGCCGCCGCAGGGCAGGAGCAGGTCGTTTAGACCGGCCCGTGAACGCAAAAGTGTGGTCATCGGGTAGATTTTTCCCCGGAGATGGGAGGCTTCCGAACGCATGTTTTTAGCCGCGCCATAACCGAGCGCCATCGCACAGGCGATGACGGTCGCACCTGAGGGTGCGCGCCAGAGGAACTGGCTGCTTTTGGCGTGCCTGTCGTGATCGATACCGCGCCAGAAGACGATATTGTCGATATTGCAGCCCTGCAAGATCGTGGGCATTTGCGCATTGTGGCCAAAGGTATCCGGAAGATACCCAACCTGCATCGCATGCCCCAGCGTCCGGGCAGAAAAAATGCCGTACTTCAGGTTGCGGATAATCGATTCGCCATGCACGTTGTAGGTGTCCGTCTGGGTATACCATGGCCCTACGAAGATCCTTTTTTCTCTGACCAGCTTTTCCAGCCTGGTGCGATAATTAGGATTGATGGCGAGAAAGTCCTCCACTACCGCCATCTGTCCGTCAAGGTGATAGCAGGTGTAAGCGGAGTCCTGCTCCAGCGTGTTGATGACGTCCGCAAAATTATATGACGCCAGCACCATGCTGTCCTGACGGGTGAAATACCACTCCTGATCCCAGTGCGTATGGGCAATGACGTGGATCTGATTCATGACGTTCCCCTTATCTGGCGTTCTTTGGGCTGACATAGAGCACGCCCAGGGCGCAAATCAGTGCGCCAATAAAGACGCTCGCCAGGTAGCCCGCCACGTTGGTTGCCAGCGGCCAGCCCCAGACGGATGGCAGAGGCAGCGTCTGCTTCACGCCAAGGGTAATGGCGACCAGCGCGCCGGCGACGGCACCGGTCATGAACACCGGGATCAGACGTGGGTTTTTCAGGATGAACGGGATCGCGCCTTCGGAGATCCCAATCACGCCCAGCAACAGCGAGGTGCTACCGACGGTTTTCTCTTCCTGGCTAAAGACATCCGGTAATCCAAAGCGGCCGTTGAGGAACGCAGCAAAGCCGACGCCAATGGAGGGGATCACGATGGAGAGTTCGCGGGCGGTTAAATCAAACGTCTCGCTCATGCCATTCAGGCCGAGCGCGACCGAGCCTGCCGCCTTGTTGACCGGACCGCCCAGGTCGAACGCGGTGCCCGCGGCAATCATCGCGGAATAGAACCCGCGCCCGGTGTCACCTGCCGAGGTAAAAAAGACCACCATCAGCTGGTTAAGCGAGCCAAAAATCGGGTTAATCAAATATTCCATGACCATCACCAGCGTAATGCCGGTGATCAGCGGGACGAGCAGCATGGTTTTAATGGTGGTGAGCTGCTGGCGGACGTGAATCGAATCATTGAGCCAGCGCACCAGATAGCCCACAAAAAAGCCGATACCAATGGCGCCGAAAAAGCCGGATGGCATAAAGCCTTCGATATCAAAGAAGCGCTTATAGACTTCGTCTGACATGATGCCGCCAATAAGACCGGGGATGAGTGCCGGTTTACCGGCAATGGAAAACGCCAGATACATCGCAAAAACGGGATACATGAACTTAATGGTCATAAAGCCCACTTTATCCAGCACGCTGAACGGCGAATGTTCGATGTTAATAAACTGCCCGGTTATTTTGGCCGTCGCCATCATCAGCCCGCCCATCACCACCACCGGCAGCATATAGCTGATGGCTGCCATAATATGGCCAATAAAAATCTGGTAAGCCGAACGCTGAAGATCGTCTTCTTGTGCGACAGTGGTGACGTTTTTTTCCTTTGCCAGCGCCTGACGCAGATAGCGATCGGTATGTTTGATCAGCTCTTGTGTGCGGGTTTGAAGGTGAGGAATGTTTTCAAAACGCTCGGCATCCTGAATGGGAACGTCGGTTGCCAGAATAATGGCCGTGGCGGAGGCGATATCCTGTTTTGTTAAGCGGTTTTTAACGCCATCGCTGCCCTGCGTTTCGACCTTTACCTCGATATTGTGCTCGTTAGCCCATGCAATAATTTTATTCGCCGCCATAAAGGTGTGTGCGATACCCGTCGGGCAGGCCGTTACCGCGACAACTTTTTGTTTCGTCATTGTCATAATTCCCTGGATGTGAAAACAGGGGAAGTATAAAGAGAACCTAAAACAGTTTTTAATGTTTGCTAATACTAATTACGTATCGTGATACGCGTAAATGCAATGTGTGAAGCGCCTTCCAGAGACTATTTCTCTGTTGTGTTAATATCATCTCGGGATTAAACGGGGCGTAATAGATGAATTCATTCCAGGGAAGTGAACGTTTGATATTTGAATACATTCAGCATCATGCGTGTAATATTTCTAATATATCGGCAAAAGAGATTGCCCGTGATACCTTTACCACGACAACATCCGTTAATCGTGTATGTAAAAAAATGGGCTATAAAAGCTATACCGAGCTTCGGTACCGTTTTTTACGCGACCATTTTACACCTGCACCTGCTACACCCGACGTGGGGCCGCAGCCGGATGATATTGTGACAGACGTTTCCAGGTTGCTTACGCATTCCAGCCATATCTATCTTTACGCACGGGGAGCCTCGCTCACCAGCCTCAACTACCTGTCGCGCTTTTTGTCGCTGGCGAGCCTGCCGCACCTTATTTTGAATGACATGCACCAGTTGACACGCGTATCGAAGGGGACGCTGGTGTTGATCAGTAAATCCGGGGAGACGCAGTCGCTGATTGAAATGGCGCGTAACGCGCTGCGCAAAGGGTTGAAGATTATTGCGATTACCCGTCAGGGGTCGACACTGGCGTCGATCTCAACGCTATGCTGGCCGTTACCAATCGACATTAACGCGGTTTCGCTGTATCAGCGGGAAGGGCAGCTTGAACTGTTGAGCGCCGTGGACCGTATCGGCTGTAGGCTGCTACAGCACGATACGGTGTAGTCAGGCCGTCAGAGCTGCTTCACTATTCCCAGACGTACGGCATAATCATTTTCATGGTTGCCGTCATTATTGATGTACGTTTTATCCAGTGAAACCAGTTCGACGTATGGCGTCCAGCCATCGTCGAGCTTGTAGTTGAACGCGACGGTATGCTCCCAGTAGGTGTCATCCCCGGTTCCCTGATCGACGTTATCCTGCCAGCGGAAGCGCGGGTTATAGGACATACCGAATTTGCCGATGTTATACGCGAACCAAATGTCGAACTGGTGTGACTGGCGGCGAGTATAACCGCTGCCGTCGAGTTCTTTATCGCTGTGCGCGTCATTGACGGTGTTATAGCGGTAACGGGCGGAGAGATTCAGACCGTTATCGAAGGCTTTCCAGCCCTGAATGAAGGGGCGGTAATGCGTATTGCTGGCGGTGAAAACCGTCACCATGCCAGGCGCAACGGCGAAACCATTTCCCAGATCAAAACGCCAGCGCGTTTCGATTTCCTGTGCCGCTTCCGTTAACCCCTTGTCGTCGGGATTATATCTGTCGGTATCACCAAAAAACGTATTATTATGGTTCTGTGCGGCTTCAACGGAGAAGTAAAAACCGTTATTCGCCTGATGCATGACCTTAATGCGTGAATCATTTACGTCTGAGCGCGTATTATGACCAAAGCGAAGGTCGACGGACGTATTCCCGCACCATCCCTGTGTGCTCAATAATAATGCGCTAATACACGTTGCTTTAATAATTATCTTTTTCATAATATCCTGCCGAGGTTATTTAATTGGCAGGCTATTTTTATTTTGAGTGCGCCATATTGTAAAAGTTATCGTCGTACATTTAGCGTATCGCTAAACATAAAAAAAGAGATACAGCATGCTGTATCTCCTGAGGTTTATTCCTGCACCCACCAGATAGCTTCAAACGGGCGCAATAGCAACGTATCGGGTCGGGAGGGAACCTCGTCATAGTTACTGAGTGCCACCCGCCATGCTCCCTCTACGGGGACGGGCTGCCACTGCTGGCGCGCGTGGCTCAGGTTCGCCACCACCATCAGCGTTTGTCCCTGCCACTGGCGGCGGTAGCACCACAGGGAAGGGTGATCCGGAAGCAAATCTTCATAGTCTCCCCACGTCAGTACCGACAAGGTTTTGCGCAGGCGAATCAGCGACTGATAGGTGTAAAACACCGAATCGGGGTCGTCCAGCGCCGCGCGGGCGTTCACGGTTTCGTAGTTGTCGCAGACGCCAATCCACGGCTCGGCCTCGGTAAAGCCCGCATTATGCGAGGCGTCCCACTGCATCGGCGTGCGGCCATTATCGCGTGACTTACTCGCCAGAATCGCCAGTAGTTCATCCGTATCGCGACCGTTAGCCCGCTGTTCGGCGAACATGTTCAGGCTTTCCACGTCGCGGTAGTCGGTGATACGGCTGAAATGCGGGTTGGTCATACCCAGTTCTTCACCCTGGTAGATATACGGCGTGCCCTGCATCCCGTGCAGCACCATGCCGAGCATTTTCGCCGCCGCCACGCGGTGTTCCCCTTCGTCACCAAAGCGCGACACGATGCGCGGCTGGTCATGGTTACACCAGAACAGCGCGTTCCAGGCTTTGTTGTGCATCCCCTGCTGCCAGTGGCGGAAAAGGGTTTTTAGCGCCACGAAGTCCGGCTTCGCCTTCGTCCATTTTTCGCCGCCGGGGTAGTCTACCTTGAGGTGGTGGAAGTTGAAGGTCATCGACAGCTCGCGGCCGTCAAGAGACGCGTACTGTTGGCAGTTCTCCAGCGAGGTGGAGGACATCTCGCCCACCGTCATCAGATTACGCGGCGTAAAGACGTCGCGGCTCATCTCCTGGAGATATTCGTGGATGCGCGGCCCGTCAGTGTAGAAGCGGCGACCGTCGCCGAGGGTATCGTCCGGGAAATCCTGATCTTTTGAAATCAGGTTAATCACGTCCAGACGCAAGCCGTCCACGCCGCGATCGGCCCAAAACTCGCACACTTTTTTCAGCTCGGCGCGCACCGCCGGGTTTTCCCAGTTGAGATCCGCCTGCTCCGGCGCGAACAGGTGCAGATAATACTGCTCGCTTTCGGCGTGCCAGCGCCAGGCGTTGCCGCCAAACTTGGAGCGCCAGTTGTTGGGAAGCGTATCCGGCGTACCATCGCGCCAGATATAGAACTGGCGGTACGGACTCGCTTTATCCAGCGACTCACGGAACCAGGCGTGCTGCGTGGACGTGTGGTTAAAGACCATATCCAGCACGATGCGGATGCCGTATTCATGCGCCCGGGCAACCAGTTCGTCAAAGTCGTCCAGCGTGCCGTAGGTCGGGTCGATGGCAGTGTAGTTCGCCACGTCGTAACCGTTATCCACCTGCGGGGAGATATAAAACGGCGTCAGCCAGATGGCGTCAATGCCGAGGGTTTTCAGGTAGTCCAGGCGCTGCGTCACGCCGCGCAGATCGCCCGTGCCGCTGCCGGTGGTGTCCTGGAAACTCTTTGGGTAAATCTGATAGATGACGCCGTTCTGCCACCAGTGAGGAAGGGTATTCATAGTACGTTCCTGCAAATGCGAAGGGGCGCAACTGCGCCCCGAAAGAGAGAATTAAACAATCTGCAACGTGCCCTGACGGAACTTACGCTGGTAAACCACAGTAGTCAGCGCCATTGGGATGATAATCGCCACCGCCATCGCCAGCGCAAATACCTGCCAGAACGCGGGCTGAATGGAGAGGATACCCGGCAGGCCTCCGACGCCAATCCCGTTCGCCATCACGCTGTTCAGGCCGCACAGCAAGCCCGCCAGACCGGAGCCGATCATCGCGCAGAGCATCGGGAAGCGGTATTTCAGGTTGATACCGTACATCGCCGGTTCAGTGACGCCGAGGTAAGCGGAGATGGCAGCCGGAACGGAGATCTCTCGCTCGTTGTGCTTACGGCTGACGATGATGATGCCGGTTACCGCCGAGGCCTGCGCAATGTTAGACAGGGCGATGATCGGCCAGACAGGCGTACCGCCGAGGCTCTGGATCATCTGCATATCAATCGCCAGCGTGGTCTGGTGCACGCCGGTGATCACCAGCGGAGCGTAGAGGAAGCCAAACAGCGCGGCACCGATTGGCGCGAAGCTGCCGGTCATCAGGTGACGGACCGCGAAGGCCACGCCGTCGCCAATCATGCGGCCAAACGGACCGATAAAGGCGTGCGCCAGGAACACCGCCAGGATCAGCGAGCAGACCGGGACCACCACCAGATAGAGGTAATCCGGCACGATGCGCTTCAGGCGCGTCTCAATGAAGCCCAGCGCCAGGCCCGCCAGCAATGCCGGGATCACCTGCGCCTGATAGCCCACTTTGGCGATGGTAAACAGGCCAAAGTTCCACACCTCTGGCGTTTGCTGACCAAGTAAGTAAGCGTTCATTAACTGCGGAGAGACCAGCGTCACGCCGAGCACGATACCGAGAATTGGCGTGCCGCCCATCTTGCGCACCGCGGACCAGCAGATCCCGACCGGCAGATAGAAGAAGATCGCTTCGCCAATCAACCACAGGAAGTCATAGATGCTTTGCAGCGCCGGGTACATCTGCGCCAGGGTTTTGCCGTCGCTCATTGGCACATCGCCGATGACGTTACGGAAGCCCAGAATTAAGCCCCCGCTGATCAGCGCTGGCAGCAGCGGGAAGAAGATCTCCGCAAAATGGGAAATCAGCTGCTCATGCCATTTCATATTCTGGCGCGCGGCCTTCTTCGCCTGCTCTTTATCGGCGGAAGAGTGCCCGGTAGTCGCCAGCAGAGCCTGATAGTAATCGCCCACTTCGGTACCAATCACCACCTGAAACTGCCCGGCGTTGGTGAAGCAGCCTTTAACCATGGAAAGCTCTTCAATGGCCTTCGGGTTGGCTTTGGCCGGATCGTTCAGCACGAAGCGCAGGCGGGTAATGCAATGGCTGACGGTGGCGATGTTATCGCGTCCGCCGACCAGGACGATCAGCTGATCGATATCTGTTTGTTTGACTTTACTCATCATGAAACCTCATGACAGATGGTGATAGGGGTTATGACCTGTGCGCAAGCCTACTCCTTCAACGTGACGGCGAAAATGGGAACGTTCCCGAAATCGGGCGAAGATCACAATAATCTATTCAAAAGAATTATGAGAGATGGGCAGGAATAACGATCTGACGGGGCTCGGTGCGCCCGGTAATCTGCTCGATCAGCTGCGCGGCTGCCTGTCGCCCAGACTCGGCATAACCCGGATCAACGCTGATAATCTCCGGGTGTAAGAACTTCATCAGCGGCGTGCTTCCCACGCTCGCTAATTGCAGCTCCCCGATGCGCTGCTCCTGCAAATATTTGCTCGCACCTAATGCCAGAGTATCCGTGGCGCACACCAGGGCGGTGGTTTGTGGCGTCAGCACGCTGGCGACCTGTTCATATCCCTGTTTCATACCCAGACCTGGCAGCGCGGCCACGGCGGGGAGATTGTGTTTTTTACAAAACGCCAGGTACGCTTCATGGCGACGCTTGCCGGTGGTGATGTCGGCATGGGGCACGCCGAGATAGCTGATATGCCGATGGCCCTGTTCATACAGGCGCTGCATCAGGATCACGATCGCCCCTTCGTCATCGTAACAGACAGAGGCAAACCCGCTGGCGTCGCGCGCCAGCAGCACCAGTGACGGCTGCCAGGGTTTGAGCACGTCCTCCTTAAGGCCAGTAAATCCAAACAGCACCACGCCATCAATATTACGGCGCTGAAGCATGCCGAGATGCTCCTCCACCATTTGCGCGGAGAACTTGCTCTCCATCATGATCGGATCGTAGCCCTGCTCGTAGAACGCGGGCAGCATAGTCTGTACGGCGAGGTTTTCGGAGAGGGAATCCAGACGCGAGACAATAATGGCGACCACTTTATCGCTCTGCCCGCGCATGGCGCGCGCGGAGCGGGAAGGGGAAAAACCGTGCTGATTCATCACCGCCTCGACGCGCTCGCGTGTGCGCTCGCTGACACCGCTTTCGTTGTTCAGCACGCGTGAGACAGTCGATTTCCCCACGCCGCTTAAACGCGCGATATCTTTAATCGTAAGGCGGTTCTGCATGCTGTATTCCCTGTAACAACGATAAAATAATCAATTGAGCCTAATGCTATCCTGCGAATTCGCTATGGGCAAAGTCTGGTTTACGTTCGGTTTATTTGCAGGGCGTTATAATACCGCCCGATTAGTCACAAACGGTATGGATAAATCACTATACTGCGTGCCGATACCCAACTTTTTACTTACCGGAGGCCACATGGATCCCGATCCCACACCTCTCCTGACCAGGAGAAAACCTTCTTTCCGGTAAGCCAGCCTTTTGCTGTCTCACCGGCGTGAGGCAGCAACGTTCATACGTTCCTGCTTGATAAATTAAGTGCCTGACAGGTACGGCTTTGCCACGCCTGCGGGAAAACTGCGTCCGCCTTTGCGGATGCGGGGGAATGACTATGCTGAAGAATATCACCCGGCAGCTGCAAGCGCTGCTGAGCCGTCACCTGCCACATCGCCTGATTGCGCGCGATCCGCTGCCAAATGCCAACACCATGGCGGGAGCGGCAATCCCCGCTTCCCTGACCGAGCGCTGCCTGAACGTGGCGGCGATGGATGAAAACGAAGTCTGGCGCGCCTTTGGCGGCCACCCGGAAGGGCTGAACGCGCAAGAAGTGTTAAAAATCCGCGCGGAACATGGCGATAACCAGATCCCGGCGCAGAAACCCTCTCCCTGGTGGGTCCACCTGTGGCTCTGCTACCGCAATCCGTTCAACCTGCTGTTGACGGTGCTCGGGATTATCTCTTACGCCACTGAAGATCTGTTTGCCGCAGGCGTGATTGCCCTGATGGTGGGGATCTCCACGCTGCTGAACTTTATTCAGGAAGCGCGCTCCACCAAAGCGGCGGACGCCCTGAAAGCGATGGTCAGCAACACCGCCACCGTGTCGCGCGTGATTAACGACCTCGGCGAGAACGCCTGGATTGAGCTTCCCATTGACCAGCTGGTGCCGGGCGATCTGGTGAAGCTGGCGGCGGGGGACATGATCCCGGCGGATTTACGCGTCATCCAGGCGCGGGATCTGTTCGTCGCGCAGGCGTCACTCACCGGTGAGTCCCTGCCCGTAGAGAAGGTAGCGCGGACCCGCGATCCGCAGCAGATGAACCCGCTGGAGTGCGACACCCTGTGCTTTATGGGCACCACGGTGGTCAGCGGCACCGCGCAGGCGATTGTCACCGCCACCGGCGGCAATACCTGGTTTGGACAGCTTGCCGGACGCGTCAGCGAGCAGGAGAGCGAGCCGAATGCGTTCCAGAAAGGCATTGGCCGCGTCAGCATGCTGCTGATCCGCTTTATGATGGTCATGACGCCGATTGTCCTGCTGATCAACGGCTACACCAAAGGCGACTGGTGGGAAGCGGCGCTGTTCGCGCTCTCCGTGGCCGTTGGCTTAACGCCGGAAATGCTGCCGATGATTGTCACGTCCACGCTGGCGCGCGGGGCGGTCAAACTCTCTAAACAAAAGGTGATCGTTAAACACCTCGACGCCATCCAGAACTTTGGCGCGATGGACATCCTTTGCACCGATAAAACCGGCACCCTGACGCAGGACAAAATCGTGCTGGAGAACCACACCGACATCGCCGGAAAAACCAGCGAGCGCGTGCTCCACAGCGCCTGGCTGAACAGCCACTATCAGACCGGGCTGAAAAACCTGCTCGACGTGGCGGTGCTGGAAGGGGTGGACGAGGAGTCTGCCCGCACGCTCTCCGGTCGCTGGCAGAAGGTGGATGAAATCCCGTTCGACTTCGAGCGCCGCCGCATGTCGGTGGTGGTCAGCGAGCAGGCGGACGTACATCAGCTGATCTGCAAAGGGGCATTGCAGGAGATCCTGAATGTTTCCACGCAGGTGCGCCATAACGGCGAGATCGTGCCGTTGGATGAGACCATGCTGCGCCGCATCAAACGCGTCACCGATAACCTGAACCGTCAGGGGCTGCGCGTGGTGGCAGTAGCCAGCAAGTTCCTGCCTGCGCGGGAAGGTGACTACCAGCGTATCGATGAATCCGATTTGATCCTCGAAGGTTACATCGCATTCCTCGATCCGCCGAAAGAGACCACCGCGCCGGCGCTAAAAGCGCTGAAAGCGAGCGGTATCACCGTCAAAATCCTCACCGGCGACAGCGAGCTGGTGGCGGCCAAAGTGTGCCACGAAGTCGGCCTGGACGCGGGCGACGTCGTCGTGGGGAGCGACATTGAGCACCTGTCCTACGATGAGCTGGCCGAGCTTGCCCAACGCACCACGCTGTTTGCCCGCCTGACGCCGATGCATAAAGAGCGCATCGTCACTCTGCTGCGTCGCGAAGGGCACGTAGTGGGCTTTATGGGCGACGGCATCAATGATGCGCCAGCCCTGCGTGCGGCGGATATCGGTATCTCCGTGGACGGCGCGGTGGATATTGCCCGCGAAGCGGCGGATATCATTCTGCTGGAAAAGAGCCTGATGGTGCTGGAAGAGGGCGTCATCGAAGGGCGTCGCACCTTCGCCAATATGCTCAAATACATCAAAATGACCGCCAGCTCCAACTTCGGCAACGTCTTCAGCGTGCTGGTAGCGAGCGCGTTTCTGCCGTTTCTGCCGATGCTGCCGCTGCACCTGCTGATCCAGAACCTGATGTACGATGTCTCTCAGGTGGCGATCCCGTTTGATAACGTGGACGACGAGCAGATCCAGAAGCCGCAGCGCTGGAACCCCGCCGATCTGGGGCGCTTTATGCTGTTCTTTGGGCCGATCAGCTCTATCTTCGACATTCTGACCTTCTGCCTGATGTGGTTTGTGTTCCATGCGAATACGCCAGAACACCAGACGCTGTTCCAGTCCGGCTGGTTCGTGGTGGGACTGCTGTCTCAGACGCTGATTGTGCACATGATCCGCACCCGTCGCATTCCGTTTATCCAGAGCCGTGCCGCGTGGCCGCTGATTGTGATGACGGGCATTGTAATGGCGCTCGGGATCGCGCTGCCGTTCTCGCCGCTGGCAAGCTACCTGCAACTTCAGGCGCTGCCGCTGAGCTACTTCCCGTGGCTGGTGGCGATCCTCGCGGGCTACATGGTGCTGACGCAGATGGTGAAAGGGTTCTATAGCCGTCGGTATGGGTGGCAGTAAATTATGTTTGCCGGGTGGCGGCTTCGCCTTACCCGGCCTACTCCCGAAACGTAGGCCCGGTAAGCGCAGCGCCACCGGGCAATAGCTTTCCTCCCAAATTCAACAACCTGTGATCTCCGTCGGCGCATTCGCTTGACGACAATTTGAGCGCATGTTAACAGAATGTTTTGCCTGTATTTGGCCCGTCAGATAAGGAACATTCATGTTACGGTACAGCCTCTTAACCGCCGGGCTCATGCTCGGCGCCTCCGCCTTTGCCGCCCCGGCAGGCGACCTTCCCTTAATGCCCTGGCCTGCGAAGGTTGAACGCCCGACCACTCAGGGCGCGCTGGTGCTAAACAATCAACTCTCCGTGAGCGTCAGCGGCGAGGATCTGGGGGATGCGGTCAACCGCCTGCGCCAGCGTATTGCGCTGCAAACCGGCTGGACGCTACAGCCGCAGGCCGAAAAACCTGACAAGCCGACCATCCGCATCGCCATCGCCAAAAAGGTTAAGCCGCAGCCGCTGCCTGACAGCGATGAGAGCTATAAACTCACGGTGGACGCCAACGGCGTAAATATCTCTGCCAACACCCGCTTTGGCGCGCTGCGCGCCATGGAAACCTTGCTTCAGCTGATGCAGAACGGCGCCGAAAACACCTCGATCCCGTGGGTGACCATTGAAGATTCGCCGCGCTTCCCGTGGCGCGGGCTGCTGCTCGATTCGGCGCGCCACTTCCTCCCGATTCCGGATATTAAACGCCAGATCGACGGCATGGCCGCGGCCAAACTCAACGTCCTGCACTGGCATTTGACGGACGATCAGGGCTGGCGCTTTACCTCGAAGCGTTATCCAAAATTAACCCAGCTTGCCAGCGATGGGCTGTTCTACACCCCGGAGCAGATGCGCGAGATTGTGTGTTACGCTGCCGAGCGCGGCATACGCGTGGTGCCGGAAATTGATATGCCGGGCCACGCCTCGGCAATTGCCGTCGCCTACCCGGAGCTGATGAGCGCGCCGGGGCCGTACGCCATGGAGCGCCACTGGGGCGTGCTGAAGCCGGTGCTGGATCCAACCAAAGCGGCAACTTATACCTTTGCCGACGCGATGGTCAGCGAACTGGCGGCGATCTTCCCGGATCCGTATCTGCATATTGGCGGCGATGAGGTTGACGACAGCCAGTGGAAAGCGAACGCTGCGATCCAGACGTTTATGCGCGACAACAAACTGGCGGACAGCCACGCGTTGCAGGCGTATTTCAACCGCAAGCTGGAGACGATCCTTGAGAAGCACCACCGGCAGATGGTTGGCTGGGATGAGATCTACCATCCCGATCTGCCGAAAAGCATTCTGATCCAGTCCTGGCAGGGACAGGACGCGCTGGGGCAGGTGGCGCAGAACGGTTATAAGGGCATTCTCTCAACCGGTTTCTACCTCGATCAGCCGCAATCCACCGCCTACCACTACCGCAATGAAATTGTGCCGCAGGGGCTGAACGGCGTGGATGTGATAGCGGACACCGACAGCGTCCAGAGCTGGGCTTTCTCCATGCCGCGTCTGAAAGGCAAGCCGGTGGAAGGCAGCTTTACGCTGGTGAAAGGCGATGCCGGGTGGCGTGGATTTATTGATTTTGCCGGGAAATCGCGTCGGGCGGTGGATAACATTCAGTGGCGGGACGACAACCAGGTAACGTTTACCGTTGATACCTGGATGGGTGAAACGCGTCCGGTCGTTTCTGTTGAGAACGATAAGCTCAGCGGCTATTTCCTGGTGGGTAACGCCCGCTACCCGATCGACGGCACGCGTCTGGACGCGGTGCCAAAAGGCATACCGCCGGTGGTGCCGGACCCGGCGAACGAGGCCAATCTGCTCGGCGGTGAAGCCGCGCTGTGGGCGGAAAACGTGGTCGCGCCGGTGCTGGATATCCGTCTGTGGCCGCGCGCCTTTGCGGTGGCGGAGCGGCTATGGTCGGCAAAGGACGTCAACGACATCGACAACATGTATACCCGGCTCCAGGCGATGGACAGTTGGTCCACGGTGTCGGCTGGACTACAGCAGCATACCCAGCAGCAGGTGCAGTTCACGCGCCTCGCCAACAATGCGGATACCCTTCCGCTGCAAATTCTCGCCCAGGCGCTTGAACCGGCGCAGTATTACACCCGCCAGCATCTTAAGTTCCAGGCCGGAAACTATCATCAGTTTGAGCCGCTCAACCGGCTCGCTGACGCGCTAAACGCGGAAAGTGCGACCGTGCGTCAGATGAATAAATGGGCGGACCGTCTGGTGAGCGACGCGGAAGACACGGAAAGCGCCGACGCGCTGCGCCACGTCTTTAACCGCTGGCAGAACAACACCAGCGATGCGCTGGCCTTGAGTGAAAACAGCTATCAGCTGAAGGCCATTAAGCCGGTGATCCAGGAGGTGGATAAACTGGCCTCGATTGGCCTGAGGCTGACGGATCTGGTGGCGCGTCAGGGCACGCTGGACGACAACGAGATCGCGTCGATCCAGAGCGAACTGGATAACGCGGCGACGATCCAGGACGAGGTGGTGATTGCGGCGGTGTACCCGCTGGAGACGCTGCTTAGGGCGACGCGGAATCAGTAACAAATATCCCCTCACCCCAACCCCTCTCCCCATAGGGGCGAGGGGCTCGATCGGTTCCCTCTCCCTGTGGGAGAGGGTTAGGGTGAGGGAATCAGACCACTCAGTTCTTCAGCACCCACGCCTCTTTCCAGTGCGCGCCCACGCCCGGCTCAAACTGGTTTGCGGTTGGGCTGTACTGCACGCAGTAGCCGCTATACGGGAACGGTTTACACTCGTAGGTCTTACCGTTTTTAGGCTGTAACACCACGGTGCCCGGTTTGTAGGAGGCAATGCTGTCCGGGAAGATAAAGTCATGCGGGCCGCTGCTGTCCGCCGCGTCGCTTTCCAGCATCAGGTTTAGCACGTCCTGCGCGAACAGGGTGCCGTCTTTGTTGGTGGCGTAGTATTTCAGCATATGGTGGCCCGCCGTGACGTCAGTCAGCGTCATGGTCACGTTTTGATTGACGTTATTCATATCCTGCTTCAGGTAACCTTTTTCGGCACCGTGGTGGTTCATCACGTGCGCTTCAAAATTAACGTCACCCTGCGTGTTCACATGGAAGGTCACAATCACATTGCCATGTTCGATTTTGCTGTATTGCAGATCGGAAACGGCGATGGTCTCGCTCACCTGCGCCTTTTGCTCTTCATAAGAGATGGCAACGGATCTCAGCGTGCTGCCGTCTTTCACGAATACGCTGTTGGCGCCGTGAATCGGGCTGATTTCACCGGCTTCATCTTTCACACCGACGCGGACATCGCTATGAGCGGTGTTGATCTTCTGCGCCAGATCGTAGGACCACTGGTTAGCGTCGCCTTGTTCTGAAGAGCCGATGGTCATTTCAGTACGCAGGGCGGCAACTTCCCCGTTGGCGTCGAAGAAGCGTGCAATCACTTTATCGCCCACGTTCAGGTTATTCCCGGCAATCTGTCCGCTCAGGGTTTTACTCCACTGGGATATTACCGCTGGGGTATCGTCCGGCGTGACGTTGCCGCCGTTACCGAAATCAACGTCAATGGCCTGATAGAAACTGTTTGTGGTATCCGCAATTTCCCACACGCCATAAATAACCTGGTAGCCCGTACGTTCCGGGACATTACAGGTCATGGATTTTGTCATGGACGGTGCCTGACCATTCCCGTTAATAGTACAGAACGGCGTTAATTCGAACTGGTCACGGGTCAGCGGTTTATTGGGGTCCCAGTTTTGTTTGGTAATGTAATAACGCCAGTTGGTGGTTTTATGCGGCGCGGTATGGTGCCAGACAAATTCATGCGGGCCTGCCGTCATGGGGCTTTTAGTCCAGGCGTTCAGGCTCTGCTTATCAAGCTGGGAGTAGCTGGCAATACCGGCGCTGGCAAGCTGGCCGTCAGGCGGCATTGCGCCCGTCGGGAAGCCGGAGGTCTTTTCTACGCTCTGCGGTTCATATTGTACAGAGCCACAGTCAATATTCTGGCCGAGCTTACACATATAAGCGCGGCTGGCGGGGGATTCTATATATCCGTGTGCAAGTGCGGAAGACGCAACCGCTAATGTGGCAACGGCCAGCGCGATCTTAGAGAGTTTCATTCTTCATCCATTAATTAGAATATAACAAGGCAGCGTCAGTCTATTAATGGAGTGGGGGATGCGTCATTGCCTGGAGAGAGTAAAAATGGTCGCAATAAAAAAGGCAGCCTGAGCTGCCTTCTTTTTATTGAAATAAATTAGCGACGTACGGCAATCGCTTCAATTTCAATTTTTACGTCTTTTGGCAGACGCGCCACTTCCACACAGGAGCGCGCCGGGAAGGTGGCGTTGTGCTCGGTGAAGAACGCTTCATAAGTGGCGTTAACGGTGGCGAAATCGTTCAGATCTTTCACGAACACGGTGGTTTTGACGATATCGCCCACTTTCAGGCCGGCAGATTCGACGATCGCCTGCACGTTTTCCAGCGACTGACGCGCCTGCGCCGCTACGTCGGCTGGCACTTCACCGGTTTTTGGGTTCACTGGGATCTGACCAGAAGTGATGATCATGCTGCCCAGATCAACGCCCTGAACGTATGGGCCGATAGCCGCTGGTGCATTTTCCGTCGCGAGTACTTTGCTCATTTTTTCTCCAGAATTACAGCGTTAAGAATGTTCCCGGCCATTATAACAGCCGGGATTTCATTACCAACCTCAATTAGTTGGCCAGCACCACATAATGAGAAAACTCTTTTTCGCAGTATTTGCATTTGAGTGCAATGTCATTGGCGCGCTTTTTCACTGCGAAACTGGAGGAAACCGGCTCAGCATGACTGATGCAGTTGCTGTTCGGGCAGACCAGCACGCTTTCGATGCGATCCGGCAGGCTTGGGCGGGATTTGCCCACCACGTCGTAATCGTCGATGCGGTTAACCGTGGCGTCCGGCGCGTACAGAGACAGCTGGTTGACCTGCTCGTCGGTCAGGAAAGTGTTCTCGATCTTGATCAGGTCTTTACGGCCCATTTCGCCCGACGGCAGGTTCAGGCCGATGGTGATGCGCTGGTCGGTTTCAGTCAGTTTGAACAGCGTCAGCAGCTTAAAGCCCACCTGCGCAGGGATGTGGTCAATCACGGTGCCACGCTTGATGGCTTCAACCTGGAGTTTGTTATCGTGTGTCATGGTCGTCTCCCCTTACAGAGCTAATTCGCGATTCAGAACCAGTGCCAGTAACGCCTGGCGGGCGAAGATGCCGTTTCCGGCCTGCTGGAAGTACCAGGCGTGCGGCGTTTTATCCACGTCTGTGGTGATCTCATCGATGCGCGGCAGCGGGTGCAGCACCTTCATGTTGTCGCGCGCGCCCTCGAGGTCGCTGGCGCGCAGGACGAACTGCGCCTTCACGTTGGCGTACTCGGATGGGTCAAGACGCTCTTTCTGCACGCGGGTCATGTAGAGAATATCCACGTTGCCCATCACCTCTTCGATGCTGGCGTGCAGGCTCCACGCGATGCCTTTTTCGTCCAGCATATCGAGAATGTACTGCGGCATCGCCAGCGCGTCCGGCGCGATGAAGAAGAAGCGGTTGCCGTTAAATTTCGCCAGCGCCTGGGTCAGGGAATGGACGGTGCGGCCATATTTCAGGTCGCCGACCATGGCGATGTTCAGGTTCTCAAGCGTGCCCTGCGTCTCCTGAATGGTGAACAGATCCAGCAGGGTCTGCGTCGGGTGCTGGTTGGCACCGTCACCGGCGTTCAGCACCGGAATGCCGCCGGAAAACTCGGTCGCCAGGCGCGCCGCGCCCTCCTGCGGGTGGCGCATCACAATCGCGTCCACGTAGGTACTGATAACCGAAATGGTATCCGCCAGGGTCTCGCCTTTTTTGCCCAGCGACGTGTTGCTGCTGTCCGAGAAGCCCACCACGCTCGCCCCGAGGCGGTGCATGGAGGTTTCAAAGGAGAGGCGGGTGCGGGTGGAGGCCTCGAAGAAGCAGCTCGCAATCACCTTGTGCTTCAGCAGCTCCGGTTGCGGATTGGCCTTCAGTTTTGCCGCGGTTTCCAGAACCAGTTCCAGCTCTTCGCGGCTGAGGTCGTTTATGGAAATGATGTGTTTTTGATAAAGCGGATTCATGTTTATCTCCTGACGCCGGGCAAAAAAAAGCCCCTCAAATGAGGGGCTCTGGGAATAGGTTTAGCAACGGGAAGAAAAACGGCAGGCCAGCGTCTGATTTCAGACGCGGTAAGACGATATGTCGTACACGCTTGACCATGCTTCCTCCCGGCAAATTGTCGGGCATTATACGCAGCTCGCTTTTGGGATCAAGCGATTTAATGCACGCTTTACTCAATGCAAACGGTTCTTTATGAATATTAATGCGTTCTGAGTAAATAATTAATTTGCTTATGCACCAGTGCGGTGCGCTTCACCACGCGGGGGGCGACCCAGACGATACTGCTTCCGGCCACCACGCCTAAAATTTCCGGTAACTGGTGATAATCCAGAATACGCGCCACCGCGCGGCCATATCCGGCGACGGTATGGATAAGGATAAATTCGCTGTTGTGCTCCACGCTCACCACCATTTCAGAGACGGTACGCGCCGCGTCGGGGGCCGGGCGCAGCTGGGGATTCAGCGAATAAATCTTTAGCCCTTTGGCATTGCGAATTTTTATGACACCGAGCAACTTGAGCAGACGTGAAACGGTGGACTGGCTGATGGTCTCAAAACCCCGCTCCTGTAAGTCGCGGCGGATCTCCTCCTGGGAGAGATAGCTCTTTTCCGCGATCAGACGCTGGCAGACCGTTAGCTGTAGTTGCTCTTTGGGAGAGTACTCTTCGTAATCCATCATAGTTCCCATATCAGTTCCCGAAATAACCGGTGGCACCGCACCGATCCGTAGGCCGGATAAGCGCAGCGCCATCCGGCAAATTACAACAGGGCGCCCAGGCTTAACGCCACCATAATCACCACCGTTAAAATCCCCAGCAGCGGCGCGACCCATTTCAGATAGCGCACGTAGGGCACGCGGGCGATAGCCAGCCCGCCCATCACGACGGCAGAGGTGGGAGTGATCAGGTTAACGATGCCGGACGCCGACTGGTAAGCCGTAACCACCAGGTCGCGGTTGACGTTAGCGAAATCGGCAAGGGGCGCCATGATCGGCATCGTCAGAACGGCCAGGCCGGACGAAGAAGGCACAAGAAACGACAGCACCACTTCCAGCCAGTACATCACGTTGATGAACGCCACCGTCGACAATCCGGTGACCATTCCCTCGGCGCTGTGCAAAATGGTGTGGGTAATCATGCCCTTATCCATGATCACTACGATACCGCGCGCGATGCCGATAATCAGCGCGACGCCCAGCAAATCTCGCGCGCCGTTGATAAAGGTTGAGGTCAGCTCCTCTTCGCTCATGCGGGCGATCAGCCCGACGATAATCGCGCTGGCGAGGAACACCGCCGAGATCTCCGCCATCCACCAGCCCAGCACCGCCACGCCGTAGATCATCACCGCGAAGGCGAGGGCGAAGATCACCAGGATGAGTTTGCGCACCGGGGTAAACTCCAGCGACTGCTCGCCCTTGTTGCCGAGGAAGTGGGCGAGATTCTCTTCCTGCTTATCCGCCACGATCGACAGCGACGGATCCTTGCGCACCTTGCGGGCATAGCGCATTACCCACGCCACGCAGATGATCCAGCCGATCACCAGCAGCGCGATGCGCAACATGATGCCGTTGGTGAAGGGGATCCCGGCGGCGTTGGCGGCGATCACCGTGGCGAAAGGGTTGATGGTGGAGCCGAGGGTGCCGATCCCCGCGCCGAGCAGCACGGTGGACGCAGCAACCACCGGATCGAACCGCGCCGCCAGCATCACCGGCACCAGTAAGGTATAGAAGGGCAGCGACTCTTCTGCCATGCCGTAAATCGTGCCGCCTGCGGCAAACAGCGCCATCAGGATCGGGATCATCCACTCTTCGCGGCCGCGTAGTCGGGTGGTGACGCGCTCGATCCCGGCGTCTATCGCCCCGGTTTTAGTGACGATCCCGAGGAATCCCCCGATGATAAGGATAAACAGCGCCACGTCGATGGCCCCGGCCTGGCCGGATTCTGGATCGTACAGCCCGGCAATCGGCGCCATCAGCACCGAAACCAGCCCCTGCGGGTGCGCTGCCACGTGCGCGTAGGTGCCAGCAACCGGCACTTCTTTACCGAGCGCCTCGTTCATTGCCATATGGTACTGCCCGGCCGGAACAATCCACGTCAGCACGGCAACCACGGCAATCAGAAAAAAGAGAATGGTGTAAGCGGAGGGAAACTTGAACTTGCCCATGATGTTCTCCTGAACCCGGCGCACCCCGCGGCGCGCCGGGCGGTGATTAGTCGCCGAGTGTCGCCACCATGACCGCTTTAATGGTGTGCATGCGGTTCTCTGCTTCGTCGAAGACGATGGAGTTCGGTGATTCGAAGACCTCTTCCGTCACTTCCAGTCCCTTCAGGCCGTACGCCATTTCGATTTCGCGGCCCACTTTGGTGTGCTCGTTGTGGAACGCTGGCAGGCAGTGCATGAACTTGACGTTCGGGTTACCGGTGGCCTTCATCACGTCCGCGTTAATCTGATATGGCTTCATCAGGCTGACGCGCTCGGCCCAGGCCTCCTTCGGCTCACCCATGGAAACCCACACGTCGGTGTAGAGGAAATCGGTGCCCTGCACGCCTTCCTCCACGTCGTCGGTGAGGGTGATGCGCGCGCCGGTCTCTTTGGCGATGGCGCGGCACTGCTCAACCAGGCCCGCCTCCGGCCAGAAGGATTTCGGCGCCACAAGGCGGATATCCATCCCCATTTTGGCCGCGCCGACCATTAGCGAATTACCCATGTTGTTCCGCGCGTCGCCGAGATAAGCAAAGCTCAGCTCCGGCAGGGTTTTGCCCGGAGAGTGCTCCAGCATGGTCATCAGATCGGCGAGAATTTGGGTGGGGTGGAACTCGTCGGTCAGGCCGTTCCACACCGGCACGCCCGCGTACTCGCCCAGCTCTTCAACGATGGCCTGGCCGTAGCCGCGATACTCGATGCCGTCATACATGCGGCCCAGCACGCGGGCGGTGTCCTTCATCGACTCTTTGTGGCCAATCTGCGAACCGCTTGGGCCGAGGTAGGTGACCTGCGCGCCCTGGTCGAACGCACCCACTTCGAAGGCGCAGCGGGTGCGGGTGGAGGTTTTTTCAAAGATCAGGGCGATGTTTTTCCCGACCAGGGTTTGTTTTTCGCGTCCGGCTTTTTTGGCGGCCTTCAGCTCGATGGCGAGATCGATCAGGTACTGGATCTCCGCCGGGGTGTAGTCCAGCAGTTTCAGGAAGTTGCGGTTTTTCAGGTTAATGGTCATGGGGAAATCCTTTTTAAAATTTAGCTGTCTGATGCCCTCACCCCGGCCCTCTCCCACAGGGAGAGGGGGCGTACATTCCCTCTCCCTGTGGGAGAGGGTTAGGGTGAGGGGAAAACGACTCAGTTACGAATCAACGTGCCTTTCTCGCCCGCCAGGATCTCCGCGCCGTCGGCCAGCGCGCCGATCCCGGCAATGCCGTTGCAGGCCTCAACAAACTCGCGGCAGGCGGCCACTTTCGGCCCCATCGAGCCGGCGTCGAACTGCATGCCTCTGAGCAGCTCCGGCGTCACCTGCGCCAGCGGACGCTGGGTTGGCTTGCCCCAGTCGAGGTACACCGCGTCGGCATCGGTGAGGATCAGCAGGGCATCGGCCTCGATCTGGCGCGCCAGCAGGGCGGCGGAGAGGTCTTTGTCGATCACCGCCTCGATCCCGCGATAGCCGTTGGCGTTTTCCACTACCGGCACGCCACCGCCGCCGTTGCAGATCACCAGGTGGTCGCGCTGAATCAGCGCCGTGATGGCGTCACTCTCGACGATGCGCTTCGGCTGCGGCGACGGCACCACGCGGCGGAAGTAGCTGCCGTCGGCCTTAAACACCCAGCCTTTTTCCGCGGCCAGCGCTTTAGCCTGGGCTTCGCTGTAGACCGGGCCGATGTACTTGGTCGGGTTGCTGAACGCCGGGTCGGCGGCGTCCACTTCCACCTGCGTGAGCAGGACGCTGACCTCGCGCTGGGGCAGATTGTTTTTCAGCGCCTGCTGGAGCATGTAGCCGATCATTCCCTGGCTTTCGGCGCCAAGAACGTCCAGCGGGTAAGGAGTGACTTTGTCGTAGGCGCTGTTTTGCAGCGCCAGCAGTCCGACCTGCGGGCCGTTGCCGTGCACCAGCACCACGCGCCACTGTTCCGTTAAGCCGGCGATGGTGCGGGCGGCCTGCTCGATGTTCTGGCGCTGGATCTCCGCTTCCAGCGGCTCGCCGCGCTTGAGCAGCGCGTTGCCGCCAAGGGCCACAACCAGAGTGGGTTTTCGTTCCATGATGGCTCCTTTAAATTCCGTCGCGTTCCAGTGGGCAGCTCATGCAGCGCGCGCCGCCGCGACCGCGTCCCAGCTCGTCGCCCGGGATCGGCAGCACGGTGATGCCCGCTTTGTCGTACTTCTCGTTGGTCCAGACGTTGCGCTCGTAGCCGATCACCACGCCCGGGCGGAGGGTCAGGACGTTGTTAGCGTCGTTCCACTGCTCGCGTTCGGCTTCAAAGGCGTCGCCGCCGGTGGTGATCAGGCGGACGTGGTTAATGCCGAGGGCTTTCTCGATGGCGTGCAGCAGGTCGGTTTCCTGGGTGCGCAGCAGGCCGCCGCGTCCGTCCGGGGTGAGCGTCCAGCATTGGGCGTCCTTGCGCACCACTTCCGGGTAAACGGAGAAGGTGTCCACGTCGATGTGGGTCATCACGGTGTCGAGGTGCATGCAGGAGCGGTGTTTCGGCAGCTCAACGGCAATCACGCGCTCGGCCTGGCGATGTTTAAACAGGCTGTTGGCAAGGAACTCCACGCCCTGCGGCGTCGTGCGCTCGGACATGCCGATTAGTACCGCCCCGCGACCAATCACTAATACGTCGCCGCCTTCTAATGTGGCGTGGTCGTAATTAATATTCTCGTCGCCGAAATACTTAATAAACTCGCCGTCGGCAAATGCGGGGTGCCAGCGATATATTGCCCGCAGGTTATTGGTTTCACGCTGGCGGGCGGGTTTCGCCATCGGATTAATGGAGACGCCGTTATATATCCAGCAGGAGGTATCGCGGGTAAATAAGTGGTTCGGCAGCGGCTTCATAATAAAATCATTCGCCGTGTGGGTATCAACCACCATATTTTTAATAGCCGCCGGAATTTCACCGTAGGTTAATCCGCCGCTTAATCTGCGCGCCAGTTCGCGGTGCGGCATATCCGCCAGCCAGCCGCGCACGTCGGCGGCAAAGGTTGGTCCCAGGCGATAGTCGGAGATTTGTGTTTCAAGAAGCCAGGCTTTTGCTTCAGCAATATCAAGCGTTTGCGTAAGAAGGTCGGTCAACAGCAGGACTTCCACACCCTGCTCGCGCAGCGTGTTTGCGAAGATGTCATGCTCTTCACCCGCCCGTTCAACCGAGAGCACGTCATCAAATAGCAGCTCCTGACAGTTTGAGGGGGTTAACCGTTTCAGACTTAAATTAGGACGGTGCAGCATAACGCTACGCAATTGACCAATTTCAGAACCGACGTAATGCTTTTCCATAATTATTCCTTTAACTTTTTTTCAGAATAAAAAGGGCATGCGCCATGTGATGTGTTTAATTTCATGGCGGCTAAGCTCAATTGATTTCGTGATTTATAGTAGACGCTTAAATAATGGTTATTGTGACATTGCTCACGCGAAAACAGATATTGAGCAGTTTATTTTCAATTGCATGATTCGTATCAGATAATGATTAATTTCATATTATTAAGGGATGAATAGCTAAGCAGGAACGGGTGGCAATATTTGAAGTTGTTATTATTTTGTAGAATCACACGCTTTGAAATATTTAGTTATATTGTTGATTTTAATGGATAAAATGTTGTCACGGGAATAGCTATGCAATAATGACAGTTAACTATTTTTCACTTAAGAGAAATCAATAAATAATTATGGATTTTTAAAGGAAATAACCAAAGTGATAAAGTGTGATACACCAACAGGTTTTGTGAGTTATGTTTTAAATTCAGTGAGTTAGATCCTGTGTGCAAAGTGCATGAAATGAGGTTATGCATAACCACTGCATAAATGCCTGTGTGCAATTAACAGTGGATTAACACATTTCCCGATAAACATGCGCTGACGCAAATCTTGTCAAAAAAGGGCTGGTATGGAAGAGGCAATTCTCGTATAAAACATAAAAATGAAACAATGTTTTAATCTGAGGGTTGTATCATGATTATTGGCAATATTCATCATCTCCAGTCCTGGCTGCCAGAAGAGCTGCGCCAGGCCATTGAGCACGTTAAGGCCCACGTCACCGACGCAACGCCGACCGGTAAGCACGACATCAATGGCAACAGCCTGTTTTATCTGGTTTCGGAGGACATGACCCAGCCGTTCGCCGAGCGTCGCGCTGAATACCATGCACGCTATCTGGATATTCAGATTGTGCTGAAGGGTCAGGAAGGGATGACCTTCAGCACCCTGCCTCACGGCACCCCGGACACCGACTGGCTGGCGGACAAAGACATCGCGTTCCTGCCGGAAGGCGAGCAGGAGAAAACCGTGGTGCTGAGCGAAGGGGATTTTGTGGTGTTCTGGCCGGGCGAAGTGCATAAGCCGCTGTGCGCGGTGGGAGCACCGGCGCAGGTGCGTAAGGTTGTGGTGAAGATGCTGGTAGAGTAACCCCTCACCCCGGCCCTCTCCCAAGGGGAGAGGGTGTAAAAGTTCCCTCTCCCCTTGGGAGAGGGTTAGGGTGAGGGCACCAGACCGCACCCACGCATAATGTGATCCAGCTTAAACTTCCCGCACTCCCTCACCCCTTCCCATTTACCTGCGCTTTTTCTGCGTCATAGTATGATCGTTAAATTAATGAACGCCGTTCTATAATGTAGAACAAAATGTTTCAACAAGGAGATCTCATGCCGCAGTCCGCGTTGTTCACGGGTATCATTCCCCCTGTCTCCACCATTTTTACCGCCGATGGCCAGCTCGATAAACCGGGTACCGCCGCGCTGATCGACGATCTGATTAAAGCAGGCGTCGACGGCCTGTTTTTCCTGGGCAGCGGCGGCGAGTTCTCCCAGCTCAGCGCCGAAGAGCGTAAAACCATTGCCCGGTTTGCGATCGATCATGTCGATCGTCGCGTGCCGGTTCTGATCGGCACCGGCGGCACCAACGCCCGGGAAACCATTGAGCTGAGCCAGCACGCGCAGCAGGCGGGCGCGGACGGCATCGTGGTGATCAACCCTTACTACTGGAAAGTATCGGAAGCGAACCTGATCCGCTATTTCGAGCAGGTGGCCGACAGCGTCACGCTGCCGGTGATGCTCTATAACTTCCCGGCGCTGACCGGGCAGGATCTGACCCCGGCGCTGGTGAAAACCCTCGCCGACTCGCGCAGTAACATCGTCGGCATCAAAGACACCATCGACTCCGTCGCTCACCTGCGCAGCATGATCCACACCGTTAAAGGCGCCCATCCTCATTTCACGGTGCTGTGCGGCTACGACGATCATCTGTTTAATACCCTGCTGCTCGGCGGCGACGGGGCGATCTCGGCCAGCGGCAACTTTGCCCCACAGGTGTCGGTAAATCTTCTGAAAGCCTGGCGGGATAACGACGTGGCGAAAGCGGCTGAGTATCATCAGACCCTGCTGCAAATCCCGCAGATGTATCAGCTGGATACGCCGTTTGTGAACGTCATTAAAGAGGCGATCGTGCTCTGCGGTCGTCCGATTTCTACGCACGTCCTGCCGCCAGCCTCGCCGCTGGACGAGCCGCGCAAGGCGCAGCTGAAAACCCTGTTACAACAGCTCAAGCTCTGCTGAGCCGGACGATAACGATGACCATTGAGAAAATTTTCACCCCACAGGACGATGCGTTTTATGCGGTGATCACCCACGCGGCGGGGCCGCAGGGCGCGCTGCCGCTGACTCCGCAGATGCTGATGGAATCCCCCAGCGGCAACCTGTTCGGTATGACCCAGAACGCCGGGATGGGCTGGGATGCCAACAAGCTCACCGGCAAAGAGGTGCTGATCATCGGCACCCAGGGCGGCATCCGCGCCGGAGACGGACGCCCGGTCGCGCTGGGCTACCACACCGGGCACTGGGAGATCGGCATGCAGATGCAGGCGGCGGCGAAGGAGATCACCCGCAACGGCGGGATCCCGTTCGCCGCCTTCGTCAGCGATCCGTGTGACGGTCGCTCGCAGGGCACGCACGGCATGTTCGATTCCCTGCCGTACCGCAACGACGCGGCGATCGTGTTTCGCCGCCTGATCCGCTCCCTGCCGACGCGCCGGGCGGTGATCGGCGTGGCGACCTGTGATAAAGGGCTGCCCGCCACCATGATTGCGCTGGCTTCCATGCACGATCTGCCGACCATTCTGGTGCCGGGCGGGGCGACGCTGCCGCCCACCGTGGGGGAAGATGCGGGCAAAGTGCAGACCATCGGCGCGCGCTTCGCCAACCATGAGCTCTCCTTGCAGGAGGCCGCCGAGCTGGGCTGTCGCGCCTGCGCGTCGCCGGGCGGCGGGTGTCAGTTCCTCGGTACGGCGGGCACCTCGCAGGTAGTGGCGGAGGCGCTGGGTCTGGCGCTGCCGCACTCTGCACTGGCCCCGTCCGGGCAGGCGGTGTGGCTGGAGATCGCCCGCCAGTCGGCGCGGGCGGTCAGTGAACTGGATAACCGCGGCATCACCACGCGCGATATCCTCACCGACAAAGCCATCGAAAACGCGATGGTGATCCACGCGGCGTTCGGCGGCTCCACCAATTTACTGCTGCATATTCCGGCCATCGCTCACGCAGCGGGCTCCACTATTCCGGACGTTGAGCACTGGACGCGCGTCAACCGCAAGGTGCCGCGCCTGGTGAGCGTGCTGCCCAACGGCCCGGACTATCACCCGACCGTGCGCGCCTTCCTCGCGGGCGGCGTGCCGGAGGTGATGCTCCACCTGCGCGATCTCGGCCTGTTGAATCTGGACGCCATGACCGTCACTGGCCAGACAGTGGGCGAGAACCTCGACTGGTGGCAGAGCTCGGAGCGCCGTAAGCGCTTCCGCCAGTGCCTGCGCGAGCAGGACGGCGTGGAGCCGGATGACGTGATCCTGCCGCCGGAGAAGGCAAAAGCGAAAGGGCTGACCTCGACGGTCTGCTTCCCGACGGGCAACATCGCGCCGGAAGGATCGGTGATCAAGGCCACGGCGATCGACCCGTCGGTGGTGGGTGAAGATGGCGTTTACCGCCACACTGGCCGGGTGCGGGTGTTTGTCTCGGAGGCGCAGGCGATCAGGGCCATCAAGCGGGAAGAGATTAAGCAGGGCGATATCATGGTGGTGATCGGCGGTGGCCCGTCCGGCACCGGCATGGAAGAGACCTACCAGCTTACCTCCGCGCTGAAGCATATCTCGTGGGGCAAGACGGTGTCGTTAATCACCGATGCGCGCTTCTCGGGCGTGTCGACGGGGCCTGCTTCGGCCACGTATCGCCGGAGGCGCTGGCGGGAGGGCCGATTGGTAAGCTGCGCGATAACGACATCATTGAGATTGCCGTGGACCGCCTGACTCTGACCGGTAGCGTGAACTTCATCGGTACCGCGGACAACCCGCTGACGCCGGAAGAGGGCGCGCGCGAGCTGGCGCGGCGGCAGACGCACCCGGACCTGCACGCTCACGACTTTTTGCCGGACGATACCCGGCTGTGGGCGGCATTACAGTCCGTGAGTGGCGGCACCTGGAAAGGCTGTATTTATGACACCGATAAAATCATTGAGGTAATTAACGCCGGTAAAAAAGCACTCGGCATTTAATTATTTTCTGAGAGAAAGTCGTCTGCGGAAAATATTCCGCGGGCGGTTTTTGCTTGTCTTTAATTTTATAATTTAAACAATGACTTATGATATATCGTTGGCGTCACAAAAGCGAAATAACGTAATTCAGAAATAAGATATGACCATTGCTGGTTAATTGAGCATCTCATTACACTCCATTAACACGATGTTGTAATTCAGCACACTACATAAGGGTGTAATTCTGATGACGCAATTAACCATGAAAGACAAAATTGGCTACGGGCTGGGTGATACCGCCTGCGGCTTCGTCTGGCAGGCCACGATGTTCCTGCTGGCCTATTTCTACACCGACGTGTTCGGTCTCTCCGCGGGCATAATGGGGACGCTGTTTTTAGTTTCCCGCGTGCTCGACGCCGTGACCGATCCGCTGATGGGGCTGCTGGTAGACCGCACCCGCACCCGCTACGGCCAGTTCCGCCCGTTCCTGCTGTGGGGCGCCATCCCGTTTGGCATCGTCTGCATGCTGACCTTCTACACGCCGGACTTCTCCGCGCAGGGCAAAATCATCTACGCCTGCGTGACCTACATTCTGCTGACTCTGGTCTACACCTTCGTTAACGTCCCGTACTGTGCCATGCCGGGGGTGATCACCGCCGACCCGAAAGAGCGTCATGCCCTTCAGTCCTGGCGTTTCTTCCTCGCCGCCGCTGGGTCGCTCGCCATCAGCGGCATCGCGCTGCCGCTGGTCAGCATCATCGGCAAAGGGAACGAGCAGGTGGGCTATTTCGGCGCCATGTGCGTGCTGGGTCTGAGCGGCGTGGTCCTGCTTTATGTCTGCTTCTTCACCACCAAAGAGCGCTACACCTTTGAAGTGCAGCCTGGCTCGTCGGTGGCGAAAGATCTTAAGCTGCTGCTGGGCAACGGCCAGTGGCGGATCATGTGCGCCTTCAAGATGATGGCGACCTGCTCCAACGTGGTGCGCGGCGGGGCGACGCTCTACTTCGTGAAATACGTGATGGATCACCCGGAGATGGCGACCCAGTTTTTACTCTACGGCAGCCTCGCCACCATGTTCGGCTCGCTCTGCTCGTCTCGTCTGCTGGGCCGCTTCGACCGCGTCACCGCCTTTAAGTGGATCATCGTCGCTTACTCTCTGATTAGCCTGCTGATCTTCTTCACGCCGGCGGAGCATATTGCCCTGATTTTCGCCCTCAACATCCTGTTCCTGTTCGTCTTTAACACCACCACGCCGCTACAGTGGCTGATGGCCTCTGACGTGGTGGATTACGAAGAAAGCCGCAGCGGGCGACGCCTGGACGGGCTGGTGTTCTCCACCTACCTGTTCAGCCTGAAGATTGGCCTGGCAATTGGCGGGGCAGTAGTGGGCTGGATCCTGGCGTACGTGAACTACTCCGCCAGCAGCAGCGTGCAGCCGGTCGAGGTGCTGACCACCATCAAAATTCTGTTCTGCGTGGTGCCCGTGGTGCTCTATGCGGGCATGTTCATCATGCTGTCGTTTTATAAGCTCACCGACGCCCGCGTGGAGGCCATCAGCCAGCAGCTGATCAAGCACCGCGCGGCGCAGGGCGAGGCCATTCCCGACGCCGCGACAGCCGCATCCCATTAACCGGAGGCAACATGGAAATCACTAACCCGATACTCACCGGCTTCAACCCGGACCCGTCCCTGTGCCGCCAGGGCGAGGACTACTACATCGCCACCTCGACCTTCGAGTGGTTCCCGGGCGTGCGCATCTATCACTCCCGCGACCTGAAAAACTGGTCGCTGGTCAGCACCCCGCTGGACCGTGTGTCGATGCTGGACATGAAGGGCAACCCGGACTCCGGCGGTATCTGGGCACCGTGCCTGAGCTACGCCGACGGCAAATTCTGGCTGCTCTACACCGACGTGAAGATTGTCGATTCGCCGTGGAAAAATGGCCGCAACTTCCTCGTCACCGCGCCGTCCATTGAGGGGCCATGGAGCGAGCCGGTCCCGATGGGCAACGGCGGGTTCGATCCGTCCCTGTTCCACGACGACGATGGCCGCAAATACTACCTCTACCGCCCGTGGGGGCCGCGCCATCACAGCAACCCGCACAACACCATCGTGATGCAGGCGTTTGACCCGCAGACCGGCACCCTCTCGCCCGAGCGCAAAACGCTGTTTACCGGCACGCCGCTCTGCTACACCGAAGGGGCGCATCTTTATCGCCACGCGGGATGGTACTACCTGATGGTTGCCGAAGGCGGCACCAGCTACGAGCACGCCGTCGTGGTGCTGCGTGCAAAAACCATCGACGGGCCGTACGAGCTTCACCCGGACGTGACGATGATGACCAGCTGGCACCTGCCGGAGAACCCGCTGCAAAAGAGCGGCCACGGCTCGCTGCTGCAAACCCACACCGGGGAGTGGTATATGGCCTACCTTACCAGCCGCCCGCTGCGCCTGCCCGGCGTGCCGCTGCTGGCCTCCGGCGGACGCGGCTACTGTCCGCTGGGGCGCGAGACCGGCATTGCCCGCATTGAATGGCGCGATGGCTGGCCGTACGTGGAAGGCGGCAAGCACGCGCAGCTGACCGTGAAAGGCCCGCAGGTGGCGGAGCAGCCTGGCGCCGCTCAGGGTAGCTGGCGGGATGATTTCGACGGCAGCACGCTTGACCCTGAATTGCAGACTCTGCGCATTCCGTTCGACGACACCCTCGGCTCGCTCACCGCGCGCCCCGGCTATTTACGGTTGTACGGCAACGACTCGCTCAACTCGACCTTTACCCAGTCGACCGTGGCGCGCCGCTGGCAGCACTTCACCTTCCGGGCCGAGACGCGGATGCAGTTCTCGCCGGTGCACTTCCAGCAGAGCGCGGGGCTGACCTGCTACTACAACAGCAAAAACTGGAGCTACTGCTTTGTGGACTACGAGGGGGGGCAGGGCAGAACGATTAAGGTGATCCAGCTTGACCACAACGTGCCGTCATGGCCGCTGCACGAGCAGCCGATTCCGGTGCCGGAACAGGCTGAGAGCGTCTGGCTCCGGGTGGATGTGGATAGGCTGGTCTACCGCTACAGCTACTCGTTCGACGGCGAGACGTGGCATGCCGTGCCGGTGACGTATGAGGCGTGGAAGCTGTCGGATGACTATATTGGCGGGCGCGGCTTCTTCACCGGCGCGTTTGTGGGACTGCACTGCGAGGACATCAGCGGCGACGGCTGCCACGCTGACTTCGACTACTTCACCTACGAGCCGGTCTGACGGCTCAGGCCGGGTAGCCCAGCGCGCGTGAGAGCTGGAGCCCGGCCTGCTGAAGCTGCTCGCGGAAATCAGCCAGCTCTGCGTCGTCCACGCGGGAGGTCAGCGTCGACAGGCTCAGGGCGGCGATGACGCGGGACTCGTGGTTCCACACCGGCACCGCCACGCAGCGCACGCCCTGCTCGTTCTCTTCGCTATCCAGGGCATAGCCCTGCTCGCGGGTCTGCGCCAGGGCACTCATTAAGGCTTCGCGAGAGGCAAGGGTAGAAGGGGTATAGGTGGTGTACTGATAGCCCTCCAGCAGGGCGTTCAGCTCGGGCTCGCCCAGCCAGGCAATCAACACCTTGCCGATGGCGGTGGCGTGAACCGGCAGGCGGCGGCCGATGCGCGAATAGGCGATGGCGGCCAGCTTGCCTTCAATCTTCTCGATATAGACCCCTTCACGCCCGTCCAGTATCCCCAGATGGGTCGTCTGCCCGGTCCGCTGGGACAGCTCCGTCAGCCAGCCTTTCGCCTTCTGCCGAATATCCATCGAGCCCACGACAAAATGCCCGCGCTCGACCAGCTTCATGCCGAGGCGATACTTACCGTTCTCCGGGTTCTGATCGATATAGCCGTGAAGCTGGAGGGTTTTCAGCAGCGAGTGGAGGGTACTCTTGCTCAGCCCCATCAGTTTGCTGATGTCGGTGATCTTAAGCTCGGTGGCCTGCTCGTTGAACAGGTCGAGGATCTGCAACGCACGTTCAACAGACTGAATAATCGGCATAATGCTGGTATGTCCACGCTGGAATTAAGGCGAAAACGTACCTTTTTCGGGGTGAAAAATCAATTGAGTCGAGCGGGTTGTGGGAGAAAGGGCATCAGCCGCATCGTCGCCTGATTTGCCCGGCGGCGCTGCGCTTGCACGGGCCTACGGGTTTTGTAGGCCGGGTAAGCGCAGCGCCACCCGGCAACAAAGGCGGCTCCATTATTGTTAGCGGGGGGCATCAATTATTATCCCGAGCGGCGACAGACTGAATTTTCCAGATCCCATCTTCTTTAACCATGCAATCAATGACTGTGTGCTGGGTCTTTTTGCCAAACGTGATATTCACGTTTACACAGACCGGGTCTGAATCATACGAATCAATAGCCACATTCTCAGCCCAGTCCTCGCCGATATATTGCGATTTCATAAAAAAATCAGCCTCGTAAAATTCAGCGTCGGCATAACGGGGATCGTCTGCATGACGTAATTTTTTTATGGTGCTGGCCGTAACGAACTTATCGATTTCATTTCCCTGTTGGATGGGATAACGATCGTTGTTCACTTGTTTAATGTACCAGCGATTGAATTCAAGAGCGCGCTGCATCGGCATCTGAAAATCTTCGGCCCCCAATGCTGCTGTGCTGAATAACACAATTAAGATGAGCTTATTCATATTAATAATGCCTGTATAAGGTTATTGCTGGCTGAAGTTGGCGATAGGTTGGCCCCGGGTACAGTGTTCTCTGTTTAAAATCTGAATACCAGGTTCCAGCGCCATCGTAAATACAGACATGCCCGTACTGATTCGGGCCGGGCAAGGCATCAATCACCGCGATATCCCCCTCTATGGGAGTGCCATAGACTTTTGAGAATCCTGCTTTTTCAAGAGAACGCCAGAAATCCTTAGCGTTTGCCCCTTCGATTTTAAGCCCTCCGGCTCGAATGGCGGCGGCGATTGCTCGAGCGCAATAGTGTCCAGTATGGGTTAGTGCGTGGCTACGGGCGTATGACACAGCTTCATGTTTATTCCATGACATAAAAAATCCTTATTAATGAAATGCAGCAATAAGGAAATATTACGCCGATAATATACGGTGTTTTGTAATTGATAATGACCTGATATTAACCATTATCTACTCAGTAAATAATGGTTAATAAAAACATAAATACCTATTATCGTTAATGCGTATCTGAGAAAGCGTCAGTAAAATGAATTTTTCTGCCTGACGATAACGCTGTTGTCGTTTTTAGGTTTTTCTCCCTCTCCCTGTGGGAGAGGGCCGGGGTGAGGGCACCAGCGCTCAGAGGACCCAATCACTCCCCAAGCGTCGCCACCATCACCGCCTTAATCGTATGCATCCGATTTTCCGCCTGGTCGAACACGATGCTCGCCGGCGACTCAAACACCTCGTCCGTCACTTCCATCCCGCCGTGCAGATCGAACTCTTTCGCCATCTGCTTGCCGAGCGTGGTCTGGTCGTCATGGAACGCCGGCAGACAGTGCAGGAACTTCACGTTCGGGTTGCCGGTCAGCGCCATCATCTGCGCGTTCACCTGATACCCGCGCAGCAGCGCAATCCGCTCCGCCCACTTCTCTTTGGCTTCGCCCATCGACACCCACACGTCGGTATAGATAAAGTCCGCGCCCTTGACGCCCGCCGCCACGTCTTCCGTCAGGGTGATTTTCCCGCCGTGCTTTTCCGCCAGCGCGCTGCACTCTGCCACCAGGCTCTCTTCCGGCCAACAGGCCTTCGGGGCCACCAGGCGTAGATCCAGCCCGGTCAGCGCCGCCGCTTCCAGCATCGAGTTGCCCATGTTGTTGCGCGCGTCGCCCGCGTAGACCAGCGTCATCTCGTTAAACGCCTTGCCCGGCAGGTGCTCCTGCATGGTCAGCAGATCCGCCAGCAGCTGCGTGGGGTGGAACTCGTTGGTCAGCCCATTCCACACCGGCACGCCCGCGTACTGCGCCAGCGTCTCGACCACTTCCTGGCCGTGGCCGCGATACTGAATGCCGTCGTACATCCGCCCGAGCACCCGTGCGGTATCCTTAATTGACTCTTTATGCCCAATCTGGCTGCCGCTCGGCCCTAAATAGGTAACGCGCGCGCCCTGGTCAAATGCGGCAACTTCGAAAGAGCAACGTGTACGGGTCGAGTCTTTTTCGAAGATGAGCGCGATGTTTTTGCCAGTAAGCTTATGTACTTCCTTGCCATTTTTTTTATCGGCTTTGAGCTGTGCGGCAAGGGTCAGCAGAGAAGTGAACTGTGCAGGGGTAAAGTCGAGCAATTTCAGAAAGTGTTTCTTGTACAGATCAGACATTTTATCCTCACATGGCGAACGCCACTTATTGAATTAAAATTCACTTTATATGTGTAATTATTCATTTGCAACCCCGTTTCACAAATCTTTCCAACAAAGGTGGAGGCAAACCCGTCCGTGTGTGAAAATAGAAGTATCTGCCGCACTTTAAAGAGGATTGACCCATGGCAAACCCGGAATTACTGGAAGAGCAACGCGAAGAGACGCGTCTGATTATTGAAGAACTGCTGGAAGACGGTAGCGATCCGGACGCGCTGTACACCATCGAGCACCATTTCTCTGCGGATGATTTCGACGCGCTGGAAAAAATGGCCGTGGAAGCCTTCAAGCTGGGTTACGAAGTGACCGAGCCGGAAGAGCTGGAAGTGGAAGAGGGCGACACCGTCATCTGCTGCGACATCCTGAGCGAAGGCGCGCTGAAGGCGGAGCTGATCGACGCGCAGGTAGAACAGCTGATGAACCTGGCCGAGAAGTTTGAAGTGGAATACGACGGCTGGGGAACCTACTTCGAAGATCCGAACGGTGAAGACGGCGAAGAAGGCGACGACGAAGATTACGTCGACGAAGACGACGACGGCGTGCGTCACTAAGCGTTTCAGGCGGTGGCGCGCGCCACCGCTTTTTTCAAGGCAGAACCATGGATTACCCGCAGATACTCGCCCCCGTACTCAACTTCCTCCAGTGCCCGACCCCGCAAGCATGGATTGATAAAGCCCGCGACCCGGCGAACCTGCCGCTGCTGCTCACCGACCACATGGTGTGCGAGCTCAAGGCCGCCCAGACCGCGCTGCTGCTGGTGCGTAAATACGTCGCCGACGAAAGTGGTGCCGACGCGCTGCTCGACTGGCTCAAACCTTACGAACAGTTCACCTTTCGCGACGGCCCGGAGCCGGACTTCATCGCCCTGCACAAGCAGATTGGCAAAAGCGTGATGCCCAAAACCGACGACCCGTGGGGCCAGGCGCTCATCGACAGCATGGTGCTGCTGATTAAAGAGGAGTTGCACCACTTCTGGCAGGTGCGTGAGGCGATGCTGGCCCGCGATATTCCGTACGTCAAAATCACCGCCAGCCGCTACGCCAAAGGGATGCTGAAGGAAGTGCGCACCCACGAACCGCTGACGCTGATCGACAAGCTCATCTGCGGCGCCTACATCGAAGCCCGTTCCTGCGAACGCTTCGCCGCGCTGGCCCCGTTCCTCGACGATGACTTACAGAAGTTCTATCTCTCGCTGCTGCGCTCGGAAGCGCGCCATTATCAGGACTACCTGACGCTGGCCCAGCAGGTGAGCGACGACGATATCTCACCGCGCATACAGCTTTTTGGCGAAATTGAAGCCACACTTATCTCGACACCGGACCACGAGTTTCGCTTCCACAGCGGCGTGCCGGTGTAAACCGGCACAACTCAAGGATAAGGATGCGAGATGAAAAAAACGTGGATCAGTACGGTCGTTGTTATTGTCGCGGCCGCCGCCGTGGCGTTCTGGGTGTTCTTTGACAGGCAACGCGCTCCGGAAGCGCAGATTGATACCACCCTCAACGCGATGCCTGCCTGGCAGGTGATTAAGGAGCAGGAGCCCGCGCTGCATCAGCGCATCCTCGACCAGATGACCGCCCTGCAAAAAGCCGGCGAGCCGGAGCAGCAGATTATCGACACCATCCAGCCGCAGATCCTGCATTTGCAGATGTCGCGCCTGCAAAACGCCCCGGACGCCAACGTGGTGAACTACATGACCATCAACATGGAGCAGACCGCCGCCATCCAGAAGGTGAGCGACGACGCCTGCTTCCGCTTCCTCTACCCGATGGTGAAGGGCGGCGTGAACCCGATGCGCATGCTGGATAAAGACCTGATGACGCGGCGCATGCAGGCCGACGCCGACATGATGCGTGCGGCCTACGGCAAAAACCGCCACACCGTGACGCAAGCCGAACGCGAGGCGGCTGTCGAGGATGTGCGGCCGATTATGAAACAACTAGCCGATAAGTACGGCGAGGACATCCAGCTGTTGCAGATGCCGGAGAAGGCGGTGGGCAAGGAGAAGCTCTCCTGCGACATGGTGCAGGAGATGTGGGCGAAGGTGCTGGCGCTGCCGGAGCAGAAGGCGGCAGGGGTGATTCGGCTGGCGGTGTCTGAGCTGGAGTAACCAGGGCGCTGGTTTTTTGGGCACTTAGCGCGGGTTTCGCGCGTCGTCGCTTGCATGGCGGCGCGCGACAGGTATAATCCACAACGTTTCCGCATCCCCTTCAGTGCCGAAGTGGCGAAATCGGTAGACGCAGTTGATTCAAAATCAACCGTAGAAATACGTGCCGGTTCGAGTCCGGCCTTCGGCACCAAGTCACTAAATTCCTTACAATACAGCTAGTTAGAAGATTAAATCTGTCTCTTTTGCCTGTAAGAAATGCTCTGTTATGTCCCTTGAAAAAGCCGCTGTGGTTGATAGTGGTAATTGGGATGTTAACTCATAGCGGCGTGTAGTTCCAAGCGTCAAACACGTACTGACTCAACTTGAAAGCTATGACGTAGCCACCGTCTCTAAACAATCCCAAAAACTTTTAGTGAAGCGCATTTTAGCCCGATGCCCCCGTTCTGTCGCCGTCGCGAGACGCCGCAGGGGATAAACAGGTTTATGGTGGTCACGGTACTTGCAGACCATATGCAAGCTCTGCCAGCGGTTCGGCCTCGCTCCCCTTGGGTACATGGTCATCCTGATAAGCCTCACTAACTGACATAACTGTGATGTAGTCGCCAGAGGCTCCGCTTGTTGTCTTACCACCAACGGGGCTTTATGGATTCTATTGCGGTATGTTTGAAAGTGCGCGGGGGTTCATTCCCGCGCGTCCGGCGCTTTATGGTAAGTATTTAAGTATTTCTGCTGCCCAGTTTACACGGTGGATGACACGGGCATGGTGCAAGTTTCCGTCTAGTATTTCGGCTTTAGTTAGCTGGGATAACTGCTGCCAATTATTGTTAAGTATATAAGTTGCGTTATTACATTGTGAGCTTTCTAGTACGTAAATGTTTTGGCCTGTGAACCCAAATATTACGTAGCCTTGGAACCCAGCTTGCCCAACCGCTACGAAATCTGGTTTTTTACTATTGATAAGTTCAAGCCTGCCTTCAACAACAGCGGTATTGCCCTTTCCCCTGATCTTAATAGCTGAAAGGATTTTTGAACCGATAGTACTCCAAGGCTGTTGACCCTGAGGCAGGAGGCTCCAGTTTAGTTTTATAGATTTACTTTTAACGATGGTATTAAGTTGGTCGTCAACAGTTTCGCACAACCCAAAAAGCTCTAAAAAAAGATTAATGCAGTGAGCCACTAACTCTTTGTTGTTAGCTGTCAAACTTAGCTTTGGAGAGATGATCAACTTCTCCCCTTGCAGATTCTCTACAATCTTTAACTCTATGCTTGGTGGAGGGGTGAGGATTCTCTTGTAGCGCTTATACTCAATTTCACGAGTGTCAGTAACTTCTTGAGTTGCGCCCCCTCCGATCCATTGCTTTCTAGTCCATGAAATTTGTCTGTATGCAGTTTCTTTAGGTGCTGTTTTGTCAGGTACTGATTTGCCATTAGCATTGAATCTGGTTATTGGCCCTAAAATTTTGGGGAGGACTTCTTCACCTAAAGCTCTTTGACTTGAGAAACCAATAGAGTCCGTTTTCCCCGCATCTGGCAAAGAATGTGCAATGTAGATATCTCGGCCATCAAAGTTAGGTATGTAATTATCAATATTTCGAATACGCTTTTTCTGAATAAGCATGGATCGTTCCTTTTGATTTTATCTTACTGTTTACATAACCAACCAAGCCGGGCACAATCGAGCCGTTAGAAACGATAGTGAGGCTAACAATCGTTATGAGTTTGCAGACTCATGGCGGTCATGCTTCATAGACCGGATTCACGCAGGTGACTCCGGTTTTTTTATGCCCATCATTTATACATGGGCACAACATATAGGGTGTGTTAATAAGATTAACCCCTACATGTTCAGCATTCTAGTTAGGATTCTTTGCAGTACAAGGGTTGATTTTGAGGTTAAATTGAGGTTGTCAAAGGGAAATTTCGACCAACCCTACGTGCCGTAAGGCTTAGGCTGTATGTCAATGTTTCAAAAAAAAAAATGAAAATTTGATCGAGTGCTGATTTCTTTAGCACGAGAACATGAGATCGAACCAAAATATTGCAAAGTTTTGAACAAAAATTGAACTGCCTCGTGTCTCCATAGCCAAGACGAATGCAGTTTAAATAAGCTAAGTCAGCTCTCAAGAGTCCTTTATGACCCGAACCAAAAATTGTACCTCTTAAACCCCCACCGCAAGCGGCTCTCCGGGGTTTGTGCGCATGGAGTAATGCGGTTGTACTGGGTATGTGCGCACAACCCTCTACAAGCCGCATTCTACCGTTAGCCTATAGCTGAATCCCCGGCTTGAAAAATTGCACGCTTATGGTTGCCCCTCCCTCAACGGTTAAGGCTTCAACTTCCCCCGTGCGCCTCTCCCAGCCGAAGGCTGGGCGGGCTGTATATTGATTTGCCTTCCTCTGTGGCGTTTATGACCCTGTTTCGCGTTCTGAGCGTGAGGCTGTGGGTTAGGGTTACTCTTCTCTTTAAACGCTAAATCACTCCTGAATCTCCACTGTTAAAGCACTTTGCGTTGATGCTGAGTGCTGCTCTTGCCTGTTGTTATTGTTTTGGTTTTGGTGTCATCAATCGTTCGATTCTTGCTACCTTCCTGAGTGATTACTATCTGGTGTCATCAATTTAGGGTTTGACTAAATGCGACCATCAGTGCAATGATGCTACCGTTTTGTGATACCAGACGGGAGAGGTGAAGCATGAGGACTTTTATCTACTGCCGCGTTTCAACACGCGAGCAGGATACGCAGAATCAGGTGCTGGCTATTGAGCGTGCCGGGTATAAGGTGCCTGAAAGCAGGGTAATCAGCGAGGACATTTCCGGCAGCGTTCAGGCTATGCAGCGCCCTAAGTTCCGGGCGATGGTTGAGCACAAGCTGGAAGCGGGAGATCAGCTTGTCGTGCTGAAACTGGACAGGCTGGGGCGTGACAACATCGATGTGCAGCAGACCATCGACATGCTGTTAGAACGCGGCGTGAAGGTGGTGTCTCTTGACCTGCCTGCGCGTGATCTGACTTCATCTGAGGGCAAGCTAATCCGCCAGATGTTTGGAGCCTTTGCTGAGTTCGAGCGAAACCGTATCCGTGAGAGGACGCTGGACGGGCTGGAGAAGGCGAAAGCCAATGGCGTTAAGCTGGGACGCAAGGAAGCCACCGACACCACTCAAAAGGTGCAGGAGCTGCGCAGTGAGGGGCTGTCTCAATCGAAGGTAGCGAAGCGTCTTAGCATTAGCGTGAGCACCGTTAAACGCCACTGGAACAAGGGCGAGGGATGATGGCCTACAGCCAAATGAGGTGTCAGCACTGGCCGTTACTGGGCTGTGGGTGATGGATGACCTACAGCTTTTGTATTGATATCAGATAGTTATGTTATGCGTGATGTCGTAATGCTATGATTTGTAACGTGTTTTCGTTTTACTCGCGGCTCTCGATGTGAAGAGGTGGCGGGGCTTTAGCCGTGCCAGACGATGAGCATCGAGATCAGATTGTGAAAGTGATTTATCACTGAACAATTCCCGGTTGGGGGCGGGGAAGGGATTCAACGCTAATTTATTCAAGATGCGGTTAGGTTGACTAAGATTTATACAGACTCATCATTATTAGGTTTACTTATCCAGATCAACTTTATTAAGTACCACTTATAATTCTTGAATAAATTATCTATGAAGGTTCTTATCTGGTGTCATCTCCTAGATGGCAAGTGCTGCGCCTCAGTGACGCCGCTTTGCCTAAACGCGGAGACGTTCCGCCGTCTCCACACCTCTCAACGGTGCAGTGCTTACGCCTGCTTGCACTCACCTGTTCGGCTCATTTATCAGTCGCCGCCTGCTGCTGTGCTTCTCTTTCGCTTTGCTCTATGCGATGCTCGGTACTCATCGCTTACCCGCTCGCCGTACTGGCTACAGGTCGGGAGTTATGTAGTGGGATGGTAATTTAAAGCGGTATTACTTAAACAGCTAATTGCTGAGATAGTAATGATTATTGAAATAGAAGAAAGGATTGAATTATTACAGGGAGAATAAATAGAAAATACTAATCCAGATAAATATTAAATGTATTATTCATATTCAGCTAGGTAACTGTTCTAACTGTTATACAGCGTATCTTCGTTCGTAGCGCTCAATCACTCATCATATTCGATGACAAGTCATCTCATACTCTTCGTTCTTCGCCGACTGGCTTACCGTTCGCTACGCTCACTGCCAGTCGCTCACTCCGATACAACTTCTTAAAACCATTATACAAATAGCTGTCAAGAAATTTAAAGCTGATAATTCCGATCAATTTTAATCTATTGATCTGTGAAAGTTATAGGTAATAAAGATAACCGTTTAACTGACTGCATTTATTAATAAATTTAAAAGTGTCTATATTGTAGGAAAGAGCTACGCCAAGAACCAATTTCACATCCCTAATACACCTACCTGAAATTGCCTGTCGCACCAGACGCCACAAGGGCTGTCCGGGGTATGCGTGGATGAAAGTGACTACAAAGGGAAGGCAAGCCCCGGATAGCATTCTTGACTTGAAAGCTACTATATTGGGAAGGCTACCGACCGATAAGGGTTACTAGTGTGGGAAGATGAGACCACAAGCCCGCCCTCGCGCTATCCCGCTGCATTGCCTGTTGCGCCTGAGTTAAATCCAAATCACTGGATGAAGATCACTACTAAAGAGGGACGGAACACCGACGCCGCCTCAACCGCCACCGCCACACTTCCGGCGCTTCCGTCCTGCGCCCCGTTCTAAACTCACCTTAATTTCTGGAGCTTACATCATGGTTGATTTACGCCACATGAATTCACGCCTGCAACTGGAGCTGGCAACTGCTGCCGCCGAAGCGTTAAGCACGATTAGCGCCACGCCGCAACAACTGGTCTGGAGTGAAACTGTTATCCCGCATTACGTGCGCTGCGCTGTCACGGACAAGACGGTACAGGGAGCATTCCACAAACGTCTGCGTGTGTATTACTACAATCCCGATGGTTCCGTTATGACCTTCCGCGCATGGCGAAAGCTGCACGGCGTGACCAAAAAGAGAGGTGTCCACCGCCGATACATCTGGCGGAAAGCTGCTTGATTATTTGACTGGAGATTTCAAACATGCCCACGAGATTGAACCGCCTGCTTGCGCTGGCCGCTGACGCCGAACCGCTGAACACTGCGCCTGCGGATGCTCAGCAACTGGTTGCGGATAAGATAGTTGTATCGCGTAACAAGCAATGTCCTGTAAAGCGTAAACCCATACAGGCTGCGTTTAATACGGAGTCACAAGAATTTTACTTTAACGCTGACGATTCTGTTATGTCGTTCCGAGAATGGAAAGAGGCTAACGGAATCGGACGCAAGACACACGCCCGCCGCGCTGATGCAGGGTTGCGCCAGATTATCCAGCCGGGCGATGCAATCCACTGCCGCCGCGCTGAGCTGGTGATGTGGCTAAACAAAAAGCCTGCCCGGTACGCCGAGCCGCTGCCACCAGATTTCCCCGGTGTTCGCGTAGACGATGCCGCATTGAAACCGCGTGAGCACGCCATCCCGGAAGCGACCACGGGGCAAAACGCCTTTCTTAAAGCCTGTCGCGAGTTTCTGATTTGTGATGAGAAGACCATCCGCCGCATCAATCGTGGCATGAGCAAGCTGGAGGCGATGCGCCACGCTGACTTTGACACCCTCGGGGATAGCCCGGAGTTTCACCAGCTATGGGGCAGTGAGCTGAAATCCACTAAGGACAATTTCAACACGAAGAACCAACACTGTGACGTTGGCGGCGCTGACCTGCCGCCGTCCATCCCGCCGCTGGTTACAGCGCCGTACAGGTTCCGTGAGCTGGAGCAATGCGACCGCCCGGCATTCGTACCGTTACCGCCGCCAGATGGTCATGACTGGCGACCCGGTCAACTCGACGTGGCCGCCGCTGTGTTTGCCCGTGACCGCGATATGTTGGCCGTACTGCCGACCGGGTACGGAAAGACGGCTGCATTCACCTATGCCCTGCAATTTGAGTCTGATGCTGGCGAAGGTATGACCGTTATTGTCGTGCCGACGAACACTATCAAGCAGCAGGTGCTACAGCAGTTAAGGGAGGCTGGCGTTCACGCTGTGGCATTTGGCGATAAACTACCGAAGCGGCGTAATGCGCAGCAACTTGCGGGGTTGGCTGCTGGTGCTTTCCGCGTCGCAGTCGTTTCGCCTGAACATCTGGTGCCGGGTAGTCAGGTGCTTGCCGCGCTGATGGCCGCTGGTGCGGACAGATTTATCATTGACGAGGTGCACACCGTTGATGAATGGGAGTTCCGGGACGCTTTCCCTGCAATGAAGCACACCCTGCAAAATGCCTTCCCGGATGCTCAGCGGTGCGCGTTTACTGCGACCCTGCGAAAAGGTGATGAGTCTGGCTTGATGAAAGAGCTTGGCTGTCGTGGCGAGTTCCTCACCTACCGCGCCAGTGCTGCCCGTGAAAACATCCAGCTTATTCCTGCTCAGCAATGCGTAACTCCGCGCCGGGCTGCCGTTGGTCTGGTCAATGCGCTGCCGGAGAATGAAAAGACATTGGTGATGGTGGACAGCATAAAGATGCTGTATGCGTATCTCAACGAACTGGGAGACCGTGCCCGGCCTTATCATTCTGACGTTGAGCGACTGAGCCGCGATCAGCGGCACGCCAACGCAGAGTGGTTCTCCAGCACGCCCGGCGCTGTTCTGGTGGCGACCAAAGCCTTTGGCCTCGGAGCCGATATTTCTGACGTGCGTAACGTAATTGTCACTTATGTTCCGGAAGACCTGCCCGATTTGGTGCAAATGGTTGGCCGTGCCGGGCGCGATGGTCAACCTGCCCGTGCTTTCATACTCTGGTCATCGTTGGCGCTGGGGGATGCGCCTGATGATTTGGCGGCGTTGTACCAGCCCCACAATGCTAACTGGGGTTACATCTCCCGCTTCCTCTGAGCTAACTGGCTCGCCTGTTTAATTTCCTCTCTGGAGAATCCACATGCCTGATGAAACCGTGCAGCAACGCGCGGGGCGTTCTGACGCCCTGATTAATGCGCAGCTCGCTTACGCCCTGAACGGGTATTCATTTGATGGGTTGGCCGAACGTCATCGCAAGACCCTTAACCGGGAGGCCATCCTTCGCGAGGTGTCCACGCCGCTGGAGCGATATTGCCTTTTGAATGATTGCGAACCGTGGGAGTGTCTGGCCGCTGTGCTGAACCGCATGAAAAGGCCGGATGGCTCACGTTGCTGGAAAGCTGTCCGCCTGTCTGAGCGGGTTTTTAATGGTCGAGTGCATCCAGTGCGCAAGACACCTGATGAAGTTTACGCCGCCATTGCCCGCCGTTTATTTCTGCCGAAGCCCGTGCATCAAGAAGTGATACAGCACATCCGGGCGCTTGGCCTGTTACCAGTTGGAGATAACCATTAATGACCAAAACCGAGTTTGAAGCTGGGACATGGGATATGCGGTGCCTGTTGCTGGAGGCGCTGACCCGCCGCCTGAAAGAGGACTCCGCTGGAGAATCCCGCATGGCTGCTGCCGAGCTGTCATCCTGCGTGAACTTCCTCAAGCAAAATGCCGCCGATGCGCCGGACGCATCTTTCAATAACGTGTTCCCGGAGGATGACAACGAATGACGCCGCACCAGTTTAGAGCGTGGTTTAACTCGCTGCCTGAGAAGTACCAGAAGCAGGCCAAAGCCATGTACGACAACGCCCGGCGCGGCGGTGGTATCCATACCGCATCCAGCCTCGCTTTGATTAAAGACCTTGTAGAAGATTCGATTAACTTTGATGGAGAGTTCCAGTATGACAACCACCAGTAACGCAACCCTGACCCTGCGCGATATTCAGCTTATCAATAAACTGAGTATTGTTGACCACCTGAACAACGATGAAATCTCTTCTCGCACTGGTTTCAGCCCGAGCGACATCGACCGTGTAATCCGTGGCGTCTATGTCGATGACTTGGCCGAACAGTGGAAAGACGATGCTGATATTACTCTGGCTGAATACAACGCCATCCGCAGCCGCTATAAGCCCGGCAAGCTGCACCGTGATACGGAATTTATGATTGCCCGCGATACGCTGATTCGCCCTGAAACCGTGCTGGCTATCGCTCATTCCAGATTCCAGAACGCCCACACTCACCCTGCGCCGAAAGCCGTTAAAGTGAAGCCGGAGAAAGCGAAAGCCATGCGCAAGCTGGTGCCTTCTGATTTGGATGAAATCCACAAGTTAGAGCGCTTTGGCTGGCCTGTCGCTGACATCGCCCAAAAGCTGGACGTTCCGCCAGAGGTGATCGCTTTCGTTAACCGCTGCTTAAAGAGCCGCTGGCCGTATGGTGACATTCTGGAAAATGTTAATGCGAAATGGGGAGCCGAGTGATGGAAGATAACGACATCATTCACCCTGCAATTGACCCGACTCAATACGTCAACCTTGACGAGATGCGGGAAGGCTACGCCCCTGTTAAGCCGCAGGGGTGGGACATCCTGACGCAGAATCTCCGAAGTGAGGCCGCACCCGAACAGCCAGTCACCGCCCGTGGACGCCGCCAGCGTCCGCGTGGCTCCGCTGGCGAGCGCCGTTGGCTACGCCGTCACGGGCTTATTTAACTGAGGATTATTTCATGAGCACCATCATTTTAATGGAGCCACGCCGCGCGGCTGATTGCGGGCAACAACTGAAATTCATTGCTGACGCCTTGAATCTTCGTCAAATCGACTTGGCTCGTGTGTACCAGATCGACAGACAAGATCTCGGCAAAGCGTACCACGGACAGAAGATGATTCCTGCCCGATGCGTACATGCGCACATGCTTTTACTTGAACTGGCGCACCGCCGAGTTACATCACAAGAGGTTGCATAATTATGGCTGACAATCAAAACCCTTATCTCGCTGCTGGCGCTGATGCTGCATCGCAGCAATCGCCATACATGGCTGCACCTGTTGGAGCTGACAATGGGGCATCCCGCTTTAGCTCTGCGCCTGCTGATGCTGATTTCCTCCGTACCCAACCCGTTAACGGTAATGATGGCGGCCAATGGAATAATAGCAATATTGCTAATCAGCAAGACCAGAACGCGGACAGCGCCGGGGCGCAGGTGGGCGATACTATTCCCCTGATGGATGGAACAGCTATTGAGTACACCGCCGAGCTGCAAGGATTGATGGGGCAGTTTCACCAGTCTATAGAAAGCCAGCTCGGGCACGGAACAGTTGACGCTATGTTGCAGTACGCGGGCACGCTTGACGCCGGGACGCAATCCACCCTTGAACGTATGGTTATGTCTGGCGACCCTGCGCAGATGCAGCGGGCTGTTCAGTACCTGCAAGAGAGGATGGCCGCAGGCACTGCGACTGGTTATGTCCCGTCGCAGGGGAACACATATGGTCAGCCCGCCGCGCAACCTGTCGGAATGTCACACGCTGAATTCATCGCGGCGTACGATGCGCTGAATCAATGGGCTGCACAGACTGGCCGGGGTGCTGGCACGCGAGAATACGACCAGCAGTATCATGCGCTGGTTGCTCAACGCAGCGCCGGGAAGCGTGCCGGGCGCTAACTGGAGAATTCCATATGTACGATGAGAATAGAATCCGAGTCCTGACCGAGGTAGAGAAACAATCTCACTCGGTCGATAGCATTCTTTCCATTCTGCTTGATAAATACCCCAGCACCAGCCCCGACCATCTGACGCGTGTCGCTGAATGCCTCGTTACTTTTGGCTGGGGTGTTGCTGAATACGATGCGTACCGCGCCGGGATGCTTGGCGAAGAGAAGCGCCAGACGATGGTCGCTTGGTTTACTGAGCGGAATTCCGCGCAACGCTGGGCTGCCTGATTCCGATGCCAGCGCCTGACGGTGCATTGTGGGCTGCAAGTCCGACTGGACACCTGACCCTGCGAATTTACTACTTACTGTCCACTAATCGCTGAGAGCCGCGCCAATTCTGGCCTAGCAAAGCCAGTTTCGGGTACTCGGAGACTTTTCTATCAATCTGCTTTAACCCTGATTTTCCATCTCTCTGAATCCTGCCACGGCGGGAGGATTACGCACGCCTGCACCATGACGATGGCGCGGGCTTCATCAACCTACGTAGGAGTTTTGTTTATGGCTGATACTTCGTACAGTCCCGATCTGTTTCGCCCACATTATGGCGGGGTGGAATCCGACAATGATATTCACATCGAGGCTTATGACCGGGATGTCCAGACCCGTTTAGAGTCCAAATCCGTATTTCTGGCCGAGAGGCTGTCTACATACAGGCCGCTGAAAGCCAGCAACCAATACCGCATTGATCGCCTGAGTGGTGATCTTGAGGTGAAGGGCAGAACAGCAGGGCAATCGCTGGAGCCTACCGCCGTTAAGTCGGACAAGTTGGTTATCTCTGTGGATACGCTGAGCTATATCCGCATCCCCATTGACTATCAGGATGACTGGACTGCACCCACCTTTCGCGCAGAGCTGAGCCGCAATATCGGTACTGCTCACGCTAAATTCTACGACGAAGCGCACGCCATCCAGCTAATCAAAGCGACTGACTTTGTACCACCGCCGACACTGCAACCAACGTTTAACCCGTTGACGGATAACGTTGTCTCGCTCGACCTGACAGCGGGGAGCGAAGAAGACGCCGCGAATGAGCTGGTTAGCGCTATTAAAGCTGCTGTTAATCGATTCCTGACTGAGAAAGATATTCCGGTGGCGGAGCTGGTACTGCTTATCGACCCGGCTTGGTTCAGCATCCTGATGGAACATAAGAAGCTGATGAACGTCCGTTACAGCCGGGATAGTGGCAACGATTACGCATGGCGTCGTGTTGGCTATGTCGCTGGGGTGCGAGTTATCGAGCTGAATAGTTACCCGCAGGAAGCCATTACCGGACATGAACTGGGCGCTGATTATGACGTTACCGCAGAGGAAGCGCTGACGAGGGCGACGCTGTTTAAACCTTCCTCGGTACTGTTGACGGTCGAAGCGCAGAGCGTCATTAATCGCCAGTGGGATGATGAACGCGAAATGACGATGGTGATGGACTCATATCGCCTGTTCAACGTTGGGCTGCGTCGTCCTGATTGCGTTATCAATTTCCGACAATCTGCGTAACTGGAGGGGCTGAGTCATGGTTAATGATGCTTACGCCCCTGAGCTGCTGCGATCCCTTTTCCTGTATGACCCGGTTACAGGTCGCTTGTGCCATAAAGCTAACCGACGCCGGGTTAAGGCTGGCTCCTATGCTGACTCCACCCGGCGAGCTGATGGCTATCGTCAAGTTGCCCTGCGACTTGATGGCAAGCAGTACCAGCTAAAAGCCCATCGCGTGGCGTGGATTCTTGCGCATGGCGCTATTCCTCACGGTAAGCAGATCGATCACATCAACGGTATCCGTGACGACAACCGCCTATGCAATCTGCGTTTGGTTACGCAGCGGGAAAACGACCAGAACCGACGCAAGGCAAGGGGATATAGCTGGAATAAAGGCTGTAGCAAATGGGAGGCTTACATACGCGTTGACGGTGTACGCCATCACCTTGGCTTATTCACATCCGAAGCGGCGGCACGTGCTGCGTACCTGAAAGCTAAAGCCAGATACCATCCCTCAACACCAGCCGATTTGTTGCAGGCTGCCTAATCCCCGGAGGTTCCATTAATGGCTGATGAAAAGCCGATTAGAGCGCTGGCAGATGATGACCCACGTCGCCAGCGGTACGCTGAACTGTTGGCGCAGGCTGGCCGCATGACTATGCCCCGACTGCATCCGGGCGATGCTAATAGTGTTATGAGCCAACTTGCGACGATGCTTGGCGCACCTGTCCCGATAGTCGGCGCTATGACGGAGCATGCCGCTGCATGGCGTGCCTGTCTTCTGGAGCAAGGACTTGGTGATCTTCTGGATGGCTTGAGTAAGCAGGTGCTGACCGTCTTCTTTCTGCTCTGCTGGAGAGACAGCGCCTTGCGATTGGCGGGTAAGCAAAAGGAACGGCTTACAGCGGCCAGCGAGGGTTTGACCATTGAGCAATACCGGGCAATGCACCCGGCTTACAGAGAGGATAAATAAGATGATAACCACGATTAAGCTGAGGTGGCGGTACATCGAGCCGCCGCCAATGACTGGCGCACTTGCTGACCTGAAACAATGGGTAATTGATGCCGGAGAGCCTGAGCTTGAAGATGAATTTCGTAAGCTGCTGGGGCTAATGCGCCGCAACGGTATCAGTGACGAACGTGTTAATGCGATGGCTGATGAGCTTTATGTTCTGGTTTGCCAACGCCAGCGCGAAGAATACGAAGCCTGCAAGCGGGCCGCGTCTGACAATGGAGATTTTGAATCATGGTTACACGGACAGACCAGCTACTAAGAAAAGCTATGAGGGGCTATCTGGAACACCTTGGCAACATGCCGCTGGCGGAACGGGTTACAAATGCTGCTGTATTCGAAGATGTGTATCGCTTTTTGTTGAATGGCTCCGGGCGGCTGGAGCTGCGCCGCGCTGACGTGGCTGCCGTCCGTGTCTTCCTTTGGAACTATCAATACCGCCGCTGTGCTGTGACAGGTAAGCCGCTGCGCCTTGCGTCTGCCGTGCTGGATCACTGCCACCGAACCGGGCGCGTGCGTGCTGTGGTGCATCGATCTGCTAACGCTGCCGAGGGAGGCCATTATGCAGGAAGTTTATGTGGGCTGACCCACGCCAGTATGAGCGTAATGTTGGTAAGTTACCGACGCCAATACAAGGGGATAGGAGTTATCTATCCCCATAAAACTGAGCAACTTACTTAGCTGGGCTTAAGTTCATTGTACTAGCCTACACATTAGAGATGCGTAGGCTAGGCAGAATGTGTCTGATAACTAGCACTTCCACTCTTAAAAACATCGTTGTATAGTTTTTAAACTGCGTTTTAGGATGATGCTTATGTACAAGAGATGGGTTGCGTGGGGGTCTGTTTGCATAGTTGTTATTGCGCTTTTGGGAACGGTTCAGTTACCAACGTCTGAAGATATAACCTTCAATAAGCGTTTACTTCAAAATATTGGGGTGCTTAGCTCTCTACTTTCTGTAGTTGTATTAATCATTGTGGCTATCTTTCTATTAGATGGCATGATGAATCGAAAATATTCGTTTAAAGTTGAACGGCTTAGTTTTGGCGGTTTAAATATTCTTTTTGATAACTCTGATGCCCTTTTTATAAAGTCTATACAGAATTTTCTCGACACGAAAAGGACGCTTTTTAAAATAAACGTCCAGCAGGATGCTTTTGATGAGGTATTTAATTCTTATTACGAGGTCTATCAATTTATTCGTGTTGAGATGCGAGTTCTGAATATTAAAAGGAAAAAAGATCTTGAGTTATATATGTTGGCGAATACTATGCTCAAAAAACTAAATGCATTTCTGACTGAGCACCAAAATAATTATAGGCGCTGGCATAAGTATGTCTCAGATAAAGATGAAGTTAAAATTGACGAGAAGCCTGATGGTGAAGCAATTGTTCTTAGGTATCATCTGACGCCAATCGGTAAAATTCAGACTTACTATTATCATTTTAATAAACTTGTTAATGATTTTACTGATCTGAATAAATTCTTTCAAGATAGTGTTGCCAGCAAGTTTAGTATTGACATGGATAAATGGAGCAACTAATGCATAAAACATTTCTAAGTTATCATCATGCTAATGAACAGGATTTAAAAGATAGTATAATAGAGACATATGGCGGGGAATCTTTTATCGATAAATCCGTAAGCGACGGTGACATTAGTACTGATGTAAGTGAAGAATACATCATGCGTAAGATACGCGAGGAATATCTAGCTGATACTACAGTTACTGTTGTGCTTATCGGGAGAGAGACAGCCCAACGTCCATTTGTGAATTCAGAAATTCAGGCATCTCTATGGGGAGAAAATCCAGCGGGATTGATAGGTGTCGTCAGAGATGAAATCTGGAATGAAGTTTTTACCGATGCTGTATGTTCTGATTTTCGCTGTAACTGTGGAGTGAGTTTAAGGCAGATTTCTACTGGTTATACACTATATCTTCCTTATCTGGTGCAAGGTAATCATCGTTTTCAAAAAACAGTTCCGCATTACACTGATGAGGAAGTGTATTGTGCAGTGGTAAGGTATTCCGATTTTATTGCTGATTGCGAAAAATATATTGATGAAGCATTTAATAAACGAGCAATTATGAATCCTGCTGTTAAAAGAAATGCAGATACAGTTCCTGCTATCCGAGCTAAACTTAGACTATGGTAACGATTGGCTGCGCTTGAGTTAACAGCGCAGCCATAGTCAAATAATTTAAGTAAAAAATAATTCAATTCGCAAGTTTTTTATTTACCTGATGTCTTTATATGACAACAATTCGACGTATCTTTTTAGTTCAATCGTTGAGGCGCTATTTCTTGAATAGGTTTTGAAACTTTCTGTACTTCCGCGCTCATGGCCTGCTAGTAGCGCGATTCTATCCTCTGGCACTTGAGCACGGTCGAGCTGTTGCACAAAAGCATGGCGGAGTGAGTGAAACACTTTTCTCTCTGCGGCAGGTTCGCCAAGCGCTTTACGCTTTGCTCGCGTGAATTGCTGCGTATGCCACGTTGAGCGCTTCCCATCGGCTCGGTCTGTGATTGAGGCGTGATAGAACAGAAAACCGCTATGTGTGTTTTTGAGCAACGATTTCACGAGGGGGATTAGCTTACTGTGTACAGGGACGATTCGCGCCGCGCTCCTGGTTTTCCCCTCGGTGATTTCAAAGCACAAAACGCCCTCGATGGTTTTAATACTGCTCTCACGCAGCGTACATATTTCATTGATCCGCATACCGCTGTAAGCACCAATAGCCGTTACCGCCTTCATCTCGTCATCAAGCAAGGTATAGACCTTTGCCAGCTCTCCCGGTGCGAAGACTTCATAGCTGACCTTGCTGCTTTTGGCTTCGAGTGCATGACCACGCCAAGGATTGTCCTGTGGTGCATCGTGATAGCGATTGCGTGCCAGATCCCATATCTGCGCCAGTGCGCTTATATAGTTCTGGATGGTTTGCGGCGCTCGCTCAGTTTTGAGCTTATCTAACCAGCCTGTAACTATGGTTCGGTTAATATCCCGCAACTGAATATCTTTCTTTTTCAGGTGGGTTAACAGCACCTCTACGGCTTTGTTGGTCTTGGATAGCGTGGTCAGCTTTCTCTTCTCGCTGTATTGGAGAAGATACAGATCGCGCATTTTAAGTAGGGAAGGGCAAGCCTGAACCGATGCACCAAATGATGCGGGGGCTTCCTTGGCGTACACACTGACACGCCGTAGTTCATCAATTATTTGATCGACGGATGAGCCTCCTTGTGGCTTTAGTAGATTCCGTAAGCGAGTCCATTCCAGAGCAATAGCATCCCGAAACAAACGCGCTTGACGTATGTCTCGTGTCCCTGTGCTTTTCATAAAGTAGCGCTTCCCTTGGAACAGGTGGCGCATGTAGCTGGGGATAGCTATCCGCACGAGGTAATTCCCGCAGGGATCTAAAACTAGATAACGATCTCTCTTGAAACTCATACAAACCCCTGTTATGTTGTCGGGGCTTTTTCATGGCTAAACAGTCTGTGAAATGTGCCGGGGTTATGAGTTTTAGTCTAGCTAGTTCAAAGAGTTAACAATGATTCTTGAAGCAAGCTAAGCCGCCTAAACCCGTGCCGGTTCGAGTCCAGCCTTCTACTCATCGTCTAAACACCTCTCTACGATGCCACTCCACAAACCCTTCCTCAGGATAATTCCCTTTCACCATAGGCAACGCAATCTGCTTCCCGGCAAAATCCCAGAAAAGCCGTCCAACAATCCCGCCCCCATTCACCGCCTCAGATACCAGCACCCTCATATTCCCATCCAGCCCAATCGATCCTTTATCAAACGCCTTATGATGAATCGCACACAGCGCCAGTCCGTTCGGGATCTCACACGGCCCGCCAAACTGCTTCCACTTGATATGCGCAGCTTCGAGTCCAACGGAGGCGTTATCATGTCGCATGTTAAATCCGCAAATAGCACACTCGTAGTTATAAGCACGCAGCACCTGCTGACGGAACAGCGGATCGCGAACCTTACGGATTTGCTGGATATCAAAACCCATCTCATCCGCGATCTCTTCCTGAATGCTTTCAGGAAAGTGCGCTTCAAGGATCTGCTGTGCCAGCGAGCCGATCAGGTTTTTGTTCTTACTCAGCAACGCAAAGTGTTCTTCATCAAACCCGCCTGCAACGTTATGTTCCACAAGTTCTTTAACAGGTGGTTGTTTACTGCCAGTAGTTGAACAGAACTCAGTATTCTGAAGATCCCAAAACCCGTCCCTCTTGAGCCGCCAGAAGGGCATATTTGGGTAATGCGCCTTCCGCTGTGGGCCAAAGCGTTCTAACAGGCTAAGCAACTGCTCGTGGACCTCAGTACCGTAATCAAACAGTCGCGCATGCCCCTGCTGATAGTTCGCCAGCACGTAAAGAAGCAATAATGGCTTATGCGGCGCTCGCTGTTCACCTTTGCGCCAGATAGTGATGTCGGCAATTGCCTGTTCGAGAGTTTTGCTGGAAGCCATCGCGTTACGGAAGAAGGTAAATAATTGCGATGATGCTCGCAAAACCCAGACCGATCAACCCGCAATCAACAAAAACATGACCTTACCGCAAAGAACTCTATTTCCTGAATCCCCCTCGCAAATTCCAAATTTACCCCACACCAAACCGCTGTATTTATATTCAGTCCTGTATAATAAGCACCAGAAATTACGCCGAACGGCAAAAGGAAGTATCAAAGAATATTTAAAGAAGAATTCGCGATATGAAGGTGCTGCAACACCCCCATACCGCTAACCACAAACAACTATGAAGGAGTTGAAAATGGCTGCGACGAATTTTAAGCCAGAGTTTACTGTTTGCAAAACAGAATCAGACGCTTTCACCGGCATGATTGAAAACCGCGAACTGGTGCGCAAAAACAGCGCCCGCCGACTTCACGGCAACCAGTTCAACGCGGCCCCCGTCCATCCCCGCGCTGAGACGCCGCAGGACAGTGCCGCTTGCTGCGAACTTTATTCCCGCATAGATATGAAATACCTTCTGCTGGGCGGCGAGTGGTTAACCCGTGCGGGCTTTATCGACGGCATGCCCGTAAAAATCCGCGCCATGAAAGACTGTATTGTGATTACGCCACAACATACAAGAGAATTATGGGGATGCCTGGAAGGCATGAGCGTGGTGAATATAAATAAAAAGAAAGTGGCGCAGTGGTTGAAGGCCTTTCCGGGAGCGCTGAATGATACAGGCGATATACCGGCTGTTAAGCGTGGAACAGGGCAGGCGATGTCGGAGTAACTGTGCTTCCCATCTAATGTAACGCTTGAAGCAATAAAACGGGCATGTCATCTCATGCCCGTTTTAAGTAAAAATCAATCACGCTTAACCTGCTCTTTCACAGCCTTAACCAGCGCAGCGTGAAGTTTGCCGACGGTTAAATCACATATAACAGGTTCGGGTATGCCACGTATCCAGCGGATAAACCGACAGATGCCAAAAAAGTCTATGCCTTCACCCGTAAACAGATACTCATTCTCTGCGAGAGAGAACGTTTTCCTGTAGCCATCTTCTTCCGTGGCAAGCTGAACGCCAAACGCTTCTTCGCAGTCTTCCAGTAAGTCTTCGCCGTCCATACCGCAAATATGCAAATCGGCCTCAATCAACGTATTGCTATCGATAGGTTTACGATGCTCACCTGATGAGTTTCGAACAACCTCAATGACTTGAGAGAGTGTGGGTTCCATCATGATGCTCTCCTTTAAAGCGGTAGAAATCATCGCCAGCGCTTCCCGGCGACGTTCCGCTTGGTCGGACCGACAAGCACAACGTTACCCCGGCCCGAGAAATTTTAAAGTCGGTTCAGGCTATCGCCATATGATTCCAGGCATCTCTGTAAACTATATTCCCGTCACAGTGTTTCCAGGTGATTGCTTCATATCTTAGCTCGATTGTCTCTGTATGCGTTCCTGTTCCAGAACCCGGGAACAGATTGGGCGTAATACCCGTGATTTTTACATTCTCCAGGATAATGTTGAAATATTCTCTCTCGATTCCTGCATCATCAATTTGATACATTTTGATCGTAGCCGATTTTAGCGTTTGGTTTTCACACAGTGCCCTGATGAGAACCGGTGTTGTTTTATCAAACTCTTTCTGAACGGCAATTGGTGTATGTACACGGGTACCTGTTAGTCGGCCTGTATTTCCACTCACAGGAATGGTGAGGTGATGAGCGACCGCCTTTAATTCAATAGCGCCTAACCTACCGGACACCATGGAACCTCCTACGACTGGTGAGCCATTAGCATCGGTTAACCAAAGATATGCTGGATTTGACATGATTATTCCTCATCTATATTTACAAAAGAAGGTAGGCGTAACATCGCCACGACCCATATGAATAAGCCAATGATTTTCAGCGGCCATGGTTCAAGGACAGCTATACAAGCAAATGCACCGATGATCAGTAAGGGGCCTGATAACACATCCAGGATTCCGCCAAAAATATGCATCTTTACTGGCAGTAATTTATTCATTACTAATGAAATAAGGTAGGCACTTAAGGTAATGATGCAAAAGGCGATTGTTTTATCACGCCAGGTTTCGAATTCAACCCAGCTAAGGATATAGGCTAAAACTAAATATGAGCAAAGAAGCAGGTTTATCATTGGGGTGATAAACTTACTCATACGATCCTGCCGTAGTATGTGCAGTTAGTTTTTCATTAACTTTCTTCATGATTTGATTAAATACAGGTTTTCCTTCTGAATAACCTGCATGGATAGCATCTACGAAAGGCTGGACGGCATCAGCGAACAGAAAATAAAGTAAGTCATAGTCTCTTGGTCTCAGAAGTTGATATACTTCTGGGGCTTCTGCTTTGAGTCTGTCAGATGTTCTTATTGATCGTTCAGCCATTCCACCAAACAAAAGGAGTGTGCTCAGTGCCGTGATTGGGTGACTTTTCCCTTTGAAAACAACAAACGTGAAGGACGTCCTTTCAATAACATGCTTTGCGATTGTTGATGCAATAATATTGGTTGATATTCTACCTGCAATTGAAGTCGTTACAGATCTGTATATTTTATCCTGCTCCTCCTCGGTTAAATATCTATTGAATGCTTTAAATATAACGTTAACTGCGTTAACTATGTTCTCGTAATTCAAAATGTCGTTTTTTATGGCAGTCATCATTCTTATACGTTGAGTTTCACGAGCATACCTGGTATCTGTGTCAAAGATTCCGTAAAACAGATATCCATAATCTAACGGTACAGATAGCCCTCCATTTATAAGCCCAGTAACTGTATCAGGAGAAGCGATTATGTTGCATAATCTCCGGGCTATATCTTCTACATCAGCCATAGTATCCCTTCAAATGTATTATAAAGGGTAATATCAATGTGATATTAATGTAGATAAAGCAATTAATTATATCTAAACGACGAATTAAGAATTATTGGCGGAATTAATATTATATTAAATGAGATAATAAGCGGCTTTGTGCTAACAGCACGCACTCCACCGCCCAACCTCAATCAACTCACCTCATCAAAACACCGGCACCCCCAGCCCAACCTTCACCTCCCTCAACGTCTCCTGCGTCACCCCCTGCGCCCATTCGGTCCCGCGCTTCAGCATCGCCATCAACTCCCCCTTATCCCGCATATACATCGCCCGCCGCTCCCGCATTGGCGCAATCAGTTCCTGCAAACACGCCTCCAGCTCGTTCTTACACACCCTGTCGCCCAGCCCGCCCGCCTGATAATGCGCCTTCATCGCCGCTACTTTCTCCTTGTCCGGATGAAACGCGTCGAGGTACGTAAACACCACATTCCCCTCAATCTGCCCCGGGTCGCTCACCTTCAGATGGTTCGGGTCGGTGTACATGGCGCTGACCGCACGATGAATCGTCTCTTCGCTGGCCGAAAGGTGCAGCGTGTTGCCCAGCGATTTTGACATCTTGGCGCCGCCGTCGATGCCGGGCAGGCGGCTGGTGTCGCTCAGCATCGCCTTGCAGTGGCGCAGCACCGGGGCGGGCAGCAGGCTGTTCATCTTGTGCACAATCTCGTTGGTCTGCTCAATCATCGGCAGCTGGTCGTCGCCGACGGGCACGCACTCGGCCTTGAACGCGGTGATGTCCGCCGCCTGGCTGATGGGGTAGGCCATAAACCCGACCGGCAGCGAGCGGGCGAAGCCTTTCTGCACAATCTCGTTTTTCACCGTCGGGTTACGCTCCACGCGGGCGACGGTGACGATGTTCATATACAGCATCGTCAGCTCTGCAAGGGCGGGCAGGGCGGATTGCAGGCAGATCGTGGTCAGGTTCGGGTCGATGCCGGCGGCGAGGTAGTCGGCCAGCACTTCGGGGATGTTGTCGCGAATTTTTTGCGGGTTGCTGCCGTTGTCGGTTAGCCCCTGAAGGTCAGCAATCAGCACAAACTGGTTGTGCGTCTGCTGAAGCGCCACGCGCTGGCGCAGCGATCCGACGAAATGACCGAGGTGCAGCGGGCCGGTTGGGCGATCGCCGGTGAGAATGGTTGGTGCGTTCATAAAGACTCCTTAACGTTGTAATGCCGAAAGGGGTCTAAGATGTGAGAAAGCCGCCTTTCGGCGGCTATCTGAAAATGAGGAAAACAACTCCGTGCCGCCTTTAAGAAGGCAGCCACCAGCGGTTTACGGTGAGCACGGCGTGGTTTATGTTCATAGAACTACAGTATCATAATTATTGAACAATTCAATTGCATCCTTCTCTACTTTAAAATGGTTACGATAAGGTTTGCCAAACCCAAGCCTACAGCTACGATTATAACTAACCTTAACTGCTCTATCTTTTTACGCTGTGATATGGCTTCTACTTGCAATGTTTTTATATAGTTTAATGCTGTATCAACATTTCCATTTTGCGTATTTGGTGTGACGTCGACCGTCTTAATATTCTCAGCATGGTTGGCGAGTACACCTCCTCCGGCTCCGGCACAAACAAAAAAAGCCATTTGAGTAAATATAGCAAGGTTCTCGTTGAAATCAGGGGTCATTAAGTCTTTATAGTTTTTTTGGAACAGTTCTGGAATTCCTAATCCCATGAATATCCCAAAGAAAATGAGAGAAACCCCTTTTTCAACGCGCGAAAGACGCTTGCTTTCCAGAAGTGATATAAATGCTAAAAAAAGCCCACCCAACAAAAAAAGCCATGCGGTTTCAAGGCTGGTATACCGCGTTATACTACAACCGATAATTATTAAGAAAAAAGAAATTATGAATGTCTGAAGATTACTTAAACGGTATTTTATGATTTTTTTCATTTGGTTATATGTCCGAGGTATATGATAGCGAGTATCATATAACAAGATCCTCTGCATCTACTGCTGTCAATTATGGGGGGGGGCTAAATATGGAGTTCACTTAATGCAAATTACTCCGAAATGCTTTTGAAAAGGCTCTGTAGAGGTAAGATCAATTAACTAAATTTCAGTCATGCGGGGCACGTCATGCTGCAATCACTCAACCACCTGACCCTCGCGGTCAGCGACCTGCAAAAAAGCGTCACCTTCTGGCACGAGCTGCTGGGGTTGACGCTGCACGCCCGCTGGAATACCGGGGCCTATCTCACCTGCGGCGATCTGTGGGTCTGCCTGTCGTACGACGAGGCGCGCCAGTACGTGCCGCCGCAGGAGAGCGACTACACCCACTACGCGTTTACCGTGGCGGAAGAAGATTTTGAACCGTTCTCGCAAAGGCTCAAGCAGGCGGGCGTCACCGTCTGGAAGCAGAACAAAAGCGAGGGGGCATCGTTCTATTTTCTCGACCCGGACGGGCACAAGCTGGAGCTGCACGTCGGCAGCCTCGCCGCGCGGCTGGCGGCGTGTCGCGAGAAGCCCTACGCGGGCATGGTGTTTACCTCAGACGAGGCTTGAGGCGCGCACCTTCAGCCTGCCCGCCAGCGTCACGTGCGTGGCGGCATCTTCCTGATTGCACAGGTACTCCACCGCCAGCCGTCCCAGCTCGCTGTAGGGCAACTGGATGCTGGTCAGCGGCGGGGTGAGCTGCTCGGAAATCTTCTGGTCGTCGTAGCCCGCCAGCAGCATATCCTGCGGAATGCGCACGCCGTTCACCGCCAGCGCCTGGTAGCAGCCGATCGCCAGCCAGTCGCTGGCGCAGAAGATGGCGTCCGGGCGCTCGGCCAGTTCCAGTAGCGAAGCTGTCGCGGTAAAGGACTCGCTGAACTGCCAGTTGGTCTGGCGCACCAGACCGTCGTCGCACGCCAGTCCGGCCTGCTGTAATGCCGCCTGGTAGCCCGCCAGACGCTGGCGCGAGGCCTCCATCCAGCTCTCGCCGGTGATGTGGGCGATGCGCGTGGCGCCGCAGGCGATGAGGTGTTTAGTGACCTGGAAAGCGTTGGCGTAGTCGTCCGGAATAAACGACGGCAGCAGCGGCGAGCCGGGGTCGCGCTGGTTGAGCAGCACCAGCGGGATACGGGTGCAGTCCTGGAAGGCCGTCATATCGACGACGTTCGTGACCGGAGAGGCAAGGATAATCCCGATGCAGTTGCGCTTGTCCAGCTGGCGGATGATGTTCAGCGCCAGCTCGATGTCGTCGCCGTAGTCGTAGACGGTGAGCAGGGTCTCGTTGCGCCACGCCGCTTCCCGCGCCTGGCTGATGGCGTCGATAAACGGGTCGAAGCTCTGCATGGAGCTGACCAGCAGGGCGATCTCCTCCTGGTTGCGCGGGGCGTGAACGGCGGGGAGGCGGTCGTAGCCGAGCTCGGTGGCGACGCCAATCACCCGCTGGCGGGTGTCGTCGCTGAGCTTGATGTTGCGGGACTGGTTAAGCACCAGCGATACCGTCGCCTGCGACACCCCTGCCGCCCGCGCAATATCGTTCATCGTCACTTTTGTTTTTCGCTTCATCCGTCCTCTCCCTTTCGCGATTTCGCATCATACCCTAACCGCACGCTTTAGCGCCGTCGATCACGTTTCTCATCCATCGAAGCGTGAACTTTGTGAGAGGCGTCGCTTTTCTGAGCGCCACGATTTGCGCATTTATTCTGCGACTAATATTTATTAGCTAAATATTATCAGCAAGAGGATGCGTAATGAAAGAGCAGTGGAGCAGGGAGCAGGCACAGGCGTGGTATCAGCAGAAAGGCTGGCTGTGCGGGTTTAACTATCTGCCGTCGACGGCGGTGAACTGGACCGATATCTGGCAGGAAGAGACCTTCGATGCCGACACCATCGACCGCGAGCTGGGCTGGGCGGCGGACGCGGGCTATAACACCCTGCGCATCAACCTGCCGTTCATCGTCTGGGAGCACGACCGCGACGGGCTGATGGCGCGCATCGACCGCTTTTTGACGATTGCCGACGGTCACGGGTTCAGCACCATGCTGACCCTGATGGATGACTGCGGCTTCTCCGGCGACGAGCCGTACCTCGGCCCGCAAAAGCCGCCCGTACCGGGCAAGCACAACAGCCAGGCGGCAGCGAGCCCGGGACGCGATAAGGTGTGCGATCGCGACTGCTGGCCACAGATTGAGCGCTATATCCGCGACGTTGTGCGCCAGTTTCGCGAGGATAAGCGCGTATTGCTCTGGGATCTGTATAACGAGCCGGGCAACCGCGGCATTTTCGCGACCGGCACCGAAGAGGTGTTGTACGACGAGAAGCTGGAAACCTGCGCGCACGAGCTGATGAAGCAGGCGTTCCGCTGGGTGCGTGAGGAAGACCCGACCCAGCCGCTCACCGTCTGCGCGTGGCGCCTGCCCGCGGAAGAGGAGGGCGAGACGTTTTACCAGCACCCGCTGGACCAGACCGCGCTGGCGCTGTCAGATGTGGTGAGCTACCACGCCTACACCAATACCGGGCGCATGACGGCGATTATCCAGCAGCTTCAGGCGCTGGGCCGCCCAATCTTCTGCACCGAATGGCTGGCGCGTCACGTGGGCGGCACCATCGAAGAGCAGCTCCCGCTGATGTACATGGCGAAGGTCGCGCCGTATCAGTGGGGGCTGGTGCGCGGTAAAACCCAGACCTGGCTGCCGTGGCCGGTAGTGATGAAGGAGTCCACGGACTACTGCCGCCTGTGGTTCCACGACGTGTTTGAGGAGAACGGTATCCCGTTCTCACGCGTTGAAATCGCGCTGATGAAGAAGCTGCGCAAAATCGCCCCGAATCCGCAGGGCTGATAATAATGACCCGGCGCGCTGTCGCCGGGCAACCAGGTACGCACTATGGCAATGACAATGAAAATACCGTCTCGCGAGTTGTGGTCTTACTTTGGCTATGGTTTAGGTCAGTGTTTTAGCTTTGGTTTAGTGGGTTCGTTTATTAACTATTTTTACACCGACGTGCTGGGGATCTCGGCGCTGGCGGCAAGCACCATCTTCCTGATTGCCCGCGCGTGGGACGCGGTTCACGATCCGCTGTTTGCCAGCATTATGGACACCATTAACAGCCGGTTCGGCAAGTTTCGCCACTTTTTACTGATCGCCCCGCTGCTGATCACCGGGGTCACCCTGCTGGCGTTCTATAAAATCGAAGCGGACATGACCACCAAAATCCTCTACGCCGGGGTGACGTATATCCTGTGGGGGACGCTGTACGCCATCTCCGATATCCCGTTCTGGTCGATGTCATCGGTGATGACCAACGACTCCGGCCAGCGCACCCGCGCGGTGACGGCGGCGATGCTTGGAGTGAACGCCGGGATCGCCTGCGCCAACATCTTCTTCCCGAAGCTGGCGGCGTTCTTTGCCCAGTACAGCAACGATAAAGGCTACTTTATGGCGGCGCTGGTGATGATGCTGGTGGGCCTGCCGCTGATGCTCAACGGCTTTATGCAGATCAAAGAGCGCGTGCCGCCGAGCCCGGAAAAGGTGACGATGCGCGACACCTTCCACAACCTGCGCCAGAACAAGCCGCTGTTTATCGTCCTGCTGTCGTTTTTTTTCTGCGTGTTCCATAACGTGGCGGGCGGTCTCTATATCTACTTCTTTATCAACAATATGGGCGACGGCAGCCTGCAAATGGCAATTGGCGTGATGGGGATAGTGGCGGCGGTGCTGTGCCTGGTCGCCCCGCTGCTGACGCGCCGGATGCAGAAGCGGAAGCTGTTTATGATCCTCTGCGGGCTGGACGTGGCGGTGCGCGTGGTGATGTGGTTCACGGGCTATCAGCACACGGCGTTGCTGTTTATCCTGCTCGGCCTGAGCACGCTGTTCGTGATGATGACCAACATCCTCACCTCGTCGATGATTGCCGACACCATCGAGTATGCGGAGTATCACACCCACAAGCGCTGCGCGGCGATCACCTTCTCCGGGCAGACCTTTACCGGCAAGATGTCGGTGGCGGTGGGCGGCGGGCTCATCGGCGTGTTTCTGACGATGATCGACTATGTGCCGCAGGCGCAGTCACAGAGCGACAGCGTGCTGGCGGGGCTGTTCTTCGGCATTTGTTTGTTACCGGCGATAGGCTCGCTGATCCGAATGGGCTTTATGTCGCGCTTTAACTTTACCGAGGAGAAGCATGCGGAGATTTGTCGGCTGCTGGCGGAGCGGAATGCGTCTGCGAAAGCGCCGGGTGGCGGCTGCGCCTTACCCGGCCTACAGGACCAGCCCTTGTAGGCCTGATAAGCGAAGCGCCATCAGGCTTCGCGTAATGACTTACAGCGACTTCACAAACGCCAGCAGATCTTCGTTGAGCTGGTCCTGGTGGGTCAGCGCGAAGCCGTGCGGCGCGTTGTCGTACACTTTCAGCGTGGCGTTTTTGATCATCTCTGCCGCCAGCTTGCCGGTCGTTTCAAACGGCACGATCTGGTCGTTGCTGCCGTGGATCACCAGCGTCGGCACGTCGATTTTCGCCATATCCGGGCGGAAGTCGGTTTCGGCGAAGGCGGTTACGCAGTCGATGGTGCCCTTCAGGGACGCCAGCAGGGCGATGTTCAGCGTCTGCGTCAGGGCACCGGCAGAAACGGTCTGCCCGGCGTTGGTGCCGTAGAATGGGGTGGCGAAATCGCTGATGAACTGAGCGCGATCTTTACGCAGTCCGTCGCGAATCCCACTGAACACGCTCTGATCGACCCCTTCCGGGTAGCTTTCGGATTTGCCGAAAATGGGCGTTACCGCGCCCAGCAGGGCAAGACCGGCCACGCGCTCGCTGCCGTAGTTGTTGATGTAACGCGTCACGTCGCCGCCGCCCATGGAGAAGCCCACCAGCGTCACGTCGCGCAGATCCAGCGTGGTGATCAGGTCGTTAATGTCGGACGCAAAGGTATCGTAGTCATAGCCGTTCCACGGCTGATCCGAACGCCCAAACCCGCGACGGTCAAAGGCGATGGTGCGGTAGCCGCGCTCGGCCAGGAAGTTCAGCTGGCTGTCCCACATGTCCCCGTCCAGCGGCCAGCCGTGGCTGAAAAGAACCGGTTTGCCCGCGCCGCAGTCTTTGTAATAAATCTGCGTACCATCTTTTGCCTTAAACGTTGCCATAGTGTGTTCCTCTACAGGTGATTGTTATGTTCAGACCGGCGCGACCAGATAACGAATTGCCGGTGATGTTGTGCCCTGATGAAAAGCCAAAACGCGGCTCTGCAACAGGAGGTCATTCATGGTGTGGCGCTCCTGCTGGCGCAGATGCTCGATCCAGGAACCCATCAGGAAGGTTTCGATAAACAGACCCGGACGTTCAATATCTTCGTACACCGCCCAGCTCATCGCCCCGGCGCGGCGGCGCACCCGGCGTAGCTCGTGCACGGCCTGCAAAAACGCTTTCGCGTTCTGCGGGTCGATGATGTACTCATGCGAGACCAGCACCGGGCCACGCTCGTTCGGGAGTTCAATCTCCACCCCGTCCAGCGGCTGCCCGCTCAGGTCGAGATTTAAATCCGGATCTTTCTCCAGCTTCCAGCGGAACACCGTCAGGCTCGCCAGCACCATCCCCAGCGTGGCGACAACCAGCGAAGCCGGAGTGCCGAACTGCGAGGCGATCTGGCCCCAGACGGCGCTGCCTGCGGTCATCGAACCGAAAAAGACCGTCAGATACACCGCCAGCGCCCGGGCTTTTACCCAGCGTGCGGCGCTGCGCTGCGCGCCAAGGTTGAGGGTGGAGAGCACCGCAATCCACGCGAAGCCGGTAAAGAACTCAAACAAGTTTAGCAGCCAAAAGTGACGTACAAATGCCAGCGCCAGCATGGTGATCGCAAACGTCAGGCTGGCGGCCACCATCAGCCGATCGGCGTTCAGCCGCTGGCGCAGACGCGGCAGCAGGATGGCCCCGGCAATGGCGCCAAGGCCGATACACGCCAGCATCACGCCGTAGCCCGCCGGGCCTAAGCCCAGCTCGCGGCGCGCCACCAGCGGCAGCAATGCCCAGCCCGCGCTGCCGAAAACAAAAAAGGCCACGGTGCGCACCAGCACGTTGCGCAGCACCGGCGCGGCGTGCACGTAGCGAATCCCGGAGCGCACCGCAGAGAAGAAGTGCTCCGGTGGCAAACGCTGCACGGACGGTGCCGGACGCCAGCGCCACAGCACCCACGCCACGCCCATCACGGACAGCGCGTTCAGGGCAAACACCATCCACGGCCCGGCAAGCGACAGCAGAAAACCGCCCAGCGCAGGGCCAATTGCCCGGCTGATATTGACCCCGAGCGAGTTAAGCGCCACGGCGGAACCCAGCTCGGGCTTGCTCACCAGGTCAGGGACAATCGCCTGAAACGGCGGCGAACTCATGGCCGCACCCACGCTCAGCAGAAACGTCGCCGCCAGCAGAACGGTGGGGGTGACGTGTCCGGTAAAAGAGAGCAGCGTCAGCCCGGCGGCGGCAATGAACACCCACAGCTGGGAGAAGAGCAGGTATTTACGTCGATCAACGATGTCCGCCATCACCCCGGACGGCAGGGCGAAAAGGAACATCGGCAGGCTGCTCGCCGCCTGCACCAGCGCGATATCCAGCGGATCGGCGCTGAGCGTCAGCATGCTCCAGTTGATACCGACGTCGCTCATCCATGAGCCGACGTTAGAGACCACCGTGGCGATCCACAGCATGCGGAACACCGGCTGGCTCAGCGGCTGCCAGGGTGAAACCGCGGGGGCGGGCGTCGTCTCGACGTGTGCGTCGCGAACGTCGTTTACCTGGGTCATGCGAACCTCTCCGTTGTTTTACGCTGCACTCGCCACTGGCCCGGCCCGGTAAGGGCGAGGGTGGTGAAGATAATCAGCAGCAGCCAGCCAAACTGCCCCTCGGCAATCGACCAGTTCGGGTGGACCGCCAGCATCGCCACCAGCAGCACGGCGATAATCGGCAGGCACGCCAGGCGGGTGTACACGCCCGCAATGATAAACAGCGGGCAGATCACCTCGGCGACGATCGCCGGGATCAGGCTGGCGTAAGGCCCGAAGCCGAACGGATCTTCAATGCGCGTCAGCTCTTCGCTGAAGTGCAGCACCTTCGGCAGGCCGTGCACGTACAGCAGCACCAGGCTGCCGGTCAGGCGCAGAAAGAACAGCCCCGGATCGATCCGGGGCGAAGCGTCATTTTGTTTCATCAGAATGCAAAGCAGCTGCAACCCAGCGCACCCCAGAAAGCGTTATCGTCGGATACCGGCATCTCTGACGTGCGGGCAAAGTCATGCTGGTGGTTGTGAACCCCGCACGGGCCGCTACAGTGGTGAGTCACACTCATACCCACGCGTGCGGCCTGCGGCGGCGCGCTGCGGTAGTGGCCCGGCACCTTCACCACCGGGGACCACTCGGGCAGGACCGGAATGGCGGGCGGCGCGAGTGGGCCAAAAGCGCCTGCGGCATAGACGATATCGCCGTTCACCACGGTGAGGACGGACTCAATGCCCTTGATCTCCTCCTCCGGCACGCGGAAGTAATCTTTGCTGAGCACCGCCAGATCCGCGAGCTGGCCCGCTTTGATCTGCCCCTTCTGGTTCTGCTCGCTGGAGAACCACGCGCTGCCCTGGGTCCAGAGCATCAGGGCGGTATCGCGATCCAGACGGGCGCTGTGATCGTACATCTGCATCCCGCCAACGGTGCGGCCGGAGACCAGCCAGTAGAGCGCGGTCCATGGGTTATAGCTCGCCACGCGGGTGGCGTCCGTTCCCAGGCCCACCGGCACGCCGGTCTCGAGCATTTTCGCCACCGGCGGCGTGTGGCGGGTGGCTTCGATGCCGTAGCGCTCGGCAAAGTACTCGCCCTGGAAGGCCATGCGGTGCTGGACGGCAATGCCGCCGCCGAGTGCTTTGATGCGGTCAATGTTGGCCTGCGACACGGTTTCGGCGTGGTCGAAGAACCAGTGCAGCCCGTTGAACGGAATGTCACGGTTCACCTTCTCGAACACGTCCAGCATGCGGCTGATGGATTCGTTGTAAGTGGCGTGCAGGCGGAACGGCCAGCGGTGCTCCACCAGATGGCGCACTACGCGCTCCAGCTCGTCCTCCATGCCCGGTGCGAGATCCGGGCGCGGCTCGAGGAAGTCTTCAAAATCGGCGGCGGAGAAGACCAGCATCTCGCCCGCGCCGTTGTGGCGGAAGAAATCGCTGCCCTGGCCCGGCGTAAGCATATCGGTCCATTTTTCAAAGTCTTCCAGCTCGTGGCCCGGACGCTGGGTAAACAGGTTGTAGGCGATGCGGATGGTCATCTGCTTTTTCTCGTGCAGCTCGGCAATCACCTCGTAATCTTCCGGGTAGTTCTGGAAGCCGCCGCCCGCGTCGATGGCGCTGGTCAGCCCCAGACGGTTCAGCTCGCGCATGAACTGGCGCGTGGAGTTAATCTGCTGCTCCAGCGGCAGCTTCGGCCCTTTCGCCAGCGTGGCGTACAAAATCATGGCGTTCGGACGGGCAATAAGCATTCCGGTCGGGTTGCCGTTGGCGTCGCGCTGGATCTCCCCGCCCGGCGGGTTTGGCGTGTCTTTGGTGTAGCCGACCACCTTCAGCGCGGCGCGGTTGAGCAGGGCGCGGTCGTACAGGTGGAGGATAAACACCGGGGTGTCAGGCGCGGCGTCGTTAATTTCGTCGAGGGTCGGCATGCGGCGCTCGGCGAACTGGAACTCGCTCCAGCCGCCCACTACACGCACCCACTGGGGCGATGGCGTGCGCAGGGCCTGCTCTTTTAGCATCCGCAGGGCGTCGGCCAGGGACGGCACGCCTTCCCAGCGCAGCTCGAGGTTGTAGTTCAGGCCGCCGCGGATCAGGTGCAGGTGCGAGTCGTTCAGGCCGGGGATGGCGGTGTGGCCTTTTAAGTCGACCACCTTAGTGCCGTCGCAGTGGTGTTGCATCACCTCGGCGACGGTACCCACTTCCAGAAATTTTCCGTCGCGCACGGCAACGGCTTCCGCGACAGGATTCTCGCGATCGACGGTGTGAAACTGGCCGTTAACCAGAATGAGATCGGCTTTACCGAGGGTAACCATAATAGCTCCAGACTAAGAGGGGAATGGTCAGGATTATGGGAACCGGTTTCGGCAAAGATCCAGTTATACAATAGGATAGGTATACCAAAGTATAACTATACCTAAGGTTAACTATACGAAGAGATAATTACACCACAGCGCTGTGGGTCATAGGATGAACGCGATTTTATCGGCGTGCTGTTCGCGGCGATTTTAACCTTTAACCTCACTGGATAATCTTATGACCACTTCTAAGCTCGAAGTCTTAACCCCTGCCAACTGTCAGATCATCTTCATCGATCACCAGCCACAGATGGCGTTCGGCGTGCAGTCTATTGACCGCCAGGTGCTGAAAAACAACACCGTGGCGCTGGCGAAAGCGGCTAAGGTGTTCAGCATCCCAACCATCATCACCACCGTTGAGACCGAAAGCTTCTCCGGCAATACCTATCCGGAGCTGCTGGACGTGTTCCCGGGCCTGGACATTCTGGAGCGTACCTCCATGAACTCCTGGGACGACCAGAAGGTGCGCGACGTGCTGAAGACCAACGGCAAGAAGAAGGTGGTTGTCGCTGGCCTGTGGACCGAAGTGTGCAATAACAGCTTTGCCCTGTGCGCGATGCTGGAAGGCGACTACGAAATTTATATGGTGGCAGACGCCTCCGGCGGCACCTCCAAAGAAGCCCACGACTTCGCGATGCAGCGCATGATCCAGGCGGGCGTGATCCCGGTGACCTGGCAGCAGGTGATGCTGGAGTGGCAGCGTGACTGGGCGCGCAAAGAGACCTACACCGCGGTGATGGATATCGTGCGCGAGCACTCCGGTGCCTACGGAATGGGTGTGGATTACGCCTACACCATGGTGCACAAAGCGCCGTCTCGTCAGAAGAGCGAGCACCGCACCTTAGCGCCGGTTCCGGCACGCTAAGTCCCGCTGGCGGGCTGGTCCCTCATCCGGCTCGCCGCTGCCTTTTTCTCTGGAGTTCACAATGAGTACAGGGTTGATATCCCTCGCGGCAGGCGTGTTGATTGGCCTGATGTATGCCGTGCTGAAGGTGCGTTCCCCCGCGCCGCCCGCGCTGGCGCTGATTGGCCTGCTGGGGATGCTGGCGGGGGAACAGGCGATGCGTCATCTTTTATCCCGCGATAATCCCGCGGGCGTGCAGGTGACGGTTCCCCACGTTCAGCACCTGACCGGAGCGTCATCATGAAGGCCTGGATTATTTCGCTGGTGTGCGGGGTCGCGGCTGGGGTACTTTACGCCCTGCTCGACGTGCATTCCCCGGCGCCGCCGGTCGTCGCGCTGCTTGGCCTGTTCGGCATGCTGGTGGGTGAACAGCTGATCCCCATCGGACGGCGTCTGGTGAGCCGCGAACCGTTGACCCTGGCCTGGTTTCGTCATGAATGCGTACCGAAGATCAGCGGTACCGCGCCCCCAGCGCCCGCGAAGGAAAGCCGCGACGCGTAACGATTTGTTTGAGGAAAGACAGCATGACGCTGCCGTGGCGCATTGCCATCATTGATGACGAACGCTCTGTTCGCAGCGGGCTCAGTAACCTGCTGCAATCGGAAGGGTATGCTACCGATACCTTCGATTCGGCAGAGGTGTTTTTGAGCCACCCTCTCGCCCTGTCCGGCGCGTCGCTGGTGATCACCGACATCAAGCTACGCGGCATGAACGGCATCGAGCTGTTTGAGAAGCTGCGGTTGCTGGCCACGCCGCCACCGCCAATACTGTTTATCTCCGGTCATGCTGATGAAAATATGCAGCGGTATGCACTCAGTCTGGGCGCCGCTGCATTTTTGCGTAAGCCGATTAACATCGATATTCTGCTGGATCATATTCAGCGGGAGCTGACCCGCCGACAATAAGGATCGCGGATGAACGAACATACGTCGCCTGCATTTTGGCCCGCCCGGGGAAGTCTCCATGAAGGGCGGGCTTTTGTTCTGAAAGAGGATGTCATTTTTACCGTGCTGGCGCAGGAGGGCGGCATCGCCTGGATGAACGGGCGGCATCCCCAGTCCGGCGGTTCGTTTATTATTGCCACCGCGGTCAGCGATGAAGAAGAGGAGCGGGCCACCCGGCTGCTGAAAAACGAGTTTGCCCTGCGCGATCGGCTTCATGACGGCTGGGCTATCCGGCCCGTCGCTTCAACCCAGTACCGTGGACGTTTTGCGCTGGTCTACGCGCCGTTCTGCTTTGAACTGCTGGCGTGCCGGGCAGGTAAGGCGATTTCCGGGATCGCCCGCTTTATCGAAATGGCGATCCGCATCTGCGGTCCCCTGCGCCAGATGCATCTGCACAACCTGATCCACGGCGATATCAAACCCGGGGCGTTCTTCGTTCATCACGACGCCACCTGCCGTCTTTGCAGCTTCGGTCTTTCCTGCGGCACCTCCGACGCGTTCTCCCAGTCCCGGCTTGCCGCGTCTGGCGGCACGCCCGCCTACATGTCACCGGAACACACCACGCGTACCCGGCGCGCCGTCGACAGCCGGAGCGATCTCTACAGTCTGGGTATCGTGCTTTATGAACTTCTGACCGGGCGATTGCCGTTTGAACTGAGCGCTGATGACCAGACCAACTGGGCGCATTATCACATTGCCTCTGAGCCGCTTGCGCCGGGGCGGGTGCGCCCGGACGTACCCGGCATGCTGTCGACCATTATCCTTAAGCTGCTGGAGAAGAATCCGGAGAATCGCTATCAGACCGTCGACGGGCTGATTGCCGACCTCAGGCGCTGCCAGGCGACGCTGACCGCCGAAGGTGAGATCGTCGACTTTATTCCCGGCCAGCAGGATCGCTCTCCGGCGATCCATCTTGCCGATTCGCTTTTCTCTGCGCATCCGCAGGCCAGCGACGTCATCGCCGCGTTTGAGCGGGTCAGCCAGAGCGGTGCGCCGGAACTGGTGACGATTGGCGGTCCGTCGGGGATCGGCAAATCTTCCGTGATCGCCACCACGCTGAAATCGCTGCAACAGCGCAAGGTGCTGCTGGCGGTGGGCAAGGTCGATCAATATTCTCCCACGCTGCCCTACGGCGTGCTGAGTTCGGCGTTTCGGACGCTCACGCTGCACCTGCTCGGGCTGCCAGCCGGGGAGGTAGCGACGTGGAAAATCCGTCTGTCGCGCGCGCTGGAAGGCTTCGAGGAGCTGGCCGTTAGCCTGGTGCCGGAGCTGAATTTACTCCTTGAGAACAAACCGCGTTTCTCTGCGGATACCTTTTCCATCGACGCGCGGGCGCGCTTCAGCCATATGGTGCTGGCGCTGGTGAAAACCTTCGCCACCCAGGGCGCGCCGCTGGTGCTGCTGCTGGATAATGTGCAGTGGATCGACGCCGCCAGCCTGCAAACGCTCGATCACCTGCTGCGCGCCTGCGGCGCCATCCCGCTGCTGGTGGTGGTGGCGCACCGCGATCTCAGTTCGCTTTCTGAGCCCACCTTGCAGACCGCGCTGGCGAGCCTGCCGGAGGCGGCGCAGCACGCCACGACGATCGTGCCGCAGCCGCTGTCGGTGAAGGCCGTGGCGCGCTGGCTCGGGGGGATTTTTCATGCCCGCAGTACCGGTACCGCCGATCTTGCCACGCTGATCCATGAAAAAACCGGCGGCAACCCGCTGTTCGTGCAGGAATTTTTCCGCCGCATCGTCGATGACGGACTGGTGGTGCACAACAAATATCAGGGGAAATGGCATTACGATCTCCAGGCCATCCGCGCCCGGCACTACACCGAGAACGTGGTGACGCTGGTGCTTGAACAGCTCAAGGAGATGCCCGACGAGACGCGCCGCCTGCTGGGCAGCATCGCCTGCCTCGGCTGCACGGGCGAGCTGGAGATGCTGTGCCGCGTGGTGGGGCGGTCGGCGGCGGAAATCCGCTACGCGCTTCATCCGGCGGTGACCGCTCAGCTGATTGTGCTGACGGAGAAAGAGTACGCTTTTACCCACGATCGGGTGCAGGAAGCCGCCTTTGCCCTGCTGGATGAGGGCGAGAAAAGCCATCTGCACCTGACCACCGCCAGCCTGCTGGCGGATGCCGCGCGGCAGACGGCGGGCAACGAACTGCTGTTCCGCGCGGTTCACCACGTCAGCGCCGCGCTGGACTGCATCCAGCCTGCACCCCAGCGGCAGCGATTCCGGGAGCTGAGCCTTCAGGCCGCGCGGCGTGCGAAGCGTACCGGCGATTACCTTTCCGCCTTAAGCTATATCCAGACCGCCAGAGCGCTGGGGAATGCGGGCCCGGTCTCGGACTTTATGCTGGATATCGAAGAGGCGGGCTGTGAGTTTGCGCTCGGACACCTGGAGCGCACGCGTGCGCTGTGCGATGCGATCCTCGGTTCACCGGGCGGGCTGACGGAGAAAGCGCTGGCCGCCAACCTGCTGGCGGAAGTTTATATGCGCCAGTCGGAGATCCGCCTGGCGCTGGAGGCGTCGTTATGCTGGCTGGGCGTGTTCGGGATCCAGATCAGCCGCTACCCGGAAAATGCCGAATGTGACGAGGCCTGGCAGCAGTTCTGTCAACGCACCGCCGACGCGCCGCAGAACCCGTTTTCTCAGCTTAAGCTGATGGAGAACGCAGAGACCGAAGCGGTGATGAACCTGCTTTACAGCGCCAGTATTTTCGCCAGCTTTACCTGCCCGCGCCTGCACTTTTTACTCCTGTGCCGGATGATGCACCTCACGCTCGATCACGGCATAACCGGTGCTTCCACCACGGCGATGGCCTGGTTTGGCGTGCTGATTGGCCACCGCTACGCCGAATACCGTCTCGGGTTTGAGTACGGCACGCTGGCTCGTGAGCTGGTGAACCGCCACGGCTATGATGCCTATGAAGCCAAAACCCTGCTGCCGCTCGACCAGCTCAGCGTCTGGACCCAGCCGCTGTCGTACACTATCGAGTGCGCCAAGGCCTGCTTTACCTCAGCGGTGACCCACGGCGACATGACGATGGCCTGCTTCGCGGCCTGTCATCAGATCATTAACTTCCTCTCCCGGGGCGACCATCTGGATGGCGTGCTGACCAGCATCGATCGCGGTCTGGCCTTTGTGCGCAAAACGGATTACCAGGACATTGAAACCGTTCTGCACATTCAGCGCCGCTACGTGGAGTTTTTACGCACGCCGGTGACGGGCCCATGGAGCGCCGCCCAGGCGCTGCCTGACGATCTGCTGCCCGCGCCGCCGGAGCAGGCGCCCGAGCAGACCTCGACCATGCTCTTCTGGTACTGGCTCTATCGCGGGATGGCGCACTTTTCCTGCGGCGAATACGCCGACGCACAGGCGGATTTAGAAATGGCGGGCTGGTATTCGTGGTCCGCGCCGGGTCATATTCATCTGCTGGATTACCATTTTTACAGCGCGCTGGCGCTCTCCCGCCAGCTCACCCCGGAAACCTTTTCGGCGGATTATCGCCGCAGTATTCATCACCATTACGACAAAATAGCCCTCTGGGCGCGGATCAATCCGGGCACGTTTGCCGATAAAGAGGCGCTGATTTATGCCGAAATCGTCCGTCTGGACGGCATGAACAGCATCGCGCTGGAGCAGTATGAAAAAGCGGTGCGACTCTCGCGGGAGGGCGGGTTTAACCCGATCAATGCCCTGGCGCACGAGCTGGCCGGGCGTTTCTCGCTGGCCTGCGGCTACCCGACCGCCTCCGACGCCCATTTCCGCGGCGCAATTGCCGCCTGGGGCCGGGCGGGCGCGCAGGCCAAGGTGCGCCAGCTGGAGCAGGATTTCCCGCATCTGCTGGCCTCCGGGCAGAGCCGCGCGTATGACACGGCGGCGTTTGCCCAGAACGAGGTGATCCGCGATTTACAGAGCGTCATCAAAGCCTCACGCGCCTTGTCCGAAGAGATCAACCTTGAACGTTTAATCGAAAACCTGATGACGCTGCTGCTTGAGCGCGCCGGGGCGCAGCGTGGCCTGCTGCTGCGCGTCAGCGATAATCACATCCCGGAGATTGAAGCCAGCGCCTGGACCAGTACCGACGGGGTACGGGTGCGCATCCTGAAGGCGTCACCGATGGCGACGGACATGCCGCTGTCGGTGCTGGCCGCAGTGATCCGCACCGGGCAGGAGATCCGCACCGGCAAACCGGAGGAGTTTCACCCGTTCAGCCAGGATCCGTATCTGGTGACGTCCGGCGCCGCCGTGATGTGCGTGCCGATGTTCAAACAGGCGCGGCTGGTGGGGGTTCTGTATCTGGAAAACCGCCTGATGCCGGAAGTGTTTACCGCCGAACATTCGCGCGTGGTCAGCCTGCTGGGCGCGCAGGCGGCGGTTTCGCTGGAGACGGCGCGGCTCTACGCCGAGCTGCTGGCGGAAAACATCCAGCGCCGACGGGTGGAGAAAGAGCTGCGCGCCAGCCAGACCTCGCTGATGCTGGGCGAGCAGATCAGCCATACCGGCAGCTGGCGCTGGGAGCTGGTGCAGGATCTGATGTTTATGTCCGAAGAGTACGCCCGTATCCTTGGCCTGCCAGAGCAGCAAAAGATGATCTCAATGGCGGAGTTTTTGACCTTCGTGCATGAGGACGATTATGGCCGGATCAGCACCCTCGTTAACCAGAGCGTGCGTGACGGGCTGTCGATGCGCGCGGAGTTTCGCATCATCCGCACCGACGGCTCCGTTCGTTACCTCCTCGGGATTGGCGATCCGGTGGGCGTCGGCAGCGAGGTGAATGAGTATTACGGCATCATTACCGACATCACCAGCCAGCGGGCGGCGGAGGATGCGATGCGGGTGGCGCAGGCGGATCTGGCGCGGGTCTCACGGGCTACTACCGTCGGGCAACTGACCTCCTCGATCGCGCACGAGATCAACCAGCCGCTGATGTCGATTGTCTCGAACGCCGGCGCGAGCCTGCGCTGGCTCAACCGCGATCCGGCGCGGCTGGACAAAGTGCGCGAGGGGCTGGAGGAGATCGCCGCCGAGGGCGAGCGGGCAGGGGAGATCATCCGCAGCATTCAGTCTCTGACGCGCAAACAGGACCCCACGTTTACGCGAATCGATCTGCACTTCCTGATCCACCACATCATTATGCTTTCCCGCAGCGAACTTGAGCTGCGACACATAAGCGTTGATTATCTTCTGAACGCTGACGACAGCTTTATCATCGGCGACAGCGTGCAGATCCAGCAGGTGTTGCTTAACCTGGTGATGAATGCGATGGAAGCGATGGCGGAAGTGACGGATCGCCCGTGCAGCATCACGATCTCCACCGCGAACTGCGCCGAGGGGAAGGTGATCTTCGAGATCGCCGATACCGGCAGCGGCATTGAGCCGGAGCTCACCGAGCGGATCTTTGACTCGTTCTATTCGACCAAAGCGCAGGGAATGGGCATGGGGCTGACCATCAGCGCCAGCATCATTGAACGGCACCGGGGGAAACTGAGCGCGCGCCGCAGAGAGCCGTACGGCACGGTGTTTACCTTCGCGTTGCCGCTTGCCGGACAGGAGATGTAACGGTTATTCCGCTGGCTGATGTTTGGTCAGGCGCTCGACGGCCCTGACCAGTTCAGCCACGGAGCGGACCTGCATTTTCTCCATCACCCGGCGGCGGTGCACTTTCACCGTAATCTCACTGACGCCCAGCTCGGCGGCGATCTGCTTGTTGAGCTTGCCGCTGACGGCCAGCTCAAGCACCTCATGCTCGCGCGGCGTGAGGGACAGATGGCGCTGTTTCAGGGCGTAGTGCTCTTTGACGCGGGCGGCGTTGTGCTGTGCCAGCCTGAGCGCGGATTCGATGGAGCCGATGAGCGCGCTGGATTCAACGGGCTTAGTGAGAAATTCGTAGGCCCCGCCTTTGATCGCCCGGACGGACATAGGGATGGTGCCGTGGCCGGTGAGAAAGATGATCGGTATTTCCCGCCCGCTGTCTTTCAGCGCATCTGCGACATCAAACCCGGTTATCGTGGGCATTTGCATATCGAGGATCACGCAGGAGGGCAGAGCCTCAAAGGGATGGCTGAGAAAGGCTTCTGCTGAGGAAAAGCCAAGGGCATGTATATCCGCAGATTCCAGCAGCCTGACAACGGACTGCCTGACTGTGTCATCGTCATCAACCACATAAACAATGTGTTCCATTCACCGCCCCAGTGTTGATTTAAATGTCGAGGATGTAAACAGTCACTATGGCTACGTAAGAGACTGTTTATGCTGACTTTCATCTTAACACATTAAATATCATTATCATTTAGCAATATGATAACCATATGAAGTATAGCGAGCTGGAGCGGAGGCGATGAAGGAACGAAACGCTGTTTTTATGCACCGACAAGCTCAATACGGTTGCCGTCCGGGTCCGCAATCACCGCTTCATAGAAACCGTCCCCGGTCATACGCGGGGCGCTGAGCAGGGAGCCGCTTGCCTGCGCCTGCGCTGCCATACTGTCCACCTGCGCTTTGCTGCCGACGTTGATGGCGATATGCGCCCAGCCGACAAATTCCGGGTGCGAAGGTGCACTGGGCAGGCCCGGCAGCGTCATCAGCTCGATGGTCGGCCCGTCATCCAGGGTAATAAAGTGGGATTTAAACCCCGGACGATTTTTGCTGACGTAGCGGTCATTACTGCGGCCGCCAAACACCGTTTCCCAGAACTGAACTTGCGCGTCCAGGCTGCGGGTCCAGAGTGCGACATGTGCAATATTCATAAGATCCCTCGTTATTTGTCTGTGAGGACTTTCACCGGTAAAACAGGCTACACTCTGGTTTTGAGCGCGACAAGCTGAGGAAACAACAATGCACTACACACTGAAAGAAAGCGACAAGGAAAAAGCGGAAGGAACAAACGGCGCGGGCGCTCTACAGCAAAAACTGCTGGAATCCCGTTCGATTGTCATCTCCGGAGAGATTAACCAGGAGCTGGCCCAGAAGGTCATCACTCAGATGATCCTGCTGCAAAGCGTCAGCAACGATCCGATCAAGCTGTACATCAACAGTCAGGGCGGCCACGTAGAAGCGGGCGACACCATCCACGACTTCATTAAGTTTATCCGTCCGGAAGTGCATGTGATCGGCACCGGCTGGGTGGCGAGCGCCGGGATCACCATCTTCCTGGCGGCGAAAAAAGAGCACCGCTACGCTCTGCCGAATACCCGCTTTATGATCCACCAGCCGCTGGGCGGCGTGCGCGGTCAGGCAACGGATATCGAAATCGAAGCGCGCGAGATCATCCGCATGCTGGAGCGCGTGAACAAGCTGATTGCTGACGCCACCGGCCAGCCGCTGGAGAAAGTGAAGAAAGACACCGACCGTAACTTCTGGATGTCACCGGCGGAAGCGCTGGACTACGGCATCGTGGGTAAACTGATTACCCATTATGACGAGCTGAACCTGGATTAAGTTTAAGCCGGCGTGTGCGTCGGGTGACGGCTTCGCCTTACCCGACCTACGCGCGCTCGATTGACCCATGACAAGTTCCCCCCTCGCTGTCTCTTCTATAATCGCGCCTGTCTCCCCTCTCACTGGTGCTATCCATGGCGTATCAACTGAACCTGAACTGGCCGGAATTTCTTGAAAAATACTGGCAAAAACAACCCGTTGTGCTGAAAAATGCCTTCCCGAATTTTGTCGACCCCATTACCCCTGATGAACTGGCGGGTCTGGCGATGGAGCCGGAAGTTGATAGCCGCCTGGTAAGCCATGCTAACGGCAAGTGGCAGGCGAGCAATGGCCCGTTTGAGCATTTCGATAACCTCGGTGAAACCGGCTGGTCCCTGCTGGCGCAGGCGGTGAACCACTGGCATATGCCCGCGGCAGAGCTGGTGCGTCCGTTCCGCGTCCTGCCGGACTGGCGTCTCGATGACCTGATGATCTCCTTCTCCGTCCCGGGTGGCGGCGTTGGGCCGCATATCGATCAGTACGATGTGTTTATTATCCAGGGGATGGGCAGCCGCCGCTGGCGCGTGGGGGACAAGCTGCCGATGCGTCAGTTCTGTCCGCATCCGGCCCTGCTGCATGTCGATCCGTTTGAGCCGATCATCGACGAAGATCTGGCCCCGGGCGATATCCTCTACATTCCGCCTGGATTCCCGCATGACGGCTTCACCCATGAAACCGCGCTCAACTACTCTGTCGGTTTCCGCGGGCCGAACGGTCGCGATCTGATCAGCAGCTTTGCCGACTACGCGCTGGAGAACGATCTGGGCGGCGAACATTACAGCGATCCGGATCTGACCTGCCGCGAACACCCTGGCCGCGTGGAGCAGTACGAGCTCGATCGCATTCGCCAGATGATGATCGACATGATTAGCAAGCCAGATGATTTTACGAAATGGTTTGGCAGCTTCGTCTCCACGCCGCGTCACGAGCTGGATATTGCCGCCGCCGAGCCGCCGTATTCCGTAGAAGAGGTGCTCGACGCGCTGCAAGGGGGCGAAACGCTCTCCCGCCTGAGCGGGCTGCGCGTGCTGAACATCAACGGCAGCGTCTTTATCAACAGCGAACAGCTGGAAACGGCGGATGTGAACGGTGCGGATGCGCTGTGCCGCTTCACCGAGCTCGGCCAGGCTGAGCTGGGCGATGCGCTGAATAATCCGGCGTTTGTGGAAGAGCTGACCGGTTTGATTAATCAGGGCTACTGGTTCTTCGACGAGTAACAGCAGGCGGCGTTTAGTCAGGCTAAACGCCGCCAGGTTCAAACCAGCATATTACAGGCCTTCCAGTAGTTAAGAAGCCGCTCATCGTCGCGCTCTTTCTCCGCTTTGATTTTCATCGCCTGGGCGAGATTTTCTCGCGATACTTCATGGCCTTTTTGCACGATGTCTAAAACCGCTTCACCAAGAGCCAGTGAAATTTCTGCCCGATTATTGCGAATCGTCATAAATACCTCCTCGTTGGTTGCGATAATTTAATTATGAACGGGAAATAATCAGTCGGTAATAATTCATCTCATTCTTATTTTTTCATTTCGGCGTTAAGTAGACTTAATATTCGGTTCTGTCAATGATGTTTCAAAATGCTAATAAGACGTTTAAGCCTGAATTTATGCGCTACAGTTAATTTCGTGCAACAGGCAAATAACCGAAACAGGAGAATAATTATGGTAGATAAAAGCGCAATTAAGGATCACACTCAGGTTGTCGCCAGCTGCGGAACGCACGTCGGGGTTGTGGACCATCTTGATGGTGAGCGTATCAAGCTTGCGAAGAGCGATCCGGAATCGGGCGGCAAGCACCACTTTATTCCTCTCGGCTGGGTTGATAATGTCGAAGATAATAAAGTTGTCCTGACCAAAAACCATAAAGAGGTTTTTGCTGAGTGGCAGGAAGCATAAATATATTTCTCGCAAGGAAATATATGCCTTCGCTCCGGCTTCGTCCGGAGCGTAATAGTGTCTGCGCCCGGTGATTGCTGCCATTACAAATGGATGGTACTGTTTTGCCTGTCCTTTCCCCGATGCAGGCCCCAAATGATGCTCCAGAGTGAAAATAGATCAGCGAAACGCATATTTTTTGTTGAAGATTTTCAGGTATTCGGCGAGCGCTACGGCATCGACTACCGTTTCCCCCAGTTAAAAGAGGCGCAGGTCAGCTGTAGCCCCGTGTTGCAGGGGAATGTTGAAGAGATGATGCTCTCGTCCGGCATTTCGCTGACCCACTCCGACGTACGTGTACTACAGCCCTATGAAACCACCTCTCGCCACAGCAGCCCGCTCTATATGCTGGTGGTGCTGGAAGGGTGCGTGACGCTCACGCTCAATGGTATCAATTATCCCGTCCGCCCGGGCATGGCGTTCAGCTCACGTCTGAGTGAAGATCAGGTGATGAGCGCGCGTCACGATGCCGACAGCACGCTGAAAACGCTCTCGTTTGGCGTCTACCCGCACGATGCCGGACGTGAAGCCCTGCTTGAGTCATTGCTTCTGGAATGGCAAAGCCTGAATGCACCCGCGTTTGTCTGGCAGGTTCCCGAGTTTGTGATGTCAGGTATTCTGCATGCGCAGCGGCAGGGGGGAAGCGTGCTCTCACGCAAGCTGTTGCTGGAGGGGCTGATGTATCAGCTGCTCGGCCATGGCCTCAACCAGCGCCAGCAGCCTTGCCCAAGCCGCCCTGAGCACGCGCGTCTTGAACGCGTGCGGAGCCTGCTGGAACAGTCTCCTGAACGGGATCATACTCTCGCACAGCTGGCAGCCCTTGCCGCAATGAGCCCAAGCAGCCTGCGCAGCAAGTTCCGTCAGCGCTACGGCTGCACGCTCTTCGATTACCTTCGCGACTGTCGCCTTGCGCTGGCGCGCCGCTATCTGCTGGAAGGCCACAGCGTGCAGCAGGCGGCTTGGATGTGCGGGTATCAGCATGCCACCAACTTTGCCACCGCGTTTCGTCGTCATTACGGGATTTCACCGGGGGACGTGCGCAAACTCCGCTAACGTAATTTCTCCTGTCGCGCGAATGCATTTCGTGTGGTTTAGCATCGCGCATACGTAACCTGGCGGCACGCATAGCCGTTTGCACTCTCAAAAAGGTAATAATTCTTATTAACAATAAGAAATATCTCTGGAGAGGGTTATGTTTGCTAAATCGCGTCTGGCACTGCTGGTGGGATGGGTTACCGGTAGCGTCGCTTTTCCTTTACTGGCGCAGGATGCCCAAAAAACTGACACCGTGGTGGTGACCTCGCAGATGCAGTCTGCGGCCACCAAGCTTGAAACACCGGATATTGAAACCCCGCAGTCGGTCTCTATCGTCACTCGCGAGCAGTTCGAAGAGCAGGGCGCAACCAGCGTGCGTCAGGCCGTGAGCTACACGCCGGGGGTCTACAGCAACCAGATCGGGGCGTCAAACCGCTTTGACTACATGGTGCTGCGCGGTTTCTCGGACGGCAGCCTGGACAACGTCTACCTCGACGGCCTGAAGATGATGGGCGACACCAACTCCCACAGCTCGCTGGTGGTTGACCCGTGGTTCCTGGACAGTATCGAAGTCGTGCGCGGTCCGGCCTCCGTGCTCTATGGCCGCTCATCGCCGGGCGGGATTGTGGCGCTCACCTCCCGTAAGCCATCGTTCGATCCTGGCGGGGAGATCAAGCTCTTCGCCGGTAACAATAACCAGCGTGGGGCGATGTTCGACGTCACTGGCCCGGTTGATGATAACGACCGCGTGGCGGTGCGCCTCAGCGGGATGACCCGCTATGCCGATTCCCAGTTCGATCCGCTGAAGGAAGAGCGTTACGCCCTGATGCCGAGCCTGACCTGGCGTATCACCGACAACACCCGTCTGGATCTAATGGCCTACCTGCACCGCGATCCGGAAGGCGGCAGCCACTCCGGCCTGCCATATGAGGGCACCGTTGTACCGCACAGCGGTAAGAAAATCTCCAACACCTTCTTCGAGGGCGAGGACGATTACGACAAGTACGATCGTCGGGAAAACATGGTCGGCTATAACATCGAGCACCTGTTTGACAGCGGCTGGTCCGTGCGCCAGAAGCTGCGCTACCTGCACACCAAAGTCGAGCTGAACCAGGTGTATGCCGCAGGCTGGCTGAATGACACCGAGCTGAACCGCGGCTATTCCGGCTCCGACGAGAAGATGAACGCCATCACCCTGGATAACCAGGTCGACGGCAGCTTCGATACCGGGGCGGTAAACCACCGCGTGCTGATCGGCATGGACTACCAGGACCGCACCAACAACGTCACTGGCTACTACGGCGGCTTCCCGCCGATTGACGCTTTCCATCCTGTTTACGGCGCGAAGCCGGACTACATCACCCAGTACAGCAGGGAAAAACACAAGCTGCGCCAGACCGGCTACTACCTACAGGATCAGATGTCCATTGACCGCTGGCGCCTCACGCTGGGCGGGCGTTACGACCAGGTGAGCGTGTCGAACGTCGACAACTTCAACCACACCCGCAGCGATCTGGATAAAAATAACTTCAGCAGCCGCGCGGCGCTGCTGTATCTGTTTGATAACGGCGTCGCGCCGTACGTCAGCTACTCTACCGCCTTTACGCCGACCAGCTTTGCCGACGAGCAGGGCAACATTTTGGATCCGATGAAGGGCAAGCAGTGGGAAGCGGGTGTGAAGTATGAGCCGGAGGGGATGAACAGCCAGTTCAGCGCCTCGGTGTTCCGCATTAACCAGAAGAACATTGCCACTAAAGAGGAGCCGACCGATCCGTACCGTTCCATCGGTGAAATCGAATCCGAAGGCGTTGAACTGGAGGCGATTGGTCAGCTGACCGACAGCCTGCGTATGCAGGCGGCGTACACCTACACGGATATTCGCTACAAGAAGAGCAGCCCGGAAGAGGAGGGCAAGCGCGCCGTTTATGCCCCGCGTAACATGGCCAGCGCCTGGCTGAGCTACGACGTCAAAACCGGCCCTCTGGACGGCCTGACCGTCGGCTCCGGCGTGCGCTATGTCAACGGGATCGCCAGCGATCGCCAGAACACCCATACGCTTCCGTCGTACACGCTGGTGGATATGACCGTGGGGTATGACCTGTCGAAAGTGGGGCTCACGGGCGTGAGCGCGCAGTTGAACGTCAATAACCTGACGGACAGAAGCTACGTCGCGGCGTGTAACTCGCTCTCTTACTGCTACTTCGGTGCAGAACGCAGCATTGTGGGCAGCGTTTCGTGGAAGTTCTGAGTCGTTGACCATTGCCCGGTGGCGGTTTCCACCCTCTCCCTTTGGGAGAGGGTTGGGGTGAGGGCAACAGGCCGCACTACTCCTCCATCGCAATCACAATTGCCTCGCCCATCTTCCTCAGCGCTTCGCGGTTCTTCTCCGTCGGCGGCAACGCCACGTTGATCCGCAGGCAGTTGCGGTACTTCCCGGAGGCAGAAAACAGCGACCCGGCCGCAGCCTGGATCTTCAGACGGCACAGCTGCTTGCTGACGCACACCATATCGACCGTCTCCGGCAGCTCAACCCACAGCAGGAAGCTTCCCTGCGGGCGGGTGACGCATATCTCTGCCGGAAAATACTGCCGCACCCAGCAGGTATAGGTTTCCATATTCTGCTGATAAATCTGACGCATACGGCGCACGTGGCGATGGTAATGGCCGTCGCGAATAAACGCCGCCACCGCCATCTGCGTGCCCGGCACGTTAAACCCGCCCGCGGCGTACTTCATGTGCATCACCCGGTCGTAATAGCGCCCCGGCACGATCCAGCCGACCCGCAGGCCCGGCGCCACGGTTTTGGTAAACGAGCTGCATAAGAGCACGCGGCCATCTATGTCCATAGAATGAATGGTGCGCGGACGCGGGTACTCCGCCGCCAGCTCGCCGTAAATGTCATCCTCAACAATCACGATATCGTGCCGCTGTGCCAGGGCTAAGACCTGCTTCTTGCGAGACTCCGGCATGATAAACCCGAGCGGGTTATTGCAGTTCGGCACCAGGATCACCGCCTTGATCGGCCATTGCTCCAGCGCCAGCTCTAACGCCTCGATGCTGATCCCGGTCTCGGGATCGGTGGGAATTTCAATGGCCTTGATGTCAAAGCCGCGCAGCATCTGCATGGTGCCGTGAAACGATGGTGACTCGACTGCCACGATGTCACCCGGCTTGCACACCGAGAGCAGGGCGATCGACAGCGCGCCGTGGCAGCCGTTGGTGATGACAATCTCGTTTGCCGCCACGGTGGAGCCGCCATCCAGCATCAGACGGGCGATTTGCTCGCGTAGCTCCAGGCGCCCGTCGAGCACGTCATAGCTCAGCATTTCGCCCGGATTATGCTGCGCAATGCGGCTCATCTCACGCCACAGCGGCTTCAGGCTCGGTTGGTTAATGTCCGGTGAGCCGCCGCCAAAGGAGATCATCTCTTTGTCGGCGCGGGCGTCCAGCAGCATCATCACTTCGTCCCACTGGGTGACGTCCACGGGGCGCTGCACCGGGCGCGTCATCGCCGGGACGGGCGGCTGGGCTTTGCGTTTCGAGACAAAATAGCCGGAGCGCGGCTGAGGCGTAATCAGCTGGCGGTTTTCGAGGATCTGGTAGGCTTGCTGTATGGTGCTGATGCTCACGCCGTGCTCCTGGCTCAGCGTGCGTACCGACGGCAGACGTTCACCGCTGCGATACAGCCCTTGTTCGATACGTTCCGCCAGGAGGTTGGCCAGATGTTGATAGCGCGTCATGCTGTATCCTTTTTTTTCACCATACAGAGCATTAAACCAGTACAGATTGATGGGTAAACCACCATGCAGATACCGTTTTAGCGGATCTGTATGGTAAACAAAAGCAGTTTTTGACTCTGTATTGTACTGGCCGTTTTCCATGATGATAACTCCACTGGCACAGCGAGGAGAGCATCATGGAATTCTACGAGAATCGTTCAAAACGTCCGTTTATCGCGTTTGTCTGGGTAGCGAAAACGCTGCGTAACTGGTATCGCATCAACCGTACCCGCCGTATTCTGAGCCAGATGAGCGACGAGCAGCTCAAGGACGTCGGGTTATCGCGATATGATGTGTGAGCATAGGGTTGCCCGGTGGCGCTACGCTTACCGGGCCTACAGGAGACCGTAGGCCGGGTAAGGCGCAGCCGCCACCTGGCGGTTTTCAGCTCAACAGCGCAAGCGTCTGCCGTTTCGGCCTTTCCAGCAGCTCAACCGCCTCCTGATATGACCGCACGTTGTTATAGCCCATCACCAGCCCGTAGCGTTTGCCCGACCCGCGATACCACGCCGAAAGCGCATTGACCTGCAATTGCTGTTCCTGCCAGCAGCGGGCGATCTCCCGGTCAGCGCTTCCCTTTGCGAGGAACGCGACAATATGCATTCCACCGTCGTTTTGCTCGGTGAAGAACAGATCACCATAGACCTCACGCAGGGCGGCAATCATCCAGTCGCGGCGGGTTTGATAGAGCGCGCGCATCTTTTTCAGATGACGGAAAAAATGCCCCTCGTTGAGAAAGGCTGTGAGGATCTTTTGCGTCAGCACCGGCTGGCCGCTGGTGAGGATGTCCGCGCTGTCGGTAAACGCGCCGACGGTGCTGGCGGGCATCACCACGTAGCCCATGCGCAGTGAAGGCATGATGGTTTTGCTGAAGGTGCCCATAAAGATCACCCTGTCATGCTGGTCGAGGCTTTTCAACGACGGCAGCACTTTGCGGGTGTAGTGAAATTCGCCGTCATAATCATCTTCGATAATCCATGCCTCGTTTTGTGACGCCCAGTCGAGCAGCTGCTGCTTGCGCGGCAGGGAGAGCGTCACCGCCAGCGGACTCTGGTGCGACGGGGTAACGATGGCGAAGCGGGCATCGTGGTGATTACGCAGCAGGTAGTCCGTATCCATCCCTGCGCGATCGACCGGCACGGTGTGCAGGCGGGGCACAATGCGCTTGAGCAACTGCTGGCCCATAAAGTAGCCCGGATCCTCAAATACCACCTTATCGCTGCGGCTGGCGAGCGTGTCGAGGATCAGGCGCAGGCTGCCGCTGTAGCCGCTGGTGATCAGCACCTGTTCTGCGGTGCAGGACAACCCGCGCGAGATATTGAGATAGCGGGCAATTGCCTCGCGCAGCGGATACCAGCCCAGCACCGGCGGGTTGAGCATTTCATCCTGACGCATGGCGCGCGTCGCCTGGCCTGCCAGCAGCAGCCATTTTTTATAGGGGAAGCTGTCGAGCGCGGGAATGCCGGGGCGCAGAAAACCGGCCCGTTCGCGCTGGCTAATCAACGACGCCGGCAGCGTGCCGGTCGCTTGTTCTGCCGGGGCGTTTTGCGCGGGCAGCAGAAGATCCGGATTCACCCGCGTGCCGCGCGCGCCCTGGCTTACCAGATATCCTTCCCCCGTCAGAATGGCATAGGCTGTTTCAACGGTTTTTCGCGCGACCTTAAGCTCTTCAGCCAGCACGCGGATGGCAGGCACTTTGTCGCCGGGCTTCAGTACGCCGCGTGTGATGTTATCGCGATAGCGGGTATAAATGTCGTGATAGCCCGGCTTCATGTCCTACCTCATTTCAGGTTTTTTGTGTCTTTTTAATATGTCATTAACGGCGTAGATTTGCCTCATCGCATGATAAAAACCGCACAAAAAAGAGGAAAGACAATGAGCACCCGCGTAAACCACCACAAAGCCACACCTGCACTCGCCAACGCGCTTTCCGCCCTGAGCATGGAAGTGGCGAAAACCTCCATTGATCCGGCGCTGAAGCACCTGATCGACATTCGCGTCTCGCAGCTGAACGGCTGTACCTTCTGCCTGGATATGCATTCGAAAGAGGCCAAAATTGCCGGCGAGCGCGAGCTGCGCCTGTACCATCTGGCGGCATGGCGCGAGTCGCCGCTGTTCAGCGCCCGCGAGAAAGCCGCGCTGGCCTTCACCGAAGCGCTGACCCAGATTGGCGTTCACGGCGTGAGCGACGCGCTGTACCGCAGCGTGGCGGAGCACTTCTCGGACGTGGAGATTTCAGAGCTGAACTTCGCCATCGTAGCGATCAACGCCTGGAACCGCCTGGGCATTACCTCCCGCATGGAGCCGGGCTCGCTGGATGCGGCATATGGGCTGAACAAGGCTAACCTGGAGTAATCCCGCGCTCGCGGATTATCGCCACCAGCGCCCGTAAGCCTGGCGGGACGTGACGATGGCGAGTGGGGGATTCGGGCGTTTATGGAGCCGAGGTCGATTGTGGGTTAAACCCTGCCCGGTGGCGCTACGCTTACCGGGCCTACAAAACACCGTAGGCCGGATAAGCGCAGCGCCATCCGGCAAACACTTCGCTCCATACCGAAGCATTGTATCTCTTCATTCTGCATTCTCTCCCCAACATCACAACGGAGAGAAAACCATGATCGCAGTCCTTTTCGAAGCCAAAGCCGAACCCGCTTATCAGGCGCGCTATCTGCAACTGGCCGCAGAGCTTAAGCCTTTACTGGCCGACATCGACGGCTTTATTGATATCGAACGGTTCCAGAGCCTGACGACCGACGGCAAAATCCTGTCCCTTTCCTGGTGGCGGGATGAAGAGGCCGTCCGCCGCTGGAAGCAGAATGTCTTCCATCAGGCCGCGCAGGCCGAAGGCCGGGCGTCGATTTTTTCTTTCTACCGTATTCGCGTGGCGCAGCTGATGCGGGAGTACAGCTCCGAAACGGGAGGGCACGCGGATGTATGACGTTCATGTGATTTTCGACAACAGGCCCGGCGAGCTGGGTGAAATTGCGGCGGCGCTGGAACAGGCCATTGCCGCTGTAGCGGCTACAATGGCCGATCCGTCGCGCGTGAAGATGCTCTGTGCTCTGATGGACGGGCGGGCGTGGACGGCTACAGAGCTGAGCGTGGCGGCAGACGTTGCGCCGTCGACCGCCAGTGGGCATCTCGCGCGGCTGGTGGAGGGAAAGTTGATTACCTGCCTGTCTCAGGGGCGGCATCGCTACTATCGCCTGGCGGGACACGACGTGGCGGCGCTTGTCGAGCAGATGATGGGGCTCTCCTGGAGCCGCATCACGCCGCCGGAAACCTCCGCGCCAAAAGCCCTGCGCGAAGCACGAACCTGCTACGACCATCTTGCCGGAACGGTGGCGGTGCATATCTATGAATTCATGCAGGCGGAAGGCTGGCTTGAGGCAGACGGTTCAGCGCTCACGCTACATGGCCGCGAGCAGTTTCTGAAGCTTGGTATTCCGTTAAATCCCAATACCCGTCGCAAGGCGTGCTGCGCCTGCCTGGACTGGAGCGAGCGGCGGTTTCATCTGGGGGGAGAGGCCGGCGCGGCGCTGCTCATCCACATGGAAAGCAAAGGTTGGATCCAGCGGGTGGCGGGGTACAGGGAGGTGGTGGTGACGGCTTCGGGGAAAAGTGCCGTCAGGAAGCATTTTAGCCGCTAAACGCCGTTGCGGGCTGATGCCCTCACCCCGACCCTCTCCCACAGGGAGAGGGAGAACATCGTTTCGCAATTCCTGCGCTTTAACTTCTCGTTTCTTGATACTTACCCTGATAACTATTATCGTAATGGCGTACTACGAGAGGATTCCCCATGAGTGAAGAAGATCTGTTTAGCCGCAGGCCGATGGGCATGCGGATGGCGATGATCGTGCGTCAGTGGCGCGCAGTCATCGACGACGCCATTCTCGACACCGGGTTAACCCAGTCGAGCTGGACGGTGATGATGCAGCTTCATCAACTCGGGGATAACGTCTCGGTCAGCGAGCTGGCGGAAGTGCAGGGGATTGAACTGCCTCCGCTAATGCGTACGCTGACACAGCTGGAAAAGCAGGGCTATCTGCTGCGCACCGTCTCGCCGTATGACAAGCGTATCCGGCTGCTGACGCTGACGCCTGAGGGAAAAGCCATTCTTGAAAGGCTCTCTCAGGTGATTGAGACGTATCAGGCGCGCGTATCGCAAAACATCGCGCCGGAACATCTCGATATTTTCAGCGCCACACTCAATCAAATCGCCTGCAATTTGCGGACAATCCGCGAAGAAGATAATAAGACCGAAAAATAATGACTCCTGAACAAAAGTTTGCCCGCTGGGTAAGGGTGAGTATTGCCTCTTTCCTGCTGATGTTTGTCTACTTTATCGTCGCGGATATCTGGATCCCGCTGACGCCGGACTCCACCGTGATGCGCGTGGTGACCCCGGTGTCTGCACGCGTCTCCGGGTATGTGGCGGCGGTACATGTCCACAACAATAGCCAGGTTAAGAGAGGCGATCTGCTGTTTGAGCTCGACGCCACGCCGTTTCGCAATAAGGTCGAAGCGGCGCAGATTGCGCTGGAACAGGCGCGTCTGTCTAACGATCAGCTGGACGCGCAGATTGCCGCGGCGCAGGCCAGCCTGAAAACCGCGGTGCTGACGGCGCGTAATGACAAAGTGACCTTCGACCGCTACCAGAAACTGAGTACCTTGCAGAACGTGTCGCAGGCGGATCTGGATAAGGTCCGTACCACCTGGCAGAGCAGCGAGCAGTCCGTCAGCTCGATTCAGGCGAATATTCATAACCTGCGCATTCAGCGCGGCGAGCGGGATGAGCACCGCAACGTGACGCTGCAAAAATACCGTAACGCGCTGGATGAAGCGGAGCTGAATCTTGGCTGGACGAAGGTCTACGCCGAGGCGGACGGCACGGTCAGTAACCTGCAATTAAGCCCCGGTTTTTACGCCTCGTCCGGTTCGGCTGCGCTGGCGCTGGTGAACACCCGGATCGATATCGTGGCGGATTTCCGCGAGAAGAGCCTGCGGCATACCCACCAGGGGACCGACGCCGCCGTGGTGTTCGACGCCTTCCCGGGGCAAGTTTTCCGTGCCCACGTCACCAGCAGCGACGCGGGGATCCTCGCCGGACAGGAGGCCGTAAACGGTCAACTTTCTGAACCGGAAACCTCCAACCGCTGGGTGCGTGATGCCCAGCGTATGCGCATTCACGTGGCGCTGGACGAAGCCTTACCGAAGTCGCTGCCGACCGGCGCGCGCGCCACCGTGCAGCTCTACAATAGCGAAGGGCCGTTTGCGCGATTCTTCTCCGGGATGCAAATCCATCTGGTGAGCCTGCTTCACTATGTCTATTAGCACCCTGGCGCGGGTATTTACCCCGCACGGCAACATCGTCTATACGGCAAACGACTTCCGCCAGACCCTGCGTATCGTCTTTGCCGGGATGATTGCGCTCAGTATTTCGAGTTTCTACAACACCAGCTACGGCGTGTTTTTTGTGGTCTATCCGATCATGCTGCTCTCGCTGGTGCCGGTGTTTAACCGCCACGTGGCGAAGCAGTTTATCTTCAGCGCCTCGCTGAACTGCATCGAAATGGTGTTTATCATCGGCTATCTGTCCCAGTGGCCGGTCATTATGACGCTGGTGGTGTTTGCCCTGTACGTGATGCGTTTTCGCTTTATGAGTAAGGGGCCGCTGTTCCTGTTCGGCTCGATGGGCGTGGTTTGCCAGAGCGTGATGCTCAACTTTATGAGCTACCCCACCACCAACTGGCACACGCTTTTATTCTCTAACATCGAAGCGAGCGTGATGGCGGTGTGCCTGAGCGCGTTGATGAACTACCTGCTGCCGGACGTGGAGCCGCGTAAGCCGCCGCCGCTGATCGAGAAAGATGACGCCCGCGTGCGCCACGAGTCTCTGCTCTCGGGCACCGTGGCGACGCTGATTTTCGTGGTGTTCCAGATGAGCGACTTAAGCGATTCGCTTTCGGCGCTGATGGCGGGCATTCTGATCCTGTTCCCGATGCACTATCGCGGCTCGGTTATCAGCTCCATCTGGCGCGTAGTCGGCGTGGTGCTGGGGTGTCTTTATATCCTTGTCGTCCAGCTTATCCTCTACGATCACAGCAGCCATATGCTGCTAATGATGCCGCTGATTGGCCTTGGACTGGCGTTTGGCGCGCGTCTGCACGTAATGGAGAAGGTCGGCGCCGGGGTAGGCTTCGCCAGTATCACCACCATCGGCATTATGTTCGGGCAGAACATGCACCCGGACAGCGACCTGGTGTTCAGCGATCTGTACCGCATCACCTCCGTCACCTTCGCGCTGGTGGTCACGCTGACGATGGTCTTTCTGGTGCACCTGATCCTGAACCGCTTCGAGGCGACGCGCTACGTTATCGCGCCGCCAAAAGCGGATTAATGCCCCAGCACGGCGGGCAGTTGCGAGAGCAGAAACAGGATCAGGCCAATTGTTCCGCCCACCAGGGTACCGTTAACGCGAATGAACTGAAGATCTTTACCGATATTGAGTTCTATCTGGCGTGACATGTCTTTGGCATCCCAGCTTTTCACCGTGTCGCTGATATGGCGCGTCAGGAACGCGGCGAAATCCGGCGCCACGCGGTGCGCGGCCTGCTCCAGATGCTCATTCAGCGACGCCCGCAGGCTGGCGTCGTTGGTCAGCGTTTCGCCAAACCACAGCCCGGCGTTGGCGATACGCTGCTTCACGCGGGAATCATCGCTTTGCATGTCATTTTTCAGCCACTGGCGCAGGTCAGCCCACATTTCCCCCAGATAGCGGTTAAAGGCTTCGTCATTCTTCAGGTAGTGTTTGATATTCTCGGCTTTTGCCGTCATCTCCGGATCGTTTTTCAGATTGTCGATGAACTTGATCGTGGCGCGGTCAAACGCCTGACGGATCTGGTGCGTGCGGTCGTGGCTGATATCGTCCAGCAGCGTGTTCACCGCGTTCGACACCATCTCCGCGCTTTGATCGCCCAGCCACTCGGTGGGCAGCACCATCGCCTTGCGCGGATGCTCGGTCTTAAGCCAGTGGACGATCTGGTCGGCAATAAATTCCCGCGTGCTTTCCCGCTGAATCAGGGTAATCAGGCGGTTGATGATGGCGTCCAGCAGCACCTGGTGACGGTTGTTTTTGGTCATGCTTTCCAGCATGACGGCGCTGGTCTCGGTTAGATCGACCTTGTCGATAGCCTTGTGGACGGCGCGTTTGAGCAGGCGCTGAATGCGTCCATCGTCGGTAAGTTCCAGAAAACCGCTCATCACCTGCACCAGATGCTGCCCCACGCGCCGGGCGTTATCGGGCTGGCTGAACCAGGCCCCAATCATCTGTGCGGGCTCGTAGCGACGGATAAGATCGACAAGGGATTGCGTATCGAGAAACTTTTCCTGCACGAACTGGCCGAGATTGTCGCCGATGCGGTCTTTATTGCGCGGGATAATCGCCGTATGGCGCGAGATAAAGGGAATTGGCACCCGGCGGAACAGCGCGACAACGGCAAACCAGTCCGCCAGCGCGCCGACCATCGCCGCTTCGGCAATGGCCTTTACGCCGCGCACCCAGAAGGTTTGCGGCAGGAACAGAGTGGTGATAAACGCTGCGACGGCAATCAGCAGCAGCGACAGCGCGAGAAGCTTGGCGCGTTTGAGTTCGGTATGTTTTTCCATGGGTTAAGGATAGAGGGATACGGGGGAAAAGTGCAAAGCTGGACGAGGCCAGTCATCTCACTTTCTGGAATGCTCCTTCAGAAATCAAATCAAATCAAAACATTGTCTTTTTCGTTCAAATACTGCTCTGTTTGTATATGCTTTTTTGTATATACAATCAGGGAAGGGTACACTATGCCTATAGAGTATGAATGGGATAGCAATAAGGCGAAAAGCAATCTGCAAAAACACGCCATTCGTTTTGAAGATGCAGTTCTGGTTTTTGACGATCCCTGCCATTTGTCTGTTCAGGATCGTTATGAAAACGGGGAGTTTCGCTGGCAAACCATTGGTCTTGTACAGGGCGTTATTGTCATTCTGGTCGCGCACACGGTACGTTTTGAAAGCGGGGATGAAATCATACGTATCATCAGTGCGCGTAAAGCGGATCGTAAAGAGAGGAGGCGTTATGAGCATCGTTAAACATAAACGCGGTAGTGCACCGGAAGTGAGTGCGCGCCGGGAGGCTGAACTCAAAGCGCTGGCGGATAAACCCGACAGGGAAATTGATTACAGCGATATACCGGCCACGGAGGATGATCGCTGGGCCGGTGCCGTGCGGGGAAAATTCTATCGACCGCTCAAAACTCAGGCATCAGTACGCATTGACGCCGACGTGATGGAGTGGCTTAAACGGCCAGGGAAAGGTTACCAGACGCGGCTTAATGCCATTTTGCGCGAGGCGATGCTGCGCGATCAGAACAAAAAATAACACAGGCAGCGCCAGGCTGCCTTTTCTCTCAGAGGATATTTGCCACTACCCGCCACAGCACCCACCCACCAAACCCCATCAACACCACCCCTGCCGTGCGCTCTATCAGCCAGAGCGAACGGCTGAGCTTTCGCTGAACCGCCGGTAACCCCATCAGCGATATCAGCGCCAGATCCCATACCAGCACCACCATCACCATCCAGACGCCGCAGGTCGCCTGCTGAAGCAGTGTGACGTCCGGCCCGAGTAACGCTGTCATTAGCGCCAGGTAGAACAACGCGTTTTTGGGATTTAACAGCGCCGAACCCAGCCCCAGCAGGATTTGCTTACGCAGAGAAGGGCAGCGCTGGCGGGTTTCTTCCAGCGCCAGCGGCTGCGGGCGGCTGCGCACAAGATGCGAGCCAATCCACAGCAGGTACAGCGCGCCGGACAGTTCGATAAGCGTAAACAGCCACCCAAACTGGCGCAGCGCGCTCCAGCCGATAATCACCAGTAATATATACAACCCGTTACCTGCTGCGATGCCGAGACACAATCCGGCGCTGCCGCGCAGCCGGTAGCGGGCGGCGTAGCCTACCAGCAGGAAGAAATCCGGGCCCGGGCTTAACAGGGCAACAAAATGCGCCAGCGCCAGGGCAAGAAAGGCGGAGGGAAATAACAGTTCCATAGCGACCTCAGTGACAAATCTGAGGTCACATTACGACGTTACGTATCCTGATTATTGTCTGATATTGATCGGCCCGTGGCGTACTGGCGCGGCGTGGCAGCGGTATAATTCACGAAGGTCTTATGAAAATGACTCTGGTCGGCAAACCCGCTCTGGTAGCCCACGTCGGCGATATCATCCCCCGCGCGCAGCCGCGCTTTGGCGTACTCCACGCGCGAAATGTTGAGGAAACTGCCCGGCGTCAGGCCGGTATCCTGCCTGAAAGTGCGGATCAGCGTCTCCTTGCGCAGTGAGAATCGTTGGGCGAGTTCGTCAAGGGAAGGCGGTGCGGCAAGGTCGGAGAGTAACGCCTGCTGAACCTGCTGGCTGGTTGAGCGAGGTGCATTCATCTCACCCGCGCAACGGGGAAGGGCAGAAAGCAGGGTCTCCACGGATGCGGAGGACATCGTCCCGACAACGGCAAGAAAGTGCTTAAAGAGCGTGGGATCGCGAATAACCTGTAGCGCCAGGGGAAGATCGGTGTCGATATAGAGCATATGGTAACTGCGCGGCTTCCCGACAACGGGGTTGCAGCTGTGCGGGGCATAAGCCGGGATCACGATAAGATCACCGGGATCAAGAACGTACGCATTGCCATGACTTACGCAGCAGGTCTGGCCTTCCACAATCGCGCCGATGGAGAGCTGTGGATGGCAATGACGTTTGTATGCCCGGGTGCTTTGCCACGTACTGCGCAGCTCAAGGCCTGCTGCGCGGTTAAAGGTCTGGCGGATGTGGCGGGTATCGGTCATAGGAACTCCATTGATGAGCATTTTTTATACCATGTCTGCGCATCGCCTGGCAGCGTCTTGTTAAGAACCTTCCGTATATACCCAACTTTACCTTCAAAGCCAGTCAGATTGACTACCCTTAATACCCTAAGCGGTAAAACAAGGAGATTCGATATGGCTTACCAGACAGTAAATCCTGCCACGAACCAGCTCATCAAAGAATATCCCTCTCACACTGACGCAGACGTTGAAGCGGCGCTGAAGGCAGCCGATGCGCTCTATCACTCCGACTGGGCGAAAGGCGACATAAGCCAGCGCCTGCCGGTGCTGCATAAGCTGGCGGACCTGATCGACGAACGCGTGGAGGATCTGGCGAAAATCGCCAGTCAGGAGATGGGTAAGCTCATCGAACAAAGCCGTGGCGAAGTGAAGCTGTGCGCGCAAATCGCCCGCTACTATGCGGACAACGCGAAGCAGTTCCTGGCCCCGGTGAAGTATGACTCTGAACTCGGGGAAGCATGGGTTGAACATCACCCCATCGGCGTGCTGATGGCCGTCGAGCCATGGAACTTCCCGTACTATCAGCTGATGCGCGTTCTGGCGCCAAACCTGGCAGCGGGCAACCCGGTGATCGCCAAGCACGCCAGCATCGTGCCGCACTGTGCAGAGACCTTTGCACAACTGGTACGTGAAGCGGGCGCGCCGGAAGGGGCGTGGACCAACCTGTTTATCTCGTCCGAACAGGTGGCGAACATCATCGCCGACGATCGCGTACAGGGGGCGGCGCTGACCGGTTCAGAAAAAGCGGGTAGCGTGGTTGCGGCACAGGCTGCGAAGCACCTCAAAAAATCGACCCTGGAACTGGGCGGGAACGATGTCTTCGTGGTGCTGGACGATGCGGATCTGGATAAAGCCGTGAAGATCGGCGTTAACGCGCGGCTGAACAATGCCGGGCAGGTCTGTACCGCGGCGAAGCGCTTTATCCTGCATGAAAAGATTGCAGACGCCTTCCTGAGCAAATTCACCGAGGCGTTTAAGCAGGTGAAAATTGGCGATCCGCTGGACGAAAGCACCACGCTGGGGCCTTTGTCATCCAAAGACGCGCTGGAGACGCTAACTAAACAGGTTAACGAGGCGGTGAAAAATGGCGCGAAGCTGCACCATGGCGGCAAGCCGGTTCAGCGTGACGGAAGCTTCTTTGAGCCGACCATCCTGACGCATATCTCGCGTGATAACCCGGCGTACTTCGAGGAGTTCTTCGGTCCGGTAGCGCAGGTTTACGTGGTGAAAAGCGACGACGAAGCGGTCGCACTGGCTAACGATTCCCACTACGGTCTGGGCGGCGCGGTGTTCAGCCAGAACATCGAGCGCGCGAAGAAAATGGCGTCGCGCATTGAGACCGGGATGGTATACATCAACTGGCTCACCGACACTGCGGCAGAGCTGCCGTTCGGCGGCGTAAAACGTTCGGGTTACGGACGCGAGCTGTCGGACCTGGGGATCAAAGAGTTTGTGAACCAGAAGCTGGTGGTCGTTCGCAAGTAATGCGGTAATAAAAAAAACCTGCCATCCGGCAGGTTTTTTATTAACGGTCGCATCGCCTTTCTTGCCGGGTGGCGCTGCGCTTACCCGGCCTACAATCAATGTGCAATAATTTTAATACATTGCACCCTTCATTGTAGGCCCGTGCAAGCGTAGCGCCGCCGGGCGAAACGCGCAAACAGGCTTAGAAGGACACTCCACCGCCTACATATGCACCGTCGATCAGCGTGTGGTTTGGACGACCGTCTTTACCGTCTACGCTCACGTGGCGATAACCCACTTTCAGCGTGACAGGTTTGACTGGCGTCCAGCTTACGCCGCCGTTAGCTTCAACATAGTTCTTCACGCTGTTGTTCAGGCCGTCTGGCGCCACATAACCTTCACCAAACACGTGAATGCTGTCCGTAAGCGCAACGTTAACGCCGCCGCCAATCGGGAATGCCACGCCGTTATCGCCTTTTTTCGGGCCGATGTAGATGGCTTTCGCGCCAGCATTCAGCATCACCGGACCCACTTCCAGGTTGTAGCCTGCCCCAACGCCGCCGGTCTGGGTGCCGTCATCGGTGTTTTTCAGCCAGTTGCTCTCCGCATACAGGCCGGATGAGGATTTCCCCATTTCCAGATTGAGGTTAGTAAAGTTTTTACCCTGCTCAATGCTGCCACCCATGGCCAGTGCGGAGCCCGATACGGCGGTCAGAGCAGAAAGGATCAGGATGTTAAGTTTTTTCATGAGTGTTTCCTCGTCATTAAATTAATCTGAGGGCACCTTAACAAGCGATGTTTATGACTGCAAATGTGATATGTCTCGCATTTATATGCTGTTTATGTTGGGTTTTTGAATGGTAAATGTTGATTAATTGTTTATATGGCAAATCGTCAATGTCCAATACATTCGCGTTTAGGGACAGTTTACATTCCTGGCTAAACGTAAAATGAACGAGGCGCAAATAGTCCTTCGCCATGAATTAATTGGGTTTCTAATAATTTCCAAAAGTATTTCAGCTGACACAGATAAAGACAGAGGTTTACATTTCTGGTGATTGATATACGTCCGTACGCGCCGCTTCGTTGCCATTACATGTCATTTTTCTGACACGTTTCTTCATTACGTTGTTGGCTTCACTTACTGGATGCTAACAATATGAAAAGAAAAATTATTCCTGTGCTAGTCGGTTGTGCGCTCTCTTTCTCTGGCCTGGCGGCACAGCCAACCGCGGAGCGCTACGTCGTCAGCTTTCCCGAAGGCGCGCATGTCAAATACAGCGGTGCGTTTGCCAGCGCATTCCCGAACGGGCTCCCGGTGGGGATTGGTTCGGGTTTGTTATTCACGGGCAAGCAGGGCGATGCGCTGACGTTTGCGACCGTGACCGATCGCGGTCCTAACGCGGATTCGCCAAAAATGGGGAAAAACGATGCCAAAATCTTTGTTACCCCGGATTTCGCCCCGCTGCTGATGACGATCCGTGTGCTAAACGGCAAAGCGGAAGCCGTGGACGCGCGACCGCTGCATGACGATAAAGGCGAGATCAACGGCCTGCCGCTGCAAAGCGGCGTGATTGGATCTACCAATGAAGTCGCGCTAAGCGACACCTTAAAAGTGCTGAAAGGCGATAACCGCGGGCTGGATACGGAAGGCATCACGCCGGACGGGAAGGGCGGCTACTGGCTGTGCGATGAGTATGGCCCGTTCCTGATTAACGTCGACAGTAAAGGGAAAATCCTCGCGATCCACGGTCCGCAGGCGACGGAAGGGGAGAAATCCATCGCGGGCGGTCTGCCAAACGTTATCAAATGGCGTCAGGCAAACCGGGGCTTTGAAGGGCTGACCCGCATGCCGGACGGACGCATTATCGCCGCCGTGCAAAGCACGCTGGATATCGACGGGAAGAGCAAAAAACAGGCGCTGTTTACGCGTCTGGTGAGCTTCGATCCGGCGACCGGGAAAACCGCGATGTACGGCTACCCTGTCGACAGCGCGGCCTACAGCAAAAACAGCGACGCTAAAATCGGCGACATAGTGGCGCTGGATAACCACACCATCCTGCTGATTGAACAGGGCGAGGATAAAAATGACGCAATGCGTAACCTCATCTACAGGGTTGATCTGAGCAAGGCGAGCGATCTGGCGGCCTTCGACAAGCCGGGCGAATACCCGGAGTTTGATGATGAGAAAACGCTGGCGCAGCGCGGCATCACGCTTGCGGAAAAAACGCAGGTGGTCGACCTGCGTGCGCTGGGCTGGCAGCAGGAAAAGGCCGAAGGGCTGGCGCTGATTGACAGCAAAACGCTGGCAGTGGCGAACGATAATGACTTTGGCGTGAAGGTGGCGATGCAGAAGCCAGTCGAAGGCAAGAAGCTCAAGGATTATCGGGTGAACGCGCAGGGGGCGCTGACGCTGGATGACAAACCGGTTGAAACCACCCTCAGCGTGAAGCCGCTGAAGAAACCGGAGTCCGACAGCGAACTGTGGATTGTGACGCTGCCGGAGGCGTTGAAATAAGTTTCCCCCTCACCCTAACCCTCTCCCCGCGGGGGAGAGGGGATAATCGGTGCGGTTATTTCTTCAGCCCCGCAAACGCTGCCCGAATTTCCTCTTCCGGCAGCTGTATTCCAATAAACACCATCACGCTGTGCGGCACTTCATCGTCCCACGGGCGATCCCAGTCGGCGCTGTACAGGCGCTGCACGCCCTGGAACAGCAGGCGGTTCGGCTCGCCGTCGATCCACAGCATCCCTTTATAGCGCAGCAGCTTGTCGGCAAATGACAGTAGCAGGTTCTCCATCACGCGGGAGACCTCGCTGATGTCAACCGGGTAGTCCAGCTCAACCACAATCGACGTCACGTCGTTTTGCTTGTCGGACATAAAGTGGAAGCGCGGTTTCGCGGTGACGTTCTCTTCCAGCATAAAGCCGTTGGTGTTGAACAGCTGAGCGAGATCGATATCGCCATGCGTCACCGTGTAAATGGGCGCACGCGAGTTGATGCGCGTCAGGCGCTCGCGCAGTTTTTCACTTTCACCCGCCACGTCGGTTTTGGTCAGCAGGATGCGGTCGGCGTAGCCAACCTGAGACTGGGCGATGGTGAACTGGTTCATCTGCTCGTCGGCGTGTACCGCATCCACCAGAGCGATGACGCCGTCCAGCAGGTAGCGCTGGCAGAGGATCTCATGGGAGAAAAAGGTCTGAATAATCGGGCCGGGGTCGGCCATGCCGGTGCACTCGATCACCAGTCGGTCGAAGTCGATGTCACCGCGATCGCGGCTGTCGAGCAGGTCCAGCAGGGCGTCTTCTAATTCGTTAGAGCGGGTGCAGCAGATGCAGCCGTTGGTCAGGGTTTTGATCTGGGTGGCGCGGTCGCCAATCAGCTGATCGTCAACGGAGACTTCGCCAAATTCGTTTTCGATGACGGCGATTTTGAAGCCGTGCTGCTCGTTCAGAATGTGGCGCAGCAGGGTGGTTTTACCGGCGCCGAGGAAACCGGTCAGCAGGGTAACGGCAATCGGGGTCATGGTTTCTCCTTTAGCAGCAGCGGACGCCGCCTTCTCCACTTCCGCCGTAGCGCGCTTCCTGACGCTCGCGGAAGAATTCAGTGTAGGTCATGTACGGCTTATCCGGATGGTTGGTCTTCATATGCTCAACGTAGTTGTCATAATCCGGAATGCCAATCAGCATTTTCGCCGCCTGACCGAGGTATTTTTTTGCTTCGCCTAAGTTACCAAACATTGAGGGTTCCAGATAGAAGAAGCCCGGTGGCGCTACGCTTACCGGGCCTACAGTAACATGCTTAATTAATGGTGTGAGGAGGTCTTCACGCCGCCTTCCGGCACCGGTACGTACGGGGTCTCTTTGTCCGTACGGCCCTCAACGTTACGCACTTTCATCCAGGTTTTGATGCCGTAGAAGATAATGCTGTACACCACCACCAGGAACAGAATGCTCAGACCCGCGTTGGTGTAGTTGTTCACCACGATATGGTTCATGTTGGCAATCTGCTGCGCGGTCAGATCCGCGCCGCCTGCGGCAATCTTCTCTTTGTACTGGTTAGCCATGAAGAAGAAGCCTTCCAGCTGCGGGTTGGTGCTGAACAGTTTCAGACCCAGCGCCCAGGTAGTGCAGAGCAGCAGCCACAGCGCAGGCACCACGGTGACCCAGATGTATTTGGTGCGTTTCATCTTCACGAGGACAACGGTACCCAGCACCAGGGCCACAGCCGCCAGCATCTGGTTAGAGATACCGAACAGCGGCCACAGGCTCTTCACGCCGCCCAGCGGGTCAACAACGCCCTGATACAGCAGATAACCCCACAGGCCTACGCAGCCCGCAGTGCCCAGAACGCCGGCCACCAGCGAGTCGGTTTTCTTCAGGAATGGCACGAAGTTACCCAGCAGATCCTGCAACATGAAGCGGCCTGCACGCGTACCGGCATCCAGCGCGGTGAGGATGAACAGCGCTTCAAACAGAATGCCGAAGTGGTACCAGAAGCCCATGTCCGCCCACGGCAGCACTTTGTGGAACACGTGTGCGATACCCACCGCCAGCGTTGGCGCGCCACCTGCGCGGTTCAGCACGGACGGTTCGCCGATGTCTTTCGCTGTCTGCATGATCTGCTCGGGCGAAATCACGAAGCCCCAGGAGCTGACGGTCGCCGCCGCATGCGCGCTGGCGTCTTTCAGCTGTGCCAGGATCAGCGCGGTATTTTCGCCGCCCATCTCATGCAGGTTTGGCATGGTAATGCCGAGACCCGCCGGCGGGGTGTTCATCGCAAAGTACAGGCCAGGCTCGATAATCGACGCCGCAACCAGCGCCATGATCGCCACGAAGGATTCCATCAGCATCGCGCCGTAACCGATGAAGCGCGCGTCGGTTTCGTTGGCCATCAGCTTCGGCGTGGTGCCGGAGGCGATCAGCGCGTGGAAGCCAGACACGGCACCGCAGGCAATGGTGATAAACAGGAACGGGAACAGGGCGCCTTTCCACAGCGGACCGGTACCGTCAATGTACTGCGTCACCGCCGGCATTTTCAGCTCCGGGTTGATGATCACAATACCAATGGCCAGCCCGACGATAACGCCGATTTTCAGGAAGGTTGCCAGGTAGTCACGCGGAGCCAGAATCAGCCACACCGGCAGCAGCGCTGAGATGAATGCGTAGCCGATCAGCGCGAAGGTGATGGTGGTGTCTTTAAAGGTCAGCGCTGGACCCCAGTACGGGTCGTGTGCAATCACGCCGCCGAAGTAGATGGAGGCGACCAGCAGCACGATACCGATGACCGACACCTCGCCAACGCGGCCAGGGCGCAGGAAGCGCATGTAGATGCCCATGAACAGCGCAATCGGTACGGTAGAGCAGACGGTGAAGACGCCCCACGGACTTTCGGCCAGCGCTTTCACCACGATCAGGGCCAGCACCGCCAGGATGATGATCATGATCAGGAAGCAGCCGAACAGGGCGATCGTGCCTGGCACGCGGCCCATCTCCTCTTTGATCATCTCGCCCAGCGACGAACCGTTACGGCGCGAGGAGATAAACAGCACCATAAAGTCCTGCACCGCCCCCGCCAGCACCACGCCCGCCAGCAGCCAGAGCGTACCCGGCAGGTAGCCCATCTGCGCGGCCAGCACCGGGCCGACCAGCGGGCCTGCACCGGCGATAGCGGCAAAGTGGTGACCAAACAGCACGTAACGGTTGGTTGGCACGTAGTTCAGGCCGTCGTTGTTAATAACCGCCGGGGTGGCGCGCGTCGGGTCGAGCTTCATAACCTTCTGCGCGATGTACAAGCTGTAGTAGCGATAAGCCACAAGGTAGACGGAAACCGACGCGACCACGATCCACAGGGCGCTGACGTGCTCGCCCCGGCGTAATGCGACAACCGCCAGACAGAAAGCACCGATGATCCCGAGGATGGCCCAGGGCACGTGCTTAAGTAGTTTTTTAGTATCCATAATAAGACCTGGTTTTTTATGTAAAGAAAAAAGGGTCAGGGTTCGTTGTGAGGAGGTATTGATTAATGCTGGAGCGATCGTGCCAGATCCTCGCGCGTGTAAAGCACGGTAAATGGGTGAGTGGTTGAAAGCGATGCGTGAGCGGTCAAAAGCGAGGGTGAGTGGTTAAGGCTCACCCCCGGTGGGAGAAAATATGTGATTGAGATCACTGAGAATAATCTAGCCCTGTGGACTTTTGTCGTTCGCTTCAGGGTAGTGTACGCAGCGGCAGGGCTGATACGCGGGCAGCAGCTGATAGCGCCCTTTGCCGTCGTGTTCAATAATCGGGGAAAGCGCCTGTAAATCGCGGTACACCGTGCGTTCGGTAATGCCAAATTTTTGCATCAGATCGCGGCGATTAACGCTTCCGTTGCGGTGCAGGGCAATAATGATTTCAACCAGACGTTCAGCCGAGCGGCTTCGGGGTGAAGGGGCCATAAGACTTTCCAGCGTTAAGGGGGCGGCTGACGACGTTGCCAGCCGCCCCGGAAAATTTATCTTATGGATAGTTAACGGCGCACCTTTGCGGAAACCTTAGCGTTTTTTTGTGCAACGGGATCAAATCGCGGCTTCCATCTCCATCATCACCGGGTGGAAACGGCGTTTGAAGTAGATCAGGCCGTGCCCCTCGCTGCTGAGGATGATGTTCTTAATCTCTACAAGGTAGACCAGATGGGTGCCGATGGTTTGCACCTGGGATATCTCACCTTCCAGGCTTGCCAGAGCGCCTTTCAGCACCGGCTGCGCCAGCGGTCCTTTCTGCCAGCAGGAGAGAGCAAAGCGCTCCTCCATTGCCATGCCGGTCATCCCGGCAAAGTGGCGGGCCATGATCTCCTGCTCGTGGTTCAGCACGTTGACGCACAGTCTGCCGTTGCCCTGGAAGACCGGGTTCATGGCGCTGTTGGCGTTGATGCAGACCATGACCGAGGGCGGGGTGTCCGTGACCGAACAGACGGCGGTGGCGGTAATGCCGCAGCGACCCGCATCGCCCTCGGTAGTGACCACATTCACCGCCGCCGACAGGCTGGCCATCGCGTCGCGAAAACGCAGGCGTTCTTCAGATTGCATTGAAACCTCCCGCTGCGTTATTTCAGCAGCTTATCCAGCATGTTGATATCAGTGTTGTTGTGCAGGTGCGGTACGGTCCAGCCGTGCTGGTCGTACTCGGACATGCAGCGGTCAACCATCGCCATCATCTTGTCCATGTTGCCGGAGCTTTGCGCCTGACGCAGGCATTGCAGGCGGACCTCATCCTGGCTACCGGAGTAGTTGATTTCGTACAGCTCGTGACGTCCGCCAAACTCGCTGCCGATGGCATCCCACATCAGTTTCAGAATCTTGATGCGTTCGACATGATCCATCCCGTTGGAGCCGCGCACGTACTTCGCCAGGTACTGGTCGATCTGCGGGTTGTTCAGGTCCCGCGCGCTGGACGGCAGGTAGATCAGCCCCGAGGTCACGTTACGTTCGATGATGTTCTTGATCTTCGCATAGGCCATTGGCGCCATCACGCGGTAGGTCTGTAACGCCGCGTGGTCAGGCAGATACGCGCCGTTTACCCACGGCGTGGCTTCGGAGCACATGGAGTCGCTCAGCGCCCAGAACATGTTGCGCCATGCCACCACTTCGCCGAGATCCGCCTGCACGCCGCGGAACTCGAGGGTGCCGGTACACTCCAGCGACTTCTTCAGCAGAGCGGTGATGAAGTCGAGCTTCACTGCCAGACGCACGCAGGCCTGAAGCGGGTACATGCGGGCGAAGCCACCTTCCATCGTCCAGCGACGGCAGCGGTCGAAATCACGGTAGATCAGCACGTTTTCCCACGGGATCAGCACATGATCCATTACCAGAATGGCGTCGTTCTCGTCAAAGCGGCTGGAGAGCGGGTAGTCGTACGGAGAGCCTGTCGCCCCTGCCACCATCTCGTATGAGGCGCGGGAGATCAGCTTCACCCCTTCGGCATCCATCGGCGCGACGAACATCAGCGCGAAGTCCGGGTTTTCGCCCATCACCTGCGCAGAACCAAAACCGATCATGTTGTAGTGGGTCAATGCCGAGTTGGTGGCCACCACTTTCGCGCCGCTGACGATGATCCCGGCGTCGGTCTCTTTCTCCAGCTTGATGTAAACGTCTTTCACCTCGTCCGCCGGTTTATGGCGATCGATCGGCGGGTTGACGATGGCGTGGTTAAAGTACAGGCCGGTTTCCTGAATACGGGTGTACCAGTTGCGGGCGTTCTGCTCGAACTGACCGTAGAAGGCAGGGTTAGCGCCGAGCGCGCAGCCGAACGCGGCTTTGTAGTCCGGCGTACGCCCCATCCAGCCGTAGCTCAGGCGCGACCACTCGGCGATGGCGTCACGCTGCTGGCGCAGATCGTCGGCACTTTTCGCCACGCGGAAGAATTTATGGGTGTAGCCGCCGCTGCCGGTGTCGGTACCCCAGCAGAGGGTATCCTGCATGTCTGGCTTGTGCAGGGCATCGTACATCTGGGCGATGGACGCCGCCGCATTGCGAAATGCCGGGTGGGTAGTGACGTCCTTAACGCGCTCGCCGTAGATATAAATCTCACGGCCATCTTGCAGGCTTTTTAAATACTCTTCACCGGTTAACGGACGTTTGGCATCAGCGCGGAAATCTTCAGGCTTCATAGGGACCTCGTATCGGAAGATGGTTGTTAAATTTATGTTTTGTTTTTGTTGTTTAATTGAAGCTTGAGACGGGCGGAACGTGAAGGGACGATTGGGACAACGGCAGGTACTTTTCGGGTGAGAGGTGGTTTTGTGATCTGTGCGGCTTTTCGGCGGGTGGCGCTGCGCTTACCCGCCCTACGAACCGTTATGCGTTCAGGAAACCGGTACTTTCTGCGCCCGGTATGCGCTGGGTGAGCACCCCGTCAGTCGGTTAAAAAAACGGGCGAAATAGGCCGGATCTTTAAACCCCAGCTGCCAGGCAATTTCGCTCACTGTGCTGTCGGAAAACAGCAGCAAACGCCTGGCTTCCCGCAGCTGGCGGTCGAAGATCAGCCGTTTCGGCGAGCGGTTGGCGAAGCGGCGACAGATATCGGTCAGGCGAGATTCGGTGAGATGCAATTCGCTGGCATACTCCGGCACCGTCCAGTGCTCGTGGTAATGAGCATCTGTCAGCTGGTTAAAGCGCTGAAAAAGCTTCAGCTCACCGCGCATGCCGCCTGACGCGTGGTCGTCGAGCTTCGCGTTGCGCAGCAGCAGGGTAAAAACGGCCTGGGCCAGCAGGACCAGCGTATGCTCGCGACCGGGCAGTTGTTCCGTGGATTCCCGGGCAATCAGCTGCCAGTAGTGCTTCAGCGCCGCCAGCTCGTCAGGCCTGTCGGCAAGCGACAGGCAGATCCCCGGCAGGCCGAACGCTTCCCGCGTACCGGGGTAGAGCACTTCTAACAGCGGCCAGATGAGATCCTCGCGCACCGTCAGCACGTGGCCGTCGCTGTCGGATTCGGTAATAAACGCGTGCGGCACCGACGGTGGCGTTAGCACGAACAGCGGCGCCTGCACCGAGTAACGGTGGTCGTCGAGCTGGAGCTCAATCTGCCCGGTGTCGAGAAAATGCATCTGAAAATACTGGTCGTGGCGGTGCGCCTGCATGTCGCGGCCAAAAAAGGCCGCCATGCGGGCGAACGACTGGTAGTGCACATCGTCGGTGCCCAGACTTTCGTCGTAATCCTTGCTGATATCAATGTTGGCGATGGGGCTCTGGCACATGATCGTTCCTCTGTTGATCCCGCTGCGTCATCGGAATGCGCGTCAGCACCAGCGCGCCCACCACCAGCAGACCCGCCACGAACCACAGTCCCGAGCTGAAGCTGCCGGTCGCGTCGCGCAAAATACCTATCAGCAATGGGCTGACGGCAGACCCGACGTTGCCGATGGCGTTGATCACCGCCAGCGCCACCGCGCGGGATTGCAGGCTAATAACCTGATCCGGCGTGGTCCAGAATATCGCCATGGCGGTAAACGATCCGGTTGAGGCCATGATGATGCCAAGCAGCTGGATCAGGCTGTGATCGGTCGCCGAGGCCAGCATCCATCCCGCCGCTGCAAAAAGATACGGCAGGATGGTGTGCTTTTTTCGCTCTTTCAGCCTGTCGGAGCGGCGGCTCCACCAGATCATCCCGAGGATGGTGCAAAACTGCGGGATCGCCGCCAGCAGGCCAATCACGATATTGCTGCTGCCGGTGTTGAAGCTTTGCAGGATCTGCGGCGTCCAGATGTTGATCGCGCTCAGCGTATTCGTCAGGCAGAAGTAGGCCAGCGTGTAGAGCAGCACGGCGGGCGTCAGCACCTCGCGCAGCGTCGAGCGCGGCGTGGCGGTATGCGCAATGGCCAGCTCCTGCTCGCGGGCGATCATCGTTTTGAGTGCCTGCTTTTCGTCATCATCCAGCCAGGTGGCCTGCTCCGGGGTGTCGTTAAGGTAGAACCAGGTCACCACGCCGAGCACCACCGATGGCAGCCCCTCCAGCAGGAACAGCCACTGCCAGCCCTTCAGGTTCCACAGCCCGTCCATCGCCAGAATGTACCCGGAGAGGATCGAGCCGAGCATCATGGTCACCGGCATGGCGATCATAAACAGCGCGTTGGCGCGGGCGCGGTGATACGCCGGGAACCACCAGGTGAGATAGACCAGAATGCCTGGCAGGAAACCGGCTTCGGCAATGCCCACCAGCATGCGCAGGACATAAAGCGTTTCGGGGCTGGTGGCGAACATGGTGCAGGTAGAGGCGATGCCCCACACCACCATGATCCCGGCGATCCAGCGGCGGGCGCCGACCTTCGCCAGCATGATGTTGCTGGGGATACCGCACAGCACGTAGGTCACGTAAAACAGCGTCGCGGCCAGGCCAAACATGGTTGACGTGAGGCCCAGATCTTTGCCCATCGTCAGCCCGGCAAAGCCGATGTTGATGCGATCGAGAAACGAGAAAACAAACAGGATAAAAAGAAACACGATCAAACGACGGAACAGCTTATTAATAACGCGATGTTCAACAGCTTTATTATGCAGGGTTGAGGTCGTCATGTTGCGCTCCACATCGTACGTTTAGTAGACGGATTTATTGTTATCAACTGCTGTGGTGACGTCGGTAAAGCGGGCCGCCAGCGCTTCGGCGCTGCGGGCGAGCAGGGTGGTATCCACGCCGACCGCGACAAACAACGCGCCGAGGCTGAGATAGCGTTTTGCCAGCTGTTCATTCGCCATCAGGATGCCGGGCGCTTTGCCCGCGCTGAGGATCTGCGCGATCGCCTGTTCAATGGCGGCCTGCACCTCCGGGTGCAGCGGATTACCGGCGAAGCCCATGTCGGCGCTCAGATCCGCCGGGCCGATAAACACGCCGTCCACCCCTTCCACGTCCAGGATCTGCGGCAGGTTTTTCAGCGCCTCGCGAGTTTCGATTTGCACCAGCACGCACATGGCGTCGTTAGCCTGATGCAGATACTCCGGGATGCGGTTCCAGCGCGACGCCCGCGCCAGCGCGCTGCCGACGCCGCGAATGCCGGCAGGCGGATAGCGGGTGGCGCTGACCGCCAGACGGGCTTCGTCGGCGTTTTGCACCATCGGCACCAGCAGGGTTTGCGCCCCCACGTCCAGCAACTGCTTGATCTGCACCGGATCGTTCCACGACGGGCGCACCACCGGCTGGCTGGGATAAGGGGCGATGGCCTGTAGCTGAGTCAGGATGGTTTGCACGCTGTTCGGCGCGTGCTCTCCGTCGATCAGCAACCAGTCAAAACCGGCCCCGGCCAGTAGCTCAGCGCTGTAGCTGCTGGTCAGCCCCAGCCACAGGCCGATTTGTGGCTTTCCGGCTTTCAGCGCGGTCTTAAATGCGTTTTCCATGGTGCACTCCTACACAAAGCGGCAACTGATGGAGCCCATGTTGCCGTAGTCGACGTGGAAGGTGTCGCCTCTGCTGGCGGCAACCGGGCGGGTAAACGAGCCGCCGAGGATGATCTGGCCTGGCTCAAGCTGCACGTCGTATGGCGCGAGTTTGTTCGCCAGCCACGCCACGCCGTTTGCCGGGTGGTTAAGCACGCCTGCGGCGACCCCGGTCTCTTCGATCACGCCGTTGCGGTAGAGCAGGGCGGAGATCCAGCGCAGATCCAGCTCGTCGGGTTTAATCGGGCGGCCGCCGAGGATCACGCCCGCGTTGGCGGCGTTATCGGAGATGGTGTCGAACACCTTGCGCGGGCGCTGGGTTTCCGGGTCAACGTTATGGCAGCGGGCGTCGATCAGCTCCAGGGCGGGGATGACGTAATCCGTGGCGTTGTAGACGTCGAAGATCGTGCAGTTCGGGCCGCGCAGCGGTTTTGCCAGCACGAAGGCCAGCTCCACTTCGATGCGCGGGACGATAAAGCGAGCCACGGGGATGTCGCTGCCGTCGTGGAAGAACATATCGTCCAGCAGCGCGCCGTAGTCCGGCTCGCTGATCTGCGAGCTGGCCTGCATCGCTTTGGAGGTGAGGCCGATCTTGTGGCCTTTCAGCACGCGGCCTTCGGCGATTTTCAGGCTCACCCATTCGCGCTGGACGGCGTAGGCGTCTTCAATGGTGATCTCCGGGTACTCCAGCGAGATCGCGCGGATCTGCTCCCGGGATTGTTCCGCCTGATGCAGGCGGTGGGCGATCAGGGTATGGGTGTGTTTGTCGAGCATGGCGTATCCTTTGTGCGGCTGTTGCCGGGTGGCGCTTCGCTTACCCGGCCTACGGTTCGGTGCTGCTGTTGCCGGGTGGCGCTGCGCTTACCCGGCCTACGGTTTGGGGCCGTTGTAGGCCCGGTAAGCGCAGCGCCACCGGGCGAGCAAACGGCTACTTAAACAACGCGTGCACGTTGTTCTGCTTGTAATTAAGCGTCGGGTGCAGCTCGTCGAGCTCGAACGACAGCGCCAGATAGCGGGCGGCCATCAGCTCTGCAAAATGCGTTTTGATCAGCGCAAACAGCATTTCACCGACCTCTTTCCGGCTTTCCAGGCTGCGCCCCGCGCCGATCTTCAGCGTCATATGCACAAAGGCGTAATCGTGCTTACCGTCTGCCATCTGCCAGGTGTCCAGCCAGTGGGCGCGGCTGCGGATACCGCCGATGGGGAAGATGCCCGTGGCGGCGAGCGCCTCGTTCACTTTGGCGAACAGCCCTGGCAGGTCGGCCTGCTCGCGGATGTTGTCGGTACATTCAGCAATAAAGTGCGGCATGGTGGCTCCTTACGCGGGCAGCGGGAAAACGGCGTTGACCTGGCCGGTGCCGGAGCTGGCGAACAGCTCGGTGAGAAACTCCACCTTACCGTCGTATTTGTCCCAGCCGAGCATCCCCAGCAGCATCACCGTGTCGTGCATATTGCCCTCGCCGTAGCAGTAGTCGGCGTACTCCGGCAGCATGCTGCAAAACTCCTTGAACTGACCCTCGCGCCACAGCTTCACCACGCGCTCGTCCATCTGACGGTCAAACTCGCGGGTGTAGCTGTTCATCCCTTCCTCCGCGCGCTGGTCGTCGATAAAGCGGTGCGACAGCGAGCCGCTGGCGAGCACCGCCACGGTGCCGTCATATTTTTCGATGGCGCTGACGATGGCCTCGCCCAGCCTGCGGCTGTCGGCGAAATCGTGAACCGTGCAGAACGCCGAGATGGAGACCACTTTGAAGTGCTTATCCGCGTTCATGTAGCGCATCGGCACCAGCGTGCCGTACTCCAGCTTCAGGCTCGGGATGTTGTGCGCCTTGGCGCGAACGCCAAGCTTCACCGCTTCGTCGGCAATCAGCTGGCCGAGTTCCGGGTTGCCGTCGTAGTCGTAGGTCATGTCGCGAATAAAATGCGGCAGCTCGTTGCTGGTGTAGACGCCCGAAAAATGGTCCGCGCAGTTGATGTGATACGCGCTATTCACCAGCCAGTGGGTGTCGAAGACGATAATGGTGTCCACGCCCAGCTCGCGGCAGCGCTTGCTGATCTCTTTATGCCCGTCGATGGCCGACTGGCGGCAGCCGTGGTTTTTGCCCGGCAGTTCAGAGAGATACATTGACGGAACGTGTGTGATTTTTGCTGCTAAGGCTAATTTTCCCATGATCAGATCCCCCACTTTGGAATCGGATGGTCGCCCATGGAGATACAGACGTTCTTCATCTCCGCGAAGACCTCGAAGCTGTACTCGCCGCCCTCACGCCCGGTGCCGGAGGCCTTCACGCCGCCAAACGGCTGGCGCAGGTCGCGCACGTTCTGGGTGTTGACGAACACCATGCCCGCTTCGATGCTGCGCGCCAGACGCAGCACTTTGCTGACGTCCTGGGTCCAGATGTAAGATGCCAGGCCGTACTCCACGTCGTTCGCCAGGCGCAGGCCTTCCGCTTCATCCTTAAACGGCAGCAGGCAGGCCACTGGCCCGAAGATCTCCTCCTGCGCCACGCGCATGCGGTTATCGACATCCGCCAGCACGGTTGGTCGCAGGAAGTTGCCGCCCTTCAGGTGCGCAGGTAGATCGGTCGGTTTGTCCGGGCCGCCCGCCAGCAGGGTTGCCCCCTCTTCAATGCCGAGGCGGATATAGCCGGAGACTTTTTCCCAGTGCTGCTGGCTGATGAGCGCGCCAATCTGGGTGTTCGGATCGGTCGGGTCGCCCACGCGCAGGCGGTTGGCGCGCTCGGCAAAGCGTTTGACGAACTCCGGGTAGATGCTCTGCTGGATGAAGATGCGCGAGCCGGCGGTGCAGCGTTCGCCGTTGATGGAGAAAATGGTGAACAGGGCGGCGTCCAGCGCGCGCTCGATGTCTGCGTCTTCGAAAATCAGCACCGGCGATTTGCCGCCCAGCTCCATGGAATACTTCTTCAGCCCGGCGTTTTTCATGATGTTGCGCCCGGTGGCGGTGCCGCCGGTGAAGGAGACGGCGCGCACGTCGTGATGACGCACCAGCGCGTCGCCCGCCGTGGCGCCATAGCCCTGCACCACGTTGAGCACGCCCGCCGGAATGCCCGCCTCCAGCGCCAGCTCGCCCAGACGGTCAGCGGTCAGCGGGGAGAGTTCAGACATCTTCAGCACCGCGGTATTCCCTAAGGCCAGGCACGGCGCGACCTTCCAGGTGGCGGTCATAAACGGCACGTTCCACGGCGACACCAGCGCGCAGACACCCACCGGCTGCACCAGGGTGTAGTTGAGCATCTTGTCGTCGACCGGGTAGGTTTTGCCGTTCATCTGCTGGCACACCTCGGCGAAGAACTCGAAGTTGTGCGAGGCGCGCGGAATGAGCACGTTTTTGGTCTGGTGGATCGGCAGGCCGGTGTCGGCGGTTTCCATCGCGGCAATGTCCGGCACGTTCTGGTCAATCAGATCCCCCAGGCGACGCATCAGGCGCGCGCGCTCCTTCATCGGCAGGTTGGCCCATTTCGGAAACGCCTCTTTGGCGGCGGCAACGGCCTGATGGATTTCGGCTTCGCCGCCGGAGGCCACTTCTGCCAGCACCTCGCCGGAGGCCGGGTTAGTGGTTTGGAAGTACTCACTTCCGGCGACGTTTTTACCGTTGATCCAGTGGTTAATCTTTTTCATTTTGCAGTCTCCTCACTGACAATTCGGTTTACCAGACGGCCTACGCCTTCCACTTCCACCACCACCTCATCGCCCGGCACCACGTCGGACAGCCCCTTCGGCGTGCCGGTGGCAATCATGTCGCCCGGTTGCAGGGTCATAAAATCGCTCAGATACGCAATCAAGTAGGGGATGCTGAAGATCAGGTCTGCCGTGGTGCCTTCCTGACGCAGTTCACCGTTGACGTAGGTGCGAAGACGAAGGTTGTGCGGGTCAGGAATGGCTTCTTTTGGCACTACGTTCGGGCTGATTGGGGTCAGCCCGTCGCGGCTTTTCACCCGCAGGTTCGGGCGATAGTAGTTTTCGAGATAATCGCGGATGGCGTAGTCGTTGCACACCGTGTAGCCCGCAACATACTCCATCGCCTCGGCTTCACTGACCTTGCGCGCGGTTTTGCCGATGACCACCACCAGCTCGGCTTCGTAATGCATGTACTCGATATTGTTCGGGCGCACCGACGTCTGGTTGTCGCCGTTAAAGGTATTCGGCGCTTTGATAAACACCAGCGGCTCGGTGGGTGGCTTGAAGTCCAGCTCGCTGGCGTGGTCGGCATAGTTCAGACCGAGGGCAAACAGCGTGGCGTGCGGCGGCGTGCGCGAAGCGATGGCAACGTCGCGTTCCTCCACCACCGGGTTTTCCAGCGGCGGAAATCCTTCTGCCAGAATACGTACCCGATCGCCCGGGCGAACTTCGACGCGGCTTTGCGGAGTGCCGAGCAATATCGCATCGCCGGGGTTCAGGGTGGCAAATTCGCTCAGGGCGCTCAGCAGTTCGGCGGCGTTGCGGTGCAGATCGGCCGTGTTCCAGTGGTCCGCTTCGCGGCCGTTGATCTCGGTGATGATGGTCAGATTATCCACGTTATCAACGGCGACAGGTTCGCCGAGCGGGCAAAATCCATCCCGGCATTTGGCCTTGATCGCCGGACGGTAGAAGCTCTCTTCCGGCAGGCTGATTTCGTTAGCCAGCGCGTAGCCGGCGATGTACGCCGCCGCCTCTTCAACGCGTACTTTGCTGGCGGTTTTGCCCACCACCAGCGCCACCGTCGCGCCGCTTAACACGGTTTCTCCCTGCGGGAAGGGAATCGGTTCGCCTGCGCGGATAACAGTGTTATGTGGCTTGATAAACCACACCGCCGTTTTTGGCGGCGCGTTATAGGGGGCTTTTTCAAACGCCTCAGCCCAGGCCACACGCTGGCTTTGGTGGTTTAGCGCTACGGCAAAAACAGTACCTTTCATTCCCATACTCCTCAAACCGGCTGTCCGGTTTTGATTTCATTAATATGTTAATGATCTGGTTTTATGCTTTTGCTGTTCGTTTCGCAATCAGAAGTGAATAATTTGTGATGCAAATAACAATAAATTTACATAAAAGGGTGGGTTGATATTTAAATCAATAAGTTAAAAAAATAGCTTTGTTTCTGTTAGACTTTTTGGGTTAAAACGTGTTGTCTATAAAAGCATCTGTTTTTAATTGTTTATTTGTTAATGATGTAAGGGGTAGATGATGCATGACTCATTAACCATCGCGCTGTTGCAGGCGCGTGAAGCGGCGATGGGCTACTTCCGCCCGATAGTGAAGCGGCATAATCTGACCGAGCAGCAGTGGCGTATCGTCCGCGTGCTGGCCGAGCATCCCTCCATGGATTTTCACGATCTGGCGTTCCGCACCTGTATTTTGCGCCCAAGCCTGACCGGCATTCTGACGCGGATGGAGCGCGACGGTCTGGTGCTGCGCTTAAAACCGGTGACTGACCAGCGCAAGCTGTACGTGTCGCTGACGAAAGAAGGCAACGCGCTGTACCAGCGTGCTCAGGCTCAGGTGGAAGAGGCGTACCAGCAGATAGAGGCGGAATATACGCCTGAGAAGATGAAGCAGCTCACGGCGCTGCTGGAAGAGTTTATTGAACTTGGAAACCGACATATCGCCGCGAGGGACGAAGCGTAAAAACCCTAAATTCCAGGATGATTTTCGTAAAGTTTTCTCATGCCAGGCCGAATATTCTGTATCTGCCTGAGGAAAGAGAAAACATGTTAAACCGAATCAAGATTGTCACCAGCTTACTGCTGGTTTTAGCGATATTTGGCCTTTTACAACTCACGTCTGGTGGTCTTTTCTTCAATGCCCTGAAGCATGACAAAGAGAATTTCACCATCCTGCAAACCATTCGCCAGCAACAATCCACCCTGAACGGTAGCTGGGTGGCGCTGCTGCAAACCCGTAACACCCTGAACCGCGCGGGTATCCGCTATATGATGGATCAGAACAATATCGGCAGCGGCTCAACCGTCGCCGAGCTGATGCAGATTGCCTCTGCGTCTCTGAAACAGGCGGAAAAAAACTGGGCGGATTACGAAGCGCTGCCGCGCGACCCGCGTCAGAGCGACGCTGCGGCACTGGAAATCAAACGTAATTACGATATTTACCATGGCGCGCTGGCTGAGCTGATCCAGCTGCTGGGGGCGGGCAAAATCAATGAGTTCTTCGACCAGCCGACCCAGAGCTATCAGGATGGCTTTGAGAAGCAGTACGTCAACTACCTGCAACAGAACGACGCGCTGTATCAGACCGCGGTTGAAGACAGCAACAGCTCTTACCGCCAGGCTATCTGGGTGCTGATTAGCGTGCTGGCTGCGGTGCTGGTGGTGATTGTTGCCGTCTGGCTGGGTATTCGTCAGGCGCTGATTTCGCCGCTGAACCGTCTGATTGACAGCATTCGTCATATCGCCAGCGGCGACCTGGTGAAGCGCATCGACGTGGAAGGCTCCAACGAGATGGGTGTACTGGCTGACTCCCTGCGCCATATGCAGGGCGAGCTGGTGCGTACCGTGGGTGACGTGCGTAACGGCGCCAACGCCATTTACAGTGGTGCGAGCGAAATCTCGATGGGCAATAACGATCTCTCATCCCGTACCGAACAGCAGGCTGCCTCTCTGGAAGAGACCGCCGCCAGCATGGAACAGCTGACTGCCACCGTGAAGCAGAACGCCGAGAACGCCCGTCAGGCGAGCAACCTGGCGCTGAGCGCGTCTGAAACCGCGCAGAAAGGCGGCAAGGTGGTGGATAACGTGGTGCAGACCATGCGTGACATCGCCGGCAGTTCGCAGAAAATCGCCGATATCATCAGCGTGATCGACGGGATTGCCTTCCAGACCAATATTCTGGCGCTGAACGCGGCGGTAGAAGCGGCGCGTGCGGGCGAGCAGGGGCGTGGTTTTGCGGTGGTTGCAGGTGAAGTCCGAAACCTGGCGCAGCGCAGCGCCCAGGCGGCTCGCGAGATCAAGAGCCTGATTGAAGACTCCGTGGGGCGCGTGGAAATTGGTTCAACGCTTGTTGAAAGCGCGGGTGAAACCATGGGTGAGATCGTGAATGCGGTAACGCGCGTGACGGATATCATGGGCGAAATCGCGTCTGCGTCTGACGAGCAGAGCCGCGGTATCGACCAGGTTGGGCTGGCGGTGGCTGAGATGGATCGCGTGACCCAGCAGAACGCCTCGCTGGTGGAAGAGTCTGCGGCGGCGGCCGCGGCACTGGAAGAGCAGGCGAGCCGTCTGACGCAGGCCGTTGCGGTGTTCCGTATTCAGCAGGAACAGATGAAGGCGCGCGAGTTCGCCTCGGCGAAAAGCGTTGCCGCACCGGTAGTGGCGCGTAAACCGGCGACCGCAGACGCGGGCGATAACTGGGAAACGTTCTGACGCTGTGCGTTTCGCCGGGTGGCGGCTACGCCTTACCCGGCCTGCGGATTGTGCGTTTTGCCGGGTGGCGGCTGCGCCTGACCCGGCCTACGGATTGTGCGTTTTGCCGGGTGGCGGCTGCGCCTGACCCGGCCTACGG
>NZ_KQ089940.1:4280707-4364779 GCF_001037725.1 Enterobacter sp. MGH120 | reverse complement strand
TTTTGCCGGGTGGCGGCTGCGCCTGACCCGGCCTACGGATTGTGCGTTTCGCCGGGTGGCGGCTACGCCTGACCCGGCCTACGGATTGTGCGTTTCGCCGGGTGGCGGCTGCGGAATTGGGTTTTGTAGGCCCGGTAAGCGCAGCGCCACCGGGCGATCTTACAGAGGCAGGCGCATGGCGCAGCGGGAACCATACGCTAAACCGTGCGCCGTCTCTTCCTCGCGTTTCTGGCGCAGTTCTGGCGTCAGCGTCGTCATCATTTCAAACCCTAATCGCCTGTAGAAGGGCGCATTCCACGGGACATCACGAAACGTCGTTAACGTCAGCGAGTTCAGCCCCAGACTGCGGGCATGCGCGGCGGCACGGGCGATTAACTGGCGTCCAAGACCTCGTCCCTGCCAGTCCAGGTGAACCGACAGTTCCACAATAAACAGCGACGATGGATGAGCTTCGGCGAGAATAAAACCCACGGGCCTGTCGTCAGCCAGCGCCAGCCAGCTTAATCCGCGTCCGGCGTAACCGAGGTGATCTTCAACAGAAATAACCTCATTGTCTGCCAGCCAGGCCAGCTCAGGAACGTCGCGAAACCGCTGCCCCGCCGCGCGTTCAATGGCGGGCAGGGCAGCGACGTTGTCGAGGCGCGTCGGGCGAAGAGTGAACGCCGTCATCAGCCAGCGCTGCTCACAATTTTAATCTCCACCATGCCGATCCCCAGCTTGCGCGGAGCGTGACCGAGAATATTCCCTTCGTTAGTGGACTGCGGATCGGGTGGCACAATGACCAGCGTATTGCTGCGCGTTGGGTTATCGAAGTGCAGCGTGCTGGTGGTGACGTCATTGCTCAGCGTCAGCGTCTGTTCTTCATCACCGACGCGCACCGGTATAGGACGGTTTGCGTTGGGACCAAATGCCCTGGCGGTGATCACCAGATCGAATTTCTCCGGTAGAGGATGGGTATACTCAATTTTCACCTCATCGCCCAACTGCGCGTTAGACCAGCGCCCCCAGGATTCCGGCCGTGAAATACCGCTGAACTGCTTCACCTCTTCCGGCGCGCCGGCAACATTAAAGATGAAGCTGTCTGCTTTATAACGAATGTCGTTGTCGACGATTTTCAGCAGGTCTACGTTGCGCTGATAGCGTGCGGTATCAATAACCGTATCTTTAAACGCGGTTTTTCCCTGCCACTGCGGTTTGTCAACGTGTTGCACGGTCTGCTCGCCGCCGAGTTGCCCCTGAGAGACGCACCAGTCGGTGGACAGCGACAGCTGTTGCGACCAGAGCTGGCCCATTTTGTAGCATTTGTCGACCCAGACGAAATTATCGCGCGGGGCAAATTCCGCCAGCTGGAAGCGCAGTGGCGCGGAGTATTCGCTTTCCGGCAGCGGCTCGACGCGGTTATCCGACACGCGCAGCAGCAGCGGCAGGCGGAAATGGCTGCCGGAGAACGCGATCATTTTTTTATCCTGATCGATGGTGAAGTCTTTCATCTCTTTCGGGAAGTTCCACAGACGAATGATATCCGGCTTCCAGGCGAGGATTTTTTCCTTCATGTTGAGGAAGATTTCCGACAGGGACTGGCCCGACAGCGTACTGCGGCCCAGGCCAATGAAGTTATCGCCACCCAGAATATCCAGCACGGTAGCGCCGTTATCCATCGAGTTACGTTTAGCGGCAATGATCTCCTGCTGCGGTTTATCGCCGCGCAGCACAAAGAACAGGTTGCTGCGATCCAGCTTATTCAGTTCATCCCAGGCGCTGTTTTTCATCGCCAGATGGTCAGATGAGACGACGATGACCGTATTTTTGAAATACGGCGACGCTTTGATTTTCTCGATTAACGCCGCGATATGCTCCTGGCTACAGGTCACGGCGCTGAACGACTTGTTGTTTTTACCGTCAATGTCATAGCCCTGACGTTTACAGGTGCGTGAGACGAAACCATCCGGATGATGCGTGTCAACGGTCAACGCAAACAGCGAGAAGCGTTTACCGGCGCGGGAAAGCTCCTCGAATTTCTTCCAGGTTTCATCCAGAACGGTATCGTCGTAAAAGCCCCAGTCGTTGCGGTAGGCCGGATCGGCCACCGTGGTTTTCAGCTCTTCGGAACCATACAAGTGATCGAAACCGTGGGATTTCAGGAACACATCTTTCCCGGCAAAGCGCAGGTTAGCGCCCTGCATAAAGTAGTTTTCATAGCCCGAGTTTTTCAGGATATCGCCGAGGCAAATGTTCTGCGGGAAGAAGCTCGACATCGAGGCGGAGGCGTTGCCTTCAAACGGGGCAAACAGCGGAATGCCGCACTGGGAGGCCACCATCCCTGCGATGGTGTAATCCGTGCCAGGGAGCTGCATGGTGTGGCTGAAGTCGAGGCCCTGGTTTTTCAGCGCGCCAAGCTCTGGCGTCAGGTTCGGGAAAGCATCGTTATCAAAATAGGTGCGTTCCAGACTTTCGCCGTAGATATAGACCAGGTTGAGTCTGGGATTGTCGATCTTCTTCGAGGGTTCTTTGTAATAGGCCGCAAAGTCCGGATCGCCATCGCGCGATTGGGATTTTACCAGCTCGGTAATTTGATGGAATGCCGGGCTGGCATCCACGGAGGCCAGCGCCAGGCACAGCGCCAGCAGGCTGTAGCCATGATGATGCGGACGGTGACGGCGACGGCGCAGAACCCAGGCCAGCGCGGCGAAGATGCCCACCAGGGCGACCACCAGCCCCAGACCCGGAAGGATGTACTTACCCACACCAGCGCCGGTCAGGCTGTTGGTCAACGTGTAGAGCACCGCGTCGTTAATACCGTCGCCGGTAAAGTAATCGCTGGCATATAACGTAATGTTTAAAACAATAAAAATGCCGAGCACCACCAGGGTGGCCACAAACCACCAGGTGTGACGACCGGCTTTCCAGGCATAAACGCCGATGGAAGCCAGGAAAAGGACAAGGGACATTAACTCTGACAACAGCAGATCCTCATCATGCCGGACGATTAGCCGGCTAATTGCTTATTTTTTGGGTAATACAATGTAATTGCGATGTCGCTTAGCTGCAATTTTAGTGTCACGAAAGTGTGCTGTTGTTAGGATTTGGTTTATAAAATCGGATTTTTGAATACAGTCGCATCGTGGCACACGGAGGCTGAGGTGGTGGCAGGGGGTAAAAAAACGCACTTCACGCCGCGGTGTAAGACTAACGTAATAAACCCGGCGTGTTGTGGCAGAAAATGGGAGGCGATCAGGAGAGGAAATTAACGCCTTGTTTCAGCACCAGATCGCAGGCTTTCGTTTTCACCTGTTTCGCCAGAGATGAATTTCCAAGGGTGCTGAGGTTCAGCTGCTGGCCATTTTGCGCGTTCAGCAGACCCTGAATACCGTCCATATAGTTGGTGTCCGCTTTCTGCTCCTGGGTGTCCAGACCCAGTTTACCAAGCACCTGGTTTTTGATGTTTTCGGTATCGGTAACGGAAGCCAGTTTCTGCTTCGCGCAGTATTCCAGAATGCCCGCCGCGTTGTTCATCGTTCCGGCGCTCAGGCTTTGGGAGCTGTTACTCAGCAGGCCGGTGAGGGACGAGGCTGACAGCCCGCCCTGGGAAGTGCCGCTCTCTTTGGTTAACTCACTTGCTGCGCTGGAGAGCGACTCCTGCCATGATGCGGCCTGCGCTGCGCCAGTCACCAGCAGGGCGCCAGTAAGGATGCTGATAAGAAACTGTTTTTTCATAATGATTTACTCAACAAGGTCCGTTTTGGGCCAAAAGTGGGTTCAGTATATACCTCTGCTCTTCCGGTGCTCCCTGGAAATATCTTAATACTCTTTGCCGGTGACGCGGCTGCGATAGCTGTCCCAGTCGAAGATGACGTACAGGCTGTTACCCAGCTTCATGCGATCCATCACCCGCTCGCCAAGAAGTCGGGTCATCTCGTCGATATTGTGGTTCGTCAGCATACCGGTCGGGCGTTTTGACGACGAACGGCGATCGACAATCTGATTGATGATCACTTTTTCGTAGCGGGACTCCGTCTGGACGCCGATCTCGTCGATGACCAGCAAATCCACGTTACTCAAATCATTCAGCAGCTGTTCTTCGCTGGTTTCGCGGTTACTGAAGGTGTCCTTCATGGCGGACATAATATCGGCCACGGTGATAATCAGCACTGACTTCCCGCGCAGCAGCAGCTCGTTGCAGATAGCGGCCGCAAGGTGATTTTTCCCCGTGCCGGGTTTTCCGCTAAAGATGAAGCTGGCAATGTTGCCGTCAAATTCATCCACGTACTGGCGCGCCTGGTTGAGGGCGTTCATCTGCCCCTGTGACTCGACCTTATAATTCTCGAAGGAACAGTTCTGGTGCAGAGGGCGAATGCCCGAGCGGTTAAAGGTGCGCTGCATTTTCATCGCGCGGTTTTCGCGGGCGAGGGCAGCCGCGCGAATTTTACCTTGCTCTTTTTGCCATGCCAGCAGCTCTTCACCGGTGGTGAAGGCGGGCTTCACGTTGGCGGGCATCATCTTCTGCAAACGTTTCATCAGGTCGCCGACGTTTTTCATTTCGCACCTCGGAATCCATCAGGGATTTTTTTGTCCGGTTCTGAAAAGGCATTGATATCACGTTTTGGCTGGCCATTGTTGCTGGCGCGGTTGATTTGCAGACTGCGCGCGAACTTTTGCTGCCACTGAACATGGTGGAAGACTTTTCCTTCAGCCTGCCAGTAAGCGGTAAAGGCCGCCAGCTCTTCTGGCGTCGCGGGCTGCGCGAGGGCTATTCCCCATAAGGCCGCCTGCCGCTGAAAATCGGCGTCCGGCTGCCAACCGGCGTACATGGGAAATTTCCCCATTGGAACGGCCACCGGGGCGCTGGCGGGTTCGTCAAAAAACTGATTATCCAGCATGACATCGCTCGCCGGACGCGACAGCTTCGCTTCAATTTCCAGAAGCTGCGCCAGACGTTCCGGCGTGACCGCATAAAACGCCGGGGCGTTGTCGGCAAATACCGCGAGCGTGCCGCCTTCGGCGTGCGTCAACACACCGCGAGGATCGCGCATAAAGGCATCAATGCCAGCAATGCTGGTAGTCAGGATTCTGGAGGACATAACACTTTCTCAACTGATTACTACGGACGTGATTGAGGGTTATGGTAGCACAGAGAGAGGGGGAGGAAAGGAGAGGATTTCCCCGGCGGCGTTACGCTTACCGGGGCTAAAATCACAGGCGGCAGTTTACGCGATGATGTTCAGCGTCACGTCGATATTGCCGCGCGTCGCGTTAGAGTACGGACAGACGATATGCGCTGCATCCACCAGTTTTTTGGCTTCCGCTGCGTCCATCCCTTCAACGTGGATGTTCAGCTTCGCTTCGATACCAAAACCGGTTGGCAGCGGGCCAATCCCCACTTCGCCTTCAATAAAGGCGTCTTTTGGCAGAGCGAATTTGTCGCGTGCCGCAACGAACTTCATTGCGCCCAGGAAGCAGGCGGAGTAGCCCGCAGCGAACAGCTGTTCAGGGTTGGTTACTTCACCCCCCATGCCGCCCATCTCTTTTGGCACACCCAGTTTGACATCCAGAACGCCATCGGAAGACGTTGCGCGGCCATCACGGCCTCCGGTTGCTTTGGCTTTGGCAGTGTAGACAACTTTTTCTAAAGACATGGCAGGTTCCTCATCTTACGTTTATATGCACTATTAAATAGCGCGCGATGTATTAAGTTAGAATCAGACGCGTAAAGTATAGCCTTACGCGCGATGAAGCTGTTGGCGCAAAAGTTCGAGCTGTTGCTTGAGCGCCAGCATGGTGTCGGTATCACACTGCGCTGCACAGCCCACGGCGTGGGGTATCGTCACGGCCTGCTGTTGCAGCGCCCGACCCGCGTCGCTCAGGGTGACGGCGACCTGACGCTCATCCTGACGGGAACGCTGGCGGAAGATTAATCCTGCGCTTTCCAGGCGTTTCAGCAGGGGAGTCAGCGTGGCGGAATCCAGGAACAGCCGCTCGCCAATGTCTGACACCGTGATATCATCCTGCTCCCACAGCACCAGCATCACAAGGTATTGCGGGTAGGTCAGGTTAAGCGGCGCCAGCAGTTGCCGGTACAGCTTGTTAAGCGCCAGATTTGCCGAATAGAGGGCAAAACAGAGCTGGTTATCCAGCAGAAGCGCGTTGGTGGTGTCGTTCGTTTTTGCGTCCATGAAATGAATATAGATAGCGCACGATACAATTGCAAGCGATTTTATTATACGCGTGGACGTTTGCGGTAAAGCCATAATCCGGGGATCGACAGGCCGATGGAGAGCGCGCCCACAATCGACGAGGCTTTAAGGAAATTGCTCAGAAGCAGGATCATCTGCGGTTCGCTGTAGCCAAAGTGGCTGATTTTGACGGCGGAGATCATCGCCGTATAGGCTGAAATGCCCGGGAACATAGGAATGACTGCCGCCACGGTGAACACTTTCGGGTGCGCCAGATACCAGCGGGACCACTGAATACCGATGCTGCCGACCAGCATGGAGGCGATAAACGTCGACCATTCGATATTAAAGCCCGAGGTCATCATGATCATACGTGAGCCGTGGCCAATGGCACCCAGCAGCGCACACCAGGGTAATGCACGCTGTGGGACGTTAAACACCATCGCAAAGCCAACGGCGGGAAGGGCTGCCAGGAGCATGTCCTGCGCCAGTGCGAGCAGAAAATCCATCACGCCCATCCGCGTAACCCCCAGAGTGTCATGGCCATTACCACTCCGATACAGGTCGCCAGCGTCAGCAGGCTGGCTATCGCCCAGCGCGCCAGACCGGTGTTGATGTGGCCTTTGAACATATCAGCGACGGCATTGATTAAGGGAAAACCCGGCACCAGCAGCAATACGCTGGCGGCCATCGCAACAGTAGGCGTGCTGGCGAAGTAAGGCTGGCGCAAAAGAAGGCCGGATACGGTTGTCGCCACGAACGCCGTGATGCAGAAGTTAATTTGCGGATGCAGTTGCCTGTGCGTCAACAGCTGGCGGACATACATCGCGATGCTGCTGGCAAAGAAGGTCACGACAGCGCCGTCCCAGCCGCCCGCGTTGAGTTTGCAGAAGCAGGCGCAGGAGAGTCCCACCATCAGCACAACCAGCCAGCGTGGATACCGGAGAGGTTTGATCTGGTTGAAGCGTTTCTCTATCTCCCTCAGATCGAGCAGCTTGTGTTCAGCAAGGATCACGATGTGCTGCACTTCCGTCACGACGTGCATGTTAATGCCGCGGTCATGATTTTTACGGGTGGAGGTCAGGCACTGTCCGTCTTTAATGGTGGTCAGCACAATGGCATTTGACGAGATGGAGCTCTCAACGCTGTCCATCCCCAGCGCCAGCCCAAGGCGTGTGGAAAGTTCTTCCACGAGGGCGCTTTCTGCCCCGTGTTGTAAGAGAAAAAGCCCGCACTGAATACATAGCCGCGTGGTAGCACGTTGCGTAGACCGATCTGCCTGCATGAAACGCCCTGAAGAGAAGAGAGATTGCTTACTTTTAACACAAAGGGCAGGGCCCTTTGCGCTGGGCCAGATCAACATTTGTGCAATCAGTCGCGTGAGCAGGGGGAGAAAACCGCACTTTCTATTTATTTAATGAATATAAAAATATAGATTTATAAAGACAATATATTAAGTATTTCTAATTTCATATTTTCAATCTTTTCACGCAATCTTAATTAAAGTTTTGTGGTCTTTATGCGATATTAAGCCAGTATTGGGCGTTTCTTAACCCATGTGACATTTCTTCTGATTTGCGAGTATTAAGCCGTTTTGTACTGAGGGATGCAAGCGTGTTTAAACTCGTAGGGTTAGTTCGTTCTTAAATAATGAATTCATGACAGGGAGGGTCTATGTTGCCATTGAATGGTAAACACGGAGTGGTGATTAGTAGAGTGCCGGTTATGCAAAATGGGCTAGGTGGCGTCATGACGCGTCATTTTCCTGATTTTGAAATAACGTACTGCCGTTCGATGCAGGAGTTGACGCTACTACAATTGCGTCGCGCTGGGGTCGTTATTGCCGATATTTCAGGTGAGTATCGTAATCCTCGCGGCACGCTTGAGCAGTATTATGGATTAATGAATCAGTATCGGGACATTCACTGGATATTCCTTGTCTCGCGTCCCCTTTATCCACTTGCAGTAGAGCTTCTTATGCGTCCGGAAAGCACGCTGCTTTCGGATATGGAACCGATTGAAGGCGTTATTAACGCTATTCGCGCGGGCAGTGAACGTGCCGAGCGAATAAGCCAGACGTTATTAATACCGGAAACGTCCGATATTGAAGAAGAGAGTGAGCAAATGATTGCGCTCACCCACTCTGAACGCAAGGTGTTGCGTTTATTAGGTAAAGGTTGGGGAATCAACCAAATAGCCACGCTGCTGAATAAAAGTAATAAAACGATCAGTGCACAAAAAAACAGTGCAATGCGCCGCTTATCACTTCGCAGTAATGCCGATATGTACGCGTGGATAAGCAGTACCCAGGGAATGCGAGAACTCAGTTTAATGTCGGCTTATGGAGAGTTTGAGGAATGGAAAAGACCACTGCAACAAGACATATCGCCGTCATCGAAAGCTGCTCAATGAGCGCTGTAGGGCTGAAGCATCTCTTTGCGATGTCCGCCCTGAGCCATTACCATGTGCACCTGTTTAGCAGATTCGCCAGCTTTAAAGCGGCGCTCTCGGATATCTCATTCTATGCGGTTATCTTTTCACTGTCTGATGAGCGTGAAGAGCGGAGAAACTGTCTGGCCTGTTTACGGGATCTCACCTTCACCCACAGCGACGTCCAGCGTATCGTGCTGGCCTCTGACGAAATGGAGGCGAGGCTGGTCAGCCATCTTTCGCCTTCTCGCTTGCATGGGATAATCAGTAAATCGGTTCCGCTAAAGCAGCTAATGGAGGGGCTGGAGACATTACTCAGCGAAACGCATCAGGTGAATGACAACATGTACAATCACTGGTGTGTGAGCCAGAATCGTATGTTAAGCCCAACCGAAAGGGCAATACTGCGTTATATGTCATCGGGTTTTTCAATCCCTGAAATTGCGGCGCAGCTTGAACGCAATATTAAAACCATCCGGGCGCATAAGTTTAACGCAATGGTAAAGCTGGGCGTCAATTCTGACGTGGGATTACTGGATGCGGCGGATATCCTGGCGCATCTCCCTGCCCGGGAAGTGCGTCGTTCAGCTCTCACCGTTCCTTCATTCTCTCAGCGTTAAGTGGTGCGCCAGAGTTCTTCTGGCGCAACGTTTAAATGCAGACATCGACCCATTTTGCTGCGGTCAGCTCCGCCATTCTGTCGGGCGATATACGCACCGCACTGTGGATGGCACCCGCTGCGGGTAACACTTCCGCGTACTGTTTTAATGTGATGTCACAGTAAACAGAGAGCGGATTTTCCAGTCCGAAAGGGCAGACGCCGCCAACAGGATGACCCGTCAGGGTGACTACCTCATCGCTGCTGAGCATGCGGGCTTTTGCGCCGAATGTCTCTTTAAGCTTTTTGTTATCCAGACGCGCATCGCCTTTTGCAACCACCAGAATCACGTCATTTTTAATTTTCAGTGACAGCGTTTTGGCAATTTGGCCGGGTTCAACGTTGTGCGCGGCAGCAGCAAGGGCAACAGTCGCTGTGCTTTGGTTAAGCTCAATGATCTCTATATCCGGAGCGTGTTCGGCAAAAAACTGTTGTACAGACTGCAAACTCATTGATTCCTCCTGACAAATATCCTGCGTAATCTGTCATAAGAATTTAGTCGCTGTAAATATCCCTTAAGTAACAAATATCCGTCAGGGGCGATTTCTGGATCGCCTTCACATTCACAGAAACCGGTTACAGTAACCGGTTGCAGAGCGTGATGCAGAGATTAATACTAAGTGTGTAACTTCCCCTGTATCTAATAATAAGAGCTAATTATGAAACCATTCCGTTTGAGCAGTACCGCAGGTACACGATCCGGCAAGGTTGTGACGCTGATGTATGGAACAACGTGTGACGTGAGAGCGTCCAAAACGAACGTCTGACAGGAGATCTGCTATGTCTGCCAACCACGCTGCATTTAATCTGATTTTCCGCTTCGTTGAAAATTATGTCAGCCCTATTGCCGGGCGCATCTCTTCCCAGCGTCACGTTATGGCTATTCGTGACGGGTTTATCTCAGCGATGCCGTTTATGATTGTAGGCTCGTTTTTATTAGTGTTCGCTTACCCGCCTTTTTCGCCTGATACCACCTGGGGTTTTGCTCGCGCCTGGCTGGATATGGCGAAGCAGTTTGAAGGTCAAATTCTGACGCCGTTTGATATGACAATGGGGGTGATGTCCCTTTATATCTGTGCGGCTATTGCCTACAACCTGGGCAAACATTACGTTAAAACGCATCAGCTGGATCCGTTCATGTGCGCGATGCTGTCGCTGATGGCTTTCCTGCTGGTCGCCGCCCCTAAAACCAAAGGCGCTTTACCGGTGGATAGCCTGGGAGGGACCGGTATTTTCACCGCGATTCTGGTGGCGATCTATTGCGTTGAGATGATGCGTTTCCTGAAAGCACACAATATCGGGATCCGCCTGCCAGACCAGGTTCCACCGATGATCAAAAACTCGTTTGACCTGCTGATCCCGGTGCTGGTGGTGGTGCTCACGCTATACCCGCTGAGCCTGCTGATCCAGTCGCAGTTCGGTATGCTGATCCCACAGGCCATCATGTCGATATTCAAACCGCTGGTCTCTGCGGCTGACTCGCTGCCTGCGATCCTGCTGGCGGTGCTGATTGGCCACCTGCTGTGGTTTGCCGGGATCCACGGCGCGGCGATTGTCTCCGGGATGCTGCAAATGTTCTGGCTGACAAACCTGGGGGCGAACCAGACCGCGCTGGCGGCGAGCCAGCCTTTGCCACACATCTTTATGGAAGCCTTCTGGACGTTCTTTATCGTTATCGGCGGATCGGGGGCGACGATGGGGCTGGTGTTATGCTATCTGCGTAGCCGCTCCGCGCACCTGCGCTCCATTGGACGTCTGAGCGTGGTACCAAGCATTTTCAATATCAATGAACCGGTGATTTTCGGTACGCCGATTGTGATGAACCCGGTGTTCTTTATTCCTTTCCTGCTGGCGCCGATGGTTAATGCCGTGCTGGCATGGGCAGCGATGAAGTTTGATCTGATTGGCCGCGTGATTTCCGTTGTGCCGTGGACGGCACCGGCTCCGGTTGGTGCCGCCTGGGCGCTGGGCTGGGATTTCCGTGCAGCCATTCTGGTGCTGGTTTTGGCCTGCGTTTCCGCCATTATCTATTTCCCGTTCTTCAAGGTGTACGAGAAACAGTTGCTTCAGCAGGAAGCGGAAGAAGCACAGCGTAATGGAGAAGAGGAAAATCAGCAGGTCGCTTAGGTAAAAGCAAAACGGCAACGCAGGTTGCCGTTTTTAATGTTTGTTCCCTCTCTCTGCGGGTTTCAGGCCGGGCCAGACTACTTAAGCGTGCAATCGCCACACTGCTGCACGTCCGGCAGACGGTAGCGCTGACAGCAGGTACGACGTACCAGAAGTCCCTCACGCGGAACCACGGTGCGGTAAAGAGGGTTGTCCCGTCCATCCGACAGCTGTCTGGCAAAGAAACAGCTCTGACGCAGTGCATCCACTTTCTCGTCGCCGAGCAGCGGCTTCATCTCCGTTAAATACCAGTGGATAAGATACCCGGTATTACTCCAGATCAGTTTGCCGTTAATCTCTCCCGTCGCTTCCAGCGCATCAATGACCGGAACCAGCGCTCTTGTGATCAGCCGTTCCATACGCGCCTGCGCTGACAGGTGTCTCGCGCTCGGATCTTCGTGTACATCAATCCAGAAACAGGCAGCGCGCCCGGTTTCATGAAACTCAACATGGAAATGTTCCGACGAGAGATCGAGCATCGTTTCCTGGGTCAACAGGGCCAGCATGACAGGCGGCACCATCAGCCCGATATACCACTGTGCCCAGAGGGATAACAGCGGTTTGTTTTCCCGCGTCAGGGTAGGTTGGTTACGATAAATATGGTCGGAATAGGTTGCCAGCAGTGACCGCAGCTCCGCAGGGCGTTGCCACTCAGTCAGCGTCAGAGCATGATGCGGCGGTGCTTCATCCAGTTTGATGAAATCCAGCAGATGGGCGCGCGTTACGGCAATTTTTTCCCGAATGGCATCCGCAAGCGTCGTTTCCCCGGCGGAGAGTGGAGCTCGCCAGAGCAGGGGCTCAACGATGTGTGCGGTACGAGTCGCCATAGTGTGGATTACAAATCTAAATGATAATGATTGCCAATCCTAACTATAGATAAAACCGAGCGCAAGCGTTTTATCCTGGCGCTGTGAAGGCGGTTTCAGGCGGTATGAAGCTCTTCGCTCAGCAGAATGCTGTTACGTCCCATATGCTTGGCTTCATAGAGGGCTTTATCGGCTTTCGCCAGCGCGCCCTCAACGTCGTCACCTTCGAACATGGCGATGCCGATGCTGATGGTCACGTTAGTGGCGACGCTTTCGTTAAACATATGGGGGATTTTAAGATCGTAAACCTTCTGACGTATGCGTTCAGCCGTCTGTCGCGCTTGCTCCAGCGGGATGTTACTCAACAGCACCATAAATTCTTCCCCGCCAAACCGGGCGACAACATCGCGTGAGCGCACGGCGTCGCGTATCGCAGCCGAGACCCTGATCAAGGCCTGATCGCCCATCATATGGCCATAATGGTCGTTGTAGGCTTTGAAGTGGTCGATATCCATCAGCAGCACGAAGTGCTCGCCAGCGTCAGGCCTGGGAAGATTCTCCAGCCGGCTTTGCAGCCCGCGACGGTTATATAGGCCGGTGAGCGGGTCCATCATGCTGAGATCGGTCAGGGTTTCGCGCTCCTCCAGCAGTTCGGAAAGCAGCTCCTGGGCGAAACGGTCATTGCGCCGCTGAAGAACATGATGGATACCAATGGCGACCACCGGCAGCGCGAAAAAATAGGCCATTCTCAGCCAGTTTTCGGACGGACTAAGCCACAGGCAGGATATAAAAGCGGGAAATGAATGTAACGTAAAGGCTTTAATATTACTTGCGAACGCCAGAGACCCTATAAAAAGCACTGTTAATAGCGCCATCATTAAATAGGTCGCGTGATCGTGCGTGATTAACAGAAATTTAGAGACGATCTGCCAGGCCCATAAAAGACCAAAAATAGCTGAAACAACAGGGATATTTATTTTTCGCGTGCTGTTTTTCCAGTGCCAGATAAGTAAGCCTGTGCTGATAGTCAGTACGGCAAAGAGCGGGACTGATAACACACGCACGGAATAGAGAGGGTTTGTTACCGAGAACAATGCTGATGCGGCGTTCAGAAATAAAAACAAACGTAAAGATAGCTGATATTTCTTGTTGACTAAAGACAGCCAGGATTGTGATGTCATATGCGTGCGTTTTTATTAAAACTCAATTAAAACAATGAGCAAGGTGTTGTTGTGTAATATTGGGCGCTAAAAAATTGAATTTTTATTATCAGAAAAACTTTATCGGAAGTTAACAGGTGGGCAATTTATCACCTTACACATTCTCTGTCATTATGGGAAAGCAATTGCTGGCGCAATTTCTTACGTCGCATGCTGACAAGTGATAATTACTATCATATGATATTGGTTATCATTATCAGTGCGAGAGGTGAAACCATGTTGAGCAAAGCGCTGGGAAGTGGGTGGGGAATATTACTGCCTGGTTCCATTATCGGTGGGCTAATGTTTGCCGATCTCCCCATTGATGTCTGGAAAGCAATGATTGTTTCAGGCTTGCTGGTGACATCCGCAATGATCTGGCACAAACAGTTACGGCATTACGTGCTGCTGCCATCATGCGTTGCGCTAATCAGTGGACTGCTGGTGATTCTGATGAGTTTGAAATAAAAGGGAAAAACAGGAGGCACTGCTGAGGGGATGTAAGATAATTGGTGCGAGGGGGGGGACTTGAACCCCCACGTCCGTAAGGACACTAACACCTGAAGCTAGCGCGTCTACCAATTCCGCCACCTTCGCACAGTCATCTTACTGGTTTGATATCGCCTCGTTGGTGCGAGGGGGGGGACTCGAACCCCCACATCCTAAGGACACTAACACCTGAAGCTAGCGCGTCTACCAATTCCGCCACCTTCGCCCAGTGCGAGCAATATCAACGTGATTTATGGTGCGAGGGGGGGGACTTGAACCCCCACGTCCGTAAGGACACTAACACCTGAAGCTAGCGCGTCTACCAATTCCGCCACCTTCGCATACCATCGACACTGTAAAAGTATCGTAACCACGGAGGCGCATTCTAGATGTTTTCAGCTTTACGTCAACAGAAAATTGCGCACGTTGTTTTGATTGCTGCAAAAATGGGCGATGGCAGCGTCAGCCATCGCCGGACCGGGGGGTTACTTTTTCGCCTGGCGCGTCATCACGGTGCGATAGACCTTAAAGCGGCCCGTCTGGGCGATCACTTCGTGGAAGCCAAAGGTTTCATCCAGCACTTTCGGGTACGCGAGGAAGGCGTTCGCTACGATACGCAGCTCACCGCCGCTGTTGAGGTGACGGGTTGCGCCACGGATCAGCGTTTGCGCCGCTTCAAGGCTGGTCTCCATTCCGTCGTGGAACGGCGGGTTAGAGATGATCATGTCAAAGCGACCGGTCACGTCGGAGAAAACGTTGCTGGCAAACACGTCACCTTCTATGCCATTCGCAGCAAGCGTGGCGCGGCTGGCTTCTACTGCCGGGGCGCTCACGTCACACAGGGTTAAACGCACTTTTGGTGAGTGGCTGGCGAGAACCGTTGACAGCACGCCCGCACCACAGCCGACGTCCAGCACCTTGCCCTTGGTATGAGGCGTCAGGGTGGACAGCAGCAGCTTGCTGCCCGTATCGAGCGCATCACGACTGAACACGCCCGGCAGGGTTTTAATGGTCAGGCCGTCAAGCTGGTACTCGTCCCAGAAGGCGTCGGCATCGAAGGTGGTCTGTTTTTCCAGACGACCATGGTACAGTCCGCAGCGACGGGCGCTGTCGATTTTCGTCAGCGGCGCCCAGGCTTCGAGCATCTGCTCTGCGCTACGCACCCCGCTGCGGTTCTCACCGACAACAAAAATATCGCAGCCGACCGGCAGCAGAGAAAGCAGGTTCATCAGCTGGAACTGGGCTTCCGGCTTGTTTTTCGGCCAGTAGTAAATGAGCGTATCGCAGTCAGCAATATCGCTCTGCTCCGCCGCCAGGCTAAAGCGCGCGCGCTCGCCCATCTGGCGGCTCAGCACCTGCCAGTGGTGATAGTACTGGGTGTGGGCACGGCTTTCAGCACAGTCGAAACGTGCGGGCAGGTCATCCTGCATATCTCCGGCAAACAGAATACGGCTTTCTTCGAAATCATCACTGTGACGCAGCAAGACTTCACTTGCCGGGGTAAATGCAGACATGAATTGTTCCTCAATAAACTCAGGCGGGGATTATAGTAGGTAGATGGCGCAGTTTCGACACATTTGCTATATTTGCGCGCCTGAGAGACAGGAGTTTTCGCTATGACATCCCGACGAGACTGGCAGTTGCAGCAGCTGGGCATTACCCAGTGGGCTTTGCGTCGCCCGACGGCGTTGCGGGGCGAAATAGCCATCTCCATACCTGCGCATGTCCGCCTGGTGATGGTGGCAGAAGCGCCGCCTGCCCTGAACGAGCCCCTGATTGAGGATGTCCTTCGCACCCTGAAGGTGACCCGCGATCAGGTATTACAGCTGGCGCCTGAAAGCGTCGCGATGCTTCCCCCTGACAGCCGCTGTAACAGCTGGCGAATCGGGGCGGTGGACGAGCTACCTCTTGAAGGAAGCCAGATCAGTTCGCCAGCGCTGGACGAACTGAAAGCCAACCCAAAAGCGCGTAGCGCGCTATGGCAACAAATTTGCGAATATGAACACGATTTCTTCCCTCACGACGGCTGACCTGACCACCGCGTTCGCGATTGAAACCCGCGCCCATGCCTTTCCGTGGAGCGAAAAGACGTTTGCCAGCAATCAGGGCGAACGCTATTTAAATCTCCGCCTGGACGTTGACGGTGCGATGGCTGCGTTCGCCATCACGCAGGTCGTTCTGGACGAGGCGACGCTGTTTAATATTGCGGTCGATCCCGCTTACCAGCGCCGCGGGCTGGGCAGGGAACTGCTTGAGCACCTCATTCGTGAGCTGGAAACCCGTGACGTTTTCACCCTGTGGCTGGAGGTGCGCGCGTCCAATGTCGCCGCCATCGCGCTCTATGAAAGCTTAGGCTTCAACGAGGCGACTATCCGCCGTAACTACTACCCCACCGCAGAGGGACGTGAAGACGCCATTATCATGGCTCTGCCGATTGGATAACGAAAATAAGGTTGTAACGATGAAATGGGACTGGATTTTCTTTGATGCCGACGAAACGCTGTTTACGTTTGACTCGTTCGGCGGCCTACAGCGGATGTTTCTCGACTATAGCGTGACGTTCACCGCGGAAGATTTTCAGGACTATCAGGCGGTGAACAAACCGCTGTGGGTGGATTACCAGAACGGAGCCATCACCGCGTTACAGCTTCAGCATCAGCGTTTTGACGTGTGGGCTGAACGGTTAAACGTCAGTCCTGGGGCGCTGAACGAGGCCTTCCTGAATGCGATGGCGGATATCTGCGCGCCGCTGCCCGGCGCCGTTTCTCTGCTGGATTCGCTGAAAGGGAAGGTGAAGCTTGGGATCATTACCAACGGCTTTACCGCGCTTCAGCAGATCCGCCTTGAACGCACCGGCCTGCGCGATCATTTCGACGCGCTGGTGATCTCCGAAGAGGTGGGCGTACCGAAGCCGGATCCGCGTATTTTCGATTATGCGCTGGCGCAAGCGGGCAATCCTGACCGCGATCGCGTGCTGATGGTGGGGGATACGGCAGAATCTGATATTCTGGGAGGTATGAGATCGGGCCTGTCGACCGTCTGGCTGAATGCGCATGGTCGCACGCTGCCGGAAGGCATCGAGCCGACCTGGACCGTTACGTCATTGAACGAACTGGAGCAGCTCCTGTGTAAACAATGATTGCCTGCCCCCTGTTGATGGGTAAAATAGCCGCATTTTTCGTATTCCATGATGCGCGGCCTGCTGCCGCGCTTACCTAAGAAGAATTGATTATGACGTTGTCTCCTTATCTGCAAGAGGTGGCCAAACGCCGCACTTTTGCCATTATCTCGCACCCGGATGCCGGTAAAACGACCATCACCGAGAAGGTGTTGCTGTTCGGACAGGCGATCCAGACCGCGGGTACCGTTAAAGGCCGTGGCTCCAGCCAGCATGCTAAATCCGACTGGATGGAGATGGAAAAGCAGCGTGGTATTTCGATTACCACCTCCGTGATGCAGTTCCCGTATCACGACTGCCTGGTGAACCTGCTGGACACCCCGGGGCACGAAGACTTCTCCGAAGATACCTACCGTACGCTGACGGCGGTGGACTGCTGCCTGATGGTGATCGACGCCGCGAAAGGTGTTGAAGATCGTACCCGCAAGCTGATGGAAGTCACCCGTCTGCGCGATACGCCGATCCTCACCTTCATGAACAAACTCGACCGTGACATCCGTGATCCGATGGAACTGATGGATGAAGTGGAAAACGAGCTGAAGATTGCCTGCGCGCCAATCACCTGGCCGATTGGCTGCGGCAAGCTGTTCAAAGGGGTTTACCACCTCTATAAAGACGAAACCTACCTGTACCAGACCGGTAAGGGCCACACCATTCAGGAAGTCCGCATTGTGAAAGGTCTGGACAACCCGGAGCTGGACGCCGCTGTCGGTGAAGAGCTGGCCGCCCAGCTGCGCGATGAGCTGGAGCTGGTTAAAGGCGCGTCGCATGAGTTCGACAGAGAGCTGTTCCTGAGCGGTGAAATTACCCCGGTCTTCTTCGGTACCGCACTCGGCAACTTCGGCGTTGACCATATGCTCGACGGTCTGGTTGAGTGGGCCCCGCAGCCGATGCCGCGTAAAACCGACACCCGCGAAGTAGAAGCGAAGGAAGAGAAGTTCTCCGGCTTCGTCTTTAAAATTCAGGCCAACATGGACCCGAAACACCGCGACCGCGTCGCCTTTATGCGCGTGGTTTCCGGTAAGTACGAAAAGGGCATGAAGCTGCGTCAGGTCCGTATCGGTAAAGACGTAGTGATCTCCGACGCGCTGACCTTCATGGCGGGTGACCGTTCGCATGTAGAAGAAGCCTATCCGGGTGACATCATTGGTTTACACAACCACGGTACCATTCAGATTGGCGATACCTTCACGCAAGGCGAAATGATGAAGTTCACCGGTATCCCTAACTTCGCGCCAGAACTGTTCCGCCGCATTCGCCTGCGCGATCCGCTGAAGCAGAAGCAGCTGCTGAAAGGCCTGGTCCAGCTTTCCGAAGAGGGCGCGGTACAGGTGTTCCGCCCAATCGCCAACAACGATCTGATCGTGGGCGCGGTGGGTGTGCTCCAGTTCGACGTGGTGGTTGCCCGTCTTAAGAGCGAGTACAACGTGGAAGCGATTTACGAATCGGTGAACGTGGCGACGGCGCGCTGGGTTGAGTGTTCTGACGTGAAGAAATTCGAAGAATTTAAACGTAAGAACGAAGTTCAGCTGGCGCTGGACGGTGGCGATAACCTGACCTATATCGCCCCAACCATGGTAAACCTGAACCTGACGCAGGAACGTTATCCTGATGTTCAGTTCCGCAAAACCCGCGAGCATTAATTTCCTTTCAGAGCACGGCAGCCGCCGTGCTCTTCTTTAATTCCTGTGTTATTAAACCCTTGCGGAATGTTCTTAATTCACCGCAATTTTTCGCTATTCGTTCGTTTTTTCCCCAATTCTGAATGCACCCCTCTGATTGTGATCTATATTTAACTCAGTGTTTAGCACCGGGCGTGGATGAATTAACTGTTCAATGCATGTCCATTGGTTCTCCATTTTGCCCCGGTGTTAATTCGCAATATATAAAACCAAGATTAGGGAAGTATGTCGCCCAAATAATGGGCAAAACACAGGAATAAATCGATGAATATGACAAGACTGAAGATTTCTAAAACTCTGCTGGCCGTAACGTTGGGTAGTGTCCTGGTAAGCGGTTCTGCTCTGGCGGAAACCAGCACCATGGATAAAGCGCAAAATTCCGCCAATACCGCAGGGGAAAAAATCGATAGCTCTATGAATAAAGTCGGTAATTTCATGGATGACAGCTCAATCACAGCAAAAGTGAAAGCCGCACTGGTGGATCACGAATCCATCAAGAGCACCGATATTTCTGTTAAAACCGACAACAAGGTTGTCACCCTGAGCGGTTTCGTTGAAAGCCAGACCCAGGCCGAAGAAGCCGTTAAAGTGGCAAAAGGCGTTGAGGGCGTAAGCTCCGTCAGCGACAAATTGCACGTACGTGACAGCAAAGAATCGTCGGTGAAGGGCTATGCCGGAGATGCAGCAACTACCAGCGAAATCAAAGCTAAACTGTTAGCTGACGACATCGTGCCATCCCGTATGGTGAAAGTTGAAACCACCGATGGTGTGGTCCAGCTGTCCGGTACGGTTGAGAATCAGGCACAAAGCGATCGTGCCGAGTCAATTGCGAAAGCTATTGATGGTGTGAAAAGCGTCAAAAACGATCTGAAAACGAAGTAAAGCAGTACCATTCGCCCGCAGGCTGAAAACCGCGGGCGAAATAAAAACGATTCTGGAAAAGCCGGTGAGTGACCTGAGCGCTCACGTTTAGCGGCCGACATTAACTATGGTAAAGGAGAGGCTTATGTTTCGTTGGGGCATTATATTTCTGGTTATCGCGTTAATTGCCGCCGCATTGGGCTTTGGTGGACTGGCGGGTACCGCGGCATGGGCAGCGAAAATTGTCTTCGTCGTCGGTATTATTCTGTTCCTGGTCAGCCTGTTTACGGGTCGACGTCGCCCGTAGCAAACGCAATATTTATTAAACAAACTCAAGCCAGTCCTCGTGACTGGCTTTTTCTCGTTTGAGAACCACCGGGGAAGTGCGTTACTGTGTCTCATCAAAATAATGAAAACAGGAAGGCAGAGGTGGGGCAACGAATTCCCGTTACGCTCGGCAATATTGCGCCGCTGACGTTAAAACCGTTTCATGCAGGCCAGCTTGCGCTGGTCTGTGAAGGGGGAGGGCAGCGCGGTATCTTTACCGCCGGCGTGCTTGACGAATTTATGCGCGCACAATTCAACCCGTTCGATCTCTATTTCGGCACCTCTGCCGGGGCGCAGAACCTCTCCGCCTATGTCTGCAACCAGCCCGGCTATGCGCGCAAAGTGATTATGCGCTACACCACCTCCAAAGAATTCTTCAATCCGGTACGCTTCGTACGCGGCGGGAACCTGATCGATCTCGACTGGTTACTGGATGCTACCTCCAGCCAGATGCCGCTGGCCATGGATACCGCGTCACGTCTGTTCGATACCGGCAAAGAGTTCTGGATGTGCGCCAGCCGTGGCGATGACTATTCGCCGGGTTACTTTTCGCCACAGAAAGAGAACTGGCTGGATATCATCCGCGCGTCCAGCGCGATCCCGGGATTCTACCGCACCGGCGCCCTGCTGGAGGGGATAAGCTATCTTGACGGCGGTATCAGCGACGCGGTGCCGGTACAGGAGGCGGCGCGGCGCGGGGCAAAAACCATTGTGGTGATCCGCACGGTGCCTTCGCAGATGTATTACACCCCACAGTGGTTTAAGCGGATGGAACGCTGGCTGGGCGACAGCAGCCTGCAACCGCTGGTGAATATCGCGAAGCAGCATGAAACCACCTACGGCGCGATGCAGCGTTTTATTGAAAAACCACCGGGCAAGCTGCGCATCTTTGAAATTTATCCGCCTAAACCGCTGTTGAGCATGGCGCTGGGCAGTCGGCTGCCTGCGTTGCGTATGGATTACAAAACGGGGCGGCTGTGCGGGCGTTACTTCCTGGCGACCGTCGGGAAAATGCTGGCGGAGCAACCGCCTCTTCATCGGCATAAAAGCATCATTTTGCCGCCTGCCGTTGTGGCCAATGACGCGGTGGCGATGCCGCTGGTGGACGCGCCGCAGGCCAACGATGGCTTACTCGATAACGAGGATCTGGCGTGACGCACTGCTTTATCGATACCCATTGCCACTTTGATTTCCCGCCGTTTAGCGGGGAGGAAACATCAAGTATTGCGCGCGCGGCTGAGGCCGGTGTGAGAGCCATTATTGTGCCCGCTATTGAAGCGGCGAGATTCGACAAAGTTCTGGCGCTTGCCCGGGAGCACGATGCGCTGTATGCCGCGCTGGGTCTGCATCCGATCGTTATTGAGCACCATCTTGATGACCATCTCGACAGGCTGGATGCCACGCTGCAAAATGCGGATACGAAGCTGGTTGCCATCGGTGAGATCGGCCTCGATCTCTATCGTGAAGATCCGCAGTTTGAGCGCCAGCAGACGATCCTGGATGCGCAGCTCCGGCTGGCAAAGCGCCACGATCTGCCGGTGATCCTCCACTCCAGACGTACCCATGACAAACTGGCGATGCACCTGAAGCGTATCGACGTGCCGCGCAGGGGCGTGGTCCATGGTTTCGCTGGAAGCCTTCAGCAGGCGCAGCGTTTTATTGAGCTGGGCTATAAGATTGGCGTTGGTGGCACCATTACCTATCCGCGTGCCAGCAAAACCCGTGATGTGATGGCGCAGCTCCCGCTGACCTCGCTCCTGCTGGAAACGGATGCGCCTGACATGCCGCTGAATGGTTTTCAGGGCCAGCCCAACCGCCCGGAGCAGGCGGCGCGCGTTTTTGATGTGCTGTGTGAGCTGCGTCAGGAGCCTGAAGATGTGATTGCCAGCGCGCTGCTGGAAAACACCCGCGCGGTCTTCGGCATCACGCTATAAATAAAGGGCCGGGCGGATCACCGTGATCTGCTGCCGTTCCAGGGCCTGCGCCAGCGGCTCGATGTCCTCCGGCGTGGCGCTCCGCCATCGCGCCGCCTCCCCGTAAACCCCATGAGCATGAAACGCGTTGATCCGCACAGGAACGTTCCCCAACGCGTGGATAAAAGCGGTCAGCGATGGCAGATGGTGCAGATAATCACACCGAGCGGGGATCACCAGCAGGCGCAGCTCCGTCAGGCGATGACGATCGGCCAGCCAGCGGATGCTCTGCTTGATCTGCGTGTTTTCGCGCCCGGTCAGAAAACGGTGATGTTCATTGCCCCAGGCTTTCAGATCCACCATCGCGCCGTCAAACACCGGTAACAGCTTTTGCCAGCCGGTTTCGCTTAACAGGCCGTTGCTGTCCACCAGGCACGTCAGATGGCGCAGGGACGGATCGGCTTTGATCGCGGTGAACAGCGCAACCAAAAACGGCAGCTGCGTGGTGGCCTCACCCCCGCTGACGGTCACGCCCTCAATAAACGGCGCGGACGTGCGAACCCGGGAGAGGATCTCCTCGACGCTATAGCGCTGCGCCATCGGCGTCGCCTGCTGCTGACACAGGTGCAGACAGGTGTCGCACTGCTGACAGTGACTCTCCTGCCACCAGACGCGCCCGGCCTGAATTGCCAGCGCATCATGAGGACAGTGGGGAACACAGTCTCCGCAGTCGTTGCAGCGCCCTATCGTCCACGGGTTGTGGCAGGTTTTGCAGCGCAGGTTACAGCCCTGGAGGAACAACGCCAGGCGGCTGCCCGGCCCGTCCACGCAGGAGAAGGGTATGACCTGACTAACTAAAGCGCATCTGCTGTTCATGACTTATCACGCGCGGCTGACGTTCCAGAATACGGGTATTGCGCGCGGCCTCCTCGCCGAGCCAGGTGGTGTTGGTGCGCGAGCCGGCCTCCCGGTATTTCTCCAGATCGGAGAGCCGCACCATATACCCGGTGACGCGCACCAGGTCGTTTCCGGCTACATTCGCGGTGAACTCACGCATACCGGCGTTGAACGCCCCCAGGCACAGCTGCACCACAGCCTGAGGATTGCGTTTAACCGTTTCCTCCAGGGTGAGAATATCGCTGATCCCCGAATGATAGTGTTTATGGTGCGGCGCCACGGCCAGCAGGTGGCTGACTGGGTCCGGTTCGTCGCCGTACGGCAGACGTGCGCCCGGCGTGGTGCCAGAATCGGAACTGATCCCAGACTGGGCATGCAGCATCGCGCGGTGCTGCCAGCCGTGTTTCACCGGCGTGTTTTCAACAAATGCCGCAAGCTGTTCACTGATGCGGTAGCCCAGCGCATTGGCCTGTTCGTTCTTACCGTAACGTCCCGTAATGCCTGCTTTCTCGCACAGCACATTCACCGCTTCGGCCAGACCGTACATGCCAAACATCGGCACAAAGCGATCGGCATCAATCAGCCCCTCTTTCACCAGGAAGCTATTCTCAAAGAAACCGGATTGTTCATATAGAAAATCGCAGCGCGCATTGATGATCGCGATTTGTTGCTGGCAGTAGTGGGTAAGGGTACGGGTGAAAAAGTCTTCCGGTGAGCGGCTGTGTTCCGCGATCGCTTTCAGGTTAAGGCGCACCAGCGTGCTGCCGCCGCCCGCCAGCGGCAGGGAGTTGTAACAGCTCACCACGCCATAGCGACCTTTTGTGAAAATTTTATCATTCACCGGGCCATTAGAAATATGCGGTTTACTACATTCACAAATGTTTTCCGCCACGCTCAGCAGCAGATCGCCGGGGGTTACATCCGGGTCGTAGATAAAGGTCAGGTTCGGCGCAACCTGCTTCAGTTCGGCTTCCGCGCGAAGGATGGCTCGGGTGACAGGCGTATCCGCCGGGCCGATATTGGCATGCATAAACGCATCGGGCAGGGTTCTGTCCAGGTAACGCCAGAAACGTTTTATTCGGCTATCGATTTCATCCTGTGTTAGAATTTTAACATATGGGCTGAGTATTTCATCGAGCTGGCCCAGATAGACCGGCATCGATGTGACGGACGGAACATGGTGATAAAGGATAGTGAGCAGCGAGAGGGCATCATCCAGATCTTTCGCCCCTTCCAGCTCCAGCCATTCTGATCCGTTAGCCAGAAATTTAGCGTAGTCCGGCAGCACGTAGCGCGGTTTGTAAGGCGCATGGCCTTCGAACATGTCGCAGATGAATCCCTCGTCCAGCGCGGCGCGGGCCGCCTCTGGCAGAGCGGGATAGGGCAGATTGTTCTCCGCTTCCAGCGCCAGAAAATGACGTTTTTGTTCCGGGGTTAACACCGGGCTGGTCACAATGTGCTGGCAACGTTGTTGCAGGGTGTCGGGCATGTTCACTTCCTTGGTTGTTCTGCGGATGGTGAACGAATTGTAGGAAGCCAGCCTGGTGGCGCTTTTGATCAGAACGGGGATATCGCCGATTTAGTCAGCAATTAACGCACTAAAATTTGAAGAAGATCTCATTACAGTAATGCAAATTTGCACACAGTTTTCATTAACTGTGATGAATGTCGAAGTGTGGATGCGGGTGAATGTTAGAATACTCACAGACCCGCAAGGTAAAATTTATACGGCACTGCCGTTGGAGAATGTTATGACCGATTTAACTGCAAGCAGCCTGCGCGCGTTGAAACTGATGGACCTGACCACCCTGAACGATGACGACACCAATGAAAAAGTCATCGCCCTGTGCCATCAGGCGAAAACGCCAGTGGGTAACACCGCCGCCGTCTGTATCTATCCGCGCTTTATCCCGATTGCCCGCAAAACGCTGAAAGAGCAGGGCACGCCGGATGTGCGCATTGCCACCGTAACTAACTTCCCGCACGGCAATGACGATATCGAGATCGCGCTGGCAGAAACCCGCGCGGCGATTGCGTACGGCGCGGACGAAGTTGACGTGGTATTCCCGTACCGCGCGCTGATCGCCGGCAACGAGCAGGTCGGTTTTGACCTGGTGAAAGCCTGTAAAGACGCGTGTGCGGCGGCAAACGTGCTGCTTAAAGTGATCATCGAAACCGGCGAGCTGAAAGAAGAGGCGTTGATTCGTAAGGCGTCTGAAATCTCCATCAAAGCGGGCGCGGATTTCATTAAAACCTCTACCGGTAAAGTGCCGGTCAACGCTACTCCGGAAAGCGCACGCATCATGATGGAAGTCATCCGTGATATGGGCGTGTCCAAAACCGTTGGCTTCAAACCGGCGGGCGGCGTGCGTACCGCGGAAGACGCGCAGCAGTTCCTGGCGATTGCCGACGAGCTGTTCGGCGCCGACTGGGCTGATTCCCGCCACTACCGCTTCGGCGCGTCCAGCCTGCTGGCCAGCCTGCTGAAAGCGCTGGGTCACGGTGACGGTAAGAGCGCAAGCAGCTACTAAGTTGAATTGCCGGGTGGCGCTACGCTAACCCGGCCTACAGGATCGTAGGGCGGGTCAACATATCCGCCGCCATTCACCCGATTCCGCATGGAGGTTACCGTGTTTCTCGCACAAGAAATTATTCGTAAAAAACGTGATGGTCATGCATTAAGCGACGAAGAAATCCGCTTTTTTATCAATGGCATTCGTGATAACACCATCTCTGAAGGGCAGATTGCGGCTCTGGCGATGACCATTTTCTTCCACGATATGTCGATGCCTGAGCGCGTGTCGCTGACCATGGCGATGCGAGATTCAGGAACCGTTCTGGACTGGAAAAGCCTCAACCTCAACGGCCCGATTGTGGACAAACACTCCACCGGCGGCGTGGGCGACGTGACCTCCCTGATGCTTGGCCCGATGGTGGCAGCCTGTGGCGGTTACATCCCGATGATTTCCGGGCGCGGCCTGGGTCATACCGGCGGTACGCTCGACAAACTGGAAGCCATTCCGGGCTTCGATATCTTCCCGGATGACAACCGCTTCCGCGACATTATTAAAGACGTTGGCGTGGCGATTATCGGCCAGACCAGCTCTCTTGCTCCGGCTGACAAGCGTTTCTACGCGACGCGTGACATTACCGCGACCGTAGACTCCATCCCGCTGATCACCGCCTCTATCCTTGCCAAAAAACTGGCGGAAGGTCTGGATGCGCTGGTGATGGATGTGAAAGTGGGCAGCGGCGCGTTTATGCCAACCTATGAACTCTCTGAGGCGCTGGCCGAAGCGATCGTTGGCGTCTCCAACGGCGCGGGTGTGCGCACCACTGCACTGCTGACGGACATGAACCAGGTGCTAGCCTCCAGCGCCGGTAACGCGGTTGAAGTCCGTGAGGCCGTGCAGTTCCTCACAGGCGAATACCGTAACCCGCGCCTGTTCGATGTCACCATGGCGCTGTGCGTTGAGATGTTAATCTCCGGCAAGTTGGCCAAAGACGACGCGGAAGCCCGCGCGAAGCTTCAGGCGGTGCTGGACAACGGCAAAGCGGCGGAGATCTTTGGTCGGATGGTGGCGGCGCAGAAAGGCCCGACCGACTTCGTGGAAAACTACGCGAAATACCTGCCCACCGCGATACTCAGCAAAGCGGTCTATGCGGACAGCGAAGGCTTTGTCTCGGCTATGGATACCCGCGCGCTCGGCATGGCTGTTGTGTCTATGGGCGGCGGTCGTCGTCAGGCATCGGACACCATTGATTACAGCGTCGGCTTTACCGATATGGCCCGTCTGGGCGACAGCGTTGACGGCCAACGTCCGCTGGCGGTGATCCACGCGAAAGATGAAGCCAGCTGGCAGGACGCGGCGAAAGCGGTGAAGGCGGCAATATCTCTTGACGATAAAGCACCGGAAACCACACCGACGGTCTATCGTCGTATCACTGAATAGCGGTATACTGATCTGATCGCATTTTTATGAAGCACTAAGTACGGAGAACAATTATGAAACGTGCATTTATTATGGTGCTGGACTCATTCGGCATCGGCGCAACCGAAGATGCAGAACGATTTGGTGACGTGGGTTCCGATACCCTGGGTCACATCGCGGAAGCCTGTGCAAAAGGCGAAGCGGACAACGGTCGTAAAGGCCCTCTGAACCTGCCAAACCTGACCCGTCTGGGGCTGGTAAAAGCGCATGAAGGCTCTACCGGTAAGATCGCAGCCGGTATGGACGGTAACGCGGAAGTGGTGGGCGCCTACGCGTGGGCGCACGAGCTCTCTTCCGGGAAAGATACTCCGTCCGGCCACTGGGAAATCGCCGGCGTGCCGGTGCTGTTTGACTGGGGCTACTTCTCCGATCACGAGAACAGCTTCCCGCAGGAGCTGCTCGATAAGCTGGTGAAGCGCGCCAACCTGCCGGGCTACCTCGGCAACTGCCACTCCTCCGGTACCGTGATTCTGGATCAGCTCGGCGAAGAGCATATGAAAACCGGCAAGCCGATTTTCTATACCTCTGCTGACTCCGTGTTCCAGATCGCCTGCCATGAAGAGACGTTTGGCCTGGATAAACTGTACGAGCTGTGCGAGATCGCCCGTGAAGAGCTGACCGAAGGCGGCTACAACATTGGCCGCGTTATCGCGCGTCCGTTTATCGGCGACAAAGCGGGTAACTTCCAGCGTACCGGCAACCGTCACGATCTGGCCGTGGAGCCACCGGCGCCGACCGTGCTGCAAAAACTCGTCGACGAGAAAGACGGCCACGTGGTTTCCGTGGGTAAAATCGCGGACATTTACGCCAACTGCGGCATTACCAAAAAGGTCAAAGCGACCGGTCTGGATGCGCTGTTCGACGCCACCATCAAAGAGATGAAAGAAGCGGGCGATAAGACCATTGTCTTCACCAACTTCGTGGACTTCGACTCCTCCTGGGGCCACCGTCGCGACGTCGCCGGGTATGCTGCGGGTCTGGAGCTGTTTGACCGCCGTCTGCCAGAGCTGATGGAGCTGGTGGGGGAAGATGACATTCTGATCCTGACCGCTGACCATGGCTGTGACCCGACCTGGACCGGTACCGACCACACCCGTGAGCATATTCCGGTGCTGGTGTACGGCCCGAAAGTCAAACCGGGCTCGCTGGGTCACCGTGAAACCTTCGCGGACATCGGCCAGACGATTGCGAAATACTTTGGTACGTCTGACATGGAATATGGCAAGGCTATGTTCTAAGCGGATTGGGTGCGGCCTGATGCCCTCACCCCGGCCCTCTCCCACCGGGAGAGGGAGAACAGAATGTAGGCCGGGTAAGGCGTAGCCGCCACCCGGCAAAAACAACAATGTAAAAGGAACTGAAGATGGCAACTCCTCACATTAATGCAGAAATGGGTGATTTCGCTGACGTCGTATTGATGCCGGGCGACCCGCTGCGCGCGAAGCACATTGCAGAAACCTTCCTCGAAGACGTGCGTGAAGTGAACAACGTGCGCGGCATGCTGGGCTTCACCGGCACCTATAAAGGCCGCAAAATCTCCGTGATGGGTCACGGCATGGGTATCCCATCCTGCTCCATCTACACCAAAGAGCTGATCACCGATTTCGGCGTGAAGAAAATCATCCGTGTCGGCTCCTGCGGCGCAGTGCGCATGGACGTTAAGCTGCGTGACGTGGTGATCGGCATGGGCGCGTGCACCGACTCTAAAGTCAACCGCATTCGCTTTAAAGATCATGACTTTGCGGCCATCGCTGACTTTGACATGGTGCGTAACGCAGTTGACGCGGCAAAAGCGCTGGGCGTTGACGCGCGCGTGGGCAACCTGTTCTCTGCCGATCTGTTCTACTCGCCAGAAGGCGACATGTTCGACGTGATGGAAAAATACGGCATTCTGGGCGTGGAAATGGAAGCGGCCGGTATCTACGGCGTGGCGGCTGAATTCGGTGCGAAAGCGCTGACCATCTGCACCGTGTCTGACCACATCCGTACCCACGAGCAGACTACCGCTGCCGAGCGTCAGACCACCTTCAACGACATGATCAAAATCGCGCTGGAATCCGTTCTGCTCGGCGATAAAGAGTAATACCTGTTGTGCCGGGTGGCGGCTTCGCCTGACCCGGCCAGCGGTTTTCCAGGCCCGCTAAGCAGAGCGCCAGCGGGCTTTTTTATTAGCGTACTGCCTGCGCAATCCACGCCGATAACTCCCGCAACTCTTGTTCCTGTTCCGGAAAATCAACACGTAACGCGTCACACTCCTGTTGCAGTATATCTGCCCGATAGAGACAGCCCTGCAAACGTGCAGCCAGCGCTTCTAACGGTGCCGGATTAAGACTATCCGTAAATACCTGGGTACGAGAGATATGGCCTTTCTCGACGTCAAAGTGCAGCTCAACGCCGCCCCAGGTAAATCGCTCATCCAGCAGGTGTGAAAACGCCGGTGCCTGACCGAAATTCCACTCCCAGCTGCTCTGGCGGGCGAAGGTTTCCGCGAAGTTTGGCAGATCCGGGGTTTTATCCGGAGAAATCACCTCGGCTTCTACGCGTTCACCGTAATGCCTGAAAAAGGCCTCGCGGATCGCATCGCAAATGTGTTCATGGGTAATCCCCGGCAGGAGCTCCACCAGATTCGCCACGCGACCGCGCACGGAGGTAATGCCTTTGGCCTGGAGCTTTTTCTTGTCCGGATTCAGATAGTTTGCCAGACGGCTCAGATCGGCATTCAGCAATAATGTGCCGTGGTGGAATCCGCGATCCATCGTTTCGCGGTAGGCTGAGCCTGACACTTTCCGGTCGCCTTCAGGCGTTTTCACGACCAGATCGTTACGTCCCGAGGCTTCAGCCGTCACGCCGAGTGAATTGAGCGCGTTAAGCACAATGGAGGTCGAGATGGTTTTGTCGTATTCCGGCTTGCCCGCCATAAAGGTAAAGCAGGTGTTGCCCAGATCGTGAAACACCGCACCGCCGCCGCTGCTGCGGCGCGCCAGGCGGACGTTGTCCTCTTCCATACGGCGGGTGTTACACTCTTTCCACGGATTTTGCGCGCGACCAATAACGACCGTATCGGCGTTGCGCCAGAGAAACAGGACGCGCTGGGTGGCAGGCATCTGGCGGAAGATGCACTCTTCCACCGCCAGGTTAAACCAGGGATCGTAAGAGTCAGAGATTAGCAGGCGTAACGTCGACATGGCAGATTTCCTTTTCCGAATCATCCGCCTACTTTATCATTATTCTTTCTTCTCGCTCTCTTCCTCTTCGGGAACCGACTTGCTGGCGGTTAACAGGAACGGCGACTGCTGCCAGCGGGTGCGTTTGCCCTGGAGCAGCGTGCGCGCCAGTACCACGCCAATCGCCAGCGAGAGCAGCAGCATCAGGCGCAAAATATTGGTGGTGTTATCCACCTGTTTGGCTTCGGTTGGCAGGGTGTGGGTGTCGAGTGTCAGACGTAAATAGCCGAGCGGACCATTCTTGCCCTGAATGGGTTCGACGATTTGTTGGTTGAAATAACCCCCGGCTTTTTTGCCATCCAGCGCCAGCCTGTCACGCACGTCGACATGCTCACCCGCGCGGGCAATCAGGTCGCCCTGTTCATCGTACACGCCTGCATCCAGAATGCGGCTGTTTTCCGTAAGCTGGCGCAATACCTGGGCTATTCGCTTATCATCCGGCGTTTCGGTGCGCATAGACGGCGCAACGTTGAGCGTCACCTGGCGCGCCAGCGTCCGGGCCAGTTCCTCAAACTGCGGGTTACGCTGTCGTTGGTGATTCTGGCTAAACCAGGATGCCCCCTGCATCAGCGCCACTAATAGTGCGAGACAGATCAGGACAATCACGGCGCGATGAAGCCGGAATTTCAGTTTTGCGCGAGCCATATTCCACCTGCTTAAAATTTACGGCTTAATGTTGCCAGAAGTGATGGTTACAGGGTAGCCTCATGCGTTATTTTCCCTCTGGAACCTTCCGGCGCGAACGAAATTACAGGAGCTTCAATGCCGAACATTACCTGGTGCGACCTGCCAACGGATGTCTCTTTATGGCCAGGATTGCCGCTCTCTTTAAGTGGCGATGAGGTGATGCCTCTCGATTACCACGCTGGCCGTAGCGGCTGGCTGCTGTACGGACGCGGCCTGGATAAGCAACGCCTCACCCAGTATCAAACCAAACTGGGCGCAGCGATGGTCATCGTTGCGGCCTGGTGCGTGGAAGATTATCAGGTTATTCGCCTGGCGGGTTCCCTGACGCAGCGCGCCACGCGTCTGGCGCACGACGCCGGGCTGGACGTTGCCCCCCTCGGCAAAATTCCGCACCTGAAAACGCCCGGCCTGCTGGTAATGGACATGGACTCCACCGCCATTCAGATCGAATGTATTGACGAGATTGCTAAACTGGCGGGCAGCGGCGAGCTGGTGGCGGAAGTCACCGAGCGCGCGATGCGCGGCGAGCTGGATTTCACCGCCAGCCTGAGACAGCGCGTGGCGACCCTGAAGGGGGCCGATGCTAACATTTTGCGTCAGGTGCGCGATGAACTGCCCCTGATGCCTGGGCTGACGCAGCTGGTGCTCAAGCTGGAGACGCTCGGCTGGAAAGTGGCGATTGCCTCCGGCGGGTTCACCTTCTTTGCCGACTACCTGCGTGACAAGCTGCGTCTGACCACCGTGGTGGCAAACGAGCTGGAGATCATGGACGGCAAACTCACCGGACAGGTCATCGGCGACATCGTGGATGCGCAGTACAAAGCCAATACGCTGACGCGTCTGGCGGAGAAATATGCCATTCCGGTCGAGCAGACCGTCGCCATCGGCGATGGCGCGAACGATCTGCCGATGATCAAAGTTGCCGGGCTGGGTATTGCCTACCATGCCAAGCCGAAAGTGAATGAAAAGACGGAAGTCACTATCCGTCATGCTGATCTGATGGGGGTGTTCTGTATTCTCTCCGGCAGCATTAATCAAAAATAGCGGCCTGCTTTTGTAGGCCGGGTAAGCGTCAGCGCCACCCGGCGCGCAGACCGCACAGAAATAACGAGGTAAACCGTGGCGAAAGCTCCAAAACGCGCATTTGTCTGTAATGAATGTGGTGCGGATTATCCGCGCTGGCAGGGGCAATGCAGCGCCTGTCATGCCTGGAACACCATCACCGAAGTGCGTGGTGTGGCGGCTTCTCCGAGCGTGGCCCGCAATGAACGGCTGAGCGGCTATGCGGGCAATGCAGGCGTGTCGAAGGTACAAAAACTTTCGGATATCAGCCTGGAAGCGCTGCCGCGCTTTTCCACCGGATTCAAAGAATTTGACCGCGTGCTCGGCGGTGGCGTAGTGCCGGGCAGCGCCATTCTGATCGGCGGTAACCCGGGCGCGGGTAAATCGACCCTGCTGCTGCAAACGCTCTGCAAGCTAGCCGAACAGATGAAAACCCTGTACGTCACGGGGGAAGAATCACTCCAGCAGGTGGCGATGCGCGCGCACCGCCTCGGCCTGCCGACCGGCAATCTGAATATGCTTTCGGAAACCAGCATCGAGCAGATCTGCATGATCGCCGAAGAAGAGCAGCCGAAGCTGATGGTGATTGACTCCATTCAGGTGATGCATATGGCTGACATTCAGTCGTCACCGGGAAGCGTGGCGCAGGTGCGTGAAACCGCGGCCTACCTGACGCGCTTTGCCAAAACGCGCGGCGTGGCGATTGTGATGGTTGGTCATGTGACCAAAGACGGCTCGCTGGCGGGACCGAAAGTGCTTGAACACTGTATCGACTGCTCGGTGATGCTCGATGGCGATGCGGATTCCCGTTTTCGTACCCTGCGCAGCCATAAAAACCGCTTCGGCGCGGTGAATGAGCTGGGCGTGTTTGCCATGACCGAGCAGGGGCTTCGCGAAGTCAGCAACCCGTCGGCCATCTTCCTGAGCCGTGGCGACGAGATCACGTCCGGTAGTTCGGTGATGGTGCTGTGGGAGGGGACGCGTCCGCTGCTGGTTGAAATTCAGGCGCTGGTGGATCAATCGATGATGGGCAACCCGCGGCGCGTGGCGGTCGGTCTGGAACAGAACCGCCTGGCGATCCTGCTGGCGGTGCTGCACCGTCACGGCGGTCTGCAAATGGCGGATCAGGATGTGTTCGTCAACGTGGTTGGTGGGGTGAAGGTTACGGAAACCAGCGCGGACCTGGCGCTGCTGCTGGCAATGGTCTCCAGCCTGCGCGACAGACCGTTGCCGCAGGATCTGGTGGTATTTGGTGAGGTAGGGTTGGCCGGCGAGATCCGCCCGGTGCCGAGCGGTCAGGAGCGTATCTCCGAAGCGGCAAAACATGGCTTCCGCCGCGCGATTGTTCCGGCCGCCAACGTGCCGAAAAAAATTCCGGAAGGGATGCAGGTTTTTGGCGTTAAAAAACTTGCAGATGCGTTAAATGTCTTTGACGACTTATAATTACGTATTCGATTTTGCAGGAGGCACCGTAATTTATGTCATCATTTGACTACATCAAGACCGCTATCCGCCAGAAGGGCTGCACGTTGCAGCAGGTGGCGGACGCCAGCGGCATGACCAAGGGCTACCTGAGCCAACTGCTGAACGCCAAAATCAAAAGCCCCAGCGCGCAGAAGCTGGAAGCGCTGCACCGTTTTCTGGGGCTTGAATTTCCGCGGATGCAAAAGAACATTGGCGTGGTGTTCGGTAAGTTCTACCCGCTGCATACCGGGCATATCTATCTGATCCAGCGCGCCTGTAGCCAGGTCGACGAACTGCATATCATCATGGGTTATGATGAAACCCGCGATCGCCAGCTGTTTGAAGACAGCGCCATGTCGCAGCAGCCCACCGTGCCGGACCGCCTGCGCTGGCTGCTTCAGACCTTTAAATATCAGAAAAATATTCGTATTCATGCCTTTAACGAAGAGGGCATGGAGCCGTATCCGCACGGCTGGGACGTGTGGAGCAACGGCATCAAAGCGTTTATGGAAGAGAAGGGCATTGCGCCTAACTGGATCTACACCTCTGAAGAGTCCGACGCGCCGCAGTTCCGTGAGCATCTGGGCATTGAGACGGTGCTGATCGATCCTAAACGCACCTTCATGAACATCAGCGGGGCGCAGATCCGCGAGAACCCGTTCCGTTACTGGGACTACATCCCGACCGAGGTGAAGCCGTTCTTCGTGCGTACGGTGGCGATCCTCGGCGGCGAGTCGAGCGGGAAATCGACGCTGGTAAATAAGCTGGCTAACATCTTCAATACCACCAGTGCGTGGGAGTATGGCCGCGATTACGTCTTCTCACACCTTGGCGGCGACGAGATGGCGTTGCAGTATTCCGACTACGATAAAATCGCGCTCGGTCATGCCCAGTACATTGATTTCGCGGTGAAATACGCCAATAAAGTTGCCTTTATTGATACCGATTTCGTCACCACGCAGGCGTTCTGCAAAAAGTACGAAGGGCGCGAGCACCCGTTTGTGCAGGCGCTGATTGACGAATACCGCTTTGACCTGGTGATCCTGCTGGAAAACAACACCCCGTGGGTGGCCGACGGCATGCGCAGCCTGGGCAGCTCGGTGGACAGGAGGGAGTTCCAGACCATGCTGGTAGAGATGCTTAACGAGAACAACGTTGAGTTTGTACATGTGGAAGAGTCGGACTACGACTCCCGCTTCCTGCGCTGCGTCGAGCTGGTGAAGGAGATGATGGGGGAGCAGGGTTAATAACTTCCCCTCTCCCACCAGGAGAGGGGGCTTTAATCGCCCTCTCCCTTTGGGAGAGGGCCGGGGTGAGGGAATCAGTCCACTCAATACTCAACCACCACCTTCCCACGCATATGCCCCTCCAGCACCCTGCGGTGCGCTTCGGTAATGCTTTCCACGCTTAGCCCGTGCAGCGTTTCGCTGAGCGAGCTTTCCACCACGCCGTTATCCACCAGCTTCGCCACCTCATCTAAAATCTCACCCTGACGCGCCATATCCGCAGTCTGGTACATGCTGCGGGTGTACATAAACTCCCAGTGCAGGGCGGCAGATTTGGACTTCAGCTTGTCCTGGTTCAGCGGATGCGCGTTTTCAACGATGGAACAAATGTCTCCCTGAGGGGCAATCAGATCGCTGACCGCATCCCAGTGCCCGTCGGTATCGTTGAGGATAAAAATGTAATCCACAAAGGTGAGCCCCTGTTTCGCCAGTTCTCCCTTCAGGTCGCGGTAATTTACAACAATGTCAGCCCCGCGATCGCGACACCACCGGGCGGAATCTTCTCGTGAAGCGGTTGCGACGATCTTCACCTTGCTGTTGTGCTTCGCAAACGGGATCGCCAGCGATCCGACTCCACCCGCGCCGCCAATTATCAGCAGCGTTTTATCTGCGTCGGCATCCTGAATCTTCAGCCGTTCAAACAGGCCTTCCCACGCGGTGAGCGCCGTCAGCGGCAGTGCAGCCGCGGCGGCCCAGTCAAGGCTTGCAGGCTTGTGCCCGACAATGCGCGCATCGATCAGCTGGTGCGTGGTATTACTGCCCGGACGGGTGATATCCCCCGCGTACCACACTTCGTCACCCGGTTTGAATCCGGTGACGCCAGCCCCAACGGCTTGTACGATACCGCTGGCATCCCACCCGAGAATGCGCGGCTCCTTCAGTCCGCTTTTGGCAATGCCTGCATGTACCTTGGTGTCCACCGGGTTTACGGAGACGGCTTTTACCTCCACCAGCAGATCGTGTTCACCGGGCTGCGGCATCGGCGGAGTGATTTCAACGAAGGTGGACGGATTTTCCGGGTTAACGGCAATGGCTTTCACTGACATGGTGTGCTCCTCAATGGCATGCGTTTTGTTGAGGCTAGTCTATTAAGTGGTCAGCTGCATGATAAGATGGACAATCAAGAACTCAGCGTTCGTACAGGGTGAACAATCATGTTTAAACAGCTTCAGGATATGGCGCTGTTTGCGCTGGTGGCTGAGATGGGCAGCTTTACCGCGGCGGCGCAGAAGGCGGAACTGCCGAAATCCAGCGTCAGCCAGCGGATTAGCCAGCTGGAGCAACAGGTGGGGATCCGTCTGTTGAATCGCACCACGCGCAGAATAAGCCTGACGTTTGCGGGCGAACACTATCTGGTGCACTGTCGTGAAATGCTGGCGGCCAGCGAGCGCGCGGAGTATGCCATTCAGCGGCTGCGCGAAAACCCCAGCGGGCGGCTGCGGATCACCTGTCCGGCGGGAATTGGCGCGACGCTGCTGGCGCATATGAATGCGGAGTTCCAGCTTCGCTATCCGGACGTGTCGCTGGATGTGTCGATCTCAGACGATGTGGTGGATCTGGTCGAGTCTGGCTTTGACGTGGCGCTGCGCACCGGCAAACCGCAGGATTCTTCCCTGATTGGCCGCATGATTGGGCACTGTCCGCGCTACATGCTGGCCTCGCCCCACTACCTGGCGCGTCGGGCGCCGTTAATCCATCCCCGACAGCTGGTGGAGCACCGCTGCATTACGCACCGGGCATGGTCGGAGTGGCTTTTGCGAAGCGAGAATGAGGATTACCGCTACCTGCCGGATAACGCCCATATGACCGATAACCTGGTGTACGCCCGGGAATGCGCCATTGCCGGGGCGGGGATCACGCTGTTACCCGCATTCCTGCTGGAAGATAAGATCGAAAAGGGCGCGCTGGTGAAGGTGCTGCCGGCGTGGAGCGTTGAGGGAAACGATCTCTGGCTGGCCTACCCGAGCCGTAAGCTCAATTCGCCTGCGCTGATGAGCTATATCGACTTTGCGATGCAGTTTGATGAGGTGAAGCGGTATTACGTGGGCAAATAAAAAAGCCGGGTGGCGGCTTCGCCTTACCCGGCCTACACACTGTGCGGCCTGATGCCCTCACCCTGGTCCTCTCCCACGGGGAGAGGGTACAAACATAAAAAACGGCAACCGAAGTTGCCGTTTTGCTTTTATTTCGCAATACGCTTGTACTTAATACGCTTCGGCTCCAGCGCGTCTGCGCCCAGCGTGCGTTTCTTGTACTCTTCGTATTCGGTGAAGTTACCTTCGAAGAACTCCACTTTACCTTCGTCCTGGTAGTCCAGGATGTGGGTTGCGATGCGGTCCAGGAACCAGCGGTCGTGCGAGATAACCATCGCGCAGCCCGGGAACTCCAGCAGGGCGTTTTCCAGCGCGCGCAGGGTTTCGATGTCCAGGTCGTTGGTAGGTTCATCAAGCAGCAGAACGTTGCCGCCAACCTGGAGCAGCTTCGCCAGGTGCAGACGACCGCGCTCACCGCCGGACAGCTCGCCCACGCGTTTGCCCTGGTCAGTGCCCTTAAAGTTAAAGCGGCCAACGTAAGCGCGGCTTGGCATCTCGGTGTTGCCGATACGCATGATATCCAGACCGCCGGAAACCTCTTCCCACACGGTTTTGCTGTTATCCATTGCGTCGCGGAACTGGTCCACGGAAGCCAGCTTCACGGTTTCACCCAGGGTGATAGAGCCGCTGTCAGGCTGTTCCTGACCGGACATCATGCGGAACAGGGTTGATTTACCTGCGCCGTTCGGACCGATAATGCCAACGATAGCGCCTTTCGGCACGGAGAAGGTCAGGTCGTCGATCAGCAGACGGTCGCCGTAGGACTTACGCAGGTTGGTCACTTCAACCACTTTATCCCCCAGACGTGCGCCAGGTGGAATAAACAGTTCGTTGGTTTCGTTACGTTTCTGGTATTCAGTGTTATTTAGCTCTTCGAAGCGTGCCAGACGGGCTTTGCCCTTGGACTGACGGCCTTTCGCGCCCTGACGCACCCACTCCAGCTCTTTCTCGATAGACTTACGACGCGCCGCTTCCTGAGATGCTTCCTGCGCCAGACGCTGATCTTTCTGTTCCAGCCAGGAGGAGTAGTTGCCTTCCCACGGAATACCTTCGCCGCGGTCCAGCTCCAGGATCCAGCCCGCAACGTTGTCGAGGAAGTAACGGTCGTGGGTAATCGCCACCACGGTGCCTTCGAAGTCGTGCAGGAAGCGCTCCAGCCACGCCACGGATTCCGCATCCAGGTGGTTGGTTGGTTCGTCGAGCAGCAGCATGTCTGGTTTTTCCAGCAGCAGGCGGCACAGCGCCACGCGGCGGCGTTCACCACCGGACAGGTTAGCGATTTTCGCATCCCAGTCTGGCAGACGCAGGGCATCGGCCGCGCGCTCCAGCTGCACGTTCAGGTTGTGACCGTCGTGCGCCTGGATAATCTCTTCATATTTGCCCTGCTGAGCGGCCAGTTTGTCGAAGTCCGCATCCGGCTCGGCGTATTTGGCATACACTTCATCCAGACCTTTCAGGGCGTTAACCACCTCGGATACCGCTTCTTCAACGGATTCACGCACGGTGTGTTCCGGGTTCAGCTGAGGTTCCTGCGGCAGGTAGCCGATCTTAATGCCAGGCTGCGGACGGGCTTCACCTTCGATGTCTGTATCGATGCCGGCCATGATGCGCAGCAGGGTGGACTTACCGGCACCGTTGAGACCCAGAACACCGATTTTTGCGCCCGGGAAGAAGCTCAGCGAGATATTTTTAAGAATATGACGTTTCGGCGGGACAACTTTGCCGACACGATGCATGGTATAAACGAATTGAGCCACGTTGGACTTCGCCTCTTTTATCGTGATGAGAATGAATTTCAGCCTCGAAGTGTAGCCTTTTTCACGCCCTAATCCCAGCCAGGAACGTCGGGAGTGTTAAAACGCGCAAGAAAGGTAAAAAAGTGTCCATGACGTGGCGCGTTGTGGGATGCCTGGTTAGCATAAGTTGATGTAACTTTGACGTGGCAAGACGCTGCAACTGACGAAAAACAATGAGGAAGAGCTTGTGGAAAAAGCCAAACGGGTGGTCTGGCGTCTGCTGGCTGCCAGCGTATGCGTAATGGCGGTAAGCCAGGCGGTGCATGCCGATTCACTGGATGAACAACGTAACCGCTATGCCCAGATTAAACAGGCATGGGACAACAAGCAGATGGATACCGTGCAGGCGCTGATGCCGACGCTGAAGGATTATCCGCTGTATCCGTATCTTGAGTATCGTCAGATCACGGACGATCTCATGAATCAACCGACCGTCACCGTGAATAACTTCATTCAGGCGAACCCGACCCTGCCGCCTGCGCGCACCCTGAAGTCCCGGTTTGTGAACGAGCTGGCCCGTCGCGAAGACTGGCGCGGCCTGCTGGCCTTCAGCCCGGATAAACCGGGCGCGACGGAAGCGCAGTGTAATTACTATTATGCGAAATGGGCGACCGGTCAGCAGGAGGAAGCCTGGACCGGCGCGAAAGAGCTGTGGCTGACGGGCAAAAGCCAGCCAAACGCCTGTGACCCGCTGTTCAGCGCCTGGCGCGCCTCGGGCAAGCAGGATCCGCTCTCTTACCTGGAACGTATTCGCCTGGCGATGAAGGCCGGAAACACCCGGCTGGTCACCGTGCTGGCGGGCCAGATGCCCGCAGATTATCAGACTATTGCGTCTGCCGTTATCAGTCTGGCAAACGATCCCAATACCGTGCTGACGTTTGCGCGTACTACCGGCGCGACCGATTTTACCCGCCAGATGGCGGCGGTGGCCTTTGCCAGCGTGGCGCGTGATGATGTGGAAAACGCCCGGCTGATGATCCCGCAGCTGGTGCAGGCCCAGCAGCTTAATGACGATCAAACTCAGGAGCTGCGCGATATCGTGGCATGGCGACTGATGGGGACAGATGTCACCGACGAACAGGCGCGCTGGCGTGACGATGCGGTGATGCGTTCGAACTCTGTCTCGCTGGTGGAGCGTCGCGTGCGCATGGCGCTGGGAACGGGCGATCGTCGTGGCCTCAATACCTGGCTGGCGCGTCTGCCGATGGATGCCAAAGAGAAAGATGAATGGCGTTACTGGCAGGCGGACATGCTGCTGGAACGTGGTCGTGAAGATGAAGCCAAAGAGATCCTCCACTCCCTGATGCAGCAGCGTGGATTCTACCCGATGGCGGCGGCGCAGCGTCTGGGCGAGGAGTACACCCTGAAGATCGACAAAGCGCCAGCCAACGCGAACCCGGCGCTGACGCAGGGGCCGGAAATGGCGCGCGTGCGCGAGCTGATGTACTGGAATCTGGATAATACCGCGCGCAGCGAATGGGCGAATCTGGTCACCAGCCGTACCACCGATGAGAAAGCGCAGCTTGCCCGCTATGCATTTGATAATCGCTGGTGGGATCTGAGCGTGCAGGCGACGATCGCCGGCAAACTGTGGGATCATCTCGAAGAGCGTTTCCCGCTGGCTTATAAGGATCTGTTCGATCGCTACACCAGCGGCAAAGATATTCCGCAAAGCTACGCGATGGCCATTGCCCGTCAGGAGAGCGCCTGGAACCCGAAAGTGCGTTCTCCGGTGGGTGCCAGCGGCCTGATGCAGATTATGCCGGGTACCGCGACGCACACGGTGAAGATGTTTAATATTCCAGGCTACAGCAGCCCGTCCCAGCTGCTGGATCCGGAGACTAACATCAACATCGGTACCAGCTACTTGCAGTACGTCTATCAGCAGTTCGGTAATAACCGTATCTTCGCGTCAGCGGCGTACAATGCCGGGCCTGGCCGCGTGCGGACATGGCTTGGCAACAGCGCAGGGCGCATCGACGCCGTGGCGTTTGTCGAGAGCATTCCGTTCTCGGAAACGCGCGGCTATGTGAAGAATGTGCTGGCTTATGACGCCTACTATCGCTACTTCATGGGGCAGAAAGATACCCTGATGAGCGATGCCGAGTGGCAGAGACGTTACTGATCGGCGCGGGTTGTGTTATGCTGTACTCGCTAATGAGTACAAGAGGCAGCATAACATGACCCAGCATTCCCCGTATTCCTCGGCCATGGCCGAACAGCGTCATCAGGAGTGGCTTCGTTTTGTGGAGTTGCTCCGCCAGTCTTACGACAAAGATCTGCATTTACCGTTGCTACAGCTGATGATGACGCCCGATGAACGCGAAGCGCTGGGCACGCGGGTACGCATTATTGAGGAACTGCTGCGCGGCGAAATGAGCCAGCGCGAGCTGAAAAACGAGCTGGGCGCGGGCATCGCGACCATCACCCGTGGTTCAAACAGCCTGAAGTCGGCGCCGGTTGAACTGCGTCAGTGGCTGGAAGCGGTATTGCTGAAAAACGCCGGATGACGGCTTCGCCTTATCCGGCCTGCAAACTTAACGATAAATCGCGTTATGGAACGGACTTAACGCCAGAATAACGGCCTGGTGGTAAACGCCTGAACGCGTAAGCTTGCCACCCGTAAAGACGCCAATCGCCCCCTCTTTACGACCAATTTCATCAATGCCGGTGTAGTGCGACATTACCGGCCCCAGCGCCTCACCCGCGCGGACTTTCTCCAGTATGACTTCCGGCAGCGGCAGCGTGGCAGAACGCGCTTCGCCGCGCTGCTCACGGCTTTCGATGACAACCCAGCTGAAGGTCGCCCCTTCGTCGATGCCTGCTTCAATCGCGACCCAGAAGTCAGCGTCTGGCGCGGCGGCTTTTGCATTAGCCACGCGATTTCGTGCGCCAGCGCGTGTTTCCTCGCTGCCAAACGGCTGTTCCGGCACACCGCTCTCGACGCCGACGGCGTCAATATGGCAGGATCCTTCGCCGAAGATCTCTTCAAATGCCCTTAGAATTGCCTGAATTTTGGCAGGATTGGTGGTAGCAGAGACAACATGGTGCATAATTAAGCTCGATTTAAAAAATTCATCGCAGTATAACGGAAAAAAAGCATGTTACAGGTATACCTTGTTCGCCACGGTGAAACGCAGTGGAACGCCGAGCGACGTATTCAAGGCCAGTCAGATAGTCCTCTCACCGACAAAGGTGTGCAGCAAGCATGGCAGGTGGCGGAGCGCGCCAGAACGCTGGGTATCACTCACGTCATCTCCAGTGATTTAGGCCGCACGCAGCAGACGGCACGCATCATCGCCGATGCCTGTGGCTGCGACGTGACCCTCGAACCGCGTCTGCGCGAGCTGGATATGGGCGTGCTGGAAAAACGTCCTATCGATACGCTGACGGAAACCGAAGAAGGCTGGCGCCGCACGCTGGTGAACGGCACTGAAGATGGTCGCATCCCTGAAGGGGAATCCATGCAGGAGCTGAGCGTGCGCATGCATGCCGCGCTGGCCGAGTGCCTGAAACTCCCGGCAGGTAGCCGACCGCTGCTGGTGAGCCACGGTATCGCGCTGGGTTGCCTGGTGAGCACCATTCTGGGACTGCCGGCTTACGCCGAACGCCGTTTGCGTCTGCGCAACTGTTCCATTTCCCGTATCGACTATCAGGAAAGTGCCTGGCTGGCATCGGGGTGGGTAGTTGAGATGGCAGGGGACATTTCGCATCTTGATGCCCCTGCTCTGGACGAATTGCAGCGTTAACGACGTACCGGAATCAGGAATTCCATACGCAGATTGATAGGGCCTTCTTCCGGTTTAGCATCTTGCGCCGGATAGTAGCGCTCAATGTCCTGACCTTTACGGCGATTCAGATTCAGCATCGGCATGCAGGTCCCGTAAACGGTCAGGATGAACTCCTGAACGCCCGTTCCTAAACCTTCGTATGAGAACATCACATACTCGCCGCCTTCCAGCACGACAGGCTTCGAGCCATGAATGTAACCGTTCGCCATGTCAGGCGTCAGCGCCGTGGTATAGAACACCTCCTGCTCGTCGTCTTTTTCCTGGCTGGGATGCGTTTCGTTCAGGCCATACAGAATCGGCGGGAGCGCCGGAGCATGGCTTAAAAATTCGCGCCAGAACTGAACGCGCATCTGATGGCGGAACTCGGAGATCTGCTCCAGGGAACAGGAGTAGCTCTGCGTGGTGCCGACCAGGTGCGTTTCCGGCAGGGTGATGATTTCATATTTTGGCATCGCAAACTCGCCCAGACGCAGCGGCGGACGCATACCAAAGGAGCTCCAGTCCGGCGAGCGGCGATAAAGCGCTGGCGTTAACGAGAACTGTTTTTTAAAGGCGCGGGTGAAGGTTTGCTGTGAATCGAAGCGATATTGCAGGGCAATATCCAGGATTGGTCGCGCGGTCAGGCGCAACGCGACAGCAGACTTTGATAAACGACGTGCGCGAATATAGGCACCGATAGCATGACCGGTGACATCCTTGAACATCCTTTGCAGATGCCACTTGGAATAGCCTGCTTTTGCCGCCACATTATCCAGTGACAAAGGCTGGTCGAGATGACCTTCCAGCCAGGTGAGCAGGTCGCGAATAATTCCAGCCTGATCCATATACTATCCTCATCCTTAAAACTGCCGCAGGTGCCTGTTTACAGGTTAGCGGATAATAGCATTTTTTGACGTTTTAGCATTCAGTGTTTTTTTTGCGCATAAATGCTTTTTGTAGTGATTTATGTGCGGATATATTCTAATCCTGTGATCTTGCTACATTTTTATCTAACCTGTTGAATAATCGCTCAGCGTAATTTTTATGAATGGTAACAATATGAAATACAAGGTTTTAGTCTTTACAGCACTGGCGCTGATGGCAGGGCGCGTGGCACAGGCGGAGCAAATTGGCTCCGTGGATACTGTGTTTAAAATGTTTGGGCCGGACCACAAAATTGTGGTGGAAGCCTTTGACGATCCGGACGTTAAAAACGTCACCTGCTATGTCAGCCGGGCAAAGACCGGCGGGATTAAAGGCGGCCTGGGGCTGGCTGAAGACACGTCTGACGCGGCCATCTCCTGCCAGCAGGTTGGCCCGGTGGAATTGAGTGACAAAATCAAAAACGGCAAAGCGCAGGGCGACGTCGTATTCCAGAAACGGACCTCGCTGGTGTTCAAAAAGCTACAGGTGGTCCGTTTTTATGACGCGAAGCGTAACACCCTGGCTTATCTGGCTTATTCCGACAAAGTCGTGGACGGCTCACCGAAAAACGCGATAAGCGCGGTACCGATTATGCCGTGGCATTGATAAAAAAAACGGCGCAAATGCGCCGTTTTTTACTGCGTGACGGGAGAATTACTCCTGGAGGTCACCGCAGAAACGATAGCCTTCACCATGGATCGTGGCGATGATTTCCGGCGTATCCGGCGTAGATTCGAAGTGCTTACGAATACGACGGATGGTTACGTCAACGGTACGATCGTGTGGCTTCAACTCACGACCGGTCATTTTCTTCAGCAGTTCTGCACGGGACTGAATCTTGCCCGGGTTCTCGCAGAAGTGCAGCATCGCGCGGAATTCACTGCGCGGCAGTTTGTACTGCTCACCGTTCGGGCTAATCAGCGAACGGCTATTGATATCAAGTTCCCAGCCGTTGAATTTGTAGCTGTCGACGCTACGACGCTCTTCACTTACCGTACCCAGATTCATGGTGCGGGACAGCAGGTTGCGTGCACGAATGGTTAACTCGCGAGGGTTGAACGGCTTGGTGATGTAGTCATCCGCGCCGATTTCCAGACCAAGAATTTTATCAACCTCGTTGTCACGGCCCGTCAGGAACATCAACGCGACGTTCGCCTGTTCACGCAGTTCGCGCGCCAGAAGAAGCCCGTTTTTGCCCGGCAGGTTGATATCCATAATCACCAGGTTGATATCATTTTCAGAAAGGATCTGATGCATCTCTGCGCCATCGGTCGCTTCAAAGACATCGTAGCCTTCTGCTTCGAAAATGCTCTTTAACGTGTTGCGTGTTACCAACTCGTCTTCAACGATAAGAATGTGCGGGGTCTGCATGTTTGCTACCTAAATTGCCAACTAAATCGAAACAGGAAGTACAAAAGTCCCTGACCTGCCTGATGCATGTCGCAAATTAACATGATCGGCTTAACGTGACTAAAGTACGTAATTGCGTTCTTGATGCACTTTCCATCAACGTCAACAACATCATTAGCTTGGTCGTGGGTACTTTCCCTTTGGACCCGACAGTGTCAAAAACGGCTGTCATCCTAACCATTTTAACAGCAACATAACAGGCTAAGTGACACCGGACACCCAATAAAACTACGCTTCGTTGACATATATCAAGTTCAATTGTAGCACGTTAACAGTTTGATGAAATCATCGTAGCTGAATGCTAGCCTTTGTCACAATTTTTCAATAAACCAACTAGTTGCGGACATTGATTGATAAACGGTACGAATCCAATCAGAAAAGAGTATTCATATGGTCATTATCATTACAAAACATAAGGATAATGGACTTCTGTTAACATTCTAACTGATTGTTCAGCCACAAAATAGTTTAGCTTTTTTTAATTGTTATGAAACGCTATTTCGGTGATTTGTGTTGCAAAATTGTAAATTCGTGCTGCGTAATATGTTGAACTGAATCACATTTTTACCTGCTAACTGATTAAAAAGAGAGCGTAAATGCATCTGTCGATTGTGCTGGTGTCACCAGCAAGAGCTGAAAATATTGGCGCTGCGGCGCGTGCCATGAAGACTATGGGGTTTACCGATTTGCGTATTGTGGACAGCACGGCGCATCTGGAGCCTGCTGCGCGCTGGGTGGCGCACGGTTCGGGTGATATTCTCGATAATATAACCACTTACGCTACGCTCGCCGACGCACTCCACGATATTTCGTTTACCGTCGCGACGACCGCGCGCAGCCGGGCGAAGTTTCACTATTACGCCACGCCTGCTGAACTGGTGCCGATGCTGGAAGAGAAAAGCCAGTGGCTGGAGAAAGCCGCGCTGGTGTTTGGGCGAGAAGATTCCGGGCTGACTAACGAAGAGCTGGAGCTGGCTGACGTGCTGACGGGCGCGCCGATGGTGGCGGATTATCCGTCACTCAATCTGGGGCAGGCGGTGATGGTCTATTGCTATCAATTAGCATCCTTAATACAAATTTCTCAGCCACCGGTGACAGTTTCGGATGAAAACCAGCTGGCGGCACTGCGTGTTCGTGCAGATAACCTTCTTGAGCAGTTGGGCGTCGCTGACGATCAGAAAATGGTGGACTGGTTACAGCAGCGCCTGGGGCGTCTTGAGCAGCGCGACACGGCAATGCTGCACCGATTGCTTAATGATATTGAAAAAAAAATTAGCCGAGTAAAATAGTGTCATAGGTTTTTATTATGGCCGATCCTGCTGATGTCTGGGGTTGCATCTGGGTTATTCCGATGAAAATAAATCTGCCCGCAGCGGGACGTGAGAATGTCCCGAATTGTGATCGAATTAAAAATTCATTGACTTAAGGGGCTCGATCCTTTAACCCTAAAAGAATAGAGCACAGACAGATAATAATGACAGAGTACACAACATCCATGAAACGCATCAGCATCACCACCATTACTACAACCATCATCATTACCACAGGTAACGATGCGGGCTGACGCGTACAGGAAAAACAGAAAAAAGCCCGCACCTGAACAGTGCGGGCTTTTTTTTCGGCTAAAGGAAATGAGGTAGAACCATGCGAGTGTTGAAGTTCGGCGGTACGTCAGTGGCAAATGCAGAACGTTTTCTGCGTGTTGCCGATATCCTGGAAAGCAACGCCAGGCAGGGGCAGGTTGCCACCGTGCTCTCTGCCCCGGCCAAAATCACGAACCACCTGGTGGCGATGATTGAAAAAACCATCGGTGGTCAGGATGCACTACCGAACATCAGCGACGCCGAGCGTATCTTTGCCGATCTGCTTCAGGGGCTGGCCGACGCCCAGCCTGGTTTCCCGCTGGCGCAGCTGAAAAGCACCGTTGAACTTGAATTTGCCCAGATTAAACACGTTCTTCACGGTATCAGCCTGCTTGGTCAGTGTCCGGACAGCATCAACGCGGCGCTGATTTGCCGGGGTGAAAAACTCTCTATCGCCATCATGGCAGGCGTGCTGGAAGCGCGCGGTCACCACGTGACGGTCATCGATCCGGTTGAAAAACTGCTGGCTGTGGGCCACTACCTTGAATCCACCGTCGACATTGCCGAGTCGACACGCCGTATTGCGGCGAGCAAAATCCCGTCTGACCATATGATCCTGATGGCTGGCTTTACTGCCGGTAACGAGAAGGGCGAACTGGTGGTGTTGGGGCGTAACGGCTCTGACTACTCCGCCGCCGTGCTGGCCGCCTGTTTACGCGCAGACTGCTGTGAGATCTGGACTGACGTCGACGGCGTTTATACCTGCGATCCGCGCCAGGTACCGGACGCCAGGCTGCTGAAGTCGATGTCGTACCAGGAAGCGATGGAGCTTTCCTACTTCGGCGCTAAAGTTCTTCACCCGCGTACCATCTCCCCGATTGCCCAGTTCCAAATCCCTTGCCTGATTAAGAATACCGGTAACCCTCAGGCGCCGGGCACGCTGATTGGCGCCAGCGCGGATGAAGATGAACTGCCGGTGAAAGGCATTTCTAACCTCAATAACATGGCGATGTTCAGCGTCTCCGGCCCGGGGATGAAGGGCATGGTCGGCATGGCGGCACGCGTCTTTGCCGCTATGTCCCGCAACGGGATCTCCGTGGTGCTGATCACGCAGTCTTCTTCCGAATACAGCATCAGCTTCTGCGTTCCGCAGGGTGATTGCCTGCGTGCCCGTCGCGCGCTGGAAGAAGAGTTCTATCTGGAGCTGAAAGAAGAGCTGCTGGAGCCGCTGTCGATTCAGGAGCGTCTGGCGATTATCTCTGTGGTCGGCGACGGCATGCGCACCCTGCGCGGTATCTCCGCCAAATTCTTTGCCGCGCTGGCGCGGGCCAATATTAATATCGTGGCGATTGCCCAGGGCTCATCAGAGCGTTCCATTTCCGTTGTCGTGGATAACGATGACGCCACTACCGGCGTGCGCGTGGTGCATCAGATGCTGTTCAACACCGACCAGGTGATTGAGCTGTTCCTGGTGGGCGTCGGTGGTGTCGGTGGCGCGCTGCTGGAGCAGGTGAAGCGCCAGCAGGAGTGGCTTAAGAAGAAACATATCGATTTGCGCGTTTGCGGCATTGCGAACTCGAAAGCGTTGCTGACTAACGTCCACGGTCTGAATCTGGAAAACTGGCAGGCGGAGCTGGAAGAGGCGAAAGAGCCATTTAACCTGGGCCGCCTGATCCGCCTGGTGAAAGAATATCACCTGCTTAACCCGGTGATCGTTGACTGTACCTCCAGCCAGGCGGTGGCCGATCAGTACGCCGACTTCCTGCGCGAAGGGTTCCACGTGGTGACGCCAAACAAAAAGGCCAACACCTCGTCGATGGATTACTATCACCAGCTGCGGCTGGCGGCGAGTAAGTCGCGCCGTAAGTTTCTGTATGACACCAACGTGGGCGCAGGCCTGCCGGTCATCGAGAACCTGCAAAACCTGCTGAACGCGGGCGACGAACTACAGCGTTTCTCCGGCATCCTCTCCGGCTCCCTGTCGTTTATCTTCGGCAAGCTGGACGAAGGGATGAGCTTGTCGGAAGCCACCCGCGCCGCGCGCGAGCTGGGCTACACCGAGCCGGATCCGCGCGACGACCTCTCCGGCATGGACGTGGCGCGTAAGCTGCTGATCCTGGCGCGCGAAACTGGCCGCGAGCTGGAGCTTTCGGATATCGTGATTGAGCCGGTGCTGCCAGCAGAATTTGATGACAGCGGTGACGTCAGCGCCTTTATGGCCAGGTTGCCGCAGCTTGACGACGCCTTTGCCGCACGCGTTGCGAAAGCCCGTGATGAAGGTAAGGTATTGCGCTATGTTGGCAACATTGAAGAAGACGGCGTCTGCCGGGTGAAGATTGCCGAAGTGGATGGCAACGATCCGCTGTACAAGGTGAAAAACGGCGAGAACGCCCTGGCGTTCTACAGCCATTATTATCAGCCACTGCCGCTGGTGCTTCGCGGCTATGGCGCAGGGAATGATGTGACGGCGGCGGGCGTGTTTGCCGATCTGCTGCGTACCCTGTCATGGAAGTTAGGAGTTTAAGATGGTTAAAGTATATGCCCCGGCTTCCAGCGCCAATATGAGCGTCGGATTTGACGTGCTGGGCGCGGCGGTCACGCCGGTGGACGGTTCGCTGCTGGGCGATACGGTTACGGTTGAGGCGGCAGAGCGCTTCAGCCTGAATAACATCGGCCGCTTCGCCAGTAAGCTGCCGTCTGAACCGCGCGAGAATATCGTTTATCAGTGCTGGGAACGCTTCTGTCAGGAGATCGGCAAAAACGTGCCGGTCGCCATGACGCTGGAAAAGAGCATGCCGATTGGTTCGGGGCTGGGCTCGAGCGCCTGCTCGGTGGTCGCTGCGCTGGTGGCGATGAATGAGCATTGCGGCAAGCCGCTGAACAACAGCCGTCTGCTGGCGCTGATGGGCGAGCTGGAAGGGCGCATCTCCGGCAGCATTCATTATGATAACGTGGCGCCGTGCTTCCTTGGCGGCATGCAGCTGATGATTGAAGAAAATGGCATCATCAGCCAGCAGGTGCCAGGGTTTGATGAGTGGCTGTGGGTGCTGGCCTATCCGGGCATTAAAGTGTCTACCGCCGAAGCGCGTGCGATCCTGCCGGCGCAGTATCGTCGTCAGGACTGTATCGCCCACGGGCGGCATCTGGCGGGCTTTATTCACGCCTGCTACACCCGTCAGCCGCAGCTGGCGGCGAAACTGATGAAAGACGTCATTGCCGAGCCGTATCGCACGAAGCTGCTGCCGGGCTTTAACGAAGCGCGACAGGCATCCATGGATATCGGCGCACAGGCGTGCGGCATCTCCGGCTCCGGCCCGACGCTGTTCGCCTTATGCGACAAGCCAGACACCGCGCAGCGCGTGGCGGACTGGCTCTCTAAACACTACCTGCAAAATCAGGAAGGCTTTGTTCATATTTGCCGTCTGGACACGGCTGGCGCACGAGTACTGGGATAACGAATGAAACTCTACAACCTTAAAGATCATAACGAGCAGGTCAGCTTCGCGCAGGCGGTAACGCAGGGGCTTGGCAAAAATCAGGGGCTGTTCTTCCCCCACGACCTGCCGGAATTTCAGCTGACCGAAATCGATGAGCTGCTGAAGCAGGACTTTGTCACCCGCAGCACCAAAATTCTGTCTGCCTTTATCGGCGACGAAATCCCGCAGGAGCTACTCGAAGAACGCGTGCGTGCGGCGTTTGCTTTCCCGGCGCCGGTGAAGCAGGTGGAGCCTGACGTTGGTTGTCTGGAGCTGTTCCACGGTCCGACGCTGGCGTTCAAAGATTTCGGCGGTCGCTTTATGGCGCAGATGCTGACCCACATCAGCGGCGACAAACCGGTGACCATTCTTACCGCGACTTCAGGCGATACCGGAGCGGCGGTGGCCCATGCGTTCTACGGCCTGAAAAACGTCCGCGTGGTGATCCTCTATCCGAAAGGCAAAATCAGCCCGCTTCAGGAAAAACTGTTCTGCACCCTTGGGGGCAACATTGAAACCGTGGCGATCGACGGCGATTTCGATGCCTGTCAGGCGCTAGTGAAGCAGGCCTTCGATGACGAAGAGCTGAAGGCGGCGCTGGGGCTGAACTCTGCCAACTCCATCAACATCAGCCGTCTGCTGGCGCAGATCTGCTACTACTTCGAAGCGGTGGCGCAGCTGCCGCAGGACGCGCGCAATCAGCTGGTGGTTTCCGTGCCAAGTGGGAACTTCGGCGACCTGACGGCAGGCCTGCTGGCGAAATCACTCGGCCTGCCGGTGAAGCGCTTTATCGCCGCCACCAACGCCAACGACACCGTGCCGCGTTTCCTGAAGGACGGAAAATGGGCGCCGAACGCGACTCAGGCCACGCTCTCCAATGCGATGGATGTGTCACAGCCTAACAACTGGCCGCGTGTGGAAGAGCTGTTTCGCCGTAAGGTCTGGCGTCTGGGCGATCTGGGTTACGCAGCGGTGACGGACGAAACCACTAAAGCCACCATGCGCGAGCTGAAAGCGGTGGGCTATACCTCTGAGCCGCACGCGGCGATTGCCTATCGTGCCCTGCGCGATCAGCTTCAACCGGGTGAGTATGGCCTGTTCCTCGGCACCGCCCATCCGGCCAAGTTCAAAGAGAGCGTGGAAGCGATCCTGGGGGAAACGCTGCCGCTGCCAAAAGAGCTGGCCGATCGCGCCGACCTGCCGCTGCTGTCTCATGAGCTGCCCGCAGACTTTGCCGCGCTGCGTAAGCTGATGATGACCCGAGCGTGATTGTGCTGCCCGGTGGCGGCTTCGCCTTACCGGGCCTACAACGGCGAACTCATCGTAGGCCGGGTAAGCGCAGCGCCACCCGGCTTTTTTGTGAAGAAATTAAGGAGAAAAACAGCAGGAAAAAAGCAGAAATTCCCAATAAATGCGGTCACTTAGCGTTTAGGATTGCAGAGAATAACATCCCCCGTCCCCATCACGTACTCTCCTTACATCGGCCCACGTTGGGCAAGAAGAATAAGGAGTCACCTATGTCTACACTGAAACCTGCACTTATCGCGCTTTCACTGATGCTGGTCGCTCCCATGGCGGTGCAGGCAGCTGAGATCACCCTCGTGCCAGCGGTAAAACTGCAAATTGGCGATCGGGATAATAACGGGCACTACTGGGATGGCGGCCGCTGGCGCGACCATGACTGGTGGAAAGCGCACTATGACTGGCGCGATAACCACTGGCGTCCGCACGATGAACATCGCGATCGTGACGATCACCACCGTCATGACGATCGTCGCCCGGGCCCGGACCGGAAGCACCATTAACACAAACCCCGCCAGCTGGCGGGGTTGTCTTTTTATTGCTCGTGACGCTTAAACACCAGCTCGTTTTTTCCTGACGATGCCTCGTCGAAAAAATACCCTTCACTGTTAAAGCCAGTGAGCTGCTCTGGCTTCGTCAGACGGTTTTGAATGATGAAGCGGCTCATCAGACCGCGCGCTTTTTTGGCGTAGAAGCTGATCACTTTAAATTTGCCGTTTTTCTCGTCGAGGAATACCGGCTTGATAATGTCCGCATCCAGCTTCTTCGGCTTCACCGATTTGAAGTACTCATCGGAGGCCAGGTTGATCACCACGTTGTCCCCCTGGGCTTGCAGCGCCGCGTTAAGCTTGTCGGTAATGACATCGCCCCAGAACTGGTACAGATCTTTACCTTTAGCGTTTTCCAGGCGGATACCCATCTCCAGACGATACGGTTGCATCAGATCCAGCGGTCGCAGCACCCCGTACAGGCCGGATAACATGCGCAGATGCAGCTGGGCAAAATCGAAATCGGCTTCGCTAAACGTTTCTGCTTGCAGGCCAGTGTAGACGTCACCTTTGAAGGCCAACAGCGCCTGGCGGGCGTTGGCGGGCGTGAAGTCAGGCTGCCACTCATGAAAACGGGTGGCATTCAGGTCGGCGAGTTTATCGCTGATGCTCATCAGCGAAGCGATTTGCGGAGCCGAAAGCTTACGCGCCTCGTGGATCAGCTGTTGCGAGTAGTCCAGCAATTCCGGCTGGGTATAACGCTCAGTGGCGAGCGGGCTCTGGTAGTCGAGCGTTTTGGCAGGTGAAATCAGAATCAGCATATCCAGTCCTTGCAGGAAATTTAGAGCGACTTTAGCAAAAAATCGCCCTGAATTGATCGATAGCTGTTATTGCCGCGGCAAATCATCCCAGGTGCCAGGGGCAATTTGTGACTCGATTTCGGGATAGCGTGAGGCGTCAAAGACGGGCTGTACGCCGAGCTTGCGCTGACGCAGATAATCGCGCGCGATCAGCGCCACAACCGGTGAAAGCAGCAAAATGGCCGTCAGGTTCGTGATGGCCATCAGCGCCATAATGACGTCCGCTATTTGCCAGATCATCGGCATGCTGAGCAGGCAACCTACAAACACCATCGCCAGCACGCCCGCGCGAAGGATGTTGCGGGCCAGACGCGAGTCAACTTTCAGGAAGATAAGGTTGTTTTCGGCATAGATATAGTTCACCGCAATGGAACTAAAGGCAAAAAGTCCCACGACAAGTGCGACAAGGCCCGCGCCCCAGCCGCCGACGAGGGAGACCAGCGCCTGTTGTACCCAATGAATGCCTGCCGTACTACCGGACGGTTGTTCAGCGGCACCGGCCAGCAGCATTATCATCGCGCTGGCGGAGCAGATAACAATGGTGTCTGTGAAGACGCCAATCATCTGTACAATGCCCTGCGCGGCGGGATGTGGGGGCCAGGATGCGGCCGCTGCGGCGGCATTCGGCGTGGAGCCCATTCCCGCTTCGTTGGAGAACATACCCCGCTGAAAACCCGCAGTGAGTGCCTGGCTAAGGGTGTAACCCAGCGCGCCGGAAGCCGCTTCGCGCCAGCCGAACGCGCTTTGGAAAATGGTGACGATGACGTTCGGCACCTCGTCGATATGTATCGCGCATACCATCAGGCTGGTGGACACCCACAGCAGCGCCATCAGCGGAACCAACCACTGCATCAGGCGGGCAACCCCTTTGAGCCCGGTCACAATGGTCAGCAGGGTGAGAAGGGCAAGCGCGCCGCCCGTCAGCCACTCCGGACAATTGAAGGCAAAGCGCAGCGCGTGGGCGACGGAATTTGCCTGAACGGTATTGAAAATAAGGCCATAGGCAATCAGCAAAAAGATCGAGAACAGAACGCCCATCCAGCGCATTCCCAGCCCGCGAGCCATATACCAGGCGGGACCGCCGCGAAACTGACCTTTGCCGTCTTTTTCTTTGTAGAGTTGCGCAAGCGAGCATTCAGCAAAGGAGGTGGCCATACCGATAATCGCCGTCACCCACATCCAGAATACCGCGCCCGGACCGCCCGCGCCGATCGCCAGCGCGACACCGGCCAGGTTACCGCTGCCGACGCGCGCGGCCAGGCTGGTACAGAGCGCCTGAAACGAGGTCAGGCCGCCCGGCTGTGGGGTGACGCTGTTTTTCAGACTTCTGCCAAATTTGCGGATATAGCGAAACTGAATCAGACCGCTGCGCCACGTAAACCAGATACCTGCTCCTGAAAGCAGGTATATCATGATCGAACCCCAGAGGACTTCGTTGATAAAGAAAAAGAAATCAGGCACTAACGTCCCTCTTGTTGATGCCAAAGTGAATATGTAAGCGCTACCACTGATTGTGCATGCTGTTACTTAGCAGCCTGTTAATATTCTGAGTTTATCATACTCTGCCTAAGCGCACTGTCTGCGGTTGCGCTGCCTCTCACTCGTGTTATCATCAGGGCAGACCGGTTACATCCCCCTAACAAGTAAACCTGTCATTTTTCCGCTGCTGGCAAGCTGTCGGTAGTGTGAATTATCCAGGGCACGTTAAAAGAGAAACACTATCATGACGGATAAATTGACCTCCCTTCGTCAGTTCACCACTGTCGTCGCTGACACCGGAGATATCGCGGCAATGAAGCTGTACCAGCCGCAGGATGCCACAACCAACCCTTCTCTGATCCTTAACGCCGCGCAGATCCCTGAGTATCGCAAACTGATTGACGACGCAGTGACCTGGGCGAAAGCACAGAGCAATGACCGCGCGCAGCAGGTTGTGGATGCCACTGACAAACTGGCAGTGAACATCGGTCTGGAAATCCTGAAGCTCGTTCCTGGCCGTATCTCTACCGAAGTTGATGCTCGCCTGTCCTACGACACCGAAGCGTCTATCGCAAAAGCAAAACGCCTGATCAAACTGTACAACGATGCGGGCATCAGCAATGACCGTATCCTGATCAAACTGGCGTCTACCTGGCAGGGCATCCGCGCTGCTGAGCAGCTGGAAAAAGAAGGCATCAACTGTAACCTGACTCTGCTGTTCTCCTTCGCGCAGGCGCGTGCATGTGCCGAAGCTGGCGTATACCTGATTTCTCCGTTCGTGGGCCGTATTCTGGACTGGTACAAAGCCAACACCGACAAGAAAGAGTACGCGGCGTCTGAAGATCCAGGCGTGATTTCAGTGACTGAAATCTACGAATACTACAAACAGCACGGCTATGAGACCGTAGTGATGGGCGCAAGCTTCCGTAACGTCGGCGAAATCATCGAGCTGGCTGGCTGTGACCGCCTGACCATCGCTCCTGCGCTGCTGAAAGAGCTGGCAGAAAGCGAAGGTGCTATCGAGCGTAAACTGTCCTACACCGGCGAAGTGAAAGCACGCCCTGAGCGCATCACCGAGTCCGAGTTCCTGTGGCAGCACAACCAGGATCCAATGGCCGTAGATAAACTGGCGGACGGTATCCGTAAGTTTGCTATCGACCAGGAAAAACTGGAAAAAATGATCGGCGACCTGCTGTAATCATTCTGCGTGACCGGGTTCCCGGTCACGCGTCTTTCCCCCGCCTCTGTCTGAATTTTCTCTCTGCGTGTATCATTCCCTTTAATCAGTACTTTTTGAATGGAATGGATATGAATACCTTACGCATCGGCTTAGTGTCGATTTCTGACCGCGCCTCCAGCGGTGTTTATCAGGATAAAGGCATCCCTGCTCTGGAAGAGTGGCTGGGCAGCGCGCTCACTACCCCGTTTGAGATCCAGACTCGCCTGATCCCGGACGAGCAACCGATCATCGAGCAAACCCTGTGTGAACTGGTGGATGAGATGAGCTGCCACCTGGTGCTGACGACGGGCGGAACCGGCCCCGCGCGCCGCGATGTAACGCCGGACGCGACGCTGGCTATCGCCGATCGTGAAATGCCGGGCTTCGGTGAGCAGATGCGCCAGATCAGTCTACACTTTGTCCCGACGGCCATTCTTTCCCGTCAGGTCGGGGTGATCCGCAAACAGGCGCTGATCCTGAACCTGCCGGGGCAGCCGAAGTCGATAAAAGAAACGCTGGAAGGGGTAAAAGCCGAGGACGGCAGCGTTATCGTCCACGGTATCTTTGCTAGTGTACCGTATTGTATACAACTGCTTGACGGTCCGTACGTGGAAACTGACGGCAATGTGGTAGCAGCATTTCGCCCTAAAAGCGCTCGCCGCGAAACAATCTCCTGAAATTCTTTAAAATGTGACATTAGCGCCAGCCGCGGTAGCGTGTAAATGGATTTACGATATAGTAATTTTTTCTTTACGATTGCTGTAAAAAATAATCCACAACACATGCACAATGGTTCGCTATGTCACATAACACCCGACCTCTGAATCGACAGGACTACAAAACCCTCACGCTCGCTGCCCTGGGCGGCGCGCTGGAGTTTTACGACTTCATCATCTTTGTCTTCTTCGCCGCCGTTGTGGGGGCGCTGTTTTTCCCGGCGGATATTCCGGAATGGCTGCGTCAGGTACAAACCTTCGGCATTTTCGCTGCCGGCTATCTGGCGCGTCCGCTGGGCGGCATTGTCATGGCGCACTTTGGCGATCTGGTCGGGCGCAAGAAGATGTTTACCCTCAGCATCCTGCTTATGGCCGTGCCGACGCTGGCGATTGGGCTTTTGCCTACCTATGAGTCGATGGGCATTATCGCCCCGTTATTGCTGCTGCTGATGCGTATTCTCCAGGGCGCGGCCATCGGCGGGGAAGTGCCGGGCGCCTGGGTGTTTGTCGCTGAGCACGTCCCGGTGCGCCGCATCGGCATTGCGTGCGGAACGCTGACCGCAGGGCTGACGATCGGGATCCTGCTTGGCTCCGTGGTTGCAACCATCATCAATACCAGCATGACGCAACAGGCCGTTCACGACTGGGGCTGGCGTATACCGTTCCTGCTGGGCGGGGCGTTTGGGCTGGTGGCAATGTACCTGCGACGCTGGTTGCAAGAGACGCCAATATTTCTGGAAATGCAGCAGCGGAAGGCGCTGGCGCAAGAACTGCCGGTGAAAACCGTAGTAGTGCGGCATAAAAAAGCGGTAATGGTGTCGATGCTTCTGACCTGGCTGCTGTCTGCGGGGATCGTGGTGGTCATTTTGATGTCGCCGGTCTGGCTGCAAAAACAGTACGGTTTTGCGCCTGCCGTGACGTTACAGGCGAACAGTATCGCGACAATTATGCTCTGCTTTGGTTGTCTGGCCGCCGGGCTGGCGGCGGATCGTTTCGGCGCAAGCGCGACCTTTATTGTCGGCAGTTTGCTTCTGGCCGCGTCGAGCTGGGCATTTTATCATCTTGCGGGCACCCATCCTGAACAGCTGTTCCTGCTGTACGGTGTCGTCGGGCTGTGCGTGGGCGTCGTTGGCGCCGTACCGTACGTAATGGTCCGCGCCTTCCCGCCGGAGGTACGCTTCACTGGGATCTCTTTCTCTTATAATGTCTCGTATGCCATTTTCGGTGGGCTGACCCCGATTGTGGTGACGGTGTTGATGGGGGTGTCACCCCTTGCACCTTCGTGGTACGTGCTGGCGTTATCGCTGATGGGACTGGTTTTGGGGGTGTGGCTTCGCCAGTCAGAGGGACGTCGTGCCCGCGACGCGGGCACGACAGAGGGATCAGTGTTTTTCACCAATCGGTAGAATGGTGCGGTCGAACTGCTCGTTCAGCACTTCACCCATGGCCAGGTAGATTGCGCTTGCGCCGCAAACCAGACCTACCCAGCCGGCAACGTGAACGATGCCTTCGTTATCCGCCAGGTGACCGATGGCCAGCAGAGCGAACAGTACGGTCAGGCTCAGGAAGACGAATTGCAGTGCGCGGTTCGCCTTAAGGGTACCGAAGAACATGAACAGGGTGAACACGCCCCACAGTCCCAGGTACACGCCCAGGAAATGGGCGTTTGCCGCCTCTGCCAGGCCCATTTTAGGCATCAGCAGAATTGCGACCAGAGTCAGCCAGAAGGAACCGTAAGAGGTAAAGGCGGTTAAGCCGAAGGTGTTGCCTTTCTTATATTCCAGCAGGCCCGCAAAGATCTGTGCGATACCGCCGTAAAAAATGCCCATCGCCAGGATAATGCCGTCCATCGGGAACATCCCGATATTGTGCAGGTTCAGCAGAATGGTGGTCATGCCAAAACCCATCAGGCCCAGCGGAGCCGGATTAGCCAACTTAGTGTTGCCCATAAGTCCTCAAAAAAATCATCATTAATATGGTGAAATGGTTAAACCCGCGCCAGTTCTACCTGACGGGGCGCGGCATCATAATGGGCGGCATCGACGCCGTCTATGATCTCACCGGGGTGAAATTAAAAAATTTTTTATCCTTCCCCCTTGATGGATGCTGTTGTGACCCCATCTTGTAAGCAACCGCAGTGTGTGGACCTGAAAAAAATCAAATCTGGGCAGTTGAAAAAGCACGTTCTGCCCTTATTACAGGTACACAACCACATGTTGACTGAATTTTTAGTGGAGACGTTTAGATGGGTAAAATTATTGGTATCGACCTGGGTACTACCAACTCTTGTGTAGCGATTATGGATGGCACTACTGCACGTGTGCTGGAGAACGCCGAGGGCGATCGCACCACGCCTTCTATCATTGCTTATACCCAGGATGGTGAAACTCTGGTTGGTCAGCCGGCTAAACGTCAGGCCGTGACAAACCCGCAAAACACCCTGTTTGCGATCAAACGCCTGATTGGCCGCCGCTTCCAGGACGAAGAAGTTCAGCGTGACGTTTCCATCATGCCTTACAAAATCATCGCAGCCGATAACGGCGATGCATGGCTTGATGTGAAAGGCACCAAAACGGCACCTCCGCAGATCTCTGCTGAAGTGCTGAAGAAAATGAAGAAAACCGCGGAAGATTACCTGGGTGAGCCGGTAACTGAAGCTGTTATCACCGTACCTGCTTACTTCAACGATGCTCAGCGTCAGGCAACCAAAGATGCTGGCCGTATCGCAGGTCTGGAAGTAAAACGTATCATCAACGAACCAACCGCAGCAGCACTGGCTTACGGTCTGGATAAAGAAGTTGGCAACCGTACTATCGCGGTTTACGACCTGGGTGGTGGTACCTTCGATATCTCTATTATCGAAATCGACGACGTTGACGGCGAAAAAACCTTCGAAGTTCTGGCAACCAATGGTGATACCCACCTGGGTGGTGAAGACTTCGATACCCGTCTGATCAACTACCTCGTTGACGAGTTCAAGAAAGATCAGGGCATTGACCTGCGTAACGACCCGCTGGCCATGCAGCGACTGAAAGAAGCCGCTGAGAAAGCGAAGATCGAGCTGTCTTCCGCTCAGCAGACCGACGTGAACCTGCCGTACATCACCGCAGACGCGACCGGTCCAAAACACATGAACATCAAAGTGACCCGTGCGAAACTGGAAAGCCTGGTAGAAGACTTGGTGAACCGTTCTATCGAGCCACTGAAAGTTGCATTGCAGGACGCTGGCCTGTCCGTGTCTGACATTCAGGACGTTATCCTGGTAGGTGGTCAGACTCGTATGCCAATGGTTCAGAAGAAAGTGGCTGAATTCTTTGGTAAAGAGCCACGTAAAGACGTGAACCCGGACGAAGCGGTTGCTATCGGTGCTGCGGTTCAGGGTGGTGTTCTGACGGGTGAAGTAAAAGACGTACTGCTGCTGGACGTTACCCCGCTGTCTCTGGGTATCGAAACCATGGGTGGCGTGATGACTCCGCTCATCAACAAAAACACCACTATCCCGACGAAACACAGCCAGGTGTTCTCTACCGCTGAAGACAACCAGTCTGCGGTAACCATCCATGTGATTCAGGGTGAGCGTAAGCGCGCGGCGGATAACAAATCTCTGGGTCAGTTCAACCTGGACGGTATTAACCCGGCACCACGCGGCATGCCACAGATCGAAGTCACCTTCGACATCGATGCTGACGGTATCCTGCATGTGTCTGCGAAAGACAAAAATAGCGGTAAAGAGCAGAAGATTACCATCAAGGCATCTTCTGGCCTGAACGAAGCGGAAATCGAAAAAATGGTTCGTGATGCCGAAGCTAACGCGGAATCCGACCGTAAGTTCGAAGAGCTGGTTCAGACCCGTAACCAGGGTGACCATCTGCTGCACAGCACCCGTAAGCAGGTTGAAGAAGCGGGCGATAAACTGCCAGCGGAAGACAAAACTGCGATCGAAACTGCACTGAGCGCGCTGGAAACGTCTCTGAAAGGCGAAGACAAAGCGGACATCGAAGCGAAGATGCAGGAGCTGGCACAGGTTTCTCAGAAGCTGATGGAAATCGCTCAGCAGCAGCACGCACAGCAGCAGGCGGGCGCTGATGCTTCCCAGAACAACGCGAAAGACGACGATGTTGTCGACGCTGAGTTCGAAGAAGTGAAAGACAAAAAATAATCGCCCTGATGCAGGGTAAGTAATCGGCACGGGCGTAGGAGAATTCTCCACGCCCGTGCTCGCATGTTAAGGGGCTTAAAAAAACCAATGGCAAAGCAAGACTATTACGAGATTTTAGGCGTTCCGAAAACTGCGGAAGAGCGTGAAATCAAAAAGGCGTATAAGCGCCTGGCCATGAAATTCCACCCTGACCGTAATCAGGGTGACAAAGAGGCTGAAGCCAAATTTAAAGAGATTAAAGAAGCCTACGAAGTCCTGACCGATGCACAAAAACGTGCGGCCTATGATCAGTACGGTCACGCGGCCTTTGAACAGGGCGGCATGGGCGGCGGTGGATTTGGTGGCGGCGGCTTCGGCGGCGGCGCTGATTTCAGCGATATCTTTGGTGATGTATTTGGCGATATCTTCGGCGGCGGACGTGGTCGTCAGCGCGCGGCGCGCGGCGCAGACCTGCGCTACAACATGGAGCTGACGCTTGAAGAAGCGGTTCGCGGCGTCACCAAAGAGATCCGTATTCCGACGCTGGAAGAGTGTGACGTTTGCCACGGCAGCGGCGCGAAAGCGGGGACTCAGCCACAGACCTGCCCAACCTGTCACGGTTCCGGTCAGGTGCAGATGCGCCAGGGCTTCTTCGCGGTGCAGCAGGCCTGTCCGCACTGTCATGGTCGCGGTACGCTGATTAAAGATCCGTGCACCAAATGCCACGGTCACGGTCGCGTGGAGAAAACCAAAACGCTGTCCGTTAAGATCCCGGCAGGCGTGGATACGGGCGACCGCATCCGTCTGGCAGGTGAGGGTGAAGCTGGCGAGCACGGCGCACCGGCAGGCGATCTGTACGTTCAGGTTCAGGTGAAGCAGCACGCCATCTTCGAGCGTGAAGGTAACAACCTGTACTGTGAAGTGCCGATCAACTTTGCGATGGCGGCGCTGGGTGGCGAAATCGAAGTGCCGACGCTGGACGGTCGCGTTAACCTGAAAATCCCTGGCGAAACCCAGACCGGGAAGCTGTTCCGCATGCGCGGCAAAGGCGTTAAATCCGTTCGCGGTGGCGCGCAGGGTGACCTGTTATGCCGCGTGGTCGTGGAAACGCCGGTCGGCCTGAACGATAAGCAGAAACAGCTGCTGAAAGAGCTTCAGGAAAGCTTTGGCGGCCCGACGGGTGAGAAAAACAGCCCGCGCTCCAAAAGCTTCTTCGATGGCGTCAAAAAATTCTTCGACGATTTAACCCGCTAACCCGCCAGCTGGTTACTATCCTTTAAAGCCCGGAAGCGATTCCGGGCTTTTTGTTTATAGCGTTATTCCTCGGTTAAACTGAATATATACCCAATATTAATCTGTTTTTACCGATCTGTTTGCGCTGATATTATGGTTTTACCGAGGTATTGTTGTAAAAGAGAGTTTAAACGTGAAATTACTACACCGTTTCTTTAGCAGTGAGGCATCCGGCGGCGTCATCCTGATTATTGCTGCTGCGGCCGCCATGCTGCTCGCCAATATGGGCATGACGCGCGATCTCTATCACGCATTTCTGGAAACGCCCGTCGAGCTGAAAGTCGGGGCGCTGGAAATTAACAAGAACATGCTGCTGTGGATCAACGATGCGCTGATGGCGGTGTTCTTCCTGCTGGTGGGTCTGGAGGTTAAACGTGAGCTGGTGATCGGTTCGCTTGCCAGCCGTCAGCGCGCGGCGTTTCCGGTGATCGCGGCGATTGGCGGGATGATCGCTCCGGCGTTGCTCTTTCTCGCGTTTGCGTGGCAGGATCCGGTTGCGCGTGACGGCTGGGCGATCCCGGCTGCAACGGATATCGCGTTTGCGCTCGGGGTCTTAGCCTTGCTCGGTAGCCGCGTCCCGGTAGCACTGAAAATTTTCCTGATGGCGCTGGCGATTATCGATGATCTGGGCGCTATCGTGATTATCGCGCTGTTCTACACCAGCGATCTGTCGGTTCTGTCGCTGAGCGTGGCGGCCGTGGCTATTGTGGTGCTGGCCTTGCTGAACGTCTTCAACGTCCGACGTACGGGTATTTATATTCTGGTGGGCATGGTGCTGTGGACGGCGGTGCTGAAGTCTGGCGTGCATGCCACGCTGGCGGGCGTCATCGTTGGCTTCTTTATTCCGCTGAAGGAGCAGGACGGCAAATCGCCAGCCAGACAGCTGGAGCATGTGCTTCATCCGTGGGTGGGCTTTATGATCCTGCCGCTGTTTGCGTTTGCCAACGCGGGAGTTTCCCTGGCCGGGGTTACCCTGGACGGACTCACCTCCGTGCTGCCGCTGGGTATCATCGCCGGTCTGTTTATCGGTAAGCCGCTGGGTATCAGCCTGTTCTGCTGGCTGGCGCTGAAGCTGAAGCTGGCGTCATTGCCAAACGGGACCACCTTTAGCCAGATTATGGCCGTCGGCGTGCTGTGCGGTATTGGATTCACCATGTCGATCTTTATCTCGACGCTGGCGTTTGGCGCAAACGCGCCTGAGCTTATCGTCTGGGCAAAACTCGGCATTCTCATCGGGTCATTACTGGCCGCAGTCATTGGTTATACCTTGTTGAAGGTGAAATTGTCCGGACAGGCTGTCCAGGCATAACGGAAAACCGGGAGGAGGGGGCTCCTTCTCCCGATACACACTCAGGGAGAGAACACGCGATGTCTCATTTGAATTACAACCATCTTTATTACTTCTGGCACGTTTATAAACAGGGCTCGGTCGTGGGGGCGGCAGAAGCGCTTTACCTGACGCCACAAACCATTACCGGGCAAATCAAAGCCCTGGAAGAGCGGTTACAGGGCAAGTTGTTCAAGCGCAAGGGCCGTGGGATTGAGCCCAGTGAGTTGGGCGAGCTGGTGTTCCGCTATGCGGATAAAATGTTCACCCTGAGTCAGGAGATGCTGGACATCGTCAACTACCGCAAAGAGTCGAACCTGCTTTTTGACGTGGGGGTGGCGGATGCGCTGTCCAAACGGCTGGTGAGTGGCGTGCTGGATGCGGCGGTGGTGGAAGATGAACAGATCCATTTACGCTGCTTTGAGTCCACTCACGAGATGCTGCTGGAACAGCTGAGCCAGCATAAGCTGGATATGATTATTTCGGATTGCCCTATCGATTCCACGCAGCAGGAAGGCTTGTTCTCGGTGAAAATTGGCGAATGCGGCGTCAGTTTCTGGTGCATCAATCCGCCACCGGAAAAACCGTTTCCTGCCTGCCTGGAAGAGCGCCGCTTGCTGGTGCCGGGTCGGAGGTCCATGCTCGGACGGAAGCTGCTGAACTGGTTTAACTCGCAGGGGCTGAACGTAGAAATTCTCGGTGAGTTCGACGATGCGGCGCTGATGAAAGCCTTTGGCGAAGCGCATAACGCTATCTTCGTTGCTCCGACGCTGTACGCGCACGATCTCTATTCAGACGACAAAATAACCGAGATCGGCAGGGTGGATAACGTGATGGAAGAGTATCACGCCATATTCGCCGAAAGGATGATTCAGCACCCGGCGGTGCAGCGAATCTGCAATCGCGACTATTCGGCGCTGTTTACGCCGCCGGTAATCTGAAGACATAAAAAAACCCGCGTTAAGCGGGTTCTTTCAAACAAGCAACAACAAGTGGCGATTAAGCCAGTTTGTTGATCTGCGCGGTCAGGTTTGCTTTATGACGCGCTGCTTTGTTTTTGTGGATCAGACCTTTAGCAGCCTGACGATCCACGATTGGTTGCATTTCGTTAAATGCGTTCTGCGCTGCAGCTTTGTCGCCAGCTTCGATAGCTGCGTATACTTTCTTGATGAAAGTACGCATCATAGAGCGACGGCTTGCATTGTGCTTACGAGCCTTTTCAGACTGAACGGCACGTTTCTTAGCTGATTTGATATTAGCCAAGGTCCAACTCCCAAATATGATCTATGTGGACAATTCAAAGGCCGAGGAATATGCCCTCTATACCTTCTTTTGTCAATGGATTTGTGCAAATAAGCGCCGTTAATGTGGCGACGCTACGTTACGTAGTGATGGCGCAGGATTCTACCAGCTTGTCGTTCGTGAATACAGCTTTTCGGCGTAAAAATCGCAGTTCGCGGACAGATTTTTTTGCTGCGAAAGGTCAGCGTGATGAAATCATACGGCTTTCTGTTTAGCGTGAACAATCGCCGGTTAACCTTAACCGCTGTACAAGGTATACTTTGGCGATTTTCACTGTTTTGAGCCAGTCATGAAGCTGATACGCGGCATACATAATCTCAGTCAAGCCCCGCACGGGTGCGTGCTGACCATTGGTAATTTCGACGGCGTGCATCGTGGGCATCAGGCGCTGTTGCAGGGATTGCGTAAAGAAGGCGAGGCGCGAGGCCTGCCCGTCGTGGTGATGATTTTCGAGCCTCAGCCGCTGGAGCTGTTTGCAGGCGAGAAATCCCCCGCGCGGCTGACGCGTCTGCGTGAGAAGTTACGCTACCTGGCGGAGTCAGGGGTGGACTACGTCCTGTGCGTACGGTTCGACCGTCGTTTTGCCGCGCTGACCGCACAAAATTTTGTCAGCGACCTGTTGGTCAGGCAGCTTGGCGTGCAGTTTCTCGCCGTGGGCGATGATTTCCGCTTTGGCGCTGGTCGTCAGGGCGATTTCTTGTTATTACAGAAGGCTGGCCTGGAGTACGGGTTTGACGTCACCAGCACGATGACCTTCTGTGAGGGCGGCGTGCGCGTCAGCAGCACGGCGGTACGTCAGGCGCTGGCGAACGATGAACTGGACACGGCAGAAACGCTGCTGGGTCACCCGTTCACAATTTCAGGTCGCGTGGTCCATGGCGATGCGCTGGGCCGCACGATAGGTTTCCCGACGGCGAATATACCGCTGCGTCGTCAGGTCTCCCCGGTTAAAGGGGTCTATGCGGTGGAAGTGGCAGGACTGGGCGAGAAGCCTTTCTACGGCGTCGCCAACATTGGCACACGTCCAACGGTTGCCGGTGTGCGTCAACAGTTAGAAGTACACCTGCTGGACGTTGTAATGGACCTGTATGGTCGCCATATAGATGTGATACTGCGTAAAAAAATACGCAATGAACAGCGATTCGCTTCGCTGGACGAACTTAAGGCGCAAATCGCGCGAGATGAATTAACGGCCCGCGAGTTTTTTGGGCTTTAGAACCGGCTTAACTGCCTACGTGATAAATACGGAACCGAGAATCTGATGAGTGATTATAAATCAACCCTGAATTTGCCGGAAACAGGGTTCCCGATGCGCGGCGATCTCGCCAAGCGTGAACCGGGAATGCTGGCGCGTTGGACCGATGATGACCTGTACGGCATCATTCGTGCAGCCAAAAAAGGCAAAAAAACCTTCATTCTGCATGATGGCCCTCCATATGCGAATGGCAGCATTCATATTGGTCACTCTGTAAACAAGATTCTGAAAGACATTATCGTGAAGTCCAAAGGACTCGCGGGATATGACTCGCCTTACGTTCCGGGCTGGGACTGCCATGGTCTGCCGATCGAGCTGAAAGTTGAGCAAGAGTACGGTAAGCCGGGTGAGAAGTTCACCGCCGCAGAATTCCGTGCGAAATGCCGCGAATACGCTGCCACCCAGGTTGACGGTCAGCGCGCTGACTTCATCCGTCTGGGCGTGCTGGGTGACTGGTCGCATCCGTACCTGACCATGGACTTCAAAACCGAAGCCAACATCATCCGAGCGCTGGGTAAAATCATCGGCAACGGTCACCTGCACAAAGGCGCGAAGCCGGTGCACTGGTGCGTCGACTGCCGCTCTGCGCTGGCAGAAGCGGAAGTGGAGTATTACGACAAAACCTCGCCTTCTATCGACGTGGCCTTCGAAGCGGTCGATCAGGATGCGATCAAAGCTAAATTTGGTCTGCCTGGCGTAAGCGGCCCGATCTCTCTGGTGATCTGGACCACCACCCCGTGGACGCTGCCTGCTAACCGCGCGATCTCCCTCTCTGGCGAGTTTGAGTATGCGCTGGTGCAGATTGATGGCCGTGCGGTTATCCTGGCGAAAGACCTGGTCGAAAGCGTGCTGAAACGCGCGAACATCACCGATTACACCGTGCTGGGCACCGTAAAAGGCGACGCGCTGGAACTGATGCGCTTCAAACACCCGTTCCTGGACTTCGACGTTCCGGCGATTCTGGGCGACCACGTCACGCTGGACGCGGGTACCGGTGCGGTGCATACCGCCGGTGGCCACGGTCCTGACGACTACAACATCAGCCTGAAATATGGTCTGGAAATCGCTAACCCGGTTGGTCCGGACGGCTCTTACCTGCCAGGCACGTACCCGGCGCTGGACGGCATCAACGTCTTTAAAGCTAACGACATCATCGTTGATATGCTGCGCACCAGCGGCGCGCTGCTGCACGTTGAGAAAATGCAGCACAGCTATCCGTGCTGCTGGCGTCACAAGACCCCGATCATCTTCCGTGCAACCCCGCAGTGGTTTATCAGCATGGACCAGAAAGGCCTGCGTGCGCAGTCTCTGAAAGAGATCAAAGGCGTGCAGTGGATCCCTGACTGGGGCCAGGCGCGGATCGAATCCATGGTGGCTAACCGTCCTGACTGGTGTATCTCCCGTCAGCGCACCTGGGGCGTGCCGATGTCTCTGTTCGTACATAAAGAGACGCAGGAGCTGCACCCGAACACACTGGAACTGATGGAAGAAGTGGCGAAGCGCGTCGAAGTTGACGGCATTCAGGCGTGGTGGGATCTCGACGCCCGTGACATCCTGGGCGCTGACGCAGACAGCTACGAGAAAGTGCCGGATACCCTGGACGTGTGGTTCGACTCCGGGTCTACCCACTCCTCCGTGGTTGACGTGCGTCCGGAGTTTGCTGGTCACGCTGCCGATATGTATCTGGAAGGGTCTGACCAACACCGCGGCTGGTTCATGTCATCGCTGATGATCTCCACCGCCATGAAGGGTAAAGCACCTTACCGCCAGGTATTGACCCACGGCTTCACCGTGGATGGTCAGGGCCGTAAGATGTCCAAATCTATCGGTAACACCGTTTCTCCGCAGGACGTGATGAACAAACTGGGCGCGGACATTCTGCGTCTGTGGGTGGCCTCTACCGACTACACCGGCGAAATGGCGGTCTCTGATGAGATCCTGAAACGTGCTGCTGACAGCTATCGTCGTATTCGTAACACCGCGCGCTTCCTGCTGGCGAACCTGAACGGGTTCGATCCGGTGAAAGACATGGTGAAGCCGGAAGAGATGGTTGTGCTCGATCGCTGGGCGGTAGGCTGCGCGAAAGCGGCGCAGGAAGATATTCTTAAAGCCTATGAGTCTTACGACTTCCACGAAGTGGTGCAGCGCCTGATGCGCTTCTGCTCCATCGAGATGGGCTCGTTCTACCTCGACATCATCAAAGACCGCCAGTACACCGCGAAAGCGGACAGCGTGGCGCGTCGTAGCTGCCAGACTGCGCTGTTCCACATCGCAGAGGCGCTGGTACGCTGGATGGCGCCGATCATGTCCTTCACCGCGGATGAAATCTGGGGTTACCTGCCGGGCGAACGCGAGAAGTATGTCTTCACCGGCGAGTGGTACGAAGGTCTGTTCGACCTCTCCAGCACTGAAGCAATGAACGATGCCTACTGGGACGAGCTGCTGAAAGTGCGTGGCGAAGTGAATAAGGTTATCGAGCAGGCGCGCGCTGACAAGAAAGTCGGTGGTTCGCTGGAAGCGACCGTGACCCTGTACGCCGAACCGGAGCTGGCGGCCAAACTGACCGCGCTGGGCGATGAATTACGATTTGTCCTGTTGACCTCCGGTGCGAAAGTTGCGGATTATGCCGAAGCTACTGCTGATGCTCAGCAGAGTGAACTGCTCAAAGGACTGAAGGTCGCACTGAGCAAAGCCGACGGTGAGAAATGCCCGCGTTGCTGGCATTACACCACCGATGTTGGCCAGGTGGCGGAACACGCAGACATCTGCGGACGCTGTGTAAGCAACGTCGCCGGTGACGGCGAAAAACGTAAGTTTGCCTGATGAGTAAAACTCTCTGTTCAACAGGACTGCGCTGGCTGTGGCTGGTGGTGGTGGTGCTGATTATTGATTTGGGCAGCAAGTTCCTGATCCTCCAGAATTTCGCTCTGGGGGATACGGTCCCGCTGTTTCCGTCGCTTAACCTGCACTATGCCCGCAACTATGGTGCGGCGTTTAGTTTCCTTGCCGACAGCGGTGGCTGGCAGCGCTGGTTCTTCGCGGGTATCGCTATCGGTATCTGCGTCGTGCTGGCGGTGCTGATGTACCGCTCAAAGGCCACGCAAAAGCTGAATAATATCGCCTACGCGCTGATCATTGGCGGCGCGCTGGGTAACCTGTTTGACCGCCTGTGGCACGGCTTTGTGGTCGATATGATCGATTTCTACGTCGGCGACTGGCATTTCGCGACCTTTAACCTCGCCGATAGCGCAATATGCGTTGGTGCGGCGTTAATCGTGCTGGAAGGCTTCTTGCCTAAACCGGCCGCGAAAGAGCAGGCGTAACAAAACCAGCCGGGTGACGCGTAGCGATCCCGGCCTACAGAATTTGTGGCCCCCGTAGGCCCGGTAAGCGTAGCGCCACCGGGCAACAGGTGACCCAAAATAAGCGAGCAATTTGCATGTCTAAATCCGTACAGAGCAACAGCGCGGTTCTCGTTCATTTCACGCTGAAGCTGGATGACGGCTCCACGGCCGAATCCACCCGCAATAATGGCAAACCGGCGCTGTTTCGTCTGGGTGACACCTCCCTGTCTGAAGGCCTTGAGCAGCAGCTTCTGGGTCTGAAAGAGGGCGAGAAAAAAGCGTTTTCGCTGGAGCCGGATGCGGCATTTGGCGTGCCAAGCCCGGACCTGATCCAGTATTTCTCGCGTCGTGAGTTTATGGATGCGGGTGAACCAGAAATCGGGGCGATTATGCTCTTTACCGCTATGGACGGCAGCGAAATGCCTGGCGTGATCCGAGAAATCAACGGCGATTCTATCACCGTCGATTTCAACCATCCGCTTGCCGGGCGTACCGTTCATTTTGATGTCGAAGTGCTGGAGATCGATCCGGCACTGGAGGAGTAAAATGCAGATCCTGTTGGCTAACCCGCGCGGCTTCTGCGCCGGTGTAGACCGCGCTATCAGCATTGTTGAAAACGCGCTGGAGATTTACGGCGCGCCGATTTACGTGCGTCACGAAGTGGTGCACAACCGTTACGTGGTCGACAGCCTGCGCGAGCGCGGTGCGATTTTTATCGAGCAGATCAGCGAAGTGCCGGACGGCGCAATCCTCATCTTCTCCGCGCACGGCGTCTCTCAGGCGGTACGCAACGAGGCGAAAAGCCGCGATCTGACCGTATTCGATGCCACCTGTCCGTTAGTGACAAAAGTGCATATGGAAGTGGCGCGCGCCAGCCGTCGTGGTGAAGAGTCAATTCTGATTGGTCACGCCGGTCACCCGGAAGTTGAAGGCACCATGGGCCAGTACAGCAACCCGGAAGGGGGCATGTATCTGGTTGAGTCACCGGAAGATGTCTTTACGCTGGACGTGAAAAACGAAGCCCGTCTGTCGTTTATGACCCAGACGACGCTTTCCGTAGACGACACCTCAGACGTGATTGACGCCCTGCGCCAGCGCTTCCCGAAAATTGTCGGGCCGCGCAAAGATGATATCTGCTATGCAACCACCAACCGTCAGGAAGCCGTACGCGCCCTGGCTGAACAGGCGGATGTGGTGCTGGTGGTCGGCTCGAAAAACTCCTCTAACTCCAACCGACTGGCCGAACTGGCGCAGCGTATGGGGAAAGCGGCGTTCCTGATCGACGACGCAACGGACATTCAGGAATCGTGGGTGAAAAACGCGGCCTGCGTCGGTGTTACCGCAGGCGCTTCAGCGCCGGATATCCTGGTTCAAAACGTCATTGCCCGCCTGCAAGAGCTGGGCGGTGGCGAAGCGGTGCCGCTGGAAGGCCGTGAAGAGAACATTGTCTTCGAAGTGCCGAAAGAGCTGCGAATCGACGCCCGCGAAGTGGAATAATGTCCTCTCAATCTTCAAAATGCCGGTGGCGAAAGCCTCCGGCATTTTTGTTTCTGGTTAACTGTGATTCACCATCAATATTGACGCTTTTATCACTAGGTTAATCGTTTAATCTGCCATCATGATATTGCTGTTCTCCTCGGGCCGGAGAGCGATATGAATTCAGACATCTTTTTGCCACCTCAGTTGACGTGGGCTACCGGCGCGCTAGCCGGCGGGCCGCTTATCCGCAAAACGACTCGTCTTGCGGATCTTCCTGGGATCTTCGCAGACGGCGAGGCGTGGAAGTGCGGCAATCCTCAAAAAAGTGTGTATGACGTAGACGTACTGGGCTCGCCCGTAGGGGAAGGGGCACTCTTCGTTGGGGTAACTCACCTGCGTGCGGGTAACGTGGGCGATGAGTTCTTTATGACTCGCGGTCATTTTCATCAGCGCCGCGAACAGGGCGAGGTCTATTTTGGCCTGCGCGGATGTGGCTTGTTGCTGCTGCAAACGGAGGCGGGCGACGCGCGGCTTGAGCAGGTGACGGCTGGCTCCGTGCATATTATTCCTCCTTTTACAGCGCATCGTTTGATTAACACTGGCAACGAGACGCTATCCTCCCTTGCCGTCTGGCCGAGCATTGCGGGACACGACTATGCGGCGCTGGCAGAGGGCTTCACCCTGCGGATCTTTGCCTCTGGGGAAGGTTACGAGGTGCGCCATGGCTAACTATGGCCTTGATATGACCATCACCCGTCAGCCGCTCGGTTTTTGCTACGGAGAGGATGTTACCGGGCCGATGCCGGAGATCAGAACGCTGGATCAGATCCGCCCGTCGCTGCGCAATCCGGACTGCGAAGGGCCTGAACAGGTATATGCCATCGCGATGGACGTGGCGCGTCTGGCGGACAGGCCGGAGCTCGAAAAACGCATGCTGCTTTTTGGTGTGGTCACCTACGCGGCAGGCACGCTTGGCGATGAGCCGGTCCGCAGCCAGGGACATGTTCACCGTATTAGCCAGCACAGCGGATGGTCGCCCCCTGAGCTGTACGAAATCTGGCAGGGTAAAGCGATTATCTACATGCAGGAGTATGTGGACGACGATCCGGGACGTTGTTTTGCGGTACTCGCGGGGCCGGGTGAAAAGGTACTGGTCCCTCCCGGATGGGGCCATGCGACGATTTCGGCCTCGCCCAATGAGCCGCTGACGTTTGGTGCGTGGTGCGATCGGGAATATGGCTTTGAGTATGAGGCCGTTCGTGCGCGAAAAGGTCTGGCCTGGTATCCCTTAGTTCAGGGTAATCATATTGTCTGGCAGCATAACAGTCACTACAGACCAGGGCGCTTGCAGATGATTACGCCGAGAAGTTATCCGGAATTTGGCATTACTGATGCGCCTGTTTATCAGCAGTTTATTGATGACCCCGCACGGTTCCAGTTTATTTCGCGTCCGGATAAAGTCGCAGAACTGTGGAATAACTTCCATCCATAAAGAAGCCGGGGCATTGCCCCGGTTTTCTTATCCTGCAAACAAACCGGACGCCACGCCAAGCGCTGCCAGTATAAGCAGCAATATCATGGCTTTTACCGGCGACACGCCGCGTTTTGCCATCAGATACCAGGTCCCCAGCACCACCGCCAGCGGAAGCAGCTGCGGGAAAATACCGTCCAGCATCTGCTGAACGTGAATGTTAACCCCGTCCCGGGTGATGAACTCCAGCCCGGTGCCGAGCTTCACGTAGCTGGCCGCCACGCCGCCCATGACAAATACGCCCAGTAGCGAGAGCGCTTCCCGTAGCCGGGTAGATTTGCTGCTGACCAGCATCTCCACGGAGCCTGATCCCATCTGGTAGCCTTTGAGAAACAGGAACCAGGAGCCAGGGATAATGATGGCCAGCCAGGCAACGGTATAAAACAGTGGACCGAGGATATTTCCGCCTGCCGCCAGCGCCATCCCAATGCTAAGCAGGATCGGGATCAGCATGCCGGGGATCATCGAATCGCCGATCCCGGCAATTGGCCCCATCAAGCCTACCTTCAGGGTATTTATGGTTTCACCGTCAATCGGCTCGCCGTTGGCTTTTTTCTCCTCCAGCCCCAGCGCCATACCGTTAACGATCGCGCCAATCTGTGGCTCCGTGTTGTAGAACGACGCGTGACGGCGCAGCATCTCGGTACGTTGTACCGGGTCGGGATAGAGCTTTTTTGCGACCGGCAGCATGCTCAGGCAAAAGCCGAAGGATTCAAGGCGTTCAAAGCTCATTGAGGAGAGGTTGTGCATCATCCACGCTCGCCAGCAGCGGCGCAGATCCTTGCGGGTGAGTTTACGTTCTTCCATCAGAATTCATCCTCGTCGTCAGGGACAGGTGCTGAAGCCACGGCCTGCGGTGCCTCGGGTTTATAGTTGTAATGAATCAGTGCCAGCAGGGCGCCCACGATCACCAGCGCGACCATATTGAGTTTCAGGAAAACGATGCAGACGAAGCCCACCAGAAAGTAGATAAGCATGGTATAGCTTTTGATGATCTGCTTAAGCAGGATGGCAATACCGACGGCGGGCAAGATGCCGCCCAGCACATTCATGGTGGAGAGGACGATGTGCGGCAGGCTGTCCATAAACCCGCTAATGTACTGTGCGCCAAAAAAGACGGCGATAAAGGTAGGCACAAAGCGCAGCACAAAATTCATCGCCTGCGGCCAGATGGCGCTGTTGAGGTAGATCCCGTGCTCGTCGCCGTTCTCCAGCGCCACATCCGCACGATGGTTCCAGAAGGAGTTCAGCACCATCATCGCATTGAAGAGAATGGTTCCGGCGATCCCAATAGTCGCCGCCAGCGCGACGGCAACCTCAGGTCCTTTGCCGGAAAGTATTCCCAGCGCAATGGCCGGATAAGCCACAAAGTTTAAATCTGCTGGCATCGAGCCGCCGGGTGTCACCATTGCGATATACACCGCCTGCACCGCTACGCCAATCATAATCCCGGTTTTGATATCGCCCAGGATCAGGCCAACCAGCATCCCGGAAATGAGCGGTCGGGAGATGAGATACCAGCCGCCCGTCAGCCCTAAAAGCCACGGACTACTGAGTGCGCCCAGATAACACAGCAGGCCAATTAAAGCCGCTTCGATAATCATGATCTGCTCCTTATTTCAGCTTTTGTCTGGCATCCTGCCAGGTATAAAAACTGGCATCAGGAACCAGGCGGAATTCAATCGCGTGTCCCTGCCCGGTCAGCCACTCGAACGCCGCCGCTTCATCCTGGGTTACCGATTGATTCGGGCCGATGGTGATCGTGTTAGCCCGGGCGCTCATCGGGCCCACGTTAATTTTTCCATTGCTGTTTTTCAGGCTAATGCCCGCCTGCTCAATGCGCTGTAGCGTGAGTGGAGATTTGCCAATCACGAAATAGCGCTTTTCGCTGGCAATCACTTTTGGCAGTTTTTCGATCGCGGTTGCCGTATCGAACAGCCACACTTTAGTATCTGATACGGCTCCTTTCATGACCGACGATAACAGCGGATCGGCCGCAACGGCATCGTCAATGGCAACGATGCCGTCGCAGGGCAGCTCCCTGGCCCAGCGTGTAATGAGCTGCCCGTGGATCACGCGATCGTCAATGCGTACAAAAGAAATACTCATATGCGGCTCCTTAAAAATCGTCTGTCTGTGCAGTATCTGCCGGTTTCGCCTGTACCAGCGTCGGCAGAGTAAGTTCGATAAGCTGCCCGGCAGCCTGATGAACATCGCGAGCCATCATCACCTCATCGGTTTGCAGCAGCATCGGGAAGTTGACTCCAGCCACCACGGCGACCGGCGGCTGCGTATGTGGGTTAAACGCGGCCTCACAGGCCACGTTCCACGGCGTGCCGCTTTGCATGTCGCACAGCACCAGCACGCCGTCAGCGTTGACGCTTGCCGCTTCCAGTGTGGAGATGAAATCCTGCCGGAAGCCCTCTATTCCCGCCTGTTCGGTCAGACAAATGGCGTGTACGCCGGGGAGCTCGCCGTATACCATCCGGCCGCTCTCCAGCAGCGCGGCGGCTAACGGCCCATGAGTGGCGACAATAAAATGAATCATCGTTAGCTCCTTACCCAGGCTTTGATAGTCGCGAGGGGGTGTCCGGAAGCACGGGCTGAAGGTGAAATGCGATAGTCACCTACGCTTGCCGGAATGATGAAGGTTTCGGCGTAATGGACGGTAAACGGCTCAAATGCACCGGTTGGGCTGTCGACAATTGCTTCGTCGCCCTCTACCAGATTCAGCACGTTCACGCCGCCGCCGGTGTGGTGCAAAACGGGTTCGCTAAACCAGTGGCGGCGGGTTTCGATAAATTCACGCTCGTGCAGGCCAGTACGCTCTTCACGCCAGCCGTTTCCTTCCGCGACAGGTTCGAACTGATTCACCAGATGCTGATGAACCCACTGCGCGTCGCGCTGCCAGTCGATCACCTTTTCACCGTGCTCCAGGTGTACCGGGCGCGGCAGCCCGTCTAGGCCCAGGCGGCCCCAGTCCCACAGTTTGAAGGTGAAAATATACGGCGTAGCGCTGATCTCCAGCACCATGGTTCCCGCGCCGGAGCAGTGCACCGTCCCAGCCGGGATCAGGAAATGATCGTGCTTTTTTGCCGGGATCTGATTAACGAAGCGGTCGTCATCAAACGGTTTTTCACCGCGACCCGCGCGCCTGAGATCGTCCATCATGGCCTCAGGGTCTGTGCCGGTTTTGGTCCCCAGATAGACGACGGCACCCGGCTCCGCTTCCAGAATGTAATAACTCTCATCCTGGGTATAGTGCATCCCAAACTGTTGCTGGATGTACTCGGTAATGGGGTGGACCTGGAAGCTCAGATTCTGGCCACCCATGGTGTCGAGGAAGTCAAAACGGATCGGGAATTCCGCGCCGAAACGTGCGTGAACTTTCTCGCCCAGCAGAGCACGGGGCTCAAGCAAAACCAGATCCTGAGAGGGGATCTCGATCCGCACTGCGCCAAAACGCAGTAACAGGCTGTTCTCCTCGGGCACGCAGTCAAAACACCACGCGTAATTGGGTGCAGAGGGATCGAGATCGAATTGCTGTTTCATCCACTGGCCGCCCCAGACGCCAGGATCGAAAAAGGGCGCCACGCGGAAAGGCTGGGTGGTAGTTTGCTTCAGCCCGGCTCGCAGGGCCTCGCCGCTGACCATCGCGGGCTGGTTCGTCTGGGTTGTATCCAGTAAAAAATCGGTGCGCCTGAGCAGCGGTGTTTTGTGGCGATCGAAGACGCGCCATTCGACAAAAAAGGCGCGCTTGTAGCGACGAAGCATATCTTCCTGCTGATTATCTGCGCCCCAGTTCCCAGTCTCACCCCGGCGCATACGCTGCTGGATCTCCCAGCGCGGCAGATCGGCATACACCAGCACATCACCCGGATGGACAAGCGTCGCACCGGGTCCGTAGATCACAATCAGCCCCCCGGAACACTGGTTCACCTGAACCTGCAACGCCTCCAGACGCGCGGGATCGAAAAACTCTCCAAGCTGGTGGCAGGAGAGAACGCCAAAGACGCGATCGTCTGTGAGGTTGCGTGCCAGCATCTCATGAATGGCACACTCATCCCGTCGCGCCTGTTCAGCATTGATCGCCAGCGTCGGGCGTAGACGCGGCAGCACGTTCTCTTCAAGCTCGGTCATGCGCACGCCCGGATAGCAGTCAATCACCAGCACCGTGCGGCTGCGCTGTTGGGTTTTTGACTCAAGAACGCGGGTTATTGCTTCCCAGCCTTGCCAGGCGCTGTCATCAAAACCCTGTATCGCCACCGTGGGGAATTTGTCGTAGGTTGTCATTGTATCCTCCGTAATCGTTATTTAAGGTTATTCGATTAACCGTATTTGAGAAGAGTGGTTAACGCGATTAACCCGCCATAAATGCGAATCGAATCCAGAACAACAGCGGTAATGTGAAGAGTCTCACAGGGAAAAATGCAAAAAACAGGTTATTCGATTAACCTGTAGTGATGATGAAGGAGACAACATGACGGGAATTACACTGGCCGATGTCGCGAAACGCGCCGGCGTGTCAACGGCGACGGTCTCGATGGTGCTCTGCAACAAAGGCCGCATTTCGCAAAGCACGCGCGAACGTGTGCTTAAGGCGCTGGATGAATCCGGCTATGTCTATAACCAGACGGCAGCCAATTTACGTAACCGCAGCAGTAACCAGGTCGGGCTGCTCTTGCACGATATCACCAACCCTTTTTATAGCGAGATGACGGCAGGGCTAAGTCATGAAATGGAGCGCCACGAGCTGATGCTTTTTCTGGCGAATAGCGAGGAATCGGCAGAGCGACAGCAAAAATTTGTTGATTCACTGATGCGTAATAACGTCGGCGGTATGGTGCTGTGTGCGGCTCGGGAAACGCCCCAGGCCTTTTTTGAGGGTCTGAAGCGGCGCAATATTCCGGCTATCATGGTTGTGCGCCCGCTGAACGATCCGGATTTTGATTTTGTCGGAACGGATAACTTCTTAGGCACGCAGATGGCGACGGAGCATCTGCTCAGAATGGGCCATCGGCACATTGCGTTCATTGGAGGGAGTCAGAATTCGGGCTCTCGGGCGCAGCGTATCGGGGGCTTTACCAGCAAGCTGCTGGAATACGGCGTGACGCCGAATCCTGCCTGGATCAGAACCTCTCACGCCAGCCAAAGCGACGGCGCGCGCGTGGCAGAGGCGTTACTTCTCGAGCATCCACACATCAGTGCGGCAATTTGCTATCAGGATGTTGTGGCGCTGGGGGTGATGCAAAGCTTACGCAAGATGGGCCGTGAGCCGGGATGTGATTTTGCGCTGGTCGGTTTCGATGATATTACCGAAGCGGCTCTGGTGCAGCCCGCATTGACCACCGTATCGGTGGCGGCGAAAGAGATTGGTCGTAAGGCAGGGGAGTTACTTTACAGCCGCATACAGGGCAACGACGAACCCGCCAAACGAATCATTCTGCCGCCTGCGCTGGTGGTGCGGGAATCATGTGGTTTTCGCTGACGATCATGTCTTTCACTGATATCTCACCCTGTTTATCATTAAATTCTAATTATCGGCGTTTTCTGTGGCAGCCTGTGCAAAGGCTGGTTAATCTGAAAACGATTTACATCATTTTAACGTAAGAGAATAACTATGCATGATGCACAGATCCGCGTCGCCATTGCGGGCGCGGGCGGACGTATGGGCCGTCAGCTGATTCAGGCGGCACTACAGATGGATGGCGTGGCGCTTGGCGCGGCGCTGGAGCGTGAAGGTTCATCGCTTTTGGGAGCCGATGCAGGCGAGCTGGCAGGCGCAGGTCAGACGGGCGTTACCGTGCAGAGCAGCCTTGAGGCGGTGAAAGAAGACTTTGACGTGTTTATCGATTTTACCCGCCCTGAAGGCACGTTGGCTCACCTGGCGTTTTGCCGTCAGCACGGTAAAGGGATGGTGATTGGCACCACCGGTTTTGACGAGGTCGGTAAGCAAGCCATTCAGGATGCGTCCACTGAGATTGCGATTGTCTTTGCGGCAAACTTTAGCGTGGGGGTAAACGTCATGCTGAAACTGCTGGAGAAGGCGGCGAAGGTGATGGGCGAATACACCGACATTGAAATCGTCGAAGCGCACCATCGCCACAAAGTCGATGCTCCGTCAGGCACGGCGCTGGCAATGGGCGAAGCGATTGCGTGTGCAATGGATAAAGATTTGAAAGACATCGCGGTCTATTCTCGCGAAGGCCACACTGGCGAGCGCGTGCCTGGCACCATTGGGTTTGCCACCGTTCGCGCGGGTGATATCGTCGGTGAACATACCGCTATGTTCGCCGATATTGGCGAAAGGATCGAAATCACTCATAAAGCATCCAGCCGCATGACATTTGCAAACGGGGCGGTACGTTCGGCATTGTGGCTGAAAGGTAAGCGTAATGGTCTTTTTGATATGCGAGATGTCCTCGAACTCAACAATTTGTAAGCATTATTACCCTTCGTGATGTGGTTATTGCAGTCGTAATTAATTGATTGCATAGGGCAATATTTTATTGCCCTTTTATTTTGTCTGTTTGGGGTGTTTATTGTGTCTAACTGATTTAAAGTAAGTGTTTTCTCGATAATTTCTGTTGTTGAACTGTAAATTTTGACCATTTGGTCCACTTTTTATTCCTGCAAGACGTTTCTTTCTATTAAACTGCATACGCAAGCGGTTTCCACAGTGATTTAGTTGATCTTTTTGCCGCTTAATCTGAGTTCAGACCTCCAGGCTTGCAAAAGAATATACAAAACTCCCGTTTTAAGTTGACTTTTACATGGCAAATCCCCAGAATGCCGCCGTTTGCCAAAAATCCGCTGGCAACACATTTGCATTGATCCATGACATGGTTATGAATTAATATGCAAATAAAGTGAGTGAATATTCTCTGGAGGGTGTTTTGATTAAGTCAGCGCTATTGGTTCTGGAAGACGGAACCCAGTTTATCGGTCGGGCCATAGGGGCAACGGGTTCGGCGGTTGGGGAAGTCGTTTTCAATACTTCAATGACCGGTTATCAAGAAATCCTCACTGATCCTTCCTATTCTCGCCAAATCGTTACTCTTACTTATCCTCATATCGGCAATGTCGGCACCAATGCGGCTGACGAAGAATCCTCTCAGGTACATGCGCAAGGCCTGGTCATTCGCGACCTGCCGCTGATTGCCAGCAACTTCCGCAACACCGAAGACCTCTCTTCTTACCTGAAGCGCCACAACATTGTGGCGATTGCCGATATCGATACCCGTAAGCTGACGCGTCTGCTGCGCGAGAAGGGTGCACAAAACGGTTGTATCATCGCAGGGGATAACCTCGATGCGACGCTGGCGCTGGAAAAAGCGAAAGCCTTCCCGGGACTGAACGGTATGGACCTGGCGAAAGAAGTGACCACCGCTGAAGCCTACAGCTGGACGCAGGGAAGCTGGACGCTGGAAGGCGACCTGCCGGAAGCGAAACCGGAAAGCGAGCTGCCGTTCCACGTGGTGGCCTACGATTTTGGCGCCAAGCGCAACATCCTGCGTATGCTGGTTGACCGTGGCTGCCGCCTGACGGTGGTTCCGGCGAAAACCTCTGCTGAAGATGTTCTGAAGATGAACCCGGACGGCATCTTCCTCTCTAACGGTCCTGGCGACCCGGCGCCGTGCGACTACGCTATCGACGCCATCAAGTCCTTCCTTGAAACCGATATCCCGGTATTCGGCATCTGTCTCGGCCATCAGCTGCTGGCGCTGGCGAGCGGAGCGAACACCGTCAAGATGAAGTTTGGCCACCACGGTGGTAACCACCCGGTGAAAGATATCGACAACAACACGGTGATGATCACCGCGCAGAACCACGGCTTCGCTGTGGATGAAGCGACGATGCCAGCTAACCTGCGCGTGACGCATAAGTCACTGTTCGATGGTACCTTGCAGGGTATCCATCGCACCGATAAGCCTGCGTTCAGCTTCCAGGGCCACCCTGAAGCCAGCCCGGGCCCACACGATGCCGCGCCGCTGTTCGATCACTTCATCGAACTTATCGAGCAATACCGTAAGACCGCTAAATAATCAGGAGCTGAGAAGACCATGCCAAAACGTACAGACATAAAAAGCATCCTGATCCTTGGCGCTGGCCCGATTGTCATCGGCCAGGCCTGCGAATTCGACTACTCCGGCGCGCAGGCGTGTAAAGCCCTGCGTGAAGAGGGTTACCGTGTCATCCTGGTAAACTCTAACCCGGCCACCATCATGACCGACCCGGAAATGGCGGATGCGACCTACATCGAGCCGATTCACTGGGAAGTGGTACGCAAAATTATCGAGAAAGAGCGTCCGGACGCGGTGCTGCCGACCATGGGCGGCCAGACGGCGCTGAACTGTGCGCTGGAGCTGGAGCGTCAGGGCGTGCTGGAAGAGTTCGGCGTGACCATGATCGGTGCGACCGCCGACGCGATTGATAAAGCAGAAGACCGTCGCCGCTTCGACGTGGCAATGAAAAAAATTGGCCTTGATACCGCACGTTCCGGTATCGCGCACAATATGGAAGAAGCGCTGGCCGTTGCGGCTGAAGTGGGTTATCCGTGCATCATCCGTCCTTCCTTCACCATGGGCGGCACCGGCGGCGGTATTGCCTACAACCGCGAAGAGTTTGAAGAAATTTGCGAGCGCGGCCTGGATCTCTCCCCAACCAAAGAGTTGCTGATTGATGAATCGCTGATTGGCTGGAAAGAGTACGAGATGGAAGTGGTGCGTGATAAAAACGACAACTGCATCATCGTCTGCTCCATCGAAAACTTCGACGCGATGGGGATCCACACCGGCGACTCCATCACCGTTGCGCCAGCTCAGACGCTGACCGACAAAGAGTACCAAATCATGCGTAACGCCTCGATGGCGGTACTACGTGAAATCGGCGTGGAAACCGGCGGCTCTAACGTGCAGTTCTCGGTGAACCCGAAAACCGGCCGTCTGATTGTTATCGAAATGAACCCGCGCGTGTCCCGTTCCTCCGCACTGGCCTCCAAAGCCACCGGCTTCCCGATTGCGAAAGTGGCGGCGAAACTGGCGGTGGGTTACACCCTTGACGAGCTGATGAACGATATCACCGGCGGCCGCACGCCAGCGTCCTTCGAACCGTCCATCGACTACGTTGTGACCAAAATTCCACGCTTTAACTTCGAGAAATTCGTCGGTGCCAACGACCGTCTGACTACCCAGATGAAATCCGTTGGTGAAGTCATGGCGATTGGCCGCACGCAGCAGGAATCCCTGCAAAAAGCACTGCGCGGCCTGGAAGTGGGCGCGACCGGCTTTGACCCGAAAGTCAGCCTGGACGACCCGGAAGCGCTGACCAAAATCCGCCGCGAGCTGAAAGACGCGGGCGCAGAGCGTATCTGGTACATCGCCGATGCCTTCCGCGCGGGCCTGTCCGTCGACGGCGTATTTAACCTGACTAACATTGACCGCTGGTTCCTGGTGCAGATTGAAGAGCTGGTGCGCCTGGAAGAGAAAGTGGCGGAGCTGGGCATCAACGGCCTGGACGCAGACTTCCTGCGCATGCTGAAGCGTAAAGGCTTCGCCGATGCGCGTCTGGCTAAGCTGGCGGGCGTGCGTGAAGCGGAAATCCGCAAGCTGCGCGACCAGTACGACCTGCACCCGGTCTACAAGCGCGTGGACACCTGTGCGGCTGAATTCTCGACCGATACCGCATACATGTACTCCACCTATGAAGAGGAGTGCGAAGCGAACCCGTCCGTCGACCGCGACAAGATTATGGTGCTGGGCGGCGGTCCAAACCGTATCGGCCAGGGCATCGAGTTTGACTACTGCTGCGTACACGCCTCACTGGCGCTGCGCGAAGACGGTTACGAGACCATTATGGTCAACTGTAACCCGGAAACCGTCTCGACCGACTACGACACTTCCGACCGCCTCTACTTCGAGCCGGTCACCCTGGAAGACGTGCTGGAAATCGTGCGCATCGAGAAGCCAAAAGGCGTGATCGTGCAGTATGGCGGCCAGACTCCGCTGAAGCTGGCGCGCGCGCTGGAAGCAGCAGGTGTGCCGGTTATCGGCACCAGCCCGGATGCGATTGACCGTGCGGAAGACCGCGAGCGTTTCCAGCAGGCGGTTGACCGTCTCAAACTGAAACAGCCGGCGAACGCCACCGTGACCGCAATTGAAATGGCCGTTGAGAAAGCGAAAGAGATCGGCTACCCGCTGGTGGTGCGTCCATCCTACGTACTGGGCGGCCGCGCGATGGAAATCGTCTACGACGAAGCGGACCTGCGTCGCTACTTCCAGACGGCGGTGAGCGTTTCCAACGATGCGCCAGTGCTGCTCGACCGCTTCCTCGACGACGCGGTTGAAGTCGACGTGGATGCCGTCTGCGACGGCGAAAGGGTGCTGATTGGCGGCATCATGGAGCACATCGAGCAGGCGGGCGTGCACTCCGGTGACTCCGCCTGTTCTCTGCCAGCGTACACCCTGAGCCAGGAGATTCAGGACGTGATGCGCCAGCAGGTGCAGAAGCTGGCCTTCGAACTCCAGGTCCGCGGCCTGATGAACGTTCAGTTCGCGGTAAAAGACAACGAAGTCTATCTGATTGAAGTCAACCCGCGTGCGGCGCGTACCGTACCGTTCGTCTCCAAAGCGACCGGTATTCCGCTGGCGAAAGTGGCGGCGCGCGTGATGGCTGGCCAGACGCTGGCTCAGCAGGGCGTCACGAAAGAAATTATCCCGCCTTACTACTCGGTGAAAGAGGTGGTACTGCCGTTCAACAAATTCCCGGGCGTTGACCCGCTGTTAGGGCCAGAGATGCGCTCTACCGGGGAAGTGATGGGCGTTGGCCGTACCTTCGCAGAAGCGTTTGCGAAAGCGCAGCTGGGCAGTAGCTCCACCATGAGAAAATCTGGCCGTGCGCTGCTCTCCGTTCGCGAAGGCGATAAAGAGCGCGTGGTTGACCTGGCTGCCAAGCTGCTGAAACAGGGCTTCGAGCTGGACGCCACTCACGGTACGGCGATTGTGTTGGGTGAAGCGGGTATCAACCCGCGTCTGGTGAACAAAGTGCATGAAGGTCGTCCGCACATTCAGGACCGCATTAAGAATGGCGAGTACACCTACATCATTAACACCACCGCAGGTCGCCAGGCGATTGAAGACTCCAAACTGATTCGCCGCAGCGCGCTCCAGTACAAAGTGCATTACGACACCACCCTGAACGGCGGTTTCGCGACGGCCATGGCGCTGAATGCGGATGCCACCGAGAAGGTGATTTCGGTGCAGGAAATGCACGCTCAGATTAGCAAGTAACACACATTGCCCGGTGCCATCCGGTTACCGGGCAATTTTCCCATCTTAAGAACCTTCTGGTTTTTCATCCGCTTTCAGTCAGTTAGCCTAAAATAGTTAGGTCGATAACGAAAATTCAACTGAGAGCAAGGGAAAACACCATGCAAAATAAACTACTGATCGCTTCCGTTCTGGCTGCCACCGCAATGTTCACCGTGGTGGGCTGTTCGTCCAATCAGGCCGTAAAAACCACCGATGGCAAAACGATTGTTACTGACGGGAAACCGCAGGTGGATGACGATACCGGTCTGGTATCGTACAAAAACGCCGAAACCGGTCAAACTGAACAGATTAACCGTGACCAGGTTAAATCAATGGGCGAGCTGGATAACTAAAAAAAAGCAGTGGCACATGCCACTGCTTTTTTGCTTCAGGATGATCGATTACCAGCGATGGTTTAACAAAATATGACCGCCGTAGGCGGCATAGCTGTTTTCACCCCACTCGCCGCTGGCACGCAGGGAGATCGTCGTGGTTTCGTTCAGGTTGCCGGTTAAGCCCAACTCTAACTGACCACGATCTTCCGGCGTATCGTTGCTGACGGTCTCGTCGTTGAATGCCAGATCGTTTTGACCAGCACCTTTCAACCAGTTAACCGCAACGTACGGCTGCCAGGCCTTGACGTCCTTCTGCTGGAAGTAGCTAGCTTTAACGCCGAGACGACCAAAGACGCTGTCATTGTCCAGGGTAGTGACGCGTACGCCGTCGCGATCGGTATGATTTTCCTGATCGAGATAGCTGTAGATCACCTGCGCCTGCGGCTCGATCTTCCAGGTGCGTTCATTTTCAGACTGGATTATCCACGCGTGGCCGACTTCAACAGACGCGGCGAAACCTTCACTATCGTAGTCTTCATCGTTGCGATTGCTGGTGACGTTGTTGTTGTACCAGCTGTAAGCGGCCCAGGTATCAACGTAGCTGCCCAGACGTAATTTCTGATCTTCCTGCCAGGTGGCGTACAGCCCAACATTGAAGCCATCAACCTTACCCTGTGCGTCACGTACGTTGTGCTTCGCATCAGAGTGGGTCTTCGCCTGGCCTGCACCGAACATCCCGCCAGCACGCAGGATACCGTTATCCATTGGCTTGCTCATGAAATCGCTGCCGACTTGCAGTACGGTGGTGGTGGTGTCGTAGCTGACTTTATCGCCACCCGCATCGTTCTCGTGATAGCGACCCTTAACGTACATCCAGGTGTTCAGGTCGTCTTCATTGCGGAAGGTGATCTGGTCGCGATCGTCACGCTTATGCAGGAACATGCTCTGTGCGGCAAGGTAGTTACCTAAGTAAGCACCCACTTCAGGTGCCATGACTTCCGGAGCATTGTTACCGCCGTTGTCAGTGTTGCCGCCGTTATCGGTGCTGCCGCCGTTATCGGTGTTGCCGCCGTTGTCGGTGTTGCCGCCGTTATCGGTGTTACCGCCGTTGTCGGTATTGCCGCCGTTGTCGGTGTTGCCGCCGTTGTCGGT
>NZ_KQ089940.1:4099196-4280607 GCF_001037725.1 Enterobacter sp. MGH120 | reverse complement strand
GTGTTGCCACCGTTATCGGTGTTGCCGCCGTTGTCGGTGTTGCCGCCGTTATCGGTGTTGCCGCCGTTGTCGGTGTTGCCGCCGTTGTCGGTGTTATCGCCATCATCAGTATTGCCACCGTCATCGGTGTCGTCGGAAGGATCATCAGAAGGCGTCGCCTTTGATTCCAGATACCAGTTGCCGTCACTGTGCTGGTAGAGGTTATATTCCCAGGCGCCTGCGACGACCGGTTTTGCCAGCGTCAGTTGGGCTTCGGAACTGCCGCCGATGCTGACAATTTCCATACCGTTAATGGTTTGCGCGCCTGCGCCGCCAATGTTGGTGATGCTGATGCCAGACTGACCGAAGCTGCTACCCGTAATAGTGAGGTGATCAGTTGGTGAATTATCTTCACCCAGGGTGCTGTTCATCACGATCTGGCTACCGTCAGAGCCGGTGTAGTCGCCATTAATCGTAAAATTATTGCCAACGCTATTATCAGCCGCACTGAGTAACAGCGTGCCGCCATTAGTTACGTTGCCGTTGATGGTATCGACGCCGGAAGCGCTGAGCGTGGAGTTACCCTGGACTGCATTCCATGCCGCCAGCGTACCGCCGCTAAGAACCGCGATGTTGTTGTTCACTTCGCCTGCGGTGGCAAAGGTCGCGCCATTTTCAACGGTAACGGTGGCGTTACTGCCCTTGACGCCGAGCGTTGCGTCGGTGGAGACCAGCGTGGTACCGCCGTGCAGAACCGTATCCCCTGTATAGCTATTTTTGCCCGTCAGGGTCAGGGTGTTGGAATCAACTTTTTCGACGTTACCGCTACCGGTCATGTCGGTGGCGAAAGTGAAATCGCTTCCCTGGTTAAAAATGACGGTACCGTTGTTGGTGAGCCCACCGCTGAGGGTCGCGGTTTTTTCGCCATCGCCCAGTTGCAACGAAGCATCTTTGGCCACCCGTGTATTACCGGTATTCGATACCGCGCCTGACAGGGTTAACGCGCCCGTGTCTATCAGCAAGGAATCGCCAGAGCCAATAATATCGAGATCGCCCGACAGCGCCCAATTTTCGCCCATCATTTTTATACTGGCAAAACCGTCGCCTTCGTTCAGACCCACAAAGTTACTGTCTTCCGTACCGGTGCCGATCAGGGTGAGAGTGTTTCCCGTGGAATTGGTGGAAATAACGTCACCGATAAGAGTGGAACCCGTATCAAGCACCAGGGTGTTATTTTTATTGCTGGCAAACATAACAGCGGCTGTATCACCACTAATCGTTCCGCTATTCGTGATATCTACTTTTGCATTATTCGTTACATTAAAACCGTATTGCGCACCCTGCACGTTACCAGTATTTATGACCTTAGTGTTACCCTCGCTCAGAGCGATTCCATCATTCGCTGTGCCAGTGATCGTACCCGCATTATTAATGGCAACGCCTGCAAGTGCGTTCAGGCCAGTTTTACCTTTAATAACTCCGGTTGTGCTATTTGAAATACTTACAGCCGATGAGTTTTCACTAACGAATATACCATCCTCAAAAGCGGTTATATTCCCACGGTTGCTAATTTCACCTTGCATTGATTCAATACTAATAGCTGTAGCCGATTTCGATGTGATGGCGGCACCTTCCTCGTTATTCACCACAACACGTTGCGCGGCAGTATTTATATCCAGGCCAGTTTCCCTACCGGAAATATTCCCTTCGTTAGTGATATTATTGATAGTAAACCCAGTGACAGATACCGCCGCTTCACTATCTGCGGAAGATATCGTCACGTCTTTATTAATAACATATTCAGCATCGGCTGAGAAATCTTGAGGAACAGAAGTTGATTGGTCAATCGTTGCAGAAAACGCAACCGCAGGGGTGCATATCAACAAGGCAGGAAATATCTTTCCCAGAGTTTTGGTTGTATTATTTAATTGGGAGGGTTTGTTGCTCATGTACACATCCATTTGAGTGAGAAGGAATATTCGACACGTGTGTGAAACGTATATCGATCGCCTAAATAATGAGCTCAAAACAAAGAGCGTAAAATTATTATTTTTTCAATGGGTTATGTACAGACTGTTTTATTAAAGAATGACTTAAGGTCCTCTAAAAATATCTGTTGGCAATATGAGTTGTTACTATTATTTTGCGGCATGAATTTGTCGTACGCGTCGTTTTCTTTCTTTAGCGCCGTAATCGCTGTTAAGGTGGTGATGATTGCCAATACTTGCGATTTACTTTGAAGCGTAAGATGACCCCTTTAAGTCGGGGTGGTAACTGTCTACACTCATTGCTACAAGAAAAGTAAAAGACGGGCATATACATGATTCTGATAATTTATGCGCACCCCTATCCGCAGCACTCGCATGCGAATAAGCGGATGCTTGAGCAGGCAAGGACGCTTGAAAACGTAGAGATACGTTCCCTCTATCAACTCTATCCTGATTTCAATATCGATGTCGCCGCCGAACAGGAGGCGCTCTCCCGTGCCGATCTGATCGTCTGGCAGCATCCGATGCAGTGGTACAGCACGCCTCCGCTGCTGAAATTGTGGATCGACAAAGTTTTCTCCCACGGTTGGGCATATGGACACAACGGCAACGCGCTTCAGGGCAAAAGCCTGATGTGGGCTGTTACCACCGGCGGGGGGGAAAGCCACTTTGAGATTGGCGCCTTCCCCGGATTTGACGTGCTGGCGCAGCCGCTCCAGGCTACTGCCCTTTACTGCGGTCTGAACTGGCTTCCGCCTTTTGCGATGCACTGTACCTTTGTCTGCGACGATGAAACCTTGCAGGCGCAGGCTCGTCACTACAAACAACGTTTACTTGAGTGGCAGGAGACGCACAATGGATAGCCATACGCTGATACAGGCGCTGATTTACCTCGGCGCGGCGGCATTAATTGTGCCCGTGGCGGTTCGTCTGGGGCTGGGCTCGGTGCTCGGCTATCTGATTGCCGGGTGTGTGATTGGCCCCTGGGGCTTTCGGCTGGTGACGGATGCCGAGTCGATCCTGCATTTTGCGGAGATCGGCGTGGTGCTGATGCTGTTTGTGATTGGTCTGGAGCTGGATCCGCAGCGGCTGTGGAAACTGCGCGCCTCGGTGTTTGGCGGAGGCGCCCTGCAAATGCTGGCCTGCGGTCTGCTGTTGGGCGGGTTCTGCATTCTGCTGGGGATGGAGTGGAAAGTCGCAGAGCTGATCGGCATGACGCTGGCGCTCTCCTCGACGGCGATTGCCATGCAGGCAATGAACGAGCGTAATCTGACGGTGTCGCAAATGGGGCGCAGCACCTTCTCCGTACTGTTGTTCCAGGATATTGCCGCCATCCCGCTGGTGGCGATGATCCCGCTGCTGGCAGCCAGCGGCGCATCAACGACGCTGGGAGCATTTGCCTTATCAGCGCTGAAGGTTGCCGGTGCGCTGGCGCTGGTTGTTCTGCTTGGTCGCTACGTAACGCGTCCGCTGCTGCGCTTTGTTGCTCGCTCTGGCCTGCGCGAAGTATTCAGCGCCGTTGCGTTATTCCTGGTGTTTGGTTTTGGATTGCTGCTGGAAGAGGCCGGGCTGTCGATGGCAATGGGCGCCTTCCTCGCGGGGGTCTTACTGGCAAGCTCCGAATACCGTCACGCGCTGGAAAGCGATATCGAGCCGTTTAAAGGATTGCTGCTGGGGCTGTTTTTCATCGGCGTCGGGATGTCTATCGACTTCGGGACGCTGGTAACCCATCCGCTGCGCATCATCATTCTGCTGGTGGGTTTCCTGGTCATTAAAATGGCGATGCTGTGGCTGATTGCCCGCCCGTTAAATGTGCCAAAACCGCAACGCCGCTGGTTTGCCGTGCTGCTGGGGCAGGGGAGTGAGTTTGCTTTCGTTGTCTTTGGCGCAGCGCAGATGGCAAATGTACTTGATCCGGAATGGGCAAAAGCGCTGACGCTGGCGGTTGCGCTGTCGATGGCCGCAACGCCGATCCTGCTGGTGCTGCTGACGCGTCTGGAGAAAACGGGAAGCGAACAGGAGCGAGAAGCCGATGAGATCGACGAGGAGCAGCCGCGGGTGATCATCGCCGGATTTGGCCGCTTCGGGCAGATTACTGGCCGTTTACTGCTCTCCAGCGGTGTCAAAATGGTCATTCTCGATCACGATCCTGACCATGTCGATACGCTGCGTAAATTCGATATGAAAGTGTTTTACGGTGATGCGACCCGCGTCGATCTGCTGGAATCCGCCGGGGCGGCGAAAGCCGAGGTGTTGATTAATGCCATTGACGATCCAGAGACCAGTATGCAGATGGTTGAGCTGGTCAAAGAGCATTTTCCGCATCTGACCATTATCTCCCGTGCGCGCGATGTGGATCACTACATCCAGCTGCGTCAGGCGGGTGTGGCAGCCCCTGAACGTGAAACCTTCGAAGGGGCGCTCAAATCTGGCCGCATGGCGCTGGAAAGCCTGGGGCTTGGCGCGTATGAGGCACGTGAGCGTGCCGATCTGTTCCGCCGTTTTAATCATGAGATGGTGGAAGAGATGGTGGCGATGGCGAGCAGTACGGCAACCGAACGCGCTGCGGTGTTTAAACGCACCAGCACCATGCTGACGGAGATCATCAACGAGGATCGTAATCATCTGTCGCTGGTTCAGCGCCACGGCTGGCAAGGAACGGAAGAGGGCAAGCATACTGGTGATCCTGCGGATGAACCGGAGAGTAAACCCTCTGCGTGAAGTGGAGTTGCCAGCAATATTAAAAAATTTCTAATTCTTTACCCTGCCGCCAGTCGACGAAAGATTAAGCTTTCCGTATAGTGGCGGCAATTTTTTGCATCCGGGAAATTTTCAATGATCAGTCTGATTGCAGCGCTGGCGGTAGACCGCGTTATCGGCATGGAAAACGCCATGCCGTGGAACCTGCCTGCCGATCTCGCATGGTTTAAACGTACTACGTTAAACAAGCCGGTAGTGATGGGCCGCCTGACCTGGGAGTCGATTGGTCGTCCGCTGCCGGGTCGTAAGAATATTGTGATCAGTAGCCAGCCGGGCACTGACGATCGCGTTCAGTGGGTTAAGTCCGTAGATGAAGCCATTGCCGCCTGCGGCGATGCCGAAGAGATCATGGTGATCGGCGGGGGGCGTGTGTATGAGCAGTTCCTGCCAAAAGCGCAGAAACTGTATCTGACGCACATTGATGCGGAAGTGGAAGGGGATACCCATTTCCCGGATTACGATCCGGACGAGTGGGAGTCCGTATTCAGTGAGTTTCACGATGCGGATGCGCAGAACTCACACAGCTACTGCTTCGAAATTCTGGAACGTCGTTAACGGTTTTATCCTCTCCCCGAAGGGAGAGGATAAATATCTTCAGGAGGCGACTGCCTCACCCTCGCCTAAGTCCAGCTGTCGGTTGGATGGCTGCACAAAGTAAGTTTTATCTTCCCAGCGTAAGCAGGTTAAATCCCCGCCCCAGCAGCATCCGGTATCCAGCGCATAGATATTTTCCGGGGTGCCTTTTCCTTCCAGCGATGCCCAGTGTCCAAATACCACACTGTATTCGTTTGTCACGGGGCCCGGAATCGCAAACCATGGCTTAAGCGGCGCAGGGGCATTTTCAGGCGTATCTTTGCAATACATATCCAGTTGCCCGTTCGGGAAGCAGTAGCGCATCCGCGTAAAAGCATTGGTGATAAAACGCAGTCGCGCCAGGCCGCTGAGGTCATCACTCCAGTTATTCGGCATGTCGCCATACATCGCATCCAGGAAGAACGGATAGGAGTCGCTCGCCAGCACCGCTTCGGCGTCGCGCGCGCAGGTTTTTGCCGTCTCAAGATCCCACTGAGGCGTGATGCCGGCATGCGCCATCACCAGCTTTTTCTCTTCGTCAATCTGTAGCAGCGGCTGGCGACGCAGCCAGTTGAGCAACTCATCGGCATCCGGTGCTTCCAGCAGGGGGGTAATGCGATCTTTCGGCTTATTACGGCTGATCCCGGCGTATACGGCCAGCAGATGCAGATCGTGGTTGCCCAGCACCATGCGCACGCTGTCACCCAGCGATTTGACATAGCGGAGGACGTCCAGGGAACCGGGACCGCGCGCCACTAAGTCGCCCGTCAGCCAGAGCGTGTCCTGCCCGGGGGTGAAGTCGACCTGTTTTAATAATGCGATCAGTTCATCGTAGCAACCGTGAACGTCGCCAATCAGATATGTAGACATTAGATTAATGAATAAGTGTAGGTACGGCGAGACGGAATACGGGAATAGCAATGCGGAAAGCATTGCCGTCGGCATCGACCATTTCATAATGGCCCTGCATGGTACCCAGCGGCGTTTCAATTACCGCGCCGCTGGTGTACTGATACTCTTCGCCAGGGGCGATATGGGGTTGTTCACCGACCACGCCTTCGCCCTGGACTTCAATTTCACGGCCATTGCCGTTGGTGATAAGCCAGTAGCGCCCGAGCAGTTGCACAGGCATCCGCCCCAGATTGCGAATGGTTACGGTATAAGCAAAGACAAAACGTTCTTCATCCGGTGTGGATTGGGACTCAATGTAGACGCTTTGAACCTGAACACAGACGCGGGGCGAATCAATCATGGCTTAGCTCTCCTTCGGCGGCGCATTGTCGCTGATGTAATTAGCCAGCTTGCAGTACTGCTCTACGGAAATATTTTCCGCACGCATTGCCGGGTCGATGCCCAACTCAGCTAATACGTCAACGGTAAACAGATTGCCAAGGCTGTTACGAATCGTTTTACGGCGCTGGTTAAAGGCTTCTGTCGTGATACGGCTCAGTATACGCAGGTCTTTGACCGGGTACGGCATCGTTTTATGTGGCACCAGGCGCACAACCGCAGAATCTACTTTTGGCGGCGGCGTGAACGCGGAAGGCGGTACTTCTAATACCGGGATCACGTTGCAGTAATATTGCGCCATCACGCTTAAACGACCATACGCTTTACTGTTCGGCCCTGCAACCAGACGGTTAACGACCTCTTTTTGCAACATGAAGTGCATGTCGGCAATGGCATCAGTATAGCTAAACAGATGGAACATCAGCGGGGTGGAGATGTTGTACGGCAGGTTACCGAACACGCGCAGCGGCTGTCCCATTTTTTCTGACAGTTCGCCGAAGTTCATGGTCATCGCATCCTGTTGATAAATCGTCAGCTTCGGCCCGAGGAACGGGTGCGTTTGCAGACGTGCGGCCAGATCGCGGTCGAGTTCGATAACGGTCAGTTCGTCGAGGCGTTCGCCTACCGGCTCGGTCAGCGCGGCAAGACCCGGGCCGATTTCGACCATGGCCTGACCTTTCTGCGGATTAATGGCAGAAACGATACTGTCGATCACAAACTGATCGTTGAGGAAGTTTTGCCCGAAGCGTTTACGGGCTAAGTGGCCCTGATGGACTCGATTAGTCATTGAGTATTAACAATCATTTTGATGGCGAGATTAAGCGCCGTAATAAAACTGCCGACATCCGCTTTTCCCTGGCCTGCCAGATCCAGCGCAGTACCGTGGTCAACGGACGTTCGAATAAAGGGTAAACCGAGGGTGATATTCACCCCGCGGCCAAAGCCCTGGTATTTTAGCACGGGCAGACCCTGATCGTGGTACATCGCGAGTACGGCGTCGGCATTATCCAGGTATTTGGGCTGGAAAAGGGTGTCGGCAGGCAGAGGCCCGCTGAGGTTCATCCCCTTCGCCCGCATCTCCTCAAGCACCGGAATGATGGTGTCGATCTCTTCGGTGCCCATATGTCCGCCCTCACCCGCGTGCGGATTCAGGCCGCAAACCAGCACATGCGGCTGCGGAATGCCGAATTTGGTTTGCAGATCGTGATGCAAAATGCCAATGATCTCACGCAAGAGTTCAGGCGTAATGGCATCCGGAATGGCTTTGATCGGCAGGTGCGTTGTTACCAGCGCAACGCGCATTGCTTCGGTTGCCAGCATCATCACCACTTTCGGGCTGTGCGAACGCTCTTCGAAAAATTCGGTATGCCCGGTAAACGGAATGCCCGCGTCATTGATCACGCCTTTATGCACCGGACCGGTGATCAGGGCGGCAAATTCGCCCTGAAGGCAACCGTCACAGGCGCGCGCCAGCGTCTCGACAACGTAGTGGCCGTTTTCGGTGTGTAACTCACCGGGGACAACAGGCGCACGGAGCGGAACAGAAAGCAGGGTGAGAGTACCCGCCTGCTGCGGTGCGGGCTGTTGGCCTTCAACGTAAGGGAGGAGCGTTAAAGGCAGACCGAGCAAAGCTGCCCGGTCTTGTAACAGTGTTGCATCTGCGCAGACAACCAACTCTACCGGCCAGCTGCGCTGGGCGAGCTGAACCACAAGGTCAGGCCCAATCCCGGCGGGTTCGCCGGGGGTGATCACAACACGATGCGGTATCATCAGTTGCTCAACACTTTCACGTAAGCGCTGGCGCGTTGTTCCTGCATCCAGGTTGCGGCTTCTTCAGAGAACTTACGGTTAAACAGCATGCGATACGCACGGTCTTTCTGCGCCGCGTCGGTTTTATCCACGTTGCGCGTGTCCATCAGCTGGATCAGATGCCAGCCGAAGGAGGAGTGTACCGGCGCGCTCATCTGGCCTTTATTCAGCTTCATTAACGCATCGCGGAAAGCCGGATCGTAAATATCCGCTGCCGCCCAACCCAGGTCACCGCCCTGGTTTGCAGAGCCAGGATCCTGAGAGAACTCTTTTGCCGCTTTATCGAAGGTGGTTTTACCGCTCTTGATGTCTGCCGCGATCTGTTCCAGCTTCGCACGAGCCTGATCGTCAGTCATGATCGGAGACGGCTTAAGCAGGATATGACGCGCATGCACTTCGGTAACCGAAATGTTCTGGCTCTGGCCGCGCAGGTCGTTCACTTTCAGAATGTGGAAGCCCACACCGGAACGGATTGGACCGACGATGTCGCCTTTCTTCGCCGTGCTCAGCGCCTGGGCAAACAGGGATGGCAGCTCCTGAATACGCCCCCAGCCCATCTGGCCGCCTTTCAGCGCCTGCTGGTCAGCGGAATAGGTGATCGCCAGCTTGCCGAAGTCATCGCCATTACGCGCCTGCTCAACGATAGCGCGCGCCTGGCTTTCCGCCTCAGCCGCCTGATCGGAGGTTGGGTTTTCCGGCAGTGGGATCAGGATGTGGCTCAGGTTAAGCTCAGTGCTGGCATCATTCTGATTCCCTACCTGTTTTGCCAGGGCATCCACTTCCTGAGGCAGGATGGTGACGCGGCGACGGACTTCATTGTTACGCACTTCTGAAATCAGCATCTCTTTACGGATCTGATTACGGTAGGTGGCATAGCTGATGCCGTCATAGGCCAGGCGGCTACGCATCTGATCCGGGGTAATGTTGTTCTGCTTTGCAATGTTGGCGATCGCCTGATCGAGCTGCTCGTCAGAGATCGTCACGCCCATTTTCTGGCCCATCTGAAGAACAATCTGATCCATGATCAGACGCTCCAGGATCTGGTGGCGCAGCGTAGCGTCATCCGGAAGCTGTTGACCTGCTTCGCCCGAGTTGAGCTTTACAGATTTCATCAAACCGTCAACGTCACTTTCAAGCACGACGCCGTTGTTAACCACAGCCGCGACTTTATCGACAACCTGTGGGGCCGCGAAGCTGGTATTCGCAACCATAGCGACACCGAGTAGCAGCGTTTTCCAGTTCTTCATACTTTTTCCATTTCAATTAACCGCAAAGCGGATTACGTTGTAAATCAAGCACATTACAATGAACTACGATACGGCAGAATGTTCGAGCGCAGCATCTGCTGCGTGCCCAGACCGTAGTTAGAACTCAGGCCGCGCAACTCGATATTAAAGCCGATCACGTTATCATATTTGCCCTGACTGTTTTGCGTATCCCAGCCGTTAAGTTTGCGTTCGTAACCGACACGTATTGCGTAACAGCAGGAGTTGTATTGCAGACCCAGCATCTGGTCAGCAGGTTTTTGGGCATTCGTGTCATAGTAGTAGGCCCCGACGACTGACCAACGATCGGCGATCGGCCAGCTCGCGGCGGTACCCACCTGTGAAATACCGTCTTTGTATTGGTCTGTATTCGCATAGTTTGGCAGCGTCGCCTGGATATACTCCGGGCTGGCGTAACGGTACGTCAACTGCAACATGCGGTCTTCATCACGACGGTATTCGATGGCTGCGCTGCCCGTCGCGATATTGTCCAGTCGTGTATCGTACTGAACACCACCGCGCAGACCCCAACGATCCGTCATGCGCCAGTAGGTGTCGCCCGCCCATACCAGTGAGCCCGTTTTGTTGTCTTTCTCCCAGTTAATGTCGTCATCACCGGTACGAGACTCGGTGAAATAGTAGATTTGACCAACAGAAACGTTAAAACGTTCAACGGCAGCATCATCATATACGCGCGTTGTGACGCCAGTCGTTAACTGGTTAGCAGACGCAATACGGTCAAGCCCGCCGTAGGTACGGTCACGGAACAGGCCGCTGTAGTCTGATTGCAGGAAGGAAGAGTCGTAGTTTTGAATTTTGCTCTGATCGCGATAAGGCACATACAGATACTGCATACGCGGCTCAAGCGTCTGGGTGTATCCATCGGCGAGAAGGCCCATATCACGTTCGAAGATCAGCTTCCCGTCCATTTTGAATTGCGGAAGCGTACGGTTTACCGACTCTTCAAGATCGGTACCATAGCGTTTGTTATACCAGTCCAGATTTTTCTGCTGGTAATGGGTGGCCATCAGCTTAGCTTCGGTATTCAGGCTCGCCCAGTCGTTTGACCACGGCAGATTGATCGTCGGCTCGATATGCAGACGCGTTGATTCCGGCATATCCGAGTTGGTGTTGACGAAATGGACCGCCTGAGCATAAACGCGCGTGTCGAAAGGACCCACATCGTTCTGGTACCAGTTCACGTCCAGCTGCGGCTCGGCACCATAGGTACTACGCGATTGCGTATCAAATACCTGGAACTGTTTGGTCGACACCGTCGCGTCAAAGTTCTCAATGGCGTAGCCCACGCTGAATTTCTGCGTGGCGTAACCGTCGGTACTGGAGCCGTATTTAGAATCAAAGTCGTTGAAGTAATACGGATCGCTGACTTTGGTGTAGTCGATGTTGAAGCGCCACACCTGATCCAATACCCCGGCGTGCTTCCAGTAGTACATCCAGCGGTGCTTATCACCTTCGCTCGGATGCTCGTCCTGGAACACCTTATCTGATGGCAGATAATCAAATTCCATCAGACCCGCGCCCGCCTTGGTCAGATAGCGGAATTCGTTCTCCCACATGATGTTACCGCGCTTATGGATATAGTGCGGCGTGATCGTGGCGTCCATGTTGGGCGCAATGTTCCAGTAGTACGGCAGGTAGAACTCAAAGTAGTTCGACGTGCTGTACTTGGCGTTCGGGATCAGGAAACCTGAACGACGTTTGTCACCCACAGGCAGTTGCAGGTAAGGGCTATAGAAAATGGGCACCGGGCCGAGTTTAAAACGGGCGTTCCAGATCTCTGCAACCTGTTCTTCACGGTCGTGGATCACTTCACTGCCCACAACGCTCCAGGTATTTGACCCTGGCAAACAGGAGGTAAACGTGCCGTTTTCGAGAATGGTGTAGCGGTTTTCGCCGCGCTGCTTCATCAGGTCCGCGGTACCGCGCCCCTGACGACCGACCATCTGGTAATCACCTTCCCAGACGTTGGTGTCTTTGGTATTCAGATTCGACCAGGCTTTCGGACCTTTCAGGATGACCTGATTGTCGTCATAGTGCACATTACCCAGCGCATCCACCGTACGGACAGGCGCCTGAGCACCTTCCGGTTGCTTCTGGTGCAATTGCACTTCGTCAGCAAGCAGGCGACTGTTTCCCTGGTTAATATCGACATTGCCCGTAAAGGTCGCATTGTCAGGATAATTACCTTTTGCGCTGTCGGCATTAATGGTGACGGGTAAGTCATTCGTATCGCCTTTCACCAGTGGGCGATTGTAACTTGGGACGCCAAGCATACACTGCGAGGCGAGATCGGCTGCGAGCCCCTGTTGGCTATACAGGGCGGTGCCAATCATTGTGGCCAGAAGGGTGGGGATACGTTTTTTCATACGTTGTATTTTATTGTTCCGTCATCAGTGGCTACGGCTTACAAACGCTCAGAGACTATCTTACTCATCAGCGCAGTACCAGCGTTAATCCTGCCCGTTTGCGCGCCAGAGTGTTAGGCTCGCTATCGAATGACGAGTATGATAATGCAAATTATAGGCGATGTCCCTCAATTGACCGTGGCGCGACCACTGTAATGATGGCGTTGCGTCGGCCAGGAACATGACCATTCGGGGAGTATATGCAGTATTGGGGTAAAATAATCGGCGTTGCGTTCGCAATTATTATGGGTGCCGGATTCTGGGGTGTCGTTCTTGGCCTCATTATCGGCCATATGTTTGATAAAGCACGCAGCCGCAAAATGGCCTGGTTTGCCAACCAGCGCGAGCGCCAGTCACTCTTTTTCTCCACCACCTTCGAGGTGATGGGGCACTTAACCAAATCAAAAGGACGCGTAACGGAAGCCGATATTCAGGTGGCCAGCGTCTTTATGGATCGCATGAATCTGCACGGCGAATCCCGCATCGCGGCGCAGAATGCGTTCCGGATTGGTAAATCAGATCACTACCCGCTGCGTGAAAAAATGCGGCAGTTCCGTAGCATCTGTTTCGGGCGTTTTGATTTAATTCGGATGTTTCTGGAAATTCAAATCCAGGCCGCCTTCGCGGATGGCTCTCTGCATCCGAATGAACGGGACGTCCTGTATGTGATTGCTGAAGAGTTGGGCATTTCCCGCATGCAGTTCGATCAGTTCCTGCGCATGATGCAGGGCGGCGCGCACTTTGGCGGCGGTTATCAGCAGCAATCGTCCGGCGGCGGCTGGCAGCAGGCGCAGCGTGGCCCTACGCTTGAAGATGCCTGTAACGTCCTCGGCGTGAAGCCGTCTGACGATGTTACGACCATCAAACGCGCCTATCGTAAGCTGATGAGCGAGCACCATCCGGATAAGCTGGTGGCGAAAGGCCTGCCGCCAGAGATGATGGAGATGGCGAAACAGAAAGCGCAGGAAATCCAGAAAGCCTACGAGCTAATTAAAGAGCAGAAAGGTTTTAAATAAAAAAATGGCCCGACAGTGTCGGGCCATTTTTTCAGAAGTCCACCGGGGCTTTGAACGTCATGGCGTTGCCGAAAGCAGGGTGGGTGATGGTGAGCGTCTGCGCATGCAGTTGCAGGCGCGGCGCTAACGCCAGCGCTTCCGGCGGCGCATAGAATCTGTCCCCCAGAATGGGGTGACCCATCGCAAGCATATGCACACGCAGCTGGTGGGAGCGCCCGGTAATCGGCTTCAGCAGGACGCGCGCGGTGTTATCCGGCGCGTACTCCAGCACTTCATACTCGGTTTGCGCGGCCTTGCCGGTTTCGTAACACACCTTCTGCTTTGGCCGGTTCGGCCAGTCGCAAATCAGCGGTAAATCCACCAGCCCTTCCGCCTGCGCCGGATGGCCCCAGACGCGCGCGACATACTGTTTCTTCGGCTCGCGCTCGCGGAACTGACGCTTCAGCTCGCGTTCTGCCGCTTTATTCAGAGCCACCACAATCACGCCGCTGGTCGCCATATCCAGACGATGGACAGACTCGGCCTGGGGATAATCACGCTGGATACGCGTCATCACGCTGTCTTTATGCTCTTCCAGACGCCCCGGCACGGATAACAAGCCGCTCGGCTTGTTAACCACCATAATATGCTCGTCCTGATACAGAATGACCAGCCACGGATCCATCGGGGGATTGTAGGGCTCCATTACCATCTTGCGCTCCGCTTACTGATGCGTCACAACGATAAGACGCAGGGCGTCGAGACGCCATCCCGCCTGATTCAGGCTTTCCAGCACCTGCTGGCGGTTGTTCTCAATGGCGGCCAGCTCATCGTCACGAATGTTAGGGTTCACTGCTTTCAACGCTTCCAGACGCGACAGCTCGGCAGAAAGCTTCTCATCGGCTTCGCTACGCGCCGCATCGATCAGCACTCTGGCCGCTTTTTCGGCCTGGGCTTCACCCAGTTGCAGAATGGCATGCACGTCCTGCTGCACCGCATTCACCAGCTTACTGCCGGTATGGCGGTTCACCGCGCTCAGCTGACGGTTGAAGCTTTCAAACTCCACCTGGCCGGCCAGGTTCGTACCGTTTTTATCCAGCAGCAGACGCACCGGGGTTGGCGGCAGGAAGCGGTTAAGCTGAAGCTGTTTCGGCGCCTGCGCTTCCACAACGTAGATCAGCTCCACCAGCAGCGTGCCCACAGGCAAGGCTTTGTTCTTCAACAGGGAGATGGTGCTGCTGCCGGTATCGCCGGAGAGGATCAGATCCAGACCGTTGCGGATCAGCGGGTGCTCCCAGGTGATGAACTGTGCATCTTCGCGGGAAAGCGCCACATCACGCTCAAAGGTGATGGTGCAGCCGTCTTCCGGCAGGCCCGGGAAATCCGGCACCAGCATATGATCGGACGGGGTCAGCACGATCATGTTCTCGCCGCGATCGTCCTGGTTAATGCCGACGATGTCGAACAGGTTCATGGAGAAGCTGATCAGGCTGGTGTCATCGTCCTGTTCTTCGATACTTTCGGCCAGCTGCTGCGCTTTTTCACCGCCGTTGGAGTGGATCTCCAGCAGGCGATCGCGACCCTGCTCCAGCTGAGCTTTCAGCGCGTCGTGCTTCTCTCGACAGGATTTGATCAGCTCATCAAAGCCCTCGGTGTTTTCCGGCGCCGCAAGGTAACCGATCAGATCGCTATGCACCTGGTCATAAATGGTGCGGCCCGTCGGGCAGGTATGTTCAAACGCATCCAGGCCTTCGTGGTACCAGCGAACCAGAACGGACTGGGCGGTTTTCTCCAGATACGGAACGTGGATCTGAATATCGTGCGCCTGACCGATACGATCCAGACGGCCGATACGCTGCTCCAGCAGATCCGGGTTAAACGGCAGATCGAACATCACAAGATTGCTGGCGAACTGGAAGTTACGGCCTTCAGAACCGATTTCGGAGCACAGCAGAACCTGCGCGCCGCTGTCCTCTTCACTAAACCACGCCGCAGCGCGGTCGCGCTCGATAATAGACATGCCTTCATGGAACACGGCGGCGCGAATACCTTCGCGCTCGCGCAGCACTTGTTCAAGTTGCAGGGCGGTGGCTGCCTTGGCGCAGATCACCAGCACCTTCCGGGAACGGTGCGCGGTCAGATAACCCATTAACCACTCCACGCGCGGATCGAAGTTCCACCAGGTGCCAGTGTCGCCTTCAAATTCCTGATAAATTTGCTCCGGGTAGAGCATATCGCGCGCGCGATCTTCCGCTGATTTACGGGTGCCCATAATGCCGGAGACTTTAATCGCCGTCTGGTACTGGGTCGGCAGCGGCAGTTTGATGGTGTGCAGCTCGCGTTTCGGGAAGCCTTTCACGCCGTTACGGGTGTTGCGGAACAGCACGCGGCTGGTGCCGTGACGGTCCATCAGCATGTCGATCAGCTCTTTACGCGCAGATCCCGCATTATCGCTGTCGCTGTTCGCGGCCTGAAGCAGCGGCTCAATATCCTGCTCGCCGATCAGATCGCTGAGGGTGTTAAGTTCATCATTAGAGAGACGATTACCGGCCAGCAGCAGCGCAACGGCGTCCGCCACCGGACGGTAGTTTTTCTGCTCTTCAACAAACTGCTCAAAATCGTGGAATCGGTTCGGATCGAGCAGGCGCAGACGGGCGAAGTGGCTCTCAAGACCCAGCTGCTCCGGGGTGGCGGTCAGAAGCAGAACGCCCGGTACGCGCTCGGCAAGCTGCTCAATCGCCATGTATTCACGGCTTGGCGCATCTTCGCTCCAGACGAGGTGGTGCGCTTCGTCGACGACCATCAGATCCCATTCTGCGTCGCACAGGTGCTCCAGGCGCTGCTTGCTGCGGCGTACGAAGTCCAGGGCGCAGATCACCAGCTGTTCGGTTTCAAACGGGTTGTCCGCGTCGTGCTGGGCTTCGGCATAGCGCTCGTCGTCGAACAGGGAGAAGCGCAGGTTAAAGCGGCGCAGCATCTCGACCAGCCACTGGTGTTGCAGCGTTTCCGGCACCACAATCAGCACGCGCTCGGCAGCGCCAGAGAGCAGCTGCTGGTGCAGGATCATGCCTGCTTCGATGGTTTTACCCAGGCCCACTTCGTCAGCCAGCAGCACGCGAGGCGCATGGCGACGGCCCACGTCATGGGCGATATTCAGCTGATGGGGAATAAGGCTGGTACGCTGGCCGCGCAGGCCGCTCCACGGCATGCGGTACTGTTCACTCTGGAACTTACGCGCGCGGTAGCGCAGGGAGAAGCGATCCATTCGGTCGATTTGCCCGGCAAACAGACGGTCCTGCGGCTTGCTGAAAACCAGTTTGCTGTCGAGCAGCACTTCACGCAGGATAACATTCGTCTCGTCGGTATCAAGACGCGTTCCAATGTAGGCGAGCAGTCCATTCTCTTCTTTTACGTCTTCAACCTTCAGCTGCCAGCCTTCGTGGCTGGTCACGGTGTCGCCCGGATTGAACATTACGCGGGTAACAGGGGAGTCATTGCGAGCGTACAGGCGGTTTTCACCGGTAGCAGGGAAAAGGAGGGTAACCATGCGCGCATCGACGGCAACGACGGTTCCTAATCCAAGTTCGCTTTCTGTATCGCTGATCCAGCGTTGACCAAGTGTAAAAGGCATAGTTGTTCGGCTCTAATCTTTAATTGCAGGCAATAGTTCGACCCCGTCAAAAAAGACGGTCATCGAAAAATGGGTCCGGGAATGGAAAGGGCGCTATGGTACTGGATGGCAACGGTTTCGTCACGCGTCAAAATAGCCCAAGTTGTCCTGTCACTAGTGTAGCAAAGTCGTCATTGATGAACGGTAAAATTCCCTCCGCAACCGGCTGAAGCTGGCGGGTCAGGTAGTGATCGTAATCGAGCGGAGACTGCTGGTAATCAACGGGTTCCGGGCCGTTAGTTGTCCAGACGTATTTGATCGTACCCCGGTTCTGATACTGCGGCGCACGGCCCCGGCGAACATTCTCTTCATCCGCCAGCCGCGCGGCGCGTACGTGGGGAGGAACGTTACGTTGATATTCGGCCAGCGGGCGGCGCAGGCGCTTGCGATACACCAGCTGGTCATCCAGTTCACCCGCCATCAGGCTGGCGATGGTGTCGCGCACGTAGTCCTGATACGGCTCGTTGCGAAACACCCGCAGGTAGAGCGTCTGCTGGAACTGCTGCGCCAGTGGCGTCCAGTCGGTGCGCACCGTCTCCAGCCCTTTAAAGACCATCCGCTGCGTGTCACCTTCCTGAATCAGCCCGGCGTAGCGCTTCTTGCTGCCCTGGTCGGTTCCGCGAATGGTCGGCATTAAAAAGCGGGCAAAATGGGTTTCAAACTCCAGCTCTAACGCGCTGGTTAACCGCTCTTTTTGCAAATTTTCGCGCCACCAGTCGTTCACGTAGGCGACCAGTTCTTTGCCGATGCGCGCGGCGTCGTCTTCTGAATGGGCCGCTTTCAGCCAGACAAAGGTGGAGTCGGTATCGCCATAAATAACGTCATAGCCCCGGGATTCAATCAGCGCTTTGGTCTGGCGCATAATGTCGTGCCCGCGCATGGTGATGGAAGACGCCAGACGGGGATCAAAGAAGCGGCAGGCGCTGGTACCCAGCACGCCGTAAAAGGCGTTCATAATGATTTTCAGCGCCTGTGAGAGCGGCTTGTTGCCGTGGCGCTTCGCCTCGTCGCGGCCGTGCCAGATGTTTCCCACAATTTCGGGCAGGCAGTGTTTTTCCCGCGAGAAGCGTGCTCCAAGAAAACCTTCGGTGCTGTGCGCATCGTCTGGCTGCGCCATTCCCTCCACCAGCCCCACCGGATCAATCAGAAACGTGCGGATAATTGACGGGTACAGGCTTTTATAATCCAGCACCAGCACCGAGTCATACAGTCCGGGCCGTGAATCCATCACGTAACCGCCGGGGCTGGCCTGCGGCGGCACGTCGCCGAGATTAGGGGCGACATAGCCCGCCCGGTGCATCCGCGGGAAATAGAGGTGGCTGAAGGCCGCTACCGAGCCGCCGTGCCTGTCGACCGCGAGACCGTTCACCGTTGCGCGTTCCAGCAGGAACGGCATGATCTCGGTTTTGTGGAAGATCTGCGTCACCAGCTCGCAATCTTTCAGGTTATAGGTAGCGAGCGCCGGTTTATCCTCGTTAAAGCGCCGGTCGATCTCGTCCATTCGGTCCCAGGGATTGTCGATGGATTTACCTTCGCCGAGCAGTTCCTGGGCGACCGCTTCCAGCGAGAAGGAAGAGAAGTTCCAGAAGGCGGATTTCAGCGCCTCGATGCCGTCGATAATCAGGCGACCATTGGCCTGTGCAAAGAATACGCCGTTCTTAAAACCGTGCTCACGCCACTCCAGCTCGCTGTTGCCGCGCCCCAGAATCAGCGGGATACGGTAACGCTCGGCATGTTTTTGCAGCACGCGCAGGTCAAACTGCACTACGTTCCAGCCGATCAGAACATCCGGATCGTGCTCGGCAAACCACTGGTTAAGCTTCTCCAGCAGTTGCGGGCGGCTGTTGACGTACTCCAGATTAAAATCCAGCGCGGACGCATCGCCGTTCGGCGGCCCGAGCATATAGACAACCCGCTGCCCACAGCCTTCCAGACCAATGCAGTACAGTTCGCCGTGGCGGGTGGTTTCAATATCCAGCGACACCCACTTTAGCGGCGGGCGATAGTGCGGATTAGGCTTCAGGCGCGCGTTAACGATCCTGCCGTTTTGCGCGGTGCCATCTACCCAGACGGGGGCGGTGATAAACCGCTCCATCAGAAAGCGTTCAGGCGGGCGAATGTCGGCCTCGTAAAGCGTCACGCCTGCTTCACGAAGCAGCTTTTCATAGCGCATCAACTGGCGATGGGCGCGGCAGTAGAGGCCGTAAACCGGCTGGCGGTGGAAATCTTTCAGCTGAAGCGGCGTAAGGCGCCAGTTGTTTTCGCCGCGTAGCAGTTGTTTCACTTTCTCGACGTGAGCTTCAGGAATAAAGGCCACGGACTCCTGCGGCGGGAGCGTAACGTTTAGTGGGCCGTTGTCCGTTGCCAGCCAGAATTCAACCTCAGTACCCTGAGGGGTATCCTGCCAGTGTCTGGTCAGTAAAAAGCCTTCTTGCGCCTGCGTCACGGCGTTATCCCATAAAACAAAACCAGGCCTGATTATAGCCTGGTTGAGGGGTGTTTGCTGGGGTTTTATACAGTGCCTGTTCCGCCGGATGGCGCTGCGCTTATCCGGCCTACAGGTTCCGCAGGCCCGGTAAGCGCAGTGTCACCGGGCAAGGGTTTACTGCCCGTAGTAGGCTTTCGCACCGTGCTTACGCAGGTAATGCTTATCCAGCAGGGTTTGCTGCATATCCGGCAGCTGCGGTGCCAGCTGGCGGCAGAAGATCCCCATATAGGCGACTTCCTCCAGCACGATCGCGTTGTGCACCGCGTCCTCCGCGTTTTTACCCCAGGCAAACGGGCCGTGGGAGTGCACCAGCACGCCGGGCATTTGCGCCGCGTCGATTCCCTGTTTTTCGAAGGTTTCGACAATCACGTTCCCCGTTTCCCATTCGTACTCACCGCCGATCTCCGCATCGGTCATCAGACGCGTGCAGGGAATGGTGCCGTAAAAGTAGTCCGCGTGGGTGGTGCCGGTGGCCGGAATAGGCTGGCCCGCCTGCGCCCAGATGGTCGCGTGACGCGAATGGGTATGCACAATCCCGCCGATGGTCGGGAAGGCCTGATACAGCAGGCGATGAGTGGGCGTATCGGAGGAGGGCTTTTTATTGCCTTCAACCACTTCACCCGTTTCGATGCTGACCACCACCATGTCTTCTGCGGTCATTACCGTGTAATCCACGCCGGAAGGCTTGATCACGAACACCCCTTTTTCCCGGTCAACGGCGCTGACGTTGCCCCATGTCAGGGTTACGAGGTTATGTTTTGGCAGCGCCAGGTTGGCTTCGAGTACCTGACGTTTGAGATCTTCTAACATTGTCGTCTCCTGCCGGATGGCGCTGCGCTTATCCGGCCTACAGAACCGTAGGCCCGGTAAACGAAGTGCCACCGGGCACTCCGTACTTAGCGTTTTGAACCGTAATAGACTTCGTTCCAGCGCAGCGCGTCTTTAAAGGCTGGCAGACGGGTGTCGTTATCAATCACGGTCAGTTCGATGTCGTGCAGCTCGGCAAACTGACGCATATCGTTCAGGTCAAGCGCGTGGCTGAATACGGTGTGGTGCGCGCCGCCGGCCAGGATCCAGGCTTCCGAGGCGGTTGGCAGGTCAGGCTGCGCTTTCCACAAAGCGTTGGCAACCGGCAGCTTCGGCAGAGAATGCGGGGTTTCAACCGCATCGACGCAGTTCACCAGCAGGCGGAAACGATCGCCGAGGTCAATCAGGCTGGCGTTAATGGCCGGGCCGGTACGGGTGTTGAAGATCAGACGGGCCGGATCCGCTTTGCCGCCAATGCCGAGGTACTGCACGTCGAGGATCGGTTTCTCTTCAACCGCGATGGATGGACACACTTCCAGCATGTGCGAGCCGAGCACCAGATCGTTGCCGTTCTCGAAGTGGTAGGTGTAGTCCTCCATAAAAGAGGTGCCGCCCTGTAGACCGGTCGACATCACCTTCATGATGCGAAGCAGAGCGGCAGTTTTCCAGTCGCCTTCGCCCGCAAAGCCGTAGCCCTGCTGCATCAGACGTTGTACCGCCAGACCCGGGAGCTGTTTCAGGCCGTGGAGATCTTCAAAGGTGGTGGTGAAGGCATGGAAGCCGCCCTGTTCCAGAAAACGCTTCATGCCCAGCTCAATACGTGCGGCATCCAGCACGTTCTGGCGCTTGTCACCGTTGACCTGTGCCGCAGGCGTCAGGCGATAGCTGCTTTCGTACTCGTCCACCAGCGCGTTAACGTCGCCATCGCTGATGTCATTCACCACCTGCACCAGGTCGCCCACCGCCCAGGTGTTGACGGAGAAGCCAAATTTAATCTGCGCGGCCACTTTATCACCGTCGGTGACCGCCACTTCGCGCATGTTGTCGCCGAAACGCACCACTTTCAGGTGGCGGGTATCCTGCTTAGATACCGCCTGACGCATCCAGGAGCCAATACGTTTTTGTGCCTGACCGTCCTGCCAGTGCCCGGTCACCACGGCATGCTGTTGACGCATGCGCGCGCCGATGAAGCCGAACTCGCGGCCGCCGTGCGCGGTCTGGTTCAGGTTCATGAAGTCCATGTCGATGCTGTCCCACGGCAGGGAGGCGTTGAACTGCGTGTGGAATTGCAGCAGCGGTTTGTTGAGGATAGCCAGGCCGTTGATCCACATTTTGGCTGGCGAGAAGGTGTGCAGCCACACCACCAGGCCAGCGCATTTGTCATCGTAATTGGCATCGCGGCAAATGTTGGTGATTTCGTCCGGGGTGGTACCCAGCGGCTTCAGCACCAGTTTGCACGGCAGTTTGGCTTCCGCGTTCAGCGCATTCACAACGTGCTCCGCGTGTTTCGTCACCTGCTGCAACGCTTCCGGTCCGTACAAATGCTGGCTGCCAATCACAAACCACACTTCATAATTATTAAAAATGGTCATTATCGTGTCCTTAATGTGTCAGGGTTGCCGTAGTATCCGCGGTGCTTTTGGCCGGGGCGGCGACAGGGAGATAGTGAAGTTCGGCGCTTTTTGCCCATTGCTGGTAGCGCTGATAAAGCTGTTCAAAGCGTTGTGCCTGCTGAGTCTGCGGCTGGAGCGTACTTTCGACGGCGCTCGCCATGTGCTGTTGCGCGGTCGGGATATCCGCATGTACGCCTGCGGCCACGGCAGCGAAAATCGCGGCGCCCAGCGCACAGCACTGATCGGAGGCCACAATTTGCAGCGGCCGGTTCAGCACGTCGCAGCAGGCCTGCATAATCACCGGGTTTTTACGGGCGATGCCGCCCAGCGCCATCACGTTGTTCACGTCAATGCCCTGCCCGGTGAAGCACTCCATAATGGCGCGCGCGCCGAATGCGGTGGCGGCGATCAGGCCGCCAAACAGCGCGGGCGCGTCGGTCGCGAGGTTGAGATCGGTAATCACCCCTTTCAGACGCTGGTTGGCAAACGGCGTACGACGCCCATTGAACCAGTCCAGCACCACCGGCAGGTGGTCGAGAGACGGATTTTTTGCCCAGGCTTCGGTGAGCTGCGGCAGGAGCTGTTTTTTGCTCGCCGTAATCTGCGTTTTCAGTTCAGGATGCGCGGCAGCCAGCTGATCCAGCGGCCAGCCGAGCACGCGGCCAAACCAGGCGTAGATATCGCCGAAGGCGGACTGACCCGCTTCGAGGCCGATAAAATCGGGTACCACGCTGCCGTCAACCTGACCGCAAATGCCTTTCACCGCGCGGTCGCCGACGCTGGCTTTATCTGCCGTCAGAATGTCACAGGTGGAGGTGCCGATAACTTTCACCAGCGTGTTGGGCTGCGCACCCGCGCCCACCGCACCCATATGGCAGTCGAACGCGCCGCCGGAAATGGTCACGTTTTGCGGCAGACCGAGGCGTTTCGCCCACTCTTCGCAGAGCGTGCCGACCGGAATATCGGCGGTGAAGGTGTCGGTAAACAGCGGGTATGTCAGGTTTTTGTTGATGATCGGGTCGAGTTCATCGAAGAACGTTGCCGGAGGCAGCCCCCCCCAGCTTTCATGCCACAGCGATTTATGCCCGGCGCTGCAACGGCCGCGGCGGATATCCTGCGGGCGAGTGGTGCCGGAGAGCAGGGCGGGAACCCAGTCGCATAGCTCAATCCATGACGCGGCTGCCTGTGCGACCGACGCGTCCGCGCGGGTAACGTGCAGGATCTTGGCCCAGAACCACTCGCTGGAGTAAATTCCGCCGATATACCGTGAGTAGTCAGTTTTGCCCGGCTGATGGCATAAGCGGGTGATGGCTTCCGCCTCTTCCACGGCGGTATGGTCTTTCCACAGCACAAACATGGCGTTCGGGTTGTCGGCAAACTCCGGTCGCAGCGCCAGTACGCGGCCTTCGGCATCGACAGGGGCAGGCGTTGAGCCGGTGCTGTCGACGCCAATCCCCACGACATCGGCCCGCTGGGCGTCCGTCAACTCTGCCAGCACGGTTTTGATCGCCGCTTCCATTGATTCAATGTAATCACGCGGGTGGTGGCGGAACTGGTTGTTCGGCGCATCGCAGTAGCGCCCCTCTTGCCAGCGCGGATACCACTCAACGCTGGTTGCTATCTCCTGGCCAGTCGTACAGTCCACTGCCAGCGCGCGAACTGAGTCGCTGCCAAAATCGAGGCCAATTGCAATTGCCATGGTGTTGCTCCATCCAAAAAACAGGTATGGAAGAACATTAGAGACTAGGGACAAAAATCGTCAGGCAGGATCCGCTAATCTTATGGACTAAATTGCTGTAGCCACGCAAAGTGTGACGCCGTGCAAATATTCTATGTGGACATTTCTGCCGCACTTATAGACACTTTTGTTACTGCTTATCTGCCCGTACTGGCGGAGAAATCAGGGGGAAGGGCTGAAACATGGCGGACGTAAAAGAGGCGTGATGCTTTTTGGATCTTTTCGCGGGCCATTTTTATACTGCTTTTATCGATATGGACAATTGGTTTCCTTCAGGACCCTTGGGAGAACTGAATCTATGGCCGAACCGCAAAACGATCCCTTACTGCCGGGCTACTCATTTAACGCCCATCTGGTGGCGGGGCTGACGCCAATTGAGGCCGAGGGATATCTCGATTTTTACGTCGATCGCCCTCTTGGCATGAAGGGATATATCCTCAACCTGACCGTACGCGGAGAAGGGGTCGTCAAAAACGGGGCTCAGCAGTTTATCTGCCGCCCCGGTGATATGCTGCTGTTCCCGCCGGGGGAGATCCACCACTACGGGCGCCATCCGGATGCCAAAGAGTGGTATCACCAGTGGGTCTATTTCCGTCCGCGCGCCTACTGGCAGGAGTGGCTCTCGTGGCCGGCCATTTTCGCCCATACCGGTTTATATCGCCCGGATGAGGCGCATCTGGCGCAGTTCCGTGAGCTGTTCGCACAGATTATTGAGGCAGGGCAGGCGGGCGGGCGCTACGCCGAACTGCTGGCCATCAACCTGCTTGAACAGGTGCTGCTGCGCCGCATGGAGGCCATCAACGAGTCGCTTAATCCGCCGCTGGACAACCGCGTCCGCGACGCCTGCCAGTACATCAGCGACCACCTTGCCGACAGCCAGTTTGATATTGCCAGCGTCGCCCAGCATGTGTGTCTGTCGCCGTCACGGCTCTCTCATCTGTTCCGCCAGCAGCTTGGCGTGAGTGTACTCAGCTGGCGTGAGGATCAGCGCATCAGCCAGGCGAAACTGCTGCTCAGCACCACCCGAATGCCTATCGCCACCGTCGGGCGTAACGTCGGCTTTGAAGATCAGCTCTATTTCTCTCGCGTGTTTAAGAAGTGCACCGGTGCCAGCCCGAGCGAATTCCGTGCGGGATGTGAATAATCGGTAAACATTCAGGTGAACTTCAGGCGCATCTTGTAAACTATTCAGACAATTGATGCCTTGACGCGGTGCAGGGCGCTAAGCAGAATCGCTGATTCGTTTTCTGACCGGAATAGTTATGCAGGCATTGCTGGAACATTTTATTACCCAGTCCGTTATGTATTCGCTCATCGCCGTGGCGCTGGTGGCGTTTCTGGAGTCGCTGGCGCTGGTCGGGCTGATCCTGCCCGGCACCGTGATGATGGCGGGGCTTGGGGCGCTGATCGGCAGCGGCGAGGTCAATTTCTGGCAGGCGTGGATGGCCGGTATTATTGGCTGTTTGCTGGGGGACTGGATCTCCTTCTGGCTGGGCTGGCGCTTTAAGAAGCCGCTGCACCGCTGGTCGTTCATGAAAAAAAATAAAGCGCTGCTGGATAAAACCGAGCACGCGCTGCACCAGCACAGCATGTTCACCATCCTCGTGGGGCGCTTCGTTGGCCCAACGCGCCCGCTGGTGCCGATGGTGGCCGGGATGCTGGATCTGCCCGTCGCGAAGTTTGTGGTGCCGAACATCATCGGCTGCGTCTTCTGGCCGCCGTTCTACTTCCTGCCGGGGATCCTGGCGGGCGCGGCCATCGATATTCCTGACGGTATGCAAAGCGGTGAGTTCAAGTGGCTGCTGCTGGGAACGGCGGTCCTGCTGTGGCTGGCGGTCTGGCTCTGCTGGCGCCTGTGGCGCAGCGCGAAAGCCAGTGTTGATCGCCTGACGCGCTATCTTCCGCGCTCTCGCCTGCTCTGGCTGGCCCCGCTGACGCTGGGGGTGGCTGTCGTGGCGCTGGTGGCGCTGATTCGCCACCCGCTGATGCCGGTGTACGGTGAGATCCTGTTGAAGGTGGTGAGCCGTTAAACGCCGGGCGGCACTGCGTTTGCCCGGCCTACGGTCTTATACCCAGTAATCCTGACGCGCTTTCTTTCCCGCTCATTAAGGCGTCGGTTGTTCCATCCCACAAAATACGTCCCTCCGCGATCACTACCGATCGCGGCGCGATGCGTGCGGCATCTTCGATGCTATGCGAAACCATCAGCATCGTCAGTTGCTCGCGCTCGCAAACCTCCTCAACCAGTGAGAGCATCTCCTGACGCAGGGCCGGGTCGAGCGCCGAAAAGGGTTCGTCGAGCAGCAGCAGCGGCTGCTTGCGCACCAGACAGCGTGCCAGCGCCACGCGCTGGCGCTGGCCGCCGGAAAGCTCACCCGGTAGTCTGTTGATAAACGCAGCCAGGCCCATTTGTTCGGCGATCGCCTCCAGCGTCTGACGCTGCGCAACACTGAGTTTTAACCCCGGATCCATACCCAGCGCGATGTTCTGCCACACCGTAAGATGATTGAACAGATTGTTTTCCTGAAACAGCATCGACACCGGGCGCTTAGCCGGCGGAGCGTAGGTATATTCGCCATTATCAATGACGATCGACCCGCTGGCAGGCTGCAAAAAACCGGCAATCAGATTGAGCAGAGTACTTTTTCCGGCCCCGCTAGGGCCAAGCACTGCGATTCGCTCTCCCTGACGAACGGAGAGGGTAAAACGCATTGGCAGGTGCTCATAAAGCCAGGTTACATCAGTCAGTTTTAACATCACGCCCCGGAAGTTTTTCGATAACGGTAAATAACGCAAAGCACAGCACCAGCAGTAAAAGTGCCGTGACGGCGCCGTCCTGGCTACGATAGGAGCCAATTTCCTGATAAAGCCAGAACGGCAGCGTGCGGAAATCCTCGTTGCCAAAGAGGGCCACAACGCCAAAATCGCCAATCGACAGCACGCAGGCAAACGCCAGCGCCTGAGCCAGCGGACGCTTTAGCGCGCACAGTTCGACCACCTTCAGACGCTTCCAGCCCTGCATGCCCAGCGACTGACACAGCAAACTGTAGCGGCTGTTGACGTCGCGCATCGGGTTTTCCAGCACCTTGAGCGCGTAAGGGATAGCCATCAGTGCGTTGGTAAAAATGACGATGCCGTCGGCGCTTTCCGGCAGGCCGATGGTGCTGTTGAACAGTAAAAAGAATCCGGTCGCCAGCACAATACCCGGCATCGCCAGGATCAGCATACCCGTCAGTTCCAGCGCGTGTCCGGCTTTACGGGCATGACGCGCGTACAGCTCGCGGCTGCTCCAGAGCAGCATCATGGTCAGGATCACGCACAGCAGCCCGGCTGCCAGCGCGATGCGCAATGAGGTCCACGTCGCCTGCCACAGGACAGGCTGTTGCAGTACCGACAACACATTGCGATTCAGGCCATCAACGATAACGGCCAGCAGCGGGGGCAGCAGAAGCAGGAGGGCCAGCGCGATCAGCATAAAATCCGCGACGCGGCTGTGCAGGCTGTCCTGCGGATCGCGCCAGCCTGTCAAGTGATTGCTGCCTGTGGGGATCGCTTTACTCAGCCGCTGGCTGAGTAACACCAGCGCCAGGCAGCAGACCATCTGCACCATCGCCAGCAGCGCGGCGCGGCCCGGATCGTAGTCGTAACTTAAGGCCTGATAGATCGCCAGCTCAATGGTGGTGGCCTGCGGCCCGCCGCCGAGAGAAAGCACGGTCGCAAAGCTGGCGAAGCAGAGCATAAAGATTAGCGCGGCCACCGGGGCAATCTGGCGTCGCAGCCACGGCCATTCGACAAAGCGGAAGAACGACCAGCCGCGCATGCCAAGCTGGGCGGCAATCTGACGCTGCTCACCGGGAATGTTTTCCAGCGCCTGTAAAAAGAGGCGCGTCGCCATCGGCATATTGAAAAAAATATGCGCCAGCAGAATGCCTTTCAGGCCGTAAGGGGAGAAGGTCCATTCCAGACCAAGCAGGTTGAAGAGGGATGCCAGCCAGCCCTGCCGACCGTAGACGCTCAGAATACCGAACACCGCCACCAGCACGGGCAGGATCAGCGTCATCGCGCACAGCCGCAGCAGGGCAAGCCTGCCGGGGAAACGTCTGCGATAGAGGGCGCGTGCAAGGAAAATGGCCGGGATCGTCGACAGCAGCGCGGAGAGAAACGCCTGCCAGAAGGAGAAACGGATGACGTGCCAGAGATAGCTGTCGTGCCAGAGGGCGAGCAGATCGCTCTCTGGCGCGTTAAACCACAGCGCAAGGAATGCACCCAGGCTGACGACCACCATCAGTATGGCGGCGAGCAGCCCGGGAACTAACCAGCCGGGGATCAGCGGCTGACGGCGCGTTGCCATTCACTAATCCATGCGGCGCGCTGGGCGGCAACCTGCTGCGGCGTAAATTCCAGTGAGGTTTGCGGCTTGTTTAGCTGCTCAAAGCCTGCCGGCAGCGCAACGTCAGTGACCGGGTACATCCAGTTTCCTGTCGGAATAGCATTCTGGAATGCCGGGGAGACCATAAATTTCAGGAATTTTTCGGCAAGCTCCGGCTGTTTGCTCGCGGCGGTGCGGGCGGCCACTTCCACCTGCAAATAATGCCCTTCAGCAAAGTTCGCGGCGGCGTAGTTATCCTTCTTCTCGGCGATAATGTGGTAGGCCGGAGAGGTAGTGTAGCTCAGCACCAGATCGCTTTCGCCTTTCAGGAACAGGCCGTAGGCTTCGCTCCAGCCTTTGGTGACGGTAACGGTTTTCGCGGCCAGCTTCTGCCACGCTTCCGGCGTTTTATCCCCGTAGACTTTCTGCATCCACAATAGCAGCCCCAGACCCGGCGTGCTGGTACGCGGATCTTCATAAATTACGCGCCATTTCTGGTCACTTTCGACCAGCTCTTTCAGGCTTTTGGGCGGATTCTTCAGCTTGTTTTTATCGTAGACAAACGCAAAGTAGCCGTAATCAAAGGGAACGAAGGTGTCGTTTTTCCAGCCGCCCGGTACGTTGACGGCATCTGACGCCACACCGCTTTTGGCGAACAGTCTGGTTTGGGTGGCGGCTTCCAGCAGGTTGTTATCCAGCCCGAGCACCACGTCGGCTTTGCTGTTTTTGCCTTCCATGCGCAGCCGGTTAAGCAGAGAGACACCATCTTCCAGCGCCACGAATTTCAGCTCGCAGTTGCAGTCGGCTTCAAAGGCTTTTTTAACCACCGGGCCGGGGCCCCAGTCGGCGGAGAAGGAGTCGTAGGTGTAGACCGTCAGAACGGGCTTAGCAAAAACAGGCAGCGCAAACAGCGCCAGCAGAGGAAGAACGTTTTTTAACACTTTGCACCTCAGGGTTGAGTGGCAAAGGATTTTGAGAGACAGCCTCAAATCCCTTCGCCGGCGTTATCCGGATCAGGTTCGACGGGTATTATCTCAGCGCACATCAGTGATGCAGCACCCCGTTGAGAACGGCGCTATTGTAATGATTTGGTGAATATTACGAAAGCGTTATGGCTCCGGCGGCGCAAACCAGGCGGATTTAAAATCAAACCAGCCGAGGGTATTCATCCGCAGGCCGCGCATGCTGCGCTGCCCCTGGATCAGCAGCCAGTGGTGAATCAGCGGTACGATCGTCTGCCCGGTCAGTAATTCCTGACACCAGGCGGCCAGATCCATTTCTCCCGCGCGCCACCGCGCGGCGTCCTGCTGCCAGTCCCGGTTGATACAGTGCTGAATCAGGGGCACTTCGTACAGGTGAGAAAAGAGCGAGAAATCAAGCGGCAGCGTAAAGTTTGCGCTGTTGAGCCAGATATCGCTGATGACGTCTCCGCGATGCCATTCATCATAATCGACTTCCTGTATCGCCAGCGTCACGCCTTCGGCTGCCAGCAGCGTGCTCATGATCCTCGCCAGAAAACGATGCTCAATGTGATCGCGATAGTAGCTGAGGGTGATGGTCTCCAGTCCGGCAGGCTTTTCGCTGCGGACGGGCTGCGCATGGTGCCAGCGTGGGAGCAGGCCATAGGCCGGGAACCACCAGGTCTGGTATTGCTCCTCTGCGTGATAAATCAGGTTAGCGGGCGCCAGAATATGGCTTATCCACCTGCGGACGTCGTGGTTTGCCCCGCGATGGCTGCGGCTATCAAAGAGCAGGTAGTAGCAGCCCTCCTCCAGGCGGCTTTCGAACGCCTTTTCACCGGCTGTTGGCCCTTCCAGGGTCAGGCCTGCGCTCAGCTCTTCGTTGAGATCCGGTAACACCCAGACGTTCACTTCGTCGATCAACGCCCTATAGCCAAAGTAATCATCAAAGGCGCGGATCTTCAGCTGATTACTGTTATTTCGTGTAACGGAGTAGGGGCCCGTACCAATCGGCTGGCTGGAAAAATTGTTCAGGGAGCGCCACTCGGCAGGCAGGATCATTGATGGCACGTAGCCCAGAAGCCACGGAAGCCATTTGTCCGGCTGCGAAAGCTCAATATCCAGCGTCCAGGCCGTTGGAGAGTGGATCCGTGCGATATGCGAATAGAGCGGCAGCGTGCGGGCGCGCTCTAAAGAGGCGATAACGTCGCGCATCTCCAGCTCGCGTCCATGGTGGAAATGAATGCCGGGGCGTAGAAAGAAGCGCCAGTGCAGCGGAGACACCTGTTGCCAGTGATGGGCAATATCCGCTTCCAGTTCCCCGTTTTCCTCATTTATCCGCGTCAGGCCGCTGAAAATCTGCCGGGCCATGTGGGTTTCAGAGCGACGTAACGCCGTACCGGGCAACAGATTTTTCATTGGGCGGTAGTAAAGTACCCGCAGAATGTGGCGTCCCTGACGAAAGCTGCGTCCCAGATGCGAGACCAGCATCTGGCGCACGGCGGCTTTGTCGCCCACCAGCTGGACCAGCTGATCGATGCGGTCCTGCTCCAGCAGATCCTCCGCTCGCTGTTGCTGTAACGCCAGGCCGGTATAAAGGAAAGTCAGGCGCGAACGCTTGCCGCGTCCGGCTTCGGCCTCCCAGTTTAGCCAGCCCTGCTGCTGCATGGTATTAAGGAGCGTGCGCATATGACGCCGGGAGCAGTTGAGGAGCTCGGCCAGCTCGTTCAGCGTGGTCTCCTGCGATTGCCCCTCGCAGCACTGCCAGAGGCGGATAAATTGTTGTTGCAGACGACCGGAAGGCATAAAAGGGGAACTCCTGACAAAAAATCAGCAATTTATTAATCCCTATATTAAGCCAATAATCCTTTTCGATGAAGCGAGGAGGTAAATTATGAAGAGGTCTACCGCACGTCAGTTTTATCAGCACTATTTTTCAGCGACAAAGGGAGTGTCCTGGCTGGCCCGCCAGTGCGCAGAGCAGCGGCTGAGAATACTGGAAGATCTGATGCAGTGGGACGTTACGAAACCGACCTCTTCTCGCTAACTCGCCTCGATCATGTGTGACTGAGTATTGGTGCTAATCACCCGCCAGCAAAATGTTTTTTGCTGGCTTTTTTCGTTTACTATTCCACCCAATTTCGATTCGCTTTCATAAGGACTTGCGCATGCTCTGGTTGATGACGATGGGGCGACGCCTGAATGGCGTGTACGCCGCTTTTATGCTGGTGGCCTTCATGATGGGCGTGGCCGGCGCGCTTCAGGCGCCGACGCTGAGCCTGTTTCTCAGCCGCGAGGTGGGGGCGCAGCCGTTTTGGGTGGGCCTGTTCTACACCGTCAACGCCATTGCCGGGATCCTCGTCAGCCTGTGGCTGGCGAAACGATCCGACAGCCAGGGCGATCGCCGCAAGCTGATCCTCTTTTGTTGCGCCATGGCCGTGGGCAACGCGCTGCTGTTTGCCTTCAACCGCCATTACCTGACGCTCATTACCTGCGGCGTGCTGCTGGCCTCTCTGGCGAACACCGCCATGCCGCAACTGTTCGCCCTGGCCCGGGAGTACGCCGACAGCTCGGCGAGGGAAGTGGTGATGTTCAGCTCGGTGATGCGTGCGCAGCTCTCTCTCGCGTGGGTCATCGGTCCGCCGCTGGCGTTTATGCTGGCGCTGAACTACGGCTTCACCACCATGTTTTCCATCGCGGCGGGGATTTTTGTCATCAGCCTGGCGCTGATAGCCTTTGCGCTGCCATCGGTGGCGCGCGTAGAGCAGGTGACGGACAAGCCCATCACGCAGGTGAGCGGCTGGCAGGATAAAAACGTCCGCATGTTGTTTATCGCCTCCACGCTGATGTGGACCTGCAACACCATGTACATTATTGATATGCCGCTGTGGATCAGCAGCGATCTGGGACTGCCCGACAAGCTCGCGGGTATTCTGATGGGCACCGCTGCCGGGCTGGAGATCCCGGCGATGATTCTGGCGGGTTACTACGTCAAACGTTTCGGAAAGCGTCGGATGATGGTCGTCGCCGTGGCGGCCGGGGTACTGTTCTACGCGGGGCTGATCCTGTTCCATTCGCGTGAAGCCTTGCTGGCGTTACAGCTGTTTAACGCGGTGTTTATCGGAATCGTTGCCGGGATAGGCATGCTCTGGTTCCAGGATTTAATGCCGGGGCGCGCAGGCTCCGCGACCACGCTGTTTACCAACAGTATCTCTACCGGCGTGATTCTGGCAGGGGTGATTCAGGGGGCGCTGTCGCAAAGCTATGGGCATGCATCCGTGTACTGGGTGATCGCAGCGATTTCGCTCGTCACGCTGATGCTGACGTGCCGGGTAAAAGACGTTTGATTCTGGAAGGCGGCTTCACGAAATGAAACGATTTTCTGACAGGCGCAGAGAAGGCGCATAGAGTGCGTGACGGGTGCTTGAGGCTGTTTGCCTCAGGCTTTCGCAAGAGGCAAACAGTGGAGAGTCCCACATCAAAAAACTGATGGGGAGACCAACTTCACAACCAACATTGCGAGGTTAGTCTCTTCATTGCCGAAAAGCAATAAGGAGGCTGGAATGCCAAAACGTACTCTGCTGTTAGGTTTGTTTCTGATCTGTACGACGCTGTTGATCTTCACCTGGATGGTGCGCGACTCGCTGTGTGAGCTGCACTTCAGACAGGAGAAAACAGAGCTGGCGGCAGTGTTGGCTTACGAAGCAAAACGTTAGCAGTATTGGCGGGGAGTTTTCCCCGCCACTCCAGAGTGGTTGAGCCTCAACGCACCCTTATCAATGGCCCGCGCCCTGCGGGCCATTGCCTTTAACCCATAAACGCAGGCTGTTTTTTCTCGTAAGCGGAGATAGCCTCTTCGTGTTGCAGCGTCAGGCCAATGCTATCCAGACCGTTCAGCATGCAGTGGCGGCGGAACGCATCAATGCTGAAGCTGTAGATCTTATCCCCGGCTTTCACCACTTCCGCTTCCAGATCCACCTCAAACGAAATCCCCGGATTCGCCTGCACCAGCGCAAACAGTTCATCGACCTGTTCGTCACTCAGCGTCACCGGCAGCAGCTGGTTGTTGAAGCTGTTGCCGTAGAAGATATCCGCGAAGCTCGGGGCGATAACCACCTTAAAGCCGTAGTCGGTTAATGCCCAGGGCGCATGTTCACGCGACGATCCGCAGCCAAAGTTTTCCCGCGCCAGCAAAATGGAGGCGCCTTTGTATTCCGGAAAGTTCAGGACGAATTCCGGGTTCGGCACTTCGCCTTTATCGTCGAGGAAACGCCAGTCGTTGAACAGATGCGCACCAAAACCCGTGCGCGTCACTTTCTGCAAAAACTGCTTAGGAATGATCGCGTCAGTATCGACGTTAGCGGCGTCCAGAGGGACAACCCGGCCCGTATGTTGGGTAAATTTCTCTGCCATGATTGTCTCCTTATTTCAGGCTGCGAATATCGGCGAAATGACCGGTGACTGCCGCAGCGGCGGCCATTGCCGGGCTGACCAGGTGGGTGCGCCCACCGCGGCCCTGACGGCCTTCAAAGTTACGGTTGCTGGTGGAAGCACAGCGCTCGCCCGGATTCAGGCGGTCGTTGTTCATCGCCAGACACATGGAGCAACCCGGCAGGCGCCACTCGAAGCCTGCTTCGATAAAGATCTTATCCAGACCCTCCGCTTCCGCCTGGGCTTTCACCGGACCGGAGCCTGGCACAACCAGCGCCTGCACGCCCGGCGCCACTTTGCGGCCTTTAGCGATTTCTGCCGCAGCGCGTAAATCTTCAATACGGGAGTTGGTACAGGAGCCGATGAATACTTTATCAATGCTCACGTCGGTCAGCGGTACGCCGGGTTTCAGCCCCATGTAAGCCAGCGCTTTTTCCGCACTGGCACGTTCGACCGGATCGGCAAAGGAGGCCGGGTCAGGAATACTGTCGTTGACGGAAATCACCTGGCCCGGGTTGGTGCCCCAGGTGACCTGCGGGGCGATTTCTTCCGCCTGTAACGTCACAACGGTATCAAAAATTGCCCCCTCGTCCGTTTTCAGGGTTTTCCAGTACGCTACCGCGTCGTCAAAATTCTGACCTTTCGGCGCATGCAGACGCCCCTTCACATAGCTGAAGGTGGTTTCGTCTGGGGCCACCAGGCCTGCTTTGGCGCCCATCTCAATGGCCATGTTGCACAGGGTCATACGACCTTCAATGCTCAGCGCCTGGATAGCGTCGCCGCAGAATTCCACGACGTGACCGGTGCCGCCTGCGCTGCCGGTTTTGCCGATAATCGCCAGCACGATATCTTTCGCGGTGATACCCGGCGCAGCTTTACCCTTCACTTCAATCTTCATGGTTTTGGCGCGGCCCTGCTTCAGGGTCTGCGTCGCCAGAACGTGTTCAACTTCAGAGGTCCCAATCCCGAACGCCAGGGCGCCAAATGCGCCGTGCGTCGCGGTGTGGGAGTCACCGCAGACGATGGTCATGCCCGGCAGAGTAATCCCCTGCTCAGGCCCCATTACGTGGACGATGCCCTGATAGGGGTGGTTCAGATCGTACAGCTCCACGCCAAACTCGTTACAGTTCTTAATCAGCTCCTGCATCTGGATACGCGCCATCTCGCCAGATGCATTGATGTCTTTGGTCTGGGTGGAAACGTTGTGATCCATCGTGGCAAAGGTTTTACCCGGCTGACGCACCGGGCGCTTATGCGCGCGCAGGCCGTCAAATGCCTGAGGAGAGGTCACTTCGTGTACCAGATGACGGTCGATGTACAACAGTGGGGTTTCGTTTGGTGCTTCGTAAACAACGTGCGCATCAAACAACTTCTCATATAACGTCTTAGCCATGATTACACCCCTTCAGCGACATAGCGGGCAATGATGTCGCCCATTTCATCGGTACTGACTGCCGCCGTGCCGCGTGCTAAATCACCGGTACGGACGCCTTCTTCTAATGCCCGGTTAATGGCGTTTTCAATTGCGGTTGCTGCATCGCCTGCATCCAGGCTGTAGCGCAGCAGCAGAGCCAGGGAGAGGATCTGCGCAATCGGGTTGGCGATGTTTTTACCTGCGATATCCGGCGCGGAGCCGCCCGCCGGTTCGTACAGGCCAAAGCCTTCTTCGTTCAGGCTGGCCGAGGGCAGCATGCCCATGGAGCCGGTGATCATCGCGCATTCATCCGAGAGAATATCGCCGAACAGGTTGGAGCACAGCAGCACGTCAAACTGGGACGGATCTTTAATCAGCTGCATCGTTGCGTTGTCGATATACATATGTGACAGCTCAACGTCCGGGTACTGCCTGGCAACTTCACTGACGATTTCGCGCCACAAAATAGACGACTGGAGCACGTTCGCTTTATCAATAGAGGTCACTTTACGGCGGCGTTTGCGCGCTGACTCAAACGCGATATGAGCGATACGTTCAATTTCAAAACGGTGATACACCTCGGTATCAAACGCTTTCTCATGCTGACCGCTGCCTTCGCGGCCTTTTGGCTGCCCGAAGTAGATCCCGCCGGTCAGCTCACGCACGCAGAGAATGTCGAAACCGTTGGCGGCGATATCGGCGCGCAGCGGGCAGAACTCTTCCAGCCCCGGGTACAGCTTCGCGGGACGCAGGTTGCTGAACAGTTTGAAGTGTTTACGCAGCGGCAGCAGCGCGCCGCGCTCTGGCTGCTCTGCTGGAGGCAGGTGTTCCCACTTAGGGCCACCCACTGAGCCAAACAGAACGGCATCGGCATTCTCGCAGCCTTCTACAGTCCCTTTCGGCAGGGGAGTACCGTGGTTATCAATGGCAATACCGCCCACGTCGTAGTGGCTGGTGGTAATTTTCATCGCAAAACGCGAACGAACGGCTTCCAGTACTTTCAGCGCCTGTGTCATCACTTCCGGGCCAATACCGTCACCCGGCAACACAGCAATATGGTAATTCTTCGACATCACACGGTTTCCTTGTTGTTCTCTTTATTCTGAGCTTTGCGTTGCAACTCTTTTTCGACTTCGGCTGCGCGCCAGATGTTGTTCAGGACATGCACCATCGCTTTCGCGGAGGATTCGACGATATCTGTCGCCAGACCCACACCGTGGAAGCGGCGACCGTTATAGTTGACGACGATATCAACCTGGCCCAGGGCGTCTTTACCGTGCCCTTTTGCCGTCAGGTCGTATTTCACCAGCTCTACGTCGTACTCAGTGACGCGGTTAATCGCCTGGTAAATGGCATCCACAGGGCCGTTACCGTTGGCGGCTTCCGCTTTAATTTCATCGCCGCAGGCCAGCTTGACGGAGGCGGTAGCGATATCACTTGAGCCTGACTGAACGGTGAAGTAGTCCAGACGGAAGTGTTCTGGCTCTTCCTGCTGTTTGTTGATGAATGCCAGCGCTTCCAGGTCGTAATCGAAGACCTGGCCTTTCTTGTCAGCCAGTTTCAGGAATGCGTCGTACAGCTGATCCATGTTGTAATCGCTGTCCTGATACCCCATCTCTTCCATACGGTGTTTCACCGCCGCGCGGCCAGAGCGCGAGGTCAGGTTCAGCTGAACCTGGTTCAGACCGATGGATTCCGGAGTCATGATTTCGTAGTTTTCACGGTTCTTCAGCACGCCATCCTGGTGAATACCGGAGGAGTGAGCGAACGCGCCAGTACCAACAATCGCCTTGTTCGCCGGGATCGGCATATTGCAAATCTGGCTCACGGTCTGGCTGGTGCGCCAGATTTCGTTGTGATTGATGCGAGTGTGTACGTTCATAATGTCTTTGCGCACCTTGATCGCCATGATCACTTCTTCCAGCGAGCAGTTGCCGGCGCGTTCACCAATGCCGTTCATTGCCCCTTCTACCTGACGCGCGCCGGCGTGGACGGCAGCGATGGCATTGCCCACAGCCAGACCCAAATCATCGTGGGTGTGAACAGAGATGATGGCTTTATCAATATTAGGTACGCGGTCGTACAGGCCGGTGATGATGTTAGAGAACTCAAACGGCATGGTGTAGCCGACGGTATCCGGGATGTTGATGGTTCTGGCTCCGGCATTAATCGCGGCTTCCACTACACGGGCCAAATCGTCAATCGGCGTGCGGCCTGCATCTTCACAGGAGAATTCGACGTCATCAGTATAGTTACGCGCGCGTTTAACCATATACACCGCACGTTCGATCACTTCATCCAGCGTGCTGCGCAGCTTGGTTGCAATGTGCATGGGGGAGGTGGCAATGAATGTATGGATACGGAAGGCTTCTGCAACTTTCAGGGATTCCGCGGCCACATCAATATCTTTCTCAACGCAGCGAGCCAGACCGCATACGCGGCTGTTTTTGATGGTGCGGGCGATGGTCTGTACTGACTCGAAATCACCCGGCGAGGAGACGGGAAAGCCGACTTCCATTACGTCTACACCCATGCGTTCGAGGGCCAGCGCAATTTGCAGTTTTTCTTTAACACTCAGGCTCGCCTGTAATGCCTGTTCACCGTCACGTAAAGTAGTATCGAAAATAACGACTTGCTGGCTCATGGGTTAGGTCCTTGTCAGTCTTAGGGCGCCTTGCTACGAGCATAAAAAAACCCGCGCAGTGGCGCGGGTTTTTAGTTTTACTGAAGACGATTCAACGCTGAATTTCGCCCGCCAGTCTACCGCGCACAGTGGATGCGTTTAGTAGTAGTAGACCGGTGAAACGAAGGGTGCGAATCATGAATCGTGCTCCAGATGAATGCGATATGCTTTTAGTGGTACTGGATACGCTGACTCATGTCAACCCCTCTCAGGCAAAACGGCCACTCAGCGCAGGATAAACACATTAGCTAATTGTGCTGGTTTTTACGCTGTTAACCGATTTAATTGTCTATTATTGGACTTGAGATTCATCTCTGGAATAATTTGAATATAATTGGTAGCAATTGAACACAGTATTTTTACCGATGTGCTGTGAAATGGAATGTGTTTTATTTCATTGAGTTATAAGTTCTATGAATGAATCATGGGCGGGAAAGTTATCAATATTGATATCATTTTGTTAATGAAATCGTGGTGTATGGCCTTCATAGTTTAATAATACTTAAGTTATTATTAACTAAGGCGGTGATTGTGTATTTGCCAGCTTTATGGTTTCATGCCTGCATTAAAGTTTTAGATATCATTTGAACGATTTTTAGCTCTTCATTCAGGGGATGCTTAATGGCATCTCTTGAATGAGGGTTCTTTATATATTCTGAATTTTAAATAATTTCCTTTCGCTTGTTGTATATGCATGGTAAATCATATTTTTCGAAGTTATTACTGTACTTTGGCAAAGGGAATTTAGCGTGACAGTGGAGTCAGAAATGCCAGAAAATAATATTAACCAACCACAGCCTTATGATGGGGTTAAGCCTCAGTTACGCACAGTGGATCTCAACCTGTTAACTGTATTTGATGCAGTTATGCAGGAGCAGAATATTACGCGAGCAGCGCAATCTCTGGGAATGTCTCAACCTGCCGTGAGTAATGCCGTAGCCAGACTTAAGGTGATGTTTAACGACGAGTTATTCGTCCGGTATGGAAGAGGTATCCAGCCCACGGCGCGTGCATTCCAGCTATTCGGTTCGATTCGTCAGGCGCTACAGCTGGTTCAAAATGAGCTTCCCGGCTCAGGGTTTGAACCTTTAAGCAGTGAGCGGGTTTTCCATCTCTGTGTTTGCAGTCCGTTAGACAATTATTTGACGTCTGTTATATATAATAAAGTTGAACAGATTGCTCCTAATATTCATCTCGTTTTTAAATCATCTTTAAATCAAAACACTGAGCACCAGCTTCGTTATCAGGAAACGGAGTTCGTTCTGGGCTACGAAGAGTTTCGCCGTCCAGAGTTTGCATGTGTTCCGTTGTTTAAAGATGAAATGGTGTTAGTCGCCAGCAAAAAACATCCACGCATGAATTCGCCGCTGCGTGAAAGCGATGTTTACAGCGAGCAGCATGCCGTTGTTGCTCTGGACAGATATGCTTCGTTCAGTCAGCCGTGGTATGACACTGCCGATAAACAAGCCAGCGTGGCCTATCAGGGGATGGCGATGGTCAGCGTTTTAAATGTCGTTTCTCAGACGCAGCTAGTCGCTATTGCACCGCGCTGGCTTGCTGAAGAGTTCTCCGATTCGCTGAGCCTGCAAATTTTACCTCTGCCGCTCAAGCTGAATAGTCGTACCTGTTATCTTTCCTGGCATGAAGCGGCGGGGCGGGATAAAGGGCATCAGTGGATGGAAGAGTTGCTGATCAATATTTGTCGTCGATAAGTCAGGGTGAATAAACCGCATGGTGCCATGCGGTTTATTCTGTGATTTTTTATGCAGGCAATATTTTGTTCTGTGCGCATTTTTTCAGACGCTCAGGGCGGCTTAAAAATAGATGATTTCCTGATCCATCCTCTTTTTAAGAGATGAATTATTAGCGTCTCCCCTCATACCAGACGAATTCACCATATTCGTGTCTGACAGCTATTTTTTCTGCTTTTATTGCCCATTCCCGCATTCCGTTTGCTAATTGCCTGCCTCATAACGAGCGGTTAAGGTATCCATCACTCTGCACATTATAAGATGGGTTCACCCTGTCAGAAGACGGCGCGGAAATGAATTCTGTTGACCGTCTATAACAAAAGCCTGGAGGCAAAGCATGGAGATGTTGTCTGGCGCGGAAATGGTCGTCCGATCGCTTATCGATCAGGGCGTGAAACAAGTGTTCGGCTATCCCGGAGGCGCGGTTCTCGATATTTATGACGCGCTGCACACGGTAGGCGGTATTGATCATGTTCTGGTTCGTCATGAACAGGCTGCTGTGCATATGGCTGACGGCCTGGCCCGCGCCACGGGCGAAGTGGGTGTAGTGCTGGTTACTTCGGGGCCGGGAGCGACCAATGCCATCACCGGCATTGCGACTGCGTATATGGACTCTATTCCACTGGTCATTCTCTCCGGACAGGTGGCGACGTCACTGATTGGCTATGATGCGTTTCAGGAATGCGACATGGTGGGGATCTCACGCCCCGTGGTGAAGCACAGCTTTCTGGTTAAGCAAACGGAAGATATCCCGGGCGTGCTGAAAAAAGCCTTCTGGCTGGCCGCCAGCGGTCGTCCTGGGCCAGTGGTTGTCGATCTGCCAAAAGATATTCTCAATCCCGCGAATAAACTGCCTTACCTGTGGCCTGAGTCGGTGAGCATGCGTTCGTATAATCCGACGACGCAAGGGCACAAAGGCCAGATTAAGCGTGCGCTGCAAACGCTGCTGGCTGCGAAAAAGCCCGTAGTCTATGTGGGGGGCGGCGCCGTCAATGCAGCCTGTGAAACGCAACTACGCGAACTGATTGAGAAGCTGAATCTTCCTGTCGCGTCATCGCTGATGGGGCTGGGGGCATTCCCGGCTACCCACCGTCAGGCGCTGGGCATGCTGGGTATGCATGGCACCTATGAAGCCAATATGACGATGCACCATTCTGATGTGATTTTTGCCGTCGGCGTACGTTTTGACGATCGCACCACCAATAACCTGGCGAAATACTGTCCGAATGCGACGGTGCTACACATTGATATCGATCCTACTTCTATCTCTAAAACGGTGCCGGCGGATGTGCCCATCGTGGGGGACGCACGACAGGTGCTGGATCAAATGTTGGAACTGCTGGCGCAGGAGACCGCCTCTCAACCGCTGGATGAGATCCGTGACTGGTGGCAGCAAATCGAACAATGGCGCGGCCGTCAGTGCCTTAAATACGACACGCAGAGTGAAAACATCAAGCCGCAGGCGGTGATCGAGACGATCTGGCATCTGACCAAAGGCGAGGCGTATGTCACTTCTGACGTAGGCCAGCATCAGATGTTCGCTGCGTTGTATTACCCGTTTGATAAACCGCGTCGCTGGATCAACTCAGGCGGGCTTGGCACGATGGGCTTTGGTCTGCCCGCCGCGCTGGGGGTGAAGCTGGCGTTGCCGAACGAAACGGTTATCTGCGTAACGGGTGATGGCAGTATACAGATGAATATTCAGGAGCTTTCTACTGCGCTGCAATATGAGTTGCCAGTGCTGGTGCTTAACCTGAATAACGGTTACCTCGGTATGGTGAAGCAGTGGCAGGATATGATTTATTCCGGCCGTCACTCTCAGTCTTATATGAAGTCACTTCCGGACTTTGTCCGTCTGGCTGAAGCCTATGGTCATATTGGCATGCGGGTAACCGATCCGTCAGAGCTGGAAGCGAAGCTCGGCGAAGCGCTTGAGCACGTTAAAAACAATCGCCTCGTCTTCATGGACGTCATCGTCGACGGCACAGAGCACGTTTATCCGATGCATATCCGTGGCGGTGGTATGGATGAAATGTGGTTAAGCAAAACGGAGAGAACCTGATATGCGCCGGATATTATCTGTATTACTGGAAAATGAGTCGGGCGCACTGTCACGCGTCATTGGGCTTTTTGCGCAGCGCGGATACAACATTGAAAGCCTGACCGTTGCGCCGACCGATGATCCAACGCTCTCCCGCATGACGATCCAGACTGTCGGCGATGCGAAAGTGCTTGAGCAGATCGAAAAGCAATTGCACAAGCTGGTGGACGTGTTGCGCGTCAGCGAGCTGGGGCAGGGGGCTTACGTCGAACGTGAAGTGATGCTGGTGAAAATTCAGGCCAGCGGTTATGGCCGTGAAGAGGTCAAGCGTAACACGGATATTTTCCGTGGGCAGATCATTGACGTCACGCCTTCTATATATACTGTGCAGCTTGCCGGAACGAGCGATAAGCTGGATGCGTTCCTGGCCTCCGTCAGGGATGTGGCAAAAATTGTTGAAGTTGCGCGCTCTGGCGTTGTTGGCCTCTCGCGCGGCGATAAAATCATGCGTTAGTTGCGCAAAAGGTTCGCCTCTTTCAGCCCGGTAGCCAAAGCCGGGCTTTTTTTTGCGTAATCCGCCGACAACGCGGACAAAAGCGGTTGCCGTGAAAGCTATTCTGCGTTTAGATGTTAAAATATTTAACCATAACCTTGACAGGGCCATGGACTTTTTTCTTTTTTTGAGGGGCAATTGTGAAACTGGATGAAATCGCCCGGCTCGCCGGCGTGTCGAGAACCACGGCCAGCTATGTGATTAACGGTAAAGCAAAGCAGTATCGTGTCAGCGATAAGACCGTTGAGAAAGTGATGGCAGTCGTTCGTGAGCATAATTACCATCCGAATGCTGTCGCCGCAGGTTTACGTGCCGGACGCACCCGCTCGATTGGCCTGGTGATCCCGGATCTGGAAAACACCAGCTATACCCGCATCGCCAACTATCTTGAACGTCAGGCTCGTCAGCGGGGCTATCAGCTGTTGATTGCCTGCTCCGAGGATCAGCCCGACAACGAGATGCGCTGCATTGAGCATCTGCTGCAACGTCAGGTTGACGCCATCATCGTGTCGACCTCTTTACCACCCGAGCATCCTTTCTATCAGCGCTGGGCGAACGATCCATTCCCGATTGTGGCGCTGGATCGTGCTTTGGATCGTGAACATTTCACCAGCGTCGTAGGCGCCGATCAGGACGATGCAGAAATGCTGGCTGCCGAGCTGCGTACCTTCCCGGCGGAAACGGTGCTCTATCTTGGCGCTTTGCCTGAACTATCCGTGAGCTTCCTGCGTGAACAAGGGTTCCGTACGGCGTGGAAAGACGATCCGCGTGACGTTCATTATCTGTATGCCAACAGCTATGAGCGCGAAGCGGCTGCTCAGCTGTTCGAGAAATGGCTGGAAACGCACCCGATGCCGCAGGCGTTGTTTACCACCTCGTTTGCCCTGTTGCAGGGGGTGATGGACGTGACGTTACGTCGCGATGGCAAGCTGCCATCCGATCTGGCGATTGCGACCTTCGGCGATAACGAACTGCTCGACTTCCTGCAATGTCCGGTGCTGGCCGTGGCTCAGCGTCACCGCGACGTCGCCGAGCGCGTGCTTGAGATTGTTCTGGCAAGCCTGGATGAACCTCGCAAACCGAAACCCGGGCTTACGCGTATCAAACGTAATCTCTATCGGCGCGGGATTTTGAGCCGCCATTAATATTTCCACAGGGGCGGTAAAACTGCCCCTTTTGCGGCGCATTTATTGCGGGAAATAATTCCCGGATAAAAATTAGGATTTATCTCTAAGATTCGTAGCCGGCTATTTTTCTGAATCCGTTTTGGCGTTAAAAAGCGCAATTATAATTTTTAACGGGCATTCTTTTGTATTGTTTTGTTACAAACAGCCGCCAGCCGATGAATATTCAGCCATTTTTTACTGTCCCCTTCAGCCCTCAATGTACACGAACGAATCCATATTGCCTTGCGCTTAATCTGATGCTGTTATCCCCCGGCGATATGCCTTAAAATGCTGCCCGCGTCGCAAACTGACACTTTATATTTCCCTGCGATGATATTGAGTGAGTCTTAACGCTCGTGTGCATATTCGGTTTTTTTCTTACAAATATTCATAACGTTAATTTTGCCTCGCCAGTTGTGTAGTTATTAGCCAGGTCACTCTTGCTCTGTAAATACGGTGCTTTCGCGCCGGTATAGAGAGAGTCCTGGCTTGACAAGCTTTTCCCTCGCTCCGTAAACTCCTTCAGGTGGGAATTTGTGGGTTAAAGTGGTGAGGAGGGGTGAGGCTGGCATGTTCCGTGGAGCAACGTTAGTCAATCTCGACAGCAAAGGGCGTTTATCGGTACCAACCCGATACCGCGACCAGCTGATTGAGAACGCTTCGGGTCAACTGGTTTGCACCATTGACATCAACTCCCCCTGCCTGCTGCTTTACCCTTTGCCTGAATGGGAAATCATTGAGCAAAAGCTGTCGCGACTGTCGAGCATGAACCCGCAAGAACGCCGCGTGCAGCGGTTGTTATTGGGACATGCCAGTGAATGTCAGATGGATAGCGCCGGGCGATTATTGATTGCGCCTGTGTTGCGGCAACACGCCGGTCTGACTAAAGAAGTGATGCTGGTCGGGCAGTTCAACAAGTTTGAACTGTGGGACGAAACGACCTGGTATCAACAGGTCAAGGAAGATATCGACGCTGAGCAGTCTGATTCCGCAACATTATCGGAACGGCTGCGGGACTTGTCTCTATAAATATGATGGAAAATTATAAACATACAACGGTGCTGCTGGATGAGGCCGTTAACGGCCTGAATATTCGTCCAGACGGCATCTATATTGATGGCACTTTTGGTCGCGGTGGTCACTCGCGTTTGATCCTCTCCCAGCTTGGAGCGGAAGGACGCCTGCTGGCAATTGACCGCGATCCGCAGGCGATTGCCGTTGCGCAAACCATCGATGATCCTCGCTTTTCCATCGTGCATGGACCTTTCTCTGCGCTTGCGGATTATGTCGCTGAGCGCGGCCTGACCGGCAAGATCGACGGGATTCTCCTCGATCTTGGCGTCTCTTCACCACAGCTTGATGATGCAGAACGCGGCTTCTCCTTTATGCGTGATGGGCCGCTGGATATGCGTATGGACCCCACTCGCGGCCAGTCTGCCGCTGAATGGTTACAAACTGCTGACGAAGCGGATATTGCCTGGGTAATCAAAACCTTCGGTGAAGAACGCTTTGGCAAACGTATTGCGCGCGCCATCGTGGAGCGCAACCGCGTTGAGCCAATGACCCGTACCAAAGAGCTGGCAGAAGTCATCGCGGCGGCAACGCCGGTGAAGGACAAGCACAAACATCCTGCGACCCGTACCTTCCAGGCGGTTCGTATCTGGGTAAACAGTGAACTGGAGGAAATAGAGCTGGCGCTAAAAAGCTCGCTCGACGTGCTGGCCCCGGGTGGGCGGTTATCCATCATCAGCTTCCATTCGCTGGAAGATCGCATCGTAAAACGCTTTATGCGTGAACAGAGCCGCGGTCCACAGGTTCCAGCTGGGTTGCCGATGACGGAAGAACAACTCAGAAAGCTGGGAGGCCGTCAGTTGCGAGCATTAGGCAAGTTGATGCCGGGCGAAGAAGAGGTGGCAGAGAATCCACGTGCCCGTAGTTCAGTGCTGCGTATTGCAGAGAGGACGAACGCATGATCAGCAGAGTGACAGAGACCCTAAGCAAAGTTAAGGGATCGTTAGGAAGCAACGAGCGCCATGCCTTGCCTGGCGTGATCGGCGACGATCTTTTGCGGTTTGGGAAGCTGCCACTCTGCTTGTTCATTTGCATCATTGTGACGGCAGTCATGGTGGTCACCACCGCTCACCATACCCGTTTATTAACTGCGCAGCGCGAACAGATGGTACTGGAACGCGATGCGCTGGATATTGAATGGCGAAATCTGATCCTTGAAGAAAACGCGCTCGGCGATCACAGCCGGGTTGAACGGATCGCAACGGAAAAACTGCAATTACAGCATGTTGATCCTTCGCAGGAAAATATCGTAGTACAAAAATAAGGGAAAACGCGACGCATGAAAGCAGCGGCAAAAACGCTAAAACCAAAACGCCAGGAAGAACAGGCCAACTTTGTCAGTTGGCGTTTTGCGTTGCTTTGCGGCTGCATTTTACTGGCGCTGGGTTTCCTGCTGGGACGCGTGGCGTGGCTACAAATCATCGCGCCTGACATGCTGGTACGTCAGGGTGATATGCGTTCTCTGCGCGTGCAGGAAGTTTCTACCTCTCGTGGGATGATCACCGATCGTTCCGGCCGTCCGCTGGCGGTGAGCGTGCCGGTGAAGGCGATCTGGGCCGATCCGAAAGAGTTACACGATGCAGGCGGGATCACCCTTGATAACCGCTGGAAGGCGCTGTCAGACGCGTTGAAAATGCCGCTGGATCAGCTGGCGTCGCGCGTTAACGCCAACCCGAAAGGGCGCTTTATCTATCTTGCCCGTCAGGTGAACCCTGACATGGCTGACTACATTAAGAAACTGAAGCTGCCCGGCATTCATCTGCGGGAAGAATCCCGCCGTTACTATCCTTCGGGCGAAGTCACCGCGCACCTGATTGGCTTTACCAACGTGGATAGCCAGGGGATTGAGGGCGTTGAAAAAAGCTTCGACAAGTGGCTTACCGGCCAGCCTGGCGAGCGAATCGTGCGTAAAGACCGCTATGGTCGCGTCATTGAAGACATTTCCTCGACAGACAGCCAGGCCGCGCACAACCTGGCCCTGAGTATTGATGAACGCTTGCAGGCGCTGGTCTATCGTGAGCTGAACAACGCCGTCGCGTTTAACAAGGCGGAATCGGGCAGCGCCGTGCTAGTGGATGTGGCGACAGGTGAAGTGCTGGCGATGGCCAGTAGCCCCTCATACAACCCGAATAATTTTGCCGGTACAGCAAAAGATGCAATGCGTAACCGCTCCATCACCGATGTGTTTGAACCCGGCTCAACCGTAAAACCTATGGTGGTGATGACGGCTCTACAGCGAGGCATCGTCAACGAAAATACCGTTCTGAATACGATTCCTTATCGAATTAACGGTCACGAAATCAAAGACGTGGCACGTTACAGCGAACTGACCCTGACCGGGGTCTTACAGAAGTCGAGTAACGTCGGTGTGTCAAAACTGGCGTTAGCGATGCCGTCCTCAGCGTTAGTAGATACTTACTCACGTTTTGGGCTGGGAAAGGCGACCAATTTGGGGTTGGTCGGAGAACGCAGTGGCTTATATCCTCAAAAACAACGGTGGTCTGACATAGAGAGGGCCACCTTCTCTTTCGGCTACGGGCTAATGGTAACTCCCTTACAGTTAGCGCGAGTCTACGCAACGATTGGCAGCTATGGCATTTATCGTCCGCTGTCGATCACCAAAGTTGATCCACCGGTTCCGGGGGAACGTGTTTTCCCGGAATCTATCGTTCGTACCGTCGTGCATATGATGGAAAGCGTCGCGTTACCTGGCGGTGGCGGCGTGAAGGCCGCAATTAAGGGCTATCGTATCGCCATTAAAACCGGTACAGCGAAAAAAGTGGGGCCGGACGGCCGCTATATCAACAAATACATTGCCTATACCGCAGGCGTAGCGCCTGCAAGCAATCCGCGTTTTGCACTGGTGGTCGTCATCAACGATCCGCAGGCGGGTAAATACTACGGCGGCGCCGTCTCCGCGCCTGTGTTCGGGGCTATTATGGGCGGCGTGTTGCGCACCATGAACATTGAACCGGATGCGCTGGCGACGGGCGAAAAAAGTGAATTTGTAATTAATCAAGGCGAGGGAACAGGTGGCAGATCGTAATTTGCGCGACCTTCTTGCTCCGTGGGTGCCTATGCTACCTGCGCGAGCACTGCGAGAGATGGTACTGGACAGCCGCGTAGCGGCTTCTGGCGATCTTTTTGTGGCAGTAGTGGGTCATCAGGCGGACGGGCGTCGTTATATCCCGCAGGCGATTGCGCAAGGTGTTGCTGCCATTATTGCTGAGGCCAAAGATGAGGCAACAGACGGTGAGATCCGTGAAATGCACGGCGTGCCGGTCATCTATCTCAGCCAGCTGAATGAGCGTCTCTCCGCGCTGGCAGGACGTTTTTACAACGAACCTTCCGACCAGTTACAGCTGGTTGGCGTGACAGGAACCAACGGAAAAACCACCACCACTCAGCTGATGGCACAGTGGGCGCAGCTGCTGGGCGAAACCGGTGCCGTCATGGGCACGGTGGGGAACGGTCTTCTGGGCAAAGTAAGCCCGACGGAAAACACCACAGGCTCTGCGGTTGACGTGCAGCGTGTGCTGGCAGGCCTCGCTGAGCAGGGTGCGACCTTCGCTGCGATGGAAGTCTCTTCTCATGGTCTGGTACAACATCGCGTGGCGGCCCTGAAATTTGCTGCCTCTGTCTTTACTAACCTGAGCCGCGATCACCTTGATTATCATGGTGATATGGAGCACTACGAAGCGGCGAAATGGCTGCTTTATTCCACTCACCACCATGGGCAGGCGATCATTAACGCCGACGACGAAGTCGGTCGCCGCTGGCTGGAAAAACTGCCGGATGCGGTGGCGGTGTCGATGGAAGATCACATTAATCCGAACTGCCGTGGCCGCTGGCTGAAGGCGGTCGAGGTGAACTACCACGATAGTGGGGCGACGATCCGCTTCGCTTCCACCTGGGGCGAAGGTGAAATTGAAAGCCGCCTGATGGGAGCCTTTAACGTCAGTAACCTGCTGCTGGCGCTGGCGACGCTGCTGGCGCTGGGCTACCCGATGGCGGATCTGCTGAAGACGTCTGAGCGTTTGCAACCGGTCTGTGGCCGCATGGAAGTGTTCAGCGCGCCGGGCAAGCCGACGGTGGTTGTGGATTACGCGCACACGCCGGATGCGCTGGAAAAAGCGCTGGAAGCGGCGCGTCTGCACTGCGCAGGCAAGCTCTGGTGCGTGTTTGGCTGCGGTGGCGATCGCGACAAGGGCAAACGTCCGCTGATGGGCGCCATCGCTGAGCAGTTCGCGGATATTCCCGTGGTAACCGATGACAACCCGCGTACCGAAGAGCCGCGGGCCATTATCAATGACATTCTGGCAGGCATGCTGGATGCGGGTCGTGCGCGCGTGGTTGAAGGCCGTGCGGAGGCCGTGACTAACGCCATTATGCAGGCGCAGGAGAACGATGTGGTTCTGCTGGCCGGTAAAGGTCATGAAGATTATCAGATCGTCGGCAATCGTCGTCTGGATTACTCCGACCGCGTGACGGCAGCGCGTCTGCTGGGAGTGGTGGCATGATTAGCATTACGTTAAGCCAGGCCGCTGCGGTATTGCAGGGGATGCTGCATGGTCAGGATCTAACCATTGAGGCTGTGACCACCGACACCCGTAAGGTGACGGCGGGCTGCCTGTTTGTGGCGCTGAAGGGCGAGCGTTTTGACGCCCACGATTTTGCGCAACAGGCTAAAGATAACGGCGCGGGCGCGCTGCTGGTCAGCCGTAAGCTCGATATCGATTTGCCGCAGATTGTGGTGAAAGATACGCGCCTGGCGTTTGGCGAGCTGGCGGCATGGGTTCGCCAGCAGGTGCCAACACGCGTCGTGGCGCTGACGGGCTCGTCGGGTAAAACCTCCGTTAAAGAGATGACGGCGGCGATCCTTAACCAGTGCGGTAACACGCTTTATACGGCGGGCAACCTTAATAATGACATCGGTGTACCGATGACGCTGCTGCGCCTGACCCACGAGCATGAATATGCGGTGATTGAGTTAGGGGCTAACCATCAGGGCGAAATCGCCTGGACCGTGAGCCTGACGCGTCCGGAAGCGGCGCTGGTGAATAACCTGGCGGCGGCACATCTTGAAGGTTTTGGTTCGCTGGCCGGTGTGGCGAAAGCGAAAGGTGAAATTTATACCGGACTGCCGGATGACGGCATCGCCATTATGAACGCCGATAACAACGACTGGCTGAACTGGCAGAGCATCATTGGTTCACGCAAAACCTGGCGCTTCTCACCGAATGCGGCAAACAGTGATTTTTCGGCGACCAACATTCATGTGACGTCATACGGCACCGAGTTCACCCTCACGACCCCAACGGGCGACATCGAGGTGCTGCTGCCCCTGCCCGGTCGTCATAACATTGCCAATGCGCTTGCTGCGACAGCGCTCTCAATGGCGGTAGGTGCCTCACACGCGGCGATCAAAGCAGGTCTGGCAAATTTAAAAGCCGTGCCGGGGCGTCTTTTCCCGATCCAGCTGGCTGAAAACAAACTTCTGCTGGATGACTCCTACAACGCTAACGTCGGCTCCATGACGGCGGCCGTGCAGGTCTTGTCTGAGATGCCGGGCTATCGCGTGATGGTTGTGGGCGATATGGCCGAGCTGGGTGATGAAAGCGAAGCCTGCCATGTTCAGGTGGGTGAAGCGGCGAAAGCCGCCGGGCTTGACCGCGTATTGAGCGCAGGCACGCTGAGCAAGGCCATTTCCGATGCCAGTGAAGTTGGCGAACATTTTGCCGATAAATCTGCACTGATCGAACGCCTGAAGGCATTGATTACAGAAAAACAGATTGTGACTGTTTTAGTTAAAGGTTCACGTAGTGCCGCCATGGAAGAGGTTGTGCACGCATTACAGGAGAACGGGACATGTTAGTTTGGCTGGCCGAACATTTGGTCAAATATTACTCAGGCTTTAACGTCTTTTCCTATCTGACGTTTCGCGCCATCGTCAGCCTGCTGACTGCGCTGTTCATCTCGCTGTGGATGGGCCCGCGCATGATTGCCCGTCTGCAAAAACTCTCTTTCGGCCAGGTTGTACGCAACGATGGTCCGGAATCGCACTTCAGCAAGCGCGGTACGCCGACCATGGGCGGGATCATGATCCTGACCGCGATTGTGGTGTCCGTTCTGCTGTGGGCCTATCCGTCTAACCCCTACGTCTGGTGCGTGCTGACCGTGCTGGTTGGCTATGGGATCATCGGTTTTGTTGATGACTACCGCAAAGTCGTGCGCAAAGACACCAAAGGTTTGATCGCCCGCTGGAAGTATTTCTGGATGTCGGTGATTGCGCTGGGCGTGGCCTTCGCGCTTTATCTGGCAGGAAAAGACACCCCGGCCACCGAGCTGGTGGTGCCGTTCTTCAAAGACGTGATGCCGCAATTGGGGCTGTTCTACATTCTGCTGGCTTACTTTGTGATCGTCGGCACCGGCAATGCCGTCAACCTGACCGATGGTCTGGACGGCCTGGCCATCATGCCAACCGTGTTTGTCGCGGGCGGTTTCGCGCTGGTGGCGTGGGCGACCGGTAACATGAACTTTGCAAACTACCTGCACATCCCGTACCTGCGACATGCGGGTGAGCTGGTGATCGTCTGTACGGCGATTGTCGGGGCGGGGCTGGGCTTCCTGTGGTTTAACACCTATCCGGCGCAGGTCTTTATGGGCGACGTCGGTTCACTGGCGCTGGGCGGCGCGCTGGGCATTATCGCCGTGCTGCTGCGTCAGGAGTTCCTGCTGGTGATCATGGGCGGTGTGTTTGTGGTTGAGACGCTGTCGGTGATTTTGCAGGTCGGTTCCTTCAAGCTGCGCGGTCAGCGCATCTTCCGTATGGCACCGATTCACCACCACTATGAACTGAAAGGCTGGCCGGAGCCGCGCGTCATTGTGCGCTTCTGGATTATTTCGCTGATGCTGGTGCTGATTGGCCTGGCAACGCTGAAGGTACGTTAATCATGGCAGATTACCAGGGCAAAAAAGTCGTTATCATCGGGTTAGGCCTCACCGGCCTCTCCTGCGTGGACTTTTTCCTTGCGCGTGGCGTGACGCCGCGCGTGATGGATACGCGCGTCTCTCCGTCGGGTCTGGACAAGCTGCCGGAGCAGGTTGAACGCCACCTGGGTGGTCTGAATGATGAGTGGCTGCTGGCCGCCGATCTGATTGTTGCCAGCCCCGGTATGGCGCTGGCGCATCCTTCCCTGAGCGCCGCCGCGGATGCGGGCGTTGAGATTGTCGGCGATATCGAACTGTTCTGCCGGGAGGCGCAGGCCCCGATCGTCGCCATTACCGGTTCAAACGGTAAAAGCACCGTCACCACGCTGGTGGGGGAAATGGCGAAGGCGGCGGGCAAAAATGTCGGCGTGGGCGGTAACATTGGTCTGCCCGCTCTGATGCTGCTTGATAAAGGGTGTGAGCTGTTCGTCCTTGAGCTTTCCAGCTTCCAGCTGGAAACCACTTCAAGCCTGCATGCGGCGGCGGCGACGATCCTAAACGTCACCGAAGATCATATGGACAGATACCCGTTCGGCTTGCAGCAGTACCGTGCGGCCAAACTGCGCGTTTATGAAAATGCCAAAGTTTGCGTAGTGAATGCCGATGATGCACTCACCATGCCGGTGCGCGGCGCAGACGAACGCTGCATTAGCTTCGGTATTAACATGGGTGACTATCACCTTAATCGTCAGCAGGGCGAAACCTGGCTACGCGTGAAAGGTGAGAAAGTGCTGAACGTGAAAGAGATGATGCTCTCCGGCCAGCATAACTACACCAATGCTCTGGCGGCGCTGGCGCTGGCGGATGCCGTTGGCCTGCCGCGATCTTCAAGCCTGAAGGCGCTCACCACCTTTACCGGCCTGGCGCACCGCTTCCAGCTGGCGCTGGAGCACAACGGCGTACGCTGGATTAATGATTCCAAAGCGACCAACGTGGGTAGCACCGAGGCGGCACTGAACGGTTTGCACGTTGATGGCACGCTATACCTGCTGCTGGGCGGCGACGGTAAATCGGCTGACTTCTCCTCGCTAAAGCAGTACCTCAACGGTGATAACGTGCGCCTGTATTGCTTTGGCCGCGATGGCAGCGAGCTGGCAGCGTTGCGTCCTGAAGTCGCCGAGCAAACCGAGACCATGGAGCAGGCGATGCGCCTCATCGCCCCACGCGTGAAGCCCGGCGATATGGTACTGCTCTCACCAGCCTGTGCCAGCCTCGATCAATTCAAGAGTTTCGAACAGCGGGGTGATGTCTTTACCCGCCTGGCGAAGGAGTTAGGCTGATGCGTTTATCTCTCCCTCGCCTGAAAATGCCGCGCCTGCCAGGATTTGGTATCCTGGTATGGCTGTTTACGGCGCTGAAAGGCTGGGTGATGGCTTCCCGGGATAAAGATTCCGACAGCCTGATCATGTACGACCGCACGCTGTTTTGGCTCACGCTGGGGCTGGCGGCGATCGGCTTTATTATGGTCACCTCGGCGTCAATGCCTGTCGGACAGCGTCTGGCAAACGACCCGTTCCTGTTTGCCAAGCGTGACGGGCTGTACATCATTCTCGCGTTCTGCCTGGCAATGATCACCTTACGCCTGCCGATGTCGTTCTGGCAGCGGCACAGTACAGCCATGCTCATCGCCTCAATCATCATGCTGTTGATCGTTCTGGTTGTCGGGAGCTCCGTTAACGGGGCATCACGCTGGATTGCCTTTGGCCCACTGCGTATTCAGCCCGCGGAGTTCACCAAACTGTCGTTGTTCTGCTACCTGGCTAACTACCTGGTGCGTAAAGTTGACGAAGTTCGTAACAACCTTCGTGGCTTCTTAAAACCGATGGGCGTGATTCTGGTCCTCGCGATCCTGCTGCTGGCGCAGCCCGACCTCGGTACGGTAGTCGTACTGTTTGTCACTACGCTGGCGATGCTGTTCCTGGCGGGCGCAAAACTGTGGCAGTTCATTGCCATCATCGGGATGGGGATTTCGGCGGTGGTGCTGCTGATCCTCGCCGAGCCCTACCGTATCCGCCGTGTGACCTCGTTCTGGAACCCATGGGAAGATCCGTTCGGCAGCGGTTACCAGCTGACGCAGTCGCTGATGGCGTTTGGCCGCGGCGAAGTCTGGGGTCAAGGCCTGGGCAACTCGGTACAAAAACTGGAGTATTTACCGGAGGCGCACACCGACTTCATCTTCTCCATTATTGGGGAAGAACTGGGTTATATCGGTGTGGTATTGGCGCTATTAATGGTATTCTTCGTCGCTTTCCGCGCCATGTCGATTGGCCGGAAAGCGCTGGAGATCGATCACCGCTTCTCCGGTTTCCTGGCCTGCTCAATTGGTATCTGGTTTAGCTTCCAGGCGCTGGTAAACGTTGGGGCGGCAGCGGGTATGCTGCCGACCAAAGGTCTGACGTTGCCGTTGATCAGTTATGGTGGTTCGAGTCTGCTGATCATGTCGACGGCCATCATGTTTTTGTTACGCATAGATTATGAAACGCGTCTGGAGAAAGCTCAGGCGTTTACACGAGGTTCACGATGAATCAACCGAAGCGGTTAATGGTGATGGCAGGCGGTACCGGTGGACACGTGTTCCCGGGACTGGCGGTTGCGCACCATTTAATGGAACAGGGCTGGCAGGTACGCTGGCTGGGAACCGCAGACCGCATGGAAGCCGATCTGGTACCTAAACACGGTATCGAGATCGACTTTATTCGTATTTCTGGCCTTCGTGGCAAAGGGATCAAGGCGCAGCTGCTGGCGCCGGTGCGCATTTTCAATGCCTGGCGTCAGGCGCGCGCCATTATGAAGCGTTTTAAGCCTGACGTCGTTCTGGGCATGGGCGGTTACGTTTCCGGTCCGGGCGGACTGGCGGCGTGGTCACTGGGCATCCCCGTTGTTCTGCATGAGCAGAACGGTATTGCCGGGTTGACCAACAAATGGCTGGCAAAAATCGCCACCAAAGTTATGCAGGCCTTCCCCGGGGCATTCCCGAAAGCGGATGTCGTAGGGAATCCGGTACGTGTGGACGTGCTGGCGCTGCCGCTGCCAGATACGCGTCTGGCGGGTCGCGAAGGGCCGGTGCGCGTGCTGGTCGTCGGCGGTTCCCAGGGCGCACGTATTTTAAACCAGACGATGCCGCAGGTTGCGGCAAAACTGGGTGATGCGGTGACCATCTGGCACCAGAGCGGGAAGGGCGCTCAGCAGACCGTTGAGCAGGCCTACGTGCAGGAAGGTCAGCCGCAGCATAAAGTGACTGAATTTATTGATGATATGGCCGCAGCCTATGCCTGGGCCGATGTTGTGGTCTGTCGCTCGGGCGCGCTGACGGTGAGCGAAATCGCCGCCGCCGGTTTACCGGCGCTGTTTGTGCCGTTCCAGCACAAAGACCGACAGCAGTACTGGAATGCGCTGCCGCTTGAGAAAGCGGGCGCAGCGAAGATTTTTGAGCAGCCACAATTTACCGCTGATGCGGTCGCCACTACCCTGGCGGGCTGGAACCGGGATGTATTACTGGAGATGGCGCAACGCGCACGCGCGACCGCTATCCCGGATGCAACGGAACGGGTGGCAAAAGAAGTGAGCCTGGCAGCCCAGGCATAATTCTCGCAGTGCGTGTTGCGCTGCACGATTTTTTTGAAGTAGTCGATGGCGTTTAGAGAATGAATACACAACAACTGGCAAAACTGCGTTCTATCGTGCCCGAGATGCGTCGCGTCCGGCACATTCACTTTGTCGGCATCGGTGGTGCTGGCATGGGCGGTATTGCCGAAGTGTTAGCTAACGAAGGCTATCAGATCAGCGGGTCTGACCTGGCGCCAAACCCTGTTACGCAGCAGCTGGCGTCGCTGGGGGCGACTATCTATTTCAATCATCGCCCGGAAAACGTGAGCGATGCGAGCGTGGTTGTGGTGTCCAGCGCTATCTCCGCGGATAACCCGGAAATCGTTGCGGCGCATGAGGCGCGCATCCCGGTGATCCGTCGCGCGGAAATGCTGGCGGAACTGATGCGTTTCCGTCACGGCATTGCGGTGGCCGGTACGCACGGTAAAACCACCACAACAGCGATGGTCTCCAGCATTTATGCGGAAGCGGGTCTCGACCCGACGTTCGTTAACGGTGGTCTGGTGAAAGCCGCTGGCGTGCATGCGCGTCTGGGCCACAGCCGTTATCTGATTGCGGAAGCGGATGAGAGCGATGCGTCGTTCCTGCATCTACAGCCGATGGTGGCGATCGTCACCAACATCGAAGCTGACCATATGGACACTTACCAGGGCGACTTCGAGAACTTAAAGCAGACCTTTATTAACTTCCTGCACAACCTGCCGTTCTATGGCCGTGCGGTGATGTGCGTGGACGATCCGGTTATTCGCGAGCTGCTGCCGCGCGTCGGGCGTCAAATTACGACCTACGGCTTCAGCGAAGACGCGGATGTACGCGTAGAAGATTACAAGCAGATCGGTGCGCAGGGGCATTTCACCCTCGCGCGTCAGGATAAAGACCTGCTGCATGTCACCCTGAACGCTCCGGGACGTCACAACGCCCTGAATGCGGCAGCGGCGGTGGCTGTTGCGACAGAAGAAGGCATTGACGATGAAGCGATCCTGCGCGCACTGGAGAGCTTCCAGGGGACGGGCCGTCGCTTCGACTTCCTCGGTGAATTCCCGCTGGAGCCGGTAAACGGTAAGCCAGGGTCTGCGATGCTGGTGGATGACTACGGTCACCATCCGACGGAAGTGGACGCAACCATCAAAGCGGCACGCGCGGGCTGGCCGGAAAAGAATCTGGTCATGATCTTCCAGCCGCACCGTTACACGCGTACCCGCGATCTGTATGACGATTTTGCCAACGTCCTTTCGCAGGTCGATACCCTGCTGATGCTGGATGTTTATGCAGCGGGTGAAACTCCGATTCCGGGTGCGGACAGTCGTTCTTTATGTCGTACCATCCGTGGACGCGGTAAAGTGGATCCTATTCTGGTTCCCGACCCGGCGCAGGTGGCTGAAATGCTTGCCCCGGTCCTGACGGGTAACGATCTGATCCTGATTCAGGGCGCGGGAAATATCGGCAAAATCGCCCGTACCTTAGCTGAAATCAAACTGAAGCCGCAAACTCAGGAGGACGAGCGTCATGGCTGATAAGATTGCTGTCCTGTTTGGCGGCACTTCCGCCGAACGCGAGGTTTCTCTGAATTCGGGCGCTGCCGTGCTGGCGGGCCTGCGTGAAGGTGGCGTGGACGCGCATCCGGTTGATCCGAAAGAGGTGGACGTTACGCAGCTGAAAGCGATGGGCTTCGATAAAGCCTTCATCGCGTTGCACGGTCGCGGCGGTGAAGACGGCACGTTGCAGGGGCTGCTGGAGCTGATCGGTATGCCGTACACCGGCAGCGGCGTGATGGCATCCGCCATCTCCATGGATAAACTGCGCAGCAAACTGCTGTGGCAGGGGGCGGACCTGCCCGTTGCGCCATGGGTTGCACTGACGCGTCGTGAATATGAAATGGGTCTGTCGGACAGCGTTAATACACGCATTGCGGCACTGGGCTTACCGGTTATTGTGAAGCCGAGCCGTGAAGGGTCGAGCGTGGGAATGTCTAAAGTCGATAAAGCTGTAGATTTGGCTGACGCTTTAGCACTGGCATTTCAACATGATGAAGAAGTTCTGATTGAAAAATGGCTTAGCGGGCCGGAATTTACCGTCGCGATGCTTGGCGAAGAAATTTTACCGTCAATTCGCATCCAACCCGCCGGAGTCTTCTATGATTATGAGGCGAAGTATCTCTCTGATGAGACGCAATATTTCTGCCCAGCGGGTCTTGAAGCAGAGCGTGAGGCCGAATTACAGTCTCTGGTGCTTAAAGCCTGGAATGTGCTGGGATGTCGTGGCTGGGGACGCATTGACGTGATGCTTGACGGTGACGGGCAATTTTATCTGCTGGAAGCAAACACGTCTCCGGGTATGACCAGCCATAGCCTTGTGCCGATGGCGGCGCGTCAGGCGGGAATGAGCTTCTCGCAGTTAGTCGTACGTATTCTGGACCAGGCGGGCTGATATGTCTCAGGCTGCATTGAACACGCGCAACCGCGATGACGAAGAAGAATACTCCTCTTCGCGCCGGAGTAATGGAACGCGTCTTGCAGGGATCATCTTCCTGCTCGGGGTGCTGTGCACCGTGTTTATCAGCGGCTGGATGGTGCTGGGCTGGATGGAAGACGCGCAGCGGTTGCCGCTGTCGAAGCTGGTGGTGACCGGGGAGCGACACTACACGCGTAACGATGACATTCGCCAGTCGATTCTGGCGCTTGGGTCGCCTGGCACCTTTATGACGCAGGACGTCAACATTATCCAGAGTCAGATTGAACGTCTGCCGTGGATAAAACAGGCGAGTGTCAGAAAACAATGGCCTGATGAATTGAAGATTCATCTGGTTGAATATGTGCCGATTGCGCGTTGGAATGATCAGCATATGGTTGACGTAGACGGAAATTCGTTCAGCGTCCCGAGCGATCGTGTCAACAAGCAGAATTTACCGATGTTGTATGGCCCGGAAGGCAGCGAAAACGAAGTATTGCAGGGTTTTCGTGAGATGGGGCAGGTGCTGGCTAAGGATCGCTTTACGTTAAAAGATGCTGCGATGACGGCGCGCCGTTCCTGGCAGTTGACCCTAACGAATGGCATTAAGCTCAATCTTGGCCGCGGCGACACAATGAAACGTCTGGCGCGTTTTGTAGAACTTTACCCGGTTTTACAGCAGCAGGCGCAGACGGATGGCAAACGGATAAGCTACGTTGATTTGCGCTATGACTCAGGCGCAGCAGTCGGTTGGGAGCCGGCTCCGGTCGAGGAACCTAATCAGCAACAAAATCAGGCACAGGTACAGGCAGAACAACAATGATCAAGTCGACGGACAGAAAATTGGTAGTAGGACTGGAGATTGGCACCGCGAAGGTTGCCGCTTTGGTAGGGGAAGTTCTGCCCGACGGTATGGTCAATATCATTGGCGTGGGCAGCTGCCCCTCCCGTGGTATGGATAAAGGTGGGGTAAACGACCTTGAGTCGGTGGTGAAATGCGTTCAGCGCGCCATCGACCAGGCTGAATTGATGGCAGATTGCCAGATTTCCTCTGTCTATCTGGCCCTGTCTGGTAAGCACATCAGCTGCCAGAATGAAATCGGTATGGTGCCGATTTCTGAAGAAGAGGTGACGCAGGAAGACGTTGAGAACGTTGTCCACACGGCGAAATCCGTGCGTGTTCGCGACGAGCACCGTGTGCTGCATGTGATCCCGCAGGAATACGCGATCGACTACCAGGAAGGCATCAAGAATCCGGTCGGTCTGTCGGGCGTGCGTATGCAGGCAAAAGTGCACCTGATCACATGTCACAACGATATGGCGAAGAACATTGTAAAAGCCGTTGAACGTTGTGGCCTGAAAGTTGACCAACTCATTTTCGCCGGTCTTGCCGCGAGCTATTCCGTGCTGACCGAAGACGAACGTGAACTGGGCGTCTGTGTGGTCGATATTGGTGGTGGTACAATGGACATGGCCGTCTATACCGGCGGTGCGTTACGCCACACCAAAGTGATCCCGTACGCCGGGAATGTGGTGACCAGCGATATCGCTTACGCCTTTGGTACGCCACCGAGCGATGCAGAGGCGATTAAAGTGCGCCATGGTTGCGCGCTGGGCTCTATCGTCGGCAAAGACGAGAGCGTTGAAGTGCCGAGCGTAGGCGGGCGACCGCCGCGCAGCCTGCAACGCCAGACGCTGGCAGAGGTGATTGAGCCGCGTTATACCGAGCTGCTCAACCTGGTCAACGAAGAGATTTTGCAGTTACAGGAACAGCTTCGCCAGCAGGGTGTGAAACATCATCTCGCGGCGGGGATTGTATTAACCGGCGGGGCAGCGCAAATTGAAGGTCTTGCGGCCTGCGCTCAGCGCGTGTTCCATACGCAGGTGCGTATTGGTGCGCCGCTGAATATTACCGGTTTAACGGATTACGCTCAGGAGCCGTATTACTCAACGGCCGTGGGCCTGCTGCACTACGGGAAAGAATCCCATTTGAGTGGTGAAGCAGAAGTGGAAAAACGCGTCTCGGTGGGGTCTTGGGTCAAACGACTTAACACCTGGTTGCGAAAAGAGTTTTAATTTTTTTAAGAGACCGGAGAGAATTAGCGGTCTCGGGCGACAGGCACAACGGAGAGAGAGATTATGTTTGAACCTATGGAATTAACCAACGACGCGGTGATTAAAGTCATCGGCGTCGGTGGCGGCGGCGGTAACGCCGTAGAGCACATGGTGCGCGAGCGCATCGAAGGTGTTGAATTCTTCGCGGTGAACACCGATGCGCAGGCGCTGCGTAAAACGGCTGTTGGCCAGACGATTCAGATCGGTGGTGGCATCACCAAAGGTCTGGGAGCAGGGGCTAACCCGGAAGTGGGCCGCAACGCGGCAGAAGAAGATCGTGAAGCGCTGCGCGCTGCACTGGACGGTGCAGACATGGTCTTCATCGCAGCGGGTATGGGCGGCGGTACAGGTACCGGTGCAGCACCCGTTGTGGCGGAAGTCGCTAAAGATTTAGGTATTCTGACCGTTGCTGTCGTGACCAAGCCTTTCAACTTTGAAGGTAAGAAGCGTATGGCTTTCGCGGAGCAGGGTATCACCGAGCTGTCCAAGCACGTGGACTCTCTGATTACCATCCCGAACGACAAGCTGCTGAAAGTGCTGGGTCGCGGTATCTCTCTGCTGGACGCCTTTGGCGCGGCAAACGACGTGCTGAAAGGCGCGGTTCAGGGTATTGCTGAACTGATTACCCGTCCAGGTCTGATGAACGTTGACTTTGCAGACGTTCGCACCGTGATGTCCGAGATGGGCTACGCGATGATGGGCTCTGGCGTGGCGAGCGGCGAAGACCGTGCGGAAGAAGCCGCTGAAATGGCGATCTCTTCTCCACTGCTGGAAGATATCGATCTGTCTGGTGCGCGCGGCGTGCTGGTCAACATTACCGCTGGCTTTGACCTGCGTCTGGATGAGTTCGAAACCGTGGGTAACACCATCCGTGCGTTCGCCTCTGACAACGCGACCGTTGTTATCGGTACGTCCCTTGATCCGGAAATGAACGACGAACTGCGTGTGACCGTTGTGGCCACCGGTATCGGTATGGACAAGCGTCCTGAGATCACCCTGGTGACCAACAAACAGACTCAGCAGCCGGTTATGGATCGTTACCAGCAGCACGGTATGGCGCCTCTGACTCAGGAGCAAAAACCCGCTGCGAAAGTGGTGAACGACCCAACTCCACAAACGGCAAAAGAGCCAGATTATCTGGATATCCCGGCGTTCCTGCGTAAGCAAGCTGACTAAGAATTGGCTGGAATTTGGGGATTTGCGCTCTTTGTGCTAAACTGGCCCACCGTTAGTGATATACACTCTCGGTTGGATAGTTAATTTGGCGAGATTATACGATGATCAAACAAAGGACACTTAAACGTATCGTTCAGGCGACGGGTGTCGGTTTACATACCGGCAAGAAAGTCACACTGACGTTACGCCCTGCGCCGGCCAATACCGGGGTCATCTATCGTCGCACCGACTTGAATCCACCGGTAGATTTTCCGGCCGATGCCAAATCTGTGCGTGATACTATGCTCTGTACTTGTCTGGTGAACGAGCATGACGTGCGGATTTCTACCGTAGAGCACCTGAACGCCGCCCTGGCGGGTCTGGGTATCGACAACATTATGGTTGAAGTCGATGCGCCAGAAATCCCGATCATGGACGGGAGTGCTGCTCCGTTCGTTTATTTGTTGCTGGATGCCGGCATCGAAGAACTGAACTGCGCGAAGAAATTTGTTCGCATTAAAGAGACCGTTCGCGTCGAAGATGGCGACAAATGGGCTGAATTCAAACCGTACAATGGTTTCTCGTTGGACTTCACCATCGATTTTAACCATCCGGCGATTGACTCCAGCACCCAGCGCTATGCGATGAACTTCTCTGCGGATGCGTTCATGCGTCAGATCAGCCGAGCACGTACCTTCGGCTTTATGCGTGATATCGAATATCTGCAATCCCGCGGCCTGTGCCTGGGCGGCAGCTTCGATTGTGCCATCGTTGTTGACGATTATCGCGTACTGAACGAAGACGGCCTGCGTTTTGAAGATGAATTTGTTCGTCACAAAATGCTGGACGCGATCGGCGACCTCTTCATGTGTGGTCACAACATCATTGGTGCATTTACCGCGTTTAAATCCGGTCATGCACTGAACAACAAACTGTTGCAGGCCGTCCTGGCAAAACAGGAAGCCTGGGAATATGTGACCTTCGAAGACGAAGCTGAACTGCCGCTGGCGTTCAAAGCCCCGACTATGGTCCTGGCGTAACGGTTAAAGCCGTTTCGTAAGAAAAGCGACTGGTTCACCTGGTACTCTCTCCGACCAGGGAAGCCAGTCGTTTTTATTTCTGCCCTTCTTTAATTTGTCCCCCTCACCCCTGGCCTGTGTCGGGTGCCGAATAACGGTGTGTTCGCTGCATTATTGACCGTTTTTACCTGCTGCAAGGTGTCATTCCTGCTGCCGTGTATTGGCTTTAGTGGTAATATCTGGGCGCTAAAAAAGAATAACTGAACTCAGCCTGCACTGGCGGGCGAACGTGGTGGAGCAAGTGAGCGGAATACTGACGCGCTGGCGACAATTTGGCAGACGTTACTTCTGGCCGCATCTCTTATTGGGGATGGTCGCGGCGAGTTTCGGCTTGCCTGTGCTCAGCAACAGCGCAGACGCGGCCACGCCAGCACGTTCCACGACGACCAAACACGATCTCACCACACGGGTTAACTTCACTAATCTCGCATGGCTTGAAGCTAGCCGCCGTCCTAATTTCTCCGTTGATTACTGGCAGCAGCACGCGATTCGCACGGTTATCCGCCATCTGTCGTTCGCGATGGCGCCACAGACGATGCCTGTTGCGGAAGAAACGCTGCCGGTTCAGGCTCAGCATCTTGCCCTGCTCGATACGCTTAATGCGCTTCTGACGCAGGACAACCAGCCGCCAGTGACCGTAAATCAGACGGCGCAAACGGATTTTGTTTCCCCTGCATCCTTCTCTGTTTCGACATGGATTAGCCAGGTTCACGGCATCCGTGCCGGGCCTCAACGCCTCAGCTAAATTAACCTTTTTCAATACCTTAATTTATCTGCCCGACTGGGGCGTTTGAGAATTTATTATGCTAATCAAATTGTTAACCAAAGTTTTTGGTAGTCGTAACGATCGTACCCTGCGCCGCATGCGCAAAGCTGTGAACGTCATCAACGGTATGGAACCGGCGATGGAGAAGCTCACTGATGATGAGCTGAAAGCGAAAACCGCGGAGTTCCGTGCGCGTCTGGAGAAAGGTGAAACCTTAGAAAGCCTGATCCCGGAAGCCTTCGCCGTTGTACGTGAGGCCAGTAAACGCGTGTTCGGCATGCGTCACTTCGACGTGCAGCTGCTGGGCGGGATGGTGCTCAACGAGCGCTGCATCGCGGAAATGCGTACCGGTGAAGGTAAAACCCTGACGGCAACGCTGCCGGCTTACCTGAATGCGCTGACGGGTAAGGGCGTTCACGTTGTTACCGTCAACGACTATCTGGCGCAGCGCGACGCAGAAAACAACCGTCCACTGTTCGAATTCCTCGGCATGACCGTGGGCATTAACATGTCCGGCCTGCCGGCACCTGCCAAGCGTGAAGCCTATAACGCAGATATCACCTACGGCACCAACAACGAATACGGCTTCGACTACCTGCGCGACAACATGGCGTTCAGCCCGGAAGAGCGCGTCCAGCGTAAACTGCACTATGCGCTGGTGGATGAGGTTGACTCCATTCTGATCGATGAAGCGCGTACCCCGCTGATCATCTCCGGCCCGGCCGAAGACAGCTCCGAGATGTACCGTAAAGTCGACAAAATCATTCCTCACCTGCTGCGTCAGGAGAAAGAAGACTCCGATACCTTCCAGGGGGAAGGTCACTTCTCCGTGGATGAAAAAGCGCGTCAGGTCAACCTGACCGAACGCGGCCTGGTGAAAATCGAAGAGCTGCTGGTGGCTGAAGGCATTATGGAAGAGGGCGAGTCTCTGTACTCCCCGAGCAACATCATGCTGATGCACCACGTAACGGCTGCACTGCGCGCGCACGCCCTGTTCACCCGCGACGTTGACTACATCGTTAAAGACGGCGAAGTCATCATCGTCGATGAACACACCGGCCGTACCATGCAGGGACGTCGCTGGTCCGATGGCCTGCACCAGGCCGTGGAAGCGAAAGAAGGCGTGGATATTCAAAACGAAAACCAGACGCTGGCATCCATCACCTTCCAGAACTACTTCCGTCTGTACGAGAAGCTGGCGGGGATGACCGGTACCGCAGATACCGAAGCGTTTGAGTTCAGCTCCATCTATAAGCTGGATACCGTGGTAGTACCTACCAACCGTCCGATGATCCGTAAGGATATGCCGGACCTGGTATACATGACTGAAGCGGAAAAAATTCAGGCGATCATTGAAGATATTCGCGAACGTACCGCGAAGGGCCAGCCGGTACTGGTGGGGACCATCTCCATCGAGAAATCCGAAGTGGTATCCAACGAGCTGACCAAAGCAGGCATCAAACACAACGTTCTGAACGCCAAGTTCCACGCTAAAGAAGCAGATATCGTTGCGCAGGCCGGTTACCCGGCTGCCGTAACCATCGCCACCAACATGGCGGGTCGTGGTACCGATATTATGCTCGGCGGTAGCTGGCAGGCCGAAGTGGCGGAGCTGGAAAACCCAACCCCAGAGCAAATCGCGCAGATCAAAGCCGACTGGCAGGTGCGTCACGACGCGGTACTGGCATCCGGTGGTCTGCACATCATTGGTACCGAGCGTCATGAATCTCGTCGTATCGATAACCAGCTGCGCGGCCGTGCGGGCCGTCAGGGTGATGCCGGTTCTTCCCGCTTCTATCTGTCTATGGAAGATGCGCTGATGCGTATTTTCGCCTCTGACCGTGTGTCCGGCATGATGCGTAAACTGGGCATGAAACCTGGCGAAGCGATCGAGCACCCGTGGGTTACCAAAGCGATTGCGAACGCCCAGCGTAAAGTAGAAAGCCGCAACTTCGATATTCGTAAGCAGCTGCTGGAATATGATGACGTTGCCAACGACCAGCGTCGTGCGATCTACACCCAGCGTAACGAACTGCTGGACGTGTCCGACGTGAGCGAAACCATCAACAGCATTCGCGAAGATGTGTTCAAAGCCACTATCGACGCGCACATTTCGCCGCAGTCTCTGGAAGAGATGTGGGATATCGAAGGTTTGCAGGAACGTCTGAAAAACGACTTCGATCTCGAACTGCCAATCAAAGAGTGGCTGGACAAAGAGCCTGAGCTGCACGAAGAGACCCTGCGCGAGCGTATCTACGAAACCGCGCTGGACGTCTACAAGCGTAAGGAAGAAGTGGTTGGCGCAGAGATGATGCGTCACTTCGAGAAAGGCGTAATGTTGCAGACCCTGGACTCCCTGTGGAAAGAGCATCTGGCGGCAATGGACTACCTGCGTCAGGGTATCCACCTGCGTGGTTATGCGCAGAAAGATCCGAAGCAGGAGTACAAGCGTGAATCCTTCTCCATGTTTGCTGCCATGCTGGAGTCGCTGAAGTATGAAGTCATCAGCACCCTGAGCAAAGTTCAGGTGCGTATGCCGGAAGAAGTGGAAGCGATGGAGCAGCAGCGTCGTGAAGAAGCTGAGCGTCTGGCACAGATGCAGCAGCTGAGCCATCAGACCGATGAAAGCGAAGCCGCAGCGGCAATCGCAGCGCAGACGGGCGATCGTAAAGTCGGTCGTAACGATCCGTGCCCATGCGGTTCCGGCAAAAAATACAAGGCGTGCCACGGCCGTCTGAGCTAAGAACATAACAAACTGAAAAGGCGCAGATATCTGCGCCTTTTTTATGGAAGTGACATGATGAAAACACTGCAAATTGCTGTCGGGATCATTCGCAACCCGCAAAACCAGATCTTTATAACCCAACGTGCCGCCGATGCGCATATGGCCAACAAATGGGAATTTCCGGGCGGGAAAATTGAATCCGGTGAAACGCCGGAGCAGGCGCTGGTGCGCGAGCTTCAGGAAGAGGTCGGCATTACTCCGATTGGCGCAACGCTGTTCGATAAGCTGGAGTACCAGTTTCCGGATCGTCATATAACGCTGTGGTTCTGGCTGGTGGAAAGCTGGGAAGGTGAACCGTGGGGTAAAGAGGGGCAACCGGGGGGCTGGGTTACGCTTCACGCGAGTGATGCCGAAAAATTTCCTCCGGCAAATGCGCCCGTCATATCCCGGCTAACGGGCAACCTGTAGGCCTGCTAAGCGAAGCGCCAGCAGGCTTCAAAGGTTACTGCTGGTTTTCGCTCCAGTCATCGCTATCCGAGAGATCGCCTTCGCTCGGAATGCGCTTCTCTTCCGCCGCCCATTCACCCAGGTCTATAAGCTGACAGCGCTTACAGCAGAATGGGCGAAATGGACTTACGTCTCCCCAGACGACAGTTTTCCCACAGGTTGGGCAGTTTACGGTGGTTACGTCAGACATTGGCACTCCTTAACAACAGGCCAGTTCAAAATCGAGGCGTTCCGGCACGGTGCCATGTTCACTGTCCAGCGGCATAAAGCGGATCGCGAAACGGCTTTTATGCCCGGAAATTTGCGGGTAAAGCTGCTCTCCAAGAGACAGGTTCAGGCGCAGAAGATCGGCGTCGTCGCCGTTATCCTGATAGAAACCGTTGAGACTGGTTTGTTTGCGGAACGGGGCAGAGTTACGCACAAGATCGAGGATCAGGGATAACGTCTGATTCATCGGCTCCAGGCTGCCCAGCCAGCTGTTCACCTGGCGATTGCGCTGTTCCTGCGGCATGTGCAGCCACATATGCAGCGTTGGCAGGTCAAAGCTACAGCATCCGCCCGGTATGCTCAGGCGCTGGCGCACCAGCGCAATCAGACGATCCTCTCGTAAAAACTGGCCAACGCGCGGCGCGGCCATCAGGGTCGTGCTGCTGTTTTTCAGCTGCTTGCGTAAAGCGTCAATTCGACTTTGATCCACGCCCGGTACTTCGGCCCAGGCCTGTAATTTACGCTGCTGGCGCTCCAGCTCTTTCAACAGCTCAGTGCGGACGTCGCCGCGTTCAATCACATCCAGCAGATCGCCCACGTTGCGGAAAAAATGCAGCGCGGTGGCGTGATCGTTGACAGGCAGATGTTGTGAAAGCTGTTGAATAAGAAATTCTATGCGTAGCCAGGTACGCATTTTTTCGTTAAGCGGGTGCTCAAAAAGGATATGAGTCGACATTATGGTTTTTCCTGTGCAACGGCCTGCGCGGCGAAGGTCAGATACTGCGCGTGCAGACGAGCAACATCCGATGCAATGGCATCTGGTGCGCCGTTATTATCAATAACATCATCCGCAATGGCGAGGCGCGCTTCGCGCGTGGCCTGTGCGGCAAGAATTTGTTCAGCATGCTCGCGAGAAACATGGTCACGCGCCATGGTTCTCTGGATTTGCGTTTCGCGGGAAACGTCAATCACCAGCGTTCTGTCTGCTTTATTTTGAAGCTGATTTTCCACCAGTAACGGGACCACCCACAACACATAGGGCGAACTGGCTGCGGCAATCTGACGCTGAGTTTCCTGGTGGATAATGGGGTGGAGCAGGGCATTAAGCCAGGCTTTTTCCGCTGGATCGGAAAATATGCACTCACGCAGCTGCCGACGATTCAGGGTGCCGTCAGCCTGTATCACGGGGCGACCAAAATGCGCTTCGATGGCGTTTAAGGCGGGTGTATTGGGTTCTACCACCTGACGGGCAATGATATCGGCGTCTATAATCGTGATGCCGAGACGAGCAAACGCGTGCGCAACGGTGCTTTTACCACTACCGATGCCGCCGGTTAATGCGACGATATACCCCATTAAATCAGATCCTGGGAATTATTCAGTTTTAAAATCAGTTGCTTAAAATTCAAACTTACAACAGCCAATGTTTAGCTCTCTTTACCCGCTTTTTACCAGGTAAATTTATAGGATTGTAGCGTAAAAAAAGAGAATTTCGCAGTCTTGCGGAGCAGGTATTAGTGCGTATGATAGCGTCACTGGAGTTGTGCTTTTAATATATTTGCCTCTAACCCCAGGAATCCGCACATGCGTATCGAAGAAGATCTGAAGTTAGGTTTCAAAGACGTTCTTATCCGCCCTAAACGCTCTACACTGAAAAGTCGCTCAGACGTTGAACTCGAACGTCAATTCACCTTTAAGCATTCCGGTCAGACGTGGTCTGGCGTGCCGATTATCGCGGCCAACATGGATACCGTCGGGACCTTCGAGATGGCGACCGCACTGGCGCAATTCGACATCCTTACTGCGGTACACAAACACTACAGCGCTGAAGAGTGGGATGCGTTTGTCGCCTCCGCCTCGGCTGACGTGGTGAAGCATGTGATGGTCTCGACCGGTACCTCTGATGCAGATTTCGAGAAAACCAAACAGATCCTGAACGCCAATCCAGCGCTGAATTTTGTCTGCATTGACGTGGCAAATGGTTATTCCGAGCATTTCGTTCAGTTCGTCAGCAAGGCACGTGAGGCCTGGCCAACCAAAACCATCATCGCGGGCAACGTGGTGACCGGTGAAATGTGTGAAGAGCTGATCCTCTCCGGGGCCGACATTGTAAAAGTTGGCATTGGCCCGGGGTCCGTTTGCACCACGCGCGTGAAAACCGGTGTGGGTTATCCGCAGCTGTCTGCGGTAATTGAATGCGCTGACGCTGCACACGGTCTGGGCGGCCAAATCATCAGCGACGGTGGCTGCACTATGCCAGGTGATGTCGCGAAAGCCTTCGGCGGCGGCGCGGACTTCGTGATGCTCGGCGGCATGCTGGCAGGCCACGAAGAGAGCGGCGGTACCGTGGTGGAAGAGAACGGCGAGAAATTCATGCTGTTCTACGGAATGAGCTCTGAATCCGCGATGACCCGTCACGTGGGTGGTGTCGCAAAATACCGTGCGGCGGAAGGCAAAACCGTTAAGCTGCCACTGCGTGGTCCGGTCGAAAACACGGCGCGCGATATCCTCGGCGGTCTGCGTTCTGCCTGCACCTACGTTGGTGCTTCCCGCCTGAAAGAGCTGACGAAACGCACGACGTTTATCCGCGTTCAGGAGCAGGAAAACCGCGTATTCAATAGCCTCTGACGGCTACGGCTGGCGCGCCCGTGCGCCAGCATTACCTCGCGCTCATTGCATCCCCCAGATGGAAAATCGGCAGATACATTGCCACCACCAGCGTGCCGATAATCAGTCCCGTCACGACCAGTAGCAAAGGCTCAAGAAGCGCCGCCAGATTGTCTGCCTGCTGAAATGTCTGTTCCGTATGGTGGCGGGCCAGATTCATCAGCATGACATCCAGTGAACCCGACACTTCTCCGGTGCGAATGAGCTGAATACACAGTGGCGTAAAAACAGAGGCCTTCTGGAAGGAGGACCACACGGGCGTCCCCTGTTCGATATCGCTGCGTATCTCACGGATTTTCTCCTGCCAGTAGCCCCTCTCAACGGTCTCTTCCACACTCTCCAGTCCTTGTAAAAAGGCAATTCCGGCCTGCTGGGTTAATGACAGCACGGTAAAAATCTGCCCCAGTTTTTGCCCGCGCGTCAGCGTGCCCATCACCGGTACGTGTAACAAGACATACTGCCAGCGTGGATGCCGCCGCAGCTTACAGGCGATGACAACCATTGCCACGAGCAGGGTCAAAAGGGTGAGGATATGCGCCTGAACCAGGGCCGCCAGCCCCATGACTGCCTGCGTGAGCAAAGGGAGCGGGGTGTTGAACGTTTTGTAGATTGCAGCAAACTCAGGCAAAACCAGCGTGACCATCGCCAGCACCACGAAAACGGCCAGCGTCAGGATGATCAGCGGATAGCGCAGCGCTTTCTTCACCTTCGCACTGAGCTGCTGCTGGGATTTTTGTTGCTGCGCAAGCTGACGGCAGCAGGCTTCGAGCTTACCCGTCAGCTCACCCGTCTTCACCATTGAGACATAAAGAGGGCTAAACACCTCTGGCCATTTCTTCATGGCCTCTGACAGGGCGCAACCTTCGCTCAGGTCATCCGCAAGACTGTGCAGCAGCGCCTGCCAGTGCTGCAAAGGATGCTGTTCCGCCAGCATGTGCAGGCTTTGGGACAGCGTGAGTCCGGCCTGTAGCAGCGTGGCGAGCTGGCGAAAAATATCGTAGCAGTGCTGCACCTGCCATCGGTGGCGCTGCTGGCAGCGTTTCAGCGCCAGCGGGTGCAGCTGTTTAAGCACCAGAGCCGTGTAAGCTGCGTTACGGTCGATGGCCCAGAGGGTGCCGGTTTGCACCTCCCCCTCGGTGGTCAGGGCACGCCAGCGCCAGAGTGAATTAGCAGCCATCGGGCATTCCCAGAACGCGCAACAGCTCTTCGAGCGTGGTCAGCCCTTGCTCTACGGCCATGCAGCCATGCTCAAACAAAGAGGTCATTCCCGCCTGACGAGCGCTGGACCCAATCACCTCCGTGCTTGCTCCGCTGGCGATGGCCTGCCGCAGCGTGTCGTCGATGACGAGCACTTCAAAAATGGCTACGCGACCATAAAAACCGTGGTAGCAGCGATCGCAGCCGGTGGGTTGCCAGCGAGGAAGCGGCCGGGGCCACAGCGTGCGGGGTAATTCGGTGTGGCGGCTGGCTTCCTGTCGGCAGTACGGGCATAAACGGCGCACCAGCCGCTGGGCAATGACCATCGAGAGCGCCGATGAGATCATCCAGCGCGCGACGCCCATCTGTTGCAACCGCACCAGCGTTTCAGTCGTCGAGTTAGTATGGAGGGTGGACAGCACCAGATGCCCGGTTTGCGCCGCCTTAATGGCAATTTCTGCCGTTTCGCCGTCACGAATTTCACCCACCATAATGATGTCAGGATCCTGCCTGAGCAGGGCACGCAGCACGCTCTGGAAGGTCAGCCCCGCGCGCGGATTAATCTGCGTCTGGTTTAAGCCAGCAAGCGGGATTTCAACGGGATCTTCCACGCTGCAAATATTGACGTCAGGGGTATTTCGCGCCTGTAACGCGCTGTACAGCGTCACCGTTTTCCCGCTACCGGTCGGGCCGGTGACAAGAATCAACCCCTGAGGGCTGTTAAGCGCCCCGGCAAAACGGGCCTGCTGGTCTGCGCTCATCCCCAGCTGTTCAAGCTCCAGTGCCTGCTGTACCTGGTGAAGCAGACGAAGCACGATTTTTTCTCCACCGCTACAGGGAAGGGTTGCGATACGAAAAGAGACGGGGACGCTTGCCAGCTCCACCGTAAACTGGCCGTCCTGCGGCAGCCGGCGCTCCGCAATATCCAGTTGACCCAGCACCTTCAGGCGTGCGGCAAGCGTCGTCCCGAGGGTGGCAGAGATCGGCAGTTGCGGGTAGAGAACACCGTCGATTCGCAAACGGATTTGGTAGCCGTGCTCCGTCGGTTCAATATGGATGTCAGAAGCCCGCTGGTTTACTGCCTGCTGCAAGGTTGTACTGAGCACGTCAGCGGCTGAGTTTGGCGCTATGCCCGGCAGGTGTGATGATGAGAGGGACTGAAGCCGTTTTTCCATCCGTTCGGCCGTCCAGCACTCAATATCAATACGTTTCTGCGTGGCGAAGCGTAACGCTTCCATCAGCTCAGAGGCAGGATTACCCACTACCGCAATGCTGATCATGTCGGTGTCGCTTGCGAGTAGCAGTGCGTGATGGCGCTGACAGAGCGTCATAAGCTGTTCAGTATTCATTGTCCACTCCTGTCAGTTGTTATCGAAGCGGAAAACATCTTCACAGGCTTGTCTGAGCGCCGTGTCGGACGCAATTTTGCAGTCACGCGTCCAGCCCGTCATTCCGTTACCGTCGCTCCAGATCGGTGTCATGAGCACTTCAAGTCCGTTAAGGCTTTCCTGCCCTGTTAACGATACGACCCCCTTCGCCACGCTCATCGCTGAAACGTAACGTGTGGTTGTCGGGGAGGGGATGCCATTGGTGCCTGCGTCGCAGCGATCCACACCACCACGATCCAGGGCGCAAAGCTCAATGGCGGTGCGGTAGGGGATGAACGTTTGCAGCATATCGGTGAGCGCCGCTTTTCGCAGGTAGTTCTGATAGGCCGGAACGCCAATGGCGCTCAGGATGGCAATAATGCCAATGACCACCATTAGCTCAATCAGGGTAAATCCTTGTTGTCTGTTCATGTCTGCTCCTTACGTTAAGTGGCGCTACTGTGGCAGTGCCAGCATGCAGAAACGAGGGACAAAAGCGTAAACGTGAAGGGGCTTTCAGGGAAATGATTCAGTGTTGCAGAGAAGGACAGCGTAATTGCGAGCGGTTTCGTATTTCCCCTCTCCGGGCGGAGAGGGGAGGCTAATTTATTTGAAGCGCATCGAGAGGTCGAGGGCGCGGACGTGCTTGGTCAGGGCGCCAACGGAGATGTAATCGACGCCGGTTTCAGCAAATTCGCGGATGGTGTCGAACGTCACGTTGCCGGACACCTCAAGCTGCGCCTGGCCGTTTGTGCGTTTGACCGCTTCACGCATCTGCTCCGTGTCGAAGTTATCGAGCATGATGATGTCAGCCCCCGCTTTAATGGCCTCGTCCAGCTCCTCCAGCGTTTCCACTTCCACTTCGACCGGCACATCCGGATGTAGCCAGAAGGCTTTTTCCACGGCCTGACGCACCGAGCCAGAGGCAATAATGTGGTTCTCTTTGATCAGGAAGGCATCGGATAGCCCCAGACGATGGTTGGCGCCGCCACCGCAGAGTACCGCGTATTTCAGCGCGGTCCGCAGGCCCGGCAGGGTTTTACGGGTATCCAGCAGCTGCGTGCGGGTGCCTGCCAGCAGGTCAACGTAGCGGCGTACTTCACTGGCAACGCCAGAGAGCGTTTGCACAAAATTGAGCGCGGTGCGTTCACCGGTCAGCAAGACGCGGGACGGGCCGTCCAGCTCGAACAGTGGCTGATTCGCCGTGACCGCATCACCGTCTTCAACGTGCCATGTTACCTGCACCTCGTCGCCTGCCAGCTGGGTAAAGACCTCTTCAACCCAGCGTTTGCCGCAGAAAACCCCCGCTTCGCGGGTGATGATCACCGCATGCGAGCGTGTCTCTTTTGGCAACAATTGGGCGGTAATATCGTTATCGGCGCTGACGTCGCCGCCGAGATCTTCTTTCAGGGCATGGGCAACGCTTGCCGGGATATCACTATTAATACGTTCCAGAAGCGCGTCACGTCGGTGGTCGGGGTTATAGCGGCGAGGCGGCATGATAAAACTCCAAATTGGTAACGAATCATAATATTGAAACATGCTACTCTGAACCGAGTAACAGCACCATAGATAAGGAGTTCCAGCATGTTGTTAGAAAACGGATGGCTGGTGGACGCGCGGCATGTACCGTCGCCGCACCACGACTGCCGCCCGGAGGATGAAAAGCCCACACTGCTGGTGGTTCACAATATTAGTCTCCCGCCGGGTGAGTTTGGCGGTCCGTGGATCGATGCGTTATTCACTGGAACGATAGATCCCGATGTCCATCCCTTCTTTGCTGAGATTGCGCATCTGCGCGTATCGGCGCACTGTCTGATCCGTCGTGATGGCGAAGTGGTTCAGTATGTTCCTTTTGATAAGCGAGCCTGGCATGCCGGCGTGTCGATGTATCAGGGGCGCGAGCGGTGCAATGATTTCTCCATTGGAATTGAACTGGAAGGAACGGACACCACGCCTTACACCGATGCGCAATATGAGAAACTGGTTGCTGTAACGCAAACGTTAATCGGGCGCTATCCCGCCATTGCAGACAATATTACAGGGCACAGCGACATCGCCCCCGAAAGAAAAACCGACCCCGGCCCGGCGTTTGACTGGTCCCGGTTTCACGCCATGCTTACCACGTCGTCAGATAAGGAGATAACATGACGTTGTTTACCATGCTGCTGGTTATGATCGCTGAACGCCTGTTTAAGCTCGGCGAGCACTGGCATCTGGATCATCGGCTGGAGGTGTTATTCCGCCGCATCAGGCATTTTTCCATGCTGCGCACGCTGCTAATGGCGGCAGGCGTGATGGCGATTACGTTCCTGTTGCTGCGCTCGCTTTACGGCCTCTTTTTCAACGTGCCGCTGCTGGTGGTGTGGATCCTGCTCGGCGTGCTGTGTATTGGCGCGGGCAAGGTGCGTTTGCACTATCACGCGTATCTGAAAGCCGCTTCCCGGGATGATGCCCACGCGCGCGGCGCGATGGCGAGCGAGTTGACGATGATCCACGGCGTACCGCCGGATTGCGATGAACGCGAGTTTCTGCGGGAGCTGCAAAACGCGCTGCTGTGGATTAACTTCCGTTACTACCTGGCGCCGCTGTTCTGGTTCGTGGTGGGCGGACCCTGGGGGCCGGTACTGCTGATGGGTTATGCGTTCCTGCGCGCCTGGCAGACCTGGCTTGCCCGCTATCTTACGCCGCATGAACGTCTACAGTCCGGCATTGATGCCATCCTGCACGTGCTCGACTGGCTTCCGGTGCGTCTGGTAGGCGTGGTCTATGCCCTCATCGGTCACGGTGAAAAGGCGCTGCCCGCGTGGTTTGTCTCCCTTGCAGACCGCCATACCTCGCAGTATCAGGTTTTAACCCGACTGGCACAGTTCTCGCTGGCGCGTGAGCCGCACACGGACAAAGTCGCAACGCCAAAAGCTGCCGTCTCGATGGCGAAGAAAACATCCTTTGTGGTGGTGGTGATTGTGGCGCTGCTGACGATTTACGGCACGCTGGTCTGACCCAGCGCGCCGAAGCCGTTACGGCGTATCCGCGGGCGGGATGCCGAAGTCAGGCATCCCGTTTTCGTTCCAGCGGAGGAGTTTCAGGCGAGTATGGCGATTGGGATCGTAAAGCGGATCGCCTTCAATTTCAGTGTAGTTTCGCGCGTGGTAGACCAGCACATCTTCGCCTTCCGGCGTCTGCGTAAAGCTGTTATGGCCTGGCCCATACTGACGGTTTTCGTAGCTGGTGACAAACACCGGGCGCGGGGATTTATGCCAGTTAGCCGGGTTTTGCGGATCGGCATTCAGGTCTGCCCACAGTAATCCCATGCAGTAGTTCTCGTCGGTGGCGCTGGCGGAATAGCTGATAAACAGCTTATCGCCATGGAACAGCACCGCCGGGCCTTCGTTGACCCAGAACCCGCGGCACTCCCAGTCATATTCCGGTTTACTGAGCATCACCGGCTCGCCTTTCAGCGTCCACGGATTTTCCATTTCACACAGGTAAAGATTGGAATTACCGGAAATATCCGGGGCTTTTTGCGCCCACAGATACCAGCGTTTACCCTGATGAACAAAGGTGGTGGCATCCAGCGCGAAGGTGTCAAACGGGGTTTTGATTTGCCCTTTTTCCACCCACGTACCGGTAAGCGGATCGCGATCTGCGCATTCAATGGCAAACATGCGATGCTGGAACATCCCGAGCTGATCGAGCGCCTGGGTATGCGTGGCGGCAAAATAGATGTACCACCTGCCGTCGATATGATGCAGTTCCGGCGCCCAGATCAGCTGGCTCATCGGGCCGGTGTCGGGCTTGCGCCAGACAACCACCTCTTCGGCATCGCGTAAACCTTCCAGCGAGTCCGCGCGGCGGATCGCCAGCCGATCGTACTCCGGTACGGAGGCGATAAAGTAATATTGCCCATCGTGACGCAGGATATACGGGTCGGCGCGTTGTTCAATAAACGGGTTTTGCCAGGTTTGCATTCGGCTTTCCTTATTTAGTCTCAGCGGCTTTGAGTTCCTGATAATCGTTCAGCTCGCGATAGTTGGTGCGACGCTTTTCCAGATCGGACTGGATCTGCTTCATGGTCTCACGGTCCACTTTCAGCAGACGTACTACGCCCGCGGTAATTAAGTATCCAATGCCGGGAATGACGGTAAACAGCAGCACGATGCCGTTAATGGCGTCCGCGCTCTGCGCTTTTGCGCCCGCGTCGTAGCCGTACCAGGAGAGCAGGAAGCCGACCATTGCCCCGGCAATCGCCAGACCCAGTTTCAGGAAGAAGATGTTGCCGGAGAAGCTGATCCCGGTGATGCGTTTCCCGGTTTTCCATTCACCGTAGTCGTCCACGTCGGCCATCAGGGACCAGTGCAGCGGGGATGGGATCTGGTGCAGGATGTTCAGCAGGACGTAGAGCACGACAATGGTTGTCGTCGCTTTCGGGTCGAAGAAGTAGAAGGCGCAGGAGAAAATCGCCAGCACGATGTTGGTCCAGAAGAAGACCTTCAGCTTACACCAGCGGTCGGTCAGCACTTTCGCCAGCATACTGCCGAACATCATGCCGACCACGCCCAGGCTGATAAACAGCGTGGCGAAATGGGTGCTTTGCCCCATGACCCAGGTAACGTAATACATGGTGGCCGCCATGCGGATAAAGCCAGGGCAGACGTTGCACAGCGTTAACAGCAGGATCCGCACCCACTGGTCATTCTTCCACACGTCTTTCAGGTCGTTTTTCAGTTCGTCATGAGTTTGCACCGCCGGACGCACGCGCTCGCGCACGGTGGCGAAGCAGAACAGGAACATACAGGTTCCAATCAGCGCCAGCACGGTCATTGCCATCTGGTAGCCTTTGGCTTTGTTATCCCCACCGAACCAGTCGGCCATCGGCAGGAGCGTTAGCGACAGCAGCAGCGTGGCGATACCAACCATAACAAAACGGTAGGACTGGCAGGCAACGCGCTCCTTCGGGTCGTTGGTGATCACGCCGCCGAGCGAACAGTACGGAATGTTGATGGCGGTATAGGTCAGCGACAGCAGGAAGTAGGTGACAAAGGCATAGATAACTTTGCTGTTATAGCTCCAGTCAGGCGTGGTAAACATCAGGATGCTGAACAGCGCGTAGGGGAAGGCAATCCACAGCAGCCATGGACGAAACCGGCCATATTTGCTGCGGGTACGGTCGGCAATCGCGCCCATAATTGGGTCCGTGACGGCATCAATGACGCGTACGGACAGGAGTAAAACGCCAACCAGTGCAGGAGCCAGACCAAAAATATCCGTATAAAAGTAGTTAACAAATAACATGATGGCGCCAAAGATAATGTTGCATCCGGCGTCACCCATGCCATAGCCGATCTTTTCTTTTACTGACAGTTTGTTGTTATTCATCGACAGCTCTCCGGGTTTCGGTATGGAGAGAATTATTCGCTGGCAAACGAATATATGCGTTGCAATATAAAGGCGGTGATATGGAGGATTTTGCTGTGGGCGCGAATTTGTGAGGAAGGTAACAAGACGCTGTACCCGCAACCGCGAGTACAGCGAGAAAACACTTAGTGCGCTTTCACCGTTTTGGCATTTTTCTGTTTCACCATATAACCCACGCCGAGGATCGCAATCCAGACCGGGATCAGGTAGACGGAAATCGCCATGCCTGGGGTGATGAGCATGATGACCAGCACAGCTGCCATGAACAGCAGGCAAACCCAGTTCCCCAGCGGATAGAGCAGGGCAGGGAAGCGCGTGGTTACGCCCTGCTGGTGCTTGGCGCGGCGGAACTTGATGTGCGCGAGGCTAATCATCGCCCAGTTAATCACCAGCGCGGAAACCACCAGCGCCATCAGCAGACCGAAGGCAGATTCCGGTGCCAGGTAGTTAATCAGAACGCACAGCGCCGTCACGACCGCCGACACGATGATGGTATTAACCGGTACGCCACGCTTATCAACGGTAAGCAGCGCTTTCGGTGCGTTGCCCTGTTGCGCCAGGCCGAACAGCATACGGCTGTTGCAGTAAACGCAGCTGTTATAAACGGAGAGCGCGGCGGTCAGCACCACGACGTTGAGCGCGTTCGCCACGAAGGTGTCGCCCAGCTCGTGGAAGATGAGCACAAACGGGCTGGTATCCGCCGTCACGCGCGTCCATGGCAGCAGGGAGAGCAGGACCGCCAGGGAGCCCACATAGAAGATCAGAATACGGTAGATAACCTGGTTTGTGGCTTTCGGGATGCTCTGCTCCGGGTTGTCGGCTTCCGCGGCGGTGATGCCCACCAGCTCCAGACCGCCGAAGGAGAACATGATTATTGCCATCATCATCACCAGACCGGTCATGCCGTGCGGCAGGAACCCGCCTTGCTCCCAAAGGTTGCGCACGGTGGCCTGCGGACCGCCGTTGCCGCTGAACAGCAGCCAGCCGCCGAAGATGATCATCGCTACAACGGCAATCACTTTGATGATGGCAAACCAGAACTCCATCTCACCAAACACTTTTACGTTGGTCAGGTTAATGGCATTGATAATGACGAAGAAGGCCGCCGCAGACGCCCAGGTGGGGATCTCCGGGTACCAGAACTGAATGTATTTCCCAACGGCGGTCAGCTCGGCCATGGCAACCAGAACGTACAGAACCCAGTAGTTCCACCCCGAGGCGAAACCTGCGAAGCTGCCCCAGTATTTATAGGCGAAGTGGCTGAATGAGCCTGCGACCGGCTCCTCAACAACCATTTCACCTAACTGGCGCATAATCAGAAATGCAATAAAACCCGCAATCGCGTACCCCAGAATAATGCCCGGACCGGCCGACTGGATAACCGATGCACTGCCCAGAAACAGGCCAGTACCAATAGCACCGCCCAGGGCGATGAGCTGTATATGGCGGTTTTTAAGGCCGCGCTTTAGCTGATCGCCATGCTGTTGAGCTTCCATTTGAAACCTCGTGTGTGGTTGTTATGTTCACGCTGTGCGTGTGTAATTATGAAAGTCCATATTCTGTATTTATTTCTTTACGGTTAACGATACCGAAAAAAGCGGAGATGGCTTCCGTTAGCGCAAGAATAGTGGTAAGTGCCAGCGAATGCACCTGCTTTATGAAGGGATGAAGACGACTTGAATAAAAAGAAACCAATTGTAAATCGGTACGTTAACCCCTCATACCCCAACCTATAGAATAGAAATGCGTCAGAAGAGGGCGAATTTTCATTTTTTGCTTTGTTGAATCGCTTCAGATTGCAAAAACCCTCGTTTCATTATGGTTAAAACTGCCTCTTTGGTAGTAACCATTTCATTTGTGCAAAGTTACATTCCTGAAACGTTAGTTCTGTAAGGTTGTTAAAATGTGCCGGGTTTACTGATTTCAATCAAAACCAATATGGACAGAAGGTGAATACTTTGTTACTTTAGCGATACGAACATGAAATTGGTAAGACCAATTGACTCCGGGCAAAAAGGCGTAAGACAGGGAATATGGCCTACAGCAAAATTCGCCAACCAAAACTTTCCGATGTGATTGAGCAGCAGCTGGAGTTTTTGATTCTCGAAGGGACACTGCGCCCGGGCGAGAAACTCCCGCCAGAACGCGAGCTGGCAAAACAGTTCGACGTTTCACGCCCCTCTCTGCGTGAGGCGATTCAACGTCTCGAAGCAAAGGGCCTGTTGCTCCGTCGCCAGGGTGGCGGAACCTTTGTGCAAAACAGCCTGTGGCAGAGCTTCAGCGACCCGCTGGTAGAACTTCTCTCTGACCACCCAGAATCCCAGTTTGATCTGCTTGAGACCCGTCACGCGCTGGAAGGTATCGCGGCTTATTACGCCGCCCTTCGCAGCACTGATGAAGACCGCGTACGTATTCGCGAGCTGCATCAGGCCATTGAACGGGCACAGCAGTCCGGCGATTTAGACGCCGAGTCCAATGCCGTCGTCCAGTATCAAATTGCCGTCACCGAAGCGGCGCACAACGTGGTGCTCCTCCATCTGCTACGCTGCATGGAGCCGATGCTGGCCCAGAACGTTCGTCAGAATTTTGAATTGTTGTATGCCCGTCGGGAGATGCTCCCGCTGGTAAGCAACCATCGCACCCGAGTATTCGAGGCGATAATGGCCGGGGAACCGGAGCAGGCGCGCGAAGCGTCGCACCGCCATCTGGCTTTCATTGAGGAAATCTTGCTGGACCGCAGCCGTGAACAATCGCGTCGCGAACGTTCATTACGCCGCATACAGCAACGAAAGGATTAAGCGCCAGGTACTTTTAGAGCGCGGCAACTAAACGCAGAACCTGTCTTATTGTGTTTTCTGGCGAAAATACAATGGGACAGGTTCCAGACAAATCAACGTATTAGATAGATAAGGAATACCCCCATGTCAGAACGTCTCCAAAATGACGTGGATCCGATCGAAACTCGCGACTGGCTACAGGCGATCGAATCGGTCATCCGTGAAGAAGGTGTTGAGCGCGCTCAGTATCTGATTGATCAGCTGCTTTCAGAAGCACGCAAAGGCGGCGTGAAAGTGGCTTCAGGTGCAGGGGCTAGCAACTACGTAAACACGATTGCCGTCGAAGACGAACCGGAATACCCGGGCAATCTGGATCTGGAACGCCGTATCCGTTCTGCTATCCGCTGGAACGCCATCATGACCGTTCTGCGCGCATCCAAGAAGGACCTGGAACTGGGTGGCCACATGGCGTCCTTCCAGTCTTCTGCGACCATTTACGAAGTGTGCTTCAACCACTTCTTCCGTGCAGCTAACGAGAAAGATGGCGGCGATCTGGTGTACTTCCAGGGCCACATCTCTCCGGGCATCTATGCACGTGCCTTCCTGGAAGGTCGTCTGACTGAAGAGCAGATGAACAACTTCCGTCAGGAAGTTCACGGTAAGGGTCTGTCTTCTTACCCGCACCCTAAACTGATGCCTGAGTTCTGGCAGTTCCCGACCGTATCTATGGGTCTGGGTCCAATCGGTGCGATCTATCAGGCTAAATTCCTGAAGTACCTGGAACACCGTGGTCTGAAAGACACCTCTGAGCAGACCGTTTACGCCTTCCTGGGCGACGGTGAAATGGATGAGCCAGAATCTAAAGGCGCGATCACCATCGCGACCCGTGAGAAGCTGGACAACCTGTGCTTCATCATCAACTGTAACCTGCAACGTCTGGATGGTCCGGTAACCGGTAACGGCAAGATCATCAACGAACTGGAAGGCATCTTCGCAGGTGCTGGCTGGAACGTGATCAAAGTGATGTGGGGCGGTCGTTGGGATGAGCTGCTGCGTAAAGACACCAGCGGTAAACTGATCCAGCTGATGAACGAAACCGTTGACGGCGACTACCAGACCTTCAAATCCAAAGACGGTGCCTACGTTCGTGAGCACTTCTTCGGCAAATATCCTGAAACCGCAGCCCTGGTTGCAGACTGGACTGACGAGCAGATCTGGGCGCTGAACCGCGGTGGTCACGATCCGAAGAAAGTTTACGCTGCACTGAAAAAAGCGCGTGAAACCAAAGGTAAAGCGACTGTGATCCTGGCCCACACCATTAAAGGTTACGGCATGGGTGATACCGCAGAAGGTAAAAACATCGCTCACCAGGTTAAGAAAATGAACATGGACGGCGTGCGTTATATCCGCGATCGTTTCAACGTTCCAGTGACCGATGAGCAGGTAGAAAAACTGTCTTACATCACCTTCCCGGAAGGTTCTGAAGAGCACAAGTACCTGCACGAACGTCGTCAGGCGCTGAAAGGCTACCTGCCTGCTCGTCAGCCTAACTTCACCGAGAAGCTGGAACTGCCAGCGCTGGAAGATTTCTCTCAGCTGCTGGAAGAGCAGAACAAAGAGATCTCTACCACTATCGCTTTCGTTCGTGCCCTGAACGTGATGCTGAAGAACAAGTCGATCAAAGATCGTCTGGTTCCAATCATCGCCGACGAAGCGCGTACTTTCGGTATGGAAGGTCTGTTCCGTCAGATCGGTATCTACAGCCCGAACGGTCAGCAGTACACCCCGCAGGACCGTGAGCAGGTTGCATACTACAAAGAAGACGAGAAAGGTCAGATCCTTCAGGAAGGTATCAACGAACTGGGTGCAGGCGCATCCTGGCTGGCTGCTGCGACTTCTTACAGCACCAACAACCTGCCGATGATCCCGTTCTACATCTACTACTCCATGTTCGGGTTCCAGCGTATCGGTGACCTGTGCTGGCAGGCAGGCGACCAGCAGGCTCGCGGCTTCCTGATCGGTGGTACTTCTGGTCGTACGACCCTGAACGGTGAAGGTCTACAGCACGAAGATGGTCACAGCCACATTCAGTCTCTGACTATCCCTAACTGTATCTCTTACGACCCGTCTTACGCGTACGAAGTGGCAGTCATCATGCATGACGGCTTGCAGCGCATGTACGGTGAAGCGCAAGAGAATATTTACTACTACATCACCACCCTGAACGAAAACTACCACATGCCGGCAATGCCAGCAGGTGCCGAGGAAGGTATCCGTAAAGGTATCTACAAACTCGAAACCATCGAAGGTAGCAAAGGTAAAGTTCAGCTGCTGGGCTCCGGTTCTATCCTGCGTCACGTTCGTGAAGCAGCGCAGATCCTGGCGAAAGACTACGGTGTGGGTTCCGATGTGTACTCTGTTACCTCCTTCACTGAACTGGCGCGTGATGGCCAGGATTGTGAGCGCTGGAACATGCTGCACCCAATGGAAACCCCACGCGTTCCGTACATCGCTCAGGTGATGAACGACGCGCCAGCGGTGGCGTCTACTGACTATATGAAACTGTTCGCTGAGCAGGTTCGTACTTACGTTCCAGCTGATGATTATCGCGTACTGGGTACTGACGGCTTCGGTCGTTCTGACAGCCGCGAAAACCTGCGTCACCACTTCGAAGTTGATGCTTCCTACGTGGTAGTAGCAGCACTGGGCGAACTGGCTAAACGTGGCGAAATCGATAAGAAAGTGGTTGCAGACGCAATCACCAAATTCAACATCGATGCAGATAAAGTTAACCCGCGTCTGGCGTAAGAGGTAAAAGAATAATGGCTATCGAAATCAATGTACCGGACATCGGGGCTGATGAAGTTGAAATCACCGAGATCCTGGTCAAAGTGGGCGACAAAGTTGAAGCTGAACAGTCGCTGATCACCGTAGAAGGCGACAAAGCTTCTATGGAAGTCCCGTCTCCTCAGGCTGGCATCGTTAAAGAGATCAAAGTCTCTGTTGGCGATAAAACCGAGACCGGTAAACTGATCATGATTTTCGATTCCGCCGACGGTGCAGCAGCTGCTGCACCTGCGCAGGAAGAGAAGAAAGAAGCCGCTCCTGCTGCTGCTCCAGCAGCGGCCGCGGCAGCGAAAGAAGTGAACGTGCCTGACATCGGCGGTGACGAAGTTGAAGTCACTGAAATCCTGGTGAAAGTGGGCGATACCGTTGCGGCCGAGCAGTCACTGATCACCGTAGAAGGCGACAAAGCCTCTATGGAAGTGCCGGCACCGTTCGCGGGTACCGTTAAAGAGATCAAGATCAACACCGGCGACAAAGTGTCTACGGGTTCCCTGATCATGATTTTCGAAGTGGCGGGCGCTGAAGGCGCTGCGGCTCCAGCGAAAGCGGAAGCTGCTCCGGCTCCGGCTGCTGCACCAGCGGCTGCTGGCGGCGTGAAAGACGTTAACGTACCGGACATCGGCGGTGACGAAGTTGAAGTGACCGAAGTGATGGTAAAAGTGGGCGACAAAGTTGCCGCTGAACAGTCACTGATCACCGTTGAAGGCGACAAAGCTTCTATGGAAGTGCCTGCGCCGTTCGCCGGTACCGTTAAAGAGATCAAAATCAACACCGGCGACAAAGTATCTACCGGCTCTCTGATCATGGTCTTCGAAGTGGAAGGCGCAGCACCTGCCGCCGCTCCAGCTGCCGCGGCTGCGCCGGCACCGGCTGCTGCACCGGCACCGGCTGCTGCACCGGCTCAGGCTGCTAAACCGGCTGCTGCCCCTGCTGCTAAAGCAGAAAAATCTGAGTTCGCTGAAAACGACGCTTACGTCCACGCGACTCCGCTGATTCGTCGCCTGGCGCGCGAATTCGGTGTGAACCTGGCGAAAGTGAAGGGCACTGGTCGTAAAGGCCGTATCCTGCGCGAAGACGTTCAGGCTTACGTGAAAGATGCGGTGAAACGCGCCGAAGCTGCACCTGCTGCTGCCGGTGGCGGTATCCCGGGCATGCTGCCATGGCCGAAAGTAGACTTCAGCAAGTTCGGTGAAATCGAAGAAGTGGAACTGGGCCGTATCCAGAAAATCTCGGGTGCGAACCTGAGCCGTAACTGGGTAATGATCCCGCACGTTACCCACTTCGATAAGACCGATATCACCGATCTGGAAGCGTTCCGTAAACAGCAGAACGCCGAAGCTGAGAAGCGTAAGCTGGACGTGAAGTTCACTCCAGTGGTCTTCATCATGAAAGCGGTTGCCGCTGCCCTTGAGCAGATGCCTCGCTTCAACAGCTCCCTGTCCGAAGACGGCCAGAAGCTGACGCTGAAGAAATACATCAACATCGGTGTTGCGGTTGATACGCCAAATGGTCTGGTTGTTCCGGTCTTCAAAGACGTGAACAAGAAGAGCGTCACTGAGCTGTCCCGTGAACTGACCACCATCTCCAAAAAAGCGCGTGATGGTAAGCTGACTGCCGGCGAAATGCAGGGCGGCTGCTTCACTATCTCCAGCATCGGCGGCCTGGGTACCACCCACTTCGCGCCGATTGTGAACGCGCCGGAAGTGGCTATCCTCGGTGTGTCCAAGTCCGCGATGGAGCCGGTGTGGAATGGCAAAGAGTTCGTGCCGCGTCTGATGATGCCAATCTCTCTGTCCTTCGACCACCGCGTGATCGACGGGGCTGATGGTGCGCGTTTCATCACCATCATCAACAACATGCTGAGCGACATTCGCCGCCTGGTGATGTAATCGAAAAGCCGGCCAGTCGGCCGGCTTTTTTCTGATAATCTCATGGGGTTTTTGAGGTTATTGGTGAAAGCGATAATTCGTGAGCCGTTTGTTGTTTCAAAATTGTTAACAATTTTGTAAAATACGGGCGGATAGAACGACCCGGTGGACGACGGGTATACATTAAGAGGTCATGATGAGCACAGAAATCAAAACTCAGGTCGTAGTACTTGGGGCAGGCCCGGCAGGTTACTCCGCAGCATTTCGCGCCGCGGATTTAGGTCTGGAAACCGTCATCGTAGAACGTTACAGCACCCTCGGCGGTGTTTGTCTGAACGTCGGCTGTATCCCTTCTAAAGCGCTGCTGCACGTAGCGAAAGTTATCGAAGAAGCCAAAGCGCTGGCTGAACACGGTATCGTCTTCGGCGAGCCGAAAACCGACATCGACAAAATTCGTACCTGGAAAGAGAAAGTTATCACTCAGCTGACCGGCGGTCTGGCGGGTATGGCCAAAGGCCGTAAGGTGAAAGTGGTAAACGGTCTGGGTAAATTCACCGGTGCGAACACCCTGGAAGTGGAAGGCGAAAACGGCAAAACCGTGATTAACTTCGACAACGCGATCATCGCGGCAGGCTCTCGCCCAATCGAACTGCCATTCATTCCACATGAAGATCCACGCGTGTGGGATTCCACCGATGCGCTGGAGCTGAAAACCGTTCCTAAGCGCCTGCTGGTTATGGGCGGCGGTATCATCGGTCTGGAAATGGGTACCGTGTACCATGCGCTGGGTTCAGAGATCGACGTGGTTGAAATGTTCGACCAGGTTATCCCGGCTGCCGACAAAGACATCGTTAAAGTCTTTACCAAACGCATCAGCAAGAAATTCAACCTGATGCTGGAAACCAAAGTGACTGCCGTTGAAGCGAAAGAAGACGGTATTTACGTTTCCATGGAAGGCAAAAAAGCCCCATCTGAACCACAGCGTTACGACGCCGTGCTGGTGGCTATCGGCCGTGTGCCGAACGGTAAAAACCTCGACGCGGGCAAAGCTGGCGTGGAAGTGGACGACCGTGGCTTCATCCGCGTTGACAAACAGCTGCGCACCAACGTGCCGCACATCTTTGCTATCGGCGATATCGTCGGTCAGCCAATGCTGGCGCACAAAGGTGTTCACGAAGGTCACGTTGCCGCTGAAGTTATCGCTGGCATGAAGCACTACTTCGATCCGAAAGTGATCCCATCTATCGCCTACACCGAGCCAGAAGTTGCATGGGTCGGTCTGACTGAGAAAGAAGCGAAAGAGAAAGGCATCAGCTATGAAACCGCCACCTTCCCGTGGGCTGCTTCTGGCCGTGCTATCGCGTCCGACTGCGCAGACGGTATGACCAAACTGATCTTCGACAAAGAGACTCACCGCGTGATCGGTGGTGCGATTGTCGGTACCAACGGCGGCGAGCTGCTGGGTGAAATCGGTCTGGCTATCGAAATGGGCTGTGACGCGGAAGACATCGCGCTGACCATCCACGCTCACCCGACTCTGCACGAGTCCGTGGGCCTGGCGGCAGAAGTGTTTGAAGGTAGCATCACCGACCTGCCAAACGCGAAAGCGAAGAAGAAATAAGTTTCTTCAGATGAAAAAAGCGGCCTGAGGCCGCTTTTTTTATGCGCCGCGTTCAGGGGGTGACAGGCTGCCAGGTTTTATCCGGGTGGTATGCAGCGAGCGCCTGCGCTTTTTGTGCCGAATCGTTGCCGAGGTCTGCCTGATGCACCTTGTCATCCTGGTTAACGACAAAGCTCATTACCCCCGTCTGACCATAGCTCACGGGCCATGCAACCATCGCAAAGCCATTTTTATCCGGCAGAATGCGGAACCGATAACCGTGATAGCCCATACCAGGCTCCGGCGGGCTGAAGGCGGGACCCAGCGGGCTTGGCGCTTCGCCCGGCGAGATGGGCCAGTACAGGCCGTCTTTTAGCCCTGGTGTGCTGACAATCTTGTGCGCATAGCGATGGTTCATGGCGTAGTAGCTCTGCTGTGCGTCGACGTAGGCGTGCAGCGCTCCGATAGCCGCGAGTTCGTTGCGGCCGATTTCGCGGGTCAGGATCTCATTAGCCGCTTTCTGCATATCAAATTGCCAGCCCTCTTTTTTCTTCACTACCGGTATGGGGAGTTGCCAGCCGTTATCGCCAACTGACAGATGGGCGATATCGCCGCTGATTTCGGTACGATGGTTAATCTTCCAGTCACGCAGGAATCGAGCTACCGCCTCCGGATCAACCCCTTCAGGTGGCAGATAGTCGCGCCAGTTATCCCCCAGCAGGTCGGCCATCGCGCTCTCATTCTGCTCGCTGATGGCCTTCGTCAGGGCATTGGCCGCCTGCTCAGGCGTGGAGAAAGATTGCTGGGCGCAGGCGAAGGTGGATACCATCAACAACAGCATTCCACCGATCGGTTTCATGTTCATAGCGGCTTCCTTAACGACGATGGAATTCACGGTGTTCGGTATGATGTTCGGACAGCTGCTGGCGGCTTTCCAGCCCGCGCTGGTGCTGGGCCTGCCAGTTGGCCGAGCGGCTGTCGTTGCCGCTCAGGGCGTTTGCCCGCAGCGGCTGATGCTGAACCTGCGTCGGGCGTCTGGTTTGCGCAAGAGTATTATTCATCTGTTGTGCGTGGGGCCGCGCGCTGTCGTAGCCGCGATAGTTGCTGCGCTGAGAGAGCTGCTTTAGCTGCTGCGCGGACGCTGAATGTTGCGGGAAATGCGCGTCGCCATGCTGTAGCTGTGTGAGGGTTTTGCCCGTCGACTGCTGTACCTGCGCCATCGCGGCCTGCCGCTGGCTATCGCGGTTGACCGGCTGCTGCCGGGTAGCGCTCAGCCCGCCCGGCACTGAAGTCTGATGATAGCGGCTGGCAAGCTGGCTATTGGCGTAGGGCACGCCGTTGCGGTAGGTCGGATTATGCTGCCAGACCTGATGATTATCGGTACGGTGCTCGCCGGTGATCTTATTGAAGTTATTAACATTAATATTAATGTTATCGCCGTTATGCGAATAACCGCCGTGGTGATCGTCATCATGATCGTGATGATGATCGTCGTCATCGTCCCAGTCGATGTTACTGAACAGCGCATAGGTGGTGGCTACGCCGAGGCTATAGCCAAAGCCTCTGACAAAACTATTGGTAAACTGCTGGCCGGGAGACGGGGGCAGATACACAGGCGGATAGCTGGCGTTTGGCCACGTGCCGTAAACGGTGGAAGGGTTGTAGGTAGGGACATAAACCACCTGTGGATCGGCTGGCTCAATTTTAATCACCGTCGGACTAGCCGACGTTGACGTCGCGGCTGTACTGGTGGAGGCTGGCGCAGATTTTTTCACGGTGGTGACGGTCTGCTGCGGGGTGGATTGCAACGTGCCTGTCTGCTGCGCGAGCAGGCGCAGACGCTGCACGGAATCCATCACATCCTTTGGCTGGGCCAGAAAGGCGTCGCCGAGGCTCTGTACCCACGACGGGTTTTCTCCCATCAACGACATTAACTGCGGAAAGGCGACCAGCGATTTCACGCTGGCATCCCATGGCTGCCCGCTGACCGCCTGAATGGCGGTATCGCCCTGCATTTTAGGGTTGTCCTTTGACCACTGGGCGGCCTGAATCACGCTCGCCGGATAGGTTGAGGCCATCAGAATTTGCGACAGCAGCGCGTCGGGGTAGAGCGCAATGGGCGCTGTCCACTGATCGATCTGCGCGGCGCTATAGGCCGGAGTCGCCACCGGGGCAGGTTGTGCTGTCGGGGCGGGGAGCTGCGGGGCTACCGGCGCAAGTGCGGGAGCGGGTTCCGTTGCGCGGCTTTTAACGAACATGACGCCCGAGGCGGCAAACAGCCCCGCACTGCAAAGCAGAACAAGAAGATGTGGTTTAAAAGGCAACTTCATAGATTGACTCCAACGAGACGAGTGCAGTGCCGTGAGGCGTTGCTGTTGCCGCGAGTATCATTCACCCGTGTTTTACAGTTTTGACTTTTGTTGGGAAAACCTCCGAAGCATCCGGATAAAGAGTGTGAGTATTTATTACACAATTATATCGGATGGCTGAGCAGGCGACGGACATTCAGAAGGCCGCTCTTGCGAGCGGCCAGCAGCTAGCTGCTGGGGTGGCGACAAACTTACGGAACTGCTTTCGGGCCCGGTGACGGGGTGCTATACCATGCTTAACGATTCAGCAAATTTTTTAATGTTGCTTTTTTGTAAACAGATTAACACTGTGCAGAAATCCTGCTATGCTGCCCGACGCGGTATCGGGCATTTACCCTACAAACTGCTGTCTCACAGGAGCGTGAAGAGAACGCCCGCCGCATATGACAATGAGAGCGAGGAGAACCGTCGTGCTAGAAGAATACCGTAAGCACGTAGCAGAACGTGCCGCCGAGGGAATTGTACCCAAACCGTTAGATGCAACCCAAATGGCCGCGCTCGTCGAGCTGCTGAAGAACCCGCCTGAGGGCGAAGAAGAATTCCTGTTAGATCTGCTGATCAACCGTGTACCGCCTGGCGTAGATGAAGCTGCCTACGTAAAAGCCGGATTCCTTGCCGCCGTTGCCAAAGGCGAAGCCACCTCCCCACTGGTTACTCCTGAAAAAGCGATTGAACTGCTCGGCACCATGCAGGGCGGCTATAACATTCATCCGCTGATTGACGCGCTGGATAACGACAAGCTGGCGCCAATTGCTGCCAAAGCGCTCTCTTCAACGCTGCTGATGTTCGATAACTTCTACGATGTGGAAGAAAAAGCCAAAGCAGGCAACGTTTACGCGAAGCAGGTGATGCAGTCCTGGGCCGATGCCGAATGGTTCCTGAACCGCCCTCAGCTTGCTGAAAAAATTACCGTTACCGTCTTTAAAGTGACCGGTGAAACCAACACCGATGACCTTTCTCCGGCGCCGGATGCATGGTCTCGCCCGGATATCCCACTGCACGCCCTTGCGATGCTGAAAAACGCCCGTGAAGGCATTGAGCCGGATCAGCCAGGCGTGGTTGGCCCGATCAAACAGATCGAAGCCCTGCAACAAAAAGGTTTCCCGCTGGCTTACGTCGGTGACGTGGTTGGTACCGGTTCTTCCCGTAAATCCGCCACCAACTCCGTGCTGTGGTTCATGGGCGACGACATTCCGCACGTGCCGAACAAGCGCGGCGGCGGCCTGTGCCTCGGCGGCAAAATTGCGCCAATCTTCTTCAACACCATGGAAGATGCGGGCGCGCTGCCAATTGAAGTGGACGTGAGCAACCTGAACATGGGCGACGTGATTGACGTTTACCCGTATAAAGGCGAAGTGCGCAACCACGAAACCAACGAACTGCTGGCCAGCTTCGAACTGAAAACCGACGTGCTGATCGACGAAGTGCGTGCCGGTGGCCGTATTCCGCTGATCATCGGCCGTGGCCTGACCACCAAAGCGCGTGAAGCGCTGGGTCTGCCGCACAGTGACGTATTCCGTCAGGCGAAAGACGTGGCCGAGAGCAACCGCGGTTACTCTCTGGCGCAGAAAATGGTGGGTCGCGCCTGCGGCGTCACTGGTATCCGTCCTGGCGCGTACTGCGAACCGAAAATGACCTCCGTGGGGTCTCAGGACACCACTGGCCCAATGACCCGTGATGAACTGAAAGACCTGGCGTGCCTGGGCTTCTCTTCCGATCTGGTGATGCAATCCTTCTGCCACACCGCGGCGTATCCGAAGCCGGTTGACGTAACCACGCACCACACGCTGCCTGACTTCATTATGAACCGTGGCGGTGTCTCCCTGCGTCCGGGCGACGGCGTTATCCACTCCTGGCTGAACCGCATGCTGCTGCCGGATACCGTCGGTACCGGCGGTGACTCCCATACCCGTTTCCCAATCGGGATCTCCTTCCCGGCGGGTTCCGGTCTGGTGGCGTTTGCCGCAGCGACCGGCGTGATGCCGCTGGATATGCCGGAATCGGTGCTGGTGCGCTTCAAAGGTAAAATGCAGCCGGGCATTACCCTGCGCGATCTGGTGCACGCGATCCCGCTGTATGCCATTAAACAGGGTCTGCTGACCGTCGAGAAGAAAGGCAAGAAAAACATCTTCTCTGGCCGCATTCTGGAAATTGAAGGTCTGCCGGATCTGAAAGTGGAGCAGGCGTTCGAGCTGACCGATGCCTCTGCCGAGCGTTCTGCGGCGGGCTGTACCATCAAGCTGAACAAAGAGCCGATTATTGAGTATCTGACCTCCAACATCGTGCTGCTGAAGTGGATGATAGCGGAAGGCTACGGCGACCGTCGTACGCTGGAGCGTCGTATCCAGGGTATGGAAAAATGGCTGGCGGATCCGCAGCTGCTGGAAGCCGACGCTGACGCAGAGTACGCGGCGGTGATTGAGATCGATCTGGCGGATATCAAAGAGCCAATCCTGTGTGCGCCTAACGATCCGGACGATGCGCGTCTGCTCTCTGACGTGCAGGGCGATAAGATCGACGAAGTGTTCATCGGCTCCTGCATGACCAACATCGGCCACTTCCGTGCTGCCGGTAAGCTGCTGGATACCCACAAAGGCCAGCTGCCGACCCGTCTGTGGGTGGCGCCGCCAACCCGTATGGATGCGGCGCAGCTGACCGAAGAGGGTTACTACAGCGTGTTTGGTAAGAGCGGGGCGCGTATTGAAATCCCTGGCTGTTCCCTGTGTATGGGCAACCAGGCGCGCGTGGCCGACGGTGCGACGGTGGTTTCCACCTCAACCCGTAACTTCCCTAACCGTTTAGGAACCGGGGCGAACGTTTACCTGGCCTCTGCGGAGCTGGCGGCGGTTGCGGCGCTGATTGGCAAACTGCCAACGCCGGAAGAGTACCAGACCTTTGTGGCTCAGGTAGATAAGACGGCGGTGGATACTTATCGTTATCTGAACTTCGACCAGCTCTCTCAGTACACCGAGAAGGCTGACGGGGTGATCTTCCAGACCGCAGTATAAATGCTACCCTCTCCCGTGGGAGAGGGGCTGGGGGTGAGGGCACCAGACCGCTCCGCACCTGACCCATTGCCCGGTGGCGCTACGCTTACCGGGCCTACAAAACCCATCGCAAGGTCGGTGGGTTTTTTATTTTCATTCCTCCCGCCTCTCCCGCTTTTTTTCTTCCTCTCTGCTGCGATAATTACCCTAATGGCTTTGCAGAGGAAAACGCTATGGATTACGAATTTTTGCGCGACATCACCGGCGTGGTGAAAGTGCGAATGTCGATGGGGCACGAAGCCGTTGGACACTGGTTTAACGAAGAGGTGAAAGAGAACCTCGCGCTGCTGGATGAAGTCGAACAGGCGGCGGAAACGGTGAAAGGCAGTGAACGCTCCTGGCAACGCGCCGGGCACGAATACACGCTCTGGATGGATGGCGAAGAGGTGATGGTGCGCGCCAACCAACTTGAGTTCTCGGGTGATGAGATGGAAGAGGGAATGAGTTACTACGACGAAGAGAGCCTGTCGCTGTGCGGCGTGGAAGACTTCCTGAGCGTGTTGAACGCCTACCGCGATTTTATGAAACAGAAGTAACTCCCCGAAGCGTCCCTGCTCCGGATCACGTTTACACGGTCGGAATGTTACGGCCGTAGTAAATTTCGCGCATCTCTTTCCAGAGCAGGTCGGTAATGACCTTACGCTCTTCGTCACTTAAATCTTCCGGCCTGGTATGGAACATATAGTGCTTAAGATCGAACTCTTTAAGCATCATCTTGGTATGGAAGATATTCTCCTGATAGACGTTCACATCCATCATGTCGTACAGCGACTTCATGTCCTCGGACATGAAGTTCTGAATGGAGTTGATCTCATGATCAATGAAGTGCTTCATGCCGTTGATATCACGGGTAAAACCGCGCACGCGATAATCAATAGTGACGATATCGGATTCCAGCTGGTGGATTAAATAATTCAACGCATTCAGCGGTGAAATCACGCCGCAGGTCGACACTTCAATATCCGCGCGGAAGGTACACAGCCCGCCTTCCGGGTGGCTTTCCGGGTAGGTGTGCACGCAGATGTGGCTTTTATCCAGGTGGGCGACTACCACTTCCGGCAGCGGGCCGGGGTGCTCGGTTTTGTCGATAAGCTTCGGGTCAACCGGCTCTTCACTCACCAGAATGGTGACGCTCGCACCCTGAGGCTCATAATCCTGGCGCGCGATATTCAGGATGTTCGCGCCGATAATCGAGCAGGTCTCTGTCAGGATCTCGGTCAGACGGTTGGCGTTGTAGAGTTCATCGATATAGGCGATGTAACCATCGCGCTCTTCTGCTGTTTTGGCGTAGCAGATATCGTAAATACAAAAACTCAGGCTTTTGGTCAGATTGTTAAAGCCATGCAGTTTAAGCTTTTTCAATTAGTTCACCTCCTTTGAGGACAGCGCGTCTTGCAGATATTGAGGCAACGCAAAGGCTGCGGTGTGGATCGCCGGGTTGTAGTACCGGCACTGGAGTCCGGCCTGGTGGAAGCGGGCCTGCACGATCTCGGTAGAGAGATGGCGCAGAACGTCGTTATCCGTCGCCCAGGCAAAGGTCATGATCCCGCCGTAGTAAGTGGGGATCGCCGCCTGGTAGAAGCTGACGTCAGCAAAATAGGTGCTCAGCTTACGGTGGCTATCAAGTGCTTCATCCTGTTGCAGGAAGCAAACACCGTTTTGCGCCACAAAAATTCCGCCAGGCTTCAGGCAGCGCTTGCAGCCTTCGTAAAACGACGAGGTAAACAGCGACGCGCCCGGACCGATAGGGTCGGTACAGTCAGAGATAATGACATCAAACGTTTGCGTAGTCTGGTTAACAAAATTGACGCCATCATCGATAACCAGATTAAACCGCGGATCGTCATAGCTGCCGGCATTATGGTTGGGCAGATACTGGCGGCAGAACGACACCACACCGGCGTCGATTTCCACCATGGTGATGGTTTCGACATTCTGATGGCGAGAGACTTCACGCAGCATCGCGCCGTCGCCGCCGCCGATAATCAGCACGTCCTTCGCGTGGCCGTGGGCCAGCAGCGGGACGTGGGTCATCATTTCGTGATAGATAAACTCGTCGCGCTCGGTGGTTTGCACCACGCCGTCCAGCGCCATCACGCGGCCAAAGGCGGCGTTTTCGAAGATTATCAAATCCTGATGATCGGTTTTCTCATGATAGAGCACGTTATCCACGGCAAAATACTGACCAAACTGGTCATGCAGCGTTTCTTGCCATACCGTTTTTTCGGTCATGGGGAGCACCTCCTTCGTTAACATCCATTACATCCGGCAGATGGGCGCAACACAACACCGCCGTGAGGCGGTTAACGGGTCAACAAGGGGCGTCGGGAAGGTTACTTCACGTAGGCGAGCAGGCTGAGTGAATCGCGAGCCAGCGCTTTGCATTTTTTAGCAGTGGGAATGCCAATACCGCTTAAATCACGGTAGCTGTCTTCACCGAGCGCCTTCATGTCGAAGCTGTCGTAGTTGCTGAGGTCCCATTGGTTCTGCTGGGCAAAAAAGACCAGTGCGCGACGAATTTGCCCATTGGGTAAATTCTGGTAACCACAATCGTTTTTCAGAAAAACAAAAACTGCCGTCAGATCGGCCATATCTTCCGCTTCGTTTTCACTTAGCGCGTAACTGTTCGCACACATCGCCATCAGGCTGGCGAACAAAATTGTTCTGAAAAACGTCTTCATTGCCTTTACCACTGCATCACGGAAAATTAACGTTAGCATACTTGATGCCAGGCCGACGATCTTTATTATTGCCGCCGTGCTTGACCTTCCGGTAAGGGGAGGGTTTATGCTCAAAAGATCGCCTGCTGGAAATAAGGAAATGCACATGCAACGTCGTGATTTTTTAAAATTTTCTGCCGCACTGGGGGTTGCCAGCGCGTTACCTCTCTGGAGCCGCGCCGTTTTTGCCGCCGACAGACCGGCTTTACCCATTCCTGAATTACTCGCCGCAGATGCCCGCAGCCGCATTCAGCTTGTGGTGCAGGCCGGTAAAACCACGTTCGGTCAGCACGCCGCCACGACGTGGGGCTATAACGGCAATCTGCTCGGCCCGGCGTTGCAGTTACGCAAAGGGAAGGCGGTGACGGTAGACATTCATAACACGCTTGCGGAAGAGACCACGCTGCACTGGCACGGGCTGGAAGTCCCGGGCGAAGTGGATGGAGGGCCTCAGGGCATTATCAGGCCTGGTGGTAAACGCAGCGTAACCTTTACTCCGGAACAACGCGCGGCGACCTGCTGGTTCCACCCGCATCAGCATGGCAAAACGGGCCATCAGGTGGCGATGGGGCTGGCCGGCCTGGTGCTGATTGAAGACGATGAAAGCCGCCTGCTGCGCCTGCCGAAACAGTGGGGAATCGACGATGTCCCGGTGATTGTGCAGGACAAAAAATTCAACGCTGACGGGCAAATTGACTATCAGCTGGACGTAATGAGCGCGGCGGTAGGCTGGTTTGGCGATACACTCCTGACCAACGGCGCGATCTACCCGCAGCATGCCGCGCCAAAAGGCTGGCTGCGCTTACGTCTGCTTAACGGCTGTAACGCCCGCTCGCTGAACTTCGCCACCAGCGATAAACGCCCGCTTTACGTGGTGGCAAGCGACGGCGGCCTGCTGCCGGAGCCGGTGAAGGTGAGCGAGCTGCCGATGCTGATGGGGGAGCGCTTCGAGGTGCTGGTGGATATCAGCGATGGCAAAGCGTTTGACCTGGTGACCCTGCCGGTCAGCCAGATGGGGATGGCCGTTGCGCCGTTTGATAAGCCGCATCCGGTCCTGCGCATTCAGCCGCTACAGATCACCGCCTCCGGTACGCTGCCGGAGACCCTCACCACGCTGCCAGCACTCCCGTCGCTGGACGGGCTTACGCAGCGTAAACTTCAGCTTTCTATGGATCCGATGCTAGACATGATGGGCATGCAGGCGCTGATGAAGAAGTACGGCAATCAGGCCATGGCGGGAATGCATCATGGCCAGATGATGGGCCATATGAATATGGACCACGGTAAAATGGGCGGCATGGATCACGGCGGCCATGGTTTCGATTTCCACAACGCCAACCGCATCAACGGCAAAGCGTTCGATATGAACACGCCCATGTTCGCCGCCACGAAAGGGCAGTTTGAACGCTGGGTGATTTCAGGCGAAGGCGACATGATGCTGCACCCGTTCCATATCCACGGCACGCAGTTCCGTATTCTGTCTGAAAATGGTAAAGCGCCGGAGGCGCATCGTGCGGGCTGGAAAGATACGGTGAGGGTGGAAGGCGGCGTCAGCGAGGTGCTGGTGAAGTTTGACCACGAGGCGCCGAAAGAGTTTGCCTATATGGCCCACTGTCATCTGCTGGAGCATGAAGATACGGGGATGATGCTCGGTTTTACCGTATAAAAAAAGCCGGGTGGCGGCTTCGCCTTACCCGGCCTACATAGGGCACCCGTAGGCCCGGTATGCGTTAGCGCCACCGGGCTTTTTCGTTACTTAGCGTCGTCAGGCAGTGCATACGCGACAATATAGTCGCCCATCTTCGTGCCAAACGAACCGTGACCACCCGCAGAGATGACAACGTACTGCTTGCCATTCACTTCATAGGTCATCGGCGTTGCCTGTCCACCGGCTGGCAGACGGCCTTGCCACAGTTTCTCACCGTTGGTCATGTTGTACGCGCGCAGGTAGTTATCTGCGGTTGCCGCGATGAACAGCACGTTACCGGCGGTGGAGATTGGGCCACCCAGCATTGGCATACCCATATTGAAAGGCACTGGAACAGGCATCGGGAACGGCATGCTGTCCTGTGGCGTACCAATACGTTTCTTCCAGACGATCTTGTTGGTCTTCAGATCCAGACCGGAGATATAACCCCAGGCAGGCTGTTTACACGGCAGACCAAACGGAGACAGGAACGGATTCAGGGTCACACCATAAGGAACGCCATACTGTGGCTGGATACCGGCTTCGGTACCGCTGCCTTTCGCATCTTTCGGCTGCTCCATTGGGTTACCCGGACCACGAGGGATCAGGCGGGAAACGAACGGCAGCGCCATTGGGTTAGCGATGGCGACCTGACGGTTAGGGTCAACGGAGATCCCACCCCATTCGAACATCCCCAGGTTACCCGGGAAGACCAGCGTACCCTGCTCTGACGGCGGGGTGAAAATCCCTTCGTAGCGCAGTTGGTGGAACATCACGCGGCATACCAGCTGGTCAAACATGGTGGCACCCCACATGTCTGCACCGCTGAGATCTTTCTTCGGACGGAAGCTCAGGTCAGAGAACGGCTGCGTTTTGGTGACGTAGTCGCCTTTGGCCGCACCCTGCGGAACCGGTTTTTCCGGCGCAGGAACAACCAGCTTACCGTTGCTACGATCAAGCACGAAGATGTTACCGGTTTTCGCCGGGGCGTAAATCACCGGTACGGTTTTACCGTTAACGGTAATGTCCGCCAGCGTCGGCTGGGACGGCATATCCATATCCCACAGATCGTGGTGAACGGTCTGGTAGCTCCATGCCAGTTTACCGGTTGTTGCGTTCAGCGCCACGATGGAGCTGGCGTAACGTTCCTGCTCCGGCGTACGGTTACCGCCCCAGATATCCGGCGTGGTCACGCCCATCGGCAGGTAGACCAGGTCCAGCCTCGCGTCATACGCTGCCGGTGCCCAGGAGTTCGGTGAGTTAAAGGTAAAGGTGTGTTCATCCGATGGGATCGCGTTAGGATCTTTCGCGCCCGGGTCGAAGGCCCACAGCAGTTTACCGGTGTTCACGTCGAAACCACGGATAACGCCGGAGGTTTCACGGGTAGAGAAGTTATCCGTTACCGAACCGGCAATCACGATGGTTTTATCGGTGATGATTGGCGGGGAGGTCGGCTCATACAGGCCCGGCGTGGTGTCCGGCATGTTGGTCTGAAGATTCAGAATGCCTTTATTGGCGAAGGTTTCGCACAGCTTGCCGGTCTCAGCGTTAATGGCAAACAGGCGGCCATCGTTCACCGGCAGCATAATGCGGCGAGGACAGTCGGCAATGACTTCCGGGCTGGCATTATCGGCGCGCGCTTCGTGGTAAGAGACGCCGCGGCAGGTAATGTGCTGGAACGACGGGTTGGAGTTCAGCTGTGGATCAAAGTGCCATTTCTCTTTACCGGTAGCCGCGTCGAGCGCGAACAGACGCTGGTGCGCCGTACACAGGTAGAGCATGTTGCCCACTTTAATCGGGGTCACTTCGTTGGTCAGCTCACCCGGATCGTTTGGCATCTTCAGGTCGCCGGTACGGAATACCCAGGCTTCCTTCAGGTTTTTCACGTTGTCCGCGTTGATCTGCTTCAGCGGGGAGTAGCGTTGACCTTCCTGGTTACGACCATAAGCAGGCCAGTCACCGTCCGCCACCTGCGAAATAGCCGCAGCCGGCGTGGATTCCGCGTTCAGCGTACCGTTGATCTCCTGCGGGTCGTTAAAACCGGCCCAGGTCAGGATGCCGCCACTAATCAGCAGGGCAACGACCAGACCGGCCACGGCCCCACTGGAAGGGACGATCAGACGACGCCAGACAAACGGCAGGATCAGCCAGATACCGAAGAAGACCAGAATGTCGCTGCGCGGCGTCAACGCCCAGAAGTCGAACCCGACTTCCCAGACGCCCCAGATCATGGTTGCGAGCAGTAACGCTGCGTACAGCCACAGAGCAGATTGTTTTCTGCGTAAAAGCAGGACGGTTACGCCAACCATAACCAGACCCGCAATCGGGTAGTACCAGGAGCCGCCAATCGCGACCAGCCATACGCCACCGATTAACAAATACAGCGCGCAGAATGCGGCAAACGCGGCTGTTAATGTCACCAGTAGACGCGGCTGTTTAGTTTTTGTTTCAGCCATAGAAAAGTACTCGTCAGTTTTGTTAATTATTTGCTAGCAATTAATTATAGGTATTAACAACTGTGATCGGAATCACAAATATTGCTTTTTATAACTCATACGCCAGGCTTATCCATTTACTGGTATAATGGCTGGCTTGCGTATCGATGCCGGAGCGAGAGTCATCCGCATTGAGAGATTTTCACTAAAATCATTTGGTTAGTAATATGAAACATACTGTTGAAGTGATGATCCCGGAAGCCGAGATCAAAGCGCGTATCGCCGAACTGGGTCGTCAAATCACCGAACATTACAAGGACAGCGGCAGCGAAATGGTGCTGGTCGGTCTGTTGCGTGGTTCTTTCATGTTCATGGCAGACCTGTGCCGTGAAGTGCAGGTGCCGCACGAGGTCGATTTTATGACCGCCTCCAGCTACGGCAGCGGCATGTCCACAACCCGTGATGTGAAAATCCTGAAAGATCTGGATGAAGATATTCGTGGCAAAGATGTGTTGATTGTTGAGGACATCATCGACTCCGGCAACACGCTCTCTAAGGTGCGCGAGATCCTGAGCCTGCGTGAACCAAAATCACTGGCGATTTGTACTCTGCTGGATAAGCCTGAGCGCCGTGAAGTGCAGGTGCCGGTGGAGTTCGTTGGTTTCTCCATCCCGGACGAATTCGTGGTGGGTTACGGCATTGATTACGCGCAGCGTTATCGCCATCTGCCGTATGTTGGGAAAGTGGTGATTCTGGACGAATAATTGCGGGCTGATGCCCTCACCCCAGCCCTCTCCCACAGGGAGAGGGTGAAAACCCCCGGCTTTGTTATTTATGGTTAACGTGCTTAAGCTTGAGGTTGGCAATTCCCGAGCGGTAACGCTGTTCCAGCGTTTCGCGGTTGGTGGCGGTCACTTCCAGATTGCGTAGCAGGCCGTCGTGAATACCGTACGCCCAGCCGTGGATGGAGACCTTCTGTCCGCGTTTCCAGGCAGACTGCATAATCGTCGAGTGGCCCAGGTTATAGACCTGCTCCATCACGTTCAGCTCACACAGCGTGTCGAGACGGCGCTCCTGCGGCATTTCGCCCAGCAGTGAGCTATGTTTGAACCAGATATCACGGATGTGCAGCAGCCAGTTATCGATTAACCCCAGCTCTGTATTTTCGACCGCCGCCTGTACGCCGCCGCAGCCGTAGTGGCCACAAATAATGATGTGCTCAACCTCCAGAACGTCAACGGCATACTGAACAACCGAAAGACAGTTGAGATCGGTATGAATAACGAGATTAGCAACATTGCGGTGAACAAACAGTTCGCCCGGTTCAAGACCGGTCAGACGTTCGGCGGGGACGCGGCTGTCGGAACATCCAATCCAGAGAAAGCGCGGGTTCTGCGCCTGCGCGAGTTTTCCAAAAAATCCGGGGTCTTCCTCCACCAGCATTTTTGACCATAGTGCATTGTTGCTGATGAGTGTATCTATGTCGTTCATGGAGGTTAGCGACCTGTAACCAAGTGATTGCGTTGCGCTACTATAGGGTAACCCGACTTTTAATGAAACCACACAACGTGTGTCAGAACTTAAGGTAAGTTGAATTCATGGCGATTGCACTGGAGCTTGAACAGCTCAAAAAAACCTACCCGGGGGGCGTCCAGGCGCTGCGCGGGATAGATCTTAAAGTCGAAGCGGGAGATTTCTACGCGCTTTTGGGGCCGAACGGGGCGGGAAAATCGACCACCATCGGGATTATCAGCTCGCTGGTCAATAAAACCTCGGGCCGCGTCAGCGTGTTTGGCTACGACCTGCAAAAAGACGTGGTCAACGCCAAGCGCCAGCTGGGGCTGGTGCCGCAGGAGTTCAACTTCAACCCGTTTGAGACGGTACAGCAGATTGTTGTTAACCAGGCGGGTTACTATGGCGTTGAGCGCAAAGAAGCGCTGGAGCGCAGCGAAAAGTATCTCAAACAGCTTGACCTGTGGGAGAAGCGTAACGAGCGCGCGCGGATGTTGTCCGGGGGGATGAAGCGCCGCCTGATGATTGCTCGCGCGCTGATGCACGAGCCAAAGCTGCTCATTCTTGATGAACCGACCGCTGGCGTGGATATTGAACTGCGTCGTTCCATGTGGGGCTTCCTGAAGGATCTGAACGACAAAGGCACCACCATCATCCTGACTACGCACTACCTGGAAGAGGCGGAGATGCTGTGCCGCAATATCGGCATCATTCAGCACGGCGAGCTGGTGGAAAACACCTCGATGAAGAACCTGCTCTCCAAGCTGAAATCCGAAACCTTCATTCTCGATCTGGCGGCGAAAAGCGCCCTGCCGAAGCTGGAGGGGTATAACTATCGCCTGGTCGATACCTCGACGCTGGAAGTGGAAGTGCTGCGCGAGCAGGGGATTAACAGCGTGTTCTCCCAACTGAGCGCGCAGGGGATTCAGGTCTTAAGTATGCGTAACAAAGCGAACCGACTGGAAGAGCTGTTTGTCTCTCTGGTGCACGATAAACAAGGAGACAAGGCATGACGCATCTTTACTGGGTCGCGCTGAAAAGCATCTGGGCGAAAGAGATTAACCGCTTTATGCGCATCTGGGTGCAAACCCTGGTGCCGCCGGTGATCACCATGACGCTCTACTTCATCATTTTCGGCAACCTGATTGGCTCCCGCATTGGTGAGATGCACGGCTTTACCTATATGCAGTTTATCGTGCCGGGCCTGATCATGATGGCAGTGATCACCAACGCTTACGCGAACGTGGCATCCTCATTCTTCAGCGCCAAGTTCCAGCGCAACATTGAAGAGCTGCTGGTGGCGCCAGTGCCGACGCACGTCATTATCGCCGGTTACGTGGGCGGCGGCGTGGCGCGCGGGCTGTGCGTGGGTATTCTGGTGACGGCGATTTCGCTGTTCTTCGTGCCGTTCCAGGTGCACTCGTGGCTATTCGTCGCGCTCACGTTATTGCTTACTGCGATCCTGTTCTCACTGGCTGGCTTGCTGAATGCCGTGTTCGCCAAAACGTTTGATGACATCAGCCTGATCCCGACCTTCGTGCTGACGCCGCTGACCTATCTGGGCGGGGTGTTCTACTCCCTGACGCTGCTGCCGCCGTTCTGGCAGGCGCTGTCGCACCTGAACCCGATTGTCTATATGATCAGCGGCTTCCGCTTTGGTTTCCTCGGCATTACCGATGTCCCGCTGTTCACCACCGTTGTGGTGCTGGCGGTATTTATCGTGGCGTTCTATCTGCTGTGCTGGTATTTGATCCAGCGTGGACGTGGGCTGCGTAGCTAATCTTCTGCCCGGCGACGTTCTGTTTGCCGGGCACTTTCTTTGACAGTTATCACCGTAAACTAACCTTCACCTGGATAAACTACTCGCCTGCTAAGGAGAGACGATATGCTGGGATGGGTTATCACCTGCCACGATGAAGAGGCACAGGAAATGCTCCTGAAGCTGGAGGCCCGATTTGGCCCTCTGGCGCAATGTCGTGCGGTAAATTACTGGCGAGGGCTGAGCACCAATATGCTAAGCCGGATGATGTGCGACGCGCTGCATGAAACCGACACCGGTGATGGCGTGATTTTTCTCACCGACAGATCGGGCGCGGCGCCTTACCGTTCAGCGGCGTTAATGAGCCATAAGCATGATAACTGTGAAGTGATCTCCGGTATCAGCCTGCCTTTACTCGAAGCGATGTATCCGCTGCGCGCAACGTTGAGCAGCGCTGAGTTTCGTCACGCCATTGTGGCGCAGGGCTCGCCGGACGTGAGCAGCCTGTGGCACCAGCAGCAGAAGAATCCGCCTTTCGTTCTGCTTCACGATCTGTATAAGCATTAAACATTGGTATTGATGTCGCTTTTGCTACAATGGCGACTGATTTTCCGTATCGATTTATATCCCATGCTCATGCGCGTTATCTTTATCCTTCTGCTACTGGTCTCCGGTGGTGCGTCTGCCAGCCTGACCATTCAGCAAGGCCTTCCTGCCCAATATATGCAAACCACCGAAGATGCGGCCATCTGGGCTCAGGTGGGAAATGCCGTCGTGAACGTGGGCAATGTCCGCGCCGGGCAGATCCTCGCCGTCTTTCCGGCCGCGGCGGATTACTATGAATTTCGTTTCGGATTCGGTACGGGGTTTATTGATAAAGAGCACCTGGAAAAAGTGCAGGGTAAGCAACGCGTCGAGGATAGCCTGGGCGATCTGAACAAGCCGCTCAGCAATCAAAACCTCATCACCTGGAAAGACACGCCAGTGTATAATGCCCCCAGCAGCGGAAGCGCGCCCTTTGGCACCTTAAGCGCCAATCTTCGCTATCCGATTCTGAATAAGCTGAAAGATCGCCTGAACCAGACCTGGTTTCAGATCCGCATCGGCAATCGTCTGGCGTGGATCAGCAGCCTGGATGCACAGGAAGATAACGGACTGCCGGTTCTGACCTACCACCATATCCTGCGTGATGAAGAGAACACCCGTTTTCGACATACCTCCACGACAACCAGCGTACGTGCGTTTAATAATCAGATGGCCTGGTTACGCGATCAAGGCTATACCACGCTGACAATGTACCAGCTTGAAGGGTACGTGCGTAACAAGATGAACCTCCCCGCGAAAGCGGTGGTGATCACTTTTGATGATGGCCTGAAATCGGTGAGCCGCTACGCGTATCCGGTGCTGAAAGAGTATGGCTTCAACGCGACGGCGTTTATTATTTCATCCCGAATCAAAGGTCACCCTCAGAAGTGGGATCCCCGATCGCTACAGTTTATGAGCGTTCAGGAAATTAAGGCCATTCAGGATGTGTTCGACATTCAGTCTCACACCCACTTCCTGCATCGCGTGGATGGGTATAAGCACCCCATCTTATTGAGCCGCAGCTATCACGTGATCCTGTTCGATTTTGAACGCTCACGGCGTGCACTGGCGCAGTTCAACCCGCGCGTGCTGTATGTTTCGTACCCGTTTGGCGGGTATGACAATAAAGCGATTAAAGCCGCGAATGATGCCGGTTTTCATCTGGCAGTGACAACGGTGAAGGGGAAGGTGAAGCCGGGGGATAATCCGTTCTTACTGAAGCGACTGTATATTCTGAGAACGGATTCGCTGGAGACAATGTCGCGGCTGATCAGCAATCAGCCGCAGGGGTAGGTTATTCGTACGTGGTCTGAATGGTCACGGTGGTACCGAAAACACCGACGGTTACCGGATCGCTACCGGTTTTGACCAACCTGGCCCAAAGTGATCTGTCAATAATACTAACAGGATCCCCAACAACCTCTCCTATAGCAATGACACGTTGGTAACTGTCTGCCGGCACGGGGTAATGATCATTTTCAGAATCCGTAATCATGACGCCGACGCCTCCTGCCGCAGTAACACCACCAATATTCTCGACGGTATTGGTAAAATATTTTTTATCTGCGGTGGTATGTGTGGAGGATAACGTATAGTAAACAGCGGTTGTATTTACACATGTACCCGTAACATGGAACTCGACTTTGCTGGTATTCCCGTTTTCGACTTCTGCGGGATACCAGTCACCAAGATTTACCGTTGTGGGCGCACGTAAGACACAGGTCGGGCGATTTAATGGCATGCTAAATGACATCTCGCTCATGTTCACATGGGGACGAGGGTGATCGGATGTCTTCGGATCGCTTGGATCGCCCAGAATGATCTGACCAATCGGGCCTGCACCGGCCGTTAAAAAATTAACATCCGAAGGAACACCCTGAAATCCATTGGTTTGATAGATTTCCATGCGCACATGCCAGGTTTTTTCGTCAAGCAGCTCTTCGTGATCGTCATTAGGTGCGGTCATATACCAGGACCCTGCGTTGGGCGGGAACCACGCGGTGACGCCGTTACCATCGGGATACATCGCCAGGGTATAGACAATACCCGGAATATTCGTCCGGAAGGTGGCTTTGTTATCTATGTAGCCTGCCAGCATTGAGTTGTCGGTAATCTGATAGGTGTTTTCACCGTCATTTCCCCCAGCACAGTGAGATTTTAACGCAGGCGTTGTTTCCATAATGATCGTATTACTGATCTGTATGGGAGTTGTTACTGTGCCCACAGGCAGAGGAGTGATAACTGGTTGTGCACCTGGAGACATAATCTGCAAGTCATCATTACCGTAAAATTTGCACTCCTCGAAATTAGCCCGTGCTGCGCCAGACAGCCCGAACGCTGCGAACGCTAATATAGTGAGGTATTTTTTCATCCTAAATCCCTTTATTCGTAGCTGACATTAACCAGAACATTACTTATCACAGCGCCGCTGGTGATCGTTCCAATATTCTGATAACGTGCGTAAAAGCCATAATCCTTTATATAGTTCTCACTACTTCCACCGACATCGTAAATAACGTTTGATGTCCCGTCGCTGTTCAGGACGTTAGTTTTGAACGTATCTGAAAAAATAACGATACCCACATTTTCAGCCGCACCGGCTGTGGCATCGTTTTTAAACACCTGGTTGTGATTACTCCAGAAACCATTTTGCGGAGCAAAACTAAATTTTAGTTTGTTAATCGTTGCGCCTTCTGTACTACTCGCATAGCAGTCATCTACGTGGATGGTAAAAGGCGTTCCAGCTTCATCATCGTTTGGCGATAAACGATCGCTCTTGTCGCTGTTATAAAACCAGTCTCGTGACACGGTCGGCAAAGTGATCTCTCCGCCGTTTTCGACGCTTAGCCGACAGGTATTATTAACGATGTTTGCTGTCAGGTTTACATCCATACCTGAACCTGCCTGGCTTACGCCAGGCAGAGTGCTACCAGCCAGACCGATAAGCAACACAAGACCGGGCTGGTGTAAATTAAACGGTGATTGTTGCATAATGGTTCCTGGAATTATTGATAGGTGACTGTGAAGGTTACTGGCGCAGTAACGGCACCTGTGCCAACATCGGCAATATTTCTGTCTTTCGCAATCACAATGCGTGAGTTCATCGGGAATTCCCCTACACCGTCAGCAATGGTGACCTCCTGTGCCGCCGGAGGCCTTTTGCAACTCAACATTACGCCAGTATCTACAACTCCTGACCAGATTTCGAAGCCTGTTGCTAACCCAGCAGAATAAGAATCTCCGTCCGTTTTCGGACCCGAGCATCCCCCACCTGCACCACTCGCTGCGGCTACCGTTGCCTTAGTTACACCAGAGCAGTTTGTAAAGGCAATTTTTAACGGCTCGACACGAGTCTTATTTACCAGATCGGTTTTATATACGTCGCCAAACGCAATTTCAGTGGACGCAGTTCCTGCACCGTTAAGCACTTTTGCTGTACACGTGCCCGAGACTATTTTTGATTTTATCGTTAATTTAACACTGTCAGTACCTGTAATTGCTGCGTTTGCCATTCCCGAATACAGAAGTGCAGAAACGGACAGGGCGATAAAAGTAGATTTAAATTTCATAATGTTGCTCCGTTTTCCTGCACCAATTACTCGTAGCTAAATTCAAAAGTCGCAGTAGCCTCAAAATCACCAACTGTCATGCTATTAACTTTGGTTTCACGTATTGTGGCTACTAAAGGAACTTCTTTATTCTGGATTTCTGTTGCACTCCAGACCAGTCGCTTAGCATCATCGTCAGAGTTGATGATAAAAGGGGCCTCCGGTGCGCTGGCTCTGGCAATTTCAACAGCAGAGAAATCTGCGCCTCCATCGGCTTTTGGTTTTTGATTAACAAGGCCGCTAAGCAAATAACCCGATTGGCTTCCTTTTACCGTGGCTTTCAGTGAGGTCAGAGAGGCCGGGCATTCAACAATCACAATTTTGAAATTGGCATTTGCGGTGCCAGCTTTGACATCGTCGAGACGCACCTGGCCGCCGTTACCAATGAGCAGTGTTTGATCCGTATCGGAACCCGTACCGCCCATCAGTTTCATATCACAAGTGGTTTCACGGATATTGGCCGTAAAGTTAACATCGAGATTCGTGCCCTCGGCGAGCGCCGAACCTGATAACGCCAGCATCGTTACGGCAACGACTGACAGGCTATAAAGATTTTTTTTCATACAAACTCTCGTCTATTTTCCCGAATAATTACATCTGGCACACTTGATTGCTGAGCACCGTTGTAAGTCCTACTTTTTGAGCATGTGATGAGACGTTATAATGCACGTCACATTTACTGTCTTTATCGCTTCCCCAGACAACATGAAGCGTGCCTTCATCCTCAACGCCGCGGACATAGGCTTGCCCCGCCTGTCCCACGGTGCCAATAGATTCATTTTTTTCATTTAAAACATCAGCGCCTAAAGGAATAAATCCGTTATCGGTGCGCTTAAGTTCTAAAATTAATGAACGACCTTCATCGGTTGCAAAATCAACCAGCACAACGGAACCACTGCGGGGAACCGTAATTTCACTGGTGTTTTTAATTTCAACGTCGTTTTCCAGCGTGCTGATATCAAGGTATACGCGGTTTTCACGGTAGGCAGACATATAAGGCAGAATGCCATAGCCGGAACTGCCTATTTCGCTGTTACCAAAGCCGATACCGGCGCCTTTCGCACCACTCGCTTTGACCAGTGCCAGCGCATCGTTGTCACCAATACTCCCTGGCGCAAATGCAATACCTCCTGAATGGATGACCATGCCACCGTTATAGGAGGCAGAATATTGTTTACTGTTGTCATCACCAAAAGAGGCAGATAAACCCAGCGGGCCATATTCACTGTTATAGGACCCGTAGCCGCTTATCTGATTCAGGTCACCATAATTACCACTGTTTGACGAGGCGCTAACGGAATAACTCACCTTATTATCTTGCGTATTTCCACCCGCGGACGTGTTAAAACTTGTGCCGCCTTTAAGGTCGGAACGTAATCCCATGTTGATGTTCGAGAATCCACCGGCATTCCCTCTATCTTTTGAGAATACACTTAATGGAATGCTTAGGCTTAAATAAACGCTGTCGTCTTTCTTGCCGTTCTGATCATAGGTTCGCTGTATTGACAAGCTGTAGCTGCCGTAGGTGAAGCTATTGTTATACCCAATATTGTAATTGGAAGTAGAGCCCGTCGCGTTCCAGTAATCCTGCCAGGTGCCGCTTACATACAGGGAGCCAAAATTGTCTTCTCCGGAGGTCAGCGGTTGGTTAAGACTAATTTGCACCTGGTTTTTGGTGCGCTGATAGTCTGCATATAGCGCTTCGTTTGAGTCATAGCTACGGTTTGAGTACTTCTGGTGCCTAATACTGTCCTGAAGTTGCGCCGCATCGTTAAGCGTCAGGTAGTCTTCCGTCGAGAAACGATAAGCCGCAACGTTAAAGGAAGTATTCGTCGACTCAATCATTTTGCTGTAGGTTAAACGATAACTTTGCCCGCTTAATTTATCCAGCCCCTCAATATCTGCATAAGATTGCGTAACGTCGAATGCAAACGCACCAACAGGGGTGTTCATTGCCACGCCGAGAATACCGGCATAAAAATCCATGTCGGTATATTGCGCGCCAATATAACCCGTGAACGTATTATTCAGGCCATAGTAAAGCGTACCGTAACCCACTTTAGGCGCATCAATCAGTGAATCGTCATTTAATTCACCTAAACCGACGTCCCAGCGAGAGGCTCCCGGACGGAGCATCTGCGTGACGGATGAAAAGGGTACGGTAAAGGAGCGTTTGCTGCCATCCGCTTCTTCAATCGTTACCAGTAAATCATTTCCGTAACCTGTGGTACTCAGGTCGTTTATTTCAAACGCGCCTGGTGGCACCGAGGTTTCATAAATCTTATTGCCGCTCTGCGTGACGCTGACCTTCGCGTTACTGTTCGCGACACCCCGAATGACAGGCGCGTAGCCTGTGGACCCCATTGGCAACATGCGATCGTCACTGTACATGCGTGCGCCGCGAAGGCTCATAGAGTTAAATGCCTCGCCACGCGTGTAAGAGTCGCCGATGACAAACTGGGCACTCAATGGTGTAATATCGCGCTGCAAATAGACATCCTGACTGGAGTATTTTGTGCCGCTATCTTTGTCCCAGTTAAAATTGCCACGCGAGCGCAGGCGCCATGGCCCCATATTCAGACCATAGCGTAACCCTACATATGCACTTTCTGATGTACTGCCGTTGTTCTCGCTACGCCAGCCGTTCATGTCATAAGAGAGCAGAGCGGCAGGAATCCCGTTATCCCACAACGATGGATCGACATAGCCCGCCGGGCGTTTCAGCACATAAATCTGGGGAAAATTAAAATCCATAGCCTGCTTGCCACTGTCATAGCTAACCGTAGCGCCAGCGAAAGATTTTTTAATATCGACGCAGGTTTCATCGTCTTCCGGTCCGTCAGGCAATGTGCTGGTGTCGACACCCGATTGTGACAGCAGCAGTTTTGTTATGCACGGGGTCGCACGAGGTGTTCCGTTATCTTTAAACGTGACCTCCACGGTGGACTTCAGTTTACCGTTCAGGTTGATCTTAGTGCGATAGGTCCCCGGTAAAACCGGGTTGCCATGTGAAAAACGATTAATATCAATATTAGCGCTGCCATTTAAAAGAAATTGATCGTTAAACTCGACCTCTTCTTCATTATCAGGCAGATCTTTTGCTGGCGTGATATTTTCTGCACAGGCATAAAAAGGCAATGCTGCACTTATCGTAAGACATAAAAGAGAACGTTTAAATAACATGGCACATCCACTTAATCAGTGCAGAGAGGTCCTCTCCACAGAGTTAATGCTATTAATTATTATATGTATTAAAGGGTGCTCTATTTTAGTCCCGCTTCGTGATGGTCTGTGCCGCCATAGTCATTAATAGAATCAAACTCTACTTTACCATTTACGGCAGAAGCTAAACCTTTAACCGTCATTGTGGTATCACTGAACGGTGGAACGGCCTTATGATCAACGTCGTATGTTTTTTGACTGGCTTTAATGGTTACCGCCGAAACGGAGACGTTATACGGTGAATTATTATGGGCAACAAGCTTAACCGCGTTTCCTTCTTTTTTCTGCGTCCATGTCAAATGCTCAGCTGCTTCACCTGCCGAGCCTTTTAACCCGTCAGGACGGTAAAAGAATTTAATACGTGTTCTGAATGCCAGTTGAAGCTGGTTAAGATTCTCTTTATCCGCAGCTTTTGATTTTGGTGGAATCTCCAGGACATTGAACCAGAAAAGCGATTCACGATCCTGTGGTAAAGGTGTACCTGTGTAGGTAATACGTACGGATTGGCCTTTTTTCGGGTCAATACGGGATACTGGAGGGGTAATGATAAAAGGAAGCTTTAACTCTTCCGGATTTACGCCATCACGCCCATCATCAAGCCAGGTTTGAACCAAAAGCGGTTTGGTTCCATGGTTATCGAGATTAACAACAACATCCTTCGATGACTGTGGATAGATAATACGGGTGCCGGAAATAACAATATCCGCACTTGCATTCGATGTGGCCAAAACGGCAGTTGCGAGCAATACGGCTTGAAAACTTTTAATGAAGACTGAATGAGACATTTTTTCCACTTCCTTTTGGAATTACACAAGCAATCCCTCATTCATCATGAAGGATTGCTTAATTTAAAGTTTACGAATCTCTTATTCGTAAATCATGGTGAAGGCAACCTGTGCCTGCACGGTACCAGCAGAAACTGGATTACTTGTTGCATCCCAACCCTGACCCTGGGTGTACGCTACGCGGTAGTACAGGTTTCCTGCGCCAGAAGTTTCATCGATGGTTGCTTTCTGGGAGTTGTTAGTCTGGTCAATTTTGATCTGATCGACAGCTGAGTTACCGTCGTTTGACAGCACCAGGTTAACGTTCTTAGCTGAACCCTGAGCATTGCTTGGTGGAACCAGCAGACCGCCTTCGGTAGAAGAGGAGCCAGCCCAGGAAGAGAACTGTGCAGATGCTTTCTTCACAGTTGCGGTATCACAACCGGTCAGTGAAAGGCTGAATTTCTTTTCACCCAGGGTGCTGGTGCTACCCAGTGCGTTTGCGAAATCACGCACAAATACAGTGTCCAGAGTCACGTCAAAATCGTTACCGTTCTGATCGATTTTCTGGTCAAGGGAGACCTGGCAAGTATTGTTAGAAACCATGCCGTGGAAAGTAATAGTGCCGGTGTCAGGATCTGCTGCTACCGCTGAACCCGCAGCCAATACGCTTGCCATAGCAATTGCCAAACCATATTTTTTAGAAATCATTTAAATATCCATATTCGTTGAGTGAATAATAAGTGCCCGTAAATCTTTTATTTGAAATTAAATTTCGTGGCGAATTATATTGTTAATCTCAATGAAATATAGATGTTGTGCGTGATTTAAACTAAATGAATAGTTTAGTAAATTTAAAATTATTTGTTATCAATGTGATGGGATTGTCTGGTTGTGCGGGGAGAGTTTGAATATTAATTCTATAAATGCTTTTTAAAGACCCATTCATTTAATAAATGCGCAGGAATGGGTCGTGGGATAAATATTATCAGGCAACCTGTACCGGAATCGCCTTCGCGGTACGTTTCATCTCATTGTCGCCTTCAAAGTAGGCTACTTTTGGCTGCCAGCGACGCGCTTCTTCGTCAGACATCATGACAAAGCTGGCGATAATCACGATATCGCCTACGTCCGCGCAGTGCGCCGCCGCCCCGTTGACGGAGATGATTTTGGACCCGCGCTCAGCGGCAATGGCGTAGGTAGAGAAGCGTTTGCCGTTATTTACGTTCCAGATATCAATGGCTTCGTTTTCGAGAATACCCGCCGCGTCGAGAAAATCCTGGTCGATCGCGCAGGAGCCTTCATAATGCAGGTCGGCCTGAGTGACTTTCACACGGTGAAGCTTACCTTGCAGCATTTTGCGAATCATTACGTTTACCTTTCATCTTCCGGGTAGAAAAACTACGCCAGCTCAACCACTTTGTTATCGATAAGGCGGGCCTGGCCGAGCCATGCCGCCACCAGAATTACCGCACGTTTGCTGGTCTCTGTAAGTGCCAGAAGCGTATCGGCATCCCGAATTTGAACGTCGTCAGCACGAAGACCTTTCTCGTTCAGCGCCTGTTCAGCCAGGGCGATAATCTCTTCTGCTGTTAACTCTTTTGCCAGCAGTTGCTCTGCCATCGTATTCATGACTTTGCTTAAGCCCGGCGCAATTTTACGCTGTTCGGCGGTCAGATAGCCGTTACGGGAACTGAGCGCCAGGCCATCTTTCGCGCGTACAATCGGCACGCCGACGATCTCGATGTCGTAGCCCATGTCGGCAACCATCTTGCGGATCAGCGCCAGCTGCTGGAAATCTTTCTCGCCAAAGCAGGCGATGTCCGGCTGCACAAGGTTAAACAGCTTGCTGACGATGGTGGAGACGCCACGGAAATGGCCCGGGCGGCTGGCGCCCTCCAGCATGGTCGAAATACCCGGCACGTCGACGTAGGTCGATTCAGTGGTACCCTGGGGATACACATCTGCGGGTGCCGGTGCGAAGACGATATCCGCATGACGTTTTTTGAGCTTCTCGCAATCTTCCTGCAAGGTACGTGGGTAGCGCGCCAGATCGTCTTCGCGATCGAACTGCATCGGGTTAACGAAGATACTGACCACCACGATATCTGCCCGGGCTCTCGCTTCATCGACCAGCTTCATATGGCCGTCGTGCAGGTTGCCCATGGTTGGAACAAGGGCGATACGTTTACCTTCCTGACGCGCCCGACGAATATGCTGACGCAGCAGCGGCAGGGTTTCTATGATTAGCACACCTGGACTCCTTAATGGAAACTGTGTTCTTCGCCCGGATAAACGCCGGACTCAACCTCGGCAATATACTGCCGCACAGCAGCACGCATGTCGCCTGCTTCTGACAGGAAATTTTTAGCAAATTTTGGAATATGGCCGCCGGTGATCCCGAAGGCGTCGTGCATGACCAGAATCTGGCCATCGGTGACGTTACCCGCACCGATGCCGATCACCGGAATCGACAGCGCCTCAGTGATACGCTTAGCCAGCTCAACCGGCACACACTCCAGCACCAGCAGCTGCGCGCCCGCGGCTTCCAGCGCCACGGCATCATCAAACAGCGTCTGCGCCGCATCGCCTCGGCCCTGCACCTTATATCCGCCAAAGATGTTGACCGACTGCGGCGTCAGCCCCAAATGACCACAAACCGGCACGGCGCGGTCGGTGAGCATTTTCACCGTATCGACCAGCCAGGCGCCGCCTTCGATTTTGACCATATTGGCGCCGGCGCGCATCACTGTCGCCGCATTTTCGAAGGCCTGCTCCGGGGTGGCATACGCCATAAACGGCAGATCGGAAAGCAGCAGGCAGGCGGGGGCACCCCGGCGCACGGCGCGGGTATGGTAAGCAATATCCTCGACCGTGACCGGCAGAGTGGAATCATGTCCTTGTACCGTCATCCCTAACGAGTCTCCGACCAGCATGACGTTGATCCCTTCTTCGGCAAACAGTTTTGCGAAGCTGTAGTCATACGCGGTGATAGTGGCGAAGCGTTTTTTTTCCTGTTTGCATTTCTGCAATAAGGAGATGGTGGTTGGTTTCATACTGTTTCCTGATGGCCCAAAAGCGAATCTTTGCGCATTCTAACAGTAACATTTGAGGGAACAATGATTTTAGGCAATCGATTAACCGCAAATAAGGAATGGTTAATCGATGCGGAGGCGGGATTACCAGCGGGCCGGTTTATCCGCGTTGAGATTTTGCAGAACGGCTTGCAGCGAGGAGCCGTCAGGGAAGGTGAGATCGGGCGCGACTTCAAACAGTGGCCAGAGCATAAACCCGCGGTTTTTCATGTCGTAATGCGGAACGGTGAGGCGTTCGGTGTTAATCACCTCATGACCGAAAAGCATAATATCGAGATCGAGCGTGCGCGGTCCCCAGCGTTCGGCTTTGCGGACGCGACCCTGCTGTAGCTCAATACGCTGGGTATTATCCAGCAGCGTTTCTGCGTCAAGGGTCGTTTCCAGCACCACGGCGGCGTTCAGATAATCAGGTTGATCCTGCGGGCCGAGCGGCGGCGTACGGTAAAATGAGGACAGCGCGACAATGCGGCTTTGGGGGATCTCTCCCAGGGCCTGCACGGCAGCGTTAACCTGCTCCAGCGGAGAGGCCAGATTGCTGCCGATGGCGATATACGCAAGGGTCATGCCGTACCTTCACGACGCGGTGCGCGTTTGCGCGGGCGACGGTGACGACGGCGCGGTGCCGGTTCATCATCCAGATCCGTAAGCATATCTTTTTGCTCCGGTGGCGCAGAAACCTGAAACTCGCCCCACCACTGCGCCAGGCGCTGTAGTTCCGGGTTCCTTTCAACTTCAGCACGCAGAGAGAGCAGATCGAACGCGGCGCGGAACTTAGGATGCTCCATCAGCTTCCAGGCGCGTTTACCCTGACGGCGGGACATACGCAGCTGAAGCTGCCAGATATCACGCACCAGCGTGGTAATACGTTTCGGGATCGCCAGCGTGCGACAGCCTTCGTCCAGCACGTCGTTTGCCGCCAGCGCGAACGCATCATAATAGGCGAGACCGCTCTCCTGGGTAATGCGCTGCGCCGTTTCCAGCAGCGGATACCAGAACATGGCCGCGAACAGGAACGCCGGATTCACGCGCATATCGTTATGAATACGGGTATCGGTGTTCTTCAGCACCTGCGCAATTATCCGCTCCATTGCGCTGTCACCGTTTTCGGTGAAGTAGCGGGTAATGGTCGGGAACAGCGGCTGGAACAGGTTGTACTCACGCAGCAGGTTGTAGGTTTCAAACCCGTAGCCTGCCTGGAGCAGCTTTAACGACTCCTCAAACAGACGGGCAGGGGGCACGTCGTTGATCAGCGTCGCCAGGCGCGGGATCGGCTCTGCGGTTTCCGGGCTGATACGCATGTTCAGCTTGGCGGCGAAACGCACGGCGCGAAGCATTCGGACCGGATCTTCGCGATAGCGTGTTTCCGGCGTGCCGATCAGGCGAATCAGACCGTCTTTCAGATCCTGCATACCGCCGACGTAATCGCGCACGGTAAAATCCGCCACGCTGTAGTAAAGGCTGTTGATGGTGAAATCGCGACGCTGAGCATCTTCTTCAATAGAGCCGAAGATGTTGTCACGAAGCAGCATGCCGTTTTGGCCGCGCTGGGAAGTCGTGCGATCGTTAACGCCCGCTTCGTGGTGACCGCGGAAGGTTGCCACTTCAATAATTTCCGGTCCAAACATCACGTGCGCCAGACGGAAACGGCGGCCAACCAGACGGCAGTTGCGGAATAATTTACGCACCTGCTCAGGCGTGGCGCTGGTCGTCACGTCGAAATCTTTTGGTTTTTTGCCCAGCAGTAAATCGCGCACCCCGCCGCCGACGAGATAGGCCTCGTAGCCTGCTTTATTCAGACGATAGAGCACCTTGAGGGCATTTTCACTGATATCTTTGCGGGAAATATTGTGCTGCTCACGCGGAATGACCGACATGTGTGGCTGTGCAATAGCGTCGTTCGCCATGCTCTCTTCGCGGCTCAGCACTTTACGGCAAAAATTAGCGACTCGGGTAAAAATAGTACACCTCGTAGTGTGTTTTGTTATCAAAAAAGCGGCTAATCATAGCTCAGCGCAACGCATTTGAGAATGCTGGATTTTTGGCACGGCCATAAGCGCCCAGTCAGCAATGGCCGTTTTCAGCAATTCATCCAGACTCAGATCCTGCCATTCCTGCGTTACATTCTGGTTGAGAAATCGCAGCGCGTCGATCAAAACCGGGCGCGGATCGCCGTCAGGCAGCGCCGGGGCATGATTCTGTTTCGATAGCTTATTTCCCTGTTCATTGACTGCCAGCGGCAGATGGATGTAATCCGGCACCGCCCAGCCAAACTGCTGGTAAAGCGATATTTGCCGCACGGTAGGCTCAACCAGATCCGCCCCGCGCACGATTTCCGTAACACCCTGGAAATGGTCATCGACAACCACCGCCAGGTTATAGGCAAACAAACCATCACGACGGTGAATAATAAAATCTTCACGCGCCAGGCGTTCATCCGCCTGAATTGTTCCTGAGAGTACGTCGGTAAACTGCGTCACCGGAGAACGCTGTATCAGCCGCACGGCGGCATTCTCAGGACCGTTGTGCCGCGTACGGCAGTGGCCGTCGTAAACGCCACCCACGCTCTGAATTCGCGCCCGCGTGCAGGTGCAATTATAGGAAAGGCCCTGTTCAGCAAGCCACGCCAGACGTTCACGGTAGGCATCATGGCGTTGAGACTGCCAGAGTACGTCGCCATCCCAGTGAAGACCGTAATGTTCCAGCTGACGCAGAATAGTTTCTGCTGCACCGGGAACTTCACGTGGAGGATCGATATCTTCAATGCGGACCAGCCATTGACCCTGACGGGCGCGAGCCTGTAGGTAGCTGCCGAGCGCGGCAATTAATGAGCCGAAGTGTAATTCACCGGAGGGAGATGGCGCAAAGCGCCCAATATAGTGAGATTCAGACATATCAACGGTAACAAGGCGGGAGAGACTCCCGCCTTAGCTGAGTAGTGAGAGGGCAGGCGTTAGCCGGCCATCTGTTTTTCGCGGATTTCTGCCAGCGTTTTACAGTCGATGCACAGATCGGCTGTTGGACGCGCTTCCAGGCGACGAATACCGATTTCAACACCGCAGGATTCGCAGTAGCCAAAATCTTCGTCCTCGACCTTCTTCAGCGTTTTTTCGATCTTTTTGATCAGTTTGCGCTCGCGGTCACGGTTACGCAGTTCGAGGCTGAACTCTTCTTCCTGAGCGGCACGGTCGACCGGGTCCGGGAAGTTAGCAGCTTCATCCTGCATATGTGTAACGGTGCGATCGACTTCATCCCTGAGTTGATTACGCCATGCTTCAAGAATACGCTTGAAGTGCGACAGCTGGGCTTCGTTCATATACTCTTCGCCCGGCTTCTCTTGATACGGCTCCACCCCAGCGATGGCGAGAATACTCAGGGACGATGTTTTACGGTTTTGCCCTTCTTGCATGTTGCTTCTCCTTAACACGCACTATCGATCCCCGTGTTGGGGGAAAAATCAGGTCGCTATAAATAGCAGATGCTTTTCCGTATGGCAATTATCTAAACGTAACACTTGACAACCCTGTGAGGAAAAGCGTATTTGCGCACGCGGCCAGAACACTTATTAGTCAATCGTCTAATCCCTTATAAGACAATGGGAAGAGAGGATCTCAGAGTCATATTATCGGCAGAAAGTTCCGCTTTATAGGCGAAAATCTCTACCCCCTGCTTTTGTGCCTCATTCAACAATTGCGCGTATTTAGGATCAATATGACGGGCCGGGGAAAACCGTTCAATGGCTGAATGCAGAACCGCAAACAGCAACACGGCGCGCTTGCCCGCCGCCGCTACACTCATTAGCTCTCGCAGATGCTTCTGGCCACGTAGCGTTACCGCATCCGGAAAGAAGCCGTTTTCCTGTTCCGCTAACGTCACTGATTTCACTTCAATATAGCACTCAGGGCGGTCTTCCGCCTGTAACATAAAATCAATTCTGCTGCCTTCATCGCCATATTTCACTTCGCTTTTTTGCGTGCCGTAACCCACCAGTTCAGGAAGCATTCCATTTGTCAGGGCTTCCTTAACCAGCTGATTTGCGCGCAGGGTATTCACGCAAATAAATGCCCCGCTTTGCGTCTCGGTCATTTCCCAGGTATGAGGATATTTGCGTTTAGTATTTTCTGATGTGGAATACCAGACCGTGTCACCCGGCGTGGCGCAACCGGTCATGGCGCCGGTGTTAGGGCAGTGCAGCGTGAGCGTTTCGCCCTCAGGGGTGATCACGTCAGCGAGAAAGCGTTTGTAACGCTGGATCAGCGTGGCGGGCTGGAGTGCAGGGCTAAACTTCATCAGGATTCCTTAACGTGTCGCCCAGCGTCCAGCGCTGGAGCGGAGTATAGCGGGTGCGTCCTTGTACAAAGGCAGATTCGTACAGCGCAAATTCATTCACCTGAAAGGACCAGTGAAAGCCCGGTGGCGGGATGGCAACGGCCTGACCCGCGTCGCGCAGCAGGGTAATGTGGGGATGAAACGGCTGCGGGCTCTGATAACAGCCGCTGCGCGCGGCCTGCGCCCGCAGCATGTTGGCGAGCTGTAGCAGTCCGCGAGGGGGCTGCCGCGTCCCCAGCCAGACCACCCGAGAGCGCAGCCATTGCCCGGCATCGTCAAGATGCAGCGTAAACCCCGGCTGCGAAATGCGTCCGGCCATTGCGCTTAACGCGCGCTGCTTTTCAGCGCTTACTTCACCAAGAAAGGCTAACGTCAGGTGCATATTGGCGGCGACGACGGGGCGGCCCGCTTCCGCGGGGAAGTGGCTGGCGCGCCAGCGAACAATCTGCCGTTGAAGCGTGGTGGGTAATTCAATGGCGAAGAATAGCCGTTTTGACTCAGACATGCGCAAGACTCGGTAATGATATGCGCCGATGCTACAATGTACGCCGATTAATGTTAACCCTCTGGAGCCGTAAGTGTCCTCTTTGCCCGTCGCCGTCGTCCTTCCTGAGCTTCTCGCAGCCTTAGAACATGCGCCACAGGTTTTGCTCAGCGCGCCCACCGGAGCGGGTAAATCCACCTGGCTGCCCCTGCAAATTCTGCGCGAGGGGCGCATCAGCGGGAAAATTATCCTGCTGGAGCCACGCAGGCTGGCGGCGCGCAATGTGGCGCAGCGCCTGGCTGAACTGCTGAATGAAAAACCGGGCGAGACGGTAGGGTACCGGATGCGCGCCGAAACCTGCGTTGGACCGTCCACGCGGCTGGAGGTGGTCACCGAGGGTATTCTCACCCGTATGCTGCAAAACGATCCGGAGCTGACCGGCGTCGGGCTGGTGATCCTTGATGAATTTCACGAGCGCAGCCTCCAGGCCGATCTGGCCCTTGCGCTGCTGCTCGACGTTCAGCAGGGGCTGCGCGACGACCTTCGGCTGCTGATTATGTCGGCGACGCTGGATAACGAGCGGCTCCGGCAGACGCTCCCTGACGCGCCGATGATCTCCTCTGAAGGGCGTGCGTTCCCGGTCGAGCGCCGCTATCAGCCGCTGCCTGCCCATCAGCGTTTTGACGAAGCGGTTGCCATCGCCACCGCCGAATTGCTCCGCCAGGAGCCCGGCTCGCTGCTGCTGTTTTTACCCGGCGTAGGCGAAATCCAGCGCGTACAGGAGCAGTTGGCATCCCGGGTGAACAGTGACGTTATGCTGTGCCCGCTCTACGGCGCGCTGCCGTTGGCTGACCAGCGCAAGGCGATCCTTCCCGCACCGGCGGGGCAGCGCAAAGTGGTGCTGGCAACCAATATCGCGGAAACCAGTTTGACCATCGAAGGCATTCGCCTGGTGGTGGACAGTACGCAGGAGAGGGTGGCCAGTTTTGATCCGCGTACCGGGCTGACCAGGCTACTGACGCAGCGCATCAGCCAGGCCTCGATGGTGCAGCGCGCAGGGCGAGCAGGGCGTCTTGAGCCGGGTATTTGCCTGCATTTAACCAGCGCCGAGCAGGCGGAGCGTGCGGCATTGCAGAGCACGCCTGAGATTTTACAAAGCGATCTCTCCGGGCTGGTGATGGATCTGATGCAGTGGGGCTGCCCGGACCCTGACCAGCTCACCTGGCTTAATCCTCCGCCTGTCGTGAACCTTTCCGCCGCGCGCAGCCTGCTGACCCAGCTTGGCGCGCTGGAAGACGAGCGACTGACGGCGCGCGGTCAGAAAATGGCGGCGCTGGGCAACGATCCGCGTCTGGCGGCAATGCTGGTGGCAGCACAGGGCGACGATGAAATTGCCACGGCGGCAAAACTGGCGGCTATTCTTGAGGAGCCGCCGCGCGGTGGCAGCAGCGATCTGGGACAGGCCTTTTCTCGCCATCAGGGAAACTGGCAACAACGCGCGCAGCAGCTGTGTAAACGCCTGAATTGCCGGGGCGGTTCGCCTGACAGCGATAAAGTTATCCCTCTGCTGGCCCAGGCCTTCCCGGACAGGATCGCTCGCCGTCGCGGGCTGGATGGTCGCTATCAGCTGGCAAATGGGATGGGCGCGATGCTGGACAGCGATGACGCCCTGACGCGTCACGAATGGCTGATCGCGCCGCTCTTGCTCCAGGGCAGCCACTCCCCGGACGCGCGTATTTTACAGGCGGTTGCCGTGGATATTGACGCCCTGACGCGTGCCTGCCCGCAGCTGCTTCAGCAATCTGACATCGTGGAATGGGATGATGCCCAGGGCACGCTGAAGGCGTTCCGTCGTAGCCAGATTGGCAAACTGACGCTCGGGACGAAACCGCTGGCGAAGCCGTCGGAGGAAGAGTTACACCAGGCGATGCTGAACGGCATTCGGGAAAAAGGGCTGAGCGTACTGAACTGGACGCCGGAGGCCGAACAGTATCGCATTCGCCTGCATTGCGCCGCGAAGTGGCTGCCGGAACAGGGGTGGCCAGCGGTGGATGATGAGACGCTGCTCGCGACGCTTGAACAGTGGCTGTTGCCGCAGATGAACGGCGTACACTCGCTGCGCGCCCTGAAGGCGCTTGATGTTAAGGCAGCGTTACAGAATTTACTGGACTGGTCGTTACGTCAACGTCTGGATAGTGAACTGCCTGGGCATTACACTGTGCCAACCGGGAGCCGGATTGCCATTCGTTATCATGAGGATAATCCGCCGGCGCTGGCGGTTCGGATGCAGGAGATGTTTGGTGAGGCCACCACGCCGTCCATCGCTGAAGGGCGCGTGCCGTTAGTGCTTGAGCTGCTTTCGCCTGCGCATCGTCCCTTGCAGATCACCCGCGATCTGGGGGCGTTCTGGGCGGGGAGCTATCGTGAAGTGCAGAAAGAGATGAAAGGGCGATATCCCAAACACGTCTGGCCGGACGATCCGGCGAATACCGCGCCGACACGGCGCACGAAGAAATATTCGTAATGGATCGAAAAGGGGAGTGCGGCCTGATGCCCTCACCCCGGCCCTCTCCCACGGGGAAAGGGAGAAACAAACTTTGAGAGATTTCTTCTTTCACTGACCTGTGCAAGATAAGAAAATCTGGCCTTTGCGCCTGAATGTTGCGGAGAAAAAGCATGGCGGGGAATGACCGCGAGCCAATAGGACGTAAGGGAAAGCCGACGCGTCCGGCGAAAGAAAAGGTAAGCCGTCGTCGCCTCAGAGATGAGGAGTATGACGATGACTATGAAGACGATTATGAGGATGAAGAACCGATGCCACGTAAAGGGAAAGGCAAAGGGCGTAAGCCTCGTGGTAAGCGCGGCTGGTTCTGGTTGCTGCTGAAGCTGTTCATTGTTTTTGTTGTCCTGATCGCGATTTACGGCGTTTATCTGGATCAGAAGATCCGCAGCCGTATCGACGGGAAAGTCTGGCAATTGCCTGCGGCAGTGTACGGTCGCATGGTGAACCTTGAGCCGGACATGTCCATCAGCAAGAACGAGATGGTGAAGCTGCTGCAAGCCACGCAGTATCGTCAGGTCACGAAAATGACCCGTCCGGGTGAATTTACCGTCCAGGCGAAAAGCATTGAGATGATCCGCCGTCCGTTCGACTTCCCGGACAGTAAAGAAGGGCAGGTGCGCGCGCGTCTGACCTTTGACGGCGATCGTCTGGAAACCATTGAGAACATGGATAACGATCGCCAGTTCGGTTTCTTCCGTCTCGATCCGCGTCTCATCACCATGCTGTCGTCCGCAAACGGCGAACAGCGCCTGTTCGTGGCGCGTAATGGCTTCCCGGATCTGCTGGTAGATACCCTGCTGGCAACCGAAGACCGCCACTTCTACGAGCACGACGGTATTAGCCTTTACTCCATTGGTCGTGCGGTACTGGCGAACCTGACTGCCGGGCGTACGGTGCAGGGGGCAAGTACCCTGACCCAGCAGCTGGTGAAAAACCTGTTCCTCTCCAGCGAGCGCTCTTACTGGCGTAAAGCCAACGAAGCGTACATGGCCGTGCTGATGGATGCGCGCTACAGCAAGGATCGTATTCTTGAGCTGTACATGAACGAGGTGTACCTCGGTCAGAGCGGTGACAACGAGATCCGCGGCTTCCCGCTGGCGAGCCTGTACTACTTTGGTCGTCCGGTAGAAGAGCTGAGCCTTGACCAGCAGGCGCTGCTGGTGGGCATGGTGAAAGGCGCGTCGATCTACAACCCGTGGCGTAACCCGAAACTGGCGCTGGAGCGACGTAACCTGGTGCTGCGTCTGCTGCAACAACAGCAGGTGATTGACCAGGAGCTGTACGACATGCTGAGCGCGCGTCCGCTGGGCGTTCAGCCGCGCGGTGGGGTGATCTCTCCGCAGCCTGCCTTTATGCAGATGGTGCGTCAGGAGTTGCAGTCTAAGCTCGGGGATAAAGTGAAAGATCTCTCCGGCGTGAAGATCTTTACCACCTTTGACTCCGTGGCACAGGACGCCGCAGAAAAAGCGGCGGTAGAAGGTATTCCGGCGCTGAAAAAGCAGCGTAAGCTGAGCGATCTGGAAACCGCGATGGTAGTGGTTGACCGTAACACCGGCGAAGTTCGTGCCATGGTGGGCGGTGCTGAGCCGCAGTTTGCGGGCTATAACCGTGCCATGCAGGCGCGTCGTTCAATTGGTTCACTGGCAAAACCGGCGACCTATCTGACCGCGCTGAGCCAGCCGAATCTTTATCGCCTGAATACCTGGATTGCCGATGCGCCAATTTCCCTGCGCCAGCCTAACGGCCAGGTTTGGTCACCGCAGAACGATGACAGACAGTTCAGCGGCCAGGTCATGCTGGTGGATGCGTTAACCCGCTCGATGAACGTGCCAACGGTTAACCTCGGAATGGCGCTGGGCCTGCCGGCCATTACCGACACCTGGCAGAAGCTGGGGGTACCGAAAGATCAGCTGCACCCGGTGCCAGCGATGATTCTGGGGGCGCTTAACCTGACGCCAATCGAAGTGGCGCAGGCGTTCCAGACCATCGCCAGCGGCGGTAACCGTGCTCCGCTTTCCGCTCTGCGTTCGGTGATTGCCGAAGATGGCTCCGTGCTGTATCAGAGCTTCCCGCAGGCAGAACGTGCAGTTCCGGCGCAGGCGGCCTATATGACGCTGTGGACCATGCAGCAGGTTGTCCAGCGCGGTACAGGCCGTCAGCTGGGAGCGAAGTATCCGGGCCTGCATCTGGCGGGTAAAACCGGGACCACCAACAACAACGTCGATACCTGGTTCGCCGGTATTGATGGTCGTGAAGTGGTCATCACCTGGGTGGGGCGCGATAACAACCAGCCGACCAAACTGTATGGCGCGAGCGGTGCGATGTCGATTTACCAGCGCTACCTGGCCAACCAGTCTCCGGTGCCGCTGAACCTGGTTGCCCCGGAAGATATCGTTGATATGGGCGTGGACGCATCGGGCAACTTTATTTGCGGTGGCGGGATGCGTACGCTGCCGGTCTGGACGACTAACCCGGATGCGCTGTGTCAGCAAAGTCAGCCAGAAGAACCGACAGGTAACCCGTTCGATCAGTCTTCTCAACCCCAGCAGCCGCAGCAGCAACAGCCGCAGCAGCAGAATGAGAAGAAAGACAGCGACGGTGTCGCCGGCTGGATCAAGGACATGTTTGGCGGAAACTAATTAGTTTCCTGAATAAAAGGCCGCTTAATGGTTAAGCGGCCTTTTTTTATGTTTACATTCATTTATATTTAAAATTATTAAATTTAAAATGTAGAATTATTAATTTTTGCTTTTTTTCATCTAAAACAGAAAGTTGTGTCCGATTATTCGGGCATTATCATTTTGCGATCTAGACGTGATGAAGAATAATCTGATTAAATCCTCCCCAGAAATTTACTGACCTCACAGGATATTCCTTAGAGGACTTCCCAACATTTTTGTATATATCAAGAATGGATATCTTCATCATCACATATAAGGATATTGTTATGAGTAAATATGTTGTTTCAACGGTGCTGGCCAGCACGTTTATGGCTGCACTTTCTCTGCCGGTATTTGCAGCGAATGATTCTGGTACGGTAAATTTCGCCGGAAAAATTGTGGCGGATACCTGTGAAATTGATGTTGATGGCTCGGGGTCCAATACTTCCACCGTCACATTTGCAGATACTTATCCTTCTGATTTTGGTACTGACGGTCAGGTCGGGACGTCGAAGGCCTTTAAGATTGAAGTGAAAAAATGTGATCCGCTGGTTGCCAAACTGAACCTCAAGTTCAGCGGCACCACAACGGATGCGGAATACAAGCGCCTGAAGAACGATCTTTCCGGCGCTGGCAATGCGACCAACGTTGGCATCATTGTCAGTAATGAAAATGGGACTAAGGGGGACGTGGTTTTCAACGGATCAGAACCGGAAGCCGGTACCGATGTTGCGAACGATGCCACTGGCGCCACAGCATCTGTCTTTAATTACACCGCGAAAGTTATTCAGGTTGGTGATAACAAACCAACAGCAGGTCACTACTCCTCATCTGCAACGTTCGAGGTTGTTTATCGCTAAATCTATTTTGGCAGCCTGAAAGGGCTGCCTTCTGGAACGTAGTATGAATTATTTATTAAAATTGTTAGGTGGATGTTTGATTATCTCTTGCTGTTCAGTACAGGCAAGTGTGGTTCTCGGTGGCACGCGAATTATTTATCCATCGAATAAATCCGAAGTACAAATAGCACTCAAAAATAAAGACCCTCATACTCGATATCTGGTGCAAAGCTGGGTGAGTTACCCCAACGATGCAAAAGCACCTTTCATCATTACGCCGCCTGTCTATAAATTACAGGAAAATCGTCAGACCCTTTTGCACATCATTTTTACCGGCGATAAAAAAAATCTGCCCGCAGATCGCGAATCTTTATTTCTGGCGAATGTGAAATCCGTCTCGGCGTTATCACCTGACTTAAAAGACAAGAATACGCTGCAATTCGCGATGAAAACGCGTCTGAAGCTGTTCTGGCGCCCTGCTGATTTGAAAGAAGCCGATGCCCTTCAGGCCTATGAAAAAATCACCTTCCGCCGCCAGGGTAACAGGCTCATTGCGAAAAACCCAACGCCGTTTTACGTCTCCTTTGGCGAGCTGGCCGTGGGCGGGAAAAGTGTCCCTGTGACTGACACAAAAACCACGCCGGGGGCAATTTCAATGATGGTCGCACCTTTCAGCGAGCAATATTTTTCTGTGCCTCAATCTGCAAACGGGCCCGTGACGTGGACTGCTATTAGCGATTTCGGCGCGCAAACCTCCCAGCGCAAGCAGGCTCTTTAAACACACAATGCTGGTACCCTATGTCGTCATCTCCACTCTACAAACAGGTTCTGAAGGGAATCGCGTTAGCGCTGCTCGCGATGATCCAGCCTGTGAGTGCAGATGACGAATTTAACCTGCGGATCCTCGAGATGGACACTCCGCTGGAAAACACCTCAACGCTAAAAAATTTCATCAATGATAATGGCTTACTGCCCGGAAACTTTCTGACGACCATTATGTGGGATCGGGATGTTCTGGATAAACGCACGGTGAGTTGGATCTTGTCTGACGATAAGCAGCGCCTGTTACCGGAGCTGACCAAAGCGGATCTGCGTGCATTAGGGGTAAAAGTCGACACGATCCCGGACATGAAAGATCTGGATGATGCGGTGATAATCGATGACATCTCCCATTTTATTGATAATGCCCGCTACGATTACGACCAGGATAATCAGACCCTCAAGCTGGTGATCCCGCAAAAATACCGCGATCAGGCTGCGGCCGGGGCTATCGAGCCTAAATTTTGGGATGACGGTGCTCCCGCCGCCTGGACAAGCTACCAGTTTAGCGGCTCTCAGCAGCACTACCGTACTGGTGAAACGTCATCTGCATGGCTTGGCCTGGAGTCGGGGATCAACCTCGGGGCGTGGCGGTTGCGTAACAACAGCACCTGGAGTGACAACGCCGGTTGGGATGCAATCGCCAGTACGCTGCAACGTGATATCAAAACCCTGCAAAGCCAGCTTGAGATAGGCCAGACGTACACTAACGGCGAGCTTTTCGACAGCGTCCAAATGACCGGCGTGAAGCTGGAAACGGATACTTCCATGCTGCCCACCAGCCAGCAGGGGTTTGCCCCCGTGGTGCGTGGTATCGCAAATAGCGATGCAAAGGTCACCATCAGGCAAAACGGCTACACCATTTATCAAAGCAACGTCTCTCCGGGGCCATTTGAGATCCGCGATTTAAGCCAGGTCACATCCGGCGCGGATCTGGAGGTGACGGTGGAAGAGGCCGACGGCAGCGAACACAGCTTCATCCAGGCCAGCGCATCGGTACCGGTGCTACAGCGGGAAGGGGCATTTAAATATTCGCTGGCAGCAGGGCGTTATCGCGGTAATGAAGGTGAGGACGAGCCCCCTTTTCTGCAAGGGACGGTCATTTACGGCCTGCCTTATGGCGTAACAACATACGCCGGCGCGCTCGTTGCATCGTCGTATCAGGCTATGCTGGCGGGAACAGGGGCCGATCTTGGCCGTTTCGGATCGGCATCCGTGGATGTGACCGCCGCCCGTACGGCTTTTGATGATGGACGAGATGATGCCCGCGGGATGTCATGGCGTGCGCAGTATTCCAGGGATATTCCGGATACAGATACCACCGTGACGCTTGCCAGCTACCGTTATTCCACCTCAGGGTTTTATACCTTTCAGGAAGCTGTCGACCAGCGTGACAGCGAGATTGACGATGGGATTTATACCTATCGGCGAACCAATAATCGGCGCAGCCGCATGCAGGTTAATCTTTCCCAACGCGTTTCGGACTGGGGATCGGCTTACCTTAATGGCTATCAGCAGGATTACTGGAACATGGCGGGACACGAGCGCAGCGTCAGTGCGGGGCTAAGCTCCGGCTGGCGCGGTATAACCTGGTCGGTAAGCTACAGCCTGACGCGTACGCCGGACGCCAATACCGATCGGCAAATGGCGTTGATGGTCAACGTACCTCTTTCACGCTGGCTAGCGAACGCATGGTCAACTTACAGCGCCAACACTGCCAGCGGTGGATTCGTTTCGCATCAGGTAGGGATCGGCGGCACGGCACTTGAGAACAATAACCTCAGCTATAACCTCCAGCAGACCTATGCCAGTCACGATACTGGCTATGGTGGCAGTGTATCCGGGCGCTACCGGGGATCTGCCGGTGATGTCGGGCTGGGGTATAACTACGGGGGCGATAACCGACAGTGGAACTACAGCGCGCAGGGTTCAATTGTTGCGCATGAACATGGAGTAACCCTGGGGCAATCCGTCCGCGACGCCTTTGCCATTGTCCATATCAAAGATGGCGATAACGTCAAAGTACAGAACGGGCGAGGGATCTACACCGATCGCTTTGGTAACGCGATTGTCCCTTCCCTGACGGCCTACCGGAAAAACGGTATTACGGTCAACACCCAGGATCGTGAAGATATTGAAATTGCCGCCGCTACCCAGGATGTTGTCCCAACAAAAGGCGCGGCCATCTCAGCGAATTTTGATGCACGAGTGGGGAAGCGTGCGCTTATCACGCTGCTTTTCCACGGCAAGCCGGTACCTTTCGGCGCCATTGTCACGCAGGAAAGTGCAACGGCTATCGTCGGTGATGAAGGAGAAGTCTGGCTTACCGGTCTGCATGAAGCGGTTTCCCTGAATGTGCAGTGGGGTGACGGGCGCGATCAACGGTGTGCGTGGGCGGGGGATCTCCCTCCCGGGCGCTCAGCAACTATTTTGAAAATGACGGTAAATTGCCAATGAGGCGTAGCAAAGAACTATTCATCAGCGCAATGGCTGGCCTAATCATGCTGTTTTCAGCTCCGGCATTCGCAACTTGTACATTTACGGGAGGCGGAAGTAGCGGGGGAATTGTTACCTTCAACATTCCCGCTGTCATCCAGCTTGAGCCAGACGTTCAGGTCGGTACCATTATTTATGACGCCAGCGTGGAATCAGGTGAAATTGCGCAAAGATGTGATGGTGATTCCGTTCGGGTACGTAGAGGCTATCTCTCATTGAGTGATGCTGATGCACGTGAAGATGTTTTACCCGGAGTGTATAAAACCAACGTGGCCGGGATTGGCATTCGCGTTGCAGCGTCTACAACCCAGTTCCCTAGCTATACCGAAGAAGACATTATCAGGCCGGAAACTTATCTTGGCACGATCAGAAGCTTTTCAACGAATTACAATTTCCGGGCTACCGCTCAGTTGATCGTTATTGGTGAAGTCGAAGAGGGCGATCTTAATACGTCCCTGTTAACCTCACATGAAACTTACGATAACGACGTGATAGGCGAAATTCGCTTTTCACCAACCAGTGTGCACATTACGACAAACACCTGTAACCTGGCGGATAAAAACATCTACGTGCCGCTGGAAACGGTCAATGCGCACGATTTTAACGGTCAGTATTCTGACATCCTGACCGACAGTCGTTTCAGGATTGATATTACGGACTGCGCCGCCGGGACAAAAATTGATTATCAGTTCACCAGTGCAGGGTCGACTGGCGTAACGGATGGCAATATCCTCAACATTGCTACCGGAGACAACGCTGCAAGCGGCGTAGGCATTCAAATCCTCGACAAGAACGATGCGGTGTTACAGTTCGACCAGAGCTACACGGCAATAACCCGTAGCCAGGACAACGTCCCGGTTGAGATCCCACTCAAAGCCCGTTACATCAAAACGGGAGAGGTTAAAGCCGGGAAAGTCGACGCCGTCGCGACTTTCGAACTCTTTTATCGTTAAGCCCTCCGGCCCGTTTCGGCGGGCTTTAGCGATCATTCCGCTAACTTCATTAACCCTCTATTTTCATCTGGTTAATTCTTAAACCCTTAAATCTTGTAGGGCCGCATACTGCTTGCTATGCAGCCAACGTTTCGCATATTATTCTGCGGTCATAATAATAATTCTCGTTTACGTTATCATTCACTTTTCCATCAGAGATCCATCATGGCGCTTTCCAATACTGCTCAGCCAATTAACACGTCGCTGCGTAAAATCGCGGTCGTCGTAGCCACAGCGGTTGCCGGCATGTCTGCATATGCTCATGCCGCCGAAACCCCGAAAAAAGAAGAAACCATTACTGTTACTGCCGCACCGGCTGCGCAGGAGAGTGCCTGGGGGCCTGCGGCGACGATTGCTGCAAGGCAATCCGCAACCGGGACAAAAACTGACACCCCTATACAGAAAGTGCCACAGTCAATTTCTGTGGTAACGGCCGAAGAGATGGCGCTGCATCAGCCTCGCTCGGTGAAAGAAGCTCTGAGCTACACCCCGGGCGTTGCGGTAGGCACGCGCGGAGCGTCCAACACCTATGACTATCTGGTGATTCGTGGTTTTGCTGCCGATGGTCAGAGCCAGAATAACTACCTCGACGGTATGAAGATGCAGGGCAACTTCTATAACGACGCGGTGATTGATCCTTATATGCTGGAGCGCGCTGAAATCATGCGTGGTCCGGTTTCCGTTCTGTACGGAAAAAGCAGCCCTGGCGGCCTGCTGAACATGGTGAGTAAGCGCCCAACAACCGAGCCGCTGAAAGAGATCCAGTTCAAAGTGGGTACCGATAGCCTGTTCCAGACCGGCTTTGATTTTAGCGATGCAATCGACGATGATGGCGTTTACTCGTACCGTCTGACGGGCGTTGCGCGTTCGAACAATTCGCAGCAGGAGGATAAAGGCGAGCAGCGTTATGCCATCGCACCATCGTTCTCATGGCGTCCGGATGATAAAACCACTTTCACGTTCCTCTCTTACTTCCAGAACGAGCCTGAAACGGGCTACTACGGCTGGCTGCCAAAAGAGGGAACGGTTGATCCGCTGCCGAACGGCGATCGTCTGCCAACTAACTTCAACGAAGGCGCGAAGAATAATACTTATTCCCGTAACCAGAAAATGGTGGGATACAGCTTCGACCACGAATTTAACGATACCTTTACCGTGCGCCAGAACCTGCGTTATGCGCAGAACAAAACCTCGCAAAACAGCGTTTACGGCTACGGTATGTGTTCCGATCCGCTCTATTCGAGTAATCCTGCATCCAGCCCTTGCGCGAGCGTTCCTCAGTCGCAGTGGGGGCATACGCTGACTCGCCAGTATGTAATTGATAACGAGAAGCTGGAAAACTTCACTGTTGACACGCAGTTGCAGAGCAAGTTCGCGACGGGTTCTGTCGAGCATACTCTGCTAACTGGCGTTGATTTCATGCGCATGCGTAATGACATTGACTCGTGGTTCGGCTATGCCGGCTCCGTTGCACCATCTGATATCTATAACCTCGATCGTAGTGACTTCGATTTCGGTTCTCATCCTGGACCGTCAGGCGCTTATCAGGTACTGAACAAACAAAAGCAGACCGGTATTTATGCCCAGGATCAGATCGAGTGGGATAAAGTCCTGGTGACGCTGGGCGGTCGTTATGACTGGGCCGATCAGGAATCATACAACCGAGTGTTGAACACCACCTCCGAGCGTGATGACACTCAGTTCACCTGGCGTGGCGGTGTTAACTACCTGTTTGATAACGGTATTACACCGTACTTTAGCTATAGCGAGTCGTTTGAACCGGCTTCTCAGACCGGAGCGAACGGCAACGTCTTTGCACCGTCTAAAGGCAAGCAGTACGAAGCGGGCGTGAAATATGTGCCGAACGATCGTCCTATCGTCATTACTGGTGCGGTGTATCAGCTAACCAAAACCAACAACCTGATGGCTGACCCTGCGGGTTCATTCTTCTCGGTTGAAGGCGGCGAAATCCGTGCGCGTGGTGTTGAACTGGAAGCGAAAGCGGCACTGTCTGCGAGCGTGAACGTTGTGGGTTCCTATACCTACACTGATGCGGAATACACCACTGATACCAACTACAAAGGCAACACGCCAGCCCAGGTGCCTAAGCACATGGCATCCGTCTGGGGTGATTACACCATGTTTGATGGCCCGCTGTCTGGCCTGACGCTGGGTACAGGTGTCCGATATACCGGCTCCAGTAAAGGTGACCCGGCGAACTCCTTCACCGTGGGGAGCTACACCCTGGTCGATGCCCTGGTCAGATACGACCTGGCGCGCGTGGGCATGGCAGGTTCCAACATTGCGCTTCACGTGAACAACTTGTTCGACCGTGAGTATGTTGCCAGCTGCTTTAACACCTATGGCTGCTTCTGGGGTGCTGAACGCCAGGTTGTTGCCACCGCGACCTTCCGCTTCTAACCTCTTTATGGGCACGGTTCGCCGTGCCCTTTTTATTTAAGTTGGCTGACATGCAGGATAATAAAACGCAATCCGACTCCACCTTCACGCTTAACAATCTCTCCTTTCGCGTACCCGGGCGCACCTTGCTGCATCCGCTCTCTTTGACGTTTCCCGCAGGTAAAGTGACCGGTTTAATCGGGCACAATGGTTCCGGTAAATCGACGCTGCTGAAGATGCTGGGCCGTCATCAGCCGCCGTCCGGGGGCGACATTTTGCTGGATGACCAGCCGCTGGCGAGCTGGAGCAGTAAGGCCTTTGCCCGCAAAGTGGCCTATCTGCCGCAGCAGTTGCCGCAGGCGGAGGGGATGACGGTGCGCGAGCTGGTGGCGATTGGACGTTATCCGTGGCACGGTGCGCTCGGGCGTTTTGGCGTCGCTGACAGAGAGAAAGTGGAAGAGGCGATCGCGCTGGTTGGGTTAAAACCGCTGGCGCACCGTCTGGTGGATAGCCTGTCCGGTGGCGAGCGTCAGCGCGCATGGATCGCGATGCTGGTGGCGCAGGACAGCCGCTGCCTGCTGCTCGACGAACCCACGTCGGCGCTGGACATTGCGCATCAGGTTGACGTCCTGGCGCTGGTGCATCGCTTAAGTCAGCAGCGCGGCCTGACGGTGATTGCCGTTCTGCATGATATCAACATGGCGGCACGCTATTGCGACTACCTGGTAGCGCTGCGCGGCGGTGAAATGATCGCTCAGGGTACGCCTGCCGAACTGATGCGCAGCGAAACGCTGGAACATATCTACGGTATTCCTATGGGCATCCTGCCTCACCCGGCCGGTGCTGCACCCGTGAGCTTTGTCTACTGATGCTGGATCCAACATTCATTAGCCGCCGTCGCCTGCTGACGGCCATGGCGCTCTCACCGCTGCTGTTAAAGATGGGTCCGGCCCGCGCTGCCTCTATCGATCCGCACCGCATCGTGGCGCTGGAGTGGTTGCCCGTCGAACTGATGATGGCGCTTGGCGTGACGCCTTACGGCGTGGCCGATATTCCCAACTACACCCTGTGGGTGAATGAGCCAAAACTGCCGGACTCCGTCATCGACATTGGCCTGCGTACGGAGCCGAACCTTGAGCTTCTCACCCAGATGAAACCGTCTTATTTATTCTGGTCTGCGGGGTATGGCCCGTCGGAAGAGACCATGGCGAAGATTGCGCCCGGACGGGGCTTTTCCTTTAGCGACGGCAAAAAGCCGCTGACCATGGCAAAAAATTCCATCCACGAGATGGCGCAGTTCCTCAACCGTGAGGCTCAGGCGAAAAAACATCTCGATGAATTTGATGCGCTGATTGATTCCCTCAAGCCGCGCTTTGCCCACCGTGGCGATCGGCCTTTGCTGATGGTAACCCTGCTGGATGCCCGCCATATGCTGGTCTTTGGAAATAACTGTCTGTTCCAGGAAGTGCTCGACAGCTTTGGCATTCGCAATGCCTGGGAAGGCGAGATGACATTCTGGGGCAGTACCGCCGTGGGTATTGACCGTCTGGCGGCGTTTCGTGATGTGGACGTGCTGTGCTTCGATCACGGGAACGAGCGCGAGATGCAAACCCTGATGGCGACCCCGCTCTGGCAGGCAATGCCGTTCGTCCGCGAGCAGCGCTTCATGCGCGCGCCAGCGGTATGGTTCTACGGCGCGACGCTGTCGGCAATGCATTTTGCCCGCGTGCTGGACAATGCACTGGGAGGCAAGGCATGAGCACGCGTATGGCCCGTTTCCCGATGTTACTGTTAGCGCTCATTTTTCTGGCTGCCCTGATGTTAACCGGCTTTAACCTGAGCACGGCGTTACCGCGCGATCAATGGGCAGCCGCGTTTGCCGCACCGGATATCGATAATATTCAGCAAATGCTGTTCCACTACAGCCTGCTGCCGCGTCTGGCTATCTCCCTGCTGGTCGGGGCGGGACTGGGACTGGTGGGCGTACTGTTTCAGCAGGTGCTGCGTAACCCGCTGGCAGAGCCGACCACGCTGGGCGTGGCGACGGGGGCTCAGCTGGGGATCACCATCACCACTCTCTGGACCCTGCCGGGAGCGTTAACCTCGCAGTTTGCCGCGCTGGCAGGCGCATGTGTGGTCGGTGCGCTGGTCTTTGGCGTGGCCTGGGGAAAACGTCTCTCGCCGGTCACGCTGATCCTCGCTGGGCTGGTCGTCAGCCTCTACTGTGGGGCGATCAACCAGCTGCTGGTGCTGTTTCACCACGACCAGCTGCAAAGCATGTTTATGTGGAGTACCGGCACGCTCACCCAGACCGACTGGAGTATCGTCCAGCGCCTGTGGCCGCAGCTGTTCGGCGGCGTGGTGCTGACGCTGCTGCTGCTGCGTCCGCTGACGTTGATGGGCCTCGATGACGGCGTGGCGCGCAATCTGGGGCTGGCGCTGTCGCTGGCGCGTCTGGCGGCCCTGACCCTGGCGATTGTGCTGAGCGCGTTACTGGTTAACGCCGTCGGCATCATCGGGTTTATCGGCCTGTTTGCGCCATTGCTGGCAAAAATGCTCGGCGCGCGCCGTCTGCTGGCGCGTCTGATGCTGGCTCCGCTGATTGGCGCGCTGATCCTCTGGCTTTCCGATCAACTCATTCTCTGGCTGACGCGCGTCTGGATGGAAGTTTCCACGGGCTCGGTGACGGCCCTGATCGGCGCGCCGCTGCTGCTGTGGCTGTTGCCGCGCCTGCGCAGCATTAGCGCCCCGGCAATGGATGCCGGCGATAAAGTACATGCCGAACGTCAGTCGGTGGTGTGGTTCAGCCTTGCCGGGCTAGCGGTGCTGGTTATCGCCTCGTTTGCCGCACTCTCGCTGGGACGCGACGCCACGGGCTGGCACTGGGCGACGGGGGATTTGCTGCATGAACTCATGCAGTGGCGCTGGCCGCGGATCTTCTCCGCGCTGATTGCGGGCGTCATGCTGGCGGTGGCGGGCTGTATTATCCAGCGTCTCACCGGCAACCCGATGGCAAGCCCGGAAGTATTAGGGATCAGCTCCGGGGCCGCGTTTGGCGTAGTGTTAATGTTGTTCCTCGTGCCGGGAAATGCGTTCGGCTGGCTGATGCCTGCCGGGAGTATCGGCGCGGCAGTCACGCTGATGATTATCCTGATCGCCTCCGGGCGAGGGGGGTTCTCACCTCACCGCATGCTGCTGGCCGGGATGGCGCTCAGCACCGCGTTTACTATGCTGCTGATGATGTTGCAGGCGAGCGGCGATCCGCGCATGGCGCAGATCCTGACCTGGATTTCCGGTTCAACGTACAACGCTACCGGCAGTCAGGTGGTGCATACCGGGATTGTGATGATCGTACTGCTGGCGATTGTGCCGCTGTGCCGTCGCTGGATGACCATTCTGCCGCTGGGTGGGGATACCGCCCGCGCGGTCGGGGTGGCGCTGACGCCAACGCGTATCGCCCTGTTGCTGCTGGCCGCGTGCCTGACGGCGACGGCCACCATGACTATCGGCCCGCTCAGTTTTGTCGGATTAATGGCGCCGCATATCGCCCGTATGATGGGCTTCCGCAGGACTTTGCCGCATATCGTGATCTCTGCGCTGACGGGCGGAGCGATCCTGGTCTTTGCTGACTGGTGCGGAAGGATGGTGCTGTTCCCGTATCAGATCCCGGCGGGCCTGCTGTCGACCTTTATCGGCGCGCCGTACTTTATATATCTGTTGAGAAAGCAAAGTCGGTAATAAAAGTAAACGGCAATCCTTAGATTGCCGTTTTCGTGTTTGCTCCCTCTCCCAAGGGAAGATGGAGAACATCGTAGGCCGGGTAAGCGTTAGCGCCACCCGGCAATGCCCTTAGAGCTTCGCAAACACCTTACGCGCTGCGTCGATGGTGTTATTGATATCTTCTTCGCTGTGCGCCACGGACATAAAGCCCGCTTCAAACGCTGACGGCGCAAGATACACGCCTTCTTCCAGCATCAGATGGAAGAAGCGTTTGAAGCGTTCCACGTCGCATTTCACCACGTCCTGATAGCAGGTCACGGTTTTCGCATCGGTGAAGAAAATCCCGAACATCCCCCCGACGTGGTTTACCACCAGCGGAATACCCGCGTCTTCTGCGGCTTCCAGCAGGCCGTTTGCCAGCTGCGTCGTCCGGTCCGTCAGGGTTTCGTGGATACCCGGCTGCGCCACTTCGGTCAGACAGGCAAAGCCCGCAGCCATCGCAATCGGGTTACCGGAGAGCGTACCTGCCTGGTAAACAGGACCGGTTGGCGCCAGTGAGTCCATCACGTCCTTACGGCCGCCAAACGCGCCGACAGGCATGCCGCCGCCAATGATTTTGCCGAGGCAGGTCAGATCCGGCTCTACGCCGTAGTATGACTGCGCCCCCGCCAGCGCGACGCGGAAACCGGTCATCACTTCGTCGATGATCAGCAACGCGCCGAACTCATCGCACAGTGCGCGCAGGCCCGGCAGGAAATCCGGCTGCGGTGGAATACAGTTCATGTTGCCCGCCACCGGTTCAACGATGATGCAGGCGATCTCCTGCGGATACTGCTCGAACGCGGCGCGAACGGTGTTCAGATCGTTATAGGTGCAGGTCAGCGTGTGTTTCGCGAAATCAGCCGGCACCCCCGGGGAGTTCGGTTGACCGAGCGTCAGCGCGCCGGAACCGGCTTTTACCAGCAGGCAGTCGGCGTGGCCGTGATAACAACCTTCGAACTTGATGATCTTGTCACGACCGGTAAAACCGCGCGCCAGACGAATAGCGCTCATGGTCGCTTCGGTACCGGAGTTCACCATACGCACCATGTCCATCGTTGGCACCAGCTCGGTGACCAACTCCGCCATTTTGACTTCCATCTCGGTTGGCGCGCCGAAGCTCAGGCCGCGCTGAGCGGCTTCAATCACCGCGTTGCGGATCGCCGGGTGGTTGTGCCCCAGTACCATCGGGCCCCAGGAGCCGACGTAATCGACATAGGCTTTACCATCCACATCATACAGATATGCCCCATCCGCACGTTCGATAAACAGCGGGGTGCCACCCACGCCGGTAAAGGCGCGCACGGGTGAATTCACGCCGCCTGGGATAAGCTCGCGGGCTGCGCTGTAGAGGTTTTCAGACTTGCTCATGGCGTCGTTCCTGGTTCGTAGAAATAAGTTAAGGCAACTATTCTAAGTGATTCGGAAGAGGTTATAAAATTTTTGCCCCTCAGAAGGCTTAACAATTGTTAAGTATTTTTCAGGGGACGAGGGGATTGTCTCTGGTAGAATCCCTGCGGCCTTTTGTATGACGAAACAGAACAGGTAATGAACGAGAACACACCTTCTTTTGAACAACAACAGTTTACGCGCGCGAAGCACCGGGTCAGTATCCGGCGGCTGCTCAACCGTGACAAAACCCCGTTAGCCATTCTGCTGGCAGCCGCCGTGGTCGGTACGCTGGCCGGGCTGGTGGGGGTCGCATTCGAGAAAGCGGTCAACGCGGTGCTCAACTGGCGCATAGGTACCGTCGCCAGCTTTGCCGATCGGGAATGGCTGGTCTGGGTGTGGGCATTTGGCCTTTCGGCGCTGTTTGCCATGGTGGGGTATTTTCTGGTGCGTAAATTCGCACCTGAAGCAGGTGGCTCGGGGATCCCTGAAATTGAGGGGGCGCTGGAGGAGCTACGCCCGGTTCGCTGGTGGCGGGTGCTTCCTGTGAAATTTATCGGCGGGATGGGAACCCTCGGGGCGGGCATGGTGCTCGGTCGGGAAGGGCCAACGGTACAGCTGGGCGGTAACGTCGGGCGCATGGTCGGCGATCTGTTCCGTATGCGCAGCGCCGAAGCACGGCATACGCTGCTGGCGACGGGGGCCGCAGCGGGGCTGTCTGCGGCGTTTAACGCGCCGCTGGCGGGTATCCTGTTTATCATTGAAGAGATGCGCGCCCAGTTCCGCTACAACCTGATCTCCATTAAAGCGGTGTTTACCGGCGTGATTATGTCGAGCATTGTCTTTCGCGTCTTTAACGGCGAAGGAGCGGTGATTGAAGTTGGCAAGCTGACCAATGCGCCGGTCAATACTTTATGGCTGTATCTGGTTCTTGGGATGATTTTTGGCGTCGTCGGCCCGCTTTTTAACACCCTGATTTTACGGGCGCAGGATATGTTTCAGCGCATCCATGGCGGAAATACCACGAAATGGGTGCTGGTGGGAGGCCTGCTTGGCGGCGTGTGCGGGATCCTCGGTTTCATCGAACCGAATGCGGCGGGCGGCGGTTTCGGCCTGATTCCCATTGCCGCGGCGGGGAATTTCAGCGTAGGCCTGCTGCTGTTTATGTTTATTTCACGCGTCATCACCACGGTATTGTGCTTCTCCTCTGGCGCCCCGGGCGGCATTTTTGCTCCGATGCTGGCACTGGGGACGCTGCTGGGTACGGCGTTCGGGATGGCGGCGGCGGCAGGTTTCCCGGCCTACCATCTGGATGCGGGGACGTTTGCGGTTGCGGGAATGGGGGCGCTGCTGGCGGCCTCCCTGCGCGCGCCGCTGACCGGGATCGTACTGGTGCTGGAAATGACCGACAATTACCAGCTCATTTTGCCAATGATCATTACCTGTCTCGGCGCGACACTATTAGCCCAATTCCTGGGTGGAAAACCGCTATACTCCACCATTCTTGCCCGTACCCTGGCGAAACAGGAAGCTGAACAGGCCCTGAAGCAGAATACTTGAATGAATTACCAGGGTATTAGATAATGACAAAAAGAATTGGGTGATTTTTGCCCAATAGCAGTCGCAGTATTCATGGGAGCATAAGATGAGTGATGACGTAGCGTTGCCGCTGGAATTTACCGAAGCAGCAGCGAAAAAAGTGAAAACCCTGATTGCCGACGAGGACAATCCGGATCTGAAACTGCGTGTTTATATTACCGGCGGCGGCTGTAGTGGCTTCCAGTATGGTTTTACCTTTGACGATCAGGTTAACGATGGTGATATGACTATCGAGAAACAGGGCGTCGCGCTGGTGGTTGACCCGATGAGCCTGCAATATCTGGTGGGCGGTTCAGTGGACTACACTGAAGGTCTGGAAGGTTCGCGCTTTGTGGTGACTAACCCGAATGCGACCAGCACCTGCGGGTGTGGTTCTTCGTTCAGTATTTAAGCCTGAACGCAGATTGTAGGCCCGGTAAGCGAAGCGCTACCGGGCTTATAAACGACGCCTATCTTGAATTTTCATCCAGCGCAAACGTCGGCAGCTTCAGGTGCCAGCGTATCGCCGCTAAACGGATCACCAGCGTGACCACCATCCCCAGCATCGCCGCATTCTCCAGCGGGACAGCAAAGGTGTAATACGCCGTGGCGTGAACAATCCCCCCGATGATACAGGCCGTCGCGTAGATTTCCGTTCGCAGGATCATCGGGACTTCTCGCGCCAGTATGTCGCGAATAATCCCTCCACCCACGCCGGTTAACACGCCCATACAGATCGCCACCAGCGGGCCAGTCCCGGCAATAAAGGCTTTATTCACGCCTATTCCCACAAAGACCGCCAGACCGACGGCATCCAGTACCGGCAATATCCATTTTGGCAGTCTGCGAGGCTGACGAACCAGCACGATGGTTAACAGGCAGGTGACCATCGCCACCACCAGATCCGTGGGATCTTTTACCCAAAATACCGGGCCATTTGCCAGCGCCATATCGCGGATCGTTCCGCCTCCCACCGCCGTAACAACGCCGAGTACCAGTACGCCAAAAGGGTCCATGCGCAGTTTTCCGGCAAGCAAAACGCCGGAGATAGCAAAAACGGCTGTGCCAAGAATATCCAGCCAATACACGAGCATCGTTAAATCCTCGAAGGGGGTATATTTATCTGTTTGAGTGACTCTCTGCCAGTTCGGCGCAGAGTTGTTTTGCGGCGAGGATAATACGCGGGCTGGCGCGTTCAAACCAGTCGCTGTTGAGTGCGATAACCGGAATTTTAAGCTGCCGATGCCAGAATTGTTCTATTTTAGGAATCTCGCTCGCATTTCCGACCACCACAATGGCCTGCGGTTGTCGCGCAAGAACCTGCTCACGACTGACCTGGGGCCAGGGAACCCGGCTTTCGGCAAAGATATTTTCACCTCCACAGGTTTCAAGCACCTGGTTCTGGATCGAGCCTTTCCCGGTAGTGAACAGCGGCTGGCTGCCAACTTGCAGAAAAACGCGTTGTTTCGGTTGCGTGCCGTATCGGGCTTTTAGCGCGGCATAGTCGTTGAGCATCTGCTGTGCAGCCTGCCCGGCGCGTTGGGGGGTAGGGCTGAAGGGCGCGAGGTCACGGAGGGTTTGCGCCACCTGTTCGATGCTCACCGCGTCCACCCATTTTACCGTTATTCCCAGCGAAGAGAGCTGGTTCACCTGCCGTTCGGCATTACCGCCGCGCCAGGCGAGGACCAGATCGGGCTTTAGCGCCACGATGCGTTCCAGGTTCATTCCCTGCCAGGTGGCAACCTGTTCGATATGGGCGGCCTGCGGTGGATAATCGGAAAAGCTGCTCACCGCAACGGGCGTGATCCCGGCGGCAAACGCCAGTTCCGTATTGGCAGGGGAGAGAGTGATCACCCGCGGCGCGGCGATGAGCCAGGCCGGAGCGAGCAGAAGCAGGGCGACCAGCGCCCTGAATGACACCTTACCCACGCGCCAGTTTCTGCACCAGGGTTTCCACCATCACGGTGGACTGTTTGGCCGCAACGGCCAGGAATTCGTCGAAGCTGATGTGGGACTGCTGGTCCGCCACGTCAGAGATCGCGCGAACGACCACGAACGGCACGCTGAAGTTATGGCATACGTGCGCGATGGCCGTGGCTTCCATCTCCACGGCCACAGCCTGCGGGAAGTTATGACGGATTTTCGCCAGACCGACAGAGCCGTTGATAAAGGCATCGCCGCTGACGATCAGGCCACGCACCGCATTGAGGTTCAGCTCGTTAATGCAGCTTTCAGCGGCGGCAATCAGCTGATCATCCGCTTTAAACCCGGCCGGGCAGCCCGGAAGCTGACCATATTCGTAGCCGAATGCGGTGACATCTGCATCGTGATAACGCGCTTCGTCGGAAACCACGATATCGCCCACTTTCAGCGTCGGCGCCAGACCGCCCGCAGAACCCGTATTAATGATAACGTCAGGCTTGCAGCGCTCAAGCAGCAGGGTCGCGCCCAGTGCCGCTGCAACTTTACCGATGCCTGATTTCAGCAGAGCCACGTCAACACCGTTCAACTGGCCGGTGTAGATCTCACAGCCACCGAGGGAGAGAGTCTGACGGTTCTCAATTTTGTCACGCAGCAGCGTAACTTCTTCTTCCATTGCACCAATAATGCCGATTTTCATAGATTTACTCGCGATGTGCCTTGTTAAGATGCATAGTCTATCATGCGGTTAAGGGGAAACGCATTCTCACGCGGGGGAGCACATGGCACCAATCGATTTTCGCACCAAAATTAACTGGCACCGACGTTTCCGTTCGCCACAGGGCGATAAGAGCGAACATGAGATCCTGCGCATTTTCGAAAGCGATCGCGGACGCATCATCAACTCGCCCGCCATCCGTCGGTTACAGCAAAAAACCCAGGTGTTCCCGCTGGAGCGTAACGCCGCGGTGCGTACGCGGTTAACGCACTCCATGGAAGTGCAGCAGGTGGGGCGCTACATTGCGAAAGAGATCCTCAGTCGCCTTAAAGAGCAACGTCTGCTGGAAACCTACGGACTGGATGAACTGACCGGGCCGTTCGAAAGCATCGTTGAGATGGCCTGCCTGATGCACGATATCGGCAATCCTCCCTTTGGTCATTTCGGCGAGGCCGCCATCAATGACTGGTTTAAACAGCGGCTTTTTCCCTCTGACGCCATAAGCCAGCCGCTCAGCGATGACCGCTGTGTGGTACGCGATTTATGCCTGCGTGAAGGCGAAGATAGCCTGAACGATCTGCGCCGTAAGGTGCGCCAGGATCTGTGTCATTTCGAAGGTAACGCGCAGGGGATCCGTCTGGTGCACTCCCTGATGCGGATGAATCTGACCTGGGCCCAGGTGGGCTGTATTCTTAAATACACGCGTCCCGCATGGTGGACCGGAGAAACGCCCGCCACGCATAGCTACCTGATGAAAAAACCGGGCTATTACTTATCGGAAGAAGCATACATCGCGCGGTTGCGTAAAGAACTGTCTCTGACCCCTAATGGCCGTTTTCCATTGACATGGATTATGGAAGCGGCTGATGACATTTCTTATTGCGTGGCCGATCTGGAAGACGCGGTGGAAAAAAGAATATTCAGCGTCGAGGAGCTGTATCAGCATCTTCATGATGCCTGGGGAGAGCATGAAAAAGGTTCTCTGTTTGCGCAGGTCGTCGAGAATGCCTGGGATAAATCGCGTTCAAATTCGCTGAGCCGCAGTACCGAAGATCAGTTCTTTATGTATTTGCGGGTGAACACGCTGAATAAACTGGTGCCGTATGCGGCCGCCCGTTTCATTGATAATTTGCCGATGATATTTAGCGGGGAATTTAATCACGCCCTGCTGGAAGATGAGAGCAGTTTTAGTCAGCTTCTTGAATTATATAAAAACGTGGCTGTTCGCCATGTTTTCAGCCACCCGGATGTCGAACAGCTGGAGCTGCAAGGATACCGGGTTATCAGCGGGTTGCTGGAGATTTATGGCCCGCTGCTCCAGCTGACGGTCGATGAGTTCAGTGAGCTGGTCGAAAATGAACGTGTTCGCCGCCTGCCGATTGAATCTCGTCTCTATCAGAAGCTTTCAACCCGCCACCGGCTGGCATACATTGAAGCCGTCAGTAAAATAGATCGCCATTCTTCCCAATGGCCAGTCATGGAATATTATTATCGCTGTCGTCTTATCCAGGACTATATCAGCGGGATGACAGATTTGTATGCCTGGGATGAATACCGCAAGCTTATGGCCGTTGAATAAGCCATGAGTTTTGTAAAGACGACCAATAAATTTTTACTTTTTCCATAAACTTAATCCCGGAACTAAGCGGTATAAAACGAATCTGAGTTACACAGCAATTTTGCGTTATCTGGTAAATCGAGATTGAGAAACATGAAAAAAACCACATTAGCAATGAGTGCACTGGCTCTGAGTTTAGGTTTAGCGCTGTCCCCTCTGGCGATGGCGGCCGAGACAGCTTCCTCGGCAGCGACTGCGCAGCAGATGCCAAGCCTGGCCCCGATGCTCGAAAAAGTGATGCCATCGGTGGTGAGTATTAACGTTGAGGGCAGCACAACCGTCAATACGCCGCGTATGCCGCGTAATTTCCAGCAGTTCTTCGGCGACAATTCGCCATTCTGCCAGGACGGTTCGCCATTCCAGAGTTCTCCGTTCTGTCAGGGCGGCGGCGCAGGGGATGACGGTCAGGGCGGCGGCCAGCAGCAGAAATTCATGGCACTTGGCTCGGGCGTCATTATTGATGCAGCCAAAGGCTACGTGGTGACCAATAACCACGTGGTAGATAATGCTAACACCATTAAAGTGCAGATGAGCGATGGCCGTAAGTTCGATGCCAAAGTGGTTGGTAAAGACCCGCGCTCCGATATCGCGCTGATTCAAATCCAGGATCCGAAGAACCTGACGGCGATTAAGCTTGCCGACTCTGACGCGCTGCGCGTGGGTGACTACACCGTCGCCATCGGTAACCCATTTGGTCTGGGCGAAACCGTGACCTCGGGTATCGTCTCTGCGCTGGGACGTAGCGGCCTGAATGCGGAAAACTATGAAAACTTCATTCAGACGGATGCGGCCATTAACCGTGGTAACTCCGGCGGTGCGCTGGTTAACCTGAACGGTGAGCTGATCGGTATCAACACCGCTATCCTGGCACCGGACGGTGGCAACATCGGTATCGGCTTTGCTATCCCGAGCAACATGGTGAAAAACCTGACTGCGCAGATGGTGCAATATGGACAGGTGAAACGCGGTGAGCTGGGGATCATGGGTACCGAACTGAACTCCGAGCTGGCGAAAGCGATGAAAGTGGACGCTCAGCGCGGCGCATTCGTAAGCCAGGTCATGCCGAACTCTTCGGCGGCGAAAGCCGGCATTAAAGCGGGTGACGTGATCACCTCTCTGAACGGTAAGCCGATCAGCAGCTTTGCCGCCCTGCGTGCGGAAGTGGGTTCTATGCCAATCGGCAGTAAAGTGACCCTCGGCCTGCTGCGTGAAGGTAAGCCGGTTAACGTGAGCCTGGAACTGCAACAGAGCAGTCAGAATCAGGTGGATTCCAGCACCATCTTCAGCGGTATTGAAGGTGCCGAGATGAGCAACAAAGGGGCAGATAAAGGCGTGGTGGTGAACAACGTGAAAGCGAACTCACCTGCTGCCCGTATCGGCCTGAAAAAAGGTGATGTGATCATGGGCGCTAACCAGCAGCCGGTGAAAAACATCGCTGAACTGCGCAAAATTCTCGACAGCAAGCCTTCTGTGCTGGCACTGAATATTCAGCGTGGTGATACCTCTATTTATCTCCTGATGCAGTAATCTTCTTAAGCCCCTGTTCGCAGGGGCTTTCTCTTTTCTGTGACCTTTCCCACAACTCCATACATCTCTCTCTGCCTTTGGGCATCTGCACAATGCAGCCTTAGCTGAACTTCCCTATGCTTGAGCTCTGCTCACGGGAGGGTTATATGGCTGGCTGGCATCTTGATACCAAAATGGCGCAGGATATCGTGGCGCGAACCATGCGCATCATTGATACCAATATCAACGTAATGGATGCCCGCGGGCGCATTATCGGCAGCGGCGATCGTGAGCGTATTGGGGAATTGCACGAAGGGGCGTTGCTGGTGCTTTCTCAGGGGCGCGTGGTCGATATCGATGACGCCGTGGCGAAACATCTGCACGGGGTCCGTCAGGGGATCAACCTGCCGCTGCGTCTGGAAGGAGAGATTGTTGGCGTTATCGGTCTGACCGGCGATCCTGAATCGCTGCGTAAATACGGCGAGCTGGTCTGCATGACGGCGGAGATGATGCTGGAGCAGTCGCGTCTGATGCATCTGCTTGCCCAGGACAGCCGCCTGCGTGAAGAGCTGGTGATGAATTTGATTCAGGCTGAGGAGCACACGCCTGCCCTGAGCGAATGGGCGCAGCGTCTGGGTATCGACCTGAATCAGCCGCGCGTAGTCGCCGTTATTGAGGTGGATAGCGGCCAGCTTGGTGTGGACAGCGCCATGGTGGAGCTACAGCAGCTGCAAAACATGCTGGCGACGCCGGAGCGTAACAACCTGGTGGCGATTGTCTCTTTGACGGAAATGGTGGTGCTCAAGCCTGCGCTTAATCAGTTTGGTCGCTGGGACGCGGAAGATCATCGTCGCCGCGTTGAGCTGCTCATTGAGCGTATGAAGGAGAACGGACAGCTCCGTTTTCGCGTCGCGCTGGGAAATTACTTTACCGGGCCGGGAAGTATTGCCCGTTCATGGCGAACGGCGCGCACCACCATGATGGTAGGGAAACAGCGCATGCCGGACAGCCGCAGTTATTTCTATCAGGATCTGATGCTGCCGGTCCTGCTCGACAGCCTGCGCGGCGGCTGGCAGGCCAACGAGCTGGCGCGTCCGCTGGTGCGTCTGAAAGCAATGGACAACAACGGGCTGCTGCGCCGCACGTTGCAGGCGTGGTTCCGGCATAACGTGCAGCCGCTGGCAACGTCAAAAGCGCTGTTTATTCACCGTAATACGCTGGAGTATAGGCTAAACCGGATCTCGGAACTGACGGGGCTGGATTTAGGGAATTTTGACGACCGGCTACTGCTGTATGTGGCGTTGCAGCTGGATGAACAGAGATGATGCTGTTTGCCGGGCGGCGGCTTCGCCTTACCCGGCCTACATGTGTTCGTAGGCCCGGTAAGCGAAGCGCCACCGGGCAATAAAACGGCTCATTTGTTACGCGTCAATTTCTCAAGATCCGCTTCAATCTCGCTGATCTTATTGGTGACTACGCTTTCCAGGTGACGCAGGTCGTCAAGGATCTTACGTTTCAGATCGACTTCGCTGCGATCGCGCTGGCAGATTTGATCGAGTTCGTCGATCACGTAGCGCAGGTTAGGGCTGATTTCCTGTACTTCTTTATATCCCTGACCGATACCATCAGCGACAACGGTCTTACGCTGGCGAGGGTATTTAAACTTCACGCTTTTGGCGAAGAACTCTCCTTTGTCCTTGTGAAAATAGATTTTCAAAATATCGTTATTGGCTTCCTGGCGGAGACTATAACGATCAATTTCATCAGGATTGGTAATGCCCAGACTTTTCAGATTATCGTACATAGCGGTACCCTTGATCTCAACATAACCTATGAATAATTAACGAAAAAATCTATTTTCGCCACCTTCGGATATAAAAAAAGCGGGGTTGCCCCCGCTTTTTGTTATACCCGATTAATCGATGGTGCGCAGCAGTTCATTGATGCCCACTTTACCGCGCGTTTTCGCGTCCACTTTTTTCACGATGACCGCGCAATACAGGCTGTATTTGCCATCTTTAGACGGCAGGTTGCCGGAAACCACAACGGAACCAGCTGGAACGCGGCCGTAGTGAATTTCACCGGTTTCGCGATCGTAAATACGGGTGCTCTGGCCAATATAAACGCCCATGGAGATCACAGAACCTTCTTCGACGATCACGCCTTCAACCACTTCGGAACGTGCGCCGATGAAGCAGTTGTCTTCGATGATGGTTGGGTTAGCCTGAAGTGGCTCAAGAACGCCACCGATGCCCACACCGCCGGACAGGTGAACGTTTTTACCAATCTGCGCGCAGGAGCCGACGGTAGCCCAGGTGTCCACCATGGTGCCTTCGTCAACGTAGGCGCCGATGTTCACGTAGGATGGCATCAGCACGGTGTTGCGTGCGATGAAGGCACCCTGACGAACGGCCGCCGGTGGTACTACGCGGAAGCCCTCTTTCTGGAAGCGCGCTTCGTCGTAATCCGCAAATTTCATTGGTACTTTATCGAAGTAGCGGCTTTCTGCTCCGTCGATAACCTGGTTATCGTTGATACGGAAAGAGAGCAGCACAGCTTTCTTCAGCCATTGATGAGTAACCCACTGACCGTCGATTTTTTCTGCCACGCGCAGCGCGCCGGAATCCAGCAGGGAAATAACCTGGTTTACCGCTTCACGGGTCACGGTATCCACATTTGCCGGAGTGATGTCGGCGCGACGCTCAAAAGCGGACTCAATAACGTTCTGTAACTGCTGCATTGTTTACTCTTTCCATTTCACTAAAAAACACGTCACCCTTTATCGTTTGGATTGAGGGCTGCTGTCAACCGTTGTTGCACTTCAAGTTGCAGGTCATTATTAAGGGCACGCCGGTCGGCCGTCGCGATTATAAATAAATCTTCTACTCGTTCGCCAATGGTTGTAATTCGGGCGCCGTGAAGCGAAATTCCCAGATCGGCAAAAACCTGACCGACGCGGGCGAGCAGCCCTGGCTGGTCGAGCGCAATCAGCTCAAGGAACGATTTACGGTCGGTATGGGTCGGCAGGAAATTGACCTCGGTATCGACGGTAAAGTGGCGCAGTTTTGCCGCCTGACGACGCGGCTGCGGAGGTTGCCAGCTGCGCTGCGTAATCGCCTGCTCGAGGCCAAAGCGTATCCCCTCATGCCTGTCCGACGACAGCGGGCTGCCGTCCGGCTCCAGCACAATAAAGGTGTCCATCGCCATGCCGTCGCGGGTGGTAAAAATCTGCGCGTCGTGCACGCTCAGGTTACGCCTGTCCAGCTCGGCACAGACCGCTGCAAACAAATAAGGCCGGTCCGGACTCCAGATGAAAATTTCCGTCCCGCCGCGCGTGGCCTGCGGGCTGAGCAGAATCATCGGTTTTGTCAGGTCGTGCTTCAGCAGATGCCGGGCGTGCCAGGCAAGCTGGTTTGGGCTGTGGCGCACAAAGTAGTTGGCGCGACAGCGCGCCCAAATCTGATGCAGCGCCTCTTCGTTGATGTTATCCATGCGCAGCAGGGCCAGCGCCTGCAACTGATGGTGGCGCACACGCTCGCGCATGTCGGGGGTGTTCTGCATCCCGCGACGCAGCTGTTTTTCGGTGGCGAAGTAGAGTTCGCGCAGCAGGCTCTGCTTCCAGCTGTTCCACAGGGTTTCGTTGGTGGCGCAGATATCGGCTACCGTCAGGCAGACCAGGTAGCGCAGGCGGTTCTCCGTTTGCACTTCCTCGGCGAACTGCTTGATCACTTCCGGATCCTGAATATCACGACGCTGAGCGGTAACTGACATCAGCAGATGATGGCGAACCAGCCAGGCGATAAGCTGCGTTTCACGCGAGTTCAGGCCGTGCAGCTCGGCAAATTTCAGCACGTCCTGGGCACCGAGCACGGAGTGGTCGCCGCCGCGACCTTTGGCGATATCATGGAACAGGGCGGCGATCAGGATCAGCTCCGGGTGCGCCAGACGTGGCCACAGATCAACGCACAGCGGATGGCGGGAGCGCGTCTCTTCTTTAGCGAAGCTTTCCAGCTTCAGCATGACGCGGATCGTGTGCTCATCTACCGTATAGGCGTGAAACAGGTCGAACTGCATCTGCCCGACAATATGCGACCACTGGGGCATATAGGCCCACAATACGCTGTGACGGTGCATCGGCAGCAGACCGCGGCTGACGGCGCCCGGATGACGAAGCATGCTCAGGAACAGCGAGCGCGCCTCCGGGATGTAACACAGCGGCTGCTTCAGATGGCGTCGTGCATGGCGCAGATGACGCAGGGTGGTGGAGTAGATCCCGGTGATCGTGCTGTTGCGCACCATGGTGTAGAACATTCGCAGGATCGCTTCCGGTTCGCGGATGAACAGCGTTTCGTCGCGCAGATCGATAAGCGTGCCGCGCAGCTGAAATTCGTCATCAATCGGACGCGGTTTTTCGTCTGCCGTCAGCGCGAGGATCGCCTCATCGAACAGCTGTAACAGCATCTGGTTTAGCTCAGAGACGCGGCGGGTGACGCGGAAGAAATCCTTCATCATTTGCTCGACCGGCTCGTTGCCCTCGCCCTGGTAATTCAGGCGCTGCGCCACGCTGAGCTGTCGGTCAAACAGCAGGCGGTTATCGTAGCGGGTGACTTCCAGGTGCAGGGCAAAACGGATGCGCCACAGCAGATGCAGACACTCATTGAGTTCGTTACGTTCGGCTTCGGTCAGAAAACCAAACCCGACCATTTCGTCCAGTGATGTTGCTCCAAAATGTCGACGGGCGACCCATTGCAGCGTGTGGATATCGCGCAGGCCACCGGGGCTGCTTTTAATATCCGGTTCGAGATTATAGCTGGTACCGTGATAGCGCTGGTGGCGCTGGTTTTGTTCTTCGACTTTCGCGGCGAAGAATTTTTCCGAAGGCCAGAAGCCGTCGCTAAAGATGTGCTTTTGCAGTTCGAGGAACAGCGCAACGTCGCCAATCAGCAGGCGGGTTTCAATCAGGTTGGTGGCGACGGTCAGGTCAGATAACCCTTCCAGCAGACACTCTTCCAGCGTGCGTACGCTGTGGCCCACTTCCAGCTTTACGTCCCAGAGCAGGGTCAACAGTTCACCGATTTTCTGCGCCCGATCGTCCGGCAGTTTTTTACGGCTTAAGATCAGCAGGTCGATATCAGAGAGTGGATGCAGTTCACCCCGGCCATAGCCGCCGACCGCAACCAGCGCGACGTCGCTCACCTGTCCGAAACCGTAGTCGATCCACAGACGTTGCAGGAGCTGGTCGATAAATTCGGTGCGCGCTTCAATGAGCTGCTCGGCCGAAACGCCTGCGTCAAATGCGCTACCCAGCCAGCGATGGAAAACCTCCATGTGGGCTTTGATATGCGCGCAGGTCAGCTCATGCGGTGGCCAGACGCCCGGGTTATCAGGCTGGTCGGGGAGGGTGGGAAGTGCTGTATTAGCATACTGTTCGGGTAAGAGATTACTCATCGTGCGCCACCCATAAGAAAAAGCTATCGCCATTAAAAAAGCCGGCATTCGCCGGCTTCTTATCACTCAATGTTCGTCAGTATCGCCGGGATGGTGTCATCCTTGCGCAACGTCATAATTTCGCAGCCGTTGTCTGTAACCACAATAGTATGCTCGTACTGGGCAGACAAGCTTCTGTCTTTGGTTTTTACCGTCCAGCCATCTTTCATGGTACGGATGCGGTAATCACCCGCGTTGACCATTGGTTCGATAGTGAAGGTCATGCCCTTTTGCAGCACTACGCCGCCGTCGTCTGCATCGTAGTGCAGAACCTGCGGTTCTTCATGGAACACACGACCAATACCGTGACCGCAATATTCGCGCACCACGGAGAAACCTTCCGCTTCCACAAATTTCTGGATTGCGGCGCCGATGGTGCGCAGGCGGATGCCCGGCTTCACCATTTTCAGCGCCAGGTAGAGGCTTTCTTGCGTCACTTTGCACAGACGCTCGCCCAGAATCGTTGGCTTGCCAACGATGAACATCTTAGAGGTGTCGCCGTGGTAGTCGTCTTTGATGACGGTCACGTCGATGTTGACGATGTCGCCATCTTTCAGCAGCTTCTCGTCATCCGGAATGCCGTGGCAAACCACTTCATTAATAGAGATGCAGACGGATTTCGGGAAACCGTGATAGCCAAGGCAGGCGGAGACCGCGTGCTGCTCGTTGACGATATAGTCGTTACAGATGCGATCCAGTTCGCCAGTGCTGACGCCCGGCTTCACAAACGGCTCGATCATTTCCAGCACGTCCGCGGCCAGACGACCGGCGACGCGCATCTTTTCAATTTCTTCAGGTGTCTTAATAGAGATAGCCATGTAATCTGTCCATCGGTGTCGATTTTTTCGACAATACTAGTGTAAGTGTTGTCAATGGTATCAGTCAGGCGCACCCCGTGCCAAATTGAGAATCATTAACAGCACACTCCGCCAACAATTATTGGTTTCTGGCCGTGTTTTGTGATATAAAGCGCGCCGGACTTCCGATCCATCTCAGATACACAGGCTGGACGGGAGCGACAAATCTCACTTTGTGTAACAACACACACGTATCGGCACATATTCCGGGGTGCCCTTCGGGGTCGGTAATATGGGATACGTGGAGGCATAACCCCAACTTTCAATATAGAGGTTTTAAACATGGCAACTGTTTCCATGCGCGACATGCTCAAGGCTGGTGTTCACTTCGGTCACCAGACCCGTTACTGGAACCCGAAAATGAAGCCTTTCATCTTCGGCGCACGTAACAAAGTTCACATCATCAACCTTGAGAAGACTGTACCAATGTTCAACGAAGCCCTGGCTGAGCTGAACAAGATCTCTTCCCGTAAAGGTAAGATTCTGTTCGTTGGTACTAAGCGCGCTGCAAGCGAAGCTGTGAAAGATGCTGCTAACAGCTGCGACCAGTTCTTCGTGAACCATCGCTGGTTGGGCGGCATGCTGACCAACTGGAAAACTGTTCGTCAGTCCATCAAGCGCCTGAAAGATCTGGAAACCCAGTCTCAGGACGGTACTTTCGATAAGCTGACTAAGAAAGAAGCGCTGATGCGCACTCGTGAACTGGACAAGCTGGAAAACAGCCTGGGCGGTATCAAAGATATGGGCGGCCTGCCAGACGCGCTGTTCGTAATCGATGCAGACCACGAGCACATCGCAATCAAAGAAGCTAACAACCTGGGTATCCCGGTATTCGCTATCGTTGATACCAACTCCGATCCGGACGGTGTTGACTTCGTTATCCCGGGTAACGACGACGCAATCCGTGCTGTTAGCCTGTACCTGAGCGCTGTAGCTGCTACCGTTCGTGAAGGCCGTTCCCAGGATCTGGCTTCTCAGGCGGAAGAAAGCTTCGTAGAAGCTGAATAATAAGGTTTTACCCCTTATTAGTACCGTGTATGAATAGGGGCCCATTATCGGCCCCTTTTTTCAATTTATACTGTTTGGCTCCCGGCCGGGCAGTTCACATCTCCCGAGGATTTAAGAATGGCTGAAATTACCGCATCCCTGGTAAAAGAGCTGCGTGAGCGTACTGGCGCAGGCATGATGGATTGCAAAAAAGCGCTGACCGAAGCGAACGGCGACATCGAGCTGGCAATCGAAAACATGCGTAAATCCGGTGCGATCAAAGCAGCTAAGAAAGCAGGCAACGTTGCTGCTGACGGCGTGATCATCACCAAAATCGACGGCAACTACGGCATCATTCTGGAAGTTAACTGCCAGACTGACTTCGTTGCTAAAGATGCTGGTTTCCAGGCATTTGCTAACAAAGTTCTGGACGCAGCGGTTGCAGGCAAAATCACTGACGTTGAAGTTCTGAAAGCACAGTTCGAAGAAGAGCGTGTAGCGCTGGTTGCTAAAATCGGTGAGAACATCAACATCCGTCGCGTTTCTTCCCTGGAAGGCGATGTTCTGGGCTCTTACCAGCACGGCGCGCGTATCGGTGTTCTGGTTGCGGCTAAAGGCGCTGACGAAGAGCTGGTTAAACAGCTGGCAATGCACATCGCTGCAAGCAAACCAGAATTCGTTAAGCCAGAAGACGTGTCTGCTGAAGTGGTAGAGAAAGAGTACCAGGTTCAGCTGGACATCGCGATGCAGTCTGGTAAGCCAAAAGAAATCGCAGAGAAAATGGTTGAAGGCCGCATGAAGAAATTCACCGGCGAAGTTTCTCTGACTGGCCAGCCTTTCGTAATGGATCCAAGCAAGTCTGTTGCTCAGCTGCTGAAAGAGCACAACGCTGATGTAACTGGCTTCATCCGCTTCGAAGTGGGCGAAGGCATCGAGAAAGTTGAGACTGACTTCGCAGCAGAAGTTGCTGCAATGTCCAAGCAGTCTTAATGATTGAAAAGGAGCCGCCTGAGGGCGGCTTCTTTTTGTCACCCGTCTCACGAAATCAGACAGGCTCCAGTATCGCTGTGCTGATTTGCGACATATCATGTCGCCAGAATTAACCCCATCTTAATCGTTGACAGTCTCAGGAAAGAAACATGGCTACCAATGCAAAACCCGTGTACAAACGCATTCTGCTTAAGCTGAGTGGCGAAGCGCTGCAAGGATCGGAAGGCTTCGGTATTGACGCAAGCATCCTTGATCGCATGGCACAGGAAATCAAAGAACTGGTCGAACTGGGTATTCAGGTTGGCGTGGTCATTGGCGGTGGCAACCTTTTCCGTGGTGCTGGTCTGGCGAAAGCGGGGATGAACCGCGTAGTGGGCGACCACATGGGTATGCTGGCAACCGTGATGAATGGCCTGGCGATGCGTGATGCGCTTCATCGCGCCTATGTGAACGCTCGCCTGATGTCCGCTATTCCTTTGAATGGCGTATGCGATAACTACAGCTGGGCAGAGGCCATCAGCCTGCTGCGCAACAACCGCGTGGTGATCCTCTCCGCCGGTACGGGTAACCCGTTCTTTACCACCGATTCCGCAGCCTGTCTGCGCGGTATCGAAATCGAAGCCGATGTGGTGCTGAAAGCGACCAAAGTAGATGGCGTGTTTACTGCCGACCCGGCAAAAGATCCTTCAGCGACCATGTACGATCAGCTGACCTACAGCGAAGTGCTGGAAAAAGAGCTGAAAGTGATGGATCTTGCCGCCTTTACGCTGGCTCGTGACCACAAACTACCGATCCGTGTCTTCAACATGAACAAGCCTGGCGCGCTGCGTCGCGTTGTTATGGGCGAAAAAGAAGGCACTTTGATCACGGAATAATTTCCGTCGGCGATAAATACAGGTAAGATTCCGCTTTATTTCGACGTGGTATCTTACCCGGGCGCGCCTTTGGCGTTGTCATGAATTAAACGCGACTATACTTAGCACACCTGTAGCGCTGTGCTGGCGGATAGTCTGCCTGAGACAAGTTTTCAAGGATCCGTAACGTGATTAACGACATCAGAAAAGATGCTGAAGTACGCATGGAAAAATGCGTAGAAGCGTTCAAAAACCAAATCAGCAAAATCCGTACTGGCCGTGCTTCCCCAAGCCTGCTGGATGGCATTATCGTAGAATATTACGGTACGCCAACGCCTCTGCGTCAGCTGGCGAGCGTGACGGTAGAAGATACCCGTACCCTGAAAATCAACGTGTTCGACCGCTCAATGAGCCCGGCCGTTGAAAAAGCGATCATGGCATCCGACCTGGGTCTGAACCCAAGCTCAGCCGGCGCGGATATTCGCGTTCCACTGCCTCCGCTGACGGAAGAGCGTCGTAAAGACCTGATCAAAGTAGTTCGTGGTGAAGCTGAGCAGGGTCGTGTTTCCGTACGTAACGTGCGTCGCGATGCGAACGATAAAGTGAAAGCCCTGCTGAAAGAAAAAGAGATCAGCGAAGACGACGATCGTCGTTCTCAGGACGACATTCAGAAAATGACCGACGCGGCCATCAAGAAAATTGATGCGGCGCTGGCAGAAAAAGAAGCGGAACTGATGCAGTTCTGATTTTCGCTGTACACTGATAAACGCCGTTCAGAAGGACATTGAGTCTTGCTGGCGGCGTTTTGCTTTTATCTGGTCTAACTTTTGGGCATCTCATGAAGCATCTCACTCTCCTCGGCTCGACCGGCTCTATCGGTTGCAGCACTCTCGACGTTGTACGTCATAATCCTGACAGCTACACCGTGGCCGCGCTTGTGGCCGGAAAAAACGTGCAGCGAATGGTCGAACAGTGCCTGGAGTTTACCCCCCGTTTTGCGGTGATGGATGACGAAGAGAGCGCCCGCCAGGTGAAAGCGCTGTTGCAGGAGAAGGGCTGCCGTACCGAGGTACTCAGCGGGCAACAGGCGGCGTGCGATATGGCCGCGCTTGATGAAGTTGATCAGGTCATGGCGGCAATCGTCGGGGCGGCGGGTCTTCTGCCGACGCTTGCCGCTATTGATGCGGGTAAAGATGTCCTGCTTGCGAACAAAGAGTCGCTGGTCACCTGCGGACGCCTCTTTATGGAAGCGGTAAAACAGCGTGGGGCGCGTCTTTTGCCGGTCGATAGCGAACACAACGCGATTTTTCAGAGTTTACCTCAACCTTTTCAACAAAACCTGGGGTACGCTGACCTGGAGCAGAATGGCGTTGTGTCGATTTTGCTTACCGGGTCTGGTGGCCCGTTCCGTGAAACGCCACTGTCTGAATTGAGCGCAATGACGCCGGATCAGGCGTGTCGTCATCCGAACTGGTCAATGGGGCGTAAGATCTCCGTCGATTCGGCCACCATGATGAACAAAGGTCTGGAATACATTGAAGCTCGCTGGCTGTTCAATGCGTCGGCGAAACAGATGGAAGTGCTGATCCACCCGCAGTCGGTGATTCACTCGATGGTGCGCTATCAGGACGGCAGCGTGCTGGCCCAGCTGGGCGAACCGGATATGCGTACGCCTATTGCTCATACGATGGCGTGGCCAAACCGCGTAAAATCGGGCGTTAAGCCTCTCGATTTTTGTAAGCTGAGTTCACTGACGTTTAGCGAGCCTGATTACGACCGTTATCCCTGTCTGAAACTGGCGATGACGGCCTTCGATCAGGGGCAGGCGGCGACAACGGCGCTTAATGCAGCCAATGAAGTGACCGTTGAAGCATTCCTGAATCAGCAGATCCGCTTTACTGACATCGCCGCGTTGAATTTATCCGTGCTGGAGATAATGGATTTGCGTGAGCCGCAGAGCGTGGAAGAGGTGCTGGCCGTGGATGAACAGGCACGCATTGTTGCGCGTAAACAGGTGACACGTCTCGCAGGCTGGTGATAAAGCAAGCACTAGTCGTCGTGCTATTTGTTAGCGTTGGGCTTCAGTGATATAGTCTGCGCCACCTGATCGCAGGTATTTGGCTTTAAGTGGTCAGGTAAGCCGTGGTTTGACACGGCTTTTTTATGTATAGGCTTCAGTATTCCTGTGTACCGTTAAATCCTTTCAGGGACTAAAAACGCGTTATGTTGTCTGCGAATCAACCAATAAGCGAAAACTTGCCAGCACATGGCTGTCGCCATGTTGCAATCATCATGGATGGCAATGGCCGCTGGGCGAAAAGACAAGGGAAGATACGAGCCTTTGGGCATAAAGCTGGGGCGAAATCTGTTCGCCGCGCCGTCTCTTTTGCCGCCAATAACGGCATTGATGCGTTAACGCTCTATGCTTTTAGCAGTGAGAACTGGAATCGACCTGCGCAGGAAGTGACTGCGTTGATGGAACTGTTCGTGTGGGCGCTCGATAGTGAAGTAAAAAGCCTGCACCGCCACAACGTCCGCTTGCGTATTATTGGCGAAACCAGTCGCTTTAACTCACGTTTGCAGGAACGGATTCGCAAAGCAGAAGCGCTGACGGAAAATAATACCGGCCTGACGCTCAATATCGCGGCGAATTACGGCGGACGCTGGGATATTATCCAGGGGGTTCGGCATTTGGCTGAGCAGGTTCAGGAAGGGCTGTTAAGACCCGACCAGATTGATGAAGAGGCGCTGAGTCAGCAAATCTGCATGAATGAACTGGCACCCGTGGATTTGGTTATAAGGACAGGGGGGGAACATCGCATAAGTAACTTTTTGCTGTGGCAAATTGCCTACGCCGAACTTTACTTTACGGATGTTCTTTGGCCAGATTTTGATGAACAAGACTTTGAAGGTGCGCTGCATGCCTTTGCCAATCGAGAGCGTCGTTTCGGCGGCACCGAGCCTGGTGGCGATAACGCCTGATGGGGGTAGCTTTTGCTGAAGTATCGCCTGATTTCCGCTTTTGTATTAATACCCGTCGTCATCGCAGCGCTGTTTTTACTGCCTCCGGTGGGATTCGCTATTGTTACGCTGGTGGTGTGTATGCTCGCCGCGTGGGAATGGGGGCAGCTTAGCGGCTTTACCTCGCGCACTCAGCGGGTATGGCTGGCGGTACTCTGTGGTTTTTTACTGGCCCTGATGCTGTATACCTTGCCTGAATATCATCATGATGTTCACCAGCCGCTGGTTGCCGGATCCTTATGGATATCGCTGGCCTGGTGGATTGCTGCGCTTGTTTTAGTGCTTTTCTATCCGGGCTCTGCGGCGATCTGGCGCAACTCTAAAGTGTTGCGCCTTATTTTTGGTCTGCTCACGATTGTTCCGTTTTTCTGGGGGATGGTTGCGTTGCGCGCCTGGCACTATGACGAAAACCACTACAGCGGCGCGATATGGCTGCTTTATGTGATGATTCTCGTCTGGGGGGCTGACTCCGGGGCCTATATGTTTGGTAAACTGTTCGGCAAACATAAACTGGCGCCAAAGGTTTCTCCGGGCAAAACCTGGCAAGGCTTCATCGGCGGCCTGTTTACGGCAGCGATTATCTCCTGGGGCTATGGCGTCTGGGCGAATCTTGAGGTTGCCCCCTCCACGCTGCTGGTATGTTCGATTTTCGCGGCGCTGGCATCGGTGCTGGGTGATTTAACCGAGAGTATGTTTAAGCGTGAAGCAGGGATTAAGGACAGTGGTCACCTGATTCCAGGACATGGCGGAATACTGGATCGCATTGACAGCCTTACCGCGGCTGTTCCCGTATTTGCTTGCCTGCTTTTACTGGTGTTTGGGACGATATAACGGAAGGTTTTATGCTGAGCATTCTCTGGAATCTGGCGGCGTTCATTGTTGCACTGGGTGTACTGATTACCGTGCATGAATTTGGCCATTTCTGGGTTGCCCAGCGCTGTGGTGTGCGGGTGGAGCGATTCTCGATTGGCTTTGGCAAATCGCTCTGGAAGCGCACCGATAAGCATGGCACCGAGTTTGTCATTGCTCTGATTCCCCTGGGCGGCTATGTCAAAATGCTCGACGAACGCGTTGAGCCTGTCGCCCCGGAACTTCGCCATAGCGCGTTTAACAATAAAACTGTTGGACAACGTGCTGCCATCATCGCTGCCGGCCCGGTAGCCAATTTCATCTTCGCTATCTTCGCTTACTGGCTGGTGTTTATCATCGGCGTGCCTGGCGTGCGCCCGGTCGTGGGCGAAATCACTACGGGTTCTATTGCGGCAACGGCGCAAATTACACCGGGAATGGAACTTAAAGCGATTGATGGTATCGAAACCCCTGATTGGGATGCCGTGAGGTTACAACTGGTTGCCAAAATTGGTGATGAGCAGACAACCGTCAGCGTATCGCCATTTGGTTCCGACCAGCGGCAGGAAAAAGTGCTGGATTTACGCCACTGGCGCTTTGAGCCAGACAAAGAGGACCCTGTCGCCGCACTCGGGATTCGACCGCGCGGCGCGCAGATCGAGCCGGTATTAGCCGAAGTACAGGCCAAATCGGCAGCGAGTAAAGCAGGTTTACAAGCGGGTGACAGGATCGTTAAAGTCGATGGTCAGCCATTAACACAATGGATGACCTTTGTTACTCTGGTGCGCGATAATCCAGGCAAGCCGCTCGCGCTGGAAGTGGAAAGGCAGGGGAGTTCGCTCTCACTGACTCTCACCCCGGATACCAAATCGGGCGGCGGTAAGGCGGAAGGGTTTGCAGGCGTTGTGCCGAAAGTGATCCCACTGCCAGATGAGTACAAGACAATACGCCAGTATGGGCCGTTTAGCGCCATCGTTGAGGCCACGGATAAAACATGGCAGCTGATGAAGCTTACGGTCAACATGTTGGGGAAATTGATAACCGGTGATGTGAAACTGAACAACCTCAGTGGGCCAATTTCGATTGCTCAGGGGGCTGGGATGTCAGCGGAGTTCGGGGTGATTTACTATCTCATGTTCCTTGCGCTGATTAGCGTGAACCTGGGGATAATCAACCTGTTCCCGCTTCCCGTATTAGATGGGGGCCATCTGCTGTTTTTAGCGATTGAAAAGCTAAAAGGCGGACCGGTATCCGAGCGAGTTCAAGACTTTAGTTATCGCATTGGCTCGATTTTGCTGGTGCTGTTAATGGGGCTTGCACTTTTCAATGATTTCTCTCGGTTGTAAGAGAGTTAGTTAGGAAGAACGCATAATAACGATGGCGATGAAAAAGTTGCTCATAGCGTCGCTGCTGTTTAGCAGCGCGACCGTATACGGTGCTGACGGGTTCGTAGTGAAAGATATTCATTTCGAAGGCCTTCAGCGTGTCGCCGTTGGTGCGGCCCTCCTCAGTATGCCTGTGCGCCCCGGCGATACGGTTAATGATGAAGATATCAGTAACACCATCCGTGCTCTGTTTGCCACTGGCAACTTTGAGGACGTCCGCGTCCTGCGCGATGGTGATACGCTGGTGGTTCAGGTAAAAGAACGTCCAACGATTGCCAGCATCACTTTCTCCGGTAACAAATCGGTGAAAGACGACATGCTCAAGCAGAACCTTGAGGCATCGGGTGTTCGTGTGGGGGAATCTCTGGACCGCACAACCCTTGCAGACATTGAAAAAGGTCTGGAAGATTTCTACTACAGCGTCGGTAAATACAGCGCGAGCGTTAAAGCGGTTGTTACACCGCTGCCACGTAACCGTGTTGACCTGAAACTGGTCTTCCAGGAAGGTGTTTCTGCGAAGATCCAGCAGATCAACATCGTGGGTAACCACGCGTTCAGCACCGACGAACTGATCTCCAACTTCCAGCTGCGTGACGAAGTGCCGTGGTGGAACGTGGTAGGCGATCGTAAATACCAGAAACAGAAACTGGCGGGTGACCTTGAAACCCTGCGCAGCTACTATCTGGATCGCGGTTACGCCCGTTTCAACATCGATTCAACTCAGGTGAGTCTGACTCCGGACAAGAAAGGTATCTACATTACCGTTAACATCACAGAAGGCGATAAGTACACGCTTTCGGGTGTTGAAGTCAGCGGCAATCTGGCAGGACATTCAGCTGAAATTGAATCTCTGACCAAAATTCAGCCGGGCGATCTGTACAGCGGATCTAAAGTCACCAAAATGGAAGACAGCATTAAGAAGCTGCTCGGCCGTTATGGTTATGCGTATCCGCGTGTGCAAACGCAGCCGGAAATTAACGACACGGATAAAACCGTTAAGCTGCACGTTAACGTTGATGCGGGCAACCGCTTCTACGTGCGTAAGATCCGCTTCGAAGGTAACGATACCTCTAAAGACTCCGTTCTGCGCCGTGAAATGCGCCAGATGGAAGGGGCATGGCTGGGAAGCGATCTGGTAGATCAGGGTAAAGAGCGTCTGAACCGTCTGGGCTACTTCGAAACGGTCGATACCGATACTCAGCGTGTACCAGGTCGTCCGGATCAGGTTGATGTTGTTTATAAAGTTAAAGAACGTAATACCGGTAGCTTCAACTTCGGTATTGGTTACGGTACTGAAAGTGGCGTGAGCTTCCAGGTCGGTGTTCAGCAGGATAACTGGCTGGGTACGGGCTACTCTGTCGGTATCAACGGGACGAAAAACGACTACCAGACCTACTCTGAGTTTTCCGTTACCAACCCATACTTCACCGTTGACGGTGTAAGCCTGGGCGGTCGTATCTTCTATAACGACTTTAAAGCGGACGACGCGGACCTCTCCTCGTATACCAACAAGAGTTACGGTCTGGATGGTACGCTTGGCTTCCCGGTTAACGAATACAACACCTTGCGCGCAGGTTTAGGGTACGTGCATAACGACCTGTCCAACATGCAACCGCAGGTGGCGATGTGGCGTTACCTGGACTCCATCGGTCAGTCGGCGAGTACGTCCAGCGATGACAACGGTTTCGCCGCGGATGACTTCACCTTCAACTACGGTTGGACCTACAACCGTCTTGACCGTGGCTACTTCCCGACGGAAGGTTCACGCGTCAACCTGAACGGTAAAGTGACTATCCCGGGCTCGGATAACGAGTTCTACAAGGTCACGCTGGATACGGCGTCCTACTTCCCAATTGATGAAGATCACAAGTGGGTTGTTCTGGGTCGTACCCGTTGGGGTTATGGTGACGGTATTGGAAGCAAAGAACTGCCGTTCTATGAAAACTTCTACGCCGGTGGTTCAAGCACCGTGCGTGGCTTCCAGTCCAATAACATTGGTCCGAAAGCGGTTTATTACGGCGGTAATGACGAAGATAACTGCGCAAGCCGTGATCCTAAGCAAGTATGTAGCTCTGATGACGCAGTAGGTGGTAACGCTATGGCCGTGGCGAGCCTCGAGTTCATCACGCCTACGCCGTTTATCAGTGATAAGTATGCGAACTCCGTGCGTACCTCCTTCTTTATGGATGCAGGTACGGTGTGGGACACCAACTGGGAGAACACCGCCCAGATGCGTGCGGCGGGGGTTCCGGACTACAGCGATCCGAGCAACATTCGCATGTCCGCAGGTATCGCATTACAATGGATGTCACCGCTGGGGCCGTTGGTCTTCTCTTACGCCCAGCCGTTTAAGAAATACGATGGAGACAAAGCGGAGCAGTTCCAGTTTAACATTGGTAAAACCTGGTAATAATCCGCTGCAATGGAATGCGTTGGCAGTGTAGCGCTGACAACCGGCGATCGGTAACACGGTCGCCTTGCCACGCAAAGAACGGTACCCCTCGGGTGCCAATGGGATGGTAAGGAGTTAATTGTGAAAAAGTGGTTATTAGCTGCAGGTCTCGGTTTAGCGATGGCAACTTCTGCTCAGGCAGCGGATAAAATTGCAATCGTCAACATGGGTAATTTGTTCCAGCAGGTTGCACAGAAAACCGGTGTTTCTGCAACGCTGGAAAACGAATTCAAAGGCCGTGCGAGCGAACTGCAACGTATGGAAGGTGATCTTCAGTCCAAGATGCAGCGTCTTCAGCGTGATGGTTCCACCATGAAAGCGAGCGAGCGCAGCAAACTGGAAAAAGACGTCATGTCTCAGCGCCAGACCTTCTCTCAGAAAGCACAGGCTTTCGAGCAGGATCGTCAGCGTCGTTCTAACGAAGAGCGTGGCAAACTGGTGACGCGTATTCAGTCTGCCGTTAAAGCAGTAGCAGCCGATCAGAGCATCGATCTGGTTGTTGATGCGAACGCCGTTGCATTCAACAGCAGCGATGTTAAAGACATCACCGCTGATGTTCTGAAACAGGTTAAATAAGTAATGCCTTCAATTCGACTGGCTGATTTAGCTCAGCAGTTGGATGCAGAATTACACGGTGATGGCGATATCGTCATCACCGCTGTTGCGTCCATGCAATCTGCTAAAGCAGGCACTATTACCTTCATGGTAAGCCCTAAGTACCGTGAACACCTGGCCCAGTGCCAGGCGTCTGCCGTTGTGCTGACGCAGGACGATCTTCCGTTTGCCACTAGCGCTGCACTGGTAGTGAAAAATCCCTACCTGACCTATGCGCGCATGGCCCAAATTCTTGATACCACGCCGCAGCCGGCACAGAACATTGCAGCCAGTGCTGCGATTGATCCGACGGCTCAGCTGGGTAACAACGTATCAGTCGGCGCAAACGCCGTTATCGAATCCGGCGTTGTTTTGGGTGATAACGTGGTGATTGGCCCTGGCTGCTTTGTTGGAAAAAATACGAAAATTGGCGCAGGGTCTCGTCTGTGGGCCAATGTCTCTGTCTACCATGAGGTTGAGATTGGCGAGAATTGTCTCGTTCAGTCCAGCACGGTGATTGGTTCTGACGGATTTGGTTACGCCAACGATCGGGGTAACTGGGTTAAGATCCCTCAGCTGGGTCGCGTGATTATCGGCGATCGTGTGGAGATCGGCGCTTGTACAACTATCGACCGCGGTGCGCTTGACGACACCATTATTGGTAACGGTGTTATCATAGACAACCAGTGCCAGATTGCACATAACGTTGTGATTGGCGACAATACCGCAGTTGCGGGTGGTGTTATCATGGCAGGCAGCCTGAAAATTGGCCGTTACTGCATGATTGGCGGTGCCAGCGTGATCAATGGCCATATGGAAATATGCGACAAAGTCACGGTGACGGGGATGGGTATGGTGATGCGTCCAATCACTGAGCCTGGCGTTTATTCCTCAGGTATTCCGCTGCAACCGAACAAGGTCTGGCGTAAAACAGCTGCACTGGTGATGAATATTGATGATATGAGCAAGCGACTCAAAGCGATTGAGCGCAAAATCGATCAACAAGACTAAGCGTTCATCCGTTTAACGCTAAATTTCCCGGCCTGTCGGCTTTGTTTATAAACCGGCAGGCCGTGTTATTATTGCTACTTAGTACATTTGACAGGAAGAGTATTTTGACTACTGACACTCATACTCTGCATATTGAAGAGATTTTAGAACTTCTGCCGCACCGCTATCCGTTTTTACTGGTAGACCGTGTGCTGGATTTTGAAGAAGGTCGTTTTCTGCGCGCAGTGAAAAATGTCTCCGTTAACGAGCCGTTCTTCCAGGGGCACTTCCCTGGTAAGCCTATCTTCCCGGGTGTATTGATCCTGGAAGCGATGGCACAGGCTACCGGTATTCTGGCGTTTAAAAGCGTAGGTAAACTGGAACCGGGTGAACTCTATTACTTCGCGGGTATCGATGAAGCGCGCTTCAAGCGTCCGGTCGTGCCTGGTGATCAAATGATCATGGAAGTCACTTTTGAAAAAACGCGTCGCGGCCTGACTCGCTTCAAAGGCGTAGCTATGGTTGACGGCAAAGTTGTTTGCGAAGCGACAATGATGTGTGCGCGTAGCCGGGAGGCCTGATACGTGATTGATAAATCCGCCTTTATTCATCCTACCGCCATTGTGGAAACGGGTGCCATCATTGGTGCCAACGTCCACATTGGCCCGTTTTGTATTGTTGGACCCCATGTCGAAATTGGTGAGGGTACAGTACTGAAATCTCACGTTGTCGTGAATGGTCATACCACCATTGGCTGCAACAATGAGATCTATCAGTTCGCCTCCATCGGCGAAGTTAACCAGGATCTCAAGTATGCTGGCGAACCGACCCGCGTGGAAATCGGCGATCGTAACCGCATTCGCGAAAGCGTCACCATTCATCGTGGTACAACGCAAGGCGGTGGATTGACGAAGGTGGGCAGCGACAACCTGTTTATGGTTAATGCGCATATTGCGCACGACTGTACCGTGGGTAGCCGCTGTATTCTCGCCAACAACGCAACGCTGGCGGGACACGTATCGGTTGATGATTTCGCCATTATTGGCGGCATGACCGCAGTCCATCAGTTCTGCATCATTGGTGCACACGTGATGGTCGGCGGATGCTCCGGTGTGGCGCAGGACGTCCCACCGTTTGTGATTGCGCAGGGCAACCATGCCACGCCGTTTGGCGTGAACATCGAAGGTCTCAAGCGTCGTGGTTTTAGTCGCGAAGCGATTACTGCCATCCGCAACGCGTACAAACTGCTGTACCGTAGCGGTAAAACGCTGGAAGAGGCTAAGCCGGAAATTGCCGAGCTGGCGAATAAGCACCCTGAAGTGAAAACGTTCATGGAATTCTTTGAACGTTCAACCCGTGGTCTGATTCGTTAATGGTCGACAGTCGTCCGCTTACCATCGCCCTGGTCGCCGGAGAAACCTCCGGCGATATTCTTGGTGCAGGTCTTATCCGCGCGCTTAAAGCCCGTGTACCCAATGCTCGCTTTGTGGGCGTGGCTGGGCCGCTGATGCAGGCCGAAGGCTGTGAAGCCTGGTATGAAATGGAAGAGCTGGCTGTGATGGGCATCGTCGAGGTGCTGGGGCGCTTGCGTCGCCTGCTGCATATTCGCGCCGACCTTACCCGCCGCTTTACCGACCTCAAGCCCGATGTTTTTGTCGGCATTGATGCGCCTGATTTCAATATTACCCTTGAAGGGAACCTGAAAAAGCAGGGGATCAAAACTATCCATTACGTCAGTCCGTCCGTGTGGGCGTGGCGACAGAAACGCGTTTTCAAAATCGGACGATCCACTAATCTGGTGCTGGCTTTTCTGCCTTTCGAAAAAGCGTTTTACGACAGATTTAATGTCCCGTGCCGTTTTATCGGTCATACCATGGCGGATGCCATGCCGCTGGATCCGGATAAAAACGCGGCGCGTGACGAACTGGGCATCCCGCATGATGTGCACTGTCTGGCGCTGCTGCCAGGGAGCCGGGGTGCGGAAGTTGAAATGCTCAGTGCCGATTTCCTGAAAACGGCGCAAATTCTTCGCAAGACTTACCCCGATCTTGAAGTGGTCGTGCCGCTGGTGAATGCCAAACGCCGCGAGCAGTTTGAGCGTATCAAAGCTGACGTCGCCCCGGATCTTCACGTCCGCCTGCTGGACGGGAAAGGGCGGCAAGCCATGTTTGCGAGCGATGCCGCACTACTGGCTTCCGGCACGGCTGCGCTGGAGTGTATGCTGGCAAAATGCCCAATGGTGGTCGGTTATCGCATGAAGCCGTTTACCTTCTGGCTGGCAAAACGTCTGGTAAAAACAGATTACGTATCCCTGCCAAACCTGCTTGCGGGTCGCGAGCTGGTGAAAGAGCTCTTGCAGGATGAATGCCAGCCGCAGGCGCTGGCTGATGCATTACTGCCGCTGCTGGCCAACGGTAAAACCAGCCACCAGATGCATGATACCTTCCGTGAACTGCATCAACTGATCCGCTGTAATGCTGATGAGCAGGCGGCCGATGCGGTGCTGGAGTTAGCACAATGATGGAATTTATTTATCCCCATACCCACCTCGTTGCCGGTGTGGATGAAGTCGGTCGTGGCCCGTTAGTGGGTGCCGTTGTGACCGCGGCGGTGATCCTCGATCCAGCCCGCCCGATCGTTGGCCTGAACGACTCGAAAAAACTGAGTGAAAAGCGTCGCCTGGCGCTGTTCGATGAAATTAAAGAAAAGGCGCTGGCCTGGAGTCTCGGGCGCGCAGAGCCGGATGAGATCGACGATCTGAACATTCTGCACGCCACCATGCTGGCGATGCAGCGTGCCGTTGCTGGCCTGAAGATTGTGCCTGAGTATGTGCTGATCGACGGTAACCGTTGCCCGGCGCTGCCGATGCCTTCCATGGCTGTTGTTAAAGGCGATAGCCGCGTCGCAGAAATCAGTGCGGCGTCAATCATTGCCAAAGTGACGCGCGATGCCGAAATGGCCGCGATGGACCTCACTTATCCCGCGTATGGTTTCGCCCAGCACAAGGGATATCCAACGGCTTTCCATCTGGAAAAGCTGGCTGAACATGGCGCAACTGAACATCATCGGCGCAGCTTTGGCCCGGTGAAACGCGCGCTGGGACTGGTGTCCTGAATCAAGACGCAAGCAATTAAGTAACGCGGGATTTGAAGATGGCTGAACCACGTTTCGTACACCTGCGGGTGCATAGCGACTACTCCATGATCGATGGGCTGGCAAAGACCGGGCCGCTGGTAAAAAAGGCGGCCTCGCTTGGCATGCCTGCGCTGGCGATCACCGATTTTACCAACCTGTGTGGCCTGGTGAAGTTCTACGGAACGGCGCATGGCGCAGGATTAAAGCCCATCGTCGGCGCGGATTTTCATGTGCAGAGCGACCTGCTCGGCGATGAGATGACGCAAATTTCCGTGTTAGCCATGAATAACACGGGTTATCAGAACCTCACTCTGCTGATCTCAAAAGCCTACCAACGCGGTTACGGCGCACTGGGTCCATGGATTGACCGCGACTGGCTGGCGGAGCTGAACGAAGGTTTGCTGCTGATCTCCGGTGGCCGTATGGGGGATGTCGGCAAATGTCTGCTACGCGGTAATAACGCGCTGGTGGATCAGTGCGTCTCGTTCTACGAAGAGTATTTCCCGGATCGTTATTACCTGGAGCTGATCCGTACCGGGCGTGCGGATGAAGAGAGCTACCTGCATGCGGCCGTCGCCCTCGCGGAAGTGCGTGGCCTGCCTGTAGTGGCCACCAACGATGTGCGCTTCCTTGAGGCGGGTGATTTTGACGCGCATGAAATTCGCGTCGCCATCCACGACGGCTTCACCCTCGACGATCCGAAACGTCCGCGCAACTACTCATCGCAGCAGTACATGCGCAGCGAAGAGGAGATGTGTGAGCTCTTCTCGGACATCCCGGAAGCGCTGGAAAACAGCGTAGAGATTGCCAAGCGCTGTAACGTCACCGTGCGTCTCGGCGAATACTTCCTGCCGCAGTTCCCGACGGGAGACATGACCACCGAAGATTTCCTGGTCATGAAATCGAAAGAGGGTCTGGAAGAGCGTCTGGAATTCCTCTTCCCGGATGAAGCGGTCCGTAAAGAGAAACGTCCTGAATATGACGAGCGCCTGGATATTGAACTCCAGGTGATCAACCAGATGGGGTTCCCAGGCTACTTCCTAATCGTGATGGAGTTCATCCAGTGGTCGAAGGATAACGGCGTGCCGGTAGGTCCGGGCCGTGGTTCTGGTGCCGGCTCGCTGGTGGCGTATGCCCTGAAAATTACCGATCTCGATCCGCTGGAATTTGACCTGCTGTTCGAACGTTTCCTCAACCCGGAACGTGTCTCCATGCCCGACTTTGACGTCGACTTCTGCATGGAAAAACGCGACCAGGTGATTGAGCACGTGGCCGATATGTATGGTCGTGATGCGGTTTCGCAGATCATCACCTTCGGTACGATGGCCGCGAAAGCGGTTATCCGCGATGTGGGCCGCGTTCTGGGCCACCCGTACGGTTTTGTCGATCGTATCTCTAAGCTGGTGCCGCCCGATCCGGGCATGACTCTGGCGAAAGCCTTTGAAGCTGAACCTCAGCTGCCGGAAATCTACGAAGCCGACGAAGAGGTCAAAGCGCTGATCGACATGGCGCGCAAGCTGGAAGGCGTCACGCGTAACGCCGGTAAGCATGCGGGGGGTGTGGTTATCGCCCCGACCAAAATCACCGACTTTGCGCCGCTGTACTGCGATGAAGCGGGCCAGCATCCGGTCACCCAGTTCGACAAGAACGACGTAGAATACGCCGGGCTGGTGAAGTTCGACTTCCTCGGCCTGCGTACGCTGACCATCATCAACTGGGCGCTGGAGATGATCAACGCCCGTCGCGAGAAGAACGGCGAACCGCCGCTGGATATCGCGGCTATCCCGCTTGATGACAAGAAAAGTTTCGACATGCTGCAACGCTCGGAGACGACAGCCGTCTTCCAGCTTGAATCCCGCGGCATGAAAGATTTGATTAAGCGTCTGCAACCAGACTGCTTCGAAGATATGATCGCGCTGGTGGCCCTGTTCCGTCCGGGGCCGTTGCAGTCGGGGATGGTAGATAACTTTATCGACCGTAAACACGGGCGCGAAGAGATTTCCTACCCGGACGTGCAGTGGCAGCATGAAAGCCTGAAACCGGTACTGGAGCCAACCTATGGCATCATTCTGTATCAGGAACAGGTCATGCAGATCGCCCAGGTGCTTTCTGATTATACCCTTGGCGGCGCAGACATGCTGCGTCGTGCGATGGGTAAGAAAAAGCCGGAAGAGATGGCCAAGCAACGTTCCATCTTTGAGGATGGGGCGAAGAAAAACGGCGTCGATGGCGAACTGGCGATGAAAATCTTCGACCTGGTGGAGAAATTCGCCGGGTACGGATTTAACAAATCCCACTCCGCCGCCTATGCTTTGGTTTCGTATCAAACGCTGTGGCTGAAGGCTCACTATCCCGCTGAGTTTATGGCGGCGGTAATGACCGCCGATATGGACAACACCGAGAAGGTGGTTGGCCTGGTGGACGAGTGCTGGCGCATGGGGCTGAAGATCCTGCCGCCGGATATTAACTCTGGCCTGTACCATTTCCACGTTAACGATGACGGGGAAATCGTCTATGGGATCGGCGCGATCAAGGGCGTAGGTGAGGGGCCGATCGAGGCGATCATCGAAGCGCGTAACAACGGCGGCTATTTCCGCGAGCTGTTCGATCTGTGCGCCCGCACCGATACCAAAAAACTGAACCGCCGGGTGCTGGAAAAACTGATCATGTCCGGCGCGTTTGATCGGCTGGGGCCACACCGCGCCGCGCTGATGAACTCGCTCGGCGATGCGCTGAAAGCAGCCGATCAGCACGCGAAAGCGGAAGCCATTGGCCAGGCAGATATGTTCGGCGTGCTGGCGGAAGAGCCAGAGCAGATTGAGCAGTCTTATTCCAACTGCCAGCCCTGGCCAGAACAGGTGGTGCTGGATGGGGAGCGTGAGACGTTAGGCCTGTACCTGACGGGGCACCCGATCAACCAGTATCTGAAAGAAATTGAGCGCTATGTCGGCGGCCACAGGCTTAAAGACATGCATCCGACAGAACGTGGTAAAATCACCACGGCTGCGGGGCTCGTGATTGCTGCAAGGGTAATGGTCACCAAGCGCGGCAATCGTATCGGCATCTGTACCCTGGATGACCGTTCCGGGCGTCTGGAGGTGATGTTGTTCACCGACGCGCTGGATAAATACCAGCAATTGCTGGAAAAAGACCGCATACTTATCGTCAGCGGACAGGTCAGCTTTGATGACTTCAGCGGGGGGCTTAAAATGACCGCCCGCGAAGTGATGGACATTGACGAAGCCCGGGAAAAATATGCTCGCGGGCTTGCTATCTCGCTGACGGACAGGCAAATTGATGACCAGCTTTTAAACCGACTCCGTCAGTCTCTGGAACCCCACCGCTCGGGGACCATTCCAGTACATCTCTACTATCAGAGGGCGGATGCACGTGCGCGGTTGCGCTTTGGTGCAACGTGGCGTGTCTCTCCGAGCGATCGTTTACTGAACGATCTCCGTGGCCTCATTGGTTCGGAGCAGGTGGAACTGGAGTTTGACTAATACAGGAATACTATGAGTCTGAATTTCCTTGATTTCGAACAGCCGATTGCAGAGCTGGAAGCGAAAATCGATTCTCTGACAGCCGTGAGCCGTCAGGATGAAAAACTGGATATTAACATCGACGAAGAAGTGCATCGTCTGCGCGAAAAAAGCGTAGAACTGACGCGCAAAATCTTTGCCGATCTCGGCGCATGGCAGATCGCCCAGCTGGCGCGTCATCCACAGCGTCCGTACACCCTGGATTATGTCCGCCTGGCGTTTGACGAATTTGACGAACTGGCAGGCGACCGCGCATACGCTGACGATAAAGCTATCGTCGGCGGTATCGCGCGTCTGGACGGACGTCCGGTGATGATCATTGGTCATCAGAAAGGCCGTGAAACCAAAGAGAAAATCCGTCGTAACTTCGGTATGCCAGCACCAGAAGGCTACCGTAAGGCCCTGCGTCTGATGGAGATGGCTGAGCGTTTCAATATGCCGATCATCACCTTCATCGACACGCCAGGGGCTTACCCGGGTGTTGGCGCTGAAGAGCGCGGTCAGTCTGAAGCTATCGCACGCAACCTGCGCGAGATGTCTCGCCTGAAAGTGCCGGTCATCTGTACCGTTATCGGTGAAGGTGGGTCCGGCGGTGCGCTGGCAATTGGCGTGGGCGATAAAGTGAATATGCTACAATACAGTACCTATTCCGTTATCTCTCCGGAAGGCTGTGCCTCCATTCTGTGGAAAAGTGCCGATAAAGCGCCGCTGGCTGCTGAAGCGATGGGCATCATTGCCCCACGTCTGAAAGAGCTGAAGCTGATCGACACCGTTATCCCTGAACCGCTGGGCGGCGCGCATCGTAAGCCGGAAGTGATGGCTGCTTCCCTGAAAGCGCAGCTGCTGGCAGATCTGGCGGACCTGGACGTGCTGAGCACAGAAGATCTGCTCAACCGTCGTTATCAGCGTCTGATGACCTACGGTTACGCGTAAGCCTCACAATTATCCTAAAAGCCGCACATTGTTGCGGCTTTTTTTATACCTGCCGTTTACCTTAACTATGCTTATCTGATGTTTTTCAAGGAGGTAAACCATGAACATCATTGCCATCATGGGGCCACACGGCGTCTTTTATAAAGACGAACCCATCAAGGAGCTGGAGCAAGCCCTTAAAGCACGTGGATACCAGCTGATCTGGCCGCAAAACAGCGCCGACCTGCTGAAATTTATCGAACACAATCCGCGCATCTGTGGCGTGATATTCGACTGGGACGAATACGACATGGAGTTGTGCAGCGATATCAATAAGCTCAACGAATATCTTCCGCTGTACGCGTTTATCAACACTCACTCGACCATGGACGTGAGCGCGCATGATATGCGTATGGCACTGTGGTTCTTCGAATACTCACTCGGCGTTGCCGAGGACATTGCGACCCGCATTCAGCAGTACACCGGTGAATACCTCGATAACATCACACCGCCGTTCACGCGCGCGCTGTTCACCTATGTGAATGAAGGGAAGTACACCTTCTGTACGCCAGGCCACATGGCGGGAACAGCCTATCAAAAAAGCCCGGTGGGATGTCTGTTCTACGATTTCTTTGGCGGTAACACGCTGAAGGCGGATGTGTCGATTTCGGTCACCGAGTTAGGCTCTCTGCTGGATCATACCGGCCCGCATCTGGAAGCCGAAGAGTACATCGCCCGGACCTTTGGCGCCGAGCAAAGCTACATGGTGACCAACGGTACCTCAACCTCGAACAAAATCGTCGGGATGTACGCCGCGCCTGCCGGCAGTACGCTGCTGATTGACCGCAACTGCCATAAATCACTGGCGCATTTGCTGATGATGAGCGACGTGGTGCCGCTCTGGCTGTCGCCTACGCGTAATGCGCTGGGTATTCTCGGCGGCATTCCTCGCCGTGAATTCGCGCATGAAGCCATTGAAAATAAGATCGCGGCGATCCCCGAGGCAAGCTGGCCTGTGCACGCGGTGATCACCAACTCCACCTATGACGGGCTGCTTTACAACACGAACTGGATCAAGCAGACGCTCGACGTGCCGTCGATCCACTTTGACTCCGCGTGGGTGCCTTACACCAATTTCCACCCGATTTACTCGGGTAAAAGTGGGATGAGCGGCGAGCGGGTGCCGGGCAAGGTGTTCTTCGAAACGCAGTCGACGCACAAAATGCTGGCCGCGTTTTCCCAGGCGTCTCTTATTCACATCAAGGGCGAGTACGACGAGGACACCTTCAACGAAGCCTTTATGATGCACACGACCACGTCGCCGAGCTACCCGCTGGTGGCGTCCATCGAAACGGCGGCGGCGATGCTGCGCGGTAATCCGGGTAAACGCCTGATCAATCGTTCGGTGGAACGGGCGCTGCATTTCCGAAAAGAGGTTCAGCGACTTAAAGATGAAGCGGACGGCTGGTTCTTTGATATCTGGCAGCCGGAAGAGATTGATGAGGCAGAATGCTGGCCCGTCGCGCCGGGGGAGAGCTGGCACGGTTTTCGGGATGCCGATGCGGACCACATGTTCCTCGATCCGGTTAAGGTGACGATCCTGACGCCGGGCATGGATGAGCAGGGCGTGATGGGTGAGGAAGGGATCCCGGCTGCGCTGGTGGCGAAGTTCCTTGATGAGCGCGGCGTGGTGGTGGAGAAAACCGGCCCCTATAATTTGCTGTTCCTGTTCAGCATCGGGATCGATAAAACCCGCGCGATGGGGCTGTTGCGCGGACTGATGGAGTTTAAGCGTGCATATGATCTGAACCTGCGGGTGAAGAATATGCTGCCGGATCTCTACGCGGAAGATCCTGACTTCTATCGCAATATGCGTATTCAGGATCTGGCCCAGGGGATCCACAGGCTGATCCGCCAGCACGATCTGCCGCGCCTGATGTTGCAGGCATTTGATGTTCTGCCTGAAATGAAGCTGACGCCGCACAGGGCGTGGCAGCGCCAGGTGAAAGGGGAGGTTGAAACCGTTGAGCTGGAGAACCTGGTCGGGCGGGTATCGGCCAACATGATCCTGCCTTATCCGCCGGGCGTGCCGCTGCTGATGCCGGGTGAAATGATCACCGAGGAGAGCCGGGCGGTGCTCGATTTCCTGCTGATGCTCTGTTCGGTAGGGCGCCACTATCCGGGCTTTGAAACGGACATTCATGGCGCGAAACGCGATGATAACGGCGTGTACTGGGTGAGAGTCCTAAAATAAAAGGGTCTGCTTGCCAGGGGCGGGTTGTCGGTTGTAACGTTCAGAGCATCATAAAAAGGAGAAACTATGCTGGGTTTAAAAGCGGTTCATCATATTGCGATCATTGCCACCGATTACGCGAAAAGTAAGGCATTCTACTGCGACGTTCTCGGCTTTACGCTGTTGAGCGAGGCTTACCGTGAGGAGCGCGACTCCTGGAAAGGCGATCTGGCGTTAAACGGACAATATGTGATTGAACTGTTCTCTTTTCCTTTCCCGCCAGCGCGTCCTTCACGCCCGGAAGCCTGCGGCCTGCGCCACCTGGCCTTCAGCGTCGATGACCTGGACAGCGCGGTAAAACATCTGGAAGCCCACGGCGTGGCCTGCGAAGCGATTCGTGTCGATCCCTTTACCGATAAACGTTTCACTTTTTTCAACGATCCGGACGGGCTGCCGCTGGAGCTTTACCAGCAGTAATCGCCGTCATGTGTGATAATGCCCGTTCAGTTCGGGCATTTTTTATGTGTAATTTCCTATGACCTTACCCGCTATCGCGCACGCCGTTTCACCCTATCGCCAGCTGCTGGTGGGGTTCAGCGGTGGCCTGGATTCCACCGTTTTGCTGCACCGCCTTAAGCTCTGGCGCGACCGTGAGCCTGACGTCCAGCTGCGGGCGATGCATATCCATCACGGCTTAAGCCCCCATGCCGACGACTGGGTGGCGCACTGCGAAGCGGTGTGCTCAGGGTGGGCAATCCCGCTGATCGTTGAACGCGTCACGCTTGAGGATGAGGGGCTGGGTATTGAGGCGCAGGCGCGGAAAGCCCGCTACGCCGCGTTTTCCGGCGCATTACAGCAAGGGGAAGCGTTGGTCACCGCGCAGCATCTGGACGACCAGTGCGAGACGTTTTTACTGGCGCTCAAGAGGGGCAGCGGGCCTGCGGGGTTATCTGCCATGCCTGAGCGCGCTGATTTTGCTGAAACAGAGCTCATCCGCCCACTACTGGGTGAGACGCGCGCATCACTGGAAGCCTGGGCGCAGCAGCATCATCTGTGCTGGATTGAAGACGAGAGCAATCAGGACGACAGCTACGACCGTAACTTCCTGCGCCTGCGCGTCTTACCGCTGCTGAGTGAGCGCTGGGCCCATTTTTCCGAAGCGGTGGCCAGAAGCGCCATGCTGTGTGCTGAACAGGAAAGCTTGCTGGATGAGTTGCTGAGCGAGGAGCTGGATACGCTGATTACCGCTGACGGTGCCCTGAACATTGCGCCATTGAAAGTGATGAGCCCTCTGCGTCGGGCTGCTCTGATTCGTCGCTGGCTGGCTTACCACCGTGCGGTTATGCCGTCCCGGGCGATGCTCAACCGTATCTGGGAGGAAGTTGCACAGGCGAGGGAAGATGCCGCCCCGTGTATACACCTGAATGGTTATGACGTCAGGCGCTATAAAGGGCAACTCTGGTGGGTGAAATCTGTGCCGTCGCTGGCTGACGTTGTGCTCGACTGGCCGTCGCCGGAAAAAGCATTAACGCTACCGATGAATGCCGGTGTCGTTGCGTTAAGCCATTCGGGCAATGTGCGTCTACCTGAGCCGGACGAGAACGTTACCATACGCTTCAGGACCAGCGGCATGCTGCATATCGTCGGTCGTAACGGCGGGCGTAAGCTGAAGAAAATCTGGCAGGAACAGAACGTTCCGCCCTGGCGACGTGATACCACGCCGCTTCTGTTTTACGGCGACACGCTCATCGCGGCGGCAGAGGTGTTCATCACTGAAGAGGGGTGGGCTGAAGCGGGTGTTAATTTTGAATGGAAAGCGTAACGGGCAGCCTGGCTGCCCGTTGGTTATCAGGATTCGCTCACCACAACGGTGCCGATTTCCGGATGGCTGAAACTGGCAATTTTGTCGAGGCGTAGCTCACGCGTTGCACCTGCATCTTCCACAACCAGGTATTCCACATTTTTACGGGAAACCAGATCGCTGGCCTTTGCCTTTAGCACTTCGCCATCTTTTAACTCCAGCGTCAGTATTAAATGATGCTGGCAGGCGAGTTCGAGGTTGTCATAGTCATCACAATTGATGGGTTGATAGGTATCATTCATCGACATAATCGCTCACCAGTAAATTCGCCGCAGCATACGCTGCTTTTTCCCTAACCGATTCAGAAAGGCTCTCATCAGAGGCCACTTCATTTAGCACGTTCAATACACAGCCCAACGCATCCGGAATGTACCCCAGATCTCCGCTGGCGATCTCCGCATACCGTCTGCGAATCAACTCACAATAATTATTCACATCACCTCCTGCCAGCGTACTGACTTACTGTGAGATATCATTAAGCCTACGAAGTTAAACTCGGTTTAGCAAGGTGACTATACCATACTCATTTAAGCATTATCAGCGCCTTGATAAGAGGGAGACACCACCTCGTAACAGCCTTTTGCCGCGGTTTTCGCTACAATGTACGCCTGATTCGAAAGGAGTTCTCTCATGGCGCTGAAAGCGACAATTTATAAAGCTGTGGTCAATGTGGCGGATCTTGACCGTAACCAGTTTCTGGATGCGTCATTGACGCTGGCGCGTCACCCTTCTGAAACCCAGGAGCGCATGATGCTGCGCCTGCTGGCGTGGATTAAGTATGCCGACGAGCGTCTGCAATTTACCCGTGGTTTAAGCGCGGAAGATGAACCGGAAGCCTGGCTGCGCAACGATCATCTGGGTATCGATTTATGGATTGAGCTTGGCCTGCCGGATGAACGCCGGATCAAAAAGGCCTGCACCCAGTCTGCTGAAGTGGCGTTGTTTGCCTACAACCAGCGAGCGGCGGAGATCTGGTGGCAACAAAATAAAAATAAATGTGCGCAGTTCAAAAATCTTACCGTCTGGTATCTGGATGATGAACAGCTGGCGCAGCTGAGTGCGTTCGCCAGCCGGACGATGGCGCTACAGGCGACGATTCAGGACGGCGCCATCTGGCTTTCCGATTCTCAGAATAATCTGGAAATTCATCTCACAGCCTGGCAGCCCGCATCATGATTGTATTGTCCCGAAACGTCAGCATCCCTGATAACGAGCTGGAGATCACCGCCATCCGGGCCCAGGGAGCAGGGGGACAGCACGTTAACAAGGCCTCAACGGCTATCCATTTGCGCTTTGACATTCGGGCCTCCAGCCTGCCAGAGTATTATAAAGAAAGCCTGCTTGCCGCCAGCCATCACCTGATCACCAGCGAGGGTGTGATGGTGATTAAAGCGCAGGAGTATCGCAGCCAGGAGCTTAACCGGGAAGCGGCAATAGCCCGGCTGGTCGCGGTCATTAAAGAGCTGACGGCTGTACAGAAAAGTCGCCGGGCAACACGTCCAACGCGGGCATCGAAAGAACGTCGGTTGTCATCGAAGGCGCAGAAATCCACCGTAAAATCACTGCGTGGCAAAGTCAGTCACCCATAATGTGACGAAAGGGATACCCTTTTTCATAAGGAAAGTATTGTGAAAAAAGCATTATTATCAGCGCTGGCCGTGACAAGCCTGTTCGCGCTTTTTGGCTGTAATAACCGTTCAGAAACGCAGGTACTACAGCCAACGCAAAATGAAGAATTAAAGCCGATGCAGCAAAGCTGGCGCGGCGTATTACCGTGTGCAGATTGCGAGGGCATCGAAACCTCTCTGTTCCTGCAAAAAGATGGCACCTGGGTCATGAACCAGCGTTACCAGGGGGCGAAAGAACCGTCTTCTTTTGCATCTTACGGAACATGGGCGCGTACGGCTGAGAAGCTGGTATTGACGGATACCACGGGCGATAAAACCTTCTTCCGCGCCAAAGGCGAGGGGATGGAGATGCTCGATCGCGAAGGCAATCCGATTGAATCCCAGTTCAACTACACGTTGGCCCCGGTGAAAGCGACCCTGCCAGCCACCCCAATGGCGATGCGAGGGATGTATTTCTACATGGCGGATGCGGCGATCTTCACTGACTGTGCAACCGGGAAGAAAGTCAGCGTGGCGAACAATGCCCAGCTGGAGCGAGACTATGCCGTCGCGCGCGGCAACGACAGTAAGCCAGTGTTGCTGACGGTTGAAGGGCATTTTACGCTGGAGCCAAACCCGGATAGCGGCGAGCTGGTGAAAACGCTGGTGGCAGATAAAGATGCGAAGTTTGCTGCGGGGAAAGACTGCGAAAGCAAATAAGATATAGCCATTAAAAAACCCCGCACTGGCGGGGTTTTTTGTTTCTTAACCTTTGATGGCTTTCACCAGGTAATCAAGAATATCTCCCGTCTTGATCATCTGTTTTTCGCCGTTGCGACGGTATTTGTATTCAATCTCGTCGCTGTCGAGGTTACGGTCGCCAATGACGATGGTGTGTGGAATACCGATCAGTTCCATGTCAGCAAACATCACGCCAGGACGCTCTTTACGGTCATCCATCAGCACGTCGATACCTTTCGCGCTCAGCTCAGCGTAGAGTTTCTCAGCCAGCTCCTGCACGCGGTAAGACTTGTGCATGTTCATTGGCAGGATCGCCACCTGGAACGGCGCGATGTTATCCGGCCAGACGATTCCGCGTTCGTCATAGTTCTGCTCGATAGCGGCAGCAACAACGCGCGTTACGCCAATGCCGTAGCAGCCCATGGTCAGAACCTGGTTACGGCCATCTTCGCCCTGAACGGCAGCGTTCATTGCGCGCGAGTACTTATCGCCCAGCTGGAAGATGTGGCCTACTTCGATACCGCGTTTGATCATCAGGGTACCCTTGCCGTCCGGGCTTGGATCGCCTGCGACCACGTTACGGATGTCAGCCACTTCCGGCGTCGCCACGTCACGATCCCAGTTGATGCCGAAGTAGTGTTTACCGTCGATGTTTGCGCCCGCAGCGAAGTCGCTCATCGCCGCAACGGTGCGGTCAATGACCACCGGAACAGGCATGTTCACCGGACCCAGAGAACCAGGACCTGCATTCACCACGGCGCGGATCTCCGCTTCCGTTGCGAAGGTCAGCGGGCTGGCAACCTGCGGCAGCTTCTCGGCTTTCACTTCGTTCAGCTCGTGATCGCCTCGTACCAGCAGGGCAACCAGTGGATAAGCGCTACCTTCAGCCGATTTCACCAGCAGGGTTTTCACGGTTTTTTCGATCGGCAGAGTAAACTGCTCAACCAGCTCGGCGATAGTTTTCGCGTTTGGCGTATCAACCAGCGTCATCTCTTGCGTTGCCGCGCCGCGTGGTTCTTTCGGTGCCAGCGCTTCTGCAAATTCGATGTTCGCGGCGTAATCAGAGGAGTCAGAGAAGATCACATCGTCTTCGCCGCTCTGCGCCAGAACCTGGAATTCATGGGAGGCGCTACCGCCGATTGAACCGGTATCAGCCTGTACAGCACGGAAATCCAGCCCCATGCGGGAGAAGATTTTGCTGTAGGCCGCGTACATTTTGTCGTAGGTCTCTTGCAGCGATTCCTGAGAAGTATGGAAAGAGTAAGCATCTTTCATCAGGAACTCGCGAGAACGCATGACGCCAAAGCGTGGACGCACTTCGTCACGGAACTTAGTCTGGATCTGGAAGAAGTTCAGCGGCAGCTGTTTGTAAGAGCTCAGCTCGTTACGGATCAGGTCGGTGATCACTTCTTCATGCGTTGGGCCGAGAACGAATGGACGATCGCCACGATCGGCAATACGCAGCAGTTCAGGACCGTACTGCTCCCAGCGACCGCTCTCCTGCCACAGTTCAGAGGGCTGAACGACCGGCATTAACACCTCGATAGCACCGGCGTTGTTCATCTCTTCACGCACGATGTTTTCGACTTTTTTCAGGACGCGCACGCCGGTCGGCAGCCAGGTGTATAACCCGGAGGCCAGCTTGCGGATCATCCCGGCGCGCAGCATCAGCTGGTGGCTGATCACCTCGGCGTCGGCAGGTGTCTCCTTCAGAGTGGAGAGCAGATATTGGCTAGTACGCATGTTGTTACGGTTCCATTTCGACGATTGGAACAGGCTGAAACACCAGCCTGACACAAAAAAAGTGGTTTAGTTTACCAGTGTGGCAAAGATGCCAAAAGAGAGGAGAACAAAATTACCTGGGTTCCAGGGCAAACACTTCAAAACCCGCCGCAGTCACGCGCCAGCGCACGTTAAAGTCCAGCAGCCAGACGGCGTACGTATTCCCGGCTTCCTCTTCTTTGCGGTAGGCGGGACGGGGGTCCTGGGCCAGCACTTCAACGATAAAGTCACGCAGGCGAGGATAACGCTTTTCCAGCTCGCTGATTTGCGTTGTAATTTCAGACGTGAAGTGAACCGCCATATCTGCCTGCGGTGCGTCCTGAGCATAGCTTGCCCGGGCATCCGGCAGCGCTTCGGCGAAGGGCAGGTAAGGCTTAATATCTATGACCGGCGTGCCATCAACCAGGTCAAGGCTACCTAACTCCAGGATCACCTGATCTTTCTGACAACGTATGCCTTTCAGCTCGACCAGCGACATCCCGATGGGGTTGGGACGAAAGGTTGAGCGGGTGGCAAAGACACCCATTCTGGCATTTCCGCCCAGACGAGGCGGACGCACGGTGGGACGCCAGCCGCCTTCCATGGTCTGGTGAAATACAAAGACCACCCATAAATGGCTGAACGCCTCAAGCCCGCGCACTGCATCGGCCTGATTATACGGCGCGACAAGATGAAGCTCGCCGCCGCCGTTAATGACCAGACCCGGCTGACGCGGCACGGCGAACTTTTCTTTATAAGGGGAGCGAATAACGCCTATCTGCTCGAACTGAAATGAACTCATTTCGCCGTAATATTAAGCGCAGAACCGATACATACCGCCTGGCGATAGCAACCTGGTGTGCCGCTGGTGACTTCGCAGCTGTGCAGCAGCACCGCGTTGGCTTTCATTTTCGACGCGTTGATTTGCATACGCTTGCGGGCTGTCGGAATATTAGGTGGGGAGTCCTGATTCGTTGCCTGGCAGGATTCGCCGCTCACTTCGCCCAGTTCACGGAATGGCTTACCGACCAGCTCGTCGGCTTTGGTAATAATACGTACCGGCGCAGCGCGAGGCGCTTTCGGTTTTGCTGGCTCCGCTTTTGGCGGGGTTGCAGTGCTTTGAACAGGTTCAACAGGAGATCTGCTTAGCATAGAACAGCCGCTCAGCATCAGTGCTAAAAGACAGATCGGTAAAGCACGCATAATAATTCCTCAGTGGATAATCAAAACGTCAGATATTGAAGCAGTTGACCGCACAAATGACAAGACGGGCAAACGCCCGTCTTGATGATATTACACTGCCGGGAGATTACCAGCCTTTAACCGCGCCGCCGTTAAACACCTTATTGGCTTCCTGGTACACTTCTTCAGACTGATATGCCTGTATGAATTTCTTCACATTCTCCGCGTCTTTGTTGTCTTCGCGAGTCACGATCAGGTTGACGTACGGGGAATCTTTATCTTCAACGAAGATACCATCTTTCGCTGGGGTCAGGCCGATCTGGCTGGCGTAAGTGGTGTTGATCACGGCCAGGGCGATCTGCGCATCGTCCAGAGAACGTGGCAGCTGTGGTGCTTCCAGCTCAACAATTTTCAGATTTTTCGGGTTTTCGGTTACGTCCAGAACGGTCGGTAACAAGCCAACGCCTTCTTTCAGTTTAATCAGGCCCACTTTCTGTAGCAGAAGCAGGGAACGGCCAAGGTTGGTTGGGTCGTTAGGGACGGCAACCTGTGAACCCGGCTGGAGTTCATCCAGAGATTTAATTTTCTTGGAGTAACCGGCAATCGGGTAAACGAAGGTGTTACCGACAGCAACCAGTTTGTAGCCGCGATCTTTGATCTGCTGATCCAGGTACGGTTTATGCTGGAAGGCGTTAGCGTCAATGTCGCCTTTGCTCAGCGCTTCGTTCGGCAGAACGTAATCGTTGAAAGTCACCAGTTCAACGTCCAGGCCATATTTCTCTTTAGCGATTTTCTGCGCGGCCTCAGCAACCTGCTGTTCTGCACCGACGATAACGCCTACTTTGATGTGGTTTGGATCTTTTTCGTCCTGACCGCAACCCACCAGTGCCAGCGAGCCAATCAGTGCGCCTACTGCTGCGAAGGTCTTAAATTTAAACGCCATGTTATATCCTTAACTCGTCGAGTTTGTGTTGTTTGTAACGTTATTTATGCGTAACAGCCCGGACGATACGATCGCCAGAGAATTGAATTAAGTAAACCAGCACAACCAGCAATACCAGAACGGTATTCATTACGGTAGCGTTATAGCCAATATAGCCGTACTGATATCCAATCTGGCCTAAACCGCCAGCACCTACGGCGCCGCCCATTGCGGAATAACCGACCAGGGTGATAAGCGTGATGGTTGCTGCGTTCACCAGCCCAGGCAGCGCCTCTGGCAGCAGAACTTTGCGAACGATCTGCATTGGCGTCGCACCCATAGCGCGGGAAGCTTCGATCAGGCCGGTTGGGATTTCCAGCAGGGCGTTTTCCACCATACGGGCGATAAACGGTGCCGCGCCTACGGTCAGCGGGACAATAGCTGCCTGCAAACCAATCGACGTCCCGACGATCACGCGCGTAAACGGAATCATCCACACCAGCAGAATAATGAACGGAATAGACCGGAAAATGTTCACCAGCGCAGAGAGCGTACGATACAGCTTCGCGTTTTCAATAATTTGACCCGGGCGCGTAACGTACAGCAGCACGCCGACCGGCAGCCCAATCACAAAACCAAAGAAGCCCGATACGAAGGTCATTGCCAGCGTTTCCCAAACGCCGCGAACCAGTAGCCACATCATCGGCTCAGACATAACCCAGTACCTCTACTTTTACGTGATGTTCTTGCAGCCAGGCAATTGCCGCCTGGGTTTCTTCCTGTGTGCCGTGCATTTCCGTCAGCATAATGCCGAACTTCACGCCACCGGCGTAGTCCATCTGCGCGCTAATAATGTTGTTATTCACGTTAAAGCGACGCGCGGTTTCGGACAGCAGCGGTGCGTCAACGGACTGGCCCGTGAACTCCATGCGCAGCATCGGGACGCTGTCAGGCGTTGCGTCTGTTTTTAAACGTTCCAGATAATCTTCCGGAATATCCAGATGCAGTGTGGACTGAATGAACTGCTGAGCCAGCGGCGTTTTCGGGTGCGAGAAGACTTCACTCACCGTGTCCTGCTCAATCAGCTCACCGTTGCTGATGACCGCCACGCAGTCGCAGATGCGTTTCACTACATCCATTTCATGCGTAATAAGGAGAATCGTCAGGCCCAGGCGACGGTTAATGTCTTTTAACAGTTCCAGAATAGAGCGCGTGGTGGCCGGGTCTAACGCGCTGGTGGCTTCATCGCACAGCAGCACCTTAGGATTGCTTGCCAGCGCGCGGGCAATGGCCACACGCTGTTTTTGCCCACCGGACAGATTTGCCGGGTAGCTATCATGCTTGTCGCCCAGACCAACAAGGTCGAGCAGTTCGGTGACGCGACGCGTAACTTCTTCTTTCGGCGTGTTATCCAGCTCAAGCGGCAGGGCAACGTTGCCGAACACGGTGCGGGATGCCAGCAGGTTAAAGTGCTGGAAAATCATGCCAATCTGGCGACGCGCTTTGGTGAGTTCTTTTTCTGAGAGAGCGGTAAGCTCCTGGCCGCCAACTTCTACGCTGCCCTGGGTTGGGCGCTCAAGCAGGTTAACACAACGGATCAGCGTACTTTTACCCGCACCCGATGCGCCAATGACGCCATAAATCTGACCAGCAGGCACATGCAGGCTGACGTTGTTCAGTGCCTGAATGGTTCGGTTCCCCTGCTGGAACACTTTGGTGATATTGGAAAGTTTAATCATTAGATTATTTTTATCGTAAGTAAGTTAGCCGTGGCATTTTCTTCTGCCAGATACGGGGAATGACCGTAAACAAAATGGATGTTAAGGCATCCAGACGTCTAAATCAATCCACCTCTGTGCGATGAGCACTTTATTGCGCTGCGATTCATGAGATACTAGCTGAACAAGACTTTTTCAGGAGCAAACCGGTGGCAAAATCTGTACCCGCAATTTTTCTCGATCGTGACGGCACTATTAATGTGGATCACGGTTACGTCCATGAGATTGATGAGTTCGAGTTTATCGAGGGCGTAATAGATGCCATGCGCCAGTTGAAAGAGATGGGCTATGCGCTGGTGGTGGTGACTAACCAGTCCGGTATCGCCCGGGGTAAATTCACCGAAGCGCAATTCGAGACGCTGACGGAATGGATGGACTGGTCTCTGGCCGATCGTGGCGTCGATCTTGATGGCATCTATTATTGTCCGCATCACCCGCAGGGAAGTGTAGAGGCGTATCGTCAGACCTGTGATTGCCGTAAGCCACACCCGGGCATGTTTATCTCTGCACAGGAATTCCTGCACATTGATATGGCCGCATCTTATATGGTGGGCGATAAACTGGAAGATATGCAGGCAGCAGCGGCGGCAGGTGTAGGTACCAAGGTATTAGTGCGTACCGGTAAACCGGTCACCACAGAAGCAGAAAATGCAGCCGACTGGGTGATAACTAGTCTGGCAGAACTGCCAAAAGAGATTAAAAAGCACCAAAAATAAGGCGTTTTGGCGAAAAGGTGAGCGGTTGAAATAAAAATGCATTTTTCCGCTTGTCATTCCTCGGCGGCTCCCTATAATGCGCCTCCATCGACACGGCGGATGTGAATCACTTCACAGATAACCCGGTCGGTTGAAGAGAAAAAATCCTGAAAATCAGGGTTGACTCTGAAAGAGGAAAGCGTAATATACGCCACCTCGCAACGGTGAGCGAAAGCCGCGTTGCACTGCTCTTTAACAATTTATCAGACAATCTGTGTGGGCACTCAAAGTGACATGGATTCTTAATGTCCTCGGACACTAAATGAATACCAAGTCTCAACGAGTGAACACGTAATTCATTACGAAGTTTAATTCATTGAGCATCAAACTTTTAAATTGAAGAGTTTGATCATGGCTCAGATTGAACGCTGGCGGCAGGCCTAACACATGCAAGTCGAACGGTAACAGGAAGCAGCTTGCTGCTTCGCTGACGAGTGGCGGACGGGTGAGTAATGTCTGGGAAACTGCCTG
>NZ_KQ089940.1:3512132-4097006 GCF_001037725.1 Enterobacter sp. MGH120 | reverse complement strand
GTTGTCATGCCAATGGCACTGCCCGGTAGCTAAATGCGGAAGAGATAAGTGCTGAAAGCATCTAAGCACGAAACTTGCCCCGAGATGAGTTCTCCCTGAGACTTTAAGTCTCCTGAAGGAACGTTGAAGACGACGACGTTGATAGGTCGGGTGTGTAAGCGCAGCGATGCGTTGAGCTAACCGATACTAATGAACCGTGAGGCTTAACCTTACAACGCCGAAGCTGTTTTGGCGAAGAGACAGACACGATTTTCAGCCTGATACAGATTAACAGAATTTGCCTGGCGGCTTTAGCGCGGTGGTCCCACCTGACCCCATGCCGAACTCAGAAGTGAAACGCCGTAGCGCCGATGGTAGTGTGGGGTCTCCCCATGTGAGAGTAGGGAACTGCCAGGCATCAAATTAAGTAGTAAGCCGGTGCATTAATCCGGTGGTTACAGAAGTATTCGGTGGAGCGGTAGTTCAGTCGGTTAGAATACCTGCCTGTCACGCAGGGGGTCGCGGGTTCGAGTCCCGTCCGTTCCGCCACTTATTAAAAGCCCTGAGCTAACGCTCAGGGCTTTTTTCTTATCTGTCGTTTGATTGTTGCGAAATTAACAAAAATCCTCTGCGTTTCACGATCTTTTTCGTCATAACAACTACAGCGATAATTCTCCTCAGTTTATGAACATAACGATTGAGGAATCATATGACTATCCCTGCACTGGGTCTGGGCACTTTCCGCCTGAAAGACGATGTTGTTATTGCATCTGTTAAAACCGCACTCGAGTTGGGCTATCGTGCTATTGATACGGCGCAGATTTATGATAACGAAGCTGCCGTAGGCCAGGCCATCGAAGAGAGTGGCGTACCGCGCGACGAACTTTTCATCACCACTAAAATCTGGATTGAGAATCTCGGCCAAGACAAGCTGATCCCAAGCCTGAAGGAAAGTCTGAAAAAGCTGCGTACTGACTATGTTGATCTTACGCTGATCCACTGGCCATCACCTGACGATGCCGTCTCTGTGGAGGAGTTCATGCAGGTGCTGCTGGAAGCGAAAGAGCAGGGCTTAACGCGTGAAATTGGCATCTCTAACTTCACCATCCCGTTGATGGAAAGGGCGATTGCCGCAGTGGGTAAAGAGAATATTGCCACCAACCAGGTTGAACTCTCTCCTTACCTGCAAAACCGCAAAGTCGTGGACTGGGCGAAACAGCATGGTATTCACATCACCTCGTACATGACGCTGGCATATGGTAAGGCGCTGAAAGATGAAGTGATTGCACGCATCGCTGAAAAACACAATGCGACAGCCGCACAGGTGATCCTGGCATGGGCGATGGGTGAGGGCTATGCCGTGATCCCGTCTTCAACCAAACGTGAAAACCTGGCAAGTAACCTGTTAGCGCGGGATCTCCAGCTTGATGATGAAGATAAAAACGCGATCGCTGCACTGGAATGCAACGATCGTCTGGTCAGCCCGGAAGGGTTAGCACCAGACTGGGATTAATAAAAGCCCTTCCTCTGTACCCTTAAACCCTCACACAGCTCCTCCGGGAGCTGTTTTTATATGTTCGCTAAGGAAGTCGATAAAAGCGCGTATGCGCGTACTTACCGCTCTGTCACTGTAATACACTGCGCTAAAAGGCATCTCTACAGGTAAGCGTTTGTCAGCCATCAGTTCTACAAGCTGACCCGCAGCTATTTCCTTATCGATCATATAGTCTGATAAACAGGCGATCCCATTTCCTTCAAGACAAAGCTGTTTCAGCGTTTCTCCGCTATTAGACGAAAGTCCGCAAGTGATCTCATGAAGTTGTCCGTCATGACAGGCCACGGGCCAGGTGTTCAGCGAGACAGGTTCCGTAAAGCCCAGGCACAGGTGCTGCTTCAGCTCCTCAACAGTCTCCGGTTTGCCATGCTCTGCAATATATTGCGGTGACGCGATAATTTTGCGGTAGCTGGTGAACAGAGGGCGAGCGCGTAAACTTGAATCCGTCAGGGTTCCCGCGCGGATCGCCACATCAACTTTACGCTCAATCAGGTTAATAAACGTCTCTGAAGAGACCAGGGACAGAGTCATCTCCGGATAACGTTCCCGGAATGGCTTGATTAACGGCATCAGAAAATGAAGCACGACCGGCGTCGCCGCATCAATGCGTAGCAATCCACGCGGAGTGCTACGCGACTCCATTATTTCCGTCTCAGCTGCCGCCATCTCCTGCAAAACGGATTGTACGCGGCGAAAATAACGTTCACCTTCTTCCGTCAGGCTGAGCTGCCGCGTTGTTCTGTTGAGCAGACTTACCCCGAGCTTCATCTCCAGCTTTTTCACCGAGCGGCTGATGGCGGAGTTCGCCTGCCCGAGCTGTTCGGCCGCACGGCTGAAGCTGCCGCTTTCAACAACGGCAACAAAGATAGTCAGTTCTTCCGATGTGGCTTTCATTATTGCATCATCCGCAAAATTCTATTGAGATTCTAACCATTTTTGTTATTTAAACACTGGCGCATACTGCCTGTCATCTTAATCCTGAAGAGACGGAGTATTTATGCCACTGGCGCTTCTTGCCCTGACGATCAGTGCCTTCGCAATTGGCACGACCGAATTTGTTATTGTAGGACTTGTTCCCACTATTGCTGAACAACTCGCCATTTCGCTGCCTTCTGCCGGGCTGCTGGTATCTATTTACGCGTTAGGCGTCGCTGTTGGGGCGCCTGTGCTGACCGCACTGACTGGACGCTTTCCACGTAAACAACTGTTAGTTGCCCTGATGGTGCTCTTCACCGCCGGCAATATTCTGGCGTGGCAGGCTCCGGACTACACCACTCTGGTCATTGCCCGTTTGCTGACTGGCCTCGCACACGGTGTCTTCTTCTCCATCGGCTCCACGATTGCAACCAGCCTGGTGCCAAAAGAGAAAGCGGCGTCAGCCATTGCGATTATGTTTGGCGGCTTAACCGTCGCGCTGGTCACCGGCGTGCCGTTAGGAACGTTTATTGGGCAACATTTTGGCTGGCGAGAAACCTTCCTCGCGGTATCGCTGTTGGGCGTAATTGCTCTGGTAGCCAGCCTGCTACTGGTGCCCTCCAGTATTCCGGGGCGCGCGAGCGCCAGCCTGAGCGATCAGGTTAAGGTTCTGACACACCCGCGCCTGCTGCTGATCTATGCCGTTACGGCTCTGGGTTATGGAGGTGTGTTCACTGCGTTCACTTTCCTTGCACCGATGATGCAGGAGCTGGCTGGTTTTTCTCCGGGCGCAGTGAGCTGGATTTTACTGGGCTACGGTATCTCCGTCGCAATCGGCAATATCTGGGGCGGCAAGCTTGCAGATAAGCATGGTGCGGTACCGGCGCTAAAATTTATCTTCGCCGCGCTGGTTGTCCTGCTGATGATTTTCCAGTTCACCGCGTCGATACAATACGCAGCGCTGGTAACTGTGTTGGTTATGGGAATATTCGCGTTTGGTAACGTACCGGGATTGCAGGTCTATGTTGTACAGAAAGCCGAACGCTATACGCCCAATGCGGTGGATGTCGCATCCGGCCTGAATATCGCCGCATTCAATATCGGTATCGCACTCGGATCGGTTATCGGCGGGCAGACGGTTGAACACGTTGGATTAACCCAAACGCCATGGATTGGTGCGGTAATTGTGCTTGTCGCTTTCCTGCTTATTGGTCTGAGTGGACGGCTTGATAAACCCGCTCGTATCGCGCTTGGATAAGTATCAGTAAGTGCTTGCTTACAAAACTGGAAAGCGGTTTCTCAGTAATTGCGTTGAAAGTGTGACCTAAAATCCCTATAACATTAGAACCAGTCCGTTTTCCGGGCTGGTTCATGTTACAGAGGTCGTTTCCAAAAGTGCGAAAAAATACCTATGCCATGCGTTATGTTGCCGGAATGCCCGCGGAGAGGATCTTGCCTCCGGGGTCGTTTGCGAGCCTGGGTCAGGCATTACCAGCGGGCACGCCATTAAGCAGTGACGAAAAAATTCGCGTACTGGTGTGGAACATCTTTAAACAACAGCGTGCGGAGTGGTTATCCGTACTTAAAAATTTTGGTAAAGATGCGCATCTGGTTCTGTTACAGGAGGCGCAAACCACGCCTGAGCTGGTCAGGTTTGCAACGACAAACTATCTTGCAGCCGATCAGGTGCCTGCCTTTGTTCTGCCACAGCATCCTTCTGGGGTGATGACCCTTTCAGCCGCACATCCGGTCTATTGCTGCCCGCTGCGTGAACGTGAGCCAATCCTGCGTCTGGCAAAATCGGCGCTGGTCACGGTCTATCCGTTGCCCGACACCCGTCTGCTGATGGTGGTAAACATTCATGCGGTGAACTTCAGCCTGGGTGTTGATGTGTACAGTAAGCAGTTACTACCCATTGGCGATCAGATTGCTCATCACAGTGGGCCGATCATTATGGCCGGGGACTTCAATGCCTGGAGCCGTCCACGTATGAACGCGTTGTACCGCTTCGCGCGTGAAATGTCGCTGCGTGAAGTTCGTTTTAACGATGACCAGCGCAAGAAAGCGTTTGGTCGTCCTCTCGATTTTGTCTTCTATCGGGGTTTAAGCGTGCACGACGCCTCCGTTCTGGTGACGCGCGCCTCCGATCATAATCCTCTACTAGTTGAATTCAGTCCCGGCAAACCTGATAAATAATGGTGCGTCAGGTCTGCCGTGGGGCAGGCCTGTGCGGGTGCTGCCCTTTATTTTTTAACCCATAAAAGGACAGCAACATGACAACAACACACTCCCATCATGACAACGTCGAAAAACAGTTTGGTTCTCAGGCAAGTGCCTACCTGAGCAGCGCCGTGCACGCCTCTGGCCGCGACCTGGTGCGTCTCGGCGAGCGGCTCGCCGCGTTTCCTGACGCGCATGTGCTGGACTTAGGCTGCGGGGCGGGGCACGCCAGTTTTACCGCCGCACAGCAGGTTGCTCAGGTGACGGCATATGACTTATCGAGCCAGATGCTGGATGTGGTTGCTGAAGCGGCGAAAGCGAAAGGGCTGAATAACGTCACGACGCGTCAGGGCTACGCTGAATCTTTACCCTTTGAGGATGCGTCGTTTGAGGTTGTGATTAGCCGTTACTCTGCACACCACTGGCATGATGTGGGGCAGGCATTACGGGAAGTGAAACGCGTGCTCAAACCGGGCGGAATCTTCATCATCATGGACGTGATGTCTCCCGGACATCCAGTACGAAATATCTGGCTCCAGACGGTTGAAGCGCTGCGTGATACCTCGCACGTGCAAAACTACTCCAGTGGAGAGTGGCTTACGTTTATCACCGAAGCCGGCTTGATTTCACGCTCATTGATAACCGACCGTTTGCCGCTGGAGTTCACATCATGGATTGCACGGATGCGCACACCCGAGGCATTGACTCAGGCGATCCGATTGTATCAGGAGAGCGCCTCTGCTGACGTGAAGGCGTACTTTGAACTGCATGACGATGGTTCGTTTACCAGCGACACCATTATGGCTGAAGCGCAAAAAGCGGGATAAATAAAAAAGGCACCGAGGGGAATCGGTGCCTTTTTAACAAGCGATCGTACTATCAGGAATCTGGCGTAGCGCTGTTTTTCACAAACAACGTCAGCTGGTCGCCAGGTTGCAGGTTGTCAGTATCATTGTTCCAGCGCATCACATCTTTGATGTTTACGCCGTGACGCTTAGCAATACTGGACAGCGAGTCGCCTTTACGTACGCGATAGGTAATGCTATCGCTGTTTTTAGCGAGACGCTGTGCGCTGCTACCTGCACCTACGGTCAGCGTTTGACCCACTTTCAGACCAGTTCCGCGCAGATTATTCCACTGCTGGAGATCTTTCGCATTCACGCCAAGACGTGATGCAATACCTGAAAGCGTATCACCTGAACGCACCTTATAGCTGCGGCTGCTTACAGGCGACGTATCAGCGATCAGCGTGGACTGAACGGCTGCAATTTCACCCGAAGCTAAAGACTCTCGTAACTGTTCCGCATGTTTCTGCGGAACCATCACATAGCCAGGGCCACTAGCGCCCAGCGTGGAGCCTTTAACACCTGCATTAAAGGTTTTAAGCTTACTTACCGACATACCCGTCATATCTGCAACCTGTTGAATATCAACCGGGCTGCTGAGGCGGACACGCGCCAGTGCACGACTTTCGTCTGGTGTTGGCAGTTGTACACCGTAACGTTTGCTGTTCTTGAGAATATCGCCCAGTGCCAGCATTTTCGGTACGTAAATCTTTGTTTCCTGTGGCAGTGAGAGCGACCAGAAGTCTGTGGATTTTCCACGCGCTTTATTCGCTTTCATTGCCTTCAGTACACGACCTTCACCACTGTTATACGCCGCGACGGTCAATAACCAGTCGCCGTCAAACATCTTGTTCAGACGTTGCATCATGTCGAGAGCGGCTGTCGTTGAAGCGACAACATCACGACGCGCATCGTAGTTGCGGGTCTGCTTTAAACCATAATTTCGCCCTGTGCTCGGAATGATCTGCCAGATGCCTGCTGCATTGGCGCCAGACGTCGCGTGCGGGTCAAAAGCGCTCTCCACTATGGGTAGTAGTACCAGTTCCATAGGCATGTTACGTTTCTTAACTTGCCCGGCTATCCAGTACATATACGGCTCTGCCCGTAATGTTACATCGTGGAGATAGCTCTTATTTCTCAAATACTTCTGTTTCTGTTCGCGAATCCGGCTGTTTTCCGGAATTCCCATCTTTAGCTCGTCGCCAATAGAGGCCCACAAGTCTTGTTCCTGCGCGAAGGATGTCCCATCGTCCAACCATCGCGCCTGACTCGTAAACTTCCCTGCTTCCCCTTGACCAGCCGCAGAAAGGCTCTGTGCGTGCTGTTGTACGTTGCTGCCGTTTTGTGACTGGCAACCTACAAGCAGGACAGAGGCGAGTAATATCGCTTTTGCCTTCATGTGTGTGTCAATAGTTGCTTAAAAGACGAGCGATGATAACGGCGAAATTTTGAAAAGGCAACCCGCAATTATCTGAAGTTATCTTTCTTTGACCTTAACCATGCAAATCGCGCTTCAGGTTGTAACAAATTTGTTTCTTGATTAATTTTATTAATTAAATCAACATCATCAGTTCTTAAAAATAAATTTATTTGTCGCTCATTTTTCAGAATTACGGGGAGTGTTTTTTGGTTTTTTGCACGTAACTCCTTCACTTTCTGGTAATAATCCTGAATCGCCCGATCCTCAGGCAGCACGCTTGCAGCAAACTTCATATTCCCTAATGTATACTCATGTGCGCAACAAATTACGGTGTCGGCTGGCAGCGCATTAATTTTTTGTAAAGATTGATACATCTGTTCTGGCGTGCCTTCAAACAGCCTTCCACAGCCGCCAGAAAACAGCGTGTCGCCACAAAACAGATAAGGTTTGCTGTAGAAACAGAGATGACCGGAAGTGTGACCTGGCGTAGCAAATACGGAAAACTCCCACCCGAGGATGAAAATACTTTCGCCTTCTTCAACAACTTGCGTCGTACCCTTATCCTGTGTCTCTGCTGGTCCGTAGACGGGTAGATGGGGATAGCGTGCAAGGAGATCGGGAACACCGCCGACATGATCGTGATGGTGATGGGTAAGGAGGATCGCCTCCGGCTGCCAGCCGTTTTCTTTAATCGCGTGCAGGATCGGTGCGGATTCGCCTGGATCAACAATGATGCATCTGCGATCGTCGTCGACTAAAACCCAGATGTAATTGTCCTGAAAGGCGGAAATACTGATAAGATTCATGCATTACCTCTTATAGCGTGACGGGTGTTTTGATGAAACCGGCAAGGATACCTCAGACTGTCGCACCACCGGAACGTTGGGCAGAGTTGCCCTGGGGTGAATATTATCGCGAGGCCTTAGAACTTCAGCTTAAACCCTGGCTCGCGAAAATGTATGGTTTTCACCTGCTTAAGATTGGCAATCTGAGCGCAGAAATCAATACCGAAAGCTGCTCTATCTCGCATCAGGTTAGCGTATCGCTTAATGGCTCCCCGGTTCAGGTGAAAGCGGATCCGCTGCATTTGCCGTTTGCGGAAAAATCCATTGATGCCTGTCTGCTCGCCCACACGCTGCCCTGGTGCAGCAATCCCCATCGTCTGCTGCGGGAAGCCGACCGCGTTTTGATTGATGACGGCTGGCTGATCCTGAGCGGTTTTAATCCGCTGAGTCTGATGGGGCTACGTAAACTGACGCCCGTTCTGCGTCGCACGCCGCCTTATAACAGCAGGATGTTTACCATGATGCGCCAGCTGGACTGGCTTTCACTGTTAAATTTCGAAGTGCTAAGCTACGGGGGTTTTCAGGTCATCCCCTGGACGCGTAAAGGCGGGGTCTTATTAAGCACCCATTTACCCGCGCTGGGCTGCATGCAATTTATTGTCGCGCGTAAGAGGACGATCCCCCTTACGCTCAACCCGATGAAGCAAAGCAAATCCAAAACGCGGATCCGCCAGACCGTGGGGGCCACGCGGCAGTACAAAAAACCATGATCAGGATTCAGGTTGATAACCTGCATCCTCATGGGTTGGGTTGGATGCCGCCGCGCGAGCCAGCTCGTCACAGCGTTCGTTTTCAGGGTGACCGGCGTGCCCCTTTACCCACTCCCATTTGATTTCGTGCTGACCGAGGGCGGCATCAAGACGCTTCCAGAGATCGACATTCTTGACGGGTTTTTTCTCTGCCGTTTTCCAGCCGCGTTTTTTCCAGTTGTGGATCCATTGAGTAATACCCTGGCGGACATACTGGCTGTCGGTACTCAGCACCACGTCACAATGTTCTTTTAACGCTTCCAGCGCCACGATGGCCGCCATTAGCTCCATGCGGTTGTTGGTGGTCAGGAAATAGCCTTCACTAAATGTTTTTTCATGCTGGCGATAGCGCATAATGGCGCCATAGCCGCCGGGCCCTGGGTTACCGAGACAAGATCCATCGGTGAAAATTTCTACCTGTTTACGCATCTCTGGTAGACTTCCTGTATTTGAAACGTTCAGTAAAACGATAAGTCTGACATAAATGACCGCTATGAGCACTGCAATTACTCGCCAGATTGTTCTCGATACCGAAACCACCGGTATGAATCAGATTGGCGCCCACTACGAAGGGCACAAAATCATTGAGATTGGTGCCGTTGAAGTGGTGAACCGTCGCCTTACGGGCAACAACTTCCACGTTTACCTCAAACCCGATCGGCTGGTGGACCCGGAAGCGTTCGGCGTTCACGGAATTGCCGATGAGTTTTTGCTGGATAAGCCCACCTTTGCCGACGTCGCAGATGAATTTCTCGACTACATCAGAGGTGCGGAACTTGTCATTCATAACGCGTCGTTCGATATCGGCTTTATGGACTATGAGTTCAGCAAGCTCAACCGTGATATTCCGAAGACGAATACGTTCTGTAAAGTCACGGATAGCCTGGCGCTGGCAAGGAAGATGTTCCCCGGCAAGCGTAACAGCCTTGATGCCCTGTGCTCTCGCTATGAGATAGACAACACCAAGCGAACGCTGCACGGCGCGTTGCTCGATGCCCAGATCCTGGCCGATGTCTACCTGACCATGACCGGCGGGCAAACGTCGATGAAATTCAGTATGGAAAATGAATCCCAGCAGACGCGGGATGAAGGGGGAATTCAGCGTATTGTGCGTCAGGCGAATCGCCTGCGGGTTGTTTTAGCCAGTGATGAAGAACTGATGAACCATGAATCTCGTCTCGATTTAGTGCAGAAGAAGGGCGGAAGCTGTCTGTGGCGCACGTGAAAATGTGCTGAAACGTTTGTTAAATCACCGCTTGGGTGAATTTTGCAGCAAACGATTCAAAACCTGAGAAAAAGCGTTGACGAGTTCAGAGGCAAACCGTAATATTCGCCTCGTTCCCCAAACGGGAACAGTGGAGCGGTAGTTCAGTCGGTTAGAATACCTGCCTGTCACGCAGGGGGTCGCGGGTTCGAGTCCCGTCCGTTCCGCCACTATTCAGAAAGCCTGAGTCAGAAATGATTCAGGCTTTCGTCGTTTTATCGTCCCTCGAATATTGTTCATTCCTCTTTTTATTTTCATTAACAAAAAGTTAATAAATGCAGTGCATTTTATTAACAATTGCACGATTTTAGTGCGTTATTTGCACTGTTTTTGTGCATTTTTTGCCCGCTCTCACCTCCGTGTCCATCTTCTTATGTAATAATTATGTAAAATAATTGGTAAGAAATCATTCGGTTACCGATCATTTTTCAGAAAATTAACGAACCAATACGCTATTGGTTCGTTAATTGCTTAATCATTAGCACGTTAAGTTCTGCGTCATATCAATAACTTATTATTAATAAAAATAAAGCAATGATGAAAGCGAGCGAACCAATATGGAAAAGCCTTCACGGTTTTTAGCTAATTCCAGTACCGCGCTTGAGCAGCTGCGCGGGCTTATCAACCAGCACGAGTCAACACCAGGCATTCCGCTGCCCACTGAACGTGAGCTGTCGGACACTCTCGGCGTAGGCCGACGTGAAGTGCGTCGCGCGCTGGACGTGCTGGAAGAGGAAGGGCGTATCTGGCGCAAGCAGGGCAAGGGTACCTTTATTGGTCCATCTGCCCCGGTTGAGCCGTTGGCGCTTCAGGGATTGGTTCAGCAAACCAACCTGCTGGAAGTCATGGAAGCTCGACTACAGCTCGAACCCGGCTTAGCCCGACTTGCGGCACTGCGTGCCACCAGGGAAAACCTCGCGCTCATGCAGCGTATGCTGGAACGCATTAATAAGGTCAGCCCGGATGACCGCGATCTCAACGAACTGTGGGATAGCGCCTTCCACCGCGCCATTGCGGAGGCAGCAGGTAACCGCCTGATGCTTGGGCTTTTTGATGCGATAGATGCCGTCCGCCGGGAGCCTGGCTGGCAGCATTTACGCGAACTTGCCCGCACCCCTGAACGTGTCGATAGCTACAACGACCACCATCACAAAATCATGTCAGCGATTATTCATCGCCAGCCTAATGAAGCAGCTGCCGCCATGCGCGAACACCTGCTCAGCCTGCAAACCGCCCTGATTCAGGCTATCCACCTTGAGGACGATTCCACGCTATGACGACGATACCCTTTAAGGACTCCACGCCCGTACTGCGGCTGCAAAACCTCAACGTTAAATTCGCAGGCTCGCCGGTGAGCGTGCTCGAAGATATCTCGCTGACGGTCAGGGCGGGAGAAACGCTGGCGCTGGTAGGCGAGTCCGGCTGCGGTAAAAGCATCACTTCCCTGGCGCTGATGGGGTTATTACCTGCCAGCGCCCGGGTCGTCAGCGGGGAGATGAATTTCCGCCGCCAGGATCTGCGCAAGCTCTCGCCGCGGGAGTATGCCGATCTGCGCGGCAGCGAGCTGGCGATGATATTCCAGGAGCCCATGACCTCGCTCAACCCGGCCTTCACGCTTGGCGATCAGCTCAGTGAAGCGGTGATGCGCCATCAAACGATCTCCCGGGCTCAGGCGATGACGGTTGCGCTACAGATCCTGGAGAAGGTGCAGATCCCGGCCGCAGAGATGCGCCTTAAGGCTTACCCGCATCAGCTTTCCGGCGGTATGCGCCAGCGCGTGATGATTGCGATGGCGCTGATAAACCATCCCAAACTACTTATTGCTGACGAACCCACTACTGCTCTGGACGTGACCATTCAGGCGCAAATTCTCTCCCTGCTCAATACCTTAAAAGAAGAAACGGGCACGGCGGTGCTGATGATCACCCACGATTTAGGCGTGGTGGCCGAAGTCGCGCAGCAGGTGGCGGTGATGTATGCCGGACAGGTAGTGGAGCAGGGGAGTGTTGAAGCCCTGTTTGCCGATCCGCAGCACCCCTATACCATTGGCCTTATGGGTTCCCTTCCTTCTATGGGCGCGCGTAAAGGCCAGCTATCAACTATTCCCGGATCGGTCCCGCTGCCGGAATCCATGCCTCAAGGCTGCCGCTTTGCCACCCGATGTCCCTTCGCGCAGACGCGCTGTCATGCTGAAAAACCACCGCTCACTACGCTCGGTACGGGCCATCAGGTTGCCTGCTTCCGCGTGCCGCTCGAACACCACATTGCCCTGGGAGAGACCGCATGACCATGCCCATTCTTGAAGCCCGCGATCTGAGCAAGCTTTTCCCCGGCCCGAAAAAACTGTTTACGCCGGCTCGCTTTGTCACCGCTGTCGACCGAGTTTCGATGTCGGTGATGCCTGGCGAAACGCTGGCAATTGTCGGCGAGTCGGGGTCCGGGAAATCCACCCTTGGTCGTCTGCTGCTGCGCCTGCTGGGCGCCAGCGAAGGGCGGGTATTTTATCAGGGTGAGGAGATCACCCACGCCTCGGGCGCCCGTCTGAACCAGCTCCGGCGTGAGCTACAGATCATCTTTCAGGATCCCTTCGCCTCGCTGAACCCGCGCATGACGGTGGAGCAAATTGTCGGTGAGCCGCTGTGGCTGCACCAGAACATGAAAAAAACGGATCGCCAGTACCGCGTTTCCGAGCTACTCAGGACGGTCGGCTTGCCCGCGGCCTGGGCCGGGCGTTATCCACACGAATTTTCCGGCGGGCAGCGTCAGCGTATCGGCATTGCGCGCGCGCTGGCGTCAGGCCCAAAGCTGCTGCTGGGTGATGAGCCGGTTTCTGCGCTGGACGTTTCCGTTCAGGCACAGGTGGTTAATTTACTGGAAAGCCTGAAGCACCAGTTGGGGCTAACGATGGTGATCGTCGCCCACGGGCTGGCGGTTATCCGTCATATGAGCGACCGCGTGGCGGTAATGTATCTTGGGCAAATCGTCGAGCTGGCCACCGTCGACGACATCTTCGACGCACCGTTGCATCCTTATACCCAGGCGTTGATTGCCTCAGCGCCGCAAATGCAGCCAGGCGTAGCGCGGGATACGCCGCTGTTGCAGGGTGATTTACCGAACCCGGCTAACCCGCCGTCCGGCTGCCGTTTCCACACCCGTTGCCCCTACGTTACAGATGAATGCCGCCAGATCGAGCCGATTAATCAGGTGCTCGACGGCGGACGTCAGGTTGCCTGCCATCGCTGGCAGGAGATCAATCGCGATCGCAGCGTTATCCAGATCGCACCGCCATCCGCCGCTTTTCTGCGCCGCCGCGCGCTGTTTGAACACGCGGCCACTCACTCCTCCCTTCCTTCAAGGAACTCATGATAATGACAATGCGTAATTCTCTTTTGACCGTACTGGGAAGTGTTATGTTGCTTGGCGCGGCGCTGCCCGCCCATTCTGAAAGTGTGCTGCGAATCGGTCTGGGCGCTGACCCTGACATGCTCGACCCGCATCTGGCGCGCACCTACTATGGCCGTTTCGTGTTTGCCTCTCTCTGCGACAGGCTGGTGGACGTTGATGAGCATTTAAAGGTGGTGCCGGGGCTGGCAAAAGACTGGGCCTGGAGCGAAGACGGTAAAACCCTGACGCTCAACCTGCGTGAAGGCGTGACCTTCCACGACGGTGAAAAATTTGATGCGGCGGCGGCAAAGTACAACCTCGACCGCGCCCTGACCTTAAAAGGCTCCCTGCGTAAAAGTGAAATCTCGTCCGTAGAGTCCGTGGAAGTTACTGGCCCGATGCAGATCGCCCTGCACCTGAAGACCCCCGATGCCGCGTTGCTGATGCAGCTCACCGACCGCGCCGGGGCGATGATGGCTCCGGAAGCGGCGAAAAAGCCCGACTTTGCCGCCCATCCGGTCTGCTCTGGCCCCTATAAGTTCGACAGCCGCGTCTCGCAGGACCGCATCGTTCTGACCCGCTTCGACAACTACTGGAACAAAGACGCCTACCACTTCGACAAAATTATCTACCTGCCGATCCCGGATGCCTCCGTGCGCCTGGCGAACCTGCGCGCGGGCGATCTTGACCTGACCGAGGGCATTGCCGCCAGCGACGTCAAAACCGTCGAAGCCGACAGCAAGCTGGCGTTGGCGAAGGTCACCGGTCTGGGCTATCAGGGGATCACCTTCAATATTAACAACGGCAAGGTGCCGGCCAACGATCCGTTCAAAGATGCCCGCGTGCGCGAGGCGTTTTCTCAGGCAATCGATCGCGATGCGTTAAACCAGGTGGTCTTTGAAGGGCTCTACACCCCGGCAAATCAGGCGTTTTCACCGGTCAGCCCGTACCATGTTAACCTGCCGGTCCCGCCGCGCGACGTCGATAAAGCCAAAGCGCTGCTGAAAGCCGCCGGTGTAACCACGCCGCTGAGCGTCAATCTGCTGGTGCCGAACAACCCAACCTCGCAGCAGGTGGGACAGGTATTGCAGGCGATGGTGGCAGAGGCGGGCTTTAACCTGAACCTGCAAATGACCGAGTTCGCCACGCTGCTGGATCGCCAGCAGAGCGGTGACTACCAGTTGAGCTTCTCCGGCTGGTCGGGGCGCCCGGATCCGGATGGCAGCATTTACGGCTTTATCAACAGTAAAGGCACCCTGAACGACGGCCGATACAGCAACGCGCAAATCGATGAATGGCTGACTCAGGCGCGTCAGAGCACCGACCAGGCCGCACGCCAGCCGCTGTACGACAAGGTGGTGAAGCAGCTCCAGACCGACATGCCGATTGCCTACCTCTACTTCGAGCCGCGCATTTTTGGCCTGAACAAAAGCGTGCAGGGCTTTAAGCCGTACCCGGACGGCATCGTGCGTCTGGCCGGTTTGACGCTGGCAAAATAAACGTCCTGAGGAGAACCCATGCTGGAACTGATTTGCAAACGTCTGCTGCTGGCCGTCCCGACGCTATTGCTGGTGAGCATGATGGTGTTCGGGCTGCAAAAGCTGCTGCCCGGCGACCCGCTGATCGCCATGGCCGGGGAGGAGCGCGATCCGGCGGTCATTGCCCAACTGCGTGCTGAGCTTAATCTGGATGCGCCGATCCCCGTGCAGTATTTCCATTGGCTGACGCGCGCGCTGCAGGGCGATCTGGGCGTCTCCTTGCGCACGCATGAACCGGTTACGCAGCTGATTGCCAGCAAGCTGCCGGTCACGCTGGAGCTCTCTCTGCTGGCGATGATCATCGCGCTGGTGTTTGGCATCAGCATGGGGATCCTTGCGGCGGTGAATAAAAACAGCTGGGTCGATCACGGGGCGAACTTTGTGGCGATCTCGGGGATATCAATTCCGCACTTCTGGCTGGGGATCCTGCTGATTCTGGTCTTTTCGGTGAACTTGCAATGGTTACCTGCGTCCGGTTATGTGCCATTCAGTGAAGATCCGATCCAGAACCTGCGCACGCTGCTGCTGCCCGCGTCCGTGCTCGGAACCGGACTGGCGGCGACGCTGATGCGCCATACCCGTGCGTCGATGATTGCGGTACTGAAGGCGGATTACATCCGCACCGCGCGCGCTAAGGGGCTGCTGCCGAAAGCAGTGATCCTGAAGCACGCCTTTCGCAACGCGCTAGTGCCTGTAATCACCCTCACCACGCTGCTGTTCGGCGAGCTACTGGGCGGCGCGGTGCTGACCGAGCAGGTCTTCACCATTCCGGGCTTTGGCAAAATGATCGTCGACTCGGTGTTCAATCGTGACTATGCGGTGGTGCAGGGCGTGGTGCTGATCGTGGCGATCGGCTTCCTGATGCTCAATCTGCTGGCCGACGTGCTCTACGTCCTTATCAACCCGAAAATGCGAGGTTAACCATGGCGGAACTGACGACGCAAACCGTTGCCCCCACGCTGCCGCGCGCGCAGAACCGGGTGCTGAAGAAATTTCTCGGCAATAAAAGCGCGGTGATTGGCGCGCTTGTGGTGGGCTTTTTTGTCCTGGTGGCGCTGCTGGCGCCGTGGATCGCCCCCTTCGACCCGGTCAAAGCCAACTTCCTGGCGGTGCGCAAAGTGCCGTCGGCGATGTACTGGTTCGGCACCGACGAGCTGGGGCGTGACATCTTATCCCGCATTATTTGGGGGGCGCGCACCTCGCTGATGGCGGGCTGTATGTCGGTCATTATTGCCGTGGTCATCGGCGTGCCGCTGGGGCTGGTGGCGGGCTACTTCCAGAAGATGTGGGACGGCGTGATCTCGCGCTTTATTGAGGCCTTGCTGGCCTGTCCGTTCCTGATCATGGCGATCGCGCTGGGGGCATTTTTGGGCCCAAGCCTGACAAATGCGATGATCGCCATTGGTCTCTCGGCAATGCCGATTTTCGCCCGGCTGACGCGCGGCCAGGTGATCGCCATTCGCAACGAAGAGTATATCGACGGCGCGCGGGCGATTGGCCTGCCGGATAGCTGGATCATCATTAAATACGTCCTGCCAAACGTGATGTCGCCGATCCTCGTGCAGGCCACGCTGGCGATCGCCTCGGCGATTATCGCCGAAGCCAGCCTGTCGTTTTTGGGGCTGGGACAGCAGCCGCCAAATCCGTCCTGGGGCTCCATGCTCAACACCGCGAAAGGGTTTCTGGAGCAGGCTCCGTGGATGTCCGTTTTCCCCGGCGTGGCGATTTTCCTTGCCGTGCAGGGCTTTAATCTACTCGGCGACGGGCTGCGCGATGCGCTCGATCCGCGCCACGACTAAGGAGTCATGATGACCAAAGCGCTTGATTTTACGTCCGGTTACGATTCACGCCGTCCGCCGATGCTGGGCCATAACGCGGTTGCCACGTCGCAGCCGCTGGCGGCGCAGGCGGGGATGAAGATGCTGCAACTGGGCGGCAATGCCGTCGATGCAGCCATTGCCACCGCGATGGCGCTGACGGTGGTTGAGCCGACCGGCAACGGGATCGGCAGCGACGCCTTTGCCATCGTCTGGGACGGTGAAAAGCTTCACGGCCTCAACGCATCAGGCCGCTCGCCGGCCAGCTGGCATGCGGATCTGTTTGCCGGAAAAAGCGCAATGCCGGAAATTGGCTGGGACGCGGTGACCGTGCCGGGAGCGGTATCCGGCTGGGTCGCGCTGGCGGAGCGCTTCGGCACGCTGCCGCTGACCACGCTGGCGCAGCCTGCCATTGACTACGCGCGCAACGGCTTTCCCGTCTCGCCGCTGATTGGTCATCTCTGGCAGCGAGGCTATAGCAAGCTGAAAGATCAGCCGGGCTTCAGCGCCTGCTTCGCGCCGGAAGGCCGCGCCCCGCGCGTGGGGGAAATCTTCCGTAACCCGGCGCAGGCCAGCTCGCTGGAGCTGATTGCCAAAACTAACGGTGACGCATTTTACCGCGGCGAGCTGGCGCAGAAAATTGCCGCCTTTGCCAAAGAACACGGTGCGCATCTGACGGCAGAGGATCTGGCAAACCACCGCGTGGACTGGGTTGACCTGCTGTCGCGCGACTTCGCGGGCGGCTCGGTTCAGGAATTGCCGCCAAACGGTCAGGGGATCGCCACGCTGATCGCGCTGGGTATTCTTGAGCAGTGCGGCATTGAGAAGCATCACCCGGATTCCGTGCAGTCTCTTCATCTCTCCATCGAGGCGATGAAGCTGGCGCTGGCGGATCTCGACCGCTACGTTGCGGATGAAGAACATATGGCGTTCGCGGCAAAAGAGCTGCTGAGTGACCATTACCTGAAGTCGCGCGCCGCGCTTATCAACCACGATAGCGCCTCTGATTTTGTGTACGGATCGCCGACGCAGAGCGGGACGGTTTACGTCAGCACCGCGGATGCGAGTGGGATGATGGTCTCGTTTATTCAGTCCAACTATATGGGATTCGGTTCAGGGATCGTGGTGCCGGATACCGGGATCAGCCTGCAAAACCGGGGCTGCGGCTTTGTGCTGGATCCTGCGCACCCGAACGCGCTGGCGGGCAGCAAGCGCCCGTTCCACACCATCATTCCGGGATTTGCGATGGACGGCAACGGCAAGCCGCTGATGTCCTTCGGCGTGATGGGCGGCCCGATGCAGGCGCAGGGGCACATGCAGATGGCGCTGCGCATTATGCTGCACGGGCAAAACCCGCAGGCGGCAATCGATGCACCGCGCTGGCGCGTGGTGCAGGGCAGGGAGGTGATCGTCGAATCAACGTTCGATCGCAATACTATCGCGGCGCTGCGCGAGCGCGGGCATCAGATCGTGGTGGAAGATCCGCTTCAGGATTATAACTTCGGCGGTGCGCAGGTGATTTACCGTATGCCGGAAGGGCACTACGTGGCCGCGACGGAAAGCCGCAAAGACGGGCAGGCGCTGGTGAGTTAGTTAACGCCCGGTGGCGCTGCGCTTACCGTGCCTACGCTGTGCTTTTTGTAGGCCGGGTAAGGCGCAGCCGTCACCCGGCTTTTTTTCAACCAATGCTAAACGGATCTGCATCCTGCCAGGCCGGAAACTTCTCCCGATACTCCTTTAACGTCGTTAACGAGATCTCAGCGTCAATTCGTGTTGCCTGATGCGGCTCGGCGGTGGCAATAATCTCACCCTGCGGACTGATCACCCGGCTGTCACCGCGATAGTGATGCCCGTTGCCGTCCGTTCCCACGCGGTTACAGCCAACGACATAAGCCTGATTTTCAATCGCGCGCGCGGTCAGTAAAGCCTGCCAGTGCAGGGAGCGTGGGGCGGGCCAGTTGGCGACGTACAACGCCAGGTCATAATCGTTGCGGTTGCGCGACCACACCGGGAAGCGCAGGTCATAGCAGACCAGCGGCAGAATACGCCAGCCGCGCCATTCAAATACCACGCGTTCGCTTCCGGCTTCATAATGTTGATGTTCGTCCGCCATGCGGAACAGGTGGCGCTTATCGTAGAAATGGACTTTTCCTTCCGGCTCGACCAGCAGGAAGCGGTTGACCGGTCCGCGCCCGGTCTGGAGTGCGACGCTACCGGCAATCAGCGCATTTGTTTCCTGCGCCCTGGCGTGCATCCAGGCCACCACCTCGTCCTGCGGCATGGACTGTTTTGCTGCCTCCATCGCGAAACCTGTGGTAAACATCTCCGGCAGGACAATCACATCGCGTCCGGTAATCTCTTCCAGCTGGCGATCAAAATGGCGAAGGTTGGCGGGGCCGTCCATCCACACTAAAGGTTGCTGCAAAACAGAAATCTTTAAACCAGGCACGATACAGGCTCCTTAATAAACACTTTTTGACACTGTAGCACGTCATTACCAGAAAATGTGGCAATAAAAAACCCCGCGCAGGGCGGGGTTTGTGGGAGCAAAAGGCCTTATGCCGCTTCAGGTTTGCGGTGCTTCTCTGGCAGCTTTACCGGCTGTGTCGCCAGCTCTTCAGGTTCGAAATCATCCACATTAATACTGCGCAGACGGCTCTCTTCGGCTTTCACCAGAATCGCAGCTTCGCTGTTCTCGATGATGCCACCCGCCAGCGCCTGTTTTGCCAGCTCATCCAGTCGTGTAAACGGCAGGTTTTTGCCCAGCTGTTTGCAGATCTTCTGGTGAATCGGGTCGGCGGCCATCACGTCAAGCAGCGCCTCTTCCAGCAAACCTACCGGGTTATGCGGGGTAGGTGCCAGATATTGACCCCGACCAATACGAGAGCGGGTTGCGTTTGGTACCTGGAGGATTTTTGCCACTTTGTGATCCAGCTTGTCGGACGGCGCCAGGTGATGACGACCGGTCGGGAAGATCACCGCGCGCAGGGCACCCGCTACGAAGCGGTTCGGGAAGTTCGCCAGCAGATCGTCAATCGCCTGTTCGGCCTGATACATCGCATCCTGAACGCCCCAGTGCACCAGCGGCAGATCCGCTTCCTGACGGCCTTCATCGTCGTAGCGTTTCAGCACCGCAGAGGCCAGGAAGATCTGGCTCAGCACATCACCCAGACGGGCGGAGATGCGTTCGCGACGCTTCAGGCTACCGCCCAGGACGGCCATTGAGACGTCAGACAGCAGGGCCAGGTTGGCGCTCAGACGGTTCAGATGCTGGTAGTAACGTTTGGTCGCATCGCCGGTTGGCGTCGCGCTGGTCAGCCCGCGCGTCAGGCCCAGCCAGAAGCTGCGCACCTTGTTGCTGCCGACGTGACCGATATGTTTGAACAGCAGCTTGTCGAAGGCATCCACATCATTATTCTGCGCGGCAGCCATCTCTTCCAGCACGTACGGATGGCAACGAATCGCACCCTGGCCGAAGATCATCATGCTGCGGGTCAGGATGTTTGCCCCTTCCACGGTGATGGCAATCGGCGCACCCTGATAGCCGCGCGCCAGGAAGTTGCCTTCGCCGAGCATGATACCTTTACCGCCTGCGATATCCATTGCATCAATAATTGACTGCTGTGCGCGGTGGGTACAGTGATACTTCACAATCGCTGACAGCACGGCGGGTTTTTCACCCAGCATAATGCCGTAGGTAATCAGCGAGGCTGCGGCGTCCATCACATAGGCATTGCCCGCAATACGCGCCAGCGGCTCTTCGATACCTTCCATCTTGCCGATGGAGATTTTGAACTGACGGCGGATATGCGCGTAAGCCCCAATCCCCATCGCCACCGATTTCAGACCGCCTGTTGAGTTCGACGGCAGGGTAATGCCGCGGCCCACAGACAGACATTCCACCAGCATACGCCAGCCCTGCCCGGCCATTTTCGGGCCACCGATGATGTAGTCAATCGGGACAAAGATATCCTGACCGCGGGTAGGACCGTTCTGGAACGGCACGTTCAGCGGGAAGTGACGGCGACCAATTTCAACGCCCGGAGTCGAGGTTGGGATCAGCGCACAGGTAATACCCAGCTCTTCTTCACCGCCCAGCAGTTTTTCCGGGTCAGAGAGTTTGAACGCCAGGCCCAGCACCGTGGCGATAGGTGCGAGGGTGATATAACGTTTGTTCCAGGTCAGGCGCATACCCAGCACCTGCTGGCCCTGCCATTCGCCCATGCAAACCACGCCGGTATCAGGAATTGCGCCGGCATCGGAGCCTGCCTCCGGGCTGGTCAGCGCGAAGCACGGAATTTCCTGACCACGCGCCAGACGCGGCAGGTAGTGATCTTTCTGCTCTTCTGTACCGTAATGCTGTAACAGCTCGCCCGGGCCTAAGGAGTTTGGCACGCCAACGGTGATCGCCAGGATCCCGGAGACACCCGCCAGTTTTTGCAGCACCCGAGCCTGAGCGTAAGCGGAGAATTCCAGACCGCCGTACTCTTTCTTAATGATCATCGCGAAGAAGCGATGCTCTTTCAGGTATGCCCACAGCTCAGGCGGCAGGTCGGCCATTTCGTGAGTGATGGCAAAGTCGTTTGCCATGCGGCACGCTTCTTCTACCGGACCATCAATAAAGGCTTGTTCTTCGGCGGTCAGACGCGGCTGCGGATAGTTGTGAAGCTTTTTCCAGTCGGGGTTGCCCTGGAACAGATCGCCTTCCCACCAGGTTGTACCGGCGTCAATCGCTTCTTTCTCTGTACGCGACATCGGCGGCATCACTTTACGGAATCCCCTGAACACCGGCGCAGAGATCATCGACTTACGCATCGGCGTCAGGTTGAACGGCAGCAAAATGATGGCCAGGGGAACAAGGACCCAGATATTCCACAGACCAGCGACGCCAAGTGCAGCCGTCCAGGCCAGAAGAATCAGGCTACTCAGGAATAAACTGACACGGTGATAGAACAACACACCGAGCAGCACAACGGTTGCGAAAATGCTCAAAATCATCATAAAGAAAAGCTCCCTTGCTTGTAGGAGGTCTGACCACTTGTGATGATATGGTTGTAGTTGATGTCATTTCCTTTAGCAATGTGTTTACAAAATAATTACAACCTGGTTCACATTGTTCGCGTTTTAGCCGGCACAAAAAATCAAAACGCCGGACGATTCGCATGGCTTTAGCTTCTCGCTTTTACTGCTATCCGGTACACTCCACTGTGTTATTTCATCAATACTGAAGGATTATCCTCATGTACCAGGATCTTATTCGTAACGAACTGAACGAAGCGGCGGAAACGCTGGCGAATTTTCTGAAAGATGATGCCAATATTCACGCTATTCAGCGCGCGGCGGTCCTGCTTGCCGACAGCTTCAAAGCCGGCGGTAAAGTGCTCTCCTGCGGTAACGGCGGTTCCCACTGTGACGCCATGCACTTCGCCGAAGAGCTGACCGGACGCTATCGTGAAAACCGTCCGGGCTACCCGGCGATTGCGATTTCCGACGTGAGCCACATCTCCTGTGTAGGCAACGACTTCGGTTACGACCATATCTTTTCCCGCTACGTTGAAGCCGTAGGCCGTGAAGGCGACGTGCTGCTGGGTATCTCCACGTCCGGTAACTCTGCTAACGTGATCAAAGCGATCGCCGCCGCGCGTGAGAAGGGCATGAAAGTGATCACCCTTACCGGGAAAGATGGCGGTAAGATGGACGGTACAGCGGACATTGAAATCCGTGTACCACACTTCGGTTATGCGGATCGCGTTCAGGAAATTCACATCAAAGTGATCCACATCCTGATCCAACTGATCGAAAAAGAGATGGTTAAGTAAGACTTCGCTGGGGGGCGCCGGTGCCCCCCGCTGTTGTGGAGGTGATCTATGTGCGAACTGCTCGGGATGAGCGCCAATGTGCCAACCGATATCTGCTTTAGTTTTACCGGGCTGGTTCAGCGCGGTGGAGGAACCGGGCCGCATAAAGACGGCTGGGGTATTACCTTCTACGAAGGCAAAGGATGTCGCACGTTTAAAGATCCACAACCCAGCTTTAACTCACCCATTGCCAGACTGGTGCAGGACTATCCTATTAAATCCTGTTCGGTGATCGCCCATATCCGCCAGGCAAATCGCGGCGAAGTGGCGCTGGAAAATACCCATCCGTTTACCCGTGAACTGTGGGGCCGTAACTGGACCTATGCGCACAACGGGCAGCTTTCGGGCTATAAGTCGCTGGAAACCGGCAATTTCCGTCCTGTCGGTGAAACGGACAGCGAAAAAGCATTTTGCTGGCTGCTGCACAAGCTGACCGAGCGCTACCCCCGTACGCCCGGCAACATGACCGCCGTTTTTAAGTACATAGCGTCACTGGCGTCTGAGTTACGCGAGAAGGGCGTCTTTAATATGCTGCTGTCTGACGGGCGCTACGTGATGGCGTTCTGCTCGACGAATCTGTTCTGGATCACCCGACGTGCGCCGTTTGGCGTCGCCACGCTGCTCGATCAGGATGTGGAAATTGATTTTCAGAAGGAGACCACACCGAACGATGTGGTCACTGTCATTGCAACGCAGCCGCTGACCGGCAACGAAACCTGGCAAAAGATCATGCCAGGCGAGTGGGCGCTATTTTGTCTCGGGGACCGCGTAATTTGACGCCAGCTGCGGCTGAACCACTTCATGGCTGAGCGGTTTACTCACCACGTAACGGCCATTGACGATGGACACCACCGGCGGCTTATGGGTCTGCTCGAAGTAGTCATAGCCCGGTTTTAGCTGTTTCCAGAAATCTGTGTAAACAGAGTACTTATGGCGCGCCATGTTCGCATCCGTCATACGGAACGGATAGATGCTGACCTGAACATTCGGCTGGCCGAAGACCAGTGCGCCCGTGACAAACTGGAAGATTTCATCAATGCCGGAATCCGTCATCGCATAACAACCGACTGACACGCAGGCACCGTGAATCATCAGGTATTTCCCTTCGTAACCGTGCGCACGGTCGAAGGCATTGGGGAAACCGATGTTAATCGCTTTATAGAACCGGCTGTCCGGTTTTAGCTGGTTACGCTGAACGTTGTAAAACCCTTCCGGACTTTTGAAGTCACCCTGGCGCTGTTTCGGCCCCAGCCCGCCAGAATAGTTACAGATTTTGTAGCTATCGAGCAGCTGATACGTCTCGCCCATTTTGACAAACAGATCGAGTGTGCGCTCTTCCTTGAAGATTTGAATATAAACCGGGGATCCCATCAACTGCTGTTTATACTCTTTGCTGACCGGCGTCGTTGAACTATTACTGCCAAGCAGCCCGGCAAACGACATGCACGGTATCAGAAGCATCGCAATGAACAATGCGATTTTACGCATACTACTGGTTCCTTGATAAAACAATGACCAACTTGCCAGAACGGCAAAAGACACCCGAAATCAGACTAATCTGGACAGGAGCGCTCACATTAGCACCGATGGAGATTTTCGCAAGAGCCAACCTTTGCGTTTACAAATTAGTTTTACTTTATAACCCATTCATAATGTCCTGACTCCAGGAACTTTGCGCAATAGCTCGCATTTCGGCGCGCCAGACGGCGGATTTGCTGCCCCTGGCAGGGCCGAAAATGGTACACTCCGGCCTCTCTGGATTGTTGTTCATGGATACCTGCTAACCACATGTTTAGAATCAGAAAAGGACTCGATCTGCCAATCTCTGGCGTGCCTGAACAGCACGTCACCACCGGCGCCAGTATTCATCATGTCGCTATTGTAGGTGATGATTACGTGGGCATGCGTCCCGCGATGCTGGTACAGGAAGGCGATCGCGTAATAAAAGGTCAGGCGCTCTTCGAGGATAAAAAAAATCCTGGCGTTATGTTTACAGCCCCAGCCAGCGGCACCGTTGTCGCCATCCATCGTGGTGAGCGTCGCGTCCTGCAATCGGTTGTTATTCAAATTGAAGGCGATGAGAAACGCGAATTTGCGCGTTTTGACGCCGCCGATCTTGCCACCCTCAGCCACGACGCGGTGCAGACGCAACTGCTGGAGTCGGGACTGTGGACGGCGCTTCGCACGCGCCCCTATAGCAAAACGCCCGTGCCTGGCACTGTGCCGGCCGCTATCTTCGTTACGGCCATCGACACCAACCCGCTCAGCGCAGATCCGCAGCCTCTTATCCTGGCTGAACGCAAAGCTTTCGATGCCGGCCTCACCGTGTTAACGCGCCTGACGCCGGGCAAAGTGCATGTCTGTCAGGCCAGCGGCGGTAAGCTGGGCGGGCATCCGCAAGGGCAGGTAGCCTTTAATGAATTTGCCGGCCCGCATCCGGCCGGGCTGGTGGGAACACATATTCATTTCCTGGAGCCGGTAAGCCTGACGAAACAGGTCTGGCATCTTAATTATCAGGACGTGATCGCTATCGGTAAGCTGTTCACCACGGGTGAGCTGTGCGCAGAACGCATTATTGCCATCGGCGGCCCTCAGGCAACCCAACCGCGTCTGGTTCGCACGCTGCTTGGGGCAGACCTGACGGCGCTGTTGGCTGGCGAAACGAAAGAGGGTGAAAACCGTATTATTTCCGGTTCGGTGCTGAGCGGCAGGCACGCGACAGGCCCGATGGCCTGGCTGGGTCGTTTCCATCTTCAGGTGAGCGTGGTGCTTGAAGGGCGGGAGAAAGAGCTGTTCGGCTGGGTGCTGCCTGGCGCAGAAAAATACTCGGTAACCCGCACCACGCTCGGCCACTTCCTGCGTCGTAAGCTGTTTAACTTCTCCACCAGTACCAACGGCGGTGAGCGCGCCATGGTTCCGATTGGCAACTACGAACGCGTGATGCCGCTGGATATTCTGCCCACCGTGCTGCTGCGCGATCTCCTGGCCGGCGATACCGACGGTGCCCAGGCGTTGGGCTGTCTGGAGCTGGACGAAGAAGATCTGGCGCTGTGTACCTATGTGTGTCCAGGTAAATACGAATATGGACCCGTATTGCGCGAGGTGTTAACCCGCATTGAGCAGGAAGGATAACCATGGGCTTAAAACACCTCTTTGAAAAAATTGAGCCGCACTTTACCGAAGGGAAGCTCAAAAAGTACTACCCGCTGTATGAAGCGACAACGACCATTTTCTACACGCCGGGTCTGGTGACGAAAGGCGCGGCGCACGTTCGCGACGCCATCGACCTCAAGCGAATGATGATTCTGGTCTGGTTTGCGGTCTTCCCGGCCATGTTCTGGGGGATGTATAACGTTGGGTTGCAAACTATTCCGGCGCTGCACCATATGTACGATGCAGAGCAGCTGGCGCAGGTGATTCAGTCTGACTGGCACTATCGTCTGGCGCAGTCGCTGGGGGTGAGCTTTGCGGCAGATGCCGGCTGGGTCAGCATGATGACGCTGGGCGCTGTCTTCTTCCTCCCTATCTATATGACTGTCTTTATCGTCGGCGGTTTCTGGGAGGTGCTGTTCGCTATTATTCGCAAACATGAGATCAACGAGGGCTTCTTTGTTACCTCTATTCTGTTTGCGCTGATTGTCCCGCCAACGCTGCCGCTCTGGCAGGCGGCGATGGGGATCAGCTTTGGCGTGGTGATTGCCAAGGAGATCTTCGGCGGGACCGGACGCAACTTCCTCAACCCGGCACTGGCAGGGCGCGCGTTCCTGTTCTTTGCTTATCCGGCGCAAATCTCGGGCGACCTGGTGTGGACGGCAGCAGACGGATTCTCCGGCGCGACGCCACTTTCACAGTGGGCGGCTGGCGGCGGCGAAACGCTGGTCAATAATGCAACCGGACAGCCTGTCACCTGGTTTGATGCGTTTATCGGCAATATTCCGGGCTCCATCGGTGAAGTGTCTACCCTGATGATTTTGATCGGCGGGGCCATCATCCTCTTTGGCCGCGTGGCGTCCTGGCGCATTGTCGCAGGCGTCATGCTCGGGATGGTACTCACCGCCACGCTTTTCAACTTCATTGGTTCAGACACAAACCCGATGTTCTCCATGCCGTGGTACTGGCACCTTGTGCTGGGAGGCTTTGCGTTTGGCATGATGTTCATGGCCACCGATCCGGTCTCGGCTTCGTTTACCGACAGAGGTAAATGGTGTTACGGCGCGCTCATTGGGGTGATGTGTGTACTGATTCGCGTGGTCAACCCGGCTTATCCGGAAGGGATGATGTTGGCCATTCTGTTTGCCAATCTGTTTGCGCCGCTGTTCGACTACCTGGTCGTGCGCGCCAACATTAAGCGGAGGAAGGCGCGTGGCTGAGATCAAAAATAACGACAGCATCAGCAAAACGCTGCTGGTGGTGCTGGTACTGTGTCTGGTCTGTTCCATTGTCGTGGCCGGTTCTGCCGTAGGGTTAAAGCCGCTACAGCAGGAGCAACGAGCGCTGGATAAACAGCGTAACATCCTGGCCGTGGCCGGGCTGATGCAGGAAGGCATGACGAAGGATGACGTCGCAGCGGTGTTTGCCGAACGTATTACCGCACGGCTGGTGGATTTAAAAACCGGGGAGTTAATGGATAAAGACCCGGCGAAATACAACCAGGCGCTGGCGCTAAAAGATCCGCAGATGAGCACCACGCTTGACGCCTCGCAGGATCCGGCAGGCATTAAGCGCCGCAGCAATGTCGCGGAGATTTACCTCGTCCGTGATGAGCAAAAGCGCATCCAGGAAATCGTGTTGCCCATCTATGGCAACGGTTTATGGTCAATGATGTACGCCTTTGTGGCGCTGGATACCGATGGTCGTACGGTGAAAGGCATTACTTATTACGATCAGGGCGAAACACCAGGGCTGGGGGGTGAAGTTGAGAACCCTAACTGGCGGGCACAGTTTGTTGGTAAAAAAGTGCTCGACGACAACGGCCAGCCTGCGCTGAAGGTGGTGAAAGGGGGCGCGCGTCCCGGCGATGAATTTGCCGTTGATGGCCTTTCCGGTGCCACGCTCACCTCTAACGGTGTGCAGCACAGCTTTGATTTCTGGATGGGTGAACTGGGCTTTGGTCCCTTCCTGAAGAATGTACGTGAAGGAGCGCTGAATAATGGCTGATACGGGTGAACTGAAAGAAGTTAAAAAGGTGCTGATTGGCCCGCTGTTAGCCAATAACCCGATAACGCTACAGGTGCTGGGGGTGTGCTCGGCGCTGGCGGTGACCACCAAGCTGGAAACGGCGGTGGTCATGACGCTGGCGGTAACGCTGGTGACAGCGTTTTCCAGCATGTTTATCTCAATGATCCGCCACCACATACCCAATAGCGTGAGGATCATCGTGCAGATGGCGATTATCGCCTCGCTGGTGATCGTGGTCGATCAGCTCCTGCGCGCCTTCGCCTATGAAACCTCAAAGCAGCTTTCGGTGTTTGTCGGCCTGATAATCACCAACTGCATCGTGATGGGGCGTGCTGAAGCCTATGCGATGAAAATGCCACCGCTGGCGAGCTTTATGGACGGTATTGGCAACGGCCTGGGTTACGGCGTGATCCTGTTGACGGTTGGTTTCCTGCGCGAACTTATTGGCAGCGGCAAGCTGTTTGGCATTCCGGTGCTGGATACGGTACAGAACGGCGGCTGGTATCTGCCGAACGGCCTGTTCCTGCTGGCCCCAAGCGCATTTTTCATTATCGGTTTGCTGATCTGGCTGATTCGTACGTTGAAGCCTGAACAGCAGGAAAAGGAGTAACCGACAATGGCTCATTACCTGAGTTTATTTGTGCGCGCGGTGTTTGTTGAAAACATGGCGCTCGCTTTCTTCCTGGGCATGTGTACGTTCCTTGCCGTTTCTAAAAAGGTATCGACGGCATTTGGTCTGGGCGTGGCAGTTACCGTTGTGCTGGGGCTTTCCGTTCCGATTAACAACCTGGTATTCAACTTCGTGCTGCGTGATGGCGCGCTGGTGGAGGGGGTTGATCTTAGCTTCCTGAACTTCATCACCTTTATCGGAGTGATTGCGGCGCTTGTTCAGATCCTGGAGATGATCCTCGATAAATACTTCCCGTCGCTGTACAACGCGCTGGGGATCTTCCTGCCGCTGATCGCCGTGAACTGCGCCATCTTCGGTGGCGTCTCGTTTATGGTTCAGCGCGATTACAACTTCAGTGAATCGGTTGTGTATGGCTTCGGTTCCGGTATCGGCTGGATGCTGGCGATTGTCACCATGGCGGGGATCCGTGAAAAAATGAAATATGCCAACGTACCTGCGGGGCTTCGTGGCTTAGGGATCACCTTTATCACCACCGGCCTGATGGCGTTGGGCTTTATGTCCTTCTCCGGTGTGCAGCTATAAGGGCTAACAGATGGAAATTATTCTTGGCGTGGTGATGTTCACGCTGATAGTACTGGTGCTGTCAGGGCTGATCCTGGCGGCGCGTGCGAAGCTGGTCAATTCCGGGGATGTGATCATTGATATCAATGACGATCCGCAGAATCAGATCCGTACCCCGGCAGGGGATAAGCTGCTTAACACGCTCTCCGGCAACGGGATTTTTGTCTCGTCTGCCTGTGGCGGCGGTGGCTCCTGTGGCCAGTGCCGTGTGACGGTCAAAGAGGGCGGCGGTGATATTCTGCCAACGGAACTGTCGCATATCACGAAGCGTGAAGCGAAAGAGGGATGCCGTCTGGCGTGCCAGGTCGCTGTGCGCCAGAACATGAAGATTGAGCTGCCGGAGGAGATCTTCGGCGTGAAAAAATGGGAATGCGAAGTTATCTCTAACGATAACAAAGCCACGTTCATCAAAGAGCTCAAGCTGCGTGTCCCTGAAGGGGAGAGCGTCCCGTTCCGTGCGGGTGGGTATATCCAGATTGATTGTCCGGCACACACCGTCGCGTATGCTGACTTCGATGTGCCTGAGGAGTACCGGGCAGACTGGGATAAATTTAACCTCTTCCGCTTTGTTTCCGAGGTAAAAGAGCCCGCGCTTCGCGCCTATTCCATGGCTAACTATCCGGAAGAGAAGGGCATTATTATGCTCAACGTGCGTATCGCCACGCCGCCACCGAATGTGCCTGATGCCCCTCCTGGCGTCATGTCGTCGTATATCTGGTCCCTCAAGCCTGGCGACAAAGTGACGATTTCCGGCCCGTTCGGCGAATTCTTTGCCAAAGATACCGATGCGGAGATGGTCTTTATCGGCGGCGGTGCGGGTATGGCGCCGATGCGTTCGCATATTTTTGACCAGCTCAAACGACTTGGCAGCAAGCGTAAGATCAGCTTCTGGTACGGGGCGCGTTCACTGCGCGAAATGTTCTATGACGATGAGTTTGAACAACTGGCGCGTGATAACCCTAACTTTACCTTCCATGTGGCGCTATCCGATCCGCAGCCGGAAGATAACTGGACAGGCTATACGGGCTTCATCCACAACGTGCTGTATGAAAATTACCTCAAACAGCACCCGGCACCGGAAGACTGCGAGTTCTATATGTGTGGTCCACCAATGATGAACGCCGCCGTGATTAAGATGCTAAAAGATCTTGGCGTGGAAGATGAGAACATCATGCTTGATGATTTCGGAGGCTGATTATGCTGACTTTTCTGGCGACCTTTGCGGTGTTTGTGCTGGTGATCTTCGGCATGTCCTTAGGCTGGATCATCAAGCGTAAAAGCATTCAGGGCAGTTGCGGAGGCATCTCTTCCATCGGAATGGAAAAAGTGTGCGATTGTCCGGAACCGTGCGATGCGCGGAAAAAGCGGATGGCTCGCGAGCAGCAACGCATTATTTAGTCTTCCAGGTCGGGTAAGGCAACGCCGCCACCCGACAATTTCTGCGCGCACTTCTCAACCCTCATTTGTTTACTGTATACTTATCCAGTAATAAGTGAGGGCTTACTATGCGCAAAATAATCCATGTCGATATGGACTGCTTTTTTGCCGCAGTGGAGATGCGTGACAACCCGGCGCTGCGGGATATTCCGATCGCCATTGGCGGCAGCCGGGTTCAGCGCGGTGTCATCAGCACCGCCAACTATCCTGCTCGCAAATACGGTGTACGCAGCGCCATGCCGACAGCGATGGCGCTGAAACTGTGTCCGCATCTCACTCTTTTGCCCGGACGTTTTGATGCCTATAAAGAAGCATCGAGCCACATTCGGGAGATCTTCTCCCGCTACACCTCACTGATTGAACCGTTATCGCTGGATGAAGCCTATCTGGATGTCACCCACAGCGTGCACTGCCACGGCTCCGCCACCCTCATGGCGCAGGAGATCCGCCAGACTATTTTTAATGAGCTGAACCTGACGGCATCGGCAGGCGTCGCGCCGGTAAAATTTCTCGCCAAAATCGCCTCCGATTTAAATAAGCCCAACGGCCAGTACGTCATCACTCCGGAAGAGGTTCCGGCGTTTTTAAAGACGCTGCCGCTCAGCAAAATCCCCGGCGTGGGCAAAGTCTCCGCCGCGAAGCTGGAAAGTATGGGGCTACGCACCTGCGAAGATGTTCAGCGCAGCGATCTGGCGCTGCTGCTTAAGCGTTTTGGCAAGTTTGGCCGCGTACTGTGGGAACGCAGTCAGGGCATTGATGACCGGGATGTGAACAACGAACGGCTGCGTAAATCGGTCGGCGTTGAACGCACGCTGAGCGAAGATATCCATGACTGGACCGAGTGTGAAACCATTATTACGGAACAGCTTTATCCTGAGCTTGAACGACGCTTACTGAAGGTCAAACCGGATCTGCTTATTGCCCGACAGGGCATCAAACTAAAATTTAACGATTTTCAGCAGACGACGCAGGAGCACGTCTGGCCACGCCTCAACAAAGAGGATCTTATCGCGACGGCGAAAAAGGCGTGGGAAGAACGGCGGGGCGGACGAGGGGTGAGGCTGGTGGGGCTGCACGTCACCTTGCTGGATCCGCAGCTGGAGCGTCAACTGGTGTTGGGACTGTAGATTACGCTAATCGTAGGCCCGGCAAGCGTAGCGCCACCGGGCATCAAACGGCTAATTACTTAACAGGAATTGCTTTCAGCAGCTCAGTCAGCAGCGTCCAGTAGTGACCGACGCTTTCAATGTGAACCTGCTCATCCGGGGAGTGTGGCCCGGTGATGGTTGGCCCGATGGAGACCATGTCCATATCCGGATACGGTTTCTTGAACAGACCACACTCCAGACCCGCATGAATAACCTGAATATTCGGGGTGCTGTTGAACAGACGCTGATAAGTTTCACGCACCAGTGCCATGACCGGAGAACTTGCATCCGGCTGCCAGCCCGGGTAGCTGCCTTTTGCAGACGTTTTCGCGCCCGCCAGGGTACCCAGAGATTCCAGCATGCTCACAACGTACTCTTTACCGCTGTCGATCAGGGAACGGATCAGGCAGATGATCTCTGCGCTGTCGTCACCCATGGTCACCACGCCCACGTTCAGGGAGGTTTCCACCACGCCTTTCGCCACGTCAGAGTTGCGAATAACGCCGTTTGGCGTTGCGTTCAGCAGCTGGACGAACGTATCACGAGACTGTGCGGTCAGCGCGGCTTTATCCGTCGTAACGGACTCCAGCACCACCGTCAGGTTTTTCTCTTTTGCAGACAGTTCGTTTTTCAGGATCTCCAGATACACGCTGGAGAGGTTTTTCAGCTCGTCCGCTTTCGACGCAGGCACCGCCACGGTAGCGAAGGCTTCGCGAGGGATCGCGTTACGCAGAGTACCGCCGTTGAAGTCCACCAGACGCAGATCCAGTTCAGCGGCATGGCCCGCCAGGAAACGCGCCAGCAGTTTGTTGGCGTTGCCCAGGCCCAGGTGAATATCACCGCCGGAGTGACCGCCTTTCAGCCCTTTCAGCGTCAGCTTAAAGGTCTCGAATCCGGCAGGGATCGCTTCGCGGGACAGCGGCAGGGTAGAGATAAAATCGATCCCGCCTGCGCAGCCCATGTAGATCTCACCCTCTTCTTCGGAGTCGGTGTTGATCAGAATGTCCGCTTGCAGCCAGTTTGCCTGGAGACCGAACGCGCCATCCATGCCCGCTTCTTCAGTCATGGTCAGCAGCACTTCCAGCGGACCGTGTTCAACGCTGTCGTCAGCCAGCACGGCCAGCGCGGAAGCCATACCAATGCCGTTATCTGCGCCCAGAGTCGTGCCGCGCGCCTTCACCCACTCACCGTCGATGTACGGCTGGATCGGGTCTTTTGTGAAGTCGTGAACGGTGTCGTTGTTTTTCTGCGGAACCATATCCAGGTGCGCCTGCAATACCACTGGCTTACGGTTTTCCATACCTGCGGTGGCAGGTTTGCGGATAAGAATATTGCCAACCTGGTCGCGCTCAGCGTGCAGACCTTTTTCCTTCGCCCAACCCATAATATGTTCGGCAAGCTGTTCTTCGTGATAGGAAGGGTGCGGAATGGAGCAGATTTTGGCAAAAATATCCCACAGCGGCTGTGGAGATAATTGAGACAGTTCAGACACGATAGGTCTCCTTGTCGTTGCGCTGCAAAACAATGTTGCAGGTCACAGGGTTAGCAGGTTAATCGTTACCACAAGTCAGGCTTGCGAGATGCAACTGAGAATACCACTTTCTCCCGTGGCTGGTAGCATTAAGCATGTAAAAACTCAGGCTCATGGCGCGTAACACTGGTTTTTAGTGCGTCAGATCTCTATAATCTCGCGCAACCTGGTTCACCCTCATTTTTTTAAGCCGTATATAAACAGGCTGGGACACTTCACATGAGCGAAAAATACGTCGTCACCTGGGACATGTTGCAGATTCACGCACGCAAACTGGCTGCGCGTCTGATGCCTTCCGAACAGTGGAAAGGCATTATTGCCGTCAGCCGTGGCGGTCTGGTACCGGGGGCGCTGCTGGCTCGTGAGCTGGGTATTCGTCATGTCGATACCGTATGTATCTCCAGCTACGATCACGACAACCAGCGCGAACTGAAAGTGCTGAAACGCGCGGAAGGCGACGGTGAAGGCTTTATCGTTATCGACGATCTGGTGGACACCGGCGGTACCGCGGTGGCTATCCGCGAAATGTATCCAAAAGCGCACTTCGTCACTATCTTCGCGAAACCAGCGGGTCGCCCACTGGTTGATGATTACGTCATTGATATCCCGCAGGATACCTGGATTGAACAGCCATGGGATATGGGCGTGGTCTTCGTACCGCCTATCTCTGGCCGTTAATTTCAGTACGTAACTTTACACGCCCGGTTATGCCGGGCGTTGTTCTTTTTAGCCTGCCACGCGTTACAATGGTCTTCATATGACGTATCCATGGAGGCAACGCAATGACGCAGGCGAATCTTACCGAAACTCTCTTCAAACCCCGTTTCAAGCACCCTGAAACGTCGACGCTGGTGCGTCGGTTTAATCCGGGGACAATGCCTGCCGTTCAGTCAGCGTTAGACGGTAAGAACGTGCCCCACTGGTATCGAATGATTAACCGCCTGATGTGGATCTGGCGCGGCATCGATCCGCGTGAAATCCTCGACGTGCAGGCGCGTATCGTGATGAGTGAGTCCGAGCGTACCGACGGCGATCTCTACGATACGGTGGTGGGCTACCGTGGTGGAAACTGGATCTACGAATGGTCAAAGCAGGCCATGCTCTGGCAGCAAAAAGCGAGCCAGGAAGAAGATGCCACTCTCAGCGGAAAGCACTGGCTGCATGCGGCAAATCTGTACAGCATCGCTGCATATCCGCATCTTAAAGGCGACGAACTGGCAGAGCAGGCCCAGGCGCTGGCAAACCGGGCTTATGAAGAGGCCGCGCAGCGGTTGCCTGGCCGGATGCGTGAAATTGAGTTCGCCATTCCCGGTGGCAGCCCGGTGACCGGATTCCTGCATATGCCGGAGGGGGAAGGGCCGTTCCCGACGGTTCTGATGTGCGGTGGACTGGACTCGTTACAAATTGACTATTACAGCCTGTATGAGCGCTACTTTGCCCCAAACGGAATCGCCATGCTGACGCTTGATATGCCTTCCATTGGTTTTTCATCCAAATGGAAACTTACGCAAGACTCCAGCCTGCTGCACCAGCATGCTTTAAAAGCGCTGGAGAATATCCCTTGGGTTGACCACACCCGGGTTGGCGCGTTTGGCTTCCGCTTTGGCGCTAACGTCGCGGTACGGCTTGCCTACCTTGAATCTTCACGCCTGAAGGCCGTCGCCTGTCTTGGCCCGGTGGTGCATGCTCTGTTAAGCGATCCTGCGCGTCAGGGTAGCGTTCCTGAGATGTATCTGGACGTGCTGGCGAGCCGACTTGGCATGCATGATGCTTCAGACGAAGCGTTGCGCATTGAACTTAATCGTTATTCATTAAAAACGCAGGGCTTACTCGGCCGCCGCTGCCCAACCCCGATGATGTCCGGTTTCTGGAAGAACGATCCGTTTAGCCCGGAAGAGGAGTCACGCTTAATCACGTCGTCATCTTCTGATGGTAAATTGCTGGAGGTACCCTTCAGCCCGGTGTACCAGAATTTTGACAAAGCGCTGAAAGAGATCACACGCTGGATCACGCAGAGATTGTGTTAATAGTTTGCTAAATTTCGTTGGTTTGGTAAAACAGTGCTTCACAAAAGGAGATCGCAATGACGTTACCGAGTGGACACCCGAAAAGTAGACTGATTAAGAAGTTCATGGCTCTTGGCCCGTATATTCGAGAAGAGCAGTGTGAAGAGAATCGCTTTTTTTTCGACTGCCTGGCTGTTTGCGTCAACGTGAAGCCTGCACCCGAAAAACGTGAGTTCTGGGGCTGGTGGATGGAAATGGAAGCACAGGAAAACCGTTTTACCTATAGCTATCAGTTTGGCCTGTTTAATAAAGACGGACACTGGCAGGCGACGAGCATCAAAGATCAGGAAGTGATCGATCGCCTGGAGCATACGCTAAAAGAATTTCACGGCAAAGCTCGCGACCTGCTGGCAACGCTGGATCTGAAGCTGGAGCCTGCGGACGATTTTTCCAGCGAAGCGGTGAAACTGAGAGCCTGATGATGTCACAGCGCCGGGTGGCGGCTACGCCTTACCCGGCCTGTAAAATGTACAAACTCGTACGCCCGGTAAGCACAGCGTCACCGGGCACAAAAAAACCGGCTCAGCGCCGGTTTTTTATTACCACAACATCAGAACTGGTAGGTCATGCCCAGCGCAACGATATCATCGCTGCTTACGCCCAGTTTATTATCGTCATCGATCTGGTTGATCTTATAATCAACAAACGCAGACATATTTTTGTTGAAATAATATGTCGCACCTACGTCGATGTATTTCACGATATCTTCATCGCCGATACCTTCGATATCTTTGCCTTTAGACTGCACGTAACCCAGAGATGGACGCAGACCAAAGTCAAATTGATATTGCGCGACCACTTCGAAGTTTTGCGCTTTATTTGCAAAGCCACCGGAAATAGGGGCCATATTGCGGGTTTCGGAATAGATAGTGGCCAGATAAATATCGTTGGCATCATATTTCAAACCGGTTGCCCAGCCTTCTGCTTTTTTACCTTCGCCGCGTGCCTGAAGGTTTTGATCGTTAGTGCGATCGGAGCTGGCATAGGCACCAATCACAGAAAAATCGCTGCCGCCGAAGTCATAGCTCAGGGAGGTACCGAAGCCGTCACCGTTTTGCTTCTTCACGTCGCGGTTTTCATTTTTGCCCTGGTATTGCAGGGTCATATTCAGGCCGTCAACCAGGCCAAAGAAATCGGTATTACGGTATGTGGCCAGACCGGAGGCGCGTTTCGTCATGAAGTTATCGGTCTGTGCCAGGCCGTCACCGCCGAACTCCGGGAACATATCGGTGTATGCGGCGACGTCATACAGCGCGCCCAGGTTACGGCCGTAATCCAGTGAGCCGAAGTCTTTCAGTTTCAGCCCGGCAAATGCCAGACGTGTTTTTTGAGAAGAGTCGCTCTCAGCTTTGTTACCTGCGAACTCAGCTTCCCAACGTCCGTAGCCCGTCAGCTGATCGTTAATCTGCGTTTCACCCTTAAAGCCGAAACGAACGTAAGTCTGGTCACCATCCTTAGCGTCATCATCACTGATGTAGTGCATTGCTTTTACTTTGCCGTACACGTCCAGTTTATTCCCGTTTTTATTATAAACTTCTGCTGCCTGAACAGATGCGGAAGCAACTACGCCCATTACCACTAATGCCAGAGTGCTCTTTTTCATTTTCAATCCTGATTTTATAAAAACGCGCTAATATTCGCTGAGTAATAAGATTCGACTTATTACCCCGTGAAAAACAGGAAGGGTTTTATCGTTCGTGGGTGAAAGTTTTATGACAAAGTAAGAATATGTCTAAAAAAGTATGTTTTAATTTTTCGGTAATAAAATTGTCAAAATCTGCCGCTACGCTTCCTGATCCCGCGCAACAAAGTGACGGGTCATGCGCTAAGGCAGTTGGCAACGGAGCTGACACCTGTTAAAACGTCTGACTGACATCATTTTCCCTTATTGTTGAACGGCAGAGAATCATGAGTGACAGCCAGACGCTGGTGGTAAAACTCGGTACCAGTGTGTTAACAGGCGGATCGCGCCGCCTGAATCGTGCCCATATCGTTGAGCTTGTACGTCAGTGCGCTCAGTTGCATGCCGCAGGGCATCGTATTGTGATTGTGACTTCCGGGGCGATTGCCGCCGGGCGTGAACACCTGGGCTACCCCGAACTCCCCGCGACGATCGCCTCCAAACAGCTGCTGGCCGCCGTGGGACAAAGCCGACTCATACAGCTCTGGGAACAACTGTTCTCCATCTACGGCATTCACGTCGGGCAGATGCTGCTGACGCGTGCGGATATGGAAGACAGAGAACGTTTCCTGAACGCCCGCGATACGCTGCGTGCGCTGCTGGATAACCATATCGTTCCGGTCATTAACGAAAACGACGCTGTTGCCACCGCTGAAATCAAAGTGGGCGACAACGATAACCTCTCTGCGCTGGCGGCGATCCTGGCAGGGGCCGATAAGCTGCTGCTTCTGACCGATCAGCAGGGGCTGTTTACCGCTGACCCGCGCTCTAATCCACAGGCTGAACTGATCAAAGACGTTCACGGCATTGACGATGCGCTGCGTGCCATTGCGGGTGACAGCGTTTCTGGTCTGGGGACCGGCGGCATGGGTACCAAGTTACAGGCCGCGGACGTGGCGTGCCGGGCCGGTATCGACACCATCATCGCCGCGGGCAGCCGTCCGGGCGTGATCGGTGATGTGATGGAAGGCATCTCTGTGGGCACTCGCTTCCACGCCCAGGCGTCCCCGCTGGAAAACCGAAAACGCTGGATCTTTGGTGCGCCCCCGGCTGGCGAACTGACCGTGGATGAAGGCGCGACCGCCGCTATTCTGGAAAGAGGAAGCTCGTTACTTCCAAAAGGAATTAAAAGCGTGACAGGCAACTTCTCGCGTGGTGAAGTGATCCGAATCCGTAACCTTGAAGGTCGCGACATCGCTCATGGCGTAAGTCGTTATAACAGCGACGCGCTGCGTCGGATTGCTGGTCACCATTCCCAGCAGATCGACGCCATCCTGGGCTATGAATATGGCCCGGTTGCCGTGCATCGTGACGACATGATTATTCGTTAAGGAGCCAGAACATGCTGGAACAAATGGGCGCAGCCGCGAAAGCCGCCTCTTATAAACTGGCGCTCCTTTCCAGCCGCGAGAAAAATCGCGTGCTGGAAAAAATCGCTGATTATCTGGAATCTCAGTCGCAGGAAATTTTGCTCGCCAACGAGCAGGATCTGCTGGAAGCGCGTCGCAACGGCTTGAGTGAAGCGATGCTCGATCGTCTGGCGCTGACCCCGGCGCGTCTGAAAGGTATTGCCGACGACGTCCGTCAGGTGTGCAACCTCGCCGACCCGGTAGGGCAGGTGATTGACGGTGGGGTGCTCGACAGCGGATTACGCCTTGAGCGTCGCCGCGTGCCGCTTGGCGTCATTGGGGTGATTTACGAAGCGCGTCCAAACGTGACGGTGGATGTCGCCTCCCTGTGCCTGAAGACCGGTAATGCCGCGATCCTGCGTGGCGGGAAGGAGACCTGGCGCACCAACGCCGCGACGGTAAACGTCATTCAGCAGGCGCTGGAGGAGTGTGGTTTACCGGCGGGTGCCGTGCAGGCGATTGAAAGCCCCGACCGTGCGCTGGTCAACGAGATGCTGCGCATGGACAAATACATCGACATGCTGATTCCACGCGGCGGCGCGGGCTTGCACAAGCTGTGCCGTGAGCAATCTACCATTCCGGTGATCACCGGTGGTATTGGCGTATGCCATATCGTAGTGGATGACACCGCGGAGGTAGAACCTGCGCTGAAGATTATCGTCAACGCTAAAACACAGCGTCCAAGCACCTGTAATACGGTGGAAACGCTGCTGGTGCATCAGGGCATCGCCAGTACCTTCCTGCCAGCGCTGAGCAAGCAGATGGCGGAAAGTGGCGTCACGCTGCATGCGGATGAGAAGTCTCTCGCCCTGCTGAAAGACGGTCCGGCGAAGGTCGTTCCGGTTAACGCGGAGCAGTACGACGATGAGTATTTGTCGCTGGATCTGAACGTGAAGGTAGTTGCGGATCTTGATGACGCTATTGCACACATTCGTGAACACGGAACCCAGCATTCTGACGCGATCCTGACGCGCACCCTGCGCAATGCCGATCGGTTTGTGAATGAAGTGGATTCGTCTGCGGTTTATGTGAATGCCTCGACGCGCTTCACCGATGGCGGCCAGTTTGGTCTGGGCGCGGAGGTGGCTGTGAGCACTCAGAAGCTGCACGCCCGCGGTCCGATGGGGCTGGAAGCACTGACCACCTACAAGTGGATCGGCTACGGTGATGATACGATTCGTGGGTAAATAATCGCGGGTGATGCAAAAATAGCCGTTTGATTCAAAAGGGCATTGACGCATCACCCGGTTAGATCTACTCTTTTGCCCCGTGGTTACGCTCGTAACCGGCCTTTCAGGGCCGATATAGCTCAGTTGGTAGAGCAGCGCATTCGTAATGCGAAGGTCGTAGGTTCGACTCCTATTATCGGCACCATCCTACCTATTTTAACGTCTCCTTAAGTCTACTCAAATACCCTTTAAACCCTTATAATACGCGGTTTCACGGCCCTTGTTGTCTCTGCTCGTCTACTCACGTTCACAGAAATCTACGGTGAGTTGGGGGTATCAATGGGGGTATTCGCTGTTCGGTCTAAAGGAGATACCCCCAGATGAAGCTCAATGCCAGACAGGTCGAGACTGCCAAGCCCAAAGATAAACCCTACAAGATGGCTGATGGTGGTGGCCTCTACTTATTGGTTAAAACTAACGGATCACGCTACTGGCGTTTAAAGTATCGTATCGATGGAAAGGAAAAGTTATTGGCGCTGGGGGTATATCCCGATGTGTCTTTGGCTGATGCCAGAGCAAAGCGTGATGAAGCTCGAAAAGGTATCGCTGGGGGTATCGATCCTTTAGAGCTTAAGAAAGAACATAAAGCTGAGCGTGAAGCGCAGGTCAAAAACACCTTTCAGCAAATTGCGCTCGAATGGCACAGCATGAAAGTGAAAAAATGGTCAGTTGGGTATGCCTCTGACATTCTCGAAGCTTTCAATAAAGATATTTTTCCTTTTCTTGGTCAACGGCCTGTTGCGGACATTAAGCCATTAGAGCTTCTTAATGTGCTTAAAAAAATCGAAGCCAGAGGTGCAACAGAGAAAGCAAAGAAAGTGCGCCAACGATGTGGTGAAGTGTTTCGCTATGCCATCGTGACAGGCAGAGCCGAGTATAATCCCGCTCCTGATCTCACCAGTGCCATGCAGGGGCATGAATCTACACATTACCCGTTCCTGACCACCGAAGAGCTTCCTGCCTTTTTTAAAGCCCTTGCTGGCTACTCTGGTAGTGAATTGATGGTGTTGGCAGCAAGATTATTGATCCTTACTGGCCTAAGAACGGGTGAATTGCGTGGTGCCTTATGGTCGGAAATCGATTCCGAGAAAGCGCTATGGGAAATTTCTGCTGAACGCATGAAAATGCGTCGTCCTCATATCATCCCGCTATCTACCCAAGCGTTAGCCATTATCGAAAAGATCAGAGCAATGACGGGACAATTCCCTTTGCTGTTTCCGGGCCGCAATGATCCAAGTAAGACCATGAGCGAAGCCAGTATCAATCAGGTATTTAAGCGAATCGGCTATACAGGACGGGTTACGGGTCACGGCTTCCGTCATACCATGAGCACCGTTCTTCATGAACAGGGCTACAACACCGCATGGATTGAAACCCAACTTGCCCATGTTGATAAGAATGCTATCCGTGGCACCTACAACCATGCGCAATATCTCGATGGCAGACGCGAGATGCTGCAATGGTATGCAGACTACATGGTAAGCCTTGAGAAAGGCGGTAATGTCGTACAGGGAACGTTTAATCGGCGTGGGTAAGGATAACTGCTGATGAAAGAAGGGTTATGTCTTAATAGGCATAGCCCTTTTTCTTGGCTAAAGCAGATAAGAATTAAGTCAGAATTTAAACTGATGTTTATTAACCAGTTGATTAATAAGGAAATTATAAAAAACCTTAAAACAGAAAAATAAATAGCACTTATTGCTAAATCCCTCTACACCCCGCCCAGTGACAGCTCTCCCGCCATTTCATCTGTTTTTGTATGAAAAACACTCAATTCGAGTCCAATTCTGATTTTCCGAGGGTTGAACGTCATAAGCGATCTGCAGATACTACATTCATCAAAACAACAACGGAGAAATATATGACAACAAGAAAACTTATTCGCTTGCCAGAAGTGATGAATAAAACAGGATTTAGCAAAGCATGGATCTATAGACTTATTAGTAAGGGCGATTTCCCTAAGCCGATTAAGATTGGAATAAGAGCCAGTGCCTTTGTTGAAAGTGAGATTGATGAATGGATTGAACAACTGATCTATTCGTCACGTAATACAGCTGCATAATAATATATGTGTAGTATGTGAAAGCAATATACACATATATTTATAAAATACAACAATCCCTTTTAAATAATACATGAAAGTGTAGGGGGATATTTACTTAACGATTAAATAAGGAACCAAAAATGAAAAAAGAAAATAAATGTAATAGTCAGAACTCAGCAGAACTTACAGCATTGTTAGAATACTCCCGCTTTACCAAGAAAGTGCTTGCGAAGCCTGCTAATGAAGTATTCGATCTATTTACTGACAAATATTATATGGAAACCGTTTACGATGATATTATTGAAAAAACGAAGAAGAGTATTGATCAAAGTCAGCATAGATACATAGATTTTGAAGAGGTTAGAATAAATATAATGTGTATGCATACAGAGGCCATTATGATTTGTTATATGTGAAAATAAAACAGATCAACATGGATTGTATAGCGTTTAGAGATTTTATATGAATAATATCGATATCTTAAGCAAAAGGTCAGATATATATCTGACCTTTATTAAGTATGCTATCGTTAACCAAAATGATTTTGTGAAATATTTCCTCTCTTCCTATTGACTATTAAAATATAAGATCTATAAAAAATAAAGATACAAAAAAAGCCAGATGTTAAATCTGACTTTTTAAGGACTAAAAAAGTCAGCGAAAACTTTTTTAAGTCTTGTAATCAGTTAGAGGATTAACGTGATTACAAATATAATAAAGTATTAAATAATCTTTTCATATTTGTCAAATCTAAATCTGAGCTTTTTACAAGTCTTTTAAATACCATTTCAAGAATCTTTAATGTCCTCGAAAGCAATCAAATTATAAACCTTTGTATCAGGTCTGCATATGTGGAGCAATTGAGCGCGAGTCGCTAATGAGAGATGTCCGTATGTTTTGTTGGTTGTAGGTATAGAAGGGGAAGCGACGTAATACCAACCCGAAGCGAAGTTCTAAACAGATAAATGAAGTTGTATATGGTATAGCTATGAGAAAGCCCTACCTTTGTTGATAGCATAAATAGGGGATAACAATACATCGATCTGCATGAACGAATCTGGGGGTGTCGTAGGGTGTCCTGCATTGGAAACGATGTAGAGCTTTAAGCCAGATCAACTTGGGTGAAGTCATATTTTTCATCTTGGTTTTCGCCAATCTTGATACATTTTCAACAAAATAAGTTGGAAATTTCAGGAGGCGAAGCCTTGGATGAAGTCCCCTTTTCGGGGGCGAACGCAAGGCAGTATATAGCTTCCAGTAAGGCTAAGTTAATATATATTAAAGGTGCCTTGTTTAATATGGCACTAATAAAATAAGAGTAAAACTAGAGCTAAAAAATTATAGGGCGAAGCCTGATTTAGAAAAGGTAAAACCATAACTAAAATATTAAAACTACCTCCCGCTCCAAACAACCCATCATAAAACTTTGTCGTTGTTATCCAGCATCAAGAACTAAATCTTAAACAAAAAACGTTATCGGTAATAAAGATCAATAATGCTATATTGATAGGTTTTGACAATCAAAAGTTACTTCATCGATCGGTATTTAATTGGTTGTAACGATCGATGGATCGTAGTTGATAGTTATAAGCTATCGGGGCGTGTTTTTCGATCGGTACAAACGATATGACGCTAAAGCAATTTAATTGAATTCTAAGGCGTTTACAGATCAAGCGTAGATTTGTGTCATTGGTGAGGAAAAGATATGCGTAAACTTATGTTAGTAGCGGGTGCGGCTATCCTGCTGTCGGGTTGTGGTGAAAAAGGTGACTTTGAGAAAGCGATAAATGCCAAGATCGGGCAGGCCAGATATTGCTTCTCACTGGGGGATAACAATACCAGTTTCCCCGTCCGTCTTGCCAAACCTCGACTTGACCCGACTGGTACAGGGACGAATTCGATAATCCTTGATGGATTTATTGAACAAGGAATGATGGTTTTTGATAAAGGCTATGAATTCAATGTATTAGGAATAACAGACGAAGGAAAAAAGGCTAAAGTTTGGAGCACAAATGATGGTGCCTGTGTAGGTCGTCGGGCTGTTGACGAGATTAAGGAATGGACAGAGCCGGGTAACGGCGGCCAGAAGGTTGTTCGCGTATCCTATACGTGGAAGCTTGTTGACGTTCCGAGCTGGATTGACAAAAAAGCGTTCGCCAGCGTCAAGGGAATGAATGAACCTGCTGATGCTGCCATGAATCTCGTTAAAACCAGCAATGGCTGGAAAGCTAATTGAGGTGGCATTATGGAAAACAATACGATTAAGTGCCCATTTTGCCTAAAAGAGAGTCAGCGTGGCGTTCGTGTCTGCACCGGATGTCAGGCGTCCGTGCTATATGGGACATTTCCCGGCTGGTATGCCGCAGTGATCATTCTGTTGGCTTTTGGTCTATCATTTCTAATCGGAATGTCCACAGGCATGGCAGGAGCTACTATTAGCTTACCGCTAATATTTGCTGTTGGGTATGTTGTAGGCAAGGCTATATTTTCTAACAGTATTATATTTAGAAGAAGAATGTAAAACTGTCCTGCCTTTCAAGGTGATGGCTCGCAGTGCGAACCATCACCTATCTAAAGTTTATTCCTATCGTGTGTCATCAAATAATATATCGGAACCCACTGACATAAAAACTGTCAGCGGGACCCCGCGATATATTACTTGACGATTTGGCTCCGCTGCGATTTTTTCGCACAGCTACCAGAAAGACAATATATTATCACTCTATCTTTTATTTGCATTTTATTTGTCGTACAGTGTATTTATTTATGTAGCCGCTATTGACTAGTTTTTTAGATCGGTTATTTATTTAAATATAAGTTGAGTTCAGCTTTGTTTTTTTGTTTTTCGGAAACTGAGGCAAGGTGTAATAGCGTATCCGCTATTTACCCAATCCTTCGGATTGCCCTATCTCGCTTTGCTCGTAGGGTTGAAAAAGATCTACCCTTCCGCCTATTCCCCTTATCAAAGGGGAGGCGGTAAACCATACAGTTTTACATTGGATATTATAAATATACAGGAGTATTTAATATGCATGAAGATTTTGAAAATTTCGATAGTAGGTTAGCTGTATATACAGATAAAGATTATTTCTTAGAATGTAATGCTTTTTATTTTAATGATGAACAATATAAAAAATCATTAAAGATGTATTTTGATTTAAAATATATTTACCATGATGAGTACAAAGCTATTAATGCATTAAGTGATATTTTATATCAAAGATGCTTTTTTTACATACAAGCAAACGCAGAGTTAGATGTTAATAGAGATAGTCTTTTTACTACATATACAGATTATTTTGTAGATCAAGGAATAATTAAGAGGGTATATGATTTTATATGTAATAACGATACTGATGAACAATATGCTGCACTTACTTTTATTTATTCTGATTTGTTCAATAAAAACGGAGGAGAAATATTATGATGCTTATGTCTGTAGCAATGGTAATACTTTGTATTATGCTCGGTGGTTTTATGATTAGAAGCTGTACAGGAAAAACAAATTCTTCGAGTGAAGCAAAACAAGCAATCTCAGATGTTAGAAAAATAATCGATAAGAAATCTCTCATAAAATATAAAAGGAATAATAGAACATGAATGTAGAAAACTTAATGAATAGTATGACTATAGAATATAAGCTCGAAATACTTGCAAGATTTTTTTATTACATAGAACAAGATAAAGATATACCTTTTTTCGAAATAAATATTGATGAGCGAGATTTATGTTATTTTGTGGCTCATAGATATATACAAGAGAATAAAGCTGATGAGCTTATTGAAGCATTAATTATTGAAAATGATAACGACTACATAAGAGCAACTGATGATTACATTATACAGAGGAATAAAGAATGCAAACAGACAGGAAAAGAGGACGTATAGAGTTAAATCAAGAAGAACGCAGAGATATATCTATACAGTTCAGAGTAAACAAAGCAGAGTTTGAATATTTAAAAGAACTTGTGGAAGTATCAGGGCTTGAAAGAGGTCATTACATTAGAAAAGAAATTTTAAACTCTGAACCTATTGTTAAAAGAAAAATGCCTGAAGTAAATCAAAAAACATATATGCAGCTTTCAGCTATAGGAAACAATATAAATCAGGCTGTTAAAAGGTTAAATGGTAATGAGTATTTTGAAAAAAATGAAGTTGATAAACTTATGTTTAATATAAAGCAAGTTAGCAGAAGGATATTAGAAATAAACAAGGATCTAAATTATGAAGGGATACGTAGCTAAATCAGGTAAATCTTTTAAAAACAGAGTTAAATATATATTAAAAGATGATCATGATTTCATTTGTAGCAATATGGCAAGTGATTATAATAATGTTAGTGATTTAACTGATGAGTTTAAAACTGTAAGCAGTTTTAGGCAGGATATAAAAAAACCTGTGTTTCATGCATTTTTATCTCTTCCAAAAGATGAAAAATTAACAGATGAAAAATGGCAGGAGATAGCAAAAGATTATTTGAAAGAAATGAATATCGATATAGAAAAACATCAATATATTTGTGTGCGCCATAAAGATACAGATCAAGACCATATTCATATTGTAGCAAATAGGGTTGGCTTAGATGGTTCGGTATGGCTTGGTCAACACTCAGCATTTAATACAATAGCAGCTTGTGAACGTTTAGAAGTAAAACACGGCTTAACCATTACTAAAGGCTTACAAGGGCAAAAATCAGAGGTATCAGCACCAACCAAAGCAGAGATAGAGCAAGCCCTACGCAAAGGTGAGAAACCAGCTCGTATCGTTCTACAGAACGCATTACAGGCGGCTATGTTGGGTAAACCAGATCTGCAGACGTTTATTGACAGAGTGCAGGCCGTAGGCATTGAACCTTGGTTCAATGTTGCCAGCACTGGCAACGTGGCGGGTTGTTCTTTCAGTGTGGGAGATGTGGCCTTCAAAGGTTCGCAGTTAGGTAAAAAATACAGTTGGAACACTATAAAAAACAAGGTGAAATATGACAAAAATAGAGATGATGAACTCATTAGAAGATTCGCAGCAAGAAAAACATATGACGAAAATAGTATTAGACGATCATTTGTTGAACCAAATATCAATGACGATAGAACCATTATCAGAAACGATGATGATATTATCGGAGTCAGTCAGCACAGCTTTAAACCAGACACAACAGACACTAACAAGAGTGAACAACTCATTAGAGGCAACAACAACCGCTTTAAACTCAGCGAAAAATACAATAGACCAACAAACCCAAAAGTTAGAAGAACAACACAAAAAGCTGCACAAGTACTCAACAGAGTTAAAAAACAATACCATAAAGAACCAATCAAAACTTATAATAAAAGTATCTTCAATAGTAGGGGTTCTAAACTTAGCAGCGGTTCTATTGGTAGGATACTTGATCATGCAGAAACAGCAAACGCAGCCACAAATAAATTTAGACTCAAGAGCGGTAGCCGTGTCAATAGCAGAGCAACTAAGCTCGAAGAGATGAGATATAGGCTGGGAATAAAAAAATCAGTTATTCAGTCTAAAAATAAAGAGAAGACCATGAAAGAAGAAATAAAGAAAAAAACATCTTATTCTTTTTATTATGAAAATAGATTCAAATCGAAACTAAAAGAAAATCTCAAGAAAGAACAAACTAAAACGCAACAGGAAGACGAACAAAATCTATACTACGGTGGATTTAAACTATGGTAAATAAAGGATTTGCGTTAAAAACACATTTGCGGCATCAGTCATCTTTGAAATAATTAAGTCACCCTACTAAGCGCGACGCCAATATCCATTGCCATATCACTAACTATATCCCATGGTAATGGCCATTCAGATTCAAGGGTGCTTTTTCTCCTTCGAATTAACCAATAAACAAATAAAACAACGCTCTGTTGATAAAATTTATTGGTAGCCATTTTTTCCTTAATAGTTTCGCCAAGTTGGGGATTCTTCCCAATAAACTTAATCATCTCCTCTTCAAAGTTATCATTAATAATATGCTCAAAGGTATCATATATAATAACAGATGAGTTTTGTTTTATAGGTTGTACGCCTGTTATTTGTTCAAAGAGAGTGTCCAAAAATGACTCGTTTTTGAGTATATTTTCCGACTCAGTTCTATCCACAACCTTTTGAAAGAATTCATCTGCCGTTTCGATAAAAGCCATTGTTTTAGCAACGGTACGAACAACATCAGGTTCTATAATTGTTTTTTTCTTGTAAATGGCATCATGGGTTAATTCAGCATATGCATGCTGAAGCAGAGACCGTACCTGAACCTCACAAGGGGTGTTTTCATGAATGAGAATACCTCCATGTGTAAATGCTCTTTTATTTCGGATGATAAAATGATGAGATTGATAGGTGAAGAGCATTGGCGATTCTCTACGCTCCTCATTATAGTTTCTACACTGCGTAGCATCCCAACCTTCTTGAACGGCAACTTGTTTAATAACCTCGCATACTTTTTCAACGTCAGTTTGGAGCATTACGACAAAGCGAACACCTACCTTATCTTCAATATCATTATAAGGATTTTTGTACGCTTTATTACGATATAAGGCTTTATCAACTAAAGACCCATCATCTTTAACTCTGTGATTTACTGGTATTTTAAGATAATTCTTAAGATCTACCTTAAGAGATTTGATAAGCGCTTCTGATATAGAACTAACAATATACTGACCCCAAGCGCCATACATCGCCTTCTCGGAATGCCATTGCTTGAGGAATTCAGTCTCAGTCATTATTGATCTACTATTCTGTCTTTAACAAGAATTTTTGTCCAAGTTGGTCTATAACCATCTTGACCTGCTTCACCCTCTACAGTTTCAATAGAAACAAACTCTTCAAAGATTTCTGATGGTGCGCTGATTCGAATGTTTTTACTAAATTTTAAACGCCTATTCTTTAATTTGCTAGAGATGTACTGCGTATCTTTTATGAATGGACCAACCGGAAAATCATAATCGTCTAAATAGTTCCTAAAATTATCTACATCTGCTGTTGACATATATGAGCCAGCAAATGCCATAGGATCAACTTTTTGTGATTTACCTGCTTTTAGGTCTGCGTATAAGACGTTGTGTAAGTGGGTTCGCTCTTCTTCATCAATATCCATTTGATTTATAAAATCACATGCTATTTCAAAATAACGTTTTGTTGTTCTGGCACTGGTTGCTGGGTAATCACAACCGAGGAAAGTTTGATAAAAATACTGAGCAGCAGCTTTACCGTCAGATTTATCAATCTGATAATCAGAAATATGTACGGCCCATTGTTCACTTAAGGTGCTATCATTTTTTACGTTTTCACGTTTAAAAAATCCGGCAGACTTATAAAGTTTGGTTGAAGGCGTAAGTAGTAGCTCTTTTACATGTTTTAAAGAAATAATGCCTGTTTTTTTATCTTGCCATTTTTCGTATCCACTGTATAAGTCAGCTTTGATAATGCCTACAAAAGGAAGCTTGTTATATTGATAGGTGGCGCTGAAAACAACAAGTATACCTCCGGACATGCCTCTACGTGTTTGTGCTTTTGATAAATTTTTAGCAATTTCATAACTGTTATTTATAAATTCTACATCATTACAACCATGTAAAATATTTACGTAAAACGGAGTGCTTTCTGTCTTTTCGTTTGTTATCACCATTTCCACAGCAGAAGAATCATGCCCAAGAGAGTTATAAATTCTTTGTTTAAAATCGCTCAAAGCATCTTCATCAAAATTTATTAACTCCGTGCCTTTGCCCGGTAATACTTCCTTCCCATCTTCACCTCTTGGAAAGATCTGATGAATAGCTATTTTATCAACTTTTAAATGCACGAAGTTCATGATTGCAACTCTTTGATATTTTGTGTTATTTTCGATGATTCAATGTCGGAACTGAAAATATTTGCCCACTCACTGCCGTCTTTTTCCCAAACTGCTTGATAAGCATTGAAAAGTTCTTTAACTCTCAACTTATCTTCATCGCTATCAGTGAGGATTTTTAATTCGTTATCTATAAGATATAAACCAAAAAGTGTATTTTTTTGTCTCATCCAAAGTTTTTTAAAATCAAAGATAGCTACCCAACCATTAATGAGAGTTAATGATACACCCATTATAAGTGCAATATTCTTTTGAATAGCAGCATGATTAGGCCATTCTAAACCAACTACAACGGTAATCGATGCACTTAAAATTATAGAACCAGCTGTAAAAAATTGAAAAAAACGCTTATTTCTTCTGCATTTAGCTTTGATGGTGGTTATTTTGGTGTCAACCATGTCCATAAGTATGGTTCTTGCTGTATTGCTTGTCATGTAGTCTAACCAGAAAAATGAAAGTATATTTATCTAAGTTATAGAGCAATTTATTGATTTGATTGAAAATGTCAATTCTTTTCATATTATTTTGTCTCGAACTTCACTATTGTTTATGTTTTTCTTAGAGTTGCTCTTTTCAATAGAGCTAATAGTTGATGCTGCAATAATACAAATGAATATAGTAACCAAGAGTTACTATTTGCGAATGTGTTTCCTTAGGATGGCATATGGAATCCACGTTAGTCTAAAGTTCAGGTTGATTTCCCGCAGACAAGACAACTAGATTAATGGGGGTATTTTTGGGGGTATATAAAAGATGAAATGAAACATTCCCATGTAGAATCAATGATATGCCTTCCTTGTTTGAATCCTATTATCGCACCATCTAAATCAAATAGTTACCCTACATTCCAGTAAATCTCATTCTCAGATCATGGCAGCAAATGTTGCTAATGGCTGCACATTTTCGCGTCATCGTTTTGTACCTCAAAGAAGTTGATCGGCGGCATAACCCTAAAGGCTATACCGCCAGCGCCATGTTATCGCGCCATTAACGCAAACACTCCCCAGCCAAAGTACTCCCGCGTGTACGTCACATGACGTTCAGGCGCTATCGTCAGCTCCGCCCGAACTTCCTGCGCGAAGTCATCGTCTGGGTTTTCCTCCAGCCAGCGCCGCATGGTCATCCATTTTGCGGCTTCGTACCTGTCCCAGCCTTCCTGATCAGCCAGCACCATTTCAACCAGGTCATAGCCCTGTTGATCGAAAGACGCAACCAGACTGGGCAGAGTGAGAAAGTCTGCGATCGACGAGACGCCGCAGGCCTGGGCTGTCTCCTCCGTCGCAGGTACCTGACGCCAGTACGGTTCGCCGATGAGCATTATTCCCCCGGGCTTGAGGCTTTTTGCCAGCAGATCCATTGTCCCGGCTACGCCCCCCGCAATCCAGGTTGCGCCAACGCAGGCCGCCACGTCACATTTTTCATTCGCGACGTAGCCGGCCGCGTCGTTATGAATGAAATGGACGCGTTCGCTGACGCCGAGTTCCTCTGCGCGCCGCGTGGCCTGCGCGGTGAAGAGCGGGCTCATGTCGATGCCGGTACCGGTAATACCGTAATCACGTGCCCAGGTACAAAGCATCTCTCCCGAGCCGCTGCCGAGATCGAGAATGCGTGTGCCTGGCTTCATGCGTAACACGCGGCCCAGCGTCGCGTACTTCTCTGGTGTAAAGGGGTTATGAATGCGGTGTTTGCTTTCGCTAACAGTAAAAATACGTGGGATATCCATCATCCTCTCCTTAACGATTATCAGGCTGAGCGCGAACATTGTTCAGCCCCGTAGTGTTAATGCGGTAGGGCTGACCGTTAACGGATTTGATCAGCTTTTTGGTTTTGAGCTTTTTGAAAACGGCGAGCGTGCAGTCAGCCAGCAGTAGCCCTTCGCGGCTATAGCATTCAACGGCGGTGACGCGGCCAGAGTTATCGCGGACGTGCACAATACGGCCACCTTTGGCGAGAACGTGTAAGGTACGTTGTTCCTGACGGGATAAATTCATACTGGAAAACCTGTTTAATCATCATGTGCAAAACGTGCAAACACACAGCGGTGTCCGCATACGATTTCGGCGCATTGATAATCAGTCCGGCCTGGAAAGGTCGGGAAGCTGATTATCGGATGATTACATTCTCCAGCATCAAAGCCTCGGATTGAGTTGATAGGTATTTACGGGGTGAATGATAACACCTGGTTATTGTCAGTGAATACCCAGGGGTGAAAAATGTGATCCCGGTTGGTATCGGGCTGAGGAGAGGGGGATCATTCCTGGCCGCTCTTAATTTTGCTGTCGACCTGAGGCTGTGGTTTGCTGAAAAGATATCCCTGCACAAGCTCGCAACCCAGAGCCTGAAGCCGCTCAAGCTGCTCTTCGGTCTCAACGCCCTCGGCAATGACGCCCATATTAAGGCTTTTAGCCATACCGGTAATCAGCTTCACAATATTAAGCGCATCTTCTTGCGTAGATATCGGATTGACAAAAGATTTATCGATCTTGATTTTATCAAAATTCAGTTCGCTGAGTCTGGAGAGCGACGAATAACCTGTGCCAAAATCATCAATAGAAATTCTTACGCCCAGTGAGCGTAGTTTTTTGAGGATCGCAATGGGGTTATTTCTGTCACTGAAGAGGGAAGACTCTGTGACCTCTAACTCAAGACGGTTAGCCGGGAGCCCGGTCTCAGCCAGAACGGACTGCACCGTATTAATAAATGATTTGCTGCCCAATTGAACAGGCGAGACGTTGACGGAGATCCTGGCCGGAACAGCCCAGGAGACCGCCTCCCTACAGGCCAGTTTAAGTACAGTTTTACCTATCTCGTTGATCATGCCTGTTTTTTCAGCGGCGAAAATAAAGCTATCCGGGGAGAGCATCCCCTTGACGGGGTGCATCCAGCGAATAAGCGCTTCATAGCCGTAAATTTCCTTGCTGATGGAATTCACAATAGGCTGGTAATAAACAATAAACTCATCATTCTCTATTGCTCTTGCCATATCATTTTCAAGGGTTCTGCTTTCCTGCAACTTCTGTAGCATTCGCTGGCGGAAGACTTTGATTTGCTGAGAACCTTCTTTCTTGGCTTCATAGAGCGCCAGATCGGCAAATTTATAAAGGTAATCTGAACGTCGTTCGTTATCCGATAAAACAATACCCACACAGGTGGCTATTTTTATAAGTTGATTATTAATTGTATAGGGCTTGCTGATGCTATCACTGATTTCTCGCGCGCGTGAAACGGCTGCGGCTTCGGTTAAGCCACTGGAGAGAAACGCAAATTCGTCGCCGCCCAAACGATAAAATGTCTCTGAAAAGCGGCTCAAAGCGTTAAGGCGCGTGGATACCTCACGTAACAGTAAATCGCCAGCATCATGACCGTAGGTATCATTCACCTCTTTGAACCGGTCTAAATCGAATAACATCACCGTGACCGAAATATGTTTTTCCTCAGCCTGTAGATTAAGTTTATTGAGATCATCCCAGAAGAAAAGACGGTTTTTCATGCCGGTAAGGGAGTCATGATAAACATCGTATTCCAGTTTTGTATTCTGGATTTGCAGGGTTTCTTTGGACAGCTGAAGTTCTTCAGCCAACGTTTTAACCTGTGTATGTGCTTTGAGGATGTTTTTATTTTGATAGATAATCAAAAAGCCCAGTATGAAGCTTAAAATAACCAGTAACAGCGAAAGTGCTGAATAAATATAATACAGAACCTGTATTTTTAGGTTAGTTTCATTGATTGTATTAACATCTTTTGTTAAAGCCGTTGATGAAAGCTGGCTTAGCGGGGCATCCAGTGAATGCATATTTTTCAGATAGAGCTTTAACTCTGAACGGCTCATTTTCTCAAGATGACCATCCAGATAGTTCAGTATCTTTTCCAGGCGTAAGGCGAGCGTCTGATGCGCTTTTTCGCTGTTTATATAACGACCCAGACCGCCCTCTTTCAATAAATCATTCTGGCTCAGCATGATTTCCAGGCGCATGCGAACCTGGTCTACCGTAACGTCATCAGTCTCGGTTGCGTACAGTCCAATCCATGATTCAAATCGGTAATATTCAGATACCAGTTGGGCTACAGACCAGGACTCAGTGTAGTGAGTCAATTTTTGCAACTCTTGCTGACGATCGTAGACAAGAAATGCTATATATCCCGTAGTGATAAAAAGAGAAAAAATGATACCAACCAGTATCCTGTTCATTATGTTCTCCTGAACTACTATTCAATCTTCATTTTGCTGACCTGCCATGCCGATCGCGAGTAATAAATCTGATTATTGAGTTCAGGAAGACTGTCATAAGGGTAGACGATGAATGACGGACCTTTATCGCGGATGCGCATATATTCGCCATTGACCTTTAACGCCAGGATGGCGTTGTATTTCTGGAAGTCGCTGAGAGGGATGACGGTAGTGTAATCATTGAGTGCAACCACATTCAGAACAGAACCCTTAGCACCCACATACTCCATGAGTTTGCGCATCGGGATACCCTCAAATTTCGTGCGGCCATTATACCAGGGAGAGGTCGTCTGGAAACTCACCATCCCCAGTTTTTCCAGGCTGGCAATATCAAAAACGGCTTTTCCATTTTCGTTCGTATTTTCTATATTACCGGTAATGGTTAAGATGGGTTTGCCCACAGGCTTTGGCAGTTCGCCAGCCCAGCTTAAACTTTGTACCAAAAAGCAGCACAGCATTAGGATTATTCGCATATTGGCCTCCTCTTTTTAACAGAAGTATAAGAATTATAAGTTAATTATCCTATAAGTTTGTCTATTTTGTTGAACGCCACGGCTTTTTGCAAACGATACTTCATTAAATGTATTAAAATCAAATGGATAATCGTTGTTTGCCCCGTGATTGCAGACCTCTGGCTGGAGCTTACGTTTTTTAAAACATTAAAACTCAGTGTAATTAGCCACCCGGGTTTAAAAAATGATCGCTTTGATTTATTGATATATTTACGCACCCCCATTTTTTATCAATGGTGGCATCGTTAAGATGAATTTATTTGTACAAAGAATGATAACGCACCCTCAATGTGAGGGAATAAGAGAGTGCGCGTACCTCTGACGTCATTTGCACTGAGTTTCGGTTAACCCGTCTCCAGCATACTGAAACTGACGATCCGCGAGCGCCCCAGCTCTTTCGCCCGGTAAAGCGCCACGTCTGCCGCGCGCAGCAGGTCGTCGCTTTGGGCGTGCTGCGGGTAACTGGCGATCCCGATCGACACATCCACTGGGCCAATCTCAGCAAGCCCATAGCGCAGCGACAGCGTATGGACGCCGTTATAAATCTCAGTTGCGCAGGCGTGAGCCGCTTCCTCATCCGCACCCGTTAGCAGCACCAGAAACTCTTCGCCACCAAAGCGGAAGGCCAGGCCGGCATCGTGCACGGCACGCTGAACAATTGTCGCCACGCTCTTAATCACATGATCGCCAGCCTCATGGCCGAAGCGATCGTTAATGCTTTTAAAGTGATCGATGTCGATCATCATGCAGCTCACCGGCTCATCATTGCGCATTGCCTGAGCTATCTGAGTGCGCAGGGTATCTTCCAGGTGGTGGCGGTTACGCAAGCCGGTGAGCGGGTCGAATAGCGCTTTTTCCAGCAGGGCATCGCGCAGACGCTGGTTGGCCAGCGCCAGACCCAGGGCTTCCGCCATTAATTCGAGATATGCGCGGGACGGCGCCGTTTCAGGCGTGATGTTCTGAAACGACAGCAAACCAATGGCTTCCCCCTGCGCAATGAGCGGCACGCACAGTGAGCTGTCTTTTTGTGATTCAGGCAGATGCTGGCAACCGATATCCGGCTCGCCGTTGACCGGTGGGTGGCTCTGACCACGGCGTATGGCCCAGCATTGATCGGGGTGGAAAGCATTTTTTTCTCCCTGTGGAGATAACCATTCCGCCGCACAGCGCATCTCCCACGGGTTTCGATCCAGAATATACAGACGTCCGGCGACACCCGGCGCAATGTTGGGAGCAAACAACTCTGCCACCTCAATCACGTCGCTGACGTTCTCGCATCCCTGCAAGCGCTGGGTCATTCGCGCGAGCAGCTCGCGGATGGCCCAGTCTGCGTCGCGTTCTTTTTCAAGCCGCTGCCTTGCCAGCCCGTTCTCGCGGAAAATGCGAATGGCCTGCGCCATATCGCCTATCTCATCGACCTGGTTGAAATTGGGCGTTTCGACGCCGTAATCCTGTGAGGCCAGGCGGTGAACCACATCGCTGAGGCGCACTACCGGGCGCAGCACGCGGTGCTTGAGAATAAAGCCCATCACGAATAAGAAGAGCAGGGCGGTCAGGCCGACCATCACCTCTGAGGCGGTACGCAGCGTTTTCGACGTGTTGGTCGCCGCCTGGACATCGGCAATAATGCGCTTATCCAGCAGCATACGAAAATGGTCAATCTTGCTCTGGGCGCGTTCCGTTTCAAGTTCGTAGATTTTGCCGAAGAGTAACGCAATGGCCTGTTGTTCCTCACCCCGGGCGACGCTGGCAATTGCTGCCTGCTGTTCATCCTGTAGGCCATCAACAATCTTCAGCCCTTCATACAGCAGCGCCAGCTCTTCGCCCGTTGCGCCCGTATCTTTTAACTGTCCCACTTTGTGTTCAATATTCTTCAGTTCACCTTCTTTCGCCTGGTACGCTTTCAGCACATCGGGCTCTTTTTTGATGGCGTAAAGGCGCGCTAAGTCGGAGAGCATCCAGGTTTCTGCTTCAATCTCTTCCGTAAGCTGGTCAAAAATTTGTCGTTGCTTAACAGCCTGACGCTCTACGTTGTCGGCATGGGAAGCCATCAGCATGACGATACCGGAGGCAATGGTCAGGCACACCGTGACACCATAGGCCCAGTTTGTGATCGTGGCGATTCGCACCTGTTGGATCCTTCTACGACAAATGTGGAAGAGCGTTCATTTCAGATTATAGAAAACCCCTGATTTATCGCGAAAAAAAAGGCGGCACAGGGCCGCCTGACAAAACGCGTTTCGTTAGAGATCCGGAGGGTTTTTTCCCTCTTCGATAAAGTCTGCGTCCAGCTCCTCGGCGTTGCCTGCGTGGTCGCGGCCGGAGAAGAGGTTCCAGCAGGCGATAAACAGGGCGGCAATCAGCGGCCCAATCACAAAACCATTAATGCCGTACAGCTCCATACCGCCGAGCGTGGTGATCAGTATCAGGTAGTCCGGCATTTTGGTGTCTTTGCCCACCAGCAGCGGACGTAAAAGGTTGTCCACCAGCCCGACGATAATGACAAAAAAGCCCACAATGAACAGACCCTGCCACAGCTGGTGAGTGGCAAACAGGAAGATCGCGGCGGGAACCCAGACGATAGCCGAGCCGACGGCGGGCACCAGGGAGAGGAACGCCATCAGCGCTCCCCACAGTACGCTACCGTCAATACCGACGATGGCAAAGGCGATACCGCCAAGCGTACCCTGAACCACTGCCACGACCGCCGTACCTTTTACCGTGGCTCGTGAGACGCCGACAAACTTAGCGAACAGATGCTGTTTGGCGAAGTCAGACAGCGGCAGCGAGTCGAGGATCTGGCGCACCAGATAGGGCCCGTCTTTGAGCAGGAAAAACAGCAGGTACAGCATAATGCCGAAGCTAATAGCAAAGCCGAACGTCCCTTTACCAATCAGGAACGCGCTTCCCGCCAGATACTGTCCACCCTGTAACGCGACATCGGAAAGCTTTTTCTGAATCTGCGCGGCGTTGGTCAGGTTGTGATCCGCCAGGAAGCCGCTGGCCCAGTCCGGCAGTCGGTTGAAAATACCGGCGATGACTTCCGGGAACTGCGTGTTGTTCTGTTGCAGCTTGGTGTAAACCATGTTCAGTTCCACCGCGAGCGAGGAAAGGATCACCATCAACGGAATAAACACGATCAGGCAGATAATGCCGAGTGTGAGGAGGGAAGCCAGCCCGTTGCGATCGCCCAGCGCGGTACGCAGTTTGTTTTTCACCGGGTTGAAAATGATGGTCAGGATCGCGGCCCACAGAATCGCCGAGAAATAGGGTGACAGCACGTCAAAGAAAGCCCAGGTAACAAGGGCCAGGATGAGAATAAAGAAACCTTTGGTCAGTCCGTTAAATCGCATAGTGAGTCCTGGTGAAGAAGAAACTGTGTCGACTATAGAACTGATTTAAAGATTTACCAATAATTGCGCCGAAGTCGTGCCGGGTGGCTTTTTGTTAACAATCGCGGTATAACACCCTTCTTTGGATGTTTAGATGTCCATACGTTTAGAAGGTAATATGCAAACAGAACAACAAAACGGGCAGCTTAAGCGCACCATGAAAACCCGTCACCTGATTATGCTCTCGCTGGGGGGCGTTATCGGCACAGGGTTATTCTTCAATACCGGATACATCATTTCGACAACCGGCGCGGCGGGCACGCTGCTGGCGTATCTTATTGGTGCGCTGGTGGTCTGGCTGGTTATGCAGTGTCTGGGCGAGCTTTCCGTAGCGATGCCGGAAACCGGCGCGTTCCACGTCTACGCCGCTCGTTATCTCGGCCCGGCGACAGGGTATACCGTGGCGTGGCTCTACTGGCTTACGTGGACAGTGGCGCTGGGATCGAGCTTTACCGCAGCCGGGTTCTGTATGCAGTACTGGTTCCCGCAGGTTCCTGTCTGGACGTGGTGCGTCGTCTTTTGCGTGGTGATTTTTGCTCTTAACGTCATTTCCACGCGCTTCTTCGCCGAAGGGGAATTCTGGTTCTCGCTGGTGAAAGTCATCACCATCATCGCCTTCATTATTCTCGGCGGGGCGGCGATCTTCGGTTTTATCCCGATGCAGGACGGTTCACCGGCGCCGGGCTTAAGCAACCTTACTGCCGAAGGCTGGTTCCCGCACGGCGGTCTGCCGATCCTGATGACCATGGTGGCGGTCAACTTTGCCTTCTCCGGAACGGAGCTTATCGGCATCGCCGCAGGAGAAACGGAAAACCCGCACCAGGTTATTCCGGTTGCTATTCGCACCACCATCGCCCGGCTCATCATCTTCTTTATTGGCACCGTGTTTGTGCTGGCGGCGCTGATCCCGATGCAGCAGGCTGGCGTGGAGAAAAGCCCGTTCGTGCTGGTGTTTGAAAAGGTCGGCATTCCGTATGCGGCGGATATCTTTAACTTCGTGATCCTGACGGCGATCCTCTCGGCGGCGAACTCGGGCCTGTACGCCTCTGGTCGTATGCTGTGGTCTCTGTCTAACGAGAAAACGCTGCCGCGCTGCTTTGCCCGCGTCAACAAAAACGGCGTGCCGCTGACGGCGCTCTCCGTTTCCATGCTGGGCGGCGTGCTGGCGCTGTTCTCCAGCGTGGTCGCGCCGGATACGGTGTTTGTGGCCCTGTCAGCCATTTCCGGTTTTGCGGTGGTGGCGGTGTGGATCAGCATCTGCGCGTCACACTTCGTGTTTCGTCGCCGTCACGTGCAGTCCGGGCAGCCGCTTTCGGCGTTGCAGTATCGCGCGCCATGGTATCCGCTGGTGCCCGTGCTTGGCTTTATCCTCTGCCTGGTGGCCTGTGTCGGCCTGTGGTTTGACCCCAGCCAGCGTATTGCCCTTTATTGCGGGCTTCCGTTTGTCGCCCTGTGTTATGGTGCGTACTACCTGACCCGAAACCTGACCACGCAGGAGCCTGAACATGTCGCAGAATAATCCGCTTACCGCCCTCCTTGAAAACCAGCCGTTTGTCGTGCTGGATGGGGCGATGGCAACGGAGCTGGAAGCGCGCGGTTGTAACCTTGCCGACAGCCTCTGGTCGGCCAAAGTGCTGATGGAAAACCCGGAGCTGATCCGTGACGTGCACCTCGACTATTACCGCGCGGGGGCACAGGTGGCGATCACCGCCAGCTATCAGGCCACGCCTGCGGGCTTTGCCGCACGCGGGCTCGACGAGGCGCAATCGCGGGCGTTGATTTGCAAAAGCGTAGAGCTGGCACGCAAAGCGCGGGAAGCGTACCTGGCAGAGAATGCGCAGGCGGGCACGCTGCTGGTGGCGGGGTCGGTAGGGCCGTACGGCGCGTATCTTGCCGATGGATCTGAATATCGCGGAGATTATGTGCGTCGCGCTGAAGAGTTCACCGCGTTCCACCTTCCCCGCGTGGAGGCGCTGCTGGATGCGGGCGCGGATCTGCTGGCCTGTGAAACGCTGCCTTCTTTCCCGGAGATTAAGGCGCTGGCGGCGTTGCTGACGGCGTATCCTCGCGCCCGGGCATGGTTCTCATTTACCCTGCGTGACAGCGAGCATCTGAGTGACGGGACGCCGCTGCGGGATGTCGTTTCTGCGCTCGAAAGCTATCCACAGGTTGTCGCGCTGGGGATCAACTGTATCGCGCTGGAAAACACCACCGCGGCGCTGACGCATCTGCACAGCCTGACGTCGCTGCCGCTGGTGGTCTATCCGAATTCCGGCGAGCATTATGATGCGGTGAGCAAAACCTGGCATCACCATGGTGACGCCTGCGAGACGCTGGCGGGGTATTTACCGCAGTGGCTGGATGCCGGTGCGAAGCTGATTGGCGGCTGCTGTCGCACCACGCCGCAGGATATTGCTGCGCTGACGGTTCAGCGCTGAGGTCTTTGCCGGGTGGCGGCTGCGCCTTACCCGGCCTACAAATTGCACGAACCGTAGGCCGGGTAAGCGCAGCGCCACCCGGAGAAACAACCGCACAAAATTCACTATCCTTTCCCGCTTTTTTTCTAAAAACGAATCGTCATTAGCGATTCTTTTTTATTCCTTTATCAAAATTCTCGCGCCGGAAATACTGCCCTCATAACAACAAGAGGAGCAGACATTATGGCAATTTCATCGCGGATCACACTTCTCGGCGCACTGGCGCTGTGGGCATTTCAGGCGCAGGCGGTGGACGTCACCGTCGCGTATCAGACTTCCGCTGAGCCGGCGAAAGTTGCGCAGGCGGACAACACCTTTGCCAAAGCGAGCGGGGCGAACGTCGACTGGCGCAAGTTCGACAGCGGCGCGGCGATTGTGCGGGCGTTAGCCTCGGGCGACGTGCAGATTGGCAACCTGGGCTCCAGCCCGCTGGCGGTGGCCGCCAGCCAGCAGGTGCCGATTGAAGTCTTCCTGCTGGCGTCGCAGCTCGGAAATTCCGAAGCGCTGGTGGTGAAGAAAAGCATCACGAAACCCGAAGATTTGATCGGCAAACGCATCGCGGTGCCGTTTATCTCCACCACGCATTACAGCCTGCTGGCAGCGCTGAAACACTGGGGCATTAAGCCGGGCCAGGTGCAGATCATTAACCTGCAACCTCCGGCGATTATTGCCGCCTGGCAGCGTGGCGACATCGACGGAGCATACGTCTGGGCGCCCGCCGTCAACGAGCTGGAAAAAGAGGGCACCGTGCTGACCGACTCCGAAAAAGTGGGGCAGTGGGGCGCGCCAACCCTTGACGTCTGGGTCGTACGGAAGGACTTTGCCGAGAAACACCCTGAAGTGGTGAAAGCCTTCGCCAAAAGCGCCATCGACGCACAGCAGCCATACATCAGCAACCCGGATGAATGGCTGAAACATCCCGCCAACCTGGAGAAGCTCTCACGTCTGAGCGGCGTGCCGGAAGCTGACGTGCCGGGGCTGGTAAAAGGCAACACCTATCTGACGCCTGCGCAGCAGGTCCAGCAGTTGAACGGGCCGGTGAGCAAAGCGATTGTCGACACTGCCACGTTCCTGAAAGAGCAGGGCAAAGTGCCTGCGGTGGCGGCGGATTACAGCCAGTTCGTGACCGATCGCTTTGTGAAATAAGGGAGCTGCAATGCTGAACATTACAAACCTGTCTGCCGATTACGGCGGCAAACCCGCCCTGGAAGAGATCAACCTGACGCTGGACAGCGGTGAACTGCTGGTGGTGCTAGGGCCGTCCGGCTGCGGGAAAACGACGCTGCTGAACCTGATCGCCGGGTTTGTACCGTATCAGCACGGCACGATCCAGCTGGAAGGAAAACGGGTAACGGGGCCGGGCGCAGAGCGCGGCGTGGTCTTTCAGAATGAAGGATTACTCCCGTGGCGAAACGTTCAGGAAAACGTTGCGTTTGGTCTGCAACTGGCCGGTGTAGCGCGTGAACAGCGCCTGAGTACGGCGCGCGATATGCTGAAAAAGGTCGGGCTGGAGGGGGCTGAAAAACGCTTTATCTGGCAGCTTTCAGGTGGGCAGCGTCAGCGCGTCGGGATCGCCCGCGCGCTGGCGGCTAACCCACAGCTGCTGTTGCTGGACGAACCTTTCGGGGCGCTGGATGCCTTCACCCGCGAGCAGATGCAAACCCTGCTGCTGCGCCTGTGGCACGAAACCGGCAAGCAGGTGCTGTTAATCACCCACGATATCGAAGAGGCCGTGTTTATGGCGACGGAGCTGGTGCTGCTCTCACCGGGGCCGGGCCGCGTGCTGGAGCGCCTGCCGCTTGAGTTTGCCCGCCGCTATGTGGCGGGAGAGCCGGTACGCAGCATCAAATCCGATCCGCTGTTTATTGAACAGCGTGAATACGTCTTAAGCCGCGTGTTTGAGCAACGGGAGGCGTTCTCATGAGCATTGTTTTCAGTGAAAAAACGCGGCGGACGCGCCTTGCCTTACGCTGGCCGTTCTCTCGCCAGCTCACCTTAAGCCTCAGCACGCTGGTGGTGGTGCTGGCGGTATGGTGGGCGGTTGCCGCGCAGCAGTGGGTCAGCCCGCTGTTTCTGCCCCCGCCAGGCCAGGTTCTGGAAAAACTGATTACTATCGCCGGGCCGCAGGGCTTTATGGATGCCACGCTCTGGCAGCATTTAGGCGCCAGTCTGATGCGTATTCTGGTGGCGCTGCTGGCGGCGGTCATTATTGGCGTTCCGGTGGGGATCGCGATGGGACTGAGCCCGACGGTACGCGGCATTCTCGACCCGCTGATAGAGCTTTACCGTCCCGTCCCGCCGCTGGCTTACCTGCCCCTGATGGTGATCTGGTTTGGCATCGGCGAGACGTCAAAGATCTTACTGATATACCTGGCGATATTTGCGCCGGTAGCCATGTCGGCCCTGGCTGGCGTAAAAAGTGCGCAGCAGGTACGCATACGTGCGGCGCAGTCGCTCGGCGCCAGCCGCGCGCAGATACTGCTGTTCGTCATTTTACCAGGCGCGCTGCCGGAGATACTGACCGGGCTGCGCATCGGCCTTGGGGTGGGCTGGTCTACGCTGGTGGCGGCAGAGCTGATAGCCGCCACGCGCGGCCTTGGGTTTATGGTGCAGTCGGCGGGAGAGTTCCTGGCGACTGACGTGGTACTGGCAGGGATCGCGGTGATCGCCGCGATTGCCTTTGGATTAGAACTGGGACTGCGCGCGCTACAGCGTCGCCTGACGCCCTGGCATGGAGAAATACAATGAGTGAACGACTGACCATTACCCCGCTGGGGCCATATATTGGCGCGCAGGTGTCGGGCCTGGACGTAACCCGTCCGCTGAGCGATAACCAGTTTGAGCAGCTGTACCACGCGGTGCTGCGTCATCAGGTGGTATTCCTGCGTGAACAGGCCATTACCCCGCAGCAGCAGCGCGCGCTGGCCCTGCGTTTTGGCGACCTGCATATCCACCCGGTCTACCCGCATGCGGAAGGGGTGGAGGAAATTATCGTGCTGGACACCCATAACGATAACCCGCCCGATAATGACAACTGGCACACGGACGTTACCTTTATCGACACACCGCCAGCCGGGGCGATTCTGGCAGCAAAACAGCTGCCGGAAACGGGTGGGGATACGCTGTGGGCCAGCGGGATTGCCGCGTTTGAGGCGCTCTCCGCGCCGCTCCAGACTCTGCTGAGCGGCCTGCGGGCGGAGCATGACTTCAAAAAATCGTTCCCGGAGTACAAGTACCGCAAAAGCGAAGAGGAGCACCAGCGCTGGCTGGATGCGGTCGCAAAACATCCCCCGCTGCTGCACCCGGTGGTGCGTACCCATCCGGTGACCGGAAAGCAGGCGCTGTTTGTGAATGAAGGGTTTACCACGCGCATCGTGGACGTAGCGGAAAAAGAGAGTGAGGCGCTGCTCGGCTTCCTGTTCGCGCACATCACCAAACCGGAGTTCCAGGTGCGCTGGCGCTGGCAGGAGAACGATCTGGCGATCTGGGATAACCGCGTCACGCAGCATTACGCCAATGCGGATTACCTGCCGCAGCGAAGGATTATGCAGCGGGCGACGATCCTGGGGGATAAGCCGTTTTACCGTGCGCCTTGATTGCCGGGTGGCGGCGTTGCCTTACCCGGCCTACGTTTAATTGTAGGCCCGGTAAGCGCAGCGCCACCGGGCAACGGAGCTAGAGGTGTGCTTCTATATACCGCTGATAGCGGTTTGCCTTCAGATAACACAGATCCACCAGCACCAGCCCGTCGATACAGTTATTGAACGCCGGATCGCTGCCGAAATCGATAAACTGCACGCCGCCGGGTTCGCATAGCTCGGAATACTGTTTGTAGAGCGGCGGGATGCCGCAACCCAGGTTGCCGAGCAGGGATTTCAGCTTTGTCAGGTCATCCACGTAATCCACTCCGCCAAACTGTGCCAGCACGTCCGGAAGTGAGGCCGGGTAGGGTTGACGCGAGGCGGCTAAGGGATGGCTGGCCGGAAACCAGAGACGATAAAACGCCACCAGCAGATCCCGTGCAGCTGGCGGTAAGCCGCCGGAGATGGACACCGGACCAAACAGGTAACGGTAATGGGGATAGCGTGCCAGATAGGCGCCAATGCCTGACCACAGATAGTCCAGACCGCGACGCCCCCAGTAGCGCGGCTGTATAAAGCTGCGCCCCAGCTCAATACCGTGCTCAAGTATGTCCTGCATTTTTTCGTCGTAGTGGAACAGGCTGTAGCTGTACAACCCCTCGACGCCGCGCTTTTCCACCTGCATGGCCGTTGGCATAAAGCGGTACGCGCCGACAATCTCCAGGTCATCGTCATCCCACAGAATAAGGTGCAGATAGTCATCATCGTAGCTGTCGGTATCCCGGCGCTTCCCGCTGCCTTCCTCCACGGCACGAAAGGCAATCTCGCGCAGCCGCCCCAGCTCGCGCAGCAGAGGCGCCTCTTCCTGCCCGTTGCGCTGCCAAAGATAGATGGCCTTACCATCGCTGGTTTTGCCCAGACACTCGGCCTGCGCCAGTTCGCGCTTGAGCGTCGCCCTGTCTTCCGGGCGGGCAATGGCGCACTGGGTTTTAAAGACGCCAGGCAATCCCTTGCCAAGACGTATCACGTGCTGACGACACTGCTCGGCCATCTCACGCGATGAAAGGGTAGAACTAAACCGCTCATTCCAGGCAATCTGCTGGCCGATTTTGATCGGCAGCTGACTGTGACGGCGGCGAAACATCTGTTGCATCAGCAGCAGCATGGATACCGTTGGCGAGACCAGCGTGCTGGCATAAAACAGCAGGCTGTTGTGCGCCTGGATATGTACCGGGAGTAGCGGCACCCGTAGTTTGCCGGCCAGCTTGATAAAGCCCGGATGCCATTTTTTATCGCGGATGCCTTTGCGCGTTGGGCGGGAAACTTCGCCCGCCGGAAAGAAGATCAGCACGCCGGCGTTTTGCAGGTGCTGCTCCATCTGTATCAGCGAGGCTTTTGCGGTTCTGCCGCCCATATTATCCACGGGAATAAATAATGAACTGAGGGGCTCAAGGTGGGACAGCATCCTGTTGGTAACAACCCTCACGTCGCGTCGCACGCGGGAAACGGCATACAGCAGCGCCAGCCCATCCAGGGTGCCGGTCGGGTGGTTCGCTATCACAATGAGTGGGCCGTGTTCGGGGATTTGTTCGAGGTCGCGGGCGGAAACGGAGCAGTGAATATCAAGGTGTTCCAGAACCTGCTCCACCATATCCAGCCCTTTCAGGTGACGGTGGCTGGCGGCAAACTGCTGAAATTCGTCTTCGTGAAGCAGTCTTTTTAACAGACTTTTTTGCCAGGGTGCGGGCCTCGCCTGAGGCCAAAGGTCATCAAGAACGCTGTCGAGACTAAACATTGATCACTCCTCCTGCCGTCTTGCCCAGACAGTAGAAGGAGGAGATGTCGTTTGTATTGCAGTTTGGTGAAGATTAGCGCAGAGAGCAGGCCGGGTAAGGCGAAGTCGTTACCCGGCGCTAAAGCGGATTAACGCAGAATTTTCTTCTCAGCCAGATCCAGCGCGAAATAGCTGAAGATCAGATCCGCGCCCGCGCGTTTGATCGCCCCCAGGCTTTCGAGGATCACTTTCTCTTCGTCGATGGCACCCGCCTGCGCGGCGAATTTGATCATCGCGTACTCGCCGCTCACCTGGTAGGCGCCCAGCGGCAGTTCGGTGCGTTCGCGAATGTCGCGCAGGATATCCAGGTATGCGCCAGCCGGTTTCACCATCAGGCAGTCAGCGCCCTGGGCTTCATCCAGCAGAGACTCACGAATCGCTTCGCGGCGGTTCAGCGGGTTCATCTGATAGGTTTTACGATCGCCTTTCAGCGCCGTGCCGGCTGCTTCACGGAACGGGCCGTAGAAAGAGGAGGCAAATTTGGTGGAATAGGACATGATGGCGGTGTCGGTGAAGCCCGCAGCGTCCAGCGCCTGACGGATCGCCTGTACCTGCCCATCCATTGCCGCAGAAGGCGCAATGAAATCCGCACCCGCAGCGGCGGCAACTACCGCCTGCTTGCCCAGATTCAGCAGGGTCGCATCGTTGTCCACGCCGTGATCGCACAGCACACCACAGTGGCCATGAGAGGTGTATTCGCAGAAGCAGGTATCGGACATGACGATCATCTCCGGCACACTCTCTTTGCAGATGCGCGACATACGTGCGACGAGGCCGTCTTCTTTCCAGGCATCGCTGCCGGTCGCGTCAGTGTGGTGGGAGATACCGAACGTCATTACCGAGCGGATGCCCGCATTCGCAATGCGTTCGATCTCGCGGGCCAGATGCTTTTCAGGAATGCGCATCACGCCCGGCATCGCGTCGATGGCTTTGTAGTCATCGATCTCTTCTTCAACAAAAATCGGCAACACCAGATCGTTTAAGGTCAGTGTTGTCTCTTCAAACATGGCGCGCAGTGCGGGAGACTTGCGCAGGCGACGGGGACGTGCAATTAAATCGGTCATGGTATGCCTGATGTTTGTGGAACAAAGAGGTATAGTGTACCTGAAAGCAGGGAGCGGTGTTTTACTAAAGTTGTCTTTTAGATTTTCGAAATCGACTAATATTCGCTGTATGTATTTTGTCTATATTATAAAGCTTATTCTGGTGTTCAGTGTGGTATGTAATATTGGTGAGGTTTCTATATTGGTTCGGGATTATAAATATAAATGATTTATTGCTTTTTATTATATGTGCCGAAGCAACTAAAGTAGTTTGCAATCAGTTGAATTTATAATATTTATTCATAATGATTGATATTGTCCTGGGTTTACAAGCTTATTTGTCTGAATACGGACTTAATGGAATCATTCATTGAACCTTTTCGAAGTGAAACTGCATAATTCCTTCCGCAATTTAATGTTGCCAAATGATTTGATGGACAAACTTGCTTACGTCCCTGAGGAGGGATGACCCAATGCAAACATGGAAAAAGAAACTGGTTGTATCACAACTTGCATTAGCCTGCACACTGGCTATCGCTTCTCAGGCCAATGCGAAAGATATATCCGGCACAACATATAATACTTTTGGCTATGACAATACCGCGTCCACGCCCTGGTATTATGGTTATGCTGACTGGGATTATTCAGATGCCACACATGATGGTGACATTTATCCAGTCATCAATAAATCAACCGTAAACGGAGTTATTTCGACATACTATCTGGATGATGGTGTCAATGGCCGTGCGAACGCGTTGAGTATTTCTAACAGCACCATTAACGGCATGATCACGTCAGAGTGTATGACCACGACGTGTGCAGATGGCGTGGATACTGATGGTACCACTCATACCCAGTATGATCGTTTTAGCCTGACTGTTGATAACTCCACCATCAACGATACCTACGAGCATTACGCCTACGATGTCGTCAATGGTGAAACCACTGAAACGCATTATCTGGACACCTATGGTCTGGGTAACGCGATCACGCTGGACGTTGAATCTGATATCGTTATTCAGAACAACTCCCATATCGCGGGCATCACGCTGACGCAGGGTTATCAGGAGCTGGATAACACGCCATACGACGGTGTTGAAGGCGTTGCTAACAGCAGCAATATTTTTACCGATACGCTGGTGGTGAAAGATTCTGTGCTGACCTCTGGTGCGTACAGCGATCTGGGTACCAGTGGCTTCTACGGTCAAACGGCGAAGCCGAGCGACTACGGTGAAACCAACGCCACGGCTGCGGATGATGCGGCGCTGATCGTTGTTGCTGGCGCGTCTGATAACGCTATGCAGACCACCGCTACCTTCGATCACTCTACCATTACCGGCGACATCCTTTTCGCCAGCACCTTTGATAACAACTTCTACGAGAATGGCGATCCGGCAACGGATACCACCGATGACGGCGTCTATAACCCAACTACCAACGGCTGGGATGATACCGACAAGCTGGATGTCACGCTGACCAACGGCAGTAAATGGGTTGGCGCCGCGCAGTCCAGCGTTGAAGCCATCGGCACGGCGCAGATGTATGGTGAAGGCTACAGCGATGTAGACTGGCACACGCTTTCTCCAAACAGCATCTGGCCTGATTCTACCTTTGACAGCAACGGTCATGTTGCAGGTGAAGAAGTTTATCAGAGCGGCCTGTTCAACGTGGCGCTGGATAACGGTTCCGAGTGGGATACCCGTAAGATCTCCAACATCGACGCGCTGACGGTGAACAACCAGTCTCAGGTCAATGTTGAAAACTCCGGCCTGCTGGCAGATTCCATCACCCTGACCAATGCGTCTAGCCTGAATATTGGCGACAGCGGTGGTGTGGCTACCGACAGCCTGTATCTGGATAGCTACAGCCGTGCTGCACTCACTGAAGAGACAGCTGAGCTGTATGCCAACACCATTACCGTGGACAACGGTGCAGAGCTGGCGCTGGGTCTGGGTCAGGTTGATACGCACAATATGGTGCTGACCGATGGCGGTGTGCTTAACGTTGCCAGCCGTGATTATGTGCTGAACAGCGACCTGAACAACGCACGCTATATCACCAACGATCGCTCTAAAGCGGACTACGACTATGGTGTTGTCGCGCTGAACTCTGACGGCCATCTGGCGGTGAACGGTGACGTTGCCGGTAACTATAAAGTGCGCATCGACGATGCGACCGGCGCAGGCTCCGTAGCTGACTACGAAAACAAAGAGATCGTTCGCGTCTATGACAATAACGCGGATACCGCTGCCAGCTTTACTGCGGCAAACAAAGCTGATTTAGGTGCTTACACCTATCAGGCGCAGCAGAAGGGCGACACCGTTGTTCTCCAGCAGGAAGAGTTGACTGACTACGCCAACATGGCGCTGAGCATTCCTTCTGCTAATACCAACATCTGGAATCTGCAACAGGATACCGTGGGTACCCGTCTGACCAACAGCCGTCATGGCCTGGCAGATAACGGCGGCGCATGGGTGAGCTATTTCGGCGGCAACTTTGACGCGGATAATGGCACCGTTAGCTACGATCAGGACGTAAGCGGCATTATGGTAGGTCTGGATACTCAGATCGACGGTAATAACGCGAAGTGGATTGTCGGTGGTGCGGCTGGTTTCGCGAAGGGTGATATCAGCGATCGTACTGGTCAGGTCGATCAGGACAGCCAGACTGCGATGATCTACGCGTCGGCGAAGTTCATGAACGACATCTTCCTCGACAGCTCCCTGAGCTATACCCGCTTCAACAACGACCTCTCTGCTACCATGAGCAACGGTCAGTATGTTGACGGTAATACCACGACTGACGCCGTTGGTTTCGGGATGAAACTGGGCTATGACTGGAAACCAAACCTGTCTGGCTACGTCACGCCTTACGCGGCGATCTCTGGCCTGTTCCAGTCCGGTGATGACTACCAGCTAAGCAACGACATGCGTATCGATGGTCAGTCTTACGACAGTATGCGTTATGAACTCGGCGTGGATGCAGGTTATACCTTCAACTACGGCGGCGAGCAGGCATTAACGCCTTACTTCAAACTGGCTTACGTGTATGACGATGCCGACAACAATGCTGATATCAACAATGACAGCATTGATAACGGCGTGGAAGGCTCTGCGGTTCGCGTGGGACTGGGCACTCAGTTCAGCTTCACGAAAAACTTCAGTGCTTACACTGATGCGACTTATCTGGGCGGCGGCGACGTTGACCAGAACTGGGGAGCAAACCTGGGTGTGAAATACACCTGGTAATATAGAAAGCGCGGGGGATTTTTCCCCCGCTTTTTTATGTGTTTTAAAAATTATAAAGAACCGACATATACAGATGACTTGAGGTATGCATGAACGTTAATGCGAAGCCACTTTCTGAATTAAGCCGGCTCATAAAGTGTCTGGAAGTCGCCGGTACCCCATTTAAGATCGAACCACAACAATTAATAACTACCGGCAATAATGATGATGAACCATTGACCGTTGTCATACAATCCGGCCTGACGGCCGTCCACCGTAAATCAGACGAATTACTTATGGGTATTGCGCGGGCACCGTATATCCACGGTTTAAGCGCATGGATAAATGAAAACTATCTTGAATATTCTTTGATGGCACAGACGCCTTGTACCGGATTTTATTTACCGGCATCTGACGCGTACCAGCTTATTCAGGACGCGCAACTTTGGCAAGAGGCTTTCTGCTGGCTGTCATGGCTTAACCATTTATTGGGAAAACGTGACATGCAGTTGGTCGGAAATAATTCCTATAGCCAAATCCGGGCGATGCTGATCAATATGGCCGAGTGGGATGACACGCTACGTTCAAAAATTGGTGTTATGAATCATATTCAGCGTAGCACTCGTATTTCTCGTTCGGTCGTTGCTGAGGTTCTGGCGGCGCTGCGGCAGGGGAACTACATCAATATGAGCCGGGGCAAACTGATCAGTATCAACCGTTTGCCCACGGACTATTGAGATCAGTTAGAGGCCGTAAGCACCTGCGCTTTATTGGCGCTCAGCTCGGCCACCAGATTATTTACGCCATCACTCATATTCACGAAGCGTGTATTTGGCGACCGGGTGACCACCACAAAAGCGCCTACGTTTGATTGCGGAATCATCGCCATGTAGGTGATGAATCCGCCACCTCCACCGGTTTTTTGAATAATCCCCGGTCGGCCATCTTTTGGCGCCATATACACCCAGCCCATGCCGAGGGCATCGGCTTTACCTGGAACATCCATGCCAATGACGCGTCGTAGCTGAGCACGCTGGTAGATGAGCGTCTGCATTCGGTCGGCCTGATTGCTGCGCGCGTAAAAATCCGATGAGAGGAACTGCTGCATCCAGCGCATCATGTCGCCAGGCGTAGAGTAAACGCCACCGCTGCCAATGGCGGCCAGCGTGTTATTGCACGGGCTGGCCCCTTTTTCCGCCACCATCAGACGCTTGCACTGGTCCGGGGAGGGGGTGTACGTGGTATCTTTCATCCCGAGCGGACGCGTGATCTGCTCTTCAAACAGTTGAGGGTAGGGCTTACCCGACGCCGTCGCTAAAGCGTCGGCCAGCAGATCAAACGCCAGGTTAGAATAGCCGGCCTGCGAGCCCGGGGCCGATTTCAGGGTTGCTGTGCTCAGGTAGTTCCAGCGTTGCTCGCGGGTTGGCCAGACAAAGACAGGGCGATGCGCAGCGCCACCGGGCTGTTCTCGCGGCAGGGCGCTGGTATGGGTCGCCAGATTCACCAGTCTGATCGGCGTTCCCTGATATGTCGGAACGCGAGCGCCGGGCGGTGCATATTTGCTGAGCGGATCGTCGAGTTTCACCACGCCCTGATCGAGCAGTTTCACCAGCATTTCGCTGGTCATCAGCTTGGTTATTGATGCGACACGGATAACGGAATCCAGCTGCGGACGAACGTTATTTCCCGGTCGTGTTTCACCGAAGCTGCGAAACACCCGCTGGTTACCGTCGATCACGACCAGCGCCATTCCCGTCGCACCGCTGCCGTAATAAATAAGGTTCGCGTAGCGATCGGCAATGTCAGAGGCCAGAACCGGGGCCGTCAGAGGCTGTGCTGCCTGGGCGGTGGACAGGCTCACCGCACACAGCGCGGCGATAGAGAGCAGACAACGTTTCAACGAAAAGCATCCATCAAGTGAATAAGGAAAGTTACGGGTAGTTATACTACTAATCGGCGTCGGGCAATGGCCCGATTTGCATAACGATAGCGAGAAAAACGTAACCGTGGGTAAATTTGAACAATTTACTTGCGGCGTGGCTCCCATTTTGTGACATCGACCGTATGATAGACCCTACGATCGCTGTTGCGAATGAAACGCACCGAAACAATTCCTGAAAACTGTGAAGCGAACTAATAATTCACCCGCAGGTCTCACTTTTTTGCCTGAGCCGGGAGGCTGGCACAGGCAAGGTTTCGTGTGGCGATATGTTGAACACAGCAACAGCCATAACAACAAGAAGGAAGCACAATGTTTAAGTCTTTTTTCCCAAAGCCGGGGCCCTTTTTCCTGTCGGCATTTATTTGGGCACTGCTGGCTGTCATTTTCTGGCAGGCCGGTGGCGGCGCGTGGCTGACCCGTCTTACGGGGGCAACGGGCGACATTCCCATTAGCGCAGCGCGCTTCTGGTCCATGAGCTATCTGCTTTTCTACGCTTATTACGTGCTCTGCGTAGGGCTTTTCGCCATGTTCTGGTTCGTCTATTCTCCTCACCGCTGGCAATACTGGTCGATTCTCGGCACGTCGTTAATCATCTTTGTCACCTGGTTCCTGGTGGAAGTGGGCGTAGCGGTCAATGCCTGGTATGCGCCGTTTTACGATCTGATCCAGACGGCGCTGAGTTCGCCGCATAAAGTGACCATTAACCAGTTCTACCATGAGGTGGGGATCTTCCTCGGCATCGCCCTCATCGCCGTGGTGATTGGCGTGATGAATAACTTTTTCGTCAGCCACTATGTATTCCGCTGGCGTACCGCGATGAACGAACACTATATGGCGCACTGGCAGCACCTGCGGCATATCGAAGGTGCCGCACAGCGTGTGCAGGAAGACACCATGCGTTTTGCCTCTACTCTGGAAGATATGGGCGTGAGCTTTATCAACGCCATCATGACGCTGATCGCCTTCCTGCCGGTGCTGGTGACGCTCTCGTCGCACGTTCCGGAGCTGCCGATTGTCGGCCATCTGCCATACGGCCTGGTGATTGCTGCGATTGTCTGGTCGCTGATGGGAACGGGGCTGCTGGCGGTGGTGGGGATCAAGCTGCCGGGGCTGGAGTTTAAAAACCAGCGCGTGGAAGCGGCCTACCGTAAAGAACTGGTGTATGGCGAAGACGATGCCAACCGTGCGTCACCGCCTACCGTGCGTGAGCTGTTCGGCGCCGTACGTCGTAACTATTTCCGCCTCTATTTCCATTACATGTATTTCAATATCGCGCGCATTCTTTATCTTCAGGTTGATAACGTTTTCGGGTTGTTCCTGCTGTTCCCGTCCATCGTTGCGGGTACGATTACGCTCGGTCTGATGACCCAAATCACCAACGTCTTTGGTCAGGTTCGCGGTTCGTTCCAGTATCTGATCAGCTCCTGGACTACGCTGGTGGAGCTGATGTCCATCTACAAACGTTTACGCAGTTTCGAGCGTGAGCTGGACGATAAGGACGTGCAGGAAGTCACCCATACATTAGGTTAAAAAGGAATTGCTATGCCATTTGCCGTACCACGTGCATTACCGCTGACGTTACTCGCCGCTTTTGTGCTGGCAGGCTGTGCCGAAAAAGGGGCTGCCCCGCTCAAAGAAGGGGAGAAGCCCGTTGATGTGGCGAGCGTGGTGCGGCAAAAGATGCCCGCCAGCGTGAAGGATCGCAGTGAGTGGGCTGATGCGCTGGCAGCGACCTTCAAAAGCCAGAAGATCGCGCCTACCGAGGAGAATATCTGCTCGGTGCTCGCGGTGGCGCAGCAGGAATCGATGTATCAGTCAGATCCTGTAGTGCCTGGCCTGAACAAAATCGCCTGGAAGGAGATCGACCGCCGGGCCGAATCGATGCATATACCGGTTTTCCTGGTGCATACCGCCCTTAAAATCACCTCGCCAAACGGTAAAAGCTACAGTGAACGGCTGGATACGGTGAAAACCGAGAAACAGCTTAGCGCCATTTTCGATGATTTCATCAATATGGTGCCGATGGGGCAGAAGCTGTTTGGCTCACTGAATCCGGTGCATACCGGCGGTCCGATGCAGGTCAGTATCGCATTTGCGGAAAAGCATACCGACGGCTATCCGTGGGATATCGACGGTACGGTACGTCAGGAGGTCTTCTCCCTGCGCGGTGGGCTGTGGTTTGGGACGTATCACCTGCTGAATTATCCGGCCAACTACGATAAACCGCTGTATCGCTTTGCCGACTTTAACGCGGGCTGGTATGCCAGCCGAAATGCAGCCTTCCAGAATGCGGTAAGCCGCGCCAGCGGTGTGAAGCTCGCTTTGGACGGCGATCTCATTGCTTACGGCAGCAGTGAGGCCGGGACCACCGAACGTGCGGTGCGAAAACTCTCGACGAAGCTGGAGATGAGCAACAGCGACATTCGCCGACAGCTGGAGAAGGGCGACAGCCTGGCGTTTGAGAAAACGGATCTGTATAAGCAGGTCTTTGCGCTGGCCGAGAAGAAAAGTGGAAAGGCATTACCCAGAGCCATTCTGCCAGGCATTCAGCTGGAAAGCCCGAAGATCACGCGTAACCTGACGACCGCCTGGTTCGCGAAACGCGTTGACGATCGTCGGGCACGCTGTATGGGACTGTAATCAGTGGCGGTTGCGCCAGCGCAGGACAAGGGCAATCACGCCCAGAACCATGCTGCCCGCGAGGAAGGGAATGAGTCCAAATACGGTGCTCACGCCTAAACCGATTTCAACGCGCGGGCGGCCTGTATCCTGCACCTGCATCAGATGCTCATACACGCCAGGGGCATGCACCAGCATATTCAGCAGTTGGGTTCCTGCCCAGAAACAAAACAGAACAAACAGGGCATAGGCAATATTCCCCGCCGTGGAGGTTTTTGGTTGTTTTCCGCCAAAAATCGGTTTCGACAATGTAAAGTCTGCCATAAGACCTCCCGAAAATATCACTCTGTTTTAATACGCGTCGTACAGGGTGAGTGTGACAGGTCATAGCATTTGTCAATATCAGAATCGTGGGAAATTCGGCTCAGGATTTCTCCTGGATTGTCGATTTCTGCATCACGTCACAAATTGATAACATAAGTGAAACTGCGCTGCATTTCAGAATTTACGTATCCGCCACAGACGCCTTTATCAAACTGTGAGAGGATAGTTTTTTTTCTGCCGGAGTTGTCATGAAGCTCACTTCCAAATTACGCCGTGACTGGCATTACTACGCCTTTGCGATCGGGCTGATCTTTATTCTCAACGGTGTTGTCGGGCTGCTGGGATTTGAAGCGAAAGGCTGGCAAACCTATGCGGTTGGGCTGGTAACCTGGGTAATCAGTTTCTGGCTGGCGGGATTTATTATCCGCCGTCGTCCCGATGAGACGACGACGGCAGAGAAAGCTGACTAACCGTTAGTTAACGGAACTTTTCAGGGCGCTGTCAGCGGCGTGACGTTCCAGCGCCAGTTCAATCAGGCGGGTGATCAGTTCCGGATAGCTTATCCCGCTGGCCTGCCACAGCTTCGGGTACATGCTGATATTGGTAAAGCCCGGCAGAGTGTTGATTTCGTTAATCACCACCTCGTTATCCGGCGTCAGAAACACGTCGACGCGCGCCATCCCACAGCATCCCAGCGCCTGATAGGCTTCAACGGCGATCGCCCGGATCTTGTCGTTAACGTCAGGATCGAGCGCGGCGGGAACCACAACCTGGGCACCTTTGTCGTCAATATATTTGGTGTCGTAGGAATAGAAGTCACTGTTCAGTACCACTTCACCACAGGTACTCGCCTGCGGGAAGTCGTTGCCCAGTACGGCGCACTCAATTTCACGACCGTTAATTCCCTGCTCAACCACCACCTTATGGTCAAATTCAAAGGCCAGACGAACGGCATCGTTAAACTGCGCTTCGCTGGTGACTTTGCTGACGCCGACGGACGAGCCCTGATTCGCCGGTTTCACAAACAGCGGCAGGCCGAGTTGCGCCTGGATCTGCGCGAAGCTGTGTTTATCGCGGTTGGCGCGAGTGAGCGTCACGAACGGCGCAATATTCAGACCGGCGTCGCGCAGGAGACGTTTTGTGACGTCTTTATCCATGCAGGCGGCAGAGCCCAGCACATCGGAACCGACAAATGGCAGGTTCGCCATCCGCAACATGCCTTGCAGGGAGCCGTCTTCGCCCAGCGTGCCGTGAACGATAGGGAATACTACGTCAATCTGTGCCAGCGCCTGCGCGTTCCCGGCATCGATAAGCTGTCCCTGTTCCACGCCTGGAACCGTTGCGACGCTGACATCAGAAGGATTAAGGGCAATGTGCGCCGGATCGTCAGCGTGTAACAGATACTGGCTGGCATCGTTAACATGCCACTGGCCCTGTTTATCAATGCCCAGCAGCACCACGTCAAAACGGCTTTTATCAATCGCATCAACGATATTTTTAGCCGATTGCAATGACACCTCGTGCTCTGCCGATTTTCCCCCAAAGACAATACCTACGCGCTGCTTTGCCATCTCACTCTCTTCCAGTCTGACGAAAAGCCCATAACATACCACGATGCCCGGCGGGTTTCGCGGCCTTCTGCCATAATGTTTTGGGGATGCTGAAGGGGGGCGCGTGAAAGGAAAAGGTCTGCTTATTCTTATTGTTATTGCCGGGATCGCCACGGTGGGCTACCGCTGGTTGCCGCCGTATTATAATCCTTTCGTGCCGCTTACGCTTGACGATCCGCCCGGAAAAATAACCCAGTTTAAACTTCGACGTTTAACACCGCAGGCATGCGAAAGCCTGTTAGCGCAGGCGAATCAACGCCAGCTTATCCGTACCCAGGCTGTCGCTGACAGCGCCGGTGAGTGTCCGCTGAGTAACGTGGTGCGCGTGCGCGATTTTGGCCCGGTGAGCCTGAACAGCAGCTTTCTGGCCAGTTGTCCGCTGGCGTTAAGTTCTGCGCTGTTTGTCAGCCAGCAGGCCCGACCGCTCACCAAAACCTGGACCGGAAGCGAGCTTACGCGTATTGAACATCTGGGCAGCTTCGCCTGCCGCAATATCTACAGCCGCCCGGATGCGCGGCGCAGCGAACATGCCACGGCGGATGCGCTGGATATCAGCGCTTTCAGGCTGGCAAATGGACAGCGCGTTACCGTCCTGAACGGCTGGAAAGCGGAAAAGACGCAGCCCTGGCTACAGGCCCTGCTCTCGGCAAGCTGTGGCTATTACGGTAACGGTCTGGGGCCGGACTATAATGCCGCCCATGCCAACCATTTCCATCTGGGGATGCGCGGCTATGGATTATGTCGATGAAGCATAATCTTCCGCCAAAAATTGGATAAATTGTGACTTATTTCACAAATATGATGACTGGGAAGATAAAACACCAAAGTCTGCAAGGCCGCATCTCTGGCGCTATGTCATTGCGCGTAACTTGCTAATCTGTCGGCGAATTCGCCTAAAAATGAAGACTATTTCTGTTATGGAATCCTGGAAAGTTAATCTCATTTCAGTCTGGTTCGGCTGCTTCTTCACCGGACTGGCTATCAGCCAAATATTGCCCTTCCTGCCGCTGTATGTGTCGCAGCTGGGAGTGACTTCCCATGAAGCGCTCTCGATGTGGTCCGGCCTGACGTTCAGCGTGACGTTTCTGGTCTCCGCCATTGTGTCGCCGATGTGGGGCAGCCTGGCGGATCGCAAGGGGCGCAAGTTGATGCTGCTCCGCGCCTCGCTGGGGATGGCGATAGCCATTTTGCTCCAGGCCTTCGCCACCAACGTCTGGCAGCTATTTATTCTGCGGGCGATAATGGGGCTGACCTCCGGTTACATTCCGAATGCCATGGCGCTGGTGGCCTCACAGGTACCGCGTGAGCGAAGCGGCTGGGCGCTCAGCACGCTTTCCACGGCCCAGATCAGCGGGGTCATTGGCGGCCCGCTGCTCGGCGGCTTCCTGGCGGACCATGTCGGGCTGCGTGCGGTCTTTATCATTACCGCGATCCTGCTAACGATCAGCTTTCTGGTCACCCTTTTTCTGATTAAAGAGGGCGGGCGGCCTGTTGTCAGTAAATCCGAACGCCTGAGCGGAAAAGCGGTTTTCGCCTCGCTGCCTTATCCTGGCCTGATGATTAGCCTCTTTGTGACGACGATGGTGATCCAGCTCTGTAACGGTTCGGTAGGGCCGATTCTGGCGCTGTTTATCAAGTCGATGGCGCCGGACAGCAGCAACATTGCTTTTCTGAGCGGGATGATTGCCGCGGTGCCGGGCGTGTCGGCGCTGATGTCTGCTCCGCGTCTGGGGAAACTGGGCGACAGGATCGGTACGGCACGTATTCTGATGGCAACGCTCATCATTGCGGTGATCCTTTTCTTTGCCATGTCATTCGTCACCACACCTCTTCAGCTCGGCATCCTGCGCTTCCTGCTTGGCTTCGCAGATGGCGCCATGCTGCCCGCTGTTCAGACGCTGCTGGTGAAATATTCCAGTGACCAGGTAACCGGCCGCATTTTTGGCTACAACCAGTCGTTCATGTATTTAGGCAACGTAGCAGGCCCGCTTATCGGCGCCTCGGTCTCGGCGATGGCGGGTTTCCGCTGGGTATTTGCCGCGACGGCGGTGGTGGTCCTGCTGAATATTATTCAACTGGCCTTTGCCTTGCGACGCCGCAGGCGAATCGCTGAGGCAAAGTCGGCCCGGTAAACACGATAATATATTATTTATTCTTATGAACGCCGCATTTTTATATAACGAAATGCGGCGCCTTTCTTTCAGGAAAACGTTTCGCTTTCGCGCTGAAATATCTTTTTTGGCAGCGATGTCACTTTTGCATAAGATAAAGCTAATCCATGCTTTTCATTATTCAGAGAGGGTGTTAATTTCAGGGGAAATCACATAAGGAAATAGCACCATGAAAAATCTCATTGCTGAGTTGTTGGTTAAGCTTGCCCAAAAGGAAGAAGAGTCGAAAGAGCTGGTTGCCCAGGTCGAGGCGCTGGAAATCGTTGTGACGGCGCTGCTGCGACAGATGGCAAAACCGGAGCAGGAGGCGTTGATCGACAACGTTGAAGGCGCGCTGGAAAAAGCGCGTCCTGATTCCCAGGTGCCTGCGGAAGATGCGGAGCTGCTTCAGCAATACGTAAAGAAGCTTTTAAGGCATCCTCGCAGCTAACCTGCCTGAGGTGAAATGACGTGTCACAGAATTGTCATGCAGGATGCCTGGCGTCGCTCTGTTTTTATTTTTACACATTTATGCAGGGAAAATTAAATTGAGACAGAGCACACCTTTCACCGCATAATTTCTGTTATTAATTACCGCCTCCCACCCGGCGAAACCGGTTAATGAATATTGTTCCGATACAGGGCTGAAATAACCGCAGAGCCCGGCGAAAATCAGAGTCGCAGGGTGGTTTTTTTCCCGTAACGAGCCAGACTTAACGTGGAACTTCACATAAAGGATGGTGCAATGAAAACAACAATACTGGTTACCCTGCTCTCTGGCCTGTGTCTGATCGCCTCAGCACACGCGGAAGAGAAAACGTTAACGCCCCAGCAGCAGCGCATGACGACCTGTAACCAACAGGCGACATCGCAAAGCCTGAAAGGGGATGCCCGTAAAACGTACATGAGCGACTGCCTTAAAAATGGTGCGGCTAAACCCGGTGTAAAAAGCCTGACCCCACAGCAGCAAAAAATGCGTGAGTGCAACGCCCAGGCGACACAGCAGATGCTGAAAGGCGACGATCGCAGCAAGTTTATGAGCGCGTGCCTGAAAAAACAGGCGTAGTGCTAACGGGTGAGTCACGGCTGTGGCTCACCCAAAATTTCATACTTTCCCCGCTATCCCCCTCTCTATAATTTGGGAAAATGTTTCAGAATATTCCCAAAAATGATGAATGATGAGTTTTATGACAATCACGAGAACATTCGGGAAGCGTGGCACCAGCAGCTTTCTCAGGATGATTCATACCGTTCCGGTCTGCGATTTGCCCGGCGAATACGGCTGGCACGCATCGTTGGTCTGGCGGCGCTATTTGTTCCGCTTGCCAGCGTTCTGGTGAGCCAGTTTCTTTCCGGCGTCTGGTGGTTATTGCTGGTGGGCTGGGTCTTTGTCTGGCCCCATCTGGCCTGGCAGCTGGCTTTTCGTTCGGCTGAACCCCACAGCAGTGAAATTGTTAATCTGAAAATCGATGCCATTATTGCCGGTGTCTGGATGGGGCTAACAGGGTTCAGTGCGCTACCAACGGCGGCGCTGATCGTGATGATCGGCATGAATATGATGGGATCGGGGGGATGTCGGTTATTTCTGACAGGACTGGCGCTGCTTGCTCTGTCTGCTCTGCTCACCGTGCAATCCACGGGTAGTCCTGTGGTATTGACCTCTGAACCGCTGGCGTTGTGGCTGACGCTCCCCGTGCTGGTGGTCTACCCCATACTGTTTGCCTGGCTCAGCCACCGCACGGCGATCCGTCTGGCAGAGCATAAGCGTCGGCTTGAGCTGATGAGTACCCGCGACGGAATGACCGGCGTATTCAATCGCCGTCACTGGGAAACGCTGCTGCGTAACGAATTTGAGGCCTGCCGTCGAAGCCATCGACAGGCGACGATACTGCTCATCGATATCGATCACTTCAAGACGATCAACGACACCTGGGGGCATGACGTGGGGGATGAAGCGATTGTCGCCATCACGCGCCAGCTTCAGCTGACCCTGCGCTCAGGCGATTATATTGGCCGTTTTGGCGGGGATGAGTTCGCGGTGATCATGTCCGGCACGCCTGCCGACAGCGCGATTGCTGCGATGTCGCGCGTCCACGAACGGCTGGTCAACATGCCGCTGCACGGAGCACCTATGGCGAGGTTGTGTATCAGCGTTGGGGTTGCCCCCTGGGGGGCGCAGTTCACCCACTATCGTGAATGGCTAAAGGCGGCGGACGTGCCCTCTATAAAGCCAAAAATGCCGGACGGGGCCGCACCGAAGTGGCCGCCTGACGCCCGGCGTAGCGCATCAGGACTTACTGAGCTTCTCTGATTTTTCCATGCATTTTTCCATCGCCTCGATCACGGCGGAGCGGAACCCGCGATCTTCCAGCACGCGCACGGCTTCAATGGTTGTGCCCCCCGGTGAGCACACCATATCTTTCAGTTCGCCCGGATGTTTACCCGTTTCCAGCACCATTTTGGCCGAACCCATCACCGCCTGCGCTGCAAATTTGTAGGCCTGCGCGCGCGGCATTCCACCCAGTACGGCGGCATCGGCCATGGCTTCGATAAACATAAAGACATACGCCGGGGCAGAGCCGCTCACGCCGACTACCGGGTGGATCATCGGTTCGGCAATCACTTCCGCTTCGCCGAAGCAGCGGAAAATATTCAGTACATCCGCCACGTCTTCAGATGTGACCAGCGCGTTCGGGGTAACGGATGTCATACCGGCATTCACCAGCGACGGGGTGTTTGGCATGGCGCGAACAATCTTACGGTCGTGGCCCAGCGCGCGGGCGAGCTGATCGAGGGTCACGCCTGCGGCAATCGATACCACCAGGGTCTCTTTGTTAAGGCTGGAGGTGATCTCGCTCAGGACTTTAATCATGATATTCGGCTTAACGGCGCCAAAGACAATATCCGCCACCTGAGCCACGTCCTGTGCGCTTTCGGCAGCGTTGACACCATACTCATCACGCAGCGCCGCGACTTTATCCGGGGATGGGGTATAGACCCAAATCTGCCCCGGCAGCACCTGCCCGCTGGCAATCAGTCCGCCGAGGATAGCTTTGCCCATATTTCCGCAGCCGATAAACCCGATTTTCTTATCCATCACGTCTCTCCGTTATTATGCGTTGTTATCTCTCATTGATAGCTTAACAACGAAATGCAGGCGACAATAGTCACCAGAATCATAATGGGGAGAGACTATGGCGATTTGGGTTGATGCGGACGCGTGTCCGAATGTCATCAAAGAGATTTTATTTCGTGCTGCCGAGCGCGTGCAGATGCCGCTGACGCTGGTGGCGAACCAGAATATCCGCGTGCCGCCCTCCAGATACATCCGTTCTCTGCGCGTTCCGGCCGGGTTTGACGTGGCGGATAACGAGATAGTACGCCTGTGTGACGCAGGAGATCTGGTGATCACCGCGGATATCCCGCTGGCTGCCGATGTACTGGCGAAAGGGGCGGCGGCGCTGAACCCGCGCGGAGAACGCTATTCGCCGGCAACGATCCGGGAGAAGCTCACCATGCGTGATTTTATGGATACGCTTCGTTCCAGCGGCGTGCAAACCGGTGGGCCGGACAGCCTGTCGCAGCGCGATCGCCAGCAGTTTGCCGCCGAGCTGGATAAATGGCTGCTGGAAGTGAAGCGCCGCCCGGCGTAGCCCACCTCCGGGCGGTTTTGTGGTACAGTGTGGCTTCCACAGGCTTGTCATTCCGTACCGCTTTGCAGTAAAGTTAGCGCAACATCTACTGCAATCATTTCTTTACAGCCTTCAGTTATCCGGCAGCAAGGGGAACACCTGGTTATGAACCCACCCATCTTTTTAGTTGGCCCTCGCGGCTGTGGGAAAACCACCGTTGGTCTGGAGCTGGCGCGTCTGTGCCAGAGTCAGTTTGTCGATACTGACCATTGGCTCCAGGAGAATGCCGGTAAGACCATTGCCGATATCGTTGAGGATGAGGGTTGGGAGAGCTTTCGTGCGCGTGAAACAGCCACGCTGGAAGCGGTGACCGCGCCGTCAACCGTGATCGCGACCGGTGGGGGCATTATTCTGGCACCGTATAACCGCCAGTTTATGCGCGAAAAGGGTGTCGTGATCTACCTCTGTGCCCCGGTCTCTACGCTGGTGGGGCGGCTGGAGGCGTTTCCGGAAGAGGGACAGCGCCCGGCGCTGACCGCGAAACCGCTGAGTGAAGAGGTCAGCGACGTCCTCGCCGAACGCGATGCACTGTACCGCGAGGCGGCACACCACGTTGTGGATGCGTCAGCGTCACCCGAGAAAGTTGCGATTCAGATTATTACCGCCCTGCGTTTGGCTTGCGCCAGCTAACAGCCGTCTATACTCATAGCTCAGACATAAAAAAAGGATGAGCTATGCCAACCAGACCTCCCTATCCACGTGAAGCCCGCATCGTTACCGTTGAAAAAGGTAACGGCGATCAGACCGTAACCTGGTACCAGCTGCGTGCCGATCACCCTAAACCTGATTCGCTGATCAGCGAACATGAAACCGAACAGGAAGCGCTGGATGCGAAACGGCGCTATGAGGATCCTGAGAAGTCCTGACAGGAATCCGAATTCGTTACAACCGTGCCTGAATCACACTTTTAACATATCGCTGATGTTAAGCAGCAGTTAATATTTAGTTATTACAGGTGGATTCGGAAAGGCCAGTCGATCTTTACATTACGGTGTAGAGATCCCCTGCTACCCTTGGTGCTGTTTTGTTGAAAAAATGAACAGTGCAGCGTAGTGAGCCTGTACCTGTGTGGCAGTTGTGGTAGTAACGGAAGGCGATCAAAATGAAGGCGACGTTGGCGATCCTCACGATTGGTGTGGTGCCTGTAAGCGAAGTATTACCGCTCTTAACCGAGCATGTCTCTGAACAACAAATTACGCATCTCAGTCTGTTAGGGAAGCTGAGTCGGGAAGAGGTCATGGAAGACTACGCGGTCGGAGAGGGGGAAGATCCCCTGGCAACGTTACTCAGTGACGGTAAACTGGCGCATGTGTCGCGCCAGAAAATCGAGCGCGCGCTACAGGGCGTGATCGAAGTGCTCGACAATCAGGACTATGACGTTATTTTGCTGATGAGCACGGCACCCGTTAAAGGACTCAGCGCGCGTAATGCCATTCTGCTCGAACCGATGCGGATTATCCCCCCGCTGGTGGCCTCAATTGTTGATGGTCATCAGGTTGGGGTCATCGTTCCCGTTGAGGAACTGCTGGATAACCAGACGGTGAAGTGGGCCGCGCTGGAGCACACCCCGCTTTACGCGCTGGCAAACCCGTTCTGGGACAGCGAAGCGAAGCTGATTGCGGCCGGGCAGGAGTTGATCGACAGAGGGGCGGATGTCCTGATGCTCGACTGCCTGGGCTTCCATCAGCGGCATCGTGATTTACTGCAAAAGGCGCTGGATGTTCCGGTGCTGCTCTCTAACGTCCTGATGGCGCGCCTGGCGTCAGAATTACTGGTGTAATGATTTTGCGTGACAGGTCATGAGCATGGCCCCTATAGTGGATTTTTCTCTATAAATATAAGGGCCAGTTCATGCTTCAAAGTAACGAATACTTTTCCGGTAAAGTGAAATCCATTGGTTTTACCAGCAGCAGCACTGGCCGCGCCAGTGTCGGCGTCATGGCGGAAGGGGAATACACCTTTGGCACCGCAGAAGCGGAAGAGATGACGGTGGTCAGCGGCGCGCTGAACGTCCTGCTGCCGGGTGAAACGGAGTGGAAAGTCTATAGTGCCGGGCAGGTCTTCAACGTGCCGGGCCACAGCGAGTTCCATTTACAGGTTGCAGAGCCAACCTCTTATCTTTGCCGCTATCTGAAATAAAAGCATGCCGGGTGGCGCATTCGCTTACCCGGCCTGCGTTTTGCCTGTCAGCGCTGCGCTTCGCCGCCGAGACCTTCCACCAGGTTCTGAATTAACGCCGCCAGCTCGCCGGTCATCAGGATAAAGTCTGCGTCAAAGCGCTGAGCATAATCTTCGCGGTCGATATCTTCGTTCTGATCGCGCAGTTCATCGCAGAACTTAAGGCGCTTCACGGAGCCGTCATCACACATCACAAACTGAATGCGCTGCTGCCAGTCGAGTGCCAGTTTGGTCACCACTTTGCCCGCTTCAATGTGCACGGCGATTTCGTCGCTCACCAGATCCTGTTTCTTCGCGCGGATCACGCCGCCATCTTCCAGCAGCGCTTTCAGCTCTGCTTCATCAAGGATCTGGAAGCCCTGCGCGGCAGTCCCGCTGCGCACCCACTCGGTCAGGGTCAGCTCAATCGGCGTTTCCAGCGCCAGCGGTACCACCGGTAATGAGCCAAGGCTCTTACGCAGCAGCGCCAGCGTATCTTCCGCTTTTTTGGCGCTGGCGCAGTCCACCATGATCAGCCCGTTCACGGTGTCGATCCACATCATGGTCTGGCTAAAGCGGCTAAAGGCGCGCGGCAGCAGCGAGTGCAGCACTTCATCCTTCAGCGAATCTTTTTCGGTTTTTTTAAGCTTACGGCCCTGTTCAGCTTCCAGCTTGAAGATCTTCGCTTCGAGCGCCTGCTTAACCACGGGCGTCGGCAGGATCTTCTCTTCTTTACGGGCGCAAACGATGATTTGCCCCGTGCTGCTGGCGTGGGTCAGCGCATCGCTTTGAGAACCCATTGGCGGAACCCAGCCGGTTTTTGCCATATCCTGGCTACCGCAAGGGGTAAAGGAGTAAGCGGCTAACTGTTTTTCCATCTCTTCTGCACGCAGCGAAACGTCGCGGCTGAGACGGTAAACCATCAAATTTTTGAACCACAGCATGATAATTTCCACGGCCTTGTCGTTAAATCAGCGGGCATGATAACGAATTGTCGCATCGCTTGCATTGCTAATCGGGAAGCGGGCTTCTACTCTGTTGATAATCAAAATAATGAGGAGTGTCTTGTGCGTATTGGGATTGATTTGGGCGGCACCAAAACAGAAGTTATTGCGCTGAGCGAGCAGGGGGAGCAACTGTTTCGCCACCGTCTGCCTACGCCGCGCGATGATTATCACCAGACCATAGAGACGATTGCCCGCCTGGTCGATATGGCAGAGCAGGCAACGGGCGAGACGGGCACGGTCGGGATGGGGATCCCCGGCTCCATTTCGCCGTATACCGGCGTGGTGAAAAACGCCAACTCCACCTGGCTCAACGGTCAGCCGTTTGATAAAGACTTAAGCCAACGCCTGAACCGGGAGGTGCGTCTGGCGAATGATGCCAACTGCCTGGCGGTGTCTGAGGCCGTGGATGGCGCAGCGGCTGGCGCGCAGACCGTATTTGCGGTCATTATCGGCACCGGCTGCGGGGCGGGCGTGGCCTTCGGTGGGCGCTCGCATATTGGCAGCAACGGCACCGCGGGCGAGTGGGGACACAATCCGTTGCCGTGGATGGACGAAGATGAACTCAAATACCGCGCCGAAGTACCGTGCTACTGTGGCAAGCAGGGCTGTATTGAGACCTTTATTTCCGGCACGGGGTTTGCCACCGATTATCATCGTCTGAGCGGTCAGCCGCTGAAAGGTAACGAGATTATGCGTCTGGTTGAGGAGCAGGATCCGGTGGCTGAACTGGCGCTCAGCCGCTACGAAATGCGGCTGGCTAAGTCACTGGCGCATGTGATCAATATTCTTGATCCCGACGTGATTGTACTGGGCGGCGGCATGAGCAACGTCGACCGGCTGTACGCCACGGTGCCAACGCTGGTGAAACAGTGGGTATTTGGCGGCGAGTGCGAAACGCCGATCCGCAAAGCCGTCCACGGAGATTCCAGCGGAGTGCGCGGCGCGGCGTGGCTCTGGCCGGAATAAACGCAAAACCGTTTTTGATGTTTGTGCCCTCTCCCCGTGGGAGAGGGCCAGGGTGAGGGCACCAGAGCGCATCATCCCCCCATTTACTGCACCGCAAACTCCCTGTCCAGCCTGCTATATCCCAGCCCGTTGATCTTCTTCACTTTGATCTGCACCGGAATGCGCTCTTTCATTGCCTCTACGTGGCTGATCACGCCAATGGTTTTCCCGGTGGCGTTCAGCGCGTCGAGCGCGTCCAGCGCGGTGTCCAGCGTTTCGCTGTCGAGCGTGCCGAATCCTTCATCCAGGAACAGCGAGTCAATGCGCGTTTTGTGACTGACCAGATCGGAAAGCGCTAAAGCCAGCGCCAGACTGACCAGGAAACTCTCCCCGCCGGAAAGGGTACGGGTATCGCGTACCGCATCGGCCTGCCAGGTATCGACCACTTCCAGCTCCAGCGCGTCGCTGGCTTTACGCTGAAGCAGATAGCGGCCATGCAGACGGTTGAGCTGCTGGTTGGCAAGCCACACCAGATTATCCAGCGTCAGCCCCTGGGCGAATTTACGGAATTTATCGCCGGTGCTGGAGCCTATCAGCGCGTTGAGATAGCCCCAGTCGTCGGCCTGACGCGCCGCCTCCTCAATCTGCTGCATAAGCGCCTGCTGGTGCAGACGGTTATCGGCGTCCTGTTTGAGCTGCTGGCGGATCTCCCCCTGATGCGTGGTGTTGTCCCGAAGCTGTTGCGCCAGCTGGTGTAACTGCGCCTGAAGCGTTGCGGCATCGGTTTCCAGCCCCTCGGGGCGCTGTGCCTGATGCGCCTGAAGCTGCTGGCTTGCCTGCATCGAAAGCGCCGTGGCCTGCTGGAGCTGGTTTTCCAGCGTCTGCTTTTGTTGTTCAAGCTGGTGGATCGACGTTTCATCCAGCAGGGCGGAGAGAAATGCGTCCCGATCGGCAAAGCAGCTCGCGGTCAGCGCGGCGTTGAACTGAGCCTGTGATTGCTGGAGCCGTTCACGCTCAAGCGTCTCCTGTTGCTGTAGGGTGGTGAGCTGACTTTGCAGCGACACGCATTCGTCGTGGATGCCGCGCCAGTTCTCAGGGATAACCGCGTCGGCTTCTGCATCATTGGTAACCGGCAGCGTTTCCAGAATGGGCATCAGGGCGTTAATACCTTCCTGAATCGTACCGTGCTGGGCCTGTTTTTCCTGCCACAGGGTATATTCGCTTTCGCGCGCGCTCAGCCAGGCGCTTTCAGCCCCTTCATCGGGCACGCTAAGCGACAGCGATTGTAACGAGGCCGCCAGCGCCTGACGCGTCGCCGTCAGCTGCTGCTGGTACTGGCGCGCCTGACCTTCCTGTTCATTGAGCTGGTTTTGCAGCGTCAGACGCTGGCTGAGCTGATACAGCTGGCGTTCATACTGTTCCTGTTCGCTCATCCAGGGGGCTATATCATCCTGAATATTCAGCGCTATGTTCAGGGAGGCGCAGACCTCCAGCCACTCCTTAGTAAGTGCTTGCTCTTCCTCAGAGAGAGCCTGTGCTTCCTCTGTCTCGCGCTGGATCTGTTGGGTCAGCGCATTCACCTGCCCGAGCACCAGCAATCCTTCCTCTTTTAGCGCGGCAACCTCTTTCTCCAGCGCGTCGCGGCGGCGCTGATTGTCAGTCAGTTCAAGCGCCTGATACTGCACAACTGCCGGGTGTTCGCGTGAACCGCAGAGCGGGCAAGGCTTACCCGCTTCGAGCTGTGCACGATAGTTCTCAAGATCCTTGATTGTCGCCTCACGCTCACAGAGCGCTTTCAGGTCGGCATAGTGCTGATTTTTCTCTTTGAACTGCTGACGCCGCAGGATCAGCGTTTCATTGAACTTAGCCTGCTCAGCCTGCGCTTTCTGCACGCTTTCCGCATTCTGGCGCAGTCGTTTTTGCAGCGGCTGATAGCGAGCGTGAAGCGCTGTCAGACGCTGGCGGAGCGCCCGCGACTGTGCCTGTTGCTCCATTGCCGTCGCGAGATCCTCAGCCGTCAGCGTCAACCTACTTTCAGGCATCTCAGCCAGCTTCTGACGAAGCTCAGCCATGCGCGCTGACTGGGCAACAAGCTGATTTTTATCGCGACCCAGTTGCGTAAAATGCGCCCGCCAGCCGGCAATTTCCTGCCCCCACTGACGGAAACGATCGTGTTCGGTCAGCCACTGCGTCAGTACCTTGTGCTCTGTCTGCAACTGTTCACGGTTGCGCAGCGCACCGTTGCGAATACGCGAGCGCTGCACCGCTCTGTCGAGTAAGCGAGTATTTACTTCAACAATTCGCTCTGTTGTCTGCGCCAGGCGGGTGGTCTGCTCCTGCTGATACTCCCATAGCGGACGTAGCTGGGCGGCGGGCTGCGCCAGCTTGAGCTTCGCCAGTTGGGGCGCGGCGTCCGTCAGAGCCTGTTGCGCCTGCTGCTGCGAAGCGGCTGCACGCTGCTGCTCACGTATCAGTTCGTCGTTACGCGTAAGCCACTGAAAATCTTTCTGTTGGCTTTGCTGCTGTGCCAGCAGGACTTTTTCTTCGTCAGTAAGTGCCTGCAAACTTTGCTGCAAGTGCTGCTGCTGTTCCTCGCTCAGCAGCACAACCCCTGCGGCCTGCGCTTCGCACATCTCCAGCGCGTTACGTGCCGCTTTGTGTTTTTCAAAAACCATGGCGGAAATCTGGCCGTAAATTTCCGTGCCGGTCAGTTCTTCCAACAGCTCTGCGCGATCGCTCGGTTTAGCATTCAGGAAGGCGGCAAACTGCCCCTGAGAGAGCAACATCGAGCGGGTAAAGCGACCATAGTCCAGCCCGGTAAGCGCGGCGGTTTGTTCCAGCTTATCCGTGACTTTGTCGGCCAGAATTTTGCCGTCTTCGCAGCGGGCCAGCTCAACGCGCGGTGCCTGTAAGTTCCCGTCCGGCTGGTTGCGGGCGCGGTTCTGGCTCCAGAAAGCGCGATAAGCAACGCCTTTGACCTCAAATTCTACTTCCGCCAGGCATTCGGCGGTATCGCGCGTCATCAGGTCGTTTTGCGCCTGAGAGACCTTATTAAGACGCGGCGTTTCGTGGTAAAGCGCCAGGCAGATGGCATCCAGCAGCGTGGTTTTACCCGCGCCGGTTGCGCCGGTGATGGCAAACAGCCCGTTGCTGGCGAACGGCTCCGCGGTGAAATCAATTTTCCACTCACCCTTTAGCGAATTCAGATTTTTCAGACGCAGGCTCAGAATTTTCATGCGTTTTCGTCCTCGTCATGGAGGGAATGCAGGGTCTGGGCAAACAGCTCGTTAAGCCTGGTGCGTCTGGCCTCGTCCACCTCTTCATGCGCAAGCCGCCGCGCGAACACCTCTTCAACCCGAAGTTCGCTAAGCGTTTCACGCTGGGCGTTGAGCAGTATTTTCTCGCGCTGCTCGCGGCTGCGGCGTACCAGCAGCACCTCCACGGGAAGGTCTTCCGTCAGCGTCTGTATTTTATGCTGCATATCGTACAGGTAGTCGTCGGTGGTGATTTCGATATCGAGCCAGACGGGGGGATTAAGCGCTGCGCCGCGCCACTGCTCAAGCTGAGCGGTAATGGCGGCCAGATCGCCTTTCAGCACCGCCAGCGGCTGGGTGACCGGCACCTCAAGCGTCTCAACGGCGCTGAGTTTGCCTCCGGTGAAGCTCACCAGATGCACGGATTTGGCCTTGCCCGTTTCGTCAAAACTGAGCGAAATGGGCGAGCCGCAGTAGCGGATATGCTCGCAGCCGCCGATGATCTGCGCCCGGTGAATATGCCCGAGGGCAATGTAGTCGGCGGGGGGGAAGTTTTGCGCCGGAAACGCGTCCAGCGTACCGATATAGATCTCGCGCACCGCATCACTCTTACTGGCTCCGACGGTGGTGAGGTGCCCGGTGGCAATGATCGGAATGGCCTGATCGCCGCGCAGGGCGCAGGCTTCCGTATGTTGCTGGTGATAATAGCGGGTGATGGCCTGCAACAGATGCTGCTGTTTTTCGCTGCCGGACAGACCTGCCTGGCTTTGCACGATATCGCGCGGGCGTAAAAACGGAATTGGGCACAGCACTGCGCCCGGCGTGCCGTCGCGTTTTTTCAGGATCTGCGGCGCGTGTCCGGCGCTGGCCACCACGGTGGTATTGAGGAACGCCAGAATATCGCGGGATTCATTCAGCGTCGCCACCGAGTCATGGTTTCCGGCGACAATCACCAGGTGACAACCGGTTTGCTGGAGGTTGACCACAAAACGGTTGTACAGCTCACGCGCATAGCTCGGCGGCGATCCGGTATCAAAAATGTCGCCCGCCACAATAATCGCGTCCACCTCGTGAGCCTGAGCCGTCTCCAGCAGCCAGTTCAGGAACGCTTCATGTTCCGCGGCGCGGCTTTTGCTGTAAAAATTTTGACCCAGGTGCCAGTCTGAGGTGTGAAGTATGCGCATAAAAGATCCGTGGCAATAATAAGAAAGCAGGATTATAAACGTTCGGGGAACGGAAAATAACCGCTGTAATAAAACAACAGTTTGCTATTTATAGTGGTAATGTTTTTCATAAATCTGTCATAAATCTGACGCATAATGACGCCGCATTACAGACTTGTAACTTAAATACGATAAGACAGGGCAAAGTATGGCGAGACGTATTCTGGTCGTAGAAGATGAAGCTCCGATCCGTGAAATGGTGTGCTTCGTGCTTGAACAAAATGGCTTCCAGCCGGTTGAAGCGGAAGATTATGACAGCGCGGTGAACCAGCTGAATGAACCCTGGCCCGATCTGATCCTGCTGGACTGGATGCTGCCTGGCGGTTCCGGATTGCAGTTTATCAAGCATATCAAACGCGAGGCGATGACCCGCGATATCCCGGTGGTAATGCTGACGGCGCGCGGCGAGGAAGAGGATCGCGTGCGCGGTCTGGAAACCGGCGCGGACGATTACATCACTAAACCGTTCTCCCCGAAAGAGCTGGTGGCGCGTATCAAAGCCGTGATGCGCCGTATTTCACCGATGGCGGTGGAAGAGGTGATTGTGATGCAGGGGCTGAGCCTGGATCCTACCTCACACCGGGTCATGACCGGTGAAAATCCCCTCGATATGGGACCGACCGAATTTAAACTCCTGCACTTCTTTATGACCCACCCGGAGCGCGTTTACAGCCGCGAACAGTTGCTGAATAACGTCTGGGGAACTAACGTCTATGTCGAAGACCGAACGGTTGACGTCCATATTCGCCGCCTGCGTAAAGCACTGGAACTGAGCGGCCACGATCGCATGGTACAGACGGTCCGCGGCACGGGTTATCGCTTCTCGACCCGTTTCTGAACAATGACAGGAGTGTGACGCGTGCTGGAACGTCTGTCATGGAAAAGGCTCGTCTTTGAACTGATCTTATGCTGCATTCCGGCCCTCATTCTGGGGGCTATCTTTGGCTATCTGCCGTGGTTTTTACTGGTGGCCGTGACGGGATTGCTCGTCTGGCATTTCTGGAATTTACTGCGTCTCTCCTGGTGGCTGTGGGTCGACAGAAGTATGACACCCCCGCCGGGAAGCGGGAGCTGGGAACCGCTACTCTACGGCCTGCACCAGATGCAGATGCGTAACAAAAAGCGCCGTCGTGAGCTGGGAAGCCTGATCAAACGCTTTCGCAGCGGTGCGGAGTCGCTGCCGGACGCGGTGATCCTGACGACAGAAGAAGGGACAATCTTCTGGTGTAATGGCCTCGCGCAACAGCTACTGGGCCTGCGCTGGCCGGATGATAATGGTCAGAACATCCTGAACCTTCTGCGTTATCCCGAGTTCACGCTGTATCTGAAAAAGCGGGATTTTTCGCGCCCGCACAATCTGAAGCTCAATAACGGTCGCCATCTGGAAATCCGCGTGATGCCCTACAGCGATCGGCAGTGGCTGATGGTGGCGCGGGACGTTACCCAGATGCACCAGCTTGAGGGCGCGAGACGTAACTTCTTTGCCAACGTCAGCCACGAGCTGCGTACGCCGTTGACGGTGCTTCAGGGCTACCTGGAGATGATGCAGGAGCAAACGCTTGAGGGGCCGCCGCGTGAGAAAGCGCTGCATACCATGCGGGAGCAGACGTTCCGCATGGAAGGGCTGGTCAAACAGCTGCTGACGCTTTCAAAAATTGAGGCTGCCCCGTCGCTGGCGCTAAACGACATCATTGATGTGCCGATGATGTTGCGGGTGGTGGAGCGCGAAGCCCAAACGCTGAGTCATAATCAGCACACCCTGAGTTTTGACGTTGATAACACGCTGAAAGTGCTCGGCAGTGAAGATGAGCTGCGAAGCGCTATCTCAAACCTGGTCTATAACGCCGTGAATCATACTCCGAAAGGAACGCATATCGCGGTGCGCTGGCAGCATACCCCGGCGGGCGCTGAGTTTAGCGTCGAGGATAACGGACCGGGGATTGGGCCTGAACACCTCCCGCGTCTCACCGAACGGTTCTACCGGGTGGATAAGGCGCGCTCGCGGCAGACCGGCGGGAGCGGACTGGGGCTGGCAATTGTGAAGCATGCCGTCAGCCACCACGAAAGCCGGCTCAATATCGAAAGCACCCTCGGGAAGGGCACGCGCTTTAGCTTCGTGATTCCGGAACGATTAATTGCCAAAAAGAGCGCCTGACGGCAGATGTGTCAGGCTACCTTTCCACGGGCCAGCGAATGCTGGCCCGTTTGCTTTGCAGTCAAGCGAAACGCGGATGAATATTATACGGTTGGTGCTTTTTTGTTCGCATGATTAGCCATGAGTTTTTCTTATACATGGCATATTATGTTGGTCTGCATTTTCATGCTGGCATATTGTTCTGGTTTTACGATCCCTTCTTGCCTTTAAACGTTATAAGCGTTTAAATTGCCCCCCATATACTGTCAGACCGACTGTATTTGCGTGGTAAATCGAAAAACTATTCTTCGCCACGCCAGGACGGGAGCATATCCCGCTGAAATTGAGCAAATTTTCCGCTGTATCGTCCCGTGAGGGATGGCGAAAATCTCAACGTATTCAACACCACATCCACAGGCAGTAAGGTTTTATGACCCATCACTTGAAATCGCGTGACATTATCGCGCTGGGCTTTATGACATTTGCGCTGTTCGTTGGCGCAGGTAACATCATTTTTCCTCCAATGGTTGGCTTACAGGCGGGTGAACACGTCTGGACGGCTGCGTTTGGCTTCCTGCTTACTGCCGTGGGCCTGCCGGTACTGACCGTGATCGCGCTGGCGAAAGTCGGTGGCGGTGTGGACAGTCTCAGCACCCCGATTGGCAAAGTGGCTGGCGTTCTGCTGGCAACCGTCTGCTATCTGGCCGTTGGCCCGCTGTTCGCGACCCCACGTACGGCGACCGTCTCCTTTGAAGTGGGTATCGCCCCGCTGACCGGTGACGGCGCGATGCCGCTGTTTATTTACAGCCTCATTTACTTCGCCATCGTGATTCTGGTTTCTCTCTATCCCGGCAAACTGCTGGATACCGTGGGTAACTTCCTGGCTCCGCTGAAAATTGTGGCGCTGATCGTGCTGGCGGTTGCGGCCATCGTCTGGCCTGCGGGGCCCATCAGCTCCGCGATGGACGCTTATCAGAACGCGGCGTTCTCAAACGGTTTCGTGAACGGCTATCTGACAATGGATACGCTCGGTGCGATGGTGTTTGGTATCGTTATCGTTAACGCCGCGCGTTCCCGCGGGGTGACCGAAGCGCGTCTGCTGACTCGCTACACCATCTGGGCTGGCCTGATGGCCGGTGTCGGCCTGACGCTGCTGTATCTGGCGCTGTTCCGTCTGGGTTCAGATAGCGCAACGCTGGTCGATCAGAACGCAAACGGCGCGGCGATCCTGCATGCTTACGTGCAGCATACCTTTGGTGGTGCAGGCAGCATGCTGCTGGCGGCGCTGATTTTCCTGGCCTGTCTGGTGACGGCGGTGGGTCTGACCTGCGCCTGCGCGGAGTTCTTCGCCCAGTATCTGCCGCTCTCTTACCGCACGCTGGTGTTTATCCTCGGCATCTTCTCCATGGCGGTGTCAAACCTCGGTCTGAGCCACCTGATTCAGGTGTCAATTCCGGTGCTGACGGCGATCTATCCGCCATGTATCGTGCTGGTGGTGCTGAGCTTCACCCGCCCGTGGTGGCATAACTCGACGCGAATTATTGCGCCGGCCATGTTTATCAGCCTGATTTTTGGTATCCTTGACGGGATCAAAGCATCAGCATTTGCAGAAATCCTGCCAGCCTGGACACAGCGTCTGCCGCTGTCCGAGCAGGGCCTGGCCTGGCTGATGCCTTCCGTTGTAGCGCTGGTTCTGGCGATTATCTGGGACCGTGCGGCAGGGCGTCAGGTGACATCCAACGCCCATTAATCAACGGCAACAAATTGTTTAACCACGGGGCTTAAGGCCCCGTGGTTTTTTGTTTTTTTCGTGTTGAATGGCAAGATTTTAATGGAAAGCACTAACAAACTTAAACGTGGATTGAGCACCCGCCACATCCGCTTTATGGCGCTGGGCTCGGCTATCGGCACCGGTCTTTTTTATGGCTCGGCAGATGCCATCAAAATGGCCGGTCCAAGCGTTCTGCTGGCCTACATCATCGGCGGCGTGGCGGCCTATATCATCATGCGTGCGCTGGGGGAGATGTCGGTTCACAACCCGTCTGCCAGTTCCTTCTCCCGCTACGCACAAGAAAACTTAGGCCCGCTGGCCGGGTTTATCACCGGCTGGACCTACTGCTTCGAAATCCTGATTGTCGCCATTGCCGATGTGACGGCGTTTGGCATCTATATGGGGGTCTGGTTCCCCGCCGTGCCGCACTGGATCTGGGTACTGAGCGTGGTGCTGATCATCTGCGCCGTTAACCTGATGAGCGTGAAGGTGTTTGGCGAGCTGGAGTTCTGGTTCTCCTTCTTCAAGGTCGCGACCATTATCATCATGATCCTCGCCGGTTTCGGCATCATCATCTGGGGTATCGGCAACGGTGGGCAGCCAACCGGCATCCATAACCTGTGGAGCAACGGCGGCTTCTTCAGCAACGGCTGGCTCGGGATGGTCATGTCGCTCCAGATGGTCATGTTCGCCTATGGCGGTATTGAGATTATCGGCATCACCGCCGGGGAAGCGAAAGATCCGGAGAAGTCCATTCCGCGCGCCATCAACTCGGTGCCGATGCGTATCCTGGTGTTCTACGTGGGCACGTTGTTTGTGATTATGTCCATCTACCCGTGGAACCAGGTGGGCACCAACGGCAGCCCGTTTGTCCTGACTTTCCAGCATATGGGCATTGCGTTTGCCGCCAGCATTCTCAACTTTGTGGTACTGACCGCCTCGCTGTCGGCCATCAACAGTGACGTCTTCGGCGTGGGTCGTATGCTGCACGGCATGGCGGAGCAGGGCAGTGCGCCGAAGGTGTTTGCCAAAACATCGCGTCGCGGCACCCCGTGGGTAACGGTGCTGGTCATGACCGTGGCGCTGCTGTTCTCGGTTTACCTGAATTACATCATGCCGGAGAACGTCTTCCTGGTGATTGCGTCACTGGCGACCTTTGCGACGGTGTGGGTGTGGATCATGATCCTGCTGTCGCAGATTGCGTTCCGTCGCCGCCTGTCGCCAGAAGAGGCCAAAGCGCTGAAGTTTAAAGTGCCGGGCGGCGTGCCAACGACCATTGTCGGTCTCATCTTCCTGGTCTTCATCATTGGCCTGATTGGTTATCACCCGGATACCCGTATTTCCCTGTACGTGGGCTTCGCGTGGATCGTCCTGCTGCTGGTGGGCTGGATGTTTAAATGTCGCCGCGATCGTCAGCTGGCGGAAGCACAGTAAGGTAAAAATGCCGGGTGGCGCTGCGCTTACCCGGCCTACACTCCCTTTTGCCCTGGAAAAAATCTCCTCCTCCGTTCTCCTCCCCCAATAATCCCGAACACGATGAGCTATCTTTAATCACCCTGTGGCAAGGTGACGTCAATTTCATCAAAGGGGATTCGTGATGTTAAACGCCTGGCACCTTCCGGTTGCCCCATTTGTTAAGCAAAACAAAGACAACCTTGTGATTACGCTCTGGCTGGCAGGGGACAATCAGCCTGAACGTGTGACCCTGCGCGCCGAAGTGGATAACGAAGAAACGTCGCTGAAAATGCACAAAGTGCGCAGCCAGCCGCAGCCGGGCGTCACGGCGTGGCGGGCAAATATCGATTTGCGCAGCGGGCAGCCGCGTCGCCGCTACGGCTTCAAGCTGCTGTGGAACAACCGGCAGCTGTGGTTTACCCCGCAGGGCTTCAGCCGTTTTCCTCCGGCCCGGCTGGAGCAGTTTGCCGTGGATCACCCGGATAACGGCCCGCAGTGGGTTAACGATCAGGTCTTTTACCAGATTTTCCCGGACCGCTTTGCGCGCAGCGAAAAGCGCAACGCCGATCAGGACAAGGTTTATTACCATCATGCGGTCGGTCACGACATTATTCTGAAAAAATGGGACGAGCCGCTGACCGCCCAGGCGGGGGGATCGACCTTTTACGGCGGCGATCTCGACGGTATCAGCGAAAAACTGCCGTACCTGAAAACGCTCGGCGTGACGGCGCTGTACCTGAACCCGGTGTTTAAAGCGCCAAGCGTGCACAAATACGATACGCAGGACTACCGCCACGTTGACGAGCAGTTTGGCGGTGACGAGGCGCTGCTGCGGCTGCGGCACAACACGCAAAAAAAGGGTATGCGCCTGATCCTTGATGGCGTGTTCAATCACAGCGGTGATTCTCACGCGTGGTTTGACCGTCATAATCAGTCGATGAGCGGCGCATGCCATAATCCGGACTCACCGCAGCGTGACTGGTACAGTTTTGATGAGAATGGCCGCGCCCTGGACTGGCTGGGCTACCCGAGCCTGCCGAAGCTCGATTTCCAGTCGCCATCGCTGGTGAATGAGATCTACGGCGACGACGACAGCATCGTGCGCCACTGGCTGAAAGCGCCGTGGAACATGGACGGCTGGCGGCTGGACGTGGTGCATATGCTGGGTGAATCAGGCGGGGCGCGGAATAACCTTCAACATGTCGCCGCCATTACCCGGTCGGCAAAAGCGGCCCGGTCGGAAGCGTTCGTCTTCGGGGAGCACTTTGGCGACGCGCGTCAGTGGTTGCAGGCTGATGCAGAAGACGCGGCGATGAACTATCGCGGCTTCACCTTCCCGCTGTGGGGTTTCCTCGCTAACACCGATATCTCTTACGATCCGCAGCATATCGACGCCGAAACCTGCATGGCGTGGATGGAAAACTATCGCGCTGGCCTGTCGCATCAGCAGCAGCTGCGGATGTTTAACCAGCTCGACAGCCATGATACCGCGCGCTTTAAATCATTGCTGGGTAAAGATGTGGCGCGTCTGCCGCTGGCGGTGACCTGGCTCTTTACCTGGCCGGGCGTACCCTGCATCTACTATGGCGATGAAGTGGGGCTGGAGGGGAATAACGATCCGTTCTGCCGTAAAACCTTCCCGTGGGAGAGTGAAAAACAGGATCAGGATCTGCTCAGCCTGTACCAGCGTATGGCGACGCTGCGCAGGCAGAGTCAGGCCCTGCGCTACGGGGGCTGTCAGGTGATGTACGCCCACGATAACGTGGTGGTGTTTGTCCGCGTCTATAACCAGCAGCGTGTGCTGGTGGCGATCAACCGGGGCGAGGCGTGTGAAGTGGTGCTGGAAGATTCACCGCTGCTGGCCGGTAAAACGTGGAAGATCAAAGAGGGTAAAGCGACGTTCCAGGAGAGCGTGCTCACGCTGCCCGCGATTTCCGCTGCGGTCTGGTTCGGCAGCTAAGCGCAGGCAGAATGGTTTTCACCTTTTAAGATGGCGCAAATGCAACGATTTGTGTCAATCTTAGCGGATCGTTTACGGTGAAGGTGGAAACATGGACGAGCTTTACATCCTTGGCTGTTTGTTCCTGGTTTTTGCGCTGGTCGTGGCACCCGTGCTCGCGGTGATAGGTTTTAACCGAAGCACGGCGGCGCGGCAGGAGATCGCCCGGCTTCGCCAGCGCATTGAGGCGCTTGAGCAGCGCGGTGTCACTGAGAAAGCGCCGGAGCCGGTGCAGACCGCCGCGCCGGTGGAGACGCCAGCGTCGGTGGCAGAAGCCGTTACCCCACCTGTCGATCCCTGGCGTCCCGAACCGCCCGTCACTGAAGCAGAACCAGCGCTTGTACCGGCGGCAAAACGGCCTTCCGCCTTTGGCGGCATCCTGTCCTCGCTGACGCGCTGGTTTATGCAGGGCAATCCGCTGGCAAAACTGGGGATTGTACTGCTCTTCCTCGGCCTCTCTTTCCTGCTGCGCTATACCGTTGAACATTCACTGTTTCCGCTTGAGCTGCGTCTTGCCGCCACGGCGCTGTTTTCCATGGTTCTGCTGGCCGTTGGATGGCGGCTGCGGCACAGGCAGCGGAACTACGCGCTGATCCTCCAGGGCGGGGCGACCGGCGTGCTTTATCTGACCGTCTTTGGCGCATTCCGGCTGTGGCAAATGCTACCGATGACGCTGGCGTTTGCGCTGCTGGTGGTGATTTGCGCGGCGAGCGTCGGGCTGGCCGTGCTGCAAAAGGCGCTAAGCCTTGCCATGCTGGCGAGCCTCGGCGGATATCTTGCGCCGCTGCTCCTGTCTACCGGGGGCGGTAGCTTTGTGGCGCTGTTCTCCTTCTATCTCCTGTTATCCATCGGCATTCTCGCCATCAGCATCTGGCAGCACTGGCGCGAGCTCAACCTGCTCGGGCTGCTCTTCACGTTTGGCGTTGGCGGGGTATGGGGGCTGAGCGACTACCAGCCTGAAGACTATGCTATCTGTCAGCTGTTCCTGATTGCCAATACGCTTATTTTTGGCGTGTTTAGCGTGGCGCTGTCGCTGCGGGCGCAGGAAAAAGGCAAACAGATTATTGACGGTGCACTGCTGTTTGCTCCGCCGCTGATTGGTTTTGGGATGCAGTATGGCATGACGTCTCACTGGACGTACGGCCCTGCGCTCAGCGCGCTGGGCTATGGTTCGTTTTATCTCTCACTGGCGTTTCTCGCACTGCGACGCTATCCGTCTGTCGGGCGGCCACTGGTTATGGCGGCGCTGGCGATCGGCGGCGGGTTTGCCACGCTTGCCATTCCGCTGGCGCTTTCAGCGCGCTGGACGGCGATGGCCTGGGCGCTGGAAGGGCTGGGTATTCTCTGGCTGGGCGTGCAACAGCAGCAGCGGCGCATGAGCTATAGCGGGACGGCGCTGCTGGTGCTGGCGCTCGGCAGCGCGATATGGGCGCAAATGGACGGCGTCACCTCGTTGAGCCTGCTGCTTATTTTCGCAGTGCTCAGTCTTTGCTGGCTGGCTGCGGCCTGGCTGTGGCAGAAAATCGCACAGCCGGGCAGTTGGGCATTGCTGGCCGGTGGGCTGCTGTTCTGGTTAGTGGCGCAGCTGGGCGCATCTCAGCTGTTCCTGAAGCAGGAGTTATCGGTTCTGGCAGGCGTGCTGGCGCTGACGGCGGCGTCGGCCTGGGGATGGCGGCAGGCCGCCGCTCGTCTGGCGTGGCGGGAGCTGGATGCCAGCAAATGGCTGCTGTGGCCGGTGATGCTGCTGATGGTGCTGTATCAGATCTGGCAACAGCAAATCCTGGCGGCCGGCTGGGCAAATCTGGCCTGGGCTATTGCGCTGCCTGCCGCCCTGATGCTGCTGCGGCGCGACGAAGATAAACTTCTGCCGCGCATCTCAATGGGACTGCATCTGTCGCTGGTGTGGATGATTTTACTCGCCATAGCCGCCGAGCTTTACTGGTTTGCCCGCTCCCTGCCGTGGGGCATGGCGGCCTGGGGAAGCGGCATTGCGATGGCTGTTGGCGGTGGGGTGATTATGGCGCTCTCCGCGGCCGTACGGCGTCGCGGGTGGCCGTTCCGGGTATGGCCTGCGCTCTACGCCTGCCTTGCCGCGATCCCTGTGGTTGTGGCGCTGGTGGTATTGCTGGTCGTGACCAATTTGCAGGACGGTGTGGTCTATCAACAGACATGGCTGCCGCTGGTGAACCCGCTTGAGGAAGGGGCGGCGTTCGCGCTGCTGGGGTTGGTGGTGTTTTATCGGGAAGTGGATCGCTACTATCCGGCATCGCTTGCGCAGTCCCGTCCGTGGCCCGCCGTTGTGCTGATGGCCCTGGGTTTCTGGTGGCTTAACGGCGCATTGCTGCGCGCGCTGGCGTGGTACGGCGAGGTGGCCTGGAATTGGGAGTCGTTGTGGCATTCGCGGCTTATCCAGACCACTTTTGCCCTGTTCTGGATGTTGTGCGCGCTGGTGGTCATGATCCGCGCCACCCGTCACGCCTCCCGTCAGCAGTGGCTTGGCGGTGCGGCGCTACTGGGGGTGGTCATGCTCAAACTGATGCTGGTGGACAGCGCGGGCGGTGGCGGCCTGGCGCGCGCCGTCGCGTTTATTGGCGTGGCGATCCTGGTCCTGATTGTGGGCTATTTCTCGCCGCTACCGCCTAAAGCAGGAGAAGAAAAATGAAATGGATGAACGCGGTTGTTTGTGCGGCACTGCTGGCCGTGGCCGGTCCGGCATTCAGCGAGGGCGCGCCAGCGGAATCCCCGCGGGATTATGCCTATGGCCTGTCCCTTGATACCTCTGCCTCTTCGCCGTGGTATCGGGTCATGCTGCCGCTGGCGGTTTATCAGCAGAGCACATCGCCCGATCTGCGCGACGTGCGCGTGTTTAATCAGTCGGGCGAGCCGGTACCGTTCAGCCTGGTTACCACGACGCGTCCGCAGCCGGCACCGACCACCACGGCGCTGCGCCTCTTTGCGCTTAACGCCTCGCCGGGCGGAGAAGAGGACAGCGGCGATAAAATTATGCTACGGGCCAGAAACGGCGTGGAAATTGTGCTGGAAGGGCAACACGCGGCGGCTGCCGGACAGCACTATCTGCTGACCCTGCCGGAAAACGCGACGGAGGTTCCGCTCTCTCAGCTCCAGCTTTTCTGGGACACGCCGCAGGGCTCGTGGCAGGGGACGGCATCGGTCTATTACAGCGAGGATCTGAAAAACTGGTATACCCTGCGCGAAGAGATGCCCCTGCTGGACGTGATGAGTGGACAGGATCGCCTGAAGCTCGACCGCATCGATACCGATCTGGTGTTATCGCCTGAGGCGAATCGTTATCTGCTGCTGGTGCTGAACACGGGGCGTTCTGCCCTGACGTTAACCGGCGTCAACGCGATTAACGCGACTGAACAGCCGGAATCTGAGCACATTAGCCTGGCGGGAGAGGGGGAGCGGTTATCCGAAAGCGAAGCCGTGTGGCGCTGGAAACATCCGCAGCCTCTGAGTGCGATCGGCTTCATGCTGAATGGCGACGGTGTTCTCCCGGCAGAAATAGCCTGGCGGGAGGCGGATAAGGATCGGTGGCATACGCTGAAAAAAGAGGTGATCTACCAGCTCGGCGGCAAAACGTCTGAACCTGTTCCGCTCCCTGGCGGGCTGGTCGAGACGGTAAAAATCAAGACCCTCAATGCGCGTTTGCCTGAGAACCTGCCTGGCGTGACCGGGCAACGCGTGCGCTACGATCTGGTGTTTAACGCGCAGGGGAAGGGGCCGTACCTGCTCGCGTGGGGGAACGGGGCTGCGAAACCGGCGAGCGTGGAGACGGATATGCTGATCCCGACCGAACTGCGTAAAACCTACGATCTGGCAGCCCTGCCGATGGCGGATACGCTGGAACCTGTCCCGCTGGGTGGCGAGGCGCGTTTAACCGCGACGTCTGCGGCTGAGCAGGAAAGCAGAATGAAAACGCTGATGGTCTGGGGCGTACTGATTGCGGGGGTGATGGTGCTTGCGGGTATGGCATGGCGCATCTGGCGCGAGGTAAAAAAAGACGGCGCAGCATAAGCCATAAAAAAACCCGCGTATTCGCGGGTTTTTTGGTAAACCGTGCCGATTACAGGCTGGATACGTTCTCAGACAGGTATTTAGCTACGCCGTCTGGGGAAGCCGCCATACCTTCTTTACCTTTTTCCCACTGAGCCGGGCACACTTCACCGTGCTCTTCGTGGAACTGGAGCGCGTCAACCATGCGCAGCATTTCGTCGATGTTACGACCCAGCGGCAGATCGTTCACAACCTGGTGACGAACGATGCCGTTCGCGTCGATCAGGAAAGAACCACGCAGTGCAACGCCAGCGTCCGGATGTTCGATACCGTAAGCCTGCTGGATTTCGCGTTTGATGTCCGCAACCATCGCGTATTTCACTGCACCGATGCCGCCGTTTTCGACAGGGGTGTTACGCCATGCGTTGTGTACAAATTCAGAGTCGAAGGAGACGCCAACCACTTCCACGCCACGCTTCTGGAATTCTTCGTAACGTTTGTCGAACGCGATCAGCTCAGACGGGCAAACGAAAGTGAAGTCCATTGGCCAGAAGAACAGAACGGTCGCTTTACCGTTGGTGTGCTGTTTGAAGTTGAAGTTTTCAACGATTTCACCATTGCCCAGAACGGCGGCAGCTGTAAAATCCGGAGCCGGACGAGTTACCAGAACCATATGATTCTCCTGTAGATACTAAGGTTATTTGGAACGCAACGCGGGCCAGTATAGAGGCAGTACGGGAATAAGACAAAGAGGTGGTAACAATCGTTCCACCAGCTTTTACCTATCAATCGAACCGACTTCACAGTTCTTTATTTTTCGCCTGCGTCATCATACGCGGGTAGAACTGCCAGAAGCGGGTTTCCAGCGCATCATAATGTTCATCCAGGTCATGCCATGAGTCGCGCAGCGCGTCCAGACGCGGTCGACGGCTCGCCATGCCGTTCAGGACGTTCTGAATGAAATCCATCTCGCGGTATCGCTCCAGCCAGCGTTCAGACCAGAGATAGTTATTCAGATTCACAAAGCGCGGCGGGGAGTCCGGCAAAATGATCGACACCTGCGCGTGGGCGTAGCGCACAAACTCAGGCAGCGACATATCAGGCGACAGCCGGGACCAGTGGCCCGACAGGAAATGATCCCACATGACGTCGAGCGTGATCGGCGCCACGCGTCGGGTTTCGGGGCGGAACCAGGCTTTGGCTTCCGTCACTTCCGGCAGGTTATCGGTCAGCACGTCGATGCGGCGGTGCATAAAAATCCCGTCGACAACCTCAGGGGAGTACGCTTCCGCGGGGTTGCCGCGTACAAAATCGGCCAGCAAATTGCCGGAGAGGGAGCTGTCCGCGAGATGAGCGAGATGCAGATGAGCGAGAAAATTCATGCGTTTTCGTTGTCCGGTGGCGGCTAGTTGTTGCAGCAAAAGGGTGTGAGCACTAGACTATGCCGCCTGTTTTTAAGTCACGAGTATACGTCATGCGCGTCGCCGATTTCTCCTTTGAACTACCTGAATCCCTGATTGCTCACTACCCCATGCCTGAGCGTAGCAGCTGTCGCTTGCTGTCACTGGACGGGCCAACGGGCGCGCTGACGCACGGTACTTTCACCGATCTGCTCGACAAGCTCAACCCTGGCGATCTGCTGGTCTTTAACAATACCCGCGTGATCCCGGCGCGTCTGTTTGGCCGTAAAGCCAGCGGCGGTAAGATTGAGGTGCTGGTCGAACGTATGCTCGATGATAAACGTATTCTGGCACATATTCGCGCCTCTAAAGCGCCGAAGCCGGGCGCTGAACTGCTGCTGGGGGATGACGAGAGCATCAAAGCGACCATGACCGCGCGTCACGATGCGCTATTTGAAGTGGAATTCAACGACGAGCGCACGGTGCTCGATATCCTCAACGCCTTCGGCCACATGCCGCTGCCGCCGTATATTGAGCGCCCGGACGAAGAGGCCGACCGCGAGCTGTATCAGACCGTCTACAGCCAGAAGCCTGGCGCGGTGGCGGCGCCAACGGCGGGCCTGCACTTTGATGAACCGCTGCTGGAAAAGCTGCGCGCGAAAGGCATTGAGATGGCGTTCGTGACGCTGCACGTCGGCGCGGGGACCTTCCAGCCGGTGCGCGTGGACAGCATCGAAGACCACATCATGCACTCTGAGTATGCCGAAGTGCCACAGGAGGTTGTGGATGCGGTGCTGGCGGCGAAAGCGCGCGGTAATCGCGTCGTGGCCGTCGGTACAACGTCGGTACGTTCCCTTGAGAGCGCTGCGCAGGCCGCGAAAAGCGAGCTGATTGAGCCGTTCTTTGGCGATACGCAGATCTTTATCTACCCGGGCTATCAGTACAAAGTCATTGATGCGCTGGTGACCAACTTCCATCTGCCTGAATCGACGCTGATTATGCTGGTTTCCGCGTTTGCGGGGTATCAGCATACGATGAACGCCTACAAGTCTGCGGTAGAACAAAAATATCGCTTTTTTAGCTACGGTGACGCGATGTTTATCACGTACAATCCGCAGGCTTTGAATGAGCGTGTCGGGGAATAAGTCCGCGGCACCGTATTACAACGTTGGACTGTTTTTCTGACGTCGGAGAAAAAATGAAATTTGAACTCGATACCACCGATGGCCGCGCGCGTCGCGGTCGTCTGGTGTTTGATCGCGGCGTGGTAGAAACCCCCGCGTTTATGCCTGTGGGCACGTACGGCACCGTAAAAGGAATGACGCCGGAAGAAGTTGAAGCCACTGGCGCACAGATTATCCTCGGCAACACCTTCCACCTGTGGCTGCGTCCGGGTCAGGAGATCATGAAGCTCCACGGCGACCTGCACGATTTCATGCAGTGGAAAGGCCCGATCCTCACCGACTCCGGCGGTTTCCAGGTCTTCAGCCTGGGCGATATCCGTAAGATCACTGAGCAGGGCGTACACTTCCGTAACCCGATCAACGGCGATCCAATCTTCCTCGATCCGGAAAAATCCATGGAGATTCAGTACGATCTCGGCTCCGATATCGTAATGATCTTCGACGAATGTACGCCATACCCGGCGGACTGGGACTACGCCAAGCGTTCCATGGAGATGTCCCTGCGTTGGGCGAAGCGTAGCCGCGACCGTTTTGACGCCCTGCAAAACAAAAATGCGCTGTTCGGCATTATTCAGGGCAGCGTTTACGAAGATTTACGCGATATCTCGGTTAAAGGTCTGGTAGAGATAGGCTTTGATGGCTACGCTGTCGGCGGTTTGGCTGTGGGTGAGCCGAAGGAAGACATGCACCGCATTCTGGAGCATGTCTGCCCGCAAATCCCGGCGGATAAACCACGATACCTGATGGGTGTGGGTAAACCAGAAGATCTGGTGGAAGGCGTACGTCGCGGCATTGATATGTTCGACTGCGTTATGCCAACCCGAAACGCGCGTAACGGTCATTTGTTCGTTACCGATGGCGTGGTGAAAATCCGTAACGCGAAGCATAAGAGTGACACCAGCCCGCTCGATTCCGAGTGCGATTGCTATACCTGTCGCAATTATTCTCGCGCGTATCTGCATCATCTCGATCGTTGCAACGAGATTTTGGGGGCGCGTCTCAATACCATTCATAATCTTCGTTATTATCAGCGCTTAATGGCTGGTTTACGTAAGGCTATCGAAGAGGGTAAATTAGAGAGCTTCGTGACCGATTTCTACCAACGTCAGGGGCGGGATGTTCCACCGTTGAACGTTGATTAATTTTAATAATGAGGGAATTTGAATGAGCTTTTTTATTTCTGATGCGGTAGCAGCAACGGGTGCACCAGCGCAGGGCAGCCCGATGTCTCTGATTCTGATGCTGGTTGTGTTCGGTCTGATCTTCTACTTCATGATCCTGCGTCCACAGCAGAAGCGTACTAAAGAGCACAAAAACCTGATGAACTCCATCGCGAAGGGCGATGAAGTCCTGACCAATGGTGGCCTGGTGGGTCGCGTAACCAAAGTAGCGGAAAACGGCTACATTGCTATCGCCCTCAACGACACCACTGAAGTGGTTATCAAACGTGACTTCGTAGCTGCCGTTCTGCCGAAAGGCACCATGAAGGCGCTGTAATCCCAACTTTTCCCAAAGGGAACTGCCGTGTTAAACCGTTATCCTTTGTGGAAGTACATCATGCTGGTCGTCGTGATTATCGTCGGCCTGCTGTACGCGCTTCCCAACCTGTATGGTGAGGATCCGGCCGTTCAAATCACTGGCGCGCGCGGTGTCGCCGCCAGTGAGCAAACGCTGATCCAGGTCCAGAAAACGTTACAAGAAGAAAAAATTACCGCTAAGTCTGTGGCACTGGAAGAGGGCGCAATTCTTGCTCGCTTCGACACCACCGACACGCAGCTCCGCGCACGTGAAGCGCTGATGGGCGTGCTGGGTGATAAGTATGTCGTGGCGCTTAACCTTGCTCCTGCAACCCCACGCTGGCTGGCTGCGCTGAACGCAGAGCCAATGAAACTGGGTCTTGACCTGCGTGGCGGCGTTCACTTCCTGATGGAAGTGGATATGGATACCGCGCTCGGCAAGCTACAGGAACAGAATATCGACAGCCTGCGCAGCGATCTGCGCGATAAGGGCATTCCGTACACCACCGTACGTAAAGAAGATAACTACGGCCTGAGCATCACGTTCCGCGACAGCGCGGCACGCGATCAGGCTGTGACGTATCTGTCTCAGCGTCACCGCGATCTGGTGATCACCTCTCAGGGCAGCAACCAGCTGCGTGCGGTAATGACCGACGCGCGTCTGAGTGAAGCACGTGAATACGCCGTTCAGCAGAACATTAACATTCTGCGTAACCGTGTAAACCAGCTGGGCGTGGCTGAGCCACTGGTACAGCGTCAGGGTGCTGACCGTATCGTGGTCGAACTGCCGGGTATCCAGGATACCGCCCGTGCGAAAGAGATTCTGGGCGCGACTGCGACCCTGGAGTTCCGTCTGGTTAACTCCAATGTCGACCAGGCTGCTGCGGCTTCAGGCCGTGTGCCGGGCGATTCTGAAGTGAAACAGACCCGCGAAGGCCAGCCTGTTGTGCTGTACAAACGCGTGATCCTGACCGGTGACCATATCACCGACTCCACTTCAAGCCAGGATGAGTACAACCAGCCGCAGGTTAACATCTCGCTGGATAGCGCAGGCGGCAACATCATGTCTAACTTCACCAAGGACAACATCGGCAAGCCGATGGCGACCCTGTTCGTGGAGTACAAAGACAGCGGTAAGAAAGACGCCAATGGCCGTGCCGTGCTGGTGAAAGAGGAAGAGGTGATTAACATCGCCAACATCCAGTCTCGTCTGGGTAACAGCTTCCGTATTACCGGTATCAGCAACCCGAACGAAGCGCGTCAGCTCTCTCTGCTGCTGCGTGCCGGTGCGCTGATTGCGCCAATTCAGATTGTTGAAGAACGTACCATCGGTCCAACCCTGGGTATGCAGAACATCAAACAGGGTCTGGAAGCGTGTCTGGCCGGTCTGGCGGTGTCCATCATCTTCATGATCTTCTTCTATAAGAAGTTCGGCCTGATTGCGACCTCCGCGCTGATTGCCAACCTGGTGCTAATCATCGGTATCATGTCCCTGCTGCCGGGGGCGACGCTGACCATGCCGGGGATTGCGGGTATCGTTCTAACCCTTGCGGTGGCGGTCGACGCCAACGTATTGATAAACGAACGTATCAAAGAAGAGCTGAGCAACGGTCGTTCTGTACAGCAGGCGATTGAAGAAGGCTACAAAGGGGCGTTCAGCTCCATCTTCGATGCGAACGTAACAACACTGATTAAGGTTCTTATCCTGTATGCAGTGGGTACTGGCGCGATCAAAGGCTTTGCGATTACTACCGGTATCGGTGTCGCAACGTCGATGTTTACCGCTATTGTCGGCACCCGTGCCATCGTGAACCTGCTGTACGGCGGCAAGCGCGTCAAAAAGCTGTCTATCTGAGGAGTGCGTTGTGGCACAGGAATATACTGTTGAACAATTGAACCACGGCCGTAAAGTCTGGGACTTTATGCGCTGGGACTACTGGGCCTTCGGCATTTCAGGTTTTCTGCTGATCTTGTCCATCGTCATTATGGGCGTGAAAGGCTTTAACTGGGGTCTGGATTTCACCGGTGGTACGGTGATCGAAATTACCCTGGAAAAACCGGTCGATATGGACCAGATGCGTGAGTCTCTGCAAAAAGCGGGCTTTGAAGAGCCGCTGCTACAGAACTTCGGCAGCAGCCGCGACATCATGGTGCGTATGCCGCCGGTACACGATGCCAACGGCAGCCAGGAGCTGGGCAGCAAGGTCGTCCAGGTTATTAACGAAACGACCAGCCAGGATGCAACGGTTAAGCGTATTGAGTTTGTCGGCCCGAGCGTTGGTGCTGACCTGGCGCAGACCGGTGCGATGGCGCTGCTGGTGGCGCTGATCTCGATCCTGATTTACGTCGGTTTCCGCTTTGAGTGGCGACTGGCGGCAGGCGTGGTTATCGCCCTGGCGCACGACGTGGTGATCACCATGGGCATACTGTCTCTGTTCCACATTGAGATTGACCTGACGATTGTGGCATCCCTGATGTCCGTTATCGGTTACTCACTGAACGACAGTATCGTGGTATCTGACCGTATTCGTGAAAACTTCCGTAAGATCCGTCGCGGCACGCCGTACGAAATCTTTAACGTGTCGTTGACCCAGACGCTGCACCGTACGTTGATCACCTCCGGCACCACCCTGATGGTGATCCTGATGCTGTTCCTGTTCGGTGGCCCGGTGCTGGAAGGCTTCTCGCTGACCATGCTGATCGGTGTGTCTATCGGTACGGCCTCGTCTATCTACGTCGCGTCCGCACTGGCGCTGAAGCTGGGCATGAAGCGCGAGCATCTGATCCAGCAGAAAGTCGAGAAAGAAGGGGCGGATCAGCCGTCCATTCTGCCGTAAGAGTCTTATGTAGTATCGAAATCCCGGCCTGTTGGCCGGGATTTTTTTTGTCTGCATCTCACAAACACTCCTGACAGTATGCTGTCAGGAGCCCTGTCGTAGACTCCTTCTGAACCCTAACAACAGGCAGGAGGACGTATGAAAAGTGTTATTAACTGGTTTGAAATTCCGGTCGCCGATATGGATCGCGCCATCAAATTTTATGAGTCGGTGATGCAGGTCGCGCTGCGGCGCGAGAAGATGGACGTGGCTGATCTGGCGATTTTCCCGCACGAGGATCCGGCCACCGGCGGCGCGCTGGCGAAATTTGACGGCGTTACACCGTCTTCGCAGGGCGCTATTATTTACCTGCATACTGACAATCTGGCGGCCACGCTCGATCGTATTGCTTCTGCGGGCGGTGAGTGCGTGTTTGGCCCGCTGGAACTGCCGCAAGACATTGGCACTATAGCCCTGTTTACCGACAGCGAAGGTAATCGCGTCGGCCTCCATCAACCGGTATGAGAGTAAACCGATGACCCGACGCGCTGACCGTTTGTTCCAGATTGTGCAGATCCTTCGGGGCAGGCGTCTGACAACGGCAGCGCATCTGGCGGAAAGGCTTGGCGTGTCCGAGCGCACGGTGTACCGCGATATCCGCGACCTGTCGCTCTCCGGCGTGCCGGTGGAAGGCGAGGCGGGAAGCGGATATCGGCTGATGTCGGGTTTTGATTTACCCCCGCTGATGCTGACCAACAAAGAGTCCGAGGCGCTGATGGTGGCGATTCGCCTGCTCAAAACCTGGGGCGGGGAATCGCTGTCGCGCGAGCTGGAGTCGGCCCAGGAAAAAGTGCTGGCGATCCTGCCAGAAGAGAGCCGCCGCAAAGCTGAGCAGACGCGGATTTACGCGCCGGATATTGCCCTTCAGCCACATTCCCGTAGTGGTTTCGACGTGATCCATCAGGCGATTTCCGCCCAGCGCGTGCTGGCACTGCATTATCGTGATGAGGCTGGGCAGCTCTCAAAGCGCGAGGTTCAGCCGCTGGGCTTGTTCTTCTGGGGAGAGCGCTGGCTGCTGGCGGCGTGGTGTGAACGGCGCGATGACTATCGCTGTTTCCGGCTCGACCGATGCCTCAATATTGTGCAGACGGAGAGGCGGTTTAGCGAAAGTGCGGACAGGTCATTGGCAGATTTTTTGCGCAAGGTGAGGCAGTAAAAAGCCGGGTGGCGGCTACGCCTTACCCGGCCTACATTCGGATCGTAGGCCCGGTAAGCGTAGCGCCACCGGGCGGAATCCGCACTGATTAGAAGTTGTAACCCACGACCAGGTAACCACCCCAACCGGTAGAGCGAACGCTGAAGTCGCCGTTGCCAAAGTTCAGGCTGGCGTCGTCGTTCCACTGGCCACCGTTGTGCCAGTAACGCGCAACAACAGAGTAGTGCCAGTGATCGTAGTTCAGCGCCAGGATGTGGCTGGACGCGATGGAGTCGTTAGTGCGCGCTTTTCTGCCGTTCAGGTCGCGGAAATCGTTATCGCCCAGGTCTGAACCCCAGTCAAAGTTGGTGAAGCCGATATAGCTCAGGTTGCCGCCCCACAGTTGGGTAATTGGCACGAAGTATTTCACTTTGAAACGGTAGCCGTCCCACTCGTTCTCGTTCGCGGCGCCGTAGTTCTGCCACTGGTATTTTGCGTAGACGTTCATGGACAGGCTCATCGGCAGGCCAGTATCAATGTCTGTACCCAGACCCATGTACCAGGTGCTCTGGCGACCGGACTTGTTGCGACCCATGTCGTAGATGTAGTTGTTTGCGAAATACCACTCTTTGAACGGACCAAACGCCAGACTGGTACCGGTCAGTTTATCAATGGAGAAGCGGGGTTCGATCTCCATGAACAGTGGGGAACCGTGGTTCCAGATACCTTTCGCGTCGGTATTACCGCCGAAGAATACCGGTGCGTCCATGTAGCCATAGAAATCAAACCAGTCTTTTTTAGCGAATGCTTCGTACTCGAGGTAGGTATCGTTACGGATCTGCGGTCCGAAACGGGTATGGTAGCTGCCTACAACGTTAACGCTCTGATGCCACCAGTCGGAAAGGTATTGTGGTTTGTCGTTTTCCGCTGCGTTAACAGTGAAAGAGGTGGAGAGTGCCAGAACTGCACCGGCTGCGAATAATGTTTTTTTCATAATCATGCCACTGATTGAAATTCCCTTCCGGGAGTGAAAAATGCGCGAATTGCGTTTCTAAATATTTCGTATTTCTGCGGAGCCTATTATAGGAATCCTTGCTCACAAAAATATGTGTTGTTTCACATATCTCTCACATACGTAATCGATTGCGTTCACGTTTGCGTACTTTAGACGGGCGGGATTGTAGCGGCAATCATTTATGTTGCCAATCCATACGAAATGTAAATGTTAGCGGAGTGACATTTCGCTCCGCTAGAAGGGCGGGTTATTGCGCGGCGGGTTGAATGTCGTGAATACGGATAAAGCCCAGCTGTTCTGGGGTCAGTCCGCTCAGCTGGAGCGGGATATCAACATCGCTCGGCGCCAGCGTGCTGGCGGGGGCGGTGAAGAGCTGATTCTTCACGTTCACTTCCTGATAGCTCTCCGTGGTGCCCTGAATCTGGCCCCACTCTACGGTGCCGCTGAACGCGGGAAGCGGATCGTTGGACTCACCCTGAATGCGTAATGTTGCGCGAGTACCATCGGCATTCGCTGCAACATTCACCACAGACATCTTTAGCATGCCAATCTGGCTGTTCAGACGCGCGGGCGTGTTTGCACCTGGCAATAAATAAACGCCATTGCTGGATTTGGCATTCAGCGCGTTCTGCTGGGTGATCTTCACGGTTTCTTTGTTAAGTTTGTCCATCGCCACGTTAAGCGTATTCACGCTTTGTTTCATCTCGCGGACTTCGCTTTGCTGTGCGCAGGCGCTGAGCGTGAACAGGCTCCCCACCAGCACTATTTTCAGGTAACGTCTTGTCATTGCGTTTAATTCCTTGAAATCACAGATTGCTGCAATGGTAGACAGGATAGTGCCGTCAGGTATAGATCCTTTGTCTCAAAAAGCTCTTCCTTTGTTGTCGGGCCAGTTCAGGGTAAAATAGAAATCAGTTAACCAGATAACAGGGACATCGTATGCATTGCCCATTTTGCTCCGCTGTGGATACCAAAGTCATCGACTCACGTCTTGTAGGCGAAGGGTCTTCCGTGCGTCGTCGTCGGCAGTGTCTGGTGTGCAACGAGCGTTTTACCACCTTCGAGGTGGCAGAGCTGGTAATGCCGCGCGTGGTAAAAAGTAACGATGTGCGCGAACCGTTCAATGAAGAGAAACTGCGTAGCGGGATGCTCAAGGCGCTGGAAAAACGGCCCGTCAGCTCCGATGACGTCGAAATGGCGTTAAACCATATTAAATCTTATCTGCGGGGGTTAGGTGAGCGCGAAGTGCCGAGCAAAATGATCGGCAATCTGGTGATGGAACAGCTGAAAAAGCTCGATAAAGTCGCCTATATCCGCTTTGCCTCCGTTTACCGCAGCTTCGAAGACATCAAAGAGTTTGGCGAAGAGATCGCCCGCTTACAGGATTAAGCCCATGCACGACGAGATGTACATGGCGCGAGCTATGAAGCTGGCGCAGCGCGGTCGGTTTACCACTCACCCTAATCCCAATGTCGGGTGCGTCATTGTTAAAGATGGCGAGATTGTGGGGGAAGGTTTTCACTACCGCGCAGGCGAGCCGCATGCCGAAGTGCATGCCCTGCGCATGGCGGGTGAGAAAGCGCGTGGCGCAACGGCTTATGTGACGCTGGAGCCATGCAGCCATCACGGGCGCACGCCGCCATGCTGTGAAGCGCTGATCGCAGCGGGCGTCTCGCGCGTTGTCGCCGCCATGCAGGATCCTAACCCGCAGGTGGCGGGGCGCGGGCTGTATCGTCTGCAACAGGAAGGTATCGACGTCAGCCACGGCCTGATGATGCAGGATGCGGAAGCCCTGAATAAAGGCTTCCTGAAGCGCATGCGCACCGGCTTCCCGTTTATCCAGCTTAAGCTTGGCGCGTCACTGGATGGCCGCACGGCGATGGCGAACGGCGAGAGCCAGTGGATCACCTCGCCGCAGGCAAGGCGCGATGTGCAACGTCTGCGCGCACAAAGCCATGCTATTCTCACCAGCAGTGAAACGGTACTGGCTGACGATCCGGCCATGACCGTGCGCTGGGAAGAGCTGAATGCGGATACCCAGGCGCTCTATCCTCAGGAGAACCTGCGTCAGCCGCTGCGCATTATTATTGATAGCCAGAACCGCGTGACGCCGGAGCACCGCATCGTGCAGCAGCCGGGTGAAACCTGGATTGCCCGCACCAAAGAAGATACGCGCGAATGGCCGCAAGGTGTGCGCAGTATTATGGTGCCGGAACATAACGGGCATCTGGATCTGGTGGTGCTGATGATGCTGCTCGGCAAACAGCAGGTCAACAGCATCTGGGTTGAAGCTGGCCCGACGCTTGCCGGCGCGCTGCTTCAGGCGGGGCTGGTGGATGAGCTTCTCGTCTACGTTGCGCCTAAACTGTTAGGTAACGACGCGCGCGGCCTGTTTGTGCTGCCCGGCCTTGAAAAACTGGCCGATGCGCCGCAACTCTCATTCAGCGAGATTCGTCCGGTAGGCCCGGATGTCTGCCTCCATTTAACGACAGCGTAATTGCTCCTGAAATAGGGAAGCAGTGCGCAAAGTATTATGATAAAATCCGCCCCCCTGCGGGGCCAAATGAACCCGTAAAGGAAGAGTATGAACATTATTGAAGCTGCTGTAGCTACCCCGGACGCTCGCGTCGCCATCACCATTGCGCGTTTCAACAACTTCATCAACGATAGCCTGCTGGAAGGTGCGGTTGACGCCCTGAAACGTATCGGCCAGGTTAAAGATGACAACATTACCGTCGTTTGGGTACCAGGTGCTTACGAACTGCCACTGGCAGCGGGCGCGCTGGCGAAAACCGGTAAATACGACGCGGTGATTGCGCTGGGTACCGTTATTCGTGGCGGCACTGCGCACTTCGAATACGTTGCGGGCGGTGCAAGCAACGGTCTGGCACACGTTGCACAGGATGCTGAAATCCCTGTCGCGTTCGGCGTGCTGACCACCGAAAGTATTGAACAAGCCATCGAACGTGCTGGCACTAAAGCCGGTAACAAAGGTGCAGAAGCTGCACTGACCGCGCTTGAAATGATCAATGTATTGAAAGCCATCAAGGCCTGATTTTTTTGTAAGGGGAATTCCGTGAAACCTGCTGCTCGTCGCCGCGCCCGTGAATGTGCCGTCCAGGCACTTTACTCCTGGCAGTTGTCCCAGAACGACATCGCTGATGTTGAATACCAGTTCCTGTCAGAACAGGACGTGAAAGACGTTGACGTTCTGTACTTCCGTGAACTGCTGTCGGGAGTGGCGACTAATAGCGCGTATCTCGATGGTCTGATGAAGCCATACCTGTCCCGTCTGCTCGAAGAGCTGGGCCAGGTCGAAAAAGCAGTGTTGCGTATCGCGCTGTTTGAGCTGTCTAAACGTGATGATGTGCCGTACAAAGTGGCCATCAACGAAGCGATCGAACTGGCGAAAACCTTCGGCGCTGAAGACAGCCACAAGTTTGTTAACGGCGTGCTGGATAAAGCCGCACCTGCGATCCGTCCCCACAAAAAGTGATCCGCAAACCGGAGTCTGCATTGCCTTTTTGGCAGTGCGGCTCCGGTTTTTTTATTTAATTTGCTGAGGCATAACGTATGGCATGCGGCGAATTCTCCCTGATTGCCCGTTATTTCGACCGTGTCAGAACCTCTCGTCTTGATGTTGAAACCGGCATTGGCGATGACTGCGCACTTCTCAATATTCCCGAAAAACAGACGCTGGCAATCAGCACCGACACCTTAGTGTGTGGGCGTCATTTCCTGCCGGATATCGATCCTGCCGATCTGGCGTATAAAGCGCTGGCGGTGAACGTCAGCGATCTGGCGGCAATGGGCGCCGACCCGGCCTGGCTGACGCTGGCTCTGACCCTGCCGGAGGTGAATGAAGCCTGGCTTGAAGCCTTCAGCGATGCCCTGTTTGAACAGCTGAATTATTACGATATGCAGCTGATTGGCGGTGATACCACCGCCGGTCCGCTGTCCATGACCCTGGCAATCCACGGCTATGTGCCTGCCGGGCGCGCGCTGAAGCGCTCGGGTGCAAAACCAGGCGACTGGCTCTACGTGACCGGTACGCCGGGCGACAGCGCGGCAGGGCTGGCGATCCTTCAGAACCGTTTAACGGTTGAAGATGCTGACGATGCGGCGTATCTGGTGAAGCGCCATCTGCGGCCAACGCCGCGTATTCTGCATGGTCAGGCGCTGCGCGAGCGGGCCAGTTCGGCTATCGATTTGTCTGACGGGCTGATCTCCGATCTCGGCCATATCCTGAAGGCCAGCGGCGTGGGCGCACGCGTTGACCTGGATCTGTTCCCGCTGTCGGAGCAACTGCTTCGCCATGTCGAACCTGAACAGGCGCTGCGCTGGGCGTTATCCGGTGGAGAAGATTATGAGCTGTGCTTCACCGTGCCTGAGCTGAATCGCGGGACGCTGGATGTGGCGCTAGCGCATCTGGGGGCGAAATTTACCTGCATCGGGCAGGTGATGCCGGAAAGTGAAGGGTTGCTGTTTGTCCGCGACGGCGCCCCGGTTACGCTTGACTGGAAAGGGTACGATCACTTTGGGTGAGTGTTTTGCCGGGTGGCGGCTTCGCCTTACCCGGCCTACGATCGCACTTTATTTGTAGGCCGGGTAAGGCGAAGCCGCCACCCGGTAAGCGTTTATTTAAACCCTACCACCGGATGCTGCTGATACGGCGTCTCCAGCTCGGCAATCTGCTCCGGCGTCAACGATAAGTCCACCGCACTCAACAACTCATCCAGCTGTTCTTCCCGCGACGTGCCCACAATCGGCGCGGCGACACCGCGCTTGCTCAGCAGCCACGCCAGCGCCACCTGCGCGCGCGTTGCACCGATATCGTCGGCGATCCCGGCTAAGCGTTCGGCAATTAACGCATCGCTGGCTTCTGTATCGTCATACAGGTTTTTACCCACTTCATCCGATACCAGCCGGGCGGTAGTTTCCCCCCACGGACGGGTTAACCTTCCGCGCGCCAGCGGGCTCCACGGGATCACCGCCACGCCTTCCTGGTAGCAGAGCGGCAGCATCTCGCGCTCTTCTTCCCGGTAAATCAGGTTGTAGTGATCCTGCATAGTGACAAAGCGCGCCCAGCCGTGCTGCGCCTGGAGATCGAGCGCCTGGGCAAACTGTGAGGCATGCATGGACGATGCGCCGATGTAGCGCGCTTTACCGGCTTTCACAACGTCGTTTAACGCTTCAAGCGTCTCTTCGATCGGGGTGTTGTAATCCCAGCGGTGGATTTGCAGCAGGTCGACGTAATCCATGTTCAGGCGTCTGAGGCTGTCATCAATGGAACGCAGGATCTGCGCGCGAGAAAGGCCTTCCGCCAGATCGCCTGACGGGTAGTACACCTTAGTGGCGACCACAATATCATCACGACGGGCAAAATCTCGCAGGGCGCGGCCGACAATCTCTTCGCTGCTGCCGTCTGAGTAGCTGTTGGCGGTATCGAAGAAGTTGATGCCGCCGTCAATGGCGCGCTTGATGATAGGGCGGCTGCTCTCTTCCGGCAGCGTCCAGGCATGATTTCCCCGGTCAGGCTCGCCAAACGTCATGCATCCCAGGCAAAGCCGGGACACCTTAAGGTCCGTTTTTCCTAATGTCGTGTATTGCATGGTTCCGCTCCTGCTGTTTAAACAATACGTTTAAGCATAGCAGGAGCAGAAAAGGGGAGGGATCAGGCCAGCCAGGTGCGGATTTTAGCTTCGATACCGGCGGCGTCCAGACCAATGTCGGCGCGCGCCTCATCCTGGGTGCCTTGCGGGATGAAGTGGTCAGGGAGGCCGAGATTAAGCACCGGAACGGCTTTACGGTTCGCCATAAGCACTTCGTTCACGCCGCTACCCGCTCCACCCATGATGGCGTTCTCTTCCAGCGTGACCAGAACGTCATGGCTTTCCGCCATGCTCAGAATCAGAGATTCATCGAGCGGCTTCACGAAGCGCATATCGACCAGCGTCGCATTCAGGTTTTCAGCGACTTTTGCCGCTTCCGGCATCAACGTACCAAAGTTCAGGATCGCCACTTTTTCACCACGGCGTTTCACCAGACCTTTACCGATATCCAGTTTTTCCAGCGGCTGTAATTCAACGCCAAGGGCATTACCGCGCGGATAACGTACCGCGCAGGGGCCGTCCTGATAGTGGTAACCGGTATACAGCATCTGACGACACTCGTTTTCGTCGCTTGGCGTCATGATCACCATATCAGGGATGCAGCGCAGGAAGGAGAGATCAAACGCGCCCTGGTGCGTCTGGCCATCAGCCCCCACAATGCCCGCGCGATCGATAGCAAACAGCACAGGCAGCTTCTGAATGGCAACGTCATGGATAACCTGATCGTAGGCGCGTTGCAGGAAGGTAGAGTAGATCGCTACCACCGGCTTGTAGCCGCCAATCGCCAGGCCCGCAGCAAAGGTTACCGCGTGCTGCTCGGCGATAGCCACGTCGAAATACTGGTCCGGGTATTTTTTGGAAAACTCCACCATGCCGGAGCCTTCACGCATGGCAGGCGTCACCGCCATCAGCATGTTGTCTTTCGCCGCCGTTTCGCACAGCCAGTCGCCAAAGATTTTTGAGTAGCTCGGCATCCCGCCGCTGCTTTTCGGCAGGCAGCCGCTGGTATGGTCGAACTTAGGCACCGCGTGGAAGGTGATCGGATCTTTTTCCGCCGGTTCGTAACCACGCCCTTTTTTGGTCATGATATGCAGGAACTGCGGGCCTTTCAGGTCGCGCATGTTTTTAAGCGTCGTCACCAGGCCCAGCACATCGTGGCCGTCCACTGGGCCAATATAGTTAAAGCCCAGCTCTTCGAACAGCGTACCCGGCACGACCATGCCTTTGATGTGTTCTTCGGTACGCTTAAGCAGCTCTTTAATCGGCGGTACGCCGGAGAAGACTTTTTTACCACCTTCACGCAGTGAGGAGTAAAGCTTGCCGGACAGCAGCTGCGCCAGATGGTTATTCAGCGCGCCGACGTTCTCGGAGATCGACATTTCGTTATCGTTGAGGATCACCAGCATGTCCGGTTTGATATCGCCCGCGTGGTTCATGGCCTCAAAGGCCATCCCGGCGGTGATCGCCCCGTCGCCAATCACGCAGACGGTGCGGCGTTGTTTATTCTCTTTTTCGGCGGCAACGGCAATACCAATGCCCGCAGAAATGGAGGTGGAAGAGTGGCCGACGCTTAACACATCATATTCACTCTCGCCGCGCCACGGGAACGGGTGCAGGCCCCCTTTCTGGCGAATGGTGCCAATTTTATCGCGACGTCCGGTCAGAATTTTGTGCGGATAGGCCTGGTGGCCTACATCCCAGATCAGCTGATCGAACGGCGTGTTATAGACGTAATGCAACGCCACGGTCAGCTCAACCGTGCCAAGTCCGGAGGCGAAGTGGCCGCTGGAGCGGCTAACGCTGTCGAGCAGGTAGCGACGCAGCTCGTCACACAGCTTCGGCAGACTCTCTTTCGGCAACAGACGTAACTCCTGAGTGGAGTCAACTAACGCCAGTGTCGGGTATTTGGCAATATCAAAACTCATCAAAGGCTCATCGAGATTTATAGTTTATTTATCACGCTGGATTATGTAGTCCGCTAGCGCTTCCAGTGCCGAGGTATCCAGCGATTGCGCGGCCAGCTCATTCAGCGACCGGCGGGCATCGTCTATCAGATCCCGGGCTTTACGTTGGGCATGCTCAAGGCCCAACAGGGCGGGGTAGGTACTTTTGCCAAGCTGCTGATCCGCACCCTGACGTTTTCCCAATGTTGCAGTATCGCCCACCACATCCAGAATGTCATCCTGAACCTGGAATGCCAGACCGATACTTTCTGCGTATCTGTCCAGAACCGGCAGGGCTTTACGCCCGCGTTCACCCGCGCTCAGCGCGCCCAGGCGAACGGCTGCACGAATCAGTGCGCCCGTTTTGTGACGGTGGATGCGCTCCAGCTGTTCCAGAGTAACCTGACGACCTTCAGCCTCCAAATCCAGCGCCTGGCCGCCGCACATCCCGGCGACGCCGCTGGCCATTGCCAGTTCGGACACCATTGCCAGACGATCGCGATCGCTCACCTCAACCATCGGCGCATCGCTCAGAATGGAGAAGGCCAGGGTTTGCAGCGCATCCCCCGCCAGAATGGCATTCGCTTCGCCAAATTTGATATGGCAGGTTGGCTGACCGCGACGCAGATCGTCATCGTCCATGGCCGGCAAATCATCGTGGATCAGCGAATAGGCGTGGATACACTCCACGGCGGCTGCCGGGGCGTCCAGCGTGTTATCGCTGATACCGAACATATTGCCCGTGGCATACACCAGGAACGGACGCAGGCGTTTACCCCCCAAGAGTGCGCCATAGTGCATGGCTTCAACCAGTGGAGTGTTCTGAAAAGGCTGCGGCTCAATGAATCGGCGCAGCGCATCGTTGGCGCGGATGACGCGCGCCTGAAGCGCGTTGGAAAAATCCATTTACTCGGCGTCCGGTGTGAATGGCGTGGTTTTAGCGTCTTCGCTGTCGGAAAGCAGGATCTGCACACGCTGCTCGGCCTGCTGGAGTTTTACCTGCCCCTGGCGCGCGAGCTGCACGCCGCGTTCAAATTCGTTGAGCGCGTCTTCCAGCGGGAGATCGCCGCTCTCAAGACGGGTAACGATCTGCTCCAGTTCACTCAGCGCAGTTTCGAAACTGGCCGGTGCGTCGTTTTTCTTCGGCATAGTGAATTGACTCTTAAATTTTTCGCCCTGACATGGTAACGGACTCGGGGCAATTATCAAATAACGCGAGTGGCGCGATGGTGGTATACTTGCGCGCCTGGATGCAGCCACGGGTGTGGGCTGCTGTATCATTTTCCACTACAAGCCTTTATAAGCTTGCCTAAGAAACATTGCCGCCATGAAGTTTATCATTAAATTGTTCCCTGAAATCACCATCAAAAGCCAATCCGTGCGTTTGCGCTTTATTAAAATTCTCACCGGGAACATTCGTAACGTATTAAAACACTACGACGAAACGCTCGCCGTGGTGCGTCACTGGGACCACGTAGAAGTCCGCGCGAAAGACGAAAACAAACGTCTTGATATTCGCGACGCGCTGACCCGTATCCCGGGTATTCACCATATTCTGGAAGTGGAAGACGTTCCCTTCACCGATATGCACGATATCTTCGAAAAGGCGCTGGTGCAGTACCGCGACCAGATCGAAGGGAAAACGTTCTGCGTGCGCGTGAAGCGCCGGGGTAAGCATGAGTTTAGCTCTATTGAGGTTGAGCGCTACGTCGGTGGTGGTCTGAACCAGCACGTTGAAACGGCGCGCGTGCGCCTGACTAACCCGGACGTCACCGTTAACCTTGAGATCGAAAACGATCGCCTGCTGCTGGTCAAGGGCCGTTACGAAGGTATTGGCGGTTTCCCTATCGGCACTCAGGAAGATGTGCTGTCGCTGATCTCCGGCGGGTTCGACTCCGGCGTGTCCAGCTATATGCTGATGCGTCGTGGCTGCCGCGTGCACTACTGCTTCTTTAACCTGGGCGGCGCGGCGCATGAAATCGGCGTACGTCAGGTGGCGCATTACCTGTGGAACCGCTTCGGCAGCTCTCACCGCGTGCGTTTTGTGGCGATCAACTTTGAGCCGGTGGTCGGCGAAATCCTCGAAAAAGTGGACGACGGCCAGATGGGCGTGGTGCTGAAGCGTATGATGGTGCGTGCGGCGTCCAAAGTGGCTGAGCGCTACGGCGTGCAGGCGCTGGTCACCGGTGAAGCGCTGGGGCAGGTCTCCAGCCAGACGCTGACTAACCTGCGTCTTATCGATAACGTGTCTGATACGCTGATCCTGCGTCCGCTGATCTCTCACGATAAAGAGCACATCATCGATCTGGCGCGTAAAATAGGTACTGAAGATTTTGCCCGCACCATGCCGGAATATTGCGGTGTGATCTCAAAAAGTCCAACCATCAAAGCGGTGAAGGCGAAGATCGAAGCGGAAGAAGAGAACTTCGATTTCAGCATCCTGGAAAAAGTGGTGGCGGAAGCGTCCAACATCGATATCCGTGAGATCGCTCAGCAGACCGAGCAGGAAGTGGTTGAGGTGGAGACGGTCAGCGGCTTCGGTGCTAACGATACGATTCTGGATATCCGTTCTGTTGATGAGCAGGATGACAAGCCGTTGCAGGTGGAAGGCGTCGAGGTGGTTTCGCTGCCGTTCTACAAGCTGAGCACCCAGTTTGGCGATCTCGACCAGAGCAAAACGTATCTGCTGTGGTGCGAACGTGGGGTCATGAGCCGTTTGCAGGCGCTGTATCTGCGTGAGCAGGGCTTCGCGAACGTGAAGGTGTATCGCCCGTAGTTTCTCGCCCGGTGGCGCGAGCGCTACCGGGCCTGCGATTCTATGCTCTTTTTGGCCGGGTAATCGACAATGGAAAAAAAACATAAGTACTGGGAAATCAAAGAGAGAATCAAAAAAGATATTCTCAATGAAGTCTACAAAAAGGGCGAAAGCATTCCGTCGGAGCGCGATCTTGCCGGTATTTATGACGTTACGCGCGTAACGGTTCAGAAAGCCATGGCGATGCTGGTACAGGAAGGGTATATCGAGCGTATCCACGGCAAGGGCATGTTTGTTTTAAAGAATACTGCCAGCAATATTTACATTCTGAATAATGAAAAGAGTGACAGTATTCTCGGGTTTTCCCGTGAATTTCAGGGGCGGGTCAACGTAACCAGCCGCTTGCTGACGTTGACGACCCTTCACGCCGACGCGGCGCTGGCACAGCACCTCGAAATTGCGCAGGGTGATGATGTCTGGTTTATTCGCCGTATCCGTTTACTGGACGGACAGCCGGTGTTAATTGAAGACAGCAATATTCCTCACAAGGTGGTTGCCACTGTTCCGCAGGCTATTCTCGAAGAGGGATCGCTGTATGGCTATATTGAAGACTTTACCGGTAAGAAAATCAGCGACGCCGATTCACTGATTGAAGCGGATCTTTTTGATGAGGAGCTGGCGGCCCATCTCAATATTCTGCCAGGCCAGCCGATGTTGAAAATTACCGAAGTCACGCGCCTCGATGACGGTAGAGCATTTAACTTCTCCATCAGCTACAACCGGGCAGATATTTTCCGCGTCAAGAATATGCATATCAAACGATAACAGGCGCATCAGCGCCTGTTTCTCTTTTACAGCTTAGCGGCTGCCGCTTTATCGACAATGATCCTTAACCGTGGGTGCGGCTTTAGCAGCGTCGCGGGAACCGCCGGGTCCGGTGCGGAATTGACGGTTGTTGCGATGATGTCGGCTTTTTTCTCGCCGCTTGCCATCAAAATAATGGCCCGTGAAGCCAGGATAGTCTTCATCCCCAGCGAAATGCCCTGACGGATATGACGCTGCTGGCCGAAGTATTTAACCGAAACGGCCTGCGTCACCGCATCCAGGTCCACGATGTGGCAACCGGTATCGAGGGCGGCGCCCGGTTCATTGAAGCCGATATGGCCGTTCATACCGATCCCCAACACAATGATGTCAGGCCCACCGTGGGCCGTAATAAAGTTATCCACACGCTGACACTCTTCCTCGGGGGATTGCGTCAGGCCATCAAAGAAACAGATCTGATCGTCGCGCAGGGCCAGGTGGCTGAAGAAATGGCCCCATACCATCTCCCGGCAGCTGCCTTTATCGGCCTGACCGAGCCCCAGCCACTCATCCAGGCCAACAAATGCCGCACGGGAAAAATCGACCTTACCCTGTTTGCTGGCGTGCACCAGCGCGGCAAAAACGCCCAGCGGCGTATCTCCACCCGCGATGCAAATCAGCGCATCGGGTTTTTGCGTAACGGTTTCAATGACCGCTTTCGCCACGGCGTCACTCAGCGCCGCATAATCGTCTGTCTGTTCTACGTTCATTGTGCGTCCTTACGTTTAGCATACTGGGGTAAATAACGGTGGTTGACCTCAAGATATTCATTAAGGATCTGTTCTGCCGCGGCGGCAGAAGGCACAAGGGGATTTACGCTCAGCGCCAGCAGCGCCGTGTCGTAATTTCCAGTGACAGCGGCCTCAACGGTGAGCTCTTCATAGGCCTTCACGCTCTGGATCAGGCCGCGGATCTTCACGGGCAGCCTGCCATAGGCGAGGGGATGCGCGCCGTTTCGGTCGATCATGGCGTTGGTTTCCAGCGTAACGTGATCCGGCAGATCGGGTGTTGTGCCCCTGTTAGGAACATTTACGACGTGGATCTCTTTTTTATCGTTATAAATAGCGCTGATGATCGAGCATGCAGTATCGGAGTACCAGGCGCCTCCGCGCTGCTCCAGCTCTTTCGGCTTGTGCGCGAGATGGGGGTCCTGATAAAGCGTAAAAAGCCGTTGCTCAATTTCGCGCGTCTGCTCGCCGCGGGTTCCCTTAGTATTTGCATCGCGCAGCGCGGCGTCGGTCATCTCGCGGGTCAAAAAATAGTATTTGAGGTAGGAGATAGGGTACATGTGGAGTGCCCTGGCAAAGCGGGCACTAAACCCAATGTCCGGTATATTTTTCAGGGAGTTATTTGCGCTGCCCTCGGCCAGTTTTTCAATAAAGTCGTCGGTATAATCCTCTCCCTTGAGGAAAATTTGGTCGGCAAAAATAAGATGGTTCAGACCAATAATGCGTGCGTAAACGTCCGACTTCTGCACGCCGTAGGCTTTGGCGATGTCCATCATCATGCTATTTGCGCCACTGCAAATGCCTATGGTCCGAATGGCCGAGTGGCGGGTGATTGCCTCGGTGACAATCCCGGCCGGGTTGGTGAAGTTAATCAGCCAGCCGTTCGGGCACCATCTTTCCATGTCCTTACAGATATCCAGCAGGACCGGGATCGTGCGTTGAGCTTTCATAAACCCGCCGGGACCTGTCGTCTCTTGCCCCAGAACGCCGTATTTTAGCGGGATTTTTTCATCGTTGATGCGGGCATCAAGAAAGCCGACACGCAGCTGCGTGGTGACAAAATCGGCATCTTTCAGCGCCTCTTCCCGATCGAGCGTCAGGTGGATATTCATTGGGAGCCCGGCTTCAGCTACCATGCGCTGGGCCAGCTTTCCGACAATCTCCAGCTTCTCTTTTCCCTCTTCAATATCCAGCAAATAATAATCGGTGACCGGCAGCTCTGCGTAGCGTTTGATAAAACCGTCGATCAATTCTGGCGTGTAGCTGGAGCCGCCGCCAATAGTGACAACCTTGAGCTTTTTCATCGTGGTTCCTTTTTACAAGATGGGGTCGGAAAGCGTGTCCGCGTTGCGGCGGGCATTCTCTTCGGCCGCTTCGGTTTCAAGTTGTTTGCGCTCGGCCAGTTTGAAAAACGGCAGCCAGACCAGGGCGGAAATAACCAGCGTGCAGACGGACCAGATCACGGCAGGGATATTGCCGCCGGTCACGAACCATGCGGCGAAAATCGGCGGCATGGTCCAGGGGATCTGTAAGACGGGGCGACCAATGATGTCGAAGTACATCAGCGACCAGGTTGAGATGCACAGGATCATCGGCGTCAGGGTAAACGGGATCATCAGCAGTGGGTTGAAGACTATCGGGCAACCGAAAATGACAGGTTCGTTAATACAAAATATCGCGGAGGGCAGGGAGAGCTTGCCCACTGATTTGTACAGCCGACTGCGGGAACGCAGCATGGCAATGACCAGCCCCATGGTCGCGCCCGTTCCGCCCAGGCACATAAAGACGATATAAAACCCGTCGGCGGTAATATGGGGAATGGGCTGATGATGCAGATAGGCCTGAGTATTTTCAGCGATGTATTTCAGGAAAATGGGACTGGTGATGCCGGAAAGCACGTTGTCGCCATGTATGCCGCAGCACCACAGCAGCGAAATCAGAAAAATAAGCACCAGCATGCCCGGCAGCGAACCGAGGCCGGAGACGAGCGGGCTGAGCAGCAGGGTGAAGAAGTGGTTGATATCAAAATTCAGGATGACCCGAATCAGCCAGATCAGAGTGATTGCTACCGCGGCGGGGATCAGGCTCGCAAAAGATTGCGCCACGGCAGGAGGCACGCCCTCCGGCAGGGTGATCACGACGTTGTGCCGGATAAAAAATCGCACGATGTGCACCGTCAAAATCGCCAGGATGATGGCAGAAAACAGCCCCGCCGCACCAAGATTGTCAACGTTGAGCTGATAGCTGTCGTTGAGTTGCGCCAGTAAGAAAACCACCAGCGTGACTATGCAGCAGGTGATAGCGTTGAGGTTGTACTCCTTCGCGAGGTTGTAGCTGATACCCACCGCAGAAATCAGCCCTATTGCACCAAAGGTAACGCCCACCGGGGCGCTGAGCTTTTCGGCAAACGGGCCAAGCCATTCACTCCAGCCGGGTATCGGTAGATTGGCGAGAATGAGAAACAGGCTACCGGTGATGGTGAAGGGTAAGGTCAGCGCAATACCGTTGCGCACGGCGACCAGTATTTTATTTTCGCCTACGCGAATCAGTACAGGAATGACTCTGTGCTCAAGAAATGTAATCACATTGCTTACTCCAGAAGAGATTTCTGCTCTCCCGCCGCTGTTGATGTTATCAGGCTTTGCTGGCGGATTTTTAAACTGGTATATACCAGTTGAATGCAGTTTTTCACGGTTCTTTTAGCCTGTCAAACAGGCATGCAATGCGGTGCGGATTTGATTATTTGTCTGAAAATAAAGGGTTTTTGAAAGGGTAAAACGGTGGGGAGACGCTTCAGGGCAGGAAAATGAATCGCAGAACTGTGACGCTGGCTGCACTATTTCTGTAGGGCAGACGGGCCAGCGCGTTGCCAGCCCGGGAGGACATCAGGCTTCGTAGAAATTATAAATCCCCGCCGCCATCACCAGCGATGACGCCACTTCGTACGCTTTTTCGCGCCCGACCAGCAGGTCAATAATCTTCAGGCCAAAATCAATGGCGGTGCCCGGCCCCTGGCTGGTGAGCAGGTTAACGCGCGGATCCCAGACCACGCGTTTATCCACCCACTGGTCTTCCGGAATTGTGTCCTTCAGGCCAGGAAAGCCGGTCATATTCCCGATGGGGAAAATGTCGTGCGGAACCAGCACCGTACCTGCGGCCGCACAGATTGCCGCGACGATACGCCCGGAAAGATGAAACTGACGAACGGTTTCAACCAGCAGCGGGCTGTCGCGGAAACACTCTGCACCCTTCAGCCCACCCGGCAAAACGATCATGTCGTAATCACCGTCCGCCACCTGTACAAGCGGTGCATCCGCCAGGATCTTCACCCCACGCGAGCAGGTAATCGCCAGACTTCCGTCGCTGGCGACGCTGGCGGTAGTAACCTTAATACCACCACGCACCATCAAATCAATGGTGGTGACCGCTTCTGTCTCTTCGCTACCAGGGGCGAGGCATACCAGTGCCGATGCGCTCATACTCACTCTCCTTTCGTTTTACTAACTCAAACAGACGGCTGTTTTCCGCAACGGTAATACCGTGTGCCCGGGCGCGTTTTAACAGATAACCGGTAATGTAATCAATTTCGGTATGCCGCATAGCCCGGATATCCTGCAACATTGAGGAGATATTTTCTGCCGTACTCTCAATGACCTGGTCGACATAATAACGTAAATCGGACTCTGAGGTGTGGTAGCCTTCGCGTTCAATGACGGCGGCAACTTCCCGGCAAATCAGCGCTACCCGATCGGGATGCTTGCGCAGCTCACCGTTAGGGCAATCCAGCAGGGCGGTCAGCGGATTGATCGCGCAGTTGACCGCCAGTTTGCGCCACAGTTCCGCGCGAATGTTATTGTGCCAGGCGACGTCAGGCAGCGTGCTTTGCAGGGTATCCGCAAGATAGCTGTAATCGCCGGGCTGTTCACGCGCAGGACCGATATGGGTGATACCACTGGCAACATGGATAATGACGTTACCGTCGCGACGTGCCGCGTGGGTGGTTGTCCCCATCAGCAGCGGTTGCCGGACAGATTTTAGCTCTTCAATGGTACCCATACCGTTGTGAATCAGCAGGATTGGCGTGCTTTCAGGTAACTGGGCGGCCAGGCTTTTCACCGCATCGGAGACCTGCCAGGCCTTCAGCGTGACCAGCAGCAAATCGCTGGTGGCAAGAAATTCCGGATCGTTTGCCGTCAAAGACTCGTTGAAAATTGAACCGTCTGTACCAATTACGTTCACACTGCAATAGGGCTGGGGAATTCGCAGCCAGCCCTGAACGTCGTGTCCCTGTTTGCATAGCGCTGTAAGCCAGAGTTGGCCAAGGGCTCCGCATCCAAGCACTGTTACTTTCATCGTTCCTCCTCACCTGCAACGGCGCCAGGTGCTATGACGCTAAGTATAGCGCCATCAGCTAAGCTTCTCGTTATGCCTCGTTGCGGGTATTATGCAACGCAACAAAAATGAAGGGAGAAGAAAAGATGCCATCTTTCGATATTGTTTCTGAAGTTGATTTGCAGGAAGCGCGTAACGGCGTAGAAAATGCTGTCCGTGAGGTTGAGTCACGTTTCGATTTTCGTGGCGTTGAGGCGACCATTGAACTGAACGACGCGAACAAGACGATCAAAGTCCTGAGCGAGTCTGATTTCCAGGTCAACCAGTTGCTGGATATCCTGCGCGCCAAGCTGCTCAAGCGCGGCATTGAAGGGACCTCACTCGATGTACCGGAAGATTTTGTTCACAGCGGCAAAACCTGGTTTGTGGAAGCGAAGCTGAAGCAGGGGATTGAGAGCGCGGTACAGAAAAAAATCGTTAAGCTTATCAAAGACAGTAAGCTCAAAGTGCAGGCGCAGATCCAGGGTGAAGAGATCCGCGTGACCGGAAAATCCCGTGATGACCTGCAATCCGTGATGGCGCTGGTGCGTGGCGGCGATCTCGGTCAGCCATTCCAGTTTAAAAACTTCCGCGATTAAGACAATCATGCCCGGCTAAACCGGGCATTTTTTCAGGCCTTCAGCGCCTGCTCCACCTCAAAGCGGTTAGTCACTTTGCTGTCAATTTTGACATACGCACTGCGCTCTTCCGGGACAATCAGCACTTCGCTCACGCCCTCTGTCGCTTCCAGACGCTGTTTTAACGCGTCACCGATTGCCACGTCATCGGGAATTTCTACCCGCAGGCTACTTACATAGCGCGGCTCTTTCATGGTGCTGGCAACAAACAGCCAGAGCATCGCCAGCAGCGCACCGGCGAGGAAAACGGTCTGGGAGTCAAACAGACCGTCCACCCAGCCGCCGAGCGACCCGCCGATCGCCACGCCGAGAAACTGGCTGGTGGAGTAAATGCCCATCGCGGTGCCTTTGTATCCTGCCGGAGACTCTTTGCTGATAAGCGACGGCAGCAGGGCTTCCATCAGATTAAACGCCAGGAAGAACAGCTGTACGCCGGCGATCAGTTCCCAGAAATGCGGGCCAGCGCCCCACAGCACAATCTCGGCAATCAGCAATAACGCCACGCAGCCCACGAAGACGCGTTTCATTTTGCGCTTCACTTCGGCGTAAATAATGAAGGGCACAACGGAGACAAACGAGATCAGCATTGTGACCAGATAAATTTTCCAGTGCTCTGCCGCCGGGAAACCGGCTGCGGCAAGTTGACCCGGCAGGGCGACGAAGGTGGACATCAGCAGAATGTGCAGGCACATAATGCCGAAGTTCAGCTTAAGCAGGCGCGGCTCGGCGATGACTTTGCTGAAGCAGCCTTTCACCATCCCGGATTCACGGTTGAGGACGTGGTTTTTACTGTCAGGCACAACCCACAGCGTGAGTGCGATCCCGATGGTCGCCAGCACCGCAATCATCCAGAACAGGGCGTGCAGGCCGAGCGCATGAGTGATGACAGGCCCCAGCACCATGGCAATGGCAAACGTGACGCCGAAGCTGACGCCGATAAACGCCATGGCTTTGGTGCGGTTTTGCTCGCGGGTTAAGTCTGACAGCAGCGCCATCACGGCGGCGGCAATCGCCCCGGAACCTTGCAGGGCGCGCCCAAGAATAATTCCCCAGATGGAGTGGGAGAGGGCGGCGATGATGCTGCCAAGTACAAACACCAGCAGCCCGCCGACAATCAGCGGTTTGCGACCCACGCGGTCGGAGAGCAGGCCAAAGGGGATCTGGAATATCGCCTGCGCCAGGCCGTAGATACCAATCGCCAGACCAATCAGCGCTTCGCTGGCACCCTGTAACGCCATGCCATATGTGGTCAGAACGGGCAGGACCATAAACATGCCAAGCATCCGCAGCGAGAAAACAGTCCCTAAACCCCAGGTCGCACGCAGTTCGCCTGGCGTCATTTTATAATCGTTCATTACCACCTCTACCAAAAAGCAGGCCATAGTTTAGGCGGGGTGATAAGTGCGGTAAATAGGTGTTTGTTTAAGAGATATTACGAGGGTGTGATAAAAGCACCCCCGGATAAAAAATTACGCCTCGACGCGCAATCCGTAGCTTTTGAATTTCTCAAGAACAATGGCAATTTCATCGTCACTGAGTACAGGAACGGGATCTACTATCGCCAGCGTGGCCAGGTAGAGTTTTGCCAGCACCTCTACCTCCTGCGCCAGCCACAGTGCCTTTTCAAGATTTTCTTCGCAGGTTATCAGGCCGTGGTGCTGTAAGAGCGTCGCTTTGCGATCGCGTAATGCGACCGCGACATGCTCTGACAGCGCGCGCGTCCCGAAGGTCGCGTAAGGGGCGCAGGGAATGGAGTTTCCCCCGGCGGCGGCAATCATATAGTGAATAGCAGGAATGGGGCGGTTGAGTATCGAGACGGCGGTACAGTTAACCGCATGGTTATGGACGACGGCGTTAGCATCCGGGCGGGTCTGATACACAACCTGATGAAAACGCCATTCGCTGGAGGGCAGTTTATCTTCTTCGTGCCGCCCCTGTGCATCTACATAGACGATACTCTCTTCGGTCAGATGCTCGTAGGGAATTCCGGTCGGCGTAATCAGCATGCCGTCGCGATAGCGAACGCTGATATTGCCGGCGGTGCCCTGATTTAACCCCATGCGGGTCATCTCAAGGCAGGTGTCGATAATGTCTCTGGCTAATCGGGCTCGTTCCATTTTTTATTCTCCGGGTACAGTTTTATTTTTACTGGCGGGAACGTTTGACCAGCTTCATATCGACTTTCGCCGTCTCGTTGACCGCTTCGCCGTCGATGGCTCGCTGCATCAGTTCAAACGCTTTTTCCGCCCAGGTATCTTCATCCTGCTGCATGGACCAGACGCTGTTAGGCAGGAACCCCAGCATGGGGTGCTCATCGAAGGTGCCGATATTGATGTGTTGGGGCACGGTGCCGGTACGCGTCCGCAGGGCTTCAATTGCCCCTTCCAGAACGGGTAACGATGAGGCGATAAACGCCTGCGGAACACCCTGGCTGTCGATAAGCGAATCCATCAGGGCATATCCGCCCTCCGGCGTATTGTCCGGCCCTTCGATGACCCACTCGCGATGGTGAATACCGGCTGTTTTCAGGGCCTGTAAGTAGCCGTTCAGACGGTCCGTAATACTGGGCAGTGCGGTATCGCCCACAAGGAACCAGAGCGGCGTTTTTCTCTCTGCCAGCATGTTGCGGGCCAGTTCATCCCCCCCGGCCTCGTTATGACTCTCAACCAGCGCGTTGTCAGTAAAGCCAAAATCCCGGTCGAGGAGCACCAGTGGTTTTTGGATCTGCCGCAAATGATGCTGCTGGTTTTCCAGCGTCGAGGGAACGATAAACAAGCCGTCCACGTTGCGCGCCATCAGGGCTTTGACCAGCTTATTTTCGTAATCCACATCGTTGTAAGTACAGCTGATCATCAGCTGGTAGCCCGAACGGCGGCAGCGCAGTTCGAGTTTCTCGGCGAGCGTTGCAAAGAACACGTTCGAGATGTTGGGCACGATGAGTCCCAGCGTCTCGGTTTTGTTTAGCTTAAGACTGCGCGCCGAATGGTTGAGGGTATAGCCGAAGCGCTCGACGTGTTCATTAATTCGGGACTGTGTTTTCACGCTGATCCGATACTGTTCGGCTTTCCCGCTCAGTACCAGCCGCACGGTGGTGACGGATAAATTCAGATCCTTCGCTATCTGTTCAACTGTTTTGGCCATCGCTACGCCTCAATCCTTAACGTACGTAAAAAACTGCTGATAAAGCATACGCATCCTGCCATTACATTTCCTGCTGCATCAGGAGATTAAGCGCCTGCTGCTGGGTCCACAGCATCAGGTACGCCTCATATTTTTGCCTGTGGAAAGCCGCGGTTTCCGGCCGACGGGTGATGATGTCGCCGGCTTTGACCATTTCCCGGGTGGCATCGGTGAGCGTTGCCCATGCACCGCTCGCCACAGCGCCGCAAATGGCCGCGCCGAGAGTGACGGCATCTTCTTCGGCTAAGAGATGAATATCGCAGCCCGTGGCATCGGCATACTCCCGCAGCCAGAGCCGGTTATGGGTGGCTCCTCCACAAATGACAATACGCGACAAGGTGTGCCCGTGATGTTTCAGGGTATCCATAATATGTCGTGTGCCATAGGCTATGGCCTGTAGCGTGGCCAGGTAGAGCCTCGCCAGCGCACGTTCACCGGTTTCTAATGTCAGACCGACCACGCTGCCCCGCGCATCCGGACGCGAACGCGGCGAGCGGTTGCCGTGGTGATCGGCCAGAATGTGCAGGTTGCGGGTGGGATATTTTTCTTCCTGTTCAAGCGCGGCTACCCAGTCGTTGAGCAGCGCCACCGGATGGCGTTGCGCCGCTTCTGCTTTTGCAAACAGGTCTGCGCTGGCTCCGTGCTCGCGCAACGTCCAGTCGACCAGCGCCCCGGCAGCACTTTGCCCGCCTTCCGTCAGCCAGTAGCCCGGCAGCATGGCGCTCCAGTAAGGCCCCCAGACGCCGGGCGTATGGATCTCCGTCTGACTGGCAAGCATATGGCAGTTCGAGGTTCCGCTGATGAGCGCCAGCGTGCCCTCCGGGTGTGAGCCCGTCAGCGCCACGCCACCCGCGTGGGCATCGATCATGCCGCTTGCCACAACCACCTTTTCGGGCAACCCCAGAGCTTGCGCTGCCTGTGGGCTGAGTTTCCCGACGCATTCAGCGACGTCCAGAATAGTATCGGGAATTTTTGTCAGTAAGGTCTCCAGCCCTACCTCCCTGAGCAGCGATTCGCTGAACTGCGCCTCATGCGCAAGGTAGTTCCATTTGCAGGTGAGGGTGCACAGGCTGGCGGCGTCCTGGCCCGTCGCTTTCCAGACCAGAAAATCGGCAAGGTCGAAAAAGCGCCAGGCCTGATTCCATGTTTCAGGATGATGTCGCTGCAACCACAGCAGTTTTGGCAGTTCCATTTCAATACTCACCTCGCCGCCCACGTAGCACAGGGCAGGATCGCGTGTGGCATTGATGCGAACAGTTTCTTCGTGAGCACGATGATCCATCCACATAATGATGTCCTGCGATGCCGGACTGTCGGGGGACACGCTCAGGCCGTTACCCTCAGCATCCAGCGCGACCAGCGAGCAGGTGGCGTCGAAGCCAATCGAACAAATGGCGTCGGGTGAGATCCCAGAGGAGTCGACGGCTTCCCGCACCACCGCGCAAACCTGCTGCCAGATCTCCGCGGAGGACTGTTCCACGCGCGCGTTGCTGGCGTGAAACTGCGAAATCGGACGGGTCGCGAAGCTCAAACGCTCGCCTTGCGCAGAGTAAAGCCCAGCACGAACGCTGGCTGAACCCACATCGACTCCGAGGAAATAGCCGTCACTCATCATGAACTTCCTTATTTTTTACCAAACGGATGTAACAGTTTATCAATTTCAGGGGTGTTGATATTCTGCGCATTGACATATTTCACTGGAATATCAATTTCCTTAGCCACCGTCTGTCCGGAAATCACCGCGTTCAGCGCCTTTATGCCCTGATAACCAATCTGGTACGCGTCCTGCACCACGAAGCCCTGAATCACGCCGTTTTTGAGGAAGTTAATGATGGCTTCGGTGCTGTCAAAACCGATGACTTTCACTTTGCCCTTCAAATTCTGGCTGTCGATCGCGTTCGCAACGCCCAGGGTTGAGCCTTCGTTGGTGGCATAAATACCGGCGATATCCGGGTTGGCCTGAACCATATCAATGGTTTTATCCATCGCCTTTTGCGGGTCGCCATCGCTATATTGCACCGGCAGTACCTGAATATTCGGGTACTTCTCTTTCATTCGCTCGCTGAATCCTTCAGAGCGCTCAATGGCGGACGTCGTTCCGGCTACGTGGGCGATAATACCCACTTTCCCCTTCTGGCCTACCTGCTCCGCCAGCGCATCCGCAGCCTGTGCGCCCGCCTTACGGTTATTGGTGGCGACAAAGCTGGCCGGGATATCGGAGTTCACGCCCGAGTCGAAGGTCACCACTTTGATCCCCCGGCTGTTGGCGGTTTCGACCAGCGGGGCAAGGGCGTTTGCATCAAGCGCGGCCAGCAACAGGCCGTTTGGCTTTTGTGCCATGGTGTTTTCGACTAACTGGATCTGCTCGGCGATTTGCGTTTCATCGGCAGGGCCAACGTAGCTGGTTTTGTCACCCAACTCTTTTGCGGCAGCTTCCGTCCCCATTTTGACCGTCTGCCAGAATTCGTGCTGGTAACCTTTACTGACTACCGGCAGGTTTAAATCTTTTGCCAGCGCGCTGCTGGACAGGATGGCAACGAGCGACAGGGCGCTCAGGATATGGCTGGTTTTCATTATTTTGCTCCGTTGTAGGGTTGGCAGGGCTTGTTGTATCGAGAACCTAACGCATTCTTTTACGTAACGTGTCCAGGTAGACGGCGGCAACGACGACCACGCCCATCGCCACCATCTGCCAGAACTGGGACACGCCCATGAGATTGAGGCCGTTTTTCAGCACGCTCATAATGAACGCGCCTATGATGGTGCCGCCAATCGTGCCCACGCCGCCCATCAGACTGGTACCGCCGATCACTACCGCCGCAATGGCTTCCAGCTCATAACCCACGCCTACGGTTGGCTGGCCTGAATTGAGACGAGAGGCGAGGATCACCCCGGCCACGCCGGTTAACAGGCCGCATAAGGCGTAAACGAAAATTTTCACTCGCTGGACTTTGATCCCGGAAAGATGTGCCGCCGTTTCATTGCTGCCGACAGCGTAGATATAGCGGCCCATCACCGTTTTCTTCAGGATCCACATGGCGATCAGTGCCACGATGACCAGGTAGAACACCGGGTAAGGCAGGACGTCGAACAGGCGACCCTGCGCTAGCAGCTTGAACTGCGGGTAGTCAGAAAAATAAATCGCGCGGCCATCGGTCATCACCATATTGATGCCGCGTACCGACATCATTAAGCCGAGGGTGGCAATAAACGGTGGTATGGTCATTTTGGTGACCAGAAACGCGTTCACATAGCCGCAAAGCCCGCCGGCGAGCACGCCTGCCAGAATACAGACCGGCAGCGGCATACCAAACCCGGCGGCGATGCCCACCGCAACCCCTGAGAACGCCACCACCGATCCGAGCGACAGGTCGATCCCGGCGGTAATAATCACAAAGGTTACGCCAATGGCCATGATGCCAATCACCGCCGTTTGCAAGGCGATAGTCATGATATTTTCAGTATTAAAGAAGAACGGTGAGCTGAAGCTGAAAAACAGAACCAGCAATACCAGGCTAAAAAGAGGTGCCAGACGCATCAGGAGCGCTTTATTTATTTTCATCGTATGACTTCCGCTTTGCGGCGATGGAACGGTAACGGACATGATTAATCCTCCAGCGTGGCGTATTGCATGATTTTTTCCTGGGTGGCGTGCTCAGCCTCTATTTCGCCGGCAATGTGGCCGCTGCGCATCACAAGTATGCGGTCGCACATTCCTAATACTTCCGGCAGTTCGGATGAAATCATGATGATCGATTTACCTTTAGCGACAAGGCGGTTCATTAGTTCATAAATTTCCAGCTTGGCGCCAACATCAATTCCCCGGGTTGGCTCATCAAAAATTAAAATATCGGTATCTTTACAGACCCAGCGGGCAATAATGATCTTCTGTTGATTACCGCCGCTTAAATTCAGTGCCGCCTGTTCCAGATGCGGCGTTTTTATTCGCAGCGCATCCACCAGTTTCTGGCTGGACTCCCGGCAGCGCTTTTCATCGACATTACCCGCGGCGCCGGCGTAGTCCGGGTAATTGCCGAGCATAATGTTCATCTCAACGGAAAGGCCGAGGGCGAGTCCCTCTTTTTTGCGGTCTTCTGTTAAATAGCTGATGCCTTTCTCAATGGCGTCAGCCACGTCTTTAATCCGTGTGGGGGTGCCGTTCAGCGTCAGGGTACCGGCGTCGATCGCATCGGCGCCAAACAGGGCCCGGCCCAGTTCCGTTCGGCCTGCGCCCATTAAGCCAGCGAGGCCGAGGATCTCTCCGCGCCAGAGGGTAAAGTTGATGTCGTGCAGTACACCATTTCGCGTCAGGCCATTCACCTCCAGCACTTTTTCTCTGCGCTGATGCGGCGGGCGTTTTGGGTAGATGTTATCGAGATTGCGGCCAACCATCATGGCGATAAGCTCGCCGATCTGAACCGTTTCATAATCTACGGTGGCGATGTATTGTCCGTCGCGCATGACGGTCGCGCGATCGGCGATCAGCGCCAATTCTTCCAGACGGTGCGAGATGTAGACTATCCCCGTGCCCTGAGCCTTGAGCATCCGCGTGACGTCAAATAAACTCTCGATTTCACTTTCGGTCAGCGCGGCGGTGGGTTCATCCATGATTAGCACTTTGGCATTGACCGAAATCGCTTTGGCAATTTCAACCATCTGCTGCTGGGCTACGGTTAATTCACTGACGCGGGCGTCCGGGGCGATTTTTAAATTCAGCGTGTGCAGTATTTTCTCAACCGCCTGTCGCTGGGCGCGTTTATCTAACTGCCAGCGACTATTTTTGCAGAATTCACGGCCAATAAAGATATTCTCTTCCACGGTTAAATCGGGAAAGAGATTAAATTCCTGATGGATAATCGTAATACCTGCGTGCTGAGCACTTAGCGGATCGCTGAATGATACGGATTGCCCTTCAAAGCGAATTTCACCGGAATCGGGTTGGTAAACACCGGATAATATTTTCATCAGCGTCGATTTGCCGGCACCGTTTTCACCTAACAGGGCATGAACTTCGCCGCGGCGTAAATCGAAATCAACCTGATTCAGCGCCAGCACGCCGGGAAAGCGTTTGGTGATGCGCGTCATCTGAATAAGAGTCTCTGACATTGCAAAATTCCTGTGTTGGAAAGGCAATGAATCACAAGCCACAGTGATTTAGTTATTAAGCTAACTCGACTTAGCTTTCGTCCTTAAAAGCTATTTTAGGGTCATAATTTAGCCAAATCATTTGTATTCAAATTGTGACGTCGTGCAAAGGTATTTTGTTATTTAATTGAATTCAAACGATATGTTTAGATTTTGCTGAATCGTAATACCTGACACTGATCGAATTTTGACCTCTCATCGTGAAACTGCTCACAGATCCTGCACATTTATCTTGTCTCATTTTTAGTGAGAACCCTAAGCTAATTCGAGTTAGCAAATTTCACCGCTTTCCGTTCACGGTGCTGCCCGGGCGCTTTTTCACGGCTATGCTCCTGAGACGGATAGGTTAACCAACGTGAGGAAGGGCTATGAAAACGATAAAAGCGTTACCCCGGATTGGCATTCGACCTGTTATTGACGGCCGCCGAATGGGCGTACGCGAGTCTCTGGAAGAGCAGACCATGAACATGGCGAAAGCCACGGCGGCGCTACTCAGTGAAAAATTACGCCACCCCTGCGGTACGCCCGTAGAGTGCGTAATTGCCGACAGCTGCATTGCCGGAATGGCGGAATCCGCCGCTTGCGAAGAGAAGTTCAGCACGTGCCACGTTGGTCTGACGATCACCATCACCCCCTGCTGGTGTTACGGGAGTGAAACCATTGATATGGATCCGCTGCGCCCGAAAGCGATCTGGGGCTTTAATGGCACCGAGCGTCCGGGGGCGGTATACCTCGCAGCGGCGCTGGCAGCGCATAACCAGAAAGGGATCCCGGCGTTTTCCATCTACGGCCACGATGTACAGGATGCGGGCGACGAGACCATTCCGGCAGACGTTGAGGAAAAATTGTTGCGCTTCGCCCGGGCGGGCCTGGCGGTCGCCAGCATGAAGGGGAAAAGTTATCTGTCGGTGGGCGGTGTCTCAATGGGGATCGCGGGCTCGATTGTCGATCACAACTTCTTTGAATCCTGGCTGGGGATGAAGGTGCAGGCGGTGGATATGACCGAACTGCGTCGCCGCATCGATCATAAGATTTACGACGAACAAGAACTTGAGCTGGCCCTGAGCTGGGCGAAGGCACATTTCCGTTTCGGCGAGGATAAAAACGCAGAGCAGTATCGTCGCAATGAACAGGAAAATGCCGCGATCCTGCGGGAGAGCCTGCTAATGGCGATGTGCATCCGCGACATGATGCAGGGCAACCCTAAACTCGCTGCGATGGGCCGCGTGGAGGAATCGCTGGGCTATAACGCCATTGCGTCCGGTTTCCAGGGGCAGCGCCACTGGACGGATCAGTATCCAAATGGCGATACCGCAGAGGCGCTGCTGAACAGCTCTTTCGACTGGAACGGTATTCGCCAGCCGTTGGTAGTGGCGACGGAAAATGACAGCCTTAACGGGGTAGCGATGCTGTTTGGGCATCTGATGACCGGCACCGCGCAGATTTTTGCTGATGTACGCACCTACTGGTCGCCGGAGTCGGTTGAGCGTGTTACCGGCCAGAAGCTCACTGGACGGGCTGAGCACGGCATTATTCATCTGATCAACTCCGGCTCGGCGGCGCTGGACGGTACAGCGGAGCAGAAAGACGCCGAGGGGAAACCGACCCTGAAACCACACTGGGACATTACTGAGCAGGAAGCCAACGCGTGCCTGGCCGCAACCCACTGGTGTCCGGCGGTGCATGAATACTTCCGCGGGGGCGGTTTCTCATCAAACTTCCTCACCCGGGGTGGCGTGCCATTTACCATGACCCGCGTAAACCTCATCAAGGGTGTGGGTCCGGTATTACAGATAGCGGAAGGCTGGAGTGTTGAGCTGCCGGAACACGTACATGACATTCTGAATAAGCGCACCGATTCAACCTGGCCCACCACCTGGTTTGCCCCACGCCTGACCGGTAAAGGCCCGTTCAGCGACGTCTATTCAGTGATGGCGAATTGGGGCGCTAACCACGGGGTATTAACCGTCGGGCACGTCGGCGCTGATTTCATCACCCTGGCGTCCATGCTGCGCATCCCTGTATGCATGCATAACGTACCGGAGGCGCTGATTTATCGGCCGACGGCCTGGGGCGCTCACGGTATGGATCCGGAAGGGCAGGATTACCGCGCCTGTGAAAATTACGGACCGTTATACAAACATTAATCCGGCCTGCCAGCCTGCTCCGGCGGGCTGGCAGCCTGTGGGGACCGCGATGAAAAAATGTTTTCTGGTTCTCGATTGTGGCGCGACGAACGTGCGCGCCATTGCGCTGGATCCCGAAGGGAATATTGTGGCGCGCGCCGCGGTGGCGAACGAAAGCGAAAGCGCCGCTGAAAATCCGGCCTGGCACCAGTGGTCGCTCGACGCCATCATGCAACGGTTTGCCGTCTGTTGTCAGAAAATCAGCGCAGCGCTGAGCGAGCATCACCTGTGCGGAATGAGTGTGACGACCTTTGGCGTGGATGGCGCACTGGTAGATGAGCGGGGAGAACTGCTTTACCCGATCATTAGCTGGAAGTGCCCGCGAACCGTGCCGGTGATGGAAGCGGTTGCCCGTTCATGCTCCCCGGCAGAACTACAGCAGATCACCGGCGTTGGGCAGTTTAGTTTTAACACGTTGTATAAGCTAGGCTGGCTTCAGGACAACCATCCCGATCTGTTACAGCGTGCTCACGCCTGGCTTTTTATCTCCTCGCTAATCAACCATCGCCTGACCGGAAAGATGACGACCGATCTCACGATGGCCGGTACCAGTCAGATGTTCGATCTGCATCAGCAGCGCTTCAGTGAAACGATCTTAAGCAAGATCGGCGTGCCTCATTCCCTTTTCCCGCCGCTGGTTTCCCCCGGAGAAAGGATTGGTGAATTGCGGCCCGACGCTGCATCCAGGCTCGGATTGCCTTGCGGAGTGCCGGTGATCTCCGCCGGGCACGACACGCAGTTTGCCCTTTTTGGCGCCGGGGCGGGAATTAATGAGCCAGTTCTCTCTTCGGGTACCTGGGAGATTTTAATGGCGCGCACCTCGCAGGTTGATACCGCTTTGCTGGGGCAATACCCGGGTGCGACCTGCGAACTGGATAGCCGGACGGGGCTCTATAATCCGGGAATGCAATATCTGGCGTCTGGCGTACTGGAGTGGATCCGCGCGCTGTTCTGGTCGCCTGGTACCGACTGGGACACTATTCTGGCTCAGGCGGCGGAAATTCCGAACGGCGCGGATGGCGTCACGATGAATACCCAACTGCTCGATTCTCCACTCGCCGGCTGGCAGGGCGTTACGCTCACCACAACGCCAGCCCATTTTTACCGCGCAGCCCTGGAAGGACTCACGGTGCATCTGCAAGAAAAATGCCTGGCGCTGGAGGCGATCGCGCAATTTAAGGCGCGTGAACTCCTGCTGGTGGGGGGAGGTAGCCGCAATATGCTGTGGAATCAGCTCAAGTCCAATGCGCTTGGGATCCCGGTGAAGGTTCTTGAAGAGGCTGATACGACCGTGCTGGGGGCGTCTTTGTACGGATGGTGGGGCGTCGGAGAAACGGCCAGCGCTGAGGCTGCTCGCGATCGGGTCCACTATCGTTACCGTTATTTCTATCCTGAGGAGCAACCTTGTGCTTAAAACGATATCCCCTCTGATTTCACCCGAGCTGCTGAAAACGCTGGCAGAAATGGGTCATGGTGACGAGATTATTTTTGCAGATGCTCACTTTCCCGCGCATAGCCTGGGGCCAAAGACGATCCGCGCAGATGGCCTGCTCATCAGCGATTTGCTGGCCGCGGTGATACCGCTGTTTGAACTGGACAGCTATGCGCCACCGCTGGTGATGATGGCCCCTGTCGACGAGGATACGCTCGATATACAGGTAGAAGCGCGCTATCGCAACGCACTCTTTGGTGAGGCGGAAGGGGAGGGGGTTACGCGTATTGACCGTTATGCGTTTTATGCGCGGGCACAGAAAGCGTACGCCATCGTGGTGACGGGCGAGACCGCGAAATACGGCAATATACTGTTAAAGAAAGGGGTTACGCCGTACCAATAAAAAACGCCGGGCTAAACCCGGCGTTTTTACATCAGTCTTCTTACCAGACGTAAGTCAGCAGGTGTTGTGAATCTGGCACCATGAAGTCTACGGACATCATCACGGACAGTGAGGTGATGGCGACAATCGAGAACACAAACAGCTTGCGTGCCCAGACCTTGTCATCTTCCACTTTATAACCGCGCAGGGCCATGCCGAGCCACCATACGCTCACCGCAGCTGCTACCACCAGATATTTATATCCGGCGTAACCGCCCAGTGAGAGCATCAGCGTTGCCACGGCAAAAGCGATGATGTAGAGCGTGATGTGGTTCTTGGCAACCGAAATGCCTTTCACGACCGGCAGAACCGGAATGTTCGCCGCCTGATAATCCTTAAAGCGGAAAATCGCGATGGCGTAGGAGTGCGGCATCTGCCACAGGCTAAAGATAGCCAGCAGGATGAGCGCACCGCTGTCGAACTCGTTCGTGACGGCGCAGTAGCCAATCACCGGCGGCGCCGCGCCGGAGAGAGAACCAATCAGCGTGCCGTAGACGGAGTGACGTTTCATATACAGGCTGTAGACGCCCACATAAACCACGAACCCCATCACCCCCAGCCAGCAGGCCAGCGGGTTAGCACCAAACCACAGCAGCATAAAGCCAGCAATACCCAGCAAGGTGGCGTACACCAGCGAGACGGAAGGAGCAATCAGGCCTTTAACCAGCACCCGATTTTTGGTCCTTTCCATCTTCTTGTCGATATCCATGTCGATGTAGTTGTTAAATACACAACCGGACGCAACCACCAGTGACACACCGACCAGCGTGTAAATAAAGAGGGTGTAATCAATGCTGCCTTTAGAGGCCAGCAGGAACCCTCCGATTACGGAGATCAGGTTGCCAAAGATGATGCCTGGTTTCGTGACTTGCAGGTATTGCTTAAACATACTCGCCGCTCTTAGTGAACCATCATGTTGTAGTTAAGGTTCCACATAATCCAGATGGAACCGACTACCAGGATAGCGATGATAATCACGGTAAAGATAAAGGCCGTCATGTTCCAGCCTTCATCGGACTTGGTGTTCATGTGCAGGAAGCAAACCAGATGCACCAGAATCTGAATCACCGCGGTCACCAGGATTGCGCCCAGGATAACCGGCTTAGATGCAGAACCGTTCATCACCATCCAGAACGGGATCACCGTCAGAATGATCGACAGGATGAAGCCTGTCATGTAGGTTTTTACGCTGCCGTGGGAAGCGCCATGATCGTTAGAATGACTCATTACATCGCCCCCATCAGATAGACAACAGAGAACACACAGATCCATACCACGTCCAGGAAGTGCCAGAACAGGCTCAGGCACATAATACGGGTACGGTTAGTACTGGTCAGGCCGCGACGGGAGATCTGGAACATCAGCACCGCCATCCAGATCAGACCCGAGGTCACGTGCAGACCGTGGGTGCCTACCAGAGCGAAGAACGCTGACAGGAAGCCGCTACGATCCGGGCCGAAACCTTCCATGATCAGGTGATGGAATTCATAGATTTCCATCCCGATAAAGCCAGCACCAAACAGCCAGGTCAACGCCAGCCAGGAGACAGCCTGGCTCTTGTTGTTTTTGTACATGGCGATAGCCGCCATGCCGTAGGTGATGGAGCTGAATAACAGCAGTGCGGTTTCAACCAGAACGAACGGCAGTTCAAAGATGTCCTTACCGGTCGGGCCGCCCGCTGTGCCGTTCACCAGAACGGCATAGGTTGCGAACAGACAGCAGAACAGGATGCAGTCGCTCATCAGGTAGATCCAGAAACCGAAGACTTTCGTCGGTCCTGTATCATGGTGCGCATGTTCATGCGCGTGGGCAGTTGAGTGCGCCAGAGTATCAGTTGCCATTTTTCAGCCCCGCTTTAGAAATCTCGTCAAAATGCTGGTTTTCCAGCTTTTCAACTTCACGGACTGGTACGTAGTAGTCCACGTCCTCGTCAAAGCTCTTCACAATCCAGCTGATTACGATGCCAGCGAAGCCAACAATCGCCATCCACCAGATGTGCCAGATCATTGCGAAACCAAATACCGTTGCGAAAGCGGCAATAACCATGCCCGCGGCGCTGTTTTTCGGCATATGGATCTCTTCGTAATGCTCAGGTTGCTTGTACGCTTCACCTTTTTCTTTCATTTCCCAGAATGCATCACGCTCGTGAATGTGCGGCACTACGGCAAAGTTATAGAACGGAGGCGGAGAAGAGGTCGCCCACTCCAGCGTACGGCCACCCCACGGGTCACCGGTCAGGTCGCGGTTCAGGTTACGGTCACGGATAGACACGTAGTACTGAATCAGCTGGCACAGAATACCGCAGGCAATCAGCGCTGCGCCGCCCGCTGCAACCATCAGCATTGGGTGGAACTGCGGATCGATCTGCTGGCTCAGACGACGGGTCATCCCCATGAAGCCCAGCACGTACAGCGGCATAAACGCCACGAAGAAGCCGATGATCCAGAACCAGAACGCGCGTTTACCCCATTTTTCGTTCAGGGTGAAACCGAACGCTTTTGGCCACCAGTAGGTCACACCAGCGAAGCAGCCGAAGACCACGCCACCGATGATAACGTTATGGAAGTGCGCAATCAGGAACAGACTGTTGTGCAGAACGAAGTCAGCACCTGGTACCGCCAGCAGTACGCCGGTCATCCCACCTACGGAGAAGGTCACGATGAAGCCGATGGTCCACAGCATAGCTGAGTGGAACACGATACGACCCTGGTACATGGTGAACAGCCAGTTGAAGATCTTAACCCCGGTCGGGATCGCGATAATCATGGTGGTAATACCGAAGAAGGCGTTTACGTTGGCACCCGCACCCATGGTGAAGAAGTGGTGCAGCCAGACGATGAACGACAGGACGGTAATACATACGGTTGCCCACACCAGAGAGGTGTAACCAAACAGGCGTTTGCGCGAGAAGGTTGCCGCGATTTCGGAGAACACACCGAACACCGGCAGAACCAGGATGTATACTTCCGGGTGACCCCAGGCCCAAATCAGGTTGATGTACATCATCATGTTGCCACCCATATCATTCGTGAAGAAATGGGTACCCAGATAGCGATCCAGGGTCAGCAGCGCGATGGTGACGGTCAGAATTGGGAACGACGCGATAATCAGGACGTTGGCGCACAGAGATGCCCAGGTAAATACTGGCATCTTGAACATCGTCATACCTGGTGCACGCATCTTCAGGATGGTCACGAAGAAGTTAATACCGGTCAGGGTGGTACCGACACCGGAGAGCTGAAGCGCCCAAATCCAGTAGTCAACGCCCACGCCCGGACTGTACTCAATTCCCGACAGCGGCGGGTAGGCCAGCCAGCCAGTCTGAGCAAATTCGCCCACACCCAGTGACAGGTTAACCAGGATAACGCCGACAACCGTGAACCAGAAGCTCAGGTTGTTCAGGAACGGGAACGCAACGTCGCGCGCGCCGATTTGCAGCGGAACGACCACGTTCATCAGACCGATTACCAGCGGCATCGCCACGAAGAAGATCATGATAACGCCGTGGGCGGTAAAGATCTGATCGTAGTGGTGCGGTGGCAGGAAGCCGGCTTCGCCCGCAGACGCAAGCGCCTGCTGGCTACGCATCATGATTGCATCCGCAAAGCCACGAATTAACATGACGATACCGACGATGCAGTACATGATACCGAGTTTTTTGTGGTCAACCGAAGTCAGCCACTCATTCCACAGGTAGCTCCACTTACCGAAGTAAGTGATCAGGCCAACTAAGGCCGCGCCACCAATGATAATTGCAGCCACCGTAACCATAATAATCGGTTCATGGTAGGGCACTGCATCCAGTGTCAATTTTCCGAACATTTTCTTCCTCGGCCCCTTAGTGAGCGGTTTCCGCGTGGCTCATGTCCATGCCTTCCATACCCTGGTGCGTGTTGTGCTCGCCTTCAGGCTGGGTCATGTCCATGCTCATGCCGTGATCCATAAATTTGCCAATAACGTCTTTGAACAGATTCGGTTTCACGTTAGAGAAGTACTCCACCTTGTTGTATTCGCTAGGTGCAGCCACTTTTTCGAACGCCGCCATGTCAGACATGGTGTTTGGAGACTGCTTCGCTTTTGCAACCCACTGGTCGAAAGTCGCGCGGTCTGGCGTAGCGATAGCTTTGAACTTCATACCCGAGAAGCCCGGGCCACTATAGCTGGCGGAGATACCGTCGTAGGTGCCTGCTTCATTCGCGATCAGGTGCAGGTTAGTCTGCATACCGGCCATCGCGTAAATCTGGCTGCCCAGACGTGGGATGAAGAAGGAGTTCATTACGGAGTTGGAGGTCACTTTGAACTGAACCGGAGTGTTCGCCGGGAAGGCGATTTCATTCACGGTAGCAATGCCCTGTTCTGGATAGATGAAGAACCATTTCCAGTCCATGGAGACCACTTCAATGGTAATAGGTTTTTCATCGTGAACCAGCGGTTTGCTCGGCTCAAGTGCGTGAGTGGTTTTCCAGGTCAGTACAGCAAGGAACAGGATGATCAGAATAGGTACCGTCCAGACCACAGCTTCCACTTTATTGGAGTGTGACCAGTTAGGGCTATACTTCGCATCTTTATTGCTCGCACGATACTTCCAGGCGAAACCAACAGCCATCAAGATGGCAGGAATAACCACAATCAACATCAGGCCAAAAGCCGTCAGTATCAATGAACGTTGTTCCAGTCCAATCTGTCCTTTGGGGTCTAGTAGTGCAGAATCGCAGCCACTGAGTAATACAGTGCCTGCGAATAATGACAACCATCCCAAACTTTTATTGTATTTCCTGAGTCTCATTTAACGACCTCAATTCCACGGGAGTCTGGTGGCGTTTAAAGTGTGGGGGCATTTTACGGGAAGGTTACATTACTGTAAACATCATTAGCCCTGTGTCAGGAAGGTGTTACCGGGTTCTGCCGCACATGTCACAAGTGTTGCAAATTATGTCGCGTTTTCCGGGGGAAGCCGCACGGAGCGGGCGTTATAACGAAAGGGTGCCCCAGCATACCGCAAAAGGGACAATTGGTATAACCATTGTGAAAAATACACAAATAATTAACAATTAATTATCAATAAAAAGACAACTAAAAAACGAAAATTCAATCTTTCGAATGCTGAATCGTTTAACGGAAAATAGCGTAGCGAAATAAGCTCCAATAATTTCCGAATGCTATCCCGCACAAAACAACAAATATTTTTTTTGCCGATGGCGGTTATTTCGCCGTTATAATTTCGTGTCGTTATTACAACGGGAAATAACCTTTCGCTTTTTACTTCATGTCATCTGCGTTTTCCGCAATGACATGAAATCCAGCATCCCACCGGTCAGGATACCCACGATGGCGAGTAACACCCCTGCATCAAGCAGCTGGGTTTCAAACGGAAGCGACAAGGTGGTCGTCGCATTCAAGATGAGTACCGCGAGCCACACTACCAGCGCAAGACAACCAGCCATCAGCAGACGCAGGGCAAACCGATAGGCAGCCTGATATTCCGTGCGCGGCATGAAGTGTTCCGTCCGCTGGGTATATTCCAGCGTCTGGCGACAGACCAGCAGCAATAAAATCCCCGGCACCGCCGCCACCACCGAGAAGAGATAAAACGTCGGCCAGCCGTGAGCTTCAACAAACCAGCCCGCGACGGGGCCAACGTATACGCGCCCGACGGCAGAAAGGGCAGACAGTAGCGCAAATTGGGTGGCGGAAAATGACTTATTGCACAGCGTCATCAGCAGGGCGACAAATGCCGCAGTGCCCATACCGCCACACAGGTTTTCAAAGAATACCGCCGTCGCCATGCTGATCATATGCTTGTCGGTGATCGACAGCAGCCAGTAACCGGCATTCGATGCGCCCTGAAGGATGCCGAAGATCAGCAGAGCGCGGAACAGCGTCAGGCGCTGCATCAATACACCGCCGTACAGCGCGCCGACGATCGTGGCAAACAGTCCCAGGGTTTTGTTCACCACGCCGACTTCGCCCGCATCAAACCCGACGCCGCGGATCAGGAAGGTGGTGGTCAGACTCATGGCGAAAGCGTCGCCAAGCTTATAAAGGACAATCAGCAGCAGGATCAGCCAGGCATTATTGCGACCAAAGAAGTCGCGGAGCGGTGCGGCGACGGCCTGCTCCAGCGAGCGGGGGACCGGAATCACATCGCTCGGTTCAGGCGCGAATAGCGTGGCAATAATGCAGGGGATCAGCAGAGCGGCCATCAGCCAGTACATTCCCTGCCAGCCGAGATAGCGGTCGGCAAGCCAGAGGGCCAGCCCGCCGGAAACCAGCATACCCAGGCGGTAGCCAAGCACGCTGATTGCCGCACCGGCGCCACGCTCTTCCGCTGGCAGGACGTCCGTCTTCCAGGCGTCAAAAACAATGTCCTGCGAAGCGGAGCAGAAGGCGATCACCACCGCAAGCGCGGCCATCCAGCGCAGCTGTGTTGACGGCTCAAGGAAACCCATTGCGGCAATGGCCAGCAACAGCAGCACCTGCGTCATCACTAACCAGCCGCGACGGCGCCCGAGGAACGGTGGGGTATAGCGATCCATCACCGGCGACCACAGGAACTTAAAGACGTAAGCCTGGCCGACGAGCGAGAAGAAACCAATGGTTTTAAGATCGATGTTCTCAACCGTCATCCACGCCTGTAACGTGCCGGAGGTGAGCGCAAGGGGTAAACCGGAGGCGAAACCAAGGATCAGCAGAATAGCTGATTTCGGTTGCTGGAAAATACGTAAGTAGTGACTGGACATGTTCTTATGAACTGACCCGGTGAAGCACCGGGTCAGTCAGCAGGATTAACGGGCGTTCTGCTTGATGAAGTCGTGAATGCTGGTGTCCTGTGCCATGTCGGCAATGGTGTCAGTCAGCACACTGTTAACCGCGTCAGCGATATTTTTGTTGGAGGCCTGGAATGCGCCTTCAACGGAATAGCTTGCACGGTAGTTTTTGTTCATTTTATTGCCGTTCTTCGCGGTAGCAATGATGGCGATATCGGCTTTGGTCGCAATGTTGTAGCGAACGTTACCCTGGGAGACGTCAGCGTACAGGTTGTTCACGATGATTTGCAGATCAACCGCGCCGCTTGGGCCAATCATGTATCCACGGGAGGTCATCTGTTTTTCCAGCACTTCCTGCAACAGGAAGCGCAGGTCGCGGGAGGCGGTCAGCGTGACCTGCTGGTTGTCGCGAGTCACTTTCGCCAGCGCCTGGTCCTGACGCTGATCGGCGCCATTAATGCTGACTGTGACGCCCATCAGGCTTGGATCCTGCTGAGGCAGGGTAATTTTTGGTGAAACGTCAATGGTCGTCGGCGGAGTCGCGCAGCCGGCGAGCATAAAGAGTGCTACCAACGGAAAGAAGAGTTTTTTTAACATTTTCGGGTTCTCAACGAATCGTAAGCAAAGAGAGAAAAATTGCCGCCATCATAACATCGCTAACGGCCAGGGGAAGTGGTCAACGCATGTAAATTCATCGCCTTGTCCGAAAACTGACCACCTTTCCGCTTTTCTCTGCCTGTAAGTGACAAAACGTATGAACCTCATAGTGAACTTCATTCGTTTGGATGAGAAAATCAGACGAAAGCTAAATATTTGTTGTCAAGGTGTAATGGAACCGGTAAAAGCGGCTAATATTTAAAGGGATGGGTGACACCTTAGCGTTGTCGGAGGAGTGATTTCATGATGATACGTGAACAGATAGAAGAAAAATTAAGGGCAGCGTTCAACCCTGTGTTTCTCGAAGTTGTCGACGAAAGCTATCGTCATAACGTGCCGGCAGGTTCTGAAAGCCACTTTAAAGTGGTTCTGGTCAGCGATCGCTTCACGGGAGAACGTTTCCTGAACCGACACCGCTTGATCTACAGCACCTTGACGGAAGAACTCTCCACAACCGTACATGCGCTGGCGCTGCATACCTACACCATTAAGGAATGGGAAGGGCTACAGGATACGGTATTCGCATCACCGCCTTGTCGGGGTGCAGGCACCATCGCGTGATAAATCGGATTTGCAACCGCCGGAGTTTTTCCAGTATGTTGCTTACAGATTTCGTCAAAACGGCCTTTGGGCCGTTTTGTTTTGTCTGAGTTTTGAGCGGATGGCGCGTTTTTAAGGCTAAAAATAGCCTTAAAGTGTGAAAAAAGCCGCAGCAACATGCTCCAACCGTTCTCGACTCACCTAAGTGATGCCGCTATAATGCCGCGTCTTATTGAATGTCTTCGGGATGATTCTGGCGACAGGGAATGTGAATCTGCACATAAGAGAGCATCCCGGTATAACAGACAGATTCAGAGTTGACCGAGCACTGTGATTTTTTTGAGGTAACAAGATGCAAGTTTCAGTTGAAACCACTCAAGGCCTTGGCCGCCGTGTAACGATTACTATCGCTGCTGACAGCATCGAAACTGCTGTGAAAAGCGAGCTGGTCAACGTAGCAAAAAAAGTACGTATTGACGGCTTCCGCAAGGGCAAAGTACCAATGAATGTTGTTGCTCAGCGTTATGGCGCTTCCGTGCGTCAGGATGTGCTGGGTGAACTGATGAGCCGCAACTTTATCGACGCGATCATCAAAGAAAAAATCAATCCAGCCGGCGCGCCGAACTACGTTCCAGGTGAATACAAGCAGGGCGAAGACTTCACCTACTCCGTAGAGTTCGAAGTGTACCCGGAAGTTGAGCTGAAAGGTCTGGAATCTATCGAAGTTGAAAAACCGATCGTTTCCGTGACTGACGAAGACGTTGACGGCATGCTGGATACCCTGCGCAAGCAGCAGGCGAACTGGAAAGAGAAAGAAGGCGCTGTTGACGCGGAAGACCGCGTAACCATCGACTTCACCGGTTCTGTAGACGGCGAAGAGTTCGAAGGCGGTAAAGCGTCTGACTTCGTACTGGCGATGGGCCAGGGTCGTATGATCCCAGGCTTCGAAGACGGTATCAAAGGCCACAAAGCGGGCGAAGAGTTCACCATTGACGTGACCTTCCCTGAAGAATACCACGCTGAAAACCTGAAAGGTAAAGCAGCGAAGTTCGTTATCAACCTGAAGAAAGTGGAAGAGCGCGAACTGCCAGAACTGACTGAAGAATTCATCAAGCGTTTCGGCGTGGAAGATGGTTCTGTTGCGGGCCTGCGTACCGAAGTGCGTAAAAACATGGAGCGCGAGCTGAACGGCGCTGTACGTAACCGCGTGAAGTCTCAGGCGATTGAAGGTCTGGTGAAAGCGAACGACATCGACGTTCCTGCTGCCCTGATCGACAGCGAAATCGACGTTCTGCGCCGTCAGGCTGCACAGCGCTTCGGTGGCAACCAGCAGCAAGCGATGGAACTGCCACGCGAGCTGTTCGAAGAGCAAGCGAAACGTCGCGTTGTTGTCGGCCTGCTGCTGGGCGAAGTGATTCGTACCCACGAGCTGAAAGCTGACGAAGAGCGTGTGAAAGGCCTGATCGAAGAGATGGCTTCTGCATACGAAGACCCATCAGAAGTGATCGAGTTCTACGGTAAGAACAAAGAGCTGATGGACAACATGCGCAACGTCGCACTGGAAGAGCAGGCTGTTGAAGCGGTACTGGCGAAAGCGAAAGTGACCGAAAAAGAGACCTCTTTCACCGAACTGATGAACCAGCAGGCGTAATTTCGCCCCGACGGTTTAAAGTTTGAACAAAAAACCCGTTGCCCTCCGGCGACGGGTTTTTTTTATCACAGCTTTAGTCCTGGAAGGGTGCTAAAACGCCCTTTCAGTGTTAGCGTTACAACAAAACGTTGTTATGCTTGAAATAGGGCATGACGACCCCCATTAGTATGTAATCACGATGATTGAGACTGGCTGATAATCCGTCCATAAGGTTACAATCAGTACAGCAGGTGTTTTCAATTTTGAACCAGGAGACGGAAATGTCATACAGTGGCGAACGAGATAACTTTGCACCCCATATGGCGCTGGTGCCAATGGTTATTGAACAGACCTCACGCGGTGAGCGTTCTTTCGATATCTATTCCCGTCTGCTCAAGGAACGCGTTATCTTTCTGACCGGCCAGGTGGAAGACCATATGGCTAACCTGATCGTGGCGCAGATGCTGTTCCTGGAAGCGGAAAACCCGGAAAAAGACATTTACCTGTACATCAACTCGCCAGGCGGTGTGATTACGGCGGGCATGTCAATTTATGACACCATGCAATTCATCAAGCCGGATGTCAGCACCATCTGTATGGGGCAGGCGGCGTCCATGGGTGCTTTCCTGTTAACCGCAGGGGCGAAAGGTAAGCGTTTCTGCCTGCCTAACTCCCGCGTGATGATTCACCAGCCGCTGGGTGGTTACCAGGGCCAGGCGACGGATATTGAAATCCACGCCCGAGAAATTCTGAAAGTAAAAGCGCGCATGAATGAACTTATGGCGCAGCATACGGGTCAACCTCTCGAGCAGATCGAGCGCGATACCGAGCGCGATCGCTTCCTCTCTGCACCAGAGGCAGTTGAGTACGGCTTAGTCGACTCCATTTTGACCCATCGTAATTGATGCCCGCGACGCGAGTGTGCCGCTATACTAAGGTAGGGCGGCACGTTGCCTGTAAGCAGCTTGCGTCTGAGAATGGCATTTGCGTCGTCATGTGCGGCACATAGAACTTAAAAAAGAGGTTTGGACTCATGACAGATAAACGCAAAGATGGTTCGGGCAAACTGCTGTACTGCTCTTTTTGCGGCAAAAGCCAGCATGAAGTGCGTAAACTGATTGCCGGGCCGTCCGTGTATATCTGCGACGAATGCGTCGATTTATGTAACGACATCATTCGCGAAGAGATTAAAGAAGTCGCGCCGCACCGTGAGCGCAGCGCGTTACCAACGCCACATGAGATTCGCCACCACCTGGACGACTATGTCATTGGTCAGGAGCAGGCGAAAAAAGTGCTGGCGGTGGCGGTATACAACCACTACAAACGTCTGCGTAACGGCGATACCAGCAATGGCGTAGAGCTGGGCAAAAGTAACATTCTGCTGATCGGGCCTACGGGTTCTGGTAAAACCCTGCTGGCGGAAACGCTGGCGCGCCTGCTGGATGTTCCGTTCACCATGGCGGATGCCACCACCCTGACCGAAGCCGGTTATGTGGGTGAAGACGTTGAAAATATTATCCAGAAGCTGCTCCAGAAGTGCGATTACGACGTACAGAAAGCCCAGCGCGGGATCGTCTATATCGATGAGATCGACAAAATCTCCCGTAAATCAGACAACCCGTCGATCACCCGTGACGTCTCGGGCGAGGGCGTGCAGCAGGCGCTGCTGAAGCTGATCGAAGGTACGGTTGCGGCTGTTCCACCGCAGGGTGGGCGTAAACATCCGCAGCAGGAATTCTTGCAGGTTGATACCTCCAAGATCCTGTTTATCTGTGGTGGTGCGTTTGCAGGCCTGGATAAAGTGATCTCTCACCGTGTGGAAACCGGCTCCGGCATTGGTTTTGGCGCAACGGTGAAAGCCACGTCTGAAAAACCAAACGAAGGCCAGCTGCTGGCGCAGGTTGAACCGGAAGATCTGATCAAATTCGGTTTGATTCCGGAATTTATCGGCCGTCTGCCGGTTGTGGCGACCCTGAACGAACTGAGCGAAGACGCGCTGATTCAGATCCTGAAAGAGCCGAAAAACGCGCTGACCAAGCAGTATCAGGCGCTGTTTAATCTGGAAGGCGTTGAGCTGGAATTCCGTGACGAAGCACTGGACGCGATTGCCAAGAAAGCGATGGCGCGTAAAACCGGTGCCCGTGGCCTGCGTTCTATCGTAGAAGCAGCATTGCTCGACACGATGTACGATCTTCCTTCTATGGAAGACGTTGAAAAAGTCGTGATCGACGAGTCCGTCATTGGTGGCCAGTCCAAGCCGTTACTGATTTACGGTAAACCGGAAGCGCAGCAGGCATCTGGCGAATAATTCACCATTTCATACAATCAGTTAATCAAAAAGGGGGGATTTTATCTCCCCTTTACTTTTTCCGTATTCATGGCGTTGAATGTATGGGAAACATCCCCATATACTGGATTACATGTTAATGGTTGTGTGAAGCACAGTTACATGACCAGTTTACCTGGCGGACACTAAACTAAGAGAGAGCTCTATGAATCCTGAGCGTTCTGAACGCATTGAAATCCCCGTATTGCCGTTGCGCGATGTGGTGGTTTATCCGCACATGGTCATACCCTTATTTGTAGGGCGGGAAAAATCTATCCGTTGCCTCGAAGCCGCCATGGATCATGATAAAAAAATCATGTTGGTCGCGCAGAAGGAAGCATCAACGGATGAGCCGGGTGTAAACGATCTTTTCACCGTCGGGACCGTGGCCTCTATTTTGCAGATGCTGAAGCTGCCAGACGGCACCGTGAAGGTGCTGGTGGAAGGCTTACAGCGTGCGCGTATTACCACTCTGTCAGACGATGGCGAGCACTTCTCTGCGAAGGCGGAGTACCTTGATTCACCGGAACTTGATGAGCGCGAACAGGAAGTGCTGGTACGCACCGCGATCAGCCAGTTCGAAGGCTACATCAAGCTGAATAAGAAAATCCCACCTGAAGTGCTGACGTCGCTGAACAGCATCGACGATCCTGCACGTCTGGCGGATACCATCGCTGCCCATATGCCGCTGAAGCTTGCTGACAAACAGTCCGTGCTGGAAATGTCCGACGTTAACGAACGTCTGGAATACCTGATGGCGATGATGGAGTCTGAGATCGATCTGCTCCAGGTTGAGAAGCGCATTCGCAACCGCGTCAAAAAGCAGATGGAAAAATCGCAGCGTGAGTACTATCTGAACGAGCAAATGAAAGCCATTCAGAAAGAGCTCGGCGAGATGGACGATGCGCCGGATGAAAACGAAGCGCTGAAGCGTAAGATCGACGCGGCGAAGATGCCGAAAGAGGCGAAAGAGAAAGCCGAAGCTGAGTTGCAGAAGCTGAAAATGATGTCTCCGATGTCGGCAGAGGCGACCGTCGTGCGCGGCTATATTGAGTGGATGGTGCAGGTTCCGTGGAATGCCCGCAGCAAGGTCAAAAAAGACCTGCGTCAGGCGCAGGAAATCCTCGATACCGACCACTACGGCCTGGAACGCGTGAAAGACCGCATTCTTGAGTACCTCGCGGTACAGAGCCGTGTGAACAAAATCAAAGGCCCAATCCTGTGCCTGGTAGGGCCTCCAGGCGTGGGTAAAACCTCTCTGGGCCAGTCCATCGCCAAAGCGACCGGACGTAAGTATATCCGTATGGCGCTGGGCGGCGTACGCGATGAAGCGGAAATCCGCGGCCATCGTCGCACCTATATCGGTTCCATGCCGGGCAAGCTGATCCAGAAGATGGCGAAAGTGGGGGTTAAAAACCCGCTGTTCCTGCTCGATGAGATCGACAAAATGTCTTCGGACATGCGTGGCGATCCGGCGTCGGCGCTGCTGGAAGTGCTTGATCCAGAACAGAACGTGGCGTTCAGCGATCACTACCTGGAAGTGGACTACGACCTGAGCGATGTGATGTTCGTGGCGACCTCCAACTCCATGAACATTCCGGCCCCGCTGCTGGACCGTATGGAAGTGATCCGTCTCTCCGGTTATACCGAAGATGAGAAGCTGAACATTGCTAAGCAGCACCTGCTGCCGAAACAGATTGAGCGTAACGCGCTGAAAGCCAACGAGCTGACCGTCGAGGACAGCGCGATTATCGGCATCATTCGCTATTACACCCGTGAAGCGGGCGTTCGTAGCCTCGAGCGTGAGATCTCTAAGCTGTGCCGTAAGGCGGTGAAACAGCTGCTGCTGGATAAGAGCCTGAAGCACATTGTGATTAACGGCGACAATCTGCATGCTTACCTTGGCGTTCAGCGCTTCGACTACGGTCGTGCGGACAACGAAAACCGCGTTGGTCAGGTGACCGGTCTGGCATGGACGGAAGTGGGCGGCGATCTGCTGACCATCGAAACCGCCTGTGTCCCGGGCAAAGGCAAGCTGACCTACACCGGTTCACTGGGTGAAGTGATGCAGGAGTCCATCCAGGCGGCGCTGACCGTGGTGCGCGCGCGCGCGGAAAAACTGGGTATCAACCCGGATTTCTACGAAAAACGCGACATTCACGTTCACGTTCCGGAAGGGGCGACGCCGAAAGATGGCCCAAGCGCGGGTATTGCCATGTGTACGGCGCTGGTTTCCTGCCTGACAGGGAACCCGGTTCGTGCTGATGTGGCCATGACCGGTGAAATTACGCTGCGTGGTCAGGTACTGCCTATCGGCGGGTTAAAAGAAAAACTGCTGGCGGCACACCGCGGTGGGATCAAAACCGTATTGATCCCTTACGAAAATAAACGCGATCTGGAAGAGATTCCGGACAACGTTATTGCCGATTTGCAGATCCATCCGGTGAAACGCATTGAGGAAGTTCTGACTCTCGCACTGCAAAATGAACCGTCCGGAATGCAGGTTGTAACCGCAAAATAGTGACCTCGCGCAAAGAGCGCCAATAAAAACAAGGCTGGTAAGTCATTTCGTACTTGCCAGCCTTTTTTTGTATAGCTAATTTAGATTGCTGATTGGGTTAGCCATCAACAACGGGTGTTGTAAGGTCATAGCAGGACTGATATAACTGCTGCGCGGTCGCGCTGTGAAGGATTCAGGTGCGATATAAATTATAAAGAGAGGAAGAGAACAGTGAATAAATCTCAACTGATTGACAAAATTGCTGCGGGTGCTGATATTTCTAAAGCTGCAGCGGGACGTGCTTTAGATGCTTTAATTGCTTCTGTTACTGAATCTCTGCAAGCTGGGGACGACGTTGCACTGGTAGGCTTCGGTACTTTTGCGGTTAAAGAGCGTGCAGCCCGTACTGGCCGCAACCCTCAGACCGGTAAAGAGATCACCATTGCTGCCGCTAAAGTGCCGGGTTTCCGTGCAGGTAAAGCGCTGAAAGACGCAGTAAACTGATTGCTTTCCCGCTCCAGGGAAGCTGAAAAGTACAAGGGCGCATCGTTTGATGTGCCTTTTTTGTTTGTCCAGACCTGATTTGTGCGAGTTTATGCGAGTTGTGGGCTGACAATTGCCCTGTTTTCTTGTCACAATACGCCTTTACGCGCGACGGTCAGGATTTTCCGTCAGCGTCAGGTAACCAGTCACCTACAGCGGAGTGTTGTTACACCATGATGGACAGCTTACGCACGGCTGCTAACAGTCTCGTGCTCAAGATTATTTTCGGTATCATTATCGTGTCGTTCATATTGACCGGTGTGAGTAGTTACCTCATCGGCGGTGGCGCGAACTACGCCGCAAAAGTGAATGGCCAGGAAATTAGCCGTGGGCAGTTCGAGAACGCTTTTGCTGGTGAACGTAACCGCATGCAGCAGCAACTGGGCGACCAATACTCTGAACTTGCAGCCAACGAAGGCTATATGAAAAACCTGCGTCAGCAGACGCTGAACCGCCTTATCGACGAAGCGCTGCTGGATCAGTACGCGAAAAGCCTCGGTCTGGGCATCAGCGATGAGCAGGTTAAAAAAGCCATCTTCTCGACGCAGGCTTTCCAGTCTAATGGGAAGTTCGACAACGCGCGTTACAACAGCATTGTTAACCAGATGGGTATGACGGCTGACCAGTACGCTCAGGCGCTGCGTAACCAGTTGACCACGCAACAGCTGATCAACGCGGTGGTGGGCACCGATTTCATGCTGAAAGGCGAAACTGAAGAGCTGGCGGCACTGGTGGCGCAGCAACGCGTGGTGCGTGAAGCGACGATTGATGTCAACGCACTGGCAGCGAAACAGCAGGTTAGCGACGCTGAAGTTAATGCTTACTACGAGCAAAACAAGAACAACTTCATCTCTCCGGAACAGTTCCGCGTAAGCTATATCAAGCTGGATGCAGCTGCGATGCAGGAAAACGCGACTGACGCCGAGATCCAGTCTTATTACGACCAGCATCAGGATCAGTTCACTCAGCCGCAGCGTAACCGTTACAGCGTGATCCAGACCAAAACGGAAGCAGAAGCGAAAGCCGTGCTGGACGAGCTGAACAAAGGCGCTGATTTCGCCACCTTAGCGAAAGCAAAATCCACCGACATTATTTCTGCCAAAAACGGCGGTGATATGGGCTGGCTGGAAGAGTCCACTACCCCGGACGAGCTGAAAAATGCAGGCCTGAAAGAGAAAGGCCAACTGTCTGGTGTAATCAAATCCTCCGTTGGTTTCCTGGTGGCGCGTCTGGACGATGTTGTGGCGGCGAAAACCAAGCCGCTGGCTGACGTTCGTGATGATATCGCTGCGAAAGTGAAGCAGGAGAAAGCGCTGGACGCCTTCTATGCTCTGCAACAGAAAGTGAGCGATGCCGCAAGCAACGACAACGAATCACTGGCGGGTGCTGAGCAGGCTGCTGGCGTTAAAGCGGTTGAGACGGGCTGGTTCAGCCACGAAAACCTGCCGGAAGAACTGAACTTCAAACCAGTTTCAGATGCCATTTTCAATGGTGGTCTGGTCGGTGAGAACGGTACGCCGGGCAGCAACTCAGACATCATTACCGTTGATGGTGACCGAGCGTTCGTACTGCGCGTCAGCGAGCACAAAGCCGAGGCAGTGAAGCCCCTGGCGGAAGTGAAAGATCAGGTTGTGGCGCTGGTCAAACACAACAAAGCGGCACAGCAGGCAAAACTGGATGCAGAGAAAATTCTGGCCGATCTGAAAGCCGGTAAGAACGATGCGCTGAAAGCGGCTGGCCTGAGCTTTGGCGAAGCAAAAACGCTGAGCCGTACCGGTCAGGATCCTGTCAGCCAGGCGGCGTTTGGCCTGAGCCTGCCGGCGAAAGACAAACCTGTCTTTGGCACCACGACCGATATGCAGGGTAACGTGGTGGTTCTGGCCCTGGATGAAGTGAAAGCCGGCACGCTGCCAGACGCGCAGAAGAAGGCCATGGTTCAGGGAATTACCCAGAACAATGCCCAGATTGCTTTCGAAGCGTTGATGAGCAACCTGCGTAAAGAAGCCAAAATCAAGCTGGGTGATGTGGTCACTCAGGAGCAATAATTACGTATCTGCTCGCAGATTTTCGTAACGCTCTGCAAAAACTAAAGGCCGCTTTCGCGGCCTTTTCCATTTCTGCAATCTGCTGTTTGTCCCTGTTTTCCCGCGCGGTTATCGTGGCGTGGCTGTCAACAAACAAGGAGAAAACAGCATGAAATGTGGAATCAAAGCACTGTTAATTACCCTGGCGATTGCCACTTCCGGGATGAGTGCGGGCGCGCTGGCGGCGTCCCCTTCGGCTAAAGCCCAGGCTGCACAAACTCAGGCCGATGCAACGTCACAAGGTCAGGTTAAAGCCAACGCGACGGCCAGCACGAAAGCCATTGAGGACGAGGATACGCGGGTCAGTATCAATACTGCCTCTGCGGACGTTCTTGCCCGCGTAATGAATGGCGTGGGCCTCAAAAAAGCGCAGGCCATCGTCAGCTATCGTGAAGAGTATGGTCCTTTCAAAACCCTTGACGATCTCAAGCAGGTGCCGGGTATGGGCAGCGCGCTGGTTGAGCGCAATCTCGCACACCTGACGCTGTAATCGCGTAATCACTTGCACTGCGGCAAAAATTTGCCAGGATAAAGAGGTCATACCAGTTATGACCTCTGAACCTATAACAACGAAAGGCTATTGCGCTATGCAGACACAAATCAAAGTCCGTGGTTATCACCTCGATGTTTACCAGCACGTCAATAACGCCCGCTACCTTGAATTTCTTGAAGAGGCGCGCTGGGACGGCCTGGAGAACAGCGAAAGCTTCCAGTGGCTGACCGCACACAACATCGCGTTTGTGGTCGTCAATATCAACATTAACTACCGCCGCCCGGCTGTGCTGGGGGATGTGCTCACCGTGACCAGTGAGGTCCAACAACTGAATGGCAAAAGTGGTGTATTGAGCCAGGTCGTTACGCTGGAGCCAGAAGGGCAGGTGGTGGCCGATGCGCTGATCACCTTTGTCTGTATCGATCTCAAAACCCAGAAAGCGTTGCCGCTGGAAGGGGAGTTGCGCGAAAAGCTGGAGCTGATGATCGCGTAAGAAATGTTCAGGAATAACTGTGCTGTCGACACTTACCGTTCGACAGCACGGTCAGGTAGCCCTTATTTCAGCCCGGTCTTTTTCTGCATCGCGGCCATCACGCCCGCTTTATCCGCAAGGTAATGATTCAGACCGTTCGCGCGCAGGTTACAGGCGGCACACTGCCCGCAGCCGTCCCCTTTAATGCCGTTGTAGCAGGTCAGGGTCTCGTTGCGAACAACATCCAGCTTGCCCCAGTAGTCGGCCAGGGCCCAGGTTTCAGCCTTATCCAGCCACATCAGCGGCGTTTCGAAGCGGGTCTCTTTTGCCATTCCCAGATCGACGGCGTGATTGAGTGCTTTCACGAATTCATCCCGGCAGTCCGGGTAGCCAGAGAAGTCGGTCTCACATACGCCCGTGATCACCGCTTCGGCTTTCACCTGGTAGGCATAGATCGCCGTCAGGGTCAGGAAGAGAATGTTGCGGCCCGGTACGAAGGTGTTCGGAATGCCGCTGGCATCCGGTTCGTAATCAGGCACCGGAATGCTGTCGCGGGTGAGGCTGCTGACGGCCAGTTCATTTAACAGCGTCACGTCCAGCACTTTATGAGCGCGGGCGCCCAGTTTGAGGGCCAGTTCACGAGCGACATCGATTTCAGCGCGATGACGCTGACCATAATCAAAAGTGACGCAGTGCACTTCATCATACTGGTGAAGCGCCTGAATCAGGCAGGTTGTGGAATCTTGTCCTCCGCTGAACACGACGACGGCACGTTTCATAGATCATCTCGACAGTTACAGTAAAAGCGTCATGTTAACGCCTGGCTAAAGCGGCGACCAGCTTCTTCACGCGTTTGGGGGAGGAAGCCAGGCTTCGGTGAAGTCAAACCAGCCGCGAGTGTTAAGGCGTATGCCGTTGACGCCCGGAGGCGCGCTGATTTGATACTGGTAGTTAAAGAGTGGCGTCAGGACGGCTGTCTCCATTAACCGGCTGAAGATAGCCTGAAGTCCTGCGTGTCGGTCACGTTCGTCGGCCTGCGTCTGCACCGCATCCAGCGTGGCCTGCAAATGGGCGTATGCCGGTGCGCTCAGCAGATGCGGCCAGAGCGCATCGCAGCGGAGCCACTGCTCAAGCGTGTACGCTGGCGCTTCGCCAATCAGTCTGTCTCCCATCATGATGTCTGCATCGGCAAGCTGCTGGCACCCGTCCCACGTTTTGGCGTCGTGAAAGATGACGGTCAGTTCACAACCCTGCCGCGCAAGGTATGCTTTTAACTGGCTGGCCATGGTGTGAAGCTCAACCGGCAGGTGGTAGACGAGCGTCAATGCCTCTGGCAGCGCAACGTCGGTTAAATCAGGCCATTGGGGGATCGCCCAGCCGGGAAGCAGTTCCTCGGTAGGGGTGATGAGCCCTTCGTTCAGGGGAAGCGTGTGCAGCAGCGTTGAGAGATGAATGATATTAATCAGCCGCTTTGCCTGAAGTTCGCTCAGACGTGGGCTCTGTTTCAGCGTGAGGTAGCAGAAACCCAGACTGGTGCTGTTACTCACCAGCCGCAGGCTGGCCAGCTCGTCGGCCTCGCCAATGGCGATTTGCACCGGGTGGCGACAGCTGGTGCCCAGACTGTAGTCAAAAAGCTGGGGCGTGATCCAGTACTCGATAGCCTTAAGCAACGGATGGCCAAGGTGATACTGCTCGTGGCTTTCCAGACGCACCAGTTCAGGCTCAAAAACGCTCAGTCGAAAGGGACCGCTGCCCACCACGGGGTAATCGGGATGCGCCAGACGGCTACAGTAGGTTGCCAGCCTGTGCGCCAGCCAGTAGTCAGGTTGATGGAGAATAAACGTCAGGCACTGCGGATGCGTGGTTTCGATACGTAAGACGCTGCGGAAAAGCGTGCCCATGCCGGGCTGCGATAACAGCGCCGTCAGGCTTTTCCGGAGCTGTGCCGTCTCTATTTTATCGCCGTTATGCCAGTGCAGGGTGGAGCGAATGTAGAAATGCCAGCGCAGGCCGTCAGCGGAGATTTCCCAGTGATGCGCCAGATCGCCCGTGGGTTCACTGCTGGTACCATTAAAACGCGTCAAACCTGAGAATACCTGTCCCGCCAGATGCTGCTCCGCCCGGCCAGGGAGAAACCCCGGCTGAAGCGGCTCCAGCGAGCGATAGTAGGGAATACGCAGCGTCGGCGTATCGTTCTGCCACTGCCCGCCCATAAACGGATGCAGCAGCGATCGCAAATCTTCAGGCGCGAGCTGGGCCAGCTCCAGCGCGTTGTGCTGCTGTCCACTTTTCAGGGCCTCTTCCATCATCGTATTACGCAACGAGTCCGGGGTGACGTGAAAGCGTAATTCCCCACGCTTACCTCGTCCGGAGCGGGCGTGCCAGCTTAGCCAGCCCGCCTCCTGCGCCTGGCGCAGCAGGGTGCGAACATGTCGCTCGCTGCAAAAGCAGCGGCTGGCAAGTTCACTGATGGTAACCTGCTGCGGTGCGCCGGCGGAGGGGTGCCACAGACGCTGATACTGGTTAAGACGATTAAGCTGGCGCATGAAAAACCCGGAACAATAATTATCATCTATTCACTATTACTTCCGTATATCTCACGTAATACTGATGCACAAGTTAACCGCATCACATTTCGGGAGTAATTATGGCTCGGCTCGCTGCATTTGATATGGACGGCACGCTGTTAATGCCGGATCACCGTTTAGGGGAGAAAACCCTGAACACACTTAAGCGCCTGCGCGAGCGTGAAGTCACCCTGACGTTTGCCACTGGTCGTCATGTTCTCGAGATGCGCCATCTGCTGGGAACATTTGCCCTCGATGCGTTCCTGATCACCGGCAACGGGACGCGCATTCACTCCGTCGACGGCAATATGCTGCACCGTCAGGATCTGAATCCGGAAGTGGCGGACATTGTCCTGCACAGCACCTGGGATACGCAGGCCAGCGTGCATGTTTTTAATGATGAAGGCTGGTTTACCGGGCGTGAGATCCCGGCCTTGCTGCACGCTCACGTTTACAGCGGCTTTAAATATCAGCTTATCGATTTGCGCCGCATTCCGGCACACAAGGTGACCAAGATCTGCTTCTGTGGCGATCACGACGATCTCTGCCGCCTGCGTATTCAGCTTAACGAGGCGCTGGGCGACCGGGCGCACCTGACCTTCTCGGCGGTGGACTGCCTTGAAGTGCTGCCGGTGGGCTGTAACAAAGGATCTGCGCTGGCGGTGCTGAGCGATCATCTGGGGCTGACGATGCAGGACTGTATGGCCTTTGGTGACGCCATGAACGACCACGAGATGCTGAGCAGCGTGGGTCGTGGACTGATTATGGGGAACGCGATGCCGCAACTTATCGCCGCGCTCCCGCATTTACCGGTTATCGGACACTGTCGTAACGAAGCGGTGTCCCATTTTTTGACGCATTGGCTGGACAAAAATAACCTCCCATATTCCCCCGAATAGTGAGACCCTTCCAGCAAGCCAGGCTTTAGCCTGGCTTTTTTTATTTCACCAGCTGCGAAATCTGCGCTTTCCACGGTTCTACATCGCCAAAAGTTGCCTGCACCCATTCTGCGTTGTAATAGGTGTCCAGGTAGCGCTCCCCGCTGTCACACAGCAGCGTGACGACAGAGCCGGTACGGCCTTCTTCGCGCATCCTCGCGGCCAGCTGTAGCGCGCCCCACATATTGGTGCCGGTGGAAGCCCCGACTTTACGGCCAAGCTGTGTCTCCAGCCAGTGCGCCGTCGCGACGCTGGCGGCGTCCGGCACGCGGAGCATCTCATCCACAACGTCCGGAATGAACGAGGGTTCGACGCGCGGGCGACCAATCCCTTCGATCTTGCTCCCCACGGGGCTGCGCAGGCTGGCATCGCGGGATTGCCAGTAATCGAGGAACACCGAGTTTTGCGGGTCAACCACCATCAGCTGCGTATCATAACCCTGACAGCGGATATAACGTCCGATGGTGGCGGAGGTTCCGCCCGTGCCCGCGCTCATGACAATGTAAGAGGGAACAGGATGCGGCTCGTGGGTCATCTGGCGGAAAATGCTGTCCGCAATGTTATTATTGCCGCGCCAGTCGGTGGCGCGCTCGGCGAAGGTGAACTGGTCCATATAGTGACCATTCAGTTCGCGGGCCAGCATTTCGGAGGCCGCATAGATTTCGCAGGCGCTTTCCACAAAGTGGCAGCGTCCGCCGTAAAATTCGATCTGTTCGACTTTACGTTTCGCCGTGCAGGAGGGCATCACGGCGATAAACGGGAGGCCCAGCAGGCGGGCAAAGTAGGCTTCGGAGACGGCAGTTGATCCGGACGACGATTCAATAATCGTGGTGCCTTCTTTAATCCAGCCGTTACATAAACCGTATAAAAAGAGTGAACGCGCCAGGCGATGCTTCAGGCTGCCGGTAGGATGGGTGCTTTCATCCTTCAGGTAAAGCTGAATGCCGGGAAATCCAGGCAGAGGCAGGCGGATCAAGTGGGTGTCTGCCGAGCGCTGATAGTCGGCATTTATTTCGCTGATGGCATGTTTAACCCAGGTGCTATTCATCGTAGTTATCCGTTTGTCATTTTGTGCCCAGCATAGCGAAAAGCACAGAAAAAATTGTTGCTATCTGACCTTTAAAATAGAATGTAAGGAGAATAATTTTCTCTTCGAGGTGGCTATGTTAGATAAAATTGATCGTAAGCTGCTTTCTTTGCTGCAAAGCGACTGCACCCTCTCTTTGCAGGCGCTGGCAGATGCCGTTAATCTGACCACCACACCGTGCTGGAAGCGCCTCAAGAAGCTGGAAGATGATGGCATTCTGCTGGGACGCGTGGCGTTGCTGGATCCCGAAAAACTGGGGCTTGGACTGACCGCCTTCGTCCTGATAAAAACGCAGCATCACAGTAGCGAATGGTACTGCCGCTTCGTCACCCAGGTTTCCGACATGCCCGAAGTGCTCGGCTTCTGGCGCATGGCGGGGGAATACGACTATCTGATGCGCGTTCAGGTGGCAGACATGAAGCGCTACGATGATTTCTACAAGCGGCTGGTCAATAGCGTACCAGGCTTGTCCGATGTCACCTCCAGTTTCGCCATGGAACAGATTAAATACACCACAGCGTTACCCATTGAATAACTTCTTAAAATACCTTCAGGAAAAGACCGCGTGCGATTATTTGCCCAATTAAGCTGGTACTTTCGTCGGGAGTGGCAACGCTACCTCGGCGCGGTGGCCCTGCTTATTATCATTGCCATTCTGCAACTGATCCCGCCCAAAGTGGTGGGTTACGTCGTGGATGGCGTTACGGAACAACATTACACCGCCGCACGGGTGATGATGTGGGGCGGTACGCTGGTGCTGACGGCCGTGGTGGTTTACCTGCTGCGTTATGTCTGGCGCGTGCTGCTGTTCGGCGCGTCCTATCAGCTTGCCGTTGAGCTGCGCGAGGACTTTTACCGCCAGCTGAGCCGCCAGCACCCTGAGTTTTATCTGCGTCACCGTACCGGGGATCTCATCGCCCGCGCCACTAACGATGTAGACCGCGTGGTGTTTGCCGCCGGTGAAGGGGTGCTAACGCTGGTGGATTCCCTGGTGATGGGCTGTGCGGTACTGATTGTGATGTCTACGCAAATTAGCTGGGAGCTCACGCTGCTGGCGCTGCTGCCGATGCCGCTGATGGCGCTGGCAATTAACCGCTACGGCGAGCAGCTCCATGAACGCTTTAAGCTGGCGCAGGCGGCGTTCTCGTCGCTGAACGATCGCACCCAGGAGAGCATGACCAGCATCCGCATGATTAAAGCGTTTGGTCTGGAAGACCGCCAGTCCGCGCTGTTTGCCGCCGACGCCGCCGATACCGGCGCGAAAAACATGCGCGTGGCGCGTATTGATGCCCGTTTCGATCCGACAATTTATATTGCGATTGGCATGGCGAACCTGCTGGCAGTGGGCGGCGGCAGCTGGATGGTGGTGCAAGGCACGATGACCCTCGGGCAGTTAACCAGCTTTGCGATGTACCTTGGGCTGATGATCTGGCCGATGCTGGCGCTGGCCTGGATGTTTAATATCGTTGAACGCGGGAGCGCCGCTTACAGCCGTATCCGCGCCATGCTGGCGGAAGTGCCGGTCGTGAACGATGGCAGCGAGCCGGTACCGGAAGGTCCGGGTATTCTCAAGGCTGATATCCGCGCCTTTATCTACCCGCAAACGGAACATCCGGTGCTTGAGAACGTCAGTTTCACGCTGCGTCCTGGTCAGATGCTGGGCATCTGTGGCCCGACGGGTTCCGGTAAAAGCACCATTCTGTCACTGATTCAGCGCCATTTTGACGTGAGCGAAGGCGATATCCGTTTCCACGACGTCCCTCTGCCACGTCTGCTGCTGGATGACTGGCGCAGCCGCCTGGCGGTCGTCAGCCAGACGCCGTTTTTGTTTTCAGACACCATTGCCAACAATATCGCGCTCGGGTGTCCGACGGCGACACAGGACCAGATCGAGCACGTGGCGCGTCTGGCCAGCGTCCACGAGGATATTCTGCGCCTGCCGCAGGGCTACGATACGGAAGTGGGTGAGCGGGGCGTTATGCTCTCCGGCGGACAAAAACAGCGTATCTCTATTGCCCGCGCGCTGCTGCTGGACGCTGAGATCCTGATACTGGATGATGCGCTGTCCGCGGTCGACGGACGTACTGAACATCAAATTTTGCATAACCTTCGCCAGTGGGGAGAGGGGCGCACGGTCATCATCAGCGCGCACCGTCTGTCGGCCCTTACCGAAGCCAGTGAAATTCTGGTGCTTCAGCACGGGCATATTGCTCAGCGTGGTCAGCATGAGCAGCTTGCCGGGCAGACCGGATGGTATCGGGATATGTACCGCTATCAACAGCTTGAAGCCGCGCTGGATGAGGAGGTCGCCGATGCGTAAGTTTGGACAGATGTGGCCGACGTTAAAACGGCTGCTGGCCTATGGCTCACCGTGGCGCAAACCGCTTTCCATCGCCGTGCTGTTGCTGTGGATCGCCGCGATTGCGGAGGTGACCGGTCCGCTGCTTATCAGTTATTTCATCGACAATATGGTGGCGAAAAACTATCTGCCGCTGGGGCTGGTGGCGGGGCTGGGCGTGGCGTATGTCGGCCTACAGCTGACGGCGGCGGGGCTGCACTATGCGCAGTCGCTGCTGTTTAACCGGGCCGCCGTGGGCGTGGTCCAGCAGCTTCGCACGGATGTGATGGATGCCGCGCTGCGCCAGCCGCTGAGCGAGTTTGATACTCAGCCGGTCGGGCAGGTTATTTCGCGCGTCACCAATGACACCGAGGTGATCCGCGACCTCTATGTAACCGTTGTCGCAACGGTTCTGCGCAGTGCCGCGTTGATTGGCGCGATGTTGGTGGCGATGTTCAGCCTGGACTGGCGTATGGCGCTGGTGGCGATCGCTATTTTCCCGGCGGTGCTGATTGTGATGGTAATTTACCAGCGCTACAGCACGCCGATTGTTCGTCGCGTGCGCGCTTACCTCGCAGATATCAATGATGGCTTCAACGAAGTGATCAACGGCATGAGCGTTATCCAGCAGTTTCGCCAGCAGGCGCGTTTTGGCGAGCGAATGGGAGAAGCCAGCCGCTCGCACTATATGGCGCGGATGCAGACGTTACGGCTGGATGGCTTCCTGTTACGCCCGCTGCTGAGCCTCTTCTCTGCGCTGGTGCTGTGCGGGCTGTTGATGCTGTTTGGCCTGACGACGCGCGGAACCATCGAGGTGGGGGTACTGTACGCATTTATCAGCTACCTTGGACGCCTTAACGAACCGCTGATTGAACTCACCACGCAGCAATCGATGCTGCAACAGGCAGTGGTCGCGGGCGAACGTGTATTCGAGCTGATGGACAGGCCGCGTCAGACCTATGGCGATGACGAACGCCCGCTGGAAAGTGGATCCATAGCGTTTGATCATGTCTCGTTTGCCTACCGCGACGACCAGCTTGTCTTGCAGGATATCAACCTCGAGGTACCGTCGCGTGGTTTTGTCGCCCTGGTTGGGCATACCGGCAGCGGCAAAAGCACGCTCGCCAGTTTGCTGATGGGCTACTATCCGTTGACGCAGGGGGAGATCCGTCTGGACGGACGGCCGCTTGCCGCGCTTAGCCACAACGCGTTACGTAAGGGCGTCGCGATGGTGCAGCAGGATCCGGTGGTACTGGCGGATACCTTTTATGCCAACGTGACGCTGGGACGACCTTTCACGCCTGAGCAGGTATGGGAGGTGCTGGAAACGGTGCAGCTTGCGGATCTGGCGCGCGGGTTAAGCGAGGGGATCCATACCCGGCTGGGTGAGCAGGGCAATAATCTCTCGGTCGGGCAAAAGCAACTTCTTGCGCTGGCGCGCGTGCTGATTGAGACGCCACAGGTGTTAATTCTGGATGAAGCGACCGCAAGCATTGACTCCGGTACCGAGCAGGCGATCCAGCAGGCGCTGGCTGCCGTGCGGGATCGCACTACGCTGGTGGTAATCGCCCACCGCCTCTCAACCATCGTCGATGCCGATACCATTCTGGTGCTGCACCGTGGCCAGGCCGTTGAACGGGGGACGCACAGAGCGCTGCTTGAGGCAAAAGGACGCTACTGGCAGATGTATCAGTTGCAGCTGGCAGGCGACGAACTGGCCGCCAGCGCGCGCGAGGAAGAGTCACTCAGCGCCTGATGCACCATAACAAGGCAATGCGCTAACAGACTTAACCGTTGGTGCAAAACTGAAACGCACCCTGCACTGCCATGGTGCGTTTTTTTTCATCCCTACCCGGCGCATGCGCGCCGCGGCGCTTTCCTCCTCACCTTTCACTTCTGGCACACCCTTTGCAATATCCCTTTCGTGTTAGCTGCGGCCATTACCGAATTCTGACTGGAGGGGATATATGAAGCTGGTTACGGTGGTAATCAAACCATTCAAACTCGAAGACGTGCGTGAAGCGCTGTCTTCCATGGGTATTCAGGGACTGACTGTCACCGAAGTGAAAGGCTTTGGGCGTCAGAAAGGTCATGCCGAGCTTTATCGCGGGGCGGAATACAGCGTTAACTTCCTGCCAAAAGTGAAGATTGATGTGGCGATTGCCGACGATCAGCTTGATGAGGTGATTGATGTCGTCAGCAAAGCAGCCTACACCGGAAAAATTGGCGACGGCAAAATTTTCGTTGCCGAACTACAGCGCGTCATTCGCATCCGTACCGGCGAATCTGACGAAGCGGCGTTGTAAGTAACTCCTGGCACACAGTGATAGGGATCGAGAAAATGAAGAAAGCAACAATGAAAACAGGTCTGGGTTCGCTGGCACTGCTGCCGGGCCTGGCAATGGCTGCACCTGCTGTGGCAGACAAAGCCGATAACGCCTTTATGATGATTTGCACCGCGCTGGTGCTGTTCATGACGATTCCGGGGATCGCGCTGTTTTACGGCGGCCTGATCCGCGGCAAGAACGTACTCTCCATGCTGACGCAGGTTGCCGTCACGTTCGCGCTGGTGTGTGTGCTGTGGGTGGTTTACGGTTACTCGCTGGCCTTCGGGGAGGGCAACGCCTTCTTCGGCAACGTTAACTGGGCGATGCTGAAAAATATCGAACTGACCGCGGTGATGGGCAGTTTTTATCAGTATATTCATGTCGCGTTCCAGGGCTCATTCGCCTGCATCACCGTGGGGCTGATTGTGGGCGCGCTGGCTGAGCGTATCCGCTTCTCTGCGGTACTGATTTTCGTGGTGGTCTGGCTGACGCTCTCCTATATCCCGATTGCGCATATGGTCTGGGGAGGTGGTCTGTTGGCTTCCCATGGCGCGCTGGACTTTGCGGGCGGTACCGTTGTGCACATCAACGCCGCGGTAGCAGGTCTGGTAGGCGCATACCTGATTGGTAAGCGCGTGGGCTTCGGGAAGGAAGCATTTAAGCCGCACAATCTGCCGATGGTCTTTACCGGCACCGCCATCCTCTATTTTGGCTGGTTCGGCTTCAACGCAGGTTCAGCCAGCGCCGCTAACGAAATCGCCGCGCTGGCCTTCGTGAATACTGTTGTGGCAACCGCCGGCGCTATCCTCTCATGGGTATTTGGCGAGTGGGCCGTTCGCGGCAAGCCATCGCTGCTGGGTGCCTGTTCCGGGGCGATTGCCGGTCTGGTAGGTATTACGCCAGCGTGCGGTTACGTGGGCGTGGGCGGTGCGCTGCTGATCGGTATCGTCGCAGGACTGGCGGGGCTGTGGGGCGTTACCGCACTGAAACGTGTTCTGCGCGTTGACGATCCGTGTGATGTATTCGGCGTACACGGTGTGTGCGGCATCGTCGGCTGTATCATGACCGGTATCTTTGCTGCCCAATCTCTGGGCGGTGTGGGTTACGCAGAAGGCGTGACCATGATGCATCAGGTGCTGGTACAGCTGGAAAGCATCGCGATCACCGTTGTCTGGTCCGGTGTTGTGGCCTTTATCGGTTACAAGCTGGCTGATATGACCGTTGGGCTGCGTGTGCCGGAAGAGCAGGAGCGCGAAGGCCTGGACGTCAACAGCCACGGCGAGAATGCCTATAACGCATAATTTGAGTGCCTTGCCGGGCGGCGGCTTCGCCTTACCCGGCCTGAAAAAGCACAATTCGCAGGCCCGGTGAGCGCAGCGCCACCGGGCTTTTTACATCACCCGCGATTACGCATCACACCTTCCTGCACGGTAGAAGCCACCAGCACGCCATCCTGAGTGTAAAACTCCCCGCGTACAAAGCCGCGCGCGCTGGACGCAGAGGTACTTTCCACGCTGTAAAGCAGCCATTCATTCATATCGAATGGACGGTGGAACCACATGGAATGGTCAATTGTGGCTACCTGCATCCCTTTTTCGAGGAAGCCCACACCGTGCGGCTGTAGCGCAACCGGCAGGAAGTTGAAATCCGACGCATACCCCAGCAGGTACTGATGCACGCGTAAATCTGCGGGTACGCTGCCGTTGGCGCGGATCCACACCTGGCGGGCGGGCTCAGCGGTATGCCCCTTCATTGGGTTATGAAATTCGACCGGGCGGATCTCCAGCGGTTTATCGCACAGAAACTTCTCTTTTACCTGCGGCGGCAGCAGATGCGCGAGAGCGCGGGCAATTTCGGTTTCCGATTTCAGATCGTCCGGCGACGGGGCAGACGGCATCTTTTTTTGATGCTCATAGCCCGGCTCTGGCGCCTGGAACGAGGCGGTCATGTAGAAGATGGGTTTGCCATGCTGGATGGCCGCCACGCGACGGGCGCTGAAGCTTTGACCGTCACGCAGAACTTCCACGTCGTAAACAATCGGTTTAGCGCTATCACCGGGGCGTAAAAAGTAGCTGTGAAACGAGTGCACCAGACGGTCTGCCGGGACGGTCTCCTTGGCGGCATACAGCGCTTGCCCCACGACCTGGCCGCCAAAAACCTGGCGTAAGCCTAAATCTTCGCTCTGTCCGCGAAATAGCCCTTCTTCTATTTTTTCCAGGTTCAGTAATGTCAGCAGATTGTTCAGTGCCTGACTCATAGTGGTCCTCAATAAACGCCGTGGCGAAAGATACGCTGAGTATAACCCAGAAATGAAAGTGGTCCGATGGGTAGAATAATCTTAATATCCGGACGAAATTAGGCATAAATCCGTGATTTGTGCCACACTTGTATTCGTTATGTGAATAAAACGACATCAGATGGGATCGATCCCGCTGGTGCATTGATGATAAGGAGACTTCAATGAAACTCGTGCCTATGCTCAGTGGTGTAGCAATTGCGGTAGCGTTGTCCGCCTGTGCTGGTAAGAGTGCCGATGTACCGGTGCCAACAGCAAGCGCAAACGGGATTAACACCCTTTCACAGCAAGCTATTCAGCAGCCAAATGTTTCCGGTACGATCTGGATCAAACAGAAGGTTGCGCTGCCGCCGGATGCGGTTTTAACGGTCACGCTGTCTGATGCTTCCCTGGCGGATGCGCCGTCTAAAGTGCTTGCGCAGCGCGCGGTTCGTACAGAGGGTAAACAGGCGCCGTTCAGCTTTGTGCTGCCGTACAACCCGTCTGACGTGCAACCCAATGCGCGTATCCTCCTGAGCGCGGCGGTAACGATCAACGATAAGCTGGTCTTTATCACCGATACCGTGCAGGAAGCGGTCAACAAAGGCGGCACCAAAATCGACCTGAACCTGGTACCGGTGCAGCAAACTGAAGTGCCTGTTGCAACGCAGACCAATCAGCCGACTCTGCCTACACCGCCAACACAGCTGTAATTCTCTTTCGCCCTCTCCATGTTGACGGGAGAGGGCGTCAGTACTCCCAGCGATACTTCTGCATATCAATTTGTCCTGCCCCGGACACCTGCACCCCTTCTGAAAGTAAAGCCTGACGCTGGCGCAGCAAGTCTGGCCCGGTGAGGGAAATGGCGCCATGGCGATTGACGACCCGGTGCCACGGTAACGTGCTTCCTTCTGGTAGCCTCCTTAGCACGCCGCCTACCTGACGCGCCGCGCGTGGAGAACCCGCCAGCCGGGCGACTTCCCCATAGGTCGTGACACAGCCTTCCGGGATCGAGGCTACGATTTGCCACACTCGCTGTGGGAAAGTGTCATGTTCGTCCATTGTTTCTCCTGCGGGAAATCAGCGAAGGGTAATGTTATACGAAGATAAAGAAGATTGTCGGGGCAGTTTGCGCAATAATCCAGCATCCGGTTGCCAGCGGCTTGCAATTGAGGTGCTCCACAGGGATAATGCGCCAGCGCGTTGGTTATCAACGCTCTCAATGGGGGCTCTGTTGGTTCTCCCGCAACGCTACTCTGTTCACCAGGTCAGGTCCGGAAGGAAGCAGCCAGGGCAGACGACGTGGGTGCCGGGATGTAGCTGGCAGGGCCCCCACCCATTTGAGCTTACGCTAAGTCGTATAGATTAAAACCTCATCTCTTTGCCAACAATCATTCTGATATAGAGCCGATTATATCCGGCTCCCTTAATCGAAGATGACGTTTTCGGTTTAAGTATGGGGTCCAAGGAATCGATCGCCGTTCAGGTGGATCATATGGGTTGGAGCATCAGCTACCCAGACCTCTGTTTCCCAGGATAATTCCATCAGATATTTTGCCATCACTTTCCGGTCAGGGAAGGCTGTAACGTATACCAATCCGGGTTTAGCAGAAGCAAATAATTTTGCTAACTCACCGTGACGCTTTCCATCGACGGGCCCGTGGGAAGTAACTGATTCAATTAAAAGTAACCAGTTGCGTTTTTGCCAATAAAGAACAACATCGGGCAGTTTACCTTTTCGATCAACATTTACTCCCAGTTCCGCAAGTCGGTCTTTTCTAAAATGATCTTCCTTCGCGCCAGTATCTCCGATGTAAATAACTTCTGCTTCAGGAGCGAAACGAGGACCAAACTCAACGATGATATCCTTGATGAGCTGGCTATGCGCACCGGGGCTTAATTCTAATTCAGTACCGTCATTCAGCTTTAATGGCACCATTTCCATTTTTCGCGCCATGGCATACTGCTCAACTAAGGTCGGTACGTTGCCCATATGTTCTTTAAGCGCTGTTTCCCATTTGGCAGAACCATAGTTTAATAACACGGTATGCAGTTCAGGCGCTATCTGATAGCAAGCTTTAGGGGAGTTAACGGGGCGTTCGGGTTTATCCGGATTGTATATAGCTATTCCGCCATCACAAAACTGATGGAGCGTTTGTCGACGGAAGGTTTCACGTGTGTTTGGGGCGTACTCTTTTCCGTAAACGTCTCTACACCAATCCATGATCGGTGTCACACCCAACATTGGGCGTTCAATTTTCTCCCACTCGCCATCAGGATGAAGATCAAGCAATGCGAGCAAAGTTAAAGCCGAACGCTCGTTTATTTGAGCACGAGGCATTCCAAGTTGACGCAACACATCAAGAGCTTGCTCTATTTTTTCCTGCGCTTTCAACGGGTCAGCGATTTTTCCTTTCGTCATAAGATCTAACTCCCTGTTAATAATTTCGTCAATTTGGTTCTGTTTAAGCACTTCATCATCGAACTCACTACCCATTTTTCGCAATACTTGCATTGATGGATAATGAATTGATCTTAAATCAGAGGCATTTACCTGAGTATGCCCACCAAACTGACGGTAATACTTATCCAGCAAAGTGCAATTCAGATAGATATAAAGCCCGCGGGCGAGATCCGCATCCATACCCTTCTTCTGAATATGGAAGACATTGGTTTTGTTATCGAAACCGATCAACTCGCCAGGAAGTGAGGAGTCATATAATGTTGCGACAATGCGACGCTTTTCCTCTTTGCTGCTAAATCTTTTTAAAATCAGGAAGTAGCCCTGGTTTTTCCATAACCAGGGACGTGATGATTCGGAAACCCTAATTGCATTAGGTTTTTTCCCATCAAGGGGCCAATTCACTTTGCCGTTCAAATGCTGAGGAAAAAGTAGCGGCACTGACCCGGAATCCATTCTTTCTCTGAGGTCATTTTTAAGGCGAAAGTCAACTACCGGCCCAGTACTAACCTGAACATTAAGCTCGTCCAGAGTTGTTGTAAAAGGGGATAATCTCTCGATTATGTCCTGTTCTCTGGGACTTGCAGCGATATGAATGAACTTTTGTTTGTCTGCTGGGTTAACTATTTTGTCTATCGACACCTTGCGCTGCGTCATATCGGTGGCCGTGATTTGCCCGGATTCTTCATCAAGATGAAAATCTGACGTTGGGCTGGAGGTGATAATAACCTGCCCCTGCGGAACGCCTTTAACACAGTGAATGATGATATTTTCTTGAAGCACTTCATCCTCAGCAAATGCCGCATTACGGGAGTCGAAAATGTGGATGTGCTTGATGGACGTTTCAGAGAGTAAAAGCTCGCGGAAAGGCTGATAGTAAGGGCCATTACAGAAAGAGCGTGGAATAATCGCCACTAATTCTCCTCCCTTTTTCAGCTGTTTCAAAGCTAACGCCACAAACCCAGAGTATAGGTTGACCGTTTCTATGCCTGCATTGCGTAAAGAGGCCCGGTGAGCGCTCGACGAGAGAATTTTTTTATAAGGGGGATTCATAATCACATGGCTATAAGTCCCTGGCTCTTCACTGGTCGAAATATTTTTAGCCAGACTTGCCTCAAGTATGTAATCTACCTTACTAATTTTATGGGTTAATTTTCCATTTGCAGCCTCATCACAGGCTTTCAGTGTCTTGCTAAGATACGGAAGCATCACTTCTGCAATGTCGATGGCGTCGAGCTCCATCTTGTCGACATCAAGGCGCAACGCTCGTTCTACGAACGCCGCAGAGAGCGACCCCACTCCGCAGCCTGGATCGAGTAGCTTGATGTCACCTTTTATGTCGTCAAACAGGCTTGCCATGAACAGACAAATCGGAGCCGGGGTCATAAACTGACCGAGTGCAGATTTTGTCTTTGGATTTAACAGCTTATTCGCTTCTTTTCTATGCTGATCAGCCAGTTCCAACAAGCGCATCATATTTCCACTAGGTAACAAAAAAGTTCAAATTGCATACTGCTCCTGTGTCATCCGGAACAATATTAAGAGTCAGAATGCTTCACATGCCGACAATGTTACTACAAACAGAGCAGCGATCAGGATATCTTTAGTCCGTCAAAGGCCGCTTTGCCGATCGCCAGCCTAGCCTGCGCCACCGCTAATGGTAAACCCAGCGTCAACAGTCCGTAGCTGTTCAACGGTTGCTTTACCGATTCTGCTATCCTGGCGTGTAATACAGACTTCATTTAACTGAAATAATAATGTCATAAACCTGTAATAATAGACTGTCATTTTATTTTTCGATGCCTTTATTCTGTCATAAGCTAAAAAATATATATCTGGATAACAAACTTATCTTCGTGTATTAAATTAAACACGTGTTCCGAAAGGATGTGACAATCATGGTTACTGCGGTTTTAAACGTTAAAATTGATGAAGCGCTAAAAGAAAGACTTCGCCACTATGCGGAAGACAATAATGAGAATTTAAGCGTGACCACAGAGAAACTGCTGCTGCTGGCATTTGAAGCAGTAGAAGAGGCGGGAGTATCGGAAGAGGATGTTGATAATCAGCATACGGAAGAAGAGAGCGTAACTCCATTTACTCCTAAAGAAATCAAAGCACTACGTAAACTTCTGAAGAAGAGAAAATGAAACAACAACTATCGACTGCCAGTGACTACAACGAGGCCTGCAATCTGTTACGTTCCGGCTACGTGAAACATGTTCGTCTTGGCTGGAATGTAGGAAGTGATGAGTTCTTTCGTATTGCGTCTGACTGGTGTGATACCGGTGCAAAAATAAAGAAAGAAGGGGATAATTTCATTATTTCGCTGAAAGGCTTCCCGATTCCACCTCAACATTAAGTTGTTCTTCATGAAAACTGCTGACTGCATGCGATACAGTCAGCAGTTTTCATTGTTTCTGGCGAATAATTTACACCAGGCTCCGTTTTACTGGCGCTACACTTTTATTTAATGCACGCCACAGCGGTTTGATCCGCAATAATGCCTCTTCAAGTTCTGGTGAACTGAGTGAGAAGGGCATACGCAGGTAGCGGTCAAACGCGCCTGATAGTCCAAAACGCGTGCCGGTGCCCATAATGATGCCTGTCGTTTCGGCGCGTGCCGCCAGCTGTGTCGCCAGCATGCCGGGTAATTCAATCCAGTATGAAAGCCCTCCCTCCGCTTCCTGAAACCGCCATTCGGGGAAATGTTCCCGCAGCATCTGGCCGCAGCGGTCGCGCCGTTCTGCCAGCATTTGCCGCCGGGCAGGCAGGAAGGTTGCACTGTTTTCGATAAGCCACAGCGTGGCCAGCTGTTCCAGCACCGGCGAGCCCAGATCCAGCGTGTCGCGCGTTTGCGCGAGGGTGGCGATAGTGCGTGACGAGGCGCGGATCCAGCCGAGACGCAGCCCACCCCAGAAGCTTTTACCTGCGGAACCCAGCGTCATCACCGTGGCCTCCGGGTTAAAGGCGGCCAGCGGCGGCGGCGGGGGAACATCGAACCAGAGATCGACCATGGTTTCATCCACCACCAGCGTGGTGCGGGTCTGCGCGGCGATGTCGGTTATGGTCTGGCGCGTCATGGCATCCATGCAACGTCCGGTTGGATTATGAAAATCCGGCATCAGATAGGCCAGACGCGGGGCTGTCTGGGCAAGCGTTGCGGCAAAACCGTCGGTATCCCAGCCCGTTTCAGGCAGCGAGACGCCCACGGGCCGGCATAGCGCCCCCTGAATAGCGGCTATCGCCAGCGGGTAGGTGGGATGATCCACCACCACGCGATCCCCGGGACCGGTCATCATTCTTAAGATCAGGGCGAAGCCGCTGACGGCGCCGTTCACCACCATCACTTCGTCTGCCCGGGTGGGCAGACCGCGTGCGGTGTAGCGGGCGGCGATAGCTTCACGCAGCGCCGGAAGCCCAAGCTGATCGTACCCGGTCAGCGCCAGATTCGGCGTGATGGCCGTCAGCGCGTGGGCGTAGGCCTGGTGGATCTCTGGTCCCGCGTTGAGTGCGGCGGTTGAGAGATCCAGCGCCGCGCTGGCAGTAGAAAGCGTGGGCACGGCGCGGCTGTCTGGCAGGATCGCCCGCGAACCGCTGCCGTGACGGCTCTCCAGATAACCCTCTTCCCGCAGATGCGCCAGCGCGCTGCTGATGGTGGTGCGGCTTACGCTCAGAGCGGCGGCCAGTTCCCGCTCTCCGGGCAGGCGCGTGTTTAACGCCAGCCTGCCATCCAGAATTAACAGGCGTAACGCGTCAGCCAGCTGGCGCCACAGCGGGGTGCGGGAAGAGGCTTGCTGCCAGTGCCCTAACAGGCGTACCAGAGACTGGCTTCCAAAACGACGTGATGACATATGCAGTCCACTATTTGAAAACTGGACATTAATCATAGTGCCATTTTCACCGAAGATGGAACCTGGTTCTTCGGAGAAGAGAAAATGGTACGTCGTCTGGTACAACTTTATGTCGGTTTAGGCCTGTATGGGCTTTCAACCGCGATGTTTATTCGTTCGGATCTGGGTGTCGACCCGTGGGATGTCTTTCACCTTGGCGTCGCCATCCAGACCGGGATGAGTATCGGCACGGTGATTATTTTAACCGGGGCCGCGGTGCTGCTGCTGTGGATCCCGCTGCGTCAGCTGCCGGGACTGGGTACTATCAGTAATGTGATTTGTATTGGTCTGGCGGCCGATGCGTCAATGGCGCTGATCCCTGAGCTCACCTCGCTGCCCGTGCGCATCACCCTGCTGGTTTCCGGCATTGTTGTTAACGCCCTTGCCACCGGGATGTATATCGGCGCGGGTTTTGGCGCAGGCCCGCGCGACGGTCTGATGACCGGCATACATACCCGGCTGGGCTGGTCGATCCGCAGCGTGCGTACCGCGATCGAGGTGACCGTGTTGATCGTCGGCTACCTCCTCGGGGGAGCGTTTGGCGTTGGAACCGTACTGTATGCATTAACCATCGGCCCGCTGATCCAGCTCTGTTTGCCGTGGTTTCGCCAGAGACCGCGCATTCAGAAAGCCGCGCGGCCGGAGCGGATTGTTTAATTTTGCGAAGCGCTCACAGGCTATGATGGCGTAACTGTGTCAGAATAGAGACTTCTCTTTTACGACGCCAGAATGTATGAAAGCGATCACTCTTTATGACGTTGCCCGCGTGGCGGGCGTTTCCTATCAGACCGTTTCCCGGGTGATTAACGACGCAGAACACGTTTCTGCCCGTACGCGGGAAAAGGTCCGGCAGGCCATGGCGGCGCTACACTATGTGCCTAACCGTGGCGCGCAGCAGCTGGCCGGGAAACGTACCCGCACGCTGGGGCTGATGACCAGCGATCTGGCGCTGCATGCGCCGTCGCAAATCGCCTCAGCTGTAAAATCCCGGGCAGTGGAGCAGGGGGCTAGCGTACTCATCTCCATGGTGGAGCAACCCGCGCAGTGTCAGGCTGCTTTGCAGGAATTACTGGCGCAGCGCGTGGAGGCGCTGCTGGTGAACGTTCCGCTGGAAGATGCACAGGCAGAAATGCTTCAGGAAATGGCCTCGCCGACCCCGGTTCTTTTTCTCGATGTTTCCCCCACAGCTCGGGTTAACAGCCTTGTTTTCAATGCCGAACAGGGCGCTGGCCTGGGGGCAGAGCATCTGCTTTCGCTGGGGCACCAGCGAATTGCGCTGCTCGCCGGGCCGGAAAGTTCTGTCTCTGCCCGGGCTCGTCTGGCGGGATGGAAAACCACGCTGGCCCGGGCCGGCGTGGAGGCGTTTGCGGTGGCGCAGGGCGACTGGAGCGCGGCCTCGGGCTATGAGAAAGGGCATCAGCTCCTGGCGGGCGCGCAGCTGCCGGAGGCGATCCTCGTCGCTAACGATCAGATGGCGCTTGGCGTTTTACGCGCCTGTGCGGAAAAAGGCGTTGCGGTACCGGGGCAGATCTCGGTTGTCGGGTTTGATGATACGGCTGACAGCGCGTGGTTTTCACCTCCGCTCACCACCGTTCGGCAGGCGTTCCGCGAGGCCGGTGAGCGCAGCGTGGAGCGGCTGATGGCACCTGCCCATCACGACGAATGCTGGCAGGAACAACTTCCCGTTACGTTGATCGTGCGTCATTCCACCGCGCCGCGCGCCGCACAGCAGGCCGATCGTGAAGATCTGGCGCAACAGCTCAGAACGCTGGCGCTGCTGGCGGAGAAGCTGGCGCGCAGCTAGCACTTTTGTGATCGTGCTCGCCTGGTGACGATCAAAGTCTTTACCGCCACCGTTTACCAGGGCATGTTGGCTAAAATTGTGAGCGCTTCGCAAAGAGGTTGATATGTCTTCTACATTGCCGCTGACCCTCAGCGCACTGCTGGCGCGTCGTGACTGGGAAAACCCGGGCGTGACGCAGTGGAATCGTCTGGCCGCACACGCGCCTTTTCATAGCTGGCGCGATGATACCTTCGCCCGCGAGGATAAGCCTTCGCTGAGCAAGCGTCTGCTTAATGGCGTCTGGCGATTCAGCTTTTTCCCGGCGCCAGAGCAGGTTCCCGAGACATGGTTAACGGACGATCTGGCTGACGCCGTTGAGATGCCCGTGCCGTCGAACTGGCAGATGGAGGGATTTGATACTCCCATCTATACCAACGTCACCTATCCGATAAATGTGAACCCGCCGTATGTTCCGGCTGAAAACCCAACCGGTTGTTACTCGCTCACATTTGATATGGATGACGCCTGGCTGTGCAGCGGGCAAACCCGCATTATTTTTGACGGGGTGAATTCAGCTTTTCATCTGTGGTGTAACGGCCAGTGGGTGGGCTATTCGCAGGACAGCCGTCTGCCTGCGGAGTTCGATCTCAGCGCGGTGCTGCGACCGGGGCAGAACCGCCTGGCGGTGATGGTGTTACGCTGGTGCGACGGAAGCTACCTGGAAGATCAGGACATGTGGCGGATGAGCGGCATTTTCCGTGACGTCTCGCTGCTGCACAAGCCGGAAACGCGAATTGCCGATTATCAGATCGTGACCGATCTGAATGCCGAATGCGATCGGGCGATACTCCGGGTTGACGTTGCGCTGGAAGGCTCACGCTACGCCGAATGCGAGGTGGCGTTTACCCTGTGGCGTAACGGCGAAGCCTGCGCGCAAACCACGCAGCAGCCCGGATCGGCCATCGTGGACGAACGCGGCAGTTGGGCAGAACGGCTCACGGTGGCGATCCCCGTGAACGCTCCCGCGCTGTGGAGCGCTGAAACACCGGAATGCTATCGGCTGACAATGTCGCTTCGGGATGCGCAGGGTAACGTGCTGGAGACTGAAGCCTGCGATGTCGGTTTCAGACGCGTCGAAATCAGCAACGGCCTGCTGAAGCTTAACGGCAAACCGCTGCTGATCCGCGGCGTGAACCGTCACGAACATCATCCTGAGAAGGGGCAGGTGATGGATGAGGCGACCATGCGCCGCGACATCGAACTGATGAAGCAGCATAACTTCAACGCCGTGCGCTGCTCGCATTATCCGAACCATCCTCTGTGGTACACGCTTTGCGATCGCTACGGCCTGTACGTGGTCGATGAGGCGAATATTGAAACCCACGGCATGGTGCCGATGAGCCGCCTGGCGGACGATCCGCGCTGGTTGCCTGCCATGAGCGAACGCGTAACGCGTATGGTGCAGCGGGACCGGAATCATCCGTCCATCATCATCTGGTCCCTGGGGAATGAGTCCGGGCATGGGGCGAATCACGATGCGCTGTACCGCTGGCTGAAAACCGCCGATCCCACGCGGCCGGTGCAGTACGAAGGCGGTGGCGCCAGTACGGCCGCTACCGATATTGTCTGCCCGATGTATGCCCGCGTCGATCAGGATCAGCCATTCCCGGCGGTGCCAAAGTGGTCGATTAAAAAGTGGATCGGCATGCCGGACGAAACCCGTCCGCTGATCCTGTGCGAGTATGCCCACGCGATGGGCAACAGCTTTGGCGGCTTTGCCAGCTACTGGCAGGCATTCCGCAGCCATCCCCGGTTGCAGGGCGGGTTTGTCTGGGACTGGGTCGATCAGGCGCTGACGAAAAAAGCGGAAGACGGCACGGCATACTGGGCCTACGGCGGCGATTTTGGCGATAAGCCCAACGACCGTCAGTTCTGCCTCAACGGGCTGGTGTTTCCCGATCGCACTCCGCACCCCGCCCTTTACGAGGCGCAGCGTGCCCAGCAGTTCTTTACCTTTACGCTGGTGAGCACCGTTCCGCTGGTCGTCGATATCCAGAGCGATTATCTGTTCCGTCATACTGACAACGAGCATCTGCGATGGTCAGTGGCGCGTGACGGTGCGGTATTGGCTTCCGGCGAAACACCCCTTTCTATTGCGCCTCAGGAGACGCAGCGCGTTGAGATCCCGCTGCCTGAGCTTGATGCTGAGCCGGGCGAGGTCTGGCTCAACGTGGAGATCGTTCAGCCGCAGGCCACGCCGTGGTCGCCGCCCGGCCACCGTTGTGCCTGGGATCAGTGGCCGCTCCCGGCTCCGCTGTACCTTGCGCCACCGAAAGCAGGCGGAACCCCTCCGCAGCTAACGGTGCAGGACGAGGCGCTGGACATTACTCATCAGCAGCAGCGCTGGCAGTTTAGCCGTCTCACCGGAAACCTGACCCAGTGGTGGAACGAGGGCGCTGAAACGCTCCGTTCCCCGCTAACGGATAACTTCACCCGCGCGCCGCTGGACAATGACATTGGCGTCAGCGAGGCGACCCGCATCGATCCGAACGCGTGGGTGGAACGCTGGAAAGCGGCAGGGATGTATGGGATGTCCGCGCGCCTCCTCCAGTGTGAAGCGGAGCAGCATGCCCGTGAGGTGGTGGTGACCACGCAGCACGTGTGGGAGCATCAGGGTAAAGCGCTGTTTATCAGCTGCAAGCTCTGGCGGATTGATGACCACGGGGTGCTGCACGGTGATGTGCAGGTGACGGTGGCGTCTGACATTCCTGAGCCCGCTCGCGTGGGCCTGAGCGTTATGCTGGCGGATATCCCGGAAACGGTGCGCTGGCTGGGGCTAGGCCCGCTGGAGAACTATCCGGACAGAAAACTGGCGGCGCAGCAGGGGCGTTGGGCGTTACCGCTGGAAGAGATGCAGACGCCGTATATCTTCCCGACGGAGAACGGTTTGCGCTGCGACACCCGCGAGCTGACGTTTGGCTCCCATCAGTTGCAGGGACAGTTCCATTTCTCCCTGAGCCGTTATAGCCAGCGGCAGCTGCATGAGACAACGCATCAGCATTTTCTGCGGGAAGAGGCTGGCTGCTGGTTGAATCTTGATGCGTTTCACATGGGCGTAGGGGGGGACGACTCATGGAGCCCGAGCGTAGCCCCGGCCTTCATTCTGCAAAACCGCCGGCTGCGCTACACGTTTAGCTGGCAGCAGAACGGCTGAGCCGACACGTGCGGCCACTGCCGTGGCCGCAATGCTTATCTCAGGATCCCGATTACGCCGTGAATGCTCATATAAACTCCGACTACCGCGATCAGTGCCGCTGAGATCCACGGCGCCTTGCGCGAAAAGGCGCTAAAGCCGGGCCAGCGCTTCGCCGCATGTTTCATGCTTAATGCGGCAATTGCGCCAGAGGCGACGAGAGTGAGCGCCAGCCCGATACTGAAACTGAACACCAGCGTGGCGCCGAGCGCGAAATGTTTCAGTTGCAGGCAGATCAGCAGCACCGTAATGGAGGCCGGACAGGGGATAAGCCCACCGGTCAGGCCGAATAGCGCGATTTGCCCGGTGGTGACCTCTTTACCGTTGAAGCGTCGGTTAATGTCCTGAGCGTGTGCGCGCTGGTGGGCATCCTGCCACTCCTCTTCAACCAGAGGAGACGTGTGGTCGTGATGATGCGCGTGGTCGTGATGATCATGATGGTGATGATGATCATCATGGTGGTGATGCGGCTGGCTCTCATGCCAGGTTCGCCACGCCATCCACAGGGCGATCAACACGATCAGAACCCCGGAAATCAACTGAAACCAGGGCTCAGATGTATCTGCGTCCCATCCCCGACCAAACCATAATCCTGCCATCGCAATGATCCAGACGACCGCCGTATGAGACAGCGTTGCGGACAACCCAAGCAACACTGCCTGTTTCAGCGTACCGCGGATCGCCACAATGAAAGCCGCCATCATTGTTTTTGAATGGCCTGGCTCAAGGCCATGGAGCGCGCCAAGCAGGATGGCGCTGGGGACAAACAGCCAGGCGTTACCCTGCTGTAGAAGAGAAAAAAAATCGTTCATTGAACATTCCGGGGTGGAAAACATGCCGAGAATACTACTCCCCCCCAGTAGTATAATACTACCCCCCAGTAGAAAAATACCCAGGGGGAGTAGAGCGTGATATGCTTTTTACGCCACCAAAGAGGAGCTAAGCGATGTCACACACGGTTCGTGATAAAAAGAAGTTATTGACCCGCCTGAAAAAAATTCAGGGGCAAAGCGCTGCGCTGGAAAAAATGCTTAACAGCGATCATGAATGCGCCGAGGTGTTACAGCAGCTGGCGGCGATCAGGGGTGCGGTAAACGGCATGATGATGCAAGTGATTGAGGGACATTTAACCGATCACGTGGTGAAAGAGCCAGAGGAAGCGCAGCGCGAGGCCGATCTCGGGGTCGTGATGCAGGTGATCAAATCGTACCTTAAGTAATGTGCTTCTCCAGATTGTGCCCGGCCCAGAGAATGAAATCCTCTTTAGGCAGCGCCTTGCTGAAATACCAGCCCTGGCCGTACTGCACGCCGTGGCGATGCAACCATTCGATCTGCCCTTCAGTTTCAATGCCTTCTGCGACCATCGCCAGTTTAAGCGATTTGGCCATTTCGATGATGTGGGGAGTCACGTTCTTGTACTCCAGCGCATCCACAAAGGATTTATCAATCTTCAGGGTATCGACATCCAGATCCTGCAAATAGCTCAGGCTGGAGTAACCCGTGCCAAAATCATCAATGTAGATAGCGTGTCCGGCGCGGCGAAACGCAGCGATGGCAGGCACGCTGACGGCGGGATCGGCAAAGCCGCGCTCGGTTAATTCAAGGGCGATCTGGCGCGGGTGGACGCCCCATTTGTTGAGCAACTGACTCAGCTGGCGAGGCAGCTCGGGGGACGTTAAATCCGATGGCGCAAGGTTGACAGAAATGTGCAGTTCCGGGTGATGATGCAGCCAGGCGCCTAAATCCTCAAACACCTTATTTACCACCAGCTGCGTCAGCGTTGAAATAAGCCCCGTCTGCTCAGCCAGCGGCACAAAGAGATTGGGCGACAGGTGACTGCCATCTGGCTGCGGCCAGCGCATCAGCGCTTCAGCACCCACCAGTTTTCCACTGCACAGCGCCACGATGGGCTGATAGTAAACCTCGATCTCCCGGTTGTTGATTGCGTCGATCAGGCGGTTACGCGGGGATAACAAACGGCGGAGGATGCGCAGGACAATAAGGGCAGCAGCCAGGCTTAGCAAGATGCCAGCCGGTAGCCAGATGATCAGCTGCTGGTGCCAGGATTCCGCCAGCGGTTTTAACGACGCCCACGCGATCACCGTAAACCCCAGTTCGGGTACAGGTTTCAACACGTACATCGAGCCGTTGTATTGTACGCGCGTAACGTCCTGCTGCTCCTTAACGACAGAAAGAATATACGGGTCGACAATATTGCTTCTGGCAAATATCCGATGGGTTTCACTGCCCACCAGGGCGGCATCCATCGAAATTTCACCAAACGGGACAACATCCACAAGCGAGGCAGGATCAACCATCACCAGATAATGTCCTTTCCCCAGAACGGCCATATAACGGTGAATGCCGAGGTCGTTTTGCGAGGTGAGCCACGCGCTATACCCGTCTGCGGTGATCCGCATCGGGGGCGGCAAGATCGCCGTATTACTGGATTGTTCCAGGGATGAGCAGAGCGGCTTCAGGTTATCGGTATACATCACTTCCTGAATATAGCGCCAGGAGAATGCAACCCGACGCATCTCGCGTAAATGCGGGGGAGTGCAGGGCGGGGCGCGGAATGTCTGTAGGTGCGTGAGCGCCTGTTTTGCCTGCGCAACGACTCTGTCGGTACGGATCAGAACGCGCGAGGCATAGCTGTCCAGAGCGTCCACAAATTTATCCTCTGCCTGACGATGCGCCAGCCAGATACTGAGGCACACAGGGACCAGCACAGAGAAGATCAGTATGCCTGTTACCAGGCTGACCAGATGTCGGGTTCGCATGCTGCTTTATCCTTTCCATATGCCCACCTTGGGCCTGGAGTTTGCGCGCCAGAAGAAAAAGTTTTTTATCGCTAAATGATATAGTTATAGCATGTGACAGTCTCAGGCAGGTATCTGAATCAACCTTTCAAAAACAGGCTGTGCGTCACAGGGGTTGTTTTTGCAGTAAAGCTCAGATAGTATTTTGTTATGTTATAACAATACATGAAGGCCAGAGATGAAACCGAATATCCATCCAACCTATCGCACCGTTGTGTTTCACGACACCACGGCGAATGAATACTTTAAAGTCGGCTCAACAATTAAGACAGACCGTGAAATTGAGCTGGAGGGGAAAACGTATCCCTACGTTACCCTTGATGTCTCCTCTAAATCACATCCGTTTTATACCGGGAAGCAGAAGACCTTCTCGACGGATGGCAGCGCGGCACGCTTCCGCAAGCGTTTTGGTGGCTTTCTTGATGCGAAGCGAGGCTAATCATGCAGGTGCTGAACTCATTACGCAGTGCAAAACAGCGTCACCCGGATTGCCAGATAGTCAAACGCAAGGGACGCTTATACGTGATCTGCAAATCCAACCCGCGCTTTAAGGCGGTGCAGGGACGTAAAAAAAGACGCTAAACGCGCGTCTCTCGCCAGCTTTCCAGGGAGCTTTTCTGTTTGCCATCGGCGGTAAAATTGTCGGTGGCAAGCCAGCTTTCAAACGCGCTCGCCAGCGCTGGCCACTCTTTGTCGAGAATTGAAAACCAGTCGGTGTCCCGGTTTCGGCCTTTAATGACCAGCGCCTGGCGAAAACGCCCTTCAAACTGAAAGCCCAGACGCAGAGCCGCTTTGCGGGAGGGTTCGTTCAGGCTGTTGCACTTCCATTCATAACGCCGGTAGCCCAGGGTATCGAACACGTACCGCATCAGCAGATACTGCGCTTCTGTCGACATGGGCGTGCGACTTAACAGTGACGAGAAGTGAACATGTCCCACTTCCACAACGCCGTTTTTAGGATCGATCCGCATCAGGGACAGCGTCCCGACAGGAGACTGGGTCTGGTTATCGATAACGGTAAAGTGGATGGGATCGGCTAATTCGCTCACGCTCGCCACCCATTTGGCAAACTCCTCTGCGGTGGTATCGGGTTCACGCAGCAGCCACGTCCAGCTTCGGGTATCTCCGGCCAGGGAATACGCAGAGAACAACGCCGGGGCATGCTCCACGCGCAGCGGCTCAAGCCGACAATAGCGACCCTGAAGTATCACCCGGGACGGGTGCGGGCGAGGCTGCCAGTCGATGAGGCTTTCGCCTACAGGTTGTCCAAACTCATTGAATGTATTCATCTTTATTCCCGTCACATTGAAAAGATCTCCAGATTAATGAATTGCTGGTTCCTTAAAAAGAACCACCAGGCTATGTTTTTCTGGTACCACGAGGAGGAAAGATGAATATACCGGGTGATGAGCTTTACACCTTGCTCCATGCTGCGCTGAAAAAACGTGGGGAAGAGACGCTCCAGCGTGCGCTCTATCTTGCTTTGCGGGAGGCCATACTGTGCGGAAGGCTTCGATCCGGCAGCCATTTGCCCGGCTCACGAACGCTGGCGCAGCAGATCTCTGTGTCCCGAAATACCGTCAACGCGGCGCTGGACCAGCTCACGCTCGAAGGTTATTTGCTGCGTAGCCGCCAGGGCACGCGGGTGGGGCAATTCGCTCCTCGGACGATTGCCCGGACATTACCGGACCCGGACGTCAGGCTGACAAAACGTGTCGCCCTGCTGCCCGCGCCTGTGCCGCGCGACACTCCGGTGATGGCGTTTACGCCGGGAACGCCTGCCATCAACTATTTCCCCTTGCCGCTGTGGCGGCGGTTGTACGATCGCGTCCTGCGCGAGAAGGGAAGCGCCCTGTTAGGGTATGGCGACCCGGCCGGCGAGCCGACGCTGCGGGCCGCCATTGCCCGCCATCTTGCGCTCTCCCGCGGCATTGACTGCGATGCCAGCCAGATAGTGATAACCGAAGGGGCGCTGGAGGGCGTCAATCTCTGCACGATGCTGTTAAGCGAGCCGGGGGATGTCGCCTGGGTGGAAAATCCCGGCTATAGCGGCGCCAAAAGCGCTTTTGTCAAAACCGGCCTGGCGATGACAGGCATACCGGTGGATGACGAGGGGATGTGCTGGGAAGGGCTGTCTGCGCCTTCACCCACGCTGATTTTTACCTCGCCATCGCATCAGTTCCCTTGCGGAAGCGTGCTCAGCGCGCGGCGGCGTCTGGCGCTGCTGGAACTGGCCCGGCAGCACAGCGCGTGGATCATTGAGGATGATTACGACAGCGAATTTCGTTATACCGGTGAGCCCGTCCCGGCGATGCTGGGAATGGTCAACAATGCTCCCGTTGTGTATCTGGGGACGTTCAGCAAAACGCTGTTTCCATCGCTCCGGATGGGGTTCATGGTGTTACCGCCAGCGCTGGCGAAGGCGGCGCGTCCGGCCATCGGCTCGCTGCTGCGCGGCGGGCATCGCGCTGAACAGCGCACCCTGGCGCTGTTTATTGAGGAAGGCCACTATGCACGACATCTTGCCGCCATGCGCCGCCTTTATCGTAAGCGTTACCGCCAGCTGCGGGAGGTGCTGAGCGCAGAGCTTCATACGCCGCACCGTGTTCTTGCCGGGGAAGGGGGAATGCATCTGACGCTGGCAATTGACGGTATCGACGACCAGCGGCTGGTAGAGCAGGCGAGAGCGTTTCAGCTGGCACCCGCTGCGCTGAGCGGGTATTACCTTGAGACGAAGCAGGGGCAAACCGGTCTGGTTTTAGGTTACGGTAATACCTCTGCTTCGCAGTTTGCGCCGGGTATCCGACGTCTTCAGGCGCTCATTACACAGCAGTGGGGCGGGAAAGGGTAAAGACATCATAAAAAGAGAGCTGGCCCTTAGTGATGACCATTTTCTGCAACTTCTCTTTTTGCCCGGCTTCGACGGCCGGCGAGTGCAGGATATTGTCGATCAGCTCCTTCGGCACGTAGCGCGTGTTGTACCACTCCCCGTTGTAGCACACGCGGAAATCGAGTACGTCGATATCTTCATACCGGTAACGCGGATTGACGTCGAAAAAGAAAAATGCGTTAAACACCACGAACAGCACAACCAGTAGCCAGACGGAATCGACCAGTGTTTCAGACTTCAGCATGACGATAAGCGTTGCCAGCCAGGCGGCGTACATGGCGACGAACAATCCGGGGTGTTTGCGAATAAAGCTGATGCTAAAGCGCGGGCGATTGTCGCGCTTTTCGCGGGTATTGAGATCGTCGATGGTGGCGGTAAGCAGGCGCTGTATCTCTGTCATTTTTTGCCTTTATGATTGTTAAAAATACAGGTGATCTGCCTATTTTATGAGAGGGGTTTATGCGATGAAAGTAACAGTTATGCCAGGAAAAAGCATAACAGTTACTCAGGATGCACTTAGATCATTTTAATGATTTTCGCCGGATTCCCGCCCACTACCGCATTGGCCGGCACGTCTTTGGTCACTACCGCGCCGGAAGCGATAACCGCATTATCGCCAATGGTGACGCCCGGGTTAATGACCGCACGTCCGCCGATCCAGACATTATCACCAATGGTGACCGGTTTACCGTACTCCAGCCCGCTGTTACGTTCGGTCGCATCCAGAGGATGCGTGGCCGTATAAATGTGCACTCCCGGCGCAAGCATACAGTTATCGCCAATGCGGACAGGGCAGACGTCCAGCATGACGCAATCGAAGTTAGCGTAAAAATTGTTGCCCAGATAGATGTTGTACCCGTAGTCGCAGCGGAAGCTTGGCTCTATATAGGCACCTTCGCTTTGACCCAGCAGGTCAGCTAATAAGGCGCGACGTTCGGCCTTCTCATCGGGTGCGGTATGGTTATAGCGGTGAACAAGATGACGCGCGCGTAAACGGTCAGCCCTCAGCGTGTCATCGCCAGGGCGGTAATATTCACCTGCAATCATCTTCTGTTTTTCTTCACTCATGGGAACCTCTCTGGAATCGTTTTACGCAGCGTAAAGAGGATTAACCAGAAAGGGAACGTTCCCTAAAAGTGGCTGTGACGGGAGTCACAACATTCTTGCGCATAAATACGTTTTATACGGGAACCTGGCGTTTGCATTTGAAGCGTAATTCGAAAGGTAAATTCAGCTTAACAACGGGCGTAATGCCTTTACAGTCTCTCTTCAACGATTAACGAACAAATTTCCACACCGAAGAGGGGATCTTGTCATACAGTTTATTCATGGTCAGCTCAGCAAGACGATGGTCGGCAGCTGAATAAAATACCGCCAGTTCATTATCAGACAGCTCGTATTTATTTTTCTCAATAACTCGTTCAAGGGTGTCAATTGACTGGCAGCGTCGCAGGCGCATCAAATAATCGACTTTTGTTAATGGTTTATCAGACATAAATTCACCTTAGTAATTGTAATAATTTTAACAGGAAAGACTAACCGGATTAGCTCTGCTGACATTAGTGAAGCAGCGAAATAGACGGTTTCCTGATTTACGCCATTTCTGCAAATCCTGTGCGTTAATGCCGTAGCTGCTGAACAACATAAAGGTGTCGTCCAGGTATTCATCAATTTGCTCTATCAACTTATTATCTTCATTGTACTTAATTTTATAATTAAGTGCGAAGGTGGCGATATGCTCGATCAGCTCGTTGAGCTGTAAATTGATAGCAGACGTTGGATCGTTCACCCAGCCATGGTTACTTTCTTCAAGATTGGCAAGGCAGTCATGGTACAAGGATTCGCAGAGAAATTTCAACTGCGCGATATCATGCCTTTTTGGCGAGTACTCGTCCATAGCGCATCCCCTTCTGAGTGATTTTTTACTCACCGAACATCATGTCGGGATGGATACAACTTGCTTAGCCACACGGGAGCTGTGTTCCTGATAACTCTAACTATAAGCCACTCTGATCAAGATTTCACCGCGCTATTACGAAAAATTACAATTAAATCGTTACTGTTCGAGCCTTTACGCAAATCTACCTTTTGCAGCGAACGCGTTAATCAATAAAAAAGACGATTTTTATCGGTTCCTTAGAATTCATTGAGTTAGCGCAAAGTTTCATGTGAAGTCCGAAACCAGATATCTTCAGATATTTTCCATTGCTTAGGAATAGTCCGAATAATTTACGTCACGAAATGATAATAAAAGAATGCTGAGTTCCTGGTGTAAGTTATCGGCCTATTATGATAGGCCTTATTAAAAAGGAGGAAAATAAATAGAAAGGCAATAGGTCTATTTTATGATTTTTTCTGAAAAAGAAAAAGGCCGCAAATGCGGCCTTTTTATCATGTGAAACCGGTATCAGTGATGTTCTACCGAATGATTGTGCTCAACGTCTTCATTCTTACGGCTGAAGCGGCGGCGAACCACCACGAAGAACACCGGTACGAAGAAGATCGCAAGAACGGTCGCGGTTACCATCCCACCCATTACGCCGGTACCTACTGCGTTCTGTGCGCCGGAGCCCGCGCCGGAGCTGATAACCAGCGGCATAACGCCGAGGATAAACGCCAGGGACGTCATCAGGATTGGACGCAAACGCATACGAACGGCTTCCAGCGTTGCTTCAATCAGGCCTTTTCCTTCTTTCTCCATCAGATCTTTGGCGAATTCGACGATTAGTATCGCGTTCTTCGCCGACAAGCCAATGGTTGTCAGCAGGCCCACCTGGAAGTAAACGTCGTTGGTCAGCCCACGGAACGTTGCGGCAAGCAGCGCACCGATAACCCCCAGCGGAACCACCAGCATAACGGAGAATGGAATCGACCAGCTCTCATACAATGCCGCCAGACACAGGAACACCACAATCAGTGAAATGGCGTACAGGGCAGGGGCCTGATTACCGGACAGACGTTCCTGATAGGACATACCGGTCCAGTCGTAGCCGACACCCGCAGGCAGTTTGCTGGCCAGTTCTTCCATCAGGTTCATGGCTTCACCGGTGCTTCGGCCCGGGGCTGCCTGACCGAGGATTTCCATCGATGGCAAGCCGTTATAACGCTCCAGACGCGGTGAACCGTATTCCCAGCGCGAGGTTGAGAAGGCGGAGAACGGCACCATCTGGCCATCGCTGCCGCGAACATACCAGTTGTTGATATCGTTCGGCAGCATACGGTATTGCGCTTCGGACATCACGTAGACTTTCTTCACGCGACCACGGTCGATGAAGTCGTTGACGTAGCTGCCACCCCAGGCTGCACCCAGCGTGGTATTAATGTCGCTGATGGAAACACCCAGCGCCTGCGCTTTTTCCTGGTCGATATCGATCTTGTACTGCGGCGTATCTTCCAGACCGTTAGGGCGAACGCCCACCAGCAGGTCAGGGTGTTTTGCCACCTCGCCAAACAGCTGGTTACGCGCCTGAGTCAGTTTTTCGTGGCCCAGACCGCCCTGGTCAATCAGCTGGAAGTCGAAGCCGGTCGCCGTACCCAGTTCAACAATCGCTGGCAGGTTAAAGGCGAAGACCATCGCATCTTTAATCTGTGAGAAGGTGCCCATCGCGCGGCCGGTAATGGCTTCTACCTTGTTCTCTGCGCCCGGACGTTCAGACCAGTCTTTTAGAGAAACGAAGGCGATACCGGTGTTCTGACCACGACCCGCGAAGCCAAAGCCGTTAACCGCAAACACGGATTCGACGTTGTCTTTCTCTTTGGTCAGGAAGTAGTCGGTCATCTCATCCAGCACCTTTTGCGTACGCTCTTGCGTCGCACCGGCCGGAAGCTGCGCCATACTCAGGAACACGCCCTGGTCTTCATCTGGCAGGAACGAGCTTGGCAGACGAACGAACAGGAAAGCCATCCCCACCACGATGATGATATAGAGCAGCAGGTAACGACCGGTGCTGCGCAGGATGTTACCCACGCTGTCGGTGTAGTGGTGCGTACTCTTATCAAACATGCGGTTGAACCAGCCGAAGAAGCCCTTATGCTCGCCGTGACCGCCTTTCTGAATCGGCTTCAGCATCGTCGCGCACAGGGCTGGCGTCAGGATCAGTGCAACCAGTACCGACAGCGCCATCGCCGAAACAATGGTGATGGAGAACTGACGGTAAATCGCACCGGTAGAGCCGCCAAAGAAGGCCATCGGGATAAATACCGCAGACAGTACCATCGCGATACCGACCAGCGCGCCCTGGATCTGGCCCATTGATTTACGGGTTGCTTCCTTCGGCGGCAGGCCTTCTTCCGCCATGACACGCTCGACGTTTTCGACCACCACGATGGCGTCATCCACCAGCAGGCCGATGGCGAGCACCATCCCGAACATCGTCAGGGTGTTTATCGAGTAGCCAAATATCGCCAGCACCGCGAAGGTCCCGAGCAGTACAACCGGCACGGCGATGGTTGGGATCAGCGTTGCGCGGAAGTTTTGCAGGAACAAGTACATCACCAGGAAGACGAGAATGATCGCCTCAACCAGGGTTTTCACCACTTCGTGAATCGAAATTTTAACGAATGGCGTGGTGTCATACGGATAAACGATTTTCAGACCTGACGGGAAGAACGGTTCCATCTTCTTCAGTTCTGCACGGATAGCCGTCGCGGTGTCCAGGGCGTTCGCGCCCGTCGCCAGTTTGATACCCAGACCGGAAGCCGGTTTACCGTTGAACTTCGCAATGATGTCGTAGTTCTCACCGCCCAGCTCAACCTTCGCCACGTCACGCAGGCGAACCTGCGAACCGTCCTGATTCACCTTCAGCAGAATTTTGCTGAACTCATCGGCGGAGGTCAGACGCGTTTGCGCGATGATCGACGCGTTAAGCTGCTGGCCTTTCACCGGCGGTGTACCACCCAACTGACCGGCGGCAACCTGGGCGTTCTGCGCTTTAATTGCGCTGATCACGTCAACCGGCGTCAGCTGGAAGTTGTTCAGTTTATTCGGATCCATCCAGATACGCATCGCGTACTGGGAACCGAACAGCTGAACGTCACCCACACCAGACGTACGGCTGATGGCGTCCTTCATGTTGGCGCCCACGTAGTCGGAAATATCCTCCTGCGTCATGGTGCCGTTGGTGTTGATCACGCCGACAACCATCAGGAAGCTACTGGACGATTTCTCGACGCTCACGCCCTGCTGTTGTACTTCCTGCGGCAGCAGAGGCATCGCCAGCTGCAATTTGTTCTGCACCTGAACCTGTGCAATGTCCGCATCCGTACCGGATTCAAAGGTAAGGGTGATCTGAACCGTACCGGTTGAGTCACTGTTTGAGGACATGTACATCAGGTTATCGATACCGTTCATGTTCTGTTCGATAACCTGCGTAACGGTATCCTGCACTGTTTTGGCATCAGCGCCCGGATAGGTTGCGGAGATCGTCACTGCCGGCGGCGCAATCGTTGGATATTGCGCGACAGGCAGCTTCAGGATCGCAAGTCCCCCGGCCAGCATGATGATTATGGCGATCACCCACGCAAATATGGGGCGATCGATAAAGAAATTAGGCATGTCTTAACGGCTCCTGTTTAAGTTAAGACTTGGTTTGTTCTGACTGGCCAGCGGCCGACGCTTGTTGTTTGTCGTCAGATTTCACTTCCTGAGCTTTGACCTGCGCACCAGGACGAACTTTTTGCAAACCAGTAATAATTACGCGATCGCCATCTTTCAGACCTTCCGTTACCAGCCACTTATCGCCAATCGCCTGCGTTGCAGTGATATTGCGTGTTTCGACTTTGTTATCGGCACCCACAACCAGTGCGCTCGCATCACCGCGTGGCGTACGGGTCACACCTTGCTGAGGAACCAGAATGGCGCTTGGGTTAGTCCCTTCCTCAAGACGGGCGCGTACGAACATACCGGGCAGCAGGGTTTTATCCGGATTGGGGAAAATGGCCCGGATGGTGATAGAGCCGGTGGTCTGATCGACGGTCACATCAGAAAATTCCAGTGTGCCAGTCTGTGAGAACTTGATACCGTCGTTGGTAACCAGTTCCACTTTGGCTTTACCGTTTTCCTGTTTCAGGGTGCCGTTAGCCAGCTCCTGTTTGAGACGCAGGAAATCATTGCTGGACTGGGTGACGTCAACGTAGATCGGGTCGAGCTGCTGCACGGTGGCCAGCGCGTTGGTTTGACCGTTCTGCACCAGCGCACCTTCGGTGACGGCTGATTTACCAATGCGACCGCTGATAGGGGAGGTCACTTTGGTGTAGGCCAGGTTAATACGCGCGGTTTCTACCGCCGCTTTCGCCGCCACAACGGCTGCGTTGGCTTGCTGTGCATCGGCCAGGGCAGAATCGTAATCCTGTTGGCTGATGTACTGCGTGCCGAGCAGTTTCTTGTAACGATTCAACGTCAGCTGCGAGATTTTGGCTGCCGCTTCGGCTTTGGCCAGATCGCCCTTAGCGCTCTCATAAGACGCCTGATAGGTTGCTGGATCAATCTGATACAGAGACTCGCCTGCCTTGACATCACCGCCTTCGGTGAAGTTACGTTTCAGGATGATACCGCTCACCTGCGGACGCACTTCCGCAATGCGGTAGGCGCTGGTGCGGCCCGGTAGTTCTGTTGTCATCTGGAGAGGTTCGGATTTGAGCGTCACGACGCCAACTTCTGGCACCTGCTGAGCTCCTTGTTGAGCCTGTTTGTCGTCACATCCTGTAAGCGCTAAGCTGCCTGAGAGCATCAGAACGACCGCCAGAGGCGTTAACCCTCTGTTTTTGTTCATATGTAAACCTCGAGTGTCCGATTTCAAATTGATCAAGGGTCCTGAGTCTAAAAACCCATTGCTGCGTTTATATTATCGTCATGCTATGGTACATACATTCATAAATGTATGTAAATCTGACTCCTGTAAATTCATCAACGTATGGCACGAAAAACCAAACAACAAGCGCTGGAAACCCGACAACACATTCTGGATGTGGCAATGCGTTTGTTCTCACAGCAGGGTGTTTCGGCAACCTCGCTGGCACAGATTGCTCAGGCCGCGGGCGTCACGCGGGGAGCGATTTACTGGCATTTCAAAGACAAGTCCGATCTGTTTGGTGAAATCTGGGAGCTTTCAGAGTCCAGCATTAGCGATCTTGAGAGTGAGTATCGGGCAAAATTCCCTCACGATCCACTCTCAGTGTTAAGAGAAATTCTAGTATATATCCTTGAAGCGACGGTTGTTGAAGAGCGTCGTCGTCTGATGATGGAAATCATCTTCCATAAATGTGAGTTCGTTGGTGAAATGGCGGTGGTTCAACAGGCGCAGCGCGACCTGTGTCTGGAAAGCTACGATCGCATCGAACAGGTCCTCACGGAGTGCATGCAGGCCAAAATGCTTCCTGCCACATTACTCACCCGCCGGGCGGCGATCCTGATGCGCAGCTATATTTCCGGCCTGATGGAAAACTGGCTTTTTGCTCCGGAGTCGTTCGATCTCAGATCAGAGGCGCGCAGCTACGTCGAAATTTTTCTTGAGATGTGCCAGCTCTGTCCGACCCTTCAAAGTAAACTTAGCCCGCGCTCTGCCTGATCGGGCATGGGAAAAATCGTAGACCCTTTCCGTCGTACTATTCTGCTTCAGCCGGGCGTGATATCCTTCATGCCCGACTATTTCCGGTCATTTCTCACATCACATTCACAACTATGCTGCACATCAATCGCTCGCAACATCCTGTTCTGGCCCTGTTTTTGATCCTGCTGTTTTACTTTGCAGCCGCGCCGCTTTCATGGGCCCGTGCAGACAACGGCAGTGACATTCCCACGCGTGCTGATGTTCAGTCGCAACTCGACACCCTGAATAAGCAAAAAGATCTCTCCGCCCAGGAAAAACTCGTTCAGCAGGATCTGACGGAAACCCTGGAAACGCTGGACAAGATCGATCGCATCAAAGCCGAAACGGCCCAGCTACGGCAGAAGGTCGCTCAGGCGCCGGAGAACATGCGTAAGGCAACGGAGGCGCTGAGTGCGCTCAGCGACGTCGATAACGACGATGAAACCCGAAAAACGCTTGCCACGCTGTCGTTGCGCCAGCTTGAGTCGCGCGTGGCGCAGCTGCTGGACGATCTGCAAACGGCGCAGTCCGATCTCTCAACCTACAACAGCCAGCTGGTTTCGCTGCAAACCCAGCCTGAGCGCGTGCAGAACGCCATGTACTCGGCGTCGCAACAGCTACAGCAGATACGTAACCGTCTGAATGGCATCACCGTGGGGGAAGGGGCGCTTCGTCCCACCCAGCAAACGCTGCTGAACATCCAGCAGACGCTGCTAAACGCGGAGATTGAACAGCAGCGTAAGAGCCTGGAAGGCAACACGGTGCTACAGGATGCGCTGCAAAAACAGCGTGACTACGTGACCGCGAATATCAACCGGCTTGAGCATCAGCTTCAGCTGTTGCAGGAAGCGGTGAACAGCAAGCGCCTGACGCTGACTGAAAAAACGGCGCAAGAAGCGGTTTCGCCAGACGAGACGGCCCGTATTCAGGCCAACCCGCTGGTGAAGCAGGAGCTGGAGATTAACCACCAACTGAGCGAGCGTCTGATTCAGGCGACTGAAAGCGGCAGCGCGCTGGTGCAGCAGAATATTAAGGTCAAAAACTGGCTGGATCGCGCTTTGCAGGCCGAGCGCAACGTCAAGGAGCAGATTGCCGTCCTGAAGGGCAGCCTGCTGCTGTCGCGCATTCTCTACCAGCAACAGCAGACGCTGCCGTCCGCCGACGAGCTGGAAGACATGACCAACCGCATTGCGGATTTGCGTCTTGAACAGTTTGACGTTAACCAGCAGCGCGATGCGCTATTCCAGAGCGATACCTTCGTTGCCAAAGTGGAAGAGGGCCATTCAGGTGAAGTGAACGCTGAAGTTCACGACGCGCTGTTGCAGGTGGTGGACATGCGCCGCGAATTGCTCGATCAGCTTAACAAGCAGCTGGGCAACCAGCTGATGATGGCGATTAACCTGCAAATCAACCAGCAGCAGCTGGTGAGCGTTTCTAAAAGCCTCCAGGAGATCCTGACCCAGCAGATTTTCTGGGTGAACAGCAATAAACCCATGGACTGGGACTGGTTTAAATCTTTCCCGGAAACGCTGAAATCCCAGATCAAAAGCATGAAAATTACCGTGAACTGGGAGAAAGCCTGGCCTGCGGTGATGATCGCCTTCCTGACGGGGCTGCCTTTGCTGCTCATCGCTGGCGTCATACGCTGGCGTTTGAAATGGCTGAAACAATACCAGGCGAAGCTGGCCTCTGAAGTGGGGCAACTGCGTAACGACAGCCAACTGCACACCCCGAAAGCGATCCTGATCGATCTGATCCGTGCTCTGCCGGTCTGCCTGTTGATACTCGCCGTGGGCCTGATCCTGCTGACCATGCAGCTGAATATCAGCGATCTGCTGTGGGCGTTCAGCAAGAAGCTGGCGCTGTTCTGGCTGGTGTTTGGTCTGTGCTGGAAAGTGCTGGAAAAAGATGGCGTCGCCGTCCGCCACTTCAACATGCCGGAAAAACTCACCAGCCACTGGCGTCGCCAGATTGTGCGCATCAGCCTCGCGCTGCTGCCGCTGCACTTCTGGTCAGTTGTGGCGGAGCTTTCCCCGCTGCACCTGATGGATGACGTGCTGGGGCAACTGGTGATTATGCTGAACCTGCTGCTGATTGCCGTTCTGATGTGGCCAATGTGCCGCGACAGCTGGCGGGATAAAGAGTCCCACAATCTTCGTCTGGCTACCGTAACGGTACTGGCGATCATTCCTCTGGCGCTGATGGTGCTGACGGCGACGGGTTACTTCTATACCACGCTGCGTCTGTCCGGCCGCTGGATCGAAACGGTTTATCTGGTGATTGTATGGAACCTGCTGTTCCAGACCGTGCTGCGTGGTTTGAGCGTGGCGGCGCGCCGCATTGCGTATCGTCGTGCTGTTGCCCGTCGGCAGCATCAGGTGAAAGAGGGGGCTGAAGGGGCAGAGCCGCAGGAAGAGCCGACCATTGCTCTGGAGCAGGTTAACCAGCAAACGATGCGTATTACCATGCTGGTGATGATCGCCCTGTTTGCGGTGATGTTCTGGGCCATCTGGTCTGATTTAATTACCGTCTTCGCCTACCTCGACAGTATCACGCTCTGGCAATACAACGGTACCGAAGCGGGCGCTGCGGTAATGAAAAGCGTCACCATGGGCAGCCTGCTCTTTGCGCTGGTGTCGTCAGTGGTTGCCTGGGCGTTGATCCGCAACCTGCCGGGTCTGCTGGAAGTGCTGGTGCTCTCAAGGCTGAACCTGCGTCAGGGGGCGTCGTACGCCATTACCACCATCCTGAACTACGTCATTATTATTGTCGGGGCGATGACGGTATTCGGCTCACTGGGCGTCTCGTGGGATAAACTCCAGTGGCTGGCGGCGGCGTTGTCGGTGGGTCTGGGCTTCGGCTTGCAGGAGATCTTCGGTAACTTTGTCTCTGGCCTGATTATCCTGTTCGAACGTCCGGTGCGTATCGGCGATACCGTCACCATCGGCACTTTCTCCGGGACCGTCAGCAAGATCCGCATTCGTGCGACCACCATTACCGACTTCGATCGTAAAGAGGTGATCATCCCGAACAAAGCGTTTGTGACCGAGCGTCTGATCAACTGGTCGCTCTCGGATACCACCACTCGCGTGGTGATCCGACTCGGGGTGGCCTATGGCTCGGATCTGGACAAGGTGAAAGAGGTACTGCTGAAGGCGGCAGCCGACCATCCAAAAGTGATGCACGATCCTGCGCCAGCGGTATTCTTCACCACCTTCGGGCCGAGCACTTTGGATCATGAGCTGCGCCTGTACGTACGCGAACTGCGCGATCGCAGCTACACCGTCGATGAGCTGAACCGCACCATTGACCGTCTGTGTCGTGAAAACGATATTAATATCGCCTTTAACCAGCTTGAGGTTCATCTGCGCAACGAGAAAGGCGATGAGCATACGGAAGTGAAGCGCGAGATTAAGGGGGACGACCCTACTCCCGCCTAATCTATTTCCCTCTCCCCTCTGGGGAGAGGGTAGGGTGAGGGGGAAGTTTCCCCTCAAAATCTCGTCGCACAATCTCCAGCGCTTTCAGCACCGTCTCCGCCGGGATCTCGTGATTCTCCAGCAGCATAATTAAATCGACGGCCAGCTTGACCTCGTCGGGGGCATTTTCCAGTGACATCAGTGGCTCCTGTTAACGGGTCAGGCGTTCAATGACGCGTTCAATCTCATCCAGCGCCTGACGGCAGCGGACGATGCGGCCTTCCAGCGCGCTGATTTCACGCATTAATAACTGCTGCTCTTCCAGCGTTTCGCTGGTGTTCAGGCGGGCTTCGCGCTCGCGCTTCATCTCAAACAGACGGCGCTCAAACTCCTGGTTCTCCAGCCGCTTGCGCTGCCATTTACCGAGCCCCGGCGAGGCGCTGTCCCACGCCCGTAACGGCCAGGCGGCGATTTCCCGGTGCAGGGCGGTGATCTGCTCGGTAAGATGCTCCGCAAGCCACGCGACCTGTTCCTGCTGTTCACTCTCAACCGCGTGACGAAGCTCGTCGAGGTTGGTCTGCGCTTCAGCAAGATAATCCTCAATGACGGTGCTGCGGGTGCGGAAGAGCTGTCGGTCAAAGCGCGGTTTCAGCGTGGCGTGGCCCATCAACGGCGTGGCCTGCGCCCGCAGCGCGATCAGCTGATTTTGCAGCCTCTCAAGAAGCAGTGCTGTTTTCAAGGCGCTCTCCAGTGGTAAAGTAGCCGTTCAGTTTGATAACGATTCGCATTATGCAGCGTACTATTTTAATCATCATTGGCTGGCTCGCGGTAGTGCTGGGCACGCTGGGTGTGGTTTTACCCTTGCTGCCGACCACCCCGTTTATCCTGTTGGCCGCCTGGTGCTTCGCCCGCTCGTCGCCGCGTTTTCACCACTGGCTTCTGTACCGCTCGTGGTTTGGCGGCTACCTGCGGCACTGGCAAAAACACCGGGCCATGCCGCCCGGGGCTAAGCCGCGCGCCATTGCCTTCATCCTGATCACCTTCGCCGTCTCGTTATGGCTGGTGAAAATGATGTGGGTGCGCATTCTGCTGCTGGCGATCCTGGTTTGCCTGCTGATCTTTATGTGGCGGATCCCCGTGGTTGATGAAAAGCAACAAAAGCACTGAAGCCTCATCATGGCGGTTGCAATTATGGCGCACAGCCAGTAAATTCGACCGTTTTCGAGCACAGGTGCGCCTGGTCAAAGGTTAAACAACTGTTACTTTGACCGACTCGTCGCGCGCCGTGAGTAACACTGTTTCATTTAGGCACAAACCGATGACCGCAACTGCACAGCAGCTTGAATATCTGAAAAATAGCATCAAAAGTATCCAGGACTATCCAAAACCTGGCATTCTTTTCCGCGATGTCACCAGCTTGCTGGAAGACCCGAAAGCGTACGCCCTCAGCATTGAACTGCTGGTTGAGCGTTATAAAAACGCCGGGATCACCAAAGTAGTAGGTACTGAAGCCCGTGGCTTCCTGTTTGGCGCACCGGTTGCGCTGGCGATGGGCGTGGGTTTTGTGCCGGTGCGTAAGCCGCGCAAACTGCCGCGTGAAACCATTGCTGAGAGCTATGAGCTGGAATACGGCACCGATCAGCTGGAAATTCACGTTGATGCCATCAAGCCAGGCGACAAAGTGCTGGTGGTGGACGATCTGCTGGCAACCGGCGGCACCATCGAAGCGACCGTGAAGCTGATCCGTCGTCTGGGCGGGGAAGTGACCGACGCGGCATTCATCATCAACCTGTTCGATCTCGGCGGCGAGCAGCGCCTGGAAAAACAGGGTATTACCAGCTACAGCCTGGTGCCATTCCCGGGACATTAATCCCGTATCTCACAACCTCGCTCAATGGGTGAGGTTGTGATAGCATTCCCCTCCATTAATTCACCTTCCAGCGTTGCAGAGCCTGCCCATGAGTTATCAGGTGTTAGCCCGTAAATGGCGACCACAAACCTTTGCTGACGTTGTCGGTCAGGAACATGTGCTGACGGCCCTGGCGAACGGCTTGTCGCTAGGTCGCATCCATCACGCCTATCTTTTTTCCGGCACCCGCGGCGTCGGTAAAACCTCTATTGCCCGTCTGCTGGCAAAAGGTCTGAACTGCGAAACCGGGATCACCGCCACCCCGTGCGGCGTGTGCGACAACTGTCGTGAGATCGAGCAGGGGCGTTTTGTCGATCTGATTGAGATCGACGCCGCCTCGCGCACCAAAGTGGAAGATACCCGCGATCTGCTCGACAACGTGCAGTACGCCCCGGCGCGCGGCCGCTTCAAGGTCTATCTGATCGATGAAGTGCACATGCTGTCGCGCCACAGCTTCAACGCCCTGCTGAAAACGCTGGAAGAGCCGCCTGCGCATGTCAAATTCCTGCTGGCGACCACCGATCCGCAAAAGCTGCCGGTCACGATCCTCTCGCGCTGCCTGCAATTCCATCTGAAGGCGCTCGACGTTGAGCAGATCCGCGCTCAGCTTGAGCATATCCTCGATGAAGAGAACATTGTCCACGAGCCGCGTGCGCTGCAACTGCTGGCCCGTGCCGCGGACGGCAGCCTGCGCGATTCGTTGAGCCTGACCGATCAGGCGATTGCCAGCGGTGACGGTAAACTCTCCACCGACGCGGTCAGTACCATGCTCGGCACGCTGGATGACGATCAGGCGCTGTCGCTTATTGAAGCGATGATTGCCGCCAACGGTGAGCGAGTGATGGCGCTCGTCAACGACGCCGCTGCCCGTGGCATTGAGTGGGAAGCGCTGCTTGTCGAGATGCTCAGCCTGCTGCACCGCGTGGCGATGCTGCAACTGTCTCCGTCGGCCATTGGCGCGGACATGGCGACCATTGAACAGCGGATGCGTGAACTTGCGCGCACCGTGCCGCCGGCTGACGTTCAGCTTTATTATCAGACGCTGCTGATTGGCCGCAAAGAGCTGCCTTTTGCACCGGATCGCCGGATGGGCGTTGAAATGACGCTGCTGCGCGCGCTGGCCTTCCATCCGCGCAAGCCATTGCCGGAGCCGGAAACGCCCCGGCAGTCCTTTGCGCCGGTAGCGCCGACCGCGGTAATGTCACCGCAGCAGGTGCCACCGCAACCGGCATCGCCGCCGCCGCAAAACGTGCCGCTGTCGGATGCCACCAGTTCGGTGCTTGCCGCACGAAGCCAGTTGCAACGTGCGCAGGGAGCAACCAAACCAAAAAAGAGTGAACCGGCAGCGCCTGCAAGAGCGCGGCCGGTGAACAACGCCGCGCTTGAACGACTGGCCTCGGTAACGGAGCGCGTGCAGTCGCGTCCGGCACCGTCCGCGCTCGAGCAAAAAGCCCCGGCGAAAGAAGAGGCATACCGCTGGAAGGCGACCACCGTTGTTGAAACGGTCAAGGAAGTGGTCGCCACGCCAAAAGCGTTGAAAAAGGCGCTGGAGCATGAAAAAACGCCGGAGCTGTCCGCGAAGCTCGCGGAAGAATCCATTGAGCGCGATGCCTGGGCCGCCGAGGTCAGCAAACTGCAACTGCCGAAGCTGGTGGAGCAGGTCGCGCTGAACGCCTGGAAAGAGCAGGACGGTAATCAGGTGCGTCTGCACCTGCGCCCTGGCCAGCGGCACCTCAACTCCCCTGGCGCGCAAAAGGCGCTGGCCGAGGCGCTTACCGCATTACAGGGTGTACCGGTTGAATTGACTATCATTGAAGATGATAATCCGGCGGTGAAAACGCCGCTCGAGTGGCGTCAGGCCATTTATGAAGAGAAGCTCGCGCAGGCGCGCGAGGCGATAATTGCGGATAACAACATCCAGACCCTGCGTCGGTTCTTCGACGCCGATCTGGATGAAGAGAGTATTCGCCCCATTTGATCGTGAGTCTGACTTACGGTTGTAATCCTTAACGTGAAAGAAGAGAGAAGCCTATGTTTGGTGGAAAAGGCGGTCTGGGTGGTCTGATGAAGCAGGCTCAGCAGATGCAGGAAAAAATGCAGAAGATGCAGGAAGAGATCGCTCAGCTGGAAGTCACGGGTGAATCCGGTGCCGGTCTGGTCAAGGTGACCATCAACGGTGCGCATAACTGCCGTCGCGTTGAAATCGACCCGAGCCTGCTCGAAGACGACAAAGAGATGCTGGAAGATCTGGTTGCAGCCGCGTTTAACGATGCCGCTCGCCGTATCGACGAAACCCAGAAAGAGAAAATGGCCTCTGTTTCCAGCGGTATGCAACTGCCGCCGGGCTTTAAGATGCCATTCTGATGCAAACCAGTCCGCTGCTCACGCAGTTAATGGAAGCACTGCGCTGCCTGCCGGGCGTTGGCCCGAAGTCGGCGCAGCGTATGGCGTTTACGTTATTGCAGCGAGACCGCAGCGGCGGGATGCGCCTGGCGCAGGCTCTGACCCGCGCCATGTCAGAAATTGGCCACTGTGCGGATTGCCGGACCTTTACCGAGCAGGACGTATGTAACATTTGCACGAACCCGCGTCGTCAGGAAAACGGTCAGATTTGCGTGGTGGAGAGTCCGGCGGACATCTACGCCATCGAACAAACCGGGCAGTTTTCCGGCCGCTATTTCGTGCTGATGGGGCATCTCTCCCCGCTGGATGGCATCGGCCCGGACGATATCGGTCTCGATCGCCTGGAGCAGCGCCTGGAGTCGGAAACCATCAAAGAGGTGATCCTCGCCACCAACCCGACGGTGGAAGGGGAGGCAACCGCCAACTACATCGCCGAACTGTGCGCGCAGTACGGCGTTGACGCCAGCCGCATCGCCCACGGCGTGCCGGTCGGCGGTGAGCTGGAGATGGTCGACGGCACCACGCTGTCACACTCGCTGGCCGGACGTCACAAGATTATTTTCTGACCAAACGGAGGCTGCGCGCGCGGCCTCCGCTTGAAAATTCCTCCCCTTATCCCCATCTCTCACTCAACGTTTTACAACCCCATTAAATGGCATTGTTGAGGTCGACTTAGATGAAAGGACAAGAAACCCGTGGTTTCCAGTCAGAAGTAAAACAGCTTCTGCACCTGATGATCCATTCCCTGTATTCCAACAAAGAAATCTTCCTGCGTGAGCTGATTTCCAACGCCTCGGATGCGGCGGACAAGCTACGCTTCCGCGCGCTGTCTAACCCGGAACTGTATGAAGGCGACGGCGAGCTGCGCGTGCGCGTCTCGTTTAATAAAGAGAACCGCACCCTGACCATCGCCGATAACGGCATCGGGATGAACCGCGACGAGGTGATTGACCACCTCGGAACCATCGCCAAATCCGGCACCAAAGCGTTCCTTGAGTCCATGGGCTCTGACCAGGCGAAAGACAGCCAGCTGATCGGTCAGTTCGGCGTAGGCTTCTACTCGGCGTTCATCGTGGCGGACAAAGTCACCGTGCGCACCCGCGCCGCGGGCGACAGCGCCGAGAACGGCGTGCTGTGGGAGTCTAAAGGTGAAGGCGAGTACACCGTTGATGACATCACCAAAGCGGATCGCGGCACCGAAATCACCCTGCACCTGCGTGAAGGCGAAGACGATTTCCTGAACGACTGGCGCGTACGCTCCATTATTAGCAAATATTCCGACCATATTGCGCTGCCGGTTGAGATTGAAAAACAGGAAGAGAAAGACGGCGAAACCGTGGTTTCCTGGGAAAAAATCAACAAGGCGCAGGCGCTGTGGACGCGTAATAAAGCTGAAATTAAAGACGACGAGTACAACGAGTTTTACAAGCACATCGCCCACGACTTCACCGATCCGCTGACCTGGAGCCACAACCGTGTGGAAGGGAAACAGGAGTACACCAGCCTGCTGTACATTCCGGCGCAGGCGCCGTGGGACATGTGGAACCGCGATCACAAGCACGGCCTGAAGCTGTACGTGCAGCGCGTCTTCATCATGGACGACGCCGAGCAGTTCATGCCGAACTACCTGCGCTTTGTGCGTGGCCTGATAGACTCCAACGATCTGCCGCTGAACGTCTCCCGTGAAATTCTTCAGGACAGCACCGTCACCCGTAACCTGCGCAACGCCCTGACCAAACGTGCGTTGCAGATGCTGGAAAAACTGGCGAAGGACGATGCGGAAAAATACCAGACCTTCTGGAAACAGTTTGGCCTGGTGCTGAAAGAAGGTCCGGCGGAAGATACTGGGAACGTGGAAGCTATCGCTAAACTGCTGCGCTTCGCCTCTACGCACAACGACTCCTCCGCCCAGACCGTGTCGCTGGAAGAGTACGTCTCCCGCATGAAAGAAGGGCAGGAGAAGATCTACTACATCACCGCCGACAGCTATGCGGCAGCGAAGAGCAGCCCGCATCTGGAACTGCTGCGTAAGAAAGGCATCGAAGTGCTGCTGCTGTCTGACCGCATCGACGAGTGGATGATGAACTACCTGACCGAGTTCGACGGTAAATCCTTCCAGTCCGTTGCCAAAGCCGACGAGTCTATCGATAAGCTGGCGGATGAAGTGGACGACAGCGCGAAAGAAGCCGAGAAGGCGCTGGAGCCGTTCGTTGAGCGCGTTAAAACGCTGCTGGGCGACCGCGTGAAAGAGGTGCGCTTCACGCACCGTCTGACCGATACGCCAGCCATTGTCACCACCGATGCGGACGAAATGAGCACCCAGATGGCGAAACTGTTCGCTGCGGCGGGCCAGGCCGTGCCGGATGTGAAATATATCTTTGAGCTTAATCCGGATCACCCGCTGGTGAAACGCGCGGCGGATACCCAGGACGACGCCCGCTTTGCGGAGTGGGTTGAACTGCTGCTGGATCAGTCCCTGCTGGCCGAGCGCGGTACGCTGGAAGATCCTAACCTGTTCATTAAACGTGTGAATGCGCTGCTGCTGGCGTAATCTTCCCTCACCCCGGCCCTCTCCCACAGGGAGAGGGTGAAAGAGTTCCCTCTCCCTGTGGGAGAGGGTTAGGGTGAGGGCACCAGACCGCCCGAAGCCAAATTATCTCCCCTCGTTAACCGTTTCAGCCTTCCCGCCTTCCTTGAGCCATACCCGTTCTGGTGGTATTGTTTAGCGCTTTTTGAAAAATTGAATCGACTTTTGAGGGGATTTTCGCAATGCGTATTATTCTGCTTGGCGCTCCGGGCGCGGGTAAAGGAACTCAGGCTCAGTTCATCATGGAGAAATACGGTATTCCGCAAATCTCCACCGGTGACATGCTGCGCGCCGCTGTTAAATCTGGCTCCGAGCTGGGTAAACAAGCGAAAGACATCATGGACGCAGGCAAACTGGTGACCGACGAACTGGTTATCGCGCTGGTTAAAGAGCGCATTGCTCAGGAAGACTGCCGTAACGGTTTCCTGCTGGACGGCTTCCCGCGCACCATTCCTCAGGCTGACGCCATGAAAGAAGCGGGCATCAACGTGGATTACGTGCTGGAGTTCGACGTACCAGACGAGCTGATCGTTGACCGTATCGTTGGCCGTCGCGTACACGCTGCTTCTGGCCGCGTTTACCACATCAAATTCAACCCACCTAAGGTTGAAGGCAAAGACGACGTGACCGGCGAAGAGCTGACCACCCGTAAAGACGATCAGGAAGAAACCGTGCGTAAACGCCTGGTGGAATATCATCAGATGACCGCACCGCTGATCGGCTACTACACCAAAGAAGCGCAGGCGGGTAACACCAAATACGCGAAAGTGGACGGCACCAAAGCCGTGGCTGACGTACGTGCAGAGCTGGAAAAAATCCTCGGCTAAGCGCACCTCTCTCACCCGGAGCCCCGGGTGAGAAAAATTCTCATCTTACCTATTACAGCAATGGGTTTCGTTTAAACGCATTTCCGCTACAATTGACAGCCTATCAAATGGTTAAGAGGCGTGAATGAGTCAGGCGAAAACCGGCATCCTGCTTGCCAATCTGGGCACCCCAGAAGCACCTACTCCAGCGGCGGTCAAACGCTACCTGCGACAATTTTTAAGCGACACGCGCGTCGTGGATACCCCAAGACTGCTGTGGTGGCCACTGCTGCGTGGCGTCATTCTGCCGATTCGTTCCCCGCGTGTGGCAAAGCTCTATCAGTCCGTGTGGATGGAAGAGGGCTCGCCGCTGATGGTGTACAGCCGTCGTCAGGAGAAGGCGCTGGCCGCCCGCCTGCCGGACATGCCCGTTGCGCTCGGCATGAGCTACGGTAAGCCGTCCCTGGAAAGCGCCGTCGACTCTCTGCTGGCGCAGGGCGTTGAACACATTGTGGTGCTGGCCCTTTATCCGCAGTATTCGTGCTCCACGGTAGCTGCCGTCTGGGACGAACTGGCGCGCATTCTGGCGACCCGCCGCCGTATACCGGGTATCACCTTTATCCGCGACTACGCCGATAACGAGCTGTACATTCAGGCGCTTGCCAGCAGCGCGCGCGCGTCGTTTGAAAAACACGGCGAGCCGGATCTGCTGCTGCTCTCCTATCACGGTATTCCGCAGCGTTTCGCGAACGAAGGGGATGATTACCCCCAGCGTTGCCGCGATACCACCCGCGAGCTGGTCTCCGCCCTCGGCCTGCCGCCTGAGAAGGTGATGATGACCTTCCAGTCGCGCTTCGGCCGTGAACCGTGGCTCACCCCGTATACTGATGAAACGCTTAAGATGCTGGGCGAGAAGGGCGTGAAGCACATTCAGGTGATGTCGCCGGGCTTCTCGGCGGACTGTCTGGAAACGCTGGAAGAGATTGCTGTCCAGAACAAAGAGTTCTTTATGGAGGCGGGCGGAACGAAATACGAATACATTCCTGCGCTTAACGACTCCCCTGAACACATCGACATGATGGTGTCACTGGTCACCACCCGCCGCTGATCGCGTTACGGGCCGGGTTTGTGCTACCATTCCCGGCCCGTATTCTTTGCACAGTTCAGACCATGAAATTTCCCGGTAAACGTAAGTCCAAACACTATTTCCCCGTCGATGCCCGCGATCCGCTGTTACAGCAAATTCAGCAGGAAAGCGAAACCAGCGCTGCCTGGGTGGTCGGTATCGATCAGACGCTGGTGGACATTGAAGCCAAAGTGGATGATGCGTTTGTCGCACGTTACGGTCTGAGCGCCGGGCACTCGCTGGTGATTGAGGATGACGTTGCTGAAGCGCTGTATCAGGAGCTGGTGCGCGAAAATCTTATCACCCACCAGTTTGCCGGCGGCACCATCGGCAACACCATGCACAACTACTCCGTACTGGCAGACGACCGCTCGGTGCTGCTTGGCGTGATGTGCAGCAATATCGAAATCGGTGGCTATGCCTACCGCTACCTGTGCAATACCTCCAGCCGCACCGATCTGAACTATTTGCAGGGCGTTGACGGGCCGATTGGCCGCTGCTTTACGCTGATAAGCGATTCCGGCGAGCGTACCTTTGCCATCAGCCCCGGCCATATGAACAAGCTGCGCGCTGAAAGTATCCCGGAAGAGGTGATCGCGGGCGCGTCTGCGCTGGTACTGACCTCCTATCTGGTGCGCTGCAAGCCGGGCGAACCAATGCCGGACGCAACCATGAAGGCAATTGAGTACGCGAAGAAATACAACGTGCCTGTGGTTCTGACGCTGGGCACCAAATTCGTCATTGCCGACAACCCGGAGTGGTGGCAGGCCTTCCTGAAAGAACACGTCTCGATTCTGGCGATGAATGAAGAAGAAGCCGAAGCGCTGACCGGCGAAAGCGATCCGCTGCTGGCGTCTGATAAGGCGCTGGACTGGGTAGATCTGGTGCTCTGCACCGCCGGGCCGGTCGGGCTGTATATGGCGGGCTTCACGGAAGAAGAGAGCAAGCGGAAAACCCAGCACCCGCTGCTGCCGGGCGCAATCGCCGAATTTAACCAGTACGAGTTCAGCCGCGCCATGCGTTATAAAGACTGCATCAACCCGCTGCGTATCTTCTCCCACATCGCACCGTATATGGGTGGCCCCGAGAAGATCATGAACACCAACGGCGCGGGCGACGGCGCGCTGGCCGCGCTGCTGCACGACATCACCGCCAACGCCTACCACAAAACCAATGTGCCGAATTCCAGCAAGCACACCTTCAACTGGCTGACCTACTCCTCGCTGGCGCAGGTGTGCAAGTACGCGAACCGCGTGAGTTATCAGGTGCTGAACCAGCATTCACCGCGCTTAACGCGGGGGCTGCCGGAACGGGAAGACAGCCTCGAAGAGGCGTATTGGGACAGGTAAAAGCAAAACGGCAACCTGTGGTTGCCGTTTTTAGTGTTTGTTCCCTCTCCCTGTGGGAGAGGGCCAGGGTGAGGGCATCAGGCCGCACAAAACTTAACCCGTCACCGCCTCTTCAACTGGCGGTTTTGTCAGCATTGTCAGCATTGTATTCGCAATCTCACGCTCACCCATCACCACCTGATTCGCGCCGCGCTCGGTGATGTACTCCACTTCGTCATCATAATGGGCGCGGGCAATGATTTCGATATGTGGGCATTTTTCACGGGCTGTGGCGACAATCTCGCCAGCCTCGTAACCGTTCGGGATAGTGAGCAGCAGCCAGCGAGCGCAGTCCAGATGCGCCAGATTCATAATCTCTTCGTTAGCCGCGTTGCCCAGCACCGCGCGGATGCCGCGCTCGCGAAGCTCGTCGACGCGAGTGCGGGAGGTTTCAATCACTACCAGGGGGATCCCCTGGGCCATCAGCTTCTCACCGAGCAGGCTGCCGACGCGGCCAAAACCGACCAGCAGCGCGTGGTTGCAGATATCTACGGGGATCTGTTTCTCCTCCTCAATCGCTTCTTCCAGGGTTTGCTCTTCGAGGGTTTCGGTCTTCTCGAGATATTTCTCCAGCAGGGCAAACAATACCGGGTTTAGCATGATGGAGAGGATCGCCCCCGCCAGCACCAGATTTTGCCCCGCCTGTGGCAGCAGGTTCAGGGCCATCCCCAGACCGGCAAGAATAAAGGCGAACTCGCCAATCTGCGCCAGGCTGGCGGCGATGGTCAGCGCCGTGCGCGGCGAATGGCCGAACATCCGTACCAGGAAGAAGGCGGCAACGGACTTACCAAAGATGATGATTGCCAGCGTACCCAGCACGGCCAGCGGCTGCTGAATGAGGATCAGCGGGTCGAACAGCATCCCGACGGAGACAAAGAACAGCACCGCGAATGCATCACGTAGCGGCAGGGTATCGTGCGCGGCACGGTGGCTCAGCTCGGACTCGTTCAGCACCATCCCGGCGAAGAACGCGCCCAGCGCAAAGGAGACGTCAAACAGCTCGACGGCGCCAAAGGCAATGCCCAGCGCCAGCGCAAGGACCGAAAGCGTGAACAGTTCACGCGAGCCCGTGGCGGCGCTGCGGGACATGATCCACGGCACCAGACGGCGGCCCACCAGCATCATGATGGCGATAAACGCCACGACTTTACCGATGGTAATGCTCATATCCAGCGCCAGCGAGGCGAAGCCGATATTCTCTTTTTCCATCATCCCGGCAACGGCAGGCAGCAGAACCAGCGTCAACACCATTACCAGATCTTCAACAATCAGCCAGCCTATCGCGATTTGTCCGCGCTGGCTGTCTATCAGCTGTCTCTCTTCAAGCGCGCGCAGCAGCACCACGGTACTGGCGGTTGAAAGACACAGCCCAAATACGATACCGGTCATGATTGACCAGCCCAGCACCGCCGAAAGCGCCATGCCCAGCAGCGTCGCCACCCCTATCTGGGCGATCGCTCCCGGTATGGCGATCGACTTTACCGCCATCAGATCCTTCAGGGAAAAATGCAGTCCGACGCCAAACATCAGCAGGATCACGCCCAATTCCGCCAGCTCAGGCGCCAGTTTGGTATCAGCGACAAAACCCGGCGTAAAGGGCCCTGCCAGCACGCCCGCCAGTAAATAGCCTACCAGGGGCGAAATACGCAATTTATTGGCAATCATGCCGAGAATAAAAGCGAGCACAAGTCCACCAACAATGGTGGTGATAAGCGGTGTGGCGTGGTGCATTCCGTCTCCTTTCGCGATGGGTGATCCATTTTTGGTGCAAATACCAAAAAGCCGATTAATAGTTTATGACAATTTTTACGCTTATGTTTATGAATAATTGTTGAAATCACAATAAAAAGGCAATAAGCATGAAAAAAGGCAGATTTTGATAAATTTGCTGAGGGGAGGGAGAGGAAAGCCTTATGGCATCAGGTTATCCGGCTGCCAAAGTTTAACTTTGGCAGCCGTGAAGTCACGCTTTATGACGATTGTCAGGCAGGAATATGGTCAACATCCCCAGAAGTGGCAGGAAAGCGCAGATTTTATAGACCAGGAAGATGCTGGTGTGGTCTGCAACCATCCCCAACACGGCTGCGCCAAGGCCGCCCATGCCAAAGGCAAAACCGAAAAAGAGGCCGGAAACCATACCGATACGTCCCGGCAGCAGCTCCTGCGCGTAGACCAGGATGGCTGAAAATGCCGATGCGAGAATAAAACCAATAATCACCGTCAATATTCCGGTCCATTCCAGCGTTGCGTACGGTAAAACAAGCGTAAACGGCGCGACGCCGAGGATAGAGCCCCAAATCACATATTTACGTCCAATTTTATCCCCTACAGGGCCGCCTATCACCGTGCCTGCCGCCACCGCAAACAGGAAGGCAAAGAGGTGGAACTGGGCGTTTTGTACTGATAATCCGAATTTTTGCATCAGATAGAAGGTGTAATAGCTGCTAATGCTCGCCATATAGAAATATTTCGAGAAAATCAGTACCAGCAGCACGCTGACGGCAAGGATCACCTTATTGCGCGGAAGGGGATTGGTTATCTTCGCGGCAGGTTTTCCCTTATTTACGCGATGCTGCGCGGCATACCAGCGGCTGATTTGCGCCAGGACGACAATCGCCAGCAGCGCGGCCAGCACAAACCACGCCACGTTGCCTTTGCCGTAAGGCGCGATAATTACCGCCGCCAGCAGAGGACCGAGGGAGCTACCAAAGTTACCCCCCACCTGGAACAGAGACTGCGCCAGCCCGTGACGTCCGCCGGAGGCCATACGTGCCACGCGGGACGATTCCGGATGGAACACCGATGAACCGGTTCCCACCAGCGCCGCGGCAACCAGTACCGCCTCAAAGCTGCCCGCCATGGCCAGCAGCACCAGCCCGCTCAGGGTGAAGCACATGCCAATGGGCAGCGACCATGGCATCGGGTATTTGTCCGTCCAGTAGCCCACCACCGGCTGTAGCAGCGAAGAGGCCAGCTGGAAGGTCAGGGTGATCATCCCGATCTGCACGAAGGTTAATGAGAACTCAGACTGCAACAGCGGGTAGATCGCCAGAATCAGCGACTGGATCATGTCGTTGAGCAGATGAGAGAGACTGATTGCGCCTAATACTTTAAAGGAAGTGCGCGATTTCGGCGGCGACGCCGGAGCGCCCTGGACGGGCTGGGTTGATTCACTGATTGCCATAAATACCACGTCGATTTGTTATTAGAGATGCAGGGAGTAATTATTATCCGACTAACATACCCGTCCGTGACATTTGAAGAAAGTCGCAATTCTGAAAACTTATTTGTCTATTCTTGTGAGTCACTGTAATTTTTGCGTTTGTCTATGGGTCAGGGAGAGAGAAGATGAAGTTAATGAAGCGTGGCGTCGCGCTGGCGCTCATCGCCGCATGGGGGCTGACAAGCCTGCCCGCGCAGGCGTATGAAAAAGATAAAACCTATAAAATTACCATTCTGCATACTAACGATCATCACGGCCATTTCTGGCGCAGCGAATACGGTGAATATGGCCTGGCGGCGCAAAAAACGCTGGTGGACGGCATTCGTAAAGAGGTCGCGGCCCAGGGCGGCAGCGTCCTGCTGCTATCGGGCGGGGATATTAATACCGGGGTGCCGGAATCTGATTTACAGGATGCCGAGCCTGATTTCCGCGGCATGAATTTAATTGGTTACGACGCGATGGCGGTCGGAAACCACGAGTTTGATAATCCGCTGAGCGTGTTGCGCCAGCAGGAGAAGTGGTCCAAATTCCCGTTCCTTTCCGCCAATATTTATCAGAAAAGCACCGGCGAGCGCCTGTTTAAACCGTGGGCGCTGTTTAAGCGTCAGGATCTGAAGATCGCGGTCATCGGCTTAACCACCGACGATACGGCCAAAATTGGTAATCCTGAATTTTTCACCGACATTGAATTCCGTAAACCGGCGGACGAAGCGAAGCTGGTGATCCAGGAGTTGCAGCAGAATGAAAAACCGGATGTGATTATCGCGACCACCCACATGGGGCATTACGATAACGGTCAGCACGGCTCTAACGCGCCGGGCGACGTGGAGATGGCGCGCAGCCTTCCTGCGGGCTCGCTGGCGATGATTGTGGGCGGTCACTCACAGGATCCGGTCTGCATGGCTTCTGAGAATAAAAAGCAGGCAGATTATGTGCCCGGCACGCCGTGCGCGCCTGATCGTCAGAACGGGATCTGGATTGTACAGGCCCACGAGTGGGGTAAATACGTTGGCCGCGCGGATTTCGAATTCCGTAACGGCGAAATGAAGCTGGTGCACTATCAGCTCATCCCGGTCAACCTGAAGAAGAAAGTGACCTACCCGGATGGCAAAAGCGAGCGGGTACTCTACACGCCAGAGATCGCTGAAAACCAGCAGATGCTCTCTTTGCTGACGCCGTTCCAGAGCAAAGGGAAAGCGCAGCTGGACGTGAAGATTGGCACGCTTAACGGACGACTGGAAGGGGACCGCAGCAAAGTCCGCTTTGTACAGACCAACATGGGGCGTCTGGTGCTGGCCGCGCAGATGGCGCGCACGAATGCTGATTTCGGCGTGATGAGCGGCGGCGGTATTCGTGATTCCATTGAAGGCGGAGACATCACCTATAAAGACGTGCTCAAAGTGCAGCCGTTTGGCAACGTGGTGGTCTATGCGGACATGAGCGGGAAGGAGGTGATTGACTACCTGACCGCCGTGGCGCAGATGAAGCCGGATTCCGGGGCGTATCCGCAGTTTGCTAACGTCAGCTTCGTCGCGAAGGACGGCAAGCTTAACGATCTCAAAATCAAAGGCGAACCGGTTGATCCGGCGAAAACCTACCGCCTGGCAACGTTAAGCTTTAACGCCACCGGCGGCGACGGCTATCCGCATATCGATAACAAACCGGGCTATGTAAATACCGGGTTTATTGATGCGGAAGTGTTGAAGCAGTTTATCCAGCAAAATTCACCGATTGACGTGAACATGTATGAGCCGAAAGGCGAGGTGAGCTGGCAGTAGTGCGTTTTTTTTTTGCCGGGTGGCGGCTTCGCCTTACCCGGCCTACATTCGAATCGTAGGCCCGGTAAGCGCAGCGCCACCGGGCAATTTTCTCAATCCCGGCGCGCAATATCCGCAAATTTCGCGTCCAGCATTTTCGCCAGATCGCCTGCGGCCAGTTCGATATCCAGCCCGCGTTTGCCGCCAGAAATATAGATCGTCTCAAATTCCTGCGAAGGCGCATCGATCAGCGTCGGCAGACGCTTTTTCTGGCCGAGCGGGCTGATCCCGCCGACCAGATAACCCGTTGTGCGTTGCGCAACCATCGGGTCTGCCATATCGACCTTTTTCGCTCCCAGCGCTTTGGCCACTTTCTTCAGATCAAGCTGTCCGGCGACGGGCGTCACTGCCACGGCGAGGTGCTTCATATCGCCGTTCACCGCGACCAGCAGCGTTTTGTAGACCTGGTCCGCGTTCAGCCCCAGCTTGCGCACCACTTCATCACCAAAGTTGGTTTCGTTCGGATCGTGATCGTAGGTGTGGATCCGGAAAGAAATTTTGTTTTTTTCGAGTAATTTAACGGCGGGAGTCATGGCTATCCTTCTTACGACAGACGATTCATACCAGCAGCATACGCCTGACGTTTGTCTAAAAAATAGCACCATCTTGCGCAATAGTATTGGCAGTGATGGTTACTTTGAGCGACAATCGGCGTAGCCGAAGGTCACTTCGGTATAATAAAAACGATGAAATTCCTCTTTGACGGGCCAATAGAGATATTGGCCATTTTTTTATTTCAGCAGCGACGGCAAATTCCCTTCTCCGTACAAATGCAACGCGCCAACCGCGACAACATAACGACCGGCAGGCAGGGCATATAGTGTCTCCCGCCACGCCTGGTTGCGCGCGTTCATCAGCACATCATACAACGATTCACTGAATGTCGACGGTAACGCCAGCTTACCGTCTGCGGGCGGCGCATCCAGCCACCAGCCAATCATCGTTTGCAGCAGACGCGCGTTGGTGTGCCAGTGGGTCAGGGTATCATCCAGCAGCATCAGGCCGTCATCGGGAAGCTGGCGAAGAAGCGCAATCTGGCTGTCCGTGCCTTCCAGTTCAATGACGGACAGGTTGCGCGCCCTTGCCGCATTCAGCAGTTGATAATCGATACCGTAATCGCCGCGCAGCCCCAGGCGCTGCGCCTGGGTGGCCTGTAACACCATGGCAATTTGCCACAGGGGCAGAGTGTCGAGCATTGAGAGCGAGACGCCGGTCTCATCCGCAAGACGGGTAAGCTCAGCCAGCTGCGTCCCGTTAAGACGTTCCGCCAGGGGGCGATCGCTTTCCAGCCCGGCAAACGGCGATTCATGGCCGGAGATGTCGGCTTCGACGATCAGCGCGTCGGCGCGCTTCAGCAGTTTAATCAGGCCGGAGGGCAGGGGGGACATGTCCTGCGTGCCCATATGAATGCTTCCCACCAGGTGCAGATGCTGCCCGCCCGGAAGCGAAATATCCATACCGGGCCAGGCATAACGGCGGGGAAAAAGGGCGCGAAACGATGTTTTTAGACGATTAAACAGACCCATACGCGCTCCATGATCGGAAAGGTTCATGCTAGCGCGTACGGGTACAAGGTTCAATCCTTCGGTTTAAACCGCAGCAGGCGGTTAGCGTTGCTCACCACGGTAATTGACGAGAGCGCCATCGCCGCACCCGCAACAACCGGGTTCAGCAGGGTGCCGGTCAGCGGCCACAAAATCCCGGCGGCAATCGGAATGCCGAGTGAGTTATAGACGAAGGCCCCCAGCAGGTTCTGCTTCATGTTGCGCAACGTGGCTTTCGAAATCGCCAGCGCATCCGCCACCCCCATCAGGCTGTGGCGCATCAGGGTGATCGCCGCGGTTTCAATGGCGACATCGCTCCCGCCGCCCATCGCAATGCCTACGTCAGCCTGCGCCAGCGCCGGGGCGTCGTTGATGCCGTCGCCCACCATCGCCACCTGGCGACCCTGACTTTGCAGGTTCTTGATGGCGTCCGCTTTGCCGTCCGGCAGCACGCCCGCGATCACCTCATCAATACCGGCTTCTTTCGCAATGGCGTTGGCGGTGGTCGGGTTGTCCCCGGTCAGCATCACCAGACGATAGCCCGCGCGGTGCAGGCGCTGTAAGGCATCTACGCTGTCCTGGCGTAACGGATCGCGCACGGCCAGCAGCGCCGCCACCTGACCATCCCTCGCCAGCAGAACCGGCGTCGCGCCCTGAGAGGCCTGCGCGTTTAGCTCTGCGTCCAGCGCGGACGTATCAACGCCGTGTTCAGTCAGCAGCGCCTGGTTGCCCAGCAGCAGCGTATGGCCTTCGGCTTCACCGCTGACCCCTAAACCGCGCAGGGTACGGAAGTTGCTGATCTGCGGTAGACGGGCATCACCGGCTTTCTCCAGGATGGCGCGCGCCAGCGGGTGACTGGAACCTTGTTCCAGCGCGGCGGCCAGGCGCAGGGCATCCGTCTCCGTACAGCCAACGGTACTGACGGCCACCACCTGCGGTTTGCCCTCGGTGAGCGTGCCGGTTTTATCAAAGACAAGGGTGTCCAGCGTGCTTGCCCGTTGCAGGGCGTCAGCATCACGGACCAGTACGCCAAATTCGGCGGCGCGTCCGACGCCAGAGATAATCGACATCGGCGTGGCCAGGCCAAGGGCACAAGGGCAGGCGATGATCAGCACCGTGGTGGCGATCACCAGGGTGTAGACAATCTGCGGCGCCGGGCCGAAGAAATACCAGATCGCCGCGCTCAGCAGGGCAATACCGACGACCACCGGCACAAAAATGGCGGAGATTTTATCGGCAAGCTGACCAATCTCCGGCTTACTGCTCTGCGCCTGGCGGACCATGCGAATGATGCGTGACAGCGTGGTATGGCTCCCGACCGCGCTGGCGCGGAACAGTACGCTGCCGTCCTGTACCACCGTACCCGCATGCACCGCATCGCCCTGAGATTTCTGCTGGGGTATCGGCTCGCCGGTCAGCATCGCTTCATCCAGCCAGGCATCGCCCTGGGTGATTTCACCGTCGACGGGCACGCGGTCGCCGGTGGTCAGGCGCAGCGTCATTCCCGGCTGTACCTCTGAGAGCGGAACGCTTTTTTCCCCGTCGTCCGTGACCACGCGGGCCGTCGGCGGGGTTAAATCGAGTAATCTTTCCAGCGCTTTCGACGAGCGCTGACGCGCGCGGGCTTCGAGCATATGGCCTAAGTTAATCAGACCGATAATCATCGCACTCGCTTCATAATAGAGATGGCGCGCCTCCATCGGGAACCACTGCGGCCAGACGTTCACGCTCATCGAATACAGCCACGCCGCGCCGGTACCGAGCGCGACCAGCGTGTCCATCGTCGCGGTGCGGTTTTTCAGGCTCTTCCAGGCGCTGGTATAGAAATGTCCGCCAGCAAACACCATCACCGCAAGGGTAATCAGACCAATCACCAGCCACAGGGTGCGGTTGTCAGCGGTGACCATCATGTTGTCACCCATCATGCCCCACACCATCACCGGAATACCGACCAGCAGGGCGACAATCGCCTGCCAGCGGAAACGCTTCATAGTGGCGACAGCCGTTTCCTGCTGGCGCTCGCGGCGCTCGGCATCATCTTCGATGGCCTCCGCCCCGTAGCCCGCTTTCTCCACGGCCTGCACTAACTCTGCGGCGGAGGCGCTGCCCATCACCAGCGCAGTACGCTCCGCCAGGTTTACCCGTGCCTGTGCGACGCCCGGTACCGCCTGTAAGGCGTTTTGTACCCGGGAGACGCAGCTGGCGCAGCTCATGCCGTTGATCAGCAGCTGTTGGCTGTCATCAATATCATCAGCTACCGGAAGCTCAGGAGTGGCCGCTGTCAGTGCTTCCGACGGGGATGATGACTCTGCCAGCGGTTTAGCCTTTGGGTGGCTTAACTCCGCCCCGTAACCGGCCTGTTTAATGGTATCAATCAGCGCGTCGGCGCTGGCGCTGCCGGTCACGGCGGCATGATCGATACTCACCTCAGCGCTTTCCACGTCAGGACGCTGCTCCAGGCTTTCTTTAACGCGTTTGACACAGTGGCCGCAGGAGAGGCCGTCCAGTGTCAGGTCAATAGTGTGAGACATAACAAAACTCCCGTATAATGTTCTGGTCAATTGTTGACCTTCACTCTGCTTTTCGCTAACTGTTATGAAGGTTAAACCTTCCATCAAGGGGAAGGTCAAGGGGGAAATGTGAATATCAGCGATGTTGCGAAAAAAACCGGCTTAACCAGCAAAGCGATTCGCTTTTATGAGGAAAAAGGGCTGGTGACGCCACCGTTGCGCAGTGAGAACGGCTACCGCAGCTATACGCAGCTGCATCTTGATGAACTGACGTTACTGCGCCAGGCAAGACAGGTAGGATTTAACCTTGAAGAGTGCGGCGAGCTGGTTAACCTGTTTAACGATCCGAAACGCCACAGTGCCGACGTGAAAAAACGTACGCTGGAAAAAGTGGCGGAGATCGAACGCCATATCATCGAATTACAGGCGATGCGTGAGCAACTGTTACAGCTGGCAGAATCCTGCCCGGGAGATGACAGCGCCGAGTGCCCGATTATCGACAATCTTTCCGGCTGCTGCCACCGTAAAACCCACGCCTAACAGGCTTTAACCCGCAGAGTAATGCCTTCCACCGCAATGACCTCAACCCGCGTGCCGGCGCTGAGGTCATCGTCGGCCACCACCGGCCACGAACTGTCCCCCACGCGCATATGACCGCGTCCGTTGATCAGCGCGTTATCAAGCGTAAAGCGTCTACCCACGATCTGCTGCCCACGCTGGTTGAGGTGCGCGTCGACCGGCTTCTGCGCCTTCACCCGTTTGTTCAGCCAGCGCCACCACAGCCAGGCGGCCAGCAGCGTCAGCACGGCAAACAGCGCGCCCTGCCACTCCCAGCCGACAGGCAGCAGCCAGACGACCAGCCCGGTAATCACCGCGGCAACCCCGCTCCACAGCAGATAACCGTTGCCGCCAAGCATCTCGGCGGCCAGCAGTAAGCCGCCAAGGCTTAGCCAGAACGCATGAGGATGTGCAACGATGAGCTCTATCATTTTTTACGCTCGTTTCCGCCGTCTTTGATCAACTCGGCAATTCCGGCGATAGATCCCATCAGACTGCTGGCATCCAGCGGCATCATTACCACCTTGCTGTTGTTCGCGGAGCCGATCTCCTTCAGCGCATCGGTATATTTTTGCGCGACGAAGTAGTTCACGGCCTGGATATCCCCGGCGGCAATCGCCTCGGAGACCATTTGCGTCGCGCGGGCTTCCGCTTCTGCCGAACGTTCACGCGCTTCCGCCTGGAGGAAGGCAGACTGACGGTCGCCCTCGGCTTTCAGGATCTGCGACTGTTTTTCCCCTTCCGCTTTCAGGATTTCAGCCTGACGCACCCCTTCGGCTTCAAGAATATAGGCACGCTTGGTACGCTCGGCCTTCATCTGCGCGTTCATGGAAGCAATCAGCTCTGCCGGTGGGCGCACGTCGCGGATCTCAATGCGTGTCACTTTGATCCCCCACGGATTGGTGGCTTCATCCACAATGTGCAGCAGGCGGGTATTAATGCTGTCGCGCTGGGAGAGCATTTCGTCCAGCTCCATTGAGCCAAGCACGGTACGGATGTTGGTCATGGTCAGGTTGACGATCGCCAGCTCCAGGTTGCTCACCTCATAGGCCGCTTTCGGCGCATCAATCACCTGAATAAAGCACACCGCATCGATGGTGACGTTGGCGTTATCCTTGGAGATGACTTCCTGGGAAGGGATATCCAGCACCTGCTCCATCATATTGATCTTACGCCCAATTCTGTCCATGAACGGGACGATCAGGCTTAAACCCGGCTGAAGAGTATTGGTGTAGCGACCGAAGCGTTCGACGGTCCACTGGTAACCCTGCGGGACAATTTTGACGCCTGCGCCCACGATAACCAGCGCAACGAATATAAGGACAGGAACAACGATGAGCATAAAAACCTCCTGTTTTGCATGCCGTAACGAGAAAAACTGCGTATTTGTTGAACGTAAGTATATCGGCTAACGAACAGGATTTCGCCCCTGTAAAGAGGTGGGAACCGGACTGGCAGAAATAAAACGCCCCGTTCGGGATGCGGGGCGCAAAGCGTTACTTTTCAGACCAGGTATAGCTGAAGTCAGTGATAAACCCATCCCCGGCGTCAGCGATAGCTTTTGATAAGCCCTGATAGTATTTTTCCAGGCCGATGGCCTCTATCTGCTGGATCTGCTCGCGAACGGGAGCGCAGAACAATACCGCATTGCCCGCCCCGACACGTTTGTTGTTCGGCGGCAGATCGCCGGTAATCGCCTTAAACCAGGTTCTGATCCCTTGCTTTAAGCTGTGCGGCGCTTTTGTAAGATCCTCCTGGCCGGTCAGCACCTGTAGGGTAGGGAATTCATTAGCATTGACGGCGGTTTTCATACGCGCAAAGAACGCGGTAAAAAGCTCAAAAGAGCCGAGATCCGTGACGCGAGGCTTGGTGGTTTTTCCGTTTTTATTGCCCATTTTTCCGGCAGGGGCTGTAGGCGCCGGAACCACATTGACCTTATGCAGATCCAGACCAAACAGCAGATTGCAGTGCGCCCGGCGCTCTTTAAGCGGATAGGACATCAACACGTCAATAAACGCCGTCGCCTTCACATCGGCCAGATCATGGTTAATCAGCCATTGCGAGCGGGCAAATTCCGCGGGGGAAACGAACCAGTCCGGCACCTCAGTAAAGCGTCTGGATTTACCCTTGCCGTCAAACTCGAGAAAGTAAGCCCCATCATCGAAAGCAAAATAGCAGTTTTTAAAGCTACCGATTGTGGTGTTAACGATGAGCGCCTTCTTAACAAAATCGACCACCTCTGCACCCATGACAAAACGCGTGAGTTCAGAAGAATTGATGACTTCCATTAATGTTTCCACATCAGGAACACCAGGCTTCAGGGAAGAGAACTCATAAAAGATATGTGTCATGTTGCTGACTTCCTGTAGTTATAGAGGTGACAATTAGCGAGCAAAAAGTTTAACACTTGCTATAGGTTAAGGCTATTCGCGCTGCGTAGCGGAAAGGATTATGCTAAAGGCTGTTCTTATTACAGCGGTTAATGGAATCGGAATGAATAATAAAAAAAATCTTCTGGATATCAGGGATGTTGGCTTTCGTGTGGGTGATAACACCATCCTTCAGCACGTTGATTTTTGTCTCTCTCCGGGCGAATTTAAACTGATAACTGGCCCCTCCGGCTGCGGCAAAAGCACCCTCCTGAAAATCGTGGCTTCGCTACTGAGCCCAACGGAGGGAACCATCCTGTTTGCAGGAAAAGATATCGCCACGCTTTCACCGGAAAGCTATCGCCAGCAGGTGTCATACTGCGTGCAAACGCCGTCCCTGTTTGGCGACACGGTGTACGACAATCTGGTTTTCCCCTGGCACATCCGCAACCAAACGCCTGATCCAAAAAAGTTTACCGACGATCTGACTCGGTTCGGGCTTTCGCCGGAGACGCTGACCAAATCGATCGCCGAACTGTCGGGAGGGGAAAAGCAGCGCGTCTCGCTGATCCGTAACCTGCAGTTCTTGCCGAAGGCGCTGTTGCTGGACGAAATCACCAGCGCGCTGGATGACGCTAACAAGCGCAACGTCAATGACATTATCCATCGCTACGCCCGGGAGCAGAATATTGCCGTGCTGTGGGTGACGCATGATTCAAATGAAATTACCCATGCGGATGATGTCATCACGCTCAGGCCGCAGGGCGGGAAAATGGAGGAGGCTCATCGTGGGTGAACATAACATAACCAACGAATCGCTGGCGCTGTCGATGGTCCTGGTGCTGGTGGCGATTGTGGTCAGCTACCGGGAAAAGCTGGGGCTGGAAAAAGATATTCTTTGGAGTATCGCCCGCGCGGTCATTCAGCTCATCATCGTCGGCTATGTGTTGAAATACATCTTCAACGTCAATCATGCCGTGCTGACCCTGTTGATGGTGCTGTTTATCTGCTTTAACGCGGCATGGAACGCGCAGAAACGCAGTAAATACATCGATAAAGCGTTCATTTCGTCGTTGATCGCCATCACTACCGGGACCGCGTTAACGCTGGCGGTACTGGTACTCTCCGGCTCGATAGAATTTACGCCGATGCAGGTGATCCCCATTTCCGGGATGATTGCGGGCAATGCGATGGTGGCGGTCGGGTTGTGCTACAACAATCTGGGGCAACGGTTCAGCAGTGAACAGCAGCAGCTTCAGGAGAAGCTAAGCCTGGGCGCGACGCCGAAGGTGGCCTCTGCGCGGTTGATCCGCGACAGCATTCGCTCTTCGCTGATCCCAACGGTGGATTCCGCCAAAACGGTGGGTCTGGTGAGCCTGCCGGGCATGATGTCGGGGCTGATTTTTGCCGGTATCGATCCGGTAAAAGCGATTAAGTACCAGATTATGGTGACGTTTATGCTGCTCTCTACGGCGAGCCTGTCCACCATCATTGCCTGCTACCTGACCTATCGGAAGTTTTACAACGCGCGCCACCAGCTGGTGGTGACGCAGTTGAAAAAGACGGGGTAATATCGGCTTTTGTAGGCCCGGTAAGCGTTAGCGCCACCGGGCATTTTTTTACTAGTAGAGCAACGCGTACAGCTGACGACGATATTTCGACGCCAGCGCGTCACCGGTACCCAGCGCGGCCAGGATCTCCTGGAACATCTTCCGCGCCTGTCCGTCTGCGGCGCCCAGGTCCTTCTGAAGATGGCTAAACAGCAGCTCCAGCGCCTCTTCGTTACGCCCCACCTGATGAAGCTGAAGCGCCAGCTGGCTTGCCAGCGCGGCATCCTGCGGGTTGTCCGCAACCTGCTGCTGAAGCTGCTGAATTTCAGGGGTATCGGCTGCCTGTTTCAGCAGGTCAATCTGCGCCACCAGACCCTGATAACGGGTATCCTGATCCTGCATCGGCACCGTTTTCAGCACGGCTTCCGCGTCTTCAGGGCGGTGCAGCGCAATCTGGGTCTCTGCCAGCAGCAGACCAATCTGGCTGTTCTGGTTCGACAGCTGCCACGCGTCTTTTAACAGCGGCAGCGCCTCGTCGTACTTGCCTTCCTGCATCAGCGCCATGGCTTCCTGCGCTTTCAGCTCTTCTTCGCGCGGCAGAACTTTATCCAGCAGGGCGCGGATCGCCTCTTCCGGCTGCGGCCCCTGGAAGCCATCCACCGGCTGACCGTTCTGGAACAGGTAGACGGTTGGGATCGCGCGCAGGCCAAACTGGGAAGCCACCATTGGTTCGGCGTCACAATCCAGCTTCGCCAGAATGAACTGACCGTTGTACTGCGCGGCAAGGCTTTCCAGGACCGGCGTCAGTTGCAGGCAGTGTTGGCTGCGTTCAGACCAGAAGTAGAACAGCACCGGTTTAGTCATTGACTGTTCGAGCGTCTGTTGCAGGTTAGCTTCAGTTATGTTGACGATATTCTGTACGGACATGCGGCATTCTCTTTTATCGGTTTACTCTTTACATGGGGGTAAGCGTCGTCGCTTCAACTCAACCCTGCAAAATTTTGTCCATCATCCGCCCCGGCAGCAGGCGTTTCAACCAGCCGACGGCATGGGTTACCAGCGTGACCGGATAGCGCATTTTAGGGGTATCGCTCTCAAACGCGTGGCGCACTTTGGCAACGACGGCTTCTGGCCCAAGCGTAAAACGCGCCGCGATGCCGGGGTTTTCGACCGGTTTGTCCGCCTGCGTCTGGTTAACGTTTTCCGTAAAGCGGGTGCGGATCGGGCCCGGTTCAATCAGGCTGACCTTAATACCGCTGTGGCGCAGCTCCATGCGCAACGCATCGGACCAGGCTTCAAGCGCATATTTGCTGGCGGCGTAAGCCCCGCGGCCCGGCGTGGAGATCAGGCCCATGACCGAGGAGGTCATCACGATGCGCCCTTCGCCGTGCGGCAGCATGGCGGGGAGAAGGCGCATGGTAAGCTGATGCGCCCCGAAAAAGTTTGCGGAGAACTGCTGCTCCAGCTGTTCCCGTGAGAGAGTCTGTAGCGGGCCGTACACGCCGTAGCCCGCATTGTTGAAGAGACCGTAAAGACGGTTGTTGGTCAGGGCGATAACCTCATCGGCGGCCTGCTCTACGCTCTCTGGCGAATCGAGATCCAGCAGAATGCCGGTAAATCCCAGCCCTCGCATGCGTTCGACATCCTCGGGTTTGCGGCAGGCTGCCAGTACCCAAAACCCCTGACGTTTCAGTTCAAGGGCGCTTTCAAGGCCAATTCCGCTGGAACATCCTGTTATTAAGACCGATTTTTGCATAACTTTACCTGTCAGGTTCTCAGCTGTTTGACGAGTCATGTTTTACTAAAGGAGCCAGCCGGGTTGCCATCCAGTCGGCAATGAACGGCTGGGCATCGCGATTGGGGTGAATGCCATCATCCTGCATCCACTGGGGTTTCAGATAGACCTCTTCCATGAAAAATGGCAGCAGCGGAATATCAAACTCTTTGGCAAGCTTAGGATAGATCGCGCTAAACGCCTCATTATACCGACGGCCGTAGTTGGCGGGCAGGCGAATTTGCATCAGCAGCGGCTGGGCATTGGCGGCCTTAATGGTCTGCAAAATGGTCCGCAGCGTTTGCTCCGTTTGCTGAGGCTGGAAGCCGCGCAAACCATCATTACCGCCTAGTTCAACCAGCACCCAACGCGGTTGATGCTGCTTAAGCAGGGCAGGCAGGCGCGATAAGCCTTGCTGCGACGTATCGCCGCTGATGCTGCCGTTCACGACAGACGCCCGGGACTGCCATTTATCATTGAGCAGGGCGGGCCAGGCCGCACTGGCGGCCATACGATAGCCCGCGCTCAGGCTGTCGCCCAGAATTAATAACGTGTCCGCAGCCGCCGCGCGGAAGGTCATCAGCATCAAAAACAGGAAGGGCAAATGCCAGCGGAAAACATTGTTGAAGTTCATCGTCTTAAGAAGTCCGTCGGTCAGGGAGAACACGAGCTTTCCATCCTCACCGGAGTTGAACTCGTTGTCAAACGTGCCGAAACCATCGCCCTGATTGGTGAATCCGGTTCCGGTAAGTCCACGCTGCTGGCCATTCTCGCTGGTCTGGACGATGGCAGCAGTGGGGAAGTGAACCTGGTCGGCCAGCCCCTCCACGCGCTTGATGAAGAAGCCCGCGCCGCGCTGCGTGCCCGGCATATCGGGTTTGTCTTTCAGTCATTCATGCTGATCCCGACGCTGAACGCGCTGGAAAACGTTGAGCTGCCCGGCCTGCTGCGTGGTGACAATACTCGTGAAAGCCGCGATCACGCGAAGGCGTTGCTGGAACAGCTGGGGCTAGGCAAACGACTCGACCATCTTCCGGCACAGCTTTCCGGCGGTGAGCAGCAGCGCGTGGCGCTGGCCCGGGCGTTTAACGGCCGCCCGGAAGTGCTGTTTGCCGATGAGCCAACGGGCAATCTCGACCGTAAAACCGGGGACAAAATTGCCGATCTGCTGTTTTCCCTCAACCGCGAGCACGGCACCACGCTGATTCTGGTTACCCACGATCCGCAGCTGGCCGCCCGCTGCGACCGCCGCCTGCGGCTGGTGAACGGTATTCTTCAGGAGGAAGCATGATTGCCCGCTGGTTCTGGCGCGAGTGGCGCTCGCCCTCGCTGCTGATTGTCTGGCTGGCGTTGAGCCTGGCGGTGGCCTGCGTGCTGGCGCTCGGCAGCGTCAGCGATCGTATGGAGAAAGGGCTTAGCCAGCAGAGTCGGGAATTTATGGCCGGGGACCGGGCTCTGCAAAGTTCTCGCCCCGTGCCGCCGGGCTGGATTGAGGAAGCGCGCAAAGAGGGGCTGAAGGTAGGGGAGCAGATCACCTTTCAGACCATGACCTTTGCGGGCGACACGCCGCAGCTTGCCAGCGTAAAAGCCGTGGATGACATCTACCCGATGTACGGTAACTTACAAACAAGCCCGCCGGGGCTAAAACCGACGGCCGGTACGGTCCTGCTGGCATCGCGACTGATGGCGCTTCTTAACCTGAAACCCGGCGACAGTATCGACGTCGGCGACGCGACACTCAAAATTGCCGGGGAAGTAGTGCAGGAGCCCGACTCCGGATTTAATCCGTTCCAGCTTGCGCCGCGCCTGCTGATGAACACCGCGGATGTGGCGAAAACCCACGCCGTCCAGCCGGGAAGCCGTGTCACCTGGCGGTATAAGTTTGGCGGGACGCCTGCGCAGCTGGAGGCGTACGAAAAATGGCTCCTGCCGCAGCTCAAGCCGGAACACCGCTGGTACGGGCTGGAACAGGATGACGGGGCGCTCGGCAAATCTCTTGAACGTTCTCAGCAGTTCCTGCTGCTGTCGGCGCTGTTAACCCTGCTGCTTGCCATTGCGGCGGTTGCCGTGGCGATGGGGCACTACTGCCGCAGCCGTTACGATCTGGTGGCGATCCTCAAAACCCTCGGCGCGGGCCGCACGCAGCTGCGCAAGCTGATTGTCGGCCAGTGGCTGATGGTGCTGGCGCTGTCGGCCCTGACCGGCGGGGCGATAGGACTGCTGTTTGAAAAGCTGCTGATGGTGCTGCTCAAACCGGTACTGCCCGCAGCATTACCGCCTGCCAGCCTCTGGCCGTGGCTGTGGGCCATCGGCGCGATGACGACGATCTCCCTGCTGGTGGGGTTACGCCCGTACCGGCTGCTGCTCGCCACCCAGCCGCTGCGCGTGCTGCGCCGCGATGTGGTGGCCAGCGTCTGGCCGCTGAAGTTCTACCTGCCGGTGATTATTGCGGTGGCGGTCGGGCTGTTGGCCTGGCTGATGGGCGGCAGCACGCTGCTGTGGGCGGTGCTGGCGGGCGCGGTGGTGCTGGCGCTGCTGTGCGGCGTAGTGGGCTGGATATTGCTTAATGTGCTGAGAAAGCTAACAGTTAAATCACTCCCCATACGGTTAGCAGTTAACCGCCTGCTGCACCAGCCGTGGTCTACCCTCAGCCAGCTCTCGGCATTTTCGCTGTCGTTTATGCTGCTGGCGCTTCTGCTGGTGCTGCGCGGGGATCTGCTGGATCGATGGCAGCAGCAGCTTCCGCCGGAAAGCCCGAACTATTTCCTGATCAACATTGCTCCCGAACAGGTGACGCCGCTGAAGGGTTTCCTGTCTGAGCATCACATTATTCCGGAATCGTTCTATCCGATCGTGCGCGCCCGCCTGACGCAGATCAACGGCCAGTCGACGGAGGGAAATAAGGATGAATCGCTCAACCGTGAACTCAACCTGACCTGGCAGGCGAAACGTCCGGATCATAACCCGATCGTTGCCGGCACCTGGCCGCCGAAAGCGGGGGAAGTGTCGATGGAGGAGGGGCTGGCGACACGCCTGAACGTGAAGCCCGGCGACAGCGTGACCTTCACCGGTGATACCCAGGATTTCACCGCCAAAGTTACCAGCCTGCGTAAAGTGGACTGGGAAAGCCTGCGACCAAACTTCTTCTTCATCTTCCCGCCGGGTGCGCTGGACGGACAGCCCCAGAGCTGGCTCACCAGCTTCCGCTGGGAAAACGGCAACGGCATGCTGACGCAGCTTAACCGGGAATTTCCGACGGTGAGCCTGCTGGATATCGGCGCGATCCTCAAACAGGTCGGGCAGGTGCTGGAGCAGGTGAGCCGCGCGCTGGAGGTGATGGTAGTGCTGGTGACCGTCTGCGGTGTGCTGTTGCTGCTGGCGCAGGTGCAGGTGGGCATGCGTCAGCGTCATCAGGAGCTGGTGGTCTACCGCACGCTGGGAGCCAGTAAACGGCTGCTGCGCGCCACGCTGTGGAGCGAATTTGCCCTGCTCGGTCTGGTGGCGGGCCTGGTGGCGGCCATCGGGGCGGAAACCGCGCTGGCGGTACTCCAGAGCAAAGTCTTCGACTTCCCGTGGGAGCCCGACTGGCGGCTGTGGCTCACGCTGCCCGTCTGCGGTGCCGTGCTGCTGTCCCTGTGCGGCGGCTGGCTCGGAACCCGGCTGTTGAAAGGTAAAGCGCTATTCCGCCAGTTTGTCAGCTAGTTTACTGACGTGATGATGACGCACCGGCATTTCTGCTGGTTCGTCATCGCTTAACGGCACAAATCGTTAATGCCCCTGCATTTAGTAGCACAAAACATTAAAAACCCGCCCACACAGCCCGAATTTTTCCGGTTAATATTCACCAGCTAAATATTTAGCAGCGTGTCTATCAAGGAAAAAGAATGACTATAAGAAAAACAGCGCTGGCGACAACGATCGGCGCAGCAGTGGCATTGGCTTCTTTCGCATCTCAGGCGGAAATCACCCTTCTGAAACAGGATCCGCAGGCGGGTAACCCGCTGAGCCGCCTGAACTTCACCGTTGGCGGCAGTATTCGTCCTCAGTTCCAGAATATGACCGGTGATGACGGCAAAAACAGCTACAAGCGCAACGGCTTTGACGGCGGCACCCGCTTCCGTTTCGCTGCGGATTACTACCTGTTCGATGACATCAGCTGGATCAGCTACTACGAGCTGGGTGTGAACATTCCGGCGCAGTTCAACTGGGATCATCACTATGCCGACGGCGCGCACGACACCTCTCGTCGTATGCTCTACACCGGTCTGAAGAGCGACACCTGGGGTACGCTGACCTTCGGCCAGCAGAACAGCGTGTACTATGACGTAGTGGGCGCAAAAACCGATATCTGGGACTACGACATGATTGGTCAGGCGCCAGGTAACGGGATCAACGGCGACTATGACGGCTCTTACCGTTCACGCCAGATGCTGAAGTACAAGAAAACCGTGGGCGATGCTGACATCTACGCCTCTTACCTGTTTGAAGACAGCGAATACCTGCCGGGCAACGGCCTGCGTTACAAACGTAAAGGCGGCGGTTCACTGGGTATCGATTATCACCTGACTACCGATCTGACCTGGGGCGCAGCGTGGAACTACACCCGCGCGGACATGCGTAACCCGGACAACGGCGACAGCAAATCCTACGACCAGAACATCCTTGGTACCGCCCTGAGCTGGACGCCGGATAACTGGACCTTCTCCGCAGGCGGCGGCTGGTATCAGAACTTCCTGACCACCAAAAAAGTGTCCGTTAACGACTACTTCGCCGGTGATGCATGGGGTATTGAATACTTTGCGGGTTACAAGTTCCCGGTTGGTCAGTATGCGGTGAAATCCATCCAGCCGTACTTCATGGGCGACCGTATTGAGTACGTGAATGGCCGTAACTACCAGCGCATCGACAACGGCGTGGGTATCAGCTTCCAGCTGGATTACGGTTTCCGCGTGGATTACGAACACGTGTTCACCTCCAGCACCGACAACCTGGGCGACATGAACCTGGTGCGTCTGCGTTACGACTTCTAAGTGGTTTGTTCCCCGGTGGCGCTGCGCTTACCGGGGCTACAAAAGCACGCGTAGGCCGGGTAAGGCGTAGCCGCCACCCGGCTTTTTTCAGCGATCGAGCCACTCAGCAATTTCTTCGTACGTCCCGCGATACACAATCTTCTCCGCCTTTTTCTCCAGCTGATAGCCGTACATCGGGTCGTAATAGTCCTTCAGCAGCGGCACAAGCCAGCTGAAGTGCGCGTCAGTGCTGCCAGTACGCTGTTGCTCGACAAGCGCGGCATCCAGCAGGGCGGTAAATTCCGCAAAGCGTTGCAGCCCCAGACGGCGACGAATGGCGTACAGGCCGTGATGCAGATATTCGCTGTACGCTTTCCAGCCCGCCTCTTCACCGCAGGCGGCAGAAAAGTCGGCCCACATGTGGACGAAATACTCTTCGCGCAGGCGCTCAAGACGGATCTCAAACGGATCCTCGACCACCACGACAGGCGCTTCAGCCATGCCGTCGCGCAGGCATTCCGGCAGGTGGTTAGAGCCAATCATCCGGCCCTCGTCTTCCAGCACCCAGCGCGCGGCGTCTTTTTTCAATAGCTCAACCGCAAGGTGATTCTCGAAGCTCGCCTGAGAAAGCTGCGGGGTGAGCGTGCGACCAAACGACGAGCCGCGATGGTGCGCCAGCCCTTCCAGATCGATGCCCTGCGCATGCTGCTTCACCAGCAGCGTTTTACCGTTACCGGTACAGCCGCCGATAAGCACCATCGGCTTTTGTGACTGCTCAATGGTCACCTGAATCGCCGTCTGACGCAGGGCCTTATAACCGCCGCGTATCAACGGATAGTCGACGCCCGTCTCTTTCAGCCAGGCCTGGGAGATGTGTGAGCGCTGGCCACCGCGCGCGCAGCAAAGGTAGCCCTCAGGATGGACCAGGCAGGCTTCCCGCCAGGCGTTGATGCGCGCCTCTCGCGTTTCGCCGTTGACCAGGCTATGGCCGAGCGCCAGCGCGGCGTCCGGACCCTGGCGTTTATAGCAGGTGCCGACGGCGGCACGCTCGTCGTCGTTCATTAAGGGCAGGTTGAGTGCGGCGGGCATCGCACCCTGGGCAAATTCGATCGGCGCGCGAACGTCGATTAAAGGGGTATCGGACGCGAGTATCGCGCGATAGTCCGTTCCATCGTTCATGGTGATTCCAGAAGAAAACTGAGCAGCAATGGGCGGGGATTGTACGCCGGGGAAGGGGAAGGTCAACTCCCCGGCGGGGGATACTTACTTCAGTTTTGACTGCGCCCAGACAATACCGCTCGCATATTCTGGCGGCAGCAGGGGAACAATCGCTTCCAGCGTGGCGCTCAGGCGGTCCGTGTCGGTATCGTTCAGGTTCAGGTGGCCGACCTTACGCCCCGGACGCACCTCTTTGTCGTACCAGTGCAGGTGCACCAGCGGTAGCTTCAGCCAGTTGTAGTTCAGATCGGTGCCGATCAGGTTGATCATCACCGACGGGCTGGTCACCACCGGCTGCGGCAGCGGCAGATCGGTGATGGCGCGCAGGTGCAGCTCGAACTGGCTGATGGAGGCGCCGTTTTGCGTCCAGTGGCCGCTGTTGTGCACGCGCGGCGCAAGTTCGTTGATCAGCAGACCCGACGGCGTGACGAAACACTCCATCGCCATCACGCCCACATAGCCCAGCTCATGCATGATGGCAGAGAGCATCTCTTCCGCCTGCGCCTGCTGGTCAGCATTGGCCTGCGGGAAGGCGACGCTGGTGCGCAGGATGCCGTCCTGATGCAGGTTATGCGTCAGCGGGTAAAAAACGGTGTGCCCGTCATGCCCGCGCGCGCCCACCAGCGACACTTCACCGCTAAAGTTTATGCCCTGCTCAACAATGCACTCGCCGTAGCAGTCGTCCGGCAGCTCGGCGGTGTCGTTCGCGCGCAGGCGCCACTGCCCGCGGCCGTCGTAGCCGCCGACGCGACGCTTCACAATCGCCAGGTCTCCCAGCATCGCAAACACGTCATCCCACTCGCGCTTATCGGAAAGCAGCAGCCACGGCGCGGTCGCGAGGCCGAGCTTGTCGAAAAGCTGTTTTTGCGTGAGACGGTCGGCAATGATCGGGAAGACGTCGCGGTTCACAAAGGCGTTATGGCGCGCCAGCTCGCGGGTCAGGGCGGTTTCCGGCCAGCGTTCAATTTCGGCGGTGATCACGCTCTGATGGAACGGCACGGCTTCCGGCTCGGCATCCAGCCCGACAGGCCAGACGGCAATACCCAGCGGCTCACCGGCCTGACGCAGCATCCGGCCAAGCTGACCATTACCAAGAACGCAAACCTGCTTCATGCTGCACCCCGCGGATCCGGGTTATCCAGCACCTCATCGGTCTGGGCTTTACGCCACTCCGCCAGACGCTGATGTAACTCTTTATCATGCGTCGCCAGGATCTGCGCGGCCAGCAGGGCGGCATTTGCCGCACCTGCTTTACCAATCGCCAGGGTACCGACAGGAATACCGCGCGGCATCTGGACGATAGAGTAAAGGCTATCCACCCCGCTTAACGCGGCGCTTTGCACGGGAACACCCAGTACCGGCACCAGCGTTTTGGCGGCAATCATGCCCGGCAGATGTGCTGCGCCGCCCGCACCGGCAATGATCACCTCGTAACCGTTCTCTTCGGCGCTTTCGGCGAAGCTGAACAGTTTATCCGGCGTACGGTGCGCGGAAACCACTTCGACGTGGTGCGGAACATTCAGGATTTCAAAGATTTCGGCGGCGAACTGCATGGTAGCCCAGTCGCTTTTGGACCCCATCACGATGGCGACACGCGCCGGATTATTGCGGGAAGACATGCGTCTTAAAACTCCTGTGGTGCGGAACACACTGCTTTCGAGGGCACAGAGAATAGCATGTAATACCGGCAAGGAAAACGGTTGCGTGGTCGGGAAATGAGCGAAAAGACGGGGAGGCGTTAAAACGGGAAGGCGATCAGTTCGACACCTTCCGGCGTAACTTTGACCATCGATCCTTCGCTGTGCCAGGCGCCTAAAACCACGCGATGGGCGGGCTCGCCGTTGGCGATAAGGGAATGCACATCGGGACGATGGGTATGGCCGTGGATCAGCCACTGAACGCGATGCTTCTCCATCACCTTCACCACCGCCTGCGGATTGACGTCCATGATGGTCATCGATTTGCTGCTGTTGGCGGCCTTGCTGCCCGCGCGCATTCTGGCGGCGATGCGGTTGCGGATAAACAGCGGCAGGGCGAGGAACACTTTCTGGATCCACGGGGTGTGAACTTTGGCGCGAAACGCCAGGTAGCCGGTATCGTCAGTGCAGAGCGTGTCGCCGTGCATGATCAGAATATTGCGGCCATAGAGGTTTAGCACCTGCTCTTCCGGCAGCAGCGTCATACCGCTCTCGCGGGCGTAGCGCTGGCCGATCAGGAAATCACGGTTGCCGTGAATGAAATAGCAGGGGACGCCGGAATCCACCAGCACTTTAATGGCCGCAGCTATCTCACGGTGCAGCGGGTTCGGATCGTCGTCGCCAATCCAGGCCTCAAACAGGTCGCCCAGAATGTACAGCGCGTCGGCGCTTTTCGCTTCACCGCGTAAAAAACGCAGAAAACCGGCGGTTATCGCCGGTTCTTCTGTTTGCAGATGCAGATCCGCAATAAAGAGTGTCGCCACGAATTACTCGCTGACGGTCACGCTTGTGATCACAACGTCTTCTTTAGGAACGTCCTGGTGCATACCGCTGCGGCCAGTAGAAACGGCTTTGATCTTGTCGACCACGTCCATCCCTTCAACCACTTCTGCGAATACGCAGTAGCCCCAGCCTTGCAGACTTTCGCCAGAGAAGTTCAGGAAGTCGTTGTCCGCTACGTTGATGAAGAACTGTGCGGTCGCAGAGTGTGGCGCCTGAGTACGGGCCATTGCCAGCGTACCACGGGTGTTTTTCAGGCCGTTGTTCGCTTCGTTTTTGATCGCTTCTTTCGTCTCTTTCTGGCGCATGCCAGGCTCGAAACCGCCGCCCTGGATCATAAAGCCGTTGATCACACGGTGGAAAATAGTGTTGTTGTAGAAACCTTCGCGGCAGTAGTCCAGGAAGTTTTTAACTGTTTCAGGCGCTTTGTCATCAAAGGTTTTGATTACGATATCGCCATGATTAGTGTGGAAAGTAACCATTTTTGCATCCTGTTCCGTTATTGTGGTGCGTCGACCCGTGCTCGGGTCACATATAGGGGCTTGTTATAGCATAACCACAGGACACGATCACCTTGCATTGTGTGCTGACCGTACTCCGAATTATGGGTATTATAAGGAACAAACAATCCACACACGTGTTTACATGGAATCTTCGATGTTAAAAATCTTTAATACAATGACGCGCCAAAAAGAGGAATTTAAACCTATCCATGCCGGGGAAGTCGGCATGTACGTGTGTGGTATTACGGTTTACGATCTCTGTCATATCGGCCATGGCCGTACCTTTGTCGCGTTCGACGTGGTGTCACGCTACCTGCGCTTCCTGGGCTACAACCTGAAGTACGTGCGCAACATCACCGACATCGACGACAAAATCATTAAACGTGCTAATGAAAATGGCGAAAGCTTTGTCGCGCTGGTGGATCGCATGATCGCCGAAATGCACAAGGATTTTGATGCCTTAAATATTCTGCGCCCGGACAGCGAGCCGCGTGCGACCCACCATATCCATGAAATCATTGATATCACCCAAAAGCTGATCGAGCGCGGTCACGCCTATGTGGCGGACAACGGCGACGTGATGTTCTCGGTGCCAACGGACCCAACCTACGGTGCGCTTTCCCGCCAGGATCTGGACCAGCTCCAGGCCGGCGCGCGCGTGGACGTGGTGGACGTGAAGCGTAATCCGATGGACTTCGTGCTGTGGAAGATGTCCAAAGCGGGCGAACCGAGCTGGCCATCCCCGTGGGGCGAAGGGCGTCCGGGCTGGCACATTGAATGTTCCGCGATGAACTGCAAGCAGCTGGGCAACCATTTTGACATCCATGGCGGCGGTTCGGATCTGATGTTCCCGCACCATGAAAACGAAATCGCGCAGTCCACCTGTGCACACGGCGGCGAGTACGTGAACTACTGGATGCACTCCGGGATGGTGATGGTTGACCGCGAGAAGATGTCGAAATCGCTGGGTAACTTCTTCACCGTGCGCGACGTGCTGAAGTATTACGACGCGGAAACCGTGCGCTACTTCCTGATGTCTGGCCACTATCGCAGCCAGCTGAACTACAGCGAAGAGAACCTGAAGCAGGCGCGCGCTGCGCTGGAGCGTCTGTATACCGCCTTGCGCGGCACCGATAAATCTGTTCCGGCCGCAGGCGGTGAGGCGTTCGAGGCCCGCTTCGTTGAGGTCATGAACGACGACTTCAACACCCCGGAAGCCTACTCCGTGCTGTTCGACATGGCGCGTGAGGTGAACCGCCTGAAGTCAGAAGATATGGCGGCGGCCAATGCGCTGGCGTCTCATCTGCGTAAGCTCTCTTCCGTGCTCGGCCTGCTGGAGCAGGAGCCGGACCTGTTCCTGCAAAGCGGCGCGCAGGCGGACGACGGTGAAGTGGCGGAAATTGAAGCACTGATCAAAGCACGTCTCGAAGCGCGTCAGGCGAAAGACTGGGCGGCGGCGGATGCGGCGCGTAACCGTCTGACCGAGATGGGCATTATTCTGGAAGACGGCCCGCAGGGAACCACCTGGCGTCGTAAGTAGGTCCGTAACGCCCGGTGGCGCTAACGCTTACCGGGCCTACAAAATCACGACCGTAGGCCGGGTAAGGCGTAGCCGCCACCCGGCTTTTCTTTTACCTCCGCCTCCACCACAGCAACCCCATCAGCACCATCCCCGGCAGCCACACCCACAGCAGTTCTGAAATGATTACCTGATGCCCGTACGGCGTGGTGTAGCGTGACAGCGCAAACGGCGCGACCTTGATCACCTGCCACGGCGCAAAGAAGCGTTCATCAGACCATGGCCACAGCCAGCCGACGCCTTTCCCGCCTGTCGTTATTGAATCCAGCAGGCTGTGCGACAGCAATGACACGGTTAAAAACAGCCAGCAGCGCGTCAGGCTGGCCCTGAACCAACGTCGGCCTGCCAGCACGCAGAGTATCGGCACCACCAGGGCAAACAGTAGCGAATGAGTGAAACCGCGGTGGCCGAAAATATTCCCGTAGGCGACACCGAATTTAAACGCCAGTACGTCGGCATCGGGCAGCATGGCGAGGACGATCCCGGCAAACAGCAGGCGGGGTGGGATGACTTTGGTTCCGAGCCCTAAGCCCAGACACAGAGGTACGGCAGCGTGGGTGATAATGGTAGGCATTGCATTTATCCATGGCAAATCATGGGAATATAGCAGCAGATCCGCCGCAGCAAACCTGTGCTAAATTCTGATTTTACGCCGATTCCCGCGCGATAAGCTGCCCGGAGAGGGTAATGCGCTGCGTTTGCAGATCCGGCTCTTTCAGCCTGCGGATCATCAGCCCTGCCGCCTGGCGGCCGGTCTCTTCGCTGGCAGACGAAACGTAAGTCAGTGACGGCGACGTGAGATTAACGTGGAGCATATCTTCAAAACCAATCAGCGCCACCTGCTGGGTTAAAAACACGTCTTTACCCACCGTGCGCCCCACCTGGTGAATACCTGAGATTGAACCGATCATCGCGTCCGGTGAATGGCAGAGCAGGGCGGTAATCGTGTTGTTCTTCTCCAGCAGCTGACGAGTCGCCATGGCCGCCGCCTGCGTGTCATCGGTGCAGGCGGGAGAATATTCCTCACGCCAGACCAGGCCGCTCTGCGTCATCGCGCTGCGAAAACCAAGCAGGCGCTGCTCGCGGATACGGCACCCGTCGCGCCCGCCAATGTAGGCGATGTTACGGTGCCCGCGCTCGATAAGATAACGCGCGGCCAGGTTCGCCGCCTGGCGATTATCGCGCATCACCAGGTTGCATTTCTCTTCCAGCAACGACTGCGAAACCGCCACAAGCGGCAGCGGGCAGTGACGAATGTGTTCCGGAAGAGAGGCGGCGCGGGTGTCCGACGCCAGGTAGATGACGCCCGCCACGCCCTGCTGCTTAAATGAGAGCAGGGTACGCTCAAGATGTTCGCCGTCGTTCAGCGGCTGACCGAGAAATACCATATAACCCTGTTTCTCCAGCTCCTGAACGATGCTCGCCATCACCTTGATGGAAAAGCTGTCGCTGAAGTCGCGCAGGATCAGGCCGATTAAGTTGGAGGTGTTGGCGCGAAGATTGGCAGCGGCGACGTTATGAACATAGCCCAGCGTTGTGATGGCGGCATTGACCTTCCCGATCGTCGCCTCTGAGATCTTCCCTTTCTGGCGCAGCACCAGCGAAACGGTAGAAACCGACACGCCCGCATGCTTTGCGACATCAATGATGCTGACTTTCTTCAAAACCGCTCCCTGAAATTTCCCGATTATCAGCCAGATAAGAGGCGTCCCCCAGCGTACAGGAGACGCCTCCTTCAGGCATCTTATTATTTGCCAATCATCGTGGACATGGTCTGGGCGATAAACTGTGCTCTGGCCCCGAAAATCACCTGTATTCCGTTATCGCCAACGAACACCACGCCGCGCGCGCCAAGCCCGTTCAGCCCGTCCCGGTCCACCGCTTCGCTCTTCGCCACTTCCAGACGCAGACGTGTGATGCAGGAGCCGACGGAATCAATGTTCTGCGCACCGCCCAGCAGGCCGATGATTTCGGTGGCAAGTTCGGAATCGGACTTGTCATTCGCGCTGGCGGTCACTTCGGTGCGGCCCGGCGTTTTCACGTCGAAGCGACGGATCACGAAGCGGAAGGTGAAGTAGTAGATCAATGCCATCGGAATGCCGATGATAATGGCGCTCAGGAAGTTGGTCTGATAGCCGTTAAACGACGGCAGGATCCCGAACGACAGGTAGTCGATAAAGCCCGCCGAGAACGACTTGGCGATGTGCGCATGCAGCAGGTACATGGTCATGTACGCCAGGCCCGCCATAATGGCGTTGAAGACGTAAAGGATCGGCGCCACGAAGATAAAGGTGAACTCTACCGGCTCAGTGATGCCCGTCAGGAAGCAGGTGAGGGCCGCAGAGAACAGAATACCGGCCGCGATTTTCTTATTCTTCGTGTGCGCTTCGTGGTACATCGCCAGACACGCCGCAGGCAGTGCGAACAGCATCAGCGGGAACTCGCCCTGCATGAATTTCCCGGCGTTCTGGTAGGTGTCGCTGCTGAAGGATTTCACTCCCTCTTCCAGCATCTTGAACCAGATGGTCTGGTCACCGTGGATCACCTGACCCGCCTGGGTAGTGTAATCCCCGAACGAATACCAGAAGGAGGGATACCAGATATGGTGCAGGCCGAGCGGGATCAACGCGCGCTCCACCAGCCCGAAGATAAAGGTCGAGGCCGCCTGGTTATCGCCGTTCACCACCACGGACAGGGCGTCGATCCCGGATTGAATATGCTGCCAGACGTACGGCAGCAGCAGGCCGAGCAGGAACGACAGAAACGCCGTCGCAATCGCCACAAAGCGCTTGCCGGAGAAGAAGCCGAGGAACTCCGGCAGCTGCATGGTGTGGAAGCGGTTGTAACACCAGGCCGCAAGAATACCGCAGATCAGGCCGCCAAAGACGCCCATCTGCAACGTCGGAATGCCAACGACCATGGCGTATTTGCCGCCCTGAGAGGCCATTTCCGGCGTGATGTTCAGCACGGTGCTGATGGTGATGTTGGTGACAAACACGGAGACCGCCGCAGAGAGTGCGGCAATGCCGGATTCCGAAGCCAGTCCGACGGCAGAGCCGATGGCGAACAGCATCGGCAGGTTATCAAAGATAACCCCGCCGGCGTTCATCATCAGCGGCAGATGGAACTTATCGCCGAAGGCCAGCAGCAGGCCCGCAGCGGGAAGCAGTGAAATTGGCAGCATTAAGGCGCGACCAATCATCGATAACTTAGACAGCGATTTAACAAACCCTGATATCAGGCTCATGCTGATTTCCCCCGAGTAGCGCTTTTTTCACGCTGTTATTGTAAGTAGAACGTTTTAGTAGAACGTTCTATTTATCGTGGGGAAAGTCTGAAAATCGCGCAACTTAATTTTCACATTTCGCCAGAGGGAATAGTGATTATTTGAAGTTGATCGATAATTAACCGTGATGGGTGTGAGGGGATTGTGAGAGAAATTGCCGGGTGGCGGCTTCGCCTTACCCGGCCTACAAACGGAGACAGTACGTAGGCCCGGTAAGCGCAGCGCCACCGGGCATCAGACAGCTCAGGCCGTCACGGTCACGCTCTGTCCTGCGAAGCTCACGGTCTGACCCGCGACAATTTTGCAGCGCTTGCGGGTTTCCACCGCGCCGTCTACTTTTACCTGCCCGTCGGCGATGACGATCTTCGCCTGCGCGCCGCTTTCGCTCCAGCCTTCCAGCTTCAGCAGATCGCACAGCTCAACGTGCGGGTGTTTACCTAAAGAAAAAGTTGCCATGATTACGCGTCCTCTACGTCGTGATACTCCTCGCACGCCTGCAAGGTATTCTGAATCAGTGTTGCTACCGTCATCGGGCCTACGCCGCCCGGGACCGGAGTAATATAGGATGCGCGCGCTGCGGCATCTTCATACACCACGTCGCCGACCACTTTGCCGTTTTCCAGACGGTTAATACCCACGTCCACGACGATTGCGCCCTCTTTGATCCATTCACCTGGAATAAAGCCCGGCTTGCCGACCGCAACGATCAGCAGATCGGCGTTTTCGACGTGGTGACGCAGGTTTTTGGTGAAGCGGTGGGTAACGGTGGTGGTACAGCCCGCCAGCAGCAGCTCCATGCTCATCGGACGGCCCACGATGTTGGAGGCGCCAATCACCACGGCGTTGAGGCCGTAGGTATCGATGTTATAACGCTCCAGCAGCGTCACGATGCCGCGCGGGGTACACGGACGCAGGCGCGGCGCGCGCTGGCACAGGCGGCCCACGTTATACGGATGGAAACCGTCAACGTCTTTGTCCGGCGCGATGCGCTCCAGCACCTTCACGTTGTCGATGCCCGCAGGCAGCGGCAGCTGAACCAGGATGCCGTCGATCTCTTTATCGGCATTCAGGGTGTCGATCAGTTCCAGCAGTTCCGCTTCGCTGGTGGTTTCCGGCAGATCGTAAGAGCGGGAGACGAACCCCACCTCTTCACACGCTTTGCGTTTGCTGCCGACATAAATTTGCGAAGCCGGGTTGCTGCCAACCAGCACAACGGCCAGCCCGGGGGCGCGAAATCCGGCGGCTTTACGCGCCTTCACTTTTTCCGCAACCTCAGAGCGCACCTGCTGCGCAATCGTTTTACCGTCAATAATCTTTGCTGCCATCAGAGAGAAGATTCCGTCTGTAACGTTAGAAAGGGGGGATTGCCTGTATTTTGTCAGAAGCGAGCGCCGCTGTCAGTCACCCTTTACGAGATTTCATCGATGGCCTGCAAAACCCCTTCTCAGGGCATGGTCAATTTCTTAGAGGCGATTAGGATGTGACCTGGCAAAATGGCAGCGTTTTGACATATTACGAAATAGATTCCTGAGCTACTTTGTCCTCTCCGAAATAAGCCTTCAATTTTTTAATTGAACGTATTTCTTATTCCCGAATATGCGCGGGAAGGGTTATTTACATTTTAAAGGAATAGACATGAAACTCAGCAACATTGCTTCTACTGTTATTGCAACTCTGGCCCTGGTCGCGGGTGCCGCTCACGCAGAAGATCCGGTAGCGCCTGTATCTGTAAACGGTGGTACGGTGCATTTTAAAGGTGAATTAGTGAATGCCGCGTGTTCAGTGAATACTGACTCTTCAGAGCAGACGGTTAATCTTGGCCAGTACCGTACCGCGAAATTCACTAAAGTAGGTGACACCACCTCCAATATTCCGTTCACCATCGAACTGAACGACTGCGATCCTGCGGTAGCGAAAACCGCTGCTGTCGCGTTTACCGGCCAGATCGACGCCACCGACAAAACGCTGCTGGCGGTAAGCTCCGGTAACAACGACAACTCCGCGAAGGGCGTAGGTATTGAGATCCTCGACAGCAAATCCTCCACGCTGACCCCGGACGGCGCCACCTTCTCTGCGGCGCAGAACCTGATTGAAGGGACTAACACCCTGAACTTCACCGCGCGCTATAAAGCCACGGCGGCGACCACCGAGCCAGGCCAGGCAAACGCGGACGCAACATTCGTAATGAAATACGAGTAATGCCTGAGTACAGGGATGTGGCTGGCCTCAGGGAAGAGGTCTTTTGATCGCCTATACCGGGAGCGAAGGATGACAAGGACTGGGATACTGCTGTGTGCCCTTGCGATTGCCTCAGCGGTAAACGCACATACCGTGGTCATAGACGGCGGCAAAGTACACCTCAGGGGAGAACTGGTTAACGGCGGCTGCGCCGTGGCCCCGGACAGCCAGAATATGCGCGTGGATATGGGGCAATACCGCACAAACGCCTTTTCCGGCGTCGGCAGCTTTTCCACGGTTAATGTGCCTTTCACCGTACGTCTGCTGGATTGCAGCGTGGACGTCTCCCGCACCGTGGGGATCCAGTTCCAGGGAGTGACACCGGCAGAAGACCCGCAGGTTTTCCTGGCGACATCGCGGCCGGGGGAAAATGCGGTCAGCAGTGGTGTCGGGCTGGCGCTGTTTGACGAACAGCAACGTCAGATCATCCCGAACGCGACGGCGGTGAGCTGGTTACCCATTGACACCCGCGAGCTGGTATTTCATTTCAGCGCCCGCTACCGGGCAATTTCCGAACACCTTGTACCAGGCACTATTCAGTCGAATGTCTGGTTTACGTTGATTTATCCCTGACGCCTGCGAACTAATTATTAAAGGTACGGTTGTGATGAACACCCTGATTAAACCTGGACTGTTTTTAGCTTTTATTTTGATGATGGTTTCTGCCAGCGCGAATGCGTCCGGCGGGATTGCGCTGGGCGCGACGCGCGTTATTTATCCGGCCGATGCCAAACAAACGTCGCTGGCGATCACCAACAGCAATAAACAAGAGCGCTATTTAATTAACGCGTGGATAGAAAATGCCAACGGGCAAAAGGAAAAAACCTTTGCCGTCACGCCGCCGCTGTTTGTCAGCGAGCCGGCCAGCGAAAACACCCTGCGCATTATCTACGCAGGCCCGGCGCTGCCTGCCGATCGCGAATCACTCTTTTACATGAACGTCAAAGCGATTCCCTCCGTCAGCAAAAAACATCAGGACGGCAACAACGTCCTGCAACTGGCTATTCTGTCACGTATCAAGCTGTTTGTTCGCCCGGCTAACCTGGCGATGCCGCCGGAAGAGGCGCTCTCACAGCTGCGCTTTGAGCGCGTCGGCAACCATCTTAAGGTGAGCAATGCCTCGCCGTATTACGTCACGCTGGTCAATCTGAAGCTCGGCGGTCAGACGCTGGATAACCTGATGGTTGCCCCTAAAAGCTCGGCACAGCAGGTGCTGCCTGCCGCTGCGAGCGGCACGCTCTCCTGGCAGAGTGTGAATGACTATGGCGCCATTACGCCGGCGCGTAGCGTCAGCCTGTGAGCAGAGACAGGGCGATGAACACTCAATGGCGTTACTGCCCGGTTGCGCTGGCACTGATGGCAACGCTCTGGCCACTCGCTGGCTGGGGCGAAAGCTACTTTAACCCGGCGTTTCTCTCCGATGACACGGCGAACGTGGCGGATTTGTCGCGTTTTGAAAAAGGCCACCAGCAGGCACCGGGCGTCTATCGCGTCGATATCTGGCGTAACGATGAGTTTATCGGCACGCAGGACGTGCGGTTTGAGCAAGCTGACAACACGCCGCCGGTCGCGGGCGGTTTGTCGCCGTGCATTACGCGCGCGATGCTCGATCGCTTTGGCGTCAATATCGCCGCCTTCCCGGAACTGAGCAACGTGCAGGGCGATACCTGCGTTCCGCTCACCACGGCTATTCCGGGCAGCGAAACGGCGTTCAACTTCGCCTCATTGCGCCTGAACGTCAGCCTGCCTCAGGTAGCGATGCAAAACAGCGCCCGCGGGTATATTCCGCCTGAACAGTGGGATGAAGGCATCCCCGCCGCGCTGCTGAACTACAGCTTTACCGGCAACCGGGGCAGCGACGACGACAGCTACTATCTGAACCTGCAAAGCGGGTTGAACTATGGCGCCTGGCGATTACGCAATAACGGCGCGTGGCGTTATACCGAAAGCAACGGCCAGCGGCACAGCAGCTGGCAAAATATTGGTACCTGGGCGCAGCGTACGATCATCCCGCTGAAAAGCGAGCTGGTGCTTGGCGACAGCAACACCGGTAACGATGTCTTCGACAGCGTTGGTTTTCGCGGTGGTCGCCTCTATTCGTCCGACAGTATGTACCCGGACAGCCTGCAAGGTTACGCGCCTACCGTGCGCGGAATCGCCCGCACCCCTGCCAAAGTGGTGATCCGCCAGAACGGATACGTGATTTACCAGAGCTATGTGCAGCCGGGGGCTTTTGCGATAACTGATCTTAACCCGACCTCCTCAAGCGGTGACCTGGAGGTGACGGTGGAAGAGAAGGACGGCAGCCAGCAGCGCTACACCGTCCCGTATTCCACCGTTCCGCTGCTCCAGCGTGAAGGACGCTGGAAATACGATCTGGTGGCAGGGGACTATCGCAGCGGCAACAGCGAGCAGGACACGCCGTTCTTTACTCAGGGTACGATGATTGCGGGTCTTGCCGACGGCTACACGCTGTACGGCGGAACGCAGCTGGCCTCGCGCTATACCGCCATCGCCATTGGCGCGGGTAAAAACCTCGGTGACTGGGGGGCGGTTTCACTTGATCTCACCCATGCCCGCAGCCAGCTTGCCGATGACAGCCGCCATGAAGGGCAGTCCCTGCGGTTCCTGTACGCAAAATCCCTTAACGGATTCGGCACCAACTTCCAGCTGCTGGGCTATCGCTACTCGACCAAAGGCTTCTACACCCTCGACGATGTGGCCTGGCGCACAATGGAAGGCTACCAGTATGGCGACGATCAGGACGATGACGGCGTGCCGGACGTGCAGAGCTATCACAACCTGACGCTGAATAAAAAAGGGCGTTTCCAGCTCAATATCTCCCAGTCTCTCGGCGATTACGGCTCGGTGTACGTGTCGGGCAGCCAGCAGAGTTACTGGGGCACCAGCGAATCCAACGTCTGGTATCAGCTTGGCTACGCGGGCGGGGTGAAAGGGGTCAGCTACGCCTTATCCTGGTCGTGGAACAAGGCCGTCGGCATTGACGGAACCGACCGGATCGCCTCGTTCAACGTCTCCGTCCCGTTCAGCCTGTTCACCCGTCACGGCTACCGTCGCGATAACGCGATCGACCGGGCCTATGCCACAGCCTCTGCCAGCCGTAACAGCGACGGTGATACCAGCTGGCAGACCGGGATCAGCGGAACGCTGCTCCAGGATCGTAACCTGAACTACAGCGTCACGCAGGGTCACACCAGCAATAACGGTGCCAGCGGCAGCGCCAGCGCTAACTGGCAGGCAACGTACGGCACGCTGGGCGTGGGCTACAACTACGCCCGGGATCAGCACGACCTCAACTGGCAGCTCTCCGGCGGCGTGGTAGGGCATTCAGACGGCATCACATTCAGTCAGCCGCTGGGCGATACCAACGTCTTGATCAAAGCGCCGGGCGCGTCAGGCGTGAGCGTCGAAAACCAGACCGGCGTCAAAACAGACTGGCGTGGCTATGCGGTGATGCCGTACGCCACGGTGTACCGTTACAACCGCGTGGCGCTCGACACCAACACTATGAGCAACAACACCGACATTGAAAATAACGTTTCCAGCGTCGTGCCGACGAACGGTGCGCTGGTGCGCGCCAGTTTTGACACCCGCATCGGCGTGCGTGCGCTGCTCACCGTGAAGCGTGATAACCAGCCTGTACCGTTTGGGGCGGTGGTGCGTGAGACGCAGAGCGGCGTAACCAGCATGGTGGGAGATGACGGTCAGATTTACCTGAGCGGGCTGCCGCTGAGCGGAGAACTGCTGATTCAGTGGGGAGACGGGAAACAGTCCCAGTGTCGTGCGCCCTACAGCCTGCCAGAACAAAGCCTGCAACAGGCGATCACACTTAAGGGGATCCGCTGTGAATAAAATCCATTATCTGGGGCTATCCCTGCTGGCGTTTTTTCCGCTATCTGAGGCCTTCGCCACGGTCTGCGTCAATGAAAATGGCGTGCCGACGGAGGTGTATTACGACCTGACGGATAAATTTAACAGCTCCAATAACCAGGTGGGGCAGATTGTCACGCTCAGCGAGAAGTCCCAGTGGGTGGGCGTCAACGCCGTCTGCCCTAAGGGAACGTCCGGGAACACCACCAAGCGCAGCTATGTTACCGATTTCCCTGTTACGGGCACCAGCGATGGCTACCAGTATCTGAAGCTAAACGACTATCTGGACGGGGCGATGAAAATCACCGACAGCTACGCTGGCACGTTTTATCCGCCCAAAAGCTACATTCAGATGGGGAGCCACCCGAATGTGTCTAAAAACAAACCGTTTGGCGTACAGGATTCCAGCCTCGTCTTCCGGCTTAAAGTGACCCGACGCTTTATCAATATGGTGGTGATCCCCCGGGCGACCATGTTCCGGGTTTACGTCACCACGACCTCCTCGGATCCGCTCACCACGCCGGTTTATACCATCAGCTACAGCGGGACTATTCAGGTGCCTCAGAGCTGTGAAATTAATGCCGGGAATGTGGTGGAGTTCGATTTCGGAGACATCGGCGCCTCCCTGTTCAGTAAAGCAGGCATCGGGAATAAGCCGGAGGGGATCTCAGCGCAAAGCAAAACCATCGGCATCAAATGCACCAACGTCGAGGCGAACGCCATGCTCACGATGCGTGTTGAAGCGGAGAAGGTTTCAGGCAGTACGCTGGTTTCCGATAACGCGGATGTGGGTTTTGTGATTGCCAACAGTAATGGCGTGCCGCTGACGCCCAACAACCTGACCAGCAAAATCCCGTTCCGTCTGGACGACAGCGCTCAGGCGCAGGTGGGGATCCGCGCGTGGCCCGTCAGCGTAACCGGTAAAAAACCTGCCGAGGGGCGTTTTACCTCTCGCGGCTATTTACGCGTCGACTACGACTAAGGAGCAGGTATGCGAAACGGAATGCGGTATTTAGCCGTCGCGCTCTTTGCGCTTTGCTCCCCTGCACACGCAGAGACGGCGCTTGGGGAAATTAACATTCAGCTCTACGGCAATATCGTGGATTTTACCTGCGTGGCGGAGGGGGACGACAGCAATAAAACCGTCACGCTCGGCACCTGGCCCACGAAACAGCTTCGCACAACGGGGAGCCGGACGCAGCCTGTACCGTTCACCCTGAAGCTGACCGGATGTCCGCCGGGGGCGGCTTCGGTCACATTTACGGGGAAGATGGACGGGCATGATAACAGCCTGCTGGCGCTGAATGATGCCAGCGCGGCCAGCAACGTGGCCGTAGAGATCCTCGACCGGGATAAAACGCGCCTCGCGTTGCAGCAGACCAGCCAGACGGTGGCGGTAGATGCGCAGGGAAATGCCGAACTGTCGTTTTATGCCAATTATATCGCCACGGCGGATAACCCGCAGCCGGGACGGGCTGACGCCGATGCAACTTTCATGATTAATTATAATTAATCGTATCCACTCTCCCTGTAACGGTTATATGTTGCAGGGAGAGGGTAGGATTATAGTAATTCGTGCGCCTTCGCGTAATCAATTAATTCAACGATACTTTGCACGCCCAGCTTGGAAAAGATATTAGACTTATGGGCGCTAATTGTTTTGTTGCTAAGTAATAATTGATCCGCAATCTCCTTATTAGATAATCCGTTCGCCAGATATCGCAGAACCGTCACTTCACGATTCGATAATGGCATATCCACGGCGGCGCCCGTCCGCGAGCCCAGATGGTTTATAAAACTCAATGTTTCTGAGGGGAAGAAGGAATAGCCCGTCAGGATCATTTCCACCGCGTTATAAATTTCCCCCAGATCTTTTCGCTTACTGACAAAACCATTTGCCCCGGCGCGGATGGCGCGTCCTGCGTAGAAGGCTTCAGATTTCGAAGAGAGGAAAAGAACCTTAATGTCTTTATTTAAGTTCCTGATTCTTTTCAGTAATACGAACCCATCCGTGCCCGTCATTTCAATATCGAGAATGACCAGGTCAATGGGGTGGTTGCGTATACAGTCAAGCACCTCGTGGCTGTCGCCTGACTTCAGTTTGACCTGGATGTTTTTATTTTTCTGTAGCAGGACTTCTATCGACATTCTGACGATAGGGTGTTCGTCCATAATGATAACGGATGCCGGTTTCATTTTTTATGCCTCAGATTGTTAAAAGCGTTATGCTGAGTTTTGTTAAAACTCTCGAAAAGCCGGAAGGATAATTGCGCAGATCCTTGTACGGTAAATGTCCCTGGGAAGAGCGAAAGCATCCTTGTTTACGTAGTGGTGATATCAATGCCTCAGCGCAGTTATCTCATAAGGCTGGTTATGGCAAAATGATTTTTCTTATTCGCGTGTCAAACACGTCTTATTATACCGTTTAAGTATTGTCCGAAAAGCCTGTAAATTAATATCCATATATTGCTGATTATTATGTTCTGGATCTGAATCACTAACTTTTTAAAATTAGCAAAAATGTCCTGATATTGCATTTACCACACACTTTCATCTTTATGTAATAACAAAAAATAAACGATTTTACTGTATGTTAAATGAATGTTAACAGCGAGCAGGCTGTGACAACCAGCATCCCGCCTGCCTGCCATCCCTGAAATCCGCCATTTCGTGCGTCATCTCTCCGTTTCAAACGCCTCATGGCAAATTGCCGTTCCCAACAACAGAACAGTACTATCTGCTGTTTTCTTCACCTCTCATCGCATTCTTTTACAGGTGAATCGCTTGTTTTTACACCATTATCACCCTGTTAACTGAAGCGCCAGAACCTTAACGCATGGATAAAATCACTCTCGTTGAGCGTACCGGCAGCATTTCGCATGGTTTAAGACCTGGAATTAGGAATAGTTATAAAATCGAAAGTTTTGTTAAAAAACACAAAAATTTAACATATATCCTAAGTAATTTCCTAAAGGTCTTTAGGAATTAAGAAGTTACTGAATACGTTAATACGTGAAATCTGAGAGGTTGTTGAGAAGATGTAGCAACTCATGACGATGATTCAGCCCAAGTTTCGCCAGGATGCAGCTGAGACGGTAAATAATGCGGCTGTAGGGGCGGTTCTGTAACTGCGCGATCTGCCGCAAGGAGCTCCCCTGCGACAGCGCCTGTAAGATCGGCCATTCATCCCGTGAAAACCACTCTTTGCGGTTGCCGACGGGGGCCGGTGCTTCCAGTAAGGTTTGTTGCATAGCCAGCGCCGTAAGCTGGCGTTCAAGCACATGAAAAGGGCCAGCCGCTTTACAAAACAGGCGAGCATCATAATCATCGGCGCGGACGAGCAGGTAGGGTGTCAGGTAGGGGGCGAACAGGCTGTGGCGGCGTAATCGGTCCAGCAGGTCGATGAGCGGCGAGGCGCGGCTCTCAATGTCTATTACCAGACGCGATGAAGGCCAGTGATTTAAATCACTGAGGGCGGCTTCCAGCGTGGAATAGTCGCAGCAATTGCTCAGGGGCGACTGCCCGCTCAGTAAACCGGAACGGAAAAAATTATCCTGTGTGACCAGAATGATAAAGGGAGCATCGGTTTTGCGGGTCTGGTTGATTGACTGGCTCAAATATTCGAGACGATCAAAAAATGGGAGAGCAAAAGGCGAGTGCGTAGAACCCAGTGAATCACTTCCTGTCCGACGACGCCGGTAACGGCGCACTGTCATTCGCATAGCTTCCCTCTTGGCGATGACCGTTCAGTCCTCCTGCCATCTCCAGGATGGCCAATAATATCCCTGACCGAAGCGCGCGCCAGCATGAAGCGCGCAAGTACGGTCCCGTTCTGTTTCAATGCCTTCAATAAGCACATTCGCAGCGATTTTTGAACAAAGGGTGACCAGCTGTGTCAGCGCCGGCGTTTCACGTAAACGCCAGAAAGCGATCTTATCGATTTTTATTCCGCTTAATGGCAGGCGGCAGGATAAAAATGCTTGTCCTGACGCTTCATCAATATCATCCAGCCAGATCCGGTGTCCTCGCGCGGTCAACTGCTGAAGCGCACAACTCACCCTCAGACGCGCCGGGTCTGAGAGTGTAAAGAACGAGGCAGGCTCCACGAGTTCAATGTTCAGCGGTGGGCTGTTAAGTTGCAGTAAACGCTGAAACATTTCCGGTATGGTCAGAACGGTTATCGGCAAATTTATGAAAAGGTTGTCACAGGGGCAGGGGTTTTTTAACGCGGCGATCTGTGCTTCCAGCAGCATAAGCGCCCGGGCGGCGGACCAGTCCTGGAAAAAGCTTTCGTTTTGCTGATGCGGCGACAGCACGCTGAGCACTTCGGCCCCCACCGTGCGCGAAGATGAGAGGGCGACAATGGGTTCAAGCTTAATGCCTGTAATATCGTGTGAGATGTGCTGCACGCACGAGGGAAAACCTGTCTGGTCTGGCGCTGTCACTCCGTCGTCCTGTTCACTTCCAGCCTCCAGGCGGCCGGGTTACCGCAGGACAGTGTGAAGGTGAAGTAAACAGGAAAACAGCAGGCGTTACTTAAAAGCGGCTAAGCCTTTTCGCAGCCCGTAAAAGAGGGATAAATGTTGAAAAAACAGCCGTATTTACAATCAGCTAGTCATTATCGCCAGAGAAGGCGGAAAAGGCATTGACTCACTACGCATTGACCGTATAATTCCAGGCGTTTCACCACCGCGAAGTACACTCTTCTCCGTGCGCCCTTAGCTCAGTTGGATAGAGCAACGGCCTTCTAAGCCGTAGGTCGTAGGTTCGAATCCTACAGGGCGTGCCATTTAAAAACAGGCGCTTACGCCAGTTTCAAGCCAGCCTGATTTTCTCCTTGTGTCGTATTTGTGTCATGGTTGCCAAAAATGGCATCAATTTTCCGTGCGTGTTCGCTTAAGTGGTTCGGCGCCAGGTGAGCGTATCGACGTACCATTTCGATGGACTCCCAGCCGCCCATTTCTTGCAGAACGGACAACGGCACGCCGGACTGAATTAACCAGCTCGCCCAGGTATGCCGGAGGTCGTGAAAACGGAAGTCCTCTATACCCGCTCTTTCAAGTCCAATGCGCCAGGCGACATTGTCATCCACTCGCATTTTTCGGACAGCCGGAGTGACGGTTTTATCCGGGCGCGTTGATGGCTTCGTGTGAACGAATACCCACCTGGAACTTTTCCCGATCTGATCCCTTAACACCCTGCATGCGGTATCATTCAGAGCAACGCCGATAGCCTTGCCCGCCTTCGCGTTCTCCGGATTTACCCATGCAACCTTTCTCTGCATATCGACCTGCTGCCACTCCAGATCAATAATGTTGGAGCGGCGCAGGCCGGTTGCCAGTGCAAATATCACCACCGGCTTTATCGACTCCGGCATGCAGGCAATTAACCTTTCTGCCTCGTCCCTGGTCAGCCATCGGATGCGTTTGCTGATCGGCTTTTTGGTTTTTATAACCGGGGCCGTTTTAATCCAGCCCCAGTCATTAGCCGCAGCCTTGAATAGAGATCGCATGAACGAAAGGTGCTGGCTCTTTGTGGCCTGGCTTACCGGTTTCTCAACATACGGAGGCGGTTCCTTCCCCCGGCGTATAGCCGCGTCCCTGCGCGACTCCCAGACCTGAATATGCTTACGGTTGACCATCTTCGAAACAGCCTCATGAACCTGATCAGCTGTGATGGTTGAAATATCCCGGCCGGAGAAATGCCGCAGGAAATATTCGATTTTGGTCTTATCGTCATCGAGTGACCGCTTATGCTCCTTCTCGCGGATCCACCTGATGCAACATTCCTCAAACGTCCTCGTCGGCAGCTCTCCAATTTTATCAACCCGCCACGCTTCTGCCTTCAGCTTGTCGTGCAACTCCTGCGCTTGTTTCTTGTCCCCCGTACCAAGAGATCGTCTAATTCTTTTCCCTGACGGCGTAACGAAATGACAGTGCCAGACGCCGCCTCTGAGGGTGATTGACATAAAATTTCTCCTTTATGTTCACCCGCGCTCGCAGGAACAGGATCGCGCGGGTCATGTAAATACGCAATACATGCAACGTCGGTCGTGCGGTATTTGTTACCGATCTTCTTACCGGCTAGTTGCCCGGAGTCGATAAGACGGTAGACAGTTCTCGGTGAGGTGATTAGTAGCTCGGCCGCCTGTCTGGCTGTCAGTGTTTTTGCCTCAACCATGCATTTCCTCCAGGCAAAAAAGAACCCGGCGCGGGGCCGGGCAAAAGGGATCACGAGGTGGTGCTTTCGCACCCAATAGCCAGCTCATAACTGGCTATCAGTTGCGTCAGTGGAAGCTAATGCAGCCATTGCTCGAGGCCATTTCCATAGCTGACTGCCAGTGCTTGTATTGCTCGAAGAAGCGGTCTCCGATCTCTTCCGCCTTGTCATGGAAGGTTTTAAAATCAGCCAGTAATTTCGTCGCAACAGCTGTGCCAATAAATCCTTCGCAGTCACTGAAGTTGATCAATTCATAGAATGGGCCGCTATCGGAGTTGAGCACACCACCAAAATGGTTAGCTTCTTTTCCATGTCCACCCTCATATTCGCCAACCGGATAACTCCGGTGACGCGTCACTGCTCAAGGTCGAAGAGATCCACAGCATCAACATCAGGACAAACGTCGTTCATCCTACCGACACGCTTGTGCGAGTAAAAGTCCGCGCGACAGAGAACGCTCTTGGCAGCCGCGAGCGCAAATATAACGCACTGGTGACGCGCCATACCATTACGTACGACCTGGACACGCAGACGGTGGATTACACCCTGAGGCCGTCGCGCTCGTTCGCTGATGCAGTGGCTCACACCTGGCTCATCATGGGTGAGCAGCCGGTAAGCAGCATTGACCTGTACGGGCTGTACTCGATCGCCGAAAGCCTGCCTGATGAGCGACTGGGCTACTTCGACTACACGTTTGACGACGAGAACGACTCACTCGGCGACCGCGTGCAGGCGATCTGCAATGCGGCGTCGGTGGTGGCGTACTGGGATGACGGCGTGCTGACGTTTACTCGAGACCAGAAGGTTGATTACCCGGCGGCCGTATTCAACCGGGCCAACATGAAGACGGACGAGTACAAAATGACGTACGAAGCTACTCTTCCAGGCGGTTATGACGGCGTGCAGGTGTCCTACGTTCACCCGACCACGAACAACAAGACGTACATCAACTACCGCGTGCTGAACGGCGCTATCGTTGAACAGGAAGCGGAGAACCCGAACAAGCTGGAGATCGTCGGCTTCCGTAATGAGTATCAGGCCCGGGAGCGAGCTCTGCGCGAAACCAAGCGCCTGATCTACTCGCGCGTGAAGATGAACGCCAAGGTGTTTGAGGACGGCATTATCCAGGTCGGTAGCGTCATTCAGATGCCCGACATCTACGACAGCAACCAGCAACAGGGTTACATCACCGGGCGCGCCGGTAATAACTTTGATACCAGCGAGCCGATCACGTTTACCGGTTCGATGTATGTGCTGGTTACCGACAGCCTGGGTAACCCGACTCTGCGCTATCCGGCCACCGCCCGCAGCGACACGAAGTACGGCTTCACCGCGGCAATACCCGACATTCAGCTCAATATATGGAACGGAGACACTGTGCAGCTCCCGTCGCGCTACCTCATTGCGACAGTGGAGGAACTGGACAGTCAACTATGGACGGTCAACAGCATCAAACCGAACACAGACAACACGGTATCTCTGACCGTCGCGGAGTACAGCGACGCCATCTACCAATAAGAACCGTCCCCGACCAACCAGACCCGGCCACCGCGCCGGGTTTTTTATGGAATCAATATGGCTACGCAACCTACCAATTTACCTGTTCCAAGCGAATCACCGCGCGATCTGAAGTTTAACGCCGGGAAAATTGATGAGTTCGTTACATCACCTGCTCATACATACACTGACAGGTTTGGTAATCAGCACCGGACAATTGCTGGCATCAATTACACAGCATCAACGGCTATTTCAAGCCTCGGGTATATCACTCTTGATAGCTTCGAAGATGGGAATAATCTTACGCTTCCTAATCAGGTGCTACGCTATGAGGCTACCGGCGAATATTATCGTTGGGATGGCGAGTTACCAAAGAGCGTAGCACCTGGCTCTACGCCGGAAACATCAGGAGGAATCGGACCTGGTGCATGGCTTAGCGTAGGCGATGCATCACTAAGAACTGATCTTGCCAGCGGTGAAAAGGCAAGTCTGGTCGGCTACGGCTCATCTACAGTAAAAGATGCTCTTGATTCGGTTGTAAATAAACGTGTCCTTTACTTCTCCCGATTCGGTACGCTGCAATCTTTGCAGTCTTACATCACATCTAATAACCTAAAAAACGTTGAAATTATTTTTGACCAGGTTGTGAACTTTGGCCCAGGTAGCGGTGGCTTAGGTACGATCGTAACCCTGAGCAATATGGACTGGCTTGAAATCCGCGGACTGGTTATCAGGGACACCCTGCTTTACTCCGGTGCATTTGACCTGACGCGCGTGTTCGACCTGACGAATATCACCAATCTGGTGTTTGAAGTGGATGCATCTTCCACCCTTGAGTATGTGGGTGATGATAAGCGCGGACTGACCCCACTGCGCCTGAATGGATGCGATAACTTCACATTTATTGGTAAGACATCTAAATGTTATGAAGGGTATGAGTGCGTTAATGTAAAAAACCTTTATGCTCGCAGTGTGAATAATGATACACGATATCCTCATATGTTGGGCACAGTTGGAACCGTAGATATACACACGGTCAATAATGGTTGTCGCCGTGACTTCTTTTTGACGAATAATTGCGGTGGCGGCGATATTACAGTTGATGCTGTGGACACCCAGCAGGGCACGCCGATCAAGATGTATTTCTATAATGGAAATATGGACAATCAGATATCTAATTTGGTTGTCAATTATAAATACAGAAGTACAGGGCGTTATGATTCAATCCTTCCAGCAAGAACACCCCCCATTTGGCTAGAGTGGGGATGGGATAGCACCACAACAGAGCCATTGATAAACGGGATAATGCGCAACATCGAGATTAATTATGATGTAGTTGGTGGGACTTGGGGGGCTGTAATTGGTACCAGAAAACTCATCGACGAAACTGTAGGTGATACAAATTCTCGTGGTTACGTATTCTCTAACATCACAGTAAAGGGGAGAATTGAACTTGGCGGTGGCGGAACTGGTAATAATGCAGTTTTCTTCAATTTTCGAGATGCTGACAACTGGAAGGCAGGAGATACTGTCAATGGGTTTGCATGCAAAGATCTGGTAGTAGTGAAACGCAATGGTGGTAACGTTGTCCTAAATGTCAGTCAGTTAATGTCTGCTGTTACAAACTACGGCGGTGTCACGTTCGATAATGTGTCTGCACCAGCAGGTGTTACTGATACAACCGATTACAGCAAAGTTAAATTTAGAGATTGCGTTTTTTCAGATTTCGCCAGCATGGGAGCAACTCCTGACGTCAGTAAAAGCGCCAGTGGTTCTTTTATGCTTATAAAAGCCGCAGAAGATTCAAGAAACTTTAAAATTGGCACAATTAGCACATACCGAAATGTCAGCCTCTGGACGATTGATATCGTGGCAAACTCACCATGGTCAGGCGTCACAAGCGCATGGCATGGAAGAATCCAAGGAACACTATCGGCAGGCAGCACTCCAGCAGCACTTACAATGGAGGGGGCCGTCCAAAGCACCTATACGAAAGGAACAGCAGCTACGCCGACTGTATCAGCCGATATTAATGGTAACGTGTTCCTTAACTTTGCAGGATGGGATTCACTCGAAGCTAATATAGCAGTTCGCGTTAGCATGCAGTACGATGAATTTAGTGGAGGTGTTAACAAATCGGTTAGAGGAATGCTAGGCAAACAAAATGGTGGATTTAGCCTAGCATTAAGTTAGAGATGAGTGCGCGAACCGGTAGCCCTTAGTTCGCGCACTTAACTTTATTGAAATCTAATATTGATATATTTGAGTCAGAATAAAGAGTAAAATCTTTATTCGCTAGAGCAACTCTCATGCTACATATGTTCTTTATAGCATTGACTCTTCTTTCACCCCTCAAGCCCCAAGCTCTTTCACCAATGGAGTCTGTCCTCTTAAACTGAGCCACACCCCATGTCCATGAATTTGACATATAGGTTGGGATTAAGTGTTTAATTATAGGGAATTTATCATCATAAATTTTGACTCTGGCTGGCCTTTTAACTTCACCGTTAATAACTAAATTTGATTCATCGGTGGAAGATATATAAGGACGGGCCATTGAAATAATTGAATCAATATATTCATTATTTGCCTTGGTGGCATTTGCATATGATACACAAAGAATCAGACCAGCAAACAAATATAACCATGATCCAACTGTTGTTAGCCAGTTATCTCCATTTACAGCTAACGCCAAGCAACAAAGGCATGTTAAAAATACAGGGGCTCCTATCATTATTCTAGGTGTCCACCATGTGCCACTTAAAAAAAGACCGGGTCCAATTGAAATTATCAGCGCTAAAGCCACCATTATGATAGGAAACGCCTTCATATGAAATTTACGTCCTGACCTGACAACGTAAATTAAAAATAATACGCATGGTAGCAATAGTAAAGTCAATGAAAATACAAGCTGATAGCTAGTGGCATCAGATAATAAATCAATGTATTTATAGATGTTATCTATTAGTTCTTCTTGTGAATTAATTATCCCACCCCTACCATTCATATCTAAGGAAAGAGCTTTCCATGTTATGGATGATAACAAGGTAGAAGTTAAAAAAGACAAACATGATGCTATACCAAGCAGCATACCATTTTTGAATGACTTCCTGAATTCATCCGCACAAAAAAAGCACGCTATCACTAGGTAGCATGTAGATGATGCTTGATAAGTTTGTAGTGACACGTAAACGCATATCACTGATGTCATTATAAATAATAAACTTTTATTATACCAAAGAAATGGTATGCATATAGCTACTATTGAAATTCCCATGCTCAAGGAATCAAATCTATAAGATAAATTCTCAAGCATGAAGGGAGAGAAAAGTATTAGCAATGAAATTGGAACTAAAGATCTTGTATTAATACCGAAGCTTTTAGCAATTGTAAACCCAGATAAAGCAATAAGAAGTGATGAAGCAAAATTGCCAATTGGGTATATATCCGTTACTGGATATCCCCCAGACAACAAAATCATCAACGCAGAGGTCAAAACTCTACCATCATGCATCCATGCAAGGCCTGTCAATGATCTTCCAATATCATCAATGTACAGACCGCCAGTTAAAACTATTGGCGTAACATACGCCAATGAAATAATGACTATTGCTTTAAGACTTTTATCACTTAAATAGGAATTCATTTGTTACCCTTAAGAATGTATCTAGGTCTGTTTTTGACCTCAACATATATTCTGCCAATGTACTCACCAAGCACACCGATCCCTATAAGCTGCACGCCGCCAAGGAACAAAATAGATACTAGCAAGGATGGATACCCACGAACTGGATTTCCAAATGCCAGCGTGTCAACAATCATCCACGCACCGTACAGGAATGAAAGCCCCGCAACAAACAACCCTATATAAGTCCACATACGGAGAGGGAATGTGGAAAAGCTTGTGATCCCTTCAAGGGCAAGGTTCCACAATTTCCATCCATTGAATTTTGTATTACCGGCAACGCGCTCAGCACGCGCGTATTCAACAACATCAGTGCGACCACCAACCCAGCTCAATATGCCTTTCATGAACAGATTGCGTTCTGGCATGAGCTTTATGTTTTCTACAACATCACGCGACATCAGGCGAAAATCACCCACGTTTTCTTCAATCTTTGGATTGCTGATTTTATTGTGGAGTTTATAGAACCACTCGGCAGATTTACGCTTTAATCTGCTGTCGGTAGAGCGATCAGAACGCTTTGCCAGAACCATTTCCGCACCGGCCTGCCACTTCTCAATCAGGTGTGGGATTACCTCTATAGGGTCCTGCAAATCTACGTCAATGGGGATGATTGCTTCACCGGTTGCGTGGTCAAGCCCGGCGAACAGCGCGGGCTCTTTACCGAAGTTTCTTGTGAATGACAGTGGAACAACCAGCGGATCGGCAACAGCAAGCGCTTTAATAATTGATTCTGTCGCGTCTTTACTGCCGTCATTGATGAAGACTATTTCGACTTCATGCTGCTTAAGACCTTCAAATTCACGAACGGTTTTATAAAAAATAGGTATCGCGTCTTCTTCGTTGAAGACGGGAACGACCAGAGAAATTTTCATTTCGCATCCCTAAAGACAATGAACTTTGAATAAATGAAACCGCACACCAGACTGATGGCGGAGAACACGACTAATGTGATGATAGGGGCCATACCGGACTTATCAGCGCACCACCCAACAGCAGCGCTAAGCGTTCCCATAAAGCCAACGTATAGCATGTAGCGCAGAGTGGTAGTCGAGGATTTAAACGTGAACCTGGCGTTTGCAAAGAAGCTGAATGACACCGCCACGACAAACCCGGCGAAGTTTCCAAGTGCCTGACCTGTATGGAATGCGTAAATGCAAACGGCGAACACCACCCAATGAATGAGCGTGTTGATAACACCTATTGATGTGTACTTGGCGAATAACTTTAACATTATAGAAATCAGTGAATTCGGAAAGGTCTGAAGTTTAGCATCACTGTCCAACTTGATCGACTCTCATATTTGACGATACTGTATATAAATACAGTTGTTTTTGGAGGTGGCCATGGAGGCAAAAGCTCAGCGATTCAGGCTTGAAAAATTATGTGGCGTTAACCGCTACTCCTGCCTGGTTGAAACGTCAGGCGGTTATGCGCTTTTTCAACCTGATCTTGTGCCATCCAACGGAACGCGCGTGCTGGTGCATGCGTTCGGCCAGCTACAGTTCGCGGTCGTTATGGGCGGTGCGCTCATCACAGAAGACGGTGAAAGCATAGAAGGCGATGGTTTAGATGAAGTTGAAGTCATGGGAGTGGTAACCTTCTTTATAAATGGCGCTGCGGCGTTCACAGACGACAATCCGGTGATGTGATGTTTGCCCTGGTCGATGTGAACTCATTTTATGCAAGTTGCGAGACGGTATTCAGACCAGACCTGCGTGGTCGGCCGGTGGTTGTTCTTTCGAATAATGACGGCTGCGTAATAGCACGTAGCGCAGAAGCAAAGGCTGCCGGGATAGCGATGGGTGAGCCGTTCTTCAAGCAGAAGGAATTATTCCGGCGCGCTGGTGTTGTTTGCTTCAGCAGCAACTACGAGCTCTATGCAGATATGTCCAGCCGGGTAATGACCACGCTGGAAGAAATGAGCCCGCGCGTGGAAATTTACAGCATAGACGAAGCCTTTTGCGACCTGACCGGCGTAAGAAACTGCCGTGACCTGACTGAGTTCGGGAAAGAGATCCGCGCGACTATTTTACAGCGGACGCATCTTACAGTCGGCGTCGGCATAGCGCAGACCAAGACGCTGGCTAAGCTGGCTAACCATGCTGCGAAAAAATGGCAGCGGCAGACGGGCGGGGTGGTCGATCTCTCAAACGTCGACCGGCAGCGAAGGTTACTGGCGCTTGTTCCTGTGGAGGATGTCTGGGGCGTTGGTCGGCGCATCAGCAAGAAGCTGAACGCTATGGGCATCAAAACCGCACTGGACCTTTCAGAGCAGAGTACGTGGATTATCCGTAAACACTTCAACGTTGTGCTGGAGCGAACTGTGCGGGAACTGCGTGGTGAGCCATGCCTGGATCTGGAAGAGTTCGCGCCGGTGAAGCAGGAAATCGTATGCAGCCGATCGTTTGGCGAACGCATTACTGACTATGAGCAAATGCGACAGGCGATTTGCAGCTATGCGGCCCGTGGAGCTGAAAAGCTACGTGGTGAGCATCAGTACTGCCGTTTTATCTCCGCTTTCGTCAAGACCTCTCCATTTGCCCTTAATGAGCCGTATTACGGAAACAGCGCATCGGTAAGGCTGCTCACGCCAACTCAGGACAGCAGAGACATCATCAACGCCGCGGTAAAGTGTCTGGACAAAATATGGAAGGACGGTCACCGGTACCAGAAAGCGGGTGTCATGCTGGGTGACTTCTTCAGCCAGGGCGTGGCCCAACTCAACCTGTTCGACGACAGCGCTCCGCGTGCCGGAAGTGAAAAGTTGATGGAAGTGCTGGATCACCTGAATGCAAAGGACGGAAAGGGCACGCTCTATTTTGCCGGGCAGGGTATACAGCAGCAGTGGCAGATGAAGCGTGAAATGCTGTCGCCTCGATACACTACGAGATTTTCAGATTTGCTTGTTGTCCGATAAAAGAGGTGCGCACCTGATAAATCTTACAATCGGATCGGTGGTGATTATGCAGATCAAGGCATTGGGCGTAAAGCGGCAAGTTGCGAAACTGGAAGGAGCTACGCAAAGTTGGTGGATCGGGAAATTACAAAGCGATGTCTGGTGGCATGGCTATGCATTCTCTGTGTCATAGATGTGTCATGCATGGATGTATCACAAGAAAACGAGAAAGCAGGTAACGACACGTAATGACACAAACGCGTTGCGAGCGCGGAAAAACTAATGATATTACAGTGCGTTAAATAGTACTCTACGTTCTTCTAAGCCGTAGGTCGTAGGTTCGAATCCTACAGGGCGTGCCATTAAATTTCACAGATTGCCGCCTGCGCGACGTCCTGCTGATTTTCTCCATGAAATACCCCTCGCGAAAGTAGCGTTAACGCACATTTTTCACAGCACAATTGACTGTTATAACAGTATTTTTCTTACCCTATGGCAATTTTGCTATTCCTCTACCATGCTCATATCACCTCACTCTTACTCGTGGGGCTTTTCGTAGTTGCTGATTAATCTCAAGGAAAAAGGTTATGAAAAAAACGACTGCTATTTTGATGGGCGCTGCATTTCTGTTTACCACCAATACCTTTGCGGCTGAACTGCTGACGAAAAACGAGTTTGAGAAAGTGGAATCACAGTATGAAAAAATCGGTACGGTTAGCACTTCCAATGAAGTCTCGGTAGACGACGCGAAAAAAGAGCTGATCGAGAAAGCCGATAAAGAAGGTGCTGATGTTCTGGTGCTGACTTCCGGCAACACCAACAACAAAATTCACGGTACCGCCGATATTTTCAAGAAAAAATAATGCCTTAGCAACCACCCCTGTTTCGGGGTGGTTGCGCGCCATACCTCCCGCCAGCCTTGTTTCTTGTCTCTTCTCGCTCAGAGATGTCCGTTGACACTTGATTACGCATTCATAATGCGTATAGTTCTCATTTGCATTTCTTTTAATAACTTTTAAGGCCCGACAACGGGTCATTTTTGCGCGCACGTTAAGAGCTCATTATGAACAACACCACAATGCACAAAACGCTGCTGGCGATTGCCATCGGCGCGGTTACACACTCCGCTTTTGCGGCGGATGAGAAAAAAGAGGACACCATCGTGGTCCAGTCCACGGCGGGGAGTGATTTCAAACCCGGTGGTGACCAGCTGCTTCCAGCCTTCCTCGACGGCCAGGTGGCGAACGGCGGGCGCATGGGTATGCTCGGTCAGCAGAACGCCATGGACGTGCCGTTCAACATCATCAGCTACACCTCGAAGCTGGTGGAAGATCAGCAGGCAAAAACCATTGCTGACGTGGTTGCCAACGACGCGGGCGTGCAATTTGTTCAGGGTTACGGCAACAGCGCGGAAACCTTCCGCATTCGCGGCCTGAAGTTTGACGGCGACGATATGACCTTTGGCGGATTGTCCGGGGTGCTGCCGCGTCAGGTGGTGGATGCCCAGATGGTCGACCGCATCGAGATCTTCAAAGGGGCCAACTCCCTGATGAACGGCGCCGCAAGCTCCGGCGTGGGCGGGATGATCAACCTTGAGCCAAAACACGCGGGCGACACCCCGCAGGCGAAAGTGGGCGTTGACTACACCTCGGATTCCCAGATTGGCACCACGCTGGATGCGGGTCGTCGCTTTGGCGATAACGACCAGTTTGGCGCGCGCGTGAACCTCGTGCATCGCGAAGGGGAAACCGGCGTGCCGAACGACCGCCGCCGCACCACGCTGCTCTCCACCGGCCTGGATTACAAAGGCGACCGCTTCCGCACCTCGCTGGACCTGGGCTACCAGAAAAAAACCTTCCACGGCAGCCCAACCAGCGTCAACATCTCGGCGGTGGACTTTGTGCCTGAACCGCCGAAGAACGATCGTAACTTCTCGCAGAAGTGGGCCTACAGCGATATCGAAAACGAGTTCGGGATGTGGCGCAGCGAGTATGACATCACCGATAGCTGGACGGCATATACCGGTCTCGGCGCGCAGCACGCGCACGAAGAAGGGATCTACAGCGCGCCGAAGCTCCTCGATAAGAGCGGTAATGCGACGGTCAGCCGCCTTGATACCAACCGCATCAGCGATTCCGTCAGCGGCATGGCGGGCATTCGCGGTAACTTTGACACCGGTTTTGTCTCGCACAAGGTCAACGTCGGGTATTCAGCGATGACCAAAAACGAAAAAATCGCGTGGAAAATGTCGGCGGCGGCAGATAACCCGACCACCAACATCTATCACAACACCGGCGTTGATATGCCGGACAGCACTAACTTCAACGGCTTAGGCGGGAAATACAGCGATCCGCTGACCAGCGGGCGCACCCGTACCCAGGGCTGGCTGCTGAGCGATACGCTGGGCGTACTGGACGACAAGCTGCTGTTCACCGCAGGCGCACGTCATCAGAAAGTTGTCATCCGCGGGTACAACAAAATCACCGGCGCGGAAAACGACGCGGACGGTTTCGACGGCAGCCGCTGGATGCCAACCTACGGCGTAGTCTATAAACCGTGGGAGGAAATTTCCCTCTACGCCAACCACACCGAGGCGTTACAGCCCGGTGAAACTGCGCCGAACACTGCTACTAACTACGGCCAGAGCACCGGTATCGTGCACTCTAAGCAGAACGAAGTGGGCGTAAAGGCGGACTTTGGCCGCGTGGGCGGCTCCCTGGCGCTGTTTGAGATCAAAATGCCGTCGGCGATCCTTGACGACAGCGGTCACTACGGCCTGGATGCAGAACAACGTAACCGCGGCGTGGAGCTGAACGTCTTCGGCGAGCCAATGCTTGGGATGCGTCTGAATGCCAGCGCCACCTGGTTGCAGGCCGAGCTGACCAAAACCAAAAACGGCGTCAATCAGGGCAACGATGCGATCGGTATTCCGAGCTTCTACGCCGTGCTGGGCGCAGAGTACGATATCAAGCCGATTGAAGGCCTGACGGCGACCGCGCGCGTTAACCACTCCGGCACGCAGTATGCCGATCTTGCGAACACCAAAAAGCTGGACAGCTACACCACGCTGGATCTGGGCATGCGCTATCGCTTCGCGGTGAACCACAATGAAAACCAGATGACCGTGCGGGCAGGCATCGACAACGTGACCAACGAGAACTACTGGTCAAGCGTGGACGATTCCGGTACTTACATCACTCAGGGCGAGCCGCGTACCTTTAAGGTCTCGGTTGGCTACGAGTTCTAAGCGTTCCACCTCGTTATCCGGGGCAGGGACGCCCCAATCCCTTCGTTGTCGTGTTATAAAATTGTAATAAAAGCTTCTTACACTGGTCGCCACATCCTTACCTCTTGGCCAATGACAGGAAGCCGCTATGGGCAGACCCCTCAAATCCGTATTTAAAAAAGAACATCGCGACGATATCAGTAACCGCAGCGCTAACCCGGTATTCTCCGAGGTTGCAGAGGTGTTCCTCTCCCGCCGCCGTTTTCTCCAGATGGGGGCCGTAGCGGGGGCCGCCGTATCATTCCCGTATCTGATCACACCCGAAAATGCCATTGCCGCGGTATCGAAGCCTTCCGCGCTGGCAAAAGCGGTTTCCCTGGGCTTTACCAGCATCGACGTCTCCACGGAAGACACGGTCAGGGTGCCAGAAGGCTATATTGCCCGCCCGTTCTATCGCTGGGGTGATCCGACGGGAATCAAAGACAACATGCCGGCATTTAAGCCGGACGCCAGCAATACCACAGACGAACAGGCTGTGCAGGCGGGTATGCACCACGATGGCATGGCGTGGTTTAGCCTGCCGCAGGGGGCGCAAAACCCGGAACATGGCCTGCTGGCGCTGAACCATGAATACATCGATAACGGGATGCTGTTTACCGACGGTACGGCGAACTGGAGCCTCGATAAAGCCCGCAAGGGGCAGAACGCGATGGGCGTGTCGGTGGTGGAAGTGAAAAAAACGGGCAGCGGCTGGGAGGTGGTGCGTCCGTCTTCCTTCGCCCGGCGTATTACCGTCAATACGCCGATGCAGCTTACCGGCCCGGCGCGGCATCAGGATTTAATGAAAACCGCCGCCGATCCGCAGGGGGAACGCGTTCTGGGCACCATGCAGAACTGCGCCAACGGCCACACGCCTTGGGGCACCTATCTCACCTGCGAGGAGAACTGGTCGGACATTTTTGTGAAAAAAGCCGATCTCAATCCGCTGGAAAAACGCTACGGCATCAGCGACAGCGATGAGTCCTACCGCTGGAACGAGGTGGATGAGCGGTTCAGCGTCGATAAAACCCCTAACGAACCCAACCGTTTCGGCTGGGTGGTGGAGATCGATCCCTACAACCCGACCTCCACCCCGCGCAAGCACACCGCGCTGGGCCGCTTCAAGCATGAGGGGGCCGCCGTCACGCTCGCCGCCGATAATCGCGTGGTGGTCTACATGGGCGACGACCAGAAGTTTGAGTACATCTATAAGTTTGTCTCCGACAAAAAATACGATCCCGCGAACCGGGAAGCCAATATGCAGCTGCTGACGTCCGGCACGCTGTACGTCGCCAGGTTCAACCAGGACGGAAGCGGCGACTGGCTGCCGCTGATCTTCGGGCAAAATGGCCTGGATAAAAGCAACGGGTTTGAAAGCCAGGGCGATCTGCTGATCAAAACCCGCCTGGCGGCCGACGCGGTGGGGGCAACGAAAATGGATCGTCCCGAGTGGATTGCCGTCGATCCGCACGCCAGCGGCAGCGTCTACTGTACGCTCACCAACAACAGCGATCGCGGTAAAGAGGGTAAGGCACCGGTCGATGCCGCTAACCCGCGCGCCAACAACGTGTTTGGTCACATCATGCACTGGCACGAAGAGGGTGCCGATCCTGCCGCCGCACGCTTTAAGTGGGGTATTCTGGTTATGGCCGGGCGTACCGACGGCGACGATCCGAAGGCCAAAGGCTCCATGCAGGGCGCGGCATTCGGCAGCCCGGATGGGTTGTCGTTCGATCACCGGGGCGTCCTGTGGATCCAGACCGACGTCTCCTCCAGCACCATCAATAAGAAAGCGTACGAGGGGATGGGCAATAACCAGATGGTCGCCACCATTCCGGGCACCAACGAGTATCGCCGTTTTCTGACCGGGCCGCGCGGATGTGAAATCACCGGCATTGCGTTTACGCCGGACAACCGCACGCTGTTTATCAACATTCAGCATCCGGGGGAGGGCGGGGATGATATTACCGACCCGGCCAATCCGCGCGCTGTTTCCAACTGGCCAGACGCCAGCCCGAACGGGCGTCCGCGATCGTCAACGGTGGTGATTACCAAAGCGGACGGCGGGATCATCGGGTCGTGACGTTTATCCGCCGGGCGCATGCGCTGGCCCGGCGTTAAGCTTGCTACCACCAGCATGAAGTGTTAAAACGTGCCCCTTCTAAAAAAGAGACAGGGGTAGGGCGTGAAAGACGCGTCATCCGCTTCAGGCCATGGTAGCGCTGAAGCTTCGTCGGATCAGAGTCCGACGCTGCAACGTGGTTTGCAAAATCGACATATTCAGTTAATTGCCCTTGGCGGCGCGATCGGTACCGGGCTGTTTCTCGGCATCGGCCCCGCCATTCAAATGGCTGGCCCGGCGGTTCTGCTGGGTTACGCTCTCGCCGGGATTATCGCCTTCCTGATCATGCGCCAGCTCGGCGAGATGGTCGTTGAAGAGCCGGTGTCCGGCTCCTTCGCACACTTTGCCTATAAATACTGGGGGCCGTTCGCAGGCTTCCTCTCCGGCTGGAACTACTGGGTGATGTTCGTGCTGGTGGGCATGGCAGAGCTGACCGCCGCCGGCATCTATATGCAGTACTGGCTCCCGGACGTGCCAACGTGGATTTGGGCCGCGGCCTTCTTCATCATCATTAACGCCGTTAACCTTGTGAACGTGCGCCTGTATGGCGAGACCGAGTTCTGGTTTGCGCTGATCAAGGTGCTGGCGATTATTGGCATGATCGGCTTTGGCCTGTGGCTGCTGTTCTCCGGTCACGGCGGCGAGCGTGCAAGCATCGACAACCTGTGGCAGCACGGCGGCTTTCTGGCGACCGGCTGGAAAGGGCTGATCCTGTCGCTGGCGGTCATTATGTTCTCCTTCGGCGGGCTGGAGCTGATTGGCATCACCGCGGCTGAAGCGCGCGATCCGCACAAAAGCATTCCGAAAGCGGTCAACCAGGTGGTGTACCGTATCCTGCTGTTCTATATCGGCTCGCTGGTGGTGCTGCTGGCGCTCTATCCGTGGGTAGAAGTGAAATCTGACAGTAGCCCGTTCGTGATGATCTTCCACGATTTGAACAGCAACGTGGTGGCTTCGGCGCTCAACTTCGTCATTCTCGTGGCGTCATTGTCGGTTTACAACAGCGGGGTTTACTCCAACAGCCGCATGCTGTTTGGCCTCTCCGTACAGGGCAACGCGCCGAAGTTCCTCACCCGCGTCAGCCGTCGCGGCGTGCCGATCAATTCGCTGTTCCTTTCTGGCGCTATCACCTCGCTGGTGGTGCTGATTAACTATCTGCTGCCGAAAGAGGCGTTTGGCCTGCTGATGGCGCTGGTTGTCGCCACGCTGCTGCTGAACTGGATCATGATCTGCCTGGCGCACCTTCGCTTCCGCGCGGCGATGCGCCGCAAGGGGCGCGAGACGCAGTTTAAAGCGCTGCTCTATCCGGCGGGGAACTACCTCTGTATCGCCTTCCTCGGGCTGATTCTGGTGCTGATGTGCACCATGGATGAGATGCGCCTGTCAGCGATGCTGCTGCCGGTGTGGGTGGTGTTCCTGTTTATCGCGTTTAAGCTTTCACGCAAAAAGTAGCGCGGTTTTCTCCCTCTCCCTGTGGGAGAGGGCCGGGGTGAGGGCACCAGACCGCACCAAACCAGACCGCACCCGCCTTCACGCCCGGTGGCGCTGCGCTTACCGGGCCTACATGTTCGGGGACGTTATTTAGTAGGCCGGGTAAGGCGCAGCCGTCACCCGGCACCTCCCCTTCACCGTTATCGTGACTCCCCTCCCAATTCTGTTTTGATCCAGAGGATCTTTATTTTGTAATCGATTACTTTTCATTTGAACGAATTTGTAATCGATTACTTTTTCCGGGTGAGGCTTATCATGGTGTCAACTGAGAGTAGTGAAAAGGCGATAACGCAACACCGGCTGCTGGTGCCGCGTCTGTCGCTGATGATGTTTCTGCAATTTTTTATCTGGGGTAGCTGGTCGGTCACGCTTGGCCTGGTGATGACTCAGCACAACATGTCTTTGCTGATTGGCGACGCGTTCTCTGCCGGACCCATCGCTTCCATTCTTTCGCCGTTCGTGCTCGGGATGCTGGTGGACCGCTTCTTTGCCTCGCAGAAGGTGATGGCGGTGATGCACCTCGCGGGCGCGGCGATCCTCTGGTTCGTGCCGGGGGCGCTGATTGCTGAGAACGGCGCGCTGCTGATTGGCCTGCTGTTTGGCTACACGCTCTGCTATATGCCGACGCTGGCGCTGACCAACAACATTGCGTTTCACAGTCTGGCGAACGTGGATAAAACCTTCCCGGTAGTGCGCGTGTTCGGCACCATCGGCTGGATCGCGGCGGGCATTTTCATCGGCGTCACCGGCGTGGCGTCCAGCGTCACCATCTTCCAGGTGGCGGCGATAAGCTCCGTGCTGCTGGCGCTCTACAGCCTGACGCTGCCGCACACGCCCGCGCCAGCGAAAGGCCTGCCGGTAAAGGTGCGGGATCTCTTCTGCGCGGACGCCTTCGCGCTGCTTAAAACCCGCCACTTCTTCGTCTTCTCCGTCTGCGCGATGCTGATCTCCGTCCCGCTCGGCACCTATTACGCCTACACCGCCTCGTATCTGGCGGATGCCGGCATTGCCGACGTCAGCACCGCCATGTCCTTCGGGCAGATGTCTGAGATCGTCTTCATGCTGGTTATTCCTCTGCTGTTCCGCCGCCTGGGCGTGAAATATATGCTGCTGATCGGCATGCTGGCGTGGTTTGTACGTTATGCCATGTTCGCGCTGGGCGTCAGCGAGGAGGGGCGCATTCTGCTGTATCTCGGCATTCTGCTCCACGGCGTCTGCTACGATTTCTTCTTTGTCGTCGGCTTTATCTACACCGACCGCGTGGCGGGCGAAAAGGTCAAAGGCCAGGCGCAGAGCATGATCGTGATGTTCACCTACGGTATCGGCATGCTGCTCGGCTCTCAGATTTCCGGCGCGCTCTATAACCGTCTGGTGGCAGGGCAGACCGTGCCGCAGGCGTGGGTCACATTCTGGTGGATCCCGGCGGTGGCTGCCGCGGCGATCGCGCTGATTTTCCTTCTCACGTTTAAGTATGACGATGACAAGGCGTAACGTTCAGGAGGTGGTATGAGGACAATGAAAGGACCGGGCATTTTTCTGTCGCAGTTTATTGGCGGGGAAGCGCCCTTCAACACGCTCGACGGGCTGGCAGGATGGGCGGCGGGGAAGGGTTACAAAGCGGTGCAGATCCCCTGCAACCATCCGCATATCTTTGATGTGGAGAAAGCCGCAGAGAGTCAGGCCTACTGCGATGAAATCGCGGGCAAGCTGGCCGCGCACGGGCTGGTCATCAGCGAGCTGTCGACCCATCTGGAAGGGCAGCTTGTGGCGGTAAACCCGGTTTACAGCGAGGCGTTTGACCACTTCGCCCCTGCTTCCGTGCGGGGTAACGAGGCGGCGCGTCAGGCGTGGGCGACGGAAAAGCTGAAGCAGGCGGCGGTCGCCTCGGCCCGATTAGGCCTGAAAGCACACGCCACCTTCTCCGGATCGCTGGCCTGGCCGTTTTTCTACCCGTGGCCGCCGCACAACGAGCAGCGTTTTCAGAATGCATTCGGGGAGCTGGCAGCCCGCTGGCGGCCGATTCTGGATACCTTCGACGAGCAGGGCGTGGATGTCTGCTTTGAGCTGCATCCGGGGGAAGATCTGCACGACGGCGTAACCTTCGAGCGTTTTCTGGCGCTGGTCGATAACCATCCGCGCTGTAATATTCTCTACGATCCAAGCCATATGCTGCTCCAGCAGATGGACTATCTGACCTTTATTGATATCTACCATGCGCGCATTAAAGCGTTCCACGTGAAGGACGCCGAGTTCCGCCCCAGCGGGCGCAGCGGCGTCTACGGCGGCTACCAGCCGTGGATCAACCGCGCCGGACGCTTCCGCTCGCCCGGCGACGGACAGATCGACTTTAAGGGCATTTTCAGCAAGCTGACCCAGTACGACTACGACGGCTGGGCGGTGCTGGAGTGGGAGTGCTGCCTGAAGGATGGCGATACCGGCGCGAGTGAGGGCAGTGAATTTATCCGCCGTCATATCATCCCGGTTTCCGGACGGGCGTTTGATGATTTCGCCGCAGGGGGCAGCCATGATTAACGTCGGGATTATCGGCAGCGGGTTTATTGGCCCGGCCCATATCGAGGCGCTCAGGCGTCTCGGGTTTGTGCAGGTGGTCGCGCTCTGTGACGGCTCGATCGTTAAGGCGCAGGAAAAATCGCGCCAGCTCAATGTGCCGCACGCCTGTGCCAGCGTGGAGGAACTGCTCGCGCTCCCTAATCTGCACGCGGTGCACAACTGCACGCCGAACCACCTGCACGCGGAGATTAACTGCCAGATCCTGCGCGCGGGCAAGCACGTGTTTTCCGAAAAGCCGCTGTGCATGACGCCGGACGAGGCGCGCGAGCTGGTGGCGCTGGCGGAGCAGGCAGGCGTGGTGCATGGCGTGAGTTTTGTCTATCGCCAGTTTGCGATGGTGCGCCAGGCGGCGAGCATGATGCGCGCGGGCACCCTCGGACGGCTGTTTGCTTCGCACGGCAGCTATTTACAGGACTGGATGCTGCTGGAAACCGACTACAACTGGCGGGTGGATGCCGCGCTCGGCGGCGCGTCACGGGCGGTGGCGGATATCGGCTCCCACTGGTGCGATACGGTACAGTATGTGACCGGCAGGCGCATTACCGAGGTGATGGCTGATTTATCCACCGTCTGGCCAACGCGCAAGGCCAGCGCGGGCGGTCATCAGACCTTCACCCATGACGAACAGGCGGAGTATGAAGACAAACCGGTCACCACCGAAGACTTTGGCTCGGTGCTGTTCCGCTTTGACGACGGCAGCAAGGGCAGCTTTAGCGTCTCGCAGGTGAGCGCGGGGCGAAAAAATCGCCTGACCTTTGAAATTAACGGTAGCGGGCAGTCGGTGGCGTGGGATCAGGAAATCCCGCAGCAGCTGTGGGTCGGCCATCGCGCCCGGGCAAACCAGATACTCAGCGACGATCCGGGCCTGATGAACCGTGACGTGGCCGACAGCGCCCACTTCCCCGGCGGGCACATTGAAGGCTGGCCGGATGCCTTTAAAAATATGATGGCGCAGTTTTACCGTGCCGTGCAGGCGGGCGCGATGCCGGATAATCCGCAGTTTGCCACCTTCCACGATGGCGCCTGTGTGATGTATATCATTGATGCAATTATGAAAAGTCATCAGCAGCAGCGCTGGGTGCGCGTGGAATACTGACGCATTGCCCGGTTCGCCGGGCAATCAATTTATGGTAGCCTGCACAAAACGCTAACCGCAGGATGTATCGTCGCTATGTCAATTCAGAAAATCGCTCAACTGGCCGGGGTATCCGTGGCAACGGTCTCCCGCGTACTGAATAACAGCGATACCGTGAAGGCGAAAAACCGCGAGCGCGTTTTGCAGGCGATCCAGGAGAGTAACTATCAGCCCAATCTGCTGGCGCGTCAGCTGCGCACTGCCCGCAGCTATATGATCCTGGTGATGGTCTCGAACATCGCCAACCCGTTCTGCGCCGAAGTGGTGAAGGGCATTGAAGCCGAGGCAGAAAAAAACGGCTATCGCATTCTGCTGTGCAACTCCGGCTCGGATATTGAGCGCTCCCGCTCGGGCTTAAGCCTGCTCTCCGGCAAAATCGTCGACGGCATTATCACCATGGATGCGTTCTCGAAACTGCCGGAGCTGGCCGCGCTGATTGGCAACGCGCCGTGGGTGCAGTGCGCTGAATACGCCGATGCGGGCGCGGTCTCCTGCGTGGGGATTAATGATGTTGATGCCTCCCAGCACGTTGTCAGCCAGCTTGCCGACGGGGGACGCAAACGCATTGCGCTCATCAACCACGACCTCAGCTACAAATATGCCCGTCTGCGCGAGCGCGGCTATAAGAGCGTCATACACCTGCGGGATCTGGACTATCAGGCGGTGGAGTACGCCAGTGAGCTCAGCTCCGGTGCGGGCATGGCGGCGATGCAAAACCTGTTAAAAGCAAACCCGCCGGATGCGGTGTTTGCCGTTTCCGATACGCTGGCGGCGGGGGCGCTGCGCGCCATTCAGCAGGCAGGGCTGCGGGTGCCAGAAGATATCGCGGTGGTCGGCTTTGACGGCACCGAGCTGGCGGAGATGATTTCACTCACCACTATTGAACAGCCGTCGCGGGATATCGGGCGCAAGGCGGTCAATCTGCTGTTAAATAAGATCGACAACCCGGATGCGCCCACGGAAAGGGTCATGATGGACTGGCGCTTTATTTCCCGCGCCAGCTCCTGATTATCTGGCGATGACGCCAGCCAGCGAGCGAATATCGTTTCCGGTTGGCGACTGGTGAATACGCAGGCCAAATTCATCTACCACCGCGAAAATATGATCGAAGATGTCGGCCTGAATATCTTCGTATTCCGCCCAGATCACCGTGTTGGTAAAGGCATATATTTCAATCGGCAGCCCGTTGGCATCCGGCGCGAGCTGGCGCACCATCAGCGTCATATCTTTGCGAATGCGCGGGTGGTTACGCAGATATTCATTCAGGTAGGCACGGAAGGTGCCGATATTGGTCATCTTGCGCAGGTTTAATACCGATTCCCCTTCGCCGTTCTGCTGATTCCACAGGTTAATTTCCTCATGACGCGCCGCCAGATACGGCTTCAGCAGTTTCGCCTGAATCAGTTTCTGCTGCTCCTGCTCGTCGAGGAAATGAATGCTGGTGGTATCGATATTCAGGCTACGCTTGATGCGGCGGCCACCGGAGGCGGACATGCCGCTCCAGTTGATGAACGCATCGGACACCAGCGCCCAGGTCGGGATGGTGGTGATGGTGTTATCGAAGTTGCGCACTTTAACGGTGGTCAGGCCGATGTCGGTCACCGTGCCGTTGGCGCCGTACTTCGGCATCTCCAGCCAGTCGCCGAGCTTGAGCATGTCGTTGGCGGAGAGCTGAATGCCCGCCACTAAGCCCAGTATCGGGTCTTTAAAGACCAGCATCAGAACGGCAGCCATCGCACCCAGGCCGCTTATCAGAATGGCGGGTGACTGACCGATCAGCAGGGAGATAATCAGTATCCCCACCAGAATGGCACTCACCAGCTTAACGCCCTGGAATATCCCCTTCAGCGGCAGCTGCGAGGCGGTTGCCATTTTCTGCGACAGATTGAAAATCACGTCCAGCAACGAGAAGAAGGAGAGCAGGGCATAAACCATCACCCACAATTTCGCGCAGGTGGTGAGTAATTCCGCCGCTTCGCTGCCTTTTTGCAGCCACAGAACCGCCTGAACGTTGACGATTATCCCCTGGAGGGTAAACGCCAGACGGTGAAATAATTTGTTCTGCGTAATGATCTGCAACCATAAATGACTGCTGGCCTGGGCGCGTTTCTCGAATGCGCGCAGCACCACTTTGTGCAGAATAAAATGAACGATAATGGCCGTAAGAAAAATAATACCAAAGATAATCACTAAAGAGGTGGTGTGATTAATTTCAATCCCTAACTCTTCAACCTGAGCAATTAATTCCTGCATAACGTCTCCTGTATTGATGCAGCCCCATAATGGCGGCTGCGGATCTATTATGCAAATTCAGGCAGTTTTATTTTGTCGCCGGACAGGCCTTGACGACCGGTAAACACAGACGATGACGCATACGCAGCGTGACCAGCGCCAGCACCACCATCATGGCCGTTTCCACCATCAGGAAGACGTTGACCGCCTGGGTATAATCTCCGTGATGATTTTGCAGCCCGTGCAGCAAAATCGCGCCGAAAATGGCCGGGCCAAGCCCCAGCGCAGCCTGTTGCAGCGTGCTTAAAATCGCGCTCGCGGCCCCCGCGTCGTCAGGCTGAATATCGCGCATCCCGATACGGTAGAAGCTGTTTACAATCAGCGCCTGCCCGTAACCCACCAGCCCGGTGGCCGGGGCCAGCGTCAGCGCGGTATTCTGCATTCCCCAGTGACGGAACGTGGCGATCAGCGCCACCAGGCCGACAAGCTGAATCGCAAGCCCGGTCAGCAGGATGGCGCTGGTGCTGTAGCGGGCAATCAGGCGTGGGGCGAACCAGGCAGAAATAAAATAGGTGACGCCAAGCGCGATAAAGCTGTTCCCGGACTGCCACGGCGCCATTCCCAGACCGCTTTGCATGGTCAGCGCCATGCAGAACATAAACCCGGACCAGACGCTGAAAAAGAGTATCCCAATCAGCACGCCAAAGCGGATGCTGCGCAGCTGTAACAGGCGCGGCGCGATGAGCGGATGGGCATTCTCACGCTCTTTTTTGCGCGCGTTCAGCACCATCAAACAGGCCAGCGGCACAATCGCCAGCAGTGCGGCCTTCAGCGGCCACGACCAGTGCCACTGCGGGCCGAGCGCCATCGGGAACAGCAGACAGCACAGTATTGCCGTCAGCAGGACAGTCCCGGTCCAGTCAATGCGCGACGGCGTGTCGCGGCGGGTTTCCGGAACGTAGCGACGGCTCAGCGCCAGCACCACCAGACAAATCGGCACGTTGATAAAGAAGGCGTTGCGCCAGCCCAGCCCGGCGATGTCCGCCGATACCAGCCAGCCGCCACCCATCTGGCCGACGATAAACGCAATTCCGCCGATACCCCCGAACAGGCTGATCGCTCTGGCGTGTGCCGTTCCTTTTAACGTCACATGCAACGTCGCGAGAATTTGCGGCATGATCAGCGCGGCGCCCGCGCCCTGAATAATGCGCGCGCCAAGTAACTGTTCGATATTGCCCGCCATGCCGCACAGCAGCGAGGCCAGGCCAAAACACGCCACGCCCCACATAAACAGGCGACGGCGGCCAAGGTTATCGCCCAGCTTGCTGCCGGGGGCCAGGCAGACGGCAAAGGCCACGCCGTAGAGGGCGACGATCAGCTCCAGTTCGGTGGCGGTGGCGTGTAACGAATGGGTGATGGAATCCAGCGCCACGTTGGTGATTGAGGTATCAATCAACGGCAGCATCTGGCCGGTTAACAGCAATATCAGGCCCGCACGACCCGGTGAAACAACTGACGTATTCATGGTGACTCCATTGCGTCAAACAGCGTAGAGTCGTAGCATCAACCATCTGATAAACGGGTACCAGTTCTTGCTTATACTGGTACTGGCACTACCATGCAGGAGATGTTATGGCGCTGATGTCTGAACCTGTCACCTCTCTCCAGGATGACACCCGCAAGCAGCTGGGCGCGTTTTTGCGTGCCCGGCGCGAAAGCCTCGATCCGCAGCGTCTCGGCTTACCGCGCAGCGGCCGCCGCCGCACGCCGGGCCTGCGCCGGGAGGAGGTGGCGATGCTCGCGGATGTCGGCGTGACCTGGTACACCTGGCTGGAGCAGGGCCGGGACGTCAATCCGTCCAGCGCGGTGATGGCCGCCATTGCAAAAGCGCTGCAATGCACCCCGACCGAAGCCCGACATCTTTTTGTGCTCGCCGGTTTGCCGCCGGGTGAAGCCCCGCAGGCGGTATGCTGCGAGGGGATCAGCGAAGGCACGCGTCGCCTGCTGGATACCCTGATGCCGAAACCTGCCAGTATTCAGAAACCGAATTTCGACATCGTGGCGTGGAACGACAGCTTTGGCCACCTGATGGGCGTCGATTTCAACGCCATCCCGCCGGAAGATCGCAACTGTATTTACCTGTTCCTCACCCATCCGGCGTGGCGCGCGCGGCTTGGCAAACGTGACGACGTGCTGCCGATTTTCGTCTCCTACTTCCGCGCGGCCATGGCTGAGCACCGTGGCGACCCGCTCTGGGAAGCGAAGCTGGCGCGTTTTTTTGCGGTGTCCGAAGAGTTCAAAACCCTGTGGCACCAGCGTAACGACGTGCGCGGCGTGGAGAACCAGCTCAAGCTGTTCACCCATCCCGAGCTGGGGGATTTTCATCTCCAGCAGATGTACTGGTACTCCGCCCCGCGAAACGGATCGCGGCTGCTGGTCTATTTACCCGTGGATGAGGCAGGGGAGAAGGCGATGGCGTGGCTGGCGGAGCAGGGGAAGTAAGTTTTTTGCGAGGGGCTTTCAGGGAATCAACGCGTGACTTAGCCTTTAATGCAAATTGCCTTATATGCTAATATCAGGGGGCCTTTTTCTGCCTTCAGGAGTACAGGCGAAGCTGACCGCCAGCTTGATAAATTTCTCGCTAACCCGACGGCGATGGGGATATTTATCAAGAAGACGCAAAAAACGCCCTCTGCTGAACTCCGTCTGGCACTGAAGCGACAACAGGAGATGTTGGATGAGCAAGAAGATTATTGACTGGGATGAACTCCGATCTGAGCTGTTAAGCGATTCAGAGGTACAGGCCTCTTTTGATGCTGAAGAACGAAAAGAGCGCTTGCGCGATATGTTGGCGCAATGGCGAAACCAGGCCGGTCTGACGCGCGCGCAGGTGGCGGAGCGAATGGGCGTCAGCGCACCCACCATATCAAGAATGGAAGCGAATATTACCCGGGCGAGCCTTGATACGTTAACGCGTTATGCACTGGTGTGTGGGGTTAAACACCCGCAGATTACGCTCTATTGAAAACAGGCACGCCGGTAACGGGCGCGCCTGTAGAAATTAGCATTCAGTCACAATCGTGCTCAGCGGCAGGCGAGATTTCGGCAGCGTGGCGTTGAAATCTTCCACGCTGTGATGCCCGACCGGGACCACCACCAGGCTGGTGAAGCCTTTCTCTTTCAGGCCAAACTCTTCGTCGAGGATCGCGGCGTCAAACCCTTCGATGGGTACCGCATCCAGGCCCATCGCGGCCACGCCCAGCAGGAAGTTGCCGACGTTCAGGTAAACCTGCTTCGCCATCCACTGGTCGTCATCTTTCAGATCCACGCGGTGCATGTCGGCAAAATAGCAGCGGCCTTTGTGGTTCGCGGCTTTTGCTTCTGGCGTGGCGAAACGGCCGTCAGCCTCTTCCTGATCGACAACGCGCTCAAGCCAGGCATCGTCCATCGCGGTTTTCGCGCAGAACACCACCACGTGAGAGGCATCCAGCATTTTGCGTTCGTTAAACACATAGGTGCCCGCCGCGGATTTTGCCACGCGCGCTTTACCCTCTTCAGTGCTGGCAACAATAAAGTGCCACGGCTGGGAGTTGGTGCTGGACGGGCTGTATTGCAGCAGCGTTTTGATTTTTTCCGCTTCTTCTGCGGTCAGTTTTTTGGCTGGGTCGAACGCCTTGGTAGAGTGGCGTTTCAGGGCGACAGAAATAATATCCATAACAACTCCTGGTGATGAAATTCGCCCGCGGGCGGGCGTGAAAGGAAAGCAGATTACCGCGCGAAGCGGGAAAAGATAAGTGCGATTCGAGCGCTTATTCTGTTCGTCTCAGACGAACAATCAGGCAGGCCGAATCCACTTCTGATCTTTTTTCGGCAGTTTATCAACGACCAGATTCCACGAATCCGTAATCAGGTCGGTGACCAGTTCAGGCGTGATGTCGTCCGTGCCATAAAGTGAGATCCAGTGTTTTTTATTCAGATGGTAACCGGGCTCCACGCCACGGTAGATCTGCTGATTGAGCAGCGATTTTTCCGGATCGGATTTCAGGCTGACGTGGGCCCGACCGTGTGCGGTCGCCATCAGCATAAAAATTTTCCCGCCCACCTTAAACACGTCATACTCCGGGCCAAACGGCCAGCAATGTTCGGTAAAAGGCCTCTCCAGCGCGACGCGTCTGGCATGTTCCTGCAAGGATTTACTGTCCATGGTTATCTTCCTCAGCAAGCCCGCGCCACATGGCTTCAAAGCCCAGCGCTTTGAAATCGACGGCACGGGACGGATCGCGCGCGGCAAACTCCATGGTGGTTTCAGCCAGCGATAAGAACATTGCATCACCGAAGGTCTTAAACTCGTCAGACATAAACACCGGGCGGATCGAACGACGACACAGTTCATGCAGTTCCGGGAACATGTCTTTCACCGCCTGCTCGGTTTCGGCGTTCAGCTTTTCACTGACGCCAATCTGGCGGATAGCCGCATGCGCCAGGGGGTTACGAATACCCCAGTCTACATAGCTGTTCCAGATATTGCGGGTATGCTCTTTTGGCTCGGTGATGGTGCGATCGAGATTCGCCAGCATGGTCTGGCAGAGATCCTGCTTCAGATGCAGGTAGAGTGCATTCAGCAGATCGTCTTTGGTAGCAAAGTAGCGAAACAGTGTCCCTTCAGCGACGCCCGCATTACGGGCAATTAACGCCGTTGAGGCGGCAATACCTGACTGCGCAAACGCAGCCGTTGCTGCTTCCAGTAAGGCCTGTTTTTTATCTTCACTCTTCGGACGTGCCACTAAATTTTTCCTCCCGTCAATTGTAAAAGCCCTGATTGAAACACGAGCCTTGATACGCTGCAACGCGGAATGTCAAAGATCGAAAACCTTCTTGACGGCGTAATCATCCTATCTATAATGAGTGCTTACTCACTCATAATCAAGTATCACCCGCGCAAACCATCGGATGGGGCGCGTAGGCGGGTCAGGAAATGAAAAAGCCTCTATTCATCTGCGTGGTGTTAGTCATGATTATTGCTTCAGCTGCCAGTTTACCGTTTGTACTGAATGCCGGATTTGGCCAGCCACCGCAGGGTGCGCAGCTCTCTGAAGTGGAAGCCTCTCCGCACTATCGCGACGGGCAATTCCATAACACGCTCCCTACGCCGGGCTTTACCGGGCAACAAAATATGCTGGTGGCGTGGTGGCAGTTCCTTACCCGTAAAACCGAAAATGCCCGTCCTGCGCAGCCGCTGCCGCTGGTGAAAACCGATCTGGCGAGCCTGTCGCCTGAACAGGACACGCTGGTGTGGCTCGGCCACTCCTCCTGGTATATGCAGCTGGCGGGGAAACGCATCCTGATCGATCCGGTTCTGAGTAGCTACGCTGCACCGTTCTCGTTCCTCAATAAAGCGTTTGCGGGGGAGTACCCGTGGCGTGCGGAGAGCATGCCGGAGATCGACCTGCTGATTATCTCCCACGATCACTATGACCATCTGGATTACGCCACCATCAAGGCGCTGCTGCCGAAGGTTAAGCGCGTGGTCACCCCGCTGGGCGTGGGGTCGCATCTGCGCTACTGGGGGATGAACCCGGAGATTATCGACGAGCGGGACTGGAACCAGTCGGTGCATATCAGCGATACGCTGACCGTACACGTTCTGCCGGCGCGCCATTTTTCCGGGCGCGGCATTAAGCGTAACCAGACCCTGTGGGGCAGCTTTATGTTTGTCGCCCCAGAGCGAAAGGTCTACTACAGCGGAGACTCCGGTTACGGCCCGCACTTCAAAGCGATTGGCGAGCAGTTTGGCGGAGTTGACTTAGCCATCATGGAAAACGGCCAGTACGACCAGGACTGGAAGTACATCCATATGCATCCGGCGGAAACGGCGCAGGCCTCGGCAGATCTCAATGCCAAAGCGGTCGTACCGGGACATAACGGGCGTTTTGTGCTGGCGAAACATACCTGGAACGATCCACTGATCCAGCTGGCGAAAGCCAGTAAGGATAAAAACTACCGGCTGCTGACGCCGGAGCTGGGCGAGCCCGTGCGGGTAAGTGATACCACGCAACAATTTCGCGAGTGGTGGGAATAATGTTTAAGCGAGAAGCAGAGGGGGAGAGCAGTATGACGATTTCCGCTCAGGTCATTGATACGATTGTCGAATGGATTGATGACAATCTACATCAGCCGTTACGCATCGAAGAGATTGCCCGCCATGCGGGTTACTCAAAATGGCATTTACAGCGGCTATTTATGCAGTACAAAGGCGAAAGTCTGGGGCGCTACATCCGCGAACGCAAGCTGCTGATGGCGGCGCGCGATCTGCGTGAGTCAGACGAGCGCGTGTACGACATCTGCCTGCGCTATGGGTTTGACTCGCAGCAGACGTTTACCCGCATCTTTACCCGCACCTTCAACCAGCCGCCGGGTGCGTACCGTAAAGAGAACCATAGCCAGACACATTAACATGTCGCGTGTAGGCCGGGTAAGGCGTAGCCGCCACCCGGCTTTTTTGTGGGCCCGGTGCCCTAAGTTGCCCGGTGGCGCTGCGCTTACCGGGCCTACAAATCACTTACCACCGATAATTCACCGTTGCCGTCACCGTCCGGCCAATCCCGTAGAAGCACGCCGTATCGCTTGCGCATGACGCCACATACTTCGTGTCTGCCACGTTATTGACGTTGAACTGCACGCTTGCCCCTTTCAGGCTGCGGTTCATCTCGCCCAGATCGTAGCGCAGCATCGCGTCATACAGATCCACCGATGGCACCTTGAAGGTGTTCTTCGCATCGCCGTAGCTGGTGCCGATGTAGCGCATCCCCACGCCAGCGGTCAGGCTCTTCAGCGCTCCGCCCGGAACGGTATAGCTGGCGAACGCCGATGCCATATGCGCTGGAATGCGCGCAGGCGTTTTGCCTTCAGTTCCCGCCACCGTGGTGCTTTCGGTTTTTGCATCGGTGTAAGTGTAGGAGCCAATCAGGTTGATGTTATCCATCAGCGTGGCGTGGATTTCCGCTTCAGCGCCTTTCGAACGCACCTTGCCCGCATTTTCGAACCAGCCTTCAGCGCTGTTATAGGTCGCTACGTTGTCCTGAGTCAAATCGTACAGCGCCAGGGTCATCAGCGTGGTGTCGACCGGCTGATATTTCAGGCCAATCTCGGTCTGCTCCCCGGTAGTGGGCCTGAATGGCGCGACGCCCGGCGCACGGTTGGTTTGCAGGTTCGGTTCAAACGAGGTGCTATAGCTGATGTACGGCGACAGGCCAGAATCAAACGCGTACAGCAGGCCAGTGCGCCAGGTAAATTTGTTGTCGTTCTGCTGGGTTAAGCTGTTGTCGGTGAAGTCGTTGGTACGCACTTCGCTCCAGTCGTAGCGCCCGGAAACCAGCCACTCCCAGTTGTTCCAGCTCATCTGATCCTGAAGATACAGGCCCATCTGGTCGAGATTTTGCTGCTCGTCGGACGCCGTTTTGAAGGTGCTTTCATCCACGTTCACGCCGTAAACCGGGTTTGTCCAGTCGAGGTCATACTGTGAGCCGCTCCCGCGCGCCAGCAGCTGTTTATCCTTACTGGTCTTGTAATCAAATCCGCCGAGCAGGGTGTGGCTGACGCTTCCGGTCTCCAGCAGATATTCCAGCTGGTTATCAAGGCCAAATTCGTTGGTCGTGCGCTCTTCATGCTGGGCGCGACGGGTCAACACCGTGCTGTTGGCCGCGCTGTTGGCGTAAACCAGATAACGATATTTCTGCTTGATGGTGGCGTAACGGGCGTTCTGGCGGAAGGTGAGGTTGTCGGCGAACTGGTGTTCCAGCTCGTAGCCAATCATCGTCTGCTCGCGCCAGGACTGATTGTAATTCGGATCGCTGACGTTAAAGTCGCGCGGGATGTATTTCCCGTCGACGCTTTTCACCGTGCCGTAGGCGGGCAGGAAATTGCGGTATCCGGCATCCGGATCTTTCTGGTAGCTGGTCAGCAGCGTAAAGCGGGTCTGATCGTTCGGGTACCAGGTGATCGCCGGGGCGATCGCCATCCGCGTCTCTTTATAATCGTCCACCTGATTATGCTGCGTACGGGCGATACCGTTCACGCGATACAGCACGCGGCCGTCGTCGCTCAGCCTGCCGCCGAAATCAAACGCACCTTCGGCGAGATCGTGATTGCCGGTGCGGAACTGCACGTTGTGAATGGCCTCCGCCGTCGGGCGCTTGCTGGTCATGCTGATTAATCCGCCCGGATTCACCTGTCCAAACAGCACCGACGCCGGGCCGCGCACCAGCTCCACGCGCTCAAGCAGCCACGGGTCAACTGTGCCCGTCTGTGAGGAAGCCGTTGCGCCAAAGCTTAAGCCGTCGAGGAATTTCGGCACGTAGCTAAAGCCGCGCACAAACACCTCGTCGTTACGGTTAGACGAGCCACGGTACTCGGTAAACACGCCCGCCGAGTAGCGCAGCGCCTGCGAAACGGAGGTGACGTCCTGCATGTTCATCTGATCGCGGGTGATCACCGATACCGACTGCGGCGTCTTCACGATCTCCGCGCTGGTCTTGGTGGCGGAGAGCGTTTTCGTCGCCACAATGCCTTTTACGGGCGCAGTGGGCTCTTCAATCACGCCCTGCGTCACTGTAATCGTTTCTTCTTTCGTTTCTGCCTGAGCCGCGACGCTGGTCGTCGCCAGACTCAGCAGCCAGAGCTGCATTATCTTATTATTTTTAAACATTTTTATTGAACGTCCTTGGTTGCTATCGCCATAAAAACACCGGTAAAACGCCGCTGATGATATTGCAAATTATTACCATTTGCATTAGCGTTGTTAACAAATTTCGTTGGGGAACAAGCGGTAATGAAGAGGGTATGGAGTGGGTTGCTGTTGGGGATCGGCGCGCTGCCCGCCGTGGCGGCAACGTGCGAGCAGTCGTCCCGGCAGGGCGATGTTCAGGGAAAGTTTGATGCCAGCGGCGAAGTCTGCTTCTCCCTGCCCGAGCTGGATGAAAATTACGTTTCCGCCACGCTGCATGGCGTGACGGATGCGCGCCTGCTGGATGGGCAAAACCGTCGCATCCGCACGCTGATCGAAAACGGTCCTGCGGACGGGGAACACACGCTGCTGTTTGCCCTGCCGGTGAAACAGAACACCTCGCTGGTGCTACACGGCGAAGCTGGCAAGCCGTGGCGTTTTCAGTGGCGGATGAAAGAGACCTCTCCGTTACCACGCGTGCAGATGCTGGCGCCAGAAAGCCCGACGCTGAAGGCGCTGGCAAACGTCATTTCTGCCGGTGGAAGTACCGAGGCGTTCTGGCAGGCGCAGCGTCGACAGGGAACGCCGATGGTGGAGCCGGTAGATGCGAGCCATAAGCGGGTGACCTTTCTGTGGCGCGGCGCGCGGGATAACGTCTTCATTCTCGGCTCTCCGGCGGGGGATCACGATCCGCTGTTCCGTCTGGGCAACAGCGACGTCTGGTTCCGCAGCTACGTGGTCCCCGCTGATACGGTGATGCAGTACAAGCTCGCCCCCGATGTGCCGATCGTTGAAGGCTCTGCCCGCGATCAACGCCGCGCCATCCTGGTAAGCGCGCAGGCCGATCCGCTTAACCCGAATAGCTTTGGGGAGCAGAAGACCGATCGCTGGAATCGCTATTCTCTGCTCGATCTCAGCCCGGCGCGCTACTGCTCCGTTCGGGCTACGGCACAGCCGCTGTTACACGGGACGTTGAGCCGCCAGAGGCTGAGCAGCAACATCCTCGGCAATGCCCGCGACGTGATGATCTACCAACCGCGCGGCGCACAGCCTGCACGCTGGACGCTCATCCTTTTCGACGGACAGGTTTATCAGGACGAATACCATTTTGCCAACGTGCTGGACGGTCTGATTGCCCGACATCACCTGCCTCCGATTAACGTGGTGTTTATCGACAGCCTCGATCACGCCCGTCGCGGCAACGAGCTGCCACCAAACCCGGATTTTGCTGACTTTATGGCGCACGAGCTGCTGCCGTGGCTGCGGGGGAAGGGCATCGGCAAGCAGCGGCAGAAAACCGTACTGGCAGGATCAAGCTACGGGGGAATTGCCTCTTCATGGGTGGCGCTGCGCTATCCGCGCCTGTTTGGCAACGTGCTGAGCCTTTCCGGTTCATACTGGTGGGCGCCAGAAGGTGACGCCCCCGGCTGGCTGACGCGTCAGTACCAACAGTCTCCACCGTATCCGGTGCGCTTCTGGTTACAGGCCGGGAAGTTTGAAACCGCGGGGCCGGGCGGCGGCATCTATCGCACCACGCAGGATTTTGAACAGGTGCTGAGGAAAAAAGGCTATCGCGTCAGCTTCCACCCCTCATCCAGCGGCCACGACTTCGCGGCCTGGTGTGAAGCGCTGATCCACGGGATGCGCGATCTCACTGGCTTACGACGCCAGTGAAAACCAGCGGCGCCAGATGAAACGCAGGATAAAGAATTCGATGGCGCCGAGCACCAAAAACCACAGACAGAACAGAATGGTGTACAGCTGATTCAGATCGACCATATGAAAGGTCTGAACCAGCTTCTGCGCCAGCACCAGACCCAGCGACGGCGCGGGTAACAGCAGGCAGGAGAGCAGGGCCATCAGCAAAATGCCCCCTGCGGTGAGCAGCGATTCTAACGGGTGTTTCATCGTAATGTTAATCGTCAGTTAAAAATGTCATTGTCCGGCATCCTGAAACGTAAAGCAATATCATCCCCGCTGGCAAAATTGGGTAAAAGGCCACCGTTATTCTGCGAATTAATAACAGAAAATAGATAATATTTTCGGGGCGATTAAATTAATATCGCGTTATGTAAATAAACGTCTTTCTCACGAAAATAATTTTACAAAGCTATAGGTGCTATATCCAATTAACGTCGCAATAACAATGGCTGCGACAATGTATAACGCCAGACGCCGTCCGCGATAAATACCAAACATGCTTCCTCCTCGTTTAGTGTTGGTTTAGAAATATTTTGTAAAAATCAACGCGTCGAAATAATTTTAATCAGTTTTGAATAACCGGGTAGTCAATATATTGCGGTAGATCAATTTAACCCGCAAGACTTAAAAATGAATTATTTAAAGCCAGAAAGGAATTCCGGCTTCCGTCCACCGGATATTGAAGGAAAAATACCATGACCAAAAAAAATTTCTCGCAGAATATGCCACCCGCAGGCGGGCAGGCGTACCAGCAGACCGTAGAGCAGGTGCTTGCTCAGGCGCAGAGCCAGGCTAATGGCCTGGACCGTGCCGAGGCGCAGGCGCGTTTACAGAAGCATGGCCCGAACGCGCTGCCGGAGAAAAAAGGCAAGCCGGGCTGGCTGCGTTTTCTCGCGCATTTTAACGATGTCCTGATTTACGTCCTGCTGGCAGCCGCCGTATTAACGGCAGTAATGGGACACTGGGTTGATACGCTGGTTATTCTGGGCGTGGCGGTAATCAATGCCTTAATTGGCCACATTCAGGAAAGTAACGCGGAAAAATCCCTGAAGAGTATTCGCAATATGCTCTCCAGCGAGGCGCGCGTTATTCGTAACGGCAACCATGAAACTATCCCGACGACGGAAATCGTCCCGGGCGATATTATTGTGTTGCGCGCAGGAGATCGTATACCGGCGGATATGCGCTTAATCGAAGCGCATAATTTACGCGTGGAAGAGGCAATTCTGACCGGTGAATCCACCGTGGTGGATAAACACACGAACCCGATGAACGGCGAATTACCGCTGGGCGACCGCACGAACCTGGTCTTTTCCGGTACGACGGTAAGCGCGGGCGGCGGCGTTGGCGTGGTCATTGCCACGGGCCAGGAGACCGAACTCGGCCACATCAACCAGATGATGGCGGGCATTGAAAAACACCGCACCCCGCTGCTGGTGCAGATGGACAAGCTGGGCAAAGCGATCTTCGCCATCATTCTGGCGATGATGGCCGCGCTGTTTGTCTTCAGCCTGGTGTTCCGCGAGATCCCGATGGGCGAGCTGCTGCTCTCCCTGATTAGCCTGGCGGTAGCCTCCGTACCGGAAGGTCTGCCAGCGATTATCTCCATTATCCTCTCCCTGGGTGTGCAGGCGATGGCGCGCAAGCGGGCGATTATCCGCAAGCTGCCGACGGTTGAAACCCTGGGCGCGATGACCGTGGTCTGCTCGGATAAAACCGGCACCCTGACCATGAACGAGATGACGGTGAAAGCCATCATCACCGCCGACACCTGCTATCGCGTGGACGGCAACAGCTACGAGCCGGTGGGCAACATCTACCTCGAAGGCAGCGACGAGCCGGTGCAGATCCAGCCGGGCACTGTGCTGGAGCAGTACCTGCGCACCATCGACCTGTGTAACGACAGCCAGCTGATTCAGGACGAGCGTGGCCTGTGGGGCATCACCGGCGGGCCAACCGAGGGCGCGCTGAAGGTGCTGGCGGCCAAGGCCCACCTCGAGCCGGTCGTGACCACGCTGGTTAATAAGATCCCGTTCGACTCTCAGTACAAGTACATGAGCACCCACTACCAGATTGGCAGTGAGGAGCAGATTTTGATTACCGGCGCGCCGGACGTGATTTTCGCCCTGTGTGAGCAGCAGCAGACCCGCAACGGTGCGCAAGCCTTTGACCGCGCGTACTGGGAAACGGAGATGGAGCGCTATGCGCGTCAGGGGCTGCGCATGGTCGCCGCGGCGTTCAAGCCAGCGAACGGCGAGCAGGCATTAACTCACGACGACCTGAGCCACGGTCTGATCTTCCTCGGCATTGCCGGGATGATGGATCCGCCGCGTCCGGAAGCGATTGAGGCGATTAACGCCTGCCAGCAGGCGGGGATCCGCGTGAAGATGATCACCGGGGATCACCCGCAGACGGCGATGAGCATCGGCCAGATGCTGGGGATCACCAACAGCGAGCAGGCGGTTACCGGCTACCAGCTGGAGAAGATGGACGACGCCGAGCTGGCGGAAGCGGCGGTGAAGTATGACATCTTCGCCCGTACCAGCCCGGAGCATAAGCTGCGCCTGGTGAAAGCGTTGCAGGACAAAGGCGAAATCGTCGGCATGACCGGTGACGGCGTGAACGATGCCCCGGCGCTGCGCCAGGCGGACGTGGGTATCGCGATGGGCATCAAAGGCACGGAAGTGACCAAAGAGGCGGCGGACATGGTCCTGACGGACGATAACTTCGCCACCATCGCCAGCGCGGTGAAAGAGGGACGTCGCGTTTACGACAACCTGAAGAAGACCATTCTGTTCATCATGCCGACCAACCTGGCGCAGGGGCTATTGATTGTGATTGCGCTGCTGGCGGGGAACATCATTCCGCTGACGCCAGTGCTGATCCTGTGGATGAACATGGCGACCTCCGCCACGCTCTCCTTCGGCCTGGCCTTCGAGGCCGCCGAGCGCAACATTATGCGCCGCCCGCCGCGTCAGACCGGGCAGCACGTGATGGACGCCTACGCCGTCTGGCGCGTGGCCTTCGTCGGCACCATGATTGCCATCGCCGCCTTTGCGCTGGAAGCCTGGCTGGCCCCGCGCGGCCACAGCGCGGAGTTCATCCGCACCGTGCTGTTGCAGATGCTGGTCTGCGCCCAGTGGGTATACATGATTAACTGCCGCAACACCGACGGGTTCTCCCTGAACCGCGGCCTGCTGGCGAACAAAGGGATCTGGCTGGTAACGGGCGTACTGTTCCTGCTCCAGGCGGCGATTATCTACCTGCCGTTTATGCAGATGCTGTTCGGCACCGAAGCGCTGCCGCTGCGCTACTGGTTCGTGACGCTGGCGGTGGCGGGCGTGATGTTCTTCGTCGTCGAAATCGAGAAGCGACTGACCCGCAGGTTCCGTAAGGCTGCATAACCTTTTGCCCTCACCCTAACCCTCTCCCACAGGGAGAGGGAACTCTGACCTCCCTCTCCCTGTGGGAGAGGGCCGGGGTGAGGGAAAACAACGCCGAGGTACTCCCATGAAATTCCCACTCCTGTTCGCGCTCCTCGCCTGCACCCTGCCACCCGCATTCGCCGCGGCCATTCCCGTGCGTGTCGCTACCGTGGAGCAGACCGCCCACGCCGCCGAGCGTCAGATCCCGGGTCGCATTGAAGCTATCCACACCGTTGAGCTGCGCGCCCGCACGGAAGGCGTCATCAACAGAATCCACTTCCGCGACGGGCAGTACGTGAAAAAAGGCGACGTGTTGTTCGAACTGGACGACGCCGAGCCGCGCGCCGCCCTGCGTCTGGCGCAGGCCGAAGTGAGAAGCGCCGAAGCCACGCTGCGTCAGGCGCAGCAGCAGCTGTCACGCTTCGAAAGCCTGGGCAGCAGCAACGCCATCAGCCGCCACGACGTGGACAACGCCCGCATGCAGCGCGACGTAGCGAGCGCCGCGCTGGAGCAGGCGAAAGCCCGGCTCGACACCCGCAGCGTCACCCTCAACTACACGCGTATTACCTCACCGATTGACGGGCGCGTGGGGCACAGCAACTTTCACGTCGGCAGCCTGGTAAATCCTGCCAGCGGTGTGCTGGTGGAGGTGGTGCAGCTCGATCCCATCCGCATTGCCTTTGCGCTGGAAGAGGGCACGTTTGCCACTAAAGCCGGACAGCATGCGGATATCAGCGCCATGAAGCAGGCCTGGCAGGCGCTGATTGACAGCAACGGCCAGCGCATCAGCGGGGAACTCACCTCCGTGGACAACCGCATCGACCCGCGCACCGCCAGCGTGATGCTGCGCGCCGAGTTCGCCAACCCGCGCCATCAGCTGCTGCCCGGCGGCAACGTGAACGTCTACCTGCGTCCGTCAAGTGAGCAACCAGTGCTGACTCTGCCCGCCGCTGCCGTACAGCAGAATGGCGACGGGTTCTTCGCATGGGTGGTTAACGCCGAGGATAAAGCCGAAATGCGTCCGCTGAAGGTCGCCGTACAGATCGGCCAGCAGTTCCAGATTGCCTCCGGCCTGAAGCCCGGTGAGCGAGCGATTACTGACGGTGCGCAGCGCGTGCAGCCAGGCGTTGCCGTCCAGATACTGAATTAAGGAGCCATCATGCTGACGTTTTTCATCAAACGCCCGCGCTTTGCGATGGTGATTGCGCTGGTCATCACCCTGCTGGGGGCCATCGCGCTGAGGATTATTCCGGTGGAGCAGTACCCGCAGATCACCCCGCCGGTCGTGAATGTGTCAGCGTCATGGCCGGGCGCCAGCTCGGCTGACGTGGCGGAGGCCATCGCCACGCCGCTGGAAACCCAGCTGAACGGGGTGGATCATATGCTCTATATGGAGTCCACCAGTTCGGACGAGGGTAGCTATAGCCTGAACATTACCTTTGCGGCAGGCACCGACCCGGATCTCGCCGCCATCGACGTGCAGAACCGCGTGGCGCAGGCCGTGGCGCAGCTGCCGACCGAGGCGCAGCAAAACGGCGTGCAGGTGCGCAAGCGCGCCACCAACCTGATGATGGGGGTAAGCCTTTACTCACCGAACAACACCCACACGCCGCTGTTCGTCAGCAACTACGCCAGCACCCAGGTGCGCGAGGCGCTGTCGCGTCTGCCGGGCGTCGGGCAGGTACAGATGTTTGGCGCACGGGACTACAGCATGCGCATCTGGCTGCGCCCGGACCGCATGAACGCCCTGAACGTGACCAGCGATGACGTGGCGCAGGCGCTGCGCGAGCAGAACGTGCAGGGGGCGGCAGGCCAGGTCGGCACGCCGCCGGTGTTTAACGGCCAGCAGCAGACCCTGACCATTAACGGGCTGGGGCGCTTAAATCAGGCCGACGACTTTGCCAACATCATTATCCGCGCCGGGGAGATGGGGCAGCTGGTGCGCCTGAAGGACGTCGCCACCATCGAGCTTGGCTCGCGCAGCTACAGCTCTGGCGCGCAGCTGAACGGGCACGACTCCGCCTACCTCGGCATCTACCCGACGCCGTCCGCTAACGCCCTGCGCGTGGCCGATGCGGTGCGCGCGGAGCTGGAACGGTTATCCACGCGCTTCCCGGACGATCTGGTCTATGAAGTCAAATTCGACACCACCTCGTTTGTGGCCGCCACCATCAAAGAGATTGGCGTCTCGCTGGCGCTGACGATGCTGGCGGTGGTGGTCGTGGTGTCCCTGTTCCTGCAAAGCTGGCGCGCGACGCTGATTGTTGCCCTTGCCATTCCGGTGTCGCTGGTGGGCACCTTCGCGGTGCTCTATACGCTCGGCTACTCCGCCAATACGCTGAGCCTGTTCGCTATCATTCTGGCGCTGACCATGGTGGTGGATGACGCCATCGTGGTGGTGGAGAGCGTCGAAACGCTGATGGCGGAAGGGCAGAGCCGTACGGCGGCGACCGCGCTGGCGCTGCGCCAGATCGCCGGGCCAGTGATTGCCACCACGCTGGTGCTGCTGGCGGTGTTTGTGCCGGTGGCGCTCCTGCCGGGGATTGTCGGCGAGCTGTACCGCCAGTTCGCGGTGACGCTCTCGACTGCCGTCACGCTCTCAAGCCTGGTGGCGTTGACTCTTACGCCCGCCCTGTGCGCGCTGTTGCTGCGCCCGCGACCGGAGAAACCTGCGGCACTCTATCGCGCCTTTAACCACGGGCTGGACGCCACGCGCGGTTTCTACACCCGCATCGTGAACGTTTTAAACCTGCGCCCGTGGCTGGCGCTGCTGGCCACCGCAGGCGCGGCGGCGGTGGTGGTATTCAGCTTTATGTCGATGCCAAAGGGCTTCCTGCCGCAGGAGGATCAGGGCTACTTCTTCGCCAGCGTCCAGCTGCCGGAGGCAGCCTCGCTGGAGCGCACCGAAGCGGTGATGACCACCGCGCGCGAGCTGATCGCTAACAACCCGGCGGTAGAAGACGTGATTCAGGTCTCCGGGTTTAACATCCTCAACGGCACCAGCGCATCGAACGGCGGGTTTATCTCCATCATGCTCAAAGACTGGAGCGAGCGTCCGCCGCTGGATGAGGTGATGGGCATCCTTCAGCGCCAGCTGCTGGCCCTGCCGGAAGCCACCATCATGACCTTTGCGCCGCCGACGCTGCCGGGGCTGGGCAACGCCTCCGGCTTCGACCTGCGCATTCAGGCGCAGGCGGGGCAAAGTCCGGCGGAGCTGGAGCGCGTGACGCGTGAGGTGCTGGCGAAAGCCAACCAGCACCCGCAGCTGAGCCGCGTGTTCACCACCTGGAGCAGCAACGTGCCGCAGATGACGCTCACCGTTGACCGCGAGCGCGCGGCCCGCCTCGACGTGCCGGTGTCACGCATCTTCAGCAGCCTGCAAACCGCCTTTGGCGGCACGCGCGCCGGGGATTTCAGCGTCAACAACCGCGTCTACCACGTAGTGATGCAGAACGAGATGCAGTGGCGCGAGCGCGCGGAGCAAATCAGCGAGCTGTTCGTGCGCAGCAACAGCGGCGAGCGGGTGCGTCTGAGCAACCTCATCACCATCACGCCGACCGTCGGCGCGCCATTTATACAGCAGTACAACCAGTTCCCGTCGGTATCGGTGAGCGGCTCGGCAGCGGAAGGGGTGAGCAGCAGCACCGCAATGGCGGCGATGGGCGAGATTCTGGCGGAAAACCTGCCAGCCGGGTACGACTACGCCTGGAGCGGCATGTCGTATCAGGAGCAGCAGACCGGCAATCAGGCGATATGGATCGTGCTGGCGGCGGTGGTGATGGCGTGGCTGTTCCTCGTCGCCCAGTACGAGAGCTGGACGCTGCCGGCGAGCGTGATGCTCTCGGTGCTGTTCGCCATCGGCGGGGCGCTGGTCTGGCTGTGGCTGGCGGGCTACGCCAACGACGTGTATGTGCAGATAGGTCTGGTGCTACTGATAGCCCTCGCCGCCAAGAACGCAATTCTTATCGTGGAGTTTGCCCGCGCCCGGCGCATGGATGGAATGGCGATTGTCGATGCCGCACGGGAGGGGGCATCGCGCCGCTTCCGCGCGGTAATGATGACCGCCGTGTCGTTCATTATCGGCGTCCTGCCGATGATGCTGGCGACCGGGGCGGGTGCCCAGAGCCGCCGCATCATCGGCACTACGGTGTTCAGCGGCATGCTGGTGGCGACCGTGGTGGGGATAGTGTTCATCCCGGCGCTGTTCGTGCTGTTCCAGCGCCTGCGCGAGTGGGGCCACGGCCTTACGGACTCGTCGCCCACAGCTCACAGTGCTTCTGCACCAGAGAAATCAGCGAGCCGCCATCGGCGATAAAGTCCCGCATGCGCTGCGCCTCGCTCTTGCCCTGCTTTAACAGCAGGGCAATCTCATTGATTGCGCTTGTCGCGCCGAGCTTCTCGGCCGACGGCGCAACCTGCTCGAGCAGCCAGGCGATATCTTCCGCCACGGTTTTGTGCTCGCCGGTATGTACGTCCGTCAGAATGCCTTCCAGCCCGTAGCGACAGGCCTGAAAACGGTTAAAGCGATAGAGCAGAAAATCCCGTTCCTGATGCTTATACGGCCGCGCGGTCAGCAGCCAGTGCGACGTCGCCTGAATAAGCCCGGCGATGTTAATGGCGTGGCTGAGCGTCAGCGGCGTATCCATCACCCGCACCTCGACGGTGCCGAAGTGCGGGCTGGGGCGGATGTCCCAGTGCAGATCCTTAATGCTGTCGATCATGCTGGTGGAGCTCAGGCGGCGGAACAGCCCCTCGAACTCCTGCCAGCTGTTGACCCACGGCATCTGACCGTTATCCGGGAAGCCCGAGAAGATGTTGAGACGCGATGAGGCGAACTTCGTGTCCGTGCCCTGCATATACGGTGATGCGGCGGCCAGGGCGATAAAGTGCGGCACAAAGCGCGACAGGCCGTGCAGCAGGTAAATGGCGTCGTCCCCGGTCCGACAGCCGACGTGTACGTGCTGGCCGAACACCGTCGCCTGCAAAATCAGATAGCCAAAGCGCTCCAGCGTGACGTTATAGCGCTCGTCGTCGCACACTTCCTGCCGCTGCCATTTCTGGAACGGATGCGTCCCACCGCCGCAGATCTGGATATGCTGATCTTCCGCCGCGCGCAGGATGCTCTGCTGCATCACTGAAAACTGCGCCGCTGCCTGGTCGATGGTCTGGCACACGCCGGTGGCGATTTCGAGCATGCTTTCGGTGATGTCGTGTTTGACTTCCCCCCCTTTGATGTCGTCTTTGACGGCGGCGATGAGGGCAGAGGAGTCCTGGCTCAGATCGTAACCCGGCGGGTTAACCACCTGGAGTTCGAGCTCAATGCCGAGGGTATAAGGTTCAGAGGATTTGAAGTCGGGTAAAGGCATGGCGCACTCCGTTGTCTGTTATGAGTTGAGTATAGACAACGACGGAGCTTGGATCTTATAGATGAGGTTGGTGGTTTTTTAATCACCAGTTTACTTTAAGGTTATTTGAATGAAGTTTGCATACCTGGACTTTAAATCGAAAATACGAAATTATTGATGTGCTTCATGGCATTTTATTTATTTTTTCTATATTAACATTGTTTTTATATCGAGAAAAATGTAAATGACAATTGTCACAGAAATCCCTCAGGCAGCCAATAGTGTCCCAGCTTCAGCTACTGCTGGTGTCCAAGCCCGTCGTATAGGACAAAAGCTCTTCGAACGATTTGAACCTCATCTTGATACTCGAGAATGTGCGCCGGGAAGTAGCCAATATGTAGAAAAAATGACTAGTCGAGCAATTGCGGCATTTGCAATACAGTGCTACGGAGCTACTGATGACGTCGAGGCTAGTCATGCAGTATGTGATAGTTCAAATGATGGTGGAATTGACGCAATATACGTTTCACATGTTGAAAAAAAACTTATTTGTGTTCAAGCTAAGTATAACCAAAGCGGAAATAACACTTGGTCATTAACTGATTTTTTAAGGTTTAAAGATGCCTGTTCATGCTTACAAAGAGAAGAGTATTACAGATTTGATGAGCGTCTTTCAGCTATTTCACAGGATATTTCAATAGCTCTGGATTCTATAGATTATAAATTTTATTTTGTTATGGCTCATACCGGCAAGACTGGAGCCGCAAACCAAATATTATCTGACATGCAATCTTGGCAGTCAGAATTGAATGATGATGCATGTGTTAATGTTAGTTCAATGCCTTCATCAGATTACCCTTTTCAGGTTCATCTTTTTTCTGCAGAAGATATTTCCAGCGCAATCCAAGGGCAGTCATTATCAGCAATTAATCTTGAAGATGTTGAGCTTATGGAGTATGGGAAAATAACAGAGCCACATAATGCATATTTTGGGGTGGTTACTGGCGAACAAATCTCTGAGTGGTGGTCTACACATGGAACACAACTCTTCTCGAAGAATATACGTAATATTCTTGGGCAAACAGATGTTAATGACTCGATAAAGAAAACTATATCAGACGAACCGAATAATTTTTGGTTTTATAATAACGGTATAACTGTATTAGTTCGTGAGGCTAGCCCACATCGAAGAAATACATCTGATAACGCACGAGGTCTTTTTACGTTTCACGATATAAGTATTATTAATGGTGCTCAAACAGTTAGCTCTATAGGTCTTATTTCCAAACAGCACGATTTATCAGAAGAGTATCTTAGAAGTATTAAGTTGCAAGCAAGATTTATCGTCACTGATGATAATGATTTAGTGAAAAATATCACTCGAGCAAATAATCATCAAAACCGTGTGTTAGGTAGGGATTTTGCTTCCCAAGAAAGTGAACAAGTTAGGCTTAATAAGGATTTAATTGTTGAAGGATACGTTTATCAGTTGTTGAGAACTAATGAAATACAAGTTAGTAGTGAGAAGGTTATAACGATTGATGAAGCGCTAAATGCTTTAGTTTGCGCAAATGGTACACCAAGTGCAGTTGTAACCTTGAAATCACAGCGTGGTAAATTCTTTGAAAACCTTGATGGTTCGTTATATCGCTCAACTTTTAATTCTTCTGTTTCTGGAGTGAAAGTAATAAATGTGGTTAATTTCAATAAAATGATCGAGCGAAAAGTTCATGAAAAGCTCGCCAGTATAAATAGACAAAGGGATAAAAAGCTCTATGGAATCCTAACTCATGGTAATAGATATTTGTCTGCTATGATGTTCAAATTAGATGATGCATGGAAGTCTAGAACTATTGCAATGTATGATGAAGATGAGATTGAACGGAAATTCAACGCTCTCACTAGTACTACGGAAATTTACCTCACGCAATTTCATGATGGCGCTTATCTGGCGAGGTTGTTTACAAATGTAGAAAAAACAACAGCAACGATGAGTTACATTCAAAATTATTTAGCTCAGTTAGAAAGCTAATTGGATCAAGAAATACTGGTTTTAGCGACCAGTATTTCTTGTCCCTAAACACTTGAAGGTAATTATGCTACTTCGTCTATATCTTATGTGGTAATAATTCTTCGCTTTCTTAAAGCTTTAAGTGTGTGACAAGGATGTGAAATCTTTTTTGAAAAATTCTAGCCTAAAAAATAAAAAGTTAAGATGGCTAACTACTTATTTCAGTGCGCCGTTATATAAGGCTCCTTCACAAACTCGGCGAGCAGCCAGACCATATCATGCAGCAGCCCGGTGAGTTCTTTCGCCACGCTCACAGGCAACGTCCCGCCCATTACCGCCAGCGTTAACGCCACAGCATAATCCACCTGCAACGCCGTATCCTGCCAGCAGTCCGGTACGCAGGAGGCGATCTTTTCCCCCGCAATTAGCTGTTCCACCAGATACGGCGGAAGTTCCGAGTCACAGCGCTCACGCATTCGTTTTAGCGCAGCCAGCAGTTGCTTACAGAGCGTGGCAAATGTCACCGCATCGTCCGTTTCCACCAGTACGCTCACGTACGCCGCACAGGTGCCAGCCAGTTCAAAGAGATCCGCAGAATCGGGAAGTTGAAGGTGAAGAAGGTGATGAACAGCGCTTTCTTCAGCGTGTACGTATGAAAATCCAGGGGTAGTCGCCATTTAGCATCCTCGTTGTCCAAAAAAAATGTCATGTCATGCTAACGGGTTCCTACGCCCGGTTACGGATGTGCCGCAACGCAGGCACTTTACGACCGCGGAGAAGGGATGAAAAGGGATGCCCCTGAATTACATAAGGTTGCTTAAAAGTTTGCGAGGCGGCTTCCAAAGGGCATTGCCGGGTGGCGGCTGCGCCTTACCCGGCCTACAAAACCGCCAACAAGCCAACCAACCCGCGACACGAACCGTAGGCCCGCGCAAGCGCAGCGCCGCCGGGCACAGCCACACCGTAGCTACCCCTCGCTCATCATCGCCAGAAACCGCTTCACCGTCCGCGAACGCTCAAAACGCCGCCAGCAGAGCGCGATATCGGTATAAAGCTCCGGTGAGCGCAGCGCATGGTAGGTGACATTCGGCGGAGAAATAGCGGCCATGGATTTCGGCACCAGCGCGAACCCGCCGCCGGCGGAGACCATGCTCAGGGAAGAGGAAAGTTGTGAAGATTGCAGCGTGTGTTGCATATCGATCCCGGCCCGCTCGCAGCTGCCGTAAACGCGGTCATACAGCCCCGGTGCTACCTCCTGGGGGAACAGCACCACCGGCGTATCCCGCAGCTCATCCAGCGCCAGATCGCCACATGCCGCCAGAGGATGATCGCGATGCAGCGCCACCACCATCGGCTCCCGATCGAGGATTTTTAATTCGAACACCTTACTGCTTTCGCACGGCAGGCGCACAAAGGCGATATCCAGCTCACCCTCCGCCAGCATCGTCGTCAGCGACGACATATTGGCTTCCACCTGGTGAACCTGCACAGCCATGTTCTGCACCTGAAACTGGCGAATCAGGGCGAAGATTTTGGGATGAAAAGCATCTGAACTGGTGATGCCAATCGACAGGCTGCCGTTCAGCCCGCGCGCGATGCCCCGGGCTTTCTCCAGCGCGGCGTCGCTCAGCGCCAGGATCTTACAGGCGTCCTCATAGAAGGCCTCTCCCGCTTCGGTCAGCTCCACGCCCCGTGTCAGGCGCCTGAACAGCGGCGTGCCCACTTCCTCTTCGAGCCGTTTGATCTGCTGACTCAGAGGAGGCTGTGAAATACCCAGCGCTTTGGCCGCCCTGGTGAAGTGTCGCTCGCGTGCTACCGCGACAAAATAGCGCAGATAACGAAGTTCCATATCAAAAACGTCTCAAACCAGCATGGATTCTATATTGGAACTCTCTGCTGAATCGGGTCAACATTTATTTAACCTTTATAAATAAAGTTGAAGAGGACGGGCATGATGATGCATTCATCTGCATGCGACTGTGAGGCGAGTTTATGCGAGACCCTGCGTGGGTTCTCGGCTCAGCATCCTGACAGCGTGATCTATCAGACATCGCTAATGAGCGCCCTGCTAAGCGGCGTCTACGAAGGGGAGACGACCATCGCCGACCTGCTGGCACACGGTGATTTTGGTCTCGGTACCTTTAACGAGCTGGACGGTGAAATGATTGCCTTCAGCAGCCAGGTGTACCAGCTGCGCGCCGACGGCAGCGCCCGCGCCGCGAAGCCGGAGCAAAAAACGCCGTTCGCGGTGATGACCTGGTTCCAGCCGCAGTACCGCAAAGCCTTCGACGGGCCGGTCAGCCGTCAGCAGATCCACGACGTGATCGACCAGCAAATCCCCTCCGATAACCTGTTCTGCGCGCTGCGCATCGACGGCAATTTCCGCCACGCGCACACCCGCACCGTACCGCGCCAGACGCCGCCGTACCGGGCGATGACCGACGTGCTGGATGACCAGCCGGTGTTCCGCTTTAACCAGCGCGAGGGCGTGCTGGTCGGGTTCCGCACCCCGCAGCATATGCAGGGCATTAACGTGGCGGGCTATCACGAACACTTTATCACCGACGACCGTCAGGGCGGGGGCCACCTGCTCGACTATCAGCTGGAGAACGGCGTGCTCACCTTCGGCGAAATCCACAAGCTGATGATTGACCTGCCCGCCGACAGCGCGTTTTTACAGGCCAACCTGCACCCCAGCAACCTTGATGCGGCTATCCGCGCCGTCGAAAACTAACAGGAGAACTACCGTGAACAGTGAGAAACAGTCACGTCAGTGGGCGCACGGCGCCGATATGGTTGTCGGCCAGCTGGAAGCGCAGGGTGTGAAGCAGGTGTTCGGCATACCGGGCGCAAAAATCGACAAGGTCTTTGACTCCCTGCTGGACTCCTCCATCGAGATTATCCCGGTGCGTCACGAGGCGAACGCGGCGTTTATGGCGGCAGCGGTAGGGCGGCTAACCGGTAAGGCCGGGGTCGCGCTGGTCACCTCCGGGCCGGGCTGCTCCAACCTGATCACCGGCATCGCCACCGCCAACAGCGAAGGTGACCCGGTGGTGGCGCTGGGCGGGGCGGTGAAGCGGGCAGATAAAGCGAAACTGGTGCACCAGAGCATGGATACCGTCGCCATGTTCAGCCCGGTCACCAAATACGCCGTCGAAGTTAATTCACCGGACGCGATTGCCGAGGTGGTGTCGAACGCGTTTCGCGCTGCCGAGCAGGGCAGGCCGGGCGGGGCGTTTGTCAGCCTGCCGCAGGATATTGTCGACCAGCCCACCACGGGGGCGATTTTACCCGCCAGCACCGCGGCGCTGATGGGCCCGGCGCCGGAGTCAGCCATCAACGACGTGGCGAAGCTTATCGCGAAGGCCAAAAACCCGGTCATCTTACTCGGCCTGATGGCCAGCCAGCCCGCCAACAGCGCCGCGCTGCATAAGCTGCTGGAGAGAAGCCGTATTCCGGTCACCAGCACCTATCAGGCCGCCGGGGCGGTGAATCAGGAACACTTCACCCGCTTCGCCGGACGCGTCGGCCTCTTTAACAACCAGGCGGGCGACCGGCTGCTGCATCTGGCGGACCTGATTATCTGCATCGGCTACAGCCCGGTGGAATACGAGCCGTCCATGTGGAACAGCGGCGACGCGACGCTGGTGCACATTGACGTGCTGCCCGCTTATGAGGAGCGCAAGTATGTTCCCGATCTGGAACTGGTCGGGGATATTGCCGCCACGCTGAATCTGCTTGCCAGTCGAATCGAGCACAAACTTGAACTCAGCCAGCGCGCCTCGGAAATTCTTGTCGATCGCCAGCATCAGCGGGACCTCCTCGACCGTCGCGGCGCATCGCTTAACCAGTTTGCCCTGCATCCGCTGCGCATCGTGCGCGCCATGCAGGACATTGTGAACAACGACGTGACGCTCACCGTCGACATGGGCAGCTTCCATATCTGGATCGCCCGCTACCTCTACAGCTTCCGGGCGCGTCAGGTGATGATCTCCAACGGTCAGCAGACCATGGGCGTGGCGCTGCCGTGGGCTATTGGCGCGTGGCTGGTCAACCCGGGGCGCAAGGTGGTCTCGGTCTCCGGGGACGGCGGCTTTTTGCAGTCGAGCATGGAGCTGGAAACCGCCGTACGCCTCAACGCCAATGTGCTGCACATCATCTGGGTGGATAACGCCTACAACATGGTGGCCATCCAGGAAGAGAAAAAATACCAGAGGCTTTCCGGCGTCGAGTTCGGCCCGGTCGATTTCAAAGCCTATGCCGACGCGTTCGGTGCGAAAGGCTTTGCCGTCGAGAGCGCCGATGCGCTCGAACCGACGCTGCGTGCGGCAATGGATGTCGATGGCCCGGCCGTGGTGGCCATTCCCGTCGACTACAGCGATAACCCGCTGCTGATGGGCCAGCTCCATCTCAGCCAGATTTTGTGAATCAATATAAGGACAGAGAAATGCAAAAAGTGGCTCTCGTAACCGGCTCCGGCCAGGGGATTGGCAAAGCGATCGCGCTTCGCCTGGTGAAGGACGGCTTTGCCGTTGCTATTGCGGATTACAACGAAGAGACGGCGAAAGCGGTCGCGGATGAGATCACCCGTAACGGCGGGAAGGCCGTCGCCGTGAAGGTGGACGTCTCTGACCGCGAGCAGGTGTTCGCGGCGGTGGAAAAAGCCCGCACCGCGCTGGGCGGTTTTAACGTCATCGTCAATAACGCCGGGGTGGCGCCGTCCACGCCCATCGAATCCATCACGCCGGAGATTGTCGACAAGGTTTACAACATCAACGTGAAAGGGGTGATCTGGGGCATTCAGGCCGCAATTGACGCGTTTCGTAAAGAGGGGCACGGCGGCAAGATCATCAACGCCTGCTCCCAGGCGGGCCACACCGGTAACCCGGAGCTGGCCGTCTACAGTTCCAGTAAATTCGCGGTGCGCGGCTTAACCCAGACCGCCGCGCGGGATCTCGCGCCGCTGGGGATCACCGTTAACGCCTACTGCCCGGGGATCGTCAAAACGCCGATGTGGGCGGAAATCGACCGTCAGGTCTCCGAGGCGGCGGGTAAACCGCTTGGCTACGGGACGGAAACCTTTGCCAAACGCATCACGCTTGGCCGTTTGTCCGAGCCGGAAGACGTGGCCGCCTGCGTCTCTTACCTCGCCGGGCCGGATTCCGACTACATGACCGGTCAGTCGCTGCTGATTGATGGTGGGATGGTGTTCAACTAAATACACAATACTAAAAAGCTCTGACATGAACTTTCCCCTGCTCCCGTGCAGGGGCTTTTTTTTGTCTCGTCAGCCATTGTGCATTACACTGCGCGCTGCAAAACTTTAGTCTTGAGATCTGACAGGCGGTAACAGCGATGAACGGTACAATCACAACGTGGTTTAAAGATAAAGGCTTTGGATTTATCAAAGATGAAAACGGCGACAACCGCTATTTTCATGTGATTAAGGTCGCCAACCCTGATCTGATTAAGAAAGATGCGGCGGTGACCTTCGAGCCAACCACCAACAGCAAAGGCCTTTCCGCGTATGCGGTGAAGGTGATCCCGGAGAGTAAGCATCTTTATATTGCGGGCGAGCGCGTGAAGCTCACCTCAATTAAATCCTTCGTGGTGTTCAGCGAGGAAGAGCCCGTTGAGACCAAAATCGACAAAGAGAATGCGGTGCTGTCGGTGGGGCTGCTGATGAACAGCATCAAACCCAAAACCGAGAAAAAGCCGGGCGAAATGCGCACGGTGAAGAAGCTGGCGATCACTACCTTCCAGAACACGACGCTGATCTTCACTGAAGATGAGATCGACATCGATGCCACGGTGAAGCTGCTGAAGTAACGTTTTGCCGGGTGGCGGCTACGCCTTACCCGGCCTACGAAATGCGTGCGGCACTCGCCGCCGCACGGTTTACCCCATCCTGTGCTCCCCCCGCAACATTGCTTCACGGTCAAATACCCGCTGGATCTTCCCGTGCGCCATAAATGCCGCCCGGTCGGACATATGCGCAATCACGTCCGCATCGTGGCTCACCAGCAGGTAGGTCATGCCGTGCTGCGCCTTCAGGCGGTTGAGCAGGTTCAGGATCTCCGCCTGTACCGACATATCCAGCGCCGAGGTCGGTTCATCCAGCAGCAGAAGCTGCGGGCGCAGCAGCAGCGCGCGGGCAATGGCCACGCGCTGACGCTGTCCGCCGGAAAGCTGATGCGGGTAACGCCTGCTGGCGTCGGCAGCCAGACCCACCTGTTGCAGCGCATCCGCCACCTTTTCGGCAACCTGGGGTTCGCCGTGGATGTTTAACGGCTCCGACAGGGTGCGGTCAATGGTGTGGTTCGGGTGCAAAGACGCCCACGGATCCTGGAACACCATCTGCACGTTACGGCGAAGCGCGCCTTCAAAACGTCGTCCTGGCCGTAAATTTTCCCCGAGGACGGAAATGTGGCCATGCCACTCGCGCAGCAGCCCCGCCAGCACGCGCAGAAGAGTCGATTTGCCGCAGCCGGATTCACCGATCAGGCTGAAGGTTTCGCCTTTTTCGATCGCAAAACTGGCGGCGGAAACCGCCGTTTTTTCACCAAAACTCACCCGGAGCTGGTTAACCTCAACGAGTGCCATTGTCGGCCTCCTTCCACGGTTGCGAACGGTCGAGCGTCGGCAGCATCTGGCCAAAGGTCCCGGCGTTCGGGCGGCAGGTCCAGAGCGTGCGCGTGTAGGGATGGGTTGCCTGCGGCAACTGGCTCGCCGCCATTTCATCAACTTTCTCACCCTGATACATCACCAGCACGCGGTCACAGTGTTCCGCGACGAGCGGCAAGTCGTGGCTGATTAGCAGCATCGCCATCTGCCGCGCCTCGCACTGCTGTACCAGCAGCTCCAGGATCTGGTTGCGCAGGCGTGCGTCCAGCGCGGAAGTCGGTTCGTCGGCGATCAGCACCTGTGGGTTGTTGACGAGCGCAATGGCGATCATCACGCGCTGGCCCATGCCGCCGGAGAGTTCGCCGGGATAGCGCTGGAGCACGTGCTCGTTCAGCCCCACGGCGCGGATGATATCGTGAATGCGCGCCAGGCGTTCGGCGCGGGGCAGGCGCTGATGGAGGGTCAGCGCTTCATCAAGCTGGGCGGCGACGGTTTTCACCGGGTTTAGCGCGTAGCGCGGGTCCTGTAGAACCATCGCAATGCCGTTGCCGCGCAGCGCCTGCCAGCGGCGGCTGTTCAGGGTCAGCAGGTCGTTGCCAAGCACGTTAAGCCGCTTAGCGCTCACGATGCCGGGCTTGCGCACCAGCCCCATCAGGGCGCGGGCAGACATGGACTTGCCGGAGCCGGATTCTCCCACCAGCGCCAGCCGCTCGTTGCCTAACGTAAAGCTCAGGTTGTTGACCACGCGCGCGGCGGGGTAGTCGATATTTAGCGCATCGACGATGACGCGGTGTTCAGTCATGCTGTGGCTCCAGTACGTCGCGCAGGCCATCGCCCAGCAGGTTAAAGGCCAGGCTGGCAAACAGAATCGCCCCGCCTGGAATGGCGGCAATCCACCACTGGTCAAAAATGACCTGCATGCCGTCGGCTATCATCGCGCCCCATTCCGCCATCGGTGGACGTGCGCCCAGGCCAAGGAAGCCCAGCCCGGCGGCGGCCAGAATGATCCCGGCCAGATCCAGCGCCAGCCGTACAATCGCGGAGGGCAGGCACAGGGGCAGAATATGGCCGACCAGCAGGCGCGGGCCGCGAATGCCCATCATCTCCGCGGCGGCCAGATAATCGCTGTGGCGCAGACGCTGGATTTCACTGCGCGCCTGGCGCGCATAGGCAGGCCAGGTCGTTAAGGCCAGCGCCAGCGCGCCGTTCACCAGACCGGGGCCGAGCATCGCGACAAACGCGAAGGCGAGGATCAGGCGCGGCATCGACATCACCACGTCGGTAAAGCGCATCAGGATGCGCTCCATCCAGCCGCCGTAGTAGCCTGACAAAATCCCCACCAGCAGACCGGCGGGGAGGGTAATAACGGTGACTAAGGCCACCAGCCCCAGTGCCGGACGGGTGCCGTAGATTAATCGGGAGAGCAGATCCCGCCCATAGCTGTCGGTACCCAGCCAGTGCTGCGCGTTGGGCGGTTGCAGACGCGCGGCGGCGTCCTGCCAGTTGGGGTCATGCGGCGCAAGCCACGGTGCTAACAGGGCAATAAGCACCAGCAGCGCGATGGCGATCAGCCCGCAAAACGCGGCAGGGGAGCGGCGCAGGCGGCGTAAGAAGAGATAAAACGGCATTAGCGCACCCTGGGATCGGTCGCCCGCACAAGCAGGTCGGTAAGGTTATTGATCAGAACAAAGCAGACGCCAATCAGCAGCGTGCCGCCCATCACGGCGGTGGTGTCACCGGCGAACAGGGCCGTGGTGAGGTAGCGCCCGATGCCCGGCCATGAGAAGACGGTTTCGGTTAATACCGCGCCCTCCAGCATGCTGGTGTAGGCCAGCGCAATCACCGTCAATAGGGTGCTGCGAATGTTCGGCAGCACGTGACGCAGCAGGATGGTCATCTCTCCGGCGCCCTTGGCGCGGGCGAGCAATATGTACTCTTTGTTCATCTCGCTCAGACAGGCGGAGCGCGTCAGGCGGGTGATACTTGCCAGCGAGTAGTAGGCCAGCAGCAGCACCGGCAGCACCAGGTGGCTGATGGCGTTGCGGAACGCCTCGCGGTCGCCGGAAAGCCAGGTATCAACCAGCGCAAATCCGGTTCGTGGCTCAACGGTGAATTGCCAGATGTCGTCCAGCCTGCCGGGGCCAGCGCTCCACTGTAGTTTCGCGTAGAACAGAGCCAGCATCAGCAGTCCGAGCCAGAATATCGGCACCGAATTGCCAAGCAGGGTGAGCGTTCTGATCGCTAAGTCCAGTGGCGAACCGACGTAGCGGGCGCACAGTACACCCGCAATCACGCCGAGTACCGTGCCGATAATTAGCGCCAGCGTTGCCAGTTCCAGCGTGGCGGGAAAGGCGTGCAGCAGGTCCTGCAATACCGGCTGACCGGTAGCGCTGGCGGTGCCTAAATCCCCGTGAGCGAGGTTTTGCAGGTAGTGCCAGAACTGTACGGGAAGAGGCCGATCCAGCCCAAGCTGGTGGCGAACCTGATCGTAAGTGGACTGGCTGGCGTGATCGCCGACGATCTGCAATACGCGATCGACCGGGGAAAAGGCAGAGAGCGCAAACGTGACCAGCAGTAGCCCGAACAGCGTGAGCAGGAGAGTCAGCAGACCCTGAAGCATGCGGGTGGAAAGATGTGGCATGGGAAATCTCTTTATGCCGGGTGGCGGCTTCGCCTTACCCGGCCTGCAAAAACCAGGAACGTAGGCCGGGTAAGCGCAGCGCCACCCGGCAACAAGGGCTACTTCGTAACGCGATCGTACCAGACCATATCCGCGTTCAGCCCCTGCTGATACCCCTTCACGTTATCGCGCACCACGATCTGGGTTTTGCCCTGGTCAACGAACACATACGGCGAGTTATGCTGTAACTGTTCCTGCATCTTCTTATACAGATCCAGACGTTTTGCCGGATCCGGCTCGGCAACCGCCGCCAGCGTAGCGTTGTTCAGCTCCGGAATTTTCCAGCCGTTAAGCCCGGCCACGGTGCTGGATTTCCCGTCATTCCATGCGAAGGCGCTGGCGTTGGAGTGCGCATCGAAGTAGTCCGGGATCCACAGACGTATGGCCGCCTGATGCTGTTTCGCACGCACGCGGGCGTACACCTGGCTACCCGCCGCGGGCAGCAGATCCACCTTCACGCCGCCCTGAGCGAAGCTCGCCTGCATGGATTGCGCGATGGTGATGAACGGCGGTTTATTCTCTACGTCCAGCGTGAAATGCGCGTCTTTGATGCCCGCCCTGGCGAGGATCGCTTTTGCTTTTGCCGGGTCAAACGTGAACGGATTGTCCTCCAGCGCGCCCGGCAGGCCGACCGGCAGGAAGCTCTGATGAACAAAATACTGGCCTTTCAGCAGGTCTTTGGTGATGCCTTCATAATCCACCAGCCAGCGCGAGGCTTCCCAGAACGCAGGATTATTCAGCAGCGGGTTAGCGCTGTTGCCGGTGTTAAACACCAGATAGTTTTGCTCGGCAGAAGGAATGCTCAGTACCTTCACGCCCGGCTTGTCGCTGAGGGCGCTTATCTGGTCTGCACCCAGATCGCGCGCCACGTCCGCATCACCCTGCTGGATCAGCAGGCGGCGGGAAGCGGGATCGGGGACGTTTTTAATGATGATGCTTTTAAGCTTCGGCGCGCCGCCGGGCGCGGATTCGTTGGCTTCCAGCACGATGGCCTGATGCGGCTGGTAAACGCGCATTTTGAACGCGCCGCTGCCCGCAGAGTGCATTTTTAACCACGCGTTGCCGAAGTCGTTATCCTTCACGTTCGCCGCAACCTGTTTTTCATCGACGATGGAGGCAATCGGCGTGGAGAGTATATTCAGCGCTACCGACGGGCTGACGTCCGCCGTCCAGCGAAGCGTGAGGGTATGGTCGTCCACTTTCTTCAGCTGGCTGGCGATGTTGCTGGCGTCCCAGCCCAGTACGTTGAGGATAAACGCCGGGGATTTGTTCAGCGTCACGGCGCGGGTATATGAGAAGATCACATCTTCCGGGCGCAGCGGGTTGCCGGAGGCAAATTTTGCATCGGGCTTAAGTTTGATGGTCAGGGTTTTTGCTGCCGCGTCCGCTTCCCAGCTTTCGGCCAGAACCGGGGTGATTTTCTCCGGGTTATCGCGGTCCGGCTGTACCAGACGCTGATACAAACTCGGTACGGTCTGGATGCTGGAAAGTTCGTTGGCTTCGGCCGGGTCAAGGCTCACGATATCATCCAGACCCTGGGCGACAACCAGCGTGTTGGGCGGGGTAGCGGCGTGAGCAGCGCTTGAGAGCGCAGCCAGCACCAGTAACGGCAGCAGTTTTTTATTCATAGCGATCCCTGAAGAAAATATATTGTGATTGTTTTATGCACCGTTACGGTAGGCTGGCTGAGGATTTCCTCAAAGTCGAAATTCTGCTTTGCTTATGCCCTCCGGGAATAACGCATTCGGTCTGGTTATGAGTCACCTCTCTTTTCGTTCGCTTTTTAACCTGCTATAACAAACTCCTTACCTTTCAGGGAGTCACCGCCGTGCCCGAAATCAATCAACATGGTCAAACCGTAAATGATATTGTCCCGGACTGGAAATGCGCCCGCGCGTTAACCCGTACCCTGCTCACCGGGCGGTATTGCCGCCTGGAGCCGCTGGATGCTGACCGCCATTCGGCTGATTTGTTTGAAGCCTATGCGCTGGGTGACGACAGCGACTGGACGTGGCTTGCCAGCACCCAGCCTGTGAGCGTTGAGGCCACTGCGCACTGGGTGCTGGGAAAGGTGCTGGATGACGACCTGGTGCCCTTTGCCGTTATCGATCTGCGCACCGAAAAGGCGGTAGGGCTGGTCAGCTATATGGCGATAGAACGCTTTCAGGGCTCGGTTGAGATCGGCCACGTCACCTGGTCGCGCAGAATGAAGGGCACCCGCGTGGGTACCGAAGCGGTGTGGCTGCTGCTGAAAAATGCCTTTGAGCATCAATATCGCCGGCTGGAGTGGAAGTGCGATTCGATGAACATCGCCTCACGCAACGCGGCGGAGCGGCTGGGGTTTGTCTGGGAAGGGCGCCTGCGCCAGAAGCTGGTGCGTAAAGGACGCAACCGCGACAGCGATATGCTTTCGATTATTGACGGCGAATGGCCGCAGCGCGATGCAGAGCTGCGCGCCTGGCTGGCGGTGGAGAATTTTGACGGGGAAGGACGGCAGGTTAAGCGGCTTGAAGCATTTCGGAAATAATTTCCCCTCACCCTAACCCTCTCCCTTTGGGAGAGGGCCGGGGTGAGGGGAGAAGTTCGCACTCAGCGGCGAACCGGCGCCCCATCCGCCACATAATACGCCGCCGTGCTCTTCGCCAGCGGCTCGCGCCCGCGAATGGCGTCGGCAATCTTTTCGCCAATCATGATGGTGGTGGCGTTCAGGTTGCCGGTGATAATCTGCGGCATAATCGACGCATCCACTACGCGTAACCCTTCCAGCCCGTGAACCCGGCCTTCGCCGTCAACCACCGCCATTTCGTCGTAGCCCATTTTGCAGGTGCCGCACGGGTGGAAGGCGGTTTCGGCGTGGTTGCGCACGAACTCGTCCAGCTGTTCGTCGGTCTGGCATTCGACGCCCGGGCTGATTTCACGACCGCGATACTTGTCCAGCGCAGGCTGGTGCATGATCTCGCGGGTGATGCGGATCGCGTCGCGGAACTCCTGCCAGTCCTGCTCGTGGGACATGTAGTTGAACAGGATCGCCGGATGCTGGTGCGGATCGCGCGACTTGATGCGCACGTGGCCGCGGCTCGGCGAGCGCATGGAGCCAACGTGGCACTGGAAGCCATGTTCTTTCACCGCGTTCGAGCCGTTGTAGTTAATCGCCACCGGCAGGAAGTGATACTGAATGTTCGGCCACTCGAACTCCTCGCGGCTGCGGATAAATCCGCCCGCTTCGAAGTGGTTGCTCGCGCCCACGCCTGTGCCGCCAAACAGCCACTCCGCGCCAATCTTCGGCTGGTTCCACCATTGCAGGGCAGGGTAGAGGGAGACCGGCTCCTTACATTCATACTGAAGGTACATCTCCAGGTGATCCTGCAAGTTTTCACCCACCCCGGGTAAATCATGCACCAGCGGGATATCAAACTGCTTCAGCAGTTCAGCGTTGCCCACGCCGGAGCGCTGGAGGATCTGCGGAGACGCGATGGCGCCCGCGCACAGCAGCACCTCTTTCTTCGCTGTCGCTTTTGACGGAATGGTGCTTTCGCCTTCCAGCCACTCGACGCCCACCGCGCGCTTGCCGTCAAAGATAATGTGATCGGTCATGGCGTGGGTACGGATGGTCAGATTCGGGCGCGGTTTGGCCTGGTCCAGATAGCCGCGCGCGGTGCTGGCGCGTCGGCCCTGCGGCGTGACCGTACGGTCCATCGGGCCAAAGCCTTCCTGCTGATAGCCGTTAAGGTCGTCGGTGCGCGGGTAGCCCGCCTGCACGCCCGCCTCTACCATCGCTTCAAACAGCGGGTTCACGCCCGGCTTAGAGGTGGTGACGCTCACCGGACCGTCGCCGCCGTGGTAGTCGTTCGGCCCCACGTCGCGGGTCTCTGCCTTGCGGTAATAGGGCAGGCAGTTGAGGTAGCTCCAGTGCTCCAGACCCGATTGTTTCGCCCAGTTGTCCAGATCCATCGCGTTACCGCGCACGTAGCACATGCCGTTGATCAGCGACGAGCCGCCCAGCCCTTTACCCCGTCCGCATTCCATGCGGCGATTGTTCATGAAAGGCTCAGGCTCGGTTTCATACGCCCAGTTGTAGCGCTTGCCCTGCAACGGGAAGGCCAGCGCGGCAGGCATCTGGGTGCGGAAGTCAAAGCGGTAGTCCGGCCCGCCCGCCTCAAGCAGCAGGACGGTGGTGTTCGGATCTTCAGTCAGTCGTGTTGCCAGTACGTTGCCGGCAGAGCCGGCCCCGATAATGATGTAGTCAAATTGCAAATAAACCTCCCGGTTAAAATATGGACTGGAATTTACCCATCTCAACCTGGATGGACTTCACCTGGGTGTAACTCTGAAGCGTCATGACGCCGTTCTCACGGCCAATGCCGGAGTGTTTGTAGCCACCGACCGGCATCTCTGCGGCGGATTCACCCCAGGTGTTGATCCAGCAGATGCCCGCTTCGAGCTGATGAATAGCGCCGTGGGCGCGGTTCAGATCGGCGGTGACGATGCCCGCCGCCAGACCGTAGTCGGTATCATTGGCGCGGCGAATGGCCTCTTCGTCAGTGTCATAGGTAAGAATGGACATCACCGGGCCGAAGATCTCTTCGCGCACGATGGTCATTTCGTCGGTGCAGTCGGTGAACACGGTCGGGGCCACCCACGCGCCGTTATCAAAGCCGTCACCCTTCAACACGTCGCCGCCGCACAGCACGCGCGCGCCTTCCTCTTTGCCTTTGGCGATGTAGCGCAGCACGCTGTCGCGGTGCGGGAAGCTGACCATCGGGCCAAAGTTGGTGTTTTCATCGAACAGGTCGCCCGCGCGGATGCGGCCCACGCGCTCAACGATTTTTTGCTCAAACGCGGCTTTGACCTTCGCGGGCACGAACACGCGGGTGCCGTTGGTGCACACCTGACCGGAGCTGAAGAAGTTCGCCATCATGGCGATATCTGCCGCGAGATCCAGATCCGCGTCGTCAAACACTATCAGCGGAGATTTACCGCCCAGCTCCATCGTCACCTCTTTCAGGGACGAGGCCGCCGAGTTCGCCATCACCTTTTTGCCGCTGGCCACGCCACCGGTGAAGGAGACTTTGGCGATGCCCGGATGTTCGGTCAGGAACTGGCCGGTCTCTGCGCCCACGCCCGGCAGGACGTTAAACACGCCGTCCGGCACGCCTGCTTCGGTGTAGATCTCCGCCAGTTTCAGGGCGGTAAGCGGAGTCACTTCGCTCGGCTTGAAGATCATCGCGTTGCCCGCCGCCAGCGCCGGGGCCGATTTCCACAGGGCGATCTGGATCGGGTAGTTCCACGCGCCGATGCCCGCCACCACGCCCAGCGGCTCGCGGCGGGTGTAGACGAACGAGGTGTCGCGCAGCGGGATCTGGCTGCCTTCCAGCGCCGGGATCAGCCCCGCGTAGTACTCCAGCACGTCCGCGCCGGTAACGATGTCGACGGTCGAGGTTTCGGAATACGCTTTACCGGTGTCGAGGGTTTCCAGCGTTGCCAGCTCGTCGTTGCGCTCGCGCAGGATATCGACGGCGCGGCGCAAAATGCGCGAGCGCTCCATGGCGGTCATCGCCGCCCATATTTTTTGCCCGCGTTTTGCGCTTTCCACGGCGCGGTCGACGTCTTCGCGCCCGGCCGCCTGCACGGTCGCCAGAACTTCACCGTTCGCCGGGTTGATGGTCTCGAAGGTACGACCGCTGGTGGCCGATGTATAACCACCATTGATATAAAGCTGCTGTTCTGCCATTCGGGACATAAATTCTCCTCGGTTAATCGGTCGGTAAATGCTGGCTGATAAAGTGGCTGGTAAGCGACTGGGCCAGGGTTTTATCCAGCGGTTTGCCGCTGAGCGCAGCGCGCAGCCATAGCCCGTCAATCAGTGCGGCAAGCCCGTAGCCCGCCTCTTCAGCCTGTTCACGCGGCAGCTCGCGGCGGAACTCGTACACCAGGTTTGAGAGCAATCGGCGGCTGCTGACCTGCTGCAAACGGTAGAGCATCGGCTGATGCATGCTGCTGGCCCAGAAGGCCAGCCAGGCCTTCATCGCCGCGCCGCTGATCTGGGTTTCATCAAAATTGCCGCCGACAATCGCCTGCAATCGCTGCTCTGCGCTGCCGTCCGGCAGGGCGCGTAAACGGCTTAATACCGCGTCGCGCAGCTGACCGGTGATGTCACGCATGGTCGCTTCCAGCAGACCGTTTTTATCTTTGAAATAGTGGCTGATGATCCCCGTGGACACGCCCGCCCGACGGGCGATTTGCGCGATGGTTGCGTCATGCATTCCCACTTCATTAATTGCTTCCAGCGTGGCATCGATTAGCTGCCTGCGCCGGATCGGCTGCATCCCCACTTTGGGCATTTTTGCCACTCCATTCATCAGCGTTGGTTAACTATTAAAGCGGTTTTTGATTGGACGTTCAATATAAAATGTGTCTTAATTGTTGCGGATTTGGATTTCAATAGTTACAAAAACAGTGGGGATACTGGATGACAGACCTTTCACAGGACAGAGAAAAAGACAAAATCAACCCGGTCGTTTTTTATACGTCCGCCGGGCTGATTTTGTTGTTTTCCCTGACGACCATTTTCTTTCGTGATTTTTCTGCCGAGTGGATTGGGCGCACCCTGAACTGGGTGTCGAAGACCTTCGGCTGGTACTATCTGCTGGCGGCGACGCTCTATATTGTCTTCGTGGTCTGCATTGCCTGCTCGCGCTTCGGTTCGGTGAAGCTCGGGCCTGAGCAGTCCAAGCCCGAATTCAGCCTGCTGAGCTGGGCCGCGATGCTGTTTGCCGCGGGCATCGGCATCGACCTGATGTTCTTCTCCGTGGCGGAACCGGTCACGCAGTATATGCAGCCGCCGGAAGGGGCAGGGCAGACGATGGAGGCCGCGCGCCAGGCGATGGTCTGGACGCTGTTCCACTACGGCCTGACGGGCTGGTCGATGTACGCCCTGATGGGCATGGCGCTCGGATACTTTAGCTATCGTTATAATTTGCCCCTTACCATCCGCTCCGCGCTGTACCCGATTTTCGGCAAAAAGATCAACGGCCCTATTGGGCACACGGTAGACATCGCGGCGGTGATCGGCACCATCTTTGGTATCGCGACAACGCTCGGAATTGGCGTAGTGCAGCTTAACTACGGGCTGAGCGTGCTGTTTGACATCCCGGATTCGATGGCGGCGAAGGCGGCGCTGATTGCGCTGTCGGTGATTATCGCCACCATCTCGGTGACCTCCGGCGTGGATAAAGGGATTCGCGTGCTCTCCGAGCTGAACGTCGCGCTGGCGCTGGGGCTGATCCTGTTCGTGCTGTTTATGGGCGACACCTCGTTCCTGCTCAATGCCTTAGTGCTCAACGTGGGTGATTACGTGAACCGCTTTATGGGCATGACGCTGAACAGCTTCGCCTTTGACCGTCCGACAGAGTGGATGAACAACTGGACGCTCTTCTTCTGGGCGTGGTGGGTGGCGTGGTCGCCGTTTGTCGGCCTGTTCCTGGCGCGTATTTCGCGTGGGCGCACCATCCGTCAGTTCGTGATGGGCACGCTGATCATCCCATTCACCTTTACCCTGCTGTGGCTGTCGATTTTCGGCAACAGCGCGCTGCACGAGATCATCCACGGCAATGCGACTTTTGCCCAGGAAGCGATGGCGCACCCGGAGCGCGGCTTCTACAGCCTGCTGGCGCAGTATCCGGCGTTTACCTTTAGCGCGTCCGTAGCGACCATTACCGGCCTGCTGTTCTACGTCACCTCGGCGGACTCCGGCGCGCTGGTGCTGGGGAACTTCACCTCGAAGCTCAAGGACATTAACAGCGACGCGCCGAACTGGCTGCGCATCTTCTGGTCCGTCGCCATCGGCCTGCTGACGCTCGGCATGCTGATGACCAACGGTATCTCGGCGTTGCAGAACACCACGGTGATCATGGGCCTGCCGTTCAGCTTCGTGATCTTCTTCGTGATGGCCGGGCTGTATAAATCGCTTAAGGTGGAAGACTACCGCCGCGTCAGCGCCAGCCGCGACACCGCCCCGCGTCCGCTGGGCGCGCAGGACAGGCTGAGCTGGAAAAAACGTCTCTCGCGCCTGATGAACTACCCCGGCACGCGCTACACCAAACAGATGATGGAGACGGTCTGCTTCCCGGCCATGGAAGAGGTGGCCCAGGAGCTGAAGCTGCGTGGCGCCTACGTGGAGCTGAAAAACCTGCCGCCGGAGGAGGGCGAAACCCTGGGGCACCTGGATCTGCTGGTGCACATGGGCGACGAGCAGAACTTTGTCTATCAGATCTGGCCGCAGCAGTATTCGGTGCCCGGGTTCACCTACCGGGCGCGCAGCGGGAAGTCGACCTACTACCGGCTGGAGACCTTCCTGCTGGAAGGCAGCCAGGGGAATGATTTGATGGATTACAGCAAGGAGCAGGTGATCACGGACATTCTGGACCAGTATGAACGGCACCTGAACTTTATCCATCTGCACAGGGAAGCGCCGGGGAATAGCGTGATGTTTCCGGATGTTTGAGGCTTGATCTGAAGAACCTACAAAGGCAGCGCCGCTGCCCTCATGCCGGGTGGCGGCGATGCCTTACCCGGCCTACAAAACCGGTTTATCGTAGGCCTGATAAGCGAAGCGCCATCAGGCGTTTAATGAGCATTGGATCTGAAGGGCAATATTTCCTTTCTTTATATTCACCATTTTATTTTTCTTTATTTACTCGAGCCGCCTCGCATTTCCCTAATATTCGACCCCTGTACATTTATCCATGGCAGTATAATAGCGGCAGTTAAGCCAGCACTGAGATCTTGAAAGAATAGGTAAAAAGGTAAGAAAAGGAATCGCGGTACAAAGGTGTGCGACCACCTTCATACCGCTAACCACAAACAACTAAAAGGGAGTTGATTATGGCTGCGAAGAATTCTATGCCAGAGCGGGCTATTGCCCAAACAGAAAATGCAGATCTAGAGATTCAGCAAGAAAATCGCGAGAAGCTACGCAAAAAACGCATCCGGGCGTTGCATGACGAGCCGGTTCACTCTGCGTATCTTCATGAAAGAGGAGAGGCGGATTACGCCTGTGTGGAACTTTATACTCGAATGGAGCGCAACTATCTGCCGTTAACCGGCGCGTGGTTAACCCGCGCAGGGTTTAAAGCAGGAATAGCCGTGAAGATCCGCGTGATGCCGGATTGTATTGTGATTACGCCGCAAAATTCCCGTGAGCTGTGGGGCTGTCTGGAAGGCGTCAGTGCAACGTATACCAACAAACTGAAGATGATGAAGTGGCTGGAGACGTTTCCGGGAGCGTTAATTGATACGGGGGATTTGCCCGTGAACGAAAGTGGAAAAGGGTAGCGCTTAAGATTAACCAGGCGATCCAGGGAATACCAGGATCGCCGTTTCTGAGCAGCAGCATACATTGATCTTTATGAGCCAGGTAAATTATGCGTTACTCTTCTCTTTCTGAGCGGGTTTCATCCATGCATCGCCATAAAGAATATTACCTTTCACATAATTCCACTGAATGCCCCGGAATCGAAGCCCAACAACTTCATGCATATTCGGGGCTGAGCTGCCCGGGTAATAAACATGCGTGAAATCCAGAGATGAGATCACCACGCTATCAAGCGTAATGGTGTAGATCTCTCTTTCTGCTCCCGCTTCAACAATTTCATAATATTTGATAATGGCTTTTTGCAGCCGTCTGCCCTCGCAGGCGGCAACGGCAAGATAAGGGCTCACTTTATCCAATTGCTTATGCACGGTAACCGGACTATGCTGCCGTGTTCCGGTCATATTTCCGGTATGACTGTCCACTGCCTGCTTAATGCCATAACTGCTGTTCATGATTTCAATAGCACCTTCCCGGCCTGGCATCATACAGTCGCCCTGAACCTGCATTCCGTTCTCATCGAAGAGAAATAAGTAAGCGGGTAATGACATTATAATTCTCCTAAGTTGATTTGTTTTCCGTTATTATCAACATCGAATTGGTGTACATATTTTTTATTGTTTAATCCGTAATGAATAACGTAAGTACGACCATTTTCCCATTTTATATTTAAACATGTATCCGGGTAGGAGATGTCTAAATTATTATATCCCGACCCTGTTACGATAGTGATTTTATGATCTTTACTTGAATAAATAGTGTAAAAGTTCAGGACGTCATTTTTATCTATGCTAAAACATAGGCGGTTACCATTAATAAATGTAAATCTATTTTTGGGGGCGCGATTACCTCCCGGGCATCCAGTGATTAAAATGCAGAGGATAAAGATGACAAATATGTTTTTCATCCTGGAAATCCCTTTAAGACATTTTTGTATTTTTGCAGAAGGAAATACAAGCTTTCCCTAAGTTTTAAGTCTCTGTATTGTAATAATTCTTCATTCCTCTCCAAACCAAAGTATTTCAATAACCAGTAATCGCTTACAATTGACGCTTGCTGCTCTAACCCATAATGCAATAAATCTACTTTATCTAAGCTATAAGTATAGTCAGCAATACCGGAAAATAATCCTCTTGTTCTGACAAACATCCCTTTTTGAGTTTGCCAGACATGCATCATCTCATGCATGAATCGATGTTTTTTAACAATGTCATCCTCTAGCGAAAAATCCGGCGAATACGTTTCCTCTCTGTACCACATCTCCCCGTTGGGACTCATCGCCACATCAACGGGTTGCAGATTAAAAGGAAGATAGCTTTCCCTGTGTACCCACACCAGATGATAACGGATGCTGTAACCGTAAAGCGTCTTCGCAAGGGCGATTTCACCAATTGTGAGCTGTCGGATCCCGCCCGGATTAATCGGGGTTCCCGAAGTGGGGTGAATTCTTTCATTAACCGGCATGTCAATTCCCTTTTGTTAATATGGGTATTGGCCGTAAATAATACTCCTGACCGTGAGAGAAAAAAGAAAGCACATTTCCTAAAAATTCCGCCTGACAGTCCAGGTTGACATAACTTTAATGATAATTATTTTCATTTAAACATAGCCTGTGCTATACCTTATAGCACAGGCTAATTTTGCTTTGAATTTAATCACCTCAGGAGACTTCTGCGATGCATCCACGGCAAGGATTGAAGCGTTTGTTGCTCGGCGCGCTGCTCATGACCGCGACTACTACCGGCGCGCTGGCGGTTGAAAAGTTCCAGGTCATCACCACTTTTACCGTTATCGCTGATATGGCGAAAAACGTGGCGGGGGATGCCGCTGAGGTCACCTCCATCACCAAACCGGGCGCGGAAATTCACGAATACCAGCCCACCCCGGGCGATATCAAACGCGCGCAGAAGGCACAGCTGATCCTGGCGAACGGCATGAATCTGGAGCTGTGGTTCCAGCGCTTTTATCAGCATCTGAACGGCGTGCCGGAGGTGATTGTCACCAAAGGCATCACCCCGATGGGCATCAGCGAAGGGCCCTATAACGGCAAGCCCAATCCGCACGCGTGGATGTCGCCGGACAACGCCCTGATTTATGTCGATAACATCCGCGACGCGTTGGTGAAGTACGATCCGGCCAACGCACAGACCTACCAGCGCAATGCGGAAGCCTACAAGCAGAAGATCACCGCCACTCTCGAACCGCTGCGCAAGCAGGTGGCGGAGATACCGGAAGACAAACGCTGGATGGTGACCAGCGAAGGGGCGTTCTCCTATCTGGCGCGGGATTTGGGCCTGAAGGAGCTTTACCTGTGGCCGATCAACGCCGATCAGCAGGGTACGCCCCAGCAGGTGCGCAAGGTTATCGATCTGGTGAAAAAACATCACATTCCGGCGGTGTTTAGCGAAAGCACGGTCTCGGATAAGCCCGCCCGTCAGGTGGCGCGTGAAACCGGCGCCCACTATGGCGGCGTGCTGTACGTCGACTCTCTGAGCGCGGAAAACGGCCCGGTGCCGACCTATATCGATCTGCTGAACGTCACCACCCGCACGCTGGTGCAGGGCATCCGCGACGGGATGAAGGAGTAACCATGCAGAAAGGGATTGTTGTAACCGACGTGACCGTGACCTACCGCAACGGCCACACGGCGCTGCGCGACGCGTCGTTCAGCGTGCCGGGCGGATCGATTGCCGCCCTGGTGGGGGTGAACGGTTCCGGCAAGTCCACGCTGTTTAAGGCGGTGATGGGGTTTGTGCGGGCGGCGAGCGGCACTATCTCCATTCTGGGGCTGCCGCCTCACCGGGCGCTGCGTCAGAACCTGGTCGCCTACGTGCCGCAGTCGGAAGAGGTCGACTGGTCGTTTCCGGTGCTCGTCGAGGACGTGGTGATGATGGGCCGCTACGGGCATATGGGGTTTCTGCGTCGTCCCAAAGAATGCGATAAGCAGATCGTCACCGACGCCCTGAAGCGTGTAGATATGCTCGAGCTGCGCCATCGGCAGATTGGCGAGCTGTCCGGCGGGCAGAAGAAGCGCGTGTTTCTGGCCCGTGCGATTGCCCAGCAGGGCGAGGTGATCCTGCTCGACGAGCCGTTTACCGGCGTGGACGTCAAAACCGAAGCCAGGATCATCAGCCTGCTGCGGGAGCTGCGCGACGAGGGTAAAACGATGCTGGTCTCGACCCATAACCTGGGCTCGGTCACGGAATTCTGCGATTACACGGTGATGGTCAAAGGCACCGTGCTGGCGAGCGGCCCGACGGAAACCACCTTTACCGCCGAGAATCTCGAGCGCGCCTTTAGCGGCGTGCTGCGCCACGTGGTGCTCAGCGGCTCGGAAGATCGCATTATTACCGACGACGAACGCCCCTTCGTCACGCACCGTCAGGAGGCCAAATGAACGTGCTTCTCGAACCCTTCGGCTACGAGTACATGCTCAACGCGATGTGGGTCTCGGCGATGGTGGGCGGGCTGTGCGCGTTTCTCTCCTGCTATCTGATGCTCAAAGGCTGGTCGCTGATCGGCGATGCGCTGTCGCACTCCATCGTGCCGGGCGTAGCGGGGGCCTACATGCTCGGGCTGCCGTTCTCGCTGGGGGCGTTTTTATCGGGCGGGCTGGCGGCGGGCAGCATGCTGTTTCTCAACCAGCGCAGCCGCCTGAAGGAGGACGCCATTATCGGGCTGATCTTCTCCTCGTTTTTCGGGCTGGGGCTGTTTATGGTCTCGCTCAACCCGACCTCGGTGAACATTCAGACCATCGTCCTCGGCAATATTCTGGCTATCGCCCCGGAAGATATCGTCCAGCTGGCGATTATCGGCGTGGTGTCGATAGTTATCCTGCTGTTCAAATGGAAAGATCTGATGGTGACCTTTTTTGATGAGAACCACGCCCGCGCCATCGGCCTGCGTCCTGAACGCCTGAAAATTCTCTTCTTCACGCTGCTGGCGGTCTCTACCGTGGCGGCGCTGCAAACCGTCGGCGCATTTCTGGTGATCTGTCTGGTGGTCACGCCCGGCGCGACCGCGTGGCTGCTGACCGACCGCTTCCCGCGCCTGCTGATGATTGCGGTCGCCATTGGCAGCATCACCAGCTTCCTCGGCGCGTGGGCCAGCTATTACCTGGACGGCGCCACCGGCGGCATTATCGTGGTCGCCCAGACGCTGCTGTTCCTGATGGCGTTCGTCTTTGCGCCGAAGCACGGACTGCTTGCCAGCCGCCGTCGGGCGCGGGAGGCACACCCATGTTGACGCTGCTTCTCGAACCCTTCCAGTTTGCGTTTATGAACAACGCGCTGCTGATTTCACTCCTGGTGGCCGTGCCCTGCGCGCTGCTGTCGGTTTTTCTGGTGCTGAAAGGCTGGGCGCTGATGGGCGACGCCATGAGCCACGCGGTGTTTCCCGGCGTCGTGCTGGCCTGGATGATGGGCCTGCCGCTGGCGCTGGGCGCGTTCGTGGCCGGTCTTTTCTGCGCGGTCGCCACCGGATATCTGAAGGATAACAGTCGCATCAAACAGGATACGGTCATGGGGATCGTCTTTTCCGGCATGTTCGGCGCCGGGCTGATCCTCTATATCGCCGTCAAACCTGAGGTGCATCTCGACCACATTCTGTTCGGCGATATGTTGGGTATTAACGGGATGGACATTCTGCAAAGCGGTCTCGTCGCGGGGCTGATTGCGCTGGTGATTGGCCTGAAGTGGCGCGATTTTCTGCTGTTCTGCTTTGACTATCAGCAGGCGCAGGCGAGTGGCCTGCGCACCCGCTGGCTGCACTACGGCTTACTGTGCATGGTTTCGCTGACCATCGTTGCGACGCTGAAAGCGGTGGGGATCATTCTGTCGATTTCCCTGCTGATTGCGCCCGGCGCCGTGGCGGTGTTGATTACCCGACGCTTTCACATGGCGCTGCTGGTGGCGGTCGCCGTTTCAGCGCTGGTGTCGGTAAGCGGCGTTTATGCCTCGTTTTATCTCGACAGCGCGCCTGCGCCGACCATTGTGGTCCTGTTCGCGATGGTGTTTATCGTGACGTTTGTGGTGACCAGCGTGAAGGCTCGTCGCCAGGAGCGTGTGACAGCAGGGTGATGACCTGTTCGCCGTGCTGCTGCCAGTGCAGGCGGAAGGCGGTGCCTTCTTCAAAGCCTGCCAGTTGACGGGTCAACGCCAGCGTGAGCGTCTTGTCGTCGAGCTTGGTAACGCGGGCGCAGTCAAAACCCATCCAGGCCTGTACCTGCGGAAAGAGGGCCTTAAACAGGCTCTCTTTGGCGCTGAAGACCAGCGTCAGGGCGAGGGCGAACGGGTATCCCAGGCGGGAAAGCACAGGTTCTTCCTGCGTATCAATAATGCCGTCTTTGATTTCCCTGGCTTCGTTTTCGAAGAGGATCGTTTCACAGTCGATGCCGATAAGCGCCGGGTATTGCGTGACGACGGCTATCGCCTGCGTGCCGCTGTGGGTGATGCTGCCGGAAATACCTTGCGGCCAGAGCGGTTCCCCGCTGGGGCCGATGGCGGGCATGGTGTGGTCAGGTAAGGCGTGCGCGGCGGCGATGCGGCCTGCCAGGTGCTCGGCCTTGCGTTTGCGTCCGGCGTCAGCGAGCTGGGCGTGGTGGGGGAGCCAGAGGAGATCGGCGTCGGTAAAGGTGGCGGGGTCGAAAGTGATGCGGTGGAGGGTGTGGCCGGCGAGAGAAAATGTGCTGTGGGTGGTGTGCATGGTTTTTCCCCTCACCCTGACCCTCTCCCCGGAGGGGAGAGGGAAGGATTGACTTCAGTGCCTTAAAAACGCGTATTCACGCTCATATACCAGGTACGGCCCGGTTCATTATACGTATACGCGCCCGCACCGTACATATACGCGCCGGTGGTGGTATTACCCGTGGTCTGGGCGTTACCCGCACGCCACTGGCGCTTGTCGAAGACGTTGTCCACGCCGCCGGTCAGGCTGACGTTTTTGGTCACGTCCCAGGTCGCGCTCAGGCCAACGATGCTGTACGGGCTGACTTCGTCTTTCTCAGACCCGGTCACCGGCAGACCTTTGTAGTTGTACTTCTTCGGCTGCTGCTTGCCATACCAGGTGAAGGTCGACTGCAATGAGACATCCTGACGTACCTGCCAGCTCAGGGTAGAGTTCAGCGTATACTCCGGGATGATCGACAGACGATCGCCGGTCTCCTTGTTCTTGCTTTGCAGCATGTAGGTGATGTTGTTGGTCCAGTTGATGGTGTCGCTGACCGGCACGTTCAGGGAGCCTTCCAGACCTTCTACTACCGCCTTCGGCACGTTTTCCCACTGGTAGATATCGGTGGTGACTTTGCCGGTGGACGTCTGGCCAATCGGCGCGTAGCCCGCTTCAATCTTGTTGCGGTAGTCGTTGCGGAACCAGGTCACACCCGCCAGCCAGCCATCGCGTTTCCACTCCAGACCAATCTCTTTGTTGATGCTGGTCTCCGCTTTCAGATCGTCGTTACCCATCATGTAGCAGCCCACGCCGTCGGAACTGGCGTAGCAGCCCTGGCCTTTACTGTACAGCAGGTAGTTCGGGTTGGTCTGATACAGGCTTGGCGCTTTATAGGCGCGCGCGATGCCCATCTTCAGGGTGAAGTCATCCCCCAGACCCTGCGACAGGTTCAGGGACGGGCTCCAGTTATTACCCACAATGGTGTGGTGGTCGAAGCGCAGGGCAGGGGTCAGCATGGTGCTGTCGGTCAGCTCCATGTTGTTTTCGGCAAACAGGGAGAAGATCTCCGCTGAAGTGTACGGGCTACGGTCTTCGCTCATGCCCGGAATGGTGCCGCCCTGCTGGGTTTGCGTGAAGGAGGTCGAGTCCTTCATGCGCTGCTGGTTCCACTCGGTGCCGAGCGTCAGGTTTTGATTCACAATGAAATCAATCGGCAGGTTGATTTCGCTGTGCAGCATCACGTCGGCCAGGTCGGTATCGGTGAATTTATTGCTGTTGAACAGGCCTTCCAGACCCCCCGCCAGGCCTTCGCCCAGACGTGAGTTGCGGGTGTGTTCGTACTGCGCCCAGTTGCTGGTGGTAATGCCGTTATCCCAGCCGCCGTTCCAGGTCACCGCGAAGTTCTGACGATAGATACGGTTAGTCTCTTTACCGTAGTTCTTCTTCACCAGCCCGCTTGAGCTGTTGTCGTTGTTGGTATTCTGGGTATCGCCCGCGTAAAGGTTGTTCTGGCGGCTGTATCCCGCCTCAAACTCCAGGGACTGCATAGGCGCAAAGTCCCAGCGCACCACGCCGTTGATGTCTTTATTCTCGACCCCTTCACGGCCTGCCGGCAGCGTGTCGGCATATGCGCCGGTACGGTCAGACTGATGGCCCTGGTTAATGTCCCAGGCGTCGGCCTGGGTTTTATCCAGGTTACCGTACATGCGGAAGCTGAAATCCCCGCCCAGCGGGCCGCTCAGGCTGAAGTTAGTGCGTTTGGTGGAACCTTCGTCTTTATGCTCTGGCGCATTCAGGTAGGTGTTCCAGGAGCCGTGCCACTGGTCGTCAAATTTTTTGGTGATGATGTTCACCACGCCGCCCGCCGCACCGTTACCGTAGCGGGCAGCAGCCGGGCCACGGATCACTTCGATGCGCTCGATCATCTCCGGCGGGACCCAGCCGGTATCGCCGCGGGTATCACGCTCGCCGCGCCAGCCCAGACGGATGGAGTTGCGGCTGGTGACCGGCTTGCCGTCGATCAGGATCAGGGTGTTTTCCGGGCCCATGCCGCGAATGTCAATCTGACGGTTGTTCCCGCGCTGGCCGCTGGTGGAGTTGCCGGTCAGGTTAACGCCCGGCATGGTGCGGATGATTTCCGCCACGTCGCGCGCGGGCGGGTTTTTGCGGATCTCGTCGGCGGTGATGGTCGACACGCCCGGCGCCTGCAAATTCTGCTCGGCGGCGGTGATCACCATGGTGTCTTCATGCTGCGCGGAGGCGGTGTTGTCGTCTGCCATGACGGGCAGCGCGACACCATAAATCCCTAAATTGACCAGCAAGGCCAGAGAGTGAATCTTCTTATTCATTGTACGTCCCGCTTTTATGGTTATTTAATGAGCGCGCTTCCCACAGCGCGGGCATTACGCTATTGCAAATGCAAATAGTTATCAATAATATTATCAATAAAATTTGCTCTGAAACAAAAAAGACTGTTAAACATGGGGTTATAAGGGTGACGGCGTTAACAACCGGAAGTAAAGCGTGGTGGCAGGCGAAAGACGGGCCGGAACGGGAACGTCATCAGGAAAACTATCGCGTGACATTCTGGTGGCGGGACCCGGCGGGAACGCAGAAAACGTCGACGGTTAAACGCGTCTGGCTCTACGTCACCGGTGTGACCGATCACCATCAAAATGCCCGTCCGCAGTCCCTTGAACGTATCCCGGATACCGACGTCTGGCAGTGGCAGGGCGAGTTCAGCCCCGAATGGCGCGGCAGCTACTGTTTTATCCCCTCCGACAATGAAAACGATTTTGCCAGCGCAGTGTTTGAAGGCGATCAGCCGGACCGCATGGCGCTGCGCGAAGGCTGGCGCAAACTGTTGCCGCACGCGGTGTCCGACCCGCTGAATGCCCAGAGCTGGCGCGGCGGGCGCGGGCACGCCGTCTCGGCGCTGGAGATGCCGGAGGCGCCCGTACAGCCCGGCTGGAACCATCCCGATACCCCTTACAAAAAGCCTGTCTGCATTGAGTGGCACAGCGCGCGTCTGAAGAACCGTCGCCGCGTGTGGATTTTTACCACCGGGGATGAAAGCCCCGAGCGCCCGCTGGCGGTGCTGCTCGACGGGCAGTTCTGGGCCGAAAGCATGCCCGTCTGGCCTGCGCTGGCGTCGCTCACCCTTGAAGGCAAACTGCCGCCTGCGGTCTATGTCTTAATCGACGTGATTGACACCGCACACCGCAGCCGCGAGCTGCCGTGTAACCCTGATTTCTGGCTGGCGGTGCAGGACGAACTTCTCCCGCAGGTGAAAAGCATGGCCCCGTTCAGCGACCGCGCCGACCATACCGTGGTGGCGGGCCAGAGCTTCGGCGGGCTCTCTTCCCTCTATGCGGGCCTCAACTGGCCGCAGCGTTTTGGCTGCATCCTCAGCCAGTCCGGATCCTACTGGTGGCCGCACCGCGGCGCGCAGCAGGACGGGCTGCTCATCGAACAACTCAAAGCGGGTGACAAAACCGCTCGCGGGCTGCGCATCGTCCTTGAGGCCGGGCGCAACGAGCCGCTTATTTTGCGCGCAAACCAGGCGATCCTCGCCGAACTACACACTCAGCAACCGGTTTTCTGGCGTCAGGTTGACGGCGGACACGATGCGCTTTGCTGGCGCGGTGGGCTGACGCAGGGGCTGATGACCCTCTGGCAGCCGCTTATTCAATAACGGAGTCTGTATGGAATTCAGCAATCCTTTCGATAATCCGCAGGGACAGTTCGCCATTTTGCAAAATGACCAGGGGCAGTACAGCCTGTGGCCGCAGCAGTGCGAGTTGCCCGCGGGCTGGCGCGTGGTCTGCGAACCGCAATCTCAGGAGGCGTGCCAGCAGTGGCTGGCGGAACAGTGGCAGACGCTTGAGCCGTCATGTTTTGCGAGGGAGCGCGCATGAACCGTCTCCCTCTTGTCGCCGCCCAGCCCGGGATCTGGATGGCAGAGCAGCTTTCCTCCCTGCCAAACGCCTGGAGCGTCGCGCACTACACCGAGCTGAAAGGCGCTATCGATGCGCCATTGCTGGCAAAAGCCATCGCTGAAGGCATGATGCAGGCCGACACCCTGCGGATGCGTTTTGCCGAAGATAACGGTGAGGTGTGGCAGTGGATCGATGAGGCCATGCTCCTGCCGGAGCCGTCCATCGTGCGCGTTGACTCCCACGACGCCGCCGTGGCGCTGATGGAGGCCGATCTCAACCAGAACCTGCGCGTCGACAGCGGTCAGCCGCTGGCGTTTCACCAGCTGATCCAGGTGGGAGAAAGCCACTGGTACTGGTATCAGCGGTATCATCATCTGGTGGTGGATGGCTTCAGTTTCCCGGCTATTACCCGTCAGATCACCGCCATTTACGCTGCGTGGCAGAAAGGTGAATCCACGCCGGCCTCGCCGTTCACCCCGTTCGCCGAGGTGGTGGAGGAGTATCAGCGCTATCGCGACAGCGAGGCGTATCAGCGCGACGGTGCTTTCTGGGCCGAACAACGCAAACAGCTTCCTTCTCCGGTCTCGCTCTCTTCCGCGCCGCTGCCGGGACGCGCCGCCACCACCGATATCCTGCGCCTGAAAATTGCGATGGACGGCCGTGCGTTCAGCCAGCTTGCACAGAAGGCAGGCCAGGCGCAGCGTACCGATCTGGCCCTTGCGCTGGTGGCGCTGTGGCTGGGCCGCCTGACCGGACGGCTGGACTACGCCGCCGGGTTTATCTTTATGCGCCGCATGGGCTCCGCCGCGCTGACCGCGACCGGACCGGTGCTCAACGTCCTGCCGCTGGCGGTGAATATTCGCCCGCAGGAGAGCCTGCCGGAACTGGCGCTGCGCCTGGCGAACCAGCTGAAAAAGATGCGCCGCCATCAGCGTTACGACGCCGAGCAGATCGTGCGCGACAGCGGACGTGCCGCAGGCGACGAAGCCCTTTTTGGTCCGGTGCTGAACGTCAAGGTGTTCGATTATCAGCTGAATATCGACGGCGTGGAGGCCATTACCCACACGCTGGCAACCGGCCCGGTGAACGATCTGGAGCTGGCGCTGTTCCCGGACGAGCAGGGCGGACTGAGCATTGAGATCCTCGCCAACGGGCAGCGTTACGACGAGGCGACGCTGAAGGGGCACGCGGCGCGCCTGAACGCAATGCTGACGCAGTTTGCCGCCAATCCGGACCTGCGCTGTGGCGACGTGGAAACCGTATCAGAGCAGGAATACGCCCGGCTGGCGCGCATCAACGATACCGGGCTGGCGCTGCCGTCCACCACGCTGGCGGATCTTGTGGCGGAGCAGGCGAGCAAAACGCCGGACGCCCCCGCGCTGGCGGATGCCCATACTGAACTGAACTACCGCCAGCTGCGCGAGCAGGTGGTCGCGCTGGCAAACCTGCTGCGCGCGCGCGGCGTGAAGCCGGGCGACAGCGTGGCGGTGGCGCTCCCGCGCTCGGTGTTCCTGACCCTGGCGCTGCACGGGATTGTTGAAGCAGGCGCCGCCTGGCTGCCGCTGGATACCGGTTACCCGGATGACCGTCTGCGGATGATGCTGGAGGACGCGAAGCCGTCGCTGCTCATTACCACCGACGAGCAGCTTCCGCGCTTTAACGATCTGCCGATCGCCACCTTTAGTTACAACACACTATTACCGGCCACCGATGCTGAACCTCTGCGCCTGGCGAAGCCGGAGCAGACCGCGTACATCATCTTTACCTCCGGTTCGACGGGGCGTCCAAAAGGGGTGATGGTCGGCCATACCGCCATCGTTAACCGCCTGAAGTGGATGCAGGATCATTATCCACTGGCGGCGCATGACGTGGTGGCGCAGAAAACGCCGTGCAGCTTTGACGTGTCGGTGTGGGAGTTCTGGTGGCCGTTTATCGCCGGGGCGAAGCTGGTGATGGCCGAGCCGGACGCGCACCGCGATCCGCTGGCGATGCAGGGCTTCTTCGCAGAATATGGCGTAACCACCACCCACTTCGTGCCGTCGATGCTGGCGGCGTTCGTCGCCTCTCTGACCCCGGAAAACGCTGTGTGCTGCAAAACCCTTAAGCAGGTGTTCTGTAGCGGCGAAGCGCTGCCGACTGCGCTGTGTCGCGAGTGGGAACAGCTCACCCATGCGCCGCTGCACAACCTCTATGGCCCGACCGAAGCGGCGGTGGATGTGAGCTGGTATCCGGCGTTTGGCCCCGAGCTGGCGGCGGTGGAAGGCAACAGCGTGCCGATCGGCTTCCCGGTGTGGAATACGGGGCTGCGCATTCTGGACGCGATGATGCGCCCGGTGCCGTTCGGCGTGGCGGGGGATCTCTATCTCACCGGCATCCAGCTGGCGCAGGGGTATCTGGGACGCCCCGACCTTACCGCCAGCCGCTTTATCGCCGATCCGTTTGCCCCCGGCGAGCGAATGTACCGCACCGGGGACGTTGCCCGCTGGCTGGACAACGGCGCGGTGGAATATCTGGGCCGCAGCGACGATCAGCTGAAAATCCGCGGCCAGCGCATCGAGCTGGGCGAAATCGACCGGGCGATGCTCGCGCTGCCGGATGTGGCCCAGGCGGTGGCGCACGCCTGCGTGTTCAACCAGGCGGCTGCCACGGGCGGCGATGCCCGCCAGCTGGTGGGATACGTTGTCTCTGAATCCGGCTTACTGCTGGATCGCGACGCGCTGCTTGCATCACTCAAAGCCCAGCTGCCACCGCATATGGTGCCGGTGGTGCTGCTGCAAATCAGCGCGCTGCCGTTAAGCGCCAACGGCAAACTGGATCGCAAGGCGCTGCCGCTGCCGGAGCTGACCAGCAAAACTTCCGGTCGCGCGCCCGAGACGCAAACCGAAGTCACCGTGGCGCAGGCGTTTTCTGCCCTGCTGGGCTGCGCGGTGAACGATATCGAGGCCGATTTCTTTGCCCTCGGCGGCCACTCGCTGCTGGCGATGCGCCTTGCGGCTCAGCTCAGCCGTGCGTTCAGCCGCAAGGTCACGCCGGGGCAGATTATGGTCGCCTCGACGGTGAGCAAGCTTAGCGCCCTGCTGGACTCGCAGATGAGCGACGAGCAGGCGCAGCGTCTGGGGTATGAAACCGTTCTCCCGCTGCGTGAAAGCAACGGCCCCACGCTGTTCTGCTTCCATCCGGCGTCCGGCTTTGCCTGGCAGTTTAGCGTCCTGGCGCGCTACCTCAGCCCGCGCTGGTCAATCGTCGGCATTCAGTCTCCCCGGCCTGAGGGGCCGATGCAGCAGTGTGCGGATCTCGATGCGGTGATCGAACATCATCTGAAGACGTTGCGTAAGCAACAGCCGCAGGGACCGTATTATCTGTTCGGCTATTCCCTCGGCGGCACGCTGGCGCAGGGCATTGCGGCGCGTCTGCGCGAGCAGGGTGAAGACGTAGCGTTCCTCGGCCTGCTGGATACCTGGCCACCGGAAACCCAGAACTGGGCGGAGAAAGAGGCCAACGGCCTCGATCCGGAGGTGCTGGCGGAAATTGAGCGCGAACGCCAGGCGTTTATTGCCGCCCAGCAGGGACAGGGCTCCAGCGAGTTGTTTAACGCCATTGAAGGCAACTATGCGGACGCGGTGCGGCTGCTCACCACGGCACATAGCGCGCGGTTTGACGGTAAAGCGACGCTGTTTGTCGCCGAGCGAACGCGAACCCTCGATCCGCAGGCCGCGTGGGCGCCGTGGGTGGGTGAGCTGGAGGTGTACAGCCAGGACTGCGCCCACGTGGATATCATTTCACCGCAGGCGTTTGAAAAGATTGGGCCGGTACTGAAGGAAATTTTGGGGTAACGTTTAAAGCCCCTCACCCTAACCCTCTCCCACGGGGAGAGGGGATGGTTTGCTCCCTCTCCCTGTGGGAGAGGGCCGGGGTGAGGGCATCAGACCGCACGCTTGCCCAACGGCACCACCAACGGCGTACCCGCCACCGGATCGTCAATAATCATGCAGCGCATGCCGTAGATCCGCGCGATCAGATCCGGCGTCACAATCTCCTTCGGCGCGCCCTGCGCCACAATCTCGCCGTCGCGCAGCGCAATCAAATGCGTAGCGTAGCGGCACGCCTGGTTTAAATCGTGCAGCACCGCTGCCAGGGTGTAGCCCTGCGTACGATTCAGTTCGCTCAGCAGCTCTAGCAGGTCAATCTGATGGCTGATATCCAGCCAGGTCGTCGGCTCGTCCAGCAGCATGATGGAGGTCTCCTGCGCCAGCACCATCGCGATCCACGCGCGCTGGCGCTGTCCGCCGGAGAGGGTATCGACGCTTTGCTGGGCAAGATCGGTGATGCCCGTCGCCTGCATCGCGCGCTTCACGGCCTCGTCGTCCTCCTTGCGCCAGCGGGTAAACAGCGGCTGGTGCGGATAGCGCCCGCGTGAGACCAGCTCCTGCACGGTAATATCCCCCGGCGTGGTGGCGTTTTGCGCCAGCAGCCCAATTCGGCGCGCCACCTCTTTGCTGGCGAAGCGCTGGATCTGCTCCCCGTCGAGGAACACGCTGCCCTCAACCGGCGACATCAGGCGGCTCAGCGTGCGCAGCAATGTCGATTTGCCGCAGCCGTTTGGCCCGATGATGGCGGTGAAGTGGCCGTCCGGAATGGCAACGGATAAGTCCCGGGCAATGATTTTTTTACCGTAGCCGAGGGTCAAGTTTTCGCCGCGCAAGCGGGGTGTTGAATCTGTCATTTCTTGCGTGACTCCTGAACGAGCAAGACGATGAGGTAAATCCCGCCGAGGCTGACGGTCACCACGCCCACCGGCAGTTGATAAGGCGTAAACAGCTGCTGAGCGCAGAGATCGGCGGCCAGCAGTAATACTGCGCCGCACAGCGCTGCCTGGGTTAATCCCCAGCGCGCGGTGCCGCTAAGTCGCCGCGCGATATGCGGCGCGACAAGGGCAATAAACGAGATCGGCCCGGCGATGGCGGTAGACGCTGCGGTCAGCAAGACCGCCACCAGCATCAGCATCAGGCGCGAGCGCTCTACGCTCACGCCCAGCGCGCAGGCGCTGTCGTCGCCCATCTCCAGCAGCCGCATGCGCCTGACCAGCAGCAACGCGCCAATAAACATCAGGATAATCAGCGGCGCGGCGGGCCAGGTTTTTCCCCACGTCAGACCGTTGAGGGAACCGGCGTACCACAGCCCGGCGGAGAGTGCGGTTTCCAGCGACGCCTGTAGCAGAAGCCAGGTGTTAAACGCCATCAGCATCGCGCGGATGCCGATCCCGATGATGATCAGGCGGAAGGTGTCGATGCCGTTGCGCCAGGCCAGGGCCCAGATCAGCAGGGAGGTGAGAATGCCGCCCGCCATCGCCGTAAAGGTAATGGCCATGAGATGCTGCCCGAACAGCACCATCGCCACCAGCACGCCGCTCCACGCGCCGGTATTCAGGCCCATCACGTCCGGGCTGCCGAGGGGGTTACGCATCAGCGACTGGAATATCGCGCCGCTGACGCCAAGCGCCGCGCCAACCAGGATCGCCATCGCCACGCGCGGCAGTCGCCATTCGGTGACCACCATGGTGATGTTACGCGGCGCGCTGCCGGTGAGAGCATGAAAGACCTGCGCGAAATCAAGCGTTACGGCACCGCTTTGCAGGCTCCAGACCGCCAGCAGCAGACTGGCGACGACCAGCAGGGCGACGCTGGTGAGTAATCGACGGGACGGGGCCATCATGCGCCACCCCCGCGTCTGCGTCGTACCAGGAAGATCAGCACCGGCGCGCCGATAAAGGCGCTGACCACCGAGACGCGCAATTCACCCGGCACCAGCAGGCGGCCCAGTACGTCGGCAAACAGCAGCAGGGCAGGGGTCGCCAGCAGCGTGACCGGCAGCGACCAGCGGTGATCCGCCCCCACCAGCCAGCGCGCCATGTGCGGCATCATCAGGCCGATAAAGGCAATCGGCCCGACGACGGCGGTCGCGCTGCCGCACAGCACGGTGATGACAAGCAGGCCCGTCAGCTGCGTGCGCGCCACGCGGTTGCCGAGGGCGGTCGCGGTGTCGCTGCCGAGGCTCAGGCTGTTGAGCGCCCGGCTTAAACACAGCGCCACGGCGGCAGAGATAAACACCGGGAATGCCACCACTTTCAGGGTATCAAGGGTACGGATATCCAGCGAACCGGCCTGCCAGAAGCGCAGCTGGTCATACACGTCCGGGTTGAGCAGGGCGATGCCGTTCGATAAGCCTTCCAGCACCGCCGCGAGCGCCACGCCCGCCAGTGTCAGACGTACCGGGCTGAGCTGTCCGCCGCCCTGGCTGCCGGTAAAGGCCACCACCAGCGAGGCGGCCAGCGCGCCGCAGAAGGCCATCACCAGCTGTTCAGACGGAGAGGTGAAACCAAACAGCGCCGCGCCGAGCACAATGGCGAAACTGGCACCAGAGTTCACGCCGAGAATGCCAGGGTCCGCCAGCGGGTTGCGGGTGAGGGTTTGCATCAGGGCACCGGCAAGCCCGAGTGCGCCACCGGCCAGCAGGCCGGCAAGGGTGCGGGGCAGGCGGGCGTCGAGCACGATAATGCAGTCGGCGCTCTGGCAGGTACCGGAGAGCGCATCGACAATAACGGACGCGGGCAGCGGCTTCGCGCCAACCAGCAAACTGAGTGCAATCGCAAGGATCAACAGCAGCAATAAAACGGGCACGGCTACGGCGCGCACCGCGGAAGAGGAAAACGACATAGCAACGTCCATGATGTGATAATGATAGTAATTATCGTTATCTATCTTATTTGGCTATGTTAGCATGTGCGCCCATGGAAATGGTAGACCGATACCTCAAGGCCTTGTCATGAATCAAAAATCCTGGCTGCTCAACCTCAGCCTGCTGAAAACGCACCCGGCGTTTCGAGCGGTTTTTATCGCCCGCTTTATCTCCATTTTATCCCTCGGCCTGCTCGGGGTCGCCGTGCCGGTACAGATCCAGACCATGACCCACTCCAGCTGGCTGGTGGGGTTATCCGTCACCTTAACCGGCGGGGCGATGTTTATCGGCCTGATGGTGGGCGGCGTGCTGGCGGACCGCTACGAGCGTAAAAAACTGATCCTGCTGGCGCGCGGCACCTGCGGGGTGGGCTTTGTCGGGCTGTGTCTGAACGCAATGCTGCCGGAGCCGTCGCTGATGGCGATTTATGCCCTGGGCCTGTGGGACGGCTTTTTTGCCTCGTTAGGCGTGACGGCGCTGCTGGCGGCCACGCCCGCGCTGGTCGGGCGCGAGAACCTGATGCAGGCGGGGGCGATCACCATGCTCACCGTGCGTCTGGGATCGGTGATTTCGCCGATGGTCGGCGGCCTGCTACTGGCGACCGGCAACGTGGCGTGGAACTACGGCCTTGCCGCGGCGGGAACCTTTATCACCACCCTGACGCTGCTGCGTCTGCCGCTCCTGCCACCGCCGCCGCAGCCGCGCGAGCATCCGCTGAAGTCCCTGATGGCCGCGATTCGTTTTCTGTTCAGCAACCCGCTGATTGGCGGCATTGCGCTGCTCGGCGGCCTGCTGACGATGGCGAGCGCCGTGCGCGTGCTGTACCCGGCGCTGGCGGGCGAGTGGCAGATGAGCGCCTCAGAGATTGGCGTGCTGTACGCCGCCATTCCGCTCGGCGCCGCGTGCGGGGCGCTGACCAGCGGAAACCTGGCGCAGAGCGCGAGACCGGGGTTAATCATGCTGGTGGCGACGCTGGCCTCGTTTATCGCGATTGGTTTCTTCAGCCTGATGCCGGTGTGGGCGCTGGGGGTGATGTGTCTGGTGATTTTTGGCTGGCTGAGCGCGGTCAGCTCTCTTTTACAGTACACCCTGATCCAGACCCAGACGCCGGAAGGGATGCTCGGGCGCATTAACGGCCTGTGGACGGCGCAGAACGTCACGGGCGATGCGATTGGCGCAGCGATCCTCGGCGGGCTGGGGGCGATAATGACCCCGGTGGCGTCGGCGAGCAGCAGCGGGTTTGTGTTAGCCGTGGTTGGCGTAATTTTATTGGCGGTTTTGGTGGAGTTGCGTCGGTTCAGGCAGAACCTGTAGGTCGGGTAAGGCGTAGCCGCCACCCGACAAAAAGCCCGGTGGCGCTGCGCTTACCGGGCCTACGGGAAACGTGCCTCTTATTTAAAAATTGAATTCAAACGCTGCAACACCAACATCGCGCTGTAATAATCCAGGCGGAACGTCTCCGTTCCCAGCGCCCAGACACGCTTGTTCTTGACCGACGGCAGATGCGCCAGCAGCGGATTGGCGTAAATCGCGTCCACGTCTTTCTGGTCGCCGGCAAACACGAACAGCCCTTCGCCGTTCAGCCCCGTCGCCAGGTTTTCCCCGCCCAGCTGAATAATGTCGTGACGCTTGCCCTGGCTTTTCGAGGTGTGCAATCCATCAGGTAACGCCGCCAGCGTGAAGCCCAGCTGGTGCAGCAGCTTGCCCTGAGCCGAGTCTGTCGTCCACAGGTTCGCCGTGTGCGCCGCGGCGGTGTAGACGATGGCGTTCACCGGCTGCGGCGGCAGCTTCATCTGCTGCTTCACCTGGGCGAGCTGTTTATCGAAGGCAGCGATGCGCTCTGCGGCCTGTTTTTCCTGCCCGGTGATCGTCCCCAACTGGGTCAGCAGTTCCTGCCAGCTTTTGTCGTCGTAGTTAATGATAAGCGTCGGGGCGATGGCGGAAAGCTGATCGTAGAGTGCCAGCGCGGAATCCCCGCCGGTGGCGCTGATCAAAATCAGGTCCGGCATCTGGGCCGCGACCGCTTCGGCGCTCGGCTCGCCGATGTACAGCCGGGCAACCTTACGCTGTTTCGCGATATCGCCCCACTGACGTAAAAAGCCCTGTGCATCCGCCACGCGGTTGTTTGGCGTGGTGGCTCCGCTGGCAATAACCGGGGCGTCAATGGCCAGCAGGGAGCCGGTTAGGGTCACGCTGGTGGAAACAATGCGCGTCGGTTTGCTCTCAAGCGTATGAACGCCGCGGCTGTCTGTAACCTGACGCGGCCAGTCGGCGGCCGTCGCTGAGGTTAGTCCTAAAACAAAAAGTCCTGTTAAAAGAAAGGCATTACGGCAAACGGCAGGGAGTTTCACAGAGCGGCATCCTGTTTTTGTTGAAGTTAATGCTTCTCATTTTCATGATTGCGGGGAAGGTATGCAAGCGTTAGTCGCACAAGTTGTTTGCTCTGCGGTTGACACCAGGGCGATGTGGGATTAGGTTAGCCGACGAAAATATAAATGATAATCATTATTACTGCTTTTATCATTTTAGGAGGATGATATGGATACGTCATTGGCTGAGGACCTTCAGCACACCGCGACCACGCTGCAATCAGACAGCTTTTTCTATATGTCGCCCTATCGCAGTTTTACCACGTCAGGCTGTTTTGCCCGTTTTTCTGAACCCGCCGTCGGCGGTGACGATCCGGCGGGCCCCTTTCAGCAGAAATTAGCTCAGGCTTTCCAGAATGCGAAAAACAGCGGCATTGCCCATCCGGTGATGGTAGGGGCGATCCCCTTCGATACCCGCAAACCGTCATCGCTGTTTATTCCGCAACGCTGGCAAACCTTCTCCCGCCCGGCGCGTCAGCAGTCCGCACGCTACGCCTCCGGCGCGCAGACGCTGAACGTGCAACAACGCACCGAGATCCCGCCGCAGCCGGTTTTCGAGGAGATGGTCGCTCGCGCCGCGTCGCTCACCGCCACGCCGCAGGTGAATAAGGTGGTGCTGTCGCGCCTGATTGATATCGCCACCGACAAACAGATTGATAGCAGCGCGCTGATGGAGCGTCTTATCGCCCAGAACCCGGCGAGCTTTAACTTCCACGTACCGCTGGAAGACGGCGGCGTGCTGCTGGGCGCCAGCCCGGAACTGCTGCTGCGTAAAGAGGGCGCGCACTTTAGCTCGCTGCCGCTGGCGGGCTCTGCGCGCCGTCAGCCGGACGATGTGCTGGATCGCGAAGCGGGCACTAAGCTGCTGGCCTCCGAAAAAGACCGTCACGAGCACGACCTGGTAACGCAGGCGATGAAAACCATTCTGGAACCGCGCAGCCATCATCTGACCATGCCGGCTTCCCCGCAGCTCATCACCACCCCGACGCTGTGGCATCTGGCGACGCCGGTAGAAGGTGACGCGCGTGAAAACGAGAACGCCCTGACGCTGGCCTGTCTGCTGCACCCGACGCCAGCGCTAAGCGGCTTCCCGCATCAGGCGGCAAAAGAGCTGATTGCCGAGCTGGAGCCGTTCGATCGTGAGCTGTTCGGCGGCATCGTCGGCTGGTGCGACAGCGAAGGTAACGGCGAGTGGGTGGTAACTATCCGCTGCGCGCGGCTGCATCAGAATACCGTTCGCCTGTTTGCCGGCGCGGGTATTGTGCCTGCTTCCTCCCCGGTGGGCGAGTGGCGCGAGACGGGCGTGAAGCTCTCCACCATGCTCAACGTGTTTGGTTTGCACTAAGGAATACTCATGACCATCCCTTTTACCCGCTGGCCTGAGGATTTTGCCCGCCGCTACCGTGAAAAAGGCTACTGGCAGGATCTGCCTCTGACCCACATCCTGACGGACCATGCGGACAACGATGCGGTCGCGATAATTGACGGCGATCGCCGCATCACCTACCGCGCGTTTAATCAGGCGGTGACGAATCTGGCGTCTGTCCTTCAGGCGCAGGGGCTGCATCGCGGCGAGACAGCGCTGGTGCAGCTCGGCAACGTGGCCGAGTTCTACATCACCTTCTTCGCGCTGCTGCAAATCGGCGTCGCACCGGTCAACGCGCTCTTTAGCCATCAGCGCAGCGAACTCAACGCCTACGCGGAGCAGATCAAACCCGCCGTGCTGATTGCCGATCGCGACCACACGCTGTTCGCGGGTGATGATTTTCTCAATACCTTTGTGGATGCGCATCGCTCGGTACGCGTTGTGCTGCTACGCGGCGATAAGGGCGAACACGCGCTGGAGGCGGCGATTGCACGCCCGGCGGACAATTTCATCCCGAACCCGACGCCCGCCGACGAAGTGGCGTTCTTCCAGCTCTCCGGCGGCAGCACCGGCACGCCGAAGCTGATCCCGCGTACGCACAACGACTACGACTACAGCATCCGTCGCAGCAACGAAATCTGCGGTATCACTGCGCACACCCGCTATCTGAACGCGCTTCCTGCGGCGCATAACTACGCCATGAGCTCGCCGGGATCGTTAGGCGTTTTCACGGCGGGCGGCTGCGTGGTGCTGGCTAACGATCCGAGCGCCACGCTCTGCTTCCCGCTGATTGAGCAGCATCAGATAAACGTCACCTCACTGGTGCCGCCCGCGGTCAGCCTGTGGTTGCAGGCGATTGCCGACGGCGCGGGGAACGCCCAGCTGAAATCCCTCGAACTGCTCCAGGTAGGCGGCGCACGTCTCTCCGCCACGCTTGCGGCACGTATTCCGGCGGAAATTGGCTGCCAGCTTCAGCAGGTGTTTGGCATGGCGGAAGGGCTGGTGAACTACACCGCCCTCGACGATGCGCCGGAGCGCATCATCAATACCCAGGGCCGCCCGATGTGCCCGGACGATGAAGTGTGGGTGGCGGACGAGGACGGCAACCCGCTGCCGCGCGGGGAAGTCGGGCGTCTGATGACGCGCGGCCCTTACACCTTCCGCGGCTATTTCAATAGCCCGGAACACAACGCCAGCGCCTTTGATGCCAACGGTTTCTACTGCTCGGGCGATCTGATCGCCATCGATGAGCAGGGTTACATCACCGTGCAGGGGCGCGAGAAAGATCAGATCAACCGCGGTGGCGAGAAGATCGCCGCCGAAGAGATCGAAAACCTGCTGCTGCGCCACGACGCGGTGATCCACGCCGCGCTGGTGAGCATGGAAGACAGCCTGCTGGGCGAAAAAAGCTGCGCGTACCTGGTGGTGAAACAGCCCCTGCGCGCGGTGGAGGTGCGCCGCTTCCTGCGCGAGCAGGGCGTCGCCGAATTTAAGCTGCCGGACCGCGTGGAGAGCGTGGATGCGCTTCCGCTCACGCCGGTCGGCAAAGTTGATAAGAAACAGTTGCGCCTGTGGCTTGCTGAACGCGCCCGGGGCTGAGGAACAGATAATGGCCATTCCAAAATTAACCGCATACGCGCTGCCAACCGCCGCCGAACTGCCGACCAGTAAAGTGAACTGGGCGTTTGAACCGGAGCGCGCCGCGCTGCTGATCCACGATATGCAGGAGTATTTCCTGAACTTCTGGGGCGAAAATAGCGACATGATGCAGCAGGTAGTGGCGAACATCGCTAAACTGCGCGCGTACTGCAAAGAGCACAATATTCCGGTGTACTACACCGCGCAGCCGAAAGATCAGAGCGATGAAGACCGCGCCCTGCTGAACGATATGTGGGGGCCGGGCCTGACTCGCTCGCCGGAGCAGCAGCGCATCGTCGCTGAGCTGACCCCGGACGAAGCGGACACCGTGCTGGTGAAGTGGCGCTACAGCGCGTTTCACCGCTCGCCGCTGGAGCAGATGCTTAAAGAGACCGGGCGCAACCAGCTTTTGATCACCGGCGTGTACGCCCACATCGGCTGCATGACCACCGCCACCGACGCCTTTATGCGCGACATCAAACCGTTCTTTATCGCCGACGCGCTGGCGGATTTCACCCGCGACGAGCACCTGATGTCGCTGAAATACGTGGCAGGACGTTCGGGCCGCGTGGTGATGACCGACGAACTGCTGCCGTCCGTTCCGACAACGAAAGCCGCGCTGCGTGAGCTGATCCTGCCGCTGCTGGACGAGTCCGACGAGCCGATGGATGACGAAAACCTGATCGACTACGGTCTGGATTCAGTGCGCATGATGGCGCTGGCCGCCCGCTGGCGCAAAGTGCACGGCGACATTGATTTCGTGATGCTGGCAAAAAATCCGACCCTCGATGCCTGGTGGGCGCTGCTCTCCCGCGAGGTGAAGTGATGGCTTTTGATTTCACCGGTAAAACGGTCTGGGTGACGGGCGCGGGTAAGGGCATTGGTTATGCGACCGCGCTGGCATTTGTGGAGGCCGGGGCGCAGGTGACCGGGTTCGATCTGGCTTTCCCTCACGGCGAATATCCGTTTGCCACCGAAACGCTGGACGTGGCGGATGCGGCGCAGGCGAGTGACGTCTGCGGGCGTTTGCTCAGCAGCCTTGAGCGGCTCGATGTGCTGGTTAACGCGGCGGGCATTCTGCGTATGGGCGCGACGGATCAGCTCTCGCAGGAGGACTGGCAGCAGACCTTTGCGGTCAACGTCGGCGGCGCGTTCAACCTGTTCCAGCAGACGATGGGCCAGTTCCGTCATCAGCAGGGGGGGGCGATTGTGACGGTGGCCTCTGACGCGGCGCACACGCCGCGCATCGGCATGAGCGCCTACGGCGCGTCGAAAGCGGCGCTGAAAAGCCTGGCGCTGACCGTCGGGCTGGAACTGGCGGGCAGCGGCGTACGCTGTAACCTGGTGTCGCCGGGTTCAACGGATACCGACATGCAGCGCACCCTGTGGACCAGCGATGATGCGGAACAGCGGCGCATTCGCGGCTTTGGCGAGCAGTTCAAGCTCGGCATTCCGCTCGGTAAAATTGCCCGTCCACAGGAGATTGCTGCGACCGTGCTGTTCCTGGCATCCGATGCCGCCAGCCATATCACCTTGCAGGATATCGTGGTGGACGGCGGCTCCACGCTGGGGGCGTAATGATCTGGAAACGTCATTTAACGCTCGAGGAGCTGAACGCCACCAGCCTGAATACGATGGTGGGGCACCTTGGCATCGTCTATACCCGCCTCGGGGACGATACGCTGGAAGCAGAGATGCCGGTGGATGCCCGCACCCACCAGCCGTTTGGCCTGCTGCATGGCGGCGCCTCGGCGGCGCTGGCGGAAACGCTGGGCTCAATGGCCGGTTTTCTGATGACCCGTGACGGGCAGAACGTGGTGGGCACGGAACTGAATGCCACGCACCACCGCGCGGTCTCTCACGGTAAGGTACGCGGCGTGTGTCAGCCGCTGCATCTGGGCCGTTCCAGCCAGAGCTGGGAGATCGTGGTGTTCGACGAGCAGGGGCGGCGGTGCTGTACCTGTCGGTTGAGTACGATGGTGTTGGGGTAAGTCATTCAGCTGAAAGTGATCGGCTTAACACTGTGGTGTAAATCTCTGGTTTGACCACGCATTATTGCGTTTCAAAGTTGTTAAATTTTATCCGTTGTTCTAGAAACAAAATGTAACATCTCACTGTTTCACAACAACGGACAACAACTATGAACAACTCAGGGAAATACCTTACGTGGGCGGTGCTCTCCGTGGTGGGAGCCTTTGCCCTGGGCTATATCGCCCTCAACCGGGGGGAGCAGATCAACGCGCTGTGGATCGTCGTCGCCTCCGTCTGCATTTATCTGATCGCATACCGTTTTTATGGCCGCTATATCGCTAAGACGGTACTGGGCGTAGACGGCACGCGCATGACGCCGGCCGTGCGTCATAACGACGGTCTGGACTACGTGCCGACCGATAAAAAAGTGCTGTTCGGTCACCATTTCGCGGCGATTGCCGGGGCAGGCCCGCTGGTGGGGCCGGTACTGGCCGCGCAGATGGGCTACCTGCCAGGGATGATCTGGATCCTCGCGGGGGTGGTGCTGGCGGGCGCGGTGCAGGACTTCATGGTGCTGTTCGTCTCCACCCGCCGCGACGGTCGTTCACTGGGTGAGCTGGTGAAAGAGGAGATGGGCGCAACCGCCGGGGTGATTGCGCTGGTGGCGACCTTTATGATCATGGTGATCATCCTCGCGGTGCTGGCGATGATCGTGGTGAAAGCCTTGACCCACAGCCCGTGGGGAACCTATACCGTCGCCTTCACCATTCCGCTGGCGCTGTTTATGGGGATCTATATCCGCTATCTGCGTCCGGGGCGCATTGGTGAAGTTTCAGTTATTGGCCTGGTGTTCCTGGTGTTTGCCATTATCTCCGGCGGCTGGGTAGCGGAAAGCCCGACCTGGGCGCCGTTCTTCGACTTCACCGGCGTGCAGCTGACCTGGATGCTGGTGGGCTATGGCTTTGTGGCGGCGGTGCTGCCGGTGTGGCTGCTGCTGGCCCCGCGTGACTACCTCTCTACCTTCCTGAAAATCGGCACCATCGTCGGGCTGGCGATCGGCATTCTGATTATGCGCCCGACCCTGACCATGCCTGCGCTGACCAAATTTATTGACGGCACCGGCCCGGTCTGGACCGGTAACCTGTTCCCGTTCCTATTTATCACCATCGCCTGCGGCGCGGTGTCGGGCTTCCACGCGCTGATCGCCTCCGGAACCACGCCGAAGATGCTGGCGAATGAAAATCAGGCCTGCCTGATTGGCTACGGCGGCATGCTGATGGAATCCTTCGTGGCGATTATGGCGCTGGTTTCGGCCTGTATTATTGACCCGGGCGTTTACTTTGCGATGAACAGCCCAATGGCGGTACTGGCCCCGGCCGGCACCGTTGACGTGGTTGCCTCTGCCGCGCAGGTGGTCAGCGGCTGGGGCTTTACGATTACCCCTGAAACGTTGACGCATATCGCTAATGAGGTCGGCGAGCAGTCAATTATCTCCCGCGCAGGCGGGGCGCCAACGCTGGCGGTGGGCATGGCCTACATTCTGCACGGCGCGCTGGGCGGGCTGATGGATGTCTCGTTCTGGTATCACTTCGCCATTCTGTTCGAGGCGCTGTTTATTCTGACGGCGGTGGATGCCGGTACGCGTGCGGCGCGCTTTATGTTGCAGGATCTGCTGGGGGTGATCTCCCCGAACCTGAAGCGTACCGATTCACTCCCGGCTAACCTGCTGGCGACGGCGCTGTGCGTGCTGGCGTGGGGCTACTTCCTGCATCAGGGCGTGGTCGATCCGCTCGGCGGGATTAACACCCTGTGGCCGCTGTTCGGTATCGCCAACCAGATGCTGGCGGGCATGGCCCTGATGCTCTGTGCCGTAGTCCTGTTCAAGATGAAGCGCCAGCGTTACGCATGGGTGGCGCTGGTGCCAACGGCGTGGCTGCTGATCTGTACCCTGACCGCGGGCTGGCAGAAAGCCTTCAGCCCGGACAACAAGGTGGGCTTCCTGGCGATCGCCAACAAGTTCCAGGCGATGATCGACAGCGGTAAGATCCCGGCGCAGTACACCGAGTCGCAGCTGTCGCAGCTGGTGTTTAACAACCGTCTGGACGCCGGGCTGACCATCTTCTTTATGGTGGTGGTTGTGGTGCTGGCGTTGTATTCTCTGAAAACCGCGCTGGCGGCGCTGAAACTCGACACACCGACGGCGAAAGAGACGCCGTATGAGCCAATGCCTGAGAACCTGGACGAGATTGTCACCCAGGCGAAAGGGGCGCATTAACCCGTGTGCCGGGTGGCGGCTTCGCCTTACCCGGCCTACATTTCCTGTGAGATCAGAACTATGTTCGACACCCTTTCCAAAGCAGGTAAATACCTGGGCCAGGCCGCTAAAATGATGATTGGCGTGCCGGATTACGACAACTACGTCGAGCATATGCGCGTCAACCACCCGGACCAGACGCCCATGACCTACGAAGAATTTTTCCGCGACCGTCAGGACGCCCGCTACGGCGGCAAGGGCGGGGCGAAGTGCTGTTAACCCTCTTTTGGTAAATAGAGGCTGATCTGCTCCTGTTTACAGCCGTAAATTGCCGCCAGCTTTTCGCGGGTGCGCTTTTGCGGTCGGGAGTCCAGCGCTTCCAGCTGTGACACGACGGACTGGCTGATGCCAAGCTTCTCCGCCACCTCCTGCTGGGACATGCCGCGTAAAATGCGCCAGGCGGCCTGTAGGCTGACGTTCTCGTTATGCATGACGTCGCACACTTCCCCCGGTAAACCTACGTTATCGTAGATATCTGATTCATAAGGGATGTCTTCCCAGTCGCTTTCATCCTCATCGTCATACTCAAGCGTGGCTAAACGCATGCGAAAATATTCACTATAAGGAATGACAACATACTGTTTTTTCCCTTCTTTATCCTTTATGAACTGAACAGTCATATTCCGTATGCTCCTCATGAAGGTAGGTGGTTGTTGTCCGGCGTTTAACCGCCACTACGTAGCAGATATCACCCGGCGGATCCCCGAAGGTGTAAATTACCCTGTAATCACCTAATCGCAGCCTGTAGTGGTTTTCGGGAGATGATAATTTCTTGATATCCGCGACAGGTGATGTTTTATCATCCATCTTCTCCAGCCTGAATTTAATGCGGTTCTGATATCGCGTATCGATTTTAGAAAATTGCTTCTCAGCGGTCTTTGACCAGACAATCTTCATCCGTACCTCCACTGTACGCCCACACAAAATATAAGGAAATAATAAGACTATTAGATAAATTCCGAATTTCTTATGGGTTACTGTAGAGCGGAGAAAAACCGCGAGAAAGCGGCAAACCGCGAATCGTCGAGGCGGCTCGAACAGGCCTCTGCCGGGCGACAGAGGCATACAGTAAATTTGCGATCAGGCGTTCAGACCGCCGTCGACATCCAGACCGGTGCCGGAAATTTGCCCCGCAGCCGGGCTGGCGAGGAAGGTGACCGCCGCTGCGATATCCTCCGGCTGGCCGTAATGGCCCAGGGCAATAAGCTGACGCTGAGAGTCAGCCTGCTCGCCGTCTTCCGGGTTCATATCGCTGTTGGTCGGGCCGGGGTGGACCAGGTTGACGGTAATGCCGCGCGGGCCTAAATCGCGGGCCAGACCTCGGGTGAGGGAGTTAAGGGCAGACTTGGTCATCGAGTAGACGGCGATCCCCGGCTGTGCCACGCGGTTCGCCAGACAGCTACCGATGTTGATGATGCGTCCGCCGTCAGACATATGCACCAGCGCTTCCTGAATGGCGATCACCACGCCGCGGATGTTGACGTTGATCAGAGCGTCGATGTCCGCCAGGGTCATGGACTCCAGCGGGCCGCCGCGCGCAATCCCGGCGTTATTGACCAGAATATCCAGCCCGCCGAGGGAGCGCGCCGCCTGCGTGACCGCATCCTGAATCGCCTGCGCGCTGGCGCTGTCGGCCTGAATCGCCTCGCCGTGTCGCCCCAGCGCGTTGATCTCATCGACAACCTGCTGGGCTTTATCGACGGATTTTTCGTAGGTGATAACCACATCGGCACCGGCGCGTGCCAGCGACAGCGCAATCGCCCGACCCAGCCCACGACTGGCGCCAGTAACCAGCGCCTTTTTACCTGTTAAATCGATCTGCATGATGACCTCGTTACGAGAGTGGAGAGAATCATCATTAGGTATAGCCCGTCGGCGCGATTAACGGCTGAAGGATTCCACCTTCGCAAACGCGGCGCGCAGCACCTCAGGCGTTAACGTCACCGGCAGATAGTGAATCGACTCCACCGGGCGCAGGGTGTGGGCAATGACCTTATCCAGCTCGTCGCGGTTGTGAATATCGACGTCCAGCTCGCGAAGCGTGGTCGGCAGATTGAAGCGCTGGTACGCCGCCACCAGCTGCGCCAGCACGTCGTCCTGACCGAGCAGGGCGCTCTGCACCAGAATGCCGTAGGCCACCTTGGTGCCGTGCAGGTATTTTTCCGTCTGCGGCAGCACGGTTAAGCCGTTGTGCACCGCGTGCGCCGCCGCCACGCGGGTATAGCGCTCACCCAGACCGCCGACCATTCCGCCTCCGGCAATAATCGCATCCACCACGTCCCGGAACGCCTGCGTCTGTTCGCCGCGCTGCTGATCCGCAAGCGCTTCTTCGCTGCGTGCCAGCAGCACGTCACGGATCGCCAGCGCACCGTTCAGGCCAAGACGCACGGTCAGCGGCAGACTCTCAGGTTGAGGGGCGAGCACCGCCGCTTCGTACCACTTCGCCAGCGTATCGCCGATGCCCGCCAGCAGATATTCCGCCGGGGCGTTAAGGATGATCTGCGGCTCCACCAGCACCAGAAAGTTGGCGTCGTCAAAAATCTCAAACTGTAGCGCCTGACCGGCATCGTTGTACCAGACGGAGAGCGGGGTCCACGCCGCGCAGGTGGCGGCGATAGTGGGAATGCCTACGAACGGCACGCCCAGACGACGCGCCACGGCCTTGACGGTATCCATTACCGCACCGCCGCCCACGCCAATCACCACGCTGGTTTCACTACCCGACTCGTTCACCAGATGGGTGACGTCACGCTCGCTGCAATGGCCCTTAAACAGCAGATGTTTTGCCCCCGTCGCGTTAAAACTCTGCGGCAGATAAGGGCGTGCGCCCTCGATTGCCCGCTCGCCGTAGATCCACACCGCGCGGGAAAGCTGTTCCGGAGTAAAGAAATCATCCAGGTGGGCAAGGCTTCCCGGATGAGAGAAGTAGTTCGCCGGGCCGGGCACGACGCGGATATCGGTGTTGCTCATGAAGTTGTCCTTTTTTAGCAAGCGCTAACCCGATGTTATGTCTGGACATCCGGATGGCTAATAATATTTTGCTTTAACTTATGCCTTTTACGTCGTTGTCAGTCAACAAGAGCTGTGAAAAATTCGCTAAATCAGAAGAGTAATGAAGGATTTACGCGGATGGTTTCCAGTCGCCTTGAGATGCGCGGTATCAGCCTGGCCTTTTCCGGCTTTCAGGCCCTGTCGCGCGTGGATTTCACCCTGAACGGCGGGTCGGTGCATGCGCTGACCGGCGCCAACGGCGCGGGGAAATCGACGCTGATGGCGGTGCTGTGCGGGACGCACGATCGTTATGAAGGCGAAATTTGCATTAACAACCAGCCGGTAAGTATCCGCGAGCCGCTGGACGCCAAACGGCTGGGTATCCACCTTGTGCAGCAGGAGGTGGATGTTGCGCTCATTCCCGGGTTAAGCATTGCCGAAAACATCATGCTCGACCAGCTGGCGCATCCGGGGCATCGCTACAGCTGGCGCGACATCCGCCAGCAGGCGCGGCAGGCGCTGGCGCAGCTGGATGTTTCGCTCGACGTACGCCGCTCCATCGACAGTTGCACGCTGGCTGAAAAACAGCAGATTTTGCTGGCGCGGGCGCTGTCGCACCACTGCCGTTTTCTCATCCTTGATGAGCCCACCGCGCCGCTGGACGCGCACGAGAGTGAGCGTCTGTTTGCGGTAGTAAGACGTCTGCAACAGCAGGGTATCGGCGTGGTGTTTATCTCTCACCGCATTCACGAGCTGAAGGCCATCTGCGACACCCTGACGGTGCTGCGCGACGGCAGGCTGATTGAGTCCGGCCCGATGGCGGATCTGAGCGGCGAAGCGATTGTTGAGAAGATGCTCGGCCACGAGCTGAGCGATATCTATCCGCCCCCGCGCCCGCCGCACGGTGAGGAGACGCTGCTGCGGGTGGAAGGGCTGCACGACGATGCGCTGCTGAAAGATATCTCCCTGCACCTGCGCAAAGGTGAAATCCTCGGCATTGCCGGGCTGGCGGGGGCGGGGAAAACGGAACTCTGCAAGGCGCTGTTTGGCGCCAGCAAAAGCCGCGTAGCGCGCGGCGAGCTGAACCATCAGGCCTGGAAACCGCGCGATCCGGCAGACTCGGTACTGCGCGGTCTGGCGCTGGTGCCGGAGGAGCGGCGCAAAGAGGGCATTTTTATCGACGAGCCGGTGAGCATGAACCTTGCCGTGTGCGCCGATAACAGCTTCTCGCGCTGGAGCCTGTTTGGTCATCGTCAGGCGTGGCGCTGGGCAGAAGAGGTGATTGCCCGCGTCGGCGTGCGCACGCGCGGGCCGGGGCAGGTGCTGCGACGCTTATCCGGCGGTAACCAGCAGAAGGTCGCCATCGGCAAATGGCTGCGCAATGACGCCAGCGTGCTGATATTCGACGAGCCGACCAAAGGCGTGGACGTGAAGGCCAAAACCGATCTGTTTCAGCTGATCGACGGCCTGGCGCGCGAGGGCAAAGGTGTCATTTACGCCTCGGGCGAGTTCGCCGAGCTGGTCGGGCTGTGCGACCGCATCTGCGTACTGTGGGACGGGCGCATCGTGGCGGAAATCGCCGGGGCCGAGGCCCGGGAAGAGACACTACTTTATTATTCAACCGGAGGAACGGCGTCGTGAGCAAGGCCCTTTCAGTGAATGCGGCGGCGTCTGGCCGTCAGCAGATTTTCGATTTTCTCTACAGGTGGGGCATGCTGTTGACCGTCGTCGCGCTGGTGGCGGTGTTTGGCCTGGCGTCGGACAGCTTCCTCGATCCGAACAACATCATCAACATTCTGCGCTCGATTGCCATCGTGACGGTGATTGCCATCGGCGTCTCGATTTCGCTGACCGTCGGCGGGTTCGATCTCTCGGTGGGGTCAACCGCGTCGCTGGCGAACGCGCTGGTGATTTCGCTTTTCGTCTGGCACGGCTTCGGCACCACCGAGTCGATTCTGCTGACCCTTGCGCTCTGCACGCTGGTCGGCCTGTTTAACGCCTTTCTGATCGTCATCCTGCGCATTCCGGACATGCTCGCGACCCTTGCCAGCCTGTTTGTCATCCAGGGCGTGGCGATGACCTACAGCTACGGCGGGTCGATTACCGAGAACATGGTGCTGCCGAGCGGCGACATGGCGGAAGGGACCATTCCGGCGGCGTTCAGCCTGCTGGGGCAGGTGCCGACCATTGTGATCGTCATGCTGGTGGTGACGATTCTGGCGCAGCTTGGCCTGTCGCTGACCACCCACGGACGCCGGATGTACGCCATTGGCGGCAACCCGGAAGCCGCGCGTCTCTCCGGTATTCGCACCACGCGCTACAAGGTGGCGGCCTACGTGATCGCCTCGCTGCTGGCGGGACTGGGTGGAATTTTGCTGGCTTCGCGTATCGGTTCATCGCAGGTGAATGCGGGGGGCGGCTACCTGATGGATGCGGTGGCGGCGGCGTGGATCGGGTTCTCGCTGGCCGGGTCCGGCAAGCCGAACGCGTTGGGCACGCTGGTGGGGGCGGTGATCCTCGGCGTGCTGTCGAACGGGCTGGTGATGCTCTCCGTGCCGTATTACGCCATGGACATTATAAAAGGGCTGGTGCTCGCGATGGCACTGGCGATTACTTACATACAAAAACGCTGACAACACAACGGGATAATAAATGAAAAAGATTGCGCTCTCTTTGGTAGCTCTTGGATTACTCACTTCTTTGCCGGGCCTGGCGGCTACCCCCGCGCCGGTTCCGGCCGCCATTGCCAGCCATGACGGCCCCATTCGCATTGCGGTGATCCGCAACCTGGGCTCGGACGACAACACCACGCAGTTTGTTGCCGGGGCGATTCAGGAAGGGAAAAAGCTCGGCTTTAAGGTCAGCACGTTTTTAAGTAACGGGGACGACGCCAGATTCCAGGATTTCGTGAACCAGGCCATCAGCCAGAAATACGACGGGATTATTCTCTCTCAGGGGCGCGATCCGTACTCCACCGCGCTGGTAAAGAAGGCGGTGGATGCCGGGATTAAAGTTTCGGTGTTTGATACCGCCGTGAACGGCGAGATCCCGGGCGTAACCGTTACCCAGCAGGACGATGCCTCCCTGACCAACCTCTCTTTTGGTCAACTGGCGAAAGATTTCAACGGCAAGGCCAATATCGTCAAGCTGTGGGTCGCGGGCTTCCCGCCGATGGAGCGCCGTCAGGCGGCGTATAAAGAACTGCAAAAGCAGTATCCGGAGATTAAAGAGCTGGAGTCCATCGGCGCGGTCTCCTCTGACGTGCAGGGCGACACCGCCAACAAGGTGGGGGCGATCCTCGCGAAATACCCGAAAGGTAAAATCGACGCCATCTGGGGGACCTGGGATGCCTTCAGCCAGGGCGCGTATAAGGCGCTGAAAGAGAACGGCCGCACCGAGATCAAGCTCTACAGCATCGACATCTCCAACCAGGATCTCCAGCTGATGCGCGAGCCGGGTAGCCCGTGGAAGGTGAGCGTGGCGGTAGATCCGAAGCTGATTGGCGCGACCAACGTACGCCTGATCGCCAATAAGATTGCCGGAGAAGCGACGCCTGCCACCTACGATTTCAAGGCGGCGGCTATTCCGCAGGCGCTGCTGACCGCCCAGCCGGGCGCGGTGAACGTGGCGTCGCTGGGGAAAATCATTCCAGGCTGGGGCCAGACGGAAGATTTTATCGCGCCGTGGTTTGCGACGCTTGCCGCTAAAAACAAGTAAACCAAGCCGGGTGGCGGCTGCGCCTTACCCGGCCTACATTTCGCACCCGTAGGCCCGGTAAGCGTAGCGCCACCGGGCGTAAGGAGCATAAGGTGTCTCAATTACCCCCTCCCGAATACAGCCGCAATATGCGGCTGATTGGCCATAGCGACCAGGGCGGTCGTCCGGACGGTGTACAGCTGATGGTGCACCGTGGTTTCGCCTATATCGGTCATATGGTGTCGCAGGGCTTTTCCATTGTTGACGTGCGCGATCCGAAAAAACCAAAAGCCGCAGGTTACGTGCCCGCGCCGCCGGGTACCTGGAACGTACACCTCCAGGCGCACGACGATTTGCTGCTGGTGATCAACGCCCGGGATCTGTTTGCCGATGCGCGTTTTGCCGATGAGAAGGTCTACTACACCCGCCAGGTGGGGGAGACCGTCAGCGACGTGCAGGATAAAGTCTGGAGCGCCGGGCTTCGCGTCTTTGATATCTCCACGCCGGACAGGCCACGCGAAATCGGCTTTCTGTCGCTGAGTGGCATCGGCATTCACCGCATCTGGTACGTCGGCGGCCGCTGGGCCTACGTTTCAGCGCTGATCGACGGCTTTACCGATTACATCTTTCTGATCATCGATCTTGCGGACCCGCGTAAGCCTGAAGTCGCGGGGCGCTGGTGGCTGCCCGGGATGAACCAGGCCGAAGGTGAGAAGCCGGGCTGGCCGGAAGGCAAACGCTACGCGCTGCACCATGCGATTATTGCCGGCGACACCGCGTATGGCAGCTGGCGTGACGGCGGCCTGACGCTGCTGGACGTGAAGGACCGCACCCGGCCTAAGCTCATTAGCCACCGTAACTGGAGCCCGCCGTTTGGCGGTGGGACGCACACCGCGCTGCCGCTGCCGGATCGCGACCTGCTGGTGGTACTGGACGAGGCGGTGCTGGATAACCAGCAGGACGGCGAAAAGCTGATCTGGCTGTTTGATATCCGCGAGCCGTCGAATCCGGTAAGTATTGCCACCTTCCCGCAGCCGGATGAAACTGACTACGTGGCGAAAGGGGCGCATTTCGGCCCGCACAACCTGCACGAGAACCGGCCGGGAAGCTTCGTCAGCTCAACGCTGATCTTCGCGACGTACCAGAACGCGGGCGTGCGGGCGTACGATATTTCGAACCCGTATCGACCGGTGGAAACGGGAGCGCTGGTGCCCGCCGCGCCGGAGAGGATGATGGATACGCGGCCCAACCGCCCGCAGGTGATCCAGTCGTGCGACGTGTTTGTGGATGCGCAGGGGATTATTTACAGCACGGACTATAACGGCGGGATGTCGGTGATTGAGTATCTGGGGTGAGTGCGGTTTGATGCCCTCACCCCGGCCCTCTCCCACAGGGAGAGGGAGAAAATCAGCTGTACTGCCGCACCCGTGCCACCAGCTCTTCCGCGCTGTCGATGCGGTCGGCAATGACAATCAGCGCTTTACCGAGGGATATTGCATGGCGGAGGCATTCGTGGCGCATGGCTTCATCCTGGATGGTATCGATATCCGCCACGTGTGAAAGCCCGACGCTGCGGCGAATCAACTCGGTGCCGCAAAACCCGATGGCGTCATGCCAGACCTTTTTCAGGAACGCGGAGGCATAGCCCGGCGCGCTGAGTGCGGCGTCGCGGGCTTTCTCGTTTACCAGCGCCTGGAAGTGCTCCGCGAAGGTGTTCCACAGTTCCTGAATATCGGTCAGGCGCTGCTCGCGCGCGGCGGCGGCATCGCGAATGCCGAGGTGCCCAGGCAGGCCGCAGAAGTTCAGCAGCAGGTTGCCGATGGCGGTGCCAACGTCAAAGCCAATCGGCCCAAAATAGCCGAACTCAGCGTCGATGGCCTTCAGGCTGCCGTCGGCCACAAAAATCGAACCGCTGTGAATGTCTCCGTGCAGCAGGGCTTCGGCGTGCGAGAAAAAGCGGTGCTTGAGGGAGGCCACGGCGATTTTAAGCTGGGCGTCGTCGCGCAGGGCGGCAACGTCGTTTTCCAGATCGGCCGGGTAGCTGTTGCGCGCGTGGATCTGGTACGGATCGTTAAAGAACAGATCTTCGGTGATCTCGCACATCTCCGGGTTGATGAATTTCGCTACCTGCGCTTTTTTATCGTGCGGATGCAGATAAAAATCGCTGGTGTGGAACAGGGTGTGAGCCAGATATTCCCCCAGCTGACGCGCCGCCTGGGGGTAGTAAATGTTGTTAATCAGCTCGCCGCGCCAGATGCGATGGCTGGAGAGATCTTCCATCACCATCACCGCCAGTTCCGGGTCAAAGTGGTGGATTTTCACCGTGTGCTGCGGGCTGTGCTGGTAATGCTCGACCAGGGTTTGCGCTTCAAGACGGGCACGATCCAGCGTCAGCGGCCAGGATTCGCCGACGCAGCGTACATAGGGCAGCGCCTGCTTAACGACGATGCGGCTCACGCCCGCGCGGTCGAAAATTTTAAAGACCAGGTTGAGGTTGCCGTCGCCGATTTCCTGCGCCTCTACCAGCGATGAAGGATCGTCAAGTCCGCCAAACTGCCTGGCATACTCCACGGCGTCCTGAGCGGTAAAGGTACGGTATTGCGACATGGACTGCTCCTCAGTTTTGCTAATTAAGACATGTAGACGTCTATACATCTGGATTTCATCCTGACACAATGTGCTACAACAACGCAACAGGGAATTAACGACATGCAGACATTACAGACGACCAGCCTGCGGGTGGCGGATAATCAGCTCTTTATTCTCGACCAGCAGGCGCTTCCACAGGAGAAACGCTGGCTGGATGCCTCGACGGTCGAGGCGCTGGTCGGGCACATCCACGCCCTGCGGGTGCGCGGCGCGCCGCTGATTGGACTCTCTGCAAGCCTGCTGCTGGCGCTGTTAGCGGAAAGCGGCAAAAGCCGCGACGAGCTGGCGGTGGCGCTGGAAACCCTGCGCGCCTCCCGCCCGACGGCGGTGAACCTGATGAATAACCTCGATCGCATGAAGATTGCGCTGTGGCAGGAAGATTATATTCCGGCGCTGGTGGCTGAAGCGCTGCGGCTGATTGACGAAGACAAACGGCTCTGTGACGCTATTGCCAGTGCGGGCAGCGCGCTGGTGAAGCCCGGCAGCCGTCTGCTGACCCACTGCAACACCGGCGGGCTGGCGACGGCGGGCGTCGGTACCGCGCTGGGGGTGATTGCTCGCGCGCATCAGGAAGGCAAGGTAAGCAACGTCTGGGTGGATGAAACCCGTCCGCTATTGCAGGGCGGCAGGCTGACCGCGTGGGAACTCGGCGAGCTGGGCGTACCGTATCAGCTGATTACCGACTCCATGGCCGCCAGCCTGATGGCAAAAGGGCAGGTGGACGCCGTGTGGGTGGGTGCAGACCGCATTGCCGCCAACGGCGACGTGGCGAACAAAATCGGCACCTATTCCCTGGCGGTGCTGGCGAAGTTTCACGGCATTCCGTTCTACGTCGCTGCCCCGCAAACGACCCTCGACCCGGACTGCCCGAACGGTGACGCAATCCCGATTGAGCAGCGCGCGGCCAGTGAAGTGACGGGCGTGGCGGGGAGCTTTGGCGCGGTGCAGTGGGCGCCGCAAGAGGCGCAGGTCTATAACCCGGCGTTTGACGTCACCCCCGCCTCGCTGATTAGCGGCTGGGTGCTGGATACAGGCGTGGTCACACCGGACGAGGTAGCGAAAGGGAAATTTGCCTGAGTCCGGCTATCCTTTAAGGGCGTTCCCTGAGAGGACAACATCGTGACGCTCGATCCTGACACAGACTTAAAACTGGAGCGCGTGGTGGATGCACCGCGCGACCTGCTGTGGCTCTGCTGGACCACGCCGGACCACATCAAAAACTTCTTCATCCCTGCACCGCATAAGGTGATCGACTGCGACCTCGATCTGCGCGTGGGTGGGCGGTTCAATACCATATTTGAGGTGGATGGGCAGCGGATGGATAACCGGGGCGTGTTTCTTGAAATCGACCCGGGGAACAAGCTGGTCTTTACCGACGGTTATACCGAGGGCTGGAAGCCTGCCGAAAAGCCGTTTATGACGGCGATCCTGCTGCTGGAGGACGTTGGGGAGGGCAAAACCCGCTACACGGCGATTGCGCGTCATCCGACGAAGGAAATCCGTGAGCAGCATGAGCAAATGGGCTTCCACGAGGGGTGGGGCGTGGTGCTGGATCAGCTGGTGGGGTATGTGAAGTCTCTTCAACCCCCTCTCCCTTGAGGGAGAGGGTTGGGGTGAGGGGGAGAAGGCGTTGATCATGTTGAAGACAGATTTCTCTTTTTTGTATTCCTCATCTGACGAAATACTGGCGCTCCCTTTTCATCAAAATATCTTTCCGGCCATATCACATCAGGCGGAATGTCTAGCGCCTGAGCGATAAGCAATTCACCTTTAGGCCATGGTCGGGTAAGCGCATTTGCCAGTGTGGATGATGAAAGCCCAGCCTTTCGAGACAAGGCTGCGAGGCTTGTTCCATGTTTCTTTAGTGCGGCGATAATATCGGCTGAGTGCCAGTTCTGCTGACGCATTTTGTCCTCCTTAGGTGTGTTTGTTACGCACTCAATTATCCTGTTTTGGGATAAAAACACAACGGGAGGATATTCGATTTCAGGATATTTGTATGGAATCGGAACAATGGCCTCAGTTTACTCGGATGAATACCAGCGTGTTATCAATGCGTTGAAGAAAGCTCGTAAAGAGAAGGGGATTACTCAGGCCCAGCTTGCGGAGGCTTTAGGGAAACCCCAATCGTTTATCGCTAAAGTGGAAAGTGGTGAACGCAGGTTAGACGTGGTGGAGTTTGTGCATCTGGCGAGATTACTTAGCTTAAGTAACGAAGAGGTCCTTACTATTTTACAATCTTTAATATGTTAAAATTATGGGCGCATTATATTTTTAGCGCCCTAACTCAAAAATTACTCAATCTATCTCGTCATCTCTATCATCTTTATTATAAATATCAGATATCGCAATTTTTATATCTAATGCTTTATGCAACAATTTATGTACTTTGATATGACTTGCCCTCTTTATTTCAGCTTTATTTACAGGACCACTATCTCTGAAAGACCATTTATATGGAGTTAAGGGGCTAACTTTGAATCCTATCGCACTAATATTGTATAAGCATAAAAATATCTCGTTAATGACATCAGATTCTCTTACTTCGCTATTGAGCATTTTAGAAGCGATGATTGCGCATGGGTCATTAGTATTTTGAATGGCGAGTTCCGATGCTACAGATTCTATGTTGTTTTTAGGAATAAGTGTTCGGGTGAATTTTTCTGGAACCTCTCTGAGGATTTCTATAGTTTCTTCGAAAGATGGATATATATCTCCCCATTCTTCTTTTAAAGAACGCAATCTTTTTTCTGAATAAACACTTTCAGCTTTATGAATGGAATCCCAGGAGATTCGTTCTCTGTTGAGTGCTATTTTAAAACATTCATTTACGAACTGTAAAACATCCCTTGGCCGATATAGTGTTCTCTCTATAATATACTCGATTGGCAACATTCCCTTACTCCCTCCTTTGGGGGATGGGAAAAGATCATTAATTTCGACGTTTTCTCTTGTATATTGTTTTTTGAAAACCTCTTGGATTCTCTTTGAAACTAACTCATTAAGTTGATTTGCGGTCCATTGAAGATCAAGAATATATGATTCGTACTTCTCCTCTTGAAATCCAGAGCCTCTTGTGATATTGAATACAGATTTAAGAAGGTCATGTCTTAAAGCAGCTATTATCTTGACGTTCTTGATACGTCTGAATACTTTTATCTCTTCAATTAATGCTCTTATGAATTTATATCGAGTGTTGTTTTCGGCCCAGTTTTCATCAAGCTGATCTATAACAATGTAATGTTTCTTTTGAAGATCTGAGAATGAATGTTCTGCAAGCATATCGAGAACTTCATTTAATTTTTGAATTTGCATTCCACTAACAACCTCAGAAGCTCTTTTCTTTATTTCATGCTTATCTTCCTCAGATATTCTCTTGGCTGCCTCAGCATTTAATTCAATGCCATGAAGTGCTGCTCCTATTTTGGCTTTAGTGTCATTCTCAAGTTTTTTTGTTATTTCTCTCAGGTGTGTGTCTGTGTCAATCCAAAATTTATCACCCCATTCTCTAAAATATTCTAATGCGCGTTTCCTGATTTCATCTTTTCTTAAAAAACTAGCTAAGCTGGTGAGGAAATTTCTTGTGTCACTCTCGCTGCTTATATCATGACGTATTTTTAAAAACTCCATTATAAGTATGTGTCGCCAGAGTATTTTATAGAATAAATCTAAATTTATGTCTAGCGCTTCAAAAAAAGAAATAATATCAGAGTGCTCAAGAAAACGGATTGATATATCGTTAGGATCAAGCTTCTTGTATCTATATGCTTTATTCATTACTTTGTGCAATAATGCGCTTTTCCCTGCTCCAGTTCTTCCTACAACAATAGACGATGTATCATTAGTATCTAGTAATTTTGATAGATATCCACTATCTACAAAGCATTCATCAAGTAATTGTGTATCGGATTCGGCATCGAGTTCGCCAATCCTCAAGTTTTGTCGTATTATTATTGGATTTTTTGCCATGTTAATCTCTTTGGGAATAAGTAATAATCATTAACGATAATTTATTTTTATAGAATATTAGTTGTGTTTTTTATTGAATGAAGTAAAGTATTTGTGATTTGCTTCGCAAATTTAAGAATAAGATATAATTTATAAAAGTTCCTTCATCTTGAAGGAACTGTACTTGTTTATTTGGATATTATTTTAGGCGTGGATACGCATCCGCAATCGCATCCCCGGTAAACTGCGCCACCCAACCCTCCGGGTTATCGAAAATACGAATCGCCGTAAAGTTCGGCTCTGAGCCCATATCAAACCAGTGCGGCGTGCCCGCGGGTACGGAAATCAGGTCGTTTTTCTCGCACAGCACCTGGTACACCTCATCGCCGATGTGCAGGCAGAATAATCCCGCTCCTTCCACGAAAAAGCGCACTTCGTCTTCGCCGTGGGTGTGTTCGTTCAGGAACTTCGCGCGCAGCGCCTCTTTCTGCGGATTGTCGGCGCGCAGGCTGATCACATCCCAGCTCTGGTAACCTTTCTCTGCCACCAGCTTGTCGATCGCATGCTGATACGCCGCGATCACGGCTTCAGGCGCGGGATCGTGCCCTAAATCGCGATCCGCAGCCCAGCGTTCAAACCGCACGCCTTTGGCGTTCAGCTGTTGGGCAATCTCGGCGGCGTCGGTGCTGTGCCACTGGTGCTGACTGGCGTCTTTATCGGAATAAATGGTCAATGCGCTCATGAAGGGATCTGCTCCGGATTAATCTCGTCAAACTGGTGGATCTGATGATGATGGCTTGCGCCGTCATCTTCACCGCGAATCAGTTGCAGGGTGCGAAAACCCGCCTGTTCAGCCGCGTCCAGCTCCTGATGAATATCCGACAGAAACAGGATCTGCGACGGGGCAATGCCCGTTTGCGCCGCAATATTTTGATAAGACTGCACCTCGCGCTTGGCGCCAATGTGGGTATCAAAATAGCCGCTGAACAGATGAGTAATATCACCTTCGTCGCTGTAGCCAAATAACAGTTTCTGCGCGGCGACAGAGCCAGAGGAATAAACATAGAGATCAATCCCTTGCGCCTTCCATTTTTCCAGCGCGGGCAGTACGTCAGGATAGAGGTGTCCGGTAAAGTCACCGTTGACGTAACCGTCCTGCCAGATGATGCCTTGCAGGGCTTTGAGCGCCGTCGATTTGCGGTCTTCATCCATAAAGGTAAACAGTACGTTGATGAGATCGCTGACGCTGGCATGCGGAGCGCTGATTTCATCGCGCAGGTTGTCCAGAATCGATTTGACCGGCTCGGCGTACTGCTGCGCGGTCACGAAGGCCGCCAGCCGCTCACGCGCGTAGGGGAACAAAACATCATGGACAAAACGGATATCGCTGGTGGTCCCTTCAATATCCGTCACAATCGCGCGAATCATACTCTCTCCCATTGTCGTAAACGCATTTCGCATTCAAATAAGAATTCTAACCCTTCCAGATGACGGCGGGCTTCGGCCACGTCGCGTCCCCAGCAGGTTAAGCCATGACCGCGCAGAAGAAAACCATAATTAAGCGGGCGTTCCTGCGCGTAATGGGCGATGCGCGAGGCGAGGGCGTCGATGTCCTGGTCGTTATCAAACACCGGGATGGCCACCGTATCCTGGTGCGTGGTCTGCCCGGTAAGGGATTTTTGCATCTCGAAACCGGTGATCTTCAGCTCGGCCTCGTTGACCAGACGCGACAGCACCGTGGCATTGACGGTGTGAACGTGCAGGACGGCGTTAGCCTCGGGAAACAGGCGATAGATGAGGGTATGCAGCCCGGTCTCTGCCGACGGTTTACGGCCAGACGGCGCACGGTTGGTGGCGATTTCAACCTGTAGAAAATCGGCGGTGGTCAGGCTGCCTTTATCTTTTCCGGATTCGCTCAGCCAGCACAGGTGTTCATCCTGACGCACGGACATATTGCCGCCGGTAGCGGGCGCCCAGCCTTTAGCGCCAATCCAGCGGCAGGCCTCGACCAGGTGTGTGAGTTGCAGGTTGTCTGTCATTTCCTTTTACCCTCTCGGTCAGGAATATTTATATCGTTTAGACGTCTAAGCGTCTTGATTGCCAAAGACTAACATCGTGTTATAGTGTCAGCAACATAAGTATTACAGGCAGGCACACTACAATGAGCAATAACCCGTTGATCCCGCAGAGTAAACTTCCAAATCTCGGCACGACGATTTTTACCCAGATGAGCGCTCTGGCGCAGCAGCATAACGCCATTAACCTCTCGCAGGGGTTCCCGGATTTTGACGGCCCGCGCTATTTGCAGGAGCGTCTGGCGTACCACGTGGCGCAGGGGGCAAACCAGTACGCGCCGATGACCGGCGTGCAGGCGTTGCGTGAAGCCATTGCGGATAAAACGGCTGAGCTGTATGGCTATAAACCTGATGCGAACAGCGATGTCACGGTAACCGCAGGGGCGACCGAAGCGCTGTATGCGGCGATAACCGCCCTGGTGCGTACGGGCGATGAGGTGATTTGTTTTGACCCGAGCTACGATAGCTACGCCCCGGCGATTGAACTGGCCGGCGGCGTAGTGAAACGCGTGGCGCTCCAGCCGCCGCATTTTCGTCCGGACTGGCAGGCGTTTGCCGCGCTGCTGAGCGATAAAACCCGGCTGGTGATCCTGAATACGCCGCACAACCCATCGGCGACGGTGTGGCAGAAGAGCGATTTTGCCGCCCTGTGGCAGGCCATCGCCGAACGTGAAATCTATGTTCTGAGCGACGAGGTGTATGAGCATATCTGCTTCGCCGAAGAGGGGCATGCCAGCGTGCTGGCGCATCCGCAGCTTCGTGAGCGTGCAATCGCGGTATCGTCATTTGGCAAAACCTACCATATGACCGGCTGGAAGGTCGGGTACTGTGTGGCGCCCGCCGCCATCAGCGCTGAGCTGCGTAAAGTGCATCAGTATCTGACGTTTGCGGTGAACACACCCGCTCAGCTGGCGCTGGCGGATATGCTGCGCAGCGAACCCGGACACTACCGTGAGCTACCGGATTTCTATCGTGCGCGTCGGGATCGGTTTGTGGCTGCGTTGAGCAAAAGCCGTCTGGAGATTTTACCCTGTGAAGGGACCTATTTCCTGCTGGCCGACTACAGCGCGATTTCCGATCTGGACGACGTGAGTTTCTGCCAGTGGCTGACGAAAGAGGTGGGCGTGGCGGCCATTCCGCTGTCGGTGTTCTGCGCCGATCCCTTCCCGCATAAGCTGATCCGACTTTGCTTTGCGAAGCAGGAATCGACGCTGCTGGCAGCGGCAGCGCGGTTAAACGCGCTCTGACTATTTCACCGTCCAGGCTTCAGAAAAACGACGGTCTGCGAAGAGTTCGAGCAGACCGTTGATTTGTTTGAGGCGCAGCACTTCGTCGCTATCCATACCCAACTCCTGGCCAATTTTCTGCTCACTCCAGCCCATAAGCACCAGCTCGCGCACGATTTCTGACATGGCGTTGATCTGGTGGCGTCCGCGCGCGCGGTTGTGGCGAATGGTCGCAGCCATGCGGTCGAACTTTTCCTGCCGCGCTTTACGCAGGCAGGTGACAGGAAGGTAACCCTTAAGCTGGCGCTTCAGGGTCGCCCGGTTACTGCCGATATCATGGCGGTGAAAACCATCGACAATTTCGTAGTGCTGTGGCGCATTTTCCGTCACCACGATAGGCTGTGTGAATCCATCCAGCTCCAGTGACTTGCTGAGCAGCCGCTTTTCCGGTGGCGCGACGTTATTTGGGTTGTAATCGTTAGCGCTGATGTTTGTCTTTTTTATCCACAATACGCAATCGACGGGCTGATCGCGAAAAGGGCTGATTTCATGTAATGCCTGACGAAACGCATTAATAGCGGTTATTCGCTCTTCCTCAGAAAGTGCCTGAAGGTACGTTTCCATTTCGGTGATTATTCGTTGTTGCATAAAATCCCCCATTCCTTGCGTTTTGCTTTCACTCTGTCGCTGTAGCGCTGATAGTGTTTGGGCTTATTTGGGCTAAACGAAAGTGCCCGGCACCAATAGTCATTGTTGAGTAAAACCTTACAAATGCGTCGCCAGGAGGGGATATCTTTTGCACCAATGTCACCCTCCTGCGTATCGGGAATATCGTTCATGCCTCGCTTTTGATACCAGTGGAGATAAACCGCGATTTTATTGCGGTAATGTTCCGCCGTATTTTGCGGCATGCTGTCGAGTAGCAGCATGGCGTATTCGCGCCAGCCAAGATGGTCTGGTTTCAGGATCTTCCGGTGGCCATAAAAATGGTTATCGTGCCCGGCATAAATACCGCCGCTGCGCACCCCGCAGGCACGCTCACACATCGCCGCCCAGCGTTCGGGTTCAATGACATGATAGAGCCACAAGCCCTGACGCTGTTCCGGGCCAAACGGTTCGCAGATGCGCATATAACGCGGCGGCACCCCCGCCTTGTACATCAGGTCGTATAACGGGTTATAGCAACATTTCGATTTCGCGAACCACGTCCAGATGTCGGCGGTTTTCCAGTCGTACAAAGGGTAGATATACCAGGTGTGCCCGCCCGGTGCGACGGTCGTCCAGGGTTTATCGTCAGAAAAGCGCTGCTTACGTGCCGACGCGATAGCCAGAAAGCGGTTGTAGGATTCATCGGCGCGGATCCCCACCATGACGGCGGCAGGACGTTTTTGCGCATACCATTCGGCAAACTCTCGCACGAAGACTTCAAACGTCATTCCCTGCTGATAAAAATCGAAATAGTGATAATCGGTAATGGCATCTTCCGGTGGCTGGCGAACCCAGTTTGTCCCGGGTTCCCAGCACTGCCATTCAGGTTGAAACTGTGACAGGGCGTTCTGGGTCGTGAGCGGAAGCGCTACCCACCAGAACTGATGGATAACATCCCGATACTGCGTTCTCATCGTGTCAACATGCTGAATGGTTGAGGAGAATTGCGCTTCCCAGTCCAGAAAGATGACATCTATTTTTCGCTTTAATTGCCGTGCTTGCTGGGCAACGAGATGCAGCATCACGGTAGAATCTTTTCCACCGGAAAAGGAAACGCATACCCTGGAGAAATTGTTTAGCGTCCAGTCTATGCGTTCCGCTGAAGCGTCTAAAACATTTTCCTGTAAAGGGATTTTATAGATCGACATGGTTAATCGCATCCTGCGTGCTAAATGTCTGGAAAAAATTAAGACGATATTATGAAATCTTTTTTCATTATTTTCACGGGATCATTTTTTCAGTTTGCGATTTTTATATTCATCATATAAATGATTTTACGCAGATGGAGCGGAAAGACAGAGTTTATGCATTTTCTCAATGAACGTTGAAAAAACGCTGCTGTTCAGCGATGAACGGCTGTAAAGCATATAGACATGTATTTCGGGCAATTCAAATGGGTCGGCGATCCGTTTTATTTTTAACGTCTCTTTATAGGCTTCATAGATTGATACGGGTATAAAGCCTAACAGATCAGATGAACTGACCATGGAGATTAGCGAAATGATGGAGTCCGTGCGAAAAGCAATATCTCTTTCCGGGAAAAGGTCATTGGCACGATTCTGGAACTCTTTAACGCCCGGGTGCGCACTCTGGTAAAAGGTGAATTTTTCCCGGTATAACGCTTCAAGACTGACCGTATCGGCGAGTCTTGGATGGTTTTCTCGGCAGATTAACGCTATTGGCACCGTGGCAAAGTGAGAACACACCACAGAGCGATTCTTAATTGGGGCAATAGTAAAGATCAGGTCGGCTTTACGGTAGGCGAGCAGGTCCTCTGCGGATTCCGGAGATATAAGCATATCTCGTTGTTCTATCTCGTAATTTTCCTCTGACATTAGCAGCTTCATTGGTTCGAGCATATAGCCGGGCGACATCATTTGAGAGCAATAGATAACGAACTTTTTCTTGATGTCCGAGTGATGCATCATGTTGATCGTCTGCTCAATTTGGTTGAGATTCTGTTCAAGATGATGATGCAGGTTGGTGCCCACCGTGGTCGGCGTAATTCCCTTACCTGAGCGGATGAACAGGGGGTCATTGAGCTGGCCACGCAGACGTTGCAGCGACTGGCTCACGGCGGATGGCGTGATATAAAGTGTCTCGGCAGCCTTACTGATACTGAGATGTTGGTAAATGCATTCGAAGATGACTAACAGATTGAGATCGAATTTTTTTAGGTCGTAGAGGTTGGCCATGTTTCGTCCTGAGTGTGCTGTGTTTGCTGTCGTTATCACATCATGGAGTACGACAGAGGGAAGTTACCTTTAACAATCCGTGGGGGTAACTCGCTTAATTTAAAAATTAAGTGATCTTAATATATCACGGCTTTGGATTATTGAAACACAACTTCAAGATTTATTAAGATAATTTTATCTTTAAAGTGTGATTGAATTATTTGAATGACAACTGGCATTTATATATAGCGCGAAATTTATAATGAAATTAAATTTATAACGTTTCTGAGACCTGTTCGATTCTGCCTATCACAACCATAGGCAGGACTATCCCTCTTATGCATTGCTCAATGCGCGCACGGATGCTGTAATCAAACCGCTGTTACGGCCTTGATACAAGGTATGTAGAGCGCAACGCAACGCCAGCTTCGGCTGGCACTGAATGTACCTGCGGGGAATTCAGGTATCAGGGCCGCCCGTTGAGGCGGCCTTTTTACTTTCAGGCTTTCCTGTAAAAGGTTCACCTTGCTGTCTTGTTGCTGTTGTAAGGTTTGGCTGATTGATTTGATAAAGCATACGCATTAGCCCCGATGAACAAAGTTGGTTACCTTACATCTCAACGAAAACACGGAGGAAGTACAGATGTCCTTGATTAACACCAAAATTAAACCTTTCAAAAACCAGGCGTTCAAAAACGGTGAGTTCATCGAAGTAACTGAGAAAGATACCGAAGGCCGCTGGAGCGTGTTCTTCTTCTATCCGGCTGACTTCACCTTCGTTTGCCCGACCGAACTGGGCGACGTGGCAGACCACTACGAAGAACTGCAAAAGCTGGGCGTAGACGTTTACTCTGTTTCTACCGATACCCACTTCACCCACAAAGCGTGGCACAGCAGCTCTGAAACTATCGCGAAAATCAAATACGCGATGATCGGCGACCCGACTGGCGCCCTGACCCGTAACTTCGACAACATGCGTGAAGATGAAGGCCTGGCAGACCGCGCGACCTTCGTTGTTGACCCGCAGGGCATTATCCAGGCTATCGAAGTTACCGCTGAAGGTATCGGCCGTGATGCATCTGACCTGCTGCGCAAAGTGAAAGCGGCTCAGTACGTTGCTTCTCACCCAGGCGAAGTGTGCCCGGCGAAATGGAAAGAAGGCGAAGCGACGCTGGCTCCATCTCTGGACCTGGTCGGCAAGATCTAAGTCTGTAAAGCCTGGCGGCGCTACGCTTGCACAGGCCTACAGTATCGTAGGCCGGGTAAACGAAGTGCCACCCGGCAATCAATGGGCGCTCCCCTCGCCCATTTCATTCCAGCACCATGATGCAAGTTGCATTCAGGCAGCCCGTATAAGGCGGCTTGCATGATGACGTTTTAAGAGAGGGAAGAATAATGCTCGACGCTAACATGAAAACCCAGCTCAAGGCCTACCTTGAGAAACTGACCAAACCTGTTGAGCTGATTGCCACGCTGGACGACAGCGCGAAATCGGCAGAAATCAAAGCGCTGCTGACAGAGATTGCTGAGCTGTCGCCGAAGGTGACCTTCAAAGAAGACAACACGCTGGCAGTCCGTAAGCCTTCTTTCCTGATCGCCAACCCAGGGTCTGACCAGGGGCCGCGTTTCGCGGGCTCTCCGCTGGGGCACGAATTTACGTCCCTGGTGCTGGCGCTGCTGTGGACCGGTGGTCATCCGTCAAAAGAAGCGCAGGCGCTGCTGGAGCAGATCCGCGATATCGACGGTGATTTTGAGTTTGAAACCTATTACTCACTCTCCTGCCATAACTGTCCGGACGTGGTGCAGGCGCTGAACCTGATGTCAGTCCTCAACCCACGCATTAAGCACACGGCGATTGACGGCGGTACGTTCCAGAACGAAATCACCGAGCGCAACGTGATGGGCGTTCCGGCGGTTTACCTGAATGGTCAGGAGTTCGGCCAGGGGCGTATGACCTTGACCGAAATCGTCGCCAAAGTGGATACCGGCGCAGAAAAACGTGCGGCGGAAGAGTTGAACCAACGCGATGCGTACGACGTACTGATTGTTGGCTCCGGCCCGGCGGGCGCGGCGGCAGCGGTTTACTCCGCACGTAAAGGGATCCGTACCGGTCTGATGGGCGAGCGTTTCGGTGGTCAGGTTCTGGATACCGTTGACATTGAAAACTACATTTCCGTGCCGAAAACCGAAGGCCAGAAGCTGGCTGGGGCGTTGAAAGCGCACGTCAGCGACTACGACGTGGATGTCATTGATAGCCAGAGCGCCAGCAAACTGGTTCCGGCCGCGGTCGAGGGTGGTTTGCACCAGATAGAAACGGCGTCCGGCGCGGTGCTGAAGGCGCGCAGCGTGATCATTGCCACCGGCGCGAAATGGCGCAACATGAACGTCCCGGGCGAAGATCAGTATCGCACCAAAGGCGTGACCTATTGCCCGCACTGTGACGGCCCGCTGTTCAAAGGTAAACGCGTCGCGGTGATCGGCGGCGGTAACTCCGGCGTGGAAGCGGCTATCGATCTGGCGGGAATTGTTGAACACGTTACCCTGCTGGAATTCGCCCCGGAGATGAAAGCGGACCAGGTGTTGCAGGATAAGGTGCGTAGCCTGAATAACGTCGATATTGTGCTCAATGCCCAGACGACAGAAGTGAAAGGCGACGGCAGCAAAGTGACCGGTCTGGAATACCGTGACCGCGTGAGTGGCGATATCCACAGCGTGGCGCTGGCAGGGATCTTTGTTCAGATTGGCCTGCTGCCAAACACCACCTGGCTGGAAGGCGCGATTGAGCGCAACCGCATGGGCGAGATCATCATTGATGCGAAATGCGAAACCAGCGTGAAGGGCGTGTTTGCGGCGGGCGACTGCACCACCGTGCCGTACAAACAGATCATCATCGCCACCGGTGAAGGTGCGAAAGCGTCGCTGAGCTCGTTTGATTATCTGATCCGCACCAAAACCGCATAATAAAAGAAAGCAAGACGACACCTGCAATGCCAGAGGCCACCAAAAGGTGGCCTCTTTTTTTATCTCACGACCATCACCGGAATGTGGGTGTGGCGGATCACGCTGGAGGCGTTCGACCCCAGCAGGTGAGTGGTGATGGAAGGGTTACGTGAACCAATCACTACCACGTCGGCATTTAATTCCCCCGCCAGCTCATTAACGGCGTCGCGCACGCTACCGAACCGGACGTGGGTTTTGATGCGGGAAGGATCGATGCTGAAGTGCCCGACCATGGTTTGCAGGCGTGTCTCGGCTTCATGCTGTAAATGCTCTTCAAAACGACGCACATCAGCAGCGAAACGATGCAGGCTCAGGCTGGCAGAGCCCGGTAAAACATGCAGAAGATGAATAACTCCGTCCTGCTGCGCGAGAAATTCCGCGTGACGTACAGCCTTATCACTCAGTTCCATTTCGAAAACATCAACCGGCATAATGATTGTTTGATACATAACCGTTTCTCCTTGTTTATAAACGCTGAAATCATTCAACCACAAAATATAAAAGGTTTCTGTAATCCCGACAGCACTTTTTTATCTCGCCAGGATAAATCTCAAAACAGCCGGATTCCGGGGCAGATCCCGAGAGGTAGCTACCCTTTTATAAGCTTACCCACACCCTTTTGGAGGTTGCATGAAAGCTCTCACCTATCACGGTCCACATCATGTTCGGGTCGATAATGTCCCCGATCCGGGCATCGAACAGCCTGACGATATCATCCTGCGCGTAACGGCCACGGCGATCTGTGGTTCTGATTTGCATCTTTATCGCGGAAAAATTCCCAAGGTCCAGCACGGCGATATCTTTGGTCATGAATTTATGGGCGAGGTGGTGGAGTGCGGGAGCGAAGTGAAAAACGTGCAGAAAGGTGACCGGGTGGTGATCCCGTTTGTGATTGCCTGCGGTGACTGCTTCTTTTGCCAGATGCAACAGTACGCGGCCTGCGAAAACACGAACCGCGGGCAGGGCGCGGCGCTGAACAAAAAGCAAATTCCCGCCCCTGCCGCGCTGTTTGGCTACAGCCATCTTTACGGCGGCGTGCCGGGCGGACAGGCGGAGTATGTGCGCGTCCCGAAAGGCAACGTGGGGCCGTTTAAAGTGCCCCAGCTGCTGTCTGACGACAAAGCGCTTTTCCTGTCAGATATTCTGCCTACCGCCTGGCAGGCGGCAAAAAATGCGCAGATCCAGAAAGGCTCCAGCGTCGCCGTATTCGGGGCCGGGCCGGTGGGGTTACTGACCATTGCCTGCGCGCGGCTTCTCGGCGCAGAGCAGATTTTCGTGGTTGACCATCATCCCTATCGACTGCGGTTTGCCCAGGAGCGCTACGGCGCGATCCCGATTAACTTTGATGACGATAACGACGCGGCGGAGAAAATCATTGAGCAAACGGCCGGACAGCGCGGAGTGGATGCGGTGATTGATGCCGTCGGGTTTGAGGCCAAAGGCAGCACCACGGAAACGATCCTCAGTAACCTGAAAATTGAAGGCAGCAGCGGCAAAGCCCTGCGCCAGTGCATTGCTGCGGTGCGACGCGGCGGCGTGGTCAGCGTGCCGGGCGTGTACGCCGGTTTTATTCACGGCTTCCTGTTTGGCGATGCCTTCGATAAAGGGCTGAGCTTTAAGATGGGGCAGACCCACGTCCATGCCTGGCTGGGAGAGCTGCTGCCGCTCATCGAAAAGGGGCTGCTTACCCCAGAAGATATTGTGACCCACTATCTTCCGCTGGCTGATGCGGAACGCGCCTATAAGATCTTCGAAAAACGGGAGGAGGAGTGCCGCAAGGTGATCCTGGTGCCTGGCGCAGACACCCCGGAGGCAGCGCAGCAGAAAGTGAAGGGACTGGTGAATGCCTTCCCCGGCGGCGTTGTGTGAGGCTCCTCACTCACCAGTGGCGCTCAAGATACAGCACCGCCACGACGAGGATCGCCAGGATGATGAGAAAAACCAGTGTGATAACAAGTATCTCACCCATGACCGTCCCCACGGCACTACAACAGACTAAGCGTGGATTAAGCGGTTTTTGTCCGGTATAGCACAATAGGGTGAATTTGCGGAAAGAGGATGCGGGTGCATCCTCTGTGCAAAGCGGGGTCGCTTGTTCAGAAGGGATTAACGCAGGTAATCGCCAGCGGCTTCGGGCTGGTAGAGCAGCTCAAGCACTTCCAGGTGAGCTGAGGCACCGCCCGGGAGTTCCCAGTGGATGGTATCGCCCGTGCGCAGTCCAAGCAGCGCCGCGCCCACGGGTGCCAGCACCGACAGTTGCGTGCTGCTGTCGGTCATCTGCGCCGGATAGACCAGCGTACGAGTGAGCTCCTCTCCGGTGGTCAGGTTGCGGAACTTCACCTGGCTGTTCATGGTGACCACATCATGCGGCATGATCTCAGGCGTACACATCTGCGCCCGGTCGAGCTCTTCGTTCAGCGCATCGGCTACCGGCAGCGAGGCGAATTCTGGTTTCTCCAACAGTCGGTCAATACGTTCTGCGTCGAGTTCATTGATGATAATCGTAGGTCTGGACATTTTTACTCCATGTCGTTAATGCTGCGTGTAACGCAGAAACCAATCCAAAAGAAAACCCTCGCCGTCTGGCAGCGAGGGTTTAACTTATCTGATGATACTGTCTGAAACCGTAAGTTTGAAGTGATGAAGGTCACAATCATGCGCCATATGAATTTTTGGCAATAAACCCGGCGTCCCGATTCACGCTGAACGGAAATTTCGTTACGCTGGAAAGACTGAACCCGGGCAATGCGCGTTGCAGCCCCAGCGTAGAGAGAGCGATATGTACTTTTACCAACCGTCTCAGGGGCACGGCCTGCCGCACGACCCGCTGAACGCCATTATCGGTCCACGTCCGATTGGCTGGATCTCATCCTGTGATAAGGCCGGTCAACTGAACCTTGCCCCGTACAGCTTCTTTAACTGCTTTAACTATCGCCCACCGATCATTGGTTTTTCCAGCAACGGCTGGAAGGATAGCGTGCGGAATATTACCGAAACGGGGGAGTTTGTCTGGAACCTCGCAACGCGCGATCTGGCCGAGGCGATGAATGAAACCTCCGCCACGCTCCCTCATGGCGAGGATGAATTTACCTTTGCCGGCCTGACGCCCGTAGCCAGCCAGCTTGTGAGCTCGCCGCGCGTGGCGGAAAGCCCGGTGAATTTCGAGTGTCGATTGTCACAGTGCATTCAGCTTACCGGCGCGGATGGGACACCGATTGATACCTGGTTGGTGCTCGGCGAAGTCGTGGGCGTCCATATCGCCGAGAGTTTGCTGGAAGAGGGGATTTACCAGACCGCGAAAGCGCAGCCCATTCTGCGTGCGGGTGGACCTACAGCCTACTACGCCATCAGTGACAGCCATCGCTTCGATCTGGTACGCCCGGATGCGCGCAGGGGGTGATATGCGCGCAACCCTGTTGCCCGCCGATCAGCAGTTTTTTGCCGATCTGTTGAGCGGCCTGGTGCTCAACCCACAGCAGCTGGGGCGAGTCTGGTTTGCTCAACGTGGCGCGTCTGACGCTGTCGGAAGCGTGAGCCGCGACTGGCCACGGCTTGATGTCGTTCTTCGCGGGGAATATGGCAACAGACTGGTTACCGGGCAGCAGACCCTCTGCCAGGGGGAAATGCTGTTTCTTCCCGCCCAGGCCGCCAGCGTCCCGGTGTTTGAACGACCGGTCATGCTGCTGAGCATTCTTTTTGCGCCGTCGTGGCTGGGGCTGGTGTTTCATGATACCCGTCACGGGCGCTCCGTGCCTGCGCAGCGACACGTTGAGCTTCCTCACCCTGAACGAGGCGAATGTGCTGCGATGCTGATGGCCCTGACGCACCTGAGCGCTTCCCCGCAGGATCAGGCCGTTATTCAACCGCTGGTGCTGAGCCTGCTGCACTGGTGCCGGAAAGTGGTGTCGTCGCTGCCTGAACCGGGACTGTCGCGCGGGGATTTCCTCTATCAGAGCATTTGTAACTGGGTGCAGGAAAACTATGCTGAATCCCTGTCGCGGGACAGCGTCGCCGCGCTGTTTAATATTTCGGCTAACCATCTGTCACGCCTGTTCTCCCAACAGGGGACGATGAGTTTTGTGGATTACGTTCGTTGGGTGCGTATGGCGAAGGCGAGAACCATCCTGCAAAAATACCACCTGCCGGTGGGGGAAGTGGCGAAGCGCTGCGGCTATGCCGATAGCGACTATTTTAGCCGTCTGTTCCGGCGCCAGTTTGGCCTGACGCCGGGGGAGTATCGCGCACGCTTTCAGTGACAGTCAGAACGTGATTTCAGCGTTCAACAGATCCAGGATACTTTGCGGCGTCGTTGCTGCAAACAGCGACTCGCGAAACGTTTTATTGACCAGCTTCCGCGCCAGCTGGGAAAAGACCTTCACGTGATTAATCCCTTCCTGAGCGCCGAGCGTTAGCATGATCACCAGCTCGACGTCGCCCAAATCCGACTCCCAGTCAATCGCCTTGTCCAGGCGTGCAATGCTGATGCTGGAGTGGCGTATCCATTGCGATTTGGTGTGAGGGATCGCCACGCCAAACCCGACGGCGGTGGTGACAATCTCTTCGCGCTGCCAGAGATCTTCTTCAAGTTCGAGCGGGTTTTCGGTCCTGCCATGAATCGCAAGATTTCCGCATAAGAACTGAAGCACCTGCTCTTTTGAGGTCAGCGGCTCATTGACCACGATAGTCTCCAGGGCCAGCAAGGGACGCGGCGGCGCTTCCGGTGTGAAATCCGCCAGCAGGGCTTCAATCTCCTCTGCGCTGCGGCTGTCGCAGGCCTTTTCCGCCAGCGCCCGGCAGGTTGCCATGTCCAGCTGACGCAGCTGGGTTTTTACCGCAGGGATGCGCGGCCCGCTCATGCTGAACTCATCTAAGCCCAGACCAAGCAGAAGAGGGAGGTAGCGCTGCTCTCCGCCAAGTTCCCCGCAAATGCCGACCCATTTCCCGTGACGATGCGCTGCGGTGACGATCTGGCGAACCATGCGTAAAAAAGACGGTGTGATGGGGTTATACAGCCCCGAAACGCGCGGGTTGTTGCGATCGACAGCGTAGAGATACTGAGTCATATCGTTCGAGCCGATACTGAAGAAATCCACCTCTTCGCAGAAGTGATCGATGATAAAGCAGACTGAAGGCACTTCAACCATGATCCCCAGCGGCAGGTGTGCGGTGTGACGTAACCCCTGTGAGGCCAGGGCGTCACGAACGTTTTGCAGCTCCTGTTTGATCCATAAAATCTGATCGAGACTGTGCACCATCGGGATCATCAACAGCGCATTGCCGCTCGCGCCTGCGCGTAAGATCGCGCGCAGTTGGGTGCGGAAGAGATCGGCAAATTCGGGATAAATACGAACGGCACGATAGCCGAGGAACGGGTTTTCTTCCTGGGGAATGTTCAGGTAAGAGAGCTGCTTATCGCCGCCGATGTCCATTGTGCGAAAGATGACCGGCTTGCCCTGCGCGGAGAGCAGCACCTGCTGATAGGCTTCGAATTGCTCCTGCTCGTCCGGCGCGGTGTCTCTGTCCATATACAGCATTTCAGTGCGAAACAGCCCGATACCCTGCGCGCCGCAGGTAAACGCCCCGGGCGCTTCCAGCGCGCTGCCGATGTTGGCGGCAATCTCTACCGGTACGTTGTCGCGGGTGAGCGCTGGAAGACCCGCATCTTTGATCTGCTGCTGGTGGCGTCGGTCGGCAAGGCGCTGCGCCACGCTATAGTAATCATTCACCGCGTCGTTGGGTTCAACGACCAGCACGCTACAGATGCCGTCCAGAATGACCTCTTTTCCCATCAACGGCGCCAGCGAGGCGACCGTTAAACCACTCAGCACAGGCACGGAGGCCGCGCGTGCCAGGATCAGCGTATGCGACGTCCGGCCTGTTTTTTCAAGCACCATGCCTTTCAGATACTGCGTGTCGAGGCTGAGAAACTGGCTGGGCGTCAGATCTTCCGCCACCAGAATAGTGGGAGCGCTGAGGGTGAATGCGGAGGTTTGCTGCAACTCCGGCCAGGTAATGTTAAGAAGCTGCTCGCTGATGTCGCGAATATCGCTGACGCGTTCACGCAGGTAGTCGCTGGCGGAGAGCGACAGCTTGTCGCAGATCAGCTCCATATTACGAATGATCGCCTCCGCAAGGCTTAGCCGTTCCTCGGCGATCAGTCGGCGTATGGTGCCGCCAAACTCCTCATCCTGGATCAGCGAAAGATGCGCGCTGAGAATGGTTTTACTCTCGCCGTCCAGCCCGCGCAGACGGTGGTTGAGCTGTTCAGCCAGCGTCGCCAGGCTGTGTTCCAGGCGGGTAATATCTTCCGGCGAGGCGGGGATCTGACAATAACGTTTGAGGTTATCGCTCTGCCAGCCTCGCAGAGTGCCAGCCCCGATGCCACTGGCGAGCGTAATGCCGTGCTGAAGGTGGGGAGCAAGCCTTACAAGCGAACGGGGCAGGGGATGCGCAACGTGCGGCGCGTCGCCGGAGGGAATACTGTCGCTGTCGATAAACGCGCCGGTGAGATACGCCTCCAGCACGCGTCGGGCCTGCTCCTCGTCGCTGCCGTTAATTTCCAGCACGCAGCTGTCATTAAACAGCGTACCGGTACTGATCAGCGCCAGCGAGCTTTTGGCATCCGCGTGAGTGTTAAGCCGTCTGTTGATAAAACGGATGTCGCTGCGCCATGCGCTGCACTGCTCTTTTAACGCCCAGGCCGGACGCGCATGCAGGCCGTTGGGCAGTGGGCAGAAAAATTCAATTGAAAGCATACTTCCTCCTGGCCGCGTGAGATCAGCATCTGAAGTCCGTCAGATGATCCACGGTCTCACGGTTCATGCATGCCACAAGCGCGACAAGCAGTTGTTGGGTGTGATGAATGTCTTTTTCGTCGGCAATGGATGCCGCGCAGTGCCCGTGTCGGGTCGGGGGACCAAGCACAAGAGTCGGCACGCCAGTGCCGGAGAGATGGATCGCCCCGCCGTCCGTTCCGCCGTTGCTGAACATGTCTTTTTGCAGCGGGATCCCTTGCGAGCGCGCGATCGTCTCCGCCAGCGCGATCAGTTTGGCTGGGGCGATGAGCGTTTTGTCGTACAGCACCAGCATCGGGCCCGCACCGATCTGGCGATGGTTGGCGCTGCCATAATCGAAATTTTTTGACCAGCAGGCGGTATCCAGCACCAGCGCGATATCAGGATGAATGGCGCGCGTGGCGGTCTGGCCGCCGCGCAGGCCGACCTCTTCACTTGAGCTGGCCACCAGCCAAAGCTCGCAGTCGAGCGGCGTCTGGTGCAGCTCACGCAGCAGCGCGATCAGCAGGTAACAGCCGAGACGATCGTCGAAGGCTTTACCCATCACCCGATTATGGGGAAGGGTCTGAAAGGGCGTATCGAACGTCACGCGGTCGCCTGAGTCGATACCGGCGGCGAACACCTCCTTCGCCGACGTCGCGCCAATGTCGACACGCAAATTGTCAACGTTTTCTCCTTTCAGATCTCCATCCAGCAGGCCCGGTATTTTTTCCCCGTTACGCGTGGTGATGCGCACCGGCTGAAGGGTACGGGCCATCATGCGCACGTTGCCGATGGGCAGGACATCAATGGCCCCTTCGCGCGAGACGCTACGCACCATAAAACCGACTTCATCCATATGGGCGCAGACCATCACCTTCGGGCCCTGGCTCTGGTTGACGCGGATAAGCACGGAACCCAGCCCATCAAACTGAACCTCTTTATGGTATTTTTGCGCCTCACTGAGCAGGATGTCGCGCACCTCTTGCTCTGAGGCCGCAATGGCGTCTGCTTCGCTCAGGGCGCGCAGTAAATCTCTGTCCACTCTTGTTCTCCCGTCAGCAATAGCCGTTTGTCGAGGGTATAAAGCACCTCGGCGCCCGTTTCCGTCACCAGCACCACATCTTCAATTCGTACCCCGCCCTGGTGTTCAAGGTAGATCCCCGGTTCAACGGTCAGCACCATGCCGGGCTGCAACGGGGTGCGGTCGGTAGGGGAAAAACGTGGATTTTCATGGACATCAATACCAATGGCATGGCCGGTGTTATGCCCGAACTGCGGGCCGTAACCTGCACGTTCAATCATGGAACGTGCGGCGCTATCGATCTGATGACAGGAAACGCCGGGGCGGATGGCATCAATGGCCGCCTGTTGTGCCGCCAGAACGATCTGGTACACCGCATAGAGAGGGTGCTCCTCCGGCGGCGTGTTTTGCCCGGCGACAAGAAAGGTCCTTGTCATATCCGAGCAATACCCCTGGTGTCGGGCGCCGAAATCAAGGGTGATCATCTCGCCAGGCATAATCACTTTGTCAGAGGCTTTGCCGTGGGGCAGCGCACCGCGCGGCCCGCTGGCGACAATGGTGTCGAAAGAGGGCTTGTCCGCACCCTCCTGCTTCATAAACCACTCCAGCTCGGCAGCGACTTCACGCTCGCGCATACCGGGCTGAATGAAACGCCGGATGTGTCGTGCGGCGCGGTCGGCAATGCCGCATGCTGCACGGATACGGTCGATTTCGTCAGCGGTTTTTATCTGCCGCAGCGCGTCGAGCGAGGTGCTGCAAAGGGTGGTATTCAGCGTATCGCGCCACAGCACGCCTGTTTGCCAGCTCACGTATTCACCCTCAAAGCCAAGACGGGCGAGATTATCCTTCGCAATAATCTGGTTCACCGCCTGCGCAAACGGGTTCTCCGTGTTAAGCAGATGCATCTCATAGCCCGCCGCTCGTGAAGCGATATCGCTGTAGTAACGGAAATCTACCAGGATATGTGCCGCGGTTTGTGTCACCAGCACATATCCCGAACCGGTTGAAATGCCCAGGTGCGGCTGTTTATTCTGGCGCGAAGAGATGAGCACGCCGTCCAGTTTTTCCGCAGCCAGCCAGGCACGAAGCTTTCTCAGTAATTCCATGTTTCACCCCGTTACAGCGTGTCGATAGCGAGTTTTCCGCGCTTGTGCAGACTGTTACGAATAATCACTACCAACAGCGCGGTGATCGCCGCCCCGACCACAATACTGAGCATGTACGCCCCCAGATTGGTGACCAGCGGCCACGCCCAGATCGCCGATTCAGGGAACCACTGCACGGCACCGAGCGCGGTGGCGGTCATTGCACCCGCAATCGCGCCCGCCATATACGCCGGCAGCGTCGCAAGCGGATTTTCCAGCAGGAACGGGATGGCCCCTTCACTGATGCCCATAAAGGCGAGGAACATGGCCGTTTTGCCTTGCGGATAAAGCTGCGGACTAAACAGGCGTTTGCCGGTCAGACGATGGTCAATCAGCGTGGCCAGCCCAAGACCAATGGGCGGAATAACAATCGCCACGGCGCGGGAGGTGATGGGCAGGACATGATCGGTTGTCAGCCCCAGGCCAACAAATCCCGCCGCTTTGTTAATGGGGCCGCCGAGATCAATCGCCGTGGCCGCCGCCATCCCGATGGCGTACATCATGGAGCCCGCCTGACCCGCCGCCAGCAGTACGGTCCGCATACCTGCATTCAGCCAGCCGCCAATCGGCGTGATGATGTAATACATCGCCAGCATCACAAACAGCGCCGAGAGGATTGGGATCAGAAAGGTGCTTTTAAAGGCCAGCAGGTACTGCGGTACGTTAATACGGCTATTCAGCCATTTGACCAGATAGCCTGCGGCTATGGCGATAATCAGCGCGCCAATAAACGTGGAGGGCACGGGTTTGGTGGCAAGCCAGGTCAGTTTTTCCGCATCAAAGTTCAGCACCAGCGTCGGCTGCGTGGCGACAAGGCCACCGATAAACCCGGCCGGGAAGGCCAGCTTTCCGCCGATAGAGTTGGCGACAAAGGCGGCAAACATCGGGATGGCGAAGCTGAACAGCAGCCCGCCGAACGATTCGGTCAGATAGCCAAATTTCAATACCGAGAGATTGAAACCGGTGAATTTGCCAGAGTTAAGCGCGTCGAGAATACCGGTGTCAGGCGGGATCTCCAGCCAGACGTAGGCGATGAGCTGTGAAATGGCGAGGATAACCCCGCCCATGATAAGCGTTGGCACCATGCGGGATATCCCCGACATAATGTGCTGTGGAAGCTCTTTCCAGAAAGACGCACCGGCGGCAACCGGTGCGGATTTGATGGCAAGTGTGTCACCCTCGTGACTGTCCGGGCGAACCGCGCTGCGTTTTTTAATAGCCATGACGAAAACCCCTGGGTGTGAGGATTATTATTGTTCTGCTGCAATCATCTCTTCGATCTCTTTCAGGGTGCCTGCCGCGTTTTTAATGGCGTCCTGAAGCGTAATCTCATACACGTCGCGCGTTTCGAAGCGCTCATTGTCTTCCGGGGTGATCGCGATGGCGTGGATAATAATGTCAGCGTCGGCAATATCCTGTGGGGTCAGGCGATTCTGGATCCCGTCCGCGCCCTGGGTTTCAATTTTTACCTCATAACCGGCTTCCGTCGCCGCGTCTTCCAGCGCCTGGGCTGCCATGAAGGTATGTGCCAGGCCCATCGGGCAGGCGCACAGTGCAATCAGTTTTTTAGCCATGTGAAATTCCTCCTGTAGATAACGCCATGATTATGGCGGGGAGGTTTCAGTGATGTTTACCGGATTAATAATGCTTTAGCTGGAAAAATGATGCGTGTGAGCGGAAGTGTGAGGTTAATCGTCATATCACGGAAATCAATGAAAAACCGGGCAAAAAGGTGCCCGGCGCAGCATCAGTAACCGGCTTTATCAATGACAAACTGTTTGCCGCAGTTGCCCGGATGCGGCTGTGGCGCAAAGGAGCCGGCAGAGAGCGGGTTGTTGATGGTGCTGGCGTTCAGCGAGATCTGCATCTCGGTCAGATAAGCCGGATTGCCGTGGCAGGTAAGCTTGAACGCTTTTACGCTCTGTTTCCCCCAGCTTTTGGCCACGGCTGCATCGAAGTCGCTGCGGCGGACGGTTTTGCCATAATTTTCCGCCAGAAATTTTCCTGCCGCGCTGTGCTTCACTTCCTGGTTCATGCGCACCATGGTGCCGAAGTAAGCGTCGGGATCAAAACCAAAGCAGACGCCGTGTTTCGCGTATTCATAACGTTCAAGGCAGGAGTTGCCGCCCGCGCCGGGCATCACGCTGTTCAGCTTCGCCGCGCCGGTTAGCGATAGTCCGGTCTCTGCGGCGTCACATTTGCGGCTGGCTTTTGCTTCCGGCATATTCGGAACCGGACGAGTGGCACAGCCGAAGCGCATCCAGCGGCGTTCATCCACTCCGCGAGCGGCAATAGATTTCGGCAGCGCGGGCCATAAGCCGTGGACGGTCAGAAAATCGGTTTTGTTGCTGCTCTCTTTTTGCAGGCGACACTCTTCCGGTTCGTCACGGTTACGTTCGACCATGCTCTGGCAAAATCCGGTTTGCCAGGAAAGGGCCAGAACGTAGCGATCGAAATCGCCGTACTGGGTTGGCTTAAGCGGATCTGCCTGAATTGAGAAGACACAGAGTGCAAGCGCTACTGCGCCAGACGGGATAACGATATCCTTCCTGAACATTTGCTTTCCTGATTGGTTGGGCGCGATTAATTTCTGGGGGTTATTAAAGCACAAAAAGCGCCCGCAGGCGCTTTTTGGAAATCAGGAATTTCGCTTAGGCAGCGCCGGGAAGCAGCACTTCGGTGGCGATAATAACGATAATCAGGCCAACCAGCACCGGCACTGACGTGCGTTTTACCACTTCAAACGGAGAGATTTTCGCCATCCCCGCAACCGCAACCACCACGCCCGATACCGGAGAAATGGTACGACCCAGGTTGGAAGCCTGAAGCATTGGAATGGACAGGTAAGCCGGGTTGATGCCGGAGGAGTGCGCCAGCTTAGGGATCATCTCAACAAAGGCGTAGAACGGCGCGTTACCGGAGCCGGTGGTCATCGCCGCCAGCATGGTCAGCACCACCAGCACCAGCATCAGGATAATGCTGGCCGAGCCGAACGAGGTGGCGATAGAGATCAGGCTCTGAATAAAGCCGATGGTGCTCAGCCCCTGGGCAAACACCCCCGCGGCAACCAGCAGCATCACCACGCCCGCGAAGGCATCCGCCATACCGCGGAAGGCAACTTCCAGACCCGTGAACACTTTCTGGGTATTAAAACCACGAACGAATTCCAGGATGGCCGCCAGCAGCATACAGATCACCAGGATAGTGATGATGTGCAGCTGCGGGCCCCATTTGCCGTCGAAAATAAGCACGCCAATAATCGGCGTGAAGGGCAGGATGGAATAAAACGCCGGGGCGGTAGTGGTGATTTCGCTGACGTCCATCATTTCGTGGCTGACGTTCTCTTTCTTATCGAGATAGCGCTGCCAGAAGAAATGCGCCACGCCCATGCCGAGAATAGCGGTGATGGAGATCGGCAGTGTGGTTTTGAAGGCGAAGTCAATCAACGACATTTCCGCGGCTTTTGCGGCCAGCACTACGTCACCGGAAGTAGGGGAGAGAATAATCGCCGCCGGAGAGGCGCAAATAGCCGCCGCTGCGCCACGGCTGATCCCGACGTTAACCATTACCGGGAATAACGTTGCCATTAACAGCACACCAAGACCCGTTGCTGAGGAAACGGCTAATGACATCAGACAGGCCAGGAAATAGGCCGCGACCATCAGCAGATAGGGGGAATTAATATATTGCAGCGGCTTAGAAGCCAGCTTTACCACCATATCATTCGCGCCGATATGGGTCATATAGGCAGCAAATCCGCAGAGCATCATGATCATCATGCCCAGATCGCCGCCGCGGCTCATCAGCAGAATTTTTATATATTCCACAATATCGGTAGCGGTATATCCGGTGCTGGCTTCGCTGGCGGGTAAAACCTGATGACCCATTAGCGCGCTAATGATCAGCAGCGTCAGGCCGCCGACAAATAGCACGCCGGTGGCTGAGTAACCTTTAATGATGTAGCGTGCTACACCAACAATGACCACGACTCCAATGAGGAGTTCGAGAAAAGTAAGCATGATTTCCCCTGTATCCTTGCTGCCCGAGAGACAAATAATCAATAAAAAAGAAGCTGAAATGTGCCGAATAAATGTCCAGTCCTTGCTGATTAAAATCAAGAAAGAGACTACTAAAGGCACTGATGACGATATTTTTGCTAACCCTGCGTCATTTATATTAAGACGTTATTGACCTGATGAATAGATATTATATGTCATTAAAATGATGGTGAAGTGTTAAGGTTTTGAGTATTACTTGCCGACAATCGATTTAAAACGTAAATCTCTTTAAAACCACTTCTCTTTCATTCTTTTGCCTGCTTATACTCGGTTCACTTTTACCCTATCCGACGATCTGAATATGCACGCCAGCTGGACATATCGCCTGCGCTTTATCAAAAAACATCTGCTGATGTTTTTGCTGGCGTTTGGCTGGCTGTTGATCCAGAGTCAGGTGGCCGTCGCCTCCCATCAATGTTCAATGGATTTGCGCGGCGAGGTGGCCACCATCCAGCATATGGAGATGATGGCGCAACCGGGGCCGCATTATGCTGCCGGTGCTTCACCGCTGTGTGAAAAACATTGTGTGCCGGATCAGGTACAAAAAGATCCTGCCCAGCCGCATCTGGTGGCGCTGCCTGCCGCCATGACCCTGACCTTAACGACCCCAGAGTGCTCGTCTGCAAGCCATTCTGCGTGGTCCGTTACCCCTCCTGCTGTGGGGCCGCCGGCAACGATCCGCTACTGCCGGTTTCGGGAGTAAAAACCTGTTAATTCGTTTATTTTCATTTACTTAACGTTTAACAGGAGTTTTTTCATGCGTACTATATTCCTTTCCGCGCTGGTTGGCGCGTCCGTCTCTTTCGCTTCTTATACCGTTCAGGCAAACCAGACCTGGCAGGGCCACGGCGTGGTTCAGTCGATCTCTGACAGCGCCGTCATGCTCCGGCACGAGGCCATACCGGAACTAAAATGGCCAGCAATGACCATGCCGTTTACTTTATCTGCCGGCGCCACGCTGAATGACGCCAAACCAGGGGATGAAGTGACCTTCACGCTTGAGCGTGCGGGTGACGGTTTCCAGATTATCTCGCTGACGCCAGCACGCTAAGCGAGGTCACCATGAAACAACACACACTGAGCCTGTGGCTCGGTGGGGTGTTGTTCGGCCTGTTAACCTCCGCCGCGCAGGCGGAGCCGTGGACGCTCGAACACACCCTGACCGAAGCCCAGCGCTACTCGGCAGAACTCTCTGCCAGCCGTAATGAAGCGCAGGCGCTGGATGCGATGGCGGATTCCGCCACGCAATTACCTGACCCAAAACTGAAATTCGGTATCGAAAACGTGCCGGTACAGGGCAGCAACGATCGGCGGCTGACGCGCGAAGGGATGACCATGCAGAAGGTTGGCATCATGCAAAGCTACGTCAGCTCAGAGAAGCGGGAACGTAAAGCGCAGACCTTTCAGGCGCAGGCGCGAAGCGTGCTGGCAAAATCCGAGGCCGTCCGCGCCGCGCTTCAGCGTGATACCGCCCAGGCCTGGCTGGATCTGGCGCTGGCCCAGCAGGCGCTGAACACGGCCAGAACGCTGGTCCGCGAAACGGAACGCCAGCGGGGCGTGCAGAAGGCGAGCGTCGGGGCGGGAAGCGCCACGCCGGACAGCGTACTGGCCCTGCAAATGATCCTCAGCGCCATGCGCGACAAAGAGACGCTGGCGCAGCGGGATGTGCAGCTGGCGCAAAGCCGTCTGCTGGAGCTTACGGGGCACGCGATTACGGCGGTTCGCGGTCCGCTGCCGCGCTATCAGCGTCTTCCTGCCGATGAAAAAACGTTGCAGGAGGGGATCGTCAGGCACCCGGAAGTGGAGGCCGCACGACGTGAAGCCGAGACCGCGAAAGCGCGTTCAGCGCAATCTGCCGTGGCGGCGATACCCGATGTGGATGTGGAGGTCTATTACGCCCACCGCGCCGAAGGCTATGACGATATGGCTGGCGTGATGTTCAGCGTGGATCTGCCTTTGTTCCAGTCAAAACGTCAGGACAAGGATTACGCCGCCGATGTTTCCCGCTCAATGCAGGCGGTGGATCAACTGACGCTGCTCAAACGTGAACACATTGCCCAGGTGCAAACGCTGGTGGCGCAGTATCAGGCTGCGCAAACGGTGTGGCAGCGACAGCGGGACGAGGTACTACCGTTGCAGCGTCAACGGCTGGCGGTACTGACGGCGCAATATCGCTCTGGACAGTCGGCGCTTCCGGCCCTGCTGGAGGCGCGTCGTGGCGTACTGGATACGGAACTGGCGGTGAACCAGGCGGAGCGCGAAATGGCGCGAACCTGGGCTGCCGTGAACTGGCTGATCCCGCAGGAGCTGGCGCAATGAAAAAAACAACGTTAATGGCGATTGCCATCGCGATAGCTGCCGCTGGCGGCTATTTTGTCGGAAAGAAGCAGACGCATCAGCCGGCTGCGGCTGCACAACCCTCTGAACGTAAGGTGCTTTACTGGTACGACCCTATGGTGCCCGGTCAGCGCTTCGATAAGCCGGGTAAATCCCCCTTTATGGATATGGATCTGGTCCCGCGCTACGCCGATGAAGCACAGGCGGCGTCGGGCGTGGCCATCAGCACTCAACAGCAGCAAAACCTGGGGATGAAAACCGCCAACGTTGAGATGCGCCAGCTGGTTTCGCCGTTCTCGGCCTTTGCCACGGTTGCAACGGATGAACGTAACGTCTCGGTGGTGTCAGCCCCGGCCAATGGCGTGGTGTCAAAATTGTTTGTTAATGCGCCACAGCAGCAGGTGAAAGCCGGAGAGGCGCTGGCGCAACTGTGGATCCCGCAATGGACCACCGCCCAGCAGGAGTATCTCGCGGTTCGTCAGCTTGGCGATGCCGCATTGACCCGCGCCGCACGCGAGCGGCTGGCGTTGCAGTTTATGCCGGAAGAGGTCATTCGTTTGCTGGAGCGTAGCGGTAAGCCGCAGACCACGCTCACCCTGCGCGCTGACCGGGCGGGCTATGTGGTGAAGCTGGACGTGCGGGAAGGGGCGCAAATCACCGCAACGGCGCCGCTGTTTGAGATCGCCAGCCTCGATCCGGTCTGGCTGGTGGTCGATTACCCGCAAACCCAGGCGCAGTCTCTGGCAGTGGGCAGCAACGTGGTAGCAACGTCAGAAAGCTGGCCGGGGGAGCAATTCCACGGCACGGTCAGCGAATTGCTGCCGCAGATGGAGGCGACCACGCGAACCCTGAAAGCCCGTATCGTGCTGGAAAATACCGCACATAAGCTGAAGCCAGGCATGTACCTCTCCGTCAGGCGTGCGGAAGAGATGAAAGGCCCGCCGGTGCTGGCGGTGCCGGAAGAGGCGGTGATTAACAGCGGAGAGTCTGCGCGTCTGCTGCTGGCCACCGGGGACGGTTATTTCCAGCCTGTGACGGTGACAACCGGCCTGACGGCGCAGGGCTGGACAGCGATCCTGTCCGGGGTCAAAGAGGGCGATAAGGTGGTGACGTCCGGGCAATTCCTCATTGATTCCGAAGCCAGCCTGCGTAGCGTGATGCCGGAGGTGACGCCATGATTGCCGCTGTGATTCGCGCCTCGTTGCGTAACCGCCTGCTGGTGATCCTGGCTGCGCTGATGATGGCCGGCTGGGGCTGGTGGGCGGTGCAGCGCGCGCCGCTGGACGCGTTGCCCGATCTGTCTGATGTGCAGGTCATTATCAAAGCGAGTTACCCCGGAAAAGCGCCGCAGGTGATTGAGGATCAGGTGACCTGGCCGCTGACAACCTCCATGTTGTCTGTGCCGGGCGCCAAAACCGTGCGTGGTTTTTCAATGTTTGGTGACGCTTATGTGTATGTGCTGTTTGAGGATGGCACCGATCTCTACTGGGCGAGATCCCGTGTACTGGAATATTTAAGCCAGGTACAGGCGCAGTTTCCGCCGGGCGTGAAGGTGTCGCTGGGGCCGGATGCGACGGGCGTGGGCTGGATCTACGAATATGCGCTGATCGACCGTAGTGGAAAACACAGCCTGGCAGATCTGCGGGCCCTTCAGGACTGGACGCTTAAGTTCGAGCTTAAGACGGTACCGAATGTATCTGAAGTGGCAAGCATTGGCGGAATGGTGCGTCAGTATCAGATCGTGGCGGACCCGGCGAAGATGCGCGCGCTGAATATTACCCACAGCCAGCTATCCGGCGCGGTGCAGGCCGCCAATAAAGAGAGCGGCGGCGCCCTGCTGGAGATGGGCGAAGCGGAGTATATGGTGCGGACAACGGGCTATTTGCGCTCGCTGGAGGATTTTCGCAATGTGGTGATCGCCACCCGCGATGGCGTACCTGTCCTGCTGAAAGATGTCGCCACCATTGGCATTGGCCCGGAGATCCGCCGGGGCGTGGCGGAGCTTAACGGTGAAGGGGAGGTCGCTGGCGGCGTGATCGTGATGCGCTACGGGCAGAACGCGCTGGAAACGCTTCGTGCGGTAAAAGCGAAACTGAGCGAGCTGCAAAAAACGCTGCCGCAGGGCGTCGAGATTGTTCCGGTCTACGATCGTTCCACGCTGATTGAGGAATCGGTCAAAACGCTGACGCACAAGCTGCTCGAAGAGTTTGCCGTGGTGGTACTGGTGTGCGCGCTGTTCCTGTTCCACCTGCGCTCCGCGCTGGTGGCGATGGTCTCTCTGCCGCTGGGGATCCTCGGTGCTTTTGTGGTGATGCACTATCAGGGCATTAACGCGAATATGATGTCGCTCGGCGGGATCGCCATTGCCATCGGGGCGATGGTGGATGCGGCAATTGTGATGATTGAAAACATGCACAAGGTGCTGGAGCAGTGGCGGCATGATAATCCGGGCAAGGAGCCTGCGCCGGGGGAATACTGGCGTCTGGCGGAAAAGGCGGCGGTCGAAGTGGGACCGGCGCTGTTTTGCAGCCTGTTAATCATCACGCTGTCATTTATACCGGTTTTTTCGCTGGAAGCGCAGGAGGGGCGAATGTTCTCGCCGCTGGCGTTCACCAAAACCTGGTCGATGGCCGTGGCCGCCGGGCTTGGGATCACCCTGGTGCCGGTGCTAATGGGCTTTTTCATTCGCGGGAAAATCTCGGATGAGAAGGCAAACCCGATCAACCGCCTCCTGATCCGCCTGTATGAGCCGCTGCTGGACAAGGTACTGACCTTCCCGAAAATGACGCTGGCACTGGCATGTCTGCTGCTGATCGCCACGCTCTGGCCGCTGAGCCGCCTGGGAGGCGAATTTATGCCGCCGCTGGATGAAGGGGATTTACTCTATATGCCCTCCACGCTGCCGGGGATCTCTGCTCGCGAGGCATCGCGGCTGCTTCAGCAGACGGACCGCTTGATCAAAAGCGTCCCGGAGGTGGCGAGCGTGTTTGGCAAAGCCGGTCGTGCGGAGTCGGCAACCGATCCCGCGCCATTAACCATGCTGGAAACAACCATCCACTTTAAGCCCCGCGAGCAGTGGCGGCCAGGAATGACGCCGCAAAAGCTGGTGGAGGAGCTTGATAAAACCGTGTCGCTGCCGGGTATTGCCAATGTGTGGGTGCCGCCTGTCCGTAACCGCCTGGACATGCTGGCAACCGGGATCAAAAGCCCTGTCGGCATTAAGGTGAACGGCAATAATATTGCCGACATTGAGCGCGTGGCCCGGCAGATTGAGCAGGTGGTGAAGGACGTTCCTGGCGTCTCCTCTGCGCTGGCGGAGCGTCTGGAAGGCGGGCGCTATGTGGATATACGTATCGACCGGCAAAAAGCCGCGCGCTACGGCGTTTCCGTCGATGAACTGCAAAGCCTGGTCTCCACGCTGGTCGGGGGGGATAACATTGGCGAGGTGATCCAGGGACGCGAGCGGTATCCCATCAACCTGCGTTATCCCCGCGATTTGCGTGATAACGTCGGCACGTTGCGGGTGTTGCCGGTAGTGACCGCCAGCGGTAACCAGGTGGCGCTGGGGGAATTGGCCGATATCGTCGTGACGGAAGGCCCACCGATGCTAAAAAGTGAAAACGCGCGCCTTTCCAGCTGGATCTACGTGGACTTGCGCGGGCGCGATCTGAAGTCTGCCGTGGATGAAATGCAAAAACGGGTGGAGGAGAAGGTGGTATTGCCGCAGGGCGTGTCTCTCTCCTGGTCCGGGCAGTTTGAATATCTGGAACGGGCGACCGCGACGCTCAAAATAGTTTTACCTGTCACGCTGATGATTATATTCGTCCTTTTATGGTTAACCTTCAGGCGGATATCAAATGTCCTGATAATAATGGGGACATTGCCTTTCGCGCTTATTGGGGGCGTGTGGTTATTGTGGCTGCTTGAATATAATTTGTCAGTGGCGGGGGCCGTTGGCTTTATCGCCCTTTCCGGGGTGGCGGCAGAATTCGGCGTAATTATGGTTCTTTATTTGAATCATGCGCTCGATAAATATCACAGGCTGGAGCCAGAAGGGGGAAATACGGTGCTGATGCGGGCGATCCACGAAGGTGCCGTGCTGCGCGTGCGTCCGAAGGTGATGACGGTCGCCACTATTATGGCGGGACTGCTGCCCATCATGTGGGGCAGTGGGAGTGGCTCGGAGGTGATGCAACGTATTGCCGCGCCGATGATTGGTGGCATGGTAACGGCACCGTTATTATCGATGTTAGTTATTCCCGCACTCTACAAATTGTTACATCAACGTTAAATATGTCAACTGCATGTGCTTATTCAGGCATGCAGTTTATGTATCCTCAGATTATTTCCAGGAACGGGATGGTAATTAGGAATAACACCCATGCTGTTAAGCGTTCATTCAAGTATTCTGTGTTAAGGTCTGCACCGAATACTAAATATGGTAATGGCATTGTGATTGTACGAATTAAATTCCCCCTGATTTTGTTGTTTATTATTGGGCAGTTATCGTTTGCGTCTGCGGTTAATGCAGACAGCAATACAGCGGATAAAGGCTGGTTCACCACCTTCACGGATAACGTTGCGCAAACATGGAATGAACCTGAGCATTACGATCTCTATATTCCGGCCATTACGTGGCATGCACGTTTTGCCTACGATAAAGAAAAAACTGACCGTTATAACGAGCGTCCGTGGGGGGCCGGCTTCGGTCAGTCTCGCTGGGATGAAAAAGGTAACTGGCATGGCCTGTACCTGATGGCGTTTAAGGACTCCTACAATAAATGGGAGCCTATTGGTGGCTACGGCTGGGAAAAAACCTGGCGTCCGTTATCAGACGACAACTTCCGTCTGGGGCTGGGCTATACGGCAGGGTTCACGGCGCGTGATAACTGGAAATACATTCCTGTTCCGGTACTGCTGCCGCTTGCCTCCATCGGCTATGGTCCGGCAACGTTTCAGATGACCTACATACCGGGTACCTATAACAACGGTAACGTTTACTTTGCCTGGATGCGGTTTCAGTTTTAACTGAATTTTTCTGCTAAATCGGCCAAAAAACGCACAGATATTGAAATGTAAAGGATAAAAATCGAACAGCGAAAATTAACGCGACTTTTGTCACTTTTTATCAAAGATCCGCTGGACAAAACGCCTCACAATTGTTGTACTGATACCCGACACAGCATTTGTGTCGTTTTTTAATGTAAAGGTAATTTTGATGTCTAAGATTAAAGGTAACGTTAAGTGGTTTAATGAGTCCAAAGGATTCGGTTTCATTACTCCTGAAGATGGCAGCAAAGACGTGTTCGTACACTTCTCTGCAATCCAGTCTAATGGTTTCAAAACTCTGGCTGAAGGTCAGCGCGTAGAGTTCGAAATCACTAACGGTGCCAAAGGCCCTTCTGCTGCTAACGTAATCGCTCTGTAATTCAGACGCGTCAGCAAGAATTTCAAAACCCGCTCAATGAGCGGGTTTTTTTCGTTCTGAATCAACCAATAAGATAGATCTTCAGGAAGCTGGCGACAATCGCGACGCTTAGCAATACCATACCCACGCCTGACAGAGTTTCTTTCATGCTATCACCCTCGTTCAATATTGAGCCAAGAGTGACAGAGAAAAATTAAGCCAACATTAAGGTTGCCGCGCTTAATGTCCGCTGGCGGAGGAAAATAACCAGAATGCGATCGCAGTCATCGCAAACGAGCCAAGCATGTTAACGGCAATGTTGGTCAGCGCCCAGCCCATCCGGCCTTCCTGAAACAGAAAGACCACCTCCGCAGAGAAGGTAGAAAACGTTGTTAAGCCGCCGCAGAAACCAGTTGTAATCAGAACCTTCCACATAGGGTCGATGTTGGTCATGCGATTAAACCAGGCCAGCCCCATCCCAATAATAAACGCCCCGATCAGATTTGCCGCCAGTGTCCCCATCGGAATGGCCTGATGCAGGGGGTTAAACCGCATGCTTAAGAGCCACCGCGCAACGCTACCCGTGCCTCCACCAATAAAAACGGCTATAAGTAGTTGTAACACTGTCAATACCTGCTATTTGCTGTGTAAGTGCGTCGAGTGTAACGCTGTTTTTAACCGGGAGACAATTATGTATGTTGCAGTAGGGCAGTTCGCGGTGACGCCGGACTGGAATGAAAACGCGGAAAAATGCGTCTCCCTGATGCATCAGGCGAAGCAAAAGGGGGCGTCGTTGCTGGTACTTCCCGAGGCGTTACTGGCCCGTGATGATGGCGATCCAGACCTGTCGGTAAAGTCTGCGCAAACGCTGGAAGGGGCGTTTCTGAAACGACTGCTGGCCGAAAGCGTTGGCAACACGCTCACCACCATCTTGACGGTCCATATTCCGTCCTCGCCGGGGCGCGCGGTAAACACGCTGGTGGCGATACGTGAGGGTGCCATCGTCGCGAGCTACGCCAAACTTCATCTGTATGATGCGTTCAGCGTTCAGGAGTCGCGCCTGGTCGATCCGGGGAGTGTAATTCCGCCGCTGATTGAGGTCGAGGGTTTTAAGATTGGCCTGATGACCTGCTACGATATCCGTTTTCCCGAGCTGGCGCTGAACCTGGCATTGCAGGGGGCCGAGGTGCTGGTTCTGCCCGCCGCGTGGGTCAAAGGAACGCTTAAGGAGCATCACTGGGCGACGCTGCTGGCAGCACGTGCGCTGGATACCACCTGTTACGTGGTAGCCGCGGGTGAATGTGGTAACAAAAATATCGGGCAGAGCAGGGTTGTCGATCCGCTGGGGGTGACGGTTGCGGCAGCAGCGGAGACGCCTGCGTTATTGCTGACGGAGATAATTTCCGCCCGAATAGCGCTTGCGCGTCAGCAATTACCTGTTCTGCGCAACCGCAGGTTTGCGCCACCGCAATTAATGTGATGTTTTTTTCAACAATGCTTGATTCACCTTGTTACAGATTGCTATTGTGTGCACGCGCCAAATGACCGTTAATACGTTCAGGTTTTTTGGCGGAATGCAGCCTGTTTCATGTAAAGAAGGTATTTATGGGTGAGATTAGTATTACCAAACTGCTGGTGGTTGCCGCACTGGTCGTCCTGCTGTTCGGTACCAAGAAGTTACGCACGCTGGGTGGAGACCTGGGTGCTGCCATTAAGGGCTTTAAGAAAGCAATGAACGATGACGACGCGGCAGCAAAGAAAAGCGCCGAAGATGACATCACTGCACAGAAGCTTTCACACAAAGAGTAATGGCAATGCTGCAAGGCTTGCATAAAAAAACCGGCTCACGAGGCCGGTTTTTTGTTTTACTGTAAATAAATTTTACAGCTTTATTTCACTTCTTCGCCCTTCGCCTGCATATCGGCGTGATAAGAGGAGCGAACAAACGGACCGCACGCGGCATGGGTAAAGCCCATCGCCATCGCTTCGGCTTTCATTTCATCGAACTCATCCGGGCTCACGTAACGCTGTACAGGCAGGTGGTGACGGCTTGGCTGGAGGTACTGGCCCAGCGTCAGCATGGTGACGCCGTGGCGGCGCAGATCGCGCATCACTTCAATGATCTCAGCGTTGGTTTCACCCAGGCCGACCATCAGGCCGGACTTGGTTGGAATATGCGGATGGGCTTCTTTAAAGCGCTCCAGCAGCTTCAGCGACCAGTTGTAGTCTGCACCGGGACGTACCTGACGGTAGATACGCGGTACGTTCTCCAGGTTGTGGTTGAATACGTCTGGTGGCGTCGCGGTCAGGATATCGAGCGCGCGATCCATACGGCCACGGAAGTCCGGCACCAGCGTCTCAATCTTAATGTTCGGGCTTTTTTCGCGGATGGCGGTAATACAGTCAGCAAAATGCTGAGCACCGCCATCGCGCAGATCGTCACGGTCAACGGAGGTGATAACAACATAACGCAGCGCCATATCGGCAATCGTCTGCGCCAGTTTTTGCGGTTCGTTTGCGTCAGGCGCAACAGGACGGCCATGGGCAACGTCACAGAACGGACAGCGCCGGGTGCAGATGGCACCCAGAATCATAAATGTTGCGGTACCGTGATTGAAACATTCAGCAAGGTTAGGGCAGGAGGCCTCTTCACAGACAGAGTGAAGGCCATTTTTGCGCATCGCCGCTTTGATCCCCTGGATACGCGAAGAGTCGGCCGGAAGTTTGATTTTCATCCATTCCGGTTTTCTTAACAGCGCCTCGCGCTCTGTAGCCACGTTTTTAACCGGGATAAGGGCCATTTTATCGGCATCGCGGTATTTAACACCGCGTTCCATCACAATGGGTTTACTCATAGCGTGCGTGTTCCAGTTGCGAATATCGAAGGAAAGCGTTTCAATTCAAGGGAATGTTGTAATTATCAACTATTTTTGAACGAACGACAGGCAGTATATCATTTAAAGGGGCGATAAAGCAGCCTGCCAGGTCGCCAATTTGTAAAATAGTTGTTGTTTTGTGCCTTTTGCCCCGCTTGCGGCAGGGGCTTGTGCTGAAAGGCGGGATCAGAACGCCTGGCGGATCACGTTAATGACGTTTTCCAGCACCGGATCGCGCAGGCTTAGCTTGTTGTAATGCAGTGAGATTTCAACAGATTCCGTCGTAAGTTGACTCAATGGAATGCTCTCCAGCGGCCAGCACTTTTGAAGCAGAGTGAAGAGACGCACAGGCATAATACAGAGCAAATCGCTGCTGCCAATCAGGGCCGCGAGGGTAAACATATTGTAACTGCTGAAGCTGATCAGACGGTCCGGGAACAGTTCGTCAATACGCTGGCGCAGCGGATCCGGACCCTGTCCCTCGGACATAAAGGTTGCATGTTCGTAATGACGCAAATTTTCAGGCGTCAAAGCTGCGCCCAATGCAGGATGATTCTGACGACACACGAGCGCCAGAGAGTCGGTATAGAGAACGTTATGTCCTAATGCCCTGGCCGCGAAGCTGTTGCTGTCGATGATCAAGTCCGTCTGGAATTGTGCCAGCTGAGTTTCCGGATCGTTAACGGGCACGTTGCGGATCAGCAGCTGTGGCGCATGCTGTTTAACAGCCTGGTAAATAGCGGGCATGACCAGAACGCCCACAGAGGGAGAGGTGCCTATGGTGATGGTTCGTTGCTTATCGTAACTGCCGGTGAGATCCAGCGCGCCCAGAATCGATTCAAGACCCTGGCTGATGTACTCATGCAGATGGGTGGCGTACGCGGTGGGGGTTACGCCCTGGCCTTTACGAATAAATAAGGGATCGGGAAATATCGCGCGCAATTTTTGAATTGACTGGCTAATAGCAGAGGGCGTGAGATTAAGAATTTTCGCAGCATTAACGATACCTTTGTGGACATATACCGCCTCAAAAATAGTCAATAAATTGAGATCAATATTACGTAAAGTCCGGAAAATTTGCGGCTTATCTTCGCCGCTGGTTTCATTCAGGCGTTTGGCTGGTAAATTAGTAGGCTCCACGCTCTTACTCCGTATCCATTCACAATATGAATGATAGTTGAATTTATTTATTATGCTTGCAGAGATTCGTAAAGTGTTTCGTAAGTTTCCCTTGTTTATCGAAAACAAGCAGTTGGGTGATTATCACGCACGTTACACGATACCCGGTGATGGTACTATTAAGGTTCTAATTAATATGGGACGCTAATATATGGGCGACTCGAAAATATAGAATATGCGGTTTATTGTAAAGCGTAAATGCGGCAATTAAGCAGTGGCTGGTCAAATAACCGAACCACTGCCGGAAGTGTGTTAAGCAGCAATATATTCGTAGTCAGGATTGTTAAGCAGCGCTAAAAACTTCTTCAGAAGCACGGGGCGGATATTCTCAGGGGTGGCGGTATCGACCCACTGGCGCATTTGCGTCATTTCCATACCGGCATACCCGCATGGGTTGATGCGCTGGAAAGGAGTCAGATCCATATTGATATTCAGCGCCAGCCCGTGGAACGAGCAGCCTTTACGGATGCGCAGCCCCAGCGAACAGATCTTCATCTCTCCCACGTAGACGCCCGGGGCATCGGCGCGAGGGTGAGCATCGATACCGTACTCAGCGAGCGTGTTCACCACGGTTTGTTCCAGTAAGGTCACGAGCTCACGCACGCCCAGCTTTCTGCGTTTCAGGTTAAGCAGGACATACATGACCTGCTGGCCCGGGCCGTGGTAGGTTACCTGTCCACCGCGATCGCTCTGGATCACCGGGATATCACCCGTCATCAATAAATGTTCGGCTTTTCCTGCCTGGCCTTGAGTAAACACCGGCAAGTGTTCAACCAGCCAGATTTCATCAGGGGTGGTGTCATCGCGCATATCGGTAAAGTCATGCATAGCCTGAGAGACTGGCTCGTAAGGCTGTAGCCCAAGATGGCGGACAAGAATTTTATCCTGGTACAAAAGGACGTCTCCGAAGACAAGGGAGAATAGGTAACGGGGAGTATATCACAGCGGGGAAGTGGGTTACCCGGCAAACCGGGTAACCGCTGAGGGACTACAGCACCATACGAACAATTTCGATATTGCCGAGCTCTTCGTACAGCGTCTCAACCTGCTCAATGTGTGTCGCAGTGATGGTGATTGAGACCGAGTGGTAGTTACCTTTGCTGCTCGGTTTGACTGATGGAGAGTAGTCGCCCGGCGCATGGCGCTGTACCACTTCAACCACCTGATCAACCAGCTCAGGTTTCGCCAGACCCATTACTTTGTAAGTAAAAGGGGTAGGGAATTCAAGCAGTTCGTTAAGTTTGGTTTTCATGTCAGCTCCGGCGTGTGTGTAAAAAATAATAACTCCCGCCACGGGGCGGGAGTTTTACTGATACGTAGTATATGGGGATCAAAATCACACTTTCAAGTGTTCAATTTTTAACCAAACCAGTGATGGAACATCAGCTTAATGTAATCAATGATTTTGCCGAAGAAATTGCCTTCAGGAATTTCCTCCAGCACCACCAGCGGGCGCTGATCGATGGTTTTGCCATCCAGCTGGAAGTTGATAGTACCCACGACCTGATTCTTTTGCAGCGGGGCGTGCAGCTCGGTGGTATTCAGCACGTAGCTGGCTTTCAGATCTTTCATACGACCGCGTGGGATCGTCAGATAGAGATCTTTGTCCACGCCCAGGGAAGCGCGGTCGTTATCGCCAAACCAGACAGGTTCAGAGGCAAATTCTTTACCGGCTTTCAGCGGGTTCACGGTTTCGAAGAAGCGGAAGCCCCAGGTCAGCAGTTTTTTGCTTTCCGTTTCGCGACCTTTAAACGTACGTCCCCCCATCACGGCAGAGATCAGACGCATCTGGCCTTCAGTGGCGGAGGCCACCAGGTTATAGCCGGCTTTATCGGTGTGGCCAGTTTTGATGCCGTCGACGTTCAGGCTGTTGTCCCACAGCAGGCCGTTACGGTTGGTCTGACGAATGCCGTTGAAGGTGAACTCTTTCTCTTTGTAGATAGAGTACTCGTTTGGCACATCGCGGATCAGCGCCTGACCGATCAGCGCCATGTCACGCGCGGAGCTGTACTGACCCTCGGCGTCCAGGCCGTGAACGGTCTGGAAGTGGCTGTTTTTCAGGCCCAGGGCGGAGACGTAGCTGTTCATCAGGCCCACAAACGCGTCCTGGCTGCCCGCTGCAAAATCGGCCATGGCCACGCAGGCGTCGTTACCGGACTGCAAGTTGATGCCACGGATAAGCTGAGAGACCGGAACCTGCATGCCTGGCTTCAGGAACATCAGCGATGAACCTTTGAACACCGGGTTGCCGGTTGCCCACGCATCATTACCGATGGTCACCAGGTCGGTTTCTTTGAATTTGCCTGCTTTCATGGCCTGGCCGATAACATAGCTGGTCATCATTTTGGTCAGGCTGGCCGGATCGCGGCGGGCATCGGCGTTCTGTTCTGCCAGAACTTTGCCGGAGTTGTAATCAATCAGGATGTAGGATTCCGCGTCGATCTGCGGAACGCCAGGGATCATGGTCTTGATGTTCAGGTCGTCCGCGTGAGCTGCGGAGAACGCAGCAGCGCAAAGGGCCGTGGTCAGCGCCATGCGCTGCACAAAACGAGCAGAAAAAGTGGTCTTCATGGTCAGAACTACGACATCCGTGATGGAATTAAAAAAAGTGCCTTACTATAGCAAATGCTATACGGGCAGGCATCCGACTTTCATCATGAGAGTGTTAACGTGCTTTACACAAACTGACATTTCGGATACCACCGAATAATTATTTTGCAACAGCGATAAACGACTGGAGCTGCGCCTCGCTCTGCAAACGCTGTTGCAGGGACGCTGCCTGCGATTTGCTGGCAAACGGACCCATCTGGATACGCCATACCGCACCGTTTTGCTCAACGCGGCCTGGCACGCCAAACTGCTTGCTTAAACGCTGCTGATATTGCTCTGCACGGGTCCGATCGCTGACGGCGCCAACCTGAACCACGTAGCTGCCGCTCGCCGTCGCAGGCGCCGCAGTCTGCGTAGCAGCAGGCGCGGTCACCGGGGCGGGTTGTGTAGCGGGTGCAGCAGCGACGGGCGCAGGCGCTGGGGCAGGTTCATTTGATTCAATCACGCCCGGCGCTAACGTGGTGGGTGCGCCAAGGAAACCACTGCTTTTCACCGGGGCGCCTGTCGCGTCTTCACTTTGCAGCGTATCGTTGCTGATAGCGCGCACTTCACCCTGCGGCTGTGCGGGCTCTGCCGGCGTTGAAGCGCCCCCCATACCACCGCTCAGATCCGGGCGAGCGGGCAGGGCATAGGTCTGTTTCGCGACCGTGGTACAGGCCGTGCCCGGGCCAGACAGTGAACCATCCTGCGCCACGATAATCGGGTCGATACGCACTTTAGTATTGTTTGAGGTGTTCAGACGGTCGGCAGCCGCGCGGGACAGGGAGATCACGCGATCGGTGCCGTAAGGACCGCGATCGTTGATACGCACCACGATCATTCGGCCATTCGCCAGGTTAGTGATGCGTGCATAGCTCGGGACAGGCAACGTCGGGTGTGCCGCCGTGATCTGCATCGGATCGAAGGTTTCACCCGACGCGGTCAGATTGCTGCCGGGCTCAGCATCATAGATGGCAGCAAAGCCAGCCTGGCTGAAACGGGAAGGATCCTGAACGATTTTATAGCTTTTACCGTCGCGCTGATAATCCTGATTCACGCTGGCGTTCAGCGGTTCATAAACGGGATCGGCACCGCTAATCTCAACAATCGGGCCATTACAGACCGCAGGCTGCGGCGGCGCGACGGTTGCCTGTTGCTGACCATCATCACTTGTACAGGCGGCAAGTAAACTTGCTGCGATGCAGATCCCCAGCCACTGCTTACGCATTGCGATCCCCTTATTTTTATACGCTTTTGGACAACATTTTCCTGTGGGTATGGATCGACATGACGATACCAAACCCGGCCATCAACACGATCAGTGCCGAGCCCCCATAACTCACCAGCGGCAGCGGTACGCCAACAACCGGCAGAATACCACTCACCATACCAATATTTACGAAGACATAAACGAACAAAATCAACATTAATCCGCCTGCCATCACGCGACCAAAGGTGGTTTGCGCGCGCGCGGCGATCCACAAACCTCGCATGATCAGCAGCACGTAGAGTGCAAGCAGCACCAGGATGCCAACCAGCCCTAACTCCTCAGCCAGAACGGCAAAGATAAAGTCGGTGTGGCGTTCCGGTAAAAATTCGAGCTGCGACTGCGTACCGTGCAGCCAGCCTTTACCACGCAGGCCTCCGGAGCCAATCGCAATCTTCGACTGAATAATATGATAGCCTGCGCCCAGCGGATCGGTCTCGGGATCGAGCAGCATCATAACGCGCTGACGCTGGTAATCATGCATCAGGAAGAACCAGAGGATGGGGATAAACGCGGCAACCAGCACCACGGCGATACCAATCAGACGCCAGCTCAGGCCGGACAGGAACAGGACGAACAGGCCGGAGAGGGCGATAAGAATTGAAGTACCGAGGTCCGGCTGTGCGGCCACGAGCAGCGTCGGCAGGAAAATCAGCACCAGCGCAATGGCGGTATTTTTCAACGACGGCGGGCAGACGTCGCGGTTAATAAAGCGCGCCACCATCAGCGGGACGGCGATTTTGGCGATTTCCGACGGCTGGAAGCGGACAATCCCCAGATCCAGCCAGCGTTGCGCCCCCTTCGAGATGGCACCGAAAGCATCTACTGCCACCAACAAAATAATACAGAAAATATAGAGATAGGGCGCCCAGCCCTCGTACACGCGCGGCGGTATTTGCGCCATCACCACCATAATGACCAGACCCATGGCGATCTGGCCGATTTTACGCTCCATCATGCCGATATCCTGGCCGCTGGCGCTCCAGATAACGAGGGCGCTATAGACCAGCAGAGCCAGCAGGATCAGCAGCATGGCAGGGTCGATGTGGATCTTGTCCCACAGCGATTTTTTATTCGGATTATCCGTCATGATTATTGGTCCTCCGCCGCAGCGGCTGCCGGGTTTTCAGCTGGCAGTTCGGTGTTGTTGTCACCCAGCATGATGTGGTCGAGGATTTGACGCATGATGGTACCCACCGCCGGGCCTGCGCCGCCGTTCTCAAGAATCATCGCCACCGCAACCTGCGGGTTATCATAAGGGGCAAACGCCGTCATGAGCTTGTGGTCACGCAGACGTTCGGCAATTTTATGTGCGTTATAAGTTTCATTCGCTTTCAGACCGAAGACCTGAGCCGTACCTGATTTCGCGGCAACCTTATACGGTGCGCCGGCGAAATATTTGTGCGCCGTCCCGTTAGGACGGTTGGCTACACCGTACATGCCGTCTTTCGCGATTTCCCAGTAGCCGGAATGAATGTCACCCACCGGCGGCTCGTGCGGCTGTATCCACGGCACTTTTTTGCCGTCTTGAACGGTGCTTTGCAGCAGGTGCGGCACTTTCACAACGCCATCGTTAATGAGGATCATCATCGCCTTGTTCATTTGCAGCGGCGTTGCCGTCCAGTAGCCCTGGCCGATCCCTACCGGAATGGTGTCACCCTGATACCAGGGTTTTTTAAAGCGCTTCAGCTTCCATTCGCGGGTTGGCATGTTGCCGGAACGCTCTTCAGCCAAATCTATACCGGTGTAATGCCCGTAGCCGAATTTGCTCATCCATTCAGACAGACGGTCAATACCCATGTCGTAGGCGACCTGATAGAAGAAGGTATCCGCCGACTCCTCCAGTGATTTGGTCACGTTCAGATGGCCGTGGCCCCATTTTTTCCAGTCGCGGTAGCGTTTCTCAGAGCCAGGCAACTGCCACCAGCCGGGGTCAAACAGACTGGTATTGCGGGTGATGACGCCCGCGCTTAGCGCAGACACGGCGACATACGGTTTAACCGTTGAAGCTGGAGGATAAACCCCCTGCGTCGCGCGATTCACCAGCGGCGTGTTTGGATCGTTGAGCAGGCCGGAGTAATCCTTGCTGGAGATGCCATCCACGAACAGGTTCGGATCGTAGCTTGGCATCGAAACCATCGCCAGAATGCCGCCGGTACGCGGGTCGGTCACAATAACCGCAGCACGGCTACCCGCCAGCAGCGTCTCGATATACTGCTGTAGCTTCAGGTCGAGCGTCAGATAGACGTCATGCCCCGCCTGCGGGGGAACCTCTTTCAGCTGACGGATCACGCGGCCACGGTTGTTAACTTCAACCTCTTCATACCCGGTCTGACCGTGCAGCACGTCTTCGTAATAACGTTCGATCCCCAGCTTGCCAATATCATGGGTTGCGGCGTAGTTAGCCAGCTTGCCGTCTTTATCAAGGCGTTCGACGTCTTTATCGTTGATTTTGGAGACGTAACCAATGACGTGCGTCAGCGCGGAGCCGTAAGGATAGTAGCGGCGTTTATAGCCTTTGACTTCCACACCGGGGAAACGGTACTGGTTAACGGCAAAACGGGCGACCTGCACTTCCGTCAGGTTGGTTTTTACCGGAATGGAGGTGAAGCGGTGAGAACGTGCGCGCTCTTTTTTGAACGCAGCGATATCGTCATCAGTCAGGTCGACAACGCTTCTCAGCGCGTTCAGCGTATCCTGCACGTTATCCACTTTCTCGGGCATCATCTCTATCTGGTAGATGGTGCGATTAAGCGCCAGCGGCGTGCCGTTACGATCGTAGATAATGCCGCGGCTGGGCGCGATGGGCACCAGCTTGATACGGTTTTCGTTTGAGCGGGTCTGGTAATCGGTATAGCGGACAATTTGCAGATTATAGAGGTTGGCGATCAGCACGCCGGTAAGCAGCAAAATCCCCGTAAAGGCGACCAGCGCCCGGCGCACAAACAGCGCGGACTCAGCCGTATAGTCGCGAAAAGAATTCTGTAGTTTCATCCGCTGCTTAAATTACCCTGGTCAGTCATTACTCGCGGTGATAAGGGTGGTTGGTAGTGATGCTCCATGCGCGATACAAACTTTCTGCCACGAGAACCCGTACAAGCGGGTGGGGCAGCGTCAGCGCCGAGAGTGACCAACTTTGTTCTGCTGCCGCTTTGCAGGCGGGAGATAACCCCTCTGGTCCGCCAATCAACAGACTGACGTCCCGACCATCCTGCTTCCAGCGCTCCAGTTCGTGCGCCAGCTGCGGCGTATCCCAGGGTTTGCCCGGAATATCGAGGGTCACGATGCGGTTTTTGCCTGCGGCAGCCAGCATCAGTTCTCCCTCTTTATCGAGAATACGTTTGATATCTGCGTTCTTGCCGCGCTTTCCTGCTGGGATCTCCACCAGTTCGAACGGCATATCTTTTGGAAAACGACGCAGATACTCAGTAAAACCGGTTTGTACCCAGTCCGGCATTTTGGTGCCGACGGCGACCAGTTGCAACTTCACGCATTAACCCCAGAGTTTTTCCAGCTCATACAGGCGACGGCTCTCTTCCTGCATGACGTGGACAATCACATCGCCGAGATCGACAACCACCCAGTCAGCGGTCGCTTCACCTTCAACGCCCAGCGGAAGCAGCCCTGCCGCGCGCGATTCCTGAACAACATGGTCAGCAATCGAAACAACGTGACGAGTTGAGGTCCCGGTGCAGATGATCATGCAGTCGGTGATGCTGGATTTACCCTTAACGTCGATAGCGATGATGTCCTGACCTTTCAGGTCATCAATTTTGTCGATAACAAAATCCTGGAGTGCTTTACCCTGCAAGTTTTCCCCCTGGGTGAATGAGATTGTACAACTATGAATTCGTGGTCAGTCAGTATACCTGAACTGACGCCAGTCGCGGGACAAATGTCACCGCCCGGCTTTTGAAGGCGGGTATCATCCCACCCTCCGCCTGATATTGCATCGCCATTTTTGTAAAACAATTTCTGTAAAGCAGCGATCGGCGGGAAAGTCTGGCAGCGGAGGATATCAGTATGGCTTAGCCTGTCAAGGCAGGATAATCATTAACGGACAATTTCGCCGGCGATGCTCAGACATCTGTACTTTTCTGATACAGACCGTGTGCGTGGATATAGGCCAGCACGGGCGAGGGGAGGAGATCGTCACAGTCTAAACCCTGCTGGAGACGCTCGCGGATGAGGGTTGCGGAAATATCAAACCACGGCGTTTCAGCGAGATAAATTTTCCCGGCGGGGAGACTGTGCAGGTCTTCTATATTGTCCGTCAGATGCGCGTCAAGCCACTGCTGATGCTGTGCGTCGCGCATGGTCAGCGGGTAGCCCGGACGGCGGCAGACCAGCAGATGACTGTTTTCCAGAATGGTTTCGTACTGGTACCAGCTGGGAAAGTTGAGCAAGGAATCCTGGCCGATAATAAACGCCAGCGGTTTCATGGGCCCTTGCTCAGCGCGCCACTCCCGCAGCGTTTGCGATGTCCAGGAAGGGGTATCCCTGCGCAGTTCACGCTCATCCAGCGTGAAGAGAGGCTTATCGGCGATAGCCAGCGCGAGCATCGCTTTACGCTGCTCGCTGGTTGCTTCTGGCTGAGGACGGTGCGGCGGAACATTGTTGGGCATGATGATTACCCGCTGCAACCCAATCAAATTCGCGAGGATTTCTACCGGCTTAAGATGCCCATAGTGTACCGGGTCGAAGGTCCCGCCATACATTGCCTGTAAAGAATGCATATCACCCATCGATAAATACGTCTGCCAGCGCCTTATGGCAGAGCAGCAAAGAGAGGCTCTCCAGCTCCGCCCAGACAGACTGGCCGTAATCCTGTTTTAACGTCAGTTCGGCGCGCATCAGAAGTTGTACTGCCTGACGCAACTGCTCCTGGCTCAGGCGGTTTATCGCCTCCGTGGTCATCGCCCGACGGTTTTGCCAGACGCGATGTTTGTCGAATAAGGCGCGCAGGGGCGTGTGTGCTGACTGGCGTTTAAGGTTGTTCAGCAGCAGTAATTCGCGCTGGAGCGTACGGAGCAGGATGACCGGCTCACTCCCTTCCAGGCGCAGCTGTTGCAGGATGTGCAGGGCACGCTTACTTTTCGCCGACAGCAGCGCATCAACCCAGTGGAAGGGGGTAAAGTGCGCGGCATCATTCACCGCCTGTTCCACGCGCGGCAGCGTCAGCTTACCATCGGGCCACAGCAGGGCGAGCCTGTCCAGCGCCTGCGCCAGTGCCAGAAGGTTGCCTTCGTAGCAGTAGCACAGGAGCTGACTGGCGGCCTCATCCAGCTGCAAATTGTGCTGCTTTGCTCGCGCGGCAACCCATTTTGGCAGATGCGCCTGCTCTGGCGTCTGGCAGGTGACCAGCACCGCACTGGGGGCTAGCCGGGTAAACCAGGCCGCGTTTTCCTGCGCTTTTGTGAGTTTGTTGCCGCGTACGATAAGCAGCAGATCGCCGTGTAACAAACTCACCAGCATAGCCAGCTGTTCATTGATGGCAGCGTTAGGACCATTCTCCGGCAGCAGGATCTGGATTGTCTGACGAGAGGCAAACAGGCTCATGGCCTGACAAAGCGAGAAGATAGCGTTCCAGTCGGTACTGTTATCGATCTGGAACGTATGATGTTCATCGAAACCCTGCGCGGCTGCCGCATGGCGAACCGCATCAAGGCTTTCCTGAAGTAACAGGGGGTCATTGCCGAGTAGCAGATAGGCCGCGCGCAGCCCTTCGTTGAGCTGCGCGCGGAGTTGTTCAGGATACAACCTGATCATCAGTTACCCAGAGACGTTGGCATATCCGGCGTGCGGGCATCCGGTGTTTCGATGACGTCAGCGCCTTTTTTCGTCGACGCGGCAATGGCAGGCAGTCTGCGGATCAGCTGTTCCGCGGCCTTATCGTACATCTCCTTGATGATAATCTGCTGTTCGGCGTCTTTTGCCAGCGCCGTCTGCGGGTTATCGAAGAACGAGCGGTAGACTTTGGTATTGATAGGGTAAATATCTTTACCTGGCATCAAGACGGCCGCATCAACGGTAAGCACCATCTGATATTCCGCCGTCCGCCCATCCTGGAAGATCGAGGCCGTATCTTGTGACAGCGTTGATTTCAGGACGCGAAGCGAAGGAACATCCTGACGCAGGGTTCCCTTCTCGATCAGCTCAACATCGTTCAAACGCAGCTGGTTACGAATGGCCCGGCTCAGCGGTCCGTTCGGATCGGATGAGTCGAAGATCATTGTTTTCATCTGAGCAGGCACTGCCGTGGTGTTGCGCAGGTGCCAGCCACAGCCAGCGGTGACCAGCACCGCCAGAGATAAGAGTATTGTTGCCAGTTGTCGCACGTTTCCTCCCGCGCTTAGCCAACGACCAGATTCAGCAGTTTACCAGGTACGTAGATCACTTTACGTACGGTAACGCCCTCAAGGTATTTCGCGACCAGATGCTCCTGGCCTGCGCGCTCGCGAACCTGTTCTTCGGTTGCGTCGACCGCGACGGTAATTTTACCGCGCACTTTACCGTTAACCTGCACCACCACCAGCGTGGTGTTTTCCACCATAGCGGATTCATCCGCCACTGGCCACGGCGCGTTGTCGATATCGCCTTCGCCTTTCAGCTCCTGCCACAGGGTGAAGCTAACGTGCGGCGTGAACGGGTTCAGCATGCGAACGACCGCCAGCAGCGCTTCACGCATTAAGGCGCGATCCTGCTCGCCGTCCTGCGGGGCTTTCGCCAGCTTGTTCATCAGTTCCATAATAGCCGCAATTGCGGTATTGAAGGTCTGACGACGACCAATATCATCGGTGACTTTCGCAATGGTTTTATGAACATCACGACGCAGCGCCTGCTGATCTTCGCTCAGTGCAGCCACGTTCAGCGCAGGCGCATCACCCTGAGAGGTGTGCTCGTACACCAGTTTCCAGACGCGTTTCAGGAAGCGGTTTGCCCCTTCAACGCCGGATTCCTGCCATTCCAGCGTCATATCTGCCGGGGAGGCGAACATCATGAACAGACGCACGGTGTCAGCGCCGTAACGCTCAACCATTACCTGCGGGTCGATACCGTTATTTTTCGACTTGGACATCTTGCTCATGCCGGTATACACCAGTTCATGACCTTCGGCGTCTTTCGCCTTCACGATACGGCCTTTCTCGTCGCGCTCCACAATCGCATCAACCGGAGAAACCCAGTTACGCTCGCCGTTCGCGCCAACGTAGTAGAACGCATCTGCCAGCACCATACCCTGACACAGCAGCTGTTTTGCCGGCTCGTCGGAGTTGACGAGGCCTGCGTCACGCATCAGTTTGTGGAAGAAGCGGAAGTAGAGCAGGTGCATGATGGCGTGTTCAATGCCACCGATGTAGATGTCTACCGGCAGCCAGTAGTTTGCTGCATCGGAATCCAGCATGCCTTCTTTGTACTGCGGGCAGGTGTAGCGCGCATAGTACCAGGAGGATTCCATAAAGGTGTCGAAGGTGTCGGTTTCACGCAGCGCTGGCTGACCGTTGACGGTGGTTTTCGCCCACTCAGGATCGGCTTTGATCGGGCTGGTGATGCCGTCCATGACCACGTCTTCCGGCAGGATCACCGGCAGCTGATCTTCCGGCGTTGGCATCACGGTGCCATCTTCCAGAGTCACCATTGGGATTGGCGCACCCCAGTAACGCTGACGGGAAACGCCCCAGTCGCGCAGACGGTAGTTCACTTTACGCTCGCCCACGCCCAGGGAGGCCAGCTTGTCGGCGATGGCGTTGAAGCCTTCTTCGAAGCTCAGGCCGCTGAACTCACCGGAGTTAAACAGGGTGCCTTTTTCAGTCAGCGCTTGCTCAGAGAGATCGGGCTCAGAGCCGTCAGCGGCAAGAATAACAGGCTTGATGGTCAGGCCGTATTTGGTGGCAAATTCGTAGTCGCGCTGGTCGTGACCCGGCACGGCCATCACTGCGCCTGTGCCGTATTCCATCAGTACGAAGTTGGCTGCCCAGACAGGGATCGCTTCGCCCGTCAGCGGGTGAATGGCTTTAAAGCCGGTATCAACGCCTTTTTTCTCCATCGTCGCCATGTCGGCTTCGGCCACTTTAGTATTGCGGCATTCGTCGATGAAGGTCGCCAGTTCCGGATTGTTTTCTGCCGCTTTCTGCGCCAGCGGGTGACCTGCGGCCACGGCCAGGTAGGTCGCGCCCATGAAGGTGTCCGGACGGGTGGTATAGACGGTCAGGGTCTGGTCGTAGTTCTCAACGTTGAAGGTAATTTCCACACCTTCGGAACGGCCGATCCAGTTGCGCTGCATGGTCTTAACGGTATCTGGCCAGTGGTCCAGATTATCCAGATCGTTCAGCAGTTCGTCAGCGTAGGCGGTGATTTTGATAAACCACTGTGGGATCTCTTTACGCTCTACTTTGGTGTCGCAGCGCCAGCAGCAGCCGTCGATAACCTGCTCGTTCGCGAGAACGGTCTGGTCATTCGGACACCAGTTAACGGCAGAGGTCTTCTTGTACACCAGGCCTTTTTTATACAGCTCGGTGAAGAATTTCTGCTCCCAGCGGTAGTATTCCGGGGTACAGGTTGCCAGCTCGCGGCTCCAGTCATAGCCAAAGCCCAGCATTTTCAGCTGGTTTTTCATGTACGCAATGTTGTCGTACGTCCACGGAGCCGGTGCCGTGTTGTTTTTCACCGCCGCGCCTTCAGCAGGCAGGCCGAACGCATCCCAGCCGATAGGCTGAAGAACGTTTTTGCCCAGCATACGCTGGTAGCGCGCAATCACGTCACCGATGGTGTAGTTACGCACGTGGCCCATGTGTAGTCGACCAGAAGGATAGGGAAGCATCGACAGGCAGTAATACTTCTCTTTGCTCTCGTCTTCGGTTACTTCAAAGGTGCGCTTCTCGTCCCAGTGTTGCTGGACTTTTGATTCTATCTCTTCCGGGCGGTATTGCTCTTGCATGGCAGCCAGTGGTCCTGTGTTCAATACAGCTACAAATGTAGCCAATGGATGTGGTAATTCAGATCCGCATAGCATAGCCCAAACGCCCGCGTCAAAACAGCCTTTCACGCAAATGCACTTTGCAGGAATTTACCGGGTCTGTGCTTCACCTGACAAAGCGGCGGCGAAATAAGGTCTATTATTAGAGACAGTTACTTACCCGGGAGGCAAAATGATGAACAAGGTTGCTCAATTTTACCGTGAACTGGTAGCGACTCTGACGGAACGGCTGCGTAACGGCGAGCGTGATATCGACGCGCTGGTCGAACAGGCACGCGCACGCGTGACGCAAACGGGTGAGTTAACGCGAACCGAAGTGGAAGAGGTGACGCGCGCCGTGCGCCGTGACCTGGAGGAGTTCGCGCGAAGCTATGAAGAGAGCCAGGACGAGATCGCCGACAGCGTTTTCATGCGGGTCATCAAAGAGAGCCTGTGGCAGGAGCTGGCGGATATTACCGATAAAACTCAGCTGGAATGGCGTGAGGTGTTTCAGGATTTAAACCACCACGGTGTCTATCACAGCGGCGAAGTAGTGGGGTTGGGGAACCTGGTGTGTGAGAAGTGCCACCATCATATCGCCGTTTATACGCCGGAGGTGTTGTCGCTGTGTCCGAAGTGCGGGCACGACCAGTTCCAGCGTCGGCCATTTGAGCCGTAGGTAAAAGCAAAACTGTTTGCACCCTCTCCCTGTGGGAGAGGGGCGGGGTGAGGGCATCAGGCCGCAGAATAATAAGCCAGCCGCTCCGCCAGCAAATCCACAAACGCTTCCCGATCGATATCCACCATTACCGTGGTATTCGGCTTGTTTCCCGTCAGCGAGTAATAGTCCACCACCGTCATTCCCTGGGTATATTTCCCCTGTGTTTCCACACCAGCCCAACGCTCGACCGTGGTAAACATTTCCGGCTTCAGCAGCCAGGCGATGGTGCATGGGTCATGCAGCGGGGCGCCGTGGAAGCCCCACTTCTCGGCTTTGTGATACTCCATAAAGAAGTCGAGCAGCTCGGCCACGGTCGTTGCAACCGGGTTGCCCACGGCGCGGAAGCGTTCAATATCGTCTGTCATAATCTGTGCCCGATGCGTCACGTCCAGCCCCGCCATCACAATCGGCAGGCCCGACTGGAAGACGATTTCCGCGGCTTCCGGGTCAACGAAGATGTTGAACTCTGCTGCTGGCGTCCAGTTCCCCAGCCCCATTGCCCCGCCCATGATGACGATACGGGCGATGTTGCTGTGCAGTTCAGGATGGCTGTTCAGCAGCAGCGCTACGTTGGTCTGCGGGCCGGTCGCCACCAACGTCACGGGCTCTGCGCTCTCACGCAGCACCTTCGCCATGAGCTCGACGGCAGTGCAGTTTTGCGGTGTGAAATTCGGCTCCGGTAGCGCCGGGCCATCCAGCCCACTTTCACCGTGAACATTATCCGCAATGATCAGCTCGCGCATCAGTGGCTTAACGGCGCCACCTGCGACCGGAATATCGGTGCGTTTCAGCAGCGTCAACATGCGCAACACGTTTCGCAAGGTTTTATCCGGCGTCTGGTTCCCGGCGGAGGAGGTGACAGCTTTTACGTCCAGTTCAGGGGAAGCAAGAGCAAGGACGAGTGCGATCGCGTCATCATGACCCGGATCGCAGTCGAGAATAATTGGCTGTGCCATAGCGTTCTCCATTCTCAGCATTATTTGTGACAAGGTTAACGCTGCGATGTGACGCCGAATAGAAAAAGAGATCTAAAGCGTGAAGCAGTGCGCAATCCGCAGATTGCGCACTAAAAAGATTAATGCAGGATTTTGGCGAGGAAGTCTTTTGCACGTTCAGATTTAGGATTTGCGAAGAACTCTTCTTTTGGTGAGTCTTCAACAATTTTCCCTTCATCCATGAAGATCACGCGGTTGGCCACTTTACGGGCGAAGCCCATTTCGTGCGTTACCACCATCATGGTCATCCCTTCGTGCGCCAGCTCCACCATGACGTCCAGCACTTCGTTGATCATCTCAGGGTCGAGCGCGGACGTCGGCTCATCAAACAGCATTGCCACCGGATCCATGCACAGCGCACGCGCGATTGCCACACGCTGCTGTTGGCCGCCCGAAAGCTGGGCCGGGAACTTATTCGCATGCGCAGACAGCCCGACGCGTTCCAGCAGCTTCAGCCCCTTTTCGCGCGCCGCTTTTTTGTCGCGCTTCAGCACTTTGACCTGCGCCAGCGTCAGGTTCTCAATGATGGACAGGTGAGGGAACAGCTCAAAATGCTGGAACACCATCCCTACGTGGGAGCGAAGCTGGGCAAGGTTGGTTTTGCGGTCATTTACTTTGGTGCCGTTAACGACAATCTCGCCCTGCTGGACAGGTTCCAGCCCATTAACGGTTTTGATAAGCGTGGACTTACCGGAACCGGACGGGCCGCATACCACTACCACATCGCCTTTTTTTACTTCTGTTGAGCAGTCGGTCAGCACCTGAAAGTGCCCATACCATTTAGAAACATTTTTCAGGGAAATCATTATACCGTCCTTTTCTTCAGCCAGCTGACCAACAGCGATGCGCTTAAACTAATCACAAAATAGACCCCGCCCGCGAAGAGGATCATCTCAACCTGCGTTCCGTCACGTTCGCCAATGGTGGAGGCGGTACGGAAGAAGTCTGCCAGACTCAGCACGTAGACCAGGGAGGTATCCTGGAACAGGACGATGCCCTGCGTCAGCAGCAGCGGAACCATGGCGCGAAACGCCTGCGGCAAAATAATGAGCTTCATGGACTGCCAGTGCGTCATACCGAGCGCCAGCGCAGCGCTGGACTGCCCGCGAGAGATACTCTGAATACCTGCGCGGATGATCTCTGAGTAGTAGGCGGCTTCAAACATGGAAAACGCCACCATGGCAGAGATCAGGCGGATATCGGTCTTTGGCGACAGTCCCAGTACGTTCTGTAAAAAGCCGGGAACAATCAGATAAAACCACAGCAGCACCATGACCAGTGGAATGGAGCGGAATACGTTAACGTAAGCCGTGGCAAACCAGGCGAGCGGCTTAAAGCTCGACAGGCGCATCACTGCCAGCAGGGTGCCCCAGACGATACCGACGATAATGGCGATAACGGTGATCTTTAAGGTGATTGCCAGTCCATCCAGCAGATAGGGCATGGAGGGAACAATGGAACTCCAGTCAAAATCGTACATTTATTTGCCCCCCAGATTGCCCGGCAGGCGTACTTTGCGTTCAACCAGGTTCATCACCAGCATGATGAAAGCGTTAATCAGAACATAGGCGAGCGTGATCGCCGTGAAGGATTCCCAGGCGTGAGCGGAGTAATCCAGCAGTTTGCCCGCCTGTGCCGCCATATCCACCAGACCGATGGTTGAGGCGATAGCCGAGTTTTTTACCAGGTTCATCATCTCGGACGTCATCGGCGGAACGATGACGCGGTAAGCGTTAGGCAGCAGTACGTAACGGTAGGCCTGGGGCAGAGTCAGGCCCATTGCCAGTGCCGCATTCTTTTGCCCGCGCGGCAGTGACTGTATGGCGGCACGTACCTGCTCGCAGACGCGCGCAGCGGTGAACAGCCCCAGACACAGCATAGAGGAGACAAAAAATTGTACGTTAGGATCCAGCTCGGCCTTAAACCACATGCCGAGATCTTCCGGCAGCAGTTCCGGGATCACCAGATACCAGGTAAAGAACTGCACGATCAGCGGAACGTTACGGAACAGTTCCACATAGAGCGTGCCAATCGAAGAGAGAAAACGGTTAGGGACGGTACGCAGAATACCGAACAGCGAACCGACAAGAAACGCGATAATCCACGCCGTTATCGATAACGCAACGGTAACCTGAAAGCCGCTCCACAGCCAGCCGAGATAGGTGGTGTTGCCGAACGGGGCTTGTTGCAGAAAGATGCCCCAGTTCCAGTCAATTGACATAGTAAACTCCAGAAAAAAAAGGGTAGCAGCGCTACCCTCGAAGATTGGTGAGAAGCTCAATTTTTGCGCTGAGTGGGGAACGACCACTCAACGTATAGTCTGTCCATGCTTCCCGACAATCGAGAGGGCAGGAGATCCCGCCCCTGTCGTTCTAATTAGTTAAGAGCTTTGTCGTTTGGTGATTTGAACAGCGCTTTCATGTCGTCAGACAGTTCAAAGTTCATGTTCAGGTTTTTTGGTGGAATTGGGTTCTTGAACCATTTGTCGAACCATTTTGCCGCTTCGCCGGAGGTTTGCGCCTGAGCGATGGTGTCATCGATCAGTTTCTTGAAGTCCTCGTCACCTTTACGCAGCATACAGCCGTAGGCTTCTTTCGACTGGGCGGTACCGACGATTTCCCAGTTGTCTGGTTTCTTCGCTTTCGCGCGCTCGCCTGCCAGAAGGGCGTCATCCATCATAAACGCGACAGCACGGCCGCTTTCCAGGGTACGGAAGGAGTCGCCATGGTCTTTCGCGCTGATGATGCGCATGTCCATTTTCTTCTCGTCGTTCAGCTTGTGCAGCAGCACTTCGGACGTGGTACCGGAGGTCACAACAACCGCTTTGCCTTTCAGGTCAGCAAAATCTTTGATGTCGCCGCCTTTCTTCGTCAGCAGGCGGGTGCCCACAACGAAGATGGTGTCCGAGAAAGCGGCCTGTTTCTGACGCTCAAGGTTGTTGGTGGTTGAGCCACATTCAAAATCAAATGTGCCGTTTTGCAGCAGAGGAATACGGTTTTGTGAAGTGATGGGAATCAGCTTCACTTGCAGGTCAGGTTTGTTCAGCTTTTTCTTCACGGCTTCAACGATGGCGTTGGAGTAATCCTGTGAATAGCCCACGACTTTTTGCGTGTTGTCGTAGTAAGAGAACGGGACAGAAGATTCACGGTGGCCGACCACGATCACGCCGTTTTTGGCAATCTTGTCGAGAGTGCTTCCTGCTGCCGGAGCGTCTTCAGCGTGGACAACCCCCGCAGACATTCCCATAACCAGCATTGCTGTGGCCAGTTTACGTAATTGCATACCCAACTCCTTTCTTATCAGCGCCAGTGACGCATAGATACCCATTGTGATGTTGTTATATCTCGCGCAATGCGAGTGCAGTGTTATGCAAGCTTGTTAACATTTAGTCTGGCTTAATGTAAAGATTTTGCTGCGTTATTGTTTATTTTTGCGAAGCGCGCCGCACCATTCAGAGGCAATAATCCCTCGTTGCACCGTTTCGGTGCTACCGATGATCTACGCTGGTGCGACAAAGTTGCACGTTAAGCCAGACAGCGTTGATGTGAATAAACAAAGCAACAGGCGTGCCAGAATTGAAGTTTGGGAGGAAATTGTCGGGTGGCGGCGCTGGAGAGTAGGCCGGGTAAGGCGTAGCCGCCACCCGGCAACAGAAGGTAAGGTTATTTACGACGCTGACGCAGGCTCATCAGTACTGCGCCAAAGCCGAACAGCAAGGTCAAAATCCACAGCGGCCAGTTCCCGGTGCGCGCGTAAGGCGTAAGCCCGGTAGTTGGCGTGACGTTAGTAGTCAGCACCTCACGGGTAAATTGCGGGATCATGGCCTGGATTTCACCCTGCGGACCAATCACGGCGGTAATGCCGTTATTGGTGCTGCGCAGCAACGGACGTGCCAGCTCCAGAGAGCGCATTCGCGCCATCTGGAAGTGCTGCCACGGGCCAATCGATTTACCGAACCACGCATCGTTTGAGATGGTCAGCAGATAGTCGGTGTCCGGGCGGAAATTATCGCGCACCTGCTCGCCGAGGATAATCTCGTAGCAAATGGCGGCCGTCAGGGCAAAACCGTGCGCATGCAGCTGCGGCTGAACGTAAGGGCCCCGGCTGAATGAGGACATCGGCAAATCAAAGAACGGTGCCAGTGGGCGCAGAATAGACTCCAGCGGAACAAATTCGCCAAACGGTACAAGGTGGTTTTTGTTGTAGCGATTGGTGGAGGTATAGCTGTATTCGCTGTCCTTACCGAGCGTAATGATCGTGTTGTACGTGTCATAGCGGTTCTGCTGATTGAGGCGCGCATCCACAATTCCGGTGATCAGCGTACTGCCGCGCGCACGCAGCAGATCGTCCATCATCTTCAGGAAGGGCTGCTGATTGATCTCCAGGTCCGGGATCGCAGACTCAGGCCAGATGATGAGCTGCGATTTGCCCATCACCTTTTCAGTGGCGTTGGCGTAGATTTTCAGCGTGTTCAGTAGCTGATTCTCATCCCATTTCAGGGACTGCGGGATATCGCCCTGGACCAGAGAAACCTGCGTGGCGCGCGCGGGCTCCAGCGTAAACCACTGGATATAACGCAGCGGGAAGGGCAGGGCAAACAGGATCAACGCGGCAACCAGCGGCTTCCAGTTACGTGTCACCAGAGCCAGCACCAGAAGGCCGCTGACCGCCATGAGCAGGAAGTTGATCGCCTCCACGCCCATGACCGGGGCCAGGCCTTTCAGCGGGCCGTCTACCTGGCTATAGCCGAACTGCAACCACGGGAAGCCGGTCAGTACCCAGCCGCGCAGAAATTCGGTGATTTGCCAGACAACGGGTGCCGCTATCGCCACGCGCAGCCAGGTCGTTTTTGGCCACAGGCGAGACAGGATGCCCGCGAACAGGCCGGTGTAGAGCGAGAGATAGGCGGCGAGCAGCACAACCAGGAAGACGTTAACCGGCCCCGGCATTCCGCCAAATTGCGCGATACTGACGTAGACCCAGTTGATACCAGAGCCGAACAGCCCCAGCCCCCAGAAGTAGCCAATGGCCGCGGCCTGTACCGGACGGTGGTTCAGGGTAAGACCCTGTAGCCCCATCAGGGAGAGAATAGCGGCTGGCCAGATATCGTAAGGAGAAAAAGCCAGCGTACCGCTGGCTCCGAGTAACAACGCCAGCAGCAAACGGACGCGCTGGCGTTCAAAGAGTGGGGCAAATGCCATTTACATTAATCTTCCAGTTTTGGCACCGGTGAGTCGTCCGGCATTCTGACGTGAACCTGAATAATACGTCGGCTGTCAGCCATTGCGACCTTGAACTGGTAACCATCGATGTCAACGGTTTCACCGCGGGCCGGAAGATGGCCGAAGGCCTGCATCACCAGGCCACCAATGGTGTCCACTTCTTCATCGCTGAAGCTGGTGCCAAAGGTATCGTTGAAGTCTTCAATGGAGGCCAGCGCGCGCACGGTCCAGGTGTGGCGGCTCAGCTGACGGAAGTCGATATCCTCTTCTTCGTCATACTCATCTTCGATTTCGCCCACGATCAGCTCAAGGATGTCTTCGATTGTGACCAGACCGGAAACGCCACCAAATTCATCAATAACAATCGCCATGTGATAGCGCTGGGAGCGAAACTCCTTCAGCATCCGATCCACACGTTTACTTTCCGGCACAACCACGGCCGGGCGTAACACCTTTTCCATACTGAAGGCTTCGGCATCGCTGCGCATAAACGGCAGCAGATCTTTCGCCATCAAAATCCCTTCAATGTGATCTTTGTCTTCGCTGATGACCGGGAAACGTGAGTGAGCCGATTCGATAATCACATCGAGGCACTCGTCCAGCGTCTGGTTGCGTTTCAGGGTAATCATCTGCGAGCGGGGGATCATGATGTCGCGGACGCGCTGGTCGGCGATGTCCATCACCCCTTCGAGCATTTCGCGCGTATCTTCGTCGATAAGGTCGTTCTGCCCGGAATCACGAATCAGCTCCAGCAGTTCATCACGGTTTTTCGGTTCGCCGTGGAAAAGCTGGTTCAGAATGAGGGAGAAAAATCCCTTTTTAGTGGTTGTCGTGTCGCTACTGTGTGAATTGTCGTCGCTCATGGCGTTTGTTAAGGGTTCTCTTGTTAGTTCAATGTTAACCGCCGCGCTATGTCCCTGCGCGGCGGCATGGTAGTCAGTGACTGACTATTCTTTCTCGGCAATGTACGGATCCTCATAGCCCAGAGCAAGCATTATCTCTGTCTCGAGGGATTCCATCTCTTCCGCTTCGTCATCTTCAATATGGTCGTAACCCAGAAGATGCAGGCTACCGTGCACCACCATGTGTGCCCAGTGCGCTTCCAGCGGCTTTTGCTGCTCTTTGGCTTCCTGCTCAACCACCTGACGGCAGATGATCAGATCGCCCAGCAGCGGCATCTCAATGCCCGGAGGGGCTTCGAACGGGAAAGAGAGCACGTTGGTCGGCTTATCTTTCCCGCGGTAGGTCAGGTTGAGCTCATGGCTTTCTGCTTCATCCACCAGGCGAATCGTGACCTCTGATTCTTCCTGAAACTGGGGGATAACGGCATCCAGCCATTTCTGAAACTGTGCCTCTTCTGGCATGCCGGAATTATCATCACAGGCCAGCTGTAAATCGAGGATCACCTGACTCATTTCTGTTCATGCTCCTGCGCTTCGCGCTTACGTTCTGCGGCCAGTTCGGCCCTGCGCTTCTGATCTGCCTCTTCCCAGGCCTCATAAGCGTTAACGATACGCGCGACCACCGGATGGCGTACCACGTCTTCACTGTGGAAGAAGTTAAAGCTGATTTCCTCTACCTCGGCCAGGACTTCGATGGCGTGACGCAGACCCGATTTGGTGTTACGCGGCAGGTCAATCTGGGTGACGTCACCGGTGATAACCGCTTTCGAGTTAAAGCCAATACGCGTCAGGAACATCTTCATCTGTTCGATGGTGGTGTTCTGGCTCTCATCCAGAATGATGAACGCGTCGTTAAGCGTACGGCCACGCATGTAGGCCAGCGGAGCAACTTCAATCACGTTACGCTCGATGAGCTTTTCAACTTTCTCGAAGCCGAGCATTTCGAACAGCGCGTCATACAGCGGGCGCAGGTAGGGATCTACTTTCTGACTCAAATCGCCCGGCAGGAAGCCCAGTTTTTCACCGGCTTCAACAGCAGGGCGGGTCAGCAGGATACGGCGGATCTCCTGACGCTCGAGCGCATCAACCGCAGCGGCAACCGCCAGATAGGTTTTACCCGTACCCGCCGGGCCTACACCGAAGGTGATGTCGTGGTCGAGAATGTTGGCGATGTACTGCGCCTGGTTCGGGGTACGAGGCTTAATCACGCCGCGTTTAGTTTTGATGTTGATGGCTTTGCCATAGTCCGGCACGCTCTCCGCGCTCTGCTCAAGCACGCGCGCCTCTTTAATGGCCAGGTGGATCTGTTCAGGTTCAATATCCTGGATCTCACCGCGCATCGGGGCGGTATCAACATACAGGCTGCGGAGAATATCCGCCGCGGCGTTGACGCAGATTGGGCGTCCGGTGAGTTTGAAATGGTTATCGCGACGATTGATTTCGATACCCAGACGTCGCTCAAGTTGTTTGATGTTGTCATCAAACGGCCCGCACAGGCTCAGCAGGCGAGCGTTGTCTGCTGGCTCAAGGCTAATTTCACGCGTATCTATGTTCAAACTGTTCCTCTTTGAGTAGTTAACTGACTCGCCGCCACACGGCGTAATAAAACGGTCATTACCGAAATTATTCACGCCACACAATAAAGGCGCAAGCGTTGCGGTAGATATTGGGGGTGATGAGAGGAAATACAAGGCCTGCCGGACAGGCAGGCCAGAAGGATCAAGGCTGGTAAATACCTACGCCAGAGTCGTTGACTTTGCGGGTGCGAGAGATAATGGATTCCGGCGTCTCGGCAATACGCAGACCCATTTCGTCCTCAGTGCGTACCACCTTCCCGCGCAGCGAGTTCGTGAGTACTTCGACAATCTCGACGTCCACAAACTTACCGATCATGTCCGGGGTGCCTTCAAAATTCACCACGCGGTTATTTTCGGTTCGACCAGACAGTTCCATGACGCTCTTACGGGAGGTGCCTTCCACCAGAATACGCTGGACAGTGCCGAGCATACGACGACTCCAGGCGTTGGCCTGCTGGTTGATACGCTCCTGTAGAATATACAGACGCTGCTTTTTCTCTTCTTCCGGCACATCGTCAACCATATCGGCCGCAGGGGTGCCCGGGCGCGCAGAGAAGATAAAGCTGTAGCTGACGTCGAAATTCACCTCGCCGATGAGCTTCATGGTGCGCTCAAAGTCATCAGCGGTTTCGCCAGGGAAGCCGACGATAAAGTCGGAGCTAATCTGGATACCCGGGCGCGCTTCACGCAGCTTGCGGATGGTGGACTTATACTCGAGCACCGTATGTGGACGACCCATCAGGTTCAGCACGCGGTCAGAGCCGCACTGGATCGGCAGGTGCAGGAAGCTCACCAGCTCTGGCGTATCGCGATAGACGTCAATAATGTCGTCGGTAAATTCCATCGGATGGCTGGTGGTAAAGCGAATGCGGTCGATGCCGTCAATCGCCGCCACCAGACGTAGCAGTTCAGCAAAGCTGCCGGTGGTACCGTCGTAGTTTTCCCCGCGCCAGGCGTTCACGTTCTGACCCAGCAGGTTCACTTCACGAACGCCCTGCGCGGCAAGCTGCGCGATTTCAAACAGGATATCGTCTGCCGGGCGGCTCACTTCTTCACCGCGGGTGTAAGGCACCACGCAGTAAGTACAGTATTTGTTGCAGCCTTCCATGATGGAGACGAAGGCGGTCGGGCCATCAGCGCGCGGCTCTGGCAGACGGTCAAATTTCTCGATCTCCGGGAAGCTCACGTCAACCACCGGGCTACGGCTGCCGCGAACCTGATTAATCATCTCTGGCAGGCGGTGCAGGGTCTGAGGGCCAAAAACGATATCCACATAGGGGGCTCTCTGGCGGATCAGCTTACCTTCCTGCGATGCGACGCAGCCACCCACGCCAATAATCAGGTCCGGATTTTTCCGTTTGAGAAGCTTCCAGCGGCCTAACACATGAAAAACTTTTTCCTGTGCTTTTTCACGAATTGAACAGGTGTTCAGCAGCAGCACATCGGCTTCTTTCGCATTTTCAGTCAGCTGGTATCCGTGGGTGGTATCCAGCAGATCGGCCATCTTCGATGAATCGTATTCGTTCATCTGACAGCCCCAGGTTTTTATATGGAGTTTTTTAGTCATCGACTTGCTCAGCTCAGGATTGCAAGCCGCGTATTGTAATGCTTTGGTGCGGTTGTGACCAGTATGAAGGTTGTCAACCTCAGGGCCGCAAAAATCCGGTAAACTTAAGGTATTCTCCAATAAGGAATAGTGACCATGACACTCCTGAACACCGAAGTTGCCGTTGTTGGCGGCGGTATGGTCGGCGGCGCACTGGCGCTGGGGCTGGCGCAGCAGGGATTTGACGTAACCGTTATTGAACAGGCGGCTCCGCCGGCATTCGATCCTGCCAGCCAACCGGACGTGCGTATTTCCGCCATCAGCGCGGCCTCTGTTGATCTGCTTCGCGGGCTGGGCGTCTGGGAGGCGGTGCTGGCGATGCGCGCGCACCCATACAGCCGTCTTGAAACCTGGGAGTGGGAAAATGCTCACGTGTCGTTTGATGCCGCCGAGCTGAAACTGCCGCGCCTGGGCTATATGGTGGAAAACAACGTGCTCCAGCAGGCACTCTGGCAGGCGCTAGAGGCGCACCCGAAGGTGACGCTGCGCGTTCCGGACTCGCTGAAAGGCCTGCATCGTCATGAGGGCGGGTATCTCCTGACGCTGGACAACGACGATGAGCTGGCCGTGAAGCTGGTGGTGGGGGCGGATGGCGCGAACTCGCAGGTCAGGCAGATGGCAGGCATTGGGATCCATGCCTGGCAGTACCAGCAGTCCTGCATGCTGATCACCGTTCAGTCAGAAAACGCGCCGGGCGAAAGCACCTGGCAGCATTTTACGCCGAACGGCCCGCATGCATTCTTACCGCTGTTTGATAACTGGGCCTCGCTGGTGTGGTACGACAAACCGGCGCGCATTCGACAGTTGCAGGGGCTGTCCATGGATCAGTTGCAGCGCGAAATTCGCCAGCACTTCCCGAGTCGTCTGGGTAACGTGACCCCGGTTGCCGCCGGCGCATTCCCGCTGATGCGACGCCATGCGTTACAGTATGCCCGTGAAGGACTGGTGCTGGTGGGAGATGCGGCGCACACCATTCATCCGCTGGCGGGGCAGGGGGTGAATCTGGGATACCGTGACGTCGATGCGTTACTGGATGTGCTGGGTAACGCTCGCGCCCACGCGGAAGCCTGGGCCAGCCATCAGGTACTGAAGCGCTACCAGACGCGCCGTATGGCGGATAACTTCATTATGCAGTCGGGGATGGATCTGTTCTATGCCGGGTTCAGCAATGATGTTGGTCCGGTGCGTATAGTGCGCAATATTGGATTGATGGCGGCGGAGCGTGCCGGTGGGCTGAAGCGTCAGGCCCTGAAATACGCCCTCGGACTCTGATCTTTATTCCCTCTCCCCGTGGGAGAGGGTTAGGGTGAGGGCATCAGGCCGCACTATTCTGAACAACAAAAACAAAAAAGCCCGCAGAGCGGGCTTGTTTGTTTTAAGTGGCTGGGGTGCAGGGATTCGAACCCCGGAATGCTGGTATCAGAAACCAGAGCCTTACCGCTTGGCGACACCCCAATTGCGTTAAACAAACTGCTTAACGACTTTAAAGTGGCTGGGGTACGAGGATTCGAACCTCGGAATGCCGGAATCAGAATCCGGTGCCTTACCGCTTGGCGATACCCCAACAATGTTAAGTTTACCGAATCGTATTCGATAACATAAATATGGTGGCTACGACGGGATTCGAACCTGTGACCCCATCATTATGAGTGATGTGCTCTAACCAACTGAGCTACGTAGCCAGTACTGCAATCTTCGATGGCTGGGGTACCTGGATTCGAACCAGGGAATGCCGGTATCAAAAACCGGTGCCTTACCGCTTGGCGATACCCCAATACCGCGGAGAACCGCATAATCGAAGAAATATGGCTGGGGTACCTGGATTCGAACCAGGGAATGCCGGTATCAAAAACCGGTGCCTTACCGCTTGGCGATACCCCATCCGTGCAACGCTTACCTGGGAATGGTGCGGGAGGCGAGACTTGAACTCGCACACCTTGCGGCGCCAGAACCTAAATCTGGTGCGTCTACCAATTTCGCCACTCCCGCAAAAAAGATGGTGGCTACGACGGGATTCGAACCTGTGACCCCATCATTATGAGTGATGTGCTCTAACCAACTGAGCTACGTAGCCATCTTTTTTTCGCGTTACCTTATCGGCGTTGCGGGGCGCATTATGCGTATAGACCCTTGCAGCGTCAACACCTTTTTCAATGAAAATAGCCGGAATGTGACTGTTTGGTTAGGTTGCGAACAGCGAGGCCGAATATTCGACAATTATTGGTTATTAATCGATTTTATGCGGAGAAAAGAGAGGCAAAAAAATCAGGCCCCGGAGGGCCTGATGATACTCTGAACATTATTTATAGGCAGACTGGTGAACGCCCACCGCGCGTCCTGACGGATCGTTCATCGCTTTGAATGATTCATCCCATTCAATGGCTTTAGCAGAAGAGCAGGCGACCGATGGGCCACCCGGTACGCACTCTGCTGCGCTTGGAACCGGGAACAGCTCCTCAAAGATCTCACGGTACAAATACGCTTCTTTCGAGGCTGGCGTGTTGTACGGGAAACGGAAGCTCGCAGTTTCCAGTTGTTGATCAGAAACCTGTTTCGCCGCCACCTCTTTCAGGGTGTCGATCCAGCTGTAACCCACGCCATCCGAGAACTGCTCTTTCTGACGCCACGCCACGCTCGCCGGCAGGTAGGATTCAAAACATTCACGCAGGATATGTTTCTCCATTTTGCCGTTGCCGCACATTTTGTCCTGCGGGTTGATGCGCATCGCCACATCAAGGAATTTCTTATCGAGGAACGGCACGCGGGCTTCCACACCCCAGGCGGACATCGCTTTGTTGGCGCGCGCGCAGTCAAACATGTGCAGCGCCTGTAGCTTACGCACCGTTTCTTCATGCAGCTCTTTGGCGTTTGGCGCTTTGTGGAAATAGAGGTAACCGCCAAACACTTCGTCAGAACCCTCGCCGGAGAGCACCATCTTGATGCCCATCGCTTTGATCTTCCGCGACATCAAATACATCGGTGTGGAGGCGCGAATGGTGGTCACATCATAGGTTTCAATGTGATAGATCACATCGCGGATCGCATCCAGACCTTCCTGTACGGTGAAGTGAATTTCATGGTGCACCGTGCCGAGATGATTTGCCACTTCCTGGGCGGCTTTCAGGTCAGGTGCCCCTTCCAGACCCACGGCAAAGGAGTGCAGCTGCGGCCACCAGGCTTCAGAGCGCTCCTGATCTTCCACGCGACGTGCGGCGAATTTCTTGGTGATCGCGGAGATCACGGAGGAGTCCAGACCGCCGGAGAGCAGTACGCCGTAAGGTACGTCTGACATCAGGTGGCTTTTCACTGACTCTTCCAAGGCCTGACGCAGTTCGGCTTTGTCCGTCACGTTGTCTTTCACCGCCTCATAATCAAACCAGTCGCGCTGGTAGTACGGGCGGATCTCGCCGTCTTTACTCCACAGGTAGCTACCTGCCGGGAACTCTTTGATGGTGCGGCACACCGGTACCAGGGCTTTCATCTCTGAGGCAACGTAGAAGTTGCCGTGCTCATCGTGTCCCATGTACAGCGGGATAATACCGATATGGTCGCGGCCAATCAGGTAAGCGTCTTTTTCGCTGTCGTACAGCGCGAAGGCGAACATACCTTGCAGATCGTCGAGGAACTCCGGGCCTTTCTCCTGATACAGCGCCAGGATCACTTCGCAGTCTGAGCCGGTCTGAAACGCGTAGCGATCGCCGTACTCGGCGCGCAGCGCCTGATGGTTGTAAATTTCACCGTTAACAGCCAGCGCGTGCGTTTTTTTCTCATTATACAGCGGCTGTGCGCCAGCGTTGACATCAACAATGGAGAGACGTTCGTGAGCCAGAATCGCTTTATCGCTGGCGTATACGCCTGACCAGTCCGGACCGCGATGGCGCATCAGGCGGGACAATTCGAGTGCTTTTTTACGCAGTTCGCCCGCGTCAGTTTTAATATCCAGTACGCCAAAAATAGAACACATAACCTTCTCCGTTAACCCTGTTGCGTTGTGATGTTGCTTGCTTATGAAAATGCCGCAAAAGGGGGAGGGGGCGCAAGCGTTTTACCGATGAAAACGTAAAAAGTGCAATGGCGATTGCCGAATCTTAAAAAAAGAGTATGTCTTAAGCAATTCTATTGATGATTTCTCAATGAAGGGCTGATTTCGTTAGATGAAGTGATGTTTTCAGACGGCAGAAATGAAAAACCACGCTCTTAGGCGTGGTTCTGAATCAAATAACGTCGATTTCGTCGACAGAAGGGTAAATCCAGCTTGGCCGGAACGGCATCGTATCAATGTCATCAAGCTGTGAAACGCCAGAAAGCACCAGGATGGTTTCAAGCCCCGCCTGGAAGCCAGCCAGAATATCGGTACGCAGGTTGTCGCCCACAATGACGGTTTCTTCTGAGTGTGCCTGCATCGTATTCAGTGCGGCGCGGATGATCCACGGGCTCGGTTTACCGACAACAAACGGCTTACGACCCGAGATTTTTTCGATACCGGCGCAAAGCGCACCGCAGGCGGGATAAAAACCACGACCGTGCGTGTCCGGGTTGGTGGCGATAAAACGCGCACCGTTGGCGACAAAGTAGGCTGCCTTATGCATCATCTCCCAGTTAAAGGAGCGCGTTTCGCCCACGATGACAAAGTCCGGGTTCACGTCGGTGATGGTGAAGCCCGCTTTATACAGCTCGTGGATCAGCGCACCTTCACCAACCACATAGGCTTTTTTGCCTTCCTGACGCTTCAGGAAATCCGCGGTCGCCATCGCAGAGGTATAGAACACGCTGTCCGGGACGTTGACGCCTGCGGTAGCAAAGCGGTTTGCCAGATCCTGACCAGTCTGTGAAGGGTAGTTCGTGAGAAGAACCAGTGGCATTCCTTTGTCGATGATGCGGTGAAGAAACTCCGCAGCACCCGGCACGGCAACGTTGTCGTGCATCAGCACGCCGTCGATATCACAAATTACATTCTTAATGGTCATGGACAATCCGACATCAAAAAAAGAAGGCGTTACTATAAGGTCCGATCAGGATTCCAGCAAATGTTGCAGCAGGATCCCGTTGAGCATGGCACGTTTTACCAGGGCGAATGCGCCAATTGCCGAGCGGTGATCGAGCGTAGATCGCACCACCGGCAAATTCTGGCGAAATGCCTTCAGCGCCTGGGTATTGATGCAGCCTTCAATGGCGGGCAGTAACACTTTTTCGGCTTCAACGATCTCGCCGGCAATCACCACTTTCTGCGGATTAAACAGGTTGATGGCAATGGCGATGGTCTTACCCAGGTGGCGTCCTACCTGTTCGATCACTTCGCAGGCCAGCGCATCGCCTTTGTTTGCCGCTTTGCAGATGGCGCCGATCTTACAATCGTCCAGCGTGACGCGGCTCTGGTAACCCTGCTCCAGCAGATGGCGAACGCGATGTTCAATGGCGGCATTGGCGGCAACGGTTTCAAGACAGCCAAAGTTACCGCAGTGGCAGCGCTCGCCAAGCGGTTCCACCTGGATATGACCAATCTCGCCTACGTTACCGTTACGGCCAATAAAAATGCGGCCATTCGAGATGATGCCCGCACCTGTACCACGGTGAACGCGCACCAGAATAGAGTCTTCGCAGTCCTGGCTCGCACCAAAGTAGTGCTCCGCCAGCGCCAGCGAGCGAATATCGTGACCAACAAAGCAGGTCAGCTTGAAGCGCTTTTCCAGCGCCTCAACCAGCCCCCAGTTCTCTACCTTAATATGCGGCATGTAGCGAATAACGCCGCTTTCCGGGTCAACCAGGCCGGGCAAAATCACCGAGATGGCGATGAGTTCACGGATCTTGCGCTGACAGCTTTCGATGAAATGCGCAATGGTATTCAGCAACGCGTGTTCAAGCGTCTCCTGCGTGCGCTCAGGAAGGGGGTAGTGTTCTTCGGCAATGGCCTTGCTGCTCAGATCGTAGAGCGTAAGCGTGGTGTCATGACGTCCTAAGCGAACGCCAATGGCCTGAAAATTGCGGGTTTCCGTGACGATGGAAATCGCGCGGCGGCCCCCGGTGGAGGCCTGCTGATCGACTTCTTTGATCAGGCCGCGCTCAATAAGCTGACGTGTAATTTTTGTCACGCTGGCGGGAGCAAGCTGGCTTTGTTCGGCTATCTGAATGCGTGAGATTGGCCCGTGCTGGTCAATCAGGCGATAAACCGCCGCGCTGTTAAGTTGTTTAACGAGATCGACATTACCGATTTGAGCTTGTCCGCCTGGTGTCATACTTTTACTTACTCAGTGACGACCTCGTTACCATTAACGATGGTCTTAATAATTTTATAATCGTGTGTGAACGCCGTCAGGTTTGCAACCATACCTGGCGCAATACCGCCGAGCTGTTTATCGACGCCAATGGCGCGCGCCGGATAAAGCGTGGCCATGCGCAGCACTTCCTCAAGCGCGATGCCGCAATGTTCAACGAGGTTACGTACCCCTTCGATCATCGTCAGAGAAGAACCGCTCAGCGTGCCGTTCTCATCAACACACAGTCCATTCCGGTAGTATATTGTTTTACCAGCAAAAATGAACTGCTCAATATTCGCTCCTGCCGGAGCGGTAGCATCCGTTACCAGGCAGAGCTTGTCGCCTTTCAGACGCTTGGCGTTGCGGATGTTGGTGTAATCGACATGCAAGCCGTCGGCGATAATGCCGCAGTAGACGTCTGGTTCATCCAGAATGGCGCCAACCAGTCCCGGTTCGCGGCCAGTAATATAGGGCATCGCGTTATAAAGGTGTGTGGCAAACGTAATGCCTGCGCGGAAACCGGCCTTCGCCTCTTTCAGCGTCGCGTTCGAATGGCCCGCAGACACCACAATCCCGGCGGCGGCCAGTTTGCTGATGACCTCCGTGCCGGTCATTTCCGGGGCCAGCGTTACTTTGGCGATCACATCGGCATTGGCGCACATGTAATCCACCAGCTCGGCATCCGGTTTGCGCACGTAGTTTGGGTTATGGGTGCCTTTCTTGACCATGTTCAGCCAGGGTCCTTCCAGGTGCAGGCCCAGCGCCTGATTCGGATGTTTTGTCAGGTATTCGCGCATGACGCGGATACCCTGTTTCATCAGGTCATCGCTGCTGGTGATCAGCGTTGGCAGATAGCTGGTGCAGCCCGATTTCTCGTTGGCTTTTTGCATGATTTCCAGCGTTTCAACCGATACCGCCTCTGCGGTATCGTTAAACTGGACACCGCCGCAGCCGTTAAGCTGTACGTCGATGAAACCGGGGGAGATTACTGCTCCATTGAGGGAACGCTGTTCGATCTCCGGCGGCAGTTCCGCCAGCGGGCAAACACGTTCAATCAGGCCATTGGCGATTACAATCGCATGGTCATCCAGAATTTCATGGCCGGTATAAATCCGACCGTGGGTTAAAGCGTACATATCGACCCCCGGTTAAAAAAAGCGACCGCCCCGGATATAAAGAGGCGGTTATTCAATTACAGACCTTTGATGTTCTCAGCTTCCAGCTCGTTGAAGTATTTCAGCGTTTTCACTTTCAGCTCCATGGTGGACGGTTCGTCACACACGACAACCGCTTTTGGATGCAGCTGTAAGCAGCTGATCGTCCACATATGGTTCACGTTGCCTTCAACGGCAGCCTGAAGCGCTTGCGCTTTCACCGCGCCCAGCACCAGAATCATCACTTCTTCGGCATCCAGCAGCGTGCCCACGCCCACGGTCAGCGCGTATTTAGGCACCTGATTGACGTCGCCGTCAAAGAAGCGGGAGTTAGCCACGCGCGTATCATGGGTCAGCGTTTTAATACGAGTACGGGAAGCCAGTGAAGATGCCGGTTCGTTGAACGCGATATGACCATCGTTGCCTACGCCGCCCATAAACAGGTGGATTTTACCGTAGGAACGGATTTTTTCTTCATACTGACGGCATTCTGCGTCAATATCAGGCGCGTTTCCATTCAGCAGGTTAATGTTTTCAGCCGGAATATCAACGTGATCGAAGAAATTACGGTGCATAAAGCTGTGGTAACTTTCCGGATGTTCCTTCGGCAGGCCGACATATTCGTCCATGTTGAAGGTCACAACGTGTTTAAAGCTAACCTGGCCCGCTTTGTGCATTTCAACCAGTGCTTTATACGCGGTCAGGGGCGTGCCGCCGGTTGGAAGACCGAGAACGAAAGGACGATCGGCTGTTGGTTTGAACGCGTTGATGCGGTTAACGATATGACGAGCAGCCCATTTTCCGACTTGTTCAGCTGTTGCCAGGGGAATCAGTCTCATTATTCACCTCTAAAGTTTAAGTAAAAGTGGGCGGATGATTAGTGCAACCTGAACTAAGCGTAACCTGGAACCTTTCAGGCCGGATCAATCCGTCTTGATTTTTTGAATGATAAAATAAGTTTTCGTCGTTAGCCAGTGAAAGGGAGGGTTTAATACGATATTTGGTGACAATAATCACAAAAAATAGGTGTTTAATTTGCGATACGAATTAATTTTTCACACACTCACACTGCCAGTGAATCATCAACTGTATCTATCGTTCGTGACACAATAAAAACATAGTTTATGCGCGAGTCTTAACAAAGGGTCTCGTAGGGGGAATAGGATGAATATTTTAGGTTTTTTCCAGCGCCTCGGTAGGGCTTTGCAGCTCCCTATCGCCGTGCTACCGGTTGCAGCGTTGCTGCTGCGATTCGGGCAACCCGATCTTCTTAACGTGCCGTTTATCGCCCAGGCAGGCGGCGCAATTTTTGACAACCTGGCGCTGATTTTCGCCATCGGTGTGGCGTCAAGCTGGTCAAAAGACAGCGCTGGTGCCGCGGCACTGGCAGGGGCTGTCGGTTACTTCATCCTCACGAAAGCGATGGTAACCATCAACCCTGAAATCAATATGGGTGTGCTGGCAGGTATCATTACCGGCCTGGTGGGTGGCGCCGTGTACAACCGTTGGGCAGGTATCAAACTTCCTGACTTCCTGAGCTTCTTCGGCGGTAAACGTTTTGTGCCGATTGCGACGGGCTTTTTCTGTCTGATCCTCGCCGCCATCTTTGGCTACGTTTGGCCACCGGTGCAGCATGCTATCCATGCGGGTGGCGAATGGATCGTGTCTGCGGGCGCAATGGGCGCGGGCATCTTCGGTTTCATTAACCGTCTGCTGATCCCAACCGGTCTGCATCAGGTACTGAACACCATCGCCTGGTTCCAGATTGGTGAGTTCACCAACGCGGCCGGCGCGGTATTCCACGGTGATATCAACCGCTTCTACGCAGGCGACGGCACCGCGGGCATGTTCATGTCTGGCTTCTTCCCAATCATGATGTTTGGTCTGCCTGGCGCGGCGCTGGCAATGTACCTGGCTGCGCCGAAAGCGCGTCGCCCAATGGTTGGCGGGATGCTGCTGTCCGTTGCGATCACCGCCTTCCTGACCGGCGTGACCGAGCCACTGGAATTCCTGTTCATGTTCCTGGCTCCGCTGCTGTATCTGATGCACGCGATCCTGACCGGTATCAGCCTGTTCGTCGCCACCCTTCTGGGTATCCATGCTGGCTTCTCCTTCTCCGCAGGCGCCATCGACTATGTGTTGATGTACAACCTGCCGGCGGCAAGCAGCAACGTCTGGATCCTGATGGTGATGGGCCTGATCTTCTTCGTTATCTACTTCGTTCTGTTCAGCGCGGTTATTCGTATGTTTAACCTGAAGACGCCGGGCCGCGAAGATACGAAAGATGATGTTGTGACCAGTGAAGCCAACAGCAATACCGAAGAGGGTTTAACCCAGCTGGCAACCAACTACATTGCCGCTGTGGGTGGCACCGACAACCTGAAAGCGATCGATGCCTGTATTACCCGTCTGCGTCTGACCGTAGGTGACTCCGCGCGCGTGAGCGATGCAATGTGCAAACGCCTGGGTGCGTCTGGTGTGGTGAAACTGAACAAACAAACCATCCAGGTTATCGTGGGTGCGAAAGCCGAATCTATCGGCGATGAAATGAAAAAAGTGGTTGCCCGTGGGCCGGTCGCTGCCGCCTCAACGGATAACGCGCCAGTGGCTGACGCGCCGGTTGCAAAACCGCAGGCTGTGCCAAACGCGGTGACCATCGCTGCGCTGGTTTCTCCGGTGACAGGTGACGTTGTTGCGCTTGAGCAGGTGCCTGACGAAGCGTTCGCCAGCAAAGCGGTCGGTGACGGCGTGGCGGTGAAACCAACGGACAAAACCGTGGTCTCTCCGGCTGCCGGTACTATCGTGAAAATCTTCAACACCAACCACGCGTTCTGCCTGGAAACGGAAAAAGGCGCGGAGATCGTTGTCCATATGGGTATCGATACCGTTGCGCTGAACGGTCAGGGCTTTACTCGTCTGGTGGAAGAGGGTGCTGAAGTGGCGGCAGGTCAGCCGATTCTGGAAATGGATCTGGACTTCCTGAATGCCAACGCGCGCTCCATGATAAGCCCGGTCGTGTGCAGTAACATCGACGACTTCAGCGGTCTGGTGATCCAGGCGCAGGGTCAGGTGGTTGCAGGCCAGACGCCACTGTATGAGATTAAAGGCAAGTAATCGCTCCTGAGTAGAGTTATGCCTTTAGCGGCGGGGGATATCCTCCGCCGCTTTTTTTTGCAGCAATTGCCCCCATTATTTTCTTCCGGGACGTTTTAAGGGTTGTCACTACGTCCGGCTTATAAGATCATATGCCGTTATACGTTGTTTACGCTTTGAGGAATCCACGATGAGTGAGGCAGAAGCCCGCCCGAGTAACTTTATTCGTCAGATCATCGATGAAGATCTGGCCAGTGGTAAGCACACCACAGTCCACACGCGTTTCCCGCCGGAGCCAAATGGCTACCTGCACATTGGTCACGCCAAATCGATCTGCCTGAACTTTGGTATTGCGCAAGATTACCAGGGGCAGTGCAACCTGCGTTTCGATGACACCAACCCAGTAAAAGAAGACATCGAATACGTTGAGTCGATTAAAAACGACGTGCAATGGCTGGGCTTCAACTGGTCTGGCGATATCTGCTACTCCTCAGACTATTTCGATCAGCTGTATGCATATGCGGTTGAACTGATTAACAAAGGTCTGGCATACGTTGACGAGCTGTCTGCTGACGAAATCCGTGAATACCGCGGTACGCTGACTCAGCCTGGTAAAAACAGCCCGTTCCGCGATCGTAGCGTGGAAGAGAACCTGGCGCTGTTTGAAAAAATGCGTGCCGGTGGCTTCGAAGAAGGTAAAGCGTGTCTGCGTGCCAAAATCGATATGGCGTCTCCGTTCATCGTGATGCGCGATCCGGTGCTGTACCGCATTAAGTTCGCTGAACACCACCAGACCGGTAACAAGTGGTGCATCTACCCGATGTACGACTTCACCCACTGCATCAGCGATGCGCTGGAAGGCATTACGCACTCTCTGTGCACGCTGGAATTCCAGGACAACCGTCGTCTGTACGACTGGGTGCTGGATAACATCACCATTCCTGTGCATCCGCGTCAGTACGAGTTCTCTCGTCTGAACCTGGAATACACCGTGATGTCCAAGCGTAAGCTGAACCTGCTGGTCACCGACAAGCACGTTGAAGGCTGGGACGACCCGCGTATGCCGACCATCTCTGGCCTGCGTCGTCGTGGCTATACCTCGGCGTCCATTCGTGAGTTCTGCAAACGTATTGGCGTTACCAAGCAGGACAACACCATCGAAATGGCGTCTCTGGAATCCTGCATTCGCGAAGACCTGAACGAAAACGCGCCGCGCGCGATGGCAGTGATCGATCCAGTGAAACTGGTCATCGAAAACTATCCGCAGGGCGGAAGCGAACTGGTCTCGATGCCTAACCATCCGAACAAACCGGAAATGGGCACCCGCGACGTGCCGTTCAGCGGTGAAATCTGGATCGATCGCGCCGACTTCCGCGAAGAAGCGAACAAGCAGTACAAGCGTCTGGTGCTGGGCAAAGAAGTGCGTCTTCGTAACGCCTATGTGATCAAAGCCGAGCGCGTAGAGAAAGATGCGGAAGGTAACATCACGACCATCTTCTGTACGTACGACGCAGAGACGCTGAGTAAAGATCCGGCGGATGGCCGTAAAGTGAAAGGTGTGATCCACTGGGTGAGTGCGCAGCATGCGCTGCCGGTTGAGATCCGTCTCTACGATCGTCTGTTCAGCGTACCTAACCCAGGCGCTGCGGAGGACTTCCTGGCGGTTATCAACCCTGAGTCGTTGATTATCAAGCAGGGGTATGCCGAGCCGTCTCTGAAAGCCGCTGAAGCCGGTAAAGCGTTCCAGTTTGAACGTGAGGGTTACTTCTGCCTGGACAGCCGTTACAGCACGGCAGAAAAACCGGTATTTAACCGTACCGTCGGTCTGCGTGATACCTGGACTAAGATCGGCGAATAATAACGCTGCCATGGTCAATGAGAAACAAACGCCGCGTAATGCGGCGTTTTTTTATTTAACGATCATGTCGTTAAGCATCGGGATGATGAATTAAAGCCAACATTCCAGGTCAATGTGGTGCTACTTATTTTATTTAAAAAAGTTTGTTGTTTTCCAAAAACAGAAACGCTGAAAAATATATTCACAATATCAATGTTACTTACTGAAAATTAGCGCATTCCCCCGCCAGTACTTGCTTCCCGGTGAATGTTACAAAGCACTACGAAATATGTGCTCTTCGTCATAATCCTGACTTTTGCCTGATTAAAAGCATTGATAATTCGCGTCGCGAAAAATAACCTAAAGACGGTAGTTAATTCGAGGGTATTTCTGACTACCCCTGACCACTTGGTCTTTTCTGTTTTTCGCCGTTTAAGGCGTTTTAATTCGTCAAAGAGGAATAATCTATGCGTACGTTCAGTGGCAAACGTAGTGCGCTGGCGCTGGCTATCGCCGGTGTGACAGCAATGTCGGGCCTGGTGGTTGCGCCAGAGGCAAAAGCAACAGGTTTCATCGAAGATTCCACCCTCACGGGCGGTATTTATTACTGGCAGCGTGAGCGTGACCGTAAAGACGTCACTGAAGATAAATACAAAACCAACCTTTCTCACTCGACCTGGAACGCCAACCTTGATTTCCAGTCGGGATATGCCGCCGATATGTTCGGGATCGATATTGCAGCGTTCACCGCAATTGAAATGGCCGAAAATGGCGACAGCGGCCATCCGAACGAAATTGCGTTCTCCTCCAGCAATAAAGCCTACGACGAAGACTGGTCCGGCGATAAAAGCGGAATCAGCCTGTATAAAGCGGCTGCAAAATTCAAATATGGTCCGGTCTGGGCGCGTGGAGGTTATATCCAGCCAACCGGCCAGACGCTGTTAGCACCGCACTGGAGCTTTATGCCAGGTACCTATCAGGGTGCGGAAGCCGGTGCTAATTTTGACTACGGCGATGCGGGGGCGTTGAGCTTCTCCTATATGTGGACCAACGAGTACAAAGCGCCGTGGCACATTGAGATGGACAAGTTCTATCAGAATGATAAAAAAACCAAAGTTGATTATCTCCACTCGCTGGGGGCGAAGTACGACTTCAAAAACGATCTGGTGCTGGAAGCTGCTTTTGGTCAGGCTGAAGGCTATATCGATCAGTACTTTGCTAAAGCCAGCTACAAATTTGATATCGCGGGTAGCCCGCTGAGCACCAGCTATCAGTTCTACGGTACGCGCGACAAAGTCAGTGATGGCAGCGTAAATGATATCTATGACGGCACCGCGTGGTTACAGGCGCTGACCTTCGGCTACAAGGTAGGTCAGGTTGATTTACGTCTGGAGGGAACATGGGTCAAGGCAGAAGGGCAGCAGGGCTACTTCCTGCAACGTATGACGCCAACCTACGCCTCTTCCAATGGTCGTCTGGATATCTGGTGGGATAACCGCTCTGACTTTAACGCCGACGGCGAAAAGGCGGTCTTCTTCGGCGCAATGTATGACCTGAAGAACTGGAACCTGCCTGGCTGGGCGGTGGGTGCGTCCTACGCGTACGCCTGGGACGCGAAGCCAGCAGATATGGCTACGCCAGACGCCTACTACGATCCGAACTACCGTCTGAAAGAGTCTTCATACAGCCTGGATGCGATTTACACCCTTCAGGAGGGCCGTGCGAAAGGCACGATGTTCAAACTGCACTTCACCCAGTATGACAACCACTCCGATATCCCGAGCTACGCGGGCGGTTACGGCAACATCTTCCAGGATGAACGTGACGTGAAATTCATGGTCATTGCGCCATTCACAATCTTCTGATGAACACGCTGGCGGGCGAAATCCCGCCTGCATGGAGACTGCATATGATGAAAAAAATGGTAATCGTTGCGCTGCTGGCATCGGGGCTGGTGGCGTGTGCGCAGGATCAGGCGCAGAAAGAAGACTCCCGTCTGAAGGAGGCGTATAGCGCCTGCATCAATACAGCACAAGGATCGCCAGAGAAGATTGAAGCCTGCCAGAGCGTGCTGAATGTGCTGAAAAAAGAGAAAGCGCATGAGCAGTTTGCGACGCAGGAAAATGTTCGCGTGATGGATTACCAGGCCTGTATCCAGGCGCGGAAAAGCGGTAACGATCAGGAAGTGGCGAAGCGTTGCGATAAGATCTGGGACGAGATTCGCAATAACAATAAATAAGTTGCTTTACGCCCGGTGGCGCTGCGCTTACCGGGCCTACAACGGTGTCACAGCCCGTAGGCCCGGTAAGCGCAGCGCCACCGGGCTTTTTTCAGGCAAAAAAAAGCCAACCTTACGGCTGGCTCAGAGTATGAACACGATATTATTTCGCGTCGTGCGCGTGGTCGTCTTCGCGGCAATCGCCTTCAGCGCAGTGACCGTACAGGTACAGGCTGTGGTTGGTCAGGCGGATGCCATGACGGGCGGCGATTTCACGCTGGCGTGATTCAATGGAATCATCGCTAAATTCAATGACCTTGCCACAGTCGAGGCAGATCAGGTGATCGTGGTGATGCTGCTGAGTCAGCTCGAACACGGATTTACCGCCTTCGAAATTATGACGAGTAACAATGCCCGCGTCATCAAACTGGTTCAGCACACGATAGACGGTTGCCAGCCCAATCTCTTCACCCATATCGATAAGACGCTTATAAAGGTCTTCCGCACTGACATGGTGATTGTCTGGCCCCTGAAGCACTTCAAGGATTTTTAACCGAGGAAGCGTTACTTTCAGGCCAGCTTTCTTTAATGCGGTATTGTTGTCAGTCATGCGGAATCTGTCCTGTTGCTAAACGATTCACTTCAAAAGAAGAAGTGACAGAAAATGCACTTGGGATAATGCGTCTCATTATAGAACTGCCATGGCTAAATGAAAACTGCAAGTCTCAAGCAAAGTATGCTTATAAAAACGTGGTATCACCAACAAACTTGTTCGATGGCACCCACTTTTTACCAGGGGGATATTGTACAGGTCTGGGCGAAAAAGTTAAAAGTTTGTAGCAATTAATTTAATCGGTTTTACCTGGAAAACGGGCGCAACCGGAGTTGCGCCGCAGGGATATCAGGCGTTAAGGATATCGTCCAGGTTCAGCTCTTCACGAACCTGCTTAACCCATTTTTCTACACGCTCAGCGGTCAGCTCTGGCTGACGGTCTTCATCAATGGCCAGGCCAACGAAGTGATCGTCATCTGCCAGACCTTTGGACGCTTCGAAATGGTAACCCGCCGTTGGCCAGTGACCGACGATCGCCGCACCGCGTGGCTCAATGATGTCGCGAATAGTGCCCAGCGCATCACAGAAATACTCAGCATAGTCTTCCTGATCGCCACAGCCAAACAGGGCAACCAGCTTGCCGTTGAAGTCTACTTCTTCCAGCGTCGGGAAGAAATCGTCCCAGTCACACTGTGCTTCACCGTAGTACCAGGTCGGGATGCCCAGCAGCAGGATGTCATAGCCCTCGAGATCTTCTTTGCTGCTCTTGGCGATGTCATGCACATCAGCAACGTCTTTACCGAGCTGTTTTTGAATGTTTTTTGCGATATTTTCAGTATTGCCGGTATCACTGCCAAAGAAAATGCCGATGATTGCCATGAGTAAAATAACCTCTTGAAACTTAATGGTATGGTGGCGCAAATTGTCCACGGATAAGGGCAATAATAGCAGAACAGGCAACCCTGCGGAAACAGCTATCACGCAGGACTGCACTCTGTGCTACATGAAAAAGGTAATATTGGGGATTTTCTGACTCACGCCTTGCCGCGTAACGTCTCAAGCTGGGCGATCAGCATCTCTTCGATCAGTTCGCTGCGGCTGATGTTGCGCGCGTCAGCTAACTCGTTAAGCGCATCGACGGCATCGGCATTCAGCTTCAGTTCGACACGCTTAAGCCCACGATTTTTATCGCGTTTAAGCTGGTTGCGTTTATTGATACGCAGCTGTTCATCGCGCGAAAGCGGATTCGTTTTCGGTCGTCCCGGTCGACGCTCATTCGCGAACAGATCTAGTGTCGTACGGTCCGTTTGTTCTTTGGCCATGATTCTGAGACTTCGGGGGAAACACGCCGCCCTGCTAATGCCCGGGCGATAAGCGCGCCATCATACATCACCCAAATCCACACGCCAACGACTGGAAGCCCGTCGTCTTCCGGTCGCTGGCTTTTTAATCAATTCGCTGTATCAGTAAGATAGCGGCGAATGGCGCGCAGGACGGCATCCGGTTTTTCCGCGTGTACCCAGTGCCCGGCACCCGCAATAACGTGAGCGCGAGCCTGCGGGAATTGCGCCAGCAGCGTGTCACGGTATGCATCAGTGACGTAAGGGGAGTTGCCGCCGCGAATAAAAAGGGTAGGGTGCGGCCAGGCGGGGACGGTTTCCCAGCCCACAATATGCGAATACTGATCCCACAATACCGGGACGTTAAAGCGCCATTGTCCGTCAACAAACGATTTCAGCAGGAACTGGACCACGCCTTCCTCATCAAGATGCTCACGCATAACGGCAGCCGCCTGCTGGCGGGTTGCGACACCCGCTTCGGTGACCGCATTGATGGCGGCAAAAATCTCATCGTGACGGCGAACGTCGTAATTGACGGGCGCAACGTCGATGACCACCAGCCCGGAAATTCGCTCAGGGGCCAGCGCAGTGAGCGCCATCACCGCTTTGCCGCCCATTGAATGCCCGATAAGCGTCGCTTTCTGGATATTATTCGCATCGAGGGTGTCCCGCAGATCCTGCGCCATGGCTGCGTAGGTCATCTCCTCCGAGCGCCCAGAAAGACCGTGATTGCGCATATCAACCTGGAGGATCGCGTGATCGGCCACTAAATCGCGCGCAAGCACACCCAGATTATCCAGGCTACCAAACAGGCCGTGAACCAGTACGATGGGAGAATTATTGTTCGGCGATTGTGCAGTTTGCGCTCGGGTATTCAATTTCATGGCAAAGTTCTTTTTTTAGGTTTGTCAGGTTAGGGTATCATGTTGACCATTCTGCCGCCCGGGGGCAAGGATCCAGTTTAATCTGACTTTTGCCGCCAACCTGGTTTGACGCTATCCGCTGTTGGGATTTGACCTTATAATCTCAACGACTTGTATTCAGATAAGATATCGCACTGGATTAAGATGAAAACAATCGAAGTTGATGACGAACTCTATCAGTATATTGCCAGCCAGACGCGGCATATTGGGGAGAGCGCGTCCGACATTTTACGGCGCATGCTCAAAATTTCCGCCGCCTCACAGCCCACTCCTGTCACTAAAGATGTCGTGTCTCAGCCGAGCGTTGTTGCACAAGTAAAACCTGCCGTCATGCCGGCAAAAGACAAAGTGCGAGCGATGCGCGAGCTGCTGCTGTCCGATGAATATGCCGAGCAGAAAAAGGCGGTTAACCGCTTTATGCTGGTGCTGTCTACACTTTACTCACTGGATAACAACGCATTTGCAGAAGCGACAGAGTCGCTGCACGGTCGCACGCGCGTTTACTTCGCAGGCGACGAGCAGACCCTGCTGCAAAATGGCAACCAAACCAAACCCAAACACGTTCCCGGTACACCATACTGGGTGATCACCAACACCAATACGGGCCGTAAGTGCAGCATGATCGAACATATCATGCAGTCCATGCAGTTCCCGGCGGAATTGATCGAAAAGGTTTGCGGTACAATTTAACCCTTGCATCAGAAGGACCAGGCAATGGCAAATCACAGCCGTGCAGGACAACCTGCACAACAACGCGATTTGATTAACGTCGCTCAACTGACCGCGCAGTACTACGTGCTGAAGCCGGTGGTGGGCAACGCAGAACACGCAGTGAAGTTTGGTACATCTGGCCACCGCGGTAGTGCGGCGCGCCACAGCTTTAACGAACCGCACATTCTGGCCATTGCTCAGGCCATCGCGGAAGAGCGCGCCAAAAATGGCGTCACCGGTCCGTGCTATGTAGGGAAAGATACCCACGCCCTGTCTGAACCTGCTTTTATCTCCGTGCTGGAAGTGCTGGCGGCGAACGGCGTAGACGTGATTGTTCAGGAGAACAACGGTTTTACGCCAACGCCAGCGGTTTCTAACGCTATTCTGGTACACAACAAAAAAGGTGGCGCGCAGGCTGACGGCATTGTGATCACCCCGTCCCACAACCCACCGGAAGATGGCGGCATCAAGTACAACCCACCTAACGGTGGCCCGGCGGATACCAACGTCACGAAAGTGGTGGAAGATCGTGCCAACGCGTTACTGGCTAACGGTCTGAACGGTGTGAAACGCATCTCGCTGGATGAAGCCATGGCCTCCGGCCACGTGAAAGAGCAGGATCTGGTGCAGCCGTTCGTGGAAGGGCTGGCGGATATCGTCGATATGGCCGCTATCCAGAAAGCCGGTCTGAAGCTGGGCGTGGATCCACTGGGCGGCTCCGGTATTGAATACTGGAAACGCATTGCCGAGCACTACAAGCTGGATCTGACCATCGTGAACGATCACGTCGATCAGACCTTCCGCTTTATGCACCTGGACAAAGACGGCGCGATCCGTATGGACTGCTCCTCCGAATGCGCAATGGCTGGCCTGCTGGCGCTGCGCGACAAGTTCGATCTGGCGTTTGCCAACGACCCGGACTACGACCGCCACGGTATCGTCACCCCGGCAGGGCTGATGAACCCGAACCACTACCTGGCTGTTGCAATCAATTATCTCTTCCAGCACCGTCCGCAGTGGGGCAAAGAGGTCGCGGTGGGTAAAACGCTGGTCTCTTCCGCTATGATTGACCGTGTGGTCGACGCGCTGGGTCGCAAGCTGGTGGAAGTGCCGGTGGGCTTTAAGTGGTTTGTTGATGGTCTGCACGACGGCAGCTTCGGCTTTGGCGGTGAAGAGAGCGCGGGGGCATCCTTCCTGCGCTTCGACGGCACCCCATGGTCAACCGATAAAGACGGCATCATCATGTGCCTGCTGGCGGCGGAAATCACCGCGGTCACCGGTAAGAACCCGCAGGAACATTACAACGAGCTGGCGGAACGTTTTGGTGCGCCAAGCTATAACCGTATTCAGGCTAGCGCCACGTCTGCGCAAAAAGCAGCCCTGTCAAAACTCTCTCCGGAGATGGTCAGTGCCAGTACCCTGGCAGGTGACCCGATCACCGCGCGTCTGACGGCGGCGCCGGGTAACGGCGCATCGATCGGCGGCCTGAAAGTGATGACCGAAAACGGCTGGTTCGCCGCGCGTCCATCCGGTACGGAAGATGCGTACAAAATCTATTGTGAAAGCTTCCTCGGCGCTGAGCATCGTCAGCAGATTGAGAAAGAAGCGGTAGAGATTGTCAGCGAAGTGCTGAAAAACGCGTAAGTCGTGATCTGGTGCGGGCTGATGCCCTCACCCCGGCCCTCTGCCACTGGGAGAGGGAGAAAACATAAAAAACGGCAACCTCAGGGTTGCCGTTTTGCATTGACCTCGTAGGCCCGGTAAGCGCCAGTGCCACCGGGCTTCTTTTTTAACTATGTTTATTCTTCAGTTCAAACCGTGGTGAGACCAGACCGTACAGCGTCCAGCCCATGAATGTCACCATCGCCCCATACAGCATCGCCTCCTGACCGGACGAGTAGAGCGCATAGAAGCTGTAAATCGCCCCAATCAGCGCCACGATATTGGCCGCCCGGGCTTTGCGCGGATCCACCTTCGCCACCTTCTGAATAATCACCAGCGCCGCCATCGACAGAATGTACGGAATGATGTTCGTCACCACCGCCAGGTTGACCAGCACGTTAAACTGGCTGTTCAGTGACGGGCTGATGGTCATCAGCGACAAACCGCTCTGGAAAACCACAATCGCCAGCATACCCTGCACCGGTGCATCCGCTTTGGTGACGCGGGAGAAGATTTTCGGGAAATAACCTTCGTCAGCGGAAGATTTGAATACCTGGGCGATGGTGAACTGCCAGCCCAGCAGCGAGCCGCAGCAGGACATCACCATCAGTCCCATGATCACTTTCCCTACCTCCGGCGTAAACATCTGCGCAAACGCCAGTCCGAACGGCGCCGTGGAGTTAGCCAGATCCATGTTGGGCACAATTCCCGCAATCACGTTGGTTGAGACGATATAGATCACCGCCGCCCCCAGCGTCCCGCCGAGTACCGCGATCGGCACATTTTTCTCCGGGTTTTCCACCACTTCCGCATTCGCACAGGCCGACTCCAGCCCGAGGAAGGCCCACAGCGTCATGGCGATGGACGATCCCACGGCGGTGAAGAACGGTACGTGATGCGGATTCCAGGAATTGGCGTACAGCGTCGGGCTGAACCAGAACCAGCCGATGATGCACAGGCCGACAACCGGGATGATGACGCCCCAGACGGTGATGCTGCTGAGCTGTCCGGTGATGCGCGCGCCGCCAAAGTTAGCGACGGTGCAGATCCAGAGCACGCCGATGGTCGCCAGCCCAATTTGCACCGGGGTCAGCGTCGCGCCAAACAGCTCTGTGCCGTAACCGACAGCGGAAATGGCAATCGCCACATTGGCGATCAGCAGCGACACGCCATAGGTATAGTTCGCCATAAAGTTACCGGACTTACCAAACGCATATTCGGCATAGCCGCCCATGCCGCCGGACTTGCGGCTGAACATACCGCACTTGGCAAACGCCCACGCCAGCGCCATCGAACCCACGGCGGTAACAAGCCAGGAGATAATCGAAATCGTCCCCACTTCAGCGAGCTTGGTGGGGAGCATGATGATCCCCGAACCCATCATATTCACCATGGTGAGAATAGTGAGTTGCACCACGCCCATCTTGTTGGCCTTACTCATAATTTTTCTCCTTTCAGCAGCGATGGCTGAGCGGCAGGTTGTTTGATGACGTAGCAGCGCACCTGTTTGCGACCGTCACACTCCTCGACGTAAACCCCCTGTAACTCCGGCGCAAAACCCGGCAGCAGATTGATCCCGTCTTCCAGCGCGGCGAAATAGCGCAGCACGGAACCGCCCCAGACTTCTCCCGGCACCACGCACAACACCCCCGGTGGGTAAGGCAGCGCGCCTTCCGCGGCGATACGTCCTTCCGCGTCGCGCAGGGACACCAGCTCGACCTCACCGCGCAGATAGGCATAGTTCGCCTCCTGCGGGTTCATCATGACGCGTGGGAAGTGAGACTTGCGGAACATCTCTTTTTGCAGTTGCTTCACGTTATGGCGGGCGTAGAGGTCATGCATCTCCTGACAAATCTGACGCAGGGTATAATCCGCATAACGTTCCGGATGTTGCTTATAAAGAGAGGGCAGAACCTCTTTCAGCGGCACATCGCTCTGGAGCAGTTTTTCGAAGCGCACCAGCTGGGCGACGAGCTGCTGCAATTTGCCCATGTCCTCCGCCGGGGTGAGCAGGAACAGAATGGAATTGAGGTCGCATTTTTCCGGCACGATGCCGTTTTCACGCAGGAAGTTGGCGAGGATGGTCGCGGGCACGCCGAAATCATCGTACTCACCGGTGCGGGCGTTGATGCCCGGCGTAGTCAGCAGCAGTTTGCAGGGATCGATAAAATACTGATGCTCGGCGTATCCCTCAAAGGCGTGCCAGCGTTCGCCCGGAACGAAATGGAAGAAGCGCAGATCGGTCGCAATCTCTGCCGTATCCCAGCTTTCCCATGGACGGCCATCCACCGTCTCCGGCACGAACGGACGAATAAAATGACAGTTCTGAAGGATCAGTTTCCGCGCTTCGATACCCGTCACCACGCAGTCCATCCACATGTTGCGCCCACTTTGCCCCTCGTGCATGCGGGCGTTGATATCCAGGGCGGCAAACAGCGGATAAAACGGGCTGGTGGAGGCGTGCATCATAAAGGCGTTGTTGAGGCGTTTATGCGGGACATAGCGCGGCTGGCCTTTTATGTGGCTGTCCTTCTTATGGATTTGCGAGGTTTGCGAGAAGCCCGCCTGCTGCTTATGCACCGACTGGGTCACCAGAATGCCCGGATCGTTTTCGTTCAGCTCCAGCAGCAGCGGCGAGCAGTCGGCCATCATCGGGATAAACTGCTCGTAACCCACCCAGGCGGAGTCAAACAGAATGTAATCGCACAGGTGACCAATCTTATCCACCACCTGACGGGCGTTATAAATGGTACCGTCGTAGGTGCCCAGCTGGATCACCGCCAGACGGAACGGACGTTCATCCCGCGCACGGCCAGGCGCGACCTCTGACACCAGCTCCCGCAGGTAGCTCTCGTCGAAACAGTGTGCGTCGATACCGCCGATAAACCCGTACGGGTTGCGCGCCGTTTCCAGATACACCGGCGTCGCGCCCGCCTGTAACAGCGCCCCGTGGTGATTAGATTTATGGTTATTGCGATCGAACAGCACCAGATCGCCTGGCGTGAGCAGGGCATTGAGCACCACCTTGTTGGAAGAGGAGGTGCCGTTCAGCACGAAGTAGGTTTTATCCGCATTAAAGACTTTTGCCGCATGCTGCTGGGCGATGCATGGCGCGCCTTCGTGGATCAGCAGATCGCCCATTGCCACGTCGGCATTGCACAGATCGGCGCGGAAAAGCGTTTCGCCAAAGAAATCGACAAACTGGTTTCCGGCCGGATGGCGGCGGAAGAACTGGCCTCCCTGATGTCCGGGGCAGTCAAACGCGCTGTTCCCCTGCTGGACGTAATCGACCAGCGCGCGGAAGAACGGCGGGCGGAGCTGGGTTTCGTACTTCTGTGCAGCCGCTTCAAGCTGGCGTCCGTAGTACGCATTGCTGGTGTCGGAGTACTCAAAAACGCCGCGAATACGCGACAGAAATTCAGCCGGAACCCTTTCTTCTTTATGCGTGGCAATAAACACCGGGATACCGAATCCCGTGGCTTCAATTTCTTCTATGGCGCCATTGAAAATATCGCTGACGGCCAGAACCACGGCTGCCACATCAATATAATCTGATGCGGTGATATCCACGATGTCGCGCGAAGTGGTAAAGCATTCAGGGCAGGCACGGCTGACGGCAATTTTTAACGTTTTCATCTTTATCTCTTTATTTCATGCAATATGGGGCCCTCGACTTCTTGCGGTAAAGAAATCGATTATTTCCGGAAAAAAAAGCAAAGCGTGTCCGCTGATACGAAATCAGTTAATTGCTTTTTTGCTGAGTAGAATTCAGTCCGCCCGGTTGCGGAGAATCTGAATCACAAGGAATGAGCGCAGGTGTTCACAGGCAACAGCCTGTAAAATAGCGTTTTTCAGGATAACCTGTAAGCAGATGCGCCAGAAGTCGAAGGACTACCGGGCGTTAAAGAGATGAAAGTCAAAACAGTTACGGTGGGCAAACATCATGATATGTGTTGTCCGCCTTATATGGGGCATTAAACGATTATTGTTTTCCATGTTCAGTTTCCTTTCAGTAATTGAAAGCATGGTCATTTTATCCAGGAAAAAGGGATTAACTGTGAAACAGATCACCAATAACCGATCATTTTAGAAATAATTAGTCGTTTTGAGTGAATAACGCAGATCAAAATGCTGTTTTGTTGGTTCGGTGTTAATTTGATGTTTTAATTGTGTTTAAAGAGGGCGGATATAGCTATGAAAATAAACTCATCGTTATTTTCATGGCTATATTAAGGCTGGTATGTTTTTTATTTAAAATTAAAGTGAATACTTATTCAGATCATAAACCGATATCCGATACCGGTTTCTGTTAATAAATGACGAGGACGCGCGGGATCGGCTTCAAGTTTCTGGCGAAGGTGTCCCATATAAATGCGTAAATAGTGACTATGCTCGACAGCATTCGGTCCCCAGACCTGGCTTAACAGCTGTCGCTGCGTTAACACTTTTCCGTGGTTATTGAGCAGCACGGCCAGCAGACGAAATTCGATAGGCGTAAGGTGGATCTCTTCTTCCCCTCGCACGATGCGGCGGGCAGCAAGATCGACGCGGATATCGCCAAAGGCGTACACCGGATCGGAAGGGGACGTAGCGCTGTGTCGACGCAGCGCCACACGAAGCCGGGCCTGTAACTCGCCAATGCCAAACGGTTTGATCAGATAATCATCCGCTCCGGCATCCAGCGCGGCGATTTTATCCGTCTCTTCGGTGCGGGCAGAGAGCACCAGAATGGGCATCTGGCTCCACTGACGCACCTCACGAATAAAATCGATGCCGTCGCCATCCGGAAGTCCCAGATCCAGGATCACCAGATCTGGCTTGCGGGTGGCGGCTTCAATTAACCCCCGTTGAAGCGTACCGGCTTCATGCACGCGCAAGCCGTCGCCTTCCAGCGCGGTACGCAGAAATCGGCTGATAGCGAGCTCATCTTCAACAATCAGAACGTTAATCACAAATCCTCTGGTAATTCATCAAGTTCTGGTGGGGTTTCAAGAGGAAGTGTAACACAAAAGCGTGCCCCACCTTCCGGGCGGTTCTCTGCGGAAATGGTGCCACCATGCACGTCGACAATCGCCTGGCAGATCGCCAGACCCAGCCCAACGCCCGGAATGGCGGATTCCTTATTACCGCGCGCAAATTTTTCGAATATGGCGCGCTCCTGACCGGCCGGAATACCCGGCCCGTTATCCCAGACGTCGAGCCGCAGCACACGTTTATCCACCATGGCAGCAATCCCCAGCCGGGCCTTTGTCCCGGCGTATTTAGCCGCGTTTTCCAGCAGATTAATCAGCACGCGCTCAAACAGCGGGCCATCCATATGGATTAACGTCAGGGGTTCCGGCATGTCCAGCTCAATATGTCGCCCGCCGAGACCCGGCTCCAGCATCTTCAGCGCACTGCCGACAACCTCCTCAAGGGTGAGCCACTCTTTTTTGAGGTTAAACCCGCCGGACTGAATGCGCGCCATGTCCAGCAGGTTGTTCACCAGGCGCGTGGTATTCAGCACGTGCTGGCGAATTTCGCTGGCCTGCATCGCGTGCTTTGATCCTTCCGCCGCCAGATCCAGCGTCAGAATTTCGGACTGGCCAAACAGCACGGTAAGCGGGGTGCGCAAATCGTGAGACAGCGCTGCCAGCAGCGAATTGCGAATACTTTCGCGCTCGCTTGCCAGCCGCGCCTGCTCTTCGCTGGCGGTGAGCGCCAGCCGTTCAAGGGCGCTGGCGACCAGCAGGGTGAAGGTTTCCAGCAGGCGCTGCTGCTCTGGGATCATCAGCTGACGCAGGTTAGACGGCTCGACGATGACCAGCCCGTGATTTTTATCCGCGCTGCGCAGCGGCAGGATCTGGTAAGGCACGCCGGGCAGCGTGTCGGTGCCGGCGCCGGCAGGTAACCCCTTATCGAAACTCCAGCGGGCAATCGCTTCATCCCAGGGCGTCATCCCCGAAGGGGAGGTCAGCGGGCGAAGGCGCCCCTGTTCGTCGGGGAGCAAAATCAGGTTACTGGCATGAAAGGTCGAACGAATAAACTGCTCGCTGGTCTGCACGATATCCCGCTGCGTGCGGCCAACCGCCAGCGATTTTGACATTTCATACAGATGGCGCGTGCGCTGCTCGCGATAGCGGGCAATGCGTGCCTGGTAGCGTACGCCTGCCGTCAGATTCCCGATCACCAGCCCGACGGTAAGCATCACGGCAAAGGTCAGAATGTACTGCACGTCCGAGACAGCAAGCGTCCCGCGCGGAGCGATAAAAAAAAGGTCGAAGCTGATGACGTTGATCACCGTTGCCAGCACCGACGGCCAGCGGCCATAAAAGAGCGCGACCACAACGACGCCGAGCAGATAAATCATGACCAGATTGGCGGCGTCGAAGGCGATGAGCCACTGGCTGGCAATCACCGTAATCAGGGCGCAAAGGACCACGGCCACCAGGCAACCCCGGATCTGAATGCGCCATTTATCGCCAAAGGTGCGAGCATCCGGCGTACGGTTGGGCAGAGGGGCGGGCTTGTCATCCAGCGCGACGATGACTAAATCAAGATCCGGCGCGCGGCGGGCCAGCCTGTCGGCAAAAGATTCGCGGCTAAACCAGCGGCGATGCTGTCGACGTCCAATGACAATCTTGCCCAGGTTGTGCTCGCGCGCGTAGCGCAGAATGGCTTTATCTTCCTGCGGTTCGGAAAGGGTGGCGGTTTCGGCACCCAGCTCCTGCGCCAGCCGCAGCGCGCTCAAAATGGCGCGACGCTGATTTTCTGGCAGACCATGCAGCTGCGGCGTTTCGACGTAGACCGCGTGCCAGACGCTGCCAAATTTCGCTGCCAGCCGGGCGGCGGTGCGAACCAGTTTTTCGTTGCCGCTGCCGTGACCAATGCATAACAGAATGGCGTCCCGCGTGTGCCAGACGCGCTCTTGTCCCTGTAGGTCTCGCCAGGCGCGCATCTGGTCATCAACGCGATCGGCGGTGCGGCGCAGGGCCAGTTCGCGCAGGGCAATCAGGTTTCCTTTGCGGAAAAAATGTTCGATGGCGCGTTCGGCCTGGCCGGCAATATACACTTTGCCTTCGTGCAGGCGCTGGCGTAGATCGTCCGGCGGTAGGTCAACCAGTACGACTTCATCGGCAGAATCAAAAAACGGATCGGGGACGGTTTCCCGCACCTGGATACCGGTTACGCCGCTCACTACGTCGTTCAGGCTTTCCAGATGCTGAACATTCACCGTGGTGAAGACGTCAATGCCTGCCTCAAGCAGCTCCTCAACATCCTGCCAGCGCTTCGGATGGCGGGAGCCTGGCGCATTGCTGTGCGCCAGTTCGTCCATCAGGATCAGGGCAGGGCGGCGGGCGAGGGCGGCATCAAGATCAAACTCCGTGACCAGCCGCCCGCGATGGCTGATACGCTGGGGCGGCTGCGTCGCCAGCCCCGTCAGCAGCGCAGCCGTCTCTTTGCGACCGTGGGTTTCCACCACGCCGATGAGAATATCAAGCCCCTGCGCCCGAAGCCGCTGGGCTTCCGTCAGCATGGCGAAGGTTTTCCCGACGCCCGCGCAGGCGCCGAAGAAAATTTTCAGCTTGCCGCGGTGGGCTTCAGCCGTCTGTTCAAGCAGCCTGTCCGGATCCGGGCGCATGGGCTCGTCGGTCATTTAGTTTTTCCTTAGCGCGTCCAGCGCCAGATTCAGCTCAACAATATTCACTACCGGCATGCCGATAAAGCTGACCAGCGGCTTTTGCGTATGTTCTGCAACCAGCTGGCTCACCTGCTCGACGGTCAGCTGACGGGCGGCTGCCACGCGTGGGATCTGCCACACCACCGCATCCGGCGTCAGGCTGTAATCCAGCCCGCTCGCGGAAGCGGTGATCAGCTCAACCGGCACCTCACGGCTGGCCTGCGGATTCGCGGCGCGCAGGGCGGCAACGCGTTCAGCAACGGCTTTGTCCAGGTCAGGATTACTGCCAGCCAGATTGCTGCCGCCGGAGGCCATTGGATTATACGGGCTTTCCGCAGTGGCGGAAGGGCGTCCCTGGAAGTAGCGCGGGTCCGTAAAGTTCTGCCCAATCAGACGCGAGCCGCGGTTTTCACCGTTCTGGATAATCAGCGAGCCGTTGGCCTGATCTTTAAACCACCACTGGCCCAGCGCGGTAGTCATCAGCGGGTAAAGCCCGCCGGTAATCAGAGACAGCAGAATAAACAACAGTATAGCGGGACGTAACATCGTCATTGGATCCACCTTTTAAACCAGCCCGAACAGCGTTAACAGCATGTCGATAACCTTGATCCCAATAAAGGGCACCACCAGCCCACCCAGACCGTAAATCCACAGGTTACGGCGCAGCATGGCGGCGGCCGTCAGCGGCTTATAGCTCACCCCTTTCAGCGCCAGCGGAATAAGAAAGACAATAATCAGCGCGTTGAAGATCACCGCGCTCAAAATGGCCGAGGCCGGAGAGTGCAGGTGCATCACGTTCAGGGCATTCAACTGCGGGTAGGTTGCCGCAAAAGCCGCCGGAATGATGGCGAAATACTTCGCCACGTCGTTGGCGATACTGAACGTGGTCAGCGAGCCGCGCGTCATCAGCATCTGCTTCCCGATATGTACCACTTCGATCAGCTTGGTCGGGTTCGAGTCGAGATCCACCATGTTGCCCGCCTCTTTTGCCGCCTGGGTACCGGAGTTCATCGCCACCGCCACGTCGGCCTGCGCCAGCGCCGGGGCGTCGTTGGTGCCGTCGCCGGTCATCGCCACCAGACGGCCTTCCGCCTGATACTGGCGAATGAGTGCCAGCTTCGCTTCCGGCGTCGCTTCGGAAAGGAAATCATCCACGCCCGCTTCGGCGGCAATGGCCGCCGCAGTCAGACGGTTATCCCCGGTGATCATCACTGTTTTAATGCCCATCTTACGCATCTGGGCGAAACGCTCTTTAATACCGCCTTTAACGATATCCTTCAGGGCGATAACCCCCAGAACGCTTGCACCTTCCGCCACCACCAGCGGGGTTGCTCCCTGACGCGCCACGCTTTCCACCAGGTTGTCGACTTCCGGGGGGAAGTGTCCATTATTGGCTTCAATATGACGGCGAATGGCATCAACGGACCCTTTACGGATCATCCGGTCCTGAATGTTAATTCCGCTCATTCGGGTTTGCGCCGTAAAGGGCACGAACGTGGCGTGCAGGCTCTGAACGTCGCGCTGGCGCAGGTTAAAGTGCTGCTTGGCGAGGATCACGATACTGCGGCCTTCCGGCGTTTCATCGGCCAGCGAGGAAAGCTGAGCCGCGTCAGCCAGCGTTTTTTCATCCACGCCGGGAGCAGGTAGAAAGTCAGAGGCCTGACGATTGCCCAGGGTGATGGTCCCGGTTTTATCCAGCAGCAGCACGTCTACGTCACCCGCCGCTTCAACGGCGCGTCCGCTGGTGGCGATGACGTTCGCGCCCAGCATCCGGCTCATCCCCGCCACGCCAATCGCGGAAAGCAGGCCGCCGATAGTGGTGGGGATCAGACAGACGAGCAGGGCGATCAGTACGGTGATGCTAACCGCTGTACCGCCGTAGGCGGAGAAGGGCCACAGGGTCGCCGTTGCCAGCAGGAAGACAATGGTGAGCGCCACCAGCAGAATGGTCAGGGCGATCTCGTTCGGCGTTTTACGACGCTGTGCGCCTTCCACCATGGCGATCATCCGGTCGAGAAAGGTTTCGCCCGGGTTAACGCTGCACTGGATCACCAGCCAGTCGGAAAGAATGCGCGTTCCGCCGGTAACTGAGGCGAAATCTCCGCCCGACTCACGGATCACCGGTGCGGATTCCCCGGTAATGGCGCTTTCGTCTACCGACGCGCCGCCCTCAATCACCTCACCGTCGCAGGGGATGATGTCGCCAGCTTCCACCAGCACCACGTCACCTTTGCGCAGTTCATCCGCCGGAACGTGGTCCATCTGCGCGCCGTATTTAGGTTCGCGTAATTTGCGCGCAAAGGCGGTCTTTTTTACCCCTTTCAGGCTGTTGGCCTGTGCCTTACTGCGGCCTTCCGCTAACGCTTCGGCGAAGTTGGCGAACAGCACGGTAAACCACAGCCACAGGCTGATGGCGGCGGTAAAGGTTGCATTCCCTGAAAGGTGTCCCGTTCCCATGGCAATCGCCAGTGCGGTGGTGAGTAAACTTCCAGTCCAGACAATAAACATCACCGGGTTGTGCCACTGCACGCGCGGGCTCAGTTTTTTTACCGCATCCATGAGGGCCTGACGAACTAACGTCGGTTCGAGCAGGGCCAGTTGTTTACGACTCATGACAAATTCTCCGCAAAATCAGCGTAAAGAGAGATATTCCGCAACCGGGCCTAACGCGAGGGCGGGGATAAAGGTCAGGGCACCCACCAGCAAAACGGTGCCAATCAGCAGGCCGACGAACAGCGCGCCGTGAGTCGGTAACGTACCGGTGGTGGTCGGCTGGATCTTCTTATTCACCAGTGTTCCAGCGATCGCCATGACGGGAATAATCACGCCGAAACGTCCGATGAACATGCAGAACGCCAGCAAACAGTTCCAGAACGGCGAGTTGGCGCTTAATCCTGCAAAGGCGCTGCCGTTGTTGTTGGCGGCAGACGAAACGGCGTAAAGCACTTCGCTAAAGCCGTGAATGCCCGGGTTAAAGATGCCGTTGCGCCCGGCGGCGGTCATCAGCGCCAGCGCGGTACCGAGCAGCACAAGGGTGGGGGTGACCAGAATTGCCAGCGCGGTTAATTTCATTTCGCGGACGTCGATTTTTTTGCCGAGATACTCCGGCGTGCGACCGATCATTAGCCCGGCGATAAACACGGCGAGCAGAACGAACAACAGCATGCCGTACAGCCCCGAACCGACCCCACCGAAAACTACCTCGCCAATCTGCATCAGCCACATCGGGATCATGCCGCCGAGCGCGGTAAAAGAGTCGTGCATGGCGTTCACTGCCCCGCAGGAGGCCGCCGTGGTGACCACCGCATAGAGGCTGCTGGCAAGAATGCCGAAGCGGCTCTCTTTGCCTTCCAGGTTGATATTGCTGTTAGCCCCCAGCTGCATGAAGTGGCTGTTGCCGTTCCATTCGGCCCACATCACCAGTGCTACGCAGACCACGAAGATCAACGACATCGCCCACAGCAGCGTACGTCCCTGGCGGCGATCGTTAACCACATCGCCAAAGGCGAAGCAGAGCGCGGCGGGGATCAGGAAGATCGCCAGCATCTGTACAAAATTGGTTAATGCCGTTGGGTTTTCAAACGGATGCGATGAGTTGGCGTTGAAGAAGCCGCCGCCGTTGGTGCCCAGCATCTTGATCGCTTCCTGCGACGCCACCGGCCCCATAGGAAGGAGTTCCCTGGCCCCTTCAAGCGAGGTGTAAGGGGTATAAGGCAGCAGGTTTTGCAGAGTGCCTTGCTGAATAAAGAACAGGGCAATAATCAGCGCAACAGGCACCAGGATCCAAAGGGTGATGCGCGTGACATCAACCCAGGCGTTGCCGAGGGTGCTGACATTCTGACGGGCAAACGCGCGCGTCAGGGCGAAGATCACCGCGATACCGCTGGCCGCAGAAAGAAAGTTTTGCACGGTTAACCCGGCCATCTGGCTGAAGTAGCTGAGCGTGGTTTCACCAGCGTAAGACTGCCAGTTGGTGTTGGTGACAAAGCTGACCGCCGTGTTCAGCGCCAGATGCCAGGATAAACCCGGTAACTGCTGCGGGTTCAACGGCAGACTGCCCTGGAGCATCAGCAGCGTAAAGAGGGCAATAAGCCCCAGGATATTCAGAAGCAGTATCGCCATCAGGTACTGGCGCCAGTTCATTTCCCGATCGCTGATACCTGAAATGCGCCAGAGCACGTTTTCAATATTTCGCGTGCCCGGCAATGGCACGTTGTTTATCAGACGCGCCAGCGCTGTTCCCAGCGGCCTGGCGAGCACAAACAGCACCAGTAAAAAGCTGGCAATAAGCAAAAACGCCTGAGCAGCCATCAGAATGCCTCCGCATTAATCAGGGCATAAATCAGATAACCCAATAACAGGAACACCAGCACGATGCCGGCAATCAGACCTGCACTCACAATCCACCTCCGGGTGACTTTTGTTGTTGTACAAACGGTAGGATTTATGGCGCAAAGATTTCGCAAAAATCAGAAGGGCAGGTGTAAAAAAAGTATAAAAAGGGAAAGACCACAATTTAACTATTGGTAAGTAAATCGTTAACTTTTTTGTAACTTAATTACAGGCGGGAATGTAAATATTCACGAAATGGATGAAAATAAGTGGTCGGATGAGTAGTAAAATTACAAACAAAGCGGTATTATTTTAACCAGGTCACAGATTTCACATTTTCCGGAGACGGTTTCCGGCCAACTACAGGGGAGAAAATTATGGATCTTTATAAAGAGTTTCCGGCTCATATCATTTTCATGCGTCGCACTTTCGCCGTAGTGGCTGGCGTGCTGGCCCTGCCGGTGATGCTGTTCTGGAAAGATCGCGCACGTTTCTACAGTTACCTGCACCGCGTCTGGGCGAAAACCAGCGAGAAGCCGGTGTGGATGGATCAGGCCGAGAAAGCGACCTGCGATTTCTACTGATACGGTGTGACATCGTAGCCATAAAAAAACCGCCTACAGCAATGTGGCGGTTTTTTTGTCCCTCGGGATTCGCGGTCCGTTGGGTGGTTTTCAAGCTCTCACACAGAGGCTTACAAGCATACTTCTGCTGGTTTAATAAGCAAACGCTTCACTCCTAAATAAATTCTTAAAAACAGGTTCAATGGATTACGTTTTGCTCACGTGATGCCTACTATGCAGCGTCCCTTTCCGCCATCTCGCAAATGGGCACCGGTCCCGGGAAAGGTGTTACCACAACCGTGAGTCAGGCTCCACACAGAGCTTGTGTCCACCGATTTATCACCGGTGGTGATAGGTGGAGCGGTTAGCAGCAGGGACCGCATAGTGAAACGCTATTTATGCATCGCGTTCATTGTCGCCAGCGTACTTGTTGTAAAGAGTGATAAACCGGATGTGTTTATTGCCTTTACCCTGATAGCGCAGGACAAGTAGCGTTAAGGCCGCCTCGGGCGGCCTTTTTTATTTCATCCCGTCTACACTTCATGGCAAAGTAGTTCAATGCGTGCCTTTTTCCTTTTACGGCATGCCCTTACGGACATAATGGACAATTGCCAGGAGTTTTATGCCCACCCATCTGGTTTGGTTTCGCGCGGATTTACGCATTCACGACAACTTCGCTCTCGCGGCGGCCTGCCGCGCTAAAGACGCGAATGTGCTGGCCCTGTTTATCGCCACGCCTGAACAGTGGCGGCAGCATGACATGGCGCCCCGGCAAGCGGCACTACTCAGCGCGTATCTGAATGACCTGCAACATTCACTGGCTGAAAAAGGCATTCCGCTGATCTATAAAGAGGCCCATGATTTTGCCGCGCAGCGCCAGACGGTGCAGGCAATCTGCCAGCAGCACGCAGTAACGCATCTTTATTACAACTATCAGTATGAATTCAACGAGCAACAGCGGGATCGTCAGCTGGAGAAAACCCTTGCGGGCGTGGTCTGTGAAGGCTTTGATGACAGCGTGATGCTCGCGCCGGGCAGCGTAATGACCGGCAGTCACGAGATGTATAAAGTTTTCACGCCGTTTAAAAATGCCTTTATCAAACGCCTGAAAGAGGGACTACCTGAGTGCGTTACCGCCCCGGCCGTGAGAGGGGAAACGATAACGGATCTGCCTGAGATCAGGCTGAATTATCCCCAGCAGTCGTTCGATGAAACGGTATTCCCCGCCAGTGAGAAAGCAGCTATTGACCGGTTGCGTCAGTTCTGCACGCAGGGGGCGGCGGAGTACGAGGCGCGTCGGGATTTTCCAGCGACTGAAGGCACCAGCCGCTTGTCGGCCTGTTTAGCGCTGGGTGCGCTCTCTCCGCGCCAGTGTTTACATCGCCTGCTGGCGGAACAGCCTCAGGCCTTAGACGGGGGGGCGGGCGCAGTGTGGCTGAACGAACTGATCTGGCGTGAGTTTTATCGCCATCTGATGACGTATCATCCTGATTTGTGTAAACATCGGCCCTTTATTCGCTGGACCGAACAGGTACAGTGGCAGTCGAATGAGAAGCTGCTTAAAGCATGGCAGCGTGGGCTCACCGGCTTCCCGATTGTTGATGCGGCTATGCGGCAGCTCAATGAAACCGGGTGGATGCATAACCGTCTGCGTATGATTACCGCCAGCTTCCTGGTGAAGGATCTGCTTATCGACTGGCGAACCGGAGAGCGTTATTTTATCTCTCAGCTGATCGATGGCGATCTGGCGGCGAATAACGGCGGCTGGCAGTGGGCGGCCTCCACCGGAACGGATGCGGCTCCCTATTTTCGGATCTTCAATCCGACCACGCAGGGACAACGATTTGACGCCGACGGCGAGTTTATCCGTCGCTGGCTGCCGGAGCTTAAGGATGTCCCGGCCAAAGCCATTCATGAACCCTGGGTATGGGCGGATAAACAGCGTGTTACCCTGAACTATCCCCGTCCCATTGTCGACCATAAACAGGCGCGCGTCGCCACGCTGGCGGCGTACGAAGCCGCCCGAAAAGTTTGAGAGAATGATGATGAAAAACAGTGAACTGGAACGCCTGATTAACGAAAAACTCAACACGGCTTCGTTTAGCGACTACGGCCCGAATGGCTTGCAGGTGGAGGGGCGCGAGGCGGTGCAAAAAATCATCACCGGCGTAACGGCAAGCCAGGCGCTGCTGGATGAGGCGGTGCGTCAGGAAGCCGATGCGGTGATTGTCCACCACGGTTATTTCTGGAAAAACGAATCACCGATTATTCGCGGCATGAAGCGCAACCGACTCAAAACGCTGCTGGCGAATGACATCAATCTGTACGGCTATCACCTGCCGCTCGATGCGCATCCTGAACTGGGAAATAACGTTCAGCTTGCGCAGCTGCTGGGGATTACCGTGATGGGCGAAATTGAACCTCTGGTGCCGTGGGGCGAACTGTCGATGCCGGTTCCGGGTCTGGAGCTGGCTTCGTGGATCGAAGCGCGCCTGGGGCGTCGTCCGCTGTGGTGCGGCGACACCGGGCCGGATACCGTGAAGCGCGTGGCATGGTGCACCGGCGGCGGCCAGGGCTTTATTGACAGCGCGGCGCGTTTTGGTGTCGACGCCTTCATTACCGGCGAAGTCTCCGAGCAGACCATTCACTCAGCCCGTGAACAAGGCCTGCATTTTTACGCGGCGGGCCATCACGCCACCGAGCGTGGCGGCATCCGCGCCCTCAGCGAGTGGCTGACGGAAAATACCGATCTGGATGTGACGTTTATTGATATCCCTAATCCGGCCTGATGAGAGGTAGTTAAGTGCAGCGAGCGCGTTGTTATCTTCTGGGTGAAACCGCGGTAGTTCTGGAGCTTGAGCCTCCGGTGACGCTTGCCACGCAAAAGCGTATCTGGCGTCTGGCTCAGCGACTGCCCGAGCTACCCGGCGTGGTTGAAGCTATTCCGGGTATGAATAATATCACCGTGGTGCTGCGTGATCCGCACGCGGGGGCGCTGGATGCCATTGAGCGTCTGCAACGCTGGTGGGAGGAGAGCGAGGCGCTGGAGCCGGAATCGCGGACGATTGAGATCCCGGTTGTCTATGGCGGCAAGGGAGGTCCCGACCTTGGCGTGGTGGCCGAACACTGTGGATTAACGGAGAAGCAGGTTGTGGAGCTGCATAGCTCAGTCGACTATGTTGTCTGGTTTTTGGGATTTCAGCCGGGTTTCCCCTATCTGGGCGGGTTATCGCCCCAGCTGCATACGCCGCGCCGGGCTGAGCCGCGCCTGAGCGTACCGGCGGGCAGCGTGGCGATTGGTGGCGAGCAAACGGGAATTTATCCGCTCGCCTCACCGGGAGGCTGGCAGCTGATTGGGCACACGTCCACGCCGTTATTTGAACCAGGCCAGGACGCGCCCATACTCCTGCGTCCGGGGGATACCCTGCGCTTTATCCCGCAGAAGGAGGGGGTATGTTAACGCTTATTCGCGCAGGGCTTTACACCTCGGTACAGGATGCCGGGCGTTTTGGGTTGCGTCAGTCGGGCGTAAGCTACTGCGGTGCGCTCGATCGCCCTTCGCTGGAGATTGCCAACCTGCTGGTAGGTAACGCAGGCAGCACGGCGGCGTTAGAAATTACGCTGGGTCAGTGCGTGATTGAGTTTGGTCAGGAAACCTGGTTTGCCTTAACCGGCGCGGGCTGTGACGCGATGCTGGACGGCAAAGCGGTGTGGACCGGCTGGCGCCTGCGGGCGAAGGCCGGGCAGCGTCTGACGCTCAAGCGTCCTCTGCACGGCGTGCGCAGCTATCTTGCGGTGGCGGGGGGGATCGACGTGCCGGAGGTGTTGGGCTCATCCAGCACCGACCAGAAAGCGGGAATGGGCGGCCATGAAGGACGGCTGCTGCGTGACGGCGATCGTCTGCGGATAAAGACCTCAACGCGCCATTTCACCACCACGCAGGGCGTGAAACAGCTGCTGTGGGGGAACGTGATCCGCGCCTTACCAGGACCGGAATACCATGAGTTTGATGAAGCCGCGAAAGAGTCTTTCTGGCGCTCGCCGTGGAAGATCAGCCCGCAGAGTAACCGCATGGGTTACCGGCTTCAGGGGCAGCCGCTGACCCGCACGACTGACCGGGAACTGCTTTCCCATGGTCTGTTGCCCGGGGTGATTCAGGTGCCGGGCAACGGGCAGCCCATCGTACTGATGAACGATGCGCAAACCACGGGGGGATATCCGCGTATTGCCTGCATTATCGAAGCGGATCGCTACCATCTGGCGCAAATTCCTCTAGGTCAGCCCATTCATTTTGTGCAGTGTTCGCTGGAGGAGGCGCTGAAAGCCCGGCAGGATCAGCAGCGTTATCTCGAACAGCTGGCGTGGAGGCTCGATGGTAAAGATTGATTTAAACGCCGATCTGGGGGAGGGCAGCAACGCCGATGCGGTGCTGATGACGCTGGTCTCCTCGGTGAATATCGCCTGCGGGTTTCATGCCGGCGATGCGCAGACCATGCTGGCAAGCGTGCGCAATGCCATGAAAAACGGCGTGGCGATTGGCGCTCACCCCAGCTTTCCCGACCGGGAAAACTTTGGTCGCACAGCGATGGATCTGCCGCCTGAGACGGTTTACGCGCAAATGCTCTACCAGATCGGCGCGCTGGAGGCGATAGTGCGCGCTGAGAATGGCGTGTTGCGCCACGTCAAGCCGCACGGCATGCTCTATAACCAGGCGGCGAAAGATCCGGTGTTGGCGGATGCCATTGCCCGTGCGGTGCGGGACTGTAATCCGCAACTGATTCTGGTAGGCCTGGCGGGCAGCGAGCTTATTCGTGCCGGAGAACGGCTGGGGCTGACTACGCGGCAGGAAGTGTTTGCCGATCGGGGATACCTGCCGGACGGTAGTCTGGTTCCGCGTACGCAGGCCGGTGCGCTGATCACCGACGAAGGTAAAGCACTGGCGCAGACGCTGGAGATGGTGCGCTTCGGGCGAGTAACCTCAACGGAGGGGACAACGGCAAACGTTCAGGCTGATACGGTGTGCTTACACGGTGACGGCGAGCATGCGCTCCAGTTTGCGCGACGCCTGCGGGCGGCGTTCTCGGAAGAGGGCATTGTTGTCAGCGCAGAATAATCATGAAAGGACAATAACATGCCAGAAGGTCCGGAGATCCGCCGCGCGGCGGATAGCCTGGAGGCGGCGATAAAGGGCAAACCTCTGACACACGTCTGGTTTGCCTTTCCTCAACTCAAGCCGTTTGAATCGCAGCTGGTAGGGCAGACGGTGACCCACATTGAAACGCGCGGCAAGGCGTTACTCACCCACTTTTCCCATAACCTGACGTTATACAGCCATAATCAGCTTTACGGTGTCTGGCGGGTGGTGGAGGCGGACGAGCAGCCGCAAACGACCCGCGTGCTGCGCGTGCGGCTACAAACGGCGGATAAGGCGATCCTGCTTTACAGCGCCTCTGATATCGAAATGTTAACGCCGGAGCAGCTGCTGACGCATCCGTTCTTACAGCGGGTCGGGCCGGACGTGCTCGACATGCGTCTGACGGCAAGCGATGTGAAAGCCCGGTTGTTATCCCCCACATTCCGCAACCGGCAGTTTTCCGGGCTATTGCTCGATCAGGCATTTCTGGCGGGGCTGGGAAACTACCTGCGGGTGGAGATCCTCTGGGAAGTGGGGCTGGCGCCGCAGCGCAAAGTGTCGCAGCTGAGCGATGAACAGCTGGAGGCGCTGTCGCACGCGTTACTGGATCTTCCACGGCTGTCGTACAACACGCGCGGCGTGGTGGATGAGAACAAGCATCACGGGGCGCTGTTCCGCTTCAAGGTGTTTCATCGGGCAGGTAAAAAGTGTGAGCGGTGCGGCGGGGTGATTGAGAAGGCGACGATCTCTTCCAGGCCGTTTTACTGGTGTCCTGGGTGCCAGATGTAAAAAAGCCGGGTGGTGGCTACGCCTTACCCGGCCTACATCTCGCACTTGTAGGCCCGGCAAGCGAAGCGCCGCCGGGCGTGTTTTTTAGCGCTTAATGTCAGACTTAAAATCACGCTGCTCGTAGCCGGTATACAGCTGACGAGGACGCGCGATTTTCATGCCTTCGCTGTGCATTTCGTTCCAGTGCGCAATCCAGCCCACGGTACGCGCCATGGCGAAGATTACGGTGAACATGGAAGACGGAATGCCCATCGCTTTCAGAATAATGCCAGAGTAGAAATCGACGTTCGGGTAGAGTTTCTTCTCGATGAAGTACGGGTCGTTCAGCGCGATGTGTTCCAGCTCCATCGCCACTTCCAGCAGATCATCTTTGGTGCCCAGCTCTTTCAGCACTTCGTGGCAGGTCTCACGCATGACGGTCGCGCGCGGGTCGTAGTTTTTGTAAACACGGTGACCGAAGCCCATCAGACGGAAGGAGTCATTCTTGTCTTTCGCGCGGCGCACGAACTCAGGAATGTGCTCAACGGAGCTGATTTCTTCCAGCATCTTCAGTGCCGCTTCGTTCGCGCCGCCATGCGCCGGTCCCCACAGGGAGGCGATGCCCGCAGCGATACAGGCGAACGGGTTCGCGCCGGAAGAGCCCGCGGTACGGACGGTAGAGGTCGAGGCGTTTTGTTCGTGGTCAGCGTGCAGGATCAGAATACGGTCCATCGCGCGTTCCAGCACCGGGTTCACTTCGTACTCTTCGCACGGCGTGGAGAACATCATACGCAGGAAGTTACCCGCGTAGGAGAGGTCGTTGCGTGGGTACACAAACGGCTGACCGATAGAGTATTTGTAACACATCGCCGCCATGGTAGGCATTTTAGACAGCAGACGGAACGCCGCGATATCACGGTGACGTGGGTTATTCACGTCCAGAGAATCGTGGTAGAACGCCGCCAGCGCACCGGTAATACCGCACATGACCGCCATCGGATGAGAGTCACGACGGAACGCATGGAACAGACGGGTAATCTGCTCATGGATCATGGTGTGACGGGTCACGGTGGTTTTAAATTCATCGTACTGGGCCTGCGTCGGTTTTTCGCCGTTCAGCAGGATGTAGCACACTTCCAGATAGTTGGATTCGGTGGCTAACTGATCGATGGGGAAGCCGCGATGGAGCAGGATACCTTCGTCACCGTCAATGTAGGTGATTTTGGATTCGCAAGATGCGGTGGAGGTGAATCCAGGGTCAAAGGTGAATACCCCTTTGGAACCCAGCGTACGGATATCAATAACATCCTGACCGAGCGTGCCTTTTAGCACATCCAGTTCAATAGCATCATCACCATTTAGGGTGAGTTTTGCCTTTGTATCAGCCATTTACGGTCTCCTTAGCGCCTTATGCTTAAGACTGCGCTTTACCGGATTTGCTTTCAGCTGTTAATCATCGTTACCAGATTGTTATTTGGCTTACCGCTCAGCTCACGAGGAGAAACCAGGGTACAGAGCTATGGCGCCTTGCAGGTAAACGAATGAAATATCAGTGAAACAACAGCAAATCAGCGTTTTTGCAGTCCGAATTATTCAAACCTGTATATCACTAATAACTGTCCTGATAACTTCGGTCAATACCATCACACTGTTACATAACTATTTGTCAGGTGAAAGATAGACCTCATAACTTTTGCGCATTATATGCCTTTTCTGATGACGTTTGTAACAATATTGTTTAACATTTGTCAAATCAGATGATTAAAAATTAAAAAGATGTTGTTATCGTGACCCCGATCACTGTTCCAGAGAAAACCCAACAAACTGTATGTAGGTTAATTGTAATGATTTTGTGAACGGCCTATACTGCCGCCAGGTCTCCGGAACACCCTGCAATCCCGAGCCACCCAGCGTTGTAACGTGTCGTTTTAGCATTTGGAAGCAATGTTTTGCATGACGCGCAGTTATAGAAAAGGAACGCTGTCTGACCCGCATCGCAGTCCGGAGGAAGGAAACAATAAGAACAGCATGTGGGCGTTATTCATGATAAGAAATGTGAAAAAACAAAGACCTGTCAATCTGGATCTGAAAACGATCCGATTCCCTGTAACAGCAATAGCGTCCATTCTGCACCGTGTTTCTGGTGTGATTACGTTTGTGGCGGTCGGTATCTTGCTGTGGTTACTGGGAACCAGCCTCTCATCCCCTGAAGGATTCCTCCAGGCCTCAGCCATTATGAACAGCTTCTTCGTGAAATTTATCATGTGGGGCATTCTGACCGCGCTGGCCTATCACGTGGTTGGCGGCGTTCGCCATATGCTGATGGACTTTGGCTACCTGGAAGAGACGTTCGAGGCCGGTAAACGTACCGCTAACATTTCATTTGTGATCACTGTCGTGCTTTCACTTCTCGCAGGAGTTCTCGTATGGTAAGCAACGCCTCCGCATTAGGACGCAACGGCGTACATGACTTCATCCTGGTCCGTGCTACCGCCATCGTTCTCACCCTTTACATCATCTATATGATCGGTTTCTTCGCGACCAGCGGCACGCTGACGTGGGAAATCTGGAGTGGTTTCTTCGGATCGGCCTTCACCAAAGTGTTCACCCTGCTGGCCCTGTTCTCCATCCTTATTCATGCCTGGATTGGCATGTGGCAGGTGTTGACCGATTACGTTAAACCGCTGGCGATTCGCCTTCCGCTGCAACTGATTATTGTTGTTGCTCTGCTGGTTTACGTCATTTATGGATTTGTTGTGGTGTGGGGTGTGTAATGAAACTGCCAGTCAGAGAATTTGATGCTGTTGTGATTGGTGCGGGTGGCGCAGGTATGCGCGCCGCACTGCAAATTTCCCAGAGCGGCCAGACTTGTGCGCTGCTCTCTAAAGTATTCCCGACCCGTTCCCACACTGTGTCTGCGCAGGGCGGTATCACCGTTGCGCTGGGTAATTCCCATGAAGATAACTGGGAATGGCATATGTACGATACGGTAAAAGGTTCCGATTACATCGGTGACCAGGATGCCATCGAATATATGTGTAAAACCGGCCCGGAAGCGATTCTGGAGCTGGACCACATGGGTCTGCCGTTCTCTCGTCTGGAAAATGGCACCATCTATCAGCGTCCGTTTGGCGGCCAGTCGAAAAACTTCGGCGGCGAGCAGGCGGCACGAACCGCAGCGGCGGCTGACCGTACCGGCCACGCGCTGCTGCACACGCTGTATCAGCAGAACCTGAAAAACCACACCACAATTTTCTCCGAGTGGTATGCGCTGGATCTGGTGAAAAACGCCGATGGCGCCGTGGTGGGGTGTACCGCCCTGTGCATCGAAACCGGTGAGGTGGTCTACTTCAAAGCCCGCGCAACCGTTCTGGCGACCGGCGGCGCAGGCCGTATCTATCAGTCCACTACCAACGCCCATATCAACACCGGTGACGGCGTTGGGATGGCGATCCGCGCTGGCGTGCCGGTGCAGGACATGGAGATGTGGCAGTTCCACCCAACCGGTATCGCCGGTGCGGGCGTACTGGTGACAGAAGGCTGCCGTGGTGAAGGTGGTTACCTGCTGAACAAACATGGCGAGCGCTTCATGGAGCGTTATGCGCCAAACGCAAAAGACCTTGCGGGCCGTGACGTGGTGGCGCGTTCCATCATGATCGAAATCCGTGAAGGCCGCGGCTGTGACGGCCCTTGGGGTCCACACGCGAAGCTGAAACTCGACCATCTGGGTAAAGACGTGCTGGAATCCCGTCTGCCGGGCATTCTGGAGCTGTCCCGCACCTTCGCGCACGTCGACCCTGTGAAAGAGCCAATTCCGGTTATCCCAACCTGTCACTACATGATGGGCGGTATTCCGACCAAAGTGACCGGTCAGGCGCTGACCGTGAACGAGCAGGGCGAAGACGTGGTCATCCCTGGCCTGTTCGCGGTAGGCGAAATTGCCTGCGTATCCGTGCACGGCGCAAACCGTCTGGGCGGCAACTCCCTGCTGGACCTGGTGGTATTTGGTCGTGCGGTGGGTCTGCATCTCCAGGAGTCTATTGCCGAGCAGGGCGCGCTGCGTGATGCGACCGACGACGAAATAGATGCCTCTCTTGAGCGCCTCAACCGCTGGAACGGCAACCGTAGCGGCGAAGATCCGGTGGAGATCCGTAAGGCGTTGCAGGAGTGTATGCAGCACAACTTCTCGGTATTCCGCGAAGGTGACGCTATGGCCAAAGGGCTTGAGCAGCTGAAAGCGATCCGCGAGCGTCTGAAGAATGCCCGTCTGGATGATACCTCCAGCGAGTTCAACACCCAGCGCGTTGAGTGCCTGGAGCTGGATAACCTGATGGAAACCGCGTTCGCCACTGCGATGTCGGCAAACTTCCGTACCGAAAGCCGTGGCGCCCATAGCCGCTTCGACTTCCCGGATCGTGATGACGAAAACTGGCTGTGCCATTCCCTGTATCTGCCAGAGTCGGAAACCATGACGCGTCGTAGCGTTAACATGGAACCGAAACTGCGTCCGGCGTTCCCGCCGAAGATTCGTACTTACTAATGCGGAGACAGGATAATGAAACTCGAATTCTCAGTTTATCGTTATAACCCGGATGTAGACGATGCTCCGCGTATGCAGGATTACACCCTCGAAGCGGAAGAAGGTCGTGACATGATGCTGCTGGATGCCTTAATCCAGCTGAAAGAGAAAGATCCTACGCTGTCGTTCCGCCGCTCCTGCCGTGAAGGGGTGTGTGGCTCTGACGGTGTAAACATGAACGGCAAAAACGGTCTGGCCTGTATTACGCCAATTTCAGCGCTACAGCGTTCTGGCCAGAAAATTGTGATCCGTCCTCTGCCTGGCCTGCCGGTCGTGCGTGATTTGGTGGTGGACATGGGGCAATTCTATGCACAATATGAGAAGATTAAGCCTTACTTATTGAATAATGGGCAAAATCCACCCGCTCGCGAGCACTTACAGTCTCCTGAGCAGCGTGAAAAACTCGATGGGTTGTACGAGTGTATTCTCTGTGCATGCTGTTCTACGTCATGCCCGTCATTCTGGTGGAACCCGGATAAATTTATCGGCCCTGCGGGTCTGCTGGCTGCCTATCGCTTCCTGATCGACAGCCGCGATACCGAAACCGAGAATCGTCTGGAAGGGCTAAGTGACGCTTTCAGCGTATTCCGCTGCCATAGCATCATGAACTGCGTCAGTGTGTGTCCTAAGGGGCTGAACCCGACGCGCGCCATCGGGCATATTAAGTCGATGTTGTTGCAGCGCAGTGCGTAAGTAACAACGCCGGATGGCGCTGCGCTTATCCGGCCTACGTAACAGTAGGCCCGGTAAGCGTAGCGTCACCGGGCAAATTGCAGAAACCTTTAAAAACTGCCCTGAAGTTTAGACAGTTTCTAAAGGTTCCTTCGCGGGCCAAATGAAAAGAGCTCGCAGGTGAACCCCGGCACGTACACGTGGTGTGCGTGGTAGTTTCTACGGCGAAAGTAAGCATAAAAATGCTTAAGGGATCACGATGCAGAACGGCGCAATGAAAGCCTGGCTGGACTCTTCTTACCTCTCTGGTTCAAACCAGAGCTGGATAGAACAGCTCTATGAAGACTTCTTAACCGATCCTGACTCAGTGGACGCAAACTGGCGTTCCATGTTCCAGCAGTTGCCTGGTACAGGGGTCAAACCGGATCAATTCCATTCAAAAACACGTGATTATTTCCGTCGTCTGGCGAAGGATGCCTCACGTTACTCTTCTGCGATTTCCGACCCTGACACCAATGCGAAGCAGGTTAAAGTCCTGCAACTTATCAACGCTTATCGCTTCCGTGGTCACCAGCATGCGAATCTCGATCCGCTGGGACTGTGGCAGCAGGAACGTGTAGCGGATCTTGATCCGGCTTATCACGATCTGACCGAGGCCGATTTCCAGGAAAGCTTTAACGTAGGTTCCTTTGCCATCGGCAAAGACACGATGAAGCTGGGCGATCTGATTGACGCGCTCAAGCAAACCTACTGCGGCTCCATCGGCGCGGAATATATGCACATTACCTCCACCGAAGAGAAACGCTGGATCCAGCAGCGTATCGAATCCGTGGCAGGCCACGCGAATTTCTCAGCAGATGAGAAAAAACGTTTTCTCAGCGAACTGACCGCAGCGGAAGGCCTTGAGCGCTATCTGGGCGCGAAATTCCCTGGCGCAAAACGCTTCTCACTGGAGGGCGGCGATGCGTTAGTCCCGATGCTGAAAGAGCTGATTCGTCATGCCGGTAAGAGCGGCACGCGCGAAGTGGTGCTGGGCATGGCGCACCGTGGTCGCCTGAACGTGCTGGTTAACGTGCTGGGTAAAAAGCCGCAGGATCTGTTCGACGAATTTGCGGGTAAACATAAAGAGCACCTCGGCACCGGTGACGTGAAGTACCACATGGGCTTCTCGTCGGATATCGAAACCGAGGGCGGTCAGGTTCACCTGGCGCTGGCGTTTAACCCGTCGCACCTGGAAATCGTCAGCCCGGTGGTTATCGGTTCCGTGCGTGCGCGTCTGGATCGTCTGGACGAGCCGAGCAGCAATAAAGTACTGCCAATCACTATTCACGGTGATGCGGCGGTCACAGGGCAGGGCGTGGTTCAGGAAACCCTGAACATGTCGAAAGCGCGTGGTTATGAAGTGGGCGGTACCGTTCGCATCGTAATCAACAACCAGGTGGGCTTCACCACCTCTAACCCGCTGGATGCGCGTTCCACCCCGTACTGCACCGACATCGGTAAAATGGTTCAGGCACCCATCTTCCACGTTAACGCGGATGACCCTGAAGCCGTTGCTTTCGTTACCCGTCTGGCGCTGGACTTCCGTAACACCTTCAAGCGCGACGTGTTCATTGACCTCTTCTGCTACCGCCGTCACGGCCACAACGAAGCGGATGAGCCAAGTGCAACCCAGCCGCTGATGTACCAGAAAATCAAAAAACACCCGACGCCGCGTAAAATCTACGCTGACAAGCTGGAAAGCGAAAAAGTGGCGACGCTGGAAGATGCGACCGAGATGGTCAATCTTTATCGCGACGCGCTGGATGCGGGTGAATGCGTAGTGAAAGAGCTGCGTCCAATGAACATGCACTCCTTCACCTGGTCGCCGTACCTCAACCACGAGTGGGACGAGAGCTACCCGAACAAGGTTGAAATGAAACGTTTGCAGGAGCTGGCTAAACGCATCAGCACCGTGCCGGAAGCGATCGAGATGCAGTCCCGCGTGGCCAAGATCTATGGCGACCGCCAGGCAATGGCGGCGGGTGAGAAGCTGTTCGACTGGGGCGGCGCGGAAACGCTGGCCTATGCGACGCTGGTTGACGAAGGTATTCCGGTTCGTCTGTCCGGTGAAGATGCGGGTCGTGGCACCTTCTTCCACCGTCATGCGGTTGTACACAACCAGTCTAACGGTTCAACGTACACTCCGCTTCAGCACGTGCATAACGGTCAGGGCCAGTTCAAGGTCTGGGACTCCGTGCTGTCAGAAGAAGCGGTGCTGGCCTTCGAATACGGCTACGCCACCGCAGAACCCCGCACTCTGACCATCTGGGAAGCGCAGTTCGGTGACTTCGCCAACGGTGCGCAGGTCGTCATCGACCAGTTCATCTCCTCCGGTGAGCAGAAGTGGGGCCGTATGTGTGGTCTGGTGATGCTGCTGCCGCACGGCTACGAAGGACAGGGGCCGGAGCACTCCTCCGCGCGTCTGGAGCGTTATCTGCAACTCTGCGCCGAGCAGAATATGCAGGTTTGCGTGCCGTCCACTCCGGCTCAGGTTTACCACATGCTGCGTCGTCAGGCGCTGCGCGGTATGCGCCGTCCGCTGGTGGTCATGTCGCCAAAATCCCTGCTGCGCCATCCACTGGCGGTCTCCAGCCTGGAAGAGCTGGCAAACGGCACCTTCCTGCCGGCCATCGGTGAAATTGACGAGCTGGATCCGCAGGCCGTTAAGCGTGTCGTAATGTGTTCTGGTAAGGTTTATTACGACCTGCTGGAACAGCGCCGTAAGAACGATCAGAAAGATGTCGCCATCGTGCGTATCGAACAGCTTTATCCGTTCCCGCATCAGGCGATGCAGGAAGTGCTGAAACAGTACGCTCACGTTCATGATTTTGTCTGGTGCCAGGAAGAGCCGCTCAACCAGGGCGCATGGTATTGCAGCCAGCATCATTTCCGTGAAGTGATTCCATTTGGGTCTGCCCTGCGTTATGCAGGTCGCCCGGCCTCCGCCTCTCCGGCGGTAGGGTATATGTCCGTTCACCAGAAGCAGCAACAAGATCTGGTCAATGACGCGCTGAACGTCGATTAATTAAAGGATACATAATGAGTAGCGTAGATATTCTTGTTCCCGACCTGCCTGAGTCCGTAGCAGATGCAACCGTCGCCACCTGGCACAAAAAACCAGGCGACGCGGTAACCCGTGACGAAGTGCTGGTAGAAATCGAAACTGACAAAGTGGTACTGGAAGTACCGGCTTCAGCGGATGGCATTCTGGATGCAGTCCTGGAAGATGAAGGTACGACCGTCACTTCTCGCCAGATCCTGGGTCGCCTGCGTGAAGGCAATAGCGCGGGCAAAGAGTCCAGCGCCAAATCTGAAGAAAAAGCGTCTACCCCGGCCCAGCGCCAGCAGGCGTCTCTGTCCGATCAGACCAACGACGCGCTCAGCCCGGCGATCCGTCGCCTGCTGGCTGAGCACAGCCTCGATCCGGCAGCCATCAAAGGCACCGGCGTGGGTGGCCGTCTGACGCGCGAAGACATCGACAAGCATCTGGCAAAAGCGCCTTCTGAGGCGAAAGCGGAAGCGAAAGCCCCTGCGGCAGCACCAGCGGCACAGCCAGCTCTGGGCGCACGTAGCGAAAAACGCGTGCCGATGACCCGCCTGCGTAAGCGCGTGGCCGAGCGTCTGCTGGAAGCGAAAAACTCCACCGCGATGCTGACCACCTTTAACGAAGTCAACATGAAGCCAATCATGGATCTGCGCAAGCAGTACGGTGACGCGTTTGAAAAACGTCACGGTATCCGTCTGGGCTTCATGTCCTTCTACGTGAAAGCGGTAGTTGAAGCGCTGAAACGCTACCCGGAAGTGAACGCGTCTATCGATGGCGATGACGTGGTTTACCACAACTACTTCGACGTCAGCATGGCGGTTTCTACCCCGCGCGGCCTGGTTACCCCGGTTCTGCGTGACGTGGATACCCTGGGTATGGCTGACATCGAGAAGAAAATCAAAGAGCTGGCCGTGAAAGGCCGCGACGGCAAGCTGACCGTTGAGGACCTGACTGGCGGTAACTTCACCATTACCAACGGTGGTGTGTTCGGCTCGCTGATGTCTACCCCGATCATCAACCCGCCGCAGAGCGCGATCCTGGGTATGCACGCCATTAAAGATCGTCCAATGGCGGTAGACGGTAAAGTGGAGATCCTGCCGATGATGTACCTGGCGCTCTCTTACGATCACCGCCTGATCGACGGCCGCGAGTCCGTAGGCTTCCTGGTTGCCATTAAAGAGCTGCTGGAAGATCCAACGCGTCTGCTGCTGGACGTCTAGTTTTTGCAGTCTTGCCCGGCGGCGCGTTGCTTGCCGGGCCTACAAAAGCACTACCTAACGATTACCTGAAGGATGGATAGAACACATGAACTTACATGAATATCAGGCCAAACAGCTGTTTGCCCGGTATGGCTTACCGGCTCCGGTGGGTTATGCCTGTACTACCCCGCGTGAAGCAGAAGAAGCCGCGTCTAAAATCGGTTCCGGCCCGTGGGTAGTTAAATGTCAGGTTCACGCTGGTGGCCGTGGTAAAGCGGGCGGTGTGAAGGTTGTTAAGAGCAAAGAAGAGATCCGTGCGTTTGCTGAACATTGGCTCGGCAAGCGTCTGGTAACCTACCAGACAGATGCGAACGGCCAGCCGGTTAACCAGATCCTGGTGGAAGCGGCAACCGACATCGCGAAAGAACTGTACCTCGGCGCAGTCGTAGACCGTAGCTCCCGTCGCGTGGTGTTCATGGCGTCTACCGAAGGCGGCGTGGAAATCGAAAAAGTGGCGGAAGAAACCCCGCACCTGATCCACAAAGTGGCTATCGATCCGCTGGCGGGCCCAATGCCTTACCAGGGTCGTGAGCTGGCATTCAAACTGGGTCTGGAAGGCAAGCTGGTTCAGCAGTTCACCAAGATCTTCATGGGTCTGGCGACCATTTTCCTGGAGCGCGATTTGGCGCTGATCGAGATCAACCCGCTGGTGATCACCACCCAGGGCGACCTGATCTGCCTCGACGGCAAGCTGGGCGCTGACGGCAACGCGCTGTTCCGCCAGTCCGATCTGCGTGAAATGCGCGATCAGTCTCAGGAAGATCCGCGTGAAGCACAGGCTGCACAGTGGGAGCTGAACTACGTCGCGCTGGATGGCAACATCGGCTGCATGGTTAACGGTGCGGGCCTGGCAATGGGCACCATGGACATCGTTAAGCTGCACGGCGGTGAGCCAGCGAACTTCCTCGACGTGGGCGGTGGCGCAACTAAAGAGCGCGTAACCGAAGCGTTCAAAATCATTCTCTCTGACAGCAACGTGAAAGCGGTTCTGGTGAACATCTTCGGCGGTATCGTACGTTGCGACCTGATCGCCGACGGTATCATCGGCGCGGTAGAAGAAGTGGGCGTTAACGTTCCGGTTGTTGTACGTCTGGAAGGGAACAACGCTGAACTCGGCGCGAAAAAACTGGCTGACAGCGGCCTGAATATTATTGCAGCGAAAAGTCTGACGGATGCAGCTCAGCAGGTTGTTGCCGCAGTGGAGGGGAAATAATGTCCGTTTTAATTAATAAAGATACCAAGGTTATCTGCCAGGGCTTCACCGGTAGCCAGGGGACTTTCCACTCCGAACAGGCGATTGCCTACGGTACGCAGATGGTTGGCGGCGTAACGCCAGGTAAAGGCGGCACCACGCACCTGGGCCTGCCGGTGTTCAACACCGTGCGTGAAGCGGTAGAAGCGACGGGCGCAACCGCGACCGTGATCTACGTACCGGCGCCGTTCTGCAAAGACTCTATTCTGGAAGCGATCGACGCAGGCATTAAGCTGATCATCACCATCACCGAAGGCATCCCGACGCTGGATATGCTGACCGTGAAGGTGAAGCTGGACGAAGCAGGCGTGCGCATGATCGGCCCGAACTGCCCAGGCGTTATCACTCCAGGCGAATGCAAAATCGGCATCATGCCGGGCCACATTCATCGCCCAGGCAAAGTGGGTATCGTGTCCCGTTCCGGTACCCTGACCTATGAAGCGGTTAAGCAGACCACCGACTACGGTTTCGGCCAGTCCACCTGCGTGGGCATCGGCGGTGACCCGATCCCGGGCTCTAACTTCATCGACATCCTGAAGCTATTCCAGGAAGATCCACAGACCGAAGCGATCGTGATGATCGGTGAGATCGGTGGTAGCGCGGAAGAAGAAGCGGCTGCTTACATCAAAGATCATGTGACCAAGCCGGTGGTGGGTTACATCGCGGGTGTGACCGCGCCGAAAGGCAAACGTATGGGTCACGCGGGCGCGATTATCGCAGGCGGTAAAGGTACGGCTGATGAGAAATTCGCAGCACTGGAAGCCGCAGGCGTGAAAACCGTTCGCAGCCTGGCGGATATCGGTGAAGCACTGAAATCCATCATTAAGTAAGTCCTCTCTGCTCCCCGAATGGGGCGCGTTGAAGTATAAAAAAATGTCCGTTTCGACATGGTTGGCCGCTGTAAAGCGGCCTTTTTTTATTGCCTGCGTTTAGCCACCAGAGTGAATTTATAGTCGTCGGTGTTAAACACGTTGCGACTGTATTCAAATACCCGGCCGTCTTTCAGAAAGCCACGAGAGACTTTTTCCAGAATCGGTTTTGCCGGATCGAGCGCCAGGGCGGCAATCGCCTCATCCGATGGCATGACTGGCACCAGCTCCTGCTCGCTGCGATCGATCACCATCTTTTTGATCTGCTCAATGTAATGGTATTTCGACTGTTCCATCACTTCCCAAGTGAGGTCGGGGAACATCGCCAGCGGCATCCATGTCTCTTCCAGATTCACCGGCTTTTCCCTGATGAAGCGTACGCGCTTGACGTGCCAGACCTTATCATCCGGATTGAGCGCAAGTTTTGCCGCGAGCCGCTCATCGGCTTTCACCACTTCGAAGACGCTGACGTCGCTGTGCGTATCGACGTTGCGATCCGCTAACTTTTCGTAAAAACCGGTGAGCTGATAAATATCGTAATTCACCCGCTCCTCTTTTACATACGAGCCGCTGCCCTGAATACTTTCGATGATCTGCTCGTCGGCGAGCAGCTTCAAAGCCTGCCGCACGGTGACCCGGCTGACGCTAAACGCCTCCTGAAGGCTGGATTCCGTCGGCAGCGCGTCGCCAGGTTTTAACTCACCGGCATTAATTTTCTCGCGGAACGCATCGGCGATCTGCCGGTACATCGGTTTATTGCCCATTGTGTCGCGCCTTTTTAATACGTTTTCAGGGAATTATGCCTTCAGTGGTAAATTTGTAAATAATACAAATAAGATACAAATATCGGTGTTAGTGAAAATGATCACATAAATGTATTATCCGGTCTGCCACAATCCTGCCCAGACAATAACTTTGGATAGGTGAGGATCTTATGAACCTGACGACTCTGACCGACCCCCGTGCTGTCTGCGTGCAGGCGCAGTTTACCAGCCGTGATGAGGCAATCCGTCAGCTTGCGACGCGGCTGGTGGCGTTGGGCAAAATAGCCAACGCCGATACGTTTCTGGCAGACGTTTTCCATCGGGAATCGCTTGGCCCGACGGCGCTGGGCGAGGGGCTGGCCGTACCTCATGGTAAATCAGTGGCGGTAAACGAAGCGGCTTTTGCCGTGGCCACACTGCGTGAGCCGCTGGCCTGGGAAGGTGTGGACGGACCGGAGGAGGTCGAGCTAATTTTTCTGCTCGCCATTCCTCCCGCACAAGCGGGATCAACGCATATTCAGGTCCTGACGGAACTGACGTCTCGCCTGGCGGATGACGAGCTCAGGGCGCGCGTGATGACGGCGACCAGCGCGGAAGCGGTGCTTGCGGCGCTGGAAACAGCGCCTGACACACAAGAAACCGCCGTTGCGGAGAATGCCCCGACGATCGTCTGCGTTACCGCCTGTCCGGCCGGGATCGCCCATACCTACATGGCAGCGGAGTATCTCGAAAAAGCGGGACGTAAGCTCGGCGTCAATGTGGTGGTCGAAAAGCAGGGGGCAAATGGTATTGAGGGGCGCATCACCGCGCAGCAGTTGCAGGAGGCAAAAGCGTGTATCTTCGCGGCGGAAGTGGCGATCAAAGAGCGTGAGCGTTTTCAGGGGATGCCCGCCATTTCCGTGCCCGTCGCGGAACCCTTACGCCATGCGGAAGCGCTCATTGAGCGTGCGCTGGCGCTACAGCCTGTATCCGATGCGCGTCCTGCGCACGTCGACACGGACGCGAAAAAGTGCGTTAAAACCGAACTCAAGCAGGCGCTGCTCAGCGGTATCTCCTTTGCGGTACCGCTGATTGTCGCCGGCGGTACGGTGCTGGCGGTGTCGGTACTGCTTGCGCAAATCCTGGGCTTGCAGCATCTGTTCGATCAGGAAAACTCGTGGCTGTGGATGTACCGCAAACTGGGCGGCGGGATGCTCGGTATTCTGATGGTGCCTGTTCTGGCGGCCTATACCGCTTACTCGCTGGCGGATAAACCTGCGCTAACGCCGGGCTTTGCGGCGGGTCTTGCCGCCAATATGATCGGCTCTGGTTTTCTCGGGGCCATCGTCGGCGGGCTGATTGCGGGCTACCTGATGCGCTGGGTGAAAAACCACATCCGGCTGAGTAGCCGCTACAACGGCTTTCTGACCTTTTATCTCTATCCGGTGATTGGCGTGCTGGGCGCAGGCAGCCTGATGCTGTTTGTGATCGGCGAACCGGTGGCCTGGATCAATAACGCCCTGACCGCCTGGCTTAACGGTCTGTCCGGCGCGAATGCGCTGCTGCTGGGGGCGATCCTGGGCTTTATGTGCTCGTTCGATCTGGGCGGTCCGGTCAACAAAGCCTCTTACGCGTTCTGTCTGGGAGCAATGGCCAATGGCGTATACGGGCCTTATGCGATTTTTGCCTCCGTCAAAATGGTATCGGCCTTTACCGTGACGGCATCAACGATGCTGGCTCCGAACCTGTTCAAACAGTTCGAAATTGAAACCGGCAAGTCCACCTGGCTGCTGGGGCTGGCGGGCATCACCGAAGGGGCAATTCCGATGGCTATCGAGGATCCGTTGCGGGTCATTGGCTCATTTGTTCTGGGGTCAATGGTGACCGGAGCGATTGTCGGGGCGATGGGGATTGGGCTATCCACCCCCGGCGCGGGCATTTTCTCGCTCTTCTTACTGCATGATGCCGGGCTGGGCGGCGTGATGGCCGCTGTCGGCTGGTTTGGCGCCGCGCTGGCTGGCGCCGCAATCTCTACGCTCATTTTACTGCTCTGGCGACGCCAGGCCGTGAAGAGCGGCACCTACGTGACTGAAGACATACCATCGTAAACACGCACTGACAGGAAACGAAGATGAAAGCTGTATCTCGCGTTCATATCACGCCACATATGCACTGGGACCGGGAGTGGTACTTCACCACCGAAGCGTCACGTATTCTTCTGGTCAATAATATGGAAGAGATCCTCACCCGTCTTGAGCAGGACGCAGAGTATAAATACTACGTTCTCGACGGCCAGACGGCGGTGCTGGAAGATTATTTTGCCGTGAAACCGGAAAACAGGCCACGCGTGAAGGCGCTGGTGGCGGCCGGGAAGCTGATTATCGGGCCGTGGTATACCCAGACGGACACCACCCTTGTCTCCGGCGAGTCGATTGTCCGAAATCTGATGTACGGTATTCGCGACTGTCTGGCCTTTGGCGAGCCGATGAAAATTGGCTATCTGCCGGACTCCTTCGGCATGTCTTCCCAGCTGCCGCACATTTACAACGGTTTTGGCATCACGCGCACCATGTTCTGGCGCGGGTGTTCCGAGCGGCACGGTACCGATAAAACCGAATTTCTCTGGCAAAGCCAGGACGGCAGCGAAGTGACGGCACAGGTGCTGCCGCTGGGCTACGCGATTGGTAAGTACTTACCGGAGGATGAGGCCGGGCTGCGCAAACGGCTCGACACGTACTTCGAGGTGCTGGAAAAAGCCTCCGTGACGAAAGAAATTTTACTGCCTAACGGCCATGATCAGATGCCGCTCCAGCAGAACATCTTTGCGGTGATGGATAAGCTGCGCGAAATCTATCCGCAGCGTCAGTTTGTGATGAGCCGCTTCGAGGAGGTGTTTGACCACATTGACGCGCACCGCGATGAACTGGCGACGCTGAAAGGGGAGTTTATTGACGGTAAATATATGCGAGTGCACCGGACGATAGGCTCCACGCGGATGGATATCAAAATCGCCCACGCCCGGATAGAGAATAAAATCGTCAACGTCCTTGAGCCGCTGGCCACGCTTGCCTGGACGCTGGGCTTTGAGTATCACCACGGCTTGCTGGAAAAAATGTGGAAAGAGATCCTCAAGAATCACGCCCACGACAGTATCGGCTGCTGCTGTAGTGACAAAGTGCATCGTGAGGTGATGTCCCGCTTCGAGCTGGCGGAAGACATGGCCGATAACCTGACGTGCTTCTATATGCGCAAGATTGTCGACAACATGCCGCAGAGCGAGGAAGACAAACTAGTGATGTTTAACCTCACGCCCTGGCCGCGTGAGGAAGTGATTAACACCACGATACGTCTGCGCGCCAGCCAGTTCCGCCTGCTGGACGATAGGGGGAATGAAATCCCTTACTGCCTGCGCAGCGCGCGTGAAATCGACCCCGGCTTGATTGACCGGCAAATTGTGCATTACGGCAACTACGATCCCTTTATGGAGTTTGATATCCAGCTCAATCAGATCCTGCCATCAATGGGTTACCGCACGCTCTATATCGAGCCGCACGTGGCCGGCAAGCTGCTGGCGGCAGAAAAATCGTCGGAGGCGTTGCTGGAAAATGCTTTCTGGGAAATAACGTTAAACGACGACGGCACCCTGCGTCTGCTCGATAAAGCGTCCGGGCTTATCTATGACCGCGCGCTGGAAATAGAAGAGAGCTCGGATGATGGCGATGAGTACGACTACTCGCCTTCACGGGAAGAGTGGAGACTCACTTCCGCTCAGGGCGAGCATGAGGTTGAGGTGATCCACGAGGCCTGGCAGAGCAGGGCGGTGATCCGCCATCGCATGGCGGTGCCAGCGGATCTCGCTGAACGTTCTGCGCGTCAGCAGACGGGAACGCTTGAGGCAGAACTCACGGTCACGCTCAGCCATAACAGCCGACGTATCGACGTTGAGGCACGTCTCGGAAATCACGTGGATGACCACCGTGTGCGGGTGCTGATCCCGACGCCATTTACCACAGACACGGTGTTAGCCGATACCCAGTTCGGTTCGCTGACACGACCTGTACAGGATGAAGCGATGGCGAACTGGCAGGAGGAGGGCTGGAAGGAAGCGCCGCTGCCGGTGTGGAATCTGCTCAACTACGCGGTGCTCCAGGAACGGCGTAACGGAATGGCCCTGTTTACCGAAGGGTTGCGCGAATTTGAAGTGACTGGCGAGCGTCAAAAAACGTTTGCCCTGACGTTGCTTCGCGGCGTGGGGGTGCTTGGGAAGGAAGATTTACTGCTGCGCCCCGGCAGACCGTCCGGGATCAAAATGCCGGTGCCTGATTCGCAGATGCGGGGCCAGTTAACCTGTCGCTTTAGCCTGTTCAGTTTTAATGGTACGCCCGTCAGTGCTGGCGTTGCGCAGCAGGCGAAGTCGTGGTTAACGCCAGTGCACTGTTATAACAAAATCCCGTGGGATGCGATGAAGCTTAACCGCGCCTCTTTCACCACCCCCTGTAGCTATAGCCTGTTAACGCTGGCGCCTAACGGATGCGTACTCAGTGCGCTGAAAAAAGCGGAGGATCGTGACGAGATGATTCTTCGTCTGTACAACCCTTCGGGGACCCGCTCCTGTGACGTGGCTTTGTCTGTGAACCGTGAGGTCCAGGCCTGTTGCGAAACGGACATGAATGAGGTTCGCAAGGCGCAAGGGGAGGAGGGTTCAGCCATTACGGGGTCGTTCCGGCCATGCCAGTCACGCACCTTCAGCATAAAAATTTAAAGGTAATCTTCAGAACAATATAAAGGCCGCATTCCTGCGGCCTTTATTTCATCAAATAGTCACGAAAGGGTGTTAATTTTAAGATTATTAAAGGTGAATGAAATGTAATCGTTTCGGCGGGTAGCAAAGCGAAAGAAAAATACTGTGAAGCAGATAACATTATATGTTTATCTTCCGGCAAAATGCGTTTTTTCACGCGCGTTAATAAAAATCACAACTGTTTATATTATCTTCTGGCTTTTATAACCACCAATGTCTTTAAATATACATATCCTTAACAAGGTTTTTACTATCCGCACCACAAAGAAACATCATTAACAGCTCTGGCTGTTTTTGATTTAAATCAATGTTTAATCCTTGGAAAAAGGCTCCAAAAGGCGTTAAATTGTTCCCGATCAAAATGGCCGAAAAGTGGTAATTTTGCTATAAATTGATCGCCGTCGAAAAACGTAAATCTGTTCGAATAAAAACCTGTTTATTGTAAGGGTTTTGCAGCGTATTATATTTACGGGATCAATTTGGTTTTTTCTTAACGTATTTGTAACCTTTCATCATTGCTTTTTCCTCATGAAGAGAATAAGCAACGAAGAAGGGAAGCAGATAACTTTGTATTGGGGCATGCGTGTGGATCCTTATCTAACGGGGTTCACTCTCGGAGTCTTCATGCGATGAGCAAGGAGTCATAATGTTAGACGTAGTCGAACTGTCGCGCTTACAGTTTGCCTTGACCGCGATGTACCACTTCCTGTTTGTGCCGCTGACGCTCGGTATGGCGTTCCTGCTGGCCATCATGGAAACGGTTTACGTCCTCTCCGGCAAACAGATTTATAAAGATATGACCAAGTTCTGGGGCAAGTTGTTTGGTATCAACTTTGCGCTGGGCGTGGCAACCGGTCTGACCATGGAGTTCCAGTTCGGGACAAACTGGTCTTACTATTCCCACTATGTGGGGGATATTTTCGGTGCGCCGCTGGCCATTGAAGGTCTGATGGCCTTCTTCCTCGAATCCACCTTTGTAGGTCTGTTCTTCTTCGGTTGGGACCGTCTGGGTAAAGTCCAGCATATGGCGGTAACCTGGCTGGTGGCATTAGGCTCCAACTTGTCCGCACTGTGGATCCTGGTGGCGAACGGCTGGATGCAAAACCCAATCGCATCTGATTTCAACTTCGAAACCATGCGTATGGAGATGGTCAGCTTCGCTGAGCTAGTCCTGAACCCGGTTGCTCAGGTTAAATTCGTTCACACCGTGGCGTCTGGCTATGTGTGCGGCGCGATGTTCGTGCTGGGCATCAGCTCCTACTATATGCTGCGCGGCCGCGACTTCGCCTTTGCCAAGCGTTCTTTCGCTATCGCAGCAAGCTTCGGTATGGCCGCGATTCTGTCCGTTATTGTTCTGGGTGATGAATCCGGTTACGAAATGGGCGACGTGCAGAAAACCAAACTCGCCGCAATTGAAGCTGAATGGGAAACCCAGCCAGCACCGGCAGCGTTTACCCTGTTCGGCGTGCCTGACCAGGAAGCGCAGGAAAACCGCTTCGCCATTCAAATTCCTTACGCTCTGGGTATTATCGCCACGCGCTCCGTCGACAAACAGGTGACTGGCCTGAAAGATCTGATGGTGCAGCATGAAGAGCGTATCCGTAACGGGATGAAAGCCTACTCGCTGCTGGAACAGCTGCGCGCCGGCTCTACCGACCAGGCCGTTCGCGATCAATTTAACGACGTGAAGAAAGACCTCGGTTACGGTCTGCTGCTGAAACGCTATACCCCGAACGTCTCCGACGCGACGGAAGCGCAGATTCAGATGGCAACCAAAGACTCTATTCCACGCGTTGCGCCGCTGTACTTCGCGTTCCGCATCATGGTGGGTTGCGGCATTATCATGCTGCTGATCATCGCGGCCTCGTTCTGGTCAGTCATTCGTAACCGTATCGGTGAGAAAAAATGGCTGCTGCGCACCGCGCTGTACGGTATCCCACTGCCGTGGATTGCTATCGAGTCCGGCTGGTTTGTTGCGGAATATGGCCGTCAGCCGTGGGCGATCGGTGAGGTGCTGCCAACAGCGGTAGCGAACTCCTCCCTGACCGCAGGCGACCTGATCTTCTCCATGCTGCTCATTTGCGGTCTGTACACCCTGTTCCTGGTGGCTGAACTGTTCCTGATGTTCAAGTTCGCGCGCCTTGGCCCAAGCAGCCTGAAAACCGGTCGCTACCACTACGAGCAGTCTGTTGCGACTACTCAGCCGGCACGCTAAGACAGGAGTCATCAAATGATCGATTATGAAGTATTGCGTTTTATCTGGTGGCTGCTGATCGGTGTTCTGCTGATTGGTTTCGCGGTCACCGATGGTTTCGACATGGGCGTGGGCATGCTCACCCGTTTCCTCGGTCGTAATGACACCGAGCGTCGAATCATGATCAACTCCATCGCCCCGCACTGGGACGGTAACCAGGTGTGGCTGATCACCGCAGGCGGCGCGCTGTTCGCTGCCTGGCCGATGGTCTACGCGGCTGCGTTCTCCGGCTTCTATGTGGCGATGATTCTGGTGCTGGCTTCTTTATTCTTCCGTCCGGTGGGTTTCGACTACCGTTCCAAGATTGAAGACACCCGCTGGCGTAACATGTGGGACTGGGGCATCTTCATCGGTAGCTTCGTTCCACCGCTGGTCATTGGTGTGGCGTTCGGTAACCTGTTGCAGGGCGTACCGTTCCACGTCGACGAATATATGCGTCTGTTCTACACCGGTAACTTCTTCCAGCTGCTGAATCCGTTTGGTCTGCTGGCAGGCGTGGTGAGCGTGGCGATGATCATCACCCAGGGGGCAACCTATCTCCAGATGCGTACCGTAGGTGAACTGCATCTGCGTTCCCGCGCTACCGCTCAGGTGGCAGCGCTGGTGACGCTGGTCTGCTTCGCTCTGGCAGGCGTGTGGGTGGTGTATGGTATTGATGGATACGTGGTGACGTCCGCTATCAACCATGCTGCACCGTCTAACCCGCTGACCAAAGAAGTGGCGCGTCAGGCCGGTGCATGGCTGGTGAACTTCAACAATACCCCTGTGCTGTGGACTATCCCTGCTCTGGGTGTGCTGCTGCCACTGCTGACCGTGCTGACGTCTCGTCTGGAGAAAGGCGCTCTGGCGTTCGTATTCTCTTCCCTGACGCTGGCGTGCATCATCCTGACGGCCGGTATTGCGATGTTCCCGTTCGTGATGCCATCCAGCACCATGATGAATGCCAGCCTGACCATGTGGGATGCAACGTCCAGCCATATGACGCTGAACTTAATGACCTATGTGGCTTGCGTGTTCGTTCCGATTGTTCTGGCTTACACCATCTGGTGTTACTGGAAAATGTTCGGTCGTATCACTAAAGAACATATCGAAAGCAACACCCACTCTATGTACTAAGTAAGGAGCTGAATATGTGGTATTTCGCATGGATTTTAGGGACGCTTCTTGCCTGTGCGTTTGGTGTCATCACTGCCCTGGCGCTTGAGCATGTAGAAGCGACCAAAGCAGGTGAAGAAAAGCACTAATGAATATTATCGCAACGTTATATGCGGTAATGGATAAGCGCCCCTTGAGGGCGCTTTCCCTCATTATGGCATTACTGCTGGCAGGCTGTATCTTCTGGGACCCGTCGCGCTTCGCGGCGAAAACCAGCGAGCTTGAAATCTGGCACGGCTTCCTGATTATGTGGGCGGTGTGCGCAGGCGTGATTCACGGTGTCGGCTTTCGTCCGAAAGCGCTACACTGGCAGGGCATCTTCTGCCCACTGATTGCCGATCTGGTTCTCCTCGCCGGTTTGATTTTCTTCTTCTTCTGAATAAGAAATGTCCGTTAACGTTATGGGCTTACCCTGGCCCATAAAAATTTACTCTCCGTTTACTTTCTCCCATTCCAAACCATCATTCCCGCGCGTATAGTAGCGAAGTTTGAAAGCTCCAACTTTTCTTGTATTACCGGGATGTAAAGTGAATACAACGCTGTTTCGATGGCCGGTACGTGTCTATTACGAAGATACCGATGCCGGTGGTGTGGTCTACCACGCCAGCTACGTTGCTTTTTATGAACGGGCACGCACAGAGATGCTGCGCCATCATCACTTTAGTCAACAGGTGCTGTTGGCTGAGCGAGTTGCCTTCGTGGTACGCAAGATGACGCTTGAGTATTTTGCGCCTGCCAGACTCGACGATATGCTCGAAGTCCAAACAGAAATTACATCAATGCGCGGAACTTCACTGGTTTTCACGCAGCGGATAGTCAATGCAGAGAACACGGTACTGAACTCAGCTGAAGTCCTGATTGTCTGTGTTGATCCAACCATAATGAAGCCTCGTGCGCTTCCTAAGTCTATTGTCGCGGAGTTTAAGCAGTGACTGACATGAATATCCTTGATTTGTTCCTGAAGGCAAGCCTTCTGGTTAAACTTATCATGTTGATTTTGATTGGTTTTTCAATCGCATCCTGGGCCATCATCATCCAGAGAACGCGTATCCTCAATGCCGCTGGCCGCGAAGCCGAAGCGTTTGAAGATAAGTTCTGGTCGGGTATTGAGCTTTCGCGTCTGTACCAGGAAAGCCAGGGACGCCGTGATAACCTTTCAGGCTCCGAACAAATTTTCTACAGCGGTTTCAAAGAGTTCGCTCGCTTACATCGCGCTAACAGCCATGCGCCGGAAGCCGTGGTAGAAGGGGCGTCGCGTGCGATGCGCATCTCCATGAACCGCGAACTGGAAAATCTTGAAACGCATATTCCTTTCCTCGGAACCGTTGGCTCCATCAGCCCGTATATCGGCCTGTTTGGTACGGTGTGGGGGATCATGCACGCCTTTATCGCCCTTGGGGCGGTGAAGCAGGCAACGTTGCAGATGGTTGCGCCGGGTATCGCAGAAGCACTGATCGCGACCGCAATCGGTCTGTTCGCCGCAATTCCGGCGGTAATGGCGTACAACCGTCTGAACCAGCGCGTGAACAAACTGGAACTGAACTACGACAACTTTATGGAAGAGTTCACCGCGATTCTGCATCGTCAGGCGTTTACCAGCACCGAGAGCAACAAGGGGTAAACCATGGCCAGATCGCGTGGACGAGGTCGTCGCGAGCTCAAGTCCGAAATCAATATCGTTCCGTTACTGGACGTGCTGCTGGTGCTGCTGCTGATCTTTATGGCGACGGCGCCCATCATCACCCAGAGCGTGGAAGTTGATCTGCCGGATGCGACAGAATCACAGGCGGTAAGCACCAATGACGATCCTCCGGTCATCATTGAGGTTTCCGGCGTAGGGCAGTACAGCGTGGTGGTAGAGAAAGATCGTATGGATCAGCTTCCGCCAGAGCAGGTTATTGCTGAAGCGCAACGACGCCTGGAGTCAAATCCGAAGACGGTCTTCTTAATCGGTGGTGCGAAAGACGTACCATATGATGAAATTATCAAAGCGCTGAACTTGCTACATAGCGCGGGCGTTAAGTCAGTTGGCTTAATGACTCAGCCTATTTGATCATCTGCGTAGTTTTTGGGAACCGATAGTGTCAAAGGCAACCGAACAGAACGACAAGCTTAAGCGAGCGATAATCGTCTCCGCAGTGCTGCACGTAATTCTTTTTGCAGCGCTGATCTGGAGTTCGTTCGATGAGCACCTTGATGCATCAGGCGGCGGTGGTGGCTCGTCCATCGACGCCGTCATGGTGGATCCCGGTGCGGTAGTGCAGAACTATAATCGCCAGCAACAGCAGCAGGCGAGCGCAAAACGCGCGGAAGAACAGCGTGAAAAACAGGCGCAACAGCAGGCGGAAGAGCTGCGTGAAAAGCAGGCCGCCGAGCAGGAACGTCTGAAGCAGCTTGAGAAAGAGCGTTTGCAGGCGCAGGAAGCCGCTAAAGAGCAGGCGGAGCAGCAGAAACAGGCTGAAGCCGCAGCGAAGAAAGCTCAGGAGCAGCAGAAGCAGGCGGAAGAGGCGGCAGCCAAAGCCGCAGCAGACGCGAAGGCGCAGGCAGATGCTCAGGCTAAGTTAGCCGCAGACGCGGCGAAGAAAGCGGCTGCTGATGCGCAGAAGAAAGCGGAAGCCGAAGCAGCGAAGAAAGCCGCTGCTGATGCGAAGAAGAAAGCAGAAGCCGAAGCGGCGAAAAAAGCGGCCGCTGACGCACAGAAGAAAGCCGAAGCGGAAGCCGCCAAAAAAGCTGCGCAGGAAGCAGAGAAGAAAGCGGCTGCTGATGCTGCGAAAAAAGCGGCCGCCGCCGAGAAAGCTGCGGCAGAAAAAGCCGCCGCTGCGGAAAAAGCCGCTGCTGATAAAAAAGCGGCAGCTGAGAAAGCCGCTGCTGATAAGAAAGCGGCTGCCGAAAAAGCCGCAGCTAAAAAGGCCGCTGCTGCGGAAAAAGCCGCTGCCGCAGGGGTTGACGATCTGCTGGGCGACCTGAGCTCCGGTAAGAATGCACCGAAAACGGGCGGTGGGGCGAAAGGAAGTAACGCAGCACCGGCAGGAAGTGGTAACACTAAGAACAACGGTGCTTCTGGCGCTGAGATCAACGACTATAAGAATCAGATTGCTGCGGCTATTGCCAGCAGACTTAATGATAAATCGCTCTATACCGGGAAAACCTGCCGACTGCATATTAAACTGGCTACGGATGGTATGGTGCTGAGCGTTGAGTCAGAAGGGGGAGATGAAGCGTTATGCCAGGCTGCACTTGTGGCAGTGAATCAGGCAAAACTGCCAAAACCTCCGTCACAGGCTGTCTATGAAGTGTTCAAAGACGCTTCGCTGAACTTTAAGCCATAAGCAGAGCTGCGGTTATCGGGTTCTGATAGTTTTGTGTATTTGAGTTTGTTAACCTTCTGCTAAATTATCCAGGACTTATTGTTCGGATAAGGGAGATATGATGAAGCAGGCATTACGATTAGCTTTTGGTTTTTTAGTACTGTTGACGTCAGCAGTGCATGCCACAGTAAGCATCGACATTACCGACTGGAACGACTCAGCGCGTCCAATCGGTGTCGTTCCGTTCCAGTGGGCAGGCCCGGGCGCTGCGCCTGAAGATATTGGCGGCATTGTTGCAGCTGACCTGCGTAACAGCGGTAAATTTAACCCCTTAGATCGTTCTCGTCTGCCGCAGCAGCCGGGTACCGCTCAGGAAGTTCAACCTGCTGCATGGTCTGCACTGGGTATTGATGCCGTGGTTGTCGGACAGGTTACTCCTGCGCCAGACGGCGGCTATAACGTCGCTTATCAGCTGGTGGATACCGGCGGTGCGCCGGGTACCGTTCTGGCTCAAAACACGTATAAGGTGAACAAGCAGTGGCTGCGTTACGCAGGCCATACGGCGAGTGACGAAGTGTTTGAGAAGCTGACCGGTATTAAAGGTGCGTTCCGTACTCGTATCGCGTACGTAGTACAGACCAACGGCGGCCAGTTCCCTTATGAGCTGCGCGTCTCTGATTACGATGGCTACAACCAGTTCACCGTACACCGTTCACCACAGCCGCTGATGTCTCCGGCATGGTCTCCGGACGGCTCTAAGCTGGCGTACGTGACCTTCGAAAGCGGCCGTTCCGCGCTGGTCATCCAGACGCTCTCTAACGGTGCTGTGCGTCAGGTTGCGTCATTCCCGCGTCACAACGGTGCGCCTGCGTTCTCTCCGGACGGTACCAAACTGGCGTTTGCCCTGTCTAAAACCGGTAGCCTGAACCTGTACGTGATGGATATTGGTTCTGGTCAGATCCGTCAGGTCACGGATGGTCGTAGCAACAACACTGAGCCAACCTGGTTCCCGGACAGCCAGAATCTGGCCTTTACGTCTGACCAGGCAGGTCGTCCACAAGTTTATAAAGTGAATATCAACGGCGGAGCAGCGCAGCGTATTACCTGGGAAGGTTCTCAGAACCAGGATGCTGACGTCAGTGCCGATGGTAAAACAATGGTAATGGTCAGTACTGCGGGTGGTCAGCAGCACATTGCCAAACAAGATCTGGTAACGGGGGGCGTACAAGTACTGTCGTCAACGTTCCTGGATGAAACGCCAAGTCTGGCACCTAACGGCACCATGGTAATCTACAGCTCTTCTCAGGGGATGGGATCCGTGCTGAATCTGGTTTCTACAGATGGGCGTTTCAAAGCGCGTCTTCCGGCAACTGATGGACAGGTAAAATCACCTGCCTGGTCGCCGTATCTGTAATAATAATTAATTGATTACTAAAGGAATCTTAGAAATGCAACTGAACAAAGTGCTGAAGGGGCTGATGATCGCTCTGCCTGTTATGGCAATCGCAGCGTGTTCTTCTAACAAGAACGCAAGCAATGACCAGAGCGGCGAAGGCATGATGGGTGCCGGCACCGGTATGGACGCTAACGGCAATGGCAATATGTCTTCTGAAGAGCAAGCGCGTCTTCAGATGCAGCAGTTACAGCAGAACAACATCGTTTACTTCGATCTGGATAAATACGACATCCGTTCTGACTTCGCTGCAATGCTGGATGCGCACGCAAACTTCCTGCGTAGCAACCCGTCTTACAAAGTCACCGTAGAAGGTCATGCGGACGAACGTGGTACTCCGGAGTACAACATCTCCCTGGGTGAACGTCGTGCAAACGCTGTTAAAATGTACCTCCAGGGTAAAGGCGTTTCTGCTGACCAGATCTCCATCGTTTCTTACGGTAAAGAAAAACCAGCAGTACTGGGTCACGACGAAGCGGCTTACTCCAAAAACCGCCGTGCCGTACTCGTTTACTAAGAGAATTGCATGAGCAGTAACTTCAGACATCATCTGATGAGTCTGTCGTTACTGGTTGGAATAGCGGCCCCCTGGGCCGCTTTTGCTCAGGCACCAATCAGTAGTGTCGGCTCAGGCTCGGTAGAAGACCGGGTCACTCAACTCGAGCGTATTTCTAACGCTCACAGCCAGCTTTTAACTCAACTCCAGCAGCAGCTTTCCGATAACCAGAATGATATTGATTCCCTTCGTGGTCAGATCCAGGAGAGTCAGTATCAGCTTAATCAGGTTGTGGAGCGCCAGAAGCAAATTTTGTTGCAGATGGATAGCCTGAACAGCGGCGGAGCAGCAGCACAGCCAGCAGCAGGCGATCAAAGCGGTGCGGCAACGCCTGCACCTGCGGCAGATGCCTCCGCGTCGTCTGGTGCGCCTGTACAGAGCGGTGACGCGAATACGGACTACAACGCGGCCATTGCCCTGGTGCAGGACAAATCGCGCCAGGACGATGCTATCGTTGCGTTTCAGAACTTCGTTAAGAAGTACCCTGATTCCACTTACCAGCCAAATGCGAACTACTGGCTGGGTCAGTTGAATTACAACAAGGGTAAAAAGGATGATGCGGCGTTTTATTTTGCCTCTGTGGTGAAAAATTACCCGAAATCACCGAAAGCGCCTGATGCGATGTATAAAGTCGGCGTGATCATGCAGGACAAAGGCGACACTGCAAAAGCCAAAGCGGTTTATCAGCAGGTGGTTGCAAAATTCCCGGGTACAGACGGCGCCAAACAAGCGCAAAAACGTTTAAGTTCGATGGGTTGATTATCGCATGACCAGAAATCGCGTCATTTCTGGTCGTGCAGCATGATTCCTAAGCTGTTAAGTGATCTTCATCGAAATTTTTGTTGCGCAGAATTCTTAAATCAGTAATATATGCCGCCGTTGCCACGGGATATCAAACAACGTGAAAGCAGCGCAAAAGTGGGTCGTTAGCTCAGTTGGTAGAGCAGTTGACTTTTAATCAATTGGTCGCAGGTTCGAATCCTGCACGACCCACCACTTAAAGCAGTTCTGGCAGTACAGAGTGGGTGATTAGCTCAGTTGGTAGAGCATCTCCTTTACACGGAGGGGGTCGGCGGTTCGAGCCCGTCATCACCCACCACTCGGGTCGTTAGACTCGCAGTGTAGATAAGCATTGAGATTGGGCGATTAGCTCAGTTGGTAGAGCATCTCCTTTACACGGAGGGGGTCGGCGGTTCGAGCCCGTCATCACCCACCACTCGGGTCGTTAGCTCAGTTGGTAGAGCAGTTGACTTTTAATCAATTGGTCGCAGGTTCGAATCCTGCACGACCCACCACTTAAAGCAGTTCTGGCAGTACAGAGTGGGTGATTAGCTCAGTTGGTAGAGCATCTCCTTTACACGGAGGGGGTCGGCGGTTCGAGCCCGTCATCACCCACCACTCGGGTCGTTAGCTCAGTTGGTAGAGCAGTTGACTTTTAATCAATTGGTCGCAGGTTCGAATCCTGCACGACCCACCAGTGTTGAAAGGCGCCCTAAAGGCGCCTTTTTGCTATCTGTCGTTCGCCAGTGCCTTGTAGGTCGGGTAAGGCGAAGCCGCCACCCGACAGATGCTACCGGCATCAATTCCCGATGACATTCCCCCTCAAATTCGCTATCTTGTTTAGTATACAAAACACCATTGCCTCATTTTTGTTATCTCATGCAAAACAAAGGCAATATTGTTAAGCCAGTAAAACGAGAAGCCATAATGAGTGTGATGTTTGATCCCGAAACCGCAATCTATCCCTTCCCGCCGAAGCCCGCTCCGCTAAGCCGGGATGAAAAACAGTTCTATCGTGAAAAAATTAAGCGCCTGCTTAAAGAGCGTGATGCGGTGATGGTGGCGCATTACTACACCGACCCGGAAATTCAGCAGCTGGCAGAAGAGACGGGCGGCTGTATCTCAGACTCCCTGGAAATGGCGCGTTTCGGTGCAAAACATCCTGCCTCCACGCTGCTGGTTGCAGGTGTGCGCTTCATGGGCGAAACGGCAAAAATTCTCAGCCCGGAAAAAACCATACTGATGCCGACGCTGAATGCCGAATGCTCCCTTGACCTCGGTTGCCCGATTGATGAGTTCACCGCCTTCTGTGATGCCCACCCTGATCGTACCGTGGTGGTCTATGCCAACACGTCTGCGGCGGTGAAAGCCCGGGCAGACTGGGTAGTGACCTCTAGTATCGCCGTTGAGCTGATTGAGCATCTGGACAGCCTGGGGGAGAAAATCATCTGGGCGCCCGATCGTCACCTGGGAAACTATGTACAAAAACAAACCGGTGCGGATGTGCTGTGCTGGCAGGGCGCCTGTATCGTTCACGACGAGTTTAAGACCCAGGCCCTGACGCGCATGAGAGGATTATACCCGGACGCCGCGATTCTGGTGCACCCGGAATCCCCGCAGTCCATCGTCGACATGGCGGATGCCGTCGGGTCAACCAGCCAGCTCATTCATGCTGCGAAAACCCTGTTACACAAGCAGCTCATTGTGGCGACCGATCGCGGTATCTTCTACAAGATGCAGCAGGCCGTGCCGGAAAAAACGTTGCTCGAAGCGCCGACCGCCGGAGAAGGGGCGACCTGCCGAAGCTGCGCGCATTGCCCGTGGATGGCGATGAATGGGCTCAAAGCGATTGCGGAGGGGCTGGAAAACGGTGGCGCAGCGCATGAGATCCACGTGGATGCCGCTCTGCGTGAAGGCGCGTTAATTCCACTTAACCGTATGCTGGATTTTGCGGCTACACTACGTACTTAACTTATTACGCCCCGGAGAAAAAATGGATTTTTTTAGCACACAGAACATCCTGGTTCATATCCCGATTGGTGCGGGCGGCTATGACCTGTCGTGGATTGAAGCGGTGGGTACGCTGGCCGGTTTACTCTGTATCTGGCTGGCCAGCCTTGAGAAGATCAGCAACTATGCGTTCGGGCTGATAAACGTCACGCTGTTTGCGATCATCTTCTTCCAGATCCAGCTCTACGCCAGCCTGCTTCTACAGCTGTTCTTCTTCGCAGCCAATATCTATGGCTGGTACGCCTGGTCTCGGCAAAACAGTCAGCAGGAGGCGGAACTGCAAATCCGCTGGCTGCCGTTGCCAAAAGCCATCACCTGGTTCGCGGCCTGCGTGGTGGCTATCGGCTTTATGACCGTCTTTATTGATCCGGTATTTGCCTTCCTGACGCGCGTGGCGGTCTCGGTCATGTCGGGTCTGGGATTAAATGTGACGATGCCTGAGCTTCAGCCGGATGCCTTCCCGTTCTGGGATTCCTGCATGATGGTGTTGTCGATTGCCGCAATGATCCTGATGACCCGTAAATACGTTGAGAACTGGCTGCTGTGGGTGGTCATCAACGTCATTAGCGTGGTGATTTTTGCCCGCCAGGGTGTTTATGCCATGTCGCTGGAGTACATGCTGCTGACGGTCATTGCCCTGAACGGCAGTCGCATGTGGATTAACAGCGCGCGTGAGCGTGGCTCGCGCGCGCTTTCCCGTTAATGGTGATGGGCGTGTGAGTGGCCGGACTGCGCCTCGTTCAGGTGACAGTCTGGCCCGTTACATGGCTGATACTCCATCTGGATGGTGGCGTGCGCAATTTCGTAGTGATGCTCAAGGAAGTGCCGAATACGTTCAAGCAACGCATCGTGATCGTGGGGCGGAATAACCTGAACGTGCAGCGTCATAAGCGGTTTCTCACCCACCAGCCAGACGTGAACGTGGTGAACGTTACGGACTTCAGGAATGGAACGACACAGATTGCGTTTTAGCTTGCCAATATCCAGCGACGTGGGAGCGCCTTCCAGCAGCTCATTGACGCTCTCTTTCAACAGCCGCCAGGCACTGCGTAATACAAGGCACGATACCAGCACGGAAAGAATCGGGTCGATAGGGGTCCAGCCCGTGCCCATAATGATCAGCGCGGCTACGATGGCCCCTACGGAACCCAGCAGATCGCCCAGCACATGAAGCGCCGCGGCCCGTACGTTCAGATTTTTTTCACTGCTACCGCGGTGCAATATCCAGAACGCCAGAATATTGGCGACCAACCCGGCAATGGCGATAACCATCATTGTCGTCCCGGCTATCGGTTGTGGATGCCGAAAGCGCTGAAAAGCCTCCCAGACGATAAGAAGAGTAATGACCACCAGTGCAATCGCATTCACAAAGGCGGCAAGCGTGGTCAGTCTGAGCCAGCCAAAGGTGTGGCGGGTATTGGGAGGGCGACGGGCAAACTGCACGGCCAGCAGAGCAAACAGGAGCGCGGCAGCGTCGGTCAGCATATGCCCGGCATCGGCCAGCAGCGCCAGCGATCCGGATATCAGCCCGCCTGTGACCTCAATTATCATAAAGGTGGCAGTGACGCCAAAAGCCAGCAGAAGCCGTTTGGCATTTTCATCGCCAGTGGAGTGGGAATGGGAGTGGGAGTGCGCCATGGTATCGTTCCTGATTTATTATTATTTTTAGTGTAGCGTTTTTAAGAGCTTAAATAAAAAAGGAGAGCATTCGCTCTCCCTGTTTTACCTTACGGAAGGTTACTGGGTAGTACCGTCCGTTTTGGTATTGGCATCGCTGCCTACTTTGTCATTCGGGTCCGGGCATTTCCCGTCTTTACACACTGAGTTTTTATGAACCTCGTCGGTAGTCATACCCTCATGGTTCATCGTGCCTGTGTTCGTCCCGCCGGTGTTGGTATTGCCCGTGTTGATATTACTGTTATCAACATTGTTTGGCGCAATATTCTGTTTTGCATCCGGCGCAACCTGGCCTGCTTCGGCAGCGGCATTCGCGTCGCCGTTGCTGCCGGATGAGCCTGCGTCAGCAGCCAGTACGCTACCGCTTGCCAGAGTAAGGGTTGCCGTAAGTAAAAGCGTAGTCAGTTTCGTCATTTTCATCATGGTGCTCCTGTTCTTATCGTTACGCTGGATAACATTCTCCAACAGTGCATCTTGTTCAGTGGCGAAAGATCCCAGTTTCCTGATTTATGTCAGGATGGAATCGCGTATAAATATTTAAAAACAGTCGTTACAAGTAAAAAGCTTAGGCCAGATCTCATTTTTCGCTATTTTGTTGTGTATTTTAGGCGAATTCCAGGAATTATCTGCGCGAAGTGTAAAAGCCCGTTTACACTTCGTGGCCGACAAGTTAGATTGAAAGGATTGCTTTCATTACTAAAGATATGGCAGAGCCGGAAAGAAGATGAATTATCAGAACGACGATTTACGCATTAAAGAGATCAATGAGTTATTGCCTCCCGTAGCGCTCCTTGAAAAATTCCCCGCCACCGAAAATGCCGCCAACACGGTGTCTCATGCCCGCAAGGCGATCCACAAGATCCTGAAAGGTAGCGACGATCGTCTTCTGGTGGTCATTGGGCCGTGCTCCATTCACGATCCTGCTGCGGCCAAAGAGTATGCGTCCCGTCTGCTCGCCCTGCGTGGAGGGCTGAAAGGCGAACTGGAAATCGTGATGCGCGTTTATTTCGAAAAACCGCGTACCACCGTGGGCTGGAAAGGGTTGATCAACGATCCGCATATGGACAACAGTTTCCAGATCAACGACGGCCTGCGCATTGCGCGTAAGCTGCTGCTGGAGATCAACGACAGCGGGCTGCCTGCTGCCGGAGAATTCCTCGATATGATCACCCCGCAGTATCTGGCTGACCTGATGAGCTGGGGCGCTATTGGCGCGCGTACGACGGAATCTCAGGTTCACCGTGAGCTGGCGTCTGGCCTGTCATGCCCGGTGGGTTTCAAAAATGGCACTGATGGCACCATTAAAGTCGCTATTGACGCCATTAATGCGGCTGGCGCGCCGCACTGCTTCCTGTCGGTGACCAAGTGGGGCCACTCCGCTATCGTGAATACCAGCGGTAATGGCGATTGCCATATTATACTGCGCGGCGGTAAAGAGCCTAACTACAGTGCTAAACACGTAGCGGAGGTAAAAGCAGGGCTGGAGAAAGCGGGTCTGGCACCGCAGGTGATGATCGATTTCAGCCATGCCAACTCCAGCAAACAGTTTAAAAAGCAGATGGAAGTCGGCGCAGATGTGTGTCAGCAAATCGCCAGCGGTGAACGCGCAGTGATTGGGGTGATGATTGAGAGCCATCTGGTGGAAGGCAACCAGAACCTGGAGGGCAGCGAGCCGCTGGTCTACGGTAAGAGCGTGACGGATGCCTGCATTGGCTGGGACGATACCGATGCGATCCTGCGTCAGTTGGCGGATGCGGTTAAAGCGCGTCGCGGCTAAGTTTGTCCCGGGCAATAAAAAAGCGTGGATTGCTCCACGCTTTTTTTATGTCCGGGGAATATTACTTCGCTTTACCCTGGTTCGCCACGGCCGCCGCTTTTGCAGCGATTTCGTCGGCGTTACCCAGGTAGTAATGTTTAACTGGCTTGAAGTTTTCGTCGAACTCGTACACCAGCGGCACGCCGGTAGGGATATTCAGCTCGAGGATTTCATCTTCACCCATGTTGTCCAGGTATTTCACCAGCGCACGCAGGGAGTTACCGTGAGCAGCGATAATGACGCGCTCGCCGCTTTTCAGGCGTGGCAGAATGGTTTCGTTCCAGTAAGGCACAACGCGGTCGATGGTCAGCGCCAGGCTTTCGGTCTGCGGCAGTTCAGCCTCAGTCAGCTTCGCGTAACGCGGATCGTGGCCCGGATAGCGCTCGTCATCTTTGCTCAGCTCTGGAGGCGTGACCGCAAAACCACGACGCCACTGCTTAACCTGCTCGTCACCGTATTTTTCTGCGGTTTCCGCTTTGTTCAGACCTTGCAGCGCACCGTAGTGACGCTCGTTCAGTTTCCAGGATTTCTCAACCGGTAGCCAGGCCTGATCCAGCTCGTCCAGAACGTTCCACAGGGTATGGATGGCACGTTTCAGCACAGAGGTGTAAGCAAAGTCAAAGGTGAAGCCTTCTTCTTTCAGCAGTTTACCTGCCGCTTTTGCTTCGCTCACGCCTTTCTCGGACAGATCAACGTCATACCAACCGGTGAAGCGGTTTTCGTTGTTCCACTGGCTTTCGCCGTGGCGCACCAGGACAAGCTTAGTATTAGCCATTTCTTACTCCTCAAGCATTTTGAATGATAACAATTCTCATTATATTGCCGTGACTGTGCCAGCAGCAACGCTTAACCCTAACCATAGCGAAAATAGTTCGAGAGTGTAAGATGCATGTGAATCCAGGGTTATGATTTTGTCTGCGATCGCCGCTATTTTCAGCAAGGCGGAGATAAAAAAGCCCTCGCGATGAGGGCCAGTCTTTTTTGCCGGATGGCGCTTCGCTTATCAGGCCTATATTCGTAGGCCCGTGCGCCGCCGGACATTAAGCGCGCGGAATGAAATGATACTCGGTGACGCTTACGTACTCTTCACCCGGACGTAGCACGCAGTCCGGCTGCGGCCATTCAGGATGGTTAGGCGTGTCCGGCAGGAACTCACTCTCCAGCGCCAGTCCTTGCCAGGCGCCGTAGGCGTCATGTTCACGCGCCGTAGTACCCTCCAGATAGTTACCGGAGTAGAACTGTAGGGCAGGGGCGGTGGTGTAGACCGTCATCTGTAACTTCTCATCAGCAGACCAGACCTGTGCGGCAGGTTGAGAAAGATCGCCTTTTGCCTGCAACAGGAACGCGTGGTCGTAGCCTTTCACCTTGCGCTGATCGTCATCACTCAGGAAATCCTGAGCAATGGTTTTCGGCTGACGGAAATCAAAGCTATTTCCGCTTACCGGTTTCAGCCCCTGATAAGGGATACCCATCTCATCGACCGGCAGATACTCATCCGCCAGGATCTGGAGTTTGTGGCTGCGGACATCGGTCTGATTACCGTCAAGGTTGAAATAGGCGTGGTTAGTCAGGTTGACCGGGCACGGCTTATCGACGGTCGCGCGGTACTCAATGGCGATGCGATTATCTTCGGTCAGGGTGAAGCGCGCGGTTGCGGTGAGATTGCCCGGGAAGCCCTGGTCTCCATCGAGGGAGTCCAGAGAGAACCAGACCTCACCGTCATTTTGCTGCACAATCTTCCAGCGACGTTTATCAAACCCTTCCGGGCCGCCGTGCAGCTGATTTTCGCCCTGGCTGGCAAGCAGGGAATACGTTACGCCGTCCAGCGTAAACTGGCTTCTGGCGATGCGGTTAGCGTAGCGGCCTATGGATGCGCCCAGAAAAGCGGTCTGCTCGATATACTGCTCCGGCGATGCGCAGCCAAGCAGGGTTTCGCGCACGCTGCCGTCAGGCATCGGTACGCGGGCAGAAAGTAACGTTGCGCCCCAGTCCATCAGCGTAACCACCATCCCGGCGCTGTTGCGCAGGGTTAACAGGCGATACGGCAGACCATCCGGTGCGAGTGTTGGTGTTTCGTTTAGCACTGTCCGGCTCCTTGTGATGCTTTGCAGACATAGAAAGTTTCTTTGATGCCCGTTTTGGCTTCGTACTGTTTAGCCACCGCGTCCTGAATGGCAGGGACCAGCTCTTCCGGCACCAGGGCGACGACGCACCCGCCGAATCCGCCGCCGGTCATACGCACGCCGCCTTTGTCGCCAATCGTGGCTTTCACAATTTCAACCAGGGTGTCGATTTGCGGCACGGTGATTTCGAAATCGTCACGCATGGAGGCATGCGATTCGGCCATCAGCTCGCCCATCCGCTTCAGGTCACCTTTTGCCAGCGCGGAGGCGGCTTCTACGGTACGGGCATTTTCCGTCAGTATATGACGCACGCGCTTCGTGACAACCGGGTCCAGCTCGTGGGCAACCTTGTTAAATTCATCAAGTGAGACATCACGCAGGGCTGGCTGCTGGAAGAAGCGCGCGCCGGTTTCGCACTGTTCGCGACGGGTGTTGTACTCGCTGCCCACCAGGGTGCGTTTGAAGTTGCTGTTGATGATCACCACAGCCGCCCCTTTAGGCAGCGGAACCGCTTTGGTCCCGAGGGAGCGGCAGTCAATCAGCAAAGCATGTTCTTTCTTGCCCAGCGCGGAAATCAGCTGATCCATAATGCCGCAGTTGCAGCCTACGAACTGGTTTTCCGCTTCCTGACCGTTGAGGGCGATTTGCGCCCCGTCCAGCGGCAGATGATAAAGCTGCTGGAACACGGTGCCGACCGCCACTTCCAGCGATGCGGAAGAGCTTAATCCCGCCCCCTGCGGCACGTTGCCGCTGATCACCAGATCGGCCCCGCCGAAATTCTTGTTACGCTTTTGCAGGTGCTTCACCACGCCGCGAACATAGTTCGACCACTGCTGGCTGTCGTGGGTCACGATCGGCGCATCGAGGGAAAATTCGTCAATTTCGTTGCCGTAATCCGCGGCGATCACTCGCACATGACGATCGTCGCGTTTCGCGCAGCTGATCACCGTCTGGTAGTCGATGGCACACGGCAGGACAAAACCGTCGTTATAGTCGGTGTGCTCGCCAATCAGATTAACGCGGCCAGGCGCCTGGATAACGTGGGTGGCAGGGTAGCCAAATTTCTCAGCAAACAGGGATTGTGTTTTATCTTTCAGACTCATTTTTAGACTCCTGATTCGCGGTAATGGACGTCGCTAACGGCACGCAGACGTTCTGCCGCCTGTTCCGCCGTCAGGTCGCGCTGGGTTTCCGCCAGCATTTCATAGCCCACCATGAATTTACGTACCGTCGCAGAACGCAGCAGCGGCGGGTAGAAGTGTGCATGTAACTGCCAGTGTTGATTCTCTTCGCCGTTAAACGGCGCGCCGTGCCAGCCCATGGAGTAGGGGAAGGAGCACTGGAAGAGGTTGTCGTAGCGGCTGGTCAGTTTTTTCAGCGCCAGCGCCAGGTCGTCACGCTGGGCGTCGCTGAGTTCGGTAATGCGCTGAACATGGGCTTTAGGCAGCAGCAGCGTCTCAAACGGCCACGCCGCCCAGTAAGGGACCACCGCAAGCCAGTGCTCGGTTTCCACCACGGTACGGCTGCCATCCGCCAGCTCACGCTGGGTGTAATCCACCAGCATCGGCGAACCGTTCTGGGCGAAATACGCTTTTTGCAGTCGGTCCTCACGCTCGGCTTCATTCGGCAGGAAGCTGTTCGCCCAGATCTGACCGTGCGGATGCGGGTTGGAGCAGCCCATCGCCGCGCCTTTGTTTTCGAACACCTGCACCCAGGGATAGCTCTGCCCCAGCTCTGCGGTTTGCGCCTGCCAGGTGCTGACCACCTCTTTCAGCGCCTCCACGCTCAGCTCCGGCAGCGTTTTGCTGTGATCGGGCGAGAAGCAGATCACGCGGCTGGTGCCGCGGGCGCTTTCGCAGCGCATCAGCGGGTCATGGCTTTCCGGCGCGTCTGGCGTATCGGTCATCAGCGCGGCAAAGTCGTTAGTAAACACGAAGGTGCCTTGGTAGTCCGGGTTTTTATCGCCCGTCACGCGCGTATTGCCCGGGCAGAGGAAACAGTCCGGATCATGCTGCGGCAGCGTCTGTTTAGCCGGCGTCTCTTGCGCCCCCTGCCAGGGGCGCTTGGCGCGATGCGGTGAAACTAATATCCATTGCCCGCTGAGCGGGTTAAAACGACGATGCGGGTGATCGACGGGATTGAATTGCGTCATGACAAATCCTTAATCCGGATAGCCTTGCGGATGGCGCGACTGCCAGTGCCAGGTATCCTGTGCCATTTCATCAAGCGTGCGGGTGACACGCCAGTTAAGCTCTTTATCCGCTTTGGTGGCATCGGCCCAGTAAGCCGGGAGGTCGCCATCCCGGCGGGGAGCGAAGTGATACTTCACCGGCTTGCCGCAGGCTTTACTGAAGGCATTCACCACGTCCAGCACGCTGCTGCCGATTCCGGCGCCGAGGTTGTAAATATGCACGCCCGGTTTATCAGCCAGCTGCTGCATCGCCGCCACGTGGCCGTCGGCCAGATCCATGACGTGAATGTAATCGCGCACGCCGGTGCCATCTTCGGTGGGATAATCGTTACCAAAAATCGCCAGGGAATCGCGGCGCCCTACGGCAACCTGCGCGATATACGGCATCAGGTTATTAGGAATGCCCTGCGGATCTTCGCCCATATCACCTGACGGATGCGCGCCGACCGGGTTGAAGTAGCGCAGCAACGCGATGCTCCACTCAGGCTGGGCTTTTTGCAGGTCGGTCAGGATCTGCTCTACCATCAGCTTGCTTTTGCCATACGGGCTTTGCGGCGTACCGGTAGGGAAGCTCTCAACGTAAGGAATTTTGGGCTGATCGCCGTAGACGGTTGCGGAGGAGCTGAAGATAAAATTTTTAACGTTGGCCGCACGCATGGCGGAGATCAGACGCAGGGTACCGTTGACGTTGTTGTCATAGTACTCAAGCGGTTTTGCCACCGATTCGCCAACCGCTTTCAGGCCCGCGAAGTGGATAACGGTTTCAATCGCGTGATCGTGAAGGATTTCAGTCATCAATGCTTCATTGCGGATGTCGCCTTCCACGAAAGTCGGCTGTTTACCCGAAAGGCGTTCAATGACCGGCAGCACGCTGCGCTTACTGTTGCACAGGTTATCAAGAATGACGACATCGTGGCCGCTTTGCAGCAGTTGCACACAGGTATGACTACCTATGTAACCGCTACCACCTGTTACCAGAACTCGCATATTTCGCTCCATTAGGCTTATGGTATGAATTAACCATAGCATATCAGAGACGCGAAAAGTGTGACATGGGATAAAATAGTGGTATCGTTTACACTGGTTTTCACACGCGCTTTTTCTCAGACTGAGTGCATTGTAGATCAAAGAGATAGAGATGTATTGTTGCAGGTTGTCTGAAAAGCGGAGGGCAGCGCCCTCCACGCGTTAATCGATTTTGCTCAGCAGGTAGCGGTATTGCTCGCCGTCAGGCACAAATTCCAGCCGATGGGTGATGCAGGACGGGGCATCTTCAGCATGGTGGGACACAAACAGCAACTGGGTTGCACCTTCGCTAATCAGGACATCCACAAAGCGGCGGATCAGCTGACGGTTGAGCGGATCCAGCCCCTGCAACGGTTCGTCAAGAATCAGCAGCGTAGGATGCTTGACCAGCGCGCGGACGATCAATGCCAGCCGCTGCTGCCCCCACGACAGGCTGTGGAATGGCGCATCGGCGACCCGGTTGTCCATACCCAGAATATCCAGCCACTGCTGCGCCAGCTTGTGCTGCTTGTCGGATACCGCCTGATAAATACCAATGGAGTCGAAGAAGCCAGAGAGGATCACGTTTCGCACCGTGGTGCTCACCCGGTAGTCCAGATGCAGGCTGCTGCTGACATAGCCGATGTGCTTTTTGATATCCCAGATGGTTTCCCCGCTGCCGCGGCGACGGCCGAACAGGGTGAGATCGTTGCTGTATCCCTGCGGGTGATCCCCGGTGATCAGGCTCAGCAGCGTGGATTTACCCGCCCCGTTGGGGCCGACGATCTGCCAGTGCTCTCCAGGATTAACCGTCCAGCTGAGGTGATTAAGAATAGGGCGATCGTCGTAAGCAACCAGCCCATCGCGCAGCACAATGCGCGGCTGGTCAGGGTCCAGCCCGTGACGTGCTGAAGGCGCATCCGGCTCCGGCAGGGCAATACCGTCCAGTTTCTCGCTGTGGGCCAGCTGTGCAATCAGCGCCTGCCGAAGCAGTACGGCTTTCTCGCCGGTTTCGGTCAGGCTACAGTCCGCCAGCACGCCCGCATAATGTACGAAATCCGGGATCTCATCAAAGCGGTTAAGAACCAGCACAAGCGTGTATCCCTGCTGGTTAAGCGACGCCAGCAACGCTGCCAGCTGCGCGCGGGATTGCACATCCAGTCCGTCAAACGGTTCATCCAGGATCAGGAGTTCCGGCTCGCTCATCAGCGCCTGACACAGCAGCGTTTTGCGCGTTTCACCGGTTGAAAGGTATTTAAAGCGGCGATTAAGCAGGGCGGTAATGCCAAATTGCTCCGCCAGCTGCTGACAGCGGGCAGGATCTTTTATCTCATCCTGGATAATTTCCGCCGTCGTGCGGCCGGTATCTTCTTCGCCGGGGCTGAGCAAATCGGTATTGTTACGCTGCCACTCATCGCTGACCAGCTTTTGCAGCTGTTCGAAGGAAAGGCGCGTCAGCCGGGTAAAGGTGCACCGACGTTCACCCTTCAGTTGGGTTAATTCGCCTGCCAGAGCGCGGGCCAGCGCGGATTTTCCGCTGCCATTCGTGCCCACAAACGCCCAGCTTTCTCCGGCGCGAAGGGTTAACTCTGGCAGCGATAAGGTACGGGTATCACTAAGACGAAACGTGCCTTGCGAAATATGCAATGATGACATGTGTTATCCCATTTTTTGCAGCAACAGATGTCAGGGATACTCAGTGTAAGCAGGGTTGTCAATGCGCTTAGCACAATGTGGCGATAATTACCCTGTCTGCATTGAAATATGCGGTCACCACAGCACCTTCGTCTAATTCGGTCGCGTCGTTCACCGGAACGGTGGCGCAGAGCAACTGTCCATCCGGCAGGGTCATCAGCACTTCACATTGTTCTGCGCCGCGCTCGATGTGGCTGATACACCCGCGTAGCTGGTTGTCGGCCTCTGCGGCCTGCTCAGGGTTGAGTGCGATGCTGATCCAGGGCGCTTTGAGTAATACCAGCACCTCCTGTCCTTCGTTCAGCCCAAGGCGTTGACCACTTTGCGCGGTGATGGCGGCTTTCAGGCGCGTCGTACCGTCCGCAAGCAGGATCTCTATATGCTCCTGCACCTGCGAATGATCGCGCCCCGTCACCGTACCAAACCACTGGTTGCGGGCGCTGGTCTGCAAAGAGAAACGGGAGATGGCGCCCAGCAGGCTGTCCAGCGGCAGGTTGTCGTCATCGCTCAGCACATCAAATGCTTTTTGCTGGATCTGCGCCAGTAAATCGTAGAGCTGGATCAGACGTTGCCCGTAACGCGTCAACACGGCGCCGCCGCCGCCTTTCCCGCCGGTGGCGCGCTCAACCAGCGTGTGTTCGCTCAGGGTGTTCATGTCGTTAATCGCATCCCAGGCGCTTTTATAGCTGATACCGGCGTTTTTGGCGCCCTGGCTAATCGAGCCAGTTTGTTCTATTTGTTTTAACAGGGCGATGCGTCGCGGATCGGCGAAAAGCTTCTGCTGAAGTCGTAGGGTGAGGAGAATTTCGGCCTGCATAACAGTGTCCCGGTAAAAAGGCTATTGTGACCCAAATGCCCGGGGGCGGAAAGCGCACCGCACAAAAGGGGATGTTTTTCTTACTTTTCAGGGTAGAATAAGCCGTTCACAAGATCTGGAGAAAACCATGTTAGAGTTGTTGAAAAGTCTGGTATTCGCGGTAATCATGGTGCCAGTAGTGATGGCTATCATCCTCGGTGCCATCTACGGCCTGGGTGAAGTGTTCAACGTCTTTTCGAACATTGGTCATCGTCGTGACCAGCCTAAAAAGCAGCAATGATTTCCTCCAAAACGCCCGGCCAGCCCGGGCGTTTTGCTCTCAAGTTTATTCCTTTCCCGCCGATATCTTTTACAACGTTCCTTGAGTTTACGCATTAATGGGTACGATTTAGCGCTAGGAACGCCTGCGATATATCGTTATATTTATTTGTATATAACGACACGCACAGGAGCTTCAAATGGCACGTTCATGGGTACGCCTTTTCGCAGGGGCAACGCTGACTCTCTCACTCACCGCCCACGCACTGGCGGATGAAGGAAAAATCACGGTCTTTGCGGCGGCGTCGCTGACTAACGCGATGCAGGATATTGCTGCGGTATACAAAAAAGAGAAAAACGTCGAGGTGGTCTCGTCGTTTGCCTCCTCGTCCACGCTGGCCCGCCAGATTGAAGCGGGGGCACCCGCGGATCTGTTCATCTCTGCCGATCAGAAATGGATGGATTACGCGGTGGAGAAAAAATCTGTTGATACGGCTACCCGCGAAACGCTGCTGGGAAATAGCCTGGTGGTGGTCGCGCCCACAAACAGCAAGCAGGACGACATCGCCATCAACAAACAGACGGACTGGACCCGTCTGCTCAACGGTGGCCGTCTGGCGGTAGGCGATCCGGAGCATGTTCCTGCCGGGATTTATGCGAAAGAAGCGCTACAAAAACTGGGTGCATGGGAGACCTTATCGCCGAAGCTGGCTCCCGCAGAAGATGTGCGTGGCGCGCTGGCGCTGGTGGAGCGTAACGAAGCGCCACTCGGGATCGTTTACGGCTCCGATGCCGTCGCCAGTAAAGGTGTGAAGGTGGTGGGCACCTTCCCGGAAGACTCGCATAAGAAAGTAGAATATCCTGTTGCGATAGTTGATGGACATAAAAATGCGACCGTGACGGCCTTTGTTGACTACCTGAAGGGGCCGGAAGCGTCCGCGATCTTTAAACGTTACGGATTTACGACTCACGAATGATATTGACCGAACCTGAATGGCAGGCCGTGCTGCTGAGCCTGAAAGTCTCTTCCCTGGCGGTTGCGCTGAGTTTGCCCTTTGGGGTGTTCTTTGCCTGGTTACTGGTTCGCGTGAAGTTTCCAGGCAAAGCCCTGCTCGACAGTGTTCTCCATCTTCCGCTTGTCTTACCGCCTGTGGTGGTCGGATATCTGCTGCTGATCTCCATGGGGCGGCGCGGTTTTATCGGCGAATGGCTGTACGACTGGTTCGGACTGACCTTTGCTTTCAGCTGGCGCGGCGCGGTTCTGGCCGCGGCAGTAATGTCCTTCCCGCTGATGGTGCGCGCTATCCGCCTGGCGCTGGAAGGGGTAGATATCCGGTTAGAACAGGCCGCCCGCACGCTGGGCGCAGGCCGCTGGCGGGTATTCCTGACCATTACGCTTCCGCTCACGTTACCGGGCATTATCGTCGGTACGGTGTTAGCCTTCGCCCGCTCGTTGGGTGAGTTTGGCGCGACCATCACCTTTGTGTCGAACATTCCCGGCGAGACGCGGACCATCCCGTCGGCCATGTATACCCTGATTCAGACCCCGGGCGGCGAAGGTGCGGCGGCCCGGCTGTGTATTATTTCGATTGTGCTCGCTCTGGTCTCGCTGCTGGTATCTGAGTGGCTGGCGCGCCTCAGCCGTGAACGGATGGGGAAATCGTGATGCTGGAACTCAACTTTACGCAAACCCTGGGCAGCCACACCCTGACGCTGAACGAAACGCTGCCTGCCAGCGGTATCACCGCCATTTTTGGCGTGTCCGGGGCGGGGAAAACGTCGCTGATTAATGCGATTAGCGGCCTGACGCGTCCCCAGTCTGGCCGTATTGTGCTAAATAACCGCGTCTTAAATGACGCGGAGAAGAAGGTCTGCCTGTCACCGGACAAACGCCGTATCGGCTATGTGTTTCAGGATGCGCGCCTGTTTCCGCACTACAGCGTTCGCGGGAACCTGCGTTACGGCATGGCAAAAAACATGGCCGGACAGTTCGATAAGCTGGTGGCGCTGCTGGGCATCGAACCGCTGCTGGATCGTCTGCCGTCGTCGCTGTCGGGTGGTGAAAAACAGCGCGTGGCGATTGGCCGCGCCCTGTTAACCGCGCCGGAACTGTTGCTGCTGGATGAGCCGCTGGCCTCGCTGGATATTCCGCGCAAGCGCGAGCTGCTGCCGTATCTGCAACGTCTGGCGCGGGAAATCAATGTGCCAATGCTCTACGTCAGCCATTCGCTGGATGAGATCTTACATCTGGCCGACAAAGTGCTGGTGCTGGAAGCGGGCAGGGTGAAGGCATTCGGCAATCTGGAGGAGGTGTGGGGCAGCAGCGTTATGCATCCATGGCTGCCAAAGGAGCAGCAGAGCAGCATTCTGAAGGTGAGCGTGCTGGAGCACCATCCGCACTACGCGATGACCGCACTGGCGCTGGGCGATCAGCATTTGTGGGTGAATAAAATCGATACGCCGATTCAGTCCACGTTACGGATCCGCATTCAGGCGTCGGATGTCTCCCTGGTCCTGCAACCGCCGCTGCAAACCAGTATCCGCAATATTTTGCGCGCAAAAGTGGCGCAGTGTTTTGATGATAACGGCCAGGTGGAAGTGCAGCTGGAAGTAGGCAACAGAACGCTGTGGGCGCGCATCAGCCCGTGGGCCAGGGATGAGCTGGGCATCAAGCCTGGCCTGTGGCTTTACGCGCAAATCAAGAGCGTTTCCATAACCGCCTGATTACAGCAGGTGGGTATAAATATACTGCGCGATGCTGTCGGTGGTGTTATCGCCAATCACCACGTCAGCGCGCGCTTTCACCGCGTCATCGGCATTACCCATCGCCACGCCCGTTCCGGACGCTTCCAGCATGCTGATGTCGTTATAGTTATCGCCGAAGGCAATTACGTCCTGCATTGATCCGCCCTGCGATTCGACGAACTGGGTCAGACGCTTTCCTTTGCTGTTGCCTTTGCGGGCGATATCCACCTGATCGTGCCAGGACCATTCACATTCCAGACCCAGCGTATGCTCGACATGTTTTGCGAAAGTATTCAGTTTGGCGGTGTCTTCATCGGTCAGGGCAAATTTCCAGATTGCGTCGACGTCTTCCGCCGCCTGGCGCAGGGAGGAAACCTGAGTGAACACCGGACGCTGCGCTTCCGGCAGAGACAGAGCCCAGTTGCTGGTGCGGATCACATGGCCGGTAGGGCGTTCATACACCATGGCGTTATCCACATACATCAGGCCGTGAATGGCGTGCTCATCCAGTAAATCAATCAATTGCAGCGCCTGCGTAACGGGAAGCGGATCGGAGGCTAAAACCTTTTTTGCCTGATAATCATACAAATAGGTGCCATTACAACAAATTGCAGGTGTATCTAAGCCCAGTGCCTGATAAAAAGGATGAATGGCTACGTGATGTCGACCCGTTACGATGAGAAGTTGATACCCCGCTTCCTGGGCTCGTTTGAGGGCCTCAAGAGAAGAGGGGAGCAGGGTTTTCTGAGGGGTAAGCAGTGTTCCGTCTAAATCCAGGGCAATCACTCGCGAGGTCATTTTTTCTTCCGGGTTAATGTTGAATTTAAGGTCTGTCGGGATGGTACACCGAGAGCGGAACCCTGCAAAATCCCGGACTACAATTCAGCATTCACCGTTAAAAATAATCAGGAGTATTCATGAAACAAACCGTTTATACCGCCAGTCCTGAAAGTCAGCAGATCCATGTCTGGCGTTTGAATACAGAAGGTTCGCTTACGCTGGTTCAGGTTGTTGATGTGCCAGGCCAGGTGCAGCCGATGGTCGTCAGCCCGGATAAACGTTTTCTTTATGTCGGCGTACGCCCGGAATTCCGCGTGCTGGCATACCGCATCTCCCCGGACGACGGCGCGCTGACCTATACCGCAGAAGCCCCGCTGCCGGGCAGCCCGACCCATATTTCCACTGACCATAAAGGCAACTTTATCTTCAGCGGCTCTTACAATGCAGGCTGCGTGAGCGTCACCCGCCTGGAAGACGGTATTCCCGTTGAAACCGTCGACGTGGTAGAAGGGCTAGAAGGTTGCCACTCCGCCAACATTTCGCCGGATAACCGCACGCTGTGGGTGCCAGCGCTTAAGCAGGACCGCATCTGCCTGTTCACCCTGAGCGATGACGGCCATCTGGTCGCGCAGAGCCCGGCGGAAGTCACCACCGTGGAAGGCGCAGGCCCGCGCCACATGGTCTTCCACCCGAATCAGCAGTATGCCTATGTCGTTAACGAGCTGAACAGCTCGGTAGACGTGTGGGAGCTGAACGATCCTAACGGACAGATCGAGTGCGTACAGACGCTGGACATGATGCCATCTGATTTCTCCGACACACGCTGGGCGGCAGACATTCACATTACGCCGGATGGCCGTCACCTGTATGCCTGTGACCGTACCTCCAGTCTGATCACCATCTTCAGCGTCTCTGAAGACGGCAGCGTTCTGGCAGTTGAAGGCTTCCAGCCGACAGAAACCCAGCCGCGCGGCTTTAATGTCGATCACAGCGGCAAATACCTGATTGCGGCGGGGCAGAAATCCCACCACATTGCGCTCTATGAAATCCAGGGCGTGCAGGGTCTACTGGAAGAGAAAGGACGCTATGCGGTCGGACAAGGGCCGATGTGGGTTGTGATTAACGCTCATTGATCCGTAGACGAAAAAAAACCTCGCAAATGCGAGGTTTTTTTATGCGCGGTTAATGCATGAGGTAGGCCGGGTAAGGCGCAGCCGCCACCCGGCAGCAGGCATTTTACTGCTTCGGCTCAGCAACCACTTTGCTACCCAGACCGCGGTTGTTGTATTCCCACATGCGGTTAAAGTTAGCGTCGTTCAGGTTACGCTGCACGTTGTCTTTATCATCCACCGTGCCGGTGTTGCCGGAGAAAGGACGTTTCGAGATCGCTGCATCCGCCCACGGTTTTGCCATGTTAAAGCCTTCGTTAATCACGCTGTCGCGGATCACGACCTGGCCGTTAGTGGCGGAGTCCACGTCCAGAGAGCGACCAAGCTGCGCCACGCCATCGCCAGCAGCAGTAAAGCGGCTATTCACGGCCAGGAAGCCATAGAACAGGTTAGACTGCGTGGCCGGGGCAAAGACGTAACCTTCCTGCTGCGTACGTGAATTCACCACGCGGAAGTCGGTGTTATCAAATACCACCGCGCCGCGGCCAGAGACCATATCCACGTCGCCTTCAATGTAGCTGTTGGTGACCAGAGTACGCGTCAGACGGTTGTTCTGAAGGGTATTCTGCACGCCGCTGTTGGTCACGAAGAAGGTGTTCTGGCGGCCCAGGATATTGACGTTGTTAATCTGTACCTTGTCGCCATCGCTGCGCAGCGCCACGGCCTGGTGATTACCCGCGTCAACGCTGTCGCCCAGGGTGTTCTGAATGGTCAGGTTCTGCAATTGCAGGCCATTGTTCTGTGACCAGAATACCGCCGAACACATCACGCCAATGGTGGCGGTACGCTTGCGCTGGCAGTTATCAAACATATACCACGCCGGTTTACCTGGCATGTATTTACCGGCCGGGTTCACCAGATGGCGCCAGGTGGTGCTGTCGATCTCTGAATCAATCGCCAGGCCAATTTTTACGTCGACCGCTTTTTCGCCCAAGCCGTAAAGCGTAATGCTTCCCGGTGCCGCCGGAACATAAACGGTTCCTTCGTATTCACCCGGCAGGATGGCAATGTACTGACGAGATGCGCTGTGTTTGGTAATTGCGGCATCAACGGCTGCCTGAATAGAGGTGTGTGTAACGCCCTCTGCCCCGGCCGGGCCTACAACGAAGTCTGGCTGTTTCGGCAGGTTAATAGAAGAAGGCGTCCACGGGGCTGCATTGGGATCCATCGCCGAGAAATAGTGCGCACGGGTGAAGTTCTTCGCTTCAGCCGCTGACAGGATCGGACGGGAAGCGGTGCCCGGAGCAACCTGCTCAGAAGGTTGCTGATCCGGTGGTGTTGAACTGCAAGCGGATAAAGTCACGCCAAAGGCGAGTGCCAACGCCAGACGGGAAATCCTGGAAATATTCAAGGTAATGCTCCTGGGTATGCAAGTCTTATCTGGATAGACGAAATAGCCTGCTTTTTTATACTAAGTTGAGCGAAACGGGAAGATAAAAACCGGAAAAGTTGCATTTTTGCCCGCAGGCGACGGGAAAGTCATCACAAATAAATAACATTTTCCCCCAATGCGGTTGACAGCAGGCGGCAGATGAAAATAAATGTCTATACAACCCATGACAAGTGGAAGGCACATGCAGCAGCTTCATCCCGATGATGTGATATGGCGAAATGCGCGACTGGCAACCCTGGCGACAGGTGAGGCGGAGCCCTACGGCCTGAGAGAACAACATGCCCTCGTTGTGCGCGGCCAGACGATTCTGGCCATTATTCCTGAATCCGAGATCCCCTCCGGGCATCGTCAGTGTGTCGATCTCGACGGGCGTCTGGTTACCCCCGGCCTGATCGATTGCCACACCCATCTGGTGTTCGGCGGCGATCGCGCAGCGGAATGGGAGCAACGGCTTAACGGCGTGTCATATCAGACCATTAGCGCGCAGGGCGGCGGAATTAACGCCACGGTCACGGCCACCCGCAACAGTTCGCCGGAAACGCTCCTGACGGTGGCGCAGCAGCGACTCCAGCGGCTGATGAATGAAGGCGTAACGACCGTTGAAATCAAATCGGGATACGGACTGAATGCCGAAGCCGAAGAGAAAATGCTGCTGGTTGCCCGCCAGCTCAGCCTGAATAATCTGGTCGATATCAGCCCGACGCTGCTGGCCGCGCACGCCGTTCCTGCCGAGTACCGACAGGATCCGGATGCCTATCTGGCGCTGGTCTGTGAGCAGATCATGCCCACGCTGTGGCAAAAAGAGTTATTTGAAGCGGTGGACGTGTTTTGTGAAAACGTCGGCTTTACCCCGGCGCAAACCGAGCGCCTGTTCCGGGCCGCCGCCGCGCTCGGGATCCCGGTAAAAGGGCATGTAGAACAACTGTCGAATCTCGGCGGCGCGGCGCTGGTCAGCCAGTATAAAGGGCTGTCGGCCGATCATATTGAGTATCTCGATGATGCAGGTATTCAGGCGATGGCGCAAAGCGGCACGGTGGCGGTATTGCTCCCCGGCGCGTTCTATTTTCTTCAGGAGCGCCAGCGTCCACCGGTGGCGCAGCTGAGAGAGCAGGGCGTGCCGATGGCGGTGGCTACCGACTACAATCCGGGCACCAGCCCGTTTGCCAGCCTGCATCTGGCAATGAACATGGCCTGCGTCCAGTTTGGCCTCACGCCGGAAGAGGCCTGGGCTGGCGTGACGCGGCATGCGGCGCAGGCGCTAGGACGTGGTGCGACGCACGGGCAGTTAAAGCCAGGTTATGTGGCTGATTTCGTCGTCTGGGAGGCGAATCATCCGGTTGAGATGGTTTACGAGCCGGGGCGGAATCCTATGTATCAACGCGTGTTTCGGGGGCAGGTAGCATGAAACTGTGGCATCCCGTTTCTCCGCAGGTCTGGCAGGGTCGTGACGACAGCGCCGAGTCCAGCACCGCGAAACGTCTCTTCCAAACCATACAGCAGCGCGAACACTTTTCTCCCGCGCCGTCAGGCATCGCCCTGCTGGGCTTTGAATGTGATGAAGGGGTTAAGCGTAACCAGGGCAGGCCCGGTGCTGCACAGGCGCCCGATGTGTTGCGTGGCGCGCTGGCGAATATGGCGAGCCATCAGGGTCATGCGCGCCTCGTGGATATGGGCGCTATTTATGTTGAAGGCCGCGCGCTGGAGGCGGCACAGCAGGCGCTGAGCGAGGCCATAACCGCGTGCCAGCAATCCGGGATGCGTACTCTGGTTTTCGGCGGTGGACATGAAACCGCCTGGGCGCACGGGCGCGGCGTGCTGGACGCCTTTCCGAACGATCGCCTTGCGGTGATCAACCTGGATGCGCACCTCGATTTACGCAAGGCCGAACGGGCAACGTCCGGCACGCCGTTCCGCCAGCTGGCGCACTACTGCGCGTCTCAGTCGCGGGTGTTTCACTACGCCTGCCTGGGGGTAAGCCGTGCGGCGAATACTCAGGCGCTGTGGGAGGAAGCTGAGCGGTTGAACGTGACGCTGGTTGAAGATCTCGATTTTCGCCGGGATGCGCTATCCGCGCTGGATAGCGTGCTTGCGCAGGCAGACCGGGTTTATCTCACCGTTGACCTTGATGTGTTGCCTGCCGCAGAAATGCCCGCCGTGTCCGCCCCTGCGGCGTTGGGGATCCCGGCGCTGGATCTGTTCCCGGTGATTGAGCGTATCTGCCGAAGCGGTAAACTACAGGCGGCGGATCTGGTGGAATTTAATCCGCACTACGATCGGGACGGTCAGGGCGCTAAGCTCGCCGCCCGACTGGCCTGGCAAATTGCTCACTGGTGGGCATAACAACATTCAAGGAGTCATGATGTTTTCACGCTCGCCCCTGCCGCAGCCGAGCCCTCCCGCGCCTTTTTACGAAAAGGTGAAGCAGGCGATCAGCGAAAAAATCGCCGCCGGCGTCTGGCGCCCGCACGACCGCATTCCGTCCGAGGCCGAGCTGGTGGCGCAGTTTGGCTTTAGCCGAATGACCATCAACCGCGCACTGCGTGAACTGACCGATGAAGGGTTGCTGGTGCGTTTGCAGGGTGTCGGAACCTTTGTCGCCGAGCCAAAAGGACAGTCGGCGCTGTTTGAAATCCGCAGCATTGCCGATGAAATTGCCGCCCGCAACCATCAGCACCACTGCGAGGTGCTGGTGCTTGAAGAGACGCAGGCCAGCGCCGAACAGGCCATCGAGCTGAACGTTACCGAGGGCACCCGGATTTTCCATTCGGTGATGGTGCATTATGAGAACGACATTCCGGTCCAGATTGAAGATCGCTGCGTCAACGCGGAGCGGATACCGGATTACCTGAGCCAGGATTACACCCAAACCACACCGCATGCGTATCTCTCGCTCGTCGCCCCGCTGACGGAAGGGGAGCATATCGTGGAAGCCGTGCGCGCCACGCCGCAGGAGTGCGAGCTGTTGCGTATTAAAGAGCACGATCCCTGTCTGCTGATCCGCCGTCGTACCTGGTCGTCCTCGCAAATTGTGTCGCATGCGAAGCTGCTATTCCCGGGGAATCGCTACCGGTTGCAGGGCCACTTTATGTCATAAGTTTTATAAGCGTGATCGCTAACGCAATATAGCAAAATTGTATCTTTTTTGTTAAATCCGACCTTGTGTGTGCTTGTCTATACAAGTATATCTAAATGCATCACCTGTCCCTTATGAGGAACACACAATGTCGTCAGATAAATACCGCAAGCAGGATGTCCGCGCCGCGCGCGGCACCACGCTCACCGCAAAAAGCTGGCTCACCGAAGCACCGCTGCGCATGTTGATGAACAACCTTGATCCTGAGGTAGCAGAAAATCCCCACGAGCTGGTGGTCTACGGCGGCATTGGCCGCGCCGCGCGCAACTGGGCGTGCTATGACGCGATTGTCGAGTCTTTGACGAATCTCGAAAACGACGAAACGCTGCTGGTGCAATCCGGCAAACCGGTGGGCGTATTCAAAACCCATAAAAATGCGCCCCGCGTGCTGATTGCCAACTCCAACCTGGTGCCGCACTGGGCGACGTGGGAACACTTCAACGAGCTGGACGCAAAAGGGCTGGCCATGTACGGCCAGATGACCGCGGGTAGCTGGATCTACATCGGCAGCCAGGGGATTGTGCAGGGCACGTATGAAACCTTCGTGGAAGCGGGCCGTCAGCACTATAACGGATCACTGAAAGGCCGCTGGGTGCTCACCGCCGGACTGGGCGGCATGGGCGGCGCGCAGCCGCTGGCCGCGACGCTGGCGGGCGCGTGCTCCCTGAACATTGAGTGCCAGCAGAGCCGCATCGATTTCCGTCTGCGTACCCGCTATGTCGATGAGCAGGCCGACAACCTCGATGACGCGCTGGCGCGCATCAAAAAGTACACCGCTGAAGGCAAAGCCGTGTCGGTTGCCCTGTGCGGCAACGCGGCGGATATTCTGCCGGAACTGGTGGCGCGCGGCGTGCGTCCGGATCTGGTCACCGACCAGACCAGCGCTCACGATCCGCTTCACGGCTACCTGCCAAAAGGCTGGACGTGGGAAGACTACCAGCAAAAAGCGGAAACCGATCCTGAGGGCACGGTACTGGCGGCTAAACGCGCCATGGCGGAACACGTCTCCGCGATGCTGGCCTTCAGTAAGATGGGTATTCCGACCTTTGATTACGGGAATAACATCCGCCAGATGGCGAAAGAGATGGGGGTGAATAACGCCTTTGACTTCCCCGGCTTCGTGCCCGCCTATATTCGTCCGCTGTTCTGCCGCGGCATCGGGCCGTTCCGCTGGGTTGCCCTGTCCGGCGACCCGGAGGATATCTACAAAACTGACGCCAGAGTGAAAGAGATTGTCGCCGACGACGAACACCTGCATCGCTGGCTGGATATGGCGCGCGAACGCATTAACTTCCAGGGCCTGCCGGCGCGTATCTGCTGGGTCGGGCTGGAGTGGCGGCAAAAACTCGGCCTCGCCTTTAACGAAATGGTGCGCAGCGGCGAAGTCTCCGCGCCGATCGTCATTGGCCGCGACCACCTGGACTCCGGCTCTGTCGCCAGTCCGAACCGTGAAACCGAAGCCATGCGCGACGGCTCGGATGCGGTCTCCGACTGGCCGCTGCTGAATGCCCTGCTGAACACCGCCAGCGGCGCGACCTGGGTATCGCTGCACCACGGCGGCGGCGTCGGGATGGGCTTCTCCCAGCACTCCGGGATGGTCATCGTCTGTGACGGAACTGATGAAGCGGCCGCGCGTATCGCTCGCGTGCTGCACAACGACCCGGCAACCGGCGTGATGCGTCACGCGGATGCGGGTTACGAGATTGCCATTGATTGTGCCAAAGAGCAGGGCCTGAACCTGCCGATGATCCCCGCCACACAAGGAAAGCCTGCATGAACGCGTTAACACTTACTCCCGGCTCGCTGACGCTCAAACAGCTGCGTCACGTCTGGCGTCATCCGGTGACACTCTCCCTTGATGAAAGCGCCCACCGTGCCATTAACGACAGCGTGGCCTGCGTGGAGGCGATTGTGACGGAGGGGCGCACCGCCTACGGCATCAATACCGGGTTTGGCCTGCTGGCGCAGACCCGCATCGCCACGCACGATCTGGAGAATTTACAGCGTTCGCTGGTGCTGTCGCACGCGGCGGGGGTTGGCCAGCCGCTGGACGATGAGATCGTCCGCCTGATGATGGTGTTGAAAATCAACAGCCTGGCGCGTGGGTTTTCCGGCATTCGTCTGAGCGTGATCCAGGCGCTGATGGCGCTGGTCAATGCGGAAGTTTATCCGTGGATCCCGGCGAAGGGCTCCGTCGGCGCCTCCGGCGATCTGGCGCCGCTGGCGCATATGTCGCTGCTCCTGCTGGGTGAAGGCCAGGCGCGCTGGCAAGGGGAGTGGCTGCCTGCGAAAGAGGCGCTGAAAAAAGCTGGCTTAACGCCGATCACCCTCGCGGCAAAAGAGGGGCTGGCGCTGCTCAACGGCACGCAGGCGTCGACCGCTTTCGCGCTGCGCGGTCTGTTTGAAGCGGAAGATCTGTTCGCCTCGGCGGTGGTGTGCGGTGCACTGACCACTGAGGCGGTGCTCGGCTCGCGTCGTCCGTTCGATGCCCGCATCCACGAGGTGCGCGGCCAGCGCGGGCAGATTGATGCCGCTGCCATGTACCGCCACGTACTTACCGATACCAGCGACATTGCCGATTCGCATCACAACTGTGAGAAGGTGCAGGATCCGTATTCCCTGCGCTGCCAGCCGCAGGTGATGGGCGCCTGCCTGACGCAGCTGCGCCAGGCGGCAGAAGTGCTGCTGGTGGAGGCCAATGCGGTGTCCGATAACCCACTGGTATTTGCTCAGGAAAACGAGGTGGTTTCTGGCGGTAACTTCCACGCCGAGCCGGTGGCGATGGCCGCAGATAATATCGCCCTGGCGATTGCCGAAATCGGGGCGTTGTCTGAGCGTCGAATCGCGCTGATGATGGATAAGCACATGTCCCAGTTGCCACCGTTCCTGGTGCGTAACGGCGGCGTAAACTCGGGCTTTATGATCGCCCAGGTCACCGCCGCGGCACTGGCAAGCGAGAACAAAGCCCTGTCGCATCCGCACAGCGTGGACAGCCTGCCAACCTCAGCCAACCAGGAAGATCACGTTTCGATGGCCCCGGCTGCCGGGCGTCGCCTCTGGGAGATGGCCTCTAACACCCGCGGCGTGCTGGCGGTGGAGTGGCTGGCGGCGTGTCAGGGTATTGATTTGCGCGAAGGGCTAAAATCCAGCCCGCTGCTGGAGCAGGCGCGCCAGGAACTGCGCGAGCACGTTACGCACTACGATGACGACCGCTTCTTTGCGCCGGATATTGATAAGGCGATGCAGCTTCTGGAGGAAGGACGGCTGGTGGGGCTGTTACCTTCGGTGCTGTGATTTTATGCCCGGTGGCGCTGCGCTTACCGGGCCTACGAGTACGAAATGTAGGCCGGGTAAGGCGTAGCCGCCACCCGGCTTTTTTTACGAATACATCGCCGTAATCGACGCGCTACCCAGCGAATGGAAATGCACGTTAAAGCCTACCATCGCGCCGCTCGCCCCTTCGTCGACCTCAATCTTGTCCACATCCAGCGCGTGCACGGTGAAGATATAGCGGTGCGTTTCCCCTTTTGGCGGCGCCGCGCCGCCGTAGCCCGCTTTGCCAAAGTCAGTGCGCGTCTGAATCGCACCGTCAGGCAGAGCAACCAGATCGGAACCGGAGCCCTGCGGCAGCACGCGCGTGTCGGCGGGCAGGTTTGCCACGATCCAGTGCCACCAGCCCGACCCGGTTGGCGCATCCGGATCGTAGCAGGTCACGACAAAACTTTTGGTTCCCGCTGGCACATCGTCCCACGCCAGATGGGGAGAGATATTATCCCCCTGATAACCCATCCCGTTAAACACGTGACGTTCCGGCAGCTTTTCGCCGTCGCGCAAATCTTTACTGATGATTTTCATCCGATTTCCCTCGTTACTCACTCATTCAGAAAGTGTAACGCATGGGGTTAAATCGTGAAATGCGCTGAAATGTTAACGGCTTTAACCACTGCCCCGGTCAGCTTGCGGAGCTGATCCGCAGAAATGCTGTACGGCGGCATGAGGTAAATCAGCTTACCGAAAGGTCGCACCCACACGCCCTGGTCAACGAAGAAGCGCTGCAACGCGGCCATGTTCACCGGATGCGTTGTCTCGATTACCCCGATGGCGCCCAGTACGCGGACGTCCGCGACGTATTCCGCCTCCGCCGCCGCGCTTAACTGCTGCTTCAGCTGCGCCTCAATCGCCGCCACCTGCGTCTGCCATGCGCCGCTTTCCAGAATGGCGAGGCTTTCGCTTGCCACGGCGCAGGCCAGCGGGTTGCCCATAAACGTCGGGCCGTGCATAAAGCAGCCCGCGTCGCCGTCGCTGATGGTATCGGCAACCTGGCGGGTGGTAAGCGTGGCGGAGAGCGTCATGGTGCCGCCGGTGAGCGCTTTCCCCAGGCACAGAATATCCGGCGCGATCCCCGCATGCTCGCAGGCGAACAATTTCCCGGTGCGGCCAAAGCCGGTGGCGATCTCATCGGCAATCAACAGGATCCCTTCGCGGTCGCACATCTTCCGAATGCGCTTCAGCCACTCGGGATGGTACATCCGCATTCCGCCCGCGCCCTGCACAATCGGTTCGAGAATAACGGCGGCAATCTCGTGGCGATGGGCCGCCATCAGCCGCGCGAAGCCCACCATGTCCATCTCGTCCCATTCGCCGTCGAAGCGGCTCTGCGGGGCTGGCGCAAACAGGTTTTCCGGCAGATAGCCTTTCCACAGGCTGTGCATGGAGTTGTCCGGATCACATACCGACATCGCGCCGAAAGTGTCGCCGTGATAGCCGTTGCGGAAGGTAAGGAACCGCTGGCGCGTTTCGCCCTTCGCATGCCAGTACTGCAACGCCATTTTCATCGCCACTTCCACGGCCACCGAGCCGGAGTCGGCCAGGAAAACGCACTCCAGCGATTCAGGCGTCATCGCTACCAGGCGACGGCATAAATCCACCGCGGGCTGATGCGTGATCCCGCCAAACATCACGTGTGACATCTGGTCAATCTGCGCTTTCATCGCCGCGTTCAGTCGCGGGTGGTTGTAGCCATGGATCGCCGCCCACCAGGAGGACATCCCGTCAACAAGCCGCTCGCCGCTGGCGAGATGCAGCTCGCAGCCGTGGGCAGAGGCCACCGGATAGACGGGAAGGGGGCGGGTCGTGGAGGTATAAGGGTGCCAGATATGCTGCTTGTCGAAGGCGAGATCGTCCTGGGTCATAATCGACTTGTAAACCATTTTGAAAAGTTTTAGGTTTACAAGTATAAACCGAACCGACAATTAACAAAACCCTTTGGAGAAGCCCGATGGCTCACCACGCACGCTGGACGATGTCGCAAGTCACTGAATTATTCAACAAACCTTTCCTGGAGCTAATGTTTGAGGCGCAACAGGTGCACCGCCAGCACTTCGATCCGCGTCATGTTCAGGTCAGCACGCTGCTGTCGATCAAAACCGGGGCTTGCCCGGAAGACTGCAAATATTGCCCGCAAAGTGCGCGCTATAAAACCGGTCTCGAATCCGAGCGCCTGATGGAAGTCGAGCAGGTGCTCGACTCCGCGCGCAAGGCCAAAAACGCTGGCTCGACCCGCTTCTGCATGGGCGCGGCGTGGAAAAATCCGCATGACCGCGACATGCCCTATCTGGAGCAGATGGTGAAGGGGGTGAAGGAGATGGGGCTTGAAGCCTGCATGACCCTCGGCACGCTGAACGAGGAGCAGGCGCAGCGTCTCTCGGCGGCGGGGCTGGATTACTACAACCACAACCTCGATACTTCGCCGGAGTTCTATGGCAACATCATCACCACGCGCACCTATCAGGAGCGTCTGGACACGCTGGATAAAGTGCGTGATGCGGGGATCAAGGTCTGTTCCGGCGGGATCGTGGGACTGGGCGAGACGGTAAAAGATCGTGCTGGCCTGCTGCTACAGCTGGCAAACCTGCCGACCCCGCCGGAAAGCGTGCCCATCAACATGCTGGTGAAGGTAAAAGGCACGCCGCTGGCGGATAACGAGGACGTGGATGCCTTCGATTTCATCCGCACCATCGCGGTGGCGCGCATCATGATGCCGACCTCTTATGTTCGCCTCTCTGCCGGTCGCGAGCAGATGAGCGAGCAGACCCAGGCGATGTGCTTCATGGCCGGGGCCAACTCCATCTTCTACGGCTGCAAACTGCTGACCACGCCAAACCCGGAAGAGGACAAAGATGTCCAGCTGTTCCGCAAGCTGGGGCTGAACCCACACCAGACCGAGGTACAGGCGGGGGATAACGAGCAACAGCAGCAGCTGGAGCAGCAGATTTTTAACGCCGACACCGACCAGTTCTACAACGCGGCAGCCGTATGACCTGGCAGGCACGTATCAGGACCGCGCTCGACGAGCGGCGGGCGGCGGATGCGTTTCGGGTGCGCAGGGTAGTGGAAAACGGTGCAGGCCGTTTTCTCTCCCGGGAAGGAGAGCGGTTCTGTAATTTCTCCAGCAACGATTATCTGGGCCTGAGCCAGCACCCGCAGATCGTTCGCGCCTGGCAGCAGGGCGCGGATCGTTACGGCGTGGGCAGCGGTGGCTCCGGGCACGTCAGCGGCTACACCACGGCGCATCAGGCGCTGGAGGAAGAGCTGGCCGACTGGCTGGGCTACCCGCGGGCGCTGCTGTTTATCTCCGGTTTTGCCGCGAATCAGGCGGTGATTGCCGCCCTGATGGGCAAAGACGACCGCATCATCGCGGACCGCCTGAGCCACGCGTCCCTGCTTGAAGCGGCCAGTCTCAGCCCGGCGCAGCTGCGGCGTTTTGCCCATAACGATGCCTCTCAGCTGAACGTCCTGCTGGGTAAACCCTGTTCAGGGCTTCAGCTGGCGGTGACGGAAGGGGTATTCAGCATGGACGGCGACAGCGCGCCCCTTGCCACCTTGCATGACGTCGCAAAACAGCAGAACGCCTGGCTGCTGGTCGACGATGCCCACGGCATTGGCGTCACCGGCGAGGAGGGGCGCGGAAGCGCGCACCAGCAACGCGTCAGGCCGGAACTGCTGGTGGTCACCTTCGGCAAAGGCTTCGGCGTCAGCGGCGCCGCGGTGTTGTGCAGCGAGCCGGTGGCCGATTACCTGGTGCAGTTCGCCCGGCACCTGATCTACAGCACCAGCATGCCCCCGGCGCAGGCCGTGGCGCTCTCTGCGTCGCTTGCGGTGATCCGCGGCGAAGACGGCGCTGAACGCCGGGCGCGCCTGGCCGACCATATTCAGCGTTTTCGCCGGGGGGTAAGCGCACTGCCTTACCGGCTTACCGACTCGCACAGCGCCATTCAGCCCGTGATTGTGGGTGAAAACCATCGGGCGCTGATGCTGGCACAGGCGCTACGAGAACGCGGGCAGTGGGTCACGGCGATCCGCCCACCCACCGTGCCGCCAGGCACCGCGCGCTTGCGTCTGACGCTCACGGCAGCGCACGAGCCGCAGGATATCGATACGCTTCTGGAGGCACTGTATGTCTCCCGTCAATAAACAGGCCGTTGCCGCCGCGTTTGGCCGGGCAGCGCAAAGCTATTCACAGCACGATGAGCTGCAACGCCTGAGCGCCCGCGGGCTGCTGGCCGCGCTCGGTGAGGGGCGTTTTGCGCAGGTGCTCGACGCTGGCTGCGGGCCTGGCGGCAATAGCCGCTACTGGCGCGCAACGGGTAGCCACGTCACGGCGCTGGATTTATCCGCGCAGATGCTGGATGAGGCCCGCCAGCAGCAGTCAGCAGACCGTTATCTGGTGGCCGATATCGAGGCCATCCCGCTGGAGGATGCGCTGTTTGACCTTGTCTGGAGCCATCTGGCGGTGCAGTGGTGCGCCAGCCTGCCGCAGGCCCTACGCGAGCTATACCGCGTGGCGCGGCCCGGCGGAGCGGTGGCCTTTACCACCATGCTGGAAAGTTCGTTGCCAGAGCTAAATCAGGCGTGGAGGGCAGTGGATGCGCAGCCGCACGCCAACCGGTTTCTCTCGCACCAACAGGTCACTCAGGCGCTGGCAGGCTGGCGCTATCGCAGCGTGGTCCAGACCGTCACCCTCGAATTTAGCGATGCGTTAAGCGCCATGCGATCGCTTAAGGGCATAGGCGCGACGCACCTGCACGCCGGACGGGAGAAGAAACCCCTTACCCGTGGCCAACTCCAGCGTCTCGAGCTGGCCTGGCCGCAGGAGCGGGGCCGGTTCCCGCTCTCTTATCATCTTTTTCATGGGATTATTGAACGTGACTGAACGTTATTTTGTTACCGGCACGGACACTGAAGTCGGTAAAACGGTTGCCAGCGCCGCGCTGTTGCAGGCGGCGCGTCTGCTGGGGAAAACTACGGCCGGGTATAAGCCCGTAGCCTCCGGCAGCGAGATGACGCCGGAAGGCTTACGTAATACCGATGCGCTGGCGCTACAGCGTAACAGCAGCCTTACGCTGGCCTATTCTGCGGTGAACCCCTATACCTTTGCTGAACCCACCTCGCCGCACATCGTCAGCGTCGATGAAGATCGTCCGATTGATTTTTCGGTGCTCTCTTCCGGGTTACGCGTCCTGGAAACGCAGGCCGACTGGGTGCTGGTGGAGGGGGCTGGCGGCTGGTTTACCCCGCTGTCCGACGAGCAGACATTTGCTGACTGGGTGCAGGCCGAGCAGCTTCCGGTCATTCTGGTGGTTGGCGTGAAGCTTGGCTGTATCAATCACGCCATGCTGACCGCCCAGGCCGTGCAGCAGGCCGGGTTGCGTCTGGCAGGGTGGATTGCCAATGACGTGGTAGCGCCGGGTAAACGTCATGCTGAGTATCTGGCGACGCTGAAGCGGGTGCTGCCTGCGCCGTTTCTCGGCGAGATCCCGTGGCTTGCCGACGGCGCAGAGCAGGCGGAAACCGGACGCTATCTCGACCTCAGCGCCTTATGTCCCGCGCCATCCAGTGCGCAATAAGGTCGTCATCCAGCTCGTTAACGTGGCCCTGTGCCACGTTACGTCCGCGATAGAGCATGCAGAAACGATCCGCTACCCGGCGGATAAACGACAGCTGTTGCTCCGCTAACAGCACCGTCATTCCCAGCTCCCGATTCAACCGCACCAGCAACTGCCCCAGCCTGCGCGCGAAACCGTGCCCTGCGCCATACATGGGCTCATCCAGAATCAACACGCGCGGACGATTAACCAGCGCACTGGCGAGGGCCAGCTGATACTGGTCGTCAGGGGACAGCGCAGAGGCACGGCTCTGTCGCAGCGGAAAAAGCTCCGGAAACAGGGCATACACGTCACTTTTTGATGCCGGGTCGGGTTTCCCCGTCGCCCGCATAGCGATATGCAGATTTTCATCGACGGTGAGCTGGGAAAATATTCGCCGATCCTGCGGGACGTAGCCTATCGTCGGCGGCGCCGGGAATGCGGACGCAGGGTTGAGCAAGTTATGCGGCGGCGCGCCAGCCTCATGCCAGATGATGGTGCCGCTCTCGACGGGCACCTTTCCGGTAATGCAGTTCATAAGCGTGGATTTGCCCATGCCAGGCAGGCCAACAATGCCCGTACAGATGCCTTGCGGGAAATCGATATTCACGTTCCATAGCGTATGTTGGCTTCCGTAAAACTGATTTACAGCACGCAGACTCAACATCTTTCTCTCCTTAAAAATGTGTGGGGTGATGCACAGAGTGATGTCTGCAAAACGCCTGCCAGGAACTTCATAATGATTAAAAAAAGGCCATTTTTAGGAATAACTCTCTATCAAAAGCTGAACGTTTATACGAATTGCACACTCCCGGTGCTGCGTATGTCGAATCGTGGTGCAGGAGAAATGACAGAATTGTGATTAAGATCTCGCCAGCCGCTTATGAAAAAATGAACGTTTTCCAGGCAAAAAAGAGTGATAAAAATTTTTTACTGCCGCTTCGTGGGAAAAACCGGGAATTTGCTGGAGTGCATGCTGTACGGGCTGGAGGCAGTTATCCACTATTCCTGTGGATAACCTTGTGCATTAGAGTTAGAAAACCCGCGATAAGCGAGAGAATACGCGGGTTACAACCAAATTGATGCGAAACGCGGCTTAATAATTTAGTCTTTATTTTTTAACGAATTAGATAAAAGCAATTCCCTCAACGCCAGCGAGACCTGTTGCCATAAAACTTTCATAACCGCCCTTGACAAATGTTAAAAAAGTAATAGTTCTGGGGATAACCCCCTGAGGCTGGTGTTTTATTTTGTCACAGTCGAAATTTGGCTCGCGAACGCACTAATCCTCTCTGCGCTACGCTAAATATCCTGACACGCTACTGGTTTTTCATCCAGTGTTTTTTACTGGCAATCCTGGCCACAACGAGTAAAATTACTCACCTGCCGCTTATTCTGTCATCAGGTCGTCGCCCATGAGTAAACCGTTTAAACTGAATTCTGCTTTCCGTCCTTCCGGGGATCAGCCCGAGGCTATTCGTCGCCTGGAAGAGGGGCTGGAGGACGGGCTGGCGCACCAGACCCTGCTGGGGGTTACTGGTTCGGGCAAAACCTTCACCATTGCCAACGTCATTGCCGATCTCCAGCGTCCGACGATGGTTCTCGCGCCGAACAAAACGCTGGCGGCGCAGCTGTATGGTGAGATGAAAGAGTTCTTCCCGGAAAACGCGGTGGAGTATTTCGTCTCCTACTACGACTACTACCAGCCGGAAGCCTACGTTCCCAGCTCCGACACGTTTATCGAGAAAGATGCCTCGGTGAACGAACATATCGAGCAGATGCGTTTGTCGGCGACCAAGGCGCTGCTGGAGCGTCGTGATGTGGTGGTGGTGGCCTCGGTGTCGGCGATCTACGGCCTGGGCGATCCGGATCTCTATCTCAAGATGATGCTGCACCTGACGCAGGGGATGATCATCGATCAGCGTGCGATTTTGCGCCGTCTGGCGGAGTTGCAGTACACCCGAAACGATCAGGCGTTCCAGCGCGGGACCTTCCGCGTGCGCGGCGAGGTGATTGATATCTTCCCGGCGGAGTCGGACGATATGGCGCTGCGCGTAGAGCTGTTCGACGAAGAGGTTGAACGCCTGTCGCTGTTCGATCCGTTGACCGGTCACGTCGAGTCGGTGATCCAGCGCTTCACCATCTACCCGAAAACGCACTATGTAACGCCGCGCGAGCGTATTGTGCAGGCGATGGAAGAGATCAAAACCGAGCTGGCGGACCGCCGCAAGGTGCTGCTGGCGAACAATAAGCTGCTGGAAGAGCAGCGCCTGAGCCAGCGTACCCAGTTCGATCTGGAGATGATGAACGAGCTGGGCTACTGCTCCGGCATCGAAAACTACTCGCGCTACCTCTCCGGGCGCGGGCCGGGCGAAGCGCCGCCGACGCTGTTTGACTACCTTCCGGCGGACGGCCTGCTGGTGATCGACGAATCCCACGTTACGATCCCCCAGATCGGCGGGATGTACCGCGGTGACCGCGCGCGTAAAGAGACGCTGGTGGAGTACGGGTTCCGACTGCCGTCAGCGCTGGACAACCGTCCGATGAAGTTTGAAGAATTTGAGGCGCTTGCTCCGCAGACCATCTACGTATCGGCGACGCCGGGCAACTACGAGCTGGAAAAATCCGGTGATGACGTGGTGGACCAGGTGGTGCGTCCGACCGGGCTGCTGGATCCAATTATCGAGGTTCGTCCGGTGGCGACGCAGGTGGACGATCTGCTCTCGGAAATACGTGCCCGTTCCGCCATCAACGAGCGCGTGCTGGTTACCACGCTCACCAAACGTATGGCGGAAGATTTGACGGAGTATCTGGAAGAACACGGTGAGAAGGTGCGGTATCTGCACTCGGATATCGATACCGTGGAGCGTATGGAGATCATCCGCGATCTGCGTCTGGGCGAGTTCGACGTGCTGGTCGGTATTAACCTTCTGCGAGAAGGGCTGGATATGCCTGAGGTGTCGCTGGTGGCGATTCTGGACGCGGACAAAGAGGGCTTCCTGCGTTCCGAGCGCTCGCTGATCCAGACCATAGGCCGCGCCGCGCGTAACGTCAACGGGAAGGCGATCCTGTACGGGGATAAAATCACCCCGTCGATGGCCAAAGCGATTGGCGAAACGGAACGTCGTCGCGAGAAGCAGCAGCGCTACAACGAAGAGCACGGCATCACGCCGCAGGGGCTGAACAAGAAGGTGGTGGATATCCTGGCGCTGGGTCAGAACATTGCGAAGACCAAAGCGAAAGGCCGCAGCAAGGCCCGTTCAGTGGTGGAAGAGGATACCGTCGCGCTGACGCCGAAAGCGTTGCAGCAGAAGATCCACGAGCTGGAAGGGCAGATGATGCAGCACGCGCAGAACCTGGAGTTCGAAGAGGCCGCGCAAATCCGCGATCAGCTGCATCAGCTGCGGGATCTGTTTATTGCGGCATCGTAGTTTTTTGCCCGGTGGCGCTGCGCTTACCGGGCCTACAGGTTTAGCGTCTTTTGTAGCCCCGGTAAGCGCAGCGCCACCGGGGTTTTTGTTAACCTAATGCCTGAATCGCCTTCTCCAGCGCCTCGCGCAGCAGATGGCGGTCGTGGCGATATTTAATATCGCTGGCTTCCAGCGGCTCCTGCACCACCACGCGATCGCCAATCCCCGATACATCCACTTTCGGCCCGACCACGACACCATCGATAATTTTCTTACCAACGTACTGTTCCATCAGGTCCAGCTTATCCGCCAGCGACAGGCTTGCCGCCGCCGGGCTGAGTTCGCGGCCTAAATTACCGATATAGACCATGGGCGCAGGCGTTCTGCGCAGCGCCTGCGCCAGCTCTTTCACCAGCAGGATCGGCATCAGGCTGGTATAAAAACTTCCCGGCCCAATCAGGATCAGATCGGCCTCGGCAATCGCTTCTACCGCTTCACGCGTTGCGGGTACGCTGGGGTAGGTCATTAGCTCTTTTGGCGGAAGAAGAAGCTGGTCGATATTCACTTCACCATACACTTCGTGATCGTCGGCATCGATCGCCATTAAATCCACCGGCTGTTCGGACATCGGGATCAGGAATGCATCCACCTTTAACAGGTTACGAATTAAATTGATCGCTTCCAGAGGGCGCACGCTCAGGTGATCCAACGCCTTTAACATCAGATTTCCAAGGTTATGGCCTGAAAGTTCACCATTTCCGCCAAAACGGTACTCAAACATTGCCGAGGCCACGCTTGGCTCCGTGATGAGCTGGTTGAGGCAATTGCGCATGTCACCCCAGGCTATCCCGCCTTCAGCACGTCGGATCCGCCCGGTTGAGCCGCCGTTGTCCGTTGTTGTCACGATGCCCGTCAGGCGCGAGCCCAGTGACGATAACGACGACATCACTCGTCCCAGACCGTGACCTCCGCCAAGAGCGACCACACGGTCCAGATCCGCAAAAGTGCGATTGCGCATACCTATTCCTTATCCTGTTAAGCTTGCGTCACAGTAACGCAACTACTCCTAAAAGACGATGCCTCTCACAAACCATAATGACGTATATCAATGCGAAAGCGCTGTTTTTGCGTATTCTGTAGTGAAAATGCACGATAACATCGTTATATATAAATTTATATAGCGAAAAGCGACAATGGCGAAGTGGCGATTTCCACGCTACTATCGCCATAACCCCGTTTTCAAAACTGAAAACATACACTCTAGCCCTGGCGCCTGTGTCGAGAGATATGGCGCCCTGGCCGTGGCGGATTTGCCACCAGGGTACAGAAAGAAATGACTGTGCCTCCCGATCTGGAAAGGTGTACATGGCTTCACAACTTACTGATGCTTTCGCGCGTAAGTTTTTCTACTTACGTTTGTCGATTACCGACGTGTGTAACTTCCGTTGCACCTACTGCCTGCCCGATGGCTACAAGCCGGGCAGCGTCACCAATAATGGCTTTCTCTCCGTGGATGAAGTACGCCGCGTCACGCGCGCGTTCTCTGAACTTGGCACGGAAAAAGTGCGTCTTACCGGGGGAGAGCCCTCCCTGCGCCGTGATTTCCCTGACATCATTGCCGCCGTGCGTGAAAACGAACGTATCCGCCAGATCGCGGTGACCACCAACGGTTACCGCATGGCGCGTGACGTGGCGAACTGGCGCGATGCGGGGCTGACGGCGATCAACGTCAGCGTCGATAGCCTGGACGCCCATCAGTTCCACGCCATTACCGGCCAGGATAAGTTCCAGCAGGTGATGGACGGCATCGATGCCGCGTTCACCGCCGGTTTCGACAAGGTCAAAGTCAATACCGTGTTGATGCGTGATGTGAACCACCATCAGCTGGACACTTTCCTGGCGTGGATCAAACCGCGCCGCATTCAACTGCGTTTTATTGAGCTGATGGAGACCGGGGAGGGTAGCGAGCTGTTCCGTCGCCATCATATCTCCGGCATGGTTCTGCGCGACGAACTGCTGAAACGCGGCTGGATCCACCAGATCCGCCAGCGCAGCGATGGCCCGGCGCAGGTCTTTTGTCATCCGGATTATGAAGGCGAAATCGGCCTGATCATGCCCTATGAAAAAGACTTCTGTGCCAGCTGCAACCGCCTGCGCGTCTCCTCCGTCGGCAAGCTCCATCTTTGCCTGTTCGGGGATGGCGGCGTCGATCTACGCGATTTGCTGGAAGATGACGCCCAGCAGGACGCGCTTGAAGCACGTATTTCCGAGGCGCTGACGCACAAAAAGCAGACCCATTTCCTGCATCAGGGCAACACCGGCATTACTCAGAACCTGTCCTATATCGGCGGGTAATCAGGCTTTAGAAGGAACCAGAAGATGAGTCAGGTAAGCGCGGAATTTATCCCGACACGCATTGCTATTCTTACCGTTTCCGAACGTCGTGGTGAAGAGGATGATACCTCTGGCCACTGGCTGCGCGAGGCGGCACACGAAGCCGGACACCAGATTGTTGATAAAGCGATCGTCAAAGAAAACCGTTACGCCATTCGCGCTCAGGTCTCACAGTGGATTGCGGGTGATGACGTCCAGGTGGTGCTGATCACTGGCGGCACCGGCTTTACCGCAGGCGACCAGGCACCGGAAGCGCTGCTCCCGCTGTTCGATCGCGAAGTGGAAGGCTTCGGCGAAGTGTTCCGCATGCTCTCCTTTGAAGAGATTGGCACCTCTACGCTTCAGTCCCGTGCCGTCGCGGGGGTGGCGAATAAGACGCTGATCTTCGCCATGCCGGGGTCGACCAAAGCCTGCCGCACCGCGTGGGAAAACATTATTGCCCCGCAGCTGGATGCCCGTACCCGTCCGTGTAATTTTCATCCCCATTTAAAGAAATAAGCTATGTCACAACTGACCCACATAAACGCCGCTGGCGAAGCGCATATGGTGGATGTCTCCGCCAAAGCCGAAACGGTGCGCGAGGCGCGTGCTGAAGCGTTCGTCACCATGCTGCCGGAGACGCTGGCGATGATTATCGACGGCAGCCATCACAAGGGTGACGTGTTTGCCACCGCCCGCATCGCCGGTATTCAGGCCGCTAAACGTACCTGGGACCTCATCCCGCTCTGCCATCCGCTGATGCTCAGCAAAGTGGAGGTAAATTTGCAGGCGCAGCCGGCGCATAACCGTGTGCGTATCGAGTCCCTGTGCCGCTTAACCGGGAAAACCGGCGTGGAGATGGAGGCGTTGACGGCGGCCTCCGTGGCGGCGCTGACCATCTACGACATGTGTAAAGCGGTACAGAAAGATATGGTGATTGGCCCGGTGCGTCTGCTGGCAAAAAGCGGCGGCAAATCCGGTGATTTTAAGGTGGAAAGCCATGATTAAGGTGCTCTTTTTTGCCCAGGTCCGTGAGCTGGTCAATACCGACAGCCTGACGCTGGACGGCTCTTTCGAAAATGTCGCCGCCCTGCGTGCGCATCTGGCGGCGCAAGGCGACCGCTGGGCGCTGGCGCTGGACGAAGGCAAACTGCTGGCCGCCGTGAACCAGACGCTGGTGGAGTTGACCCACCCGCTGGCCGATGGGGACGAAGTGGCCTTCTTCCCGCCGGTCACAGGGGGTTAAGATGACGGAAACCCGAATTCTGGTCGGCCATGAGCGTTTTAACGTGGGCACGGAATATGACTGGCTGGCCGGGCGCGACGAAGACGGCGCGGTCGTGACGTTTACCGGGAAAGTGCGTAATCATAATCTCGGCGACAGCGTAAAAGCGCTGACGCTGGAGCACTATCCGGGAATGACCGAAAAATCGCTGGCGGCCATTGTGGAAGAGGCGCGAGGCCGCTGGCCACTAGGGCGCGTTACGGTTATCCATCGCATCGGCGAAATGTGGCCCGGCGAAGAGATTGTGTTTGTCGGCGTCACCAGCGCCCATCGCGGGAGTGCTTTTGCGGCGGGGGAGTTCATCATGGATTACCTTAAAACCAAAGCGCCGTTCTGGAAGCGTGAAGCGACGCCGGAAGGTGAGCGCTGGGTGGAATCACGCGACAGCGATAAACATGCCGCCAGCCGTTGGTAGTTGGTTTACGCGGATGTGTTACTCTTAACGTGTGTGTTTACTTAATCAGGAGTGAATCATGGACCGATTTCCGCGTTCCGATTCGATAGTTCAGCAGACCCGTAGCGGGCTGCAAACCTACATGGCTCAGGTGTATGGCTGGATGACGGTTGGCCTGCTGCTTACCGCGTTTATCGCGTGGTATGCGGCAAATACGCCTGAACTGATGATGTTTATCTTCTCAAGCAAAATCACCTTCTTTGGGCTGATTATTGCGCAACTGGCGCTGGTGTTCGTGCTCTCCGGGCTGGTGCACAAGCTCAGCGCGGGTATGGCGACCACGCTGTTTATGCTCTATTCGGCGCTGACCGGGCTGACGCTTTCCAGTATTTTCATCGTTTACACCTACTCTTCCATCGCCAGCACGTTTGTGGTGACCGGCGGGATGTTCGGTGTGATGAGCCTGTACGGTTACACCACCAAACGTGACCTGAGCGGCTTCGGCAACATGCTGTTTATGGGGCTGATTGGGATTGTGCTGGCGTCGCTGGTGAACCTGTGGCTGAAGAGTGACGCGCTGATGTGGGCGGTGACCTATATCGGGGTGGTGATCTTCGTGGGCTTAACCGCTTACGATACCCAGAAGCTGAAAAACATCGGTGAACAAATTGATGTTCGCGACAGTTCAAATCTGCGCAAATACTCGATTCTGGGCGCGCTGACGCTTTATCTGGACTTCATCAACCTGTTCCTGATGCTGCTGCGTATCTTCGGCAACCGTCGCTAGTTATTTCCCCCTCACCCTAACCCTCTCCCTCAGGGAGAGGGGATTGCACGGTGCGGGCTTTTCTCCCTCTCCCCGTGGGAGAGGGCCGGGGTGAGGGCATCAGACCGCAGCGCTACCCGACACAACTCACTTCGCCAACATCCTCTCGTTCTTCGCGCGCAGCTTCTTCGCCCGACTCTCCAGCACCAGATAACAGACCGTTGCCAGCGCCAGCGGCAGGAAGTAGTAGATCATGCGGTACGCGAGCAGGGCGGCGATAATCGTCCCGTGAGACACATGCTCCCCCGCAAGCAGCGCGATAAACACCGCCTCCAGTACGCCAATACCCGCCGGAATATGCACAATCACCCCGGCAATACTGCTTACCAGCAGCACGCCCAGCACGAAGAAGTAGTTCACATCTTCGCCAATCAACAGCCAGATAATGGCCCCCATCGCCATCCAGTTAGCGCTGGAAACCACCATTTGCAGGACGGCAAACTTCCATGACGGCAGCACCAGCTTCTGGCCTTTAATGGTCATGTGACGACGTTTGGCAAAGGCGCAGGCCCACAGGTAGGCGGCGATGATCAGCAGCAGTACGATGCCCAGGATGCGCAGGGTAGCCTCATCGATGTACCAGTGCGCAGGCAGCTGCACCACGCCGATGGTGAAAATCACCCCGCCCAGCAGGATATACCCCAGCCAGTTGGTGGTGATGCTTAAGGAGAAAATACGCGTGATGGTGCCGCCCGGTAAGCCAAGGCGGGAGTACAGGCGATAGCGCATACCAATCCCGCCCACCCAGGTGCTCAGCGTCAGGTTAAAGGCATAGCAGATGAATGACACCAGCATAACCTGCCGTTTGGCAAGCTTATGCCCGCAGTAGGCACGTCCCAGCAGGTCATAGCAGCCGTACATCAGGTAGCTCACAATCACCAGCCCAACGGCCCCCAGCAGGACTGTCCGGTTGTAGTTGCGAATAACTTTCCACACCTCTTCCCAGTCCACCTTTTGGGCATACACCACCAGCAGGACCGCGACGGCAATGAAGAACAGCCAGGTCAGGATTTTTTTCGCCAGCCGCCAGCGAGGATGAGATTTCGACATCAGGTTTTCCCTCCATCTTCCGCCTCTACGCGGTCCTGGGTTTCCATTTCGGGTTGCACAGGCGGATCCACCAGCGCCAGTTTCGGCGTATGCGCGGGCAGCCAGCCCACCATGGCCGGGAAGTGGCGCAGGAAGTGGAACACCACCACGCCGATGCCCACGTTCCACCAGCTCCGTTTCGGCACCATGGACTCATCCACACGCACGCAGTCTTTATTGATAAGACCCTGAAGGTTATCGCGCAGGGTCTGATTAAACTGGCGATCGTGGATGATCAGGTTCGCTTCCAGATTGAGCGATAAGCTCAGCGGATCGAGGTTGCTGGAGCCAACGGTCGCCCAGTGGTCATCCATCACGGCGACTTTGCCGTGCAGCGGGCGGCGGCGATATTCATAGATCTGCACGCCGCTTTTGACCAGATAGCGATAGAGCAGACGCGCGCCGACCTTCACAATCGGCATATCGGGCTCACCCTGCACGATAAGCTTCACGCTCACGCCGCGTCGGGCCGCGTTGCGCATGGCGTGCAAAATCCGGTAACCGGGGAAGAAATAGGCGTTGGCGATAATCACCTCACGCTTCGCATTCGCCAGCATCTTCAGGTAATGACGCTCGATATCGTCCCGGTGCTCCTCGTTATCCCGCCAGACGAACAGCGCCTGCGCCTCGCCGGGCTTGCGGTTCTCTTCCGGGCGATGACGGCGTCGCCACCAGCGGCGAGCGGCCTCTTTGCCGGGTAAGTTTTCCAGCACGAACAGCTGGATGTCCTGAACCACCGGTCCTTCGATACGGATCGCGTAGTCCTGTTTAGCTTCGGGACCGTAATCCGACATATGCTCGGCGGAGTAGTTAATGCCGCCAACGAAGGCCACCGTTTCATCCACCACCACAATTTTGCGGTGCATTCGGCGGAACAGGTTGGTGCGCATGCCGAACAGACGCGGGCCGGGATCGTAATAGCGGAACACCACACCTGCGGCGGTGAGCTCGTTAACAAATTCGTCGCTGAGATCCGGCGAACCATATCCGTCGAGCAGAACCTCGATTTTTACACCGCGACGGGCGGCATGCAGCAGTGCGCTGTGCAACTGCCTGCCCACATCGTCTTCAAACCAGATAAACGTTTCGAGAAAGACTTTCTGCTGTGCGTGGCTAATCGCCTCAAAAACCGCCGGATAAAAGTTATCGCCATTTTCCAGCAGCGTAATACGGTTACCTTCCTGCCATGTGCATTTCATAAGTGAATCTCCGCGCTGAGTGGGGCATGGTCGGAGAGATGTCGCCAGTTGAGTAAAGCCAGCGCAGTCGGGCTGCTGGCGTGGGCATTTTTTACGTAAATGCGGTCAAGGCGCAGTAGGGGGAAGCGCACCGGAAACGTCCGCGCGGGACGACCGCGTGAGCGGGTAAAGATCTCCTCCAGCCCCGCCTTCACCTTCAGCGGATGGTTGGCCCGCTGTCGCCAGTCGTTGAAATCACCGGCCACCACGACGGGCTCGCCCTCCGGCAGCGCATTGGTCCAGTCTGCCAGCATCTGTAGCTGGGCCTGACGGTGGGCTTCACGCAGGCCAAGATGAACACAGCCCACATGAATGGGAAAATCGAGCGCCGGGGGGGTGATACGACAGTATAACAGCCCGCGTTTTTCGCTCTCGCCAACGGAGACGTCGCGGTTCTCATAATGCTCGATAGGAAAACGCGACAGCACCGCGTTACCGTGATGCCCCTCCGGGTAGACCGCATTGCGCCCGTAGGCGTAATCGCTCCACATGGTATCCGCCAGAAACTCGTAGTGGGGCGTGTCGGGCCAGTTTTCGAAATGCATAGGGTGCACTTCGTGCGCGCCCATGACCTCCTGGAGGCAGACAATATCGGCGCTGACGGTGCGCACCGCGTCGCGCAGCTCCGGTAAAATGAAGCGGCGGTTAAATGCTGTGAAGCCCTTATGAATGTTTATCGTCAGCACCTTAAGCGAGAAATGCTGCGTTTTTTTGCTCATAAACACCTTCCTGGGTGACTATCCCGATGAAAATAAAGTGTAGTAGGCGTCACAAAAAGATGCGGCGTTACGGAATTTTCCGTAAAGTGCGGTAGTCTGAATTAGCAGAGAAAAATCCTTCAGGAGAGAAGCCATGAAGTGGCAACAACGCGTTCGTGTCGCAACCGGTTTGAGTTGCTGGCAGATAATGTTGCATTTACTGGTCGTGGCCGTACTGGTGATGGGCTGGATGAGCGGCACGCTGGTGCGTGTCGGCTTAGGGTTATGCGTGGTTTACGGCGTGACCGTGCTGTCGATGCTGTTTTTACAGCGTCACCACGACGCGCGCTGGCGTGAAGTGGGTGATGTGCTCGAAGAGCTCACCACCACCTGGTATTTTGGTGCGGCAATGATCGTCCTGTGGCTGTTGTCACGCGTGCTGCAAAACAACCTGCTGCTGGCCCTGGCGGGTCTGGCTATCCTCGCAGGGCCTGCGGTGGTGTCATTGCTCACCAAAGAGAAAAAACTACGCGATGTTTCGTCTAAACATCGCATAGGCCACTGAGCCCGTTGTGGCCGCGATGACCAGTAGCGGCCACAAACTTCCCCATACAATATCCAGACTCGCATCCTTCAGATAGATTTGCTTGGTGATATCCGTGAAGTGACGAATCGGGTTTATCCACGTCAAATCCTGTAACCACACCGGCATGTTCTCCACTGGCGAAACGTACCCTGAAAGCAAGATCGCCGGCATCATAAAGACAAACACCCCGATAAACGCCTGCTGCTGCGTTGAGCAGAGCGCGGAAATCAGCAGCCCAAACCCCACCAGCGACAGGCCGTAAATTACCATCGTGAAGTAAAACAGCGCCAGCGATCCGGCAAACGGGATCTGGTACGCCCATATTCCCACTCCCAGCACGATGGTGGCCTGGAACGTCGCGACAATCAGTGCCGGCACCGCCTTGCCGACAAATATCTGCCAGGTGGCGAGCGGTGAGACCAGCAGCTGATCCAGCGTACCTTGCTCACGTTCGCGCGCCACGGACAGCGAGGTGACAATCATCACGCCAATGGTGGTGATCATGGCGATTAATGACGGCACCACAAACCATTTATAGTCCAGGTTCGGGTTGTACCAGTTGCGCACCACCAGCTCGCTGTTGTTGGGTTTGGGTTTGCCTGCCATCAGCTCCTGCTGGTAATCCTTCACCACCTGTTGCAAATAGTTCGCCGCAATCTGGGCGCTGTTGGAGTTACGTCCGTCGAGGATCAGCTGCATCGGCGCGGTCTGGAATGTGTCCAGGTTGCGGGAGAAGTCCGCCGGGAAGCGCACCAGCAATAATGCTTTCTGCGTGTCGATGGTGGGCTGGATCGCCTGCGGGCTTTCCAGAAGCAGGACATGGGTAAAGGCTTTGGCGCGGGCGAAACGCTGCGTCAACTCGACGGAATGCTTGCCGTTGTCTTCGTTGTAAATGGCGATGGTGGCGTTGGTGACCTCCAGCGTGGCGGCAAACGGAAACAGTACAACCTGAAGCAGCACCGGCAGCACCAGAATGGCGCGGGTCTGCGGCTCGCGCAGCAAGGATTGCAGCTCTTTGCGGATCAATGTCCATAAACGGTGAAACATCGCGTCGTCCTCCTGTCGGGTGGCGCTTGCGCTTACCCGACCTACAAAATCCGATGGCTAATCTAATCTTCTTTTCGTTTTCATCCACGTCAGCCCGATAAACATCACCGCCGACGCCAGCAAAAACAGGGTGTTGATAATCAGCACCACCGGAATATTTCCCGCCAGGAACAGGCTTTGCAGGGTGCTCACAAAGTAGCGCGCCGGAATGATGTACGTCACGGCGCGGATCACCGCCGGCATACTGTCTATCTGGAAGATAAAGCCGGAGAGCATAATCGACGGCAGGAAGGCGGCATTAAGCGCCACCTGCGCGGCGTTAAACTGGTTGCGGGTGATGGTGGAGATGAGTAGCCCCATCCCCAGCGTGCTGAGCAAAAACAGGCTGGTAATAAAGAACAGCAGCACCAGCGAGCCGCGGTACGGCACGCCAAGAATAAATACCGAGACCAGCATACAGAGCAGCATCGCCAGCATGCCGAGGAAGTAGTAGGGAATCAGCTTGCAGAGCAGCAGCTCGACGCGCGTCACTTCGGTCGAGAGCAGCGCCTCCATGGTGCCGCGCTCCCATTCGCGGGCGATCACCAGCGAGGTGAGGATCGCGCCAATCACCGTCATGATGATGGTGACCGCCCCCGGAATAATAAAATGCTGGCTAATGGCGGCGGGGTTAAACCAGTAGCGCGTCTGCACGTCAATCAGCGGTTCAAACTCCTCCCCCCGGTCTTCGGCGCGCTGCATCTGCCAGAGCTGCCAGATACCCTCCGCGTAGCCCTGCACGAAGTTGGCGGTGTTCGGCTCGCTGCCGTCGGTGATCACCTGAATTGGCGCATCGGCGCCCGGGCGTGCCATATTGGCGGCAAAATCGACCGGAATGACGATCAGACCGCGAATTTTTCCGGCCTGCATTTTCTGGATCAGTTCCTGCCGGTTGTCGCTGATGGTGGCATCGATGTAGGGCGAGCCGGTCATGGCGTGGGTGAAGTCCAGCGCCTCTTCGCTCTGCTGCTCCAGCAAAATCCCGACCCGCAGCTTGCTGGAGTCGAGGTTAATCCCGTAGCCGAAAATAAACAGCAGCAGCAGGGGGATCACCACCGCAATCAGCCAGCTGCTGGGGTCACGCACAATCTGCCGCGTCTCTTTGACGCACAGGGCGCGCACCCGGCGCCAGGAAAGGGTGTTACTGCGCATGAGTATTCTCCTTATCCCAGTCTTGGATGAGGGTGATAAACGCCTGCTCCATGGTCGGGTCTGGCTGCGCGTCGTCGGCGGCCTGCGCTTTCAGGTCATCCGGCGTGCCGTGGGCAATCAGCTTGCCGCGATAGACCAGCCCGATGCGGTCGCAATACTCTGCCTCGTCCATAAAGTGGGTGGTGACCATCACGGTCACGCCTTTTTCCACCATGCTATTGATATGCAACCAGAATTCTCGGCGGGTGAGGGGGTCCACGCCTGAAGTCGGTTCATCAAGAAACAGGATATCCGGCTCGTGCATCAGTGAGCAGGCCAGCGCCAGCCGCTGCTTAAAGCCGAGCGGCAGCTCGTCGGTGGCGTGGGACGCAATGTTGGTTAACGCGAAGGCGTCGCTCATGCGGCGGATTTTTTCGTTCTGCGCCCGCCCGCGCAGGCCGTACACGCCGGAGAAAAAGCGCAGATTCTGCTCGACCGTCAGGTTGCCATACAGCGAAAACTTCTGCGCCATATACCCGAGATGCTGGCGCGCCTTGCCGGAGCTGACTTTCAGATCCATATCCAGCACCAGCGCTTTGCCGGAGGTTGGTACCAGCAGGCCGCACATCATTTTAAAGGTGGTGGATTTCCCCGCGCCGTTCGGCCCGAGCAGGCCAAATATCTCGCCGCGCTTCACGGCAAAATTGACGTTATCGGTGGCGGCGAAATCGCCGAATTTTTTGGTGAGCGATTTCGCTTCAATGACCGTTTCGCCCGGCGTGCCTTCCACCGTGTGCAGGATGGCGCCAAGCGGTGATTCTGAGGTTCCCGCCCCGCCCAGCAGATCGATAAACGCATCTTCAAAGCGCGGCGCGGTCTCTGTCATGTCGATCTCTGGCATACCCTGCGCACGGCGGATATCGTCGGCGGTAGTCTCTTTTTTGAGGATCACGCGCACCGAACGGCCCTGAATCATCCCGTCGCTCACCTGCGGCAGCTTCAGTACCCGTTGCAGCAGCTTGCGGTTGGACTCCTGCGCGCTGTGCAGCAGAAAACTGCGCCCGGCCATGGTTTGCGTCAGCTCGGTGGGTTCGCCCTGATAGAGCAGTTCGCCTTCATTCATCAGCAGCACGTCGCGGCACTGCTCTGCTTCATCAAGGTAAGAGGTACTCCAGAGGATCAGCATGCCGTCACCCGCCAGCTCGTGCACCATCTGCCACAGCTCGCGGCGGGAAATCGGGTCCACGCCCACGCCGGGTTCATCCAGCAATAGCACCTTCGGTTCGCCCACCAGCGTGCAGGCCAGCCCCAGCTTCTGCTTCATCCCGCCGGAAAGTTTGCCCGCCAGCCGGTCGGTGAACGGGCCGAGGGAGGTAAACGCCAGCAGACGCTGGAAGGTTTTCTGCCGGGTTTCGCCGGTAACGCTGCGCAGATCGGCATACAGGTTGAGGTTTTCCATTACCGTCAGATCTTCGTACAGACCAAACTTCTGCGGCATATAGCCGAGCATGCCGTGGAGCGCCGCGTCGTCTTTGATCGGATCGAGGCCAAGCACGCTGGCACTGCCTTCATCCGGCTTCAGCAATCCCGCCAGCATCCGCATCAGCGTGGTTTTACCCGCGCCGTCCGGCCCCACCAGCCCGGTCACATAGCCTTTCTGAATCGTACAATTCAGCGGTGCGACTGCCGGTTTGGCCATTCCCGGGAAGCGTTTGACCAGATTGTTGAGCTGGATAACCGCATCATTCATGTCGTTCCCCGTCGTTTAAGGTCACGGTAACAGGCATGCCCTGACGCAGCGCGTCGTCCGCATCGGTGACGATGATGCGCAGGCGGTACACCAGGTCGGTACGCAGGTCCGGGGTTTCAACGGTTTTTGGCGTGAACTCGGCGGTAGGGGAGACGAAGCCCACTTTGCCGTGATACGGCTTGTCCGGGCGACCGTCGGTATAGAGCAGCAGTTCGCGGCCCGGCTGCATCTGGCCAAGATTTGGCTCATCAATGTAAGCGCGCACCCACACCGGACGGGTTAAGGAGAGCGTTAACACGGTGCTGCCCGCGCTGAGCATGCTGCCCGGCTCCACGGCGCGGGTCATCAGCGTGCCATCAGACGGGGCGATTAACGTGGTGTCGTGCAGATCCAGCTCCGCCTGGGCTAACTGCGCCTGCGCCTGCTCAAGGCTGGCCTTCGCCTGGGCAATGTCCTGCGCACGGTTACCGGTGCGGTACTGGCTTAGCTTATCCTGGGCAGATTTCAGCGTCGCCTGTGCCTGGTCGCGGGATGAGCGCGCGTTTTCCAGGTCGTTGGCGGATATAGTGCGGCTTTTCCATAAGCCTTGCTGACGGTTATAGAAATTCTGTGCATAGTCATAGGCGGCTTTTGCCTGCTTAACGGCAGCGGCCGCCTGGGAGATCTCTTCGTCACGGTAGCCCGCCAGCATCAGGTCGTACTGCGCCTGTGCGACGGAGACGCCTGCTTTTGCCTGCATCAGCGCGTTCTCAAACGGGGCTTTGTCCAGCATTCCCAGCGTCTGCCCGGCTTTGATGGCATCGCCTTCGTCAACGTTCAGCGAGGACAGCCGTCCGCCGACGCGGAAGCTCATGTTCACGGTGCGAATATCCACGTTGCCGTACAGCGTCAGGCCACGATCCTGCTGGCTCTGATACCACAGCCAGCCGCCTGTTCCCGCGGCAAGCAAGACAACAACCACCAGAATGATGGCGACAGGTTTTTTCATGACTTCTGGCTCCTTTGCGTTAAGCCTTGCAGGATCAGATCAACGTGACAGGTAATGACCTGGCTAATTTGCGCGGCTTTATCCTCATCGAATTGTGTCCAGCCCGTACGTAACAGGATGGTCTCACGCCCCAGACGGAAGGCGAGCACTTCGCCCAGCAGGGCGTGGGTATGCAAAATGGTGTCGGTATCGCTGGCGTCCCGTCCGGTATAGGCGGCGATCAGCCGGGTCAGATGGCTGTGCATCGGGGCAATCACCTGATCGTGTACCAGTTGATAAGCGGCTGTGGGGGAGAGCTGCTCGCGGGAGATAAACTTGCTGAGGTTCAGCGTATCGTCGTGCGTCAGCAGGCGGATCATGTTGTGACAGGCGTTAAGGATCAGCTGGCGGATGGCAGTCCGGTCCGGCTCTGGCTGGCTGAACAGCGCGGTGGCCTCTTCAACGTGAGGACGAAAGCTGGTGCCGATAAAATCCGCGATCCACTGGGCGCAGGCGAGGTATAAATCCTCTTTTGAGCCAAAATAGTAGGTGATGGCCGCAATATTCTGTCCCGCCTGAGCGGCAATATCCCGCGTGGTGGCATGCAGGCCATACTCGCCAAACTGCGCCAGCGCGGCGGCGATAAGCTGACTTTTCGCCTGTTCACCTTTGGTTGTCGTTGGGGTTGTATTCATGGCGGCATTAAAAATTAATCAATCGATTGATTAAGATTATGCCTGATTCGCCCATGCGTCGAGTCATCCCCGGGGATATTTTATGCGCCACGTCACAAAAGCTGCTACACTCCGCACCTTCGCGACATTGTGGTTTTTGTCCTTCTATTCGTTATATCTCCCTGAAAACTACACCTGTGATGGTCGGGGCGGTTCGGAGTTTTTATGTCTTTTGATTCCCTTGGTCTGAACCCGGAAATTCTGCGCGCCATCGCAGAGCAGGGCTACGTTGAGCCAACCCCTATCCAGCAGCAGGCTATTCCGGCTGTTTTGCAGGGCCGTGACCTGATGGCAAGCGCGCAGACCGGTACCGGTAAGACCGCGGGCTTTACCCTGCCGCTGTTAGAGCTGCTGGTAAAAAACCAGCCGCACGCCAAAGGCCGTCGTCCGGTGCGTGCGCTGATCCTTACCCCAACCCGTGAGCTGGCGGCCCAGATTGGCGAGAACGTGCGTGAGTACAGCCGCTATCTCAACATTCGTTCGCTGGTGGTTTTCGGCGGGGTAAGCATTAACCCGCAGATGATGAAGCTGCGCGGCGGCGTGGACGTGCTGGTGGCAACGCCGGGGCGTCTGCTGGATCTGGAACACCAGAACGCGGTGAAGCTCGATAACATCGAAATTCTGGTGCTGGACGAAGCCGACCGTATGCTGGATATGGGCTTCATCCACGACATTCGCCGCGTGCTGGCGAAGCTGCCGACGCGTCGTCAGAACCTGCTCTTCTCGGCAACCTTCTCCGACGAGATCAAGGCACTGGCGGAAAAGCTGCTGCATAACCCGCTGGAAGTGGAAGTCGCGCGCCGCAATACCGCCTCCGAGCAGGTGACGCAGCACGTGCACTTTGTGGATAAGAAGCGCAAGCGGGAACTGCTCTCCCAGATGATCGGCCAGGGCAACTGGCAGCAGGTACTGGTCTTTACCCGCACCAAGCACGGCGCTAACCACCTGGCGGAACAGCTCAATAAAGACGGTATTCGCAGCGCGGCGATCCACGGCAACAAGAGTCAGGGTGCGCGTACCCGCGCGCTGGCTGATTTTAAATCCGGCGACATACGTGTGCTGGTGGCAACCGACATCGCCGCCCGTGGCCTGGACATTGAAGAGCTGCCGCACGTGGTGAACTACGAGCTGCCAAACGTGCCGGAAGACTACGTGCACCGTATCGGCCGTACCGGCCGTGCGGCGGCAACCGGGGAAGCGCTCTCTCTGGTCTGCGTGGATGAACACAAGCTGCTGCGCGACATCGAACGCCTGCTGAAGAAAGAGATCCCGCGCATTGAGACCCCGGGTTATGAAGTGGATCCGTCGATCAAAGCCGAGCCAATTCAGAACGGTCGTCAGGGCGGCGGTCGCGGTCAGGGCGGCGGCGGTCGCGGTCAGCAGCCGCGTCGTGCCGAAGGTGGCGCGCCGAAATCTTCGGGCAAACCGCCGCGTCGTAATAACGACAGCAAACCAGCCGGTGAAAACCCGTGGCGTAGCGGCGAAGGGAAACCGGCAGGCGAGGGGCAGCGCCGACGCCGCCCGCGTAAACCTGCTAACCCGCAGTAATCTGGAAGCCCGGTCGTAAAGCCGGGCTTTTCTTTTTGCGGCAGCGGAGAGAAAGTGCCACAATAGTGGCTGTTTATACAGTATTTCAGGTTTTCCGATGGCTTTAACCGCTGCGCTCAAGGCGCAAATTGGCGCATGGTATAAGGCGCTACAACAGCAGATCCCCGACTTTATCCCCCGAGCCCCGCAGCGGCAGATGATTGCCGACGTGGCAAAAACGCTCGCCGGGGACGACGGACGACATCTGGCGATTGAAGCCCCGACCGGCGTCGGGAAAACCCTGTCGTATCTCATTCCCGGCATTGCCATCGCGCGGGAAGAAGACAAAACGCTGGTGGTCAGTACCGCTAACGTGGCCTTGCAGGATCAGATCTTCAGCAAAGATTTGCCGCTGCTGCGCAAAATTATCCCGGATTTACGCTTCACCGCCGCCTTTGGTCGCGGGCGTTACGTCTGCCCGCGCAATCTGGCGGCGCTGGCCAGCAGTGAACCCTCCCAGCAGGATCTGCTCGCGTTTCTTGATGACGAGCTGACGCCAAACAACAAGGCGGAGCAGGAGCAGTGCGCAAAGCTAAAGGCCGATCTCGACGGCTACAGGTGGGACGGCCTGCGGGATCACACCAGCCAGGCGATCGGCGACGACCTGTGGCGCAGGCTCAGCACCGATAAAGCGAGCTGCCTGAATCGCAACTGTCATTACTATCGCGAGTGCCCGTTCTTTGTCGCCCGGCGTGAGATTCAGGAAGCGGAGGTGGTTGTCGCCAACCATGCGCTGGTGATGGCTGCCCTGGAGAGTGAAGCGGTCCTGCCGGAGCCCAAAAACCTGCTGCTGGTGCTGGATGAAGGTCATCATCTGCCCGACGTGGCGCGGGATGCGCTGGAGATGAGTGCGGAAATTACCGCCCCGTGGTTTCGCCTGCAACTCGATCTGTTCTGCAAGCTGGTGGCAACCTGCATGGAGCAGTTCCGCCCGAAAACCACGCCGCCGCTGGCGGTCCCGGAGCGGTTGAGCGAGCACTGTGAAGAGGTGTACGGCCTCATCGCCTCGCTGAATAACATCCTTGACCTGTATCTTCCCGCCACCCAGGAAGCGGAACACCGCTTTGCGATGGGGGAGTTGCCACAGGAAGTGATGGAGATTTGCCAGCAGCTGGCGAAGCACCTTGAAAAGCTGCGCGGGCTGGCGGAGATGTTCTTAAACGATCTCAGCGAGAAAACCGGTACCCATGACGTGGTGCGCTTGCACCGCATTCTGCTGCAAATGAACCGCGCGCTGGGCATGTTTGAGGCGCAGAGCAAACTCTGGCGGCTGGCCTCGATGGCGCAGGCGTCCGGGGCGCCAGTGACAAAGTGGGCCACCCGCGAAGTGCGAGACGGACAGGTACATCTGTTCTTCCACTGCGTGGGCATCCGCGTGGCCGATCAGCTGGAAAAGCTGATCTGGCGCAGCGTGCCGCACGTGGTAGTGACGTCGGCAACCCTGCGTTCACTGAACAGCTTCTCAAGGTTGCAGGAAATGAGCGGCCTGAAAGAGAAAGCGGGGGACCGTTTTGTGGCCCTGGACTCGCCGTTCAACCACTGTGAGCAGGGCAAGCTGGTGATCCCGCGCATGAACTATGAGCCGCTTATCGATAACGAAGAGCAGCATATTGCGGAAATGGCGGCCTACTTCCGCGAGCAGGTTGAGAGTAAAAAATACCCCGGTATGCTGGTGCTGTTTGCCAGCGGCCGCGCGATGCAACGCTTCCTGGAGCACGTCACCGATCTGCGCTTACTCCTGCTGGTGCAGGGCGATCAGCCGCGCTATCGGCTGGTGGAAACGCACCGTAAACGCATTGATAACGGCGAGCGTAGCGTGCTGGTGGGGCTACAGTCCTTTGCGGAAGGGCTGGATTTAAAAGGCGACTACCTGACGCAGGTGCATATCCATAAAATTGCCTTCCCGCCCATCGACAGCCCGGTGGTGATCACCGAAGGCGAATGGCTGAAAAGCCTTAACCGTTATCCGTTTGAAGTGCAAAGCCTGCCTGCGGCGTCGTTTAACCTGATCCAGCAGGTCGGGCGCCTGATCCGTAGCCACGGATGCTGGGGCGAGGTGGTGATTTATGACAAACGTCTGCTCACCAAAAACTATGGCCAGCGGCTGCTGAATGCGCTGCCGATCTTCCCGATTGAGCAGCCAGAAGTGCCGGAGGTAAAAAAACGCCCGGCAAAACCCTCTGCCGGGCGTACAAAAAGCATCCGTGCAAAGAGGCGCGGTCCTACTGGTAAGTGAATGTCACCTGAATCACGCTGCTGAACGTCCCGGCAGTGACGGGCATTGAGGTGGCGTAGTAGCGTGCGGACAGAGGAAAGGTTGCCGTGTGGTCGCTCGGATTGATGGCGGCGTTAAAGGCGGCCTGCGGGGCAATCAGTATTTTGTCCTGTCGGTCTGCCAGCTCCAGCGCCAGTCCCTTTGCGCTACCGATATTGGCAAATTTGGTCGGATGCACGCTGTCTGCCTGGCCATAGAAAAAGGCCGTGGCAAGCGCCAGCGTGGCTGGGCAGTGCGATACTGACAGGGAAAAGTCTTTCCACTCGCCGGTATCCCCCACGTCTCTAAAACTGCCCGACACCGCCTGGCCTAAGTCCACCGTCAGGTTGCGGCTGGCGCTGTCAATGACGCAGGTATTGGCGTAAATATTTCCCGTCATCTGGATCTGAATGTCGTCTGCGTGAGCCTGGGCCAGTAAGCCCACCGCCAGAAACGCGATTGTCTTTTTCATGTTTGTCACTTATAGGCGAGAGTGATGGTTGCTACGGTGTTGGCGGGGCCGGGCGTCACCACATCGCTGGTCTGCTCGTAGCGAACCTGAAAGGGGATATCCAGCGTTTCATTGGCAACGGCCTGGCTTTGGGTGTTGACGTAGGAGTCAAAGGTCGCGATATGGTCATCAAACAGCATTCTTACCCCGACGCCCCTTGCCATGCCCGTCTGCTTCGTCAGTTTGATCACTCCCTCAAATGCCGTTTCGTACCCGTTAGCACTGGTGATTTTTAGCTCAGGCTGAACGGTTGTGTCACAGTTAACGGTGATATTAAACGTCTGAGCGGGGCTGGATAAAAACCCCACGCTCATAAAATCACTGACGGGAAAATCGCCCAAATTAACGGTGAGATTTTTTGGCGAAACAGAGCAGGTGACCTGATGCAAAATGACGTTACCTGCATACGCAATATGATTAGGGCTGCCGATCCCTTCATGGCCAAAAACGCCAATGCCGAATTCGGTCTGAGACTGCACCAGCGTGCCGGAGGTCACGGCGTCGCTTGTTTTGACCAGTTCAAGCGTGACGTCAAAGTTGAACGACTGTGTGCCATCAGTAGAAACATAGGCAACAGGCGTTCCGCGTGAATCGCACTGTACTCCGCCGGCTCCGCTGATTCGCTGACCCTGATCGTTCATTAGTGCGACCCCAATTCCCGGTACGCCGGAATCATAAACGCCCCTGAGCCCAGGAATTTCCGCGCCGGTGCCGTAGTAGCAGGAAACAATTTCCAGACCGCTGTCGATACTCTGATCGCAGTGCCCGGCAACATGAACGCTTTGCTCTGTACCCGGGATAGTTGCGCCAACGGCCAGCGTCGTGGGGACAGAGATGGAGGCCACGTTAATCATTTTGGGCAGATCCGGCGTGGTGCAGGTCGCCTTCGCATGCGGCATAAATAACGCGGCGGTTCCCAGAACCAGTAAGAAAAAGCACTGTTTAATCATTTGCATAATCGTTAGCCTGAACGGTAATCAATGACACTGCGCGGCAGCGTTAATGATGCTGGTTTTCTCTTTCTCATCCGTTAGCGCATAGTCAGCGACGCAGTGCTCGCTCGCCTCCTTTCCCCAGGAAACGTTGAGATGCCCTTGCTGTGGAAGACCCGAGAGGTAAGTCTGGCCGTCATTTCCGACAATAAATTCGCTGTCCTTATCCCCGGTGGTGACCGTTGCGCCGAAGGGCAGCGGTTTACCATTTTGTGTAAGCGTCATCAGGACGCGATTACCCACGCGGGTAGTAAAGCTGGCGCGCACCACGGCCCCGCGGGTTGGCGTCACGATCTGCGCCGCGTGGGTGACGTCGGCATCCTCCGGCAGCGTTTCGGTATCCAGTGCGATGGTGTTATGGCGATACGCGGTCACGAACGGCACGACGGTATAGCCGCGGAAGTCAGTCTCCACGCCTGTCTGGTTGGTGATATGGGTGCCGTGCGTACCTGGCGCTTTCACCAGCGCGATGGTTTCACCGAGCGGCTGGCTCAGGGTTACCCCGTTAGCGTGGGCCACCACGCCGCCCTGCAAACCGACGTTCAGGGTCTGCTGATACTTATCCTGACTGACGCCTGCGCTCACTTCGCCGTAGGTCGCTTTGTAATCGGCGTTGATGCTGGTGGAGTTACCGCTGCCGGTGCTGCTGAGCCCTTCCTGGATATTCCAGTTCAGGTTGTCTTCTTTCAGGGCCGTACCGTTAAGACCGATGTTCTGCGTGGTGCCATCTTTGGTGTTGTTCAGGTTGTACGTGGCCCAGGTGTTATGCATCCAGCGATCCAGCGGAACCGAAACGCTCAGCGAGAACTGGTTGTCGTTTGTTACCTCATTACCGTCTTCATCGCTGTCGTGGGTGTTTTTGTTCATGCTGTAGCTGAGGCTGTAGCTCACGCCGTGCCAGCTGTTGTTGTAGCTGACGCTCAAGGAGGTCATGTTCTGGCTCTGGCTCCAGTAAGTTTCCTTCACCATGCTCAGCGTCACCGACCCCCAACCTTCTGGCAGCGTCTGGTCAATGGTGGCTTCTGTACGGGCGCGGCGCTGCTGGGGAGCAGACCAGTCGTCGGCGCGGGTATACGACTCCATAGTGTCGTCCAGGGTATAAAACCCCTTGCTGTTATAGCGATAGCCCGCAAGCGAAAAGTTGGTGCCTGAACCGGCGAAATCTTTGCTGTAGCGTACGCGCCACGACTGGCCCTTGCTGGTCTGCTGTTTTTTCAGCAGGGCTCTGGCGCGGGTCACGTCAATGGAGAACGCCCCGAGATCGCCCATGTTTTTCCCGGCGCCGAGCGCCTGGGACTGATAGTGGCTGCTCTGCTGCACGCCGCCGTAGGCCGTGAAGCCGTGAGGTAAACCGTAGATGGCGCTTCCCTGGGCAAACGGGGTCTTTTCAACGTCTTTGTCATAAGAGCGATAACGCCCGGCGGTTACGCTGTAGCGCAGGTTTTTTTCACGCTGCAATACCGGCACGGAGGCAAACGGCACCACGAAATGACTTTCGCTGCCGTCAGTTTCTTTCACCGTGACCTGGAGGTCGCCGCTGCTGCCGGTGGGGTAGAGGTCGTTAATTTCGAATGCGCCCGGCGCGACCGTGTTCTGATAAATCACGTACCCGTTCTGGCGGACCATCACCAGCGCGTTACTGTGGGCGGTGCCGCGAATAATAGGGGCATAGCCTTTTTCGCTGTCCGGCAGCATGTCGTTGTCGGATTTCAGCTCCACGCCGGTGTAGGGGACGCTGTCAAAAACGTCGGAAGGTGAGGTGCTTTGGCCCACCGTCACGTCACTTTTCATTGCCACAATATCGCGTTGCGCATAGGTATAAACGGAGGTGAATTTCTGTTCCTCCTCGTGGCCCGTGGTGCTGCGATTCCAGGTGGAGTAGTTACGAACGCGCCATGCCCCGAGGTTGAAGCCGGGACGCAGGTTAACGTACTGGCTGCTGCTATCCTCTTCACCCTGCTGGCGCGCATGGCTCTGGCTGGCGTTGACGCTGTAATTAAGCAGGCCCGCGTTGATCCCTTCGTCAAACTCTTTCGGGTCGATGTAACCGCGTGGCACCTGTCCGAGCGCCTTTTGCGGAATGCTCAGCAGCAGCTGCTGATTGCGCACGCGAAAGGTCGCGGATGCCGAAGGGATGGCGTGTAGATCGGCGCATTGACCTTCTGCCCTCAGCTGCGGATATTTTTGCGTTTTGATCCCGAGGCTCTTTAATTCGTCCAGTGTAAAACAAGGCTGAAGCGTGCTGGTGCCCTGCGGATCTTTAACTACGTTAAAGGTCACGTCACGGGTATCAATTTTATTGTTATTGATAAATACCGCGACCTGATATTTACCTGGCGCCTGACCGGGACCTTTTTCATAGACAGACAGATCGGTCTTTTCCTGCTGCGGGTTATCAATGTCCAGCAGGGCAGGGTTAAAATAATCATCAGCCAAAACCTGCTGCGCAAAGATCGCCATTGCCAGGCAACAAAAAGTCATCAGCAATGACGAAAAGCGGCAGGTGAACGGCTTTTTATGGCTGTACATGATGATTTTATTACCGGGCAATATTACTAATGAACGGGTTTAGACCATGTCTGGCTGATGCTGCCGTAATCCGTAATAATGGAATACACGACGGTCGAGCCTCCGACATTGCCAGGTAAAGCAAAATGCGTTTCAGTTTTCGGCACAGCCCAGGTGGCTTTCGTGATTTTCTGACCATTCAGGGTGACGGCCTGAAAATTCATATAGAAAGGCGTGGGATTATTTACCACTAAATCATTCCCTTCGCGATGCCATTCAAGTTTATCGGCCATATCTTCTGGTTTGCCTTTTACCGCTGACGGGCGATACAGCAATTTAATTCGGGTGTTAATGGCAATTTGCAGCGTATTTACGCCTTCAACCTGCTTTGAGGAAGGGATCGCTTTAATATTCAGCCAGTACAGAGATTCCCTGTCTTGCGGTAAATTTCCTCCCGTACGCACTACGCGTAGTACGTTATCTTCTTTCGCATCCAGTCGGAAAAGCGGCGGGGTGATCAGGAACGGGGCTTTGGCCAGGTTTTTACCGCCGGAATCGACCCAGGACTGCACCAGATAATCCGTGGTATCTGGGTTTGAAAGACCAAGAGATGATTCCTTTTTATCTCCCTGATAGACCAGACGGGTGCCATTGATCACGACACCCGCCTGTGCCGAGGCTGCTACCAGTAAAAGAGTGCTCAGTAAATAACCGTGGCGCATAAAGATTTCTCAATAAAAAGATGAGATATTAATGCCCGCAAGAGCATTAATATCTCAGGATTGATAAGATCAGTTATAAATAACGGTGAAGGTCGATACAGAGTTAGCAGGGCCCGCAGTAACTGCCGCCTGAGTTTGAATATAACGCGCACCGAACTCCAGGTCGTTAACCTCCGTTCCGGAGGCTAAAGGATATTGCTTCGAAGGGGTATACAGAGTGACAGGCTGCCCGGAAGCGTCCATTAGCTGAATAGCTACACCAGTAGCCGCATCGGTATCGGGCGTTAATGCCAGCGTGGCATTATTATCCGCATCCGGGGTACCACCGAAGTTAATCGCAGCCGAGGTTACGGTTTCCGGACAATTGGTTAACTTAATATCAAACTTCGTGAGTGTGCTGGTAGAGCCTGCGCCGGTAAATACCGTTTTAGATACTTTTCCTAACTGAACATCTAATGGATTACTTAATCCATTCACGACCTGGCAAGCAGAATCGATAATTTCTCCGGTGAAATTAATCTGCCCTTCACCGTTGGTTGCCGCAAATGCGGATGCAGAACATCCCACCGTTGTGGCGATAAACAACCCTAATGCAACCTTGTTCATAGTAAATCCCAATGTGTTACTGGCAAAAACGTTGCCTGGACGTTTTTACCGTTGACCCTTAATAACTTTCCGATGTTTATTTAATCAAAAAAAGGGCAGGTACGAATCTTTAGTTCCAATCACAAATAATGCAAATAGTGCTTGAGTTTATTTTTTTACCTGAAAACAGCAGGTTGATAATGATCACAAAACACTATCGGGTGCGTGTTCATCGGGCTATATTGTTAACAAGATGATGCTGTCAGGAGAAATGTCGTGGATTACCGCAAAATTATCAAAGAGGTAGGGCGTGGGAAAAACCATGCTCGCGATCTGGATCAGGAAACGGCCCGTGCGTTGTACACGCATATGCTGAATGGCGACGTGCCGGATCTGGAAATGGGCGGCATTCTGATTGCGCTGCGCATCAAAGGGGAAGGTGAGGCGGAGATGCGCGGTTTTTATGAGGCCATGCAGTCGCAGACGATGCGTTTAACCCCGCCCGTCACGAAGCCGATGCCGATTGTGATCCCGACCTACAATGGCGCGCGTAAGCAGGCAAACCTCACGCCGCTGCTGGCTATTCTGTTGCAGAAACTCGGTTTCCCGGTGGTGGTGCATGGCGTGAGCGAAGATCCGACGCGCGTGCTGACAGAAACCATTCTGGAATTTTTAGGCATCGAACCCACTCTCCATGCTGGCCAGGCGCAGGCAAAGCTGGAGGGGAACCAGCCGGTCTATATTCCCGTGCGCGCGCTCTGCCCGCCGCTGGAAAAGCAGCTGGGCATGCGCTGGCGCATGGGGGTACGTAACAGCGCCCATACCCTGGCGAAGCTGGCGACGCCGTTTGCCGAAGACGCCGCGCTGCGTCTTTCCAGCGTCTCCCATCCGGAGTACGTGACGCGGGTCGGTCAATTCTTTGCCGAAATCGGCGGGCGAGCGCTGCTGATGCACGGGACTGAAGGGGAGGTTTACGCCAACCCGCAGCGTTGTCCACAGCTGATGCTAATTGAGCCTGCCGGGACGCGGGTCGTGCTCGAACGTGAGGAAGAGAACAGCGATGTGATCCTGCCTGAGTCGAAAGATCCGCAAGTCACCGCGCACTGGATCGTACAGTGTCTGGCCGGAAAGGTGCCGGTTCCGCAGTCTATCAAGCTGCAAATGGCCTGCTGTCTGCTGGCGGCAGGGGAAGTGGCGTCCGTGGACGCCGGGTTGCAGCGCGTGGCGCAGTCGTTTTAAGCAAAAAAAAGCCCGTCCAGTGGCGGACGGGCAAACAAGGGTAACAACAACAGGGTCAATGAGGGTTGGAGCATCTCACCAGAGGGTAGGGTGAGGGTGGAGCATAATTCGTTCGATTACTTGTAGATAACCGCAGTACCGCTCAGTTTGTTATTACCGTTAGTGGAGGTGATGGTGTATCCACTTGCGCCGGCAGCGGCAGCTTTTTCCGCCAGTTTGGCTTCCAGACCGTCCAGCGTGGTCGCGCCTTCAGCACTCACCACCCCGATTTTATTCAGATCCTGTGCCTGAGTAGAGGAGACTGGCTCTACGGCGAAAGCGCCGAAAGACAGAGCGGACAGGGCAACAGCGGCAACAGCATATTTGATGGTTTTCATAGGTCAATTCTCGCAGGTTATTCTGTTAAGGGGACGATGTTCCGTCGATGTGATAAGTATCACGGTTTTTAGTGGAAGATAAAATCGAAGAGAATTGACGTGGTTACTCAAAAAAATTGAATGACAAATAACTTATTGATTATTAATAAATTCAGAAGCGCAATTGACATTTCTTGGGGATGCGCTTTACAGAAGCCATCGGAAGGGCACGTTTTGCTACGCGTTTCGCTAAAAGTCGTGAGCGTAAAGTAAACGGCTGGCGCGGTTAACTTCGGTAAAGGAAAGTCAACGTAACTGGCTGTCTTTCGATCCTCTACGATTATATCCTGAATGTGCCGCATTTTTTGAATCTTTCTCCTGCTGACAGGCAATGCATAGCCGTACGCCAGGAATGGCTTTACGCCGTGCTTCAGGAATCGGATCCCCGCACTCTTCGCATTCCGTCAAACTTTCGCCGCGCGGAATTTCACCGCGAGCACGCGCGACCGCATCTTCAATGGTACTGTTGATCTGTTCGTTAACGGCGTCGTCATTCGCCCAGCCGGAAGCCATCATGTTCTCCTGATCTGTTTAAGCCATTCATCTTAATATGGGGTTAAAAAACGCACAGTCAAGGCGAAGGAAGGAAATGAGAACTGCATCTGCCTTGCAGATGCAGTGTGGGAAAAGAGGGCGTTATTTATAGATAGTCGCGGTGCCGTACATATGGTTATCGCCACCGGCGGCGTTCACCACGAAGCCTTTAGCCCCTTCCTGACGCGCTTTTTCGGCCAGCTTGTCCTGAAGGTCATCAAGGTTGCTTGCCCGGCTGACAGAGACCGTCCCGGCCGCACGTAGCTGGCTGGTGTCGTTGCTGTCGGTCAGAGGTTGAACGGACCAGGCTGAGAACGATGCGCCTGCCAGCGCACCCGCAATAATAAAGGTCAGATACTTTTTCATAATCACATCCTCAGGGAAACAACAGGTGATTCCTCTTAAGTTTAGAAGCCTGACGCACGTGATTTAGCGCAAAAATTTGATGATGATCTGCTTATTTTTTGAACGATAAATTCTGACAATTTGCTGACAGATCATAGACATACAGGTTGCTGATTTTCGTCGGTTTTTTGTGCAGCGCAGACAGATATTTACCCCCGCGCCGTCACAGGGTATCTTACGCGGCTGTCTAAAGGAGAATGCCATGACTTCCCAAAAGCCGGGATTGCACCCGCGTAACCGCCACCGTAGCCGCTACGACATGAAAGCCCTGTGCCTGAGCTGCCCGGAATTGCAGGATTTTATTGTTCAGACACCAGCCGGTGAACCGTCGGTAAACTTTGCCGATCCGCTGGCGGTTAAGACGCTGAACAAAGCGCTGCTGGCCCATTTTTATGGCGTTACGCACTGGGACATCCCGGATGGCTTTCTCTGCCCACCGGTGCCAGGACGTGCGGATTATGTCCATCATCTTGCCGATCTGCTGGCGGATGATAATGGCGGCGTGGTGCCGAAACAGGCCACCGTGCTTGATATCGGTACGGGCGCGAACCTGATCTACCCCCTGATAGGCGCACATGAGTACCAGTGGCGGTTTACCGGCAGCGAGATCGGCGCCGAGGCCTTTGCCAGCGCACAGGCCATTATCAACGCTAACCCAGGGTTAAGCCGGGCCGTTCGTTTGCGTCGTCAAAAGGATCCCGCTGCTATTTTCAACGGCATTATTCACAAGAACGAACAATATGATGCCACCCTGTGCAACCCGCCCTTCCACGACTCCGCCGCCTCCGCACGTGCGGGAAGTGAACGCAAGCGGCGTAACCTGGGCCAGGCTGAAGACGGCGCGCTGAACTTTGGCGGCCAGCAGCAGGAGCTATGGTGCGAGGGCGGGGAAGTGGCATTTATTCTGCGCATGATTGCCGAGAGTAAGGGCTTCGGTCGTCAGGTGAAATGGTTTACCACGCTGGTCTCCCGCGGCGATAACCTGCCGCCGCTTTACCGCGCGCTGACCGACGTCGGCGCGGTGAAGGTAGTCAAAAAAGAGATGGCGCAGGGCCAGAAGCAGAGCCGCTTTATCGCCTGGACCTTTATGGACGATAACAAACGCCGCAAATAGCCCCCCATCGCAGGCCGGGTAAGGCGAAGCCGCCACCCGGCTCGGTTACAGCGTCGGCTCCTGCGGAGGCAGCGGCGAAGCGGGCGGCGACAATACCTGATACGTCTGCACCGGCGCTCTCACGTTCGCCAGATCGAAGTGTTTTTTCACCATGCTGTCGAGGGCGAAGCGCACCGTCCACTGCTTAAGGGGCTGGGTGGTGAACGACACGCGCAGGGTAAAGGCAGTGTTCGTCAGCCCGACGATACCCGCGAACGACGGTTCACCAATCACCAGCCCGCGAATATCCTCCATCTCCATCAGTTCGCTCACCGCATCCCGCAGCGCCTGCTTCGCCTTATCTGCATCCTCATGACGATCGACATCATAATTCGCCACCACCGAACCAATGCCGCGCACAAAGTTGGCAAAGGTGGTGATCGATGACCACGGAATAATGTGGTACGCGCCGGTATCCTGACGTACGCCGACGGAGCGAATGGACATCCTCTCCACCGTGCCGGTGAGCGGTCCGATGGTCACCAGATCCCCGGTGTTCATCCCGTTCTCGAACTGGATAAAAACGCCGGTGATAATATCCTTCACCAGCGTCTGCGAACCAAAGGAGATCGCCAGCCCCAGCGCACCGGCACCCGCCAGCAGCGGGGCGATATTCACGCCGATTTCCGACAGCACAATCATGATGGTGATGGTGCTGATGATCACCGCCAGCGCGTTGCGGCACAGAGTCAGCAGCGTGCGGGCGCGGGCGCTCGGCAGCGGCCTGCCGTGGACATCCGACACCAGACGGTTTTCGATAAGGCTTGCCAGCAGCGTCCAGCCGACGGCGGAGAAGAACAAGATCAGCGCGATACGAATAAGAATATCAACGGTCTTTTCCCCCGCGCCGTTATGCAGCCAGTTCCAGAAATCAAACAGACCCCACGCGTTCAGCAGCAGCATAATTGCCAGGCAGACCGTCAGAATACGCGCCACCTTCAGGGATACCGTCATCCAGCCATTTACCCGCTTTTGCAGTTCCGGGTAGTTACGCTGAACCTGCGGCGACAGGGTGATCGTTTTCGACAGCCAGCGGGAGAGCAGGCCAGAGACAAAGGCCGCAATGCCGATAATCGCCAGGCTTTTGAACGTCGCCCCCATCATAAATTTCAGGCTATTGCCCGGATCGAACAGGGAGAAGAAACAGAGCACAATAAAATAGGCGCTGGCCAGCCAGTGCCACACCAGCGCAAAGGCGCGAATAAAGAGGCTGAAAAAGGAGAGGGAGCGATCGGCCAGGTGCAGCAGGCTGTCGGTGATCGCTTTTTTATTGTGGAAGATGAGGTACAGCGCCCAGACGGTAATGCACAGCATGATCAGCACGTTCGCCAGCGCCCCGAACTGCACGTTAACCTGGTTGGAAATAATCGGCACGGCAACCAGCAGGCCATAACCGATCAACCCGCTCAGCACGCTGAGCCGCACCGCCCAGTATTTGGCGCTCTGATCCGAAATGGCGAAGGGGCGAAGGTCCGGCACGCGCGGGCAGAAGATCAACCGCAGGAGGGCTTTAAAGAACTCAATCAGGGCAAAGGCATTGAGGAACAGTCCCTGCTGAAACGCGATGGTTTTGTTTCCGGTATTAAGTCGGTCGGCCAGCATCTGGCCGACAAACAGCGTCAGGGCCAGCAGCAGTAAATCGATGACAAACGCCCCGGTAATCATTGCCGGAAGATGCAGCCAGCTGCTTTTATGCTGATTCTTTTTGCGTCCCCACTGGCCCATTTTCCGGTAAAGCGGCCAGACAGACAGGCGCAACAGCCAGTAAAAAATGAAGACGGCGCCGGCCAGAATAGCAAACTGGGTGGCGGCTGCGGAAAAGGTGTGAGGATTAAAAGGCTTATGTGAGGTGCCAACCAGGTTGCGATAGAGCTGGGCAAAACGCGACGACAGGGCTTCCCCGTAGCGGCGACTGATGTCGGTGACGTTTTCCAGCACCGTTTTTTCTTCTTCGGCTTCCGGCGGCGCAATAGCAGGAACCGGATCCTGAGGCGGCGTGGCGGCCACTTTCCTCAGCTGATCGATCAGCTCCTGTCGGGACGTGTCGTTCTCAAGCACGTCGGCCAGCGCGCCGTAGGCGGCTTTTTTCTTTTCAGCGTCTGGCTCTGGCGGCGCATTTTGCTGGGTGGCGGTGGCTCCGGTGGTAACGCCGGGAAGGGTTACAGCAAGTGATGGCGCGCTAAACAGGCTAAACAGTAGCAACAGGATCCACGGCACGGCGTCCTCCGACAAAAATATCGTGCAAAATGATAAGTATAGAGCGCGGGGAGCGGAGGGGAGTTTTTGGGAACAATCCGGCGTAAAAAAGCCGGGCATGCCCGGCTCTGGGTGTGGCTATCAGGAGACGTGTTGCAGGAACTCCTGGAGGCGCTGGCTTGGTGGGTTCGCAATCAGCGCCTGCGGATTCCCGTCCTCCGCGATACGGCCCTTATCAATGAAGATCAGACGGGACGCCACCTTTTCGGCAAAGCCGATTTCGTGGGTAACGATCACCATCGTCATGCCTTCTTCCGCCAGATCCTGCATAACTTTCAGCACTTCGTGACGCAGCTCCGGGTCGAGTGCCGACGTTGGCTCATCGAACAGCATCATCTTTGGCTTCACCGCCAGCGCACGGGCAATGGCCACGCGCTGCTGCTGGCCGCCGGACAGCTCGGAAGGATAGTGGTGGGCACGCTCCGCCAGACCAACCTTCGCCAGCAGATCTCTTGCCAGCGCTTCCGCTGCCGCTTTGCTGGCCCCGCGCACGCGCAGAGGACCAAACATCACGTTTTCCAGCGCCGTGAGGTGCGGGAACAGGTAGAACTGCTGGAACACCATGCCCGCTTCCTGGCGGATCAGGCGCTCGTCCACTTTCGGATCGTTAACCTTCAGACCATCGACGATCAAATCGCCGCTGGTGATCTCCTCAAGCTTGTTAATGCAGCGCAGCAGGGTGGATTTACCGGAACCGGACGGCCCGATGATCACCACCACTTCGCCCTGCCTGATGTTCAAATCGATATTGTGCAGCACCTGGGTTGGGCCAAAGTGCTTGGAAACGTTTTTAAATTCAATCACAGGATTTTCATCCTTCTTTCAAGACGACGCAGAACAAAGCTCAGGACAAGCGTGATAATCAGATAGACAACGGCGACCGCACTCCAGATTTCCAGAGCGCGGAAGTTACCCGCGATGATCTCCTGGCCCTGACGGGTCAGTTCGGCCACGCCGATAACAATAAACAGCGAGGTGTCTTTAATGCTGATGATCCACTGGTTACCCAGCGGCGGCAGCATGCGGCGCAGCGCCAATGGCAGGATCACGTGACGAATGGTTTCGCGACGGGAAAGACCTAACGCCAGGCCGGCTTCGCTGAAGCCTTTATGAATCGACAGCACCGCACCGCGGGTAATTTCCGCAATGTAGGCGCCGGAGTTGATCATGATGGTGACAACGGCGGCGCTGAACGGGTCGATGCGCAGGTCGGTGAAGGCCATCGGCAGGGCGAAGTAGATGAACATGACCTGCACCACAATGGGGGTGCCGCGGATCACTTCGATGAAAACCAGTGCGATGTGGTTTGCAATCCAGCCGCCGTAGGTGCGGGCGAAACCGGCCACCAGACCGATAATCAACCCGCCAACCAGACCGAGGACCGAAATCCACAGGGTCATTTTAGCGCCTTCAAGCAAGAGAGGAATGGCAGGCCAGATGGCGCTCCAGTCAAACTGCATGATGTATTCCTGTATACCGTGGTGAAAAACAAAAAACGTAGGCCCGGTAAGCGGAAGCGCCACCGGGCGTTACAAACCTGAAGTCAGGTGAAATTATTTAGGCTCGGTACCGAACCATTTTTTGTAGATTTCGTTATAGGTGCCGTTCTCTTTCAGGGTTTTCAGCGCGCCGTTAACTTTGTTACGCAGGTCGTCGCTGCCTTTCGGGAACGCAATACCGTACTGCTGAGCTTCCAGGGAATCACCTACCGCTTTGAACTTGCCATTACCGGCGGTTTTGATGAAGTAAAGGATGTTAGGCGTGTCGTGCAGCACCGCGTCAGCGCGGTTGGTGCCCAGTTCCATGTAAGCGTTGTCGATGTTCGGGAACTGACGCAGGTCTTTGGTTTTGATGTTGGCTTTCGCGTAATCAACGGAGCCGGTGCCGCTCTTCACGGCGACCACTTTACCGTCGAGATCTTTCACGCTTTTCACGTCGTTGTTATCCGCTTTCACCATCACCAGCAGGCCGCTTTTGTAGTAGCCGTCAGAGAAGTCGATGGCTTTTTTACGCTCTTCGGTAATGGTGATGCCTGCCAGTGCCAGGTCAACGTTTTTGGTTTGCAGTGCCGGGATAATGCCGCTGAAATCCATTGGCTTCAGGGTGTAATCCAGTTTGAGTTCTTTTGCGACAGCGGCCCACAGATCCACGTCAAAACCAACGTATTTATCACCCTGTTTGAATTCAAACGGTACGAACGCCGTGTCAGTCGCCACAACCAGTTTGTCGGCAGCCTGCGAGGACACCGCAAACGCCAGGGTAAGTGCAGCCAGTGAAACTTTTAATACAGACTTCATAGCATTTCCTTTTATATCCACGGGGCGATCCCCTGCGAGAACCTCAGGCACAATGAAAAAATCGTGCCAATTTTACAAGCTGTTGTTTTGCAAAGGGGATGATGTCACGCATTGCACAAAAAGCGTGGCAATTCTGCCAGGTTGCACCAGAATGGAGCACCGTTTTGGTGCGCTTCGTTAAGGTCTTCTGACAGGGGGATATTTAGCGCAGAATCTGACGAAAAAACAATCTTCCGTTAACGGTTGTGTGAGGTGATTATTACATTTTATTCACTTTTGCGGCCGTTGCGGGCAAAAGTGCGCACCATAAATGTGCAAAACCCCCGCCAGGGGCGAGGGTTATTCGGACAATCCGCAGGGATTATTCGATGTTGGACTCAATGAACCACAGGAACTGATCCAGGTCGCGTGATGCGGCAGTGAAGATATCAGCGGTATCTTCATCTTTGGCTTCGCCAATCGCTTTACGAACATCATTCGCCACAATCGCATAACGATCCGCCAGCTCTTTCAGGTGATCCTGAACGGTATGGATATCCAGCGGATAGCTTTTCAGTGGCGTTTTGCTGTTGATCACCTGTGTTGTACCCAGTGCCACGCCACCCAGCTGTACAGCGCGTTCGGCCATGGTATCCAGGTGAGTCACCAGTGCTGTGCGGAAGCCATCCAGCATTTCATGAACGGCAATAAAGTTTGCACCGCGCATATTCCAGTGGGCCTGTTTGGTGATCAGCGAAAGATCGATGAACTGGACCACCTGGCGATTCAGCAACTCGATGGTCGCTTTTTTATCGCTATCCGATACATCGTTACGGGTATAAAGCAGATTAGACGCTTTCGTTTTCACCAGTTTAGCGGTACTCATAATCTCATATCCTCTTGATGTTTGTGTCCCAGGTAATTACGGGACTAAGTATAGCACCGGATTTTTTCTCTGCGGTTTGGCTCTGCCTATCGGTTTAATAGCGAAAGGAAGGTTGTATTATCAACTATTTGAAAAGTAAGTGGTTTATTTTAATTGATACAGATCAATCTTAATTCGCTTTCCCGGAAGGCGAGCAGGTGAAATATTTTGGCAATATGAGAGAGTTTGTAAGAAATTATTTGAGCTACTGACGTGGCGTATATTCTGCATGGCGGGTTAGCCATGCAGAATTTAAGGCTTAGTTGAGGTCTATTTTTTCCACTTTAGGTTCCGGACGCATGGTCAGGGTGGAGCCCATAGACGCCGCGATAATGGAACAGAGCGCCAGCGTTTGTACCAGGGTCAGGGTTTCACCGAGGAAAATCATTCCTGAGATGGCGGCCAGCGCGGGCTCCATGCTCATGAGCGTACCAAAAATGCGTGTGGGCAGGCGCGTCAGGGCGATCATCTCCAGAGAGTAGGGCAGCGCCGTGGAGAGAATGGCAACCGCCAGCCCAACCGGCAGGATTGACCACTGCCATATTGAGTCTGTCGCTTGTGCCATTCCAATCGGGACAAAGATAACGGCGGCAATCAGCGAGCCTAAGGCGACCGTCGCGGGGCCGTGCTCTTCCCCCGCACGCTGGCCAGTGAGAATATACACCGCCCAGCATGCCCCCGCGCCCAGCGCCAGAGCTGCCCCTGTCAGATCGATTTGTGAAACGCTTTGCCCGAGCGGCAGCAGGAACCATAGCCCCAGCACGGCCAGTACGACCCAGATAAAGTCTACCGGACGACGAGAAGAGAAGAGGGCAACCGCCAGCGGGCCGGTAAATTCAAGCGCGACCGCGATCCCCAGCGGGATCGTCTGAATAGAGAGATAGAACATGTAGTTCATCCCTCCCAGCGCCAGCCCATAAAAAAGCAGTGGCAGTCGCTGCTCCTTTTTAAACCGTAGCCGCCAGGGTTTAAAAACAACCACGAGGATCAGGGTGCCTAATGCGATACGCAGCGCCGTGACGCCGGGCGCACCAACCAGCGGAAACAGCGATTTTGCCAGCGACGCGCCGCTTTGTATGGACATCATCGCGATAAGTATGACTGCCACCGGCATCCAGACCGACGATTTACGAGGTAAACCTGGCATCCTTTCTCCTGTCAATTTATGTCAAATGAGGTAAAAGTCGCAGTGTAATGGAAATAAGCTGCAACGGTTGAGCTACTGTTGAAAAAAATCCAGGGAAAATCCGTAAAATGAGAAAACGTTGATGATTTTATCGCCTGAAAGATTAGGAATAATCTGGATGAACTAAATGGCGATGACGCGCACTATTAGCATTTACAGGTGAAAATCTGGAGTTATTTGAACGAGATAGCTGGTGCTGGAAATGTTCTGTTACAGGAAAGGTCGCATTAGACATCGTGAATGACAAAGAGTTTCACAGAATTTTTTGATATATTTAAAACTTACGGACTTACTTGAAGCACATTTGAGGTGGTTATGAAAAAAATTGCATGTCTTTCAGCACTGGCAGCTGTTCTGGCTGTTTCCGCAGGTACCGCTGTAGCGGCAACTTCTACTGTAACCGGTGGTTACGCTCAGAGCGATATGCAGGGCGTGATGAACAAAACCAACGGTTTCAACCTGAAGTACCGTTACGAGCAAGACAACAACCCGCTGGGTGTGATCGGTTCTTTCACTTACACCGAGAAAGATCGTACTGAAAATGGCTCTTACAATAAAGGTCAGTACTACGGCATCACCGCGGGTCCTGCTTACCGCCTGAATGACTGGGCAAGCATCTACGGTGTTGTAGGTGTTGGCTACGGTAAATTCCAGCAGACCGAAAACCAGGGTCTGAACCGTACTGCAAGCAACAGCGACTATGGTTTCTCCTATGGCGCAGGTATGCAGTTCAACCCAATCGAAAACGTTGCTCTGGACTTCTCCTATGAGCAGAGCCGTATCCGCAACGTTGACGTTGGCACCTGGATCGCGGGCGTAGGTTACCGCTTCTAATCACTTCGGTGAGCCAGTAAAAAATCCGCCCAATGTGGCGGATTTTTTTTGTTTGTACCCTCTCCCCGTGGGAGAGGGCCAGGGTGAGGGCATCAGCCCGCACGAAACGGCAGAAATTACTTACTCTTAATATCGAAAATATCCGTCCCAAGATGGGTATAGTCGACTTTCTGTAACTTAAAGTTGGTAATGTAAACTGGCGGGCCCTTCTTCCCGGAGATAAACGGGTAATCATTTTTTATCTCTTTCGCCTTAATCCCCGTCCACTGAGAGAAGAATTTCAGGAAATCGTTCGCGGAACGGCGCGCTTTGATGATGCGATGCGTTTTGTCATCACTCGACAGCACCATAAACGGTACCTGGAAGTTTTGCTGGAACTTGTCATCGTGTGCCAGATACTGCACCTGTTTACCGCGCTCCTTAAATGCCAGACCGTGGTCAGAGAAATAGACCATCGAGAAGCTGTCGCCGCTGTTGCGCAGCTGTGCGTACAGCTTGCTGAGCAGATCGTCGGTTTGCGTCATGGTGTAGAGATAACACGAGGTCTCTTTGGATTGCACAAACTCCGCATATTTTCCCCCGGTACGATCGCATGCCTGCGGGTGTGACCCCATCAGGTGCAGGACAATCAGCTGCGGCTGGGTGCGCTGAGTAGCAAAGACCTGCGCCGTCATTTTTAGCAACGCTTCATCTTTTGTGTTTTTATCGGCTTCGAAATCACCGCTTTTCAGGAACTGTACCTCGTCGGCACGCTTCGCGATGCTGGCGATGGCGGTATCATACTCGCCGATCTGTCCCTGGTTAGAGAACCACCATGTCTGAAAACCTGCCCGGTTGGCCAGGGTGACAAAATTATCCTGAAACTGCGGTTTTCCATCCACCACGCGGTTGAGCGTCAGACCGAGTGATTTCTGCGTCGAGCCGCTGGCCGCCACGTAGTCGGTAAACAGCGTACCGTTAACGGAGCTGGCAAACGGCGTGTTATCCCAGTGACCGCCAAACGCGCCGAGCGCATCGCGACGCGCGCTTTCCCCGATCACCACCACGTAAGTGTGATACTTCGGTTTCACCGCCAGCACGTTCCAGGTATCTTTCATGGTGGAAAGCTCGGCCATACGCGCCTGCTCGTCGAGCACTTCCTCGTTATTCACCACCACGTCTTTGACGAAGCGAAACACCGGATACCCGGTATCTTTAAGCTTAAACACGCCGCCCCAGGCCAGATTTTGTACCGGTGCAACAAAAAACGTCACCACGCTAAAGGCCAGGCACAGGCTTTCAATTTTACCCCATGCCTTTTTCCCGACGGGCTTACGACGAACCGCAATCACGCCGAGGGCAAAAATGAAAAGGCCAACCACGTAGTTGTACCACGGAAAGATCGTCAGGATCTCTGTGGACTCTTCCATATTGGTGGAGTGGAGCGCCAGCAGAGTATTAAAGTTCGGCGCGCCATAGGCCTGGCCAAACGGGAAATAGGCGGCAGCAATCAGAGAACAGATCCCGATAAGCACTTTCTGCACGCGCGGTGCGCTTCGCCAGAGCAGGTGAAGAATACAGGTGAATCCGACGGCATAAAGCAGGCTAAAGGGGTAGCCAAGAGCAAAGTTAATCAACAGCGATTGCAAAAAATAGAATCCCGTCCACGGGCTTAAGGCCCGGCTGCGGGTAACAAGTGTATCAATCAGGGTTACGTTCATAGATCACTATCACGAAAACGCCATGTGCTCACCCTGGCGTCAAGGGTCAAAGCCTGCCGGACAGTGCGTGGAAAGGGAATGAGAGGTCCGCTTCAGCGAGCCGCAAATTGTGCAGGGCTGCAAGAAGATAGTGCGAGCGTGAATTAAGGTCAACAGTTGCTAAACAGATGTTTTGCGAAGGGGGCTGCAAATCCGCAAAAATAATCGGGAACAGGCCAGTTTACAACGTAAGTGTGACGGGAAAATGAAGCGGCGTACCGCGACGCCGCTTAGTGGGAAGAATTGTCGTCCTGCTGCGGTTTGGCGTTAAACATATCGCACAGCATGTTCAACAGCATCAGGCGCACTTTAAAAGGAGAGTGGGTAAACACGTTCATACACCTCTTGAATTCATTCATAAGACCTCCTGATTCATGATCCCTTCGATCCGTGAAGGGTGACTGCATTACATACAGATATAGCACAGGCTATATTGTATAGCTATGGCTAATTCGTTAATTTTTTGTGCTTGTAGAGCTATGGTTTACAATGTGCGCTCCGTTACAGGGCGCTGGAAGCGTCAACCCCATTGAGGAAGCACAATGAACCGTCGCGCAGGTAAGCCAACAACAAAAAAAACGACGCAACTGGTGAACGTTGAAGAGCATGTGGAAGGCTTCCGCCAGGTGCGTGAGGCGCACCGCCGGGAGCTGATTGATGATTATGTCGAACTGATCTCTGATCTGATCCGTGAGGTTGGAGAAGCGCGCCAGGTGGATATGGCCGCACGCCTGGGGGTATCGCAGCCAACCGTTGCCAAAATGTTAAAACGTCTGGCGTCGGTCGGGCTGATCGAAATGATCCCCTGGCGCGGGGTGTTTCTCACCGCTGAGGGCGAGAAGCTGGCGCAGGAGAGCCGCGAGCGACACCAGATCGTCGAGAATTTTTTACTGGTGCTGGGCGTCAGCCCGGAAATTGCCCGTCGGGATGCCGAAGGTATGGAACACCACGTCAGTGAAGAGACGCTGTTGAAGTTCCGCGAGTTTACGCTCAAATACGGTCCCTCCGCTGAATGAACATCCCCGGCTTGCAGGCCCTGAGACGCGATCGCTTTTTCCATCTTTTACTGATCACTGGCGTTGGGCTCAGCGTCTTTGTGCCCTTCACGCCGCACACCTGGCCGGCGGCCATAGACTGGCGCACCATTATTACTCTGAGCGGTTTGATGATGCTCACCAAAGGCGTGGAGCTGAGCGGCTATTTTGACGTGCTGGGGCGCAAAATGGTGCGCCGCTTCGCCACCGAGCGCAAGCTGGCCCTGTTTATGGTCTTTTCGGCGGCGCTGTTGTCGACGTTTCTCACTAATGACGTGGCGCTTTTTATCGTGGTGCCGCTTACGCTCACGCTGCGTAAGCTGTGCGAAATACCGGTTACCCGTCTGATTATCTTTGAAGCGCTGGCCGTCAATGCGGGCTCGCTGCTCACGCCTATCGGTAACCCGCAGAACATTCTGCTGTGGGGACGCTCCGGCCTGTCGTTTACCGCGTTTACCGGGCAGATGGCGCCGCTGGCGCTGGCGATCGTGGCGTCGCTGCTGGCGGTGGGCTGGTTTGCTTTCCCGAATAAATCGTTGCAGTACCACAGCGGTACAACCGGCCCCCAGTGGCAGCCGCGTCTCGTCTGGAGCTGCCTGGGGCTGTATATCGTTTTCCTTATCGCGCTGGAGTTAAACCAGGCGCTGGCGGGCGCGCTGCTGGTGGCGTGCGGCTTCCTGTTCCTCGCCCGGCGGGTGCTGGTGAGCGTTGACTGGACGCTGCTGCTGGTGTTTATGGCGATGTTTATTGACGTCCATCTCCTGATCCAGCTCCCTGTATTGCAGAACGTTCTCCATAGCGTCAGCGGTCTGTCACAGCCGGGATTATGGCTGACGGCGATTGGTCTCTCGCAAGTGATCAGTAACGTGCCGTCCACCATTTTGCTGCTTAACTATGTTCCCCCAACGGTACTGCTGGCGTGGGCGGTCAACGTCGGCGGCTTTGGGCTGCTGCCTGGCTCGCTGGCCAACCTCATCGCCCTGCGGATGGCCAACGATCGCCGCATCTGGTGGCGCTTCCATTTATGGTCAATCCCGATGCTGCTCTGGTCAGCGGCGGTCGGTTTCGGACTATTCCTTCTCATATAGTGCGCAATTTGTCAGTTTTTCCTGGCAAATGTATAGCAACGTCCTAGCTTTAGTGAACGGCATAGTGTGATGCCGCTCACTGACAGGACTGTTGCTGAACTATGGCAGAAGATCAAAACCCACCTGCTGACAAGCAGGATCAAAACAATAACGAGCGCAAGCGCCCGGGGAAAAAACCGTTAATTATCCTTGGCATCGTGGTCATCGTGATGGTGATTGTGGCGCTGGTCTGGTGGTTTTTAACCCGTAACGAAGAGACCACCGACGACGCCTTCACCGACGGCGACGTAGTGACCATTGCCCCAAAAACGGCAGGCTACGTCACCGAACTTCGCGTGCGGGATAACCAGCGCGTGAAGAAAGGGGATGTGCTGGTGGTGATCGATCCGCGTGATACCACCGCCCAGCGCGATCAGGCCCAGGCCCAGCTTGGGCTGGCGGTTGCGCAGTTGCATCAGGCGCAGGCGCAGCTGGCGCTCTCGAAGGTGCAATATCCCGCTCAGCGCGATGAAGCCAAAGCCCAGGTACTGAAAGCCCAGGCGGATATGGCCAACGCGCAGGCGGAGTACCGCCGTCAGCGCGGCGTTGACCCGCGCGCGACCACGCAACAAAGTATCGATGCCGCGAACGCTCAACTGCGGAGTGCCCAGGCGGGTCTGGCCAGCGCGCAGGCGCAGCTGGAAGTGGCGGAGCAGGTTCAGCTGCAAATCCGCCAGCAGGAGACCAACGTCGAAGCCCGCGAACGGCAGGTCGATCAGGCCAGAGCGCAGCTGGAAACCGCCAACCTGAACCTCTCTTATACCGAAGTCCGCGCCCCGTTCGACGGTTTTGTCACCAAACGCAACGTCCAGCCCGGTACGCTGGTGCAGGCAGGTACGGCGCTGTTCTCGCTGGTTTCCCCGAACGTGTGGGTGGTGGCGAACTTCAAGGAGTCGCAGCTTGAGCGCATGAAGCCGGGCGACAAAGTGACCGTGTCCGTCGATGCCTGGCCGGATATGGAGCTGGAAGGCCATATCGACAGCATCCAGCAGGGCAGCGGCTCGCGCTTCTCCGCCTTCCCGTCGGAAAACGCCACCGGTAACTTTGTGAAGATCGTTCAGCGCGTGCCGGTGAAAATCGTCATTGATAAAGGGCTGGATCCGAACAAGCCGCTGCCGCTGGGGCTGTCGGTTGAACCGAAGGTCACCGTGGAATGACGGATCACAGCCACGATAACTGGAAGCCCGCCAGTAACCCGTGGGCGGTGGCGATTGTGGTCACCCTGGCGGTGTTTATGGAAATTCTGGACACCACCATCGTCAACGTGGCGTTGCCCCACGTCGCGGGGTCGCTCTCGGCCAGCTATGACGAATCCACCTGGGTGCTCACCAGCTACCTGGTGGCGAACGGCATCGTGCTGCCGATTTCGGCCTTTCTGAGCCGCCTGTTTGGTCGCAAGCAGTTCTTCCTGATCTGCATTGTGATGTTCACCATCTGCTCGTTCCTGTGCGGCATCGCCACCGAGCTATGGCAAATCATCCTGTTCCGCGTGATGCAGGGGTTCTTTGGCGGCGGGTTGCAGCCTACCCAGCAGTCGGTGCTACTCGACTACTTTAAGCCGGAGGACAGGGGCAAAGCCTTTGGCCTTTCATCCATTGCCATTATCGTCGCGCCGGTACTCGGTCCCACGCTGGGGGGCTGGATCACCGATAACTACTCCTGGCGCTGGGTGTTCTTTATCAATATCCCGGTAGGGATTGTGACGGTGCTGGCCATCTATCAGCTGCTGGAAGATCCGCCATGGGAGAAAAAGTCGGAAGAGAAGCTCACCGTCGACTGGACGGGGATTGGCCTGATCGCCCTCGGTCTTGGCTGTTTGCAGGTGATGCTCGACCGGGGCGAAGATGATGACTGGTTCTATTCGAACTTTATCCGCACCTTCGCAGTACTGACGCTGGTCGGCATTATCGGCGCGATCTACTGGCTGATGTATGCCAGAAAGCCGGTGGTGGATCTGCACTGTATGAAGGACCGCAACTTTGCGATCTCCAGCCTGCTGATGGCGGGGATGGCGATGATCCTGTACGGCAGTTCGGTGGTTATTCCGCAGCTGGCGCAGCAGGATTTGGGCTATACCGCCACCTGGTCCGGGCTGGTGCTCTCGCCCGGCGCGGTGCTGATTGTGCTGACCATCCCGCTGGTGCTAAAGCTGATGCCGGTGGTGCAGACGCGCTGGATCATCGCCTTCGGCTTTACCTGCCTGGCGGTGTCGTTCTTCTGGTCCCGCACGCTGACGCCGGATATCGACTTCGAAACGCTGGTGCTGTTCCGCAGCGCGCAGTCGATAGGGCTGGGGTTCCTGTTTGTGCCGCTGACCACCATCGCCTTTATCTCGATCCCGAGGCGGCTTAACGCCGACGCGGCGGCGCTGTTTACCATGTTCCGCAACGTGGCCGGCTCGATTGGGATTTCGCTCTCGACGGCGGCGATCACCGAGCGCTCGCAGGCGCACAGCGCGCATCTGGCTTACCACGCTTCGCCGTTTAACGAGCAGTTCCAGCTGGCGATTCGCGAAAGCGCCCAGGCGATCCAGAACTTCACCACTCAGGTGGGCGATCCGACCGGCATTGCCACCGGGCGGATGTACCAGACGATGATCGAGCAGTCGCGCTTTCTGGCCTACATCGACGTCTTCACCATTCTGAGCGCGGTGGCCCTATTACTGATTCCGTTTTGTTTGTTGCTCTCGCCGGTTAAGAGCGAGGGGAGTGCAGGAGCACACTGATGATACACAGACGTTTACACCCCCTGATGATAATGATGCTGCTGGTGGGCTGCGCCGTCGGGCCGGACTACCAACAGCCAGCACCGCCCGCCACCACGCACTGGAACGATAAGGGCGACAGCGCGGTGAAATCGCAAACTTCCTCCGCGGCCACTAACCCGCGCTGGTGGAAAACCTTCGGCTCGCCGCAGCTCGACAGCCTGATTGAACGCGCCATCGCCGGGAATCTGACGCTACAGCAAACGGTATTACGCATTGCCGGCGCGCGCGAACAGATTAACCAGGCCGGCGGGGCGTTTTTCCCGTCGGTGAATGGCAATGTGCAGGCGACGCGCCAGCAGCTTGGGCTGGAAGGGGAGCTGAAATCCCACGGCGTGTATGACCAGTTGAATAATGTCGATCCTGAACTGCGGGGCGCGTTAGGCCCGCTGACGCAGCCGATAAACCTCTATCAGGGCAGCTTCGACGCCCAGTGGGAAATCGACCTGTGGGGCAAGGTGCGCCGTCAGGTAGAAGCGGCCGAGGCGCAGCAGCGGGCGGCGATCGAGCAGCGTAACGATGCGCTGGTCTCGCTGGAAGCCGAAGTGGCGCGGGCGTGGCTACAGCTGCGTGGGGCGCAGAGCATCATTGCCACGCTTAATACGCAAATTGAAAGCGCGCAGCAGACGCTGGATCTGACCGAAAGCCGCCAGCGGGGCGGGCTGTCGCCGCAGATGGACGTGGAAAATGCCCGGGCGCAGCTGGGCAATCTTGAAGCGCAGCTGCCGCAGTATCAGGCGCAGGAACGCCAGGCGATGAACGGGCTGGCGATCCTCCTTGGTAAGCCGCCGGGCGCGCTGGATGCCGAACTGCAATCCGTGCAGCCGATGCCCGCCCTGCCGGATATTGTGCAGACCGGTATTCCGTCCACCCTGGCGCGCCGTCGCCCGGACGTGCGCGAAGCCGAGGCGAATCTCCATGCCGCCACGGCGCAGATTGGCGTCTCGGTGGCAGAGCTGTTCCCGAGCTTTACCCTCTCCGGACAGTTTGGCCTGCGTAACAGCGAATCTAACTGGCTGACCGACTGGAGCAGCCACTTCTACAGCTTTGGCCCGCAGGTTTCCATACCGATTTTCCAGGGCGGTCGGCTGGTCTCCAGCGTCAAGGTGGCTCGCGCGCAGCAGGGGGCGGCAGTGCTGGACTATCGCCAGACGGTACTGACGGCGCTCGGCGACGTTGAAAACGCGCTGGTGAGCTATCGCACCGACCAGCAGCGTGAAGCGGGCCTGGCGAAAACCATCGACGCGTTGCAAAACGCTTTTGATCTCGCCAGCGACAGCTACCGGCAGGGGATCGCCAGCTTTATCGACGTGCTGGACGCCCAGCGTCAGCTCGCTCAGGCCGAACAGCAGCGGGCGCAGGCGCAGGTGCAGAGCGCGCTTGACCTGGTGGCGCTCTACAAAGCCCTCGGCGGCGGCTGGGAGCCATATCAGCAGGTGCGGCTGCCAGACTACAGCGTCTTTGGCGACGCCCCACGCGGATAGATTCAGAGGATTGGGCAAGAAACGGACAGGAACGCCACATTCGCGATGGCTGGGGGGCGGGTATAACTAACAGACACCCAATCGACATGCGAGGAAAGCGTTATGCGTTATCAAAAACTGGGCAATACCGGACTGTTTGTTTCTGAACTCTGCCTCGGCACCATGACCTTCGGCGGTGAAGGCGGCATGTGGGGCAAAATTGGTCAGCTTCAGCAAAGCGACGCCGAGCAGCTGGTGGGCCGCGCGCTGGACGCCGGGATCAATTTTATCGACACGGCAGATGTCTACTCGGAAGGGCGTTCAGAGGAGATCACCGGGCAGGCGCTGAAGAACCTGAAAATTCCGCGCGAAAACGTGGTCGTTGCCACCAAGGTGTTCGGTGAAACCGGCACAGCGGGGGGTGAACTCGCGCGGTAGCTCGCGCTATCACATCATCAGCGGCGTGAAGGAGAGCCTGCGTCGCTTGCAGCTGGATCATATCGATCTCTATCAGCTGCACGGTTTCGACCCCGCGACCCCCATCGAGGAGACGCTTTACGCGCTGGATAATCTTATGCAGCACGGTCACGTACGCTATATCGGCGTCTCGAACTGGGCGGCATGGCAGATTGCCAAAGCGCTCGGCATCTCTGAGCGTCTGGGGCTGGCGCGTTTTGCCTCATTGCAGGCGTACTACACCATCGCCGGGCGCGACCTTGAGCGCGAACTGGTGCCGATGATGCAGAGCGAAGGCGTCGGGTTGATGGTATGGAGCCCGCTGGCGGGTGGTCTGCTGAGCGGAAAATACGATCGCGACGGGCAGAGCGCGGCCGGTAGTCGTCGCCTGGCGTTCGACTTCCCGCCAGTGAATAAAGATCGCGCCTTCGACTGCGTGGACGTGATGCGTACCATCGCTGAAAGTAAAGGCGTTTCCGTGGCGCAAATCGCGCTGGCGTGGCTGCTGCACCAGAAAGCGGTGACCAGCGTCATCATCGGGGCGAAACGGGTCGATCAGTTGGATGACAACATTGCCGCAACCGGCATTCAGCTGAGCGATGATGAGCTGAAACAGCTGGATGCGGTCAGCGCGCTGCCGCGCGAGTATCCTGGCTGGATGCTGGAGCGCCAGGGCGAGTACCGTCGCAATCAGTTAGCGCAACAATAACCTTTCTTTCCCCGGTGGCGCTTGCGCTTACCGGGGCTGCGTTCCCTTGTAATGACATATTAACGTTATGTCACTACACGAAATACCAATGGGCTGTTCTCTTCTTCCGCTGTTTCAGTATGCCAGCTTTACGAACGCACAGGGTGGTACCCGGGAAGAATCACTCCGGGCCAATGCGTGCGTTTCATTAATGCGCGCATCCGTGTATTAAGGATTGCCTTAATCCTCTCCAAATGATATTAATTATCATTCTTATTATAAAAATAATGGCAGTTTAAAATATCTGGCAAGGATGTGAGCTTAACGATCGATCACTTTTACGTTAGGCATGTATTAGGGAATGGGTATGAGAATTATCAAGATCTTCTGGCCGCTCACTGCGCTCCTGGCAGGGTTGAACAGTCAGGTATCACTGGCAAAATCCTCCGATGATAACGACGAGACCCTGGTGGTGGAAGCCACCGCTGAGCAGGTACTCAAACAGCAGCCGGGCGTGTCGATTATTACCAGCGAAGATATTAAAAAGAACCCTCCGGTCAACGATCTCTCCGATATTATTCGCAAAATGCCCGGTGTCAATCTGACCGGCAACAGCGCCTCGGGTACACGTGGTAATAACCGCCAGATCGACATTCGCGGCATGGGGCCGGAGAACACCTTAATTTTAATTGATGGTGTGCCGGTGACGTCGCGCAACGCCGTGCGTTATAGCTGGCGTGGAGAGCGTGATACCCGCGGCGACACCAACTGGGTGCCACCGGAACAGGTTGAGCGTATTGAAGTGATCCGCGGCCCTGCGGCGGCACGCTACGGTTCGGGCGCAGCGGGCGGGGTGGTGAACATCATTACCAAACGCCCTACCAACGACTGGCACGGTTCGCTGTCGTTATACACCAACCAGCCGGAAAGCAGCGACGAAGGCGCTACGCGTCGCGCCAACTTCAGCCTTAGCGGGCCGCTGGCTGGCGATGCGCTGACCATGCGCCTGTACGGAAACCTGAATAAAACCGATGCCGACAGCTGGGATATTAACTCCTCGGCCGGTACGAAAAACGCGGCCGGGCATGAAGGGGTGCGCAACAAAGATATTAACGGCGTTGTCTCGTGGAAATTAAATCCGCAGCAAATTATCGATTTCGAAGCCGGATATAGCCGTCAGGGGAATATCTATGCGGGCGATACGCAAAACAGTTCTTCCAGTGCCGTCACTGAAAGCCTGGCGAAATCCGGCGAAGAGACGAACCGCCTGTACCGGCAGAATTATGGCATTACACATAATGGTATCTGGGACTGGGGTCAAAGCCGTTTTGGTGTCTATTACGAGAAAACCAATAACACCCGCATGAATGAAGGATTATCCGGAGGCGGTGAAGGGCGTATTTCGGCGGATGAAAAGTTCACGACCAATCGCCTGAGCTCCTGGCGAACCAGCGGCGAGCTTAATATTCCGCTGAATGCGCTGGTCGATCAAACGCTGACCGTGGGTGCGGAGTGGAGCCGCGATGAGCTCGACGATCCTTCCTCTACCAGCCTGACCGTGGATGACAGTGATATCGGCGGCATTTCTGGCTCGGCTGCGGATCGCAGCAGTAAAAACCATTCCCAAATCAGTGCGCTGTATATTGAAGATAATATTGAGCCGGTTCCCGGCACGAATATCATTCCCGGCCTGCGCTTTGATTATCTCAACGAGTCCGGCGGTAACTTCAGCCCCAGCCTGAACCTCTCGCAGGAATTGGGGGATTACTTCAAAGTCAAAGCGGGGATTGCCCGAACCTTTAAAGCACCAAACCTGTATCAATCCAGCGAAGGTTATCTGCTCTACTCGAAAGGCAACGGTTGTCCAAAAGATATTACATCGGGCGGCTGCTATCTGATCGGTAATAAAGATCTCGATCCGGAAATTAGCATCAATAAAGAAATTGGGCTGGAGTTCGCCTGGGAAGATTACCATGCCAGCGTGACCTACTTCCGCAATGACTACCAGAATAAGATCGTGGCCGGCGATAATGTTATCGGGCAAACCGCTTCCGGCGCATATATTCTCCAGTGGCAGAACGGCGGGAAAGCGCTGGTGGACGGTATCGAAGCCAGCATGGCGTTCCCGCTGGTGAAAGATCGTCTGAACTGGAATACCAATGCCACCTGGATGATCACCTCGGAGCAAAAAGACACCGGTAACCCGCTGTCGATCATCCCGAAATACACCATTAATAACTCGCTTGACTGGACCATCACCCAGGCGTTCTCTGCCAGCGTCAACTGGACGTTATACGGCAGACAAAAACCGCGTACTCATTCGGAAACTCGTAGTGAAGATACTGGCGGTCTGTCAGGTAAAGAGCTGGGCGCTTATTCGCTGGTGGGGACGAACTTCAATTACGATATTAATAAAAATCTGCGTCTTAACGTTGGTGTCAGCAATATCTTAGATAAACAGATTTACCGATCTTCCGAAGGGGCGAATACCTATAACGAGCCTGGCCGGGCTTATTATGCCGGTGTTACCGCGTCATTTTGATCGTAGTGTTACAGGTGTACTGCCCGCGTCAAGGCGGGCAGTGTTTAGCGGCTTAATGAATGACAGCCTGCTGTGTTACCTGCGTTTTCACCACTGATATCTAACAGCGCTCCGCGGAAGGAGGCGTTGAACATCGGCCCGTGTCCCAGGTTTGGGAAATCCCAAAAGGCGGCATTGACGCCTTTATCTTCCAGCGTGGCGAGGGTGGCATGAATTTTCGTCAGCACTCCGGCAGCATGCGTTTCCCGGTTATCGCCCGGTGTCGCCGAACCTTCCATTATCATCAGGCGCCTGGCGCAGTATTGCGACGGCTCAACCGCCGTGATGCGGCTCAGTAGCGCATCATGGCCTCTGCCCAACGACGGGCTGGCGCTGTAATACGTCCGGAAATAAGGGGAAGACAGCCATGCATCCAGCACGAACAGGCCGCCGTAGGAGTGCCCCCACAGGCCGCGACGCTGCCGATCGATATTCAATCCCTGTTCCACCTTTGGCGCTATACGCGTTTCCAGTAACTGGCGGAAGTCGTTGCTACCCCCACTCTTACGGCTGCGGGTATCCGTTTTGCCGCTTTCTGCTGCTGGCGTATAGTCGTAGGCCCTGCCGTTGAGATCGAAGGGGAGGTTGGTCTGATACCCGACAGCCACAATCACCGGCGGTGATTTTTCTGCCAGCTGTTTGAGCAGGTCGTCGTTCAGGCGGTCCATAACTGCGTTGCCGTCGAGCATATATAAAATCGGGTAGCCCGACGCCGGTGCGGCTTTATTTGGCACGGCCGTCCATACCCGATAATGGCGGCTGCCATCGGCGGAGTCGAACGAGTTGACGCTGAAATGGTAAAACGCAGAGCCTTTATCGGCGATATTCGGCCCCAGTGGCTGCATATCCGGCTTTGCGAAAGCGTGCGCATTCCAGATAAGGGTGAGACCAGAAAGAAGAGTGACAAGCGCCTTGCGTGAGCGTGTTGGGCGATACTCGCGGGCATACATCTGATGTTTATTCCTTTTCCGCAGGTGACATTTTCTTTATTCAGGAAGCCTGTACAGTTGCCTGAAAGTGTTCGCGGGTCAAGTCAACCCTGGAGTAAACCAAGCCCGTCAATCAGTGCGCCGCGCCACCATGCGTAATCGTGACCCCCGGTATACATTGCGCAATGGCTGTCGACGCCAGCGGTAAGCAACTGCTGATGCAGCCGCTGAACGTGGGGTACCGTCGAACCTTCCAGCGATCCCACGCACAGGCGGATGCGCACGCCCTGCGGCGGGGCAGAAAGCAGATGTTCGCTCACCCATGACGTATCGGTTTCGCTGAACACGTTTGGCCGGCTGGCACCCTCTGGCGTCCACCACATCGAAGGGGAGTGGCTGAGCGCCAGCCCGAACGTTTCCGGTGCGTAACGAGCGGCCATGAGCGCGCTGACCCCGCCGAGGCTCTGTCCGGCCAGCACGGTGCGCGAACGGTCTGCCCACCGCCGCTGCGGGTGTTCGGCGCGGATCGTCGGCAACAACTGGTCGGCGATATCCTTTATCAGCTCGCTGCGCCCGCCGAGTATCGCAGTTCGCTCGTGTTCATCGATATTGTCGATGCCAAGTACAGCCACAGGCACGATGCGTCCGTTGTTTATGGCGGCGTCAATTGCCGCGCATACGCCAAGGTGATCGAACCAGGTTTCACCATCGGGCAGTACCACCAGGCCGAGGGGCTGCGAAACATCAACGTCCGGCAGATAGAGCCGAACCCGGCGCGATTCCCCGGCGAGAGTGCGCGCCGAGGTAAGCAATTGCCCGCTGGGTGACCCGCCGCGCCATTCGGACTGGGCGGGGGCTTTATCAAGCGCCAGCACCGACTCCTGTGTGCTTCCCCGAACGTTGATCCCCGGCGTTTTGTTTAGCGGATCGGCGTGCCCGACGAGGGTAGCAAAGCGGCCTCCGGACTGTGCAATCGTCTCGGCCGGGGTGCCGGGGGGGATTTCCACCAGCGAATAGGAGCCGCAGTAGCTTGCGGGTAAACGCAGTGTCAGAGTCCAGATATCCGTTGCGGGAAGGGCGGTCATCATCCCTTTCGCCACGTGCTCTTTATCCGTCACCCGATTCAGACGCAGATAAACGCCCTGTAGAGGGTGCCTGGCGCGCCACAGAAATGTCACATCACGCTCGTCTTTCGCTCCGTCGACTGGCGTCACCAGCGGTACATTTAGCGACTCAGCGTCTCGCCAGAAGTCAGAAAGGTTAGCAATGTGGCCTGCTGCCAGCTGGCTGCGCAGCCTGGCGATAGCAGAGGGATGTTGTTGCATGTTCAGCATTCACTCTCTTTGAATATGAAGGGTGTCAGTATAAATAGCTAAAGCGGCTATTCCGGGAACAGCCGCTTTAGCGCGTGTTTTGTAATGTCTTACGTGCGCAATTACTCTTCCACGATTTCCCCCGTGATGTCGTGCTGGCGATGGGGAACAGAGCTGCCGACGCTGTCATGCCACAAGCGGGTGTAGAGGCCGCCGGCCGCTAACAGCTGTTCGTGGGTGCCGTATTCCGCAAGCTGCCCCTTATCGATAACGGCAATCAGATCGCAGCGCTGCGCGGTGGTCAGACGGTGCGCCACAATCAGCGCCAGGTGCTTCCCGGCGTGCGCGACGTCTGTTAACGATGACATCAATCGCTCTTCGGATGTGCGATCCAGGCGTGACGTGGCTTCATCGAGCAGCAGGATGTGAGCATTCGCCAGTTGTGCGCGGGCCAGCGCAATCAGCTGGCGCTGACCTGCGGACAGATCGGCACCGCCGTTATTCACCGGTGTGCGGAATCCCTGCGGCAGATTGCGCACCGTCTCATACAGCCCTGCCTGTTGAGAGGCAATCTCAACGTCGTCATTGGTACTGGATGGCCGTGAATAACGAATGTTTTCCGCGATATCACCACTAAACAACGCCACATCCTGATCGACCAGCCCAATCTGGCGACGGTAATCGGCAAGCGAGGCATCATCAATTATCCGATCGCCAATGCTGATCCTGCCGTGGGTGGGGGAATACAATCCGGCGATCAGCTTAATCAGCGTTGACTTACCCGCACCGCTGCGACCAACGACCGCGACGACCCTTCCCTCAGGGATTGTCAGGGTAAGTTTGTTCAGCGCGGGTTCAGGGCTGTCGGGATAACTGAACGTGACCTCATCAAGATGCAGCGCGCCGGTGGCGGGCGGTGCGGAAGAGCGCTCGATGTTCTCTGTGCCTTCGGTCGCCAGCAGTTCATTAATATGTTTGCCGCTGGCCGTCGCCTGCTGCCAGGCGTCGACAATTCCTGATAACTGCTGCACTGGCCCATAGAATTGCCCCAGCAGCAGGAAGAAAGCCGCCAGCACCCCGGCGGTCATTTCGCCTTCGGCGACTCGCGATGCACCCACCAGAAGAACGGCGGCATAGGAGGCCTCGGTGCAGAAGGTCAGGAACGGGAAATAGACGGCAAGGTATTTTTGCGCACGTACGCGGGTCGCACGGAACCGATCCGATAACGCGCGCAGCCGGGCGGCTTCCTGTTCCTGCTGGCCATGCGATTGCACAACGCGCAAGCCGGAGACTTTCTCCTGCAGGGTGCTGTTGACTTTGCCTATTTCCAGCCGCGCCTGCGCATAAGCAGGGGAGCTGAGGCGGCGATAAATCCAGGTTGCCAGTGCGACCACTGGCACCGCGCTTAATGCCGTCAGCGCCAGGAGCGGGTCGAGCCAGAACATGGCGGCGGCGATGGCGAACATTGTCACCAGGCTGGTGGCTGCACCGGCAAGGCCGTTTTGCAGAAAGCGGGCGAGAGAGTCCACATCTACGGTCATGCGGGTCAGACGCGAATCGACATGCTTTTCATGCCAGGGGAGACCAAGACGCAGCATATGGCCGAAGCTGCGCAAGCGCACCGTATGCTGGACTGACTCTGCCGCTCTGGCGGCGAAGACAGTCTGTAGTGAATAACAGCACCAGCTCACGGCCACCAGGCACAGGGCGAATAGGGCACAGAGGCCGATAGTCGACATATCGCCTGTGGCAACGCCGGAGTCAATGCCGCGCTGCAGCAGTATCAGTACCCCGACGCCTGCGGCCGAATCGAGGGCGATCAGCAGGGCGGCGATGACGAACATCCACGCCACGGGCTTCAGCAGCGACGTAACTTTGCGGCCTTTACCGGCCAGCGCCTGCTGTACTGCATTTTCCGGCACGCGCGTCATACGGGCGACAAAGCCTTTATCCCCCGTCTGCGCCGCATCGTCTTGTGCCGCTGGTACGGTCGGCCACAATCCGTTAGGCCCACTGTGGGAAGGCGCGAGGAAATCGCCGTCGCCGGTCATCAGCGCGCGGAACGCCGGACAGCGCGCTTCAAGTTCTGCCTGGGTTCCGGTGTCCACCACCCGGCCCTTATCCAGCACCACAATCCGGCTGGCTAACTGAAGCGTCGAACGGCGTCGGGCAATCACCAGCAGCATATGCTTTTCGTCAGCATAGCGACTCAGCGCGGTGTTGATCTCCGCTTCAGTACCGGCATCGACCGCCGAGGTGGTGTCATCGAGGATCAACACTTCCGGCGCGGTAATGAGCGCCCGTGCCAGCGCGATTCGCTGCCTCTGTCCGCCGGAAAGATTCGTACCGCGTTCGGTTAATTGGGTATCGAAACCTTTCGGCAGGGCGTTGATAAAATCGCTGGCTCCTGCTGCCCTCGCCGCGAGGCGAATGTCGTCCGCCGTTGCCTGAGGGTGCCCGTAGGCGATATTTTCCGCCACCGTACCGGCAAACAGAAAAGCATCCTCAAACACAACGCCTACCCGACGACGAAGCGCCTCCAGCCTGAGATCGCGGAGGTTCTGTCGGCCTGCGCTGGTGTTGAGCCATATCTCTCCGGCGCTGGGATCGTAAAAACGCGCCAGCAGCATCAGCAGCGTGGATTTCCCGGAACCCGATGCGCCCACTACCGCCACCGTTTCACCGGCGTGCAGGGAAAAGGAGACATCGCTGAGGATGCGTCTGCCGCCACGGTACTCGAAGCTCATATTCTCCAGTTGCAGCCCGATAACCTGACCGTTAACCGCCTCCGTCCCGTCTTCCATCTGCGAACGGGTGTCGATCAGAGCAAACACGCGCTCCACGGACGCCTGGGTGCGCTGGGCGATAACCAGAAACGATGCCAGTACACGGGTTGGCCCGGTCAGCATCGCGAGGAAGCTGGCAAACGCCACGAAGGTGCCGAGATCGATGCGCCCGTGCATAACCGACCAGCCGCCGTAGCACAGCAGGACGATTTGCCCGAGCACCGGTAGCGCCAGCATGGTGGCGCCTGGCATCGCCTGCGAGATGGCCGCGCCGATGCGTACCCGCACCATCTGCCGCGACTGGCGATCAAGCCAGCGCGTTTCACGCAGCTCCGCCACGCAGGATTTTACCACTGAGATCTGCGCCAGCACCTCGCGCATATGTTCGGTGAGATTTGCCAGTCGGTCCGAGGCCAGCCCGGTTTGCGCGAAGACCCGGCGACGAGCACGCAGCGCAGTGATAGCCAGGCATGCCAGTACGCACACGACGATGAGCGTCATGGCGGGTGACATCCACAGCATCACGGCAATGCCGGCAATGTAATAAGTGAACACCGCCAGCGGCACCGGGCACATCTGTAGCAGGGTATGCACCTGCTGCAGATCGCTGTTGGTTCGTGAAATCACCTGCCCGGTGCGCAGTGCGTCCTGGCCTGCGCCGTCAAGTTTTTGAATACTGTCGAATGCCCGTCCTCGCAGGGTGTGCTGCACCCATAGCGAGAGCTCCCCGGCATAACCGCGGCGCACGTAGTTACCGATGAAATCAAAAAAGGCAATCAGCAATAGCCCGCAGGCCAGCCACGGCAGACGAGTCGGATTGCCCGCCAGCGCGTCGTTCACCGCTTGCCTTGTCAGCAACGGCGTCAGCGCGGCCAGCAGAATGGTCGAGACCGACGCTACCACTACGATGATGCTAAGTTTCTTACGTTCCCAGCACACGCGTGCCAGTCGAACTATCCAGGACCGCGCAGGAGTGGGAGAGTGAGTCGCAGGCATTAAGCCTCCTCCGTCTGTAAACAATAGGATCCAAGTCGGATCGCTGTGCAAAAAAAAGCGCCAGCCCGATCCGGTCCCGCATTGTTACGGGCGTATCTCCTGGATGCGTGCTGGCGTATGATCGTCATGACGGCGTAGTGGCTACCCTTTCTGTACCCTCGCGATCAGGCTTTTCGCCACCTCGCTCGGACAGGGTTGCGCTGCCATTTCCGCCGCTACCTCTTCAGAGGCGTCGCGAAGCGCGCGATTGTCGAGGAAAGCATTGATCATGCTGCTCGACAGGCCGTCGTCGCCGGGGATGATCCCGCAGCCGCGTTCGACAACAGCGCGGGCATTTACCGGGCGATCGGCACCCTGGCCGAAGACGATCTGTGGAATACCGGCGTGCAGCGCCGTCAGGGTATTGCCCGCGCCACCATGATGAATGAAGCCATCTGCGCCGTTCAGGAAGGCTCCCATGGGTATCCAGTCGACCAGGCGAACATTTGAGGGCAGTGAGCGCAGATCCGACCGCGCATTGGCCGAAAGATGCAGGATGATCTCGGCATCGACTTCACTGGCGGAATCCATCACCCAGGCGATCAGGTCAAGGCCGTCGACCATCGGTTTGACGGTACCGAGACTCACCAGCAGACGTTTACGGTCGGGCGTCCTCTCCCACCACGGTTCCCACACCGCGCCGCCGTTGTACGGGACGTACTGCATGGGAATAATGGGTTCTCCGTCGTTTTCAAGAATGCTCATGCTCGGTGGTGTTACGTCGATCCAGGCCATATCGCGCGGTGCGGCCCCAACGCCGTGGCGATGATAGGCGTCCGCGAGCGAACGCGTTACGCCTTTGATATGCCAGGGCGTATGGCCGAAGCCGACGGTTTGCATTACGACCGGTATATCGTATTTGGCGGCAATCAGAGGCCCGATGACGCCGAGCGGCGGGTAGATGATGAGATCGGGCCGCCAGTGTCCGGCAAACTCCACCAGGTGGTCGGCCATCTCTTCGCTGAAGAATGAGAAGTTGCCCATTTTTGTGCCGATGTTGCTTTCTTTTCGCTGTGCCTCGCGGCGGCGATAGTCAGCTTCAGAATCAAAACCGGGTGCGGCGTCAAATACCACCAGCCCTGCTTCTGCCGCTTTTTGGGCGAATTTTCCTCCGCTGGCGATCAGCACTTCATGGCCGTTAACGCGAAACGCCTGTGCCAGAGACAGCACAGGATACAGCAGCCCATAGAGAGGCGGGCCTACAAACAAAATACGCATGAGAAAATCCCTCTCCGCTTGACGAACTAAATCAGGAAGTCGACGCAGTCATATGCCAGCAGCAGGACGTTAATTTTCGTTAAGCCTGCTTTGACAGACGCTGCGTCCTTTTTGAGTTTCACCAGCCTTACGAACGGTCCTGTCGCTGACTATTCCGTGACGTAGGCTGGTGAATCGGGAATTCCTTGTCCCGGCTTCCATTAACGCTTACGCGCCGTTGTCCTTTTGAACAGCCCAGGCGGCGTCGTGCTGCCACGCCGCGGTGTTCAGATGCATTTGTTGAGTGTGAGACCGTTCAACAAACCTGGAGAGGCTTGTTTCCTGATACCTCTGTATACCTTGCCAGATAAACCATCAGTGCAAATGCTAATGATAATAATTACTATTATCATATGTGAGTTGCAACTATAATTAAGCACTTAATGCACAATGAATCGATTATGGGAAAAATCGCAGGTGGGGCTCAGCAAAAGGGGACTCTGTGGATTTAGGCACAAAATCCCACGCTTGCGGCGGTTTACAGGCGGACCTGGTGATTCTGTGTAATTGATGGCGGGGGTCTATGATGACGCTACTTCACCAAATAGCGCGGGTTTACCTCCCGTAAATACTGGCGATGTTACTATGATGCCTGATTCACTGCTGTTTATCGTTATGGAAAACCTGCGTAATGTTAACAAAATTCCCTCCCCGACGCGTAATGACCTGTGCTGCGGCTCTGCTAATTATTTTTAGCATCGCCTTGTTCTTCTTCCTGAGAAGCCCCGAGGTTCCTGAGTATGTTACCGCTCCAGTACGCATCGGCGATATTGAAAACGCCGTACTTGCTACCGGTCGAATTGATGCAATTGAGCGGGTCAACGTTGGGGCACAGGTTTCTGGCCAGGTTAAGTCGCTGAAAGTGAAGTTAGGCGATCGTGTCACTAAAGGACAGCTCATCGCTGAAATTGATGACGTGCCGCAGCGTAATGATTTACGCAACGCAGAAGCTGCTCTCAACGTGGTAAAAGCGGACCTTCAGGCTAAGCAGGCGCAGTTGAAGCAAGCCTCATTGCGTTTTAAGCGCCAGCGCCAGATGCTAAATGAGGATGCCAGCTCAAGAGAAGATTTCGAAACGGCTGAAACCACGCTGGCCAGTACCCGCGCTGAGTTATCGGCACTGAACGCCAAACTCGTCCAGGCGCAAATTGATGTTGACAAGAAAAAGGTCGATTTGGGTTATACAAAAGTTGTTGCTCCCATGGACGGCATTGTTATTGCCGTTGTCACCCAACAGGGCCAAACGGTTAACTCCAGCCAAAGTGCGCCGACCATTATCAAACTCGCACGTCTGGACGTGATGACAATTAAAGCCCAGATCTCTGAGGCGGATATCACGCGAATTTCACCGGGACAGAAAGCCAGATTCACCATTTTCTCTGAGCCGGATAAGCATTATGACGCCACGTTACGTACCGTTGAACTGGCACCTGAGTCGGTTATGAAAGATGATAGCCTTGCCAGCAGTAGCTCAGCCTCAGGGTCAGGCACGTCAAATGCTTCGGTGTACTACAACGCGCTGCTGGATGTCCCCAATCCAGAAAATCGACTGCGAATTGCCATGACAGCACAGGTGACCTTGCTGGCTGGAGAAGCTAAAAATACGTTACTGGTGCCGATTCAGGCTGTGCACAAGGTGAGTGGCAACAAACAGCACGTGCAGATATTGACCAGTGATAAGCGGCTGGAAACCCGTGAGGTCAAAACCGGCATTACTAACAGTGTGGATATCCAGATCCTGGACGGTGTAAAAGTCGGGGAACATGTTGTGTTATCGCAGCCGGGTGAAAAAGCGCCCGGGGAAGGGTTTGTATCTTGAGTAATATCATAGAACTCAAGGGCATCAGCCGCACCTACAGGAACGGTGGACAGGATCTCACCGTGCTTAAAGGGATTGATTTGACTATCGCTGCTGGGGAGATGGTCGCGATCATCGGCGCCTCCGGTTCCGGTAAGTCAACCCTGATGAATATTATGGGCTGTCTCGATGTCCCTGATTGTGGCGATTACTTTATCAGCGGTCAAAATGCCGCCCAGCTTTCACCTGACGATCTGGCAAGGATCCGCCGTGAGCACATCGGTTTTATCTTCCAGCGTTATCATTTAATGCCCGACCTGAGCGCGTTAAGTAACGTTGAAATTCCGGCGATTTATGCCAACAGTGAGCGCGAAAAGCGCCGTCTGCGCGCGGCGACATTGCTTGGAAGACTCGGGCTGGAAGGTCGTGAACATCATAAGCCGGGAGAGCTTTCAGGCGGCCAGCAGCAGCGTGTGAGTATTGCCCGCTCGCTGATTAACGGCGGTGAAATCATTCTGGCGGATGAACCCACCGGCGCGCTGGATACGCAGTCCGGTCAGGAGGTACTGTCAATACTCAGTGAACTGAATCAGCGTGGCCATACCGTGGTTATGGTGACACATGATATGAAGGTAGCGCAGCATGCTAACCGTATTATTGAGCTGCGTGACGGTGAAATTATTTCTGATACCGGCAGTCGTGTTACCTCCGGGGTTGCCCTTAAACGACCTGACAGCGTTCAGCAAAGCTGGTGGCAAAGTATTGTTGACCGTACCCGTGAATCCCTGCACATGGCGTTAAAAGCGATGAATGCGCATCGCCTGCGCACGACGTTAACCATGACGGGCATTATTTTTGGTATCGCCGCGGTTGTTACGGTGGTGGCACTGGGAGAAGGCGCGAAACAGCGAACCCTTGATAATATCAAGGAGCTTGGAACCAACGTGGTGAGCATCTACCCGGGAAGGGATTTCTTTGACGACAGCACTGAAGCCATTCGTACTCTGGTCCCGGCAGACGCCGAAGCATTAGCAAAGCAGGGGTTTGTTGACAGCGTCAGCCCCGAAGTTAACGCTTCCGACAACATTCGCTTTCTGGGTAAATCCGCTACCGCCACGATCAATGGCGTTGGGCGCGATCATTTTCGCGTAAACGGTATTGAACTGTTGCAGGGATCAACTTTCCAGGACGATCGAAATGCCTCGCAGGAAGTCATCATTGATGAAAACGCCCGCAAGGCGTTATTTGACGATGCGGGACTCAAGGCACTTGGGCAAATCGTTTTTCTGGGTTCCGTGCCTGCACGGGTTGTCGGCATCGCCAAAGGGAACAGCCGAAGCTATGCGCCTAATCGCATTAACGTCTGGATGCCTTACAGCACGGTGATGTATCGAATGACAGGAAAACCGGTGTTGACCAGCATCAGCGTAAGGCTTAAGGATGATGTTGCCAACGAGGCAGCGGTCAGCGCTATTTCTCAGCTTCTCACTCAACGCCACGGCGTGAAAGACTTCCAGCTTTATAATTTCGAGCAGATTCGACAATCAATCGAACGGACCTCAATGACCTTTAGCATCCTGATTCTGATGGTGGCCTGCATCTCGCTGATGATCGGCAGCATTGGGGTGATGAATATCATGCTGGTGTCGGTCACGGAACGGACCCATGAGATTGGCGTACGAATGGCGGTCGGTGCGCGTCAGGGCGATATCATGCAGCAGTTTATGATTGAGGCTGTGCTGGTATGTCTAATAGGAGGAGTGTTAGGTATTGCACTGTCGTATGCCGCCGGAGCGCTGTTCACCGCGCTGGCAGGGGGCATTTTCACCGCCATTTATTCGTGGCAGGCCGCTGCTGCCGCATTCTTCTGCTCAACTTTAATCGGCATGATCTTTGGTTATCTCCCTGCCCGCAAGGCAGCAAGGATGGATCCGGTCGTTTCACTGGCCAGCGAGTAACCCATGAAAATATTATCCCCTTTAACGGTATGCCTTGCTGTCCTGCTTAGTGCTGGCTGCGCCGACCCTCTGAAAAGCGACTATCAGCCTCCTGAGGTGAAATACCCTGCCAACTGGTATCAGGCGGATGCTGCGGAGGAGAGGATGCCGTTCGACTGGCAGGCCTTTAACGATCCAGACCTCGACGGCTGGCTGCGGCAGGTGATGGTGCGCAATAACGATGTCGCTGGAGCAGTATTGCGTGTTTATGGCGCCCGCCTGGAAGAAGAGCGGATTGGCATCACAAACGATCCGGGACTAAAAGGTTCGCTCGCGCTTGACGGTAAAAAACAGCTGAACAGCTCAGCCCACTGGACCAGGGGCAGCGTTGCCAGTATTAATACCAGCTATGAGCTGGATCTGTGGGGCAAAATAGCGCGGCAGCGCGATGCGAAGGCGTGGGCACGTTTTGCCTCGGAAGAGGATCTGCGTTCTGCACGCCTGACGCTGCTTTCAAATGCCAGTAATAATTACTGGCGCTTAGGCTTTATTAACCAGCAGCTGTCTGTCCTGCAACAAAGCATCGACTATGCAAAAGAGACGCTGCGCCTGGCTAACGCGCGCTATGCCGCGGGCGGTGCCTCCTCTCTGGATGTTGTGGATGCTCAGCAGGGCGTGCTTTCGCAGGAAAACAGGCTGGCGGCGTTGAAGAATGAACGTTTACAGGCGCTCAATCAGCAAGCCGTTTTGCTTGGAACCGCGCCGGGCAGCGCGATAGTCGAACCGAAAACGTTACCAATGGGACCACTGCCGCAGGTCAGTGGAAAGATCCCGGTCAACGTGCTGCGGCATCGACCCGATATCAGCGCTAAAGAGTGGCGGGTACGGGAAGCATTGGCCACCGTTGATGTCCAGCGTACTGCATTTTATCCAGCGTTTAGTCTGACCGGCTCGCTTGGCACCAGCAGCAGCCTTATGGCCTTCCTGGAAAATCCTGTAGGCTCTGTTGGAGCAAACCTGACCCTGCCGTTCCTGGAATGGAGAGAAAGGGGCATGGACGTGAAGATTGCCCGCAACGACTACGAGCAACGGGTTCTGGAGTTTAAACAGGAACTTTACAAGGCGATGAGTAGCATAGAAGATGCGCTTGCTTTGCGTCATCAACTCCTGGAACAGGAGACGCTTCTACGTGAAGGCCTGGAACTGGCGAAAAAATCAGAGAGGTTAAACGAAGTTCGCTATCGCCAGGGCGCGGTGCGAATTTCTTTCTGGCTTGATGCTCAGGAGAAACGCCGTCAGGCCGAACTGGCACTGTATGAAAATCGCTTTAACCAGTTAAATAATCTGGCAAAAATCTATATGGAGTTCGGCGGTTCGGTATCTTTCCCCTGAATTGCGCAGACTCATTTACGTCTGGCAGCAATATGACTTGCTGCCAGGGCGCAGTTCGCAAGAGATCCCTCGTCATTATTCAAACCCATCTCACAAAAATCGCTCCTCCCCTTTGATCGAAATTTCATCTCCGGCTATATGACTAGTCATATCATTTAAATGACTAGTCATATAGGAGGCAACCATGAATCAATCACTGCCAGCCAACTTCTTATGGGGCAACTCGGTGTCGAGCATGCAGACGGAAGGGGCCTGGAATGAGGGCGGAAAGGGGATGTCGGTGTACGACATTCGCGAAGCCGGTGAAAATATCTCTGACTGGAAAGTGGCCACCGACTCCTACCACCGCTACCGGGAAGATTTCGACCTGATGCAGGATCTGGGCATGAACTGCTACCGCTTCCAGATCTCCTGGAGCCGCGTCTGCCCGCAGGGTGACGGCGAGTTCAACGCCGAAGGCATCGCGTTTTATGACCGTTTTATCGACGATCTGATCGCCCGCGGTATCGAGCCGATGGTCTGCCTCTACCACTTCGATATGCCGCTGGCGCTGGCGCAGGAGTACAACGGATTTAACGATCGTCGCGTCGTGGAGGCGTTTATCCGCTACGGCAAAAAGATGATCGACTGCTTTGGTGACCGGGTGAAGTACTGGCTGACCTTTAACGAGCAGAATATTTTCCACATGCCGATAGCCTTCCGCATCTCCGGCTATATGAAGGGGGAGGAAACCCTGCGCGAGCTGTACGAAGTGCAGCATCACACCATGGTGGCGCACATGGCGCTGACCGAGTACCTGCACCAGACTAAGCCGGGCAAGCTGATGGGCGGCATGCTGGCGCACCAGCTGATTTATCCGGCCACCTGCAAACCGCGTGACATCTTCTGCGCCCAGCAGTACGACGAATTCCTCAACCAGAACCTGCTGCGCGTCTTCGCGGGCCAGGGCTACAGCCCGGCGGTGATGGCGGTGGTGGAGCAGGAAGGCTTCGGCGATATCTACCGCGCAGACGATCTCGCGCTGTTTGCGCGAACGAAGAACGACTTTATGGCCTTCAGCTACTACGCCAGCAAAACGCTGGACAGCGATGCCATCCCGGAAGGCACGCCGGTGAGCTATTACCTGCTGCACGGCGAGAAAAACAATCCGTACCTGAAGGCCACCGAGTGGAACTGGCAGATCGATCCGCTGGGCTTTCGCACCATCATCACCCGCTATGCCAACGACTGGCGGATGCCAGTATTCCCGATTGAGAACGGCATTGGGGTGATTGAGTCCTGGGATGGCGTAAACCCCATAGAGGATACCTACCGCATCGACTACCACCGGGCGCATATCGAGGCCATGAAAGAGGCGATGTTCGAGGACGGGGCAGAGGTATTGGGCTATCTCGGCTGGGGGTTGATTGACATTCTCAGCTCCCAGGGTGACATGCGCAAGCGCTACGGCGTGGTCTACGTCAACCGTGAAAATCACGACCTGAAAGACCTGAAGCGCGTGCCGAAGAAGAGCTATGCGTGGTTAAAACAGGTAATCCATACCAACGGACGCGAGATGTAAGCCGTACGCTGCCGGGCCGTTTTTGTGACTGATTGATGGGAACTATCCGCTATGTCTGAAACAAAAATAACACCGCACATGCAGTCTTTTGTCGATAAATTTGTTGAGTTCTCGGCGCGCCTGGCAAACCAGGTGCATCTTCGCTCCCTGCGCGATGCCTTCGCCACGGTAATGCCGATTTTCATCCTTGCCGGTCTGGCGGTGCTGGTGAACAACGTGGTGTTTCCCTGGATCTTAGAGGGCGACACGCTCACGCAGTTTAAGGTGTGGGGCGAGGCGATCATCAACGGCACGCTGAACATCGCCGCGCTGCTGCTAGCGCCGATGATCGCCTGGTCGCTGGCGCGCAACAAAGATTTCGACAATCCGGTCTCGGCAGTGGTTATCGCCGTCAGCAGTTTCATCATCATGATGCCGATGCGCTTACAGATTACTCCCGTCGGCAGCGACGCCACGGTAAACGTTACCCAGGTGCTGACGTTCGCCAATATCGGCTCCACCGGGATTTTCGCCGGGGTGCTGATTGGGCTGCTCTCAACCGAGCTGTTTATCGCCATTTCACGGCTGAAGGCGCTGCACATTTCTCTGGGGGAGAACGTACCGCCAGCGGTGAGCAAATCCTTTACCGCGCTGATCCCGACGATCCTCACGCTCTCCCTGTTTGCGGTGCTGGCGGCTATACTGGCGAACGTGCTGCACACGGATCTGATCCATCTCATTACGACATTTATTCAGCAGCCGCTGCGGCTGATCAACACCAGCCTGCCCGGGACGATCTTCATTTACAGCTTCGGTAACTTCCTGTTCACGCTCGGTATTCATCAGTCGGTGGTCAACAGCGTGGTGCTGGAGCCATTCCTGCTGATCAATACCAATGAGAATATGCTGGCCTTTGCCAACGGCCAGCCGATCCCGCACATCATCAACAACATCTTTGTGCCGACCTTTGGCATGGTGGGCGGGACGGGCAGCACTATCTCATTGCTGATTGCTATCTTCATCTTCTCAAGACAGAAATCAGCGAAGCAGGTGGCGCGTCTGTCGCTGGCGCCGGGTCTGTTTAACATCAACGAGCCGGTGATTTTCGGCCTGCCGATAGTCTTCAACCTGCCGCTGATGATCCCGTTTGTGCTGCTGCCCGCTATCGGGATTTACTTTGCGTGGCTCTGTACCACGCTGGGGCTCATGTCGCGCTGCGTGGTGATGATCCCGTGGACGACCCCGCCGATCCTCAGCGCCTGGCTGGCGACGGCGGGGGACTGGCGGGCGGTGGTGGTGCAGTTGGCAATCATCGTATTTGGTGTATTCTTCTACCTGCCTTTCCTCAAAGTTGCCGAGCGAGTGGCGTTGAAAAACAGCGGGACAGAACACTAATTTAAGGAAGGACGATGGCGGCGAAGTACATCACCATAGCGCGGGAAATTAAGAAACGCATTATCACCCAGCAGTACGCCGCCAATGAACCTCTGCCGGACCAGTTTGCGCTGGCGGCGGAGTTCAGCACCAGCCGGATGACCATTCAGCAGGCGATGCGTCAGCTGATCGTAGAAGGGCTGGTCTATACCCGACAGGGGCAGGGCACGTTCATCCGCAAAAATTTCCTCCAGCTTTCCCAGTGGGATCTCTCCGGCAGCGACTACTTCGGGGCGACCAAGACCTGGGAACATTTAGGCACGGTGACGAGCCAGGTGGTGCACTTCGAACTGCGCTTCCCGAACGAGAAAGAGCAGGCATCGCTGATGATAAATCCGGATACGCCGATCTATGACTTTATCCGTCTGCGTTTACTGAACGGTGAGCCGATGTCTCTGGACGCTACGGTAATGCCGCTCAATCTGGTGCCCGGTCTGAACAAAACCCATCTTGAAAGTTCGGTATTCCGGTATGTACAGGAGACGCTGGGGCTGAAGATCATGGGATCGTATCGGGTGGTGCGGGCGCTGAAGCCCAGTGCGCTGGATATGCAACACCTTGTCTGCGAGCCAACCGACCCGGTGCTGGAGGTAGAGCAGGTGATCTATCTTGAAGATGGTACGCCGCTGGAGTACGCCCATTGTCACTATCGCTATGACCATGGCGGCATCGTTATCGTGAATAACGGATAAAAAAAAGCGGGCCCCGCGGCCCGCTTTTTTAATTCTCACGATTAGTTCAGACGCACCGGCATACCGGAACGGTTCTGAATCGCCTGGTCAACGATGGTCGTATCAACATCCGCCTGAGAGGTGACGGACTGCACCGCGCTGGTCAGCTTAATCGGTACGATTTCGTTGTTGTTGATCTGATCTTCGCTGGTGGACAGCGGGTTATGCACTTCAATGTAACGGCTGCCGTCCGGCTCTGACGTCGCTTTCACCGGTTCGTTAATGAACTGCACGCGCGTACCGACCGGCACGTTATCGAACAGGAATTTGATGTCTTCATTACGCAGACGCACGCAGCCGTGGCTTACGCGCAGGCCGATACCGAAGTTGGCGTTAGTACCGTGGATGGCATACAGACGTCCAATGTACAGCGCGTACAGACCCATCGGGTTATCCGGGCCGGCAGGCACAACGGCTGGCAGCGGTTCGCCGGCAGCAATGTACTCAGCGTGCATTTTGGCGGTCGGCGTCCAGGTTGGGCCCGCTTTCTTACGCTCCACTTTGGTGGTCCAGTTCAGCGGAGTGTCTTTACCCAGCTGACCGATACCGATAGGCAGCACGATCACGGTGTTGGTGCCTTTCGGGTAGTAATACAGACGCATTTCGGCGCTGTTAATCACGATACCTTCGTGCACGGTATCCGGCAGGATCAGCTGCTGTGGAATGTTGAGTACGGTACCCGCTTTCGGCAGATACGGGTCAACGCCCGGGTTCGCCTCCAGCATGTTCGACAGACCGAGCTGATACTGCGCCGCGAAGTATTCCAGCGGCTGAGAGTTCCCTTCCGGCACCGTCACCACCTGGTTTTCACCCACCAGACGGCTTCCGTCTGTCGGCAGGGGATACGTCACCGCAGACGCGGTCTTACAAAAACCTACTACGGCTAACGCCGCCGCAAAAAGCGTTGTTAATTTCATGTTCATGTTATGCGAGGTATCTAAGCCATTCTGGCGATGAGTTGATAAGTCTGAATCGGTAATGGGAGCGCATTATATGTGCATTCCCGTTAACTGGGAATTCAGATGTGTACGAAATCACATTTTTTTCGATTTTGTTAAAGTTTAGTGGATTACCGCAACACGGGATCTCAATTCGGAATTGTGGCATAATGCCGCGTTTATCACACTTTTCGCAGGAATCTCTCCGTGTTAGTTACCAGCAACGTCACTATGCAGTTTGGCAGTAAGCCGCTGTTCGAAAACATTTCCGTCAAATTTGGCGGCGGCAACCGTTACGGCCTGATTGGTGCCAACGGTAGCGGAAAATCCACCTTTATGAAGATCCTCGGCGGTGACCTGGAGCCAACGCTCGGTAACGTGTCGCTCGACCCTAACGAGCGCATCGGTAAGCTGCGTCAGGATCAGTTCGCCTTCGAAGAGTTCACCGTGCTCGACACCGTGATCATGGGGCACGCGGAGCTGTGGGAAGTGAAGCAGGAGCGCGATCGTATCTACGGTCTCGCTGAGATGAGCGAAGAAGACGGTTACAAAGTGGCCGACCTGGAAACGCAATACGGCGAAATGGACGGCTACTCTGCGGAAGCGCGTGCGGGCGAACTGCTGCTGGGCGTCGGTATTCCGGTTGAACAGCATTACGGCCCGATGAGCGAAGTCGCGCCAGGCTGGAAGCTGCGTGTGCTGCTGGCGCAGGCGCTGTTCTCTAACCCGGACATCCTGCTGCTCGACGAACCGACGAACAACCTGGACATCGACACCATCCGCTGGCTGGAGCAGACGCTGAACGATCGCGACAGCACCATGATCATCATCTCGCACGACCGTCACTTCCTGAACATGGTGTGTACTCACATGGCGGATCTGGACTACGGCGAGCTGCGCGTTTATCCGGGCAACTACGATGAGTACATGACGGCGGCAACCCAGGCGCGCGAGCGTCTGCTGGCCGACAACGCCAAGAAGAAAGCGCAGATTGCTGACCTGCAATCCTTCGTCAGCCGCTTCAGCGCCAACGCCTCTAAATCGCGCCAGGCAACGTCGCGTGCCCGTCAGATCGACAAAATCAAGCTGGAAGAGGTTAAAGCCTCCAGCCGTCAGAACCCGTTCATCCGCTTCGAGCAGGACAAGAAGCTGTTCCGTAACGCGCTGGAAGTGGAAGCCCTCACCAAAGGCTTCGATGAAGGCCCGCTGTTCAAAAACTTCAACCTGCTGCTGGAAGTGGGCGAGAAGATTGCCATCCTCGGGGCCAACGGCGTGGGTAAATCCACTATGCTGAAAACCCTGGTGGGTGAACTGCAACCGGATAACGGTACCGTGAAATGGTCTGAAAACGCGCAGATTGGTTACTACGCGCAGGACCATGAATATGAGTTTGAAAACGATCTGACCGTCTTCGACTGGATGAGCCAGTGGAAGCAGGAAGGCGACGACGAACAAGCGGTACGCAGCATTCTGGGGCGTCTGCTGTTCAGCCAGGACGACATCAAAAAGCCCGCCAAAGTGCTCTCCGGTGGTGAAAAGGGCCGTATGCTGTTCGGCAAGCTGATGATGGAAAAACCGAATATTCTGGTGATGGACGAACCGACTAACCACCTGGATATGGAATCTATTGAGTCGCTGAACATGGCGCTGGAGATGTATCAGGGCACCCTGATCTTCGTCTCTCACGACCGGGAGTTCGTCAGCTCGCTGGCGACCCGCGTGATCGAAATTACGCCAGAGCGCGTGGTGGACTTCACCGGTAACTACGAAGATTACCTGCGCAGTAAAGGTATCGAGAGTTAAAAAAATAGCCGGGTGGCGGCTTCGCCTTACCCGGCCTACGTTCTATCCCCTCTCCCTGTGGGAGAGGGTTAGGGTGAGGGCAACAGGCCGCACTACACCACCCACTCGCCCCCTTCAACTCCGTTCACCCGCAACGTACGTTTTTCCCCCGCCGGTAATGACACCTTCAGCGCCTTCCATGCCGGACGATAGTCGCCGCGCGCATTCACCTTCAGGTTGATACTTGCGCCGTCGCACACCATCTCCCATTCCACCCACAGCGCATTGCCGTTCTGGTAGCCCCAGCTTTCGCCGTCATCCTCAAACAGCAGCCCGGCGGTGGTGCCGACGCCTTTCACCGGGAACAGTTTCAGCTCACGGGTATCGTCTTTATCTGCGCTCACGTGACGGATGCGTTCGCTGAGCGGCAAACCGGCCCCGGCGCGTACCAGCAGCGGCAGCTTTTCCAGCGGCGCATCAAGGACAATCGATTGCCCGCCCGCATACCACGCGTGAGTGTAAAAATCGTACCAGCCGGTTTCGTTATCCGGCAGCCAGACGCGGCGCTCGCGCTGCCCGGCTTCGACGACGCTGGCCACCAGCAGGTCACGGCCCAGCAGGAAGTCGTCGCACTCTTCAAACGTCTGCGCATCGTGCTCATGATCGAGGAAGGTCGGGCGCAGCATCGGCTCGTCGTCGGCGTGCGCCTGCCAGAGCAGGGTGTAGAGATACGGCAGCAGGCGGTAGCGCAGTTCAATGGCGCTGCGAATCGCAGGCGTGACGCCCGGGTACATCCACGGCTCGTTCACCGTGTGATCATCGTTCCACGAATGGATGGTAAAGCGCGGGTGCATCACGCCGTTCTGTACCCAGCGCACGAACAGCTCGGCATCCGGCTTGTCGCCGGAGAAACCGCCGACGTCGTGACCGACGTTGAACAGTCCGGACAGGCTCATGCCTAACCCCATGCGGATGTTATAGCGCAGGGTGTCCCAGTTGGTGCGGTTATCGCCGCTCCAGGTCTGGACGTAGCGCTGCATCCCGGCACAGCCGGAGCGGGAGATCAGATACGGACGTTTCTCCGGCGCAAAGCGCTGCTGCGCTTCCAGCGAGGCGCGCATCATCAGCAGCGGCATCACCGGGCGAATGTGCTTGATGGCGATCTCCTGACCGAAGCCATAGCAGCGCGCTTCCCCGTCCCACACTTCATACTCGTTGTTGTCGTTCCAGGTGGAGTCGATGCCCATCTCCAGCAGCTGCGTGGTCACGCCGTTCTGCCACCACTGCACCGTCTGCGGGTTAGTAAAGTCAAGGTGCGATCCTTCGTCATCCCAGAAGCTGGAACGTTCAGGCGCATCGGTTTCTGAATCACGAATGAACAGGCCGCGTTCCGCCACTTCGCTGTAGCGGGGATGATCCTGCAACAGACACGGCTTGATGTTGGCCGCAAGCCGCAGCCCCGCGTCGTGGAACGCCTGGCTCATCACCTTCGGCTGCGGCACTTTGTCGTAGTTCCAGTTAAAGACGTAGCGCTTGCCGTTAATCGAGGTATAGCCGGAGGAGAGCTGGAACGAGTCGCACGGAATGGCATGCTCATCGCACAGGCGGATGAAGTTCATCAGCTGGTTTTGCGCGTCCGGCGCGTCGGTGTAGTGCATGGTCGAGCCGCTGTAGCCCAGGCTCCATTTCGGTCCGAACAGCGTTTTCCCCGTCAGGCGCACGAAGGCTTTGGTCACGTCCAGCACGCGCTTGCCGGTGAAGAGGTAGTAGTCAATATCGCCCGCTTCCGCCTGCCAGCGGCGGTAGGCAGTGTGATAGTTGTCGATCTCGTTACCCAGATCCAGCCAGCAACTGCTCAGGTTATCGTAGAACAGACCGTAGCTCACGTCATCGCGACGGGTGAGGGTGAACGGGATGTGCTTGTACAGCGGATCGGTGCTGGCCGCGTTATAGCCCATCGCGTCCAGGTTACGCATCTCATAACGTTTGCCGTTGCGCTGTAAATCGCCCGCTTTCTCACCCAGACCGTAAAAACGTTCATCCTTACGACGGCTAAGATAGTGCGCCACGCCGTCACCGTGGGCGTTCAGCAGGTAGGCGCTGGTCGGGCGGTCATTGACCAGCAGCTGCCACTCGCCCGCCTCATTGCGGTAGTGCCACTCCAGCCACAGCGGCTGGTGGACGGTGACGCGCAGCTGTTCAGTCGCTACGGTTAATGTGTCGTCCTGCTGCGTCAGCGTCCAGGCAGGGCAGGTGAAGCCGCTGACATCGTCACGACGGCGGCCTTCCCACGGCACATCTTGTTCCGGCGCGATGCTCCAGGTGCGGTTCAGCGCCAGCTCGCCTTTACGTTTGATCAGCACACGGAACAGATTCTCTTCCAGCACATACAGACACAGGCGGTGCTGATTATCGACCAGCAGTTCCAGATGGTTTGCTGACTGCTTATCTACGGTCCAGTTTTTCAGGGTTTTCATATGCAATACATCCACTATCAGGCGCGCTTGGCGCGACGTTCAGCAATAAATGCTACCAGGAAGACAGCGCCAATCAGGTCAAAGAAGCCCATGGCAATAAAAAGCGGGTTAAAGCCGATTTTGTCGGCGGTCACACCGATTAACAGTGAGAACAGGAAGCTGGCGATCCACGCCGCCGAGCCGCGCATGCCGTTGACGGTCGCCATCTGGCCTTTGTCGAACGACTCCACGACCAGGGCGCTCAGCATGCAGGAGATGATCTGGTGCCCGAAGCCGCCGATGGAGATCAGCACGATGGTGATATACGGGTCGCGGGTCACGGCCACGACGGCCAGAGAAATCATTAGAAACGCGCCGGTGACGGAGCTGGCTACCACCGAGTTGACGCGGGTGCAGCCAAACCAGCGGGTGTAGAGCCGGGTCAGGTAGCCGCTCGCGACGCTGCCGAGGTCGGCGGCCAGGAACGGCAGCCAGGCGAACATCGCGATCTGTTTCAAATCCATGCCGTGCTCTTTGGCGAGGTACAGCGGCACCCAGAAGCTCAGCACGGCCCAGGCCGGTTCCGCCATAAAGGCCGGGATGGCGATGCCGTAGAACCGTTTGTTCTTCGAGACGGTTTTCAGCGCGGTCAGGAAGGGCAGTTTGACCGGCGCAGGTTCGTTATCCTGCTTGATAAACGCCAGCTCATCGCGGCTCAGGTTTGGGTGCTGTTCCGGGTTGTGATAAAACGCCCACCACAGGATCACCCACAGCAGCGCCAGCACGCCGGTAAACATAAACGCACCCTGCCAGCCGAACGACGCGTGAGCAAAGTAGATGATAGGCGGGGCCAGCATGGCCCCAATGGAGAAGCCTACCCCCGCCCAGCCTGCGGCAACAGGGCGCTCTGATTTCGGGAACCATTCACCGATGGTTTTGGCGTTCGCTGGCGTGGCGGCGGCCTCAGAGGCACCCATAAAGAAGCGCAGAATCGCCAGGTGCAGCCAGCTTCCGGCACCCGCGTGGAAGATACACATCAGCGCCCAGATCCCGGCGCAGACCATAAAGCCGATTTTCAGGCCGATAACGTCAATCAGCCAGCCGCACAGGGGCTGGAAAATGGTGTAGGCGATCTGGAACGCGCCGACGATCCAGGAGTACTGCTCGGTGGTGATCCCGAGGCTCTCTTTCAGCTCAGGGGCGAGAATACCTAACGAGTTACGGGTGATGTAGTTAACGGTCACGCCGAGAAGAAACAGCACCAGTACGTACCAGCGCAGGTTCCTGATGACGCGACGTGTTTTGCTTGTCGCAACGGTGTTATTGATGTCCTGACTCATTTTCTTCTCCACAAGACGGACGGTAAGGGGACAAAGGTTCAGGTGTCACACAGCGTCAGGCGTTTGAAAGTTATCTGTTTTAGAGCGCTAAGCTGCTATACAACTAGTATGGAAGTTGTGTGACAGGTTCACCTTAAGAAAGAAATTGGGCAGGGAATAGTGGATTTTGTGTAAACTTTCTCATAACTGAGGTTTAATTTTCGGCATTATGGCCTTCTCGCAAGTTATTACCTGATAAACATGTTGTGAAAATTTTTTCATTTCACATCCGGAGCCAGATCACAAAATGGACAAAAGGCTTAAAATCACCGAAATCGCCGCCCGGACGCAGCTCTCCATCAGCACCGTTTCTCGCGTGCTGGCGGGGAAGGCAAACACCAGCGAAAAAGTACGGGCAAAGGTGCTGGCGTGCGCGCGGGAGCTGGGGGTAATGGACGGCATGGCGGCGGGGCGTCTGCTGCTTAACAGCCTGGTGGTGTTTGCCCCGCAGCGGGCGTTTGACGAGCGGTCCGACATCTTTTACTACCGCGTCATCCAGAGCGTGAGCAAAGGGCTGGCCTCGCACGAGGTGCGTCTGCGCTACTGTGCGCTGGAGGAGAACGACAGCGATGCCCAGCTGTTTCTGGCCCGTATGAACGAAGCGGACACTCAGGCGGCGATCCTCCTCGGTATCGACGATCCGCATATCCACGATCTGGCGGTAGACATGGGCAAACCCTGCATGCTGATTAACTGCCGGGACCGCCACATGCGCCTGCCCGCCGTCGCGCCGGATCATCGCGCGATTGGCGAGCGGGCGGCAGAGTACCTGTTCGAGATGGGGCACCGGGAGGTGATGAACGTGCTGTGCCTGCGTCGCTACACCATGGAGCTGCGCCTGTCCGGGATCCGCGACGCGTGGCACGGTCATAACCTCAGGTTCAGCGACAGGCGCGACCTGCTGATGGTGTCCAGCTTCAGCGCCAGAGAGACGGAGCAGCTGGTGAGCGAGTGGCTTCACCAGCAGAAAGGGAAGGACCTGCCGACGGCGTTCCTGATTGGTGGTGATTTTATGGCGGCGGGGACCATCAGCGCGCTGCAAAAACACGGTCTGCGCGTGCCGCAGGATGTCTCGGTGATGAGCATTGACGGGTTTAATCTCGCCGCGATTCAGGATGTGCCCTTAACCGCGGTACATGTTCCGCGTGATGAACTGGGAACGGAAGCGGTGCATATGCTCCAGCAGCGGCTGATGCGCCCGGACGCGCCGGTGGGAACATTGCTGCTAAACGGCACGCTGACCGTGCGGGAGTCGGTCCGGCGGATACGTCAGGGGAAACGACGCACCGCCGTGGAGCGGGAAGGGCTGTATGACGGTTAAGCCATGCCCAGCGCGCGCCTGCCGTGGATGCTGAGATCGGCCACGGTAAAGCGGCCCTGCCAGCTTTTCTCATAATCCTCGCGCGGGAAATCGCCCGGTGACGCGCCGGTTTCCAGCGCTTCCTTGACCTTTTTCGCATAGGCGAGATTCTTCTCGCACATCGGCGCGGCAGGAATGTACATCACGTTGCCCCAGCCCTGCTGATTTTCCACCGGCGCGACGGAGTGGATCACATCGCAGTGCCACCACACGGAATCACCGGCTTCCAGCGCCGGAATGCTGGTTAACGCTTCGATCAGCAGCGGGTGCCACTTCTCAGAAATCGGCAGCACACGCCCCGGCGCCACGCCGCACAGCTCGTCTTCCGGCACGTCGTCCAGCAGCGGACGCAGCAGAATATAGGCCATTGCCTCCGGGATCGGCACCACGTGCAGCAGCCCCTGGCCGGGGATCATGTCCGACAGCGCCGTCCAGCCCTGGAAGGTGCGGAACACCGAGCATTTGGTGGTATTATCGACGGTGTACTCTTCCACTTCGGTACGATGCGCGGCATTCCACGGATCGTATTTCTCGACGTTGCCGTCAAACACGCGGGCAAAGACCTGCTGATAAGCGGGCAGCAGCCAGCGCTCCAGCGCGCCAGAATCGGTGTGTGCGCCAAGTCCTTTCGAGGTGGTTCCCGGCGGGCGGCGGCGGATGCGGTCAGGGTAAATCACGCTCACGTCCGGGTCGAACCACTGTTTACCGTTGCTCTCAAATGTCCATAAACGGTTCAGGAATGACTGTACCTGCGCCATCTCTTCACTCTGGCGCGCCTGCATTTGCGCCTGAGACCAGTAGATCGGATAAATCTCCGGACGAGAGGCCGTTAAGGTGCCGAAGAAGTTATCGCCGGGTCCTTTGTACACCTCGTCAAATTTGTTCAGATCGAGGTAGTCGAGCATCGACTGATCCCACGCCAGCGCCTGCTCGCGCGGGAAGTGGCCTTTGATCACCGCGCAGCCGCGACGTTTAACGGCTTCGCGCTGTTCGGCGGTGATCGTGCCGTTTTTCACGTCGGCAAAAGGGATCGCTGGCCAGACGGTTTCGCCTTTGTTTTTGAGAGCGTTGATTTCCGCCACGCGGGTGGCGATTTTATCGCTGAGCCGGTCGAACACCGCCTGCACGTCGCCGATCTGCGCGCGTAATTCACGTTTCATCTGACGGATTGCCGCTTTATGGTCCGCTGGCAACGTTTCGCTGGTAAAGGTCATAACTGCCTCGCATCTTTCATTCGAAAGTAAAAGTGTCTACAAGTGATACTTTAAGTTAAAAAAAAGTTAATGCAAGTTTAAAACCTTGACGGGTGCCACAGGATGGGAAAAGAGTGAGAGGCCGGAGCGAGGCTCCGGCAGGTAGGGGGATCAGGCGTCGAACAGGGAGTGCGCGTCGAGCACGGCCTGAATCACGTTCAGTGCGCCCTGATGGTTGTTGTCATCGGTGCTGTAGCGGCTGATTTCTTTAATGCTTTCAGCCGCGTTGCCCATCGCAAAGGAGTATTTCACCAGCTTCAGCATTTCCGCATCGTTGCCGCTGTCGCCAATGCCGACGCACGCCTGAGGTGAGACTTTCCAGCGTTTAAGCAGGCGGCTGATGCCGTTGGCCTTGTGCAGGCCGGGGATAATCAAATCGACAAAACCGAAGCCGCTGGTGACCGGCTTCATGATGCCGTCCAGGGAGACATGCAGTTTATCAACCAGATTCGGGATATCGCTGTCCGGCAGGTTCAGGGAGAATTTAAACAGCACGTCGTCAATTTCGCGGTAATCGCTGATGGGTTTTAAGCGATGGTAGTGTTTCGACATCAGCTTCACGAACGCTTCTGGTGCTTTATCGCTGACGTACGCGCTCTCCAGCCCGCAGGCCACAAAGTTCAGCCCTTTGTCTTTTAGCAACTCGCCAATGACGATTTGCGACTCATGACGCGTCAGTTCGCCGTGGAAAATCTGTTCGCCGTGATCGAAGACCAGCGCGCCGTTTTCCGCGACGAAGGAGATCTGATCTTTCAGCTCCGGGAAGAAGGAGATGAGCTGGTAATACTGGTTGCCGCTGGCGACAACAAATTCAATGTCGCGGGCTTTAAGCTGCTCAAACTGTGCCTGGAAGCGGTCACGATCGTACTGCTTGGCATCATCAAGGAAAGTTCCGTCCATATCGGTGACGATAACTTTTACGGTCATACTGTGCTCCTGGGTCACTGCGTTTGAAACATTCTAATAACAAGGTGACGGGGAGCACAAATTTAATTTCGAATGAAAGTCAGAAAGCCGGGTGGCGGCTTCGCCTTACCCGGCCTACGGGGGGACAATGTAGGCCGGGTAAGCGAAGCGCCACCGGGCGTTTTTTTACAGCGTATGCTCAGTACGGGCAATAATATCGTCCTGCGCATCTGGCGACAGGGCAGTGAAGAACGCCGAGTAGCCCGCCACGCGCACCACCAGGTCACGATACTGATCCGGGTGTTTCTTCGCTTCCAGCAGCGTTTCGCGGGAGACGATGTTGTACTGAATGTGCCAGCCTTTATGCACCTCGAAGAAGGTGCGCAGCAGCACCATCAGCTTCTGGCGATCGCTGTCGTTTTCCAGCGTCGACGGGTTCAGCTTCTGGTTTAGCAGTACGCCGCCGAGAATCGCTTCCGTCGGCAGTTTACCCACGGAGCCAATCACCGCCGTCGGGCCGAGGTGGTCGGTACCGGAGGCCGGGCTTGCCCCTTCCGCCAGCGGGGTGTGGGCTTTACGGCCGTCCGGCGTTGCCATGGTTGCTGCGCCAAACGGCACGTTTGCGGAGATAGACGACGTGCCCGCATAGTAGTTACCCCCAATCGGGCCGCGGCCGTAGCGTGGGTTATGGTACTGCTTCAGCTCTTCAATGTAGGTTTCGTAGGCACGGGTCAGCAGCAGGTCCACGCTGTCGTCGTCGTTACCGTACTTCGGCGCGCCGTTGATCAGGCGCTGGCGCAGCTGCTCGTGGGTCAGCCCCTCGAAGTCATCCGCCAGCGCCGCCGCCAGCTGTTGCTGACCGATAACGCCCTGGTCAAACACCAGCTTCTTCACCGCTGCCAGGCTGTTGCCGAGGTTGGCGATCCCCACCTGTAGGCCGGAAACCCAGTCATACTTCGCGCCGCCCTGCTTAATGCTTTTCGCGCGTTCGATACAGTCGTCCACCAGCGCCGAGCAGAGAATATCGTGGACGTTCTCTTCCAGCATGGTGTCCACCACGTACTCGATCTCAATGGATTTGCGGGTGTAGTAGCGGATCTGGTTATCCCACGCCGCCATGACCTCATCAAAATTCCCGAAGTTACCGGCAGAAAGCGCTTTTTCCTGCGGCAGGAACACCTGGCCGCTGGTGGCGTCGCGACCGCCTTCCAGCGCCGCCAGCATCACGCGGGCGAAGTTGATAAAGCTCATGCCGGTGCAGCGATAGCCCCACTTGCCGCCGACGGCGGTTTCGATGCAGCCAATCGCCGCATAGTCATACGCGTCCTCTCGTTCCACGCCGAGCTTGATAAATTCCGGGATCACGATTTCATCGTTGTTAAACGCCGGCATTCCGAAGCCGCAGCGGATCACCTGCACGCAGGCGTCGAGGAAGTCGTTGCTCATGCCCGCGTGGTAGCGCACGCTCAGGTTCGGCTGGGTGGAGCGCAGACGGCCGCAGGATTCGAGAATGGCGTAAGAGAGCGGGTTGACCGCGTCCATCGGTTCACCGTTGACCAGCTTCTGGCCGCCGATGGTGACGTTCTGATACAGCGGGCTGCCCGCAGAGGCTTTGGAGTGCGAGCCGGAGCGGATTTTGTTCACTTCCAGCAGCTTCAGCCAGCAGCTGTGCAGCAGCTCAATGGCGTGCTCGCGATCCAGACTCTGGTCCAGCTCCACGTCGCGGCGGTAGTACGGGTAAAGGTACTGGTCCATACGGGCAAAGGAGACGGAGTGACCGTTGGACTCAATTTGCAGGATCAGCTGAATGAAGTAGCACAGCTGTAGCGCCTGCCAGAAGGTTTTTGGCGGTTGGTGGGCGATGATGTCGCAGTTTTCCGCCATGGCCAGCAGCTCGTCGCGGCGGCTGTCGCGGGTTTCTGTCGCGGCCATTTCACGCGCCAGGTCGGCAAAGCGTTTGATGTGCAGGCTTACGGCTTCCAGCACGATATCAATGGCTTTCAGGAACTGGTCGCCGTGCAGATCGTCCAGCACCGTCAGGTTGATGCGCGACCGGCGCTCGGCCACTTTCGCGCGCAGGCCGTCGAGACCTTTCTCCAGCACCAGCGGGAAATTCACCGCCAGGTGTGCGTCACCGGAGGTCATGTTGCCTTCCGCTTTGATGATGCCGGTTTCCAGCAGGCCTTTCTGCTCGTCGGTAAACATACCGTAGCAGCGATCCTGCACCGTCTGGCTGCGCCACCACGGGCAGATCGCATGCAGAACGCGTTTATTCTCTTCGCTGACCGCAAAGCCCGCGCCCGGACGGTCCGCCAGATCGTCAATCTCTTTCTCAATCCAGGAGACGGTATATTCCGGGAAAATCGGCGCGGCGCGCACTTCGCTTGCCTGGTTACCGATAATCAGCTCGTCGTGCTTGATCCAGATGGTGCGTTTTGCCAGGTGGTGGGCGAGGGCCAGTGCGCGACGTACCGGGATCGGCTTGTCCAGATGCTGCTGATACATTTCGGTATAATGCTGTGCGCGCTCGGTACAGACCGGCGGCTTAACGATATGCACCAGCGCCGTTTTGTGCGCCTTGATGCGCTCGCTGAGGGTGTTGAGATTCAGGGTTGTCATAGGTTTATCCTCGTAAGGTCGCGGTTAACCCTTTCTGGCAGGCGTACTGCTGCGCAAAGTCCAGCAGGGCAGGGTTATCCAGCGGTTTGTCAGGGGCAGAGTAAGGTTGGCCGAGCAGGGTGTATTTGTTCATGCCCAGCGTGTGATACGGCAGAAAATGAATATCGTGAACGCCGAGTTCGTCGGCGGCGAAATTGGTAATGGCGGTAACCGACGCTTCATCGGCGTTAAAGCCCTGGATCAGCGGCACGCGAATGGTGATTTTTTTCCCGGCGGCAGCCAGGCGCTTCAGGTTGTCCAGGATCCGTCTGGCTGAGCCATCGGTCCACTGTTTGAATACGTCACTGTCCACATGCTTCAGGTCCGCCAGGAACAGATCGACATACGGCAGTGACGGCTCGATATAATGCCAGGGGACGTGAAGGCAGGTTTCAACGGCGGTATGAATGCCTTGTTCATGGCTGGCTTTAAACAGGGCATGTGCCAGCGCCGGGTTCATGAACGGCTCGCCGCCGGAGAGGGTGATCCCGCCGCCGCTGCGGTCGTAGAAGGGCTTGTCGCGCAGCACGGTGGCCATAATCTCCTCCACCTGCTTCTCTTCACCGCAGACGGTAAGCGCCTGGGTCGGGCAACAGTCGGTAAGGGCAGTGAGCGTCTCGTCGTTAAGCGTCTCACGATGAATGACCAGCCCGTTCAGCGCGCGTTCAACACACCCCGGCGCGGCCTGCTGACACAGGTCACAGCCGTCCAGGCACAGACGGGCATCAAACAGGACGTCCCGCGTGCGGGAGCGGCTTTCCGGGTTCTGACACCAGCGACAGCCCAGCGAGCAGCCTTTCAGGAATACCACGGTTCGAATACCGGGACCGTCGTGGGTGGAGTAACGCTGTATATTGAAGATCATTGTCTTGCCCTCGAATTACATATGAAGATTAAATTACTTTCGAATGAAAGTTATCTTGATATGGGTCAATTCCTGAGCAGGTTTTGCTGTGATAGGGTAAGTGCAGGCTAATTTTGAGGGTGACATCATGGAACTTTATCTCGACACATCTGACGTTGCGGCAGTCAAAAAGCTGGCGCGTATCTTCCCGCTGGCGGGCGTGACCACTAACCCAAGCATTGTGGCGGCGGGTAAAACGCCTCTGGAAGAGCTGCTGCCCGCGCTGCACGACGCGCTGGGCGGCAAGGGCCGGCTGTTCGCTCAGGTGATGGCGAAGACCGCCGAGGGAATGGTGGAAGACGCACGTAAACTGCGCGCGATAATCAATGACCTGGTGGTGAAAGTGCCCGTGACCGCTGAAGGACTGGCGGCGATCAAAATGCTGAAAGCAGAAGGGATCCCGACGCTGGGTACGGCGGTGTATGGCGCAGCGCAGGGGATGCTCTCCGCACTGGCGGGGGCTGAGTATGTGGCTCCTTACGTGAACCGCGTGGACGCGCAGGGCGGGGATGGGATCCAGACAGTGGTCGAACTGCAACAGCTGCTGACCCTGCATGCCCCGCAGTCAAAAGTGCTGGCGGCGAGCTTTAAAACCCCGCGCCAGGCGCTGGACTGCCTGCTGGCAGGGTGCGAGTCCATCACGCTGCCGCTGGACGTGGCGCAGCAGTTTATTACCTCTCCGGCCGTGGATGCGGCAATTGTGAAGTTTGAGCAGGACTGGCAGGGGGCGTTTGGACGGACGTCTGTCTGATGCGGTTGCCGGGTGGCGCTAACGCTTACCCGGCCTACGTTTGCATCGCTGTTGCCGGGTGGCGCTGACGCTTACCCGGCCTACGTT
>NZ_KQ089940.1:1630918-3511892 GCF_001037725.1 Enterobacter sp. MGH120 | reverse complement strand
CGCTGACGCTTACCCGGCCTACGTTTGCATCGCTGTTGCCGGGTGGCGCTAACGCTTACCCGGCCTACGTTTGCATCGCTGTTGCCGGGTGGCGCCGTTCGAGCCGTTGTAGGTCGGGTAAGGCAAAGCCGCCACCCGACTTTTTTATTTGCTGCACACCTCACACCCCGGGTTACGCATCAGCTTCATCTCGCGGAACTGGCAGGTCATCGCGTCATACATCACGATTTTACCCGCTGCGGGCGTGCCGTAGTGCGCCAGCACTTTGATCGCCTCCATCGCCTGCAAGGAACCGATAACGCCAACCAGTGGCGCCATCACGCCCGCCTCGACGCAGGTCAGCGCATTCTCGCCAAACAGACGGCTCAGGCAGCGGTAGCAGGGCTCTCCTTCAGCGTAGGTGAAGACGGTGATTTGCCCCTCCATGCGGATGGCCGCGCCGGAAATCAGCGGCGTTTTATGGGCAAAGCAACCCGCATTGAGCTGGTTGCGAATGGCGACGTTATCGGTGCAGTCCAGCACCAGGTCATGCCGTGCAATCTGCGCAAACAGCGCGTCGTCATCCAGCATCGCGTCAATCAGGGTGAACTGAACGTTGGGGTTAATGCGCGCCAGCGCCGTGCGTGCTGATTCCACTTTAGGCTGACCGACCGTCGCGTCGCTGTGCAGCGTCTGGCGTTGCAGGTTGGACACCGACACGGTGTCGAAATCCAGCAGCGTCATGCTGCCGACGCCCGCCGCAGCCAGATATTGCGCTGCCGCGCAGCCCAGCCCGCCAAGACCCACAACCAGCACGCTGGCCGCCTTGAGCGCTTCCTGGCCCTCGAAATCAAACCCGCGCAGCACGATCTGGCGGTTATAGCGCATCATCTCCGGGTCGCTCAGTTCCACCGTCATGTCAGCCTCCGAACAGGTGGTTAAAGCGTTCTACTTCAACCCATTCGCCCGCCTCAACGTGGCCGCGATCGCGCTCCAGCACGATAAAGCAGTTCCCCTGACTGAAGGAGCTAAAGATGTGTGAACCCTGATGCCCGGTGGTGCTCACCTCCAGCTCGCCGTCGGCGTTGCGCGCCAGAATGCCGCGCTGGAAATCGAGACGGCCCGGTGATTTTTTGAGGCGCGTTGCCGCCCGCACGCGCACACGCTCCGGCAGCGGGCTGGCATTGTTGCCTGAAAGCTTCGCCAGCAGCGGGATCACCAGTTGGTAGAAGGTCAGCGCGGCAGAGACCGGGTTACCCGGCAGGCCACAGAACCAGCTGTGCGGAAGTTTGCCAAACGCGAACGGTTTGCCCGGTTTAATCGCCAGCTTCCAGAAGGCGATTTCACCCAGCTCTTCAAGCAGGGTTTTGGTGTAATCCGCTTCGCCAACCGAAACGCCGCCGGAACTGATCACCACGTCGGCAGAGGCGTCAGCGTCGATAAACGCCGCGCGCAGTTTTTGCGGATCGTCAGGAATGATACCGAGGTTAATCACCTCACAGCCCAGCTGCTCAAGCATCAGGTGCACCGCCAGACGGTTGGTGTCGTAAATCTGCCCCTCGTTCAGCGGCTGACCCGGAAGCTGTAGCTCATCTCCCGTGGAGAACACCGCCACGCGCACTTTGCGGACCACGTCAATCTCCGCGATGCCAAGCGATGCCAGCACCGGCAGTTCGGCGACCGTCAGCTTTTGCCCGGCGGCAAAGACCGTTGCGCCCAGGGTAATGTCTTCCCCGATGTGGCGGATATTCTGTCCCGCTTTGACGCTGGCGGTGAAGCGCACGCCGTCGTCCGTTTGTTCGGTCTCTTCCTGCATCACCACGGCTTCACAGCCCTTTGGCACCGGTGCCCCGGTCATAATGCGCACGCAGGTGCCCGCTGGCCACTCACCGTTAAACGGCTGCCCGGCAAACGCTTTACCTGCCACCGGCAGCGGCTGACCCGTTTGCAGATCCGCCAGACGTACGGCATAGCCGTCCATCGCCGCGTTATCGAACCCCGGCACGTTCAGCGGCGAGACGATATCGCGCGCGGCAATACGGCCAAAACAGCGCACAAGCGGCAGTGTCTCAACGTCGTGCAGTGGAGTAATGCGGTCAAGCATCTGCGAGAGTGCCGTCTCAAGCGGCATCAGTCCGGCGGTAAAATCCATGGTGGGCTCCTGCGGAGTAACAACGAAAGCGCTCATTATGGCAGAAAAGTGCGGCTAACTGTATGACCCGATGGGTGTACGCTTTACATCACAGTTGCGTCTTTCTATATTCAAAAATCATCTGAAGATTCGTCGACGATAATGATATTTATAGAAAAAGCAGCCAGCCAGGCTGATGGGTGATGCGAAATGAGTAAAGCGGTTATCGCAATTCATGGCGGTGCCGGGGCAATCACCCGTGCACAGCTCAGTCCCGAGCAGGAGAAGCGTTATATTGATGCGCTGAACGCCATTGTGGAAACAGGCCAGCGGATGCTGGAAGCGGGCGACAGCGCGCTGGACGTGGTGACCGAAGCGGTGCGTCTGCTGGAGGAGTGCCCGCTGTTTAATGCCGGTATTGGCTCGGTCTTTACGCGCGATGAAACGCACGAGCTGGATGCCTGCGTGATGGACGGCGTCACCCTGAAGGCGGGCGCGGTAGCGGGCGTCAGCCGTCTGCGTAATCCGGTGCTGGCCGCGCGTTTGGTGATGGAACAAAGCCCGCATGTGCTGCTGGCCGGGGCGGGGGCGGAAAAATTTGCCGTTGAGCACGGGATGGACACGGTCTCGCCCGATCTTTTTTCCACCGAGGAGCGTTACCGGCAACTGCTGGACGCCCGTACAGCGGGGATGACGCAGCTGGACCATGCCGCGCCGCTCGATGAACGCAGCAAAATGGGCACGGTAGGCGCGGTGGCGCTGGATAAAGCCGGTAATCTCGCCGCCGCGACGTCGACAGGCGGTATGACCAACAAACTTCCCGGTCGCGTCGGCGACAGCCCGCTGCCGGGGGCCGGGTGTTACGCCAATAACGCCACCGCGGCGGTGTCATGCACCGGCACCGGCGAAGTGTTTATCCGCGCGCTGGCGGCCTACGACATTACCGCGCTAATGGATTACGGCGGATTAAGCCTGAGTGAGGCCTGCGAGCGGGTAGTGATGGAGAAACTGCCGGCGCTGGGCGGGATTGGCGGCTTAATTGCGGTGGATCGGGAGGGCAACGTGGCTCTGCCGTTCAACAGTGAAGGGATGTACCGGGCGTGGGGGTATGCCGGCGATGCGCCCAGCACAGGCATTTATCGTGAATAAGGGGGCATTGCGTGCCGCACCGTGAAGAGCTGGACAACTGCGAAGTGCTGGCTGTCCACCAACTGAATATTGCGTTTCAGGAAGAGCGGCAGTTCATCCCCGCAGTACAGAATTTATCGTTTTCGCTCAGGCGCGGCGAGACGCTGGCGATTGTTGGCGAATCAGGTTCCGGTAAATCCGTTACCGCGCTGGCGCTGATGCGTCTGCTTGAGCAGACGGGCGGGCAGGTCACCAGCGAGCGGATGCTGTTGCGCCGTCGCAACCGTCAGGTTATCGATCTCAACGAGCTGAGTGCGTCCCAGATGCAGGGGGTGCGCGGGGCAGATATTGCGATGATTTTTCAGGAGCCGATGACCTCCCTGAACCCGGTTTTTCCGGTGGGCGAGCAGATTGCCGAATCTATCCGCCTGCATCAGGGACTGAGCGGTGATGAGGCGCTCAATGAAGCAAAACGGATGCTGGAGCTGGTGCGTATCCCTGAGGCGCACGCGATTTTGTCCCGCTATCCGCATCAGCTTTCCGGCGGCATGCGCCAGCGGGTGATGATTGCGATGGCGCTGTCGTGCCGTCCGGCGGTGCTCATTGCGGACGAACCCACCACGGCGCTGGATGTCACCATTCAGGCCCAGATCCTGCAATTGATTAAGGTATTGCAGCAGGAGATGGAGATGGGGGTGATTTTCATCACCCACGATATGGGGGTGGTGGCGGATATTGCCGATCGGGTGCTGGTTATGCATCAGGGCAATGCCGTGGAAACCGGCACGGTGGAGCAGGTCTTTCATGCGCCGGTGCATCCTTATACCAAAGCGCTGCTGGCGGCGGTCCCGCGTCTGGGGGCCATGAATGGCAGTGATTTTCCGCGCCGTTTTCCGCTGTTCTCACAGACCGAACAGGGCCAGCAGGAAGACGAAACCGAACAGGATACGGTGGTTCCCGGCAGGCCAATTCTCGAAGTGCGTGACCTGGTGACCCGTTTCCCGCTGCGTAGCGGGATCCTCAATCGCGTGAAGCGCGAAGTGCATGCGGTTGAAAACGTCAGTTTTGATCTCTGGCCGGGCGAAACGCTGGCGCTGGTGGGGGAGTCCGGCTGCGGTAAATCCACCACCGGACGGGCGCTGCTCAGGCTGGTGGCGTCGCAGGAGGGGAGCATCACCTTCAACGGTGAGCGCATCGACACGCTCCCTAACAGTAAATTGCAGGCGGTGCGCCGGGATATTCAGTTTATATTCCAGGATCCTTATGCGTCGCTCGATCCGCGCCATACGGTGGGGTACTCGATTATGGAGCCGCTGCGGGTGCATAACCTGCTCGACGGTGAAGCCGCGCAGCGCCGCGTCGCATGGCTGCTGGAGCGCGTGGGCCTGAAGTCGGAGCATGCCTGGCGTTATCCGCACGAATTTTCTGGCGGTCAGCGTCAGCGTATCTGCATTGCGAGGGCATTGGCCCTCAATCCGAAAGTGGTGATTGCGGATGAGTCCGTGTCAGCGCTGGATGTCTCTATCCGCGCGCAAATTATCAATCTCCTGCTCGATTTACAGCGGGATTTGGGCATTGCGTTTCTGTTTATCTCCCACGATATGGCGGTGGTGGAGCGGATCAGCCATCGCGTGGCGGTGATGTACATGGGGCAAATTGTTGAAATCGGCCCCCGTCGGGCGGTGTTTGAAAACCCGCAGCACCCTTACACCCGCAAGCTGATGGCTGCCGTACCGGTTGCCGATCCTGAGCATCGTCACGCCCAGCGCGTGCTGTTGCAGGACGAAATGCCGAGCAATATTCGTAAACGGGGCGAAACCCTGGAGCGCGTGGCGCTGCGTGAGGTGGGACCCGGTCATTTTGTCGCACCACCGCGTCAGGGCAATGCATTCTCGCGGTTATAACTTACAACAGGCAGGAGAACACAATGGTTCCTTTTGTTGCTCGTAAATGGCTGCTGGCCGCGAGCGTGACGGCTGCGCTGGCCGCCGCCCCCGCGTTCGCGGCGAAAGATGTGGTGGTGGCTGTGGGGTCTAACTTCACGACCCTGGATCCGTATGATGCCAACGACACTCTTTCTCAGGCGGTGGCAAAATCCTTCTACCAGGGGCTGTTCGGCCTGGACCGCGAAATGAAGCTGAAAAACGTGCTGGCGGAAGGCTATACCGTGTCGGACGACGGGCTGGTCTATACCGTTAAGCTCCGTACCGGCGTGAAGTTCCAGGATGGCACCGACTTCAACGCCGAGGCGGTTAAGGTCAACCTGGATCGTGCCAGCAATCCGGAAAACGGTCTTAAACGCTACAACCTGTATAAAAATATCGCCCAAACCGAGGTGGTTGATCCGGCAACGGTGAAGATCACCCTCAAAGAGCCGTTCTCGGCGTTTATCAATATCCTGGCGCATCCCGCGACGGCGATGATTTCGCCCGCCGCCCTGAAAAAATACGGCAAAGAGATTGGATTCCACCCGGTGGGGACCGGACCGTACGAACTGCTCACCTGGAACCAGACCGATTTTGTGAAGGTGAAAAAATTCGCCGGATACTGGCAGCAGGGGCTGCCGAAGCTGGATACCATCACCTGGCGGCCGGTAGTGGACAATAATACCCGCGCCGCAATGCTGCAAACCGGCGAAGCGCAGTTTGCCTTCCCGATCCCGTACGAACAGGCGGCGCTGCTGGCGAAAAACAGCAAGCTGGAACTGGTGGCCAGCCCGTCGATCATGCAGCGCTACATCAGCATGAACGTTACGCAGAAACCGTTTGATAACCCGAAGGTGCGTGAAGCCATCAACTACGCCATTAACCGCCAGGCGCTGGTGAAGGTGGCCTTTGCCGGCTACGCCACCCCGGCGACGGGCGTGATGCCGCCAACCATTGAGTACGCGCAAAGCTATCAGCCGTGGCCTTACGATCCGGCGAAAGCGCGGGAACTGCTGAAAGAGGCGGGCTATACGAACGGCTTTAGCACTACGCTGTGGTCGTCGCATAACCACAGTACCGCGCAGAAGGTGCTGCAATTTACCCAGCAGCAGTTGGCGCAGGTGGGCATTAAAGCCAGGGTTACGGCGATGGATGCCGGACAGCGAGCGGCGGAAGTGGAAGGCAAAGGACAGAAAGAGAGCGGCGTGCGGATGTTCTACACCGGCTGGACGGCTTCAACCGGAGAAGCGGACTGGTCCCTGTCGCCGCTGTTTGCTTCCCAGAACTGGCCGCCAACGCTGTTCAATACCGCGTTCTACAGTAATCCGCAGGTGGATAAAGATCTGGCCGATGCCCTGAAAACCACCAAACCGGAAGAGAAAGCACGCCTGTACAAAGAGGCGCAGGACATTATCTGGAAAGAGTCGCCGTGGGTGCCGCTGGTGGTGGAAAAACTGGTCTCAGCCCACAACAAAGCGCTGACCGGTTTTTACATCATGCCGGATACGGGCTTTAGCTTTGATGACGCGGATTTGAAATAAAACTCATGCTGAATTATGTGTGTAAACGCCTGCTGGGGCTTATCCCGACGCTGCTGATTGTGGCCGTGCTGGTGTTTTTGTTTGTCCATATGCTGCCCGGCGATCCGGCGCGTTTGATTGCCGGACCGGAAGCGGATGCGACGGTTATTGAACTGGTGCGTAAACAGCTCGGTCTTGACCAGCCGCTGTACAGGCAATTTCTGCGTTACATTGGCAATGTCCTTCAGGGCGATTTCGGCATCTCAATGGTGTCGCGTCGTCCGGTGTCGGAGGAGATTGCCAGCCGCTTTATGCCTACCTTCTGGTTAACGATTGCCAGTATGAGCTGGGCGGTTGTCTTTGGCCTGGGCGCGGGGATTGTCGCCGCCGTCTGGCGCAACCGCTGGCCGGATAAGCTCGGTATGGCGCTGGCGGTCACCGGCATCTCTTTCCCGGCGTTTGCGCTGGGCATGCTGCTGATGCAGATTTTCTCCGTCGAGCTGGGCTGGTTGCCGACCGTCGGGGCCGACACCTGGAAGCACTACATTCTGCCCTCTATGACGCTAGGCGCGGCCGTTGCGGCGGTTATGGCCCGATTTACCCGCGCCTCGTTTGTCGACGTGCTGAGCGAAGATTACATTCGCACCGCGCGGGCAAAAGGGGTGAGTGAGAAATGGGTCATTCTGAAGCATGGTTTTCGTAATGCGATGATCCCGGTGGTCACGATGATGGGGCTACAGTTCGGCTTCCTGCTGGGGGGCTCTATCGTGGTTGAGAAGGTCTTTAACTGGCCGGGGCTGGGGCGCCTGCTGGTCGACTCGGTCGATATGCGTGACTATCCGGTTATTCAGGCTGAAGTCCTGCTTTTCTCGCTGGAGTTTATTCTTATCAACTTAGTGGTGGATGTGCTGTACGCCGCCATTAACCCGGCCATCAGGTATAAGTAAGATGCGATTACTGAACTGGCGTCGCCAGGCCATTTTAAACGCTATGCCGGGGATCAGGCCGGACCATATTCGCACCCCGTGGGTTGAGTTCTGGCGTCGATTCCGTCGTCAGCCCGTCGCTATGGTCGCCGGGTTGTTTGTGTTACTGCTGATCCTGGTGGCGATTATCGCCCCCTGGATAGCCCCGTTTGATGCGGAAAACTACTTCGACTACGACCGGCTGAACGATGGTCCGTCGATGATGCACTGGTTTGGCGTGGACTCGCTCGGGCGCGATATTTTTAGCCGCGTGCTGGTAGGGGCGCAGATCTCACTGGCGGCCGGGGTCTTCGCGGTGCTGATGGGCGCAGCAATTGGCACCGTGCTGGGGCTGGTGGCCGGGTACTACGAAGGCTGGTGGGACCGCATCATCATGCGTATCTGCGACGTGCTGTTTGCCTTTCCCGGTATTCTGCTGGCGATTGCCGTGGTGGCGGTGATGGGCAGCGGCATGGCGAACGTCATTATCGCCGTGGCGGTATTCTCGATTCCCGCTTTCGCGCGTCTGGTACGTGGCAACACGCTGGTGCTGAAGCAGCAGACCTTTATCGAGTCGGCGCGCAGCATGGGAGCCAGCGATGCCACCATCCTGTTCAGCCATATTCTGCCGGGAACGGTCTCGTCTATCGTGGTCTATTTCACCATGCGCATAGGCGTGTCGATTATCTCGGCGGCCAGCCTGTCGTTTCTGGGGTTAGGGGCACAGCCGCCGACGCCGGAGTGGGGGGCGATGCTGAACGAGGCGCGGGCGGATATGGTGATTGCGCCACACGTGGCGATCTTCCCGAGCCTGGCGATTTTCCTGACCGTGCTGGCGTTTAACCTGCTGGGGGATGGGCTGCGCGACGCGCTGGATCCGAGGATTAAGGGGTAGTGCAGTGAAATGTGCCGGGTGGCGGCTACGCCTTACCCGGCCTACAAAAGGGAAGCAGGGTGTTTAAACCCGGCTACCCCACAGGTCATACTCATCCGCGTTTTCAACCTTCACGCGAATAATATCACCCGGCTTAACCTGTGTTTCGCCGTTCAGGTACACCGCGCCGTCGATTTCAGGCGCATCCGCCATGCTGCGGCCAATCGCGCCTTCTTCGTCCACTTCGTCGATAATCACCAGAATTTCGCGGCCCACTTTCTCCTGCAAGCGTTCAGCCGAGATCTGCTGTTGCAGCTGCATAAAGCGGTTCCAGCGCTCCTCTTTTACCTCTTCCGGCACCTGGTCCGCCAGCTCGTTGGCGGTTGCGCCTTCAACCGGGCTGTACTTGAAGCAGCCGACGCGATCCAGACGCGCCTCTTTCAGGAAGTCGAGCAGCATCTGGAAATCTTCTTCGGTTTCACCCGGGAAGCCGACAATAAAGGTGGAGCGCAGGGTCAGATCCGGGCAGATCTCACGCCACTGCTTGATGCGCGCCAGTTGGCGATCCACGGAGCCAGGACGTTTCATCAGCTTCAGAATACGCGGGCTGGCGTGCTGTAGCGGGATATCCAGATACGGCAGGATTTTGCCTTCCGCCATCAGCGGGATCACATCGTCAACGTGCGGGTAAGGATAGACGTAGTGCAGGCGCGTCCAGATCCCGAGCTTAGCCAGCTGCTCGCACAGGCCGACCATGCTGGTTTTCACCGGCTCGCCGTTGTGGAAACCGGAGCGGTGTTTGACGTCCACACCGTAGGCGGAGGTGTCCTGGGAGATGACCAGCAGCTCCTTCACGCCCGCGTCGGCCAGGCGTTTGGCTTCTGCCAGCACCTCGCCAATCGGACGGCTCACCAGATCGCCACGCATCGACGGGATGATGCAGAAGGTACAGCGGTGGTTGCAGCCTTCGGAAATTTTCAGGTAGGCGTAGTGGCGCGGCGTCAGCTTCACGCCCTGTTCCGGCACCAGGCTCAGGAACGGGTTGTGCTTTGGTTTGGGGACGTAGTGATGAACATGTTCCAGCACCTGCTCGTAGCTGTGCGGGCCTGTGATCTCAAGCACTTTCGGGTGCACTTCGCGGATCTGATCCACCTTCGCGCCCAGGCAGCCGGTGACAATCACTTTGCCGTTTTCCGTCAGGGCTTCACCAATGGCTTCCAGTGACTCCTGGACCGCGCTGTCGATGAACCCGCAGGTGTTGACGATCACCATGTCGGCGTTGTCGTAGCTTGGCACCACGTCATAGCCTTCAGTGCGAAGTTCAGTCAGGATGCGTTCGGAGTCCACCAGGTTCTTCGGGCAGCCGAGGGAGACAAAGCCGATTTTCGGCGGGTGCGTAACATTGCTCATAGGTTAAAAATTCATCAATTATGGAGTTATCAGGGCGGGATTTTACAGCGTATCGCGGGGGATTTATACACTCTTGATGGCGCAGTTGAGGCGGGCAATCGTTGTAACATTGTAAAGAATGTTAATCAGTTATCGTTTATTGATCTCAGGCATTACATTGTACAAAAAATGACCTTATCCTTAATAAGGTAACATGGCTGACAGGGGAGGAAGTAGCATGTCCGTTGACAGACTGAAACGCGATCTGCTTAACAAGCTGATCAACGCCCGAATCGACCTGGCCGCATATCTGCAACTCCGCAAGGCGAAAGGGTATATGTCAGTCAGCGAAAGCGAAAATCTGCGTGATAACTTCTTTGAACTTTGCAATTTCATGCGTGAAAAAGCATCCATCCTGAAAGCGCACTGCGCTGAAAGCGAATTAGTGGCGCTGCGCCGCGCCGCCGAGGTGCTCTCCATCGCCGGAGTCTGTTTGATGAACGGACGTCACGACTGCCCGAATTTTATTGCCGTTAACGCGGAGAAGCTTGAAAACTGCCTGACCACGCTCGCGCTTTGCATCATGTGTCTGAACAAGCCGGAAACGCTTGCCCGGCACTGAACCCGGGGGAGGCAACTCCCCCTTCTGATTAAGCTTTTGTAAAAGTGGTAACGCACCCGGGAACAGTGGCTAATCTTTAAGCCATATGTCGATAAAGGAGTGCGTTATGCCTCGATCCTCGTTGATTTTCCTTCCAGTCTTGTTATTCCCGCTTTCACTGCTTGCAGCGCCTGAGACGGTTAAAGTCGACGTGCTACAGACAAAACTGGATCACCCCTGGTCGCTGGCGTTTTTGCCAGATAACAAGGGGCTGCTCATCACGCTCAAAGACGGGCAGCTTAAGCACTGGCAGGCTGGAAAAGGGCTCTCCGATCCGATTGTCGGCGTGCCGAAAGTGTGGGCGAGCGGCCAGGGCGGACTGCTGGACGTCGCGCTGGCCCCGGATTTTGCACAGTCACGGCGGGTCTGGCTCAGCTTCGCCGAGGCAGGTAATGATGGCAAAGCGGGTACCGCCGTGGGCTACGGGCGGTTGAGCGATGACATTTCGCGCATTGAGGGCTTCCAGGTGGTGTTCCGACAGATGCCGAAGCTCTCTACCGGCAACCACTTTGGCGGACGGCTGGTGTTCGACGGCAAAGGCTATCTCTTTATTGGCCTGGGTGAAAACAACCAGCGCCCGACGGCGCAGGAGCTGGACAAGCTTCAGGGCAAGGTGGTGCGCCTGACGGAGGACGGAAAAGTGCCGCCGGATAATCCGTTTGTGAACACCGCCGGTGCGCGCCCTGAAATCTGGTCCTATGGCATTCGCAACCCGCAGGGGATGGCGATGAATCCGTGGAGCGACACGCTGTGGCTCAACGAACACGGACCACGCGGTGGGGATGAGATTAACATTCCTGAGAAGGGCAAAAACTACGGCTGGCCCCTGGCGACGCACGGGATTAATTACAGCGGCCTGAAAATCCCGGAAGCGAAAGGCGAGCACGTTGAGGGCACCGAAAAACCGCTGTTTGTCTGGAAAGTATCGCCCGCCGTCAGCGGCATGGCGTTCTACAACAGCGACGTCTTCCCGCAGTGGAAAAACAAGCTGTTTATCGGCGCGTTGAAGGAGAAAGACGTCATTGTGCTGAGCGTGAAGGGCAATACCGTGACGGAGGACGGACGCATTCTGGGCGATAAAGATCAGCGTATTCGCGATGTGCGCGTCGGGCCGGATGGCTATCTGTACGTGCTGACTGACGAGACGGACGGGCAGCTGCTGAAAGTCAGCCCGTCCGGGTCGTAATCAGGTCACCGGGATCATCACCACGTTGCGATACGCCGGGCGCTCGCTAAGCTGCTGGATCCAGCGCTCCAGGTGAGGGCGCGGGGTCCAGTTGAGACCCATGTTAGTGAGGTTCCAGACGAAGGGGGCGACGGCGATATCACCCACGCCGAAGGTGTCGCCGGAGAACCAGGTGTGCTTCGCCAGTTCGTCGTCCATCATCGCGAACAGGGATTCGCAGGCGTCCTGGGCGACATGAATGGCGGGATAATCACGTTCGGCTTCCGGCGTGCGGATCAGCCCCATCAGGATCACCCGGTGCGTGGGGGAAAGCGTCTGGTTTGCCCAGTCCATCCATTTTTCGCCCTGCGCGCGCCGGGCCGGATTTTCCACCCACAGGCGACCCTGGCCGTATTGCGCGGCGAGATAACGCACGATGGTGTTGGACTCCCACAGCGTGGCGTCTGTCTCGTCATCGCGCAGCAACGGCACCAGTCCGTTTGGGTTCATCGCCAGATAGTCGGCGTCTTTATTCACCCCGAACGCCATGCCAGCCATGATTTGGTTGAACGGTAAATCCAGTTCCTCCAGCGTCCAGAGCACTTTCTTCACGTTAGTCGAATTGTTCCTGCCCCACAGCGTAATCATATTTACTCCCGATGAGATGTGAATCCGAGTCAGCTTTTCGCCATGGTGAGATAAACCTAACAATTACGCAACAGATGCTAAAAAAAACGCCGCAATCAAAGCGTATCTGAATGTTATTGCATAAACTTTAAAAACTTTACCTGGAACAGGTTTCTTTGAACGCTGTAGTGCGCTATTACTCATCGCTTCTTGCGACACGGTGATTGTGACGTGATTTTTAGAATGGACACTCGGGTGGCATTTATGACGCAAAAAACTTCTTCTCTGCGCAGCCTGGCGGCAGGCTCGGCGCTGCTTTTCCTTTTTGCCCCAACGCTCCATGCGGCGGAACAGACGGCGCCCGAAGCGCCGCCTGTCGATGCGCGCGCCTGGATCCTGATGGATTACGCCAGCGGGAAAGTGCTGGCGGAAGGTAACGCCGACGAAAAACTCGACCCGGCGAGCCTGACGAAAATTATGACCAGCTATGTTGTCGGCCAGGCGTTGAAAGCGGGCAAGATCAAGCTGGATGACATGGTCACCGTCGGCAAAGATGCCTGGGCGACGGGTAACCCGGCGCTGCGCGGCTCGTCCGTCATGTTCCTGAAGCCCGGCGATCAGGTCTCCGTTTCCGATCTGAATAAAGGGGTCATTATTCAGTCGGGAAATGATGCCTGTATTGCGCTGGCCGATTACGTCGCAGGCAGTCAGGACTCATTCATTGGGTTGATGAATGGCTACGCGCAAAAACTGGGTCTGACCAACACCACCTTTAAAACCGTTCACGGCCTGGATGCGCCCGGTCAGTTCAGTACCGCGCGCGATATGGCGCTGCTGGGCAAAGCGCTGATCCATGACGTGCCGGATGAGTACGCCATCCATAAAGAGAAAGAGTTTACCTTCAACAATATCCGCCAGCCTAACCGTAACCGTCTGCTCTGGAGCAGTAACGTTAACGTGGACGGCATGAAAACGGGGACGACCGCCGGGGCCGGATACAACCTGGTGGCTTCTGCGACGCAGGGCGACATGCGCCTGATCTCGGTGGTGCTGGGGACGAAAACCGACCGCATTCGTTTTAATGAATCCGAAAAACTGCTGACCTGGGGTTTCCGCTTCTTTGAAACCGTCACGCCGATTAAGCCGGACGCCACCTTCGTCAGCCAGCGCGTCTGGTTTGGGGATAAAAGTGAAGTGAACCTGGGGGCAGGTGAAGCGGGGTCCGTCACCATTCCACGCGGTCAGCTGAAAAACCTGAAAGCCAGCTATACCCTGACCGAGCCACAGCTGACCGCGCCGTTGAAAAAAGGCCAGGTGGTCGGGACGATAGATTTCCAGCTTAACGGCAAATCCATTGAGCAGCGTCCGCTGGTGGTGATGGAAGCGGTGGAAGAGGGGGGCTTCTTCAGCCGGATGTGGGACTTTGTGTTAATGAAGTTCCACGGCTGGTTTGGCAGCTGGTTCAGCTAGGTTTTTGCCGGGTGGCGCTGCGCTTACCCGGCCTTCGTTCGAGCTGTTGTAGGCCGGGTAAGCGAAGCGCCACCCGGCATAACCTCAATACATCAACTTCACCTGCTGCGCCTTTGCATACGACACCAGCTCGTCATCCGGGCGGCAATCACTGACGATGGCGTCAAAGCGCGACAGTTCCCCCATCCTTGCCGGACGAACCTTGCCAAATTTACTGTGATCAACCACCAGCACATGCTGCTGTGCGGCGTTGAGCGCCCACTGTTTCACCGGTAACTCTTCAAGATTAAAACAGGTTGCCCCCTGTTTCACATTCACACCCGCCGCAGAGTAAAAGGCGATATCCGGACATACATTGCTCAGCGTGTCCTGAATATTCAGCGGCTTGAAGATGGCGTTGCTGGCATGAAACTCGCCGCCGCACAAAATCACCCGGCACGCCGGTTTCTCCTGCAAGGCCAGGAAGGTGTTTAGCGAATAACAGACGGCGGTAAAGGGAACGGTGCTGTCGATGGCCTCGATGATCCACGGGGTTGTCGTACCGCAGTCAAAAAACAGCGTTTGATGCGGCTGCACCAGCGAGGCGGCGAGCCGCGCGGCTTTGCGCTTCTCTTCCACCAGGCGTGTTTTTTGATCGCTTAACAGATAATGGCTGGCGCTACGCGGCTCCAGAACAATATACCCGCCAAGCAGCACAACGGGGGCGCTGTCGCTGTTCAGATCGCGACGAATGGTCATTTCAGACACGCCAAGCAGGGTAGCGGCTTCCTTAAGATGCAGCTTATCGCTGCGCTTCAGCGCCTGAAGCAGCTGAGCAATGCGGTCATCGCGACGTGTTTCCATAGATCCTCGGGCTAAAAAAGTGAGCCCCCGCAGGGCGGGGGCTCAAGTGTAACCTGACGGACCGGGGTTAGTCACGTATCCAGCCTTTGCGGATCGGAAGGGCAAACAGAACGCGATAGGCCTGTGATAATCCACGATAAAGCGCCGGACCAAAGAGGCTCCACAGGATGGCTGCGCTGACGCAGCCCATCAGCCCCACCAGGAAACCGCCGACCATATCCAGCGGCCAGTGCACGCCCAGGTAGACGCGGGACCAGGCGATGGCGACCGCCACCCCCATCAGCACCATGCCAGACCACAGGCGATGCCAGAACAGGAAGGCCAGCGCAAAGGTGAAGATCACCGTGCCGTGATCGCTCGGGAACGAGTCATCCGGCGCATGGTGCAGGAAGTTGTAGCCGACGCGATCGACAAACGGACGATCGTGCGGGAAGGCGTGGCCCAGCACGTAGCTTGCCAGCACGCTCACGCCGATCGCCATCGCCATTTTGATCACCAGATGGCGCTGGGCGGTGACCTGTGTACGAGGTCCCCATAACCAGAGGATCACCGCCAGCGCCGGTACAATGCTGATCACATCTTTCGCAATGAAGGTGGCGAGATCGATCATCCATTCCGGTGATGCTGGCGTGGCGTTGAGCAGGTAAAACAGTTCGTAGTTCAGATTTTCTAACATAATCTCGTTACTCTTTAGCAAACCAGGTGGAAACCAGCCCGTAAACCAGCACCTGGGAAAACCAGACCCACCACCCGGCCCACAGGTTGTGAGAGAAAAAATGCGCGCCGCGCATGACCTGCCCGAATCCCATCAGCAGCCCCATAACAACGCCTAACGCGACAAAGGACCAGGCCAGGCGCGGACGTTCACGCCAGAAGGCAAAAAACAACCCCATCACCATAAACCCGCTTGAGGCGTGGCCGCCGGGAAAGCAGCGTCCCGGTCCGCTGTCTGCCGGAACGGCGCTGAACAGGGGATACGAGACGGCTTTGCCGCCATACTCCACCAGATCCCACGGACAGCTGTGGTGGCTTATGCTTTTCAGCACCCCAACTACCAGCGCCCCCAGCCCCATCAGAAGCGCGGCCGTCACCAGCCGGGCATTGCGTTTGTAAGCGCCGTAAATCAGCGATGCGGCAGCCAGCGCAATGGTCACATATTTCGCCAGCCGATGGTTCAGCAGATCCAGCAGCGGGTTTTGCTGTAGCGGGAAATGGTGCGTCGCCGCGTCATACCAGAAGCCGGTTATCCATCGGTCAAGCGATTCATCGCGCGAAAGCCAGGTAAAAAGCAGCGCAAGGACGATCAGCCCGAAAAGCTGATAACCATAAAAGCGGGCAGGCAAACGGTAAAGGCTTTTTGTCTTATTTGTCGGTAACTTAGATAATTCTGAAGGGCTGACGGCGTGTGTCATAGTTTCGGTCAATAACGTGAAATAGCACTATCATAGGGAGGGCAACTTAAGGAAACCTTAAACAACAACGATAAGTGCCTTATTTCTGTGTTTTCACGTGATTATGCTATCTCAGACAGCGGCAATTCATTACACTCATCGCGATTTTTTCATACTAAAGAGATTGCATGATAAACCGTTCTTCTTCCGGTAATCGTCTGGGTCGTCAGGCGTTACTTTTTCCTCTGTGTCTGGTGCTTTACGAATTCTCTACCTACATCGGCAACGACATGATCCAGCCAGGCATGCTGGCTGTGGTTGAGCAGTACAACGCAGGTATTGAGTGGGTACCTACATCCATGACCGCCTATCTGGCGGGCGGCATGTTTTTACAGTGGCTTTTAGGGCCGCTGTCGGATCGTATTGGCCGCCGCCCGGTGATGCTGACGGGCGTGGTGTGGTTTATCGTCACCTGTCTCGCCACGCTGCTGGCGCAGAACATTGAGCAATTCACGCTGCTGCGTTTCCTTCAGGGCGTGAGCCTGTGCTTTATTGGCGCCGTGGGCTACGCCGCTATTCAGGAGTCGTTTGAGGAGGCGGTATGTATCAAAATAACCGCGCTGATGGCGAACGTGGCGCTGATTGCGCCGCTTCTGGGGCCGCTGGTGGGAGCCGCATGGGTCCACGTTGCGCCGTGGGAAGGGATGTTCGTCCTCTTTGCCGCGCTTGCGGCCATCTCTTTCTTTGGGCTGCACCGTGCGATGCCGGAGACCGCCACCCGCCTGGGCGAAAAGCTCTCGCTTAAAGAGCTGGGGCGTGACTATAAGGCGGTGCTGCAAAACGGCCGTTTTGTCGCGGGCGCGCTGGCGACGGGCTTTGTCAGCCTGCCGCTGCTGGCGTGGATTGCCCAGTCGCCGGTCATTATCATCAGCGGCGAACAGCTTAGCAGCTATGAGTATGGCCTGTTACAGGTGCCGATTTTTGGCGCGCTGATTATCGATAACCTGGTGCTGGCGCGTCTGACGTCGCGACGTACCGTGCGTTCGCTGATTATTATGGGTGGCTGGCCCATAGCGGCAGGGCTGATTATCGCGGCGGTGGCGACCGTAGTCTCGTCCCATGCGTACCTGTGGATGACGGCGGGGCTGAGCGTTTATGCGTTTGGTATTGGCGTGGCGAATGCTGGCCTGGTGCGCCTGACGCTGTTCGCCAGTGAAATGAGTAAAGGCACGGTGTCTGCCGCGATGGGGATGCTGCAAATGCTGATTTTCACCGTCGGTATTGAGGTGAGCAAGCATGCCTATGCTTTCGGCGGTAACGGACTGTTCAGCCTGTTTAACCTCGCCAACGGCGTGCTGTGGATTGCCCTGATGGTGGTATTCCTGAAAGACAAACGCGTCGGAAACGCCCTGCAACCGTAATTCTTATTCCCTCTCCCCCGTGGGCGAGCTCGGGACAGTCCCCTCTCCCTGTGGGAGAGGGTTAGGGTGAGGGCACCAGAGCGCACGGAATCAATTAAACGGCGCCTCCCCGTCCAGCACCCTATCAATTACGTCCAGCACCCCTTCGTCATTATTGTTCGGCGCTTCATAGCGGGCCACCGCCTTAATGTGCGGTCTGGCATTGGCCATCGCGAAGCCATACCCTGCCTGGCGCAACATCTCCACGTCGTTACCGCTGTCGCCAAAGGCCACCACTTCACTGTCCTCAATGCCCCAGCGCGCTTGCAGGATCCGCAGGCCGTTAGCTTTGTGTACGCCGGGGATAATCAGGTCGATACTGCCGTGTCCCGTGGTCACCGGCACCATGATGTCGCCAAGCTTCTCATGCAGCAGCGCCTGAATGCGCGGAATTTCGTCGTCAGAGACGTTTAGCCCGAATTTGAAGAAAATATCGTTGAGGTTGTCAAAGCTGCTGACGCTTTCAAGGCGGTGATAGTATTTCGCAGCAATCTCTTTGAAGAGGTCGTTATACGTTTTCAGCGTGTAGGCGCTGTTTTTTCCGCAGGCAATTATCTCAATGCCGGGCACGTCGTTTAACAGGGTGGCGACGGTCAGAAAATGCTCTTTCGACAGTTCGCCGTTAAACACGTCTTCGCCCGCATCCACCACCCAGCCGCCGTTTTCGGCAACGAAGGCAATTTCATGGGCGATCTCCGGGAAAAATGAGATCAGCTGGTAGTACTGGTTTCCGCTGGCGACCACAAAACGGATGCCTTGCGCTTTCATGCGCGCGTACTGCGCCAGAAAACGCGCGCGGTTATAGGTTTTCGCATCGCTCAGGAAGGAGCCATCCATGTCGACTGCAATCAGTTTAACGCTCATATCCCTTCTCCATTGACGTTGTTTCTGCTTCCGGTTTTGCCACCGCTCGCGCCACCAGGGCGGCAATAATGACTAACCCTAATACCACCAGCATCGCGCTGCGTAACCCGTAGTGCTCACCGAGGAATCCAAGCAGCGGCGGGCCCACCAGGAAAGCGAGGTAGCCCGTGGTCGCCACGACGCTCACGCGCGTCGGCGCGTCGGGGCCGGTATCGCTGGCAGCGGAAATGGTCAGCGGGAAGCCAAGGGAGGCGCCCAGTCCCCACAGGATCACCGACACGCCGGCAATCCAGTCCACATCCACAAAGATAATCATCGCGATGCCCAGCCCACCCAGCAGGGCGCTGGCACGGACGACAGCCACGCGGCTGTAACGGTCGATAAACCAGCCCCCGGTAAAGCGTCCGACGGTCATGCCGAGCGTGAACCCGGCGTAAATCAGCGAGCCGGAGGTGGGGCTAAATCCGTGCCCGTCTACCATCAGCAACGGTAGCCAGTCGTTGGCGGAGCCTTCAGCAAACGCCATCGCCAGTACCACCACGCCAATCAGCATCAGCTGGAAATCGCGATAGAAGGGCAACCCTTTTGCCGCAGACTTCTGTTCGTCCGAGGCATTTTGTCCTGTGCCAGCGGGAATAGCCCTGATGCCGGTGAGGATCGGGATAATACAGACCAGCGCCGCGAGTAAAATGTGCACATTGGCCGCAATGCCCAGCGCCGTCAGCGCCATCCCTATGCCCGCGCCCGCCAGCGTGCCGAGGCTGTAAAAGCCATGCATCATCGGCAGCACCGTTTTGTTCATCGCCTGTTCAACGGCGGCCCCCTCGACGTTAATGGCCACTTCCGCCGCACCAAAGCTGCCGCCAAATACCATCAGCCCAAGGGCAAACATCAGCGGCGAGGCGAACCACAGCGCCACGCTCAGACCGAGCATTCCCACCACGGCGCAGCACATGGTGGTGCGGATCACCGCGCGCGTGCCAAAGCGTTTCACCAGCCAGGCCGAGCAGAGGATGCCGCTCATCGAGCCAATCGACAGGCCAAACAGCACGATCCCCATCTCCGCCGTCGAAACGGATAGCGTATCGCGGATTGCCGGGGTGCGCGTTGCCCAGGAAGCCATCAGCAGCCCGGGGATGAAGAAGAACATAAATAGCGCCCACATGCGCAGATGCAGGGCTTTGCGAGGAGAAGTTAGCGTCATTGGGATCAGCACCAGAAGTACAACAATAGCGACAACACTAGCAACTTTGTGTACATTTGTACATAAACCGGATGAGGATTTTATGAGCAGACCACCGAACGACCCTAACCGCCGCGAGAAGATACTCCAGGCGACGCTGGACACCATTGCTGAGCACGGTATTCATGCCGTCACGCACCGCAAAATTGCCACCTGCGCAGGCGTGCCGCTGGGGTCGATGACCTACTATTTCGACGGGATGGAGTCGCTTCTGGAGGAGGCATTCACGTGGTTTACGCAGCAGATGTCTCAGCAGTACCGGGATTTCTTCGCGGGGGTTACGGGGCGCGAGAGGGCGTGCGAGGCCATTACCACGCTGATCCACAGTTCAGCCGTGACCACGCCACACAATATGGCGCTGATGTATCAGCTGTACGCGTTTATGCACCGCAGCGCCGCGCTGAAAACGGTGATGCAGGACTGGATGAAGATGAGCCAGGCTACGCTGGAGCAGTGGTTTGATCCGGCCACCGCCCGCGCGCTGGATGCGTTTATCGAGGGGATGACGCTGCATTTTGTGACCGATCGGTCGCCGTTAACCCGGGAGGAGATCCGGGTGATGGTGGGGCGGATTGCAGGCGAGGATACCGTCTGATAGCACTCGCCCCGGCTACGCTTATTGTCGGGAGATTTTTTTCCCGCTGGCGTCAACGACGACTTCGCCATCTTCCTTTGTAAATGCCCCTTTTTGCGCGTCCGGAAGGATGTCGAGAACGACTTCAGAAGGACGGCACAGACGGGTGCCCAGCGGTGTCACCACAATCGGACGGTTAATCAGGATGGGGTATTGCAGCATGAAATCGATAAGCTGGTCATCGGTGAAATTTCCCCCGGCAAGGCCCAGTTGCTCATAAGGCTCGACGTTTTTGCGCAGCAGATCGCACACGGAAATCCCCATGTCTGCAATCAGCCTGGTCAGTTGATCGCGTGACGGCGGGTTTTCCAGATAGAGGACAATCTCTGGTTCCGTACCGCTGTTGCGGATCATCTCCAGCGTATTGCGCGACGTGCCGCAGGCGGGGTTGTGATAAATGGTGATGTAGCTCATATCAGTGACTCATTATGGTGTGAAGGAGAGACGTAGCGCGAGTGCGGCGAGCGTCACAAAGAGAACCGGCAGGGTCATTATGATGCCCGTCCTGAAGTAGTAGCCCCAGGTAACAGTCATGTTTTTCTGTGCCAGCACATGGAGCCAGAGCAGGGTAGCCAGACTTCCTATGGGGGTAATTTTCGGCCCCAAATCGCAGCCAATCACGTTAGCGTAAATCATTGCCTCTTTAACCAACCCTGTTGCAGCACTACCCTCAATGGAGAGCGCGCCAATCAGCACCGTTGGCATATTGTTCATTATGGATGACAGGAAGGCGGTGATAAATCCGGTTCCCAGCGTGGTGATCCAGAGTCCGTATCCGGCTAAGTGATCAAGAACGCCTGAAAGAGACTCCGTCAGCCCGGCGTTGCGCAGGCCATACACCACCAGATACATCCCCAGCGAGAAGATAACAATTTGCCACGGCGCGCCGCGCAGCACTTTTCCAGTGTTAATGGCGTGCCCGCGTTTAGCAACGGCAAACAAAATCAGCGCGCCAGTTGTTGCGATAGCGCTGACCGGGATACCCAGAGGTTCAAGCACAAAGAAACCGACAAGCAGTAGCAGCAGCACGATCCAGCCCGTTCTGAACGTTGGCAGGTCGTGAATGGCCCGTGCGGGCTCGCGGAGTTTTGCCTGGTCATATTCGTGGGGAATTTCTTTTCGGAAGAACAGATGCAGCATCACCAGCGTTGCGGCAATCGCAGCGATATCAACCGGGATCATCACCGAGGCGTATTCGCTGAAGCCCAGCTTAAAGAAGTCCGCCGACACAATGTTGACCAGGTTGGAGACAATCAGCGGCAGGCTGGCGGTATCGGCGATAAATCCCGCCGCCATCACGAACGCCAGCGTAGCCTGCTTGCTGAACCCCAGCGCCAGCAGCATAGCGATGACGATAGGGGTGAGGATCAGCGCCGCGCCGTCATTGGCAAACAGCGCCGCCACGGCTGCGCCCAGCAGCACGATCCAGGTAAACAGCAATCGCCCGCGACCGTTTCCCCAGCGGGCAACGTGCAGCGCGGCCCACTCGAAAAAGCCGGACTCATCCAGAAGCAGGCTGATAATGATGACGGCGATGAACGTTGCCGTCGCATTCCAGACGATATTCCATACCACAGGGATATCGTTGATGTGGATCACGCCGCTCATCAGCGCCAGCACGGCGCCAATGGTGGCGCTCCAGCCGATACTGAGCCCTTTGGGCTGCCAGATAACCAGTACCAGCGTAAACAGAAAAATAGCCCCTGCCAGAAACATCTTTTACTCCGTTATATCTGTTATTGTGAATGTGTTTTGGTCAGCACGAGCCCGGAAGTCGGTTTTTCAGCTTCATACGCGTCTCTTCCCGCAGGCAGTTCCAGCTGGTGTCGATAACGGTTGCCGCCCATGCAGGCATGTTGGGAGAGAGACGGTAGTAGATCCACTTACCCTCGCGACGGTCGATGGCCAGCCCGGCCTCGCGCAGTAAGGCCATGTGGCGGGAGACTTTCGGCTGCGGCTCGTTGGTAGCGGAGCAGAGATCGCAGACGCACAGCTCGCCCGCTTCACGCAGAAGCATGACGATGGAGAGGCGCGTTTCGTCGGAGAGGGTTTTGAAGAGCTGAACGGGGTGAAGCATCTGGCGATCCTGCGTGGTTTTTATCATATACATTAAATCATATATGTTTGTGGCGAGTGAGGGAAGGGCAATAAGGGCAAATAAATGCCCTTAAAGAAGTACTTTTATTTTACGCCGTAGTGCGTTCGTTCCAGGCGTCACTGTGCTGGATGTTCCCATCAACAATGCGCCAGGTGATCTTCTCATACTGCAAGCTGACGCTTTCGACGTGGTTAATTTTATCGTTGGCCGCGATTTTCACATTAGGTACGCTACAGTTAACCCCAGTCACCTTCACGTTCTCCATGAAGACTGTGTAATAGCACACTTCCTGACCGGCATCGTTAATATGATAGAACTTAATTTCTGCGCTTTTTAGCGCCTGGCCAGTGGCGGCAGCTTTATAAAGATATGGGGTAGAACTATCCACCTCCTTTTCGATCCTCATAGAAGAGTGCTGTCGTGTACCGGTAATCGCTCCATTTGCGCTGTTAACCGGAAGATTGATACCGTGACTTAAACCGATTATCTCAATGCTTCCTTCGCGGTCCTGAACATCTACTGAGCCTTTGATATCTGCGCCGCCGTCGTCTTTGAGCCACATATAGGGAGGGATTGGCATATTATTTTTTCCTTATTTTATTGAATAACTTCATTGTTAAGAGATAGAAAACTGTTGTGAGAGTAAACAGGATTAAAATATCGGTGTTTATATATGTTTCGTACATTGTTTCCGCATTCACATCACCATAGATGAAGCCGCAAATAGCAGTTGCAACATTATGATTAATATAATCTGTTGAAGGACCCAGCGTGCGTCCTAGCGGAAAGCTAATTAACACAAACCAGACGGCCTTAAGCAGTCTTGATCCCCATTTACGGGCAAGTGTAGCTATATCCACCGTCAACAACCTCAATACAGCCGCGAGCCATAAGTGAACGCATACATGGAACCTGAATAAGCTCTGTGTTCATAAGAGCGTTACGGATTAATGCATAATCGGAGTTATGAGCGATTGTTATACACCCTTCTGACACTGTACCGGGATGGAGTCTGAACAGCCCGCGATAGACGTGATCAACCCATGTTCCATCGTCGATTCCCAAATCATCCTTATATAAAGCAAACCACTCATCACGGCCAAATTCCGCACCGGATCTTATTTTGTTCCATTGGTCCTGAACATGAGCTTTTAATGAGGATAAGAAACCTCCTGAGCCTCGATCAACAATCCAATATTTACCTGGGGGAATTGGGCCTGCACCTTGTATTGCGCCACAAGTTCCTTGATTACGGTAAGTTCCCTGACCGGAATGCGCCATAAAGATGCCAACCCCATATAAATTAAATGGGGCGTAGTCAGCACCATTTAGCGTCATTGTTCCATTTATAGCCATACATACCAACCCTTCTTGTCACCGTTGGATTTTATCTTCGGCATGGTCGTCATCTTTAATCCAAATACTGCTGCTGAAAAGTCCATCTCTGTTAATTCCATCATTTACATTTATTCGCCGTAGCATATGCCCGCAGATGAGATGAAAATTCAAACCTGATCATGTTAAACCCAAGGAATCTGTTTTTAGGAAATTGACCAGGTAAATTTTAACCAAGTAATAGAAATGACTTATGAAAGTTCCCACACTGCCAGGACGATTTTATTAGCCATTAGCAATAACGGCTGAAATGAAACTGATGTTCTTGCGCATCCTTTCAGAAACATTTGATGTGCGACAGTTAACCTTATTTCCTGATCTTGATGGTTTTTGTAAAGCGCCCTCTGAGCATGTTAAGAGGTGGGATAACGAAAGATGGTGATACATGTATTTTTAGTCGCCATTTTGCCGCCACTGGGCTTGATGATGCAATATAACCTGTTGATTTTAATGTTAATAAAATTCAGGCAACAAAAAACCCATCAACCTTGAACCAAAACGGCGGGGTTGATGGGCTCCACAAATTGGGGACATCAAAGAAAAGCAGTGGCACTAGTTATGACTGCACCCTGCGTAAAAAGTTCTGCGCGTAACGAAAATTTTTTGCGCCACACGCAAACTTGAGATTTATCCGAGTCCAGGCCAGATAATGATGATCAGCGTACCCGCCAGCGTCAGCAGCACGTTGGCGATTGCGTACGTGCCTGCATAGCCCAGCGCCGGGATATTGCTGCGCGCAGTGTCGCTGATGATCTCCATCGCCGGTGCGCAGGTGCGCGCGCCCATCATCGCGCCGAAGAGCAGGGCGCGGTTCATGCGCAGCACGTAGGCGCCGAACAGGAAACAGATCACCACCGGTACCAGGCTGACGATAAGTCCGGAAACCAACATTTGCCAGCCGACCGCGCCCAGGCCGTTGCCAATGCCGCTCCCGGCGCTTAAGCCGACACCCGCCATAAAGACCATCAGACCGAACTCTTTCACCATGTTCAGCGCCCCCTGAGGGATATAGCCGAAGGTGGGATGGTTCGCTCGCAGGAAGCCCAGCATGATCCCGGCGAACAGCAGACCGGCTGCGTTACCAATGCCGAAGCTAAAGTTGCTGAACTGGAAGGTGATCATCCCGATCATCAGGCCGACAATGAAGAAGGCGCAGAAGGCTAACAGGTCCGTCACCTGGCTGTGGATCGAGATAAAGCCGATACGGTCGGCAACGGTTTTAACACGTCGGGCATCGCCGCTGACCTGCAACACATCGCCTTTATTGAGCACCACGTTATCGTCGATAGGCATTTCAATCTGGCTGCGGATCACGCGGTTGAGGAAACAACCGTGGTCGGTCAGCTTCAGCTGTGCCAGACGGCGGCCCACGGCGTTGTGGTTTTTCACCACAATCTCTTCGGTGACGATACGCATGTCCAGCAGGTCGCGGTCAAACACCTCTTTCCCGTTGCGGAAGCTCGGATCGAGACGCGCGTGGGCGTCCGGGTAGCCAACAAGGGCGATGTCATCGCCCATCTGGAGCACCGCGTCACCGTCCGGGTTTGCCAGAATGCCGTTACGACGGATACGTTCGATGTAGCAGCCGGTCTGACGGTAGATCCCCAGCTCGCGCAGGTTTTTCCCGTCGGTCCAGGCAACCAGCTCCGGCCCGACGCGGTAGGCGCGGATCACCGGCAGGTAAACTTTACGTTTGGAGTCCGTGTCCAGGCCGCGCTCGCGGGCGATGGTCTGGGCGCTGGTCTGGAGATCCTGATGCTGAAGTTTTGGCAGATAGCGCGCGCCAACAATCAGGCTCACCAGACCAATCAGATAGGTCAGGGCATAGCCCAGACTCAGGTTGTCCAGCGCGGAGGAAAGCTGCGTGCCTGCCATGCCAGAATGACGAAGCGTATCCCCCGCGCCAACAAGCACCGGCGTGGAGGTCATCGAGCCTGCCAGCATACCGGCCGTTAAGCCGATGTCCCAGCCAAACAGTTTGCCCAGCCCTAACGCAATCAGCAGGGCGCTGCCGACCATCACCAGCGCCAGCATCAGGTAATTTTTGCCGTCTCGGAAGAAAATGGAAAAAAAGTTCGGACCGGCTTCCACGCCTACGCAAAAAATAAACAGCATGAAACCTAAGTTAAGCGCGTCCGTGTTAATACTGAAATGTTGTTGACCTAATAACAGGGAGACGACTAAAACGCCAATGGAATTACCAAGTTGAACTGAACCCAGGCGTAATTTACCCAGACAAAGGCCCAGCGCCAGTACCACAAATAATAACAGGATGTAATTCCCATTTAACAAGTCTGCGACGTTTATATTCACGGAGGCTAACTTCTTGTTTACCAGTAAGTTGTTGAATGAAAGGACTATTTGGGCTACTGTTTTCAGAGTCAGGGAATCACTTTGCATCTCCCTGCTTCCTGATAAATACCCTAAACACTAGCAGTCGGTTAGTTTAATCGTAATAGCTACCGACAGCCACCTATTATCGCACGACTTCTGTGCGTGCTTTGGCAAGGATTGCCGCATTGCTTTATCTGACTGGGCGTCCACCGGACGATTTTTGTATTTGATAGAGATAAGTCAGGAGGATAGTTTGAACTTTAAACGAAACTGGGCTGGCGTAATCAGCTGTTTTTTGCTGTTTACGGTCGTTTGCATGTCGCTCGCTTTTAACGTGAAAGGCGCCTTCAGAGCGTCCGGTCATCCCGAGCTGGGCCTGTTGTTCTTCATCCTGCCGGGGGTAGTCGCTGGTTTTCTCTCGCGTAAAGGCGAGGTGGTGATGCCGCTTATTGGGGCAATGCTTGCGGCCCCGCTCTGCCTGCTTCTGATGCGCGTGCTGTTTCTCTCGTCGAGAAGCGTCTGGCAGGAAGTGGCGTGGCTACTGAGTGGCGTTTTCTGGTGTGCGCTGGGCGCGCTCTGTTTCTTATTTACGCGCAGCCTGCTGCAACAGCGGAAGCACCGTAAATAAAAACGCCCTCAGGGTGAGGGCGTCTTCGCATTACTGAGCCGCAAACAGGCCCAGGTGTTCTTTGGCGTAGGCCTCAAAATCGGTACAGCCGCCGATGTGTTTCTGATCGAGGAAGATCTGCGGCACGGTTTCAACCGGCTTACCCACGGTTTTTTCCAGATCGGCTTTAGTGATGCCTTCCGCGTGGATATCCACGTAACGGAAGTTGAAATCATCACGTTCTTCAGTCAGTTTCTCTGCCAGCTCTTTCGCGCGTACACAGTAAGGGCATCCTGGACGACCAAAAATTACTGCAAACATTTCTCTCTCCTCAAAAAACAAGCCTGACGGCGAATAGCGCCTATAGTGCACGATAACCTGCCGTCATGGAAAGAAGGTTTCACCTGTCACTTTGATACAGTCAGGCTATGTTTCGCCAATTACATCAGGTGGATCATTGCCTATACTGGCTGCCATACGTTTTACGCAACACAAAGAGAGACAAAATGACGCCAACCATTGACCTGCTTCGTTCCCACCGTTCCATTCGCCATTTCACCGATGAGCCGATTACCCAGGCGCAGCGGGAAGCGATCATCGACAGCGCAAGAGGCACCTCCAGCTCCAGCTTTTTGCAGTGCAGCTCCATTATCCGCATCACCGATCCGGCGATGCGTGAGCAGCTGGTAACGCTGACGGGCGGACAAAAGCACGTTGCCCAGGCGGCTGAGTTCTGGGTGTTCTGCGCCGATTTTAACCGTCATCTGCAAATCTGCCCCGAGGCCGAGCTGGGGCTGGCGGAACAGCTGCTGCTGGGCGTGGTGGATACGGCGCTGATGGCGCAAAACGCGTTCACGGCGGCGGAATCGCTGGGGCTTGGCGGCGTCTATATTGGCGGGCTGCGTAACAACATCGAAAGCGTGACGGAACTGCTGAAGCTGCCGAAACACGTGCTGCCGCTGTTTGGTCTGTGCCTCGGCTGGCCGGCAGATAACCCGGATCTGAAGCCGCGCATTCCTGCTGCGATGCTGGTGCATGAAAACCACTACCAGCCGGTCGACCAGGACGTTCTGCATCAATACGATGAAGAGCTGGCGAACTACTATCTGACGCGCGACAGCAACAACCGCCGCGACACCTGGAGCGACCATATTCGTCGCACCATCATCAAGGAGAACCGCCCGTTCATTCTTGATTACCTGCACAAACAGGGCTGGGCAACGCGGTAGTCCATTCCTCCTGCGCCTCGTGTATGATAGGCAGGCTTTTACCATGTCTTTAGAGAGGTGCAGGGTGAAAATTGCCATATTGTCCCGGGATGGAACGCTCTATTCATGTAAACGCCTGCGAGAAGCGGCGGCGAAACGCGGACATCAGATTGAGATCCTCGATCCGATGTCCTGCTATATGAACATCGACCCTGCGGCATCGTCGATTCATTACAAAGGCCGCAAACTCCCGCATTTTGATGCGGTGATCCCCCGCATTGGCTCCCAGATCACCTATTACGGTACGGCTGCGCTGCGCCAGTTTGAAATGCTGGGAAGCTATCCGCTCAACGAGTCCGTGGCGATCTCACGCGCCCGCGATAAGCTGCGCTCGCTGCAACTGCTGGCGCGCCAGGGGATCGATCTGCCCGTCACCGGGATTGCCCACTCCCCGGACGACACCAGCGATTTAATCGACATGGTGGGCGGTGCGCCGCTGGTTATTAAGCTGGTGGAAGGTACGCAGGGTATTGGGGTGGTACTGGCGGAGACGCGTCAGGCGGCGGAAAGCGTGATCGACGCGTTTCGCGGTCTGAATGCCCATATTCTGGTGCAGGAGTATATTAAAGAGGCCAACGGGTGCGACATCCGCTGCTTTGTGGTGGGCGATGAAGTGGTGGCCGCCATAGAGCGGCAGGCAAAAGAGGGCGACTTCCGCTCTAACCTGCACCGCGGCGGTATCGCGCGGGTGGCCCTTATTAGCGAGCGCGAGCGCGAGATTGCTGTGAAAGCAGCGCAGACGCTGGGCCTGGACGTGGCGGGGGTCGATCTGCTGCGTGCCGGGCGCGGGCCGCTGGTGATGGAAGTCAACGCCTCGCCGGGGCTGGAAGGGGTGGAAAAAACCACAGGCGTCGATATTGCAGGTAAAATGATCGCATGGATTGAACGCCATGCGACGCCGGGATTTTGCCTGAAAACGGGCGGTTAAATGGATCGGCGCGCACTTTTTGCGTAATCTGGACAACGTTTTTATTTAAGAGGCTGCACAGCGATGGATTTACAGGTCGTACCTACACTGGATACGTTACGTCAATGGCTCGATGATGCCGGTATTACTTTCTTCGAATGCGACTCCTGCCAGGCGCTGCATCTGCCTCACATGCAAAATTTCGATGGCATTTTCGATGCCAAAATCGATCTGATTAACGACGTGATCCTGTTCTCGGCGCTGGCTGAAGTAAAGCCTTCTGCGCTGCTGGCGCTGGCGTCTGATCTGTCAGCGATCAACGCCAGTTCTTTGACGGTGAAAGCGTTTCTCGACATACAGGATGATAATCTGCCAAAGCTGGTGGTTTGCCAGTCTTTATTCTCCGGCGCGGGGCTCTCCTTCAAGCAATTCGCCTGGTTTATGCGCCTGAGCGAAGAGCAAATTTCAATGGTAATGATGGAAGCCAACGCACATCACCTGCTGTATAGCGCGGAAGATGATGCCGAGAATAATGATGCATCTCCCAATTTTCTCCACTAAGCCTGTCTGACTTTTGCGCAGTCGCTGCCAGAGCGGCTGCATAACACCGTTTTTTCTGCTGCTTTTAACCTTTCTTTAAAGAGTTTTTCACCTCCTCTCCGGCCGTTTCGGCTTATCACGTAGACATAATCTGCATAAAAAATTGATAAAAGGCGTTTTTTCGTCTGGGCTATAGCCGGAGACACGGGCTACAGTTATTCTTGCGGTGCTTAAAAAAGCGAGCGGAACCTGCCGGGAAGAGGGGGGTATTTTATTTCGGGCAGAGCGACAAACTATGCATGATTATTGCATATCTTCAAGCTGCACAGTTTTGGTTCGTTTGTTAACGAACTTTCAGAAGGAATAACAATATGATCGCCTTGAATAAAAAATGGTTATCGGGTCTGGTTGCGGGTGCTCTGATGGCCGTCTCTGCCGGCACGCTCGCTGCGGAACAAAAAACGCTGCACGTCTATAACTGGTCTGACTATATTGCGCCGGACACCGTCGCGAATTTTGAAAAAGAGACCGGCATTAAGGTTGTCTACGACGTATTCGATTCCAACGAAGTGCTGGAAGGCAAACTGATGGCGGGCAGCACCGGTTTCGATCTGGTGGTGCCGTCGGCAAGCTTCCTGGAGCGTCAGCTGACCGCCGGTGTCTTCCAGCCGCTGGACAAGAGCAAATTACCGAACTGGAAAAACCTCGATCCGGACGTGCTGAAGCTGGTGGCGAAGCACGATCCGGAGAATAAATACGCGATGCCTTACCTGTGGGCGACCACCGGTATTGGCTATAACGTGGATAAAGTCAAAGCGGCGCTGGGCCCGGACGTCAAGCTGGACAGCTGGGACGTGGTGCTGAAGCCGGAAAACCTCGAGAAGCTGAAAAGCTGCGGCGTCTCTTTCCTCGATGCGCCGGAAGAGATTTTCGCCACCGTGCTTAACTATCTCGGCAAAGATCCTAACAGCAGCAAGGCCGACGACTACACCGGTCCGGCAACCGACCTGCTCCTGAAGCTGCGTCCGAATATTCGCTACTTCCAATCCTCTCAGTACATCAACGACCTGGCTAACGGGGATATCTGCGTGGCCATCGGCTGGGCGGGCGATGTCTGGCAGGCGGCGAACCGCGCGAAAGAGGCCAAAAACGGCGTAAATGTTTCCTACTTCATTCCGAAGGAGGGGGCGCTGGCGTTCTTCGACGTCTTCGCGATGCCGGCTGATGCGAAAAATAAAGAGGAAGCGTATCAATTCCTCAACTACCTGATGCGTCCGGAGGTGATTGCCCACATCAGCGACCATGTCTACTACGCCAACGGTAACAAGGCCTCCGTGCCGCTGGTGAGCGAAGAAATCCGCAATAATCCGGCGATCTATCCGCCAGCCGATGTGTTTGCCAAGCTCTTCACCCTGAAAGTGCAGGAACCGAAAATTGACCGTGTGCGTACCCGCGCGTGGACCAAGGTGAAAAGCGGTAAGTAACGGCGTTTGATATCGTTGCCCGGTGGCGCTGTCGCTTACCGGGCCGACAGATCCCGTAGGCCGGGCAAGCGTTAGCGCCGCCCGGCGATGCGCACCCTGACGGTGCGTTTGCACCAGTGTTGATCTATGCCGGAGAGCACCCCGTGAATGACGCTATCCCCCGCCCGCAGGCGAAAGTCCGTAAAGCGCTGACCCCGCTTCTTGAAATTCGTAACCTCACCAAATCCTTCGACGGCCAGCATGCCGTGGACGATGTCAGCCTGACGATCTACAAAGGTGAAATTTTTGCTTTGCTCGGCGCATCGGGCTGCGGCAAATCAACACTGCTGCGTATGCTGGCAGGCTTTGAACAGCCTACCGCCGGGCAGATCGTGCTGGATGGGGTAGACCTCTCCAGCGTGCCGCCGTACCAGCGGCCCATAAACATGATGTTCCAGTCCTATGCCCTGTTCCCGCACATGACCGTTGAGCAGAACATCGCCTTCGGCCTGAAGCAGGACAAACTGCCGAAAGCCGAAATCACCGCGCGCGTGGCAGAGATGCTGAGCCTGGTGCATATGCAGGAGTTTGCGAAGCGTAAGCCGCATCAGCTTTCCGGCGGCCAGCGTCAGCGCGTGGCGCTGGCAAGAAGTCTGGCGAAGCGACCAAAATTATTACTGCTCGACGAGCCGATGGGCGCGCTGGATAAAAAGCTGCGCGACCGGATGCAGCTGGAAGTGGTGGATATCCTCGAGCGCGTGGGGGTGACCTGCGTGATGGTGACCCACGATCAGGAAGAGGCGATGACCATGGCCGGGCGCATTGCGATCATGAATCGCGGTAAGTTCGTGCAGATCGGCGAGCCGGAAGAGATCTATGAACACCCGACAACCCGCTACAGCGCGGAGTTCATCGGCTCGGTGAACGTCTTCGAAGGGCTACTGAAGGAACGCCAGGACGACGGTCTGGTGATTGAATCGCCGGGGCTGGTGCACCCGCTGAAGGTTGATTCTGATAACTCCGTGGTGGACAACGTGCCGGTTTACGTTGCCCTGCGCCCGGAAAAAATCATGCTTTGCGATGAGCCGCCCGCCGATGGCTATAACTTTGCCGTGGGCGAAGTGGTGCACATTGCCTATCTCGGCGATCTGTCGATTTACCATGTGCGCCTGAAAAGCGGCCAGATGCTCAGCGCCCAGTTACAGAACGAACACCGGTATCGCAAGGGACAGCCAACCTGGGGCGACGAAGTGAGCCTCTGCTGGGATGCGGACAGTTGCGTAGTCCTGACGGTATAAGGAGCGGTCATGAGCACACTTGAACCTCCAGCCCGCGTCAAAAAACCGGGCGGTTTCGCGCTCTGGCTGGCGCGCATGCAGATGGCGCATGGCCGCAAGCTGGTCATCGCCATGCCCTATATCTGGCTGATCCTGCTGTTTCTGCTGCCGTTCCTGATCGTCTTTAAGATCAGCCTGGCGGAGATGGCGCGGGCGATCCCACCGTATACCGATCTGTGGGAGTGGGCCGACGGGCAGCTGACGCTGACCTTAAACCTCGGTAATTTCCTGCAACTGACCGACGATCCGCTCTATTTCGAAGCCTATTTGCAGTCGTTACAGGTTGCGGCCATTTCTACGATTTGCTGCTTGTTGATGGGCTACCCGCTGGCGTGGGCAGTGGCGCACAGCAAGCCGTCGACGCGAAATATTTTACTGCTGTTGGTCATTTTACCGTCGTGGACGTCGTTCCTGATCCGCGTGTACGCGTGGATGGGGATCCTGAAGAATAACGGCATACTGAATAATTTCCTGCTGTGGCTTGGGGTCATCGACCAGCCGCTGACGATCCTGCACACCAACCTTGCGGTGTATATCGGGATTGTCTATGCCTATCTGCCGTTTATGGTGCTGCCGATCTATACGGCGCTGACGCGAATCGATTACTCGCTGGTGGAAGCCTCGCTGGATCTCGGCGCACGCCCGTTGAAGACTTTCTTCAGCGTCATTGTGCCGCTCACCAAAGGCGGGATCATCGCCGGATCGATGCTGGTGTTTATCCCGGCGGTCGGGGAGTTTGTGATCCCGGAACTGCTCGGCGGCCCGGACAGTATCATGATTGGCCGCGTGCTGTGGCAGGAGTTCTTCAATAACCGCGACTGGCCGGTGGCCTCGGCGGTGGCGATCGTCATGTTACTGCTGCTGATCGTGCCGATCATGTGGTTCCACAAACATCAGCAGAAACAGATGGGAGACCACGGATGAACAACTTACCGGTAGTACGCTCCCCGTGGCGAATTGCGATCCTGATTATCGGCTTTACCTTCCTGTATGCGCCAATGCTGATGCTGGTGATCTACTCGTTCAACAGCTCTAAGCTGGTCACCGTCTGGGCGGGCTGGTCCACGCGCTGGTACAGCGAGCTGTTCCATGATGATGCGATGATGAGCGCGGTGGGGCTGAGCCTGACCATTGCGGCGCTGGCGGCGACGATGGCCTGCGTGCTGGGCACTATCGCCGCGCTGGTGATGGTGCGCTTTGGCCGTTTCCGCGGGGCGAATGGTTTCGCGTTTATGATCACCGCCCCGCTGGTTATGCCGGACGTCATCACCGGCCTGTCGCTACTGCTGCTGTTTGTCGCGCTGGCGCACGCCATCGGCTGGCCAGCGGATCGCGGGATGCTCACCATCTGGCTGGCACATGTCACCTTCTGTACGGCGTATGTGGCGGTGGTGATCTCCTCGCGACTGCGCGAGCTGGATCGCTCCATTGAAGAGGCGGCGATGGATCTCGGCGCAACGCCGCTGAAGGTCTTTTTCATCATCACGCTGCCGATGATTATGCCGGCTGTGATCTCCGGCTGGCTGCTGGCGTTCACGCTCTCGCTCGACGATCTGGTTATCGCCAGCTTTGTGTCGGGGCCGGGCGCGACGACGCTGCCGATGCTGGTCTTCTCCAGCGTGCGGATGGGGGTGAATCCGGAGATCAACGCCCTGGCGTCCATCATCCTTGGCGTGGTCGGAATTGTCGGATTTATCGCCTGGTATTTGATGGCGCGCGCGGAAAAACAGCGTGTGCGCGATATCCAGCGTGCAAGACGCGGCTGAAGGAATTACTATTTCCAATGATGTGCCGCGTATGACGCGGCACTGTTTTTCAGGGAAGTAAAAACATTGGGATTCTCACAAAAAACACGTCATTCGCACGCTCGTCCGAACGTCCCTGCACTGGTGCAGGTGGCGGCGCTCGCCATTATTATGATCCGCTGCCTGGATGTGCTGATGATAATGAACACGCTGGGTCCGCGCGGAATGGGGGAATTTATTCACCGCAGCGCGCAGACGTGGAATCTGACGCTGGTGTTTCTCAGCAGCCTGATGCTGGTGTTTATTGAGATCTACTGTGCGTTCTCGCTGGTGAAAGGACGTAACTGGGCGCGCTGGGTGTATCTGCTTACGCAGATCACCGCCGCAGGCTACCTGTGGGCCGCCTCGCTGGGCTATGGCTATCCGGAGCTGTTCAGCATACCCGGTGAGTCGCGACGCGAGATTTTCCATTCACTGGTGATGCAAAAACTGCCGGATATGCTGGTGCTCTGCCTGCTTTATCTCCCGGCTTCCAGTCGGCGGTTCTTCCGCCTGCAATAATGTGTATAATCGCAGCCCTCGTGTTTCTTAAGGTTTTCATATGCAGTGCGCACTCTATGACGCCGGACGCTGCCGCTCCTGTCAGTGGATAGAACAGCCGGTCTCTCAACAACTCACCGCCAAAATGGCCGACCTGCAACAGCTGCTGACAGCACATGCGGTGGGCGAGTGGTGCGCACCCGTAAGTGGCCCGGAACAGGGCTTTCGCAATAAAGCCAAAATGGTGGTCAGCGGCAGCGTTGAAAAGCCGCTGCTGGGGATGCTGCACCGCGACGGCACCCCGGAAGATTTAACCGACTGCCCGCTATATCCCGCCTCGTTTGAGCCGGTGTTTAGCGCGCTGAAACCGTTTATCGCCCGGGCGGGGTTAACGCCCTATAACGTTGCCCGCAGGCGCGGCGAGCTGAAATACCTTTTGCTGACCGAAAGCCAGATCGACGGCGGGATGATGCTGCGCTTTGTGCTGCGTTCGGAAAACAAGCTGGAGCAGCTGCGCGCGGCGCTTCCGGGGTTGCAGGAACAGCTTCCGCAGCTCAAGGTTATCACCGCGAATATTCAGCCGGTGCATATGGCGATCATGGAAGGGGAGAAAGAGATTTTCTTCACCGAACAGCATGCGCTGGCGGAGAGCTTTAACGGCGTGCCGCTGTGGATCCGTCCGCAAAGCTTCTTTCAAACTAACCCCACCGTCGCCAGCGCGCTGTATGCCACCGCGCGCGACTGGGTGCGTGCGTTACAGGTTCATCACATGTGGGATCTGTTCTGCGGCGTCGGCGGCTTTGGCCTGCACTGTGCCACGCCAGACATGCAGCTCACCGGAATTGAGATCTCCGCCGAAGCGATTGCCTGCGCGAAGCAGTCCGCCGCAGAGCTGGGGCTGACGAATCTGCACTTCCAGGCGCTGGACTCGACCCGGTTCGCCACCGGACAGGGCAACGTGCCGGAGCTGGTGCTGGTGAACCCGCCGCGCCGGGGTATCGGCCAGGCGCTCTGCGACTACCTGAGCCAGATGGCGCCGGAGTACATTGTCTACTCCAGCTGTAACGCGCAGACCATGGCGAAGGATATCGCTCATCTACCGGGCTACCGCATTGAACGCGTGCAGCTTTTCGATATGTTCCCGCATACCGCCCATTATGAAGTGCTGACGTTGTTGGTGAAAACGCGCTAATCCTCAACATCGCCCGGTGGCGCTGCGCTTACCGGGCCTACGATCCGGAGTAGGCCGGGTAAGGCGTAGCCGCCACCCGGCTTTGTTTGCTCAACCCAGTAATGCGACTCCCGTCTCTGTTTTAAGCCAGCGTGGCGCTTTCAACTGGTCGGCAAAATAGCCTGTCAGCTCACGTTGTTAACCAAAGCGCAGGCCGGGTAAGGCGAAGCCGCCACCCGGCATAAACCCCGCACAATGTTCAACAAAATGTGAACTCTTCCCCCGCTCGAAATCAGGTAAGCTTACGTCATAACAAATGATTGAAGGCTTACCCATGAAGCAGATCCTGCTGGTAGAAGACGACCACGATATCGCGGCACTCCTGCGTCTTAATCTGGAAGATGAAGGCTACGCCATTACCCACGAGCCCGACGGGGGCAACGCCTTACAGCGTCTTGAAACACAGCCGTGGGACGCGGTGATCCTCGATCTGATGCTGCCGAATGTCGATGGTCTGGAGATTTGCCGCCGTATCCGCCAGATGACCCGCTACCTGCCCATTATCATCATTAGCGCCCGCAGCAGTGAAACTGACCGTATTACCGGCCTGGAAACCGGGGCGGATGATTATCTGGCAAAACCTTTCTCGGTGCAGGAGCTGATTGCCCGCATTAAGGCGCTGTTTCGCCGTCAGCAGGCGATGGGCCAGGCGCAGACGGACGGCATTATTCAGGCGCACGGACTGACTATCGATCCGCTGGCGCGCACCGTGCGCCTTAACGGTCAACACGTCGATCTCACCCCGCGCGAATTTGAACTGCTCTATTTCTTTGCCCGCCATCCCGGAGAGGTCTTTTCGCGGCTGGCACTGCTGGAGCAGGTATGGGGGTATCAGCACGAAGGCTACGAACACACCGTCAATACCCACATTAACCGCCTGCGCATTAAAATAGAGAAAGATGCCGCCGAGCCGGAGATCGTTCGCACCGTCTGGGGCAAAGGCTACAAATTTGCGGAGCAGAATCATGATGCGTCGCTTTAGCCTGAGCCAGCGCCTGACGCTGCTGTTTACGGCGTTACTGCTGCTCTGCGCCACCGTCGCCTGTGCGGTGCAGCTCTACAGCAGCATGCAGTACGGCAATGCGATGGTGCAGCGGCTCTCCGGTGGGCTGGCGCAGCAGATTGTGCAGCGGGAAGCGATTCTGGATGCGCAGGGCAGGGTGGATCGCAGCGCCTTAAAACCGCTGTTCGACCGGCTGATGACCTTTAATCCGAGCGTCGAGCTGTATGTTGTCTCGCCAGATGGCGATATCCTGGCCGATGCCGCCCCGCCGGGGCACATTCAGCGGCAAAAAATTGACCTCGTGCCGATACAGAATTTCCTCAGCGGGACGGTGATGCCGGTGTTTGGCGACGATCCCCGAAGCCAGAATAAGAAAGTCTTCAGCGCCACCCCGCTGCGGCAGGACGGTGAGCTGAAGGGGTATCTGTACATTATTTTGCAGGGGGAGGAGTCCAACGCGCTGGCGGAGATGGCCTGGCACAAAGCGCTCTGGAGTACGGCGCTGTGGTCGATGCTGCTGGTGGCGCTGTTTGGTCTGCTGGCGGGGTTGCTGCTCTGGTACTGGGTGACGCGCCCGGTTAAAGAGCTCACGCTGGACGTGGCCGGGCTGGAGCAGGACAGCATCAGCGCGATTAAGCAGCTGGCGGCCCAGCCGCTTGAGCCTGCCGGCCAGGATGAAGTGGCGACCCTGCGCAATACCTTTATCGAGCTGGCGCGCAAAATCACCTCTCAGTGGGATCGGCTGGCCGACAGCGACCGCCAGCGCCGGGAGTTTATCGCCAACATTTCGCACGACTTACGCACCCCGCTGACGTCGCTGCTGGGTTATCTGGAAACGCTGTCGCTGAAATCCGCAACGCTGTCGCCGCAGGAGCATCAGCAGTACCTCGCTACCGCGCTGCGTCAGGGGCAAAAGGTACGCCATCTGTCGCAGCAGCTGTTCGAGCTGGCGCGTCTTGAGCACGGCGGCATCAAGCCCCAGCGCGAGCGTTTTGCCATGGCTGAACTGATTTCCGACGTGGCGCAAAAGTTTGAACTCGCTGCCCGCACGCGTGAGTTAAATCTGCACATTGACGTCCCGGGTCCGCTGCCGCAGGTGTTGGCCGATGTTTCCATGATTGAACGGGTGGTGACGAATCTGCTGGATAATGCGATACGCCATACCCCAGCAGGTGGAGACATTCGTCTGGCGGTGTGGCAGGAGAACGACCGGTTACAGGTTGAAGTGGCCGACAGCGGAACGGGTGTTGATGCCGCATTACGGGACGATCTGTTCCAGCGTCCGTCAGCGTTAAATCCACAGGCCTCGCGGGAGCACCGGGGCGGGTTAGGGCTGTTAATCGTGAAAAGAATGCTGGAGCTGCACGGCGGGGGGATCAGGCTGATGGAGTCCGTGAGCGGGGCACGGTTCAGGTTCTTTGTGCCGCTTTAAGAAATTGCCGGGTGGCGGCTTCGCCTTACCCGGCCTACAGACCACCCCCGTAGGCCAGGTCACCCGGCAAAAAAGGTTATTGCGGGAACCACTGCTCGCTGATTTTCTGGTATGTGCCGTCAGCTTTGATCGCTTTCAGCGCGCCGTTCAGTTTCTCAAGCAGAGCCTTGTTATCCGGACGCACGGCAATACCGAGGCCAGTGCCGAAATACTGCGGATCGGTCACTTTCTCCGTCGCTGTACCCAGCTGCGGGTTGGTTTTCAGCCACTCATTCACGACCGCGGTGTCGCCAAATACGCCATCAATACGGCCATTTTTCAGGTCGATAATGGCGTTCTGGTAGCTGTCGTAGGCCACGGTTTTCACTTCAGGATGCTTGTCCTGGAGGTATTTCTGGTGCGTGGTGCCGTTCTCCATGCCGATGCGCTTGCCTTTCAGCTCGTCGAAAGATTTATAAGCCCCTTTCTTCGCAATCACCACCGCAGAGTTCGCGTAGTACGGGTCGGTGAACGCGACCTGCTTGCTGCGCTCTGGCGTGATGTCCATGCCGGAGATCACCGCGTCGTACTTTTTAAATTTCAGGGACGGGATCAGGCTGTCAAATGCGTGGTTAGTAAAGGTGCAGTCGGCCTGCATCTGCTTGCACAGCGCTTTCGCCAGGTCGATGTCGAAGCCGACGATCTGGTTGCTGGCATCCAGCGATTCAAACGGCGGATAGGTGGCAGAAACGCCGAAATTGATTTTATCGGCGGCGGATGCGCCAGCGGCGAAGGTTGCGAGTAATGCGGCCAGAACTAACTTTTTCATTGTAATGCTCCCGTCTGTCAATCTTGTCATTATGCGCCGTGTCTGCGGCATGGATGTACAATGCCACTCAATGAATTTATATGCAATAAATATGATTAAATATTATTTAATGCATAAAAAAATGCGGGTAACCCATCAGGTTACCCGCACTACGAAATCAGCTTTATGCATTAAGTCGATTAATTTCTGCGCTCAAACGCCAGCGCCTTACGCTCGATAAGACGCATCATCAGGGTCAGCAGACCGTTGACCACCAGATAGACCAGACCCGCCGCACCGAACACCATCACGTCGTAGGTGCGTCCGTACAGCAGTTGTCCGTGGCCCATCACTTCCATCAGGGTGATGGTGTAGGCCAGGGAGGTACTTTTGAACACCAGCACGACTTCGTTGGAATAGGAAGAGAGGGCGCGCTTAAAGGCATAAGGCAGCAGGATCGCCAGCGTATCCTTCTTGCTCATGCCCAGAGCCCCGCAGGACTGCCACTGGCCTTCCGGGATCGCGCGAATGGCACCGTAGAACAGCTGCGTGGTATAGGCCGCGCTGTTCAGGGAGAGGGCAATCAGGGCGCAGAGCCATGGCTCAGAGAGCAGATGCCAGATAACCGGATATTCCTGTAACGACGGGAACTGGCCCGGGCCGTAGTAAATCAGGAAGATCTGCACCAGCAGCGGCGTTCCGGTAAAGAGCGTAATGTAGCCACGTACAATCCACACCAGCACCGGCGTTTTCAGCGTCAGGACGATGGTGAAGATCAGCGCCAGGATCAGCGCCACGATGATAGACGCGACGGTCAGCGTCAGGCTGGTGTGCAGCCCTTTCATCAGTTCGGGTAAATAATCCAGCATCAGCCTGGTCTCCGTTCAAAACGCGTTGCGCGCAAATCAATACGCTTCAGAACGTACTGGCTCAGCAACGTGATCACCAGGTAGATAGCCGCCGCGACGATGTACCAGGTAAACGGCTCCTGCGTACGGGTGGCGATACTTTTTGTTTGCAACATCAAATCGTTCACGCTGATCAGGCTCACCAGCGCGGTATCTTTCAGCAGTACCAGCCACTGGTTACCCAGCCCTGGCAGGGCATGACGCCACATCTGCGGCATCACCAGGCGGAAGAAGATCGCCGCTTTCGACAGACCCAGCGCCTGGCCGGATTCCCATTGACCCTGCGGTACCGCCTTCAGCGCTCCGCGCAGCGTTTGTGACGCATAGGCCGAATAGAGCAGGGAGAGCGCAATCACGCCGCACAGGAACGGGCTGACGTCGAAGTTCTCAATCTGCATCTGCACCGGGATCTGCGCAAAGCCGAGATTAATCGTGAAGCCGTCCGACAGCGTTAACAGCAGCTGTGAGGAGCCGAAATAGATAAACAGGACCACCAGAATTTCCGGCAGTCCACGCAGCACAGTCACCAGCGCTGAACCGAGCCATGCGACAGGGCGCCACTTAACGGACTCCCACACCGCAAAGAACATCGCCAGTACGAGGCCGATAATCAGTGCACAAACGGCAAGGCCGACGGTCATCCCGGCGGCGCTTGCTAAAGGAAAAATTTCATTCATCAGGAATTACTTCTGGAACCATTTTTTGTAGATGGTTTCGTAGGTGCCGTCTTTCTTCACTTTTTCCAGCGCAGCGTTGAATTTCTGCTGCAACTCGGTATTGCCCTGACGTACGGCAATACCCAGACCTGTACCGAAGTAGTCTTTATCGGTCACCTTGTCACCCACGGCGGCCAGCTTGTCGTTCGCTTTCAGCCATTCAGTCACAACAGCCGTGTCCCCGAACACCGCATCGATACGACCGTTTTGCAGGTCCAGCTTCGCATTCTGGTAGCTGTCATACGGCACGGTGGTGATTTCCGGATGCTTATCCATGATGAATTTCTGGTGCGTCGTGCCGTTCTGCACGCCCACTTTCTTGCCTTTCAGCAGATCAACAGAGGCGTATTTCCCTTTCTGACCGATGAACAGCGCAGAGTTGTCATAGTAAGGGGTGGTGAACAGAACCTGTTTTTCACGCTCAGGGGTGATGTCCATGCCCGCCATTACGGCGTCGATACGACGGAACTTCAGGCTTGGGATCAGGCTGTCGAAGGCCTGGTTGCTGAAGGTACAGGTCGCATCAATCTCTTTACACAGGGCGTTAGCCAGGTCCACATCAAAGCCGACAATCTTATTGTTGGCATCAATGGATTCAAACGGAGGATAAGACGCTTCAGTGGCGAAACGAATGGTCTGAGCTGCGGTAGCGGAAAGGCTGACGCTAGCGAGCAGCGCGGCAATCAATACTTTTTTCATTATCTTTTTCCCTAACACATCAGTGTGATAAGTAGTTTTTGAAGGCGTCGGTTTGCGGTTGAGTGAAACAACTCGCATCACCTTGCTCAACGATATACCCGTTTTCCATGTACACCACGCGGCTGGCGGTTTTGCGCGCCACTTCCACTTCATGGGTAACGATGACCTGCGTAATATTGGTTTCCGCCAGTTCACGAATAATGCTGACGATCTGGGCGGTAATTTCCGGGTCCAGCGCGGCGGTAGGCTCATCAAACAGCAGCACGGCTGGCTCCATCATCAGCGCACGGGCAATGGCCACGCGCTGCTGCTGACCGCCGGAAAGGTGCAGCGGATAACGATCGCTGTACGGCTTAAGGCGCAGACGCTCCAGCAGCTTTTCGGCACGCGCCATCGCCTGGTCTTTGCTTAAGCCAAGCACGCGGCACGGGGCTTCAATCAGGTTTTGCACCACCGTCAGATGCGGCCAGAGATTGTATTGCTGGAAAACCATGCCCACGTTTTGACGCAGTTCACGAATCGCTTTATCAGACGGGGTTTTCGCGAAGTCAAAATGGTTACCGGCGATGGCCAGCGTCCCCGAACGGGGCATTTCAAGCAGATTAAGAACACGCAGAAGGGAGCTTTTTCCCGCGCCGCTTGGGCCGAGCAAAACCAGCGTTTCGCCCTCCGGGCAACTCAGCGTAATGTCGAACAGCGCCTGGTGTGCGCCGTAGAAGCAGTTAATGCCGTTTAGTTTAATACTCATCGGGGCAGTCTTTACTCATCCAGGCAATCTATAGCAATTGAGGCCGCAGATAGTACCGTTGACAGAATAGTTATGCAATATTTCTGCGTTAAAAGTTAAATATAACCCGTGTTTCCTCTTAAACATAGCACAAAATAGCGACGGGAAAGGGGGGCGAGTATAAATGTCGGCATTCCGCAGGAAATGCCGGACATTTTACGGGGTTAACGTTTATTGAACGGATGCGTTAGCGGTTCTCAATCGACTGGCGAAGGGTACCGGCCGGGGCATGAACGCTGCCGCCAATGTAGCGCACATCGTCTATTGCCCAGCACTGGCCTTCACGGATCATCAGCACCTCATCCTGCCAGGTTTGCGTCCCCTGGGTGAGCTTCACGCGCAGGGGAATATTGCGTGCGTCGGTATTCGGTATGGTGGACGCGCTGGCGACGTCTGCGCTGTCCGGCAGCGTGGCGCGGCTGGAGAACGGATCGGATGACAGCAGGGCGTTGTGCTGCGGATCGCGCGAAGCGTCGGTGAGCAGTTTCGCCAGATTATCGCTCAGGTACGGGCGCAGGGCGGTCAGGTCATTACCGCGATGCTGAATACGGTAATCATAAAATTGTTGCGCCACGGCATCCGGACCACCCTCAATACAAGGGCCGCTGCGGGTTCCGATATCCTTAAAGGCTGGCGTGACCGGCGTTGTGCAGGCGCTGAGCACCAGCGCGCATGGCACTAAAAGCGTTAAAGCAGAGTAGCGCATGTTGATTTCCTTATTTATTAACTATCCTTTCAATCATAGCGTAACGAACCGATAATGCTGTCGCTAACGCATTGAACGCTAAAGAAGGAGAGAAAGTATGCAATTTTCAACAACGCCAACCCTGGAAGGTCAACCGATTACCGAGTACTGCGGCGTGGTCACCGGTGAGGCGATTCTGGGCGCCAACATTTTCCGCGATTTCTTTGCCGGCATTCGGGATATCGTCGGGGGTCGTTCCGGCGCGTACGAGAAAGAGCTGCGTAAGGCGCGCGAGATTGCTTTTAAGGAGCTGGGCGAGCAGGCCAAAGCGCTGGGCGCGGATGCGGTGGTGGGCATTGATATCGACTACGAAACGGTCGGGAAAGATGCCAGCATGCTGATGGTGAGCGTAAGCGGCACGGCGGTGAAGACCCGTCGATGAAGCGTTCGCTCTCAACCCTCCTGCTGGCGATGTTGCTGGCAGGATGCGCCTCGGAAGAGGGCATTGTTGATAAAGGCGCGTACGAGCTGGATACGCGCCATCAGGCGCAGGCGGCCTACCCGCGTATAAAGGTGCTGGTTATTCACTACACCGCCGATGATTTCGACACCTCGCTTGCGACCCTGACCGATAAAAACGTCAGCTCTCACTATCTCATCCCCGCAAAGCCGCCAGCTCCGCAGGGCAAACCGCGTATCTGGCAGCTGGTCCCGGAGAGCGAACTGGCCTGGCATGCGGGCATCAGCTTCTGGCGTGGCACCAACCGCATAAATGATACCTCCGTCGGCATTGAGCTGGAAAACCGCGGCTGGCGGAAAACCGATGGCGTGAAAACCTTTACCCCCTTCGAACCGGGGCAAATTGCGGCGCTGATCCCGCTTGCCAGAGATATCATCGCCCGCTACGACATTAAACCGCAGAACGTGGTGGCACACTCGGATATCGCCCCGCAGCGTAAAGGCGATCCTGGCCCGCTGTTTCCGTGGCGCGAACTGGCGCAGCAGGGTATCGGAGCCTGGCCCGATCCGGGGCGCGTGAATTTTTATATCAACGGGCGACCGCATTATCAGCAGGTTGATACCGCAGCACTGCTCGATTTGCTGGCGCGCTACGGTTACGAGGTGCCAGAAAACAGTACGCCCGAACAGCAAAAACGCATCATCATGGTTTTCCAGATGCATTTCCGTCCGCAGTTATGGAATGGCGTAGCGGATGTGGAAACCATGGCGATTGCCGAAGCACTTTTAGAGAAATACGGGCAGGGGTAAACCTTCGGACTACCCCCGAATGAGTATATTTTCGTAAGTTCCTATCAGATTAATCCTAAGTACAAACTCATTTCATTTTTAGTTAATTGACTTAAAATTATCCCGATTTAAGATGGACACATAGCGCGCTAAGTAATTTGGCGAATTAATAAAAAGCTTCACTCTTTTTTTGTTTATTCTTGACGTTTTCATCAGGAAAAATATTTATGGCTCGGTAACAACACCGTGGCCATGCTTTTTAAAAATCACATCTTAAATCGGGTATAACAATGTTAAGCATCTATGGAAAAAAATTACGTCCGCAACATGAAATGGAAAAGATCATTTCTGCAACCTCAGGCGTTGAAGAAAGAACGTTAAAAAAATGGCAGAAAATTTCCACTTCTGATTCCGACTATATTCATATTATCGTCAGCGGTGAAGTCGAATTTCGACGTGAATCTGACGAACTGTGCATGTTCACCGTCACCGGGCAATGCATTTTCGGCCTGTCGTCAATGTATTACAACGCCACCCATATGTACGGCCTTGTTCGGACGAATACGGTTGTTCGCTCGATCAAGAAAGAGGTCTTCGCCCAGCTGATGACCGAAAAAAATCTGTGGCCAGAACTGACCAAAGTCCTTTCCTGGTACATCTGCATGCTGAGCAAACGTGATGATGTTCTGGTTGCCCGCAGTGCGTATTCCGTTGTCCGCGAATTTTTATATGAGATTAACGACCTGATTGTTCAACAACAGCGTGATATTAACGTTTATGATTACATTCAGGAATACACTAACCTGGCACGTAGCACTATTATTAAAATCCTCTCCGATCTGAAAAAGGGTCAATATATCGTGGTGGAAAAAGGTCGACTGCTTAACCTTACCGCACTGCCTGAAAAATATTAACACCTGCTCCCGCCGTCTCCTTTTTCACTGAAAGGAGAACGGCTATTTCCACTGTTTTTTACACTGGCTTGTGAATTATCCTGCGTTTCGTCAACCGGCGGCGCGGGAATTTTTCCTTGAGAATAATCCCGCTCCTGCTCTTTTAGCGCCTGCTTAAATAATTCTGTTAATGATGACTCTTCACTGCCCGTGCTGGCGGGAGCGTTATCGTGCTCATGCGCTTCGGTCCCGGGTAAGGTATCCCGCGAGGCGTCGTGTGGCACCGCGCCGTCGGGCGCCTGCTGCCAGTCGCCATCATCACTGTTGATCGGCAGATCCTGCATCGATGGAACATCAACTGGCACTGGCGCAGCTTTAGGCTGCGGATGCGGGAACGGTTTACTCACGTACACATAATGCATATCCGAAAGTTGCGTTTCCGGTTTCGCAACGCTGGCGTTGACCGGTTCAGGCGCCGGGTGGCGCAGGTTCCAGTAGACGTGCATATACAGGCCGACAACCAGCATGACGCAAAGCCCGACCAGCCATAACGCTGTTTTGCCGAATACGTTTTTCAGGCTGGGGAGACGGTACGAAAACCAGACCGCTTCCCCGGTTGTATAGCTGCGCTGGGCCGCAAGGCAGATGGTCGACATTAGGCTTTCTTCTCCTGCGTTTTCGCGTCCGGGGCGGTGCTGGTGGCCTGAATCAGTACGCCCGGCGTGCTGTTGGTCACGCGCATCAGCTGCATCAGCGTATCTTCGCCGGGGATACCATCCACGTGCAGATGCATTTTTTGCTGGAATTCGCGGGTGCGTTTCATCATCTCTGTGGTCCAGATCCGGGCATGCGTTTCGGGCTGGCTCAGCGCCAGGCTTAATTGCTGATCCAGCCAGGCCATATCTTTGCTGTCGCTGGCCGCGCCGATCGCGTCTTTACCTTCCGGTGTCAGGCGGTGCAGCTGGGTGAAGTTGCCGGTCGCGTGCCGGTTAAACCAGCTGCGGCTCACCTGCCAGGTCCGGTTATTCATTAACAGGTCAATGGACGTGTCCCCGACCCTGGCGACCACCGCATAGTTAAGATGGCCGCTGGTTTTCAGTTCACTGACCCACGGATACCCTTCCTGCGCCAGCGTCTCCGGCGACGCGTTCCCCTGTTTACACATCAGGTTCACTTTGGCGGCGTTCTGGCACAGCGCATCTTCGGCCGAGGCGTCATACCCCCACATAAGATACAACTGATGCATCGCATCCGGCTGATTAACTATTTCGTTGTCGATAACCGGCACTACGGGCGCTTCGACTTTTAGCGATTGCTGTTTCCAGCTGACGGGCACCGGCAGCTGGATCGGCAGGCGTGCGCCGATCGATGAGGTCAAATACCAGCCGCAGGCGGCAAACAGCACGGACGCAAACAGCCCCACGGTCGCCAGGCGCTTACCGTGTTTTTGGGCGGGCAGGATCTCTCCCGCCGCCAGACGTAAATGACGTGGGCTGACCTGCGCCGCGCGTTCCGTCCAGGCGGCGAGCATTGACAGGTGCGCCAGCGCGTTCAGTTTGCTGATGTTGCCTTTGGTTAGCGTGTGCATTTTGCGCACGCGGGCAGGCGGCAACGGCGAGTTTTCGCAGCCGTGTTCTTCGCACTGGGCCTGTACATAGCTCAGGTATTCGCGGCAGGTCAGGGGGCGCAGGGCATGATGCGTGTGCGTATATTCGCGCAGTTCAGGTTGCTTTAGCAGGATCTCCTGATCCGCATTGCCCGTCAGTACCACGGCGAGCCGGAAGTTCAGCTCCTGGGCGCGCGTGAGCAGCGTTCCCAGGACTTCACGGCAGCTCTCCTTCATGGCTTCGGCATGGGCGATCGTCACTACTCTGGATTTCGCTTTCCCCTCCTGCCACTGGCGCAGGACGGCATCCACCGCCTGCATGCGATCTTTAATCGCTTTCGTTCCCGGGTTGAGTTTGTACAGCAGGCTACTGGCACTCAGTTTGGGAAACGCGTTGATGGCAAGAACGGTATGGTTGCTGGCTTTCAGCGCGTCGATGAACAGACCCAGAAGCGGAGCGTCGTCGCAAAAAAGCCCGATAATTCCCGCCAGCTGGGTTTTCTCTTTCAGCAGGTTGAACACGTCCTGATGATAAGGCACCAGAAAATCACCGGATAAACGGGTGATTGTCCTGAATGGCGGATTTTTAAAATTAAAGTGGCTCTGATACATAACGACTTACCGTCTCTGATTAGGAATAGCAACAGCAGCAGAAAGTAAGGTAATGCCCCTGAGCGGTCAATTTGCAGACAGAGTAAAAATATCCAGCCGGCTGCGCCTAACATCTGGAATTTATACGGTCAATATTTTTCTTTATGAAAGTTGGTGGCGAAGTCAGTGGTCGTGTTTGCAACAGCTTATTACTATTTTCCTCCATATTGGCGCAGTATGACGCTGCTTATTTTTGCTTTGCTATAGGCCGGATAAAAAATGAGGTTCTCATTTCTGTCACGGTGGATAACGCCTTGTATTATGTTTTTGCTGCTCATTTTTTGTGGCCAGCAAGGCTATCTCACCTTTAAAGATTATAAAAAAGTTATGAATAAGTTTGCTAATTCTGACCTACAGCCGCTGAAAAAAACGCGCGAAGACAAACCCTTCACGCTTTTTACGGCTGCCGTCCGTCAGGAGAACTTATCGGCTGCGGCAAAACCCCCGCTGGCGGCGGAGATTGAAGGCATTGTGCGCAGTGATGACGCCTGGCTCTCCTTCGCTGTCATCAAAACCCCGGGCGGCCAGCGAAGCTACCGCGAGGGTGAACCGCTCGCCGGGTTTAACGACGCATTTATTCAGGAAATAAACAAAGATAATGTGGTGGTTAATTATGAAGGTGCTACGCAGGTACTGGCGTTAAATAAACCGGACTATTTTAAGGGGGGCGTGGAGAGCGGCCCGGTTACAAAATCGACGAAAGATGCTGGCGCAGAGAGTGTGCATCTTGATGATTATCTGGTGTTAAAACCCATCATTGAAAAAGGCCGACTGGAAGGCTACAGGATAAACCCAAGGTATGCCTCCGCCTTTTACAGTCAGTCAGGTCTGGAAAAAGGCGATGTGGCGATTCAGGTTAACTCTGTCGATATGACCGATGAAGCAAAAGCGAAAAGCATTATTGCCAACTGGTCGAAAATGAAAGAAGCGGAGGTCATCGTACGACGTCACGCTCACCTTGAAAATATTCGGGTTAATGTTCTAAATAATTGATAAGTGTGCAGACATGAAAAAATTTCCCTGGGCGTGCGTGGCGCTGACCGCATTGTCGTTATATTCCAGTTCGCTGCTTGCAGCTAACTTTAGCGCAAGTTTTAAAAATACTGATATTCGCGAGTTTATCGATACGGTAGGTCGCAATCTCAACAAAACTATTCTGGTCGATCCGTCCGTCCAGGGAACCGTCTCGGTCAGAACCTACAACGTGCTGACGGAGGATGAGTATTACCAGTTCTTCCTGAGCGTGCTGGATCTCTACGGCCTGTCGGTGATCCCGATGGACAACGGCATGGTCAAAGTGGTGCGCTCAAGCGTAGCGCGTACCGCCGGTGCGCCGCTGGCAGACAGCAAAAACCCGGGCAAAGGTGACGAGATTATCACCCGCGTGGTGCGTATGGAAAACGTACCCGTTCGCGAGCTGGCCCCGCTGCTGCGTCAGCTCAACGATGCCACCGGCATCGGGAATGTGGTCCACTTTGAGCCGTCCAACGTCCTGCTGTTAACCGGTAAAGCCTCGGTGGTGAACCGCCTGGTGGATCTGGTTCAGCGCGTCGATAAAGACGGTATTCAGCGCCGCGAAATCATCCCGCTGCGCTTTGCCTCTGCCAAAGAGCTTTCGGATATGTTGAATAACCTCAACAACGAAGAGCAGAAGGGGCAGAATGCGCCGCAGCTGGCGACCAAGGTGGTGGCGGATGACGAAACCAATAGCCTGGTGATCAGCGGCTCGGAAGATGCGCGGGCGCGTACCCGTTCCCTTATCCATCAGCTGGATCGCGAGCAGAATAACGAGGGGAACACCCGCGTCTTCTACCTCAAATATGCCAGCGCCACCAAAGTGGTACCGGTGCTGACGGGGATTGGCGAGCAGCTGAAAGACAAGCCGGGCGCGGCCAAAGCGAAAACCGCGAGCGCCTCAACCGACCTGAATATTACCGCCGACGAGTCGACCAACTCCCTGGTGATCACCGCGCAGCCTAACGTGATGAACTCCCTGGAGAAGGTGATCGACAAGCTGGATATTCGCCGTCCGCAGGTGCTGGTGGAAGCGATCATTGCCGAAGTGCAGGACGGCAACGGCCTGGATCTTGGCGTGCAGTGGACGAGCAAGCACGGCGGCGTGCAGTTTGGCGCTACCGGCCTGCCAATCAGCCAGATTAAAAATGGCACCATGAAAGGGGCGAGCTTCACGGGCCTTGCGACCGGCTTCTTTAACGGTGATTTCGGTGCGCTGGTGACCGCGCTCTCCACCGACGGTAAAAACGACATCCTCTCCACGCCAAGCGTGGTCACGCTGGATAATAAAGAAGCGTCGTTCAACGTCGGTCAGGATGTGCCGGTGCTTTCCGGTTCGCAAACCACCAGCGGCGACAACGTCTTTAACTCGGTTGAGCGTAAAACCGTGGGGACCAAGCTGAAGATTGTGCCGCAAATCAACGATGGCGACATGATCCACCTGAAGATTGAGCAGGAAGTATCCAGCGTCGACAACAGCGCAACGGAAGATTCCAGCCTCGGCCCAACCTTCAACACGCGCACGATTAATAACGAAGTGATGGTCCACAGTGGCCAGACGGTGGTGCTCGGCGGCCTGATGGAAAATGTGACCAAACAGTCGGTCTCCAAAGTGCCGCTGCTCGGCGATATCCCGCTGGTCGGGCAGCTGTTCCGCTACACCTCGCAGGATACCTCTAAACGCAACCTGATGGTGTTTATTCATACCACCGTCCTGCGTGACGACGACAACTACAGCGCAGCCTCGAAAGAGAAATACGACCAGATCCGGGTGCGCCAGATGCAGCGCGTGGAAGAGAAAAAGCTCGGTATTGTCGAGCCGAGCGACAACGCCGTACTGCCAGCGTTTCCTGCCGCCAGCACTGCACCCGTGAAAACCCACGCGGCACGCAATCCGTTTAAAGAGTAAGGCGGAGGGGAAACGTGGACGAACTGACTAAAACCCTGTGTAGCAGCAACTACGCAAAAGAAAACGGCGTTCTGCTTTACAACAATGACGTCTATATCCGTGAGGACACCCCGGCGTTAGCGCTGCTGGAGGTGCGTCGGGTGCTGGGACGCGCGTTTGTCCCGGTTACCCTGGCGCCGGAAGCGTTTGACGAGATGCTGGCCAAAATCTGGCAGCAGAGCAGCGGCGTGTCGCAGCAGCTGGTGGACGATATGGACGCGGATATCGATCTGATGGCGTTAACCGAGGAGATCCCGGATAACGAAGATCTGCTCGATAACGATGAAAACTCGCCGGTGATCCGCCTGATCAACGCCATTCTCGGCGAGGCGGTGAAGGACGGCGCGTCGGATATTCATATCGAAACCTTCGAGCGCACCCTGAGCATACGCTTTCGCGTTGACGGCGTGCTGCGCCCGGTGCTGCAACCGGCGCGTAAGCTCGCCCCGCTGCTGGTGTCGCGTATCAAGGTGATGTCGAAACTCGACATCGCCGAGAAACGCCTCCCGCAGGATGGCCGTATCTCCCTGCGCATCGGTCGCAAGGCCATCGACGTGCGCGTCTCGACCATTCCGTCCCAGTACGGCGAGCGCGTGGTGATGCGCCTGCTCGATAAAAGCAATCTCAAGCCCGACATCAACAAGCTGGGGCTGATTGATGAAGAACTGGAGAAGCTGAAAGGGCTGATCGACCGCCCGCACGGGATCATCCTCGTTACCGGCCCGACGGGTTCCGGTAAAAGTACCACGCTGTACGCCATTCTTTCGGCGCTGAACGGCCACGAACGCAACATTCTGACCGTGGAAGATCCGATTGAGTACGAGCTGGAAGGGGTGGGGCAGACGCAGGTTAACCCGCGCGTGGACATGACCTTTGCCCGCGGGCTGCGCGCCATTCTGCGTCAGGACCCGGACGTGGTGATGATCGGGGAAATTCGCGACGGTGAGACCGCCCAGATTGCGGTGCAGGCGTCGCTGACCGGTCACCTGGTGATGTCGACGCTGCACACCAACAGTGCCGCAGGGGCGATAACCCGTCTGCGGGATATGGGGCTGGAGTCCTTCTTAATCGGTTCATCGCTGCTCGGTGTCATTGCCCAGCGTCTGGTGCGTCGGCTGTGTACGCACTGCCGGACCACCAGTCCGCTGGACGCCAATGAAAAAGCGCTGTTCAGCTTTATGGCCGCGCCGCCAGACGCGATTTACCGCGCGGTGGGGTGCGAACACTGCCGTCAGAGCGGCTATCAGGGCCGCGCCGGTATCCATGAATTCCTGGTGGTGGACAGCGCCATGCGCCGCGCCATCCATGAAGATAAGGACGAAATGTCCCTCGAAACGCAGCTTTTTAAGCATGCCTACAGCCTGCGTGAAAACGGGCTGCTGAAGGTGATCGGCGGCGTGACGTCTCTGGAAGAGGTCATGCGCGTCACCGCCGAACGTGGAGGGGATGCGTAATGGCTTTCTACGCCTGGACGGCAACGGATGCCGCGGGGAAAACACAGCGCGGGACGTTACAGGCCGAGGGGCAGAAGCAGGTTCGCCAGTGGCTTCGCGAGCAAAAGCTGATGCCCGTCAGCATCACCGAAACCCGCGAAACGGCGGCTGGCGGGAAAGCGAAAACCGGGGTGAAGCTCTCCACTCCGGTGCTGTCGATGTTTACCCGTCAGCTTTCGACGCTGGTCAACGCCGCGCTGCCGCTGGAGAGCGCGCTGAAAGCGATCTCGAAGCAGACGGAAGACAAAAAGCTGGCGGCGATGGTGGTGGAGATCCGCGAGAAGGTGGTGGAAGGCCACACCCTGTTCGATGCCTTCAGCCAGTTTCCGCGCACCTTCGACAAGCTTTACTGCACGCTGGTGATGGCCGGGGAGAAAACCGGTCACCTGGGCGACGTGCTGGAAAAGCTGGCGGAGTACAACGAGCAGCGCCAGAAGATGAAAAGCAAGCTGACGCAGGCAATGGTCTACCCGATAACCCTCACCGTGGTCGCCATCGCGGTCATCAGCATCCTGCTGGTGGCGGTGGTACCGCAGGTGATCGAGCAGTTTACCCACATGAAGCAGCAGCTGCCGATCACCACCCGGACGCTGATTGCGGTCAGTGATTTCCTGCAAGCCTGGGGCATTTATATTGTGGGCATTCTGGGGGGCGGCTTTATCGGCTTCAAAACCTGGCTGAGGAATGCCAAAAACCGTTTTCGCTGGCACAGCTGGCTGGTGAACGGCTCGCCGATTAAAAAGCTGGTCTGCGCCATCAACAGTGCCCGCTATATCCGTACCCTGAGCATTTTGCAGGCCAGTAGCGTGCCGCTGCTGGAGGGAATGTATATCGCGATGGACGGTATTGAAAACCGCTATGCCCGGCAGGTGCTGGAGCAGGCCGCCGACACCGTGCGCCAGGGGGCGTCGCTGTATGCGGCGCTGGAACAGGCGAAATTATTCCCGCCCACCATGCTGTATATGATTGCCTCCGGTGAAGAGAGCGGGGAATTAGGTAATTTAATGGATCGCGCGGCGGAAAATCAGGAATCGGCCTTACAACATCGAATTACATTAACGCTGTCGGTCTTTGAACCGGCGCTGGTGGTATCCATGGCGACGATTGTTTTATTCATCGTTCTGTCAATATTACAACCGCTTCTGCAACTTAATAATATGGTAGGTTAAATCATGGTTTTAAAACGTAAAAACCTGGCTCGCCAGGCGGGCTTTACATTGCTCGAATTAATGGTGGTCATTGTTATTCTCGGCGTACTGGCGAGTATGGTGGTGCCAAATTTAATGGGCAATAAGGAAAAAGCCGATACGCAAAAAGCAACCAGCGATATTGTCGCGCTCGAAGGCTCGCTGGATATGTACAAGCTGGATAACCACCGCTACCCGACCACAGAGCAGGGTTTGCAGGCGCTGGTGACCAAACCTGAAATCGCGCCAATCCCGAACGGCTACCGCACGGACGGCTATATCCGTCGCCTGCCGCAGGACCCCTGGGGCAATGATTATCTTCTGGTGAGCCCGGGTGAACACGGCGCGGTGGACGTCTTCTCAGCCGGTCCGGACGGCGAAGCCAATACCGCCGATGACATTACAAACTGGTCTCTGGATAAGAAAGAGAAATAATGAAAAATCAACGCGGCTTTACGTTGCTGGAAATTATTCTGGCGCTGGTGATATTTGCCAGCTGCGCCATGATGGTGGTGTCCACCATTCCTTCGCGCAGCGGCGCGGATATATTTGGCCAGCAATTAAAAGCGCTCGTTGATTATGGTTCAGACCGTGCGGTGATGGACGGAAATATTGTCGGGCTGGTGATCGCCACCGATAAATATCAGCTGGTGACGATCGCCGATAAAAATGGCGAGCGGCACTGGATGCCATTATCTGCCGGACGCATTAACACCAAAGGTGATTTTCCGGAAGAGATGCATGTGTCGCTTTCGCCGCAGCGTCTGGCCGCGACGGTGACCTCCGAGCCGCAGGTGATCTTTTTACCGGACGGTGAAATCAGCCGCTTTACGCTGACGCTGCAAAGTTACGACAAACAGCACCATTTCCGCGTGGTGTCGCACGGTGCGGCGCCGGTATCGGTAGAAAACGATGGCTAACGGCAACAAAAAGCAAAAGGGGATGACGCTGCTGGAGGTGATGGTCGCTCTGGTGATTTTCTCCACCGCCGCGCTGGCACTGATGAACTCGGTCTCCCTGAACGTGCGTTTTACCCATGGCCTGGCCGATACCTTGCAGGCCAGTTGGGTGGCGGAAAATCAGCTGGCGGAAGCACAGCTCACCCGAACCGACTTCCCGGATGCTGAACAGCAGGGGACGGAAATCATGGGCGGGCGCAGCTGGAACTGGCGTAAGCAGCGGGTGAAAACCGCCGACAACGTCTGGGCGAATACCCTACGCGTGTATGCGGAAAGCGATGAGAGCCAGCCGGTTATCTCCCTGCGCATCATTCCGCCGGGAGAGAGCAAGTGAAGAAAACGCGACGCCAGCGCGGATTTACCCTGCTGGAGATCATGATTGCGCTGACTATCTTCGCGGTGATCAGCACCCTGGCCTGGCAAATTCTGGACGGCGCGATGCGTACCAGCTCGGCCACCGATGCCAGCGCCGCAAAGCTCAACCAGCTTCAGCGCGCCTGGAGTCTGATGGAGCGTGATTTTTTCCAGCTTCAGGCGCGCGCCCCGCGTAATGAGCCGGAGCTGTTTCGTCAGGAGGGCGATGCTCTTGAACTGACCACCCTGAATGGCGTGAGCGGAACGGTCCAGCTGGAGCGCGTGCGCTGGCGGCTGGAAGAGGGGCGTTTGTATCGCGACGTCTGGCCGGTCATTGACGCTCCGGCGGACGTTAAGCCTGACGAAGTGCCCATTGTCAGCGGCGTAAAATCATTGCAGTGGCGGTTTTATCGTCAGGGCTGGCAGACAGCCTGGCACGACGCTGCCCATCTGCCGGACGGCGTGGAGGTTACGTTGACGATGGAAAGCGGGGATACCTGGCGCTGGGTGTTCACTACACCGGGTGATATGCCGGAGGTGGCCGCTGCCGCAGCGCCAGCGCCTTCGCCGGAGACCAGACCATGAAACGGATCCGTCAACAACAGGGCGTCGCCCTGCTGGTGGTGCTGATTTTGCTGGTGATGATGTCGGCGCTGGCCGCCAAAATCAGCCAGCAGTTCTGCCGTAATTTGCAGAAAACGCATTATCAGGTAAGCCAGCAGCAGCTGCGCTGGGCGATGCAGACCCAGGAAAAAGTGGTGAAGGACCGGTTACAGACCGACGCCAGCGGCGAGAGCAAGCCGCTGGCCCTGGACGGCGACTGGCATCAGCCGCTGGAGACGCAGGGTGAGGACTATACGGTCGTGAGCCAGGTGGAAGATGCGCAGGACTGCTTTAACGTCAATAACCTGTTGACCGCCGACATCGCACCCCAGGGGCAAAGCGCTCCCGCGGTGGCGGAAAAACCGCGTAAAGCGCGGATTGTTGAACAACTTCTGACGGAAAGCGGCCTCAGCCCGGGCACGGCGGAGGCGGTCTATTTCCAGCTGGTGGATTATCTCGATGGTGACAGCACCACGGCGAAGGAGGGGGCCGAAAGCGATGCGTGGGCTGGCGTCGTGCCCGCGCGGCAACCGGCAAATCAGATGATGCGCAGCATCGCGGAAATCAAACTGCTGCCTGCGTTCCCTGTTACGGCGTATCCGAAGGTGAGCAAGCTGTTATGCGCGCTGCCGGACGCTGCCAGCAAGGTTGATGTCAACACCCTGCAACCGGAACAGGCCGCCGTGCTGGCGGCCATGTTCCCCGGAAAACTGACGCGGGATGACGTCGTTCGCCTGTTGGATGCGCGTCCGGAATCGGGCTGGGAAAATATGGAAGCGTTCAGCAAAGCGCTGGAGCAGGCCTTCCCGCAGTTAAAAGACGATCTCCCGCAGGTGGCGGATCAATTTTCTATAAACAGCCGGTACTTCCGCGTGAATTACACCGGCAATACCGATGAATTAACGCTTCGCGTGGTCAGCCAGCTTCAGGTGAATAACGAAGCCGGTGAGATCGTGACGTGGCAGCGTCGTTACCGAATGATTGAATAAGAAAAGTAGAACGTTATGAAACAGGTACTTTTTGTTCGTCCCGACAGCCGCGAGGGCGGGAAAATAATGTGGTGTGAGTCCGGCAGCGAGCGCGTCGAGGTGGTCGACAGCCTGGAGATGCTGGCCGAACACCCCCTGGCTACGCGCGTTTGTCTCCTGTTGCCCGCCAGCGACATGATTTTCCGCCATTTTACGCTGCCGAAAAAGATGGCTTCTCAGGCGATGGCCTTCTCGTGGATGGCGGAAGAGACGCTGATTGGCGACGTGGACAACCTCCACTGGACGGTACTCCACAAAAAAGGCGCCGACGTCGACGCCGTGGCCATTGACGCCGACCGCCTGCGCGCGGCATTAACCCGCTGTCAGGAGGCCGGATTAAACGTGATTCAGGCCCTGCCTGATGCCTGGCTGCTGCCCGTGACGACAGGGGGCAGCACGCTGGTCGCACAGGATGATAGCTACTGGCTGCGTTTATCGCCCCATGTGGCGGGTGAAATGGAGGCAACCCTGCTGTCGCTGTTAATGCAGAAAGCCGGGGTCGGGGAAGTGTGGTGTTACGGCGATGCGCCTGCGAAGGTGCACGTTGACGTGCAGCATGCCTGGCAGCATCCGCTGGCACTGATTCAGCCGCAGTGGCAAACCTGCCGCGTTAACCTGCTTCACGGTGAATTCAGCCTTAAGGCCGGTAATGGGCGGGCGGCGAAAAGTATGAAAGCCGCGATGGTGGCGGCGGGCGTGCTGTCTGTTGCTCTGCTGCTGGGGCCACGCATTGCAATGGCCTGGATGCTTGTGCAGCAGGAAAATCGGGTGCAGGAGGAGATCGTCCAGGTTTATCAGCACCATTTCCCCAGCATGCGCCAGCAGACCAATATCAAATATCACTTTGGTCAAAGCCTGAAAAAACAGAGCAAGGGATTCTTTCTTCAGCTTGATGAGCTGGAGAAAGCCCGGCAGTCAGTCCCTGCGATGGAGATCGAACTGCTGGAGTACGATGCGCAGCAAAACACCCTGACGCTGAGCGTCAGCGCGCAAAACCAGCCCGCGTTGCAGGCGTTTGTTAACCAGACCAGTGAGAATTTTGATTTTACCTTACAGCCTGTTTCAACAACCGAACCGTATACCGCCATGATCGCAGGGAAACATAAATGAAAGAGCGAATCGCGCAGCTGAAGTCACGCTATCAGAATTACAGCACCCGGGAAAAAATTATTTTAAAAATATGTGCCGTTGCTATTGTGGGGGCAGCGGTGTATTACACAGGAGTGATCCCCCTGGATAATATGATTCAAAATAGTAAATCGACGCTTAAAAGACAAAAAGAGACCCTTAACTGGATGCGCAGTGAAATTGATAAAAATCATCTTCAGGTCCAGATAGTCAAAACGAATAATCCGCGTACGGTGGTCGAGAACAGCGCCCATGAAATTAACCTTTCACTGACGGATATGCGCCAGGAGGGACAAACTTTATCGTTCGTGGTGAATCGGGTGAATGTTTATGAATTAAAAAGCTGGCTGCGTGAAATTAATCAGACCTCCGGCGTGAGACTGCAAAAAATAAACCTCACGCCGGTGGACCACCTCAGCGACGTAAAAGCGCAGGTGCAGCTCACCTGGTCAAAAAACGCATGAATACCTTTTCGCTGATGAGGGACGCCTGCCCGGTAGGGTTCCCGATAATGAGTGCGATCCTGGGCGGCATTGTGGGCAGTTTTCTTGGCGTTGTCGCCGAGCGCGTACCGGGGATGGTGATGGATGAGGAGGGGAGTGGCAATCTGCTCTTTCCGGCCTCGCACTGTCCGGTGTGCCAGCACGCGCTTGCCGCGTGGGAAAACATCCCGCTGCTCAGCTGGCTGTTATTACGGGGGCGCTGCCACCAGTGCGGCAGCGCGATCCCGCTGCGACTCTTTCTGGTCGAACTGATCTCCGCCTTGTTTTTTGGCATTACGGCCTGGTGCATGCCGGACGTTCAGGCGCTGTTCTCTTTGTGGTTACTGGCGGCTTTTTTACTGCCGCTGGCCATGATCGACTGGCAGCATCAGCTGCTTCCGGACTGCCTGACCCAGCCGCTGCTGTGGGCGGGGTTAGTGCTCCATGCGTTTGACCACACGTTGCCGCTACGCGATGCGCTGTTCGGCGCGGTGGCGGGCTATCTGTCGCTCTGGCTGCTCTACTGGGCTTTTCGTCTGATCACGGGACGAGAAGGTCTGGGTTACGGGGATTTTAAGCTACTGGCGGCGCTGGGCGCCTGGTGCGGCTGGCAGGCGTTGCCCTCCATTGAACTGGCGGCAGCGTTAAGCGGTATTGTCGGTTATTTCGCCGTAAATAATTTAAATAAAAATAACCTCACTATTTCTTTTGGTCCTTATCTCGCCTTTGCTGGAATAGGGGTGTTTATGAGTCAGCAATTTGCTTTCACATTTTAAATATACAGGTCAAGATTTTTTATGAGTTTTTTCGATGGTAGAAGAGAAGGACGTCTCTTTATGCTCAGTGTATTGTAAAGGATATAAGCTAGACGGAATTTGGGCTTGTATCTTTTAATGGAGGAATACAACGCAGCAACAATTTTTTTGTTCACGACACTCACGTTGGTTAAATACGCATTACGCGAAACGCATCCATGATCTCACGGAAGACATGGGTTATTACGTTACGAATAAATTTATCAGGAAATAAAAATGAAATTTATGAAGCCAAAATATCTGGCGCTCTTTATTGCGGCGGCAACCAGCTCCGCATTTGCAGCAGCGCCAGGTGCACCGACGATCGGCTATGGCAATGACAAATTTGCCCTGGTGGAAGTGGATCAGGCTGCCCAGGATTATAACAATCTTGTCAAAGTGCATAACGATGGCGTGGATGTAAAAGTTGAGTGGAACGTCTGGAGTGGTGATGCGCCAACTTCAGCGAAAGTTCTGCTGGACGGACAAACCGTATGGACCGGCGCAGCCGGCGCGACGGGCTCTGCAACGTTTAAAGTGAAAAAAGGCGGGCGTTATCAGGAACAGGTTGAAGTCTGTAACGCCAGCGGCTGTGCGAAAAGCGCCAGCAAGCTGATTATTGTGGCAGACACCGACGGTAGCCACCTGCTGCCGCTGAATACGTCTCTCAAAGAGAATAACAAAGCGTTTGCGAAGCATACCGATAAAGTGGTTGCGGCCTACTTCCCGGAGTGGGGCGTTTATGACCGTAACTTCCCGGTTGATAAGATCCCTGCGGCAAACCTCAACCACATTCTTTACGGCTTCATTCCAATCTGTGGCGGTGACGGCATCAACGACGGCCTGAAAACCATTGAAGGCGGCAACAGCTTCCGCGTGCTCCAGAACGACTGTAAGGGCCGACCTGACTATACCGTGGCGATCCACGACCCATGGGCTGCGCTGCAAAAACCACAGGCTGGCGTCTCCGGCTGGGACGACCCGTATAAAGGTAACTTTGGCCAGCTGATGGCGCTGAAAAAAGCGCATCCGGACCTGAAAGTGCTGCCATCTATCGGCGGCTGGACGCTCTCCGATCCCTTCTTCCACATGGGTGACCCGGCTATCCGCGCACGCTTTGTCTCTTCTGTGAAAGAGTTCCTCCAGACCTGGAAATTCTTTGACGGCGTGGATATCGACTGGGAATTCCCTGGCGGCGGCGGTGTGAGCGAAAACCTGGGCAATCCGCAGCAGGATAAAGCGACCTATACCGCGCTGATGCACGACCTGCGCACCATGCTGAACGAGCTGTCTGCACAGACGGGCCGTACCTATGAACTGACCAGCGCCATCGGTGCAGGCCGCGATAAGATCGAAGACGTGGATTACACTGCCGCTCAGCAGTACCTCGACCACATCTTCCTGATGAGCTATGACTTCTACGGCGGCTGGAGCAACACCGTTCTCGGCCACCAGGCGGCGCTGCGCGCGCCAGCATGGCGTCCGGACACTGACTACACCACTGAAAATGGCGTTAACGCGCTGCTTTCCCAGGGCGTACAACCAGGCAAGATCGTGGTGGGTGCGGGAATGTATGGCCGCGGCTGGACCGGCGTGCATGGCTACACCGGTAACAATCCATTCACCGGCACCGCTACAGGTATGGTGAAAGGGACCTGGGAACCCGGCGTGGTTGACTATCGTCAGATCGTTAACGAATACAAAGGCAAACCAGGCTGGGAATACGGCTACGACGCTGATGCGGAAGCCCCTTACGTCTTCAACAAAACTACCGGCGACCTGATCACGTATGAAGATGCGCGTTCAACCACGGCGAAAGGTAAGTATGTTCTGGCGAATAAACTGGGTGGCCTGTTCGCATGGTCTATCGACTCTGACACCGGTGACATCCTGAACGCGATGAACGAAAGCCTGCTGGGCGGCGACGCTACGCCGGTTGATCCGGTGGTCACCAACCACGCGCCAATCGCGTCCTCTGCCGACCAGAACGTGTCTGGCCCGGTAACCGTCACGCTCGATGGCTCTGCTTCAAGCGATCCTGATGGCGATGCGATTACCTACAAATGGACTCAGGTCTCTGGTCCGTCGGTCACCATCACCAACAGCACCAAAGCGAAAGCGACCTTTAACGTTGCCGCCGCGACGTCCGACCAGACCATGGTGTTCCGCCTGACGGTGACCGATGCAAAAGGCCTGAGCAACGCGATTGATATCCAGGTGGTGAACAAGGCGCCGAAAGCTAACCAGGCACCGGTTTTAAACCCAATGGAAGCGATCACGCTTGAATCAGGTGAAACCTATGCGCTGCATGCCCAGGCCGCGGATCCAGACGGAGATGCGTTGACCTACGCCTGGAGTGTACCAGCAGATATGCACGCTACCGGGTCTGACTCCGCGAACGTGAACATCACTGCGCCGGAAGTGAGCTCGACGTCTACCTACACCCTGAGCGTGGTGGTGAGCGACGGTAAGACCAGCGTGCAGTCTAACGTCCAGGTCACCGTGAATCCGAAAGCGGCGCCTGCACCTGTGCCAGATGACGAAGACACTAACCCGGCGGATGACGTTACCCCTCCGGCTGATGATGTGACTCCACCGTCTGACAAAGGGAGCTGCGATGCACCTGTGGATGCTAACGCCAGCAAATATGCGGCGTGGGAATCCAGCAAAATCTACAACGGTGGCGATACCGTAAGCTTCGACCATCTGGTGTGGAAAGCGAAGTACTGGACTCAGGGCAATCAGCCTGGCTTCGGTGTGGATGCATGGGAGCTGGTAAGCAACGTGAAGATGAACTGGCGTTCTGACCTGGTCTACAACGGCGGCGACACCACCACCTATGAAGGAAACGTTTACCGTGCGAAATGGTGGACCCGTGGTGATAATCCAGCCAACAGCGACGTATGGGTAAAAGAAGGCGCATCAACAGACTGCAAATAATCTAACCCATTAATGACTCCCCCTTTTAGAGGGGGAGTGATTCAAAATTCATTTTACAGGATGTTGGTAAGGAGAAATAACCGAAACTGTCAGCAGGTAAAAATGAAAAAGTTGATTTTGTTGTTATTGATAATAAGCCAAAGCGCTCTGGCAAACTGTTGGAATAAAGCGGCGCATTATTATCATGTCGACCCTTATTTACTGTACGCGATAGCGAATGTGGAATCCGGAATGAACCCGTATGCGGTTGGGCAAAACCGCGATGGCACGCGGGATGTCGGGCTGATGCAAATCAACAGTTCGCATTTTACAGCGCTGGAAAGCAGAGGAATCGACGAATACCGGTTAATCACGGAGCCGTGTACCTCGATCATGGTCGGGGCTTCTATCCTTGCCGGGATGATCAGGGTGTATGGCTATAACTGGGAAGCCGTTGGCGCGTATAACGCCGGACTGAAAAAAGAAAATTATCCGCAGAGGATGAAATATGCCCATAAGGTCTGGGCCAAATATCAGCAACTGAAATTAGCAGCACGTTATTAACGTTTTTTATTTTTGAAGAATTCCTGAAGGTGTTCTTCGAAAAGTGAAAACAGCTGAATGTGGTTTATGTATTAACGGAGTAATACCTAAGCCGGGATTTTAACATTTAATTTTAAACGAACAGGAAAACTGAAGTGAACAAAAGGACGTTACTGAGTGTACTCATTGCGGGAGCCTGCGTGGCGCCACTCATGGCTCAGGCTGCTAACCTGAAGGAGACCAGCAGTGAGCCGTACACCATCAAAGCCAGCGATCTGGCGAAGAAAGAGAAGGAACTGACGGACTTCCCGCTGATGGCTTCGGTTAAAGAGACCATCCAGACGCTGGATAACGCGCAGGTTGAATTGATTGAGCCAGGCCGGGCGGCGAACCCGGACAACGTTAAGCGCGTTGAAGGGATTGTGAAAGCCAGCGACTGGGAATATCTCTTCCCGCTGCGCGCGCAGGCCTATACCTACAGCAACTTCCTGAAAGCCGTGGGTAAATTCCCGGCGCTGTGTAAGACCTACAATGACGGTCGTGACAGCGACGCCATCTGCCGCAAAGAGCTGGCCACCATGTTTGCCCACTTTGCCCAGGAGACCGGCGGCCACGAAAGCTGGCGTCCGGAAGCCGAATGGCGTCAGGCGCTGGTCCACGTACGTGAAATGGGCTGGAGCGAAGGGCAGAAGGGCGGTTATAACGGCGAATGTAACCCGGACGTCTGGCAGGGGCAGACCTGGCCTTGCGGTAAAGATAAAGACGGCGATTTCCTGAGCTACTTCGGTCGTGGTGCGAAACAGTTGTCCTACAATTACAACTACGGTCCATTCTCTGAAGCGATGTACGGTGACGTGCGTACGCTGCTCGACAAACCTGAGCTGGTGGCGGACACCTGGCTGAACCTGGCGAGTGCGATCTTCTTCTTCGCCTATCCGCAGCCGCCAAAACCAAGCATGTTGCAGGTGATCGACGGTACATGGCAGCCGAACGACCACGATAAAGCCAACGGTCTGGTTCCGGGCTTTGGTGTGACCACCCAGATCATCAACGGCGGCGTTGAGTGCGGCGGCCCGACTGAAATTGCGCAGTCTCAAAACCGTATCAAGTATTACAAAGAGTTCGCGAACTACCTGAAAGTGCCTGTTCCGGCGAACGAAGTGTTGGGTTGCGCCAACATGAAGCAGTTCGACGAAGGTGGCGCAGGCGCTCTGAAGATTTACTGGGAACAGGACTGGGGATGGAGCGCGGATACCCCGGACGGCAAAACCTACTCTTGCCAGCTGGTGGGTTACCAGACCCCGTTCAGCGCATTTAAAGACGGTGACTACAGCAAGTGCGTGCAGCACTTCTTTAACGTGAAAATTGTTAACGACGAGGGTTCTTCCGAGACCCCGGACGAAACGCCGGTCACGCCAACACCGACGCCATCTGGCGATGAAACGCCGGCACCAACCCCAACGCCGGATGAAACGCCGGTTGTGGTGAACCACGCGCCGGTTGCGCAGATTGCCGGTCCGATCGGTGCAGTGGAAGCGGGTGCGCAGGTTTCTCTGAGCGCCGAAGGCTCTACCGATCCAGATGGTAACACGCTGACGTATACCTGGCGTTCCCAGGATGGTCAGACTGTTACCGGTCAGGACAAAGCGGTTGTGACCTTTACAGCGCCAGAGTCTGCGACGGCGCAGCAGTATGAAGTGAGCCTGACCGTCAGCGATGGCGAACTGAGCAGCACCACGTCTTACCTGCTGAACGTGAAAGCGAAAGCGGCAACGCCATCCGGAGAAGATACGTCTTACCCGGCATGGAGCGCGAACAGCAAGTACAACGCCGGTGATATCGTGAACAACCACGGTAAACTGTTCCAGTGCAAACCGTTCCCGTACAGCGGCTGGTGTAACAATGCGCCGACGTACTATGAACCTGGCGCAGGTCTGGCATGGGCTGAAGCCTGGACGGCCTTATAAACAGCAAACGGCAACCCCCAGGGTTGCCGTTTTAGTGTCTGCACCCTCTCCCTGTGGGAGAGGGCCGGGGTGAAGGCATCAGTACGCACTCTCTGTTTTTTGCCGGGTGGCGCTGCGCTTACCCGGCCTACATGAGGCTGGAACGCTTACCGGTGCAACTTCCCGTGATCCCGTAACCACGCAGCCGTACGCACTATCCCTTCATCCAGCGATACAATCGGTTTATATCCCAGCTCGTTCTCCGCCCGCGAAATATCCAGCGTAAAATCAAAGTTGAGCTTCGACACACCGTAATGCGTCAGCGCAGGCTCTTTCGCCGATTTACTGCCAAAGCGCTCCATGCTGCGGGCAATCATGTCCAGCATCGGGTAAGGAACGGAACGGATCCGGCAGTCGATTTTTAACTCGTCAATCAGCCTTTGCACAATGCTGCGCAGGGTACAGGGTTCGCCGTTGGTGATGTTGTACGCGCGGCCCGACACCAGCTTATCGCATTCCGGCTGGCTCGCCAGCCACATGGCGTGAACGGCATTTTCGTAATAGGTCATGTCCACCAGCGCATCGCCGCCGCGCGGTAACAGCACGCTGCCGTAGTGGTGCATCATCTGGGCCAGTCGCGGGATAAAGACTTTGTCGTGCGGCCCAAACAGGCTCTGCGGACGCAGCACGGTAAAGCGGGTGTGCGGGTTTGACTGGGCCAGCAGGTCGATCACCTCTTCGCCCGCCGCTTTACTGCGGGCAAACTCACAGGCGAAGCGCGCCGGGCGGAAATCTTCCTGAATATCACGATGGTGGTGATAGTCGAAATAGAGCGACGGGGAGGAGATATGAATAAAGTTACGCACGCCCCAGGCGACGGCCCATTCGCCCAGACGGCGCGTGGCGCGCACGTTGGCGAGATCAAAGGCTTCCTGGGTACCCCACGGAGAGGTAAAACTGGAGCAGTGCCACAGCGTATCGATACCGGCGAGCATCACCTTGGCCTGAGAGGAGACCAGTTCCGTCAGATCGGCATGGACAAATTCAGCGCCCATTTTTTGCAGGAGCTTACCCATCGCCTCATTGCGACCGGTGGCCCTCACGCTGATGCCTTTGTTGCGCAGAAACTCGACCGCATTTCGGCCTAAGCCGCTGGTCGCCCCGGTAACCAGTACCTTCATAACAATCCACTGTGTTGAAAAGAATTTCGTGCGCATTCTTTCGTGAATTACGATGTGTTGCAATGGGAAAGGTGAAAGATTAAGAGTTTTATTTAGTTATTTTCCCGCTTTTCTTCTGCCAGTTGCGCAATCCGTTTCGCCATTCCGCGGAAGATAAACAGGTGTGCCGGGATCATCAGCAACCAGTAAAACAGACCCGGCATTCCGTGCGGATGCCACCATGCCCGAACGTCCAGTTCACGATGGTCGCCGTTGTCCTTGAGGGTGAAGCAGAGCCGCCCCAGCCCCGGCGCCTTCATGCCAAACAGCAGCGCCAGCTGTTTTTCCGGCTCAACAATAATCACTTTCCAGCTGTCGACGGTATCGCCCACCTTCAGCCAGGGATGGGCAGGGCGGCCTTTTGCCAGCCGGTGACCGACCAGCAGATCCAGCGCGCCGCGCGTTTGCCACAGAATATTGCCGAAGAAATAGCGCTCTTTGCCGCCGATCTGGTTCACAACTTCCCACAGCGCTGCCAGGCTGGCCGTGGTTTTTACCGTACAGCCCGCCTGTTTCGGATAATAGCCGTACTCGGGCCGCCAGCGGGCAAACGCCTGCGCGTCATAACCCCAGTCGCTGGAGTTCACCAGCTTCTCTTCCTCTTTCAGCGTATTGCGCACCGCGTCGTCAAAGCGGATCAATTCCTGAGGGATTAAGGCGCGCAGCGCGCGATCGTCCGCCAGCAGATCGTGCTTCAGCCCCTGGATCAGCGCTTTGGCGGTCGTCGGCGGCACGGAGGTGATCACATTCAAAAACCACACCGATATCCAGCGGGTCGGGAAAGGGATGGGGATCAGCCAGCGGCGGCGGCCGCTCACCCGCATAAAATGTTCGAACTGCGCCTGATAGCTCAGCACTTCCGGGCCTGCCGCCTCCAGCACGCGATGCTGCTCCGCCGGGTGATCCAGCAATGCCACCAGATAGTGGAGTAAATTCTCCAGCGCAATGGGCGTGGTGCGTGAGCGTACCCAGCGCGGCGGCGTCAGCACGGGCAGGTTGTAGACCATATCGCGCATCACTTCGAATGCGGCGGAACCCGCGCCGACGATGATCCCCGCCCGCAGTTCGGTGACGGGTATATGGGCGCTTCGCAGCGTTTCTGCCGTCAGTTGCCGGGCGCGCAGATGGTCTGACTGCTCGTGCTCAGGTGCCTGGAGCGAGCTTAAAAAAATCACCTGCTTCACCGGCGTTTGCCGCAGCGCATCACGAACGTTCATCGCCACCTGACGCTCGTGGGCGATAAAATCGCCGCCTTCGCCCATGCTGTGGACAAGGTAGTAAAGCGTATCGACCCCTTCCAGCAGCGCAGGAAGCGCTTTCGGCCAGTTAAGGTCAACGTTGTGACACGTCACGCCAGGCAAATGTAGCTTTTGCAGGCGTTCCGTGTTGCGTGCCGCTGCCAGCACCTGGTGCCCCTGCTGGCTTAACGCAGTGGTCAGATGCTGACCGATATACCCGCTGGCGCCGAGCACCAGAATACGTTGCGGCACGGTATGCTCCTTAACGCTGTAAAAATGCCTGCCAGTGTTTCACCACCTCGGTCAACTGCTCGCGGTTAACGTCAAGGTGCATCACCAGCCGCACGACCGGGGAGGCGTTAATCAGCACGCCACGGGCTTTCATAAAGTCGCCCAGCGCGGCAGCATGCTCATCGCCGACGCGGACAAACAGCATGTTGGTGTCGTGACGCATGACATCAGCGCCGATTTCACGCAGCTGCGCTGCCATCCACGCTGCATTGTCGTGATCGTTTTTCAGGCGTGACACGTTATTTTTCAGGGCGTACAGTCCGGCTGCCGCCAGAATACCCGCCTGACGCATCCCGCCGCCGGTCATTTTGCGCCAGCGGTTGGCGCGCCTGATGTAGTCCGCGCTGCCAACCAGCAGGGAACCTACCGGCGTACCCAGCCCTTTAGAGAGGCAAATGGTGAACGAGTCGCAATATTGGGTGATCGCTTTCAGCTCGCAGCCGTACTCCACCACGGCGTTGAAGATACGTGCGCCGTCAACGTGCAGGCCGAGCTTGCGCTCACGGGTAAAGTCCCATGCCGCTTTCAGGTATTCGCGCGGCAGGACTTTACCGTTATGGGTGTTTTCGAGGCTCAGCAGTTTAGTGCGGGCGAAGTGAATATCATCGGCTTTGATTTTCGCCGCGACCTTGTCCAGCGGCAGCGTACCGTCCGGCGCGGCGTCAATCGGCTGCGGCTGGATGCTGCCAAGCACCGCCGCACCGCCGGCTTCGTACAGGTAGTTATGCGCCCCCTGGCCGACGATATACTCCTCGCCGCGCTCGCAGTGGCTGAGCAGCGCCACCAGGTTAGCCTGCGTGCCGGTGGGCAGGAACAGGGCAGCCTCTTTACCGCTCAGCTCTGCCGCATAGCGCTGGAGTTCGTTGACCGTCGGGTCATCGCCGTAGACGTCGTCCCCGACCGGGGCGGCCATCATCTCTTCGAGCATGGCGCGGCTCGGACGGGTAACGGTATCACTACGTAAATCAATCATTTCACATCCCTTTAATCTAAGAGGTCTTGTGAAATGTTTTACCTGAGCCAGTTGGTTTTTGCCAGTTCGATCACTTCGTCACCGCGCCCGCTGATGATGGCGCGCAGCATGTAGAGGCTAAAACCTTTGGCCTGTTCCAGCTTGATTTGAGGCGGGATCGCCAGCTCTTCTTTGGCGACCACCACATCCACCAGCACCGGGCCGTCGATGGCGAAGGCGCGTTGCAGGGCGTCGTCCACCTCTGAGGCTTTCTCCACCCGAATACCGGTGATACCGCAGGCTTCGGCGATGCGGGCAAAGTTGGTGTCGTGCAGTTCGGTGCCGTCCGTGAGGTAGCCTCCGGCCTTCATCTCCATCGCCACGAAGCCCAGAACGCTGTTGTTAAAGACCACGATTTTCAGCGGAAGCTTCATCTGCGCCACCGACAGGAAATCCCCCATCAGCATACTGAACCCGCCGTCGCCGCACATCGCCACCACCTGACGTTCCGGTGCCGTCGCTTTTGCGCCCAGCGCCTGCGGCATGGCGTTGGCCATTGAGCCATGGTTGAACGACCCAAGCAGGCGACGTTTGCCGTTCATTTTCAGATAGCGCGCGGCCCAGACGGTGGGCGTTCCTACGTCGCAGGTGAAGATGGCATCGTCGTCGGCGAAGTGGCTGATCTGCTGCGCCAGATACTGCGGGTGGATCGCTTTTTCGCTCGGTTTGGCGAGATCGTCCAGCCCCTTGCGCGCATCGCGATAATCGCTCAGGGCTTTATCGAGGAATTTGCGGTCCGTTTTTTCTTCCAGCAGCGGCAGCAGGGCGGCGAGGGTGGATTTGATATCGCCGATAAGCGCCATATCCACCTTGCTGTGCGCGCCGATGCTGCCGGGATTAATGTCGATCTGGATAATTTTGGCATCCGTCGGGTAGAACGCGCGGTACGGGAACTGGGTGCCGAGCAGGATCAGCGTGTCGGCGTTCATCATGGTGTGGAAGCCGCTGGAAAAACCGATCAGCCCGGTCATGCCGACATCGTACGGGTTATCGTATTCAACGTGCTCTTTCCCGCGCAGGGCGTGCACAACTGGCGCCTTCAGCTTACCGGCAAATTCCACCAGCTCTTTATGCGCGCCGGCGCAGCCGCTGCCGCACATCAGGGCGATATTGCTGGAGTATCGCAGCAGCTGCGCCAGCTTTTTCAGCTCTTCATCGGCAGGGGTAATGGTTGGCTGGGGCGCAGAGTACCAGTGGGTGGTGGCGGTTTCAGGTGCGGCCTTCAGCGCCACGTCCCCCGGCAGCACAACCACCGAAACCCCGCGATTCAGGATCGCCTTACGCATGGCTATCGCCAGCACCTGTGGGATCTGCTCCGGCGATGAGACCAGCTCGCAATAGTGGCTGCATTCACGGAACAGCTCCTGCGGATGCGTCTCCTGAAAATAGCCGCTACCGATTTCAGATGACGGAATGTGAGCCGCAATCGCCAGCACCGGAACATGGTTGCGGTGACAGTCGAACAGACCGTTGATGAGGTGCAGGTTTCCCGGTCCGCAGGAACCTGCACAGACGGCGAGTTCACCCGTAAGCTGCGCTTCGGCACCGGCGGCAAAGGCGGCGACTTCTTCATGGCGGGTGGGCATCCACTCAATAGTTTTCATCTTGTTAAGGCTATCGCTGAGTCCGTTCAGAGAATCGCCAGTGACGCCCCAGATACGCTTTACGCCAGCCTGCTCAAGGGTTTTCGCTATGTATGCAGCCACAGTTTGTTTCATGGTTGTCCGTTCCTTTTTGTGATATCGCTTACAAGCTTAGAAGAAAGTCGCTGTATTGCCTGCTCAGTATTCCTTAAGTACAGGTGGTTTTTCTGCGCGACGCGCCGCCAGCGGGCTGAGGTTGGGGCGGGAGGAAGCGGGTTTGCAGACCCTTTTTTCCTGATGGTGCATAAGTTGTTGATTTTATATGGTTAGGCTGAAGGGGAATAAAAAAGGGGTTGGAGGGAGTTTTTGAGGTATTGGTTTATCAGACAAAGGGATAGATGTAGATTGCTTCAGTTCACTGCCGGGCAGGCAGCTTAGAAATACGGCGACACCGACACGCGCCAGCGTGTTTTGTTCACTGCCGGGCAGGCAGCTTAGAAATCTTGCCTGATTTGCTCATGCCTTTAGCCACGGTTCACTGCCGTACAGGCCGTAGGCACAATGTAGGCCGGGTAAACGTAGTGCCACCCGGCAAAAAGCCCGGTGGCGCTGACGCTTACCGGGCCTACAGAGGTTCCAAAGGCAAATGCGCTGGCCTGCATGGGCAAAAAGCCCGGTGGCGCTGACGCTTACCGGGCCTACAGAGGTTCCAAAGGCAAATGCGCTGGCCTGCATGGGCAAAAAGCCCGGTGGCGCTGACGCTTGCCGGGCTTACAGAGGTTCCAAAGGCAAATGCGCTGGCCTGCATGGGCAAAAAGCCCGGTGGCGCTGACGCTTGCCGGGCTTACAGAGGTTCCAAAGGCAAATGCGCTGGCCTGCATGGGCAAAAAGCCCGGTGGCGCTGACGCTTACCGGGCCTACAGGGGTTACAAAGGCATATGCGCTGGCCTGCATGGGCAAAAAGCCCGGAGGCGCTGACGCTTACCGGGCCTACAGGGTTCCAAAGGCAAATGCGCTGGCCTGCATGGGCAAAAAGCCCGGTGGCGCTGATGCTTACCGGGCCTACAGGTGAACCGCGACAGATTATGCGAGCACAAGATCGCCCTGCGGATGGCACGAACATGCCAGCACATAGCCCTCTGCGATTTCTGCGTCGGTCAGCGTCATGGTGCTGGTGACCGTGTACTCACCGGAAACCACTTTGGTCTTGCAACATCCGCACACCCCGGCGCGACAGGCCGCCGCCACCGGTACGTTGTTGCTTTCCAGCGCTTCAAGCAGCGTGGTGCCCACCCGCCCAAAGAAGGTCTGCGCCGGTTGCAGCTTCGTGAACTTCATCCCGCTGGTCGCCGCTTCCGCTACAGGCGTGAAGAACTGCTCTTTGAAGAAGCGGGTCACGCCGAGCGCTTTCACTTCTTTCTCCACGATCTCCATGTACGGCGCCGGGCCGCAGGTCATCACGGTGCGGTTCGCAATATCCGGCACGCTTTGCAGCAGCTCGCGGCTCAGGCGCCCCGCGACAAAACCGTGCGTCGCGTTGTGCTCGGCCACCAGCGTCACCGGATAGTTGCGCCATTCTTCGGCAAAAATCACATCTTCCGGGGAACGAACGCTGAAAATCACCTGCACGTCGGCCTGAGGACGGTATTTCGCCAGCCAGCGACGCATCGACATAATCGGCGTCACGCCACAACCCGCCGCCAGCAGCAGGAATTTATCTTCCGTCTTGTCGTCACAGGTAAACTCGCCCTGCGCGTCAGACAGCCAGATGTAATCCCCGCGCTTCACGTCCCGGGTCAGCCACTCGGATCCTGCGCCGTCATCAATACGACGAACGGTGAGCGTAATGTACTCGCTCACGCCCGGCGTGGAGGAGATCGTGTAGGCGCGCAGAGTATCCGCCGAATTACGCACGCTCACCAGCGCATACTGGCCCGCGCGGTACGGATAATAGTCATGGCACAGCAGCGACAGCGTCCACACATCCGGCGTCTCCTGATGGATGTGATGAACCTGCATCCGCCACGGACATTGTGAGGTTGGCATGGTCATGAGTTACTCCTTACGCGCTCAGCAGTTGCTTCATATCATCTTCAACGTTGGTCACAGAACGCAGACCAAATTTCTCGTTCAGGATGGCCAGCAGGTCCGGCGTCAGGAAGCCTGGCGCGGTCGGCCCGGTGACGATGTTGGTCACGCCGAGAGAGAGCAGGGTCAACAGGATAACGATCGCTTTCTGCTCGAACCAGGAGAGCACCAGCGACAGCGGCAGATCGTTCACGCCGCAGCCCAGTTTCTCTGCCAACGTGACCGCCAGAATGATGGCTGAATATGCATCGTTACACTGACCCGCATCCACCAGGCGCGGCAGACCTTCGATGTTGCCGAAGTCCAGCTTGTTGAAACGGTACTTACCGCAGGCCAGGGTCAGGATCAGACAGTCTTCCGGTACGCGGGTGGCGAAATCGGTGAAGTAGTTACGTTCCCCGCGCGCGCCGTCACAGCCGCCGATCAGGAAGATGTGACGCAGTTTTTCACGGCTGACGAGGTCAATCAGGGAATCCGCCGCACCCAGCAGGGTTTCACGACCAAAACCGACGGTGATGAGGTGCGGAATTTCGCTGTACGGGAAGCCTGCCATCTGCTGCGCCTGAGCGATAACCGGACCGAAATCGTCGCCTTCAAGGTGGCTCACGCCCGGCCAGCCGACGATGCTGCGGGTCCAGATACGGTCGTCATACGCGCCGACGGTCGGGTCGATGATGCAGTTAGAGGTCATGACGATTGGGCCAGGGAAGCGGGCAAACTCCACCTGCTGGTTCTGCCAGCCGCTGCCGTAGTTACCGATCAGATGCTTAAATTTACGCAGCTCCGGGTAGCCGTGCGCGGGCAGCATTTCGCCGTGGGTATAAACGTTAACGCCGGTGCCTTCGGTCTGCTTCAGCAGGTTGTAGAGATCTTTCAGGTCATGACCGGAGATCAGGATGCATTTGCCTTCGGTCGCTTTGACGTTGACCTGCGTTGGCGTTGGGTGGCCGTAGGTGCTGGTTTCACCGGCATCCAGAATGCTCATCACTTTGAAGTTCATCTGGCCGATTTCCATCGAGCATTCCAGCAGGGCGTTCATATCGGAAGGCCAGGTGCCCAGCCAGGCCATGATTTTGTGGTACTGGGCGTAAATAGCGTTGTCGTACTGGCCGAGTACGTGCGCGTGTTCCATATAGGCCGCAGCACCTTTCAGACCGTACAGGCACAGCAGGCGCAGGCCGAGGATGTTTTCGCCAATCGCCGCTTTGTCTTTATTGGGAGTAAATTCTGCGGCCTGACGCTGTAGCTCGCCCAGGTCGTCGCTCACCAGCTGTAGCTCCGCCATCGGGTTGTCCACGCGGGCGCTGGCGTCGGCATTCAGGCACTGCGCTTTCAGGGCTTCACGCAGGGCAATCGCTTCGCGGGCATAGCCCACAATGCGTGGAGAATCGAAGTTAACGTTGGTCAGCGTGGAGAAAAATGCGCGCGGCGCAAAGCTGTCGACATAGTGATCAACAATGCCATATTCACGGGCTTTGAAGGCCCAGGCGGACAAGCCTTGCAGCGCCGCAATCAGCAGATCCTGGAGATCGGACGTTTCTGCGGTTTTGCCGCACATACCCTGCGCGTAAGAGCAGCCGTTGCCTGCTGGGGTACGGATGGTTTGTTCACATTGCACACAAAACATAATCACACCTGTTAAAGTTATATTTGAGATACATGTTTAAGGTTATGCCTGTGCCACAACGGAGAAAAGTGCTTTCTTATACTAAGTGGAGGGTTATTGATTTAGCGCAATTTTGGCGGCAGGTTCACTACCGCCAAAGCAGTATCAGGCTGAGAAGAACGCCATCAAAATGGGTACCAGCAGGCTCAGAATAAAACCGTGTACGATGGCGGCAGGAACCATCTCCAGCCCTCCCGAGCGCTGTAATACCGGCAGGGTAAAGTCCATTGAGGTGGCCCCGCACAGGCCCAGCGCGGTAGAGCGGCTGCGGCGTACCAGGCCGGGGATCAGCATGATGGCTATCAGCTCGCGCGCCAGATCGTTAAAGAAGGCGGCGCTGCCGATCACCGGACCAAACGATTCGGTCAGCAGAATACCGGAGAGCGAATACCAGCCGAAACCGGACGCCATCGCCAGGCTGGTTTTCAGCGGCAGATCGAGAATAAAGGCGTTAATCACTCCCCCCGCCAGTGAGCTGGCCACAACGATAACGGCAACCATCATGCCCCGGCGGTTAAGGACAATCTGTTTCAGCGTCATGCCATTATTTCGCAGCTGAATACCAATCAGGAAGAGCAGGAAAATAAGCGTATATTCGCTGGCTTCCGTTGCGTGCTGTAAAAATGCCCAGCCGGTCAGACCCAGTAAAAAACCGAGTACCACCACGCCGCACAGTTTTAATGATTCCAGCGCCATCGCAATACGGGAGGGAAGCTTTTCCTGATGGTGGTGATTTTTCCAGGGAATAGTGCGTTCCAGCCAGAACAGCGCAGCAATATTGCACAGCAGAATAACCACTACCGTAACCGCAGAATAATGCAGGATGGAAAGCAAGTTCGTCGCCAGATTATCCAGGAAGGCCAGGCTGATCCCCATAAAGAACAGAATGACGTAAACAATCCAGCTGAGAAAGCGATTAATAAGCTTTAAGGCCGATTCATGACGCAGCGGAATAAGGTAGCCCACAATCAGGGGCAGAAGAATGATGAGGAGTCCTGAGAACATGAACAGCCGGTCCTTTTGAGTATCAGTTAAGCGCCAGAGACACTACCCAATAAAGGCTGTGAGGTAAAGCTACAAAAAAAGCCGGGTGGTGGCTGCGCCTTACCCGGCCTACAAAGTGCACACTAACGTAGGTCGGGTAAGCTTTAGCGCTACCCGACATTACAGACCGCACTTAATTAATCGCGTTTTTCCAGCAGGGTGCGATACAGCACGCCGCCCAGAATACCGCCGATAATTGGCATCACCCAGAACAGCCACAGCTGTTCAAGCGCCCAGCCGCCCTGGAAAATAGCCACCGCGGTGCTGCGCGCCGGGTTAACGGAGGTGTTGGTCACCGGAATGGAGATGAGGTGGATCAGCGTCAACGCCAGACCAATAGCGATGGGGGCAAAGCCCGCAGGCGCGTATTTGTCCGTTGCGCCGTGGATCACCAACAGGAAGCCTGCGGTGAGCACAATTTCAATCACGATGGCAGACAGCATCGAGTAGCCGCCTGGAGAGTGTTCGCCGAAGCCGTTCGACGCAAATCCGCTGGCCGCGGCGTCAAATCCGGCTTTACCGCTGGCAATTACGTACAGCACCGCCGCGGCAATAATACCGCCAATAACCTGGGCAATAATATAGCCAATAATATCTTTCGCCGGGAAACGTCCGCCCGCCCATAATCCTAATGTGACGGCCGGGTTGAAATGACCGCCGGAAATATGCCCCACGGCGAATGCCATGGTTAATACAGTTAAGCCGAATGCCAGCGCGACGCCGACAAAGCCAATACCTAATTCCGGAAATGCGGCTGCCAGTACTGCGCTACCGCAGCCACCAAACACCAGCCAGAATGTACCAAAGCATTCTGCCGCTAATTTTCTGAACATAACCACCTCAATAATAAACGTCCGCGCCCATTCCTGCGCGCGGGTTATATCGCCATAAAGGGATGACGACTCAAAGAGCCAGTATTTTGAAACCATCAACATCCCTTCGCCACTCAAATAAATTCACTAAATTTGATTTAAGGCAATGTGATGTCAATCCTTGTTCAGATCGGAGGTAATAAGAGCATAGCCCAATAATTAAGGGGCGTATATTCTGCTGTCGTGACCCACAGCCTGCCGCTATACTGCTGATAACTTGAAGGAAAAAGTGGCCGAATTGCGGGGGATGTATGCTACTCGAACGTGTGGAGATTGTCGGGTTTCGCGGGATTAACCGCCTGTCGCTGCAACTGGAACAGAACAACGTCCTGATAGGCGAAAATGCCTGGGGTAAATCCAGCCTGCTGGATGCCCTGACGCTGCTACTTTCGCCCGAAGAGAACTTGTACCACTTCGTTCATGATGACTTCTGGTTTCCGCCGGGGGATGTCAACGGACGCGAGAAACACCTGCATATCATTCTGACCTTCCGCGAATCCGAGCCCGGTCGCCATCGCGTGCGTCGTTTTCGCCCTATGTCGCCCTGCTGGGTGCCCTGTGAAGATGGTTTCCAGCGTATTTTCTATCGCCTTGAGGGCGAAATGGCGCAAAACGACGGGGTGTTAACCCTGCGTGAATTTCTTGATGAGAAGGGAAATCCGATCCCGCTCGATAATATTGACGAGCTTGCCCGCCATCTTATCCGCCTCTCCCCCGTGCTGCGCTTACGAGACGCGCGCTTTATGCGGCGGATCCGTAACGGCACCGTGCCGAATATGCCCGAGGTGGAGGTGACCGCCCGCGAACTGGATTTCCTCGCCCGTGAACTGGTCTCACGGCCGCAGAACCTCACCGACGGCCAGATCCGTCAGGGACTGTCTGCCATGGTGCAACTGCTGGAGCACTATTTCTCCGAGCAGGGAACGGGGCAGGCGCGCCACCGTCTGATGCGTCGCCGCTCGCACGATGAACAACGAAGCTGGCGCTATCTCGATATTATCAACCGCATGATCGACCGCCCCGGCGGGCGCACGCATCGGGTGATCCTGCTGGGATTATTCTCCACGCTTTTACAGGCGAAAGGGACGGTGCGCCTGGATCGGGACGCGCGCCCGCTGCTGCTGGTGGAAGATCCGGAAACGCGGCTGCACCCGATTATGCTTTCCGTGGCGTGGCATCTTCTTAATTTGCTGCCGTTGCAGCGAGTCACCACCACGAATTCCGGAGAGCTGCTCTCTCTGACGCCGGTGGAGTATGTCTGCCGCCTGGTGCGTGAATCCTCGCGGGTCACCGCCTACCGGCTCGGGCCCGGCGGGTTAAATGCCGAAGATGGCCGACGAATTGCGTTTCATATCCGTTTTAACCGTGCCTCTTCCCTGTTTGCCCGCTGCTGGTTGCTGGTGGAAGGGGAAACGGAAACCTGGGTGATAAACGAGCTGGCTCGCCAGTGCGGACACCACTTTGATGCCGAAGGGATCAAAGTGATCGAATTTGCTCAGTCTGGCTTAAAACCGCTGATCAAATTTGCGCGCCGGATGGGGATAGAGTGGCACGTACTGGTGGATGGCGATGAGGCAGGTAAAAAATATGCGGCGACCGTGCGCAGCCTGCTCAATAACGATCGTGAAGAGGAGCGGGAACATCTGACCGCGCTGCCTGCGATGGACATGGAGCACTTTATGTACCGCCAGGGATTTGACGACGTCTTTCACCGCGTGGCGATGATCCCGGTAGATGTGCCCATGAATATGCGCCGGGTGATTGCCAAAGCTATCCATCGGTCGTCAAAACCGGATTTGGCCATTGAAGTTGCGACGGAAGCGGGCAGGCGAGGCGTGGAGTCGGTGCCCACGCTGCTGCGTAAAATGTTCTCCCGCGTCCTCTGGCTGGCTCGCGGGAGGGCCGATTAACGGGCAGTCGCCTGCGAAACCTGTTGGATCAGGCTATCAAGCAGGGCATAGCGGCGGCGGTATTCGGACCGTTTTTTACTCGCAATCTCTTCCATCGGTTTGCGTGGCATGGTCAGTGGCAGGGCAAAGTTGCCGTTATCCTGCTGCTGTCCGCCAAGGGAGCGCCAGAAGCTATCATAGTCAGCCAGCAATTTTCCCTCTTTTTTCTTGCGATAGCGCCAGCTGCGGTAGATGTGGGTGGCGTTACTCACCGCGAGGATCTGCTCGACCGGGAAGGCGCCTGCCAGCGTCATGACCGCTTCAACCAGCAGACGTTTTGGGAACAGTCCGTGACAGGCTTTGGTCGCCAGCTGAATGTGCTCGTGCGGGACATGCGCTTTCGCCCCCTGCATTCCGCCGATGAAGAGCGTTGGCTTGCCCTGGTATGTGCACAGCGTAAAGGTCAGCTCGGCCAGCACCGTGTTCTGGTGGTCGCAAAAAGTGAGGGTCGCTTCCCCTTCTTTGTCCAGAAACGCATCCGCGCTCAGGCGAACGCTAAACTGCTGCTCCTCTTTGCCCGTTAACGTCACCAGCGTGATGCCCTGGCTGGAGAGGTAGCCGTTCAGCAGCGACGCCGGAAGATGGCGGCTCATCATCTCATAGTGATCGTTCAGTGCGTCCAGCGTAGTCTGGCGGCCCATATTGACGGTCAGCCACGGCCGGTGCAGGCGGCACGGCAGGCCGGGCTGCACGCGCAGGATCTGCATCAGACGGGGCTGTTTTGCAAGGTTTCCAAGCAGGCGCGCAGTGGTGAACGGCGTTGCCAGCGAGCGCAACATAAACTTACGTCGATAGGCCGGATTTTGCCACGCCAGCCCCGGCGTGAGGGAACCCGATGCCAGGCTTTTAAACAGTTGCCAGCCCGATTTAGGCTGGGGCAGCGTTGAATAAGGTGTATCGACGATGGAAGACATGTTAGATCCTGCTTCTGGTGGAATATCGCTATTTCAGCAGGCGCTTTATCAACATCGGGTAAACAATTCCCGACGATTACGGGGATCGGGGGTTTCGTTGAGGAGTGGTTTAGATAAAATCAACGGTGATGATAGCCAGAACAATTATTTGGAATATTTATGAACCTGAAGGGAAAACGCAGAAAGCTGTTTCTGCTGCTGGCGGTAGTGGTGTTAGCGGGCGGATTCTGGTTATGGAAGGTACTGAACGCGCCGGTACCACAGTATCAAACGCTGATTGTTCGTCCGGGCGAGCTGCAACAAAACGTGCTGGCGACGGGGAAACTGGATGCCCTGCGTAAGGTTGACGTGGGCGCGCAGGTCAGCGGTCAGCTTAAAACCCTGTCAGTTGAGATTGGCGATAAGGTTAAAAAAGGCCAGCTGCTGGGCGTGATCGATCCTGAGCAGGCGCAAAACCAAATCCGCGAAGTGGAAGCGACGCTGATGGAGCTGCGCGCGCAGCGCGCGCAGGCTCAGGCGGAGCGTAATCTCGCTCAGGTCACCCTGACGCGCCAGCAGGCGCTGGCGAAAACGCAGGCTATCTCGAAACAGGATCTGGACACAGCCGCCACGGAGCTGGCGGTGAAGCAGGCGCAGATTGGCACCATCGATGCGCAAATCAAACGGAATCAGGCCTCGCTGGATACGGCGAAAACCAACCTCGATTACACGCAAATCGTTGCGCCAATGGCCGGGGAAGTGACGCAGATAACCACCCTGCAAGGCCAGACGGTCATCGCCGCGCAGCAGGCGCCGAACATCCTGACCCTGGCGGATATGAGCACCATGCTGGTGAAAGCCCAGGTATCCGAAGCGGACGTCATTCACCTTAAGCCGGGGCAGAAAGCCTGGTTTACGGTGCTGGGCGATCCGCAAACCCGCTATGAAGGGGTGCTGAAAGATATCCTGCCGACGCCGGAGAAGGTCAACGACGCTATCTTCTACTATGCGCGTTTTGAGGTGCCAAACCCGCAGGGCGTGCTGCGTCTGGACATGACCGCCCAGGTGCATATCCAGCTGACCGGCGTTAAAAACGTGCTGACGGTTCCGCTCTCCGCGCTGGGTGAATCCGCCGGGGACAATCGCTACAAGGTGAAAGTGCTGCGCAACGGCGAAAGCCGCGAGCGGGAAGTGGTGATTGGCGCACGTAACGACACCGATGTGGTGGTGGTAAAAGGGCTGGAAGAGGGTGAGGAAGTGGTCACCAGCGAAACCCTGCCCGGAGCCGCGCAATGACGGCGCTGCTTGAGCTGAATGACATTCGTCGCAGCTATCCGTCCGGCGACGGGCCGGTGGAGGTGCTGAAGGGCATCTCCCTGCGCGTTGAAGCCGGTGAGATGGTGGCGATTGTCGGGGCGTCGGGCTCGGGTAAATCAACGCTGATGAACATTCTTGGCTGTCTGGATAAGCCCACCAGCGGCACCTATCGCGTGGCCGGGACGGATGTTTCCACCCTGGACGGCGACGCGCTGGCGAAGCTGCGTCGCGAGCATTTTGGCTTTATTTTTCAGCGTTACCATCTGCTTTCACACCTGAGCGCGGCGCAGAACGTGGAGGTGCCAGCGGTGTATGCGGGCGTCGAGCGCAAAAAACGCCTTGAACGCGCGAAGGCGCTGTTAACGCGTCTTGGGCTGGCGGAGCGTGTTGATTATCAGCCTTCGCAGCTTTCAGGCGGTCAGCAGCAGCGCGTGAGTATTGCCCGCGCGCTGATGAACGGCGGACAGGTGATCCTCGCTGATGAGCCAACCGGTGCGCTCGACAGCCATTCCGGTGAAGAGGTGATGGCGATCCTGCATCAGCTGCGCGATCAGGGGCATACGGTGATTATTGTCACCCACGATCCGCAGGTGGCAGCGCAGGCGGAACGCATCATTGAGATCCACGACGGCGAGCTGGTCAGCAACCCGCCGCCACGTCAGTCCAGAGCGGCGGCGCCGAAAGAAGCCTTACCTGCGTCCACCGGCTGGGGACAGTTCTCCAGCGGCTTTCGTGAAGCGCTGACCATGGCCTGGCTGGCGATGGCGGCCAACAAAATGCGCACCCTGCTGACCATGCTCGGCATCATTATCGGTATTGCCTCGGTGGTGTCGATTGTGGTGGTGGGCGATGCGGCGAAACAGCTGGTGCTGGCGGATATTCGCGCCATCGGGACTAACACCATCGACGTTTACCCCGGCAAAGATTTTGGCGACGACGAGCCGCAGTATCAGCAGGCGCTGAAATACGACGATCTGGCGGCTATTCAGAAGCAGCCGTGGGTGAACTCCGCCACGCCTGCCGTGTCGCAAAACCTGCGTCTGCGCTACGGCAACATCGACGTGGCGGCCAGCGCTAACGGCGTCAGCGGAGATTACTTCAACGTCTACGGCATGACCTTCAGCGAAGGGGCGACCTTCAACGCGGAACAGCTGGCGGGCAGGGCGCAGGTGGTGGTGTTAGACGCTAACTCGCGCAGACAGCTTTTCCCCAATAAAACCCGTGTGGTGGGGGAAGTGATCCTGGTGGGTAACATGCCCGCCACGGTGATTGGTGTGGCGGAAGAGAAACAGTCCATGTTTGGCAGCAGCAAGATCCTGCGCGTCTGGCTGCCGTACAGCACCATTTCCGGGCGCATTATGGGACAGTCCTGGCTCAACTCCATTACCGTGCGAGTGAAAGAGGGCTACGACAGCGCGCTGGCGGAACAGCAGCTCGAGCGGCTGTTAACGTTGCGCCACGGGAAAAAGGATTTCTTCACCTGGAACATGGACGGCCTCTTGAAAACGGCCGAAAAGACCACACGTACTCTTCAGCTGTTCCTGACGCTGGTGGCGGTGATTTCGCTGGTCGTCGGCGGGATAGGGGTGATGAACATTATGCTGGTGTCGGTGACCGAACGTACGCGGGAGATCGGCATTCGCATGGCGGTCGGGGCCAGAGCCAGCGATGTGCTCCAGCAATTTTTGATTGAAGCGGTGCTGGTGTGTCTGGTGGGAGGCGCGATGGGGATTGCGCTCTCGATGATGATCGCCTTCGCGCTCCAGCTCTTTTTACCGGGGTGGGAGATTGGCTTCTCACCGATGGCGATCCTCACCGCGTTTTTGTGCTCCACCTTTACCGGCATTTTGTTTGGCTGGCTGCCGGCACGAAACGCTGCGCGGCTGGATCCGGTGGATGCGCTGGCGCGGGAATAACCCGAAAATAAAAATGCCAGCCGATCGGGCTGGCATTTTGCCTGCGGGGTGTACACAATGAATCAGAGAGCTATGCAACCGTTTCTGCTTCAACGGGCACGATAAGACTGGCGTGATTGCCTTTTGGCCCCTGGTGTACATCGAACCGGACGGACTGCCCGGCTTTGAGCGTCCTGTAACCATCCATCTGAATGGTGGAATAGTGAGCGAAGATATCCTCGCCGCCGCCTTCGGGGCAAATGAAGCCAAACCCCTTGGCGTTGTTGAACCACTTAACAGTACCCATTTCCATGCTTCGACATCCTTCGTAAATCTTATAAATTAAGATGGAATGAACCGGTGGTGGAGTGGGGGCTGTTCAAAACCTCGCCAACTCACGCTTGTACAATTTAGAGAAACGGAAGAAGCCGTCAAGCGTTTGGCGCTGGAGTTGGGACAATAATCAACCAAAATTTGAGGCAGTTAACGCTATTGCAACAGTTTGTGACAGACATCGCGGATGACAGTAATAGATGATTGTTATCTAACATCTGAGGTAGATTCAAAGTGGTTATGCATAATGGGTAAGACCAACGATTGGCTGGATTTTGACCAGCTGGCGGAAGATAAAGTGCGCGACGCGCTAAAACCGCCATCTATGTATAAAGTTATGTTAATGAACGATGATTACACGCCGATGGAATTTGTTATTGACGTGCTACAAAAGTTCTTTTCTTATGATGTTGAACGTGCAACGCAACTGATGCTTACCGTTCATTATCGTGGCAAAGCGATCTGCGGCATCTTTACTGCCGAGGTTGCGGAAACCAAAGTAGCGATGGTGAACGACTATGCAAGGGAGAACGAGCATCCGTTGCTGTGTACGCTGGAAAAGGCCTGATAAGGCATAAAATTGGGGGAGGTGCCTATGCTCAATCAAGAACTGGAACTCAGTTTAAACATGGCTTTCGCCAGAGCGCGTGAGCACCGACATGAGTTTATGACCGTCGAGCACCTGCTGCTCGCACTGCTTAGCAACCCATCTGCCCGCGAAGCGCTGGAAGCCTGCTCCGTGGATCTGGTGGCGCTACGTCAGGAACTCGAAGCCTTCATCGAACAAACTACACCGGTGCTGCCAGCCAGTGAAGAAGAGCGCGACACGCAGCCGACGCTCAGCTTCCAGCGCGTGTTGCAGCGCGCGGTTTTCCACGTCCAGTCTTCCGGACGTAGCGAAGTGACTGGTGCCAATGTCCTGGTCGCCATCTTCAGCGAGCAGGAGTCCCAGGCGGCCTACCTGCTGCGTAAACACGAAGTCAGCCGGCTCGACGTGGTCAACTTCATCTCTCACGGAACGCGAAAAGACGAGCCTAACCAGGCATCGGATCCCAGCGGACAGATCAACAGCAATGAAGAGCAAGCAGGCGGGGAGGATCGTATGGAAAACTTCACCACCAACCTTAACCAGCTTGCTCGCGTTGGCGGTATCGACCCGCTGATTGGCCGCGACAAAGAGCTGGAGCGTGCCATCCAGGTGCTGTGCCGTCGCCGTAAGAACAACCCGCTGCTGGTGGGGGAATCTGGCGTGGGTAAAACCGCGATTGCCGAAGGGCTGGCCTGGCGCATTGTGCAGGGCGACGTGCCGGAAGTGATTGCCGACTGTACCATCTACTCGCTGGATATTGGCTCGCTGCTGGCGGGCACCAAATACCGCGGTGATTTCGAAAAACGTTTCAAAGCGCTGTTAAAACAGCTGGAGCAGGACACCAACAGCATCCTGTTTATCGATGAGATCCACACCATCATCGGCGCAGGTGCGGCCTCCGGTGGCCAGGTGGATGCCGCTAACCTGATCAAACCGCTGCTCTCCAGCGGCAAGATCCGCGTGATGGGCTCCACGACGTACCAGGAGTTCAGCAACATCTTTGAGAAGGATCGTGCGCTGGCGCGTCGTTTCCAGAAAATCGACGTTACCGAGCCGTCGGTTGACGAAACGGTGCAGATCATCAATGGCCTGAAAACCAAGTACGAAGCACACCACGACGTGCGTTACACCGCGAAAGCGGTCCGTGCGGCGGTGGAACTGGCGGTGAAATACATCAACGATCGTCATCTGCCGGATAAAGCGATCGACGTGATTGATGAGGCGGGTGCGCGTGCGCGCCTGATGCCAGCCAGCAAGCGTAAGAAAACCGTGAACGTGGCGGATATCGAGTCCGTGGTGGCCCGCATCGCGCGTATTCCTGAGAAGAGCGTTTCTCAGAGCGACCGTGATACGCTGCGCACCCTCGGCAATCGCCTGAAAATGCTGGTCTTTGGTCAGGATAAAGCCATTGAGGCCTTAACCGAAGCGATCAAGATGGCCCGTGCTGGCCTGGGGCATGACCACAAGCCGGTTGGTTCCTTCCTGTTCGCCGGCCCGACCGGGGTGGGTAAAACCGAGGTGACGGTTCAGCTTTCCAAAGCGCTGGGCATTGAACTGCTGCGCTTTGATATGTCCGAGTATATGGAGCGTCACACCGTCAGCCGTTTGATTGGTGCGCCTCCGGGATACGTGGGCTTTGACCAGGGCGGCCTGCTTACGGACGCGGTTATCAAGCATCCGCACGCGGTACTGCTGCTCGATGAAATCGAGAAAGCGCATCCGGACGTGTTCAACATCCTGTTGCAGGTGATGGACAACGGGACGCTGACCGATAACAACGGGCGCAAGGCCGATTTCCGCAACGTGGTGCTGGTGATGACCACCAACGCGGGCGTGCGGGAAACCGAGCGTAAATCCATCGGCCTGATCCACCAGGATAACAGCACCGATGCGATGGAAGAGATCAAGAAGATCTTCACGCCGGAGTTCCGTAACCGTCTGGACAACATTATCTGGTTCGATCATCTGTCTACCGAGGTGATTCATCAGGTGGTGGACAAGTTCATCGTCGAGTTGCAGGTTCAGCTGGATCAGAAAGGCGTGTCGCTGGAAGTGAGCCAGGAGGCCCGCAACTGGCTGGCTGAGAAAGGCTACGACCATGCGATGGGCGCCCGTCCGATGGCGCGCGTGATTCAGGACAACCTGAAGAAACCGCTGGCAAACGAGCTGCTGTTTGGCTCGCTGGTGGACGGCGGCCAGGTAACGGTGGGGCTGGATCAGGCGAAGAACGAACTGACGTACGATTTCCAGAGTGCGGCGAAGCACAAGCCGGAAGCGGCTCACTGATTTTCTTTAGTGTAAAAGCCGGGTTTTTAACCCGGCTTTTTTGTGTCCGCTTTTCTCCCTCTCCCTGTGGGAGAGGGTCAGGGTGAGGGCATCAGACCGCACTAAAATACCTCTTCCTGAACAGCCACACTAAAGCCATAAATAAAAAAGGCCGGGAATATCCCGGCCTTATTTAATATTCATCTGCCATTACAGGCGAAAACAATTAGCGACTACGGAAGACAATGCGGCCTTTGCTCAGGTCGTACGGGGTCAGCTCAACAGTCACTTTGTCGCCCGTCAAAATGCGGATATAGTTTTTGCGCATTTTACCGGAGATGTGCGCAGTTACCACGTGACCGTTTTCCAGTTCTACGCGAAACATGGTATTAGGCAACGTATCAAGTACGGTACCCTGCATTTCAATATTGTCTTCTTTGGCCATCTAATCCTCTGGGGTATCACTACCAAGTTTTGAACCGGCAAGATAATGCCGAAATTCCTCAATTAAGTAAAGAATTGCGCGTTTAAAACGCAGCAAAACAGTCTCAGCGTATTGCCCAAGCGTCACGGTACAACCGAACGGAAAGCGCATTCGTAAAGGGGAGACGACAGGATAAACGTAAGGACGTTATCTGAAGCGAGGGTCCCAAACGGCGGCGGGGCAACAGGCAGAAGCTACTCTGCGGCGTAATTATAACACCCTCATAAAAAATATGCGGAAAACATTTAGGCATTGGGTATAAAGAGCGTTCTGGGAACCCAAAAATCGCGTGGTAGGGTCTTCTTTCGGCACTGTTCCAGATGTTCGATATAGTGTCGGCGGGAGATTTCAACGGCGCCGAGCGAGGCGGTGTGCTCATTCAGCACCTGGCAATCCATCAGCCGTCCGCCGCGTCGGGCAAATTCCTCGCTAAACACCAGCAGCGCGGTTTTCGACGCATTCGTGGCGCGGGAGAACATCGACTCGCCGCAGAACAGCGTGCCCTGCGCCACGCCGTACATTCCGCCGACGAGGTTATCCTCTTTCCATACTTCAATAGAGTGCGCGTAGCCCAGCTCATGAAGCTGGTGGTAGGCGATAATGATATCGCGGGTTATCCAGGTGCCTTCATGACGATCTTCAGCGCAGCCTTCGATAACCTGGCCGAAGGCGTGATTGAGCGTGACGCGAAAGGGGGATTTTGCATGAAAACGCTTCATGCTGCGGCTCAGGTGAAACTGTCCAGGCCACAGCACGGCTCGCGGGTCGGGAGACCACCATAAGATCGGGTCGCCGGGAGAAAACCACGGGAAGATGCCGCGCTGGTAAGCCATTAAGAGCCGTGCCGGGCTGAGATCGCCGCCCAGAGCCAGCAAGCCGTTAGGTTCACGCAGCGCCCCCTCCGGTGAAGGGAACGCAATATTATGGCGAGAAAGCTGCACCAGGCGCATGACAACAGAACTCCAGTACGCGAGAGAGGACGCTACAAATATAGTCTACAGGCGCTGTTTAAACTGGTAGTAGCGACCCTGTTTTGCCAGCAGCTCTGCGTGACTACCTTGCTCAATTATGTGTCCGTTGTCCATCACAATTATCTGATCGAAATTCACCAGCCCGCGCAGACGGTGCGTGACCATCACCACGGTTTTACCTTTCATCACATTCGCCAGTAAATCAAGGATTTGGCTCTCTGTCGTGGCATCCAGTCCTTCTGTCGGTTCATCCAGCAGCATCAGCGGCGCATCGTGCAGCAGCGCACGCGCAATGGCCAGACGACGCAGTTCGCCGCCGGAAAGCTGTCGACCCCCTTCACCCAGCCAGCTGTTCAACCCGTCGTCTTCAAGCAGCTTGTGCAGCCCAACCTGCTCCAGCATTGCCCGCAGCGTATCGTCGGAGGCGTCTGGTGCCGCCAGAAGAAGATTATCGCGCAGCGTAGCGCTGAACAGATGCACCCGCTGGGGCACGACGCTGACCGTTTTACGCAAGGCCGCTTCGCTAAAACCAGACAGCGGAACGTCGTTAAACAGAATCTCGCCCTGCTGTGGGTCCCACGCGCGCGTGAGAAGTTGCAGAAGTGTCGATTTCCCACATCCCGTACGGCCAAGGATCGCAATGCGCTGCCCGGCATCAACAGAAAGGGTGATGTCTTCCAGCGCGTTTTGCGCCTGCTTGTCGTAGGCGAAAGTGACATTGCTGAGCGTCAGCGCGACCTGCTCTGGCACAGCGGTTTGACCCGCGCTGAACTTCACTTCCGGCTCCTGCTCGGCAATATCCGTAATGCGCAGCGCAGAGGCAATCACCTGGCCGAGATGCTGAAAGGCGCCCGTGACCGGGGCTAAGGCTTCAAAGGCTGCCAGGGCACAGAAAACAAACAGCGCAATCAGCGGGCCAGGCTGCGCGTTACCGCCCACGCCACCGGAGGCCATCCAGAGCATGGCGATAACGGCAATCCCACCAATTAACATCATCAGCGCCTGGGAGAACGCGGTCAGTTCAGACTGGCGACGCTGGGCTTCATGCCAGTTCAGCTCCGTATTTTCCATGCGGGCGCGGTAGCGCTTGCTGGCACCAAAAAGGGTGAGCTCGGCCTGTCCCTGCAACCAGGCGGTGAGCTGCTGGCGATATTCTCCACGCAGGCGCGTCAGGTTTTCCCCGGTGGTTTTACCTGCACGATAAAACAGGGGCGGCAGAATAATCAGCGTCATCAGCATGATGCCGCCGAGCGTCAGTGCGATGGGAACATCCAGGAAACTCAACCCCAGCGTGACCACGACAATCACTACAAACGCGCCCACCATAGGTGAAATGACGCGCAGATAGAGGTGATCCAGCGTATCCACATCTGCGACCACGCGGTTGAGTAATTCGCCCTGTCGAAAACGTGCCAGCCCGGCAGGGGAGAGGGGCAGCAGTTTGCTGAAGGTGTAAATACGCAGGTGTTGCAGCACGCGGAAGGTCGCGTCGTGGCTGACCAGACGTTCAAAGTAGCGCCCGGCAGTTCGCGTAATGGCCGTGCCGCGCACCCCGGCGGCAGGCAGCATGTAGTTAAAGCTGTACAGTCCGGCAAAGCCTGCGGCCGCAGACGCGGAGAGGAACCAGCCGGAAAGCGTAAGCAGACCGATGCTGGCCAGCAGAGTAACGATCGCCAGCACGATCCCGAGCGTCAGCATCCATTTGTGGCGTTTATACAGTGCAAGATACGGAAGCAGGGCGCGCATCAGATATCCTCCTGACGGTTCGCCAGCAGGGTCGCAAACGGCCCCTGCGCGGCAACAAGCGCGGCGTAATCGCCTTGCTCAACAATGTGTCCGTTTTCCATCACCCAAATCTGATCCCAGTCGGCAATACCTTCCAGCTGGTGGGTCACCATCAGGGTGGTTTGCTGGCGTGAGGCTGCGTTAAGCGCATCCATCACGCGCTGCTCGCTGTGAGCGTCCAGGCTGGCGGCGGGTTCGTCCAGCAGCATTAGCGAAGAGGGATTCAGCAGCGCACGGGCAACCGCGACGCGCTGTGCCTGGCCTACTGACAGCCCGGCAGACTGATCGCCAATGACGGTATCGACACCCTGCGCAAGCAGCGGCAGAAACTCGCTGACCCAGGCGCGGTCGAGGACCGATTGCAGCTCATCTTCACGCGCATCCGGCCGTGCCAGCAGCACATTCTCGCGTAGCGTCGGAGCTGGCAGCTGAGGGTTTTGCCCCACCCAACTCAGCTGTTTACGCCAGGCATCAGGATCGAGCTCGCGCAGCTCCGTTTTATTGATACGCAGCGATCCGGTGTACGCCATAAAACCTGACAGCGCATTCAACAATGAGCTTTTACCTGAGCCGCTGGTACCCACCAGCACCACACGTTGCCCGGCAGGCAGGGTAAAGTTCAGCGGACCGGCCAGCACTTTGCCTTCAGGCGACAGAACAGAAAAATCCTGTGCTTCAATGGTCACCGGATCGTTCGTATTCAGCGTTACCTCACCACGCTCCGGATTCGCCAGCGGCGTTTCCATGAAGGTTTTCAGGCTGTCGGCAGCACCCACCGCCTGCGCTTTGGCATGGTAAAAGGTGCCGAGATCGCGAAGCGGCTGGAAAAATTCCGGGGCCAGGATCAGCGCCAGGAACCCGGCGGAAAGCGTGACCGCCGTACCGTAGTGGCCAAAGTCCAGCGCGCCGAGGTAGGAGAAGCCAAAGTAAACCGCCACCAGCGCAATCGACAGGGAGGTGAAAAATTCGAGCACACCAGATGAGAGAAAGGCCATGCGCAACACTTCCATGGTGCGCTGACGGAAATCCTGCGACGCCAGGCGAATGTTTTCGGTTTCCGCTTCACCACGACCGAAGATCCGCAGGGTTTCCATTCCGCGCAGACGGTCCAGGAAATGACCGCTCAACCGACCCAACGCCAGGAAGTTACGACGGTTAGCATCTGCCGCACCCATGCCGACCATCGCCATAAACAGCGGGATGAGCGGGGCGGTGCCCAGCAGGATCAACGCCGCCACCCAGTTAACAGGGAAGATGGCGATAACAATCATCAGGGGCACAAACACCGCCAGCGCCATCTGGGGAAGATAACGCGCGTAGTAATCGTGCATATCGTCGATTTGCTCAAGGATCAGCGTCGCCCAGCTACCAGCCGGTTTGCCCTGGATCCACGCAGGCCCGGCTTCCGAAAGCCGGTCGAGCACCTTGCGGCGGATCTCATAGCGGATGTGCTGCCCGGCATGGAATCCAACCCGCTCGCGCAGCCAGACCACCCACGCACGCAGAACGAAAACCAGCACCAGAACGATAAACGGCAACAGCAGCGCTTCGCGCGGAATGTTCTCCATGATCATATGATTGAGAATGCGGGCCAGCAGCCATGCCTGGGCAACAATCAACAGACCGCTGATGAATCCCAGAACGCGGGAAATCATAAGCCAGCGGCGGGACAGAACGCTTTGCTGTTTCAGCCAGCGGGTTAACTCTTGTTGACGGGTTTTTTCCATTGCGTACTTTGCAGGTGACGTTATAAGAAATTAGACCTCTGCATGTTACACGCGAGCAAAAATAAAGGCGACCAGTGGCCGCCTTTATTTACGTTTGTTACTGACTTGTAAAGATTATTTGCCTTGTTCAGCCAGCCCGTCCAGGTAGCGTTCTGCGTCCAGCGCGGCCATACAACCGGTGCCCGCAGAAGTGATCGCCTGACGATAAATATGGTCCATCACGTCGCCAGCTGCGAAGACACCCGGAACGCTGGTCTGGGTGGCGTTGCCGTGAATGCCAGACTGCACTTTGATGTAGCCGTTCTCCAGCTCCAGCTGGCCTTCAAAGATAGCCGTGTTCGGGCTGTGACCGATTGCCACAAACAGGCCTGCCACTTCCAGCGTTTCGACGTTATCGGTGTTCTGGGTATCACGGATACGCAGTCCCGCCACGCCCATCTGATCGCCAGTCACTTCTTCCAGCGTACGGTTGGTATGCAGCACAATGTTGCCGCTCGCCACTTTGTCCATCAGGCGTTTAATCAGGATCTTCTCCGCGCGGAAGGTGTCGCGACGGTGAATCAGGTGTACTTCTGAGGCAATATTTGCCAGATACAGCGCTTCTTCCACAGCGGTGTTGCCGCCGCCGATAACCGCAACTTTCTGGTTGCGATAGAAGAAACCGTCGCAGGTCGCGCAGGCTGACACGCCGCGGCCTTTGAACGCTTCTTCAGACGGCAGGCCGAGATAGCGGGCAGAGGCGCCGGTGGCGATGATCAGCGCATCGCAGGTGTATTCGCCGCTGTCACCCGTCAGGCGGAACGGACGGTTCTGCAAATCCACTTTATTGATGTGGTCGAACAGGATTTCGGTTTCGAATTTGGCGGCATGCTCGTGCATGCGCTCCATCAGCAGCGGCCCGGTCAGGTCGTTCGGGTCGCCAGGCCAGTTTTCCACTTCCGTGGTGGTGGTCAGCTGACCGCCTTTTTCCATCCCGGTGATCAGTACCGGTTGCAGGTTAGCGCGTGCAGCATAGACCGCTGCGGTATATCCCGCAGGTCCAGAACCAAGGATTAGCAGCTTACTGTGTTTGGTCGTGCCCATGAGATCCCCATTGTTGTTGGCAGGCAATGGGCTGGATTGTAGGGAATTTGTTGCCGTAAAAAAAGAGCAGGAGAGTTTTGCTTCCGATATATGCAATAGACGCGCCCTATGGGTCAGAGGCGGTCACATCACTTCTGCTACTGAAAACCGCGCGTTTATAAGGCAATAAAATGAGGATTAATACCCCTCCGTAATGAATATCCGGCATGTTGTACTAAAAATCGATGTTTTGCTTTGACAATCCCCTGCGCTTTTGCGAAAACATTCAAGGAAGAAAAAAAGACGCACGAACTGCATGCCGCATAGACATGCACGGAAATGCCATTTTTACCGGGTCAGTGAAATCTACGCATGGTGTGGACAGACGCCATACGTGATGTCTGTGACTGCTTTCGGGCAACGGTCTTCTTACCGCAGAACCCGAATCTACATCGCGTCTAATACATAACCAGGCGATGTGATGAATAACGGGTCCAGGCTCTGAACAGTGATGTGCACAGGGTCCAGGCAGGAGTAGGGAAGGAATACAGAGAGACAATAATAATGGTAGATAGCAAGAAGCGCCCTGGCAAAGATCTCGACCGTATCGATCGTAACATTCTTAATGAATTGCAAAAGGATGGGCGTATTTCCAACGTCGAGCTTTCAAAACGTGTGGGACTTTCCCCGACGCCGTGCCTTGAGCGTGTGCGTCGACTGGAAAGACAGGGTTTTATTCAGGGCTATACGGCTCTGCTGAACCCGCATTATCTGGATGCCTCACTTCTGGTATTTGTTGAGATTACTCTGAATCGTGGTGCACCAGATGTGTTTGAGCAATTTAACGCCGCTGTGCAAAAACTTGAAGAAATTCAAGAGTGTCATCTGGTTTCCGGTGATTTTGACTACCTGTTGAAAACCCGTGTGCCTGATATGTCCGCCTACCGTAAGCTGCTGGGTGAAACCCTGCTGCGTCTGCCAGGCGTGAACGACACCCGTACTTATGTGGTGATGGAAGAGGTCAAACAGAGCAATCGTCTGGTTATTAAGACGCGCTAACACGGAACAGGTGCAAAATCAGTGTAGTTTGATTACACTCCTGTTAATCCATACAGCAACAGTGCCGGGGAGTCCCGGCGCTGTTGTCCGTTTTAGCACACAGGCAGGACATGCCTGATACCTGGAGAGCCTTTCTTGAGCCAGGAATATACTGAAGACAAAGAAGTCACATTATCTAAGCTAAGCAGCGGACGTCGTCTCCTTGAGGCGTTACTGATTGTTATTGCCCTTTTTGCCGTCTGGCTGATGGCTGCCTTACTCAGTTTCAACCCCTCAGACCCCAGCTGGTCGCAAACCGCATGGCATGAGCCTATCCATAATTTAGGTGGCGTTCCCGGCGCCTGGCTTGCGGACACACTCTTCTTCATTTTCGGTGTGATGGCCTATACCCTTCCCGTCATCATTATTGGCGGATGCTGGTTTGCCTGGCGTCATCGACAGAACGACGACTACATCGATTATTTTGCCGTTTCGCTGCGCCTGATTGGCGCCCTGGCGCTGATCCTCACCTCCTGCGGACTGGCGGCGATCAACGCCGATGACATCTGGTACTTCGCCTCCGGCGGGGTGATTGGCAGCCTGTTGAGCTCCGCGCTGCAACCGATGCTTCACAGCAGCGGCGGCACGCTGGCGCTGCTTTGTATCTGGGCAGCGGGCCTGACGCTGTTTACCGGCTGGTCCTGGGTGAGCATTGCCGAAAAAATCGGCAGCTTTATTCTGACTCTGCTGACGTTTGCCAGCAATCGCACCCGTCGTGATGATACGTGGGTCGATGAAGACGAATATGAAGATGAGTACGAAGAGGAAGACGAGGCACCCGTGCAGCGTCGTGAATCCCGCCGTGCCCGTATTCTGCGCGGTGCTCTGGCACGCCGCCAGCGCGTTGCTGAAAAATTTGCTAACCCGTTAGGCCGTAAAACGGATGCCGCGCTTTTCTCCGGCAAACGTATGGATGAAGAGGAGCAGATTGAGTATCGCGGCGCGGCCGTCGATCCTGATGATGTGTTGTTCTCTGGTCATCGAGCTACGCCGGGTGAGTATGATGAATACGATCCGCTGTTGCATGGTCATTCCGTGACTGAACCGGTAGCCGCTGCTGCTGCCGCAACGACGGCTGCGCAGGCCCATGTTGCGCCTGTTGAAGCCGTGATGCCGTCCTCGCCTGTTCCGGCACCGGAGTCCGCGATCCAGCAACCGCAGGTGGACTGGCAGACTGCGCCAGGTGTCCATACGCCTGAACCGACCATTGCGCCGGAGCCTGAAAGCTATATTCCTGTGCAGCAGGAACAGTGGCAGCAACCGTATCAGCCGCCTGAGCCTGCCAGCGAGCCGCAACAGCCGTATCAGGCTTATACGCCCGAACCTGCTGAACCTGAACAGCCATACGTTGCGCCGGTGTCTGAACCCGAAGTGGTGGAGGAAGCGAAGCCATCCCGTCCGCCATTGTACTATTTTGAAGAGGTGGAAGAGCGCCGTGCCCGAGAGCGCGAGCAGCTTGCCGCCTGGTATCAGCCCGTGCCTGAGCCGGTGCAGGAGCCTGTTGTAAAAGCGCCTTCTGCAAGCGTTGCACCTGTAGATCCAGCGCCAGCCGTTGCGTCAGGAGCGGAAACCGTGAAGCAGGCAACGGCAGCCGCTGCCGCGTCCGCTCCGCTATTCAGCCCGGCAACCGATGGTGCGCCGCGTCCTCAGGTAAAAGAGGGCATTGGTCCACAATTGCCGCGTCCTAATCGCGTGCGCGTACCGACGCGCCGGGAGCTGGCCTCTTATGGCATTAAACTGCCTTCCCAGCGTATGGCGGAAGAAAAAGCCCGTGAGTCCGACTACGAAGATGATGCCGACGAACTGCATCAGGATGAGCTGGCGCGTCAGTTTGCCGCCCAGCAGACTCAACGCTACGGGAATGAGTACCAACACGATGTTCATTCTCAGCAGGATGAAGATGATGCTGCCGAAGCGGAATTAGCGCGTCAGTTTGCGGCCACGCAGCAGCAACGTTATTCCGGTGAGCAGCCTTCGGGGGCAAACCCGTTCTCGCTCTCGGATTTTGAATTTTCACCGATGAAAGATCTGGTGGATGACGGTCCGAGCGAACCGCTGTTCACGCCGAGCGTGATGCCAGAAGCGGAACCGGTGCGTCAGGCGCCAGCGCCGCAGGTTAATGCGCAACCACAACAGCCAGTGCCGCAGGCTTATGCGCAGCCGCATACACCGCCGGCCCAACCGCCGCAGCCGCAGTTCCAGCAGCCAGCACCACAGCCGCAGGAAAGCCTGATTCACCCGCTGTTGATGCGTAACGGAGACAGCCGTCCGCTGCAACGACCAAGTACGCCGTTGCCGTCGCTGGATCTGTTAACGCCGCCGCCAGCGGAAGTCGAACCGGTGGATACTTTTGCTCTTGAGCAGATGGCCCGTCTGGTGGAAGCGCGTCTGGCTGACTTCCGTATTAAAGCGGACGTGGTGAACTACTCCCCTGGCCCGGTGATCACCCGTTTCGAACTGAACCTGGCGCCAGGCGTAAAAGCGGCGCGTATTTCTAACCTGTCCCGTGACCTGGCGCGTTCTCTGTCGACCGTGGCGGTTCGCGTGGTGGAAGTGATCCCAGGTAAGCCTTACGTTGGCCTTGAGCTGCCAAACAAGAAACGCCAGACCGTTTATCTGCGTGAAGTTCTGGATAACACCAAATTCCGCGACAACCCGTCCCCGCTGACCGTGGTGCTGGGTAAAGATATCGCTGGCGATCCGGTGGTTGCCGATCTCGCGAAGATGCCGCACCTGCTGGTTGCGGGTACCACCGGCTCCGGTAAATCGGTCGGGGTGAACGCCATGATCCTCAGTATGCTCTACAAAGCGCAGCCTGAAGATGTGCGTTTCATCATGATCGACCCGAAAATGCTTGAACTGTCCGTCTACGAAGGCATTCCGCACCTGTTAACGGAAGTGGTGACCGACATGAAGGACGCCGCCAACGCATTGCGCTGGAGCGTCAATGAAATGGAGCGTCGCTATAAGCTGATGTCTGCGCTGGGCGTGCGTAACCTGGCCGGTTATAACGAGAAAATCGCTGAGGCGGCACGTATGGGCCGTCCGATTCCGGACCCATACTGGAAGCCGGGTGACAGCATGGATGCCCAGCATCCGGTGCTGGAAAAACTGCCTTACATCGTGGTGCTGGTGGATGAATTCGCCGACCTGATGATGACCGTTGGCAAGAAAGTGGAAGAGCTGATTGCGCGTCTGGCACAGAAAGCGCGTGCGGCGGGCATCCACCTGGTGCTTGCAACGCAGCGTCCGTCCGTAGACGTTATCACCGGACTTATTAAGGCAAACATCCCGACCCGTATCGCGTTTACCGTGTCGAGTAAAATTGACTCGCGTACTATCCTGGACCAGGGTGGTGCAGAGTCGCTGCTGGGGATGGGTGATATGCTCTATTCCGGCCCGAACTCCACCTCGCCGGTGCGTGTCCACGGTGCATTTGTTCGCGACCAGGAAGTGCACGCGGTGGTGCAGGACTGGAAAGCGCGCGGTCGGCCGCAATACGTTGACGGCATCACCTCCGACAGTGAAAGCGAAGGTGGCGGCGGTGGTTTTGACGGCGGCGAAGAGCTGGATCCGTTATTTGACCAGGCGGTTAATTTCGTTACCGAAAAACGTAAGGCGTCCATCTCCGGCGTCCAGCGCCAGTTCCGTATTGGCTACAACCGCGCGGCGCGTATTATCGAGCAGATGGAAGCCCAGGGTATTGTGAGCGAACAGGGGCATAACGGTAACCGTGAGGTGCTGGCGCCACCGCCGTTTGATTAACCTTCAGCGATTGCAAAGAAGGGTAAATCAGCAAAAATTAAGCATATTCTTCTGTCGCCTGCCTTCGGGCAGGTCCAGAATAGAAACGGAACCCCATATCGGGAAGACGTATTTTAAGGAATAACAATGAAAAAAATCGCCATCGTCTGTGCATTACTCTCCAGTTTTGTTGCCAGCAGCGTCTGGGCTGATGCAGCCAGCGACCTTAAAAGCCGACTGGATAAAGTGAGCAGCTTCCACGCCAGCTTCACGCAAAAAGTGACTGACGGCAGTGGCAACGCGGTGCAGGAAGGTCAGGGGGATTTGTGGGTGAAACGCCCGAATCTCTTCAACTGGCACATGACCCAGCCGGATGAAAGCGTGCTGGTGTCCGACGGGAAAACCTTATGGTTCTACAACCCGTTTGTTGAGCAGGCGACCGCCACCTGGTTGAAAGACGCGACCAGCAATACGCCGTTTATGCTCATTGCCCGTAACCAGTCCAGCGACTGGCAGCAGTACAACATTAAACAAAACGGTGATGAGTTCGTCCTGACGCCAAAAGGCAGCAACGGTAACCTGAAGCAGTTCACCATTAACGTGAGCAGCAACGGTACCATCAATCAGTTCGGTGCGGTTGAGCAGGACGATCAGCGCAGTAGCTATCAGCTTAAGTCTCAGCAAAACGGCGCCGTAGATGCTTCGAAATTCACCTTTACCCCGCCGCAGGGCGTAACGGTGGACGACCAACGTAATAAGTAAGAGGCATGAGTGAGCAACCTGTCGCTCGATTTTTCAGATAATGCGTTTCAACCTCTGGCCGCCCGTATGCGGCCAGAAAATTTAGCGCAGTACATCGGCCAGCAACACCTGCTGGCTGCGGGGAAACCCTTGCCGCGCGCCATAGAGGCGGGGCATCTGCACTCCATGATCCTCTGGGGGCCACCCGGCACCGGCAAAACAACCCTCGCTGAAGTGATCGCCCGCTATGCTAACGCGGACGTTGAGCGCATCTCGGCGGTTACCTCCGGCGTGAAGGAGATTCGTGAGGCGATCGAGCGCGCGCGGCAAAACCGTAATGCCGGGCGCCGCACCATTCTGTTTGTCGATGAAGTCCACCGTTTCAATAAAAGCCAGCAGGATGCGTTTCTGCCGCACATTGAAGACGGCACGATTTTCTTCATCGGCGCAACCACGGAAAACCCGTCGTTTGAACTCAACTCCGCGCTGCTTTCCCGCGCCCGCGTTTACCTGCTTAAATCCCTGACCACAGAGGATATCGAAAAGGTTCTGACGCAGGCGATGGAGGATAAGGCGCGCGGCTACGGCGGGCAGGATATCGTTCTGCCAGACGACACGCGTCGGGCGATTGCGGAACTGGTCAACGGCGATGCGCGCCGCGCGCTGAACACGCTGGAAATGATGGCCGATATGGCCGAAGTGGACGATGCGGGCAAGCGGGTACTGAAACCTGAGTTGCTCACCGAAATAGCCGGTGAACGCAGCGCACGCTTCGATAATAAAGGCGATCGTTTTTACGATCTGATCTCGGCATTACATAAGTCCGTGCGCGGCAGCGCCCCGGATGCGGCGCTCTACTGGTACGCGCGGATCATTACCGCCGGTGGCGATCCGTTATATGTCGCGCGTCGCTGCCTGGCCATCGCGTCAGAAGATGTCGGTAATGCCGATCCACGCGCCATGCAGGTCGCTATTTCCGCCTGGGACTGCTTTACCCGCGTCGGACCCGCGGAAGGTGAGCGTGCCATTGCGCAGGCAATTGTCTATCTGGCCTGCGCGCCGAAAAGTAACGCGGTGTATACCGCCTTCAAAGCGGCGATGTCAGATGCACGTGAACGTCCGGACTACGATGTGCCGGTTCATCTGCGCAATGCGCCAACCAAATTGATGAAAGAGATGGGTTACGGGCAGGAGTATCGCTACGCCCATGATGAACCCAATGCCTACGCCGCCGGGGAAGAGTATTTTCCACAGGAGATGGCACAAACCCGCTATTATCATCCCACAAACAGAGGTCTTGAGGGTAAGATTGGCGAAAAGCTCGCCTGGCTTGCCGGACAGGATCAAAATAGCCCTATAAAACGCTACCGTTAGTTCAATCGTTGCGGTAATGTTGGCAATATATCTCTGTGGCCGCAGGCTGTGGTCACTTTTTCCTTTTTTAATTCGATAAGCACAGGATAAGCATGCTCGATCCCAATCTGCTGCGTAATGAGCCAGACGCAGTCGCTGAAAAACTGGCACGCCGGGGCTTTAAGCTGGATGTAGATAAGCTGCGCGCTCTTGAAGAGCGTCGTAAAGTTTTGCAGGTACAAACTGAAAATCTGCAAGCAGAGCGTAATTCTCGATCGAAATCCATTGGCCAGGCGAAAGCGCGCGGGGAAGATATTGAGCCATTACGCCTGGAAGTGAACAAACTGGGTGAAGAGCTGGATCAGGCGAAAGCTGAACTAGACGTTCTTCAGGCTGAAATTCGTGATATCGCTCTGGCGATCCCGAACATTCCTGACGACAGCGTGCCTGTCGGCAAAGACGAAAACGACAACGTTGAAGTGAAACGCTGGGGCACGCCTCGCGAGTTTGACTTTGAGGTGCGCGATCACGTCACGCTGGGCGAAATGCACGCGGGCCTGGACTTTGCGGCTGCGGTTAAGCTGACGGGTTCTCGCTTTGTGGTCATGAAAGGTCAAATTGCCCATCTGCACCGCGCTCTGGCGCAGTTCATGCTGGATCTGCACACCGAGCAGCACGGCTACAGCGAAACCTACGTTCCGTATCTGGTTAACCACGATACGCTGTACGGTACCGGCCAGTTGCCGAAATTTGCCGGCGATCTGTTCCACACCCGTCCGCTGGACGAGGAAGCAGACAGCAGCAACTACGCGCTGATCCCAACCGCGGAAGTGCCGCTGACCAACCTCGTGCGTGATGAGATCATCGACGAAGACGATCTGCCAATCAAACTGACCGCGCACTCTCCATGTTTCCGTTCTGAAGCCGGTTCTTACGGTCGCGATACGCGCGGTCTGATCCGTATGCACCAGTTCGATAAAGTTGAGATGGTGCAGATCGTTCGTCCGGAAGAGTCTATGGACGCGCTGGAAGAGATGACCGGTCATGCTGAGAAAGTGCTGGAGCTGCTGGGCCTGCCGTACCGCCGTATGGCGCTTTGCACCGGCGACATGGGCTTCGGTGCCTGCAAAACCTTCGACCTTGAAGTCTGGGTGCCTGCGCAGAACACCTACCGTGAAATCTCCTCCTGCTCCAACGTCTGGGATTTCCAGGCGCGTCGTATGCAGGCGCGTTGCCGCAGCAAATCTGACAAGAAAACCCGTCTGGTTCATACCCTGAACGGTTCTGGTCTGGCAGTAGGCCGTACGCTGGTTGCTGTGCTGGAAAACTACCAGCAGGCTGACGGACGCATTGAGATCCCTGAAGTGCTGCGCCCTTACATGAAAGGCCAGCAGTTCATCGGCTAATTATTTGCTCTAAGACAAAAAAGCGCCTCAGGGCGCTTTTTTTATGCCTCTGATTTGATACGAAGCAATAACCCCTCCCTCTAAAGTAGTAATACTCCTCCGAACGAAAGTCAGCATAAAACACTGATAACCAAAAATATCGTTATACATAAAACTATATAGCGGTATATGCCGCCCTTTATTTCTTTGTGAGCAACCAAAGTGAGTCTTTATGAAAATCAAAGCGCCTGAAGCGTTAATGGCTGCCGAGGTCACTCGCCGTGGGTTGATGAAAACCACGGCAATAGGCGGTCTGGCGGTTGCCAGCAGCGCCTTTACGCTCCCTTTTACCCGTCTGGCGTCGGCGGCGGAGGCTCTGTCTCCCGCTTCAGCCCCGGAAAAAGTGGTGTGGAGTGCCTGTACCGTTAACTGTGGTAGCCGTTGTCCTCTGCGTATGCATGTTGTGGACGGTGAAATCAAATATGTCGAAACAGACAATACCGGCGATGATAACTACGAAGGGTTACATCAGGTTCGTGCCTGTCTGCGTGGCCGTTCAATGCGCCGTCGCGTTTATAACCCGGATCGTCTGAAATACCCAATGAAGCGCGTCGGTAAGCGTGGGGAAGGGAAGTTCGAGCGTATTAGCTGGGACGAAGCCTACGATATTATCGCGACTAACATGCAGCGCCTGATCAAAGAGTATGGCAACGAATCCATCTACCTCAACTACGGCACCGGGACGCTGGGCGGTACCATGACCCGCTCCTGGCCGCCGGGTAAAACGTTGGTGGCGCGCCTGATGAACTGCTGCGGCGGCTATCTCAATCATTACGGCGACTACTCTTCCGCACAGATTGCTGCGGGGCTGAACTACACCTACGGCGGCTGGGCAGACGGTAACAGCCCGTCGGATATCGAAAACAGTAAACTGGTGGTGTTGTTCGGTAACAACCCAGGCGAAACCCGGATGAGCGGCGGTGGGGTAACCTATTATCTTGAGCAGGCGCGCGCCAAATCCAACGCACGTATGATCATCGTCGATCCGCGCTATACCGATACCGGCGCGGGACGTGAAGACGAGTGGATCCCTATTCGCCCTGGTACCGATGCGGCGCTGGTCAATGCGCTGGCGTATGTGATGATCACTGAAAACCTCGTCGATCAGCCGTTCCTTGATAAATACTGCGTGGGTTATGACGAGAAGACCCTGCCAGCCAGCGCACCGGCTAACGGGCATTACAAAGCGTACATTCTTGGTCAGGGCAGCGACGGGGTAGCGAAAACCCCTGAGTGGGCATCCACCATTACCGGCATTCCAGTCGAGCGTATTGTTCAGCTGGCCCGTGAAATTGGTTCAGCAAAACCGGCTTATATCAGCCAGGGATGGGGACCACAGCGTCACGCGAACGGCGAAATTGCCACCCGCGCTATTTCTATGCTCTCGATTCTGACTGGCAACGTTGGTATTCACGGCGGTAATAGCGGGGCGCGTGAAGGCTCGTATGAAGTCCCGTTTGAACGTATGCCAACGCTGGATAACCCGGTTCAGACCAGCATCTCCATGTTTATGTGGACGGACGCGATCGAGCGCGGCCCGGAAATGACCGCGCTGCGTGACGGTGTTCGGGGCAAAGATAAGCTGGACGTGCCGATCAAAATGATCTGGAACTACGCCGGTAACTGCCTGATCAACCAGCACTCTGAAATCAACCGCACCCATGAAATTTTGCAGGACGACAAGAAGTGCGAAATGATTGTGGTGATCGACTGCCACATGACCTCATCGGCGAAGTATGCCGATATTCTGCTCCCAGACTGCACTGCGTCTGAGCAGATGGATTTCGCGCTGGACGCCTCCTGCGGCAACATGTCCTATGTGATCTTCACTGACCAGGCCATCAAACCGCGCTTCGAGTGCAAAACCATCTATGAGATGACTTCCGAGCTGGCGAAACGTCTTGGCGTTGAGCAGCAGTTCACTGAAGGACGTACTCAGGAAGGGTGGATGCGCCATCTGCACGAGCTCTCACGCAAAGCCATTCCTGACCTGCCGGACTTCGATACCTTCCGCAAGCAGGGCATGTACAAGCAGCGCGATCCCGAAGGACATCACGTGGCGTATAAAGCCTTCCGCGACGATCCGCAGGCCAATCCGCTGACCACGCCGTCGGGCAAAATCGAGATCTACTCCGAAGAGCTGGCAAAAATTGCCGCAACGTGGGAATTGCCGGAAGGGGATGTAATCGATCCGCTGCCGATTTATACGCCAGGCTTCGAAAACTACAACGATCCGCTGACGGCGAAATTCCCGCTTCAGTTGACCGGTTTCCACTACAAAGCGCGTGTTCACTCCACCTACGGCAACGTTGACGTACTGAAAGCGGCCTGCCGACAGGAGATGTGGATCAACCCGATGGATGCGAAAGCGCGCGGCATCAGTAATGGCGATCGCGTACGTATCTTCAACGGACGTGGCGAAGTGCATATCGAAGCTAAAGTGACTCCGCGTATGATGCCTGGCGTTGTCGCGCTGGGGGAAGGGGCCTGGTATAACCCGGATGCGAACCGTATCGATCAGGCGGGCTGCATCAATGTTCTCACTACGCAGCGTCCGTCGCCGCTGGCGAAGGGCAACCCATCCCACACAAACCTCGTTCAGGTTGAAAAGGCGTAAGGAGTAACCGATGACAACCCAGTATGGATTTTTTATTGATTCCAGCCGCTGCACCGGGTGCAAAACCTGCGAGCTGGCCTGCAAGGATTACAAAGACCTGACCCCGGACGTTAGCTTCCGTCGTATTTATGAATACGCGGGCGGCGACTGGCAGGAGGACAACGGCGTCTGGCATCAGGATGTCTTCGCCTATTACCTGTCGATTGCCTGCAACCACTGCGAAGATCCGGCCTGCATCAAGGTCTGTCCGAGCGGGGCAATGCACAAGCGCGACGACGGTTTTGTGGTGGTGGACGAGGATGTCTGCATCGGCTGTCGCTACTGCCACATGGCCTGTCCGTACGGCGCGCCGCAGTACAATGCCGCCAAAGGCCACATGACCAAGTGCGACGGCTGCCACAGCCGCGTGGCGGACGGCAAAAAGCCCATCTGCGTCGAGTCCTGCCCGCTGCGCGCGCTGGACTTTGGCCCGATTGAGGAGCTGCGCAAAAAACACGGTCAGCTTGCTGCCGTCGCGCCGCTGCCGTCTGCGCACTTCACGAAGCCGAGTATTGTGATTAAACCTAACGCCAACAGCCGTCCGACGGGTGACACCACCGGCTACCTGGCAAACCCGAAGGAGGTGTGAGATGGGAAGTGGATGGCATGAATGGCCGCTGATGATCTTCACGGTCTTTGGGCAGTGCGTGGCGGGCGGGTTTATCGTCCTTGCGCTGGCGCTGTTAAAAGGGAACCTCAATGCTGAACAGCAGCAGCGTTTGGTGTTAAGCATGTTTGGCCTGTGGGTGTTGATGGGAATTGGGTTTATCGCCTCTACGCTGCACCTGGGCTCACCGATGCGCGCGTTTAACTCCCTGAACCGCGTAGGTGCCTCTTCGCTGAGTAACGAGATTGCCAGCGGCGCAATCTTCTTTGCCGTTGGTGGGCTGGGGTGGTTACTGGCAGCGCTGAAAAAGCTGCCTTCAGGGTTACGCGCGTTGTGGCTCATCGTCACCATGGTACTGGGCGTTGTCTTCGTCTGGATGATGGTCCGGGTGTACAACACTATCGATACCGTTCCGACCTGGTACAGCGTCTGGACGCCGATGAGCTTCTTCCTGACCATGTTTATTGGCGGGCCGCTGCTGGGTTATCTGCTGCTGCGTGTGGCTGGTATTAATGGTTGGGCGATGCGCCTGCTGCCCGCGGTCTCGCTGCTGGCGCTGGTAATCAGTACCGTTGTCGCGCTCATGCAGGGAGCGGAGCTGGCGACCATTCACAGCTCTATCCAGCAGGCTTCGGCGTTGGTGCCGGATTACGGTTCGCTGATGGCCTGGCGTGTGGTGCTGCTGACGGCGGCGCTGGTGTGCTGGATTGCCCCTCAGCTTAAAGGTTACTCGCCTGCGCTGCCGTTGCTGTCCCTGGCCTTTGTGCTGGTGCTGGCAGGGGAGTTAATTGGTCGCGGCGTATTTTACGGTCTGCATATGACGGTCGGTATGGCTATCGCCAGCTAATTTTAGATTTTGTTATAAAAAGCCGGGACATAGCGCCCGGCTTTTCTTTTTTCATTCATGAAATTTTTCGACTGATGTTTCGTTGTAAAAATTCCCGGAAATAAATAAAAACAAATAGATAATTAATATCAGTAACAGGCTTTGCATTAGCAGGATGAGTTTTTTAAATCGACAAGGCGCATAACGTGCGTGACGCCTGAACCGGTGGATTGACTTTGTTTTTGCCAGTGGCATGATGCGCACGAAATCTGAACTTCCTCACGGTTTTTAATCCATGACCACCTATACCCGCCCGGTGCTTTTGTTGCTCTGTGGCCTGCTTTTGCTGACCCTGGCGATCGCGGTGTTAAACACACTCGTCCCGCTATGGCTCGCCCATGAAAACTTACCGACCTGGCAGGTGGGTATGGTTAGCTCGTCCTTTTTTACGGGTAATCTGCTGGGCACCTTATTAACGGGCAGCCTTATTAAGCGCTTTGGTTTTAACCGCAGTTATTATCTGGCGTCGCTGATTTTTGCCGTCGGCTGCGCCGGTTTAGGCCTCATGGTCGGCTTCTGGAGCTGGATGGTCTGGCGCTTTATTGCGGGCGTCGGCTGCGCCATGATCTGGGTGGTGGTTGAAAGTGCGCTAATGTGCAGCGGAACGTCCCGTAATCGCGGGCGTCTGCTGGCGGCCTATATGATGGTTTACTACGTCGGTACCGTTCTGGGACAGCTGATGGTCAGCAAACTGCCAACCGACCTGATGAGCGTGCTGCCGTGGGTGACGGGCATGGTTCTGGCGGCGATCCTGCCGCTGCTCTTTACCCGTATTGTGAATCAAAACAGCGAGCATCAGGAAGCTACCCACGTCTGGCCGATGCTGAGACTGCGCCAGGCGCGTCTGGGGGTTAACGGCTGCATTATTTCCGGGATTGTGCTGGGCTCGCTCTATGGCCTGATGCCGCTCTATCTTAACCATCAGGGCGTCAGTGATTCCGGGATCGGTTTCTGGATGGCGGTGATGGTCAGCGCGGGGATTGTCGGCCAGTGGCCGATTGGCCGCCTGGCGGACCGCTTTGGTCGTCTGCTGGTGCTGCGCGTTCAGGTCTTCGTGGTCATCATGGGCTGTCTCGCCATGCTCAGCAACGCCGCAATGGCGCCTGCGCTGTTCATTCTGGGAGCTGCGGGCTTTACGCTCTATCCGGTCGCGATGGCCTGGGCCTGTGAGAAAGTTGAGCATCACCAACTGGTTGCAATGAACCAGGCTTTGTTGCTGAGTTACACCATCGGCAGTTTACTGGGGCCGACTTTTACCGCTATGCTCATGCAAAATTATTCTGACAATCTGCTGTTTATTATGATCGCCAGCGTGTCGTTTATTTATCTGTTAATGCTGCTGCGCAAAGTGGGCGAACATCCAACGCCAGTGGCCCATGCATGACTTATTAAAAGCCTGTCGATGACAGGCTTTTTTGTCCCTGTCACATATAAGACTTTTACTTATTGTGAGTTTTTACTGCCTGGCGATAATTCAAATGAGTTTACCACTAAAAGGCAGCAATCATGTCTACTCGTCGTTTTTCCACTACCGCACTTGCCGTAGTGTTGGCTTTAACGTTTGCAACGGCTCCGGCCATGGCTAATCCTGGAAACGGGAATGGTGGTGGTCACGGAAACGGTGGCGGACAAGGTAATAGCGGCAATCATGGTAACGGGAACGCTGGTAACCATGGTAATAAACACAATAACGGTCAGGATAACCCTGGGAAATCGGATAAGAGCTTTAAAAACAGCAAAGATGTCGGTAATGATGTGGATGCTCGCGTGAGCTTCGATCATGCCCGCCATCTGGCACTGAATTACGGCTTAACGGGCTACGACTCTCTGCCTCCGGGAATTGCGAAAAACCTGGCGCGCGGTAAGCCACTGCCTCCGGGCATTGCGAAGAAAACCGTGCCAGCCGATATGCTGGGTCAGCTTCCTTCCTATCCGGGCTATGAATGGCGCGTAGTAGGTGACGACCTGGTCTTAATTGCGCTGAGTACGGCGATTGTGACTTCCGTTATTAACGGCGTCTTTAAATAGAATATAAAAAGACCCGGTTTTCACCGGGCCTTTTCGTTAATACATGACCTTGTGGCCATACTGCTCAAGAATACCTTTGACGCGCTCCATCGTCTCTTTTTTCGGCGGCTTCACGCCATCGAGTTTGTACTCTTCACCCATCGCCACCCATTTATGTTTACCCAGCTCGTGATAGGGCAGGAGTTCAATTTTCTCCACGTTACCCATATCCCGGGTAAATTCACCCAGACGATGTGCAGAGTCATCATCATCTGACCAGCCCGGCACCACCACGTAGCGGATCCAGGTCTTGACGCCTTTATTGGCAATGTATTTGGCAAATTCCAGCGTACGGTGGTTTGAAACGCCAACCAGATTCTGGTGGATCTCATCGTTCATCTGCTTGAGATCGAGCATCACCAGATCGGTCACTTCAAGCAGTTCATCAATAACCGGATCGTAACGGCGCACAAAGCCGTTGGTGTCGAGGCAGGTATGAATGCCTTCTTTGTGGCAGGCGCGGAACCAGTCGCGCACAAACTCAGCCTGAAGAATGGCTTCACCGCCGGATGCCGTCACGCCACCGCCGGACGCGTTCATGAAGTGGCGATAGGTCACCACCTCTTTCATCAGATCTTCAACGGTGACTTCTTTACCGCCATGGGTGTCCCAGGTGTCACGGTTATGGCAGTACAGGCAGCGCATCAGGCAGCCCTGGAAGAAAGTGATAAAGCGGATCCCCGGGCCATCGACGGTGCCACAGGATTCAAAGGAGTGAATGCGACCAATAATTGACATTGCGGTGATATCTCCGAATTTGGCCCATCCGGGGGCCTATGTAGATGCACAGCTCAAAGGCTATGTCGAGTCTGTTTTGGCTGTTATCCATTAAGTATAGATAGCGGACAAAAGAGACTGATAAAGCGAGGGTGTTAAAAAGGCCCCACTTGCGTGGAGCCTTTATTGTACGCTTTTTAACGCGTGATTTCAGTCAATTCCACTTACATGGACTGAGTGAAAGTACGGGTAATAACGTCCTGCTGCTGTTCTTTCGTCAGGGAGTTAAAACGTACTGCGTAGCCAGATACGCGGATGGTCAGCTGAGGATATTTCTCAGGGTGTTCCATCGCGTCGAGCAGCATTTCACGGTTCATCACGTTCACGTTCAGGTGCTGACCACCTTCGATGGACGCTTCGTGGTGGAAGTAACCATCCATCAGACCCGCCAGGTTAGTTTTACGCACTTCGTCGTCTTTACCCAGCGCGTTTGGCACGATAGAGAAGGTGTAAGAGATACCATCTTTCGCGTAAGCAAACGGCAGTTTAGCAACGGAGGTCAGAGAGGCAACCGCACCTTTCTGGTCACGACCGTGCATTGGGTTAGCACCTGGGCCGAATGGCGCGCCAGCACGACGACCGTCTGGGGTGTTACCGGTTTTCTTACCATACACAACGTTAGAGGTGATGGTCAGAACAGACTGAGTCGGGATAGCGTTACGATAGGTAGTGAGTTTCTGAATTTTCTTCATGAAACGTTCTACCAGGTCAACCGCCATGTCATCAACGCGAGCGTCGTTGTTACCAAACTGCGGATATTCGCCTTCGATTTCGAAGTCGATAGCCAGACCATCTTCGTCACGAATTGGTTTAACTTTCGCATATTTGATTGCAGACAGGGAGTCAGCAGCAACGGACAGACCTGCGATACCACACGCCATGGTGCGAACGACGTCACGGTCGTGCAGCGCCATCAGAGAGGCTTCGTAGCTGTACTTGTCGTGCATGTAGTGGATAACGTTCAGCGCGGTCACGTACTGTTTAGCCAGCCAGTCCATGAAGTGGTCCATGCGCTCCATGACTTCGTCATAGTTCAGCACGTCGCCTTTGATCGGTTCAGACTTAGGACCAACCTGCATTTTCAGTTTTTCATCAACGCCGCCGTTGATTGCGTACAGCATGGTTTTCGCCAGGTTTGCACGCGCACCGAAGAACTGCATTTGCTTACCAACAACCATTGGACTTACGCAGCAAGCGATAGCGTAGTCATCGTTGTTGAAGTCAGGACGCATCAGGTCATCGTTCTCGTATTGCAGAGAAGAGGTGTCGATGGACACTTTAGCGGCGAATTTCTTGAAGTTCAGAGGCAGTTTTTCAGACCACAGAACGGTGATGTTCGGCTCCGGAGAAGGACCCATGGTGTACAGGGTGTTCAGGAAGCGGAAGCTGTTTTTGGTTACCAGAGTACGGCCGTCTACGCCCATACCGCCGATAGATTCGGTTGCCCAGATTGGGTCACCAGAGAACAGCTCATCATATTCTGGGGTACGCAGGAAGCGAACCATACGCAGTTTCATGACCAGGTGGTCAATCATTTCCTGAGCGTCTTGTTCGGTGATTTTGCCTGCTTTCAGGTCACGTTCGATGTACGCATCCAGGAAGGTGGATACGCGGCCGAAGGACATTGCTGCACCGTTCTGAGACTTAACAGCGGCCAGGTAGCCGAAGTAGGTCCACTGGATAGCTTCCTGAGCGTTGGTTGCAGGACCAGAGATATCGCAGCCGTATTTAGCCGCCATCTCTTTGATCTGACCCAGCGCACGGTGCTGTTCAGCGATCTCTTCACGCAGACGGATAGTCGCTTCCAGGTTTACGCCGTTTTCCAGGTCAGACTGGAGAGAGACGAACTGTGCGTATTTGTCTTTCATCAGGAAGTCGATACCGTACAGCGCAACGCGACGGTAGTCACCGATGATACGGCCACGGCCATAGGCATCTGGCAGACCGGTCAGAACGCCAGATTTACGGCAGTTCAGAATGTCTTTGGTGTAAACATCGAATACGCCCTGGTTATGGGTTTTACGGTATTCGGTGAAGATTTTTTTCAGCATTGGGTCCAGCTCGCGGTTATACGCTTTGCAGGAACCTTCAACCATTTTGATACCACCGAACGGGATGATTGCGCGTTTCAGTGGTGCTTCAGTTTGCAGACCAACGATTTTCTCAAGGGCTTTGTTGATGTAGCCAGCATCGTGAGAAGTGATGGTAGAAGCAACGGAGGTGTCAAAATCAACTGGCGCGTGAGTGCGGTTTTCCAGTTTAACGCCTTCCATTACGCTGTCCCACAGCTTGGTGGTTGCGTCAGTCGCACCAGCCAGGAAGGATTCGTCACCTTCATACGGGGTATAGTTTTTCTGAATGAAGTCACGGACGTTGACTTCATTCTGCCAGTCACCTTTCGTAAAACCTTCCCAGGCTGTGGCTAACTTTTCATTAAGCTCGGACATGTAACACCTACCTTCTTAAGTGGATTTTTTATTTACTGCCTGAGACAACCATTAATGATGATCGCCGCCACGCAGGTAAATGACCCAGTATGTCAACCCAACTAACAGACCCCCACCGATAATGTTCCCGATAGTGACGGGGATCAGGTTATCAGTAATGAAGTTCATAATAGTCAGGTGTGAAAAACTTTCCGGGGTTGAACCTACAGCAGTCCAGAACTCCGGGCTTGCAAAGTTGCGGATAACAATACCCATCGGGATCATGAACATATTCGCAATACTGTGCTCAAAGCCGCTGGCAACAAACATCGCAACCGGCAGAACCATAATCATGGCTTTATCCATCAGGCTACGACCAGAGTAGCTCATCCAGACCGCCAGGCAGACCATCAGGTTTGCGAGGATGCCGAGAGCAACAGCTTCGATAAATGTATGGTGCATTTTGTGGTCGGCGGTTTGCAGGACGTTAAGCCCCCAGCCGCCGTTGGCGGTCATATACTCGCCAGAGAGCCACATCAACAGAACAAAGAGCAGACAGCCAATCAGGTTGCCAACGTAAACGTTGAGCCAGTTGCGCCCCAGTTGACCCCAGGTAATTCTTCCGCTGGCTTTTGCCACCACAATCAGCACCGTTGAGGTGAAGAGGTCGGCGCCGCAGATGACGCAGAGAATCAGGCCCAGTGAGAAGCAAATACCACCAATCAGTTTCGCTACGCCGAAAGGCATCCCGGCAGTGCCGGTGGTGGCTGTGATATAGAAGACGAAAGCGATGGAGATGAACACCCCAGCCGTAATGGCCAGAAAGAACGTCGTCATCGGATGTTTCGTGGCTTTGTAGACACCCGCTTCTTCGGCAACTTTCGCCATCGCAGCGGGGAGTAATAGATCAAAAGGGTTGTCAGCTTTCACACTAACTCTCTCTTTATTAAGTCGGCGACGAGATACTAACAAAGCATTATAGAAGAGAAATTGATATAGATCATATCTCGCCTGGCTTATAGGCCCGCAGTGTGTATGGTTTTACAGCAAAAGCGGAGTAAGTATTTGATTATCCGTATAAAAATAAATTTTAAAAGTTATGAAAAGAGTTGAATTTTTTCCTTCAGCCTCCCGTGGAACAGTTAATTAAAATGGAGTATTTATTATAATTAGTAACAGTAAAGCTCAGGTAAGCGTTTTTATATTTACCCGTGATTAACTTAATTATTACAATTAAACGTCATTGCGGAAAAATAAAAAAAAAGGGGCAATGAAATTGCCCCGTAATATAGCTCAGGCGATTGAATACGCCTACAGCCATTAATGTTATATGCGCTTATTTTGACCAGTAAGCGGCTTTTGCCTTCTGCAATTTTTCATACGCATTCAGCAGTGACTGATGCGCCGGGAAGGCTTTCAGATCGCTGTCAACCGCTTGCAGGCCGTAGAATGGTTCTTCACCGCTCAGCGCCGCGCTGGCAGCTTCAACGGCATCCGCACCGTACATACGTACAAAGGCGTTCAGATACTGCAATGGCTCGCGGTCGTCTTCCTGAGAAAGCAGGAGCAGCGTTTGCAGGCAACGGTAATAGTTAGTGCGCTCGGCGGAGAAGACGGACTGGTTAAACTCCATCGTCCACTCGGTCCAGGCCAAAGCCTGATCCAGATCGCCGCCCGCCAGCGCCAGCATCGCTTTCAGCTCGCCGATGCGCAGGGTGTACCAGCCGTTATCTTTTCCGGTCGCCAGACCCAGCAGTTCGCGCACGCGGGTGAAATCATCGTGTCCTTCTTCGTCCAGCTGGGCGATCAGGTTCAGATAATCTTCTTTATCCCACTCGCTGCCTGGCAGGGCCAGCAGGGTTTCACGCAGATGCGCGCCCATGCTGTTGTTCGCCAGCCACAGATCTTCTGCCGGATAAATGTCCGACATACCTGGCACAATAATACGGCACGCGTAAACGCCGAGGTGTTCATAGTCGGCAATGTAAACTTCCTGATCTTCCGCGTTGAAGATCGCCATCAGGGTGGCGAATTCTTCTTCCGTCGTACCGGCAAAGCTCCAGTCCACGAACGGATAGTCCGCGTCCTGTTTGAACATATCCCAGGAGATCAAACCGCTGGAGTCGATGAAGTGTGTTTCGAGGTTGGTGTGCTCGGCGACTTCTTCGTCATCAAAGGTTGGCGGAGTAAAGACATCGAGATCTTTCAGGCTACGACCTTGCAGCAGTTCGGTTACGGTACGCTCCAGCGCCACGCCGAAGTCCGGGTGCGCGCCGAAGGAGGCGAAGCAGGTGCCATTTGCCGGGTTGAACAGTACCACGCAGATAACCGGATATTTGCCGCCCAGAGAGCCGTCATAAGCAAAGATTGGGAAACCTTCTGCTTCCAGTTTGGCGATGGATTCCACCACGCCCGGGTAGCGCGCCAGCACGTCAGCCGGGATCTCCGGCAGGCTGATGGATTCAGCAATAATGCGGTTTTTGATATGACGCTCGAAAACTTCAGACAATCCCTGCACGCGCGCTTCGTTGCGGGTATTACCGGCAGACATGCCGTTAGACACATACAGGTTGCCGACGATGTTCATCGGGATATAAACGGTCTGCTCGTCAGACTGACGGGTGAACGGCAGGGCGCAGATCCCACGATCCTCATTGCCGGATTGCAGGTCGATCAACATGCTGCCGGTCAGTTCGTTTTCCGGATCGTAGAACGCGCGCAGGCGGGCATCGAGAATGCCTTCCGGCAGTTCATCGTTTTCGGTCAGCGGGAACCATTTTTCGTTCGGATAGTGAACGAACGGACCGTTGGCAATAGTTTCGCCCAGCCAGAAGTCGGCGAAGAAGTAGTTGGTGGACAGACGCTCAAAATACTCACCCAGCGCAGAGGCCAGTGCCGCTTTTTTGGTCGCGCCTTTACCGTTGGTAAAGCACAGCGCACAGTCTTTGTCGCGAATATGCACGGACCAGACGTGAGGCACCGGATTCAGCCAGGAGGCTTCTTCGATATTAAAGCCCAGGTCGGTCAGTTTCTGCTGGAAGCGAGCGATGGAATCTTCCAGAGCGGCGTCTTTGCCGGGGATAAACGTTTGAGTCATGGCGTTCACTTTTATCGTACGTAAAGCGCGCAATGATACGGGTTTTGCGTGACGGGTGCTATCTCCGGCGAAAATAAATGGCTGGACTATGCTTATAAGCAGTAACCTACTGTTAAGGCATAAAAAAATGAAAGCTTTCGATCTCCAGCGGATGGCGTTTGATAAAGTCCCTCCTGAGTTTTTAGGCGAAGTAGCGCTGCGCAGCCTGTACACCTTTGTACTCGTTTTCCTGTTTCTGAAAATCACCGGACGTCGCGGCGTGCGGCAGATGTCGCTGTTTGAAGTGCTGATCATCCTGACGCTGGGGTCGGCGGCAGGGGACGTTGCCTTTTATGACGATGTGCCGATGGTGCCGGTCTTTATCGTCTTCGTGACGCTTGCACTGCTGTACCGGCTGGTCATGTGGCTGATGTCGAAAAGTGAGAAACTGGAAGATCTGCTCGAAGGGAAGCCGGTGGTGATTGTCGAAGATGGTCAACTGGCCTGGGAGAATGTGCAAAGCGCCAATATGACGGAGTTTGAGTTCTTTATGGAACTCCGTTTGAGCAGCGTTGAGCAACTGGGGCAGGTGCGTCTGGCGATTATGGAAACGAATGGTCAAATCAGCGTCTATTACTATTCCGACGATGAGGTGAAGCCCGGCCTGTGCATCCTGCCGGATATGCTCATCGAGCGATACAAAACTGTACCTGAAGCGGGCGAGTACGCCTGCATAAAATGTAGTCATGTCGTGGTTATGCAGGCGGGCGATCATCAATTATGCCCCCGCTGTACGAATCCAGAATGGACGAAGGTTAGCCGGGCTAAACGTAACACCTGACAGCGATTTTGTCGGTTTTGTGACAACGGTACGGCAGATTGTATTGTGTGACGAGGGGCACATTTCTTCGGCCATCAGTTTTAGACATTGCGGCGCGTGTCACTGAATGATAAAACCGATATCCACAGTTATAACTTATGGCTTTTAGCGTGGTGAGGGGAAATGGCTCAAGTCTTTAATTTCAGTTCAGGTCCGGCAATGTTACCGGCAGACGTGCTCAAACAGGCTCAACAGGAGCTGTGTGACTGGAACGGTCTGGGTACGTCGGTGATGGAAGTCAGCCACCGGGGTAAAGCGTTTATTCAGGTGGCGGAAGAAGCAGAAAAGGATTTTCGCGATCTGCTGAACATTCCCTCGAACTACAAAGTATTGTTCTGTCATGGCGGTGGACGCGGCCAGTTTGCGGGTATCCCGCTCAATCTACTGGGCGACAAAACCACCGCTGATTACGTTGATGCCGGCTACTGGGCGGCCAGTGCGGTAAAAGAAGCGCACAAATATTGCACGCCGAATGTCATCGATGCCAAAGTGACCGTTGACGGTCTGCGCGCCGTGAAGCCGATGAGTGAGTGGCAGCTTTCTGACAACGCCGCGTATCTTCACTACTGCCCGAACGAAACCATCGACGGTATTGCCATTCACGAAGAGCCAGACTTTGGCGAAAATGTCATTGTGACGGCGGATCTCTCTTCAACCATTCTGTCCACCCCGCTGGATGTCAGCCGCTACGGCGTCATCTACGCGGGTGCCCAGAAAAACATCGGTCCTGCGGGTCTGACTATCGTTATTGTGCGTGAAGACCTGCTGGGGAAAGCCCATAAGTCTTGCCCGTCAATTCTGGATTACACCGTCCTGAACGACAACGATTCCATGTTCAACACCCCACCAACGTTTGCCTGGTATCTCTCCGGCCTGGTCTTCAAATGGCTGAAGCAAAAAGGCGGTGTGGCGCAGATGGATAAGATCAATCAGCAAAAGGCTGAACTGCTGTACGGCGTGATCGACAAGAGCGATTTCTACCGTAACGATGTCGCCAAAACTAACCGTTCGCGCATGAACGTGCCGTTCCAGCTGGCGGACAGCAACCTGGATAATGTGTTCCTGGAAGAGTCCTTCGCGGCGGGTCTGCATGCGCTGAAAGGCCACCGTGTGGTAGGCGGAATGCGCGCCTCTATCTATAACGCCATGCCGCTGGAGGGCGTTAAAGCCCTGACTGATTTCATGATCGACTTCGAACGTCGTCACGGTTAATTGGCTGTTTTTCACCCCCGCAGCGTTCCTGCGGGGTTTTTATTATGTTGAGTTGAGAGTTGAGTTTCATGGAATCCCTGACGTTACAACCTATCGCGCGGGTAGATGGCACCATTAATCTGCCTGGTTCAAAAAGTGTCTCGAACCGCGCTCTGCTGCTGGCAGCTCTGGCAAACGGCACCACCGTCCTCACTAATCTGCTGGACAGCGATGACGTGCGCCATATGCTCAATGCACTGAAAGCGTTGGGCGTTCAGTACGCGCTGTCTGACGATCGTACCCGTTGTGAAGTCACCGGTAACGGCGGCGCGTTACATTCTGCTGAAGCGCTGAAGCTTTTCCTGGGTAACGCCGGTACCGCGATGCGTCCTCTGGCCGCTGCGCTGTGTCTGGGGAGTAACGATATTGTGCTGACCGGTGAGCCGCGAATGAAAGAGCGTCCGATCGGCCATCTGGTGGATGCCCTGCGTCAGGGCGGCGCGCAGATTGATTATCTTGAGCAGGAAAATTACCCGCCCCTGCGTCTGCGCGGGGGATTCACTGGCGGCAATGTTGAGGTTGACGGTAGCGTTTCCAGCCAGTTCCTGACCGCGCTGCTGATGACCGCACCGCTGGCACCACAGGACACCGTCATCAGCATTAAAGGCGACCTGGTTTCTAAGCCGTACATTGATATCACCCTGCACCTGATGAACACCTTTGGTGTTGAGGTGGAAAACCAGTCTTATCAGCGTTTCGTGGTTCGCGGTGGGCAGCAGTACCAGTCGCCGGGCCACTACCTGGTTGAAGGCGATGCTTCATCCGCCTCCTATTTCCTTGCCGCAGGCGCGATTAAAGGCGGTACGGTTAAAGTGACGGGCATTGGCCGCAACAGCGTGCAGGGCGATATCCGTTTTGCTGACGTGCTGGAAAAAATGGGCGCGGTGGTGACCTGGGGCGATGACTTCATCTCCTGCACCCACGGTGAGCTGAACGCCATCGATATGGATATGAACCATATTCCGGATGCGGCGATGACCATTGCCACCGCTGCGCTGTTTGCGAAAGGCACCACCACGCTGCGAAACATTTACAACTGGCGTGTGAAAGAGACGGACCGCCTGTTCGCGATGGCAACCGAGCTGCGTAAAGTGGGGGCCGAGGTAGAAGAGGGCGAAGACTACATTCGCGTCACGCCGCCGGCAAAACTGCAATTTGCAGAAATTGGTACCTACAACGATCACCGCATGGCGATGTGTTTCTCGCTGGTGGCGTTGTCAGATACGCCAGTCACTATCCTTGATCCGAAGTGTACGGCAAAAACGTTCCCGGACTACTTCGAACAGCTGGCGCGCATTAGCACCCTGGCCTGATGATCGTATGCCGCATCACCTGATGCGGCATTTCCTTACGCTTTCTGACACTCATCCTCTTTCATTTCTTCTACACTCTGCTTCAATCATTCCGTAATTTGCACGCAAAGGTAACAGTTGCGCACGTTGGCGCGTATAATGCGCGGCGTTCATGTAAACGGTATGCCTTAATTAAGGAGAAAAAGATGACGGCAATTGCCCCGGTAATCACCATTGATGGGCCAAGTGGCGCAGGGAAAGGTACTCTGTGCAAAGCGATGGCGGAAGCATTGCAATGGCATCTTTTAGATTCGGGAGCAATCTATCGCGTGCTGGCGCTGGCTGCGCTGCATCATCATGTGGATGTTGCGTCTGAAGAAGCGCTGGTACCGCTGGCTGCGCATCTGGATGTGCGCTTTGTCTCGACCGATGGCAACCTTGAAGTGATCCTGGAAGGGGAAGATGTCAGCGGTGAAATCCGTACGCAAGAAGTGGCCAATGCGGCCTCTCAGGTGGCGGCTTTCCCACGCGTTCGTGAAGCGCTGTTACGTCGCCAGCGCGGTTTCCGTGAAGCGCCGGGGCTGATCGCCGACGGCCGCGACATGGGAACCGTGGTATTCCCCGATGCGCCAGTGAAAATTTTCCTTGACGCCTCTTCAGAAGAACGTGCTCAACGCCGCATGCTTCAGTTGCAGGAAAAGGGGTTTAGTGTTAACTTTGATCGCCTTTTATCCGAGATAAAAGAGCGCGATGACCGCGATCGTAACCGCGCCGTCGCACCACTTGTTCCCGCGCAAGACGCATTAGTGCTGGATTCAACCAGTTTAACTATTGAGCAAGTGATTGAAAAAGCGCTACAATATGCGCGCCAAAAACTGGCACTCGCGTAATCGCGACCGATTTAGCAGTACCCCCGCTGCAATGGATTGACGGCGGGTATGTGAAACAACCCCATCCGGCACGGAGCCAGGTGGACGTTAATATTAACCTGAAGATTAAACATGACTGAATCTTTTGCTCAACTGTTTGAAGAATCCTTAAAAGAAATCGAAACCCGTCCGGGTTCCATCGTTCGTGGCGTTGTTGTTGCTATCGACAAAGACGTTGTACTGGTTGACGCCGGTCTGAAATCTGAGTCTGCCATCCCGGCTGAGCAGTTCAAAAACGCCCAGGGCGAGCTGGAAATCCAGGTTGGTGACGAAGTTGACGTTGCTCTGGACGCAGTAGAAGACGGCTTCGGCGAAACCCTGCTGTCTCGTGAGAAAGCTAAACGTCACGAAGCATGGATCACGCTGGAAAAAGCTTACGAAGAAGCTGAAACTGTGGTCGGTGTTATCAACGGCAAAGTTAAAGGTGGCTTCACTGTTGAGCTGAATGGTATTCGTGCGTTCCTGCCAGGTTCTCTGGTAGACGTTCGTCCAGTCCGTGACACCCTGCACCTCGAAGGCAAAGAGCTTGAGTTCAAAGTAATCAAGCTGGACCAGAAGCGTAACAACGTTGTTGTTTCCCGTCGTGCCGTTATCGAATCCGAAAACAGCGCAGAACGCGATCAGCTGCTGGAAAACCTGCAGGAAGGCATGGAAGTCAAAGGTATCGTTAAGAACCTCACTGACTACGGCGCATTCGTTGACCTGGGCGGCGTTGATGGCCTGCTGCACATCACCGACATGGCGTGGAAACGCGTTAAGCACCCAAGCGAAATCGTGAACGTGGGCGACGAAATCACTGTTAAAGTGCTGAAGTTCGACCGCGAGCGTACTCGTGTATCCCTCGGCCTGAAACAGCTGGGCGAAGATCCATGGGTAGCTATCGCTAAGCGTTACCCAGAAGGTACTAAACTGACTGGTCGCGTTACCAACCTGACTGACTACGGCTGCTTCGTTGAAATCGAAGAAGGCGTTGAAGGTCTGGTGCACGTTTCCGAAATGGACTGGACCAACAAAAACATCCACCCATCCAAAGTTGTTAACGTTGGTGATGTAGTGGAAGTGATGGTTCTGGATATCGACGAAGAACGTCGTCGTATCTCCCTGGGCCTGAAGCAGTGCAAAAACAACCCATGGCAGCAGTTCGCGGAAACCCACAACAAGGGCGACCGTGTTGAAGGTAAAATCAAGTCTATCACTGACTTCGGTATCTTCATCGGCCTGGACGGCGGCATCGATGGCCTGGTTCACCTGTCTGACATCTCCTGGAACGTTGCAGGCGAAGAAGCAGTTCGTGAATACAAAAAAGGCGACGAAATCGCAGCAGTTGTTCTGCAAGTTGACGCAGAGCGTGAGCGTATCTCCCTGGGCGTTAAACAGCTCGCAGAAGATCCGTTCAACAACTGGGTTGCACTGAACAAGAAAGGCGCAATCGTAAACGGTAAAGTGACTGCTGTTGACGCTAAAGGCGCAACCGTAGAACTGGCTGACGGCGTTGAAGGTTACCTGCGCGCTTCCGAAGCTTCACGTGACCGCGTTGAAGATGCAACTCTGGTTCTGAGCGTTGGTGACGACGTTGAAGCTAAGTTCACCGGTGTTGACCGTAAGAACCGTGCAATCAGCCTGTCTGTTCGTGCTAAAGACGAAGCTGATGAGAAAGATGCAATCGCAACTGTGAACAAACAGGAAGATGCAAACTTCTCTAACAACGCAATGGCTGAAGCTTTCAAAGCAGCTAAAGGCGAGTAAGTTCAGGTTCGCACCATCATTTGAGCTGTAACGCATTTACAGCGCGAAGGATGGAGAGCAGACTTGACAGATTGCAGGATTCGTCCTGTAATCAATAACAAAGGGCGGCTACGGCCGCCCTTGTTTAATAAGCTGTTCAGCTAATGGGTTTGAAAGGAACCGGAGGAATCATGACCAAGTCAGAATTGATTGAAAGACTTGCCAGTCAGCAACCGCATATCCCTGCCAAGGCTGTGGAAGATGCCGTTAAAGAGATGCTGGAGCATATGGCTACCACTCTTGCCCAGGGCGAGCGCATTGAAATCCGCGGTTTCGGTAGTTTTTCTCTGCACTATCGTGCACCACGTACCGGGCGTAACCCGAAGACTGGCGATAAAGTGGAGCTGGAAGGAAAGTATGTTCCGCACTTTAAGCCGGGTAAAGAACTGCGCGATCGCGCCAATATTTACGGTAACTGAGTTTAATCATCAGGGTTAAACTGAGTTTAAAGAAAGCACCTTAGGGTGCTTTTTTTGTATCCCGCCCCTGCATTTCTGAATACGCGCCGCATTTAAATTTTCTACTTGCTGTAAACGCTTAAAAAGGTTGCAGCGCCCGCTGTAAATCACGTTTTTTCTGTCTGACGATGCATCAGTCCCGCCGCATAATCGCCTGAAACATGGAGGTGAAGATGGGGATCCACGTTATCAGTATGTGCGCCATTCTGGCCATAATCCCGCTCTATTGGTTACCCGTTTTGCCAGATTTGCATCTTGTCTGGTTGCTGATTGCCGCAGGAATTGCGTTATCCGTACAGCAGAGAAAATGGCTCAGGTTTTCAGGACTCGCATTGCTTTTTATGTGCTGGGGGATCCTGGCCGCTCAGGAAAGCGTGTGGCCGATGAACTATTTAACGCAAGCACCGCAGCAGGCCGAGGTGGTCATTACCGCAACGGACGGCGCAACGATGCATCAGGGAAGGATTGTCAGCCTCAATGGAGAACGCGTGTGGGCTGCCATGGGCGTGGCGCTGTATGGCAACTATCTGCCGCAAAACGTCTGCGTGGGTCAACGCTGGGCAATGACCCTGCGGTTCAGGGCGGTACACGGAGAACTCAACGATGGCGGCTATGATTCACAGAAAAATGCCTTTGCCCGACACCAGACGCTGAGTGGACGGTTTACCCATGCGGCGCTCGTTGACGAAGGCTGTAGTCTGCGTGCGCAATACCTGACATCACTACAGAATACTCTTTCAGCATATCAGTGGGGATCCGTGATCCTGGGGCTGGGGATGGGAGAGCGGCTGTCGGTCTCGCGGGAGATAAAAATCCTGATGCGTGATACCGGAACGATGCATCTGATGGCAATCTCGGGATTACATATTGCGCTGGCCGCTTCTGTCATCTGGTTTCTGGCGCGGGGCATTCAGTTCTTCCTGCCGGGCCGCTGGATTATCTGGCAAATCCCCTTGCTGGCAGGGCTGATTTTTGCCGCGTTTTACGCATGGCTAACGGGCTTGCAGCCGCCCGCGCTGCGCACGGTTATCGCGCTTGTGGTACTGGCTGCATTAAAAATGAGTGGTCGCCAGTGGTCGCCCTGGCAGGTATGGCTTACCTGCGTGGCGGCGATCCTGATTTTCGACCCACTGGCGGTACTGTCACAAAGCCTGGCGTTGTCAGCGTTTGCGGTCGCCGCGCTTATTTTTTGGTATCAGTGGTTGCCTCTCCCGCACTGGCAACGTGGCCGGTGCCTGCGGCCGCTGGCGACGCTAGTGTATTTGCAGGTTGGAATGCTGCTGCTTCTGTTGCCGCTTCAGGTCCTGATTTTCCATGGTTTCAGCCTCTCCTCGCTGGTGGCGAACCTGTTTGCCGTTCCTCTGGTCACGTTTATCTCAGTTCCGCTGATCCTGCTCGGCATGTTTCTGCATCTGTTTCCGGTCGCTGCGCTGGAAAGTATTGTCTGGCTGGCTACTGATAAATCTCTGGCAGGGCTTTTCTGGCTATTGATGCGTTTACCGAATGGCTGGCAGGACGTTGATGAACGCTGGCAATACCTGACGTTACTGCCGTGGCTGCTGGTCATTGGCTGGCGATTCAGGGCCTTCAGCGCAGCACCCGCAGTCTGTCTGGCAGGCAGCGTGGTGCTGGCCTTTCCCCTCTGGCACAGGGTTAAAACAGACAGCTGGTCCCTGCATATGCTGGATGTAGGGCAGGGGATGGCGATGGTCATTGAGCGTCACGGGAAGGCCATTCTGTATGACACCGGGCTGGCATGGCCCGGTGGGGACAGTGCGCAGCAGCTGATTATCCCCTGGCTACGCTGGCATCATCTGAAACCGGAAGGGGCGATCCTGAGCCATGAACATCTCGACCACGCGGGGGGACTGGCATCGCTAAAAGCTGCCTGGCCCGCAATGTGGATCAGGAGCCCCTTATCCTGGTCCGGACATCTTCCGTGCTTTCGAGGACAGCGATGGCAGTGGCAGGGTTTAACGTTCTCCGTGCACTGGCCACCCGAAAACACCTCGGCGAAAGGTAACAACCGCTCCTGTGTGGTAAAAATCGATGACGGCGAACAGAGCGTGTTACTGACCGGAGACATTGAAGCGCAGGCAGAACTGGCAATGCTAAGCCATCGCTGGCGTCAGCTTGCGTCTACACTGATCCAGGTGCCGCATCATGGAAGTAACACGTCATCTTCAACACCGTTGCTACAGCGCGTAGAGGGGCAGGTTTCGTTGGCCTCGATGGCTCGCTATAACGCGTGGCGTTTCCCTTCTATTAAAGTGGTCCGGCGCTATCGAACGGAGGGATATCTCTGGCTTGATACCCCGCATTCCGGGCAGATATCTGTGACCTTTTCGCACCATAGTCGGCAAATTCGTCGCTTACGCGAACACTATTTACCGCGTTGGTATCATCAGTGGTTTGGCGCGCCCGTAGATAACGGGTAGAATATGCGGCTATTTCAACAAATGCTGGTTTTTTGAATGCATAACGACAAAGATCTCTCCACGTGGCAAACGTTCCGCCGGCTCTGGCCGATGATTGCTCCTTTCAAAACAGGCTTGATCGTGGCGGGCGTAGCGTTAATCCTCAACGCAGCCAGCGATACGTTTATGTTATCGCTTCTCAAACCGTTACTGGATGACGGTTTCGGTAAAACGGATCGTTCAGTGCTGCTATGGATGCCGCTGGTGGTTATTGGGCTGATGATCTTACGCGGAATCTCCAGCTATGTATCCAGCTACTGCATCTCCTGGGTATCCGGTAAAGTGGTGATGACCATGCGCCGTCGATTATTCAGTCATATGATGGGGATGCCGGTCTCATTCTTTGACAAACAGTCAACCGGCACCCTGCTGTCGCGTATTACCTACGATTCAGAGCAGGTGGCGTCGTCCTCTTCCAGCGCACTGATTACCGTTGTGCGTGAAGGCGCATCCATCATCGGCCTGTTCGCGATGATGTTCTATTACAGCTGGCAACTGTCGCTGATCCTTATTGTGCTGGCGCCGATTGTCTCCATCGCGATCCGCGTGGTATCAAAGCGTTTTCGCAACATCAGTAAAAATATGCAGAATACGATGGGGCAGGTGACTACCAGCGCCGAGCAGATGCTGAAAGGCCATAAGGAAGTGTTGATTTTCGGCGGTCAGGAAGTCGAAACCAAACGCTTTGACAAGGTCAGCAACAGAATGCGCCTGCAAGGAATGAAAATGGTATCGGCCTCGTCGATTTCCGATCCGATCATTCAGCTGATTGCCTCTCTGGCCCTGGCCTTCGTCCTGTATGCCGCCAGTTTCCCGAGCGTCATGGAAACCCTGACTGCGGGTACCATTACGGTGGTGTTCTCATCCATGATTGCGCTGATGCGTCCGCTGAAATCGCTGACTAACGTCAACGCCCAGTTCCAGCGCGGGATGGCAGCCTGTCAGACGCTGTTCAGCATCCTCGATTCCGAACAGGAAAAAGATGAAGGTACACGCGTGATCGAGCGCGCTAAAGGCGACCTGGAATTCCGTAACGTCACCTTTACCTATCCAGGCCGCGAAGTGCCGGCGCTGCGTGATATCAGCCTGTCCATCCCGGCGGGTAAAACCGTTGCGCTGGTCGGTCGTTCCGGTTCGGGCAAGTCGACCATTGCCAGCCTGATTACCCGTTTCTACGATATCGACCAGGGCGAGATCCTGCTTGATGGTCACGACCTGCGGGAATATACCCTCCAGTCGCTGCGTAACCAGGTCGCGCTGGTCTCGCAGAACGTGCATCTGTTCAACGATACAGTGGCGAACAACATTGCGTATGCCCGTACCGAAGAGTACAGCCGTGAAGAGATTGAGAATGCGGCGCGTATGGCCTATGCGATGGACTTCATTAACAAAATGGATAACGGTCTGGATACGATCATTGGCGAAAACGGGGTGCTGCTCTCAGGTGGTCAGCGTCAGCGTATCGCGATTGCCCGTGCGCTGCTGCGCAACAGCCCGATTCTGATCCTCGATGAAGCAACGTCCGCACTGGATACGGAATCTGAACGCGCTATCCAGTCGGCTCTGGATGAATTACAGAAAAACCGTACCTCGCTGGTTATTGCGCACCGTCTGTCGACCATCGAACAGGCTGACGAAATCGTGGTGGTGGAAGATGGCGTGATCGTTGAACGCGGCAGCCATGCGGACCTGCTGGAACAGCGTGGTGTTTACGCGCAGCTTCATAAAATGCAGTTCGGTCAATGATTGCACGCATCTGGTCGGGGGAATCCCCTCTGTGGGTGCTGCTTCTCCCGCTCTCCTGGCTGTATGGCCTGGTGAGCGGTGCTATTCGTCTGCTTTATCGCCTCGGGATCAAGCGCGCCTGGCGCGCACCGGTACCGGTGGTGGTGGTCGGCAACCTGACGGCGGGTGGAAACGGCAAAACCCCGGTGGTGATCTGGCTGGTAGAACAGCTCCAGAGGCGCGGTATCCGCCCGGGAGTTGTCTCACGCGGTTACGGTGGTAAAGCGGCGCAGTATCCACTGGTGCTGAGCCCAGCTACGACAACCGCTGAAGCCGGCGATGAGCCGGTACTGATTTACCAGCGTACAGGCGCGCCGGTTGCGGTATCGCCGGTGCGCAGTGATGCCGTAAAGGCACTGCTTGCGGAGCATGACGTACAAATCGTTATTACCGATGATGGTTTGCAGCATTACGCGCTGGCGCGTGACAAAGAGATCGTGGTCATTGACGGCGTGCGGCGTTTTGGCAACGGCTGGTGGCTGCCAGCCGGTCCAATGCGTGAGCGTGCGTCGCGCCTGAAGAGCGTCGATGCTGTGATTGTAAACGGTGGTGAAGCCAGAGCGGGCGAAATCCCGATGCATCTTCGTCCCGGACAGGCCGTGAATATGTTGACCGGCGTGCGTAAAGACGTCGCGCAACTGGAACATCTGGTTGCGATGGCCGGTATAGGTCATCCGCCGCGTTTCTTCGCAACGCTGGAGCAGTGCGGCGCAAAGCTTGATAAACGGGTGCCGCTCGCCGATCACCAGGCGTTAGTTGCCGAAGAGGTTGAAAGGCTGGCAACGCCGGGACAGACGCTGATCATGACGGAAAAAGACGCGGTAAAATGCCGGGCCTTTGCGAAAGAAAACTGGTGGTATCTGCCGGTTGACGCTGAACTCAGCGGCGAACAGCCGGAACATTTGCTCAAGGAACTGCTCGCGTTAGTGCAGTAACTTCTACGCGGTTCCGGTGGCGCTTTGACTGACAGGAAAACGCATGTCTCTACCGCAACTCTCACTTGCAGCCGCACGAAACTTGCATCTTGCCGCCCAGGGGCTTCTGAAAAAGCCCCGTCGCCGCGCGCAGCCAGCGGATATCCTCTCTACCGTGCAACGCATGTCGTTGCTGCAAATCGACACCATTAACATCGTGGCGCGTAGCCCGTATCTGGTCCTGTTTAGCCGCCTGGGAAACTATCCTCCGCAGTGGCTGGATAATGCGCTAAGTCAGGGCGAACTGATGGAATACTGGGCGCACGAAGCCTGTTTTCTCCCGCGCAGCGATTTTGCACTGGTGCGTCACCGCATGCTCGCCCCGGACAAAATGGGCTGGAAATACCGTCAGGAGTGGATGGTGGAACACGCGGATGAAATAGAGCAACTGATTGCCCATATTCAGGAAAACGGGCCGGTACGCTCCGCGGATTTTGAACACCCGCGAAAAGGCGCAAGCGGATGGTGGGAGTGGAAACCGCACAAACGCCATCTTGAAGGGCTGTTTACGTCGGGCAAAGTGATGGTGGTCGAGCGTCGCAACTTTCAGCGCGTCTATGACCTCACACACCGCGTTATGCCTCACTGGGACGATACGCGTGACCTGCTGTCTCAGGACGCTGCCGAAGCCATCATGCTCGGGAATAGCGCCCGCAGCCTTGGCATCTTCCGTCCACAGTGGCTGGCGGATTATTATCGTCTGCGTCAGCCGCAGCTAAAACCACTGCTGGAATCGTGGCAGCGCGAACAGCGCGTCATGCCGGTCTCGGTAGAGTCGTTAGGTGAAATGTGGTTGCATGCGGATTTGTTCCCTCTGCTGGCGCAGGCGCAGGAGGGCAAACTCCAGGCGACCCACAGTGCCGTGCTGTCGCCGTTCGACCCCGTTGTCTGGGACAGAAAGCGGGCCGGGCAGTTGTTTAATTTCAGCTACCGTCTGGAATGCTACACTCCGGCGCCCAGGCGGCAGTATGGTTATTTTGTTTTGCCGCTGCTGCACAAAGGCCAGCTAGTCGGGCGCATGGACGCTAAAATGCACCGTAAAACCGGCATGCTTGAAATTATCGCGCTCTGGCTTGAAGAGGGCATAAAGGTGACGGCTGGCCTGGAAAAAGGGTTAACGACTGCGCTCAGTGAATTTGCCCGCTGGCAGGGGGCGCATGAAATTGTACTCGGTCGCGTGCCTGCGGGGCTGTTTACGACCTGTCGAGGTGGCTGGGAAACAGGCACTCCCTGAAAAGGGAATGTGATAAGCTTTAGCGATTACCCATACGGAGGAACTATGGATCACCGTTTACTTGAAATTATTGCCTGCCCGGTGTGCAACGGCAAACTGTATTACAGCCAGGATAAACAAGAGCTGATTTGCAAACTGGACAGCCTGGCGTTCCCGCTGCGTGACGGTATTCCGGTCCTGCTGGAAAATGAAGCCCGTTCCCTGGTGGCAGAAGAGATCAAACCATGAGTTTTGTTGTCATTATCCCTGCGCGTTATGCTTCAACGCGCCTGCCAGGTAAACCGCTGGTGGATATCAATGGCAAACCGATGATTGTGCATGTCCTTGAACGGGCACGCGAATCGGGCGCCGGACGCGTCATCGTCGCCACCGATCACCCGGATGTTGCGCGCGCGGTTGAGGCCGCGGGTGGGGAAGTGTGCATGACCCGTGCCGATCATCAGTCAGGCACCGAGCGCCTGGCGGAAGTCGTCGAAAAATGCGGTTTCAGCGACGAGACGGTGATTGTGAACGTGCAGGGCGATGAGCCGATGATCCCGGCGGCGATTATCCGTCAGGTGGCCGACAACCTGGCTCAGCGTCAGGTCGGGATGGCGACCCTCGCGGTGCCGATTCACCACGCTGAAGAGGCGTTCAATCCGAATGCGGTGAAAGTGGTCATGGACGCAGAGGGCTACGCGCTCTATTTCTCCCGCGCCACCATTCCGTGGGATCGCGATCGTTTCGCGCAATCGAAAGAGACAATCGGCGAAACCTTCCTGCGCCACATCGGTATTTACGGCTACCGCGCCGGCTTTATTCGTCGCTACGTCGTCTGGGCACCAAGCCCGCTGGAGCATATTGAAATGCTCGAACAGCTTCGCGTGCTGTGGTACGGCGAGAAAATTCACGTTGCGGTTGCCCAGGAAATCCCAGGCACCGGCGTGGATACCCCTGAAGATCTCGAGCGCGTACGCGTCGAAATGCGTTAATTCGCTGGCATCCCCTCGTCTGGGGGGATGCTCTCCCGCCTGGCTATTTTCCTTTTCTTTTTCATTATTGATCTCTACCGGGTGACATCCGGGTTTCGCGCGCTCATTATAAAAGCAGTAGTCTTAATGGGGGTAATCTCATATGGAACAGCTGCGTGCTGAACTCAGCCATCTCCTTGGCGAAAAGCTAAGCCGGGTGGAATGCGTGAATGAAAAGGCCGACACCGCACTCTGGTCGTTGTACGACAGTCAGGGAAACCCCATGCCGCTGATGGCCAGAAGTTTTACCTCGCCGGGCGTCGCCAGACAGCTGGCCTGGAAAATGTCGATGCTGGCGCGGGAAGGGACTGTCCGCATGCCGACGGTCTACGGCGTGATGACCCATGAGGAGCATCCCGGCCCGGATGTTCTGCTTATCGAGCGTTTACGCGGGGTTTCTGTTGAAGCCCCGACGCGTACACCGGAGCGCTGGGAACAGCTGAAAGATCAGATTGTCGAGGCTCTGCTTGCCTGGCATCGGCAGGACAGCCGGGGTCTTGTTGGCGCGGTGGACAGCACGCAGGAAAACCTGTGGCCGCTGTGGTATCGCCAGCGTGTTGAAGTGCTGTGGGGCACGCTGAACCAGTTCAACAACACCGGTTTAACGATGCAGGACAAACGTATTTTATTCCGCACCCGGGAGTGTCTGCCGACGCTGTTTGAGGGCTTTAACGACAACTGCGTGCTGGTTCACGGCAATTTCACGCTGCGCAGTATGCTTAAAGACTCGCGCAGCGACCAGCTGCTGGCGATGGTCGGGCCGGGGATCATGCTCTGGGCGCCGCGCGAGTACGAACTGTTCAGGCTGAGCGAGGGCGGGGCGGCGGAAGATTTGCTCTGGCACTATCTTCAGCGCGCCCCCGTTGCGGAGGCCTTTCTCTGGCGACGCTGGCTCTATCTTCTCTGGGATGAGGTGGCGCAGCTGGTCAACACCGGGCGCTTTAATCGCGCCAGTTTCGATCTGGCCGCAAAATCACTCCTGCCCTGGCTTGCCTGACGAACCTTTGAGCCACTGCCAGAGGCGGCCAAGCGTCTCGTAGCCGACGCGATCGCTGTGCATCAGCCATACCGGGGACGGGATTATCCGTTCCCACGGATTGAGCGGGGCGTCAATAGCCATCTGGTTTGCCGGAGCAGGAAGCGGATGCAGGCCCTGCTTCTCAAAGAAAATCATTGCGCGCGGCAGGTGTGAAGCAGAGGTCACCAGCAGGAACGGTACATCACCGATGGCCTGTTTCACCGCCGCCGCCTCTTCTTCGGTATCTTTTGGGCTATCCAGCGTGATGATGGCGGAACGCGGTACGCCAAGCGATTCAGCCACTCTTGCTCCTGCTTCAGCGGTACTGACCGGGTTGGTTTTTGCCGCAGCGCCCGTGAAGATCATCTTCGATCCAGGATTGGCCAGCCACAGGCGGATCCCCTCGTTCAGGCGCGGCAGGCTGTTGTTGATCAGGTTCGAGCTGGGCGCCCAGTTCGGATCCCAGGTATACCCGCCGCCCAGCACGACGATATAGCCCACCTTCTGATTTCCCTGCCATGTCGGGTAGGTGTTTTCAATCGGACGTAATAAACCGTCAGCGACCGGTTGCAGGCTGAGTAACAGCAGCGCCAGCCAGCCCACGGTAACGAGGGATTTACCGCTTTTCTGAAAGCGGCTAAACCATATCAATGCCAGCCCCAGCGCGATGAGAAGCAACAGCAGGGGAAGGGGAAGCATCATGCCTCCGATATATTTTTTTAGGGTAAAAAGCATCCTTTTTGGTTCCTTTTTTAACCATACAGCAGGCGATTGTCGGTGATATTACACCAGAGTGGTTCATTCTCCGCGCGGGTGTGACAAAATAGCGGTTTTGCAGTGAGTGGAACCCTCCCAATGCGGGATCGCAATTTTGATGACATCGCGGAAAAGTTTTCGCGCAACATTTATGGCACCACCAAAGGTCAGCTTCGTCAGACGATCCTCTGGCAGGATCTGGACAAGCTGCTGGCTGAATTCGGTGACCGACCGTTGCGCGTGCTGGATGCCGGCGGTGGGGAAGGTCAGACTGCAATTCTGATGGCGCAGCGGGGACATCACGTCACGCTTTGCGATCTTTCTGCCGAGATGGTTGCGCGTGCAGGGCGAGCGGCAGAAGAGAAAGGTGTGAGCGACAACATGCATTTTATACATTGCGCCGCTCAGGACATTCCGCAGCATTTGGAAACGCAGGTTGATCTGATATTGTTTCATGCTGTGCTCGAATGGATCGCCGAACCACAAGCGATGTTAAAAACGCTGTGGTCGATGTTGCGCCCGGGCGGTGCGTTATCGCTGATGTTTTACAATGCCAACGGCCTGCTAATGCGAAACGTGCTGGTCGGCAATTTTGGCTATGTACAGCAGGGCATGTATAAAAAGAAACGACGCACGCTTTCACCGGATTTCCCCCGTGAACCGCAGCAGGTCTATGGCTGGCTGGAGGAGATCGGTTGGGAAATTACCGGCAAAACCGGCGTGAGGGTGTTTCATGATTATCTGCGTGATAAACAAAAACAGGATGACTGTTTAGACGCCTTAACAGAAATAGAGACGCGGTACTGCCGCCAGGAGCCTTATCTGAGCCTTGGCCGCTATATACACGTCACCGCGCGCAAGCCGCAGATGCAAGGATAATCTATGAGTGAATTTTCCCAGACAGTCCCCGAACTGGTTGCCTGGGCCAGGAAAAACGATTTCTCCATCTCGCTGCCGGTAGACAGACTCTCATTCCTGCTGGCGGTTGCGACGCTAAACGGCGAACGCCTGGATGGCGAAATGAGTGAAGGCGAACTGGTGGATGCGTTCCGCCACGTCAGTGATGCGTTTGAGCAAACCAGCGAAACCATTAGCGTGCGTGCCAACAACGCAATCAATGATATGGTGCGTCAACGTCTGCTGAACCGCTTTACCAGCGAGCAGGCGGAAGGAAACGCCATCTATCGTCTTACGCCACTGGGCATTGGCATTACCGACTATTACATCCGCCAGCGCGAATTTTCCACGCTGCGTCTCTCCATGCAGCTCTCTATTGTTGCAGGTGAGCTGAAGCGTGCCGCCGACGCGGCTGATGAAAACGGTGACGAATTCCACTGGCATCGCAACGTTTACGCGCCGCTGAAATATTCGGTCGCCGAGATTTTCGACAGTATCGATCTGACTCAACGTCTGATGGACGAACAGCAGCAGCAGGTGAAAGACGATATCGCTCAACTGCTTAATAAAGACTGGCGTGCGGCCATCTCCAGCTGTGAACTCTTGCTGTCAGAAACGTCGGGTACGCTGCGTGAGTTGCAGGATACGCTGGAGGCGGCGGGAGATAAGCTACAGGCCAATCTGCTACGCATTCAGGACGCGACGATGGCGCACGACGATCTGCATTTTATCGACCGTCTGGTGTTTGATTTGCAGAGCAAGCTTGACCGCATTATCAGCTGGGGCCAGCAGTCGATCGACCTGTGGATCGGTTACGACCGCCACGTGCATAAATTTATCCGTACCGCCATCGATATGGATAAGAATCGCGTCTTTGCTCAACGTCTGCGCCAGTCGGTACAGACCTACTTCGATGCGCCGTGGGCGCTGACCTACGCCAACGCCGATCGTCTGCTGGATATGCGCGACGAAGAGATGGCGCTGCGTGATGAAGAGGTCACCGGTGAACTGCCACCGGATCTGGAATACGAAGAATTTAACGAAATTCGCGAGCAGCTTGCGGCGATGATCGAAGAACAGCTCGCTGTCTACAAAACCAGACAAGCACCGCTGGATCTTGGCCTCGTGGTACGCGACTATCTGGCGCAGTATCCGCGCGCGCGCCACTTCGATGTTGCCCGCATTGTTGTAGACCAGGCGGTGCGCCTGGGCATCGCACAAGCCGATTTCACCGGACTGCCGCCGAAGTGGCAGCCGATTAACGATTACGGAGCCAAGGTACAGGCGCATGTCATTGACAAATATTGAACACGTGATGCCAGTTAAGCTGGCACAGGCGCTGGCGAATCCGTTGTTTCCGGCGCTGGATAGCCAGCTGCGTGCCGGTCGTCACATTGGCCTTGACGAGCTGGATAATCACGCCTTTTTGATGGACTTTCAGGAGTACCTGGAAGAGTTTTACGCTCGCTATAACGTTGAGCTGATCCGCGCGCCGGAAGGTTTTTTCTACCTGCGTCCGCGCTCTACCACGCTTATTCCGCGCTCGGTGCTTTCCGAACTGGATATGATGGTCGGCAAAATTCTCTGCTACCTCTATCTCAGCCCGGAACGTCTGGCGAATGAAGGGATCTTCACCCAGCAGGAGCTTTACGATGAGCTGCTGTCGCTGGCGGATGAAAGCAAGCTGCTCAAGCTGGTGAATAACCGCTCAACGGGGTCCGATCTGGACCGTCAGAAATTACAGGAAAAAGTTCGCTCTTCCCTGAACCGTCTGCGCCGTCTGGGAATGGTCTGGTTCATGGGTCACGACAGCAGCAAGTTCCGTATTACCGAATCGGTCTTCCGTTTTGGCGCCGACGTGCGTGCGGGTGACGATGCGCGTGAAGCGCAGCTGCGCATGATCCGTGACGGTGAAGCGATGCCGGTGGAAAACCATTTGCAGCTCAATGACGAGCACGAAGAGAATCAGCCGGATAGCGGGGAGGAAGAGTAATGATTGAACGCGGTAAATTTCGCTCACTAACGCTGATCAACTGGAACGGCTTCTTTGCCCGAACATTCGATCTGGATGAGCTGGTGACAACGCTCTCCGGCGGTAACGGGGCGGGTAAATCCACCACCATGGCGGCCTTCGTGACGGCGCTGATCCCTGACCTGACCCTGCTGCACTTCCGTAACACCACTGAAGCGGGCGCCACGAGCGGCTCTCGTGATAAAGGTCTGCACGGTAAGCTGAAAGCGGGCGTCTGTTATTCAGTGCTGGACGTGATCAACTCCCGCCATCAGCGCGTGGTTGTAGGCGTGCGTCTGCAACAGGTTGCTGGCCGCGACCGTAAAGTAGATATCAAACCGTTTGCGATCCAGGGACTACCAACCTCCGTACAGCCGACCGCGCTGCTGACGGAAACCCTGAATGAACGTCAGGCGCGCGTCCTCACGCTCCAGGAGCTGAAAGACAAGCTGGAAGCTATCGAAGGCGTGCAGTTTAAGCAGTTTAACTCCATTACCGACTATCACTCTCTGATGTTCGATCTCGGCGTGGTAGCCCGTCGTCTGCGCAGCGCGTCAGATCGTAGTAAATACTACCGTCTGATTGAAGCCTCCCTGTACGGCGGTATCTCCAGCGCCATTACTCGCTCCCTGCGCGACTACCTGCTGCCGGAAAACAGCGGCGTGCGTAAGGCCTTCCAGGATATGGAAGCCGCGCTGCGTGAAAACCGCATGACGCTGGAAGCGATTCGCGTCACACAGTCTGACCGCGACCTGTTTAAGCACCTGATCAGCGAAGCCACCAACTACGTGGCGGCGGACTATATGCGCCACGCCAACGAGCGCCGTATTCATCTCGACCAGGCGCTGGAGTATCGCCGCGAGCTGTTTACCTCCCGCAAACAGCTGGTGGCTGAGCAGTATAAGCATGTCGAAATGGCGCGCGAACTGGGCGAGCACAACGGTGCGGAAGGGGATCTGGAAGCCGATTACCAGGCGGCCAGCGATCACCTGAACCTGGTGCAGACCGCGCTGCGTCAGCAGGAAAAAATCGAGCGCTATGAAGCCGATCTGGATGAGCTGCAAATTCGTCTTGAAGAGCAAAATGAAGTGGTGGCCGAAGCTGCCGAATTGCAGGAAGAGAACGAAGCCCGCGCGGAAGCCGCCGAGCTGGAAGTGGATGAACTGAAAAGCCAGCTTGCTGATTACCAGCAGGCGCTGGACGTGCAGCAGACGCGTGCGATTCAGTACAACCAGGCGTTGCAGGCGTTGCAGCGTGCCAAAGAGCTGTGCCATCTGCCGGACCTGACCCCGGAAAGCGCTGACGAATGGCTGGATACCTTCCAGGCCAAAGAGCAGGAAGCCACTGAGAAACTGCTTTCTCTCGATCAGAAAATGAGCGTGGCGCAAACGGCGCATAGCCAGTTTGAGCAGGCGTACCAGCTGGTGGTGGCGATCAACGGTCCGCTGGCGCGTAACGAAGCGTGGGACGTTGCCCGTGAGCTGCTGCGCGACGGCGTCAATCAACGCCATCTGGCCGAACAGGTGCAGCCGCTGCGCATGCGCCTGAACGAGCTGGAACAGCGTCTGCGTGAACAGCAGGAAGCCGAGCGTCTGCTGGCGGAATTCTGCAAGCGTCAGGGTAAAAATTACGATTTCGACGAGCTTGAGGCCCTGCACCAGGAGCTGGAAGCGCGTATTGCGGCCCTGTCGGATACCGTATCGAACGCCAGCGAACAGCGCATGACGCTGCGTCAGGAGCTGGAACAGCTTCAGTCGCGTTCGAAGACGCTCTTACAGCGTGCGCCGATCTGGCTGGCTGCACAAAGCAGCCTGAACCAGCTCAGCGAACAGTGTGGCCAGGAGTTTGCCTCCAGCCAGGACGTCACCGAGTACATGCAACAGCTGCTGGAGCGCGAGCGTGAAGCGATTGTTGAGCGTGACGAAGTGGGTGCGCGCAAGCGTGACGTCGATGAAGAGATCGAGCGTTTAAGCCAGCCTGGCGGCTCAGAAGATCCGCGCCTGAATGCCTTAGCCGAGCGTTTCGGCGGCGTGCTGCTGTCTGAAATTTACGACGATGTCGGCCTGGACGATGCGCCGTACTTCTCCGCGCTGTACGGTCCATCCCGTAACGCGATTGTGGTGCCGGATCTGTCGCTGATTTCGGACCAGCTTGCAGGGCTGGAAGACTGCCCGGAAGATCTCTACCTCATCGAAGGGGATCCGCAGTCGTTTGATGACAGCGTATTCAGCGTCGACGAGCTGGAAAAAGCGGTGGTGGTGAAAATCGCCGATCGCCAGTGGCGCTATTCGCGCTTCCCGGAACTGCCGCTGTTTGGCCGCGCCGCGCGTGAAAACCGTATTGAAAGCCTGCACGCTGAGCGCGAAACGCTTTCTGAACGTTTTGCAACCCTGTCGTTTGATGTTCAAAAAACGCAGCGTCTGCATCAGGCGTTCAGCCGCTTTATCGGCAGCCACCTGGGCGTTGCCTTTGAGCCCGATCCGGAAGCTGAAATCCGCAAGCTCAACACCCGCCGTGGTGAGCTGGAGCGTGCGCTTGCCAGCCATGAAAATGACAACCAGCAAAGCCGCGTGCAGTTCGAGCAGGCGAAAGAGGGCGTTGCGGCCCTTAACCGCATCCTGCCGCGCCTGAACCTGCTGGCGGACGATACGCTCGCCGACCGCGTGGACGAAATTCAGGAACGTCTGGACGAAGCGCAGGAAGCGGCGCGCTTTGTGCAGCAGCACGGCAATCAGCTGGCAAAACTGGAGCCGATGGTTTCCGTTCTCCAGAGCGACCCGGAACAGTTTGAGCAGTTAAAAGAAGATTACGCCTGGTCACAGCAGGTGCAGCGCGAAGCGCGTCAGCAGGCGTTTGCCCTGACGGAAGTGGTGCAACGTCGCGCACACTTCGGCTACTCCGATTCAGCAGAAATGCTGAGCGGGAACAGTGATCTTAATGAAAAGCTGCGCGAGCGTCTTGAGCAGGCCGAAGCAGAGCGTACGCGCGCCCGTGAAGCGATGCGTACTCACGCCGCACAGCTGAGCCAGTACAGCCAGGTCATGGCCTCGCTGAAAAGCTCCTTCGACACCAAGAAAGAGCTGTTAAACGATCTGCATAAAGAGTTGCAGGACATCGGCGTGCGCGCCGACAGCGGTGCAGAAGAGCGGGCGCGTATTCGCCGCGATGAGCTGCATGCTCAGCTCAGTAACAACCGCGCGCGTCGTAATCAGCTGGAAAAAGCGCTGACCTTCTGTGAAGCAGAGATGGACAACCTGACGCGACGCCTGCGCAAGCTGGAGCGTGACTATCATGAGATGCGTGAACAGGTTGTGACCGCGAAGGCGGGGTGGTGCGCGGTGATGCGCATGGTGAAAGATAACAACGTGGAGCGTCGTCTGCATCGTCGCGAGCTGGCGTACCTGTCAGCCGATGAACTGCGCTCTATGTCGGATAAGGCGCTGGGGGCGCTGCGTCTGGCGGTGGCGGATAACGAACACCTGCGCGACGTGCTGCGTATGTCCGAAGATCCGAAGCGTCCTGAGCGCAAAATTCAGTTCTTCGTGGCGGTTTATCAGCACTTACGCGAGCGTATTCGTCAGGACATCATCCGTACCGACGATCCGGTGGAAGCGATCGAACAGATGGAGATCGAGCTGGGCCGACTGACGGAGGAGCTGACCTCCCGCGAGCAGAAGCTGGCAATCAGCTCCCGCAGCGTGGCGAATATTATTCGTAAAACCATTCAGCGCGAGCAGAACCGTATCCGTCAGCTGAACCAGGGCCTGCAAAGCGTGTCGTTTGGCCAGGTCAACAGCGTGCGGCTGAACGTGAACGTGCGTGAGGCGCACTCCACGCTGCTGGACGTGTTGTCTGAACAGCACGAACAGCATCAGGATCTGTTCAACAGTAACCGCCTGACCTTCTCCGAAGCGCTGGCGAAGCTATATCAGCGTCTGAATCCGCAGATTGACATGGGCCAGCGTACGCCGCAAACCATCGGCGAGGAGCTGCTGGACTACCGCAACTATCTGGAAATGGAAGTTGAGGTTAACCGTGGCTCAGACGGCTGGCTGCGCGCGGAATCCGGTGCGCTCTCTACCGGTGAAGCCATCGGTACCGGTATGTCGATTCTGGTGATGGTGGTGCAGAGCTGGGAAGATGAAGCGCGTCGTCTGCGCGGCAAAGACATCTCGCCATGCCGTCTGCTGTTCCTCGATGAAGCCGCGCGTCTCGACGCCCGCTCCATCGCCACGCTGTTTGAGCTTTGCGAGCGACTCGATATGCAGCTCATCATCGCGGCGCCGGAAAACATCAGTCCGGAAAAAGGGACAACCTATAAGCTGGTGCGTAAGGTGTTTCAGAACAGTGAACACGTACACGTCGTGGGCCTGCGTGGTTTCGCCCCGCAGCCACCGGAGTCATTACCGGGCACGGCTGACGCCTCTTAACCCGGGGTGCGACAAATAGCGGCGCTCATGCGCCGCTTTTTTTATTCACTTAACTTGTGTTCAGGGCTGCGTTATCTTTAAACTTCTTTACATAAGGTAAGGCAGCAGCGAGTATGCCTTTCTATACTGAAGGAAAGCTCCAGAATAATGGGCATGTCGTGAAAAACAGGGGGCAAGGGATGTTGCTTAAGAAAAATCGTGGTCGTCAGCTGTCTGCGCTGAGTTTGTGCCTGACAGTGATGTTTGCTCCACTGTTTACCGCTCAGGCCGATGAGCCTGAAATTGTACCGACTGACAGCTCCGCGACGATGGGCGCGCAGCCGACGTCGCTGTCACAACCGCTGGATCAGTCTCCGGCGACGGCCATCATGGCCGGCATTAAACCGCTGCCGGAAGGCATCGATACTGAATCATTACGCCAGCAGCTTATGACCGGCCTGCCCTCGGGCTATACTCCCGCTTATATTAACCAGCTCACGCTGCTTTACGCTGCGCGCGATATGAAACCGATGTGGGAAAATCGCGAGGCGGTACGTGCCTTCCAGCAGCAACTGGCTGAAGTGGCGATTGCAGGTTTTCAGCCGCAGTTCACGACCTGGGTTGAGCTCCTGACCGACCCTGCCGTTACCGGACAGGCGCGTGACGTGGTGCTGTCTGATGCCATGATGGGCTACTTACAGTTTGTGGCGGGGATTTCGGTGAACGGCAACCGCTGGTTATACAGCAGTAAACCGTACAAGCTGGCGACGCCTGCGCTGTCCGTCATTAATCAGTGGCAGCTGTCGCTGGATAACGGCGAACTGCCGCGCTTTATCGCAAGCCTTGCGCCTGCCCATCCGCAATATGCCACGATGCATCAGTCGCTTCTTGAGCTGGTTGCGGATTCCCGCCCGTGGCCTCAGCTGCGTGGCACCACAACGCTGCGTCCGGGGCAGTGGAGCAGCGATGTGCCTGCGATCCGCGAAATTATGAAACGCTCCGGCATTCTCGACAGCGGCCCTAAAATTGCGCTGCCCGGTGACGAGACGCAAAATGCGGTCGTCAGCCCGTCGGCGCCGGTAAAAGAGAAAACGGCCGTTGCGTTGAGCAATAAGCCCGCCGCTTACGATCGCGAGCTGGTCGCCGCAGTGAAGCAGTTCCAGGCTGGGCAGGGGCTTGGCGCTGACGGCGTGATTGGTCCATCTACTCGCGACTGGCTGAACGTCTCTCCGGCCCAGCGGGCAGGGGTGCTGGCGTTGAATATCCAGCGCTTGCGCTTGCTGCCGGGCACGTTATCCACCGGCATTATGGTCAACATTCCGGCGTACTCCCTGGTCTACTATCAGGACGGTAGCGAAGTGCTGGCGTCCCGCGTGATTGTCGGCCGACCTGACCGTAAAACGCCAATGATGAGCAGCGCGCTGAATAACGTGGTGGTTAACCCGCCGTGGAACGTGCCGCCGACGCTGGCGCGCAAAGATATCCTGCCTAAGGTATGGAATGACCCGGGTTATCTGGAGCGACATAACTATACGGTGATGCGGGGCTGGAACAGCAAAGAAGCGATTGATCCCTGGATGGTCGACTGGTCAACGATTACGCCATCGAACCTGCCGTTCCGTTTCCAGCAGGCACCGGGCGCCCATAACTCGCTGGGACGTTACAAATTCAATATGCCAAGTTCGGACGCTATCTACCTGCATGATACCCCGAACCATAATCTGTTCCAGAAAGATGCACGCGCGCTCAGCTCGGGCTGTGTTCGGGTGAACAAGGCCTCCGAGCTGGCGAATATGCTGTTGCAGGATGCAGGCTGGAACGATGCGCGGATATCAGATGCCCTGAAGCAGGGGGATACGCGTTACGTCAATATTCGCCACAATATTCCGGTCAATCTTTACTATCTGACGGCGTTTGTAGGCGCGGACGGACGCACCCAGTATCGTACAGATATTTACAATTATGATCTGACAGCGCGATCCGGCGCACAAATTTTGCCAAAAGCGGAACAATTAATCAGGTAAATGAAGTAGTTCGGTAAAAATGATTGTCGTAAGTTATGGTGAATATGAGGCGATCTGTCTGCAAGCCGCGTATTCACTGGGGTTGGGTGCCTTGACGTAGCAGGCTTTGCCAGTTATGGTGCCCTTCGTGCGCTAAGCATATTGACAATTTCTTTTACCTGTAGACCTGATTATCATGGACAAATTTGACGCTAATCGCCGCAAATTGCTGGCGTTAGGTGGCGTTGCGCTGGGCGCAGCAGCCATCCTTCCGACGCCAGCATTTGCCACCCTCTCGACACCTCGTCCGCGTATTTTAACGCTCAACAATCTGCATACTGGTGAGACGCTTAAAGCGGAATTTTTCGATGGCAGAGGCTATATTCAGGATGAATTAGCAAGACTCAACCATTTTTTCCGTGATTTCCGCGCGAATAAAATCAAAGCCATCGACCCTGGATTATTCGATCAGCTTTACCGCTTGCAGGGACTGCTGGGGACCAAAAGGCCGGTGCAACTCATTTCTGGCTATCGCTCTCTGGATACCAACAATGAACTGCGCGCCCACAGCCGTGGGGTAGCGAAAAAAAGCTATCACACTAAAGGGCAGGCGATGGATTTCCATATTGAAGGCGTTTCGTTAGCCAATATTCGCAAAGCGGCGTTATCTATGCGCGCAGGTGGTGTAGGATACTACCCACGTAGCAACTTTGTGCATATTGATACCGGGCCGGTTCGGCACTGGTAATAACGAAACACAGGAGCAGTATGAACTATCGTATTATTCCGGTTACCGCGTTCTCACAGAACTGTTCATTGATCTGGTGTGAACAAACTAAACTGGCCGCGCTTGTCGATCCCGGTGGAGACGCAGGGACAATCAAGCAGGAAGTCGCTGCCAGCGGTGTAACGCTGATGCAGATTTTACTCACCCATGGCCATCTCGACCATGTGGGTGCAGCGGCAGAACTGGCTGAACACTACGGTGTGCCGATTATCGGCCCGGAAAAAGAAGATGAGTTCTGGCTTCAGGGGCTACCTGCCCAAAGCCGCATGTTTGGTCTGGATGACTGTCAGCCACTGACACCGGACCGCTGGCTGAACGAAGGCGATCGCGTTAACGTAGGGAATGTAACTTTACAGGTGTTGCATTGCCCAGGGCATACGCCCGGCCATATCGTCTTCTTTGATGACGTGTCGCGCCTGCTGATTTCCGGTGACGTGATTTTCAAAGGGGGCGTAGGACGCAGCGATTTCCCACGCGGCGATCACGGTCAACTGATTCAGTCGATTAAGCAGAAGTTATTGCCGTTAGGTGATGATGTGACGTTTATCCCTGGACACGGACCAATGTCGACGCTGGGCGATGAGCGGTTGCATAACCCGTTCCTTCAGGATGAAATGCCTGTCTGGTAAACCCGGTAAAATAAAAAAGCCTGCGCGATGCAGGCTTTTTTTATGGGTGCAGGTTACAGCACCGCGACAATGGCTTCGCACAGCGGCGCCATGTTGTCAGGCGTCATACCTGCAACGTTCACGCGGCCAGAGGCAACGGCATACACGCCAAACTCTTCACGCAGGCGCAGCACCTGCTCTTTGGTCAGGCCGCTGAAGGAGAACATGCCGTTCTGCTTGATGATGAAGCTGAAGTCACGGTCAGCGCCTTTCTCAGCCAGCGTGTTCACAAACAGCAGACGCATGCGCTGAATGCGCTGACGCATATCGTTCAGCTCTTGTTCCCAGATTGCGCGCAGCGCATCGTTGCTCAGGATCGTCGCGACCACAGACGCACCGTGTGCCGGTGGGTTAGAGTAGTTAGCGCGGATCACGGACTTCATCTGGCTGAATGCGCGATCGACGGTTGCTTCGTCAGCAGCCACCAGCGTACAGGCGCCGACACGCTCGTTATACAGACCAAAGTTCTTGGAATAGGAGCTTGCGACAATCAGCTCCTGATGCACGGCGGCGAATGCGCGCAGACCTTCTGCATCTTCTTCCAGACCACGGGCAAAGCCCTGGTAAGCGAAGTCGAACAGCGGCAGCCAGCCTTTTTCAACGGACAGCTTAGCCAGCTGTTCCCACTGCTCAAGCGTAGGATCGATACCGGTTGGGTTATGGCAGCAGCCGTGGAACAGCACCACATCGCCCGCCTGGGCTTCGCTCAGGCTGGCCAGTAGACCGTCGAAATCCAGCGCGTGGTTTGCCGCGTCGTAGTAGGCGTATTCACGCACTTCCAGACCCGCAGAATTAAAAACGCTCTTGTGGTTCGGCCAGCTTGGATTGCTTACCCACACACGCTTCACAGAGGTGTTTTTCGCCAGGAAATCTGCCGCCACGCGCAGTGCGCCGGTACCGCCTGGGGTCTGCGCCGTGCGGGCGCGTTTTTCGCTCACAATGGTGCTGCCTTTGCCGAACAGCAGCTCCTGGGTGCAGCGACCAAATTCAGGGATACCATCAATACCGAGGTAGTTTTTGGTGGTTTCGTTTTCCAGCAGATACTGCTCAGCTTTTTTGACGCTGGTCAGTACCGGAGTTTTGCCGGTTTCATCTTTATATACACCAATACCCAGGTTGATTTTGCCAGGGCGGTCGTCGGCACGAAACAGATCGGCCAGGCCCAGAATTGGGTCGGCAGGAGCGGCAGTAATGTTCTCAAACATGACGAAGTTCCATTGTGATTACAGAAGTGAAATCCGCTATCAGGTTAACGGTAGATTTACAAAATGCCAACCGTTTGCGACGAAAAGCGTGCGGCTTTTCAAAAGTCGCTATTATTTTCTCTCAGGAATAAAAAAACAGGGCCGAAGCCCTGTTCATTAAGCATATAACAACGAGGTGTGCTGATTAGAACTGGTAAACCAGACCCAGAGCCACGATGTCGTCGTTGTTGATGCCCAGCTTGTTGTCATCTTTCAGCTGGTTGATCTGATAGTCAACATAGGTAGACATGTTTTTGTTGAAGTAGTATGTCGCACCAACGTCGATGTAGTTGATGTAGTCTTCGTCACCGATACCTTCTACGTCTTTCGCTTTAGATTTGTAGTAAGCGATGGATGGACGCAGACCGAAATCGAACTGGTACTGAGCGACGACAGAGAAGTCCTGAGACTTGTTAGCGAAACCACGGCTGCCCAGACGCGCTGCGTTACGCATTTCGCCATAAATAGCTGCCAGGTAGATGTTGTTCGCGTCATATTTCAGGCCGGTTGCCCACTGCTCAGCTTTGTCGCCTTTACCCCAATCCAGCGTCTGCTGGTTGTTGGTACGGTCAGCTGCACCATAAGCACCCACAATGCCGAAACCGTCGAAATCATAGCTCAGAGAGGTTGCCCAGCCGTCACCGTTGGAACGTACTGCGTCATCACGTTCATTTTTGCCCAGGTACTGAACACCAAAGTTCAGACCGTCAACCAGGCCGAAGAAGTTGCTGTTACGGTAAGTCGCCAGACCACCCGTACGGCCTGCGAAGAAGTTATCGCTCGCGCCGGTGTCGCCGCCGAACTCAGGCAGCATATCGGTGATGCCGATTGCGTCATAGACCAGACCGTAGTTACGACCGTAGTCGAAGGAGCCTGCGTCACCAAATTTCAGACCTGCGAATGCCAGACGGGTTTTGTTGCCGTTCTGTGCATCGCCACCTTCAGAGTTGTTACCCTGGAAGTTGTATTCCCACTGACCGTAGCCAGTCAGCTGATCGTTGATCTGAGTTTCACCTTTGAAGCCCAGACGCGCGTAAGTGTTGTCGCCATCGTTGCCCGCGTAATCAGAGAAGTAATGCAGGCCAACTGCTTTCCCGTAAAGATCTAATTTGTTGCCGTCTTTGTTATAGATTTCAGCAGCGTTTGCTGCACCGGCTACCAGCAGGGCAGGGACTACCACTGCCAGGATATTGCGCTTCATCATTATTTATTACCCTCATTGGTTTTTTTATGACACTCGCCACTGCCGCCAATAAATTCTGTCAATAAATATTTCCGGAACTATTGATGAGAGTTAGGTGTCTTTATGTGTCTGACAGGCATCTTTCCATTCATAGAACCGTTTCGCTACACTGAAAGTGCTACAATCTTCAAGATTCAGTTACCAAAAGAAAATATGTGTAACTAAATATGTATTTTTGGGAACTTTGTGAAGCACCTCAAATTTCAGTGCCGCCTGGCGAATTAAACATCCGCTTTATTCTTATATATATGATTTCCTTATATTTAATTTAGCTAAAGGCCTTTCGTATAAACAGAAGTTAAACGGCTCATTTTTTCTTATGATCGACAAAAGCCATCCAGATGGCTGTGAAATTGGTTGTTTTTTATGCTAATGCGTAAGAATTGTTTTAAGCGCAATAAGAATGGGGTTATTTTTTTGTCTCAGGATATTTCGTGGAAACAAAACGTAACAGGTAGAGGTAATAGCGGGGTTGTGGTTTAAAGACGCTTACTTCTGACTGACGAAAACTGACATTGCAGGATAAAATAATGGCCAGCATTTGCTGGCCATTAATGATTTGGTCGGTTAGAAACTTGCGTTACGCGGTGTGCGTGGGAACGGAATCACATCACGTACGTTCTGAACACCTGTTACGTAAGCAATCAGACGTTCGAAGCCCAGGCCAAAGCCGGAGTGTGGAACGGTGCCGTAGCGACGGAGATCGCGATACCAGCTGTAGTCCGCCGGGTTAAGGCCCATCTCCTGCATACGCGCGTCCAGCACATCCAGGCGCTCTTCACGCTGGGAGCCACCGATGATCTCACCAATGCCCGGCGCCAGGACATCCATCGCGGCAACGGTTTTACCGTCTTCGTTAAGGCGCATATAGAACGCCTTAATGTCTTTCGGATAGTTTTTCACCACAACCGGTGCTTTAAAGTGCTTCTCTGCCAGATAACGTTCGTGCTCGGAGGAGAGATCCACGCCCCAGTAAACCGGGTTTTCGAATTTCTCACCGCATTTTTCCAGGATTGCGACCGCGTCGGTGTAATCCACCTGCGCGAAGTCTGCGGAGACGAAGCGCTCAAGACGGGCGATGGCGTCGTTATCGACACGCTCAGCGAAGAATTTCATGTCGTCTGCGCGCTCTTCGAGAACGGCTTTAAACACGTATTTCAGCATCGCTTCTGCCAGGGCTGCCGCGTCATTCAGATCGGCAAAGGCCACTTCCGGCTCCAGCATCCAGAATTCCGCCAGGTGACGGCTGGTGTTGGAGTTTTCCGCACGGAAGGTTGGGCCGAAGGTATAGATCTTAGACAGCGCACAGGCGTAGGTTTCACCGTTGAGCTGGCCGGAAACCGTCAGGAAGGCTTCTTTACCAAAGAAGTCTTTGTCGTAATCGACTTTACCTTCCGGCGTACGCGGCAGGTTTTCCATATCCAGCGTTGAAACGCGGAACATTTCACCTGCGCCTTCGGTATCGGAAGCCGTGATCAGCGGAGTAGAAACCCAGAAGTAACCTTGCTCGTCAAAGAAGCGATGCAGCGCCTGCGCCAGCGTATGACGCACGCGGGCAACCGCACCAATCAGGTTGGTGCGCGGACGCAGGTGCGCGACTTCACGCAGATATTCGATGCTGTGACGCTTCGCAGCCATCGGGTAGGTGTCCGGATCTTCAACCCAGCCGGTCACTTCCACCGAGGTCGCCTGAATTTCGTAGCTCTGACCCTGGCCCGGAGAGGCCACCACAACACCGGTGACGATCACGGAACAGCCGGTTGTCAGGTGCAGAACGTCATCATTGTAATTGGGCAGAGAATTATTAATGACGGCCTGTACAGGATCAAAGCAGGAACCGTCATAGACGGCGAGGAAGGAGATGCCAGCTTTAGAATCTCGGCGAGTACGCACCCATCCGCGCACGGTGACCTCCTGGTCAACGGCGACACGGCCCTGGAGTACGTCGGCTACAGGCACAACGCTCATAATATTCTCTCTGTTAATAGTCGGAAAAAATAAACACTTGTCCGCCCTTATAGGGGGGATATCTATGTTACCTGCCATCCGCTATCAGACAAGTAAATTTCACCGTCTTAAGAGAAGAAATAAGAAATTAATAAGAGAAGGGGAGCCATGAAGGCTCCCCCGAAGCCGTTAGCTGGCTTTTTTAACCTGAGGCAGATCGAAGGCTTTACGTAATGCGCGGACAAACGCTTTGTCATGGCAGATGGTTTTGCCCGGACTGTCGGAGAGCTTCGCGACCGGCTTACCGTTACATTCCACCAGTTTTATGACGATGTTCAGCGGTTTCACCTGAGGAATATCACAGGTTAACCGCGTACCAATCCCGAAACTCAGGTTCACCCGCGATGAGAAATGGCGATAAAGGTCGACGGCTTTCGCCAGGTCAAGGTTATCGGAGAAGACCAGCACCTTACTCATGGGGTCGATGCCCAGTTTTTCGTAATGGGCGATGGCTTTCTCACCCCATTCAACCGGGTCCCCGGAATCATGGCGCAAACCCTGGTAGCGTTCGGCAAACTCAGGGCCAAAGTCGCGCAGGAACGCGTCCATGGTAATGCAGTCGGTAAGGGCAATACCCAGCCGATCGGGGTATTCCTCAAGCCACGCGGCGAGGGCGGCTCGCTGGCTGTTGGCAAGGTCAGGGCTGATCTGCTGGTGCGCCTGGAACCATTCGTGCGCCTGGGTGCCCATCGGCGTTAAATCAAGGCGACGTGCCAGATCGTAGTTACTGGTGCCAACGAACCACGGCTCCTGTTGCAGACGTCTGACAATGGCTTCCTGAACCTCGCGAGAGAAGCGGCGGCGCGTGCCAAAGTCCATCAGACGGAATCGGGACATATCCAGCCCTTCGGTCAGTCTGGAAAACTCAACGAGTTTATTCTCCAGAGCGGCAACCGCCTGCGTCACACCGGTTTCAGGGGAGCGATAGCGGTGGGCCAGCTCGCTGATCACGGCCAGAAGCGGCACTTCCCACATGATCACCTCGCGCCACGGGCCGGTCAGACGAATGTCCAGCTTGCCGTTATCATTGGTGACGGTGACCTGTTCCGGGTTATAGCGGAACTCACGCAGCCAGTTCAGATAATCCGCTTTAAAGAAAGGCAGGCCTGAAAGCCACTGATATTCGTCATCGGTGAGCGCCAGATGCTGCATGGCCTCGACCTGTTCACGAATGGAATCTGCGTAGATACCCAGCAAGTCGTCACCCCGGCAGCGAAATTCCGCCGCAACATGGACATCATGATAGTGGTGAAACACGGCTTGCTGCATATGCAGCTTGTACGCGTCGGTATCCAGCAACGTATGCAGAACCGGAGAAGCGAATTGAGTCATAGGTGCGCTGTAGCATCCTCTCACGGGAGCGTTTAGTACAATAAACAACTCCGGAGTATACCCTGTTTAGTGATTTATTGAACCCCGATCACAACATAAGCACACTTTATGGTCGAGAGCATTTCGTGCCCCGTGTTATAAAAATGTAGCTAAAAAGGGCGTTGTGCCTGAAAAGATGAACATTCTGCATAGCGCGTTTTACACAACAGGAATATATTGAATCGTTACTCGACAAACGATGCATAAGGTTTTCTATGACACAACAGCCACAAGCTAAATACCGCCACGACTATCGTGCGCCGGAATACCTGATAAGCGATATCGATCTGACTTTCGAGCTGGATGCCACAAAAACCGTGGTGACGGCGGTAAGCCAGGTGACGCGCCAGAGCGCGACAGCCGTGCCGCTGCGTCTGGATGGTGAAGACCTGACGCTGGTTTCCCTGCATATTAACGATGAAGCCTGGTCAGACTATAAAGAAGAAGGCAACCAGCTGGTCATCGACAACCTGCCGGAACGCTTTACCCTGCGCATCGTGAATGAAATTAGCCCTGCCGCCAATACCGCGCTGGAAGGACTTTACCAGTCAGGCGTAGCCCTGTGTACCCAGTGTGAAGCCGAAGGTTTCCGCCACATTACCTGGTATCTGGATCGCCCGGACGTCCTGGCGCGCTTTACCACCAAAATTATTGCCGACAAAACGCTGTACCCGTACCTGCTTTCCAACGGCAACCGGATTGGTGAAGGGGAACTGGAGAATGGCCGTCACTGGGTACAGTGGCAGGATCCGTTCCCGAAACCCTGCTATCTGTTTGCGCTGGTGGCGGGAGATTTCGATGTCCTGCGCGACACCTTTAAAACGCGCTCTGGCCGTGAAGTCGCGCTGGAGCTGTTCGTGGACCGTGGCAACCTTGACCGCGCACCGTGGGCAATGACCTCCCTCATCAACTCCATGAAGTGGGATGAAACGCGCTTTGGCCTCGAATATGACCTCGACATCTATATGATCGTTGCGGTCGATTTCTTCAACATGGGCGCGATGGAGAATAAAGGTCTTAACATCTTTAACTCTAAATACGTGCTGGCGCGTACCGATACCGCCACGGATAAAGATTACCTCGATATCGAACGCGTTATCGGCCACGAATATTTCCATAACTGGACCGGGAACCGCGTCACCTGTCGCGACTGGTTCCAGCTGAGCCTGAAAGAGGGCTTAACCGTCTTCCGCGATCAGGAGTTCAGCTCCGATCTGGGATCGCGGGCGGTGAACCGCATCAACAACGTGCGCACCATGCGTGGTCTGCAATTTGCAGAAGATGCCAGCCCAATGGCCCATCCGATCCGCCCGGATAAAGTCATTGAGATGAATAACTTCTACACCCTGACGGTGTATGAAAAAGGCGCTGAAATTATCCGTATGATCCACACCCTGCTGGGCGAAGAGAATTTCCAGAAAGGGATGCAGCTCTACTTCGAACGCCACGACGGCAGTGCGGCCACCTGCGACGATTTTGTTCAGGCGATGGAAGACGCCTCTAACGTCGATCTGTCTCATTTCCGCCGCTGGTACAGCCAGGCCGGTACGCCGATCGTGACGGTCAAAGACGACTACAACCCGGAAACCGAGCAGTACACGCTGACCATCAGCCAGCGCACGCCGCCAACGGCCGAGCAGGAAGAGAAACATCCGCTGCACATTCCGTTCAGCGTTGAGCTGTACGACAACGAAGGCAACGTGATCCCGTTACAGAAGGGCGGCCACCCGGTGCATAACGTGCTGAACGTGACTCAGGCAGAGCAGACCTTTATCTTCGATAACGTCTATTTCCAGCCTGTTCCTGCCCTGCTGTGCGAATTCTCCGCGCCGGTGAAACTCGAATATAAGTGGAGCGATCAGCAGCTGACGTTCCTGATGCGTCACGCGCGCAACGATTTCTCGCGCTGGGATGCGGCACAAAGCCTGCTGGCGACCTACATCAAGCTGAACGTCAACCGTTACCAGCAGGGCCAGCCGCTGACGCTGCCGGTTCATGTGGCAGACGCGTTCCGTGCCATCCTGCTGGATGAGGACATTGACCCGGCGCTGGCGGCTGAAATTTTGACGCTGCCGTCTGCGACTGAAATCGCCGAGCTGTTTGACATCATCGACCCGATTGCCATCGTCGCCGTGCGTGAAGCGCTGACCCGCACGCTGGCGACCGAACTGGCAGATGAGTTCCTCGCCATTTACAACGCCAACAAGCTGGACGCGTATCGGGTGGAACATGCGGATATCGGTAAACGTTCCCTGCGCAATACCTGCCTGCGCTATCTGGCGTTTGGTGAGGCAGAGCTGGCGAACACGCTGGTCAGCAAGCAGTACCACGAAGCCGATAACATGACGGATGCCCTGGCCGCGCTGGCCGCAAGCGTTGCCGCCGAGCTACCGTGCCGCGATGCGCTGATGCAGGAGTACGACGACAAGTGGCATCAGGATGGTCTGGTGATGGACAAGTGGTTCATCCTTCAGGCCACCAGCCCGGCAGCCGATGTACTCAGCAAAGTACGCAGCCTGCTGAAGCACCGTTCGTTCACCATGAGCAACCCGAACCGCGTCCGCTCTCTGATTGGTGCCTTCGCCAGCAGCAACCCGGCCGCGTTCCATGCCGAAGACGGCAGCGGTTATCAGTTCATGGTTGAAATGCTGACCGAGCTGAACAGCCGTAACCCGCAGGTGGCGTCTCGTCTGATTGAGCCGCTGATCCGCCTGAAACGTTACGATGCGCAGCGTCAGGCGAAAATGCGCGCCGCGCTTGAGCAGCTGAAAGCGCTGGAAAATCTGTCTGGCGATCTGTACGAGAAGATTGCTAAGGCGCTGGCCTGATGTAAAAAAGCCCGGTGGCGCTACGCTTACCGGGCCTACGTGGGGTCGCGGGGCATCGGTTTTCTCCCTCTCCCTGTGGGAGAGGGCCGGGGTGAGGGCATCAGGCATTAGCCTTTATCCGCTGAATCTCCGCTTCCCCACGTTTCATCACCCGATCCAGTACTTCGGCTTCCAGCTCCGCCAGTCTGGCCGATCCCACGCGGCGAGGACGTGGAATATCTACCGTCAGATCCAGACCAATTTTGCCCTCTTCTATTAACAGCACTCTGTCTGCCATTGCCACGGCTTCACTGACATCATGCGTCACCAGCAGTACCGTAAAGCCGTGCGTCTGCCAGAGGGTTTCAATCAGATCCTGCATCTCGATCCGCGTCAGGGCATCAAGCGCGCCGAGCGGTTCATCGAGCAGCAACAGGCCGGGACGGTGAATCAGCGCGCGTGCCAGCGCTACGCGCTGCTTTTGTCCACCCGACAGGGCCGCAGGCCACTCTCCCGCGCGATTCTCCAGCCCTACCGCAGCGAGTGCCTGCCGGGCGTCCTCCCGCCAGCTGCCCTTCAGGCCCAGCCCGACGTTATCCATCACCGTTTTCCACGGCAGCAGACGCGCGTCCTGAAACATCATGCGCGTATCATCCTGAATCGTGGCCAGCGGCGTAGTGCCTGCCAGAATGTCACCGCTGTTTGGCGCTTCCAGCCCGGCTAAAAGACGCAGCAGGGTACTCTTGCCGCCACCGCTGCGGCCGACAACGGCCACAAACTGTCCGGCAGGAATATGCAGATCCAGTGCATTCAGAATGGTGTTGTCGCCGTAGCGTTTGGTCACGCCGTTCAGCAGTAACGGTGTTCCCTGGTTCAGTCGTGCAGTATTCATGCTTTCGCCTCCTGAGGGGTGTAGGCCGGGTTCCAGCGCAGCCAGCTACGTTCCAGCCACTGGGCGCTGACGTCCGCAAGTTTGCCGAGCAGGGCATAAAGGATAATGGCAACCACCACCACGTCCGTTTGCAGGAACTCGCGGGCGTTCATCGCCAGATAACCAATGCCGGAGTTAGCCGAAATGGTTTCCGCCACGATCAGGGTTAGCCACATCAGGCCGAGCGCAAAACGCACCCCAACCATAATGGAGGGCAGGGCGCCCGGCAGGATCACATGGGTAAACAGGGCAAAACCTGACAGGCCATAGCTGCGGGCCATCTCCACCAGACCGCGATCGATATTACGGATCCCATGCCAGGTATTGATATAAATCGGGAATAACGTTCCCAGCGCCACGAGGAAAATTTTGGCGCTCTCATCAATGCCAAACCACAGGATAACCAGCGGAATAAGCGCCAGATGCGGCACGTTGCGCAGCATCTGAACGGAGGTATCCAGTAGCCGCTCACCCCAGCGTGACAGGCCGCTGATCAGCCCCAGCGTCAGGCCGATGCTTCCGCCAATCGAAAAGCCAATTACCGCGCGCCAGGAGCTGATGGCAAGATGTTGCCACAGCTCACCGCTGGCGCTTAGCGACCAGAACGCTTCCACAACGCCCTCCGGAGAGGGCAAAATGCGGCTCGACAGCCAGCCAGTTGAAGACGCCAGTTGCCAGACGAGGACAATGCCGACGGGCAGAAACCACGGCGCGGCGCGCAGCAGCCATTTTTGTGCGGTTGCAGACATGGTGGCTCCTTAGCTTTGCGCGACTTTTCTCGGGATAAACGCGTTCGCCACGGCTTCGCCCTGCAACTGAAGCTGACGTAGCTGCGGAATTTCCGGGATAGCGACATCCAGATGCGGGAACAGCAGTTCACCCACCTTGTACGCCTCCTCCAGATGTGGGTAGCCAGACAGGATAAAGCTGTCGATCCCCAGCGCCGCGTATTCATTAATGCGTGCCGCTACGGTTGGACCGTCGCCGACCAGTGCCGTGCCGGCGCCGCCGCGCACCAGACCTACCCCGGCCCACAGGTTCGGGCTGATCTCAAGATTTTCACGCTTGCCGTTGTGCAGGGAAGCCATCCGATGCTGGCCCACGGAGTCGGTTTTGGCAAACGCCGCCTGTGCTTTAGCGATAGTGTCGTCGTCCAGATGAGCGATCAGACGGTCGGCGGCTTGCCAGGCCTCGTCGTTGGTTTCGCGTACGATCACGTGCAGGCGAATGCCGAAGCGTACCGTACGGCCATGTTCTGCGGCTTTAGCGCGTACCTGAGCAATTTTCTCTTTCACCAGCTCCGGTGGCTCGCCCCAGGTCAGATAGAGATCGACCTGCTCAGCCGCCAGCTCCTGCGCCACGTCCGACGATCCGCCGAAATAGAGGGGAGGGCGCGGCTGCTGTACCGGCGGGAAGTAGAGCTGTGCATCGCGAACGTGGATATGTTTCCCTTCGAAGGTGACGGTTTCCCCTTCCAGCAGACGTCGCCAGACGCGGGTGAACTCTGCGGAGGCTTCATAGCGCTCGGTATGATCGAGAAAGACGCCATCGCCCGCCAGCTCCTGCGGATCGCTGCCCGTCACCAGGTTGAACAGCGCACGGCCGTTGGAAAGCCTGTCCAGCGTTGCCGCCTGACGCGCCGCGACGGTGGGCGACACCACGCTCGGGCGCAAGGCTACCAGGAATTTCAGACGCTGGGTGACGGGGATCATTGACGCGGCAACCAGCCACGCATCCTCACACGAGCGGCCCGTCGGGATCAGTACCCCGGTAAAACCGATGCGGTCTGCCGCCTGGGCGATCTGCTGTAGATAGCCGTGATCGACCGGGCGGGCGCCTTCTTCTGTGCCAAGATAGTGTCCATCACCGTGGGTGGGTAAAAACCAGAAAAGATTCAGACTCATGATTTTTTTCCTTCAATGCCAGCGGGTTGCCAGATGCGTTCGCGAATATTCACCTGCTTTGGAACCAGGCGGTTTTGATAAAAGAGGTCTGCCGTTTGCTGCTGGAGAGCGGCAACGTGGGCGTCAACCGGTGCTATGGTGGTGGGAGGACGGTGGTCAAGATAAGTGGCGATCACCGGTTCAGGCAGGCCCATGGTTTTTGCCAGCAGCGTGATGCTCTGCTGACGCTGGCTTTGGGTCAGCGCATCGGCCTGAGAGAAGGTATCCAGCACCTGCTGAATAAATGCGCCATTTTTCTCAGCGTAAGGACGTGCCGCCAGGTAGAACGAACCGGTCTGCTTCAGGGTGGTGCCGTCTTTCAGCACCCGCACACCGCCCTGCAACAGTGCGGCGGAGTAGTACGGATCCCAGATAGCCCAGGCATCAACATTTTTTTGCTGAAACGCCGCGCGCGCATCGGCAGGCGTCAGGTAAACGGGCTGGATATCGGTGAATTTAAGGCCGGCCTCCTGCAACGCGCGCAGCAGCAGGTTGTGTGAGCTTGAACCTTTCTGGAAAGCAACCTTATGGCCTTTGAGGTCGGCGACGCTTTTGATCTCGCTGTTTTCCGGCACCAAAATAACCTCTGCCTTCGGCTTGGCGGGCTCAACGCCAACGTAAACCAGATCCGCCCCGGCAGCCTGCGCAAAGATTGGCGGGATATCGCCGGTGCTACCTAAATCAATACTCCCGACGTTCAGCGCCTCCAGCATCTGTGGTCCGGCAGGGAACTCGACCCATGAGAATTTGGTCTCCGGGAAACGCTTCTCAAGCAACGCATGGCTTTTCGCCAACACCATGCTGACGCTGCCTTTCTGATAACCGATACGCAGGCTCTCCGGCGCTTTCTCCGCCGCCTGAGCCAGCGACGCCACTGCCAGCAGACCTGCCAGCCCGATACGGGTAACTGTTTTAAACATGCGCCACTCCTTGTGATTGATGAAATGCTGCCGCGTGGCGATCCCGACGGTTCAGGGCGTGCCAGAAGGTTTCGAGTGCACTGTCGAGGCGGGTTTGCAGATTCGGCGTGAAATGGGGTTTATGCTGGTAGTCGATTACCTGTGAGTCGTCAGCGAAGACGCCATGCAGGATCTCCTGCGCTTTCAGCGCGTTCAGAACCGGCTTGAGGGCATAATCCACCGCCAGTAAATGAGCTACCGTACCGCCTGTGGCCAGCGGCAGGACGACCTTACCGTCCAGCGCGCGTTCGGGCAGCAGATCGAGCAGCGTTTTCAGTGCGCCGGAAAAAGAGGCTTTATAAATCGGTGTCGCGACGACCAGCCCGTCAGCACTCTTAAGTTGTTCGATCAGAGTTTTCAGCGCCGGGCTGTCGAAACGGGCGTAGAGCAGATCTTCAGGCGCGAAATTGTGCAAATTCCAGTGACACACTTCGACATCCAGAGCATTAAGCTTTTCGCGAGCGTATTCCAGCAGTGCGCTGGAGCGAGAGGGGAAGCGGGGGCTTCCGGCCAGGGTAATGACGCGCATGGTTGCTCCTTATAACTAATTGTTTGCTTTTATCTAACATTCATAACAATTTTCAGGAGTGTGACATTGCGTGGTTATTCCACTAAATGATTTATCCTCAGGATGAATGCAGAAAAATGCATAAGAAGCGAACCGATAAGTAAACGATTGCGTTTTACGTGGCTTTTTTTGCCACAGGTCAATTCCCTTTCCGGGCGGAATCGCACATAATCCCCTCCCGGTTTGCACACCGGGAATCCAGGAGAGTTCATGTACTACCCCTTCGTTCGTAAAGCCCTTTTCCAGCTCGATCCTGAGCGCGCTCATGAATTTACATTTCAGCAGTTACGCCGTATTACAGGAACGCCTCTGGCCGCGCTGGTGCGTCAAAACGTGCCGGAAAAACCAGTTCAGTGCATGGGCCTGACTTTCAAAAATCCACTGGGCCTGGCGGCCGGTCTGGACAAAAATGGCGAATGCATTGATGCACTCGGTGCGATGGGCTTTGGCTCGATCGAAATCGGGACGGTGACGCCGCGTCCGCAGCCGGGAAATGACAAGCCACGTCTGTTTCGCCTGGTTGAAGCCGAGGGGCTGATCAACCGCATGGGCTTTAATAACCTTGGCGTCGATCATCTGGTTGAGAACGTTAAGAAAGCCCATTTTGATGGCGTGCTGGGTATTAATATTGGCAAAAATAAAGACACGCCGGTCGAGCAGGGTAAAGATGACTATCTGATTTGTATGGAAAAAGTCTATGCCTATGCCGGTTATATTGCGGTGAATATATCTTCGCCTAACACCCCAGGGCTGCGTTCATTACAATATGGCGAAGCGCTCGACGATCTTCTTGGCGCCATTAAAAATAAACAAACGGCGCTACAGGCGATCCACCATAAATATGTTCCGGTCGCGGTTAAGATCGCCCCGGATCTTTCGGCAGAAGAATTGATCCAGGTTGCTGACAGTTTAGTTCGCCATAATATTGATGGTGTGATTGCAACCAATACAACACTCGATCGCTCTCTCGTTCAGGGAATGAAAAACTGTGACGAAGCGGGTGGATTAAGTGGCCGTCCGGTACAATTAAAAAGCACCGAAATTATTCGCGCACTCTCCGCAGAATTAAAAGGTCAGCTGCCGATTATTGGCGTGGGTGGCATTGACTCTGTCATCGCTGCACGTGAGAAGATGGCGGCAGGTGCATCGCTGGTGCAAATTTATTCCGGCTTTATTTTTAAAGGGCCGCCGCTGATTAAAGAAATCGTCACGCATATCTAATCTTTTCTCTTAATCAGACAACCAGGGCTTTATTTCCAGCCCTGGTTGTTTTATATTCCGTCATTGTTGCTTATTTAAACATTATAGTCTTTTATTACTAGTGTTATAAGCGAAGCGGCAAACAGGACATTTTTAGTACAGGACGTTTAGGGGACGGGAGAGAAACATGCGAATTAAACCTGACGATAACTGGCGCTGGTATTTTTGTGACGAGCATGACCGTATGATGCTCGACTTAGCCAATGGCATGTTGTTTCGCTCTCGTTTTGCGCGCCGAATGTTAACGCCAGACGCGTTTGCTCCCTCAGGCTTTTGCGTTGACGACGCTGCACTCTATTTCTCTTTTGAAGAAAAATGCCGTGAGTTCGATCTCTCCAAAGAACAGCGCGCTGAACTGGTACTAAATGCGCTGGTGGCGATCCGTTTCCTGAAACCGCAAATGCCGAAAAGCTGGCATTTTCTCGCCCACGGCATGTGCTGGACCCCGGCTATCGGCGATGCGGCGAGCGTCAATCTGAGCGATACCGAAGAAGAGGTGAATTTGCTGGTGGTTGAACCCGGTGAAAACGCTGCGCTCTGTTTGCTGGCCCAACCCGGCGTGACCATTGCCGGGCGAGTTATGCAGTTAGGTGATGCCATCAAAGTGATGAATGACAGGCTGAAGCCACAGCTGCGCGTTGATTCCTTCAGCCTTGAACAGGCAGTTTAAGCTTCCAGCTGTACGGATGTTTTCGGGACACAGCTACAGCACAGGATCGTGCCGTCACTGCCAATCGCAGATTTCTTCAGGGCACTTACTTCACCATCGACCAGTTTAATGCGACAGCATCCGCAAATCCCCGCGCGACAGGAATACGGTACGCGGATACCTGCCTGCTCCAGCTGTTCCAGTAGCACCTGCTGATTGTTACCACGGATAACTTTGCCTTCCCAGTGAATATCCACCGCGGAAGCGACGTTGGTGACAACGTCAACCATCTCTTCTTCCTGACCTGCGCCGTACACCCTGGCAGGCCCGCGGGTGAGAATTTCGACCTCGTCGCCCACGCGGATCACGCCGCTGGAGCGGGGGATCAGGTTCTGGCCGAAGTCGACATCGCCGTTATCCTGCGCGGTACGAAATGACTGCAAGGTTTTCAGCGGTTCGCCGGAAGGGTGTTTCTGACCTTTCTCCGGGCTGACGGTGGTAAAAATACAGCGGCTGCACGGCTTCACGACATCAAAAATAACGCTGCCGATTCGGATCACTTTCCAGGTATCTTCATCCCAGGCATTCGCTCCGGTCACCACCAGATTCGGGCGAAATTGCTCCATCTGCACGCTGGCTTTGCAACGGTTTTGTAAATCACGCAGCGAGGCCTCGCTGGTCAGAAGGAAGGGAAAACCATCCGCGAAGGAGAGAGGAACCGCATCGTGGCGCTTCACGCGACGGGTCAGCGCAGGCCCAACCCAGCGCAGCTGAACGTCACGGGAGAAAAAGCCGCTCAGCCACTGGTTAATGTTATCCGGCGCGATACGCGCGGTAAAATGATTGCCCCACACTTCCGTTGGCGCATCAAGCGGCGCAAAATCAGCAAAGCGGATCACGACGCTTGAACCGTTCGGCGCAGTCAAATGCAGCCCGTCATGAAGCGGGGAAGGGGTAAAGCGAACCATCTGCGGGAACTGACGTGCGGTGATAAACGTACCGTCAGGCTCGGTGACCATAAAAATACGATCGAAGGCGAATCCGCTCATATCGGCCAGCGCGTGAGTCACGCCGATACCGCGCATCGATTTCACCGGATGAATAAAAAGCCTGGATAACGTCGCCACTGCACACTCCCGCTAAAGAAAATAAGCCTTCAACTTTATGACATACACGCCATATTAGCTATAATGCGCGACAATTTTCTATGAGTAAAAGTGACGATATGAATTCTCTGTTTGCCAGTACGGCCCGTGGGCTGGAAGAGCTGTTAAAAACTGAACTGGAAGCCCTGGGCGCGAAAGAGTGCCGGGTGGTTCAGGGTGGTGTCCATTTTGAGGGCGACACGCGGCTTATTTACCAGAGCCTGATGTGGAGCCGTCTGGCGTCGCGCATCATGCTGCCGATGAAAGAGTGCAAGGTCTACAGCGATCTTGATCTCTACACCGGCGTACAGATGATCGACTGGACAGAGATCTTCACCCCGGACGCCACCTTTGCGGTGCATTTCAACGGCGTCAACGATGAAATCCGCAACAGCCAGTACGGTGCCCTGCGCGTTAAGGATGCCATTGTGGACTGCTTCACGCGTCGTAATAAAGAACGTCCGAACGTTGACCGTGAAAACCCGGATCTGCGTATCAACGTCTGGCTGAACGGCGATACGGCCAGTATTTCCCTGGATCTGAGTGGCGCAGGCCTGCATCTGCGCGGCTATCGCGATCGCACCGGGATGGCGCCGATCAAAGAAACGCTGGCTGCCGCTATCGTGATGCGCTCCGGATGGCAGCCAGGTACGCCGCTGCTCGATCCGATGTGCGGTTCCGGTACGCTGCTGATTGAAGCCGCGATGCTGGCCACCGACCGTGCGCCAGGGCTGCATCGCGGCCACTGGGGCTTCAAAGGCTGGGCGCAGCACGATGAGGCCATCTGGAAAGAGGTCAAAGACGATGCGCAGACCCGCGCCCGTAAAGGGCTGGCGGAGTACACCTCTCACTTTTACGGTTCGGACAGCGATGCACGGGTGATTGAACGCGCGCGCAGCAACGCCCGTCGTGCCGGTATCGGCGAGCTGGTCACCTTCGAGGTGAAAGACGTGGCGAACCTGACCAACCCGCTTCCAAAAGGCCCGTACGGTACGGTGATCAGCAACCCACCGTATGGTGAGCGTCTGGACAGCGAGCCGGCGCTGATTGCGCTGCACAGCCTGCTGGGCCGCAACATGAAAGCGCATTTCGGCGGCTGGAACCTCTCCCTGTTTAGCGCCTCGCCGGAGCTGCTGAGCTGCCTGCAATTGCGTGCCGATCGCCAGTTCAAGGCGAAAAACGGCCCGCTGGATTGCGTGCAGAAAAACTACCATCTGGCAGAGATAGCGGCGGACAGCAAACCGTCAGGTGTGGCGGAAGATTACGCCAACCGCCTGCGCAAAAACCTGAAGAAATTTGAGAAGTGGGCGAAGCAGGAAGGTATCGAATGTTATCGCCTGTACGACGCTGACCTGCCGGAGTACAACGTGGCGGTTGACCGCTATGCGGACTGGGTGGTGGTTCAGGAATACGCCCCGCCGAAAACCATCGATGCGCAAAAAGCGCGTCAGCGTATGCTGGATGTGATTGCGGCCACCATTGCCGTACTTGGCATTTCGCCAAACAAGCTGGTGCTGAAAACCCGTGAGCGTCAGAAAGGCAAAAATCAGTATCAGAAGATGGGCGAGAAGGGCGACTTCCTCGAAGTGGGCGAATATAACGCGCGCCTGTGGGTTAACCTGACCGACTATCTTGATACCGGCCTGTTCCTCGATCACCGTATCGCCCGCCGCATGCTGGGCCAGATGAGCAAGGGCAAAGACTTCCTGAACCTGTTCTCCTATACCGGCAGCGCCAGCGTTCATGCGGGGCTTGGCGGCGCGCGTAGCACCACCACGGTAGATATGTCCCGGACTTATCTGGAGTGGGCTGAGCGCAACCTGCGTCTTAACGGCTTAACCGGTCGTCAGCATCGCCTGTTACAGGCCGACGTGCTGGGCTGGCTGCGCGATACCGACGAGCAGTTTGACCTGATCTTTATCGATCCGCCGACCTTCTCTAACTCCAAGCGTATGGAGGATAGCTTTGACGTTCAACGCGATCACCTGCGCCTGATGACCGACCTGAAGCGCCTGCTGCGTAAAGGCGGCACCATTATGTTCTCGAATAACAAGCGCGGATTCCGCATGGATCACGACGGCCTGGCCGAACTGGGACTGAAAGCACAAGAAATCAGCCAAAAAACGCTGTCTCAGGACTTTGCCCGTAACCGTCAAATCCACAACTGCTGGCTGATCTCCGCGGTCTGAAAGGAAAAATAAATGTCTTTAATTAGTATGCACGGCGCGTGGCTCTCTTTCAGCGACTCACCGCTTCTCGATAATGCAGAGCTGCATATCGAAGATAACGAGCGCGTCTGTCTGGTCGGCCGTAACGGCGCAGGTAAATCGACGCTGATGAAGATCCTCAACCGTGAGCAGGGGCTGGACGACGGCCGTATTGTTTACGAGCAGGATCTGATCGTCTCTCGTCTGCAACAGGATCCGCCGCGTAACGTCACCGGCAGCGTGTACGATTTTGTGGCGGAAGGGATTTCAGAGCAGGCGGAATACCTCAAGCGTTACCACGAGATTTCACATCTGGTGATGACGGACCCGAGCGACAAGAATCTCAACGAGCTGGCAAAAGTGCAGGGGATGCTCGATCACCACGGTCTGTGGCAGCTGGAAAACCGCATTAACGAAGTGCTGGCCCAGCTTGGCCTGGAAGCGGATATGGAGCTGTCGGCGCTCTCCGGCGGCTGGCTGCGTAAAGCGGCGCTGGGCCGTGCCCTGGTGAGCGGGCCCAGGGTGCTGCTGCTGGACGAACCGACGAACCACCTGGATATCGAAGCGATTGACTGGCTGGAAGGGTTCCTGAAAACCTTTAACGGTACCATTATCTTCATCTCCCACGACCGTTCGTTCATCCGCAACATGGCCACGCGCATTGTCGATCTCGATCGCGGCAAGCTGGTGACCTATCCGGGCGATTACGATACCTATCTGCTGGAGAAAGAAGAAAACCTGCGCGTGGAAGAGCTGCAAAATGCCGAGTTCGACCGCAAGCTGGCCCAGGAAGAGGTATGGATCCGTCAGGGCATTAAAGCGCGTCGTACCCGTAACGAAGGCCGCGTTCGCGCCCTGAAGGCGATGCGCCGCGAACGTAGCGAACGCCGCGAAGTCATGGGTAGCGCCAAAATGCAGGTGGGAGAGGCGTCCCGCTCGGGCAAGATTGTCTTCGAAATGGAGAACGTGAATTATTCGGTTGACGGCAAAGTGCTGGTGAACGATTTCTCCGCTCAGGTTCAGCGCGGCGACAAAATTGCGCTGATCGGCCCGAACGGGTGCGGTAAAACCACACTGCTGAAACTGATGCTCGGTCAGCTCCAGGCCGACAGCGGTCGTATCCACTGCGGTACCAAACTGGAAGTGGCGTACTTCGACCAGCACCGCGCCGAGCTGGATCCAGACCGTACGGTGATGGATAACCTCGCCGAGGGTAAACAGGAGGTCATGGTTAATGGCAAGCCGCGTCACGTGCTGGGCTACCTTCAGGACTTCCTGTTCCACCCGAAACGCGCTATGACGCCGGTGCGCGCGCTGTCCGGGGGAGAACGTAACCGTCTTTTGCTGGCGCGTCTGTTCCTGAAACCCAGTAACTTATTGATTCTCGATGAACCGACTAACGATCTGGATGTCGAAACGCTGGAACTGCTGGAAGAGTTGATTGATGGTTATCAGGGAACCGTAATGCTGGTCAGCCACGATCGTCAGTTTGTCGATAACACCGTGACCGAGTGCTGGATCTTCGAAGGCAAAGGGCGCATCGGGCAATATGTGGGCGGCTATCATGACGCGCGTGGACAGCAATCGCAGTCGCTGGCGCAAAAACAGGCGAAGACCAAAAATGTCGCTGAACCTGTTGTTGCAAAGGCAGAAACTGTCAAAAAGTCTCCTGCTAAAATGAGTTATAACTTGCAGCGCGAGCTGGAAGGGCTGCCGCAGCGTCTGGAAGAGCTGGAAGCTGCACTGGAAGCACTGCAAATCCAGGTCGCTGATGCGTCATTCTTTACGCAGCCTCACGACTATACTCAGAAAGTATTGGCTGAACTCTCCCAGGCTGAACAGGCGCTGGAAGAGGCATTTGAGCGCTGGGAGTACCTTGAGTCTCTGAAAAACGGCGCATAAACAGGGATAATCTATGTGTGACCAGCACCATGCCGATCGGCATATATTATGCTCGCAATGCGATATGCTCGTGGCGTTGCCAGAGCTTGGTCACGGACATAAGGCTGCCTGCCCGCGCTGCGGCGCTACGCTGACGACCGAGTGGGACGCGCCAAGGCAGCGTCCTACGGCTTATGCGCTGGCAGCCTTATTCATGTTACTGCTCTCCAATCTCTTCCCTTTCATCTATATGAAAGTGGGCGGGATGACCAGCCAGGTGGATTTACTGGAAATACCAGGCGTGATGTTCTCGGAAGATTACGCCAGCCTTGGCACCTTCTTTCTTCTTTTCGTGCAGATCGTCCCGGCTTTTTGCCTGGTCGTCATTCTGCTGCTGGTCAACCGCGTCAGGATGCCCACTGTCCTTAAAATCAAACTCGCGCGGATCCTGTTCCAGTTGAAAAGCTGGGGGATGGCGGAAATTTTTCTCGCGGGTATCCTGGTTAGCTTCGTGAAGCTGATGGCCTACGGCGATGTGGGGATTGGCAGCAGCTTTATTCCGTGGTGTCTGTACTGCGTGCTACAACTGCGCGCGTTCCAGTGCGTGGACCGACGCTGGGCCTGGGACGATATTGCCCCGGCGCCTACGCTCTCGCAGACGGTAAAGGTGGGCGTACCGGGTATCCGTCAGGGGCTTCGCTCCTGCTCGTGCTGCACCGCCGTGCTGCCCGCGGATGTCGAGGTGTGCCCGCGCTGTGAAACAAAAGGTCACGTCCGGCGTAAAAATAGCCTGCAATGGACCATGGCGCTGCTGGTGACCTCTGTCATGCTCTATCTGCCCGCCAATATCTTGCCGATCATGATCACCGATCTGCTCGGCGACAGAATGCCCTCGACCATACTGGCCGGGGTGATTTTGCTGTGGAGCGAGGGGTCTTACCCTGTAGCAGGCGTCATATTCCTCGCCAGTATTATGGTTCCGACCTTAAAGATGATTGCCATTGCCTGGCTTTGCTGGGATGCAAAAGGGCACGGTAAGCGAGACAGCGAGCGTATGCATCTGATTTATGAGGTCGTGGAATTTGTTGGCCGCTGGTCGATGATTGACGTGTTCGTGATTGCGGTTCTCTCAGCGCTGGTGCGTATGGGGGGGCTGATGAGTATTTATCCCGCTATGGGGGCGCTGATGTTTGCGTTGGTCGTCATTATGACCATGTTTGCGGCCATGACCTTCGACCCTCGTTTATCGTGGGATCGTGAGCCCGATTCAAGCCATGAGGAAGAGTAAGAGCATGGAAAATAAGAGTGGAGAGGCTAAAGTGCAGAAGGTCAGAAACTGGTCGCCGGTGTGGATTTTCCCTATCGTGACCGCGCTGATCGGTGCATGGATCCTGTTTTATCATTACAGCCATCAGGGACCGGAAGTCACGCTAATTACCACCAATGCAGAGGGGATTGAGGGCGGAAAAACCACCATCAAGAGCCGCAGCGTGGATGTGGGTGTCGTGGAAAGCGCGACCCTGACGGATGATTTAACCCATGTTGAAATCAAGGCCCGCCTGAATGCCGGCATGGAAAAACTGCTCCATGAAGATTCTGTTTTTTGGGTAGTGAAACCGCAGGTCGGGAGAGAAGGGATCAGCGGCTTAGGAACGCTATTGTCAGGGGCCTACATCGAACTCCAGCCCGGCAACAAAGGCGCCCAGCCAGCAAACTATCAGCTGCTGGATTCACCGCCGCTTGCGCCACCGGATGCAAAAGGGATCCGCGTTATTCTGGACAGCAAAAAAGCGGGCCAGCTCTCGCCGGGCGATCCGGTACTGTTCCGTGGATATCGCGTCGGTTCGGTTGAAACAAGCACCTTCGATCCGCAAAAACGGACCATCAGCTATCAGCTTTTTATCAATGCGCCTAATGACCGCCTGGTGACCAGCAACGTTCGCTTCTGGAAAGACAGCGGGATCGCGGTGGATCTGACCTCTGCGGGGATGCGCGTTGAGATGGGTTCACTCACCACGCTGTTTGGTGGGGGCGTCAGTTTTGATGTGCCGGAAGGTATCGATCTGGGACAACCGGTGGCGGAGAAAACCGCCTTCAGGCTGTTTGACGATCAAAAAAGCATTCAGGATGCGCTCTATACCGATCACATCGACTACCTGATGTTCTTTAAGGACTCTGTACGCGGCTTGCAGCCTGGGGCGCCAGTTGAGTTCCGGGGTATCCGTCTGGGGACCGTGGGACAAGTGCCTTACTTTGTTCCGGGACTCAAGCAGATGCTTGATGATGATTATCGTATTCCGGTGCTGATCCGCATTGAGCCTGAGCGTTTGATTAACCAGATAGGCGAGGACCAGGATATTGGGGAGCATATCAGCGATCTGATGAATCGCGGTCTGCGTGGCTCGCTGAAAACTGGCAACCTGGTCACAGGGGCGTTATATGTCGATATGGACTTCTATCCAAAAGCGCCACCAATGACGGGGATCCGTGAATTTGGCGGCTACAAAATTATTCCTACGGTCAGCAGTGGCCTGGCGCAGATCCAACAGCGCCTGATGGAAACGCTGGATAAGATCAACAATCTGCCGCTGAATCCAATGCTTGAGGCCGCGACGGGATCACTGCATCAGAGCCAGGCGACGATGCAACGTCTGCAAACCACGCTGGATAATATCAACAAGATCACTGCCAACCAGTCCATGCAGCAGCTGCCGCAGGATATGCAGAAAACGTTGCGCGAACTGAATCGCAGTATGCAGGGCTTCCAGCCGGGCTCAGCGGCTTACAACAAGATGGTGGCGGATATGCAACGTCTTGATCAGGTTTTACGCGAGCTACAGCCCGTTCTGAAAACGCTCAATGAAAAGAGCAACGCGCTGGTGTTTGAAGCGAAAGACAAAAAGGATCCTGAGCCTAAGAGGGCGAAACAATGAAAAAATGGCTAATCATCGCAGGCGCACTGGTATTAACGGCCTGTAGCTCTGGAAGCGATAACAAAAGCTACTACCAGTTGCCGTTAAGCGCGCAATCCGGTGCGCAGAGTAGCACCTCGCAGGGCAGCCGTCTGCTGTGGGTTGAACAGGTTGCCGTGCCAGATTATCTGGCGGGCAACGGGGTGGTCTACCAGACCAGCGATGTGCAGTACGTTATCGCCAACAATAACCTGTGGGCCAGCCCGCTGGATCAGCAGCTACGCAATACGCTGGTGGCGAATCTGAGCAGCCAGCTTCCTGGTTGGGTAGTCGCCTCGCAGCCTCTGGGAAGCGATCAGGACACTCTGAATGTTAACGTGACGGGATTCCATGGCCGCTATGATGGTGCGGTTGTTATCAGCGGGGAGTGGCTCTTGAATCATCAGGGCCAGTTGATTAAGCGTCCTTTCCATCTGGAACTGAAGCAGCAGAAAGATGGCTATGACGAAATGGTGAAAGTGCTTGCGCAGGGGTGGGCACAGGAGTCGGCTGCTATCGCAAGAGAGATTTCCCGGCTGCCATAAGTAAAATTCATCGACGAAAGCCGCACTCAGCTTCTTGCTGATTGCGGCTTTTTTTTCGTTTTATGTTCAGTTTGTTACTTGTCCCGCGTCACATTTTTTGTACAAACGATCTTCCATGTAGCTCACAAATATGACACCCGTATGAATTTTGAACGTTGACGCTGACGCCGATTCGGGGTATTCGTTAACTGTGCTTGCACATATTGCAATCACTGTTTTCTTTCCACCAGACAAAAGAATGAGGGAAACGAGGCATGAAGAGACAGAAACGAGATCGCCTGGAAAGGGCTCATCAACGTGGTTATCAGGCTGGCATCGCCGGACGTTCAAAAGAAATGTGTCCCTATCAGGCCCTGAATCAAAGGTCCCAATGGCTAGGGGGCTGGCGAGAAGCCATCGGAGACAGGGCAGTACTTGCTTGATACCGTCTCTTTAAAAAGAAACCTCCGCAATGCGGAGGTTTCGCCTTTCTGGAAGGGGCTAAATGCCGTTATCAGAAAGCGGAGGTATCCTGGAACAGACCCACTTTCAGGTCGTTCGCGGTATAGATAAGACGACCATCTACCAGCACTTCACCGTCCGCCAGGCCCATAATCAGGCGGCGGTTAACGATGCGTTTGAAATGGATACGGTAGGTGACTTTCTTCGCGGTAGGCAGAACCTGACCGGTGAATTTCACTTCGCCTACGCCCAGCGCACGGCCTTTGCCTTCACCGCCAAGCCAGCCCAGATAGAAGCCAACCAGCTGCCACATGGCATCGAGGCCCAGGCAGCCAGGCATTACCGGATCGCCAATAAAGTGGCAACCGAAGAACCACAGGTCCGGGTTGATATCGAGTTCTGCTTCTACGTAACCCTTATCAAAGTTGCCGCCGGTTTCGGTCATTTTCACGACACGGTCCATCATCAGCATATTTGGGGCCGGTAACTGCGGGCCTTTCGCACCAAACAGTTCACCGCGACCAGAGGCAAGAAGGTCTTCTTTAGTATAGGATTCGCGTTTATCTACCATGTTCTCAGTAAGCCTTATTTTAGTGAAGGACGCAGGATAGCTAACACGTGTACGCTGAACAAGTCCGATCAGTTAGCACTAAACCAACTTAACCAGCGTAACGGCCACGGATAACGATGACGAGCATCCTGCTGTGTCGCCTGAGCTATACGTTCCTGAATGGTCTGCATCAGGGTTGTCTGGCCTTCGCCGTCCCAGACCAGGTTTGTCAGTAAGGGTAGTGCATCCTCAACTCCTTCGATGGCCCAGACGGCGAATTGTTCCTGCTCTACCGCATCCAGAATCGCCTGGCTCAGGCTCAAATGGCGAGCGTTAGGCGCCGGAATAATCACGCCCTGTTTGCCGTTTAAACCGCGCTGCTGGCAGATAGCGAAGAAGCCTTCGATTTTCTCATTCAGTCCACCCACCGGTTGAGCACGACCAAACTGATCCACGGAACCGGTAATCGCAATATTCTGATTAATCGGTACGTCTGCAAGCGCGCTGATCACGGCGCACAGCTCTGCCATCGAGGCGCTGTCGCCGTCGACTTCACTGTAGGACTGCTCAAAGGTCAACGAGGCAGAGAAGGGGATCTGCTGCTCCAGCTGAAGTTCAGACATCAGGAATGCCTGCATGATCATCATGCCTTTGGCATGAATGTTTCCGCCCAGTTCGGCCTTGCGTTCGATATCGGTAAATTCGCCGTCACCAATGTGCACGACACAGCTGATACGGGAAGGCTCGCCAAAGGCGCGCGGGTGTCCGGGGAACTCGATGACGGACAAGGCGTTGATTTGCCCGATACGTTCGCCTTCGGTCTCCACCAGAATCTGTTCCAGCAGAATTTCATCCTGCATACGGTCAGCAAGATAACCTTCACGCCATTCACGCTGGGCCAGCATCTGGCTAAGCTGCTCACCAGTAAACGGACCGTTGCCGCTGATAACGCCCACTTCACGCAGCTGTTTACCGATCCAGAGCGGGCAGAGCGGCAGGGTTTCCTGATCGCCAGTGTAGCGTACGGCCTCGCGGATTAAGCCCGGCCACGCATCCTCGGCAGGCGAGGGCAGCGCGAAACGTTCCGCCACGGCCATAACCCACTGACACCACTGCGCCATGTCATCGGCATCGGCGATCTGAATATTGTCTTCAAATTCACTGTAAACCGCCTGCTCCGCGAGTTCTGGCTCCATTTCCTGGAAATCAGCCAGAGATTCACGGTCACCCGTCAGCACGACGGTCAGCGACAGCGGCATAGACGGAATGGAAACAGGCAGCGGACGTGAATCGTCGTAGCCTATCCAGTCAAAACGTTGCTGCATCACCACCGTTTTCAGGCGCATCCACAGCAGAGGCTGTGCGAGCAGGGTGCGAAGGGAGATGAGCAACACACCACCGTTCGCGCGGTGTACCAGACCGGGTTGCAGTGACACATCGCCATTGAACTGACGAAGGCAGCCGAACAGCTGTTCTGCTTCCACCCAGTTGGCGGTGATCACTTCGCCTTTTGCAGCGAATTGTCCGTCTGCCTGCGTGGCAGGTTCGAAGGTCACGTCACGTCCGGCAATATGATACTGACCACCAAAAACGGCATTCGTTTTTGGATGCAACTGGCGCATGGCATCACCGAGAAGCGTCAGATACTCGGCTTCTTCCGGGGCTTTGAGCAGCATGAAAGGAGATGTAGCCCATGGGGATGACATCTGTTCCAGCGCGTAATGCAAACGCGGTTGTGTATCGCTAAGTATGAATTCGTGTTCTTTTGTGAGGTCTGGCTGTGCAAACAGCTCCTGATAGCTCTCGGTATCCGGAACCAGGTCACGCCATGCAAGTTTCGTAATGGTCAAAGTTGATGTTTTTTAGTCAGAAGTAAAACCGTGGAGTATACCGTAAGCGGCGCACTCTGCCCAATCAGGATTCGGGTTTTCGTCATGCGGATCGCCTGCGGCGTTTCACAGGATATGATTTCTTTTCAGCAGATTGCCAAAAAACTGATATTCTGAACAGAGTTACACGGTAACACTGAGATCGCAATGAAATATCAACAACTGGAAAACCTCGAAAGCGGCTGGAAATGGAAGTACCTGGTCAAAAAGCACCGTGAAGGGGAGCTGATCACCTGCTACATCGAAGCCAGCGCGGCACAAGAAGCTGTGGATATGTTGCTGACCCTCGAAAACGAACCGGTACTGGTAAACGGCTGGATTGAGAAACACATTAATCCGGCCCTGTTAAACCGGATGAAGCAAACTATCCGTGCTCGTCGTAAACGGCATTTCAATGCCGAGCATCAGCACACCCGTAAGAAATCCATCGACCTGGAGTTCATGGTCTGGCAGCGTCTGGCCGGGCTTGCGCAACGGCGCGGGAAAACCCTGTCGGAAACGGTGGTGCAGCTGATTGAAGATGCCGAGCACAAAGAGAAGTATGCCAGCCAGATGTCGACGCTGAAGAACGATCTACAGGCACTGTTAGGTAAAAAATAAGCTTTTTACTTTTCTTCAGATAATAAAAAACCCCGCATCGCGGGGTTTTTTTATAAGACGATAACTTATGCCGCAGGCTGAGTTACAACGTCTTTGATACCTTTAACTTCGATCTCTACGCGACGATCTGGTGCCAGGCAGTCGATCAGTGCAGCGCGTGGTTTCACGTTGTCACAGGTAGAACCGGTAACTGGGTTAGATTCGCCCATACCACGTGGGGAGATCTTGTTAGCTGGGATACCTTTAGATACCAGGTAATCAACTACAGACTGAGCACGTTTCTCAGACAGACCCTGGTTGTAAGCGTCAGAACCGATACGGTCGGTGAAGCCCAGAACCACTACAGAACCGTCTTTAGGATCCAGGTTGCTCAGCTGGGTGTACAGCTGATCAAGTGCCTGCTGACCTTCTGGTTTCAGGGTAGCTTTGTTGAAGTTGAACAGAACGTCAGACTTCAGAGTGAAGTGCTTGGTCTGTACTTCTGGAGCTGGAGCCGGAGCTGGAGCTACGACTGGCGCATCTTCCTGCTGACCGAAACGGTAAGAAACACCAACGCTCAGCATGCCGTTGTCTGGACGAACGCCAACGGTAGCACCGTCACCGATGTTGTTAACCCACTGGTATTCCAGACGGGTAGCGATGTCACGGGTCATTGCCCACTCAACGCCACCAGCGAATACTGGGGAAACACCAGTGTCGTGGTCGTCACCAGCGATGCTGTTGCTGGAGTCTGCACGCCATACCATGCCGCCCAGACGGGTGTACACGTCCAGGTCGTCAGTCACTGGGTAACCCAGTTTAGCGGTCAGCTGTACGCCTTGAGCTTTGAAAGCGCCATTTACGTTGTCGCCTTTGTAAGGCATACGACCTAACCAGTCGTAACCCATTTCAAAGCCAACATACGGGTTAACCTGATAGCCACCGAACGCACCTGCACCCAGCTGGCTCTCGTGAGTAGGGCCATCGTTGTTCAGGCTGCTGTTGTACCAACCGGTGTCATGGAACTGAGACCAGCCCAGTTTACCACCTGCATACCAGGTATTATCTTTCGGAGCGGCCTGCGCTACGGTAGCGAAGCCAGCCAGTGCCACTGCAATCGCGATAGCTGTCTTTTTCATTTTTTGCGCCTCGTTATCATCCAAAATTTGCCATGAATATCTCCATCGGAGGAATCACGGTTAAATCCTTCACCGGGGGGCGTGGTCAAATATAAACCTACCGATATCTTCGGCTTAGGCCGAGCACCCCTGGCGATGTAAAGTCTACAACGTAGCTGAAAACTTACAAGTGTGAAGTCCGTCAGGCATATGAAAAAAAAAGTTCCGTATACCTAATATTTAACAATTTTTGAACGAATTTTGTGCAGTAAAATTAACGAGAACCGCGTCAGACAAGCCTTGCCGCAGTTTTGGCGCGTTGAACTTTTTTTGCATACTGCGGTCGAAAAAAATTCCAGGAAAACTCTTAAAATGACTCAATGGTACACATTTGAGTGAATTTTTAGCCCGGGATGTTGTCCTCTGCGATAGGAATCTCCACGAACCGGCCGCATGATGAAACCCATCGCGTTACCTTCTTCAGCCGCTTCAGTCAGACGCAAATGTTCCTCTTGCGACAGATCCTCAGGCAACCACCCAATCACGACGCTATAGTTCCCGGTACGTAATGCCCGGACCATCGACTCGACCGTATCGCAAGGGGAGAGTTGATTAATCTGCATCACCTTCGCTAACGGCAGGCCAGCCGACTGAACCCATTCACGACTTAATTTTTGCTGTGGCGTCAGCCAGAGCTGCCAGCGAGACTGTTGCCCGAGCTGCTGCAAAAGCGGCAGGAGTAAGAGTTGTGTTAACAGCGGCTGGTCTTCACGGTAAACCACTTCACTGATAAGCCCTGTCGATACACGCCCGATAGAATTCTGCGCAGCATTGCCTGCGGCAGAAGTGGAAGGTGTTAAGTGATTTGCATAGCCTGAAGTGTACATATTCATTCCAGCCCTGTAGTTACTGTATGGATATACAGTAACCCCTGTGTGCATAAAGATCAACCTCATTTTCGGAAAGCGACTCGCAAATTTCATCCATTCCTGGTGAACCTGAAAAAATCATCTTGCCCAACGGCAATAAGTTGCCTATTTTCCTGCTAACGGATCCGTTAGTAAGAAATATCGTGTTTACTGTATGATTTTTAATGGAATTATCATGAAAAAGATATCTTATGATCGGATTTATCAATCTCAGGAATACCTCTCTCCGCTGGGCGAAATTCATCATCGCGCCCTGTTTGGCGGTTATACCCTGGCCGTGGATGAAGCGGTGTTCGCGATGGTGTCTGACGGCGAGCTGTACCTTCGCGCCTGTGAGCAAAGTGCAAAATACTGTGTAAAAAAACGCCTCCTCTTTTCTGACACTGATGAAACGAGGACGGCCAGTGCTGCTTAATTACTACCGTGTGGATGAAGGTCTGTGGCAAAACAGGGAAAAGCTGCTTCAGCTCTCCTCGTTTGCGCTCGATGCCGCCAGGAAAGAGCGCTACCAGCGCCATCAGCGTAACCGGCTTAAGGATCTGCCGAACCTGACCTTTCAGATTGAGGTCCTGCTTATGGAGGCGGGCATTACCAATGAAGAGACGCTACGACAGTTGGGGGCGAAGACGAGCTGGCTGAAAATGCGCTCTAAGAATAAAGCGCTGAGTATCCGGGTATTGTTCGCGCTTGAAGGCGCCATCGAAGGGTTACATGAAGCGGCACTCCCGGCGGATATTCGCCGGGAGCTTATGGAGTGGTTTAATGCGCTGCCTGAGTCGCAGGGCGATCATTCCGCCAGGTAGCGATCTTCTGTCGCAGCCGACAAATTTCCGGCAGCAAAGCGATAAGCAGGCCAATTTGCTGTAGGACCAGCGGAGCTTTGTTGTCGGTGCCAGGATCAAGGTGAGCGATACGTTGCACCAGTTCATCCAGTGCCTGGTGAACCCGTGGCTCATCCGCAGGTTGATGATGAAGCGCATCATCAACGTAGCAAACGGCGTCGTCCAGCAGCGCCAGGATGCCCGGATTTGTCAGTTTCTCACGGTGGGCGCCAAGGGTAGAGATATAGCTGGTGAACGTGTGGTTCAGACACAGCAGGCGGAAGGCTGTCTCCCGGATTTCTGCCGTGGCGCGCGGCTCAGTTGACATATTCGAGACAACGGAAGCCAGCTCTGCGTCCGTGTTATGCGCATCGCGACGGGCAATCCGATAGGCCAGACGGTTATCGCGACCCTGATGGTATTGCTCAAGAATAGCATCCAGATAGCGGCAGTTAGCGTTCATCGCTCTGTCGGACACGCGCGGTAAGTTACGAAAACGCCAGTCCGGCCAGATAAAGCTCACCGCCGCCCAGGCAATGGCGCAGCCGATTAGCGTGTCGATAACGCGAGGAAGGGCCACTTCAAAGCCTTCACCCAGCAGATTGAAGCAGAGCAGCACCAGCAGCGTGATGAACATCGTGGCGTGGGCGTACTGCACATTGCGGAAGGCGAAAAACAGTACACCGGTAATCACAATCAGGATCAGTTGCCCTTCTACGGATGGCACAAAGTAGAGCACCGGCAGCCCGATGGCGACCCCGACTAATGTCCCGACAATACGCAGCGCGAGCCGATGGCGGGTAGCGTTATAGTTCGGCTGGCAGACAAACAGGCTGGTCAGCAGGATCCAGTAACCGTGGTGCAATCCTGTTATCTGGATAAACGCGTAGCCGACGCACAGAACCAGCGACATCCTTACCGCATGGCGAAAGAGGGCGGATTCCGGCGTAAAATGACGGCTCAGGCGCAGCCACATATCGCTGAAACCGTTGAGACTGTCGTCGGCAAGCTGGTTGTCGGCGTCATTGCCCGGCATTGCCATCGCCTGTTCAGACTCAATGGTGGCGAGCTGAGCATCGATGGCTCTCAGGTTGTTGAGCAAGAATCCCAGGGCTTTGAACTGTTCCGGCGATGTCCCACTGGCCTGAACGCGATCGAGGGCCGCATCCAGATGACTGAATGCGCGTTCAAAGCGAGGATCGTGCTGATAGGGCGTGCGCAGCAGTATTGAGCGCGCAAGTTGCTGGCAGGCCTGAGACTGCATCGACAGCAGGCGCTGGAAACGGAACATCACGTCGCTGTAGCGGAATTTCTCGCGCAGGTCAGCGTACTGCACATGCGAGGAGCTGGCGCGCTCGTGAATATCCTGGGCAACAAAGTAGTAGTGCAGTGTGCGCCGGGTACCGCGCTGACCGCGATCGCCGCGCAGACGGGTGAGCAGAGACGCTTTGGTCTGATTCAGCGTGGCGACCAGCTGGCCATTTGCCAGCGCCAGATCGTACAGGGGCGCCTGGCTGTCCTCTTCAATATCCGGATCAAACAGCCGGGATTTCAGTTCCAGATAGTGGGCCAGCTGTTCGTAACTGCGGGCAATGTTGTCCTGTAAGGCACGAACCGGAAAAATAAGATGTCCGGTTAAGGTCAGCAGGTTATACCAGATAGCGCCCAACAGCAGCAGGACCGGTTGCTGATACCACTGATCGTAAAGAGAGACGCCCAGCATGGTGTAAATGGCAATCAGCAGGGCGCCAAACGCGATAGTGGCGTAGCGTTGCCCGAGGCCGCCGAGCAAAATGAAGCCGCTGGTGGACACCGTCAGCCCTAAGGCAAACAGCCAGGGCCAGGGGAAAAGCAGCTCAACGGAGGCGGAAGCAATAAAGAAGCAGACCAGCGTAATGACCAGATTACGCAAACGACCGGCCAGGCGGTCGTCGAGATCCGCCAGCGCGCCGGCCACCACCCCAAGCGTGAGGGGGATGGTGAGCTTCACGTCATTTAGCCACCACGGCAGAGCGACGGTGCCGCAGAGGGCGATAAAGATCCTGACGTTATACAGCCAGTTACTGTTCCACGTATAGCGACGAAGCAGGGGGCTTAGCATGAGTGCGGCCAGTCCTTATTACTGAAAACGGCGACGGGCGTTGGCTTCACGAGCGGCTTGCGCGACTTCGACCGGGACAACACGGCGTCCTACCGGCCACAGGGCGATGGTAGCAATTTTGAAATTAGCGATGCCAACCGGAATGCCTATAATCGTGATGCACTGGGCGATACCGGCGAAGATATGCATCAGACACAACCACCAGCCAAAGAAGATCAGCCATAAAATATTCAGCAGCGTGCCGCCGGTATTCATCAGGGCGTTTTTTCTTTCCGGCTCCAGCTCATCCACGTGTACGGCTTCATTTCCATAAGGAACGAGGGACAGTTTGGTGATTTCCCAGCAGGAGCGCGTCAGCGGAAGGGTGAAGATGAGCACGATGCTCACCAGGGTGGCAAAAAGCCAGGAAAGGGTGGTGGCAAAACCGCCAAGGACAAAATTCAACACATTCAGAACGGTACGCATAAACCCTCATTTCCTTCGATATGATTAACGCCCGGTGATTGTAACGTTTTTTTGGGCTGGAGCACCTTAAAACTGGCAGTTAAACTGTCTGACAAATTATGACCTCGTGGATCCGGCAGGATATGGAACTGAAAGCAACTTCAATGGGCAAACGCCTGGCGCAGCACCCTTACGACAAGATTGTCCTGCTCAATGCAGGAGTGAAAGTCTCCGGTGAACGCCACGAATACCTTATTCCGTTTAATCAGCTACTGGCCATTCATTGTAAACGAGGGCTGGTATGGGGGGAGCTGGAGTTCGTCCTGCCGGCAGACAAAGTGGTGCGACTCCACGGGACCGAGTGGGCGGAAACCCAACGCTTCCACCATCATCTGAACACGCGCTGGCAGCAGTGGAGCCAGGAGATGAGCGTGATTGCCGCACAGGTTCTGCAACAGGTGCTGGACGATATCGCGCTAAGCAATACGCAGCAGAAGTGGCTGACGCGCCAGCAAACCGCCGGGCTTCAGCAAAAAATCGCCCAGGCGCTGACGGCATTGCCTTTACCGGTGGCGCGGCTTGAGGAATTTGATAACTGCCGCGACGCGTGGCGGAAGTGCCAGGCCTGGCTGAGCGATATCGAGAAAAGCCGTCTGGCGCATAACCAGGCCTGGACTGAGGCGATGCTTACGCAATATGCCGACTTCTTCAGCACGGTGGAGTCATCGCCCCTCAATCCTGCCCAGGCGCGCGCCGTGGTGAATGGCGAGCAGTCTTTATTGGTGCTGGCAGGTGCCGGGAGCGGCAAAACGTCGGTGCTGGTGGCGCGCGCGGGCTGGCTTCTGGCAACGGGCGAGGCGGTTGCCGACCAAATTTTGCTGCTGGCCTTTGGTCGCAAGGCTGCGCAGGAGATGGATGAGCGCATTCAGGCGCGTTTGCATACCCAGGATATCTCGGCGCGCACGTTCCACTCCCTCGCTTTACACATCATTCAACAGGGCAGCAAAAAAGTTCCTGTTGTCAGCAAGCTGGAGAACGACGCTCAGGCTCGCCAGGCGCTGTTTATCAAGGCATGGCGTCAGCAGTGCAGTGAAAAAAAGGCGCAGGCGAAAGGCTGGCGTCAGTGGCTTGAAGAGGAACTCAGCTGGGAGGTGCCGGAGGGCAGCTTCTGGCAGGATGAAAAGCTGGCGCGCCGGCTGGGCTCTCGTCTCGACCGGTGGGTAAGCCTGATGCGCATGCACGGCGGCTCTCAGGCGGAGATGATAGAAAGCGCACCGGAGTCGATCCGCGCTGTGTTTTCTAAACGGGTTAAGCTGATGGCGCCGATGCTGAAAGCGTGGAAAACCGCGCTGAAAGACGAAAACGCGGTCGATTTTTCGGGGCTGATCCATCAGGCCATTATCATTCTGGAGAAAGGGCGCTTCGTCAGCCCGTGGAAACACATCCTGGTGGATGAGTTTCAGGATATCTCGCCGCAGCGCGCTGCGCTGCTTTCGGCGCTGCGGGCGCAGAATAAACACACGTCGCTGTTTGCCGTGGGCGATGACTGGCAGGCTATCTACCGTTTCAGCGGGGCGCAACTATCCCTCACGACGGCCTTCCACCACTATTTTGGGGAAGGCGATCGCAGCGATCTGGACACCACCTACCGCTTCAACTCGCGGATTGGCGAAATAGCCAACCGTTTTATTCAGCAGAACCCGCACCAGCTGTCGAAACCGCTTAACAGCCTGACGTCGGGGGATAAAAAGGCCGTCACGCTGCTGGCGGACGATCAGCTGGAACCGCTGCTGGATAAACTGAGCGGCTATGCGAAACCGGATGAGCGCATTCTGGTCCTGGCGCGTTATCATCACCTCAAGCCGACGGCGCTGGAAAAAGCGGCGACGCGCTGGCCAAAACTTCAGCTCGATTTTATGACCATTCACGCCAGTAAAGGGCAGCAGGCCGACTACGTGATTGTGGTGGGGCTAAAAGAGGGGAGCGACGGTTTCCCTGCACCGGCGCGGGAATCCGTGATGGAAGAGGCGTTATTACCTGTTCCGGAAGATTTCCCGGATGCAGAGGAGCGGCGTTTACTGTACGTGGCGATAACCCGCGCGCGCCATCGCGTGTGGCTCTTGTTCAACAAAGAGGAGCCGTCGGTGTTTGTCGATATTTTGAAAAGTATTGACGTGCCGGTGGCGAGAAAGCCGTAACGCGCCGGGCAAATTCTGTAGGCCCGGTAAGCGCAGCGCCACCGGGCAAAAAACTACTTCAGTCTCTCCGCAAGATAACGCTGATAATCCGGGATCAAAATCTCCACCGGATCGTTAAACTGCGGCGATTCAATGATGAAATCTGCCGTTGAAAGATTGGTGGCTACCGGAATGTTCCACACCGTCGCCAGACGCAGCAGCGCTTTAACGTCCGGATCATGCGGAACCGCGTTCAGCGGATCCCAGAAGAAAATCAGAACGTCAATTTTACCTTCTGAAATCTGAGCACCTACCTGCTGGTCACCCCCCATCGGGCCGCTCAGCATGGCATTCACTTCCAGACCGGTTTCGCGGTGGATCAGGTTGCCGGTTGTTCCCGTGGCAGAAAGGGCATGATGCTGTAAAAGAGGCTGATGGCGACGAACCCAGTTAAGCAGCATTTGTTTACAGTGATCGTGCGCAACCAGAGCAATGTGCTTGCGCGCCGGAAGTGTGCGTGTTGTCAGTTCCATAATCTTATCCGTGAGGTTACCTCGTTACACGATGACGGGAACTGGCTGATGCTGCAAGAGAAAGGACGAAAAAATGTGGCTTACGACGAAGGTTGTTGCTTCGCCCATTGCAGAAAACGGGCGCGCGTGTCCGGATCGGCATTCTGGAACCAGAACTTGAGGCGTTGCTCAGTAAGGGTCTGCGACTGAGGGGGGAGTACATCCAGCTCCGATACGCCCGAAAGCAGGGTACTGTCATCCGCCATCATGGTGGCGAACTGGGGCAGCGAGGCGCGCCCGCTGGCCCTGTTGTAGGTCTCGGTGTCCGCTTCATAGTCTGTTCCCTTTGGCCTTTTTGTCAGCGCCAGAATATCCAGTTTTACCGGGATGGGCATGGAGTCCCCGTCCACCAGTTCAATGCGCGGCGAGGCATCAAATGCCAGTGACTCCTTTTCTGTCTCAAGGCGCGGGAGACGAAAATTGACCTGGCTGATACGCTGGGTATTAAAGCTGACCACCAGCGGAGGCGAAATGTACACCTGCTGTTCGTTGTCGGCGAGGCGAATGGTCTTTTCCACCCGAAAAACCACCTGGTGCGGGCCGTTATCCAGCTCGATACTGTCTGCACCCCGCAGCAGGGAGCTGGAGACTTTTTTCCCGTCCAGCACCAGCAGGTCAATGTCGGTTGAGAGTCTGAGGGTGGTTGCGAAAACACAAACCGGCATGATTAACGCAACCATAGCCCAGGCAATGCCGGTTTTCATAGCAGACTCCTGTAGACAAACTACCCGGTAAGAATGTATCAAAAGTTTTCGACAAACACGTTTACTAACATATAGACATATTCTGCCGTTTTGCCCTCATACTTCTGTATGGGATGCGTGGTTGAGATGTCCGCTTTGACGTACACTTTGAAAAAAGCCAGGAGGAAAAGCATGAAAGAGAACGACATTGTCGAAATTCTGACGTCCACGCGCACTATTGCGCTGGTCGGCGCGAGCGATAAACCGGATCGCCCAAGCTATCGGGTCATGAAATACCTTCTGGATCAGGGTTATCACGTGATCCCGGTCTCGCCGAAGGTGGCGGGGAAAACGCTGCTGGGCCAGCAGGGCTATGCGACGCTCGCGGACGTGCCGGAAAAGGTGGATATGGTGGACGTTTTTCGCAATTCAGAGGCGGCCTGGGGCGTGGCGCAGGAGGCGATTGCCATCGGCGCGAAAACGCTGTGGATGCAGCTGGGCGTGATTAATGAGCAGGCGGCCGTGCTGGCGCGCGATGCCGGGCTGAAGGTGGTGATGGATCGCTGTCCGGCAATCGATATTCCCCGTCTGGGGCTGGCAAAATAAAAAAAGCCCGTTTGACGGGCTTTTTTACACCTTTAGTTGCGCAGTCTTGGTGCCTGTAACTGTTTGCGGATGGTCTGAGCAAGCTCGTCCATAGTGGGTTGTTCCGGATGCTCATCCTGTAGTTCACCACTCAGCTGCGCTTCGGCAAGATAGGTATGGACAGGCTGACCATCGTCGCCCTCCATAACCACATGATACCAGGGCGCGGCGCGAAGCGCTGCGTCAACGGCCAGATCGTCTGCTGACGGTTCATCAAGGGAATACTCCGGGTCGATATCCACGACCACACCCAAATATCCAAGCAAGGTGTGGCGGACCTGCTGGCCGATACCGAATTTGCTGGCAATCATAGTCACCTCCCGGGAAACATTACATACACACTATGTGCGGGCAATATTTCTCTTTTCAAGTTACATGACGCGACAGGCAAACCCTTTCAGATACAGCCCTTCCGGGTAGGTAGCGATCACCGGGTGATCGGCGGCCTGACGGAACTGCTCTATAAATTGTACATCACGACCCGCATCTATTGCGGCATCGGCGATGATTTTTTGGAATAAATCTGTCGTCATCAGGCCAGAGCAGGAGAACGTCAGCAGCACGCCGCCCGGGTTCAGCAGCTGGATCGCCAGCATGTTGATGTCTTTATAGCCACGGCAGGCGCCCATCAGCTGGCTTTTGTTTTCAACAAACTTCGGCGGGTCCATCACGATTACGTCAAATTTCTCGCCCTGGTCGCGGTATTTACGCAGCAGTTTGAATACGTCGTCGCGCACAAACTCCGCTTTGCTCAGATCCAGCTTATTCAGCTCAACGTTCTGCTTCGCCACGTCCAGCGCTTCCTGTGAGGTGTCGACGCTCACCACCTGAGCACAGCCGCCCATCAGGGCAGAGACCGCAAAGCCGCCGGTATAAGAGAAGCAGTTCAGCACGAGTTTATCGGCAACGTACTGGCGCGTTGCCAGACGGCTGTCACGCTGGTCGAGGTAATAACCGGTCTTATGGCCGCCCTGGATATCCACCAGCAGCTTCATGCCATGCTCTTCAATAGGCAGCAGGGCAGGCGGCAGTTCGCCGGTGACCGGGCCTTGCGTCAGCTCCATGCCCTCTTTTTTACGTACCGCCACGTCGCTGCGGTCGTAAATGGCACATTCCGGGAACAGGGTTTGCAGGGCGCTAATCAGCGCGGCACGCTGGTATTCCGCCCCGGCGCTCAGCAGCTGCAACACCAGGAAATTGCCGAAGCGGTCAATGGTCACGCCCGGCAGCCCGTCGGACTCTCCGGCAATCAGACGATAGCTGTCCAGCCCGTCACGCTTTGCCAGCCACTCGCGCCACTGCTGCGCCTGTTGCAAACGACGGACAAAGAAGTCGATATCGATGGTTTCTTCTTTATCGAACGTCCAGACGCGCGCGCGGATCTGAGATGCTGGCGAGTATGCGCCGCGTGCTAACCATTTCCCCTGATGGTCAACAATATCGATGGTTTCACCGAGGCTGGCTTTACCTTCCATGCGGGCAACCGCGCCGGAAAAGACCCAGGGATGACGGCGCAGTAATGACTTCTCGCGCCCTTTGGCTAACACTAAACGTACACTCATAATTTGCTATTCTGTCGATTCCAATGAAATGGCCGCCATTTTCCCGACTTCAGTGAGGAAATGCAACGCGCCAGTCGGATAAGGAGAAGGATGATGTCAAATGTTTGCACCATTGCCTGGGTCCATGGCCTTGTACAGGGCGTCGGATTCCGCTACAGCACCCAGCGCGAAGCCCTTCAGCTCGGGCTGACAGGGTATGCGCGTAACATGGATGATGGCAGCGTGGAGGTTGTGGCCTGCGGTGAGGCGGATCGGGTTGAGAAGCTGGTGGCGTGGCTGAAAGCGGGCGGACCGCGCAGCGCGCGGGTTGATAAGGTGCTAACGGAACCGCATCAACCCGACCGGGAATACGCTGACTTCAGTATTCGCTATTAAATGCATTTTACCGGCTTTGGCAGGCCGGCGATTTTTGTCGCCTGTTTAGCCGGGCCTTTCGGAAACAGGCGATACAGATAACGGCTGTTGCCTTTCTCTTCGCCAAATTTATTCGCCATGGCTTTGACCAGCATGCGGATAGCCGGCGAGGTGTTGAATTCAAGGTAAAATTCTCGCACGAAGCGCACCACTTCCCAGTGTTCCGGGGAGAGGGTAATTCCTTCATTTTCCGCAATTTTCTCCGCCAGCGCTTCGCTCCACTGGCTGCTCTCTTTCAGATAACCGTCGTTATCGGTTTCGATCTCTTTGCCTTCAAAACTCAACATATTCATTCACACGTTAGTCAAAAACCGCCTAAGTCTACCAAAAAAACAAAGCCCCGCATAAGCGGGGCCCTGTTCACAGCACGGTGAGTTAATCGCGGCTGGCGAAGCCCAGGATGCTCAGCAGGCTGACAAAAATGTTGTACAGCGACACATACAGGCTCACGGTGGCGCGGATATAGTTCGTCTCACCGCCGTGAATGATGTTGCTGGTTTCATACAGGATTGCGCCGGATGAAATCAGGATAAACACCGCGCTGATTGCCAGATGCAGCGCAGGCAATTGCAGGAAGATGTTCGCCAGCATACCGACCAGCACAATCACGATACCTGCCATCAGCATACCGCCAAGGAAGGACATGTCCTTACGGGTGGTCAGCACGTAGGCCGAGCAGCAGAAGAACACCAGCGCGGTACCGCCCAGCGCCATACCAATCACGTCGCCCATTCCGGCAGACAGATAGGCATTCAGGATTGGCCCCAGAATGTAGCCCAGGAAGCCGGTAAAGGCGAACGCGGAGAGAATACCCACCGGTTTATCCGCGGTTTTGTAGGTCAGGAACATCAGACCGTACATACCCACCAGCGTCAGGATCAGGCCCGGAGAAGGCAGCATCAGTACGGTGCTGGCCGTCGCGGTGATCGCCGAAAACGCCAGCGTCAGGCTGAGCATGAAATAGGTATTGCGCAGCACCTTATGGGTGCTGAGTAGCGATGTGCGGTCGCGTGAAGAAGTAATTATACGATCCATGAGTCACTCTCTTATGACAGATGTAATTAGCGCAAAGAATAGGAAACGGCGCGGCAGACGCAAAGTGGTTTTACCCATCTTTACTCAGCCCCTTAGGGATTATGCTGGTTTTTTATTCTGGCAAAGCCTTTGTACTCAGAATGAAGTGCGGTTTGTAGGGCGTATTCAGATCAACCTCTTATAGGTCACTGAAAAATATTGCGTTATTTCCCTAAGGCCGCTAAGAGTTATTTCCGGATCGTCATAAAAACAGACAATAAGGCGAAGGAAATGAAACCACAAACACGCACGCACTTTACACTCTCTTTGTTAACCGCAGGGATCCTGTGCGCCAGCACGGCAACCTGGGCGGCTAACGTGCCGGCAGGAACCCAGCTGGCAGATAAGCAGGAACTGGTCAGGAACAACGGCAGTGAACCCGCCTCGCTCGACCCGCATAAAGTCGAAAGCGATGTCGAATTCAATATTATCAGCGATTTATTCGACGGGCTGGTCAGCGTCTCTCCGGCAGGTGAAATCCAGCCGCGCCTGGCGGAGAAATGGGAAAATAAAGACAACACCGTCTGGACGTTCCATCTGCGTCCGGGCATTACCTGGAGCGATGGAACCCCCATCACCGCGGAAGATATTGTCTGGAGCTGGCAGCGGCTGGTCGACCCGAAAACCGCCTCTCCGTATGCCAGCTATCCCGGTAGTATGCGTATCGTCAACGGCACTGATATCGCAGAAGGCAAAAAAGCGCCCGAGTCGCTGGGGGTGAAAGCCATCAATGACAGCACGCTGGAAGTTACGCTCACGCAACCTAACGCCGCTTTCCTGGCGATGCTGGCTCACCCGTCTCTGGTGCCAATTGATAAAGTCCTGGTAGGCCGTTTCGGTGATAAGTGGACCAAACCGGAGCACTTCGTCAGCAGCGGGGCCTATAAACTGTCACAGTGGGTGGTTAACGAACGCATTGTGGCGGTGCGTAACCCGAAATATTGGGATAACGAACATACCGTCATCAACAAGGTGACCTATCTGCCCATTTCCTCTGAAGCTGCTGACGTCAACCGCTACAAAGCGGGCGAAATCGACATTGTTTACACGGTGCCGATCAACCAGTTTGCTCAGCTGAAGAAAACGCTGGGGAGCGAGCTGGACGTTTCACCGCAGCTTGCCACCTATTATTATCAGTTCAACACCACCCGGCCGCCGTTCAACGACGCCCGCGTGCGCAAGGCGCTGAACCTGGCGCTGGATAAAGACATCATCGCCGGGAAAGTATTAGGGCAGGGCCAGCGCCCGGCATGGCTGATCAGCCAGCCGGATATTGGCGGCGTCAAGCTCCAGAACCCGGATTACGCCAGCTGGCCGATGGATAAACGCATTGCCGAGGCGAAAAAGCTGCTGGCCGAAGCCGGATTTAACGACAGCCATCCGCTCAGCTTTAATCTCCTCTATAACACCTCGGAATCGCACCAGCGTATTGCCATTGCCGCCAGCTCAATGTGGAAGAAGAACCTCGGCGTGGAGGCGAAGCTGCAAAATCAGGAGTGGAAAACCATGCTTGATACCATGCACACCCATAACTTTGACGCGGTACGCTACGCCTGGATTGCCGATTACGACGATGCGGCAACTTTCCTGAACAACTTCCGTACCGGGGATAGCCAAAACACCACTCAGTACAGCAATCCGGACTACGATCGGGCACTGGTGAACGCGGCGAAATCGAAAACGGCGGAGGAGCGCGGTAAATTCTACCAGCAGGCAGAAGATCTGCTAGGACGGGATGTACCGGCGATCCCGGTCTATCATTACGTGCGCACGCACCTGGTGAAACCGTGGGTAGGGGGTTTCACGCCAGACAAGCTCGGGTACTACTACACCAAAGATATGTACATCAAAAAGCACTAACGATCCGCGGTGGATATTATGCTGCCAAAACGGCCAATCTGTCGTCTATTCAACCGATTAAACGCATTTTGGCTATTTTTAAAGCGAACGAATGCGCGCACTCTTTACAGCGCGCGGTGAGGTGTTTATAGTTCGCCTCACTTAGGAAGCGTGGCCGAGCGGTTGAAGGCACCGGTCTTGAAAACCGGCGACCCGAAAGGGTTCTAGAGTTCGAATCTCTACGCTTCCGCCAAATTCGAAACCCCTGCGATAGCAATATCGCAGGGGTTTTTGTTTTTGCGCCAGTCTTCCGTCATGCCACCATGTTGTAGCTTATCGTGATCCCGGCGTCGGCCTTGCAGACCTGAGCTTTTACGCACCAGGTGTCCTCGATGTTTGCCGGCGTCAGAACCGCTTCGGGCGCGCCCGTGGCGGCGATCTGCCCGGCCTTCAGGAGGATCAGACGCTGGCAATAATTGGCCGCAAGATTGAGATCGTGCAGTGCAACCACCACCGTAAGCGGCAGCTGTGAAACGAGCCGCATCAGCTCCAGCTGGTGCTGAATGTCCAGGTGGTTTGTCGGTTCATCGAGCAACAGCACCTGCGGCTGCTGGGCCAGCGCGCGGGCTATCTGGCTTCGCTGGCGCTCTCCGCCAGACAAAGAGTGCCATCGCCGCTGGCGTAAGCGGCATAACTGCATCAGGCCAATCGCCTGCTCAACCGCAGCCTCATCGTCGCGCGAGGTTTTCTGGAATGTTTTCCGGTAGGGCGTACGCCCCAGTCTGACAATGTCCTCAACGGTCAGTTCTCCGTCGACCTCAGCATGTTGCGGGACAAACGCCATGTGCTGCGCGCGTTTTTTCAGCGGCATCATGCCGAGCGTTGTGCCATTAAGCGCCACGCGTTCGCTGAGTCGTGGAAACAGCCCGGCGAGACAGCGCAGCAGCGTCGACTTGCCCGAGCCGTTTGGCCCTAACAGGCCGATAATCTGCCCGGATGGCAGGTCGAGATCGATATCCTTAAGCACCGTCTGCGCTTGTCGGGTTACGGTTAACCCGGCCACAGTAATATTCATGGATGCTCCTTTCGGTTTTGATAAAGCAACGCCACAAAGACGGGGGCGCCTACCAGCGCAGTCACCACCCCGATGGGCAGAACCTGGTGCACAATCAGCGTGCGTGAGACGATATCGGCGAGGATCATAAAGTGGGCGCCGATAAGAAACGTCAGCGGGATAGATAGACGATGGCCCGGCCCACATAGCATGCGCGTTACATGGGGAATGACCAGCCCGACAAACCCCACTGCGCCCGTGGCGCTCACCAGCGTTGCGGTAACAATGGCACAGGTCAGCAATAAGACAATACGCACGGCGGTAACCGGGATCCCCAGCGTGGTGGAGACCTCATCCCCGAAGGTGAAGGTGTCCAGCGCCCGTGAAAAGAGCAATACCACCAGTAAACCCGCAAGCGTAACGGCCAGCGCCAGCAGCGCGTCAGGCCAGCGCACGCCGCTCAGACTTCCCAGCAGCCAGAACATGACGCTACGGGACTGCTCGGCATTGGCGGACGTGCTGACGACGTACGCGGTCATGGCGTTGAAGAGCTGGGTGCCCGCAATGCCAGCCAGTAAAATGCGCGACGGGCTTTCACTCATCCCGTTTGTAATCACCATGATGAGCGCAAAGGCGGCGCACGAGCCGACAAACGCACCGCTGCTCACGCCAATCACGCTCCCCCCGATGCCGAGAAGCATCACGCAGACGGCCCCCAGCGATGCGCCCGCGGAAATCCCCAGCAGATAAGGCTCAGCCAGAGGGTTACGCAGGATCGACTGCAACACCAGCCCGCACAACGCCAGGCCGCCGCCGCTGCACGCGGCCATTACTGCCCGGCTCATGCGATATTGCCAGACGATACCTTCCTCCGTTTGCGGCAACGCATAAGAGGTCAAACCCAGTCCGTTGAGGATCGCTTTCCCGGTACTGGCATACGACACCGGCATGTCACCGATACTGGCGGCAAAGACCAGCATCAGCGGCAGCGCCATGGCACCGGCTGCCAGTAAACCCTGCTGGCGGCGGTCAAAAGCGAAATGACTCATTGTTCATCCTGGAAAGAAGCCAGCCGATCGCTGATAAGCTCAACCGCATCGACATTACGCAATGAAGGGTTTAACGACATCGCTGGCACCACGATGATGTGGTTGTTCCTGACCGCAGGCATGTTCTTTGTCACCGGGTCACTGCGCAAGAACGCTTTTTTTACCTCAACGTCATCGGCAGGGTAGAGCCTGCGGGACATCCCGGCGATAACAATCACGTCCGGCTGCGATCGGGCTATATGTTCCCACGTTACAGCGGGCCATTCGTCGTGAGAGTCAATAATGTTCTTCAACCCCAGCGTGCGGCTGATCCAGCCAGGCGCGCCGTAATTCCCGGCCACCCAGGGATCGCCATTCAGACGGCTGCTGGAGAACCAGAATACAACGCTAAGCGGTTTCGCGGAGGCGCGCGCCTGGGCCTTTTTAATACGCTCCGCCAGCGCACGATTGAGCTGCTCACCTCGCGCGGAAACATCAAAAATCGTCGCCAGATCTGTCACTTCCCGTGTAATTTCCGCCAGTGAAAACGGCGCGCTACGTGCTCCGTCTGCGTTTGAGGTTTCCGTTACCGTTTTATCCGTGCAGTCGGCAGGGGAGATCCACGTATTAATCCCCAGCGACGCAAACTGCTCACGGGTTCCCACTTCTCCCTGCGGACCAATGTGCCAGTGATACTGTGCGAGAACGAGTTCAGGTTTCTGCCCTACCACGGCCTCAAAGGAGGGGGAATTATCCGCAAGCCTGGGGAGGTTTTTCCCGGCATCCTCCAGCGGGGCCGGGAGCTTGCCGAACCAGACTGACGTCGCGGCGATCGTTTTCTCCAGCCCCAGTGCGAGCAGTAATTCTGTTTCATGCTGACCCACGGTCACGACGCGCTGAGGAGCCTGCGTAAAGGTCTGCTTAACGCCGCAATTTTCAATCGTGAGGGGCCAGGTGGTTGCGGCGAAAGCGGCAGGCGCCATGGAGAGCAGTGAAGCCAGAAATAACCCATTTTTAAGTAACATAGAACGCAATCCGAAATTGTTATGTTATAACATAATACATATATTGTGACTGAGAGCAACACGCTCACCGTCGCTTGTTGCAGAAACGAAAGGCTGGACTATTCTCAACATACCCACCTGGCATTCGCGGGTTGCCTGAAAAATAACAAGATTTCTGACCTGGGGTAGTAAGGATGAAAAAGATCCTGCTCGCGTTTGCGTTCTGTTTTGCCGCCCTGAGCGGCTTCTCATCGTATGCCGCAGAGCCCCGCCAGGCGCCTACGGAGCAGGAGCGCGCCCGTACGGTCTATATCTTTCATCAGCCCATCGTCATGCTACAGGCGAAATTTGGCCTGACCACGCCGGAAGAGCGCGTTTTACGCATCCGCAACACCCTGCGCAATTTTACCGAGGCGGATGTGCGTGAGCCGCTCAGCATCGTCCCCGTGACCCGCTATAACCAGCAGGGACGGCTGATAGTGATGAACGGTAAACCTGTGATGCTGCTGACCGAAGGGGATTTGGACGAAGGGGACGATCTTACCCTCGATCAGGCCGCACAGCGCGTGCTGGCGCGCATGGAAGCGCAGAGAATGGCGCTGCGCGATCAATACGATACCGGCTGGCTGGCGCTGTCTACGGTAAAAACTGCCGCTGGCCTGCTGGGGCTGTTGCTGCTCTGCTATGGCGCGTGGCGTTCCTGGCGCTGGTTCCGGCGCGTCTACCGTCGGCGTATTGTGGAGAATCGCAGCCGGGTGCCGCAAAGCTGGCGGCGGTACATTGGCGCAATTGAGATTCGGCTTTACGCCTTGCTGATGTTCCTGCTGGGGTTGATCGGCTTTTACGTCTGGCTGAGCTGGGCATTCAGTCTGTTTCCGTGGACGCGGGTGTGGGGCACGTCGCTGGGAGACTGGACGCTTCGCGTGGTGCAGCAAATCGCCCTGGCGATTGTCTCGGCCTTGCCGGGGCTGACGATTGTGCTGATCATTTTCCTCATTACCGCATTTATTCTGAAGCTTCTCAGGATGGTGCTCAATCAGGTGGAGGCTGGTCGTCTGCAACTTCCCGGCGTACATCCGGAAACCGTGGGGGCTACCCGTAAGCTCATTTCCGTTGCCGTCTGGCTATTTGCTCTCTCCGCCGCCTGGCCGTTTCTTCCCGGTGCAAACTCGCTGGCGTTTAAAGGTATTAGCGTCTTCTTTGGCCTGATGCTAACGCTGGGCTCGGCAGGGGTGATGAACCATGCCATGAGCGGTCTGGTCCTAATTTACTCCCGCGCTCTGCGCAAAGGCGATGTCATTCGGGTGGCGGATAACGAAGGCAAGGTCAGTGAAATTGGCATGCTGGCGACCAAAATTATTACCCGGGAAAATTATGTCGTTACCGTGCCCAACGCGGTGGTGGTGAGCGGTAAGATCACCAATCTGAGCGCGCTACAGCCCGATGGCAGCCTCAATCTGACGGTCAGCGTCACGATCGGTTATGACACCCCATGGCGTCAGGTGCATGCCATGCTGGAGCTGGCCGCGAAACGGGCAAAAGGGATTGACCTTTCCGAGCCGCCGCTGGTACGCCAGTTAGGGTTAATGGACTGGTATATCGCTTACGAATTGCAGGTCCGTCTGCTGCCCGAACAGTCCCTCGCGGTTGCCCGCAATGAACTGCATAGCCAGATACAGGATGTGTTTAACGAATTTAACGTGCAGATCATGTCCCCGAATTTTGTTATGCAGCCAGAGGGCAGCGTAATGGTTGCCAAAGAGAACTGGTATACCGCGCCAGCCAAACCCCCTCAGGTCGAAACGTGACGGCCCGGTTTTTTTGTGGCAAGGCAAAATGTTACAGCTTTTAATCGACGATCGCCGATTTTACACGGGTCATCGCCAGAATGTTTTTTGAGCGCATATTTAATTTCTCGAGGATCCTCACGCGGTAGGTGCTGGTCGTTTTTTGTGACAATTGCAGCTTTTTCGCGATCTCATGGTTTTCCAAATGAAACAGCTTCAGCACGTCATATTCGCGTCGCGTAAAGGAGTGTGTCCTGAGCGCCCGGTAAAAGCGCATCAGCTGCTGAAAAGGGTGAGCAGTAAAATGCATCGACGAATAGATAATATTATCGATTCTCACTGCGCGGTTGGCTTCTATCTCATGCATCAGGACAATGTAATCACGCTTAACTTTTTTGACCTGCCGAATGGTTTTATTGCGTAACTTATCCTGTTCAATCGCAATGATAAAATCCATCGCCTGATCGACCCCATCAAGATCGTGAATATCCGCGTCATCGCGAATCAAATGGGTTGATGTCAGGGAGCTTGATACACCATGGCAAAGGTAATAGTTATCACTGATAAATAAAAAATTCATAATCGTCGTTAAATAAAGTCATGGCTAATCTCTTATCGCAGTGATCCACGGTTAATGGGTGTTGTGCGAAAAAGAGTCTAAATGACCACCCGCGAATCTAATAAACGTTATGAATGTAAAAATAAATGTTTACATTTTAGCCAGTCGATGGCGAAGAAATCAGCGGGACGGAAGGGGAGGACGAAAGACGTGTAATGTTATGCAATTTCGTGCTTTACATCATGCTCAGAGATGTTTATAGTGCGCCTCACTTTGGAAGCGTGGCCGAGCGGTTGAAGGCACCGGTCTTGAAAACCGGCGACCCGAAAGGGTTCTAGAGTTCGAATCTCTACGCTTCCGCCAAATTCGAAAACCCTGCGATAGCAATATCGCAGGGTTTTTTGGTTATTCCAGCCCCAGCGTATACTGCGCGATTTTGAAGTAGATAATCAGCCCGGTCCCGTCGATTAGCGTGGCGATAAACGGTGCGGAGACCACCGCCGGATCGATTTTGCAGCGTTTCAGTACCATCGGGATCACCGACGAGACGATGGCGCTCCACAGTGTAATGCAGACCAGCGTCAGGCTGACGATGAGCGTGATTTCCATCCCAATACCCATCATCCAGGCGCGAACGCAGCCCGCCAGACCCAGCGTGGCGGCAATCATTAACGAGGTGCTGATCTCTTTGCGCAGCACGCGACCCACATCGCGAAGGTGGACTTCACCCAGCGCCATGGCGCGCACCAGCGTCGAGGTGATCTGCGTCCCGCTGTTTCCGCCGGTGCCAATCAGCAGCGGAATAAAGAACGCCAGCGCGATGGCAGATTCCAGCGCCTCTTCAAAATGCTGGATCACCGAACTGGTATACGCTTCCGCAACAAACAGCAGCAGCAGCCAGACGGAGCGTTTCTTCCACAGGCTGAAGGCGCTGGTTTCCAGATAGGGCTTCTCCAGCGGCAGCGTCGCCCCCTGAAGCTGGGCATCTTCAGTAACGTCATCTTCCAGCAGATGGGCGATTTCACGCTCGGTAAGGCAGCCCACCAGCTTGCCGTGGGTCACCACCGGCACCACATCCGCACCCGCGTGCGCCAGCAGCCCGGCGACATCCGCCCGCTCATCTTCCGGTTTGAGCTGAATAAAATCCGATATCATCAACCCCTTAACAGGCTGCACGGTATCCGTGGCCTGCAATAATTTGCGTACGGCGATTAAACCTGCGAGGCGACCGTTATCTTCGATAAAAATATGCGACGGAATATCATCATCTTTTAATTTTTCAAAGAACTGCTCGCGTGCCAGAGCTACGCATAATGAAATATCGATAACGATAAAATCGGTATTCATATATTGCGCGATGGCGCTGTCATTAAAAACCAGGTTTTGGTTGTGAATAGCGTAAGACATAGTAAATTCCCTTTGAATATTAAAATCTCTCAGGGGCGAGCAAGACAGGGCATGTCGGAAAGGAGATCCCCACGTCCTGGGTTCAGCACTGTACACCGTATCCCACAAGGGAAGTTATACTGACAAAGCCTTGATTCGACAGTGCCTGTTTTACCCTGTGCCGGTTCTCTCGAACCCACCAGAGCGATAACGTGTATTTGTACAGGAGCCTCGCCATAACGAGATCGTTGTAAAACGAGAGGGATAATACGCCTGTTTAAATTTAGTGCTCAGAAAATTAAATAATGTTTAAGAACGGTTTAGGTAAATCTTATTAATAAAATGTTGAGGGTTTATTTAAGGTTATTCATTTTAAATGGACAATTAAATTATTAACGGGGGAGGGGAAAATGACATGGTTTGATAACCTGCTGAATCATTTTGCGCTATATCCGGCACATCTGTTTGTGCTGTTATTCGTGATGGCGCTGAGCAAATCGACGGTGCTGATCTCCTCCGTGCTGCCGCCTGCGTCGGTGATGCTGCTGGCGGGCATTACCGTCAGCCAGGGGAGCATGCATCCTGCGCTGACGTGGCTCGCCGTGGTGATGGGGGCAACGGCGGGTTCGGTGCTGAATTACCATATCGGCCAACTGATGGGGCATACCAGGATGGTCACGCGCTTCACCTCAAAGCATGCCAATAAGTTCCTGCGGGTCCAGCATCAGCTGCAAAAGAACGGGGTCATCGTGCTTTTTACGTCGCGCTTCCTGGCGGTGTTGCGTTACATCGTCCCGCTGGCGGCCGGGATGCTCAGGCTGAACGCCGTCAAGGTCTACGCCGTCAGCCTGCTTTCCGCCTGTGCGTGGGCGGCGCTGTATGTCGGCGCGGTCACCGGCATCAGCGCCTTTTGAATTACAGGCTCCCCATTCCGCCGTCCACCAGCAGTTCCGTTCCCACCGTGTAGCTCGACTCGTCGGAGGCCAGATAGAGTGCGGCTTTTGCCAGCTCGGTCGTCGAGCCCATTCTGCCCAGCGGCACCAGCTTAATGACCTCTGCCATCATCGCGTTAAGCGCCTCGTCGCTTAAGCCCGTTTTTGTAAACGCCGGGGTTTCCACCGGACCGGGACTCAGACCGTTGACGCGGATCCCGCGCGGCAGCAGCTCCGCCGACAGTGTACGCGCCAGCGACAGCACGGCGGCCTTGCTCGCGGCATACGCGCTACTGGTGGGCAGGCCGATGCGCGCGCTCACGGAGCCGCAGAGGATCACCGAGGATGGGTTATTCAGCAGCGGCAGCAGCGCCTGAATTAAAAAGAACGGTCCCTTCAGGTTGATGTTCATCAGACGGTCCCAGGCCTCTTCCTGCCAGGCTTCCAGCGGCGCGTGCGTAACGTCACCGGCGTTGAGAAAGACCGCATCCAGGCGTGGCCAGCGGGCGGTGAGGGTCTCCGCCAGCGCTTTTTGCGACGAAATATCGCCTGCGTCGGTTGGGATCACCCAGGCCTTATCGCCCAGAATGCGCTCTGCTTCGGCGAGGGTATCCGGGTTGCGTCCGGTCACGGCGACGCGCGCCCCTTCGGCGATAAACGCCTGCGCGGTGGCGAGACCGATACCGCTGGTGCCGCCGGTAATCAACGTATACTTATCGGTTAAACGACCCATGTTCTTCTCCTGAAATGTCTCTGGAGAAAGCACTATAGAAACGTTAGTATCGAAAGGAAACCAGGTACCAAATGGATACTAACGAGGCAAGAGGTGTGAAATGGCAGAGCTGCTGGAAGCGTGCTGCGAAAAAAAATCTGAGGCGTATACCTGCCCGATGACGCAGTTTGTGAATCTGATTTCCGGTAAGTGGGCGATCCCCATTCTCTATCGCCTGATTGTGTTCAATACGCCCGTTCGCTTTGGCGATCTGCTGCGTGCCGCTGCCCCCATCACCCAGAAAGAGCTGACGAAGCAGCTGCGCCTGTTTGAGCAGCGCGGTCTGGTGACGCGAACGGTCTACCCGGAGATCCCGCCGCGCGTGGAGTATCAGATCACCGAGCTGGGGCTAACCCTTCAGGACGCACTCTCGCCGCTGGCCGCCTGGATGAGCGAATACGGTGACCAGCTTCAGCGTTAGGCTACTGTTTTACGTAGCGCGGATCCCCGCTTCATCGGTGAGATAGGCCACCAGAATATCGACTGCGACCCCGTAGCGCGCGTCGCGAACAATCAGCAGCGACCACCAGTCGCCGATAATATCCAGCGAACGGGCGACGGGGCAGGTGCTCTCTTCAAGGCGGGTACGTTTCACAGCGAATTCTCCGGTGGGGTATGGTTTTTTTATAAAACTTATCGGCACACGCCGTAAGCACGTTAATCATCAGTTTGAGAAATGCTTCCCGAAAAACCTGTCACGGATCTGTCACACTCAGGGCGACATTAAAAACGTGTGAGGAATTAGGGATGAGAAAAGCACTACTCGCAGTTGCCGTGGCAGGTACCCTTTCCGTGACCTTTGGCGCACAGGCGCAGGACACGCCGGACGGCTATCAGCTGGAACAGGTGCTCATCATGAGCCGCCACAACCTGCGCGCGCCGCTTGCCAATAACGGCAGCGTGCTGGAGCAGTCCACGCCGAAGCAGTGGCCGGAGTGGGACGTCCCGGGTGGACAGCTCACCACCAAAGGTGGCGTACTGGAAGTGTATATGGGTCACTATATGCGCGAGTGGCTGGCAGAGCAGGGGATGGTGAAGACGGGTGAATGCCCGCCAGCGGATACCGTCTATGCCTACGCCAACAGCCTCCAGCGCACCGTGGCGACCGCGCAGTTCTTTATCACCGGCGCGTTCCCCGGGTGCGATGTTCCTGTGCATCACCAGGAAAAAATGGGCACCATGGACCCCACCTTCAATCCGGTCATTACCGATAACTCCCCTGAGTTTCGCGAGAAAGCGCTGAAAGCGATGGAGACGGAACGGCAGAAAATGCAGCTGGATGAAAGCTACAAACTGCTGGAACAGCTGACAAACTACAGCGACTCGCCGTCCTGCAAGGAGAAAAAAGTCTGCTCCCTGACGGAGGCGAAAGATACGTTCAGCGCCGATTATGAAAAAGAACCGGGCGTCTCCGGGCCGCTGAAGGTGGGTAACTCGCTGGTGGATGCGTTCACGCTACAGTATTACGAAGGCTTCCCGACAGACCAGGTGGCCTGGGGGGAAATCAAAACCGATCAGCAGTGGCGCGTGCTGTCGAAGCTGAAAAACGGCTATCAGGACTCGCTGTTTACGTCGACGGAGGTGGCGCAGAACGTGGCTAAACCGCTGGTGAAGTACATTGATAAAGCGCTGGTGACCGACCAGGCAAAAGCGCCAAAAATCACCCTGCTGGTGGGGCACGACTCTAACATCGCCTCGCTGCTGACCGCGCTGGACTTCAGGCCTTATCAGCTGCACGACCAGCAGGAAAGAACCCCGATTGGCGGTAAAATTGTCTTCCAGCGCTGGCATGACAAAAACACTAATCAGGAGCTGATGAAAATTGAGTATGTCTACCAGAGTTCAGAGCAACTGCGTAACGCCAGCGTACTGTCGCTGCAATCCCCTGCGCAGCGCGTGACGCTGGAGCTGAAGGGCTGTCCGGTGGATGGCAACGGCTTCTGTCCTGTCGATAAATTCAATGCGGTGATGAACAACGCGGCGAAATAGAAGATAACCCCCCGCGTGGGCGGGGGGAACGTTCAGACGTTTTTACGTTCGATGGTTTGCTCGCCCCAGAACAGCGAGTCTTTGTCGGTTTTTTCGAAGGCGCGAACCAGCACTTCATCGTTGCCTTCTTCCCAAATCTGCTCAGCCAGCTTTTCGTCATAATTGGCGACTTCAAAGATGGCTTCGGCAATCTCCGGAGAGGTATTGCGTAAACTTGCCCATTCGCCCACGTGGTGAGCTTTGGATTCTTGAGTTGGCATACTTGTCCTCCTGTTGGGTTAGCCGTTCAGTTTTTTGGCAAGACCCGCGACGTATTCACCCTGATAGCGGGCGATTGAAAGTTCTTCATTGCTTGGCTGACGTGAACCATCTCCACCGGCAATGGTGGTCGCACCATACGGTGTCCCGCCACGAACCTGCGAAACATCGAACAGTTCCTGTGCGCCGTAGCCAATCGGCACAATCACCATCCCATGATGGGCAAGAGTAGTCCAGGTGGAGGTGATCGTCTGCTCCTGGCCGCCGCCCGTGCCGGTAGAGCTGAACACGCTGGCCAGCTTGCCGTATAACGCGCCGGAGGCCCAGAGCCCGCCCGTCTGGTCGAGGAAGGTGCGCATCTGGCCGGACATATTGCCGAAGCGGGTCGGGGTGCCGAAGATAATGGCATCATAGTCCGCGAGCTCCTGCGGGGTGGCGACCGGGGCGTTTTGTGTTTTCCCCCCGGCTTTGGCGAAGGCTTCCGCCTGCATGGTTTCCGGTACGCGTTTAACCACGACCTCAACGCCGTCTACTCTGTTTGCGCCTTCTGCTACTGCGTGAGCCATGGTTTCAATGTGTCCATACATGGAATAATAGAGCACCAGAACTTTTGCCATTTTGCATCACTCCTCGTTGGTTTTTCTTACAGCGGATCGCTGCGTTCCTTTAAAGATATGACATCACAGCCAGACTGCAAAAATGAACGGCATTTCTTTGATATATAACAATATCTTTTGGTTACGCGCCTTGTAGCAAAATGAAACAACTTTCGCGGCGCGGATTTTTCAAAATATAAGAATGGCTTATGAATGACTTCCCCGATATTTCATACGAAAGGCTGAGATCATGTTGCAGAATATTACCTCTCGCTTGCCGGATAGCCGCATTACACTAAGCTTAGTTTCACGCGGCACAGATAAAGGCACTGTCCTTGAGCCGCGAGGTGAAAGAATCCTCTTTTACTGAATGCAATATGATGTCTAATGTTTCACACTCTGGAGGTTAGAGATGGCAAACCATCGTGGTGGTTCAGGTAATTTCGCTGAAGACCGTGAAAGAGCATCAGAAGCAGGTCGTAAAGGTGGCCAGTCTAGCGGGGGCAACTTCAAAAACGACCCTCAGCGCGCATCAGAGGCTGGTAAAAAAGGGGGTAAAAATAGCCACGGCAGCAATAAGTAGTACGCCGGGTTAACGCCCTGCCGCCGGGTTTCCCGGCGGTTTTTTTATGTCTGCTACATTGAACTGTCATCAAAGGCATCGCACACTACAGGATTAATTCTTCGTGCTGGTGTCCCATGTCCGTTTCCCGTTTTACCTTCTCCATTAAGCCTCAGGAAGCGATCCTGATTTTGATCACCATGTTCTGGGGCGGAACCTTTCTTGCCGTTCAGTACGCGGTCACGATGAGCGATCCGTTTTTCTTTGTAGGGCTGCGCTTTGCAACCGCGGCGATTGCCGTGGCGCTTATTTCGCTGAAAACCCTGCGCGGGTTGACCCTGAGAGAGCTTAAAGCGGGTGTCGCCATTGGCGTGGCGATTGCCATGGGCTACAGCCTGCAAACGTGGGGGCTCCAGTCTATCTCCAGCAGTAAATCCGCCTTCATCACCGCCATGTACGTACCGCTGGTGCCGCTGTTGCAGTGGCTGTGCCTCGGCAGAATGCCGGGCCTGATGTCGTGCATTGGCATCGTGCTGGCGTTCATCGGCCTTATTTTATTAGCCGGGCCGGAAAATAATCTGCTGGCGCTGGGGCCGGGGGAGATCATCACTCTGGTGGGGGCCGTCGCCATTGCGGCAGAAATTATCCTGATTAGCGCCTGGGCAGGAAAAGTGGACGTCAAGCGGGTGACGGTGGTGCAGCTTACCACCGCGTCGCTGGTGGCGTTCGCGACGATGGTGCCGGCAGGGGAGTCCGTCCCGCCGATGTCTACCGGGCTTATCGTCGTGGCGCTGGGGCTGGGCATTTTCAGCGCCATTATCCAGGTCACCATGAACTGGGCGCAGCGCAGCGTATCCCCGACACGGGCGACGGTCATTTATACCGGTGAACCGGTGTGGGCGGGTATTTTCGGGCGACTCGCCGGGGAACGTCTGCCCCTGCTGGCGCTGGTGGGCGCGGCGTTTATTGTTCTCGGCGTGCTGGTGAGTGAGTTAAAACTCAGAAAGCGTCGGAATGCGGTGAACGATTTAACGGCCGAATAAGCTTTTGATTGAAATAAAGGGCAGGTTTAACTACGATGTGTACGGATGAAAACCGTACACGATAAATGAAACCATGCCAGCACTCAAAAAACAGCGTATCGATCTTCGCCTGTCGGACGAAGACAAAACAATGATTGAAGAAGCGGCAGCGATGACCAACCAAACGATCACCCAGTTTATGGTGAACAGTGCGTCAGAGCGTGCTGCCGAAGTCATCGAACAGCATCGGCGTCTCGTATTAAACGAAGCCTCATGGAATGCCGTTATGGATGCCATCGACAATCCACCAGAGCCAAATGAACGCCTGAAGCGAGCGGCGAAACGTCTTCGAAACATGGAGTGAAGCGTCGTGGCAAATCTCACGATCGAAATGTTATCAGAGGGAACCGATTACGATTTCGGCGATTTCGATTGTGGTGAACCCTCGCTCAATGCCTTCCTTACCGATCACCTGGTGCGTCAGCATGGCGGGCGTATTTTACGCGGCTACCTGCTTAAAGAACGCGACCATCCGCGTATCCTGGGCTATTACACCCTTTCGGGAAGTTGCTTTGAAAAAGCGATGCTTCCTTCAAAGACTCAGCAGCGCCGCATCCCATACAGCAACGTCCCCAGCGTGACGCTGGGACGTCTGGCTGTCCATAAAGAACTACAGGGAAACGAGTGGGGAACAACGCTTGTCACACACGCTATGCGCGTGGTTTATCTGGCGTCGCAGGCTGTTGGCGTCCACGGAATTTTTGTGGATGCGCTTAACGAACGGGCCAAACGATTTTATCTGAAGCTGGGGTTTATCCCGCTGGCAGGTGAAAACAGCAGTTCGCTGTTCTTCCCCACGCAATCTATAGAACGACTGTTTGAGCAGGCGTGATCGCTCTTAAGGAACATGCAGGTCGGGTAAGGCGTCGCCGTTACCCGACGTGTTGATTTCACGGATCCTGAGTCACCACGGCGCCCTGCGGCGCGGCAGCCATCCGGCGGCTCAGCAGGGCGTTGAGCAGGATCGCGCCGAAGGTCGCCGTGCCAATCCCGCCCACCGTAAACCCGCCCAGCGTCAGGGCGAAATCACCCGCCCCCAGCACCAGCGTCACCGCCACCATGATCAGGTTACCGTTCTGGCTCAGATCAACATGATTCTGCACCAAGATACGTGCCCCTGCCACGGCAATCAGACCAAATACCACAATCGAGGCGCCGCCAATCACGGGGGCCGGGATGGTGTGGATCAATGCGCCGAATTTTGGGGAAAAGCCGAGCAGCATCGCCATCACCGCCGCCGCCACGAAGACCAGCGTCGAATAGACTTTGGTCACTGCCATCACGCCGATGTTTTCCGCGTAGGTGGTCACGCCGCTGCCGCCGACCGAGCCGGAGAGCATGGTCGCCAGACCGTCTCCCACAAACGCCCGCCCCATATACGGATCCATATTGCGCCCGGTCATTCCCGCTACGGCTTTCAGGTGGCCCAGGTTTTCAGCCACCAGAATCACCGCGACAGGCGCGATGAGCATCATCGCCTGAGCGTTAAAGGTGGGTGAGGTCATCTGCGGCAGGCCGAACCAGGCGGCCTGGTGAATCAGTGTGAAATCAACCGGTTTGCCGAGGCCGAACACGTTCGCCAGCAGCGCGTAGACCAGACAGGCCGCAATCAGCCCGACCAGGATCAGCAGCCGCTGGATCATGCCGCGCGTAAAGACCGCCACCACGCCGATGCACAGCACCGTAATTACCGCCATCCAGCTTTCAAACGGCGAAGCGGAGACGCTCTTCACCGCAATCGGCGCGAGGTTCAGGCCTATCGCCATCACCACCGCCCCGGTGACGACGGGGGGCATCATCCGCTCGATCCAGCGTGTGCCGACTTTCATCACCACCAGACCGGTCAGGGTGTAGACCAGCCCACAGGCGATAATGCCGCCGAGGGCCACGCTCAGGTTGGGGTTAATACCCTGACCGTTAAACCCGGTCGCTGCAATGACCACCCCCACGAAGGCGGCGCTGGAGCCCAGATAGCTGGGCACACGCCCGCCGGTGACAAAAAAGAACAGCAGGGTACCCATACCCGACATCAAAATGGCGAGGTTAGGATCCAGCCCCATCAGCATGGGCATCAGCACCGTCGCACCAAACATCGCGACCGCATGCTGCACGCCCATCACCATGGTCTGCCCGAGCGGGAGCCTTTCATCCGGCGCGACCACGCCTGCTTCTGTGGAGGTCGATTTCAACTGCCAGTGGGGAAGTCCGAACATGATCTGTCTCCTGAATGCGGATTAACAGGCGGGTCGCATAAGTGCGTGATAGCCGCGGTCAAACCACACCAGCCCTTGCGGCGCCGGGTGGCGTACGATGGATACAATGTCGCAGAACAGAATGTCGTGAGTACCGACGCTGACCACCTGGCTGATACGGCAGTCGAACGAGGCCAGCGCGTCCTCCAGACGCGGGCAGCCCGTGTCGCCCGTTTGCCAGCGAGCGGCGGCAAAGCGTTCCGCCATCGGCGTTTTACCGCCAAACAGGTTGGATAATGGCTCCTGTCCGGCACTCAGTGTGTTAACGCACAGGGTGCGGTTTTCGCTAAACGTCGACCAGACGGACGCGCCACGGTTGAGGCAAACCAGCAGAGTGGGCGGGGAATCGGTTACGCTGCATACCGCGCTGGCGGTGAAGCCCGCTTTTCCCGCCGGGCCGTCGGTGGTGATGATATTGACCGCTGCGCCGACGCAGGCCATAGCGTCGCGAAAGGTTTGTTTATCCGGTGTCATCACATTCGCTCCTTACGCCAGCCCGCAGGCATCGTCAAAGGCCAGACGCGGCAGGCGTCCGTACTGTTTGGTCGTATCGCCATAGCCGATGTTAATCAGCAGATTGCTTTTGAGCAGCGTGCCCGTGAAATAGGCCGCGTCCACTTTTTCCCGGTCAAAACCCGACATCGGCCCGGTGTCCAGCCCGAGCGCGCGGCAGGCGAAAATCAGGTACGCGGCCTGCATTGAGCTGTTGCGAAAGGCGGTCTCTTCCGCCAGCGCGGGGCTTGCGGTAAACCAGCTTCTGGCATCGCCGTGCGGGAACAGTTCAGGCAGGCGCTCATAAAACTCGCTGTCCCAGGCGACAATCGCCGTGACCGGGGCAGTGAGCGTTTTCTCAAGGTTGCCGCTGGAGAGCGCCGGGCGCAGCTTCTCTTTTCCTTCCGGGCTTCGCACAAACACAATGCGCGCCGGGGAGCAGTTGGCGGACGTCGGCCCCCATTTCATCAGGTCATAAATCTCGCGCAGCGTCTCGTCACTGACCGGTATATCCAGCCAGCCGTTATGGGTACGTGCGCCGGTAAACAGCGTTTCCAGCGCGGCGGGCGTGATGGCTTCGCTCATTCAAGCTCCTTACAAAGCGGGTTCTGGGCTGTGCAGCAGGCTGGCAAGCCCGTTCAGCAGCAGAGTGTTAAAGGTGTCCGGCTCGGTCACATTGCAGGCATGCCCGCCCTGGCGCATGACCGTTTTGCGGGCGTGCGGGAGGGCGGCGTGCAGTTCAGCGGAGCAGACGGACGGCACCAGCAGATCGTCGGTGGAACAGATAATCTGTACGGGGCAGCGAACGCGTGCAGCGTGGCGGCTGAAATCGGCCTGTTTCAGCGCATGCAGCCTGCGCAGCAGATTGGCTTTGCCCTGAAAATGGGCCAGCGCCAGCGCGTCCTCGGCCTCCAGCCGCGGGGCGCGGGCGGCCATCCAGTCTGCCGGGTAGAGGAACAACGGCTGTGCCTCTACCCACGCCTGCGCGCCGCCCGCATGCAGCAGACGTTCGCGAACGTCAAAACAGCGGCGGGTATGGGCATTGAGGGTCAGCCAGCCGTTGACGCAGACCAGCGCGGTGAGGGCGTCGGGCTTATCGATGGCCAGCCGCAGGCCGACCAGCGCCCCCAGCGCGTGGCCGACCACGCAGTAACGGGCGATCCCGGCCCCGGCTAACGCCAGCGCAAGCTCGTCGGCCATGTGTGCGAGGGTGTAGTCTTCCGGCAGGGTATCCGGGTTATTCCCCGTGCCCCGCTGGTCGTAGCACACCACCTGATACTCCTGCCCCAGCACGGCGAGCTGGGGCAGCCAGTAGCTGCCGCTGCCGCCGAGCCCGGCAATCAGTACCACCACGGGCGCGCCCGCAAAGGGGGGCGGTGAAATGGACAATTTCATGGCCGCCTCACTTCGCGATGTGCGCAACGGTGGCAATTTCAACCAGCGCTTCGGGCTTTACCAGCCCGCACTGGATGCAAAACCGCGCCGGTTTATCGCCGGGGAAAAACTCCGCGTAGATTTCGTTAATCGCGGCGTAGTTTTTCCAGTCGGTGATAAAGATGCTGTTGAAGGTCACGTCCTCCATCGTCCCACCCGCCGTTTCGATCACGGTTTTGATCGTCTCCAGCACGTGGCGGGTTTGCGCCTTTGGGTCATCGATAAACACCACGTTGTTGTCTTTATCAAACGGCAGCGTGCCCGAGACATACACCACGCCGTCGGCGAGAGTGCCGGGGGCAAACGGGGCAATCGGGGTGCTGGTGCCCGGCGGAATAATCACGGATTTCGGCATAGCGGTTCTCCTCAGGCGATGCGGGCGAGCGGCGGCGTCAGCGCGTCGCAGAAATCATTGACGTTACTGACCCAGCCAAAAAAGGTTTCGATATTGAACAGGGCGGCTTTCTGGGCAAAATCCGGCCCGGCCTGATGGGTGGCATCCTCCAGCACCACCCCAAAATACTCGAGGAAAAAGCCGTCGCGCAGGGTCGACTCCACGCACACGTTGGTGGCTATGCCCGTAAAGACCAGATGACGAATGCCCCGGCTGCGCAGCATGCTGTCGAGCGGGGTATTGAAAAAGCCGCTGTAGCGCGGTTTCGGCAGCACGATATCGCCGGGTTCCGGTACCAGCTCATCCACCAGCTGATAATCCCAGCCGCCTTTCGCCAGCAGCGAGCCCTGGAGTTCGGGCCGTTGGCGCATGGTTTTCAGGGCGTTGGATTTGTGAAAGTTGGGGGAACCGGGACCGCCAGCCTCGACGTACTGCTCGTCCCAGCCGTTCTGGAACCAGACGATCAGCATGCCCGCAGCACGTGCGGCGCTCACGGCGGTTTTGATGTTCTCAATCACCGGCTGCGTGGTGGAGACGTCAAACCCGGCCAGATCCAGATACCCGCCTTTACTGGCATAGGCGTTTTGCATATCCACCACGATCAGCGCGCTGCGCTGCGCGTCTAAGGTAATGGCTTCCGGGCGAGCGTTGAGGGTCGTCATTACGCCACCTCCTTCGTCACGGCAGGGATGTGGGCGCGGCACTGCATCAGCGGCTGAATGCGCTCGCCGAAAGTTTCCACGCCGGTGAGAAAATCATCGAAGGTCAGCAGCACGCCTTCGGCGCCGGGCACGGCAGCCACTTCGTCGAGCATTCTGGCCACGCTGGCATACGAGCCAACCAGGGTGCCCATGTTGATATTGACGGCAGACGTCGGGTCGGCCATCTGGCGAACGTTGGTGTCCGCGCCGGAGCGGGTATCCTTCTGGCTCTGCTCGGTAAGCCAGCTCAGCGCTTCGTCATCCGCGCCGTCCTTGTATCGTTCCCATTTGGCGCGCGCGGCGTCGTCGGTTTCGTCGGCAATCACCATAAACAGCACGTAGGAGCCCACGTCGCGCCCGGTTTTGTCGGCGGCCGCTTTCATGCGTGCCGCGGTGGGCGCGAAGGCGGCCGGGGTGTTAACGCCTTTGCCGAAGCAGAAGTTGAAGTCGGCGTATTTCGCCGAGAATTCCATTCCCGCGTCGCTCTGTCCGGCGCATATCACCTTCATCGGCACCGACGGCTGCGGGCTGACGCGGCAGTCGTTCATGGTAAAGAAGTCGCCTTTGAAATCGCTTTTGCCGGTGCCCCACAGATCGCGCAGCACCTGCACATATTCGGTCAGGTAGTCGTAGCGACGGGAGAAGTAATCGTCCCCCGGCCAGATCCCCATCTGCTCGTACTCCGGCTTTTGCCAGCCGGTGACCAGGTTAACGCCAAAGCGCCCCCCGGAGATGGAGTCGATGGTGGAGGCCATCCGCGCCACGATTGCCGGGGGAAGGGTAAGGGTGGCGGCGGTGGCGTAAATCTGGATGCGCGAGGTTACCGCCGCCAGGCCCGCCATCAGGGTGAAAGACTCCAGGTTGTGGTCCCAGAATTCGGTCTTACCGCCGAAACCGCGCAGCTTGATCATCGAGAGCGCAAAGTCGAAGTGGTAGTGCTCCGCTTTCTGCACGATGGCTTTATTCAGCTCAAAGGTCGGCATGTATTGCGGGGCAGTGGTTGAGATAAGCCAGCCGTTGTTGCCGATCGGTACAAATACGCCAATTTTCATCACGAACCTCTCTTCATTACGTCGCAGGTGTCACGATGTTTTTGCAAAGGCAGTGCCAGTTTTGAAAATCACTTTGTTATTAATGTGTTAAATGATGGTTGTTAAAATTAACAGCGAAAATGTGGACTGGATGGTCAAAATCATTGCACAGAAAACAGGCACTCATGCGCGCTGAGGGTGCAGAAGGTCGTGGCGAGACGGGGGTTTTGCTATGCTGAGCGCAGGACAGAAAATGGAGAGCGAAAATGACACAAGGCGCAGTGAAAACACCCGGTAAACGTTCGCAGGCGGTGAGCGCCAAGAAACAGGCGATCCTCAGCGCTGCGCTGGAGACATTTTCGCAGTTTGGTATTCACGGCACGCGCCTTGAGCAGGTGGCCGAGCAGGCCGGGGTGTCCAAAACCAATCTGCTCTACTACTACCCGTCAAAAGAGGCGCTCTATATCGCGGTGATGCAGCAGATCCTCGATATCTGGCTGGCACCTCTCAAGGCGTTTCGCGAAGAGCTGGCCCCGCTGGTGGCGATAGAGGAGTACATACGCCTGAAGCTGGAGGTATCGCGTGATTACCCGCAGGCATCAAGGCTGTTCTGCCTGGAGATGTTGCAGGGCGCGCCGCTGTTGCAGGCGGAGCTGACCGGCGATTTAAAGCAGCTGGTGGACGATAAATCAGCCATTATTGCCGGATGGGTCGCCAGCGGAAAACTGGCGCCCGTCGATCCGCATCATCTGATCTTCATGATTTGGGCCTCAACCCAGCACTACGCTGACTTCGCGGCCCAGGTCGAGGCGGTGACCGGTAAAACGCTCCAGGACGAGGCGTTTTTCCAGAGCACCCTGGAAAACGTACAGCGGATGATTATCGAAGGGATCCGCGTGCGCTAGTTTCCCGGCGGAAGAGGACAGCTTAAGTCGCCCTCTTCACACTGCATCAGCGTGGCCAGAAACGCTTCGCGCTCCGCGGTTTTCTCCGCCAGACACTGGTTCACAATCATTGGCTGAACGCTCCCGCCTTCCGTACCCGAACCGATAAACGCACAGTCCGCGTCGCGCAGGCTAATCCACGCCTGCTGCGCCTTTTTCAGGAGATCGCGCTGAGGCGCTGCCGCACGTTTGATGGCGGCCTGATACGTCTCGTTGAGCTTTTTATCGGCGGCCTGGTACTGCTGCGCGCTACAGGTGTTCAGTTCAAGCTGGGTGGTCGCGTTATCGCACTCGTCGGCCAGCGCGCTGGCGCTCATGAGCAGGGCTGCACCTGCGAGAAATACTCTTTTCATCATCCCCTCCATGTAAAAAAGCCGGATACGCTGTGCTTATCCGGCCTGGGCTATTTTGTAGCCCCGGTAAGCGTAGCGTCACCGGGGAGAGTTTACACGATTAACCGATTGTCATCAGGCTGGCGTTACCGCCCGCCGCCGCGGTGTTAACGCTGAGCGAGCGCTCAACGTACAGGCGCTCCAGCAGCAGGTTGGTCTCCCCGCGGGCGAAGCCCTGCACCGAGACAATCGCGCCGCTGCGGGCCGCCACCTGCTCGCACAGTTCGCGTAGCTGGTCGGAATCACCGTGGTAGATCACCGCGTCAAACGGCTGGGTCAGCAGGGCATCGGCCTTCGCAAAGCGAATGCGGGCCGAGACCGCTTTTGGCAACTGTTTGGCGAGGTCGCGATGCAGGGCATCTTCCGGCCACAGCACCTCACAGCCCGTTGCCGTTGCGGCTGCCAGCTGCACCAGCGCATCCTCCTCGTTATCCGCCACGCACAGCACACGCTCGCGCGGCATCAGCGTCCAGGTGTTGCGCTCACCGGTTGGACCCGGCAGCAGACGCTGTGTTCCCGCCTGCGCCAGCTCGCCGTACTGCTGTGCAATCGCATGCAGCTCGGGACGATTTTCAGCCCACTTAATCAGCGCGTCCAGCGGCTGGGTCAGCACGGCTTTCACCTGCGCATCCACCGGATATTCCGCGTCCTGACGCGCCAGCGTTACGCCCAGCGCATTTTCCGGACGGTTCGCCAGCAGGCGGTACAGATAGAGCGGACCGCCCGCTTTCGGGCCGGTGCCGGAGAGACCTTCACCGCCGAACGGCTGCACGCCCACGACCGCGCCAACCATGTTGCGGTTGACGTACAGGTTGCCGACTTTAGCATTGCCGGTCACCTGGGCAATGGTTTCGTCGATACGGGTATGCACGCCAAGCGTCAGGCCGTAACCCGAGGCGTTGATCTGATCGATCAGCTCGTTGAGGTTGTTACGGTTGTAGCGCACCACGTGCAGTACCGGACCGAAGACCTCTTTTTTCAGCTCGTCGAAGCTTGCCAGCTCAATCAGCGTTGGCGGCACGAAGGTGCCGGTCTGCCACTCGCGGGCATCTTCGCTGTTCTCGCGCACCGCCTGGAACACCGGACGGCCTTTGGCACGCATGGTCTGAATGTGATTTTCAATGTTGGCTTTGGCTTCCGCGTCGATCACCGGCCCGATGTCGGTGGTGAGACGGCCCGGGTTGCCCATGCGGCATTCCGCCATCGCACCGCGCAGCATCTTCAGCGTGTGGTCAGCCACGTCATCCTGTAAGCACAGTACGCGCAGAGCGGAACAGCGTTGGCCCGCGCTGTCGAAGGCAGAGGCCAGCACGTCAACGACGACCTGCTCGGTGAGCGCGGAGGAGTCCACGATCATGGCGTTCATGCCGCCGGTTTCAGCGATCAGCGGGGTAGGACGGCCCTGCGCATCCAGACGGGTGGCGATGTTGCGTTGCAGCAGGGAGGCCACTTCGGTCGAACCGGTAAACATCACGCCGCGCACGCGGTTATCGGAGGTCAGTTTGGCCCCGACCGTTTCACCGCGCCCTGGCAGGAGCTGCACCACGCCCGCCGGTACGCCCGCTTCCAGCAGAATGTTAATGCCCTGGGCGGCAATCAGCGGGGTCTGCTCTGCCGGTTTTGCCAGCACGCTGTTGCCTGCGGCCAGCGCCGCGGCAATCTGGCCGGTGAAGATCGCCAGCGGGAAGTTCCACGGGCTGATACATACCACCGGGCCGAGCGGACGGTGGGTTTCGTTGTCGAAATCATCGCGCACCTGACCGGCGTAGTAGTGCAGGAAGTCGACCGCCTCGCGCACTTCGGCGATGGCGTTGCTGAAGGTTTTACCCGCTTCACGCACCAGAATGCCGATCAGCTGCTGCATCTGATCTTCCATCAGCACCGCCGCGCGTTCCAGAATGGCGGCACGCTCCTGCGGCGGGGTAGCAAACCAGATTGGCGCGTTGTTCACCGCGCTCTCCAGGGCCTGCTCCACTTCCGCTTCCGTGGCCTCGCGCACGTAGCCGACGATGTCCTTCGGCTCTGCCGGGTTGATCACCGGCTGCATTTCACCGTCCTCAACGGACTGCTCAAGGATCGGCCTGGCCTGCCACTTCTGCAATGCGCTGTTAAGCAGGGCGGAAGAGAGCGACGCCAGACGGTGTTCGTTCGCCAGATCCAGACCCGCCGAGTTGACGCGGCCTGCACCATACAGCTCGCGCGGCAGGGCAATCTTCGGATGCGGCAGACCAATCTGGCCTTCCTGCGCCGCCATCTTCTCAACGGCCTGTACCGGATCGGCCACCAGTTCGTCCAGCGGCAGGGTGGTATCGGCGATGCGGTTAACGAAGGAGGTGTTCGCCCCGTTCTCCAGCAGACGACGCACCAGGTAGGCCAGCAGGGTCTCGTGGGTACCTACCGGGGCATAGATTCGGCACGGACGGTTCAGCTTGCCGTCGGCCACTTTACCGGTCACTTGCTCGTACAGCGGTTCACCCATGCCGTGCAGGCACTGGAACTCGTACTGGCCCGGATAGTAGTTCTGACCCGCGAGGCTGTAGATCGCCGCCAGGGTGTTGGCGTTGTGGGTGGCGAACTGCGGATAAATCAGGTTCGGCACGCCGAGCAGTTTTTTCGCGCAGGCGAGGTAAGAGACGTCGGTATAGACCTTGCGGGTATAGACCGGATAACCTTCCAGACCTTCCATCTGGGCGCGTTTGATTTCGCTGTCCCAGTAGGCGCCCTTCACCAGACGGATCATCAGGCGGCGACAGCTGCGGCTGGCCAGGTCAATCAGGTAGTCAATGACGAACGGACAGCGTTTCTGGTAGGCCTGGATAACGAAACCAATCCCGTTCCAGCCCGCCAGCTCCGGCTCGAAGCACAGTTTTTCCAGCAGGTCGAGGGAGATCTCCAGACGGTCCGCCTCTTCGGCGTCGATGTTGATGCCGATGTCATACTGGCGCGCCAGCAGGGTCAGGGACTTCAGGCGCGGGTAGAGTTCTTCCATCACCCGGTCGTACTGCGCACGGCTGTAGCGCGGGTGCAGGGCGGAAAGCTTGATAGAGATGCCCGGACCTTCATAAATACCGCGACCGTTGGACGCTTTACCGATGGCGTGGATCGCCTGCTGGTAAGAGACCATGTAGGCCTGCGCGTCGGCGGCGGTCAGCGCCGCTTCACCCAGCATGTCGTAGGAGTAGCGGAAGCCTTTGTCTTCCAGCTTGCGGGCGTTCGCCAGCGCTTCGGCAATGGTTTCCCCGGTGACGAACTGCTCGCCCATCAGGCGCATCGCCATGTCCACGCCCTTGCGGATCAGCGGCTCGCCGCTCTTGCCGATGATGCGGTTCAGAGAGCGCGACAGGTTGGCTTCGTTATGGGTGGAGACCAGCTTGCCGGTAAACAGCAGGCCCCAGGTGGCGGCGTTAACGAACAGGGACGGACTGCGGCCAATGTGGGAGTGCCAGTTGCCGTTACTGATTTTGTCGCGGATCAGGGCATCGCGGGTGGCTTTATCCGGAATACGCAGCAGCGCTTCCGCCAGACACATCAGCGCCACGCCTTCCTGCGAGGAGAGGGAGAACTCCTGCAACAGACCCTGCACCATACCGGCGCGTCCGCTGGCGGTTTTCTGGTTACGCAGCTTGTCGGCGAGCTGATACGCGAGGCTGTGCGCCTGAGCGGCAACGGCTTCCGGCAGGCGCGCCTGCTCCAGCAGCATCGGCACGGCGTCGGTTTCGGCACGGCGGTAGGCGCCGGTAATGGCGGCGCGGCTGACGGACTGCGGCAGGATCTGCTCGGCAAATTCCAGGAACGGCTGGTGGTTCTCTTCAACAGCCGTCGCGGCCTCTTCGCTTTCGTTCGCTGCACCCGCCAGCAGGGCAGGCAGCTCCGGCAGACCTTCTTCACTCTCCAGTCTTTCCAGATAGTTAAAAATCGCCTGCTTGATTAACCAGTGCGGTGTGCGGTCGATGCGGGTCGCAGCGGTTTTAATCCGTTCGCGGGTAGCGTCATCCAGCTTAACCCCCATGGTGGTCATCCCCATGCCAAAACTCCTGTTGTTCTGTAATAGCGTTCTGTTGATAGCGTGAAATATCCACCATGTTGCAACTTTGTGCAACCGTGTTAAATGTGACCTGGTCTGCAAGCTGGAAAATGAATGGATTGTTAACGATTAGTTAGCTGTGAAAAAGAACGTGCGGCGGTTTCTGAGCCCAGTTTTTATGCGGTGCTTAACACTTTTTAAAGGTGCAACCCGTAAAAGCGTGAGCGAGTGCAACCTATAGGAAAGACGTATAAAACCAGGGATGAAATTCATGTAAATGCAGTGTTAAATCGTTTGTCAGTGGGATGCGTATACGGCAGGATAGCGCGCCCAACGGAAACACATACACACATCACTACGTTCCGGTGATGACATAACAAGGCAACCCGGACGGTTGTCGCTCGACATTTTGGAGAATTTGAATGGCTATTAGCACACCGATGCTGGTGACATTTCTCGTTTATATTTTTGGCATGATCCTGATAGGGTTTTTGGCATGGCGTTCCACTAAAAACTTTGACGACTACATCCTCGGCGGGCGCAGCTTAGGCCCGATGGTCACCGCACTCTCTGCGGGCGCTTCCGACATGAGCGGCTGGCTGCTGATGGGGCTGCCGGGCGCGATTTTCATCTCCGGTATCTCCGAAAGCTGGATCGCCATCGGCCTGACCGTCGGCGCGTGGATCAACTGGAAGCTGGTGGCAGGCCGTCTGCGCGTGCACACCGAAGCCAACAACAACGCCCTGACGCTGCCGGACTACTTCACCGGACGCTTTGAAGATAACAGCCGTATCCTGCGCATTATCTCCGCGGTGGTGATCCTGCTGTTCTTCACCATCTACTGTGCCTCCGGCATCGTGGCGGGCGCGCGCCTGTTCGAAAGCACCTTCGGCATGAGCTATGAAACCGCCCTGTGGGCCGGCGCCGCAGCAACCATCCTCTATACCTTCGTGGGCGGATTCCTGGCGGTAAGCTGGACCGATACCGTGCAGGCGAGCCTGATGATCTTCGCCCTGATCCTGACTCCGGTGATTGTCATTTTCACCGTCGGCGGCTTTGGCGAATCGCTGGAAGTGATCAAGCAGAAGAGCATCGAAAACGTCGATATGCTGAAAGGGCTGAACTTCGTCGCCATTGTCTCTCTGATGGGCTGGGGCCTGGGCTACTTCGGCCAGCCGCACATTCTGGCGCGCTTCATGGCGGCGGATTCTCACCACACCATCGTTCACGCGCGTCGCATCAGCATGACGTGGATGATCCTGTGTCTGGCGGGGGCGTGTGCGGTCGGCTTCTTCGGTATCGCGTACTTCAACAACAACCCGGCGCAGGCGGGCGCGGTGAACCAGAACGCCGAGCGCGTGTTCATCGAGCTGGCGCAGATCCTGTTCAACCCGTGGATCGCCGGCATCCTGCTCTCTGCGATCCTCGCGGCGGTGATGTCCACCCTGAGCTGTCAGCTGCTGGTGTGCTCCAGCGCCATCACCGAAGACCTCTACAAAGCGTTCCTGCGTAAGGGCGCGAGCCAGAAAGAGCTGGTGTGGGTAGGGCGCTTTATGGTGCTGGTGGTTGCGCTGGTGGCGATTGCGCTGGCGGCAAACCCGGAAAACCGCGTCCTGGGGCTGGTGAGCTACGCCTGGGCGGGCTTCGGTGCGGCATTTGGTCCGGTGGTGCTGTTCTCTGTACTGTGGTCACGCATGACCCGCAACGGCGCGCTGGCGGGGATGATTATCGGTGCGGTAACCGTTATCGTCTGGAAACAGTTCGCGTGGCTGGGCCTGTACGAAATCATTCCGGGCTTCATCTTCGGCAGCCTCGGTATCGTGGTGTTTAGCCTGCTGGGTAAAGCGCCGTCTGCGTCTATGCAGAAACGCTTTGCGGAGGCGGACGCGCACTATCACTCAGCGCCGCCGTCTAAGCTCCAGGCTGAGTAATTTTCCCCTCACCCTAACCCTCTCCCCGGTGGGGAGAGGGGATAGTCCTTTCACTTATGTGAGTCTTCATCAATGAGAATTAAAACAGGGTTAATGGTGGCAGCATTCGTGATGCTGGCGGGCTGTAGCGCACCCGCACAGCACGCGGCGGTGAAAACCTGCAAAGCAGAAAATCAGATGCAGCAGACCACGCTTTATTTCGGCTTAAACCGTCCTGCCGGGGCGCAAATCACAGGCAACGAATGGCAGCAGTTTGTCGACCAGGACGTGACGCCACGCTTTCGCGATGGTTTAACGGTATTTGATGCGCGCGGTCAGTGGCTGGGGAATGATGGAAAAGTGGCGCGCGAGCCGAGCAAGGCATTGATGCTGATCCACGCTAAAGACGCGCAGAGTGAGAAGAATATCGAAGCGTTGCGCGGGATCTATAAGTCACGCTTCGCGCAGGAGTCGGTGATGCGGGTCGACCAGCCGGTGTGCGTGCAGTTTTAATGAAAAACGGCGGGAAACCCGCCGTTGTTGTATCGTAGGCCCGTGCAAGCGAAGCGCCGCCGGGCACAAAACTTACAGCACCAACCCCGCAAAGCTCGCCGACAGCAGGCTTACCAGCGTTGCCCCGTATACAAGGCGTAAACCAAACCGCGACACCACGTTACCCTGTTGCTCATTCAGACCTTTTATTGCCCCCGCCACAATGCCAATGGAAGCGAAGTTAGCGAACGATACCAGGAACACGGATAAAATCCCCAGCCCGCGCGGTGACATTTGATGGGCTATTTTTTGCAGCTCGATCATCGCCACAAATTCATTCGCCACCAGTTTAGTTGCCATAATGCTCCCCGCGCTTAAGGCATCGCTCAGCGGAATACCAATAAGCCACGCCAGCGGATAAAACACATAACCCAGAATCTGCTGGAAGCTCATGCCAAATATGCCGGAGAAGAGGGCGTTAATGGCGCTAATAAGGGCGATAAAGCCAATCAGCATCGCCAGAATAATCATCGCCACCTTAAAACCGGCCAGAATATACTCGCCCAGCATTTCAAAGAAGCTCTGGGATTCGTGCAGTTTTTCCAGCCTGATATCCGGCTCCGCTTCCGGGCGGGCCGGGTTAATGACCGAAAGAATAATAAAGGTGCTGAACATGTTCAGGATCAGCGCCGCGACGACAAACCTGGCGTCGAGCATAGTCATATAGGCCCCGACAATCGACAGCGAAACCGTCGACATGGCCGTGGCAGCCATCGTAAACAGACGACGCGAGGAGAGATCGCCCAGCACGCCTTTGTAGGCAATGAAGTTTTCCGACTGACCGAGGATCAGCGAACTCACCGCGTTAAAGGATTCCAGCTTGCCCATGCCGTTCAGTTTTGACAGCAGCGTCCCGATCACCCGAATAAAGATCGGCAGAATACGCCAGTGCTGAAGAATACCAATCAGCGCCGAGATAAAAATAATGGGGCAGAGCACGCCAAGGAAAATGAACGCCAGCCCTTTTTCACCCATCCCGCCAAAGACAAAATTCGTCCCTTCGGCAGCGAATTTAAGCAGCGACTCAAAGAAACCGGAAACGTATTTAATAATAAACAGGCCGCTTTCTGCGTGGAGGAAAAAGAACGCCAGCGCGATTTCGATCACGATCAGCTGTAAAACGAAACGAATACGAATTTTTCGGCGGTCGAAACTCACCAGCCAGGCGAGCGCAAGAATAATCACCAGCGCCAGCAGGAAATGGACAATTTTAAACATGGCTTATTTTCAGTTGGTTTTCGAGGCGGACATTTAGCCACAGCCCCGGTTAACCGTAAATGGGCATTTTCGTTATACCTTATAAACGTAACGGTTACTCAGGCAATTATTACTCCGCAATGCGTTTACATCTGGTCATCAAAACTCAACACATTTCGCTTGTTTTTCTTGTTGCCGTAATGATAATCACTATCACAAGAATTTACTTTTCTTTGCATCAGTTGACCGCGATAAACATTTAAGGTGTCGGCATGTTTGTTCCTTTTCTCATTATGTTACGTGAAGGCCTTGAAGCGGCCCTGATTGTTAGCCTTATCGCCAGTTATCTGAAGCGTACCCAGCGCGGACGCTGGATTGGCGTCATGTGGGTTGGGGTTTTCCTTGCTGCGGCGCTCTGCCTGGGCCTCGGTATCCTCATCAACGAAACCACCGGGGAGTTCCCGCAGAAAGAGCAGGAGCTGTTTGAAGGGATCGTCGCCGTGATTGCGGTGGTGATCCTCACCTGGATGGTGTTCTGGATGCGCAAGGTCTCCCGTAACGTGAAGGTACAGCTTGAGCAGGCGGTGGATAACGCCCTGCAAAAAGGCAACCACCACGGCTGGGCGCTGATCATGATGGTCTTTTTCGCCGTGGCGCGTGAAGGCCTGGAGTCTGTGTTCTTCCTGCTCGCGGCTTTTCAGCAGGACGTGGGCATCTGGCCGCCGCTGGGCGCGGTGCTCGGGCTGGCCACGGCGGTTGTGCTTGGCTTCCTGCTCTACTGGGGCGGCATTCGTCTTAACCTGGGCGCGTTCTTCAAGTGGACCAGCCTGTTTATTCTGCTGGTGGCCGCAGGGCTGGCGGCAGGGGCGATCCGCGCCTTCCACGAAGCGGGTCTGTGGAACCACTTCCAGGACGTGGCGTTCGATCTCAGCAACGTCCTGTCGACCCATTCACTGACCGGTACCCTGCTCGAAGGGATCTTCGGCTACCAGGAAACGCCGAGCGTCAGCGAAGTGGCGATGTACTTTATCTATCTGGTTCCGGCGCTGATCCTGTTCGCTATGCCGCCGCGTACCGGCTCGCAGACGTCGCGCGTAGCGCCGTAAGTGCTGTTTTAGTTACAACATACTTTTAAAGGGAAGAGTCATGGCCATTCAGTTCCGTCGTAGTGCGTTATGCGCAGGCATTGCCGCGCTGTTCGTGTCTGCCTTCACCGCTCAGGCGGCAGATATTCCGCAGGTAAAAGTCACCGTCAACGATAAACAGTGCGAGCCGATGACCATCACGGTTAACAGCGGTAAAACGCAGTTTATTATTCAGAACCACAGCCAGAAGGCGCTGGAGTGGGAAATTCTGAAAGGCGTGATGGTGGTGGAAGAGCGCGAGAATATCGCGCCGGGCTTCAGCCAGAAGATGACCGCAAATCTTCAGCCCGGGGAATATGACATGACCTGCGGCCTGCTGACTAACCCGAAAGGTAAGCTGATCGTCAAAGGCGCAGCGACGGCGGACGCGGCCAAAGGCACGGCGCTGCTGAGCCTCGGCGACGCCATTACCGCCTATAAAGCCTACGTCACCAAAGAGACAGCGGACCTGGTGGCAGGCACCAAAGCCTTTACCGACGCGGTGAAAGCGGGCGACATCGAAAAAGCGAAATCCCAGTATGCGCCTACCCGTCAGCACTACGAGCGCATTGAGCCGATTGCCGAACTGTTCTCTGACCTCGATGGCAGCATTGACGCCCGTGAAGACGACTACGAGCAGAAGGCCGCCGATCCGAAATTCACCGGCTTCCACCGTCTGGAAAAAGCCCTGTTTGGCGATAACTCCACCAGTGGGATGGAGAAATACGCCGAGCAGCTCAACAGCGACGTGCTGGAGCTGCAAAAACGCATCAGCGAGCTGGCATTCCCACCGTCGAAAGTGGTGGGTGGCGCAGCGGGCCTGATTGAAGAAGTGGCCGCCAGCAAAATCAGCGGTGAAGAAGATCGTTACAGCCACACCGACCTGTGGGACTTCCAGGCGAACGTCGACGGCGCACAGAAAATTGTCGATCTGCTGCGGCCTCAGCTGCAAAAAGAGAACGGCGAGCTGCTGGCGAAAGTGGATGCCAACTTTAAGAAAGTTGACGCTATCCTGGCGAAATACCGCACCAAAGACGGGTTCGAAACCTACGACAAGCTGACCGATGCTGACCGTAACGCGCTGAAAGGCCCGATAACCACCCTGGCGGAAGATCTCTCCCTGCTGCGTGGCGTACTGGGTCTGGATTAAGCGATGAACAAGCATGACGAGTACGACGTGGCGGAACCTTCCCGACGTCGGTTGTTAAAAGGGGTAGGGGCGCTGGGCGGCGCGTTTGCCCTGGCGGGCGGCTGTCCGGTGGCGCATGCGGCAAAACCGCAAAGCGCCCCCGGCACGCTCTCCCCGGATGCGCGTATGGAAACGCAGCCGTTTTATGGTGAGCACCAGGCGGGGATCCTGACGCCGCAGCAGGCCTCGATGATGCTGGTGGCTTTCGATTCGCTGGCGAGTGATAAAGCCGACCTTGAGCGTCTGTTCAGGCTGTTGACCACGCGTATTGCCTTCCTCACCGCCGGCGGTCCCGCACCGGAAACACCGAATCCGCGCCTGCCGCCGATGGATTCCGGCATCCTCGGCGCGTTTATCGCTCCCGATAATCTGACCATCACCGTGTCGGTGGGGGAATCGCTGTTTGATGATCGCTACGGACTGGCGAAGCAGAAGCCGAAAGCGCTGCAAAAAATGACGCGATTCCCGAATGATTCTCTCGACGCGGCGCTGTGCCACGGCGATCTGCTGTTGCAGATCTGCGCTAATACCCAGGATACGGTGATCCATGCCCTGCGCGATATTATCAAGCACACCCCGGATCTGCTGAGCGTGCGCTGGAAGCGGGAAGGTTTTATCTCTGACCACGCCGCGCGCAGTAAAGGGAAAGAGACGCCGGTCAACCTGCTGGGCTTCAAAGACGGCACCGCCAACCCGGACAGCAGCAATACCGCGTTGATGAAGAACGTGGTATGGGTGACGGCGGATCAGGGCGAACCGGCCTGGGCGGTCGGAGGCACCTATCAGGCGGTGCGTATCATTCAGTTCCACGTGGAGTTCTGGGACCGCACGCCGCTGAAAGAGCAGCAAACTATCTTCGGTCGCGATAAGCAAACCGGCGCACCGCTCGGCATGAAGCACGAGCACGATGAACCCGACTACGCCCGCGATCCGAACGGGGACGTCATCGCGCTGGACAGCCATATTCGCCTCGCCAATCCTCGCACCAAAGAGACGCAATCCAGCCTGATGATGCGCAGGGGCTACAGCTACTCGCTGGGGGTGACCAACTCCGGTCAGCTTGATATGGGACTGCTGTTTGTCTGCTATCAGCACGATCTGGAGAAGGGATTCCTCACCGTGCAGAAGCGGCTCAACGGCGAAGCGCTGGAGGAATATATTAAGCCCATCGGCGGCGGCTATTTCTTTGCCCTGCCCGGCGCGCGTGACGCGAACGCCTGGCTCGCTCAGGGTCTGATAGAAGCCTGATAATCGTCCCTGCGACAGTTCGCGGGGACATTATTTTTTCGAAGGACTATCTTATTGTTATATTTCTGTAATATTTCTATATAAGACTGATTTTCCATGTAGGGGCAGTCCTAAAAGTTGCATTCAGGTAAAATAAATGTTGCATTTATGATAATTCCTGATGTACTTAAGAGAAGACAGCGGTAGTTCCCGGCAGTGATGCTAACTCACTATGGAGATCGCGAATGGTTGCGTCCTGTACTGGACAAGGTAAACACATCAACCGCATTACCCGGCGCGGAGGCTCAGACTCCGGCAGCGATTTCTTCACCACCAAATTCTCTCCTTCACCTCAAGAACCTTTTTCTACCGACGTGCATAACGGTGCGCGTAGCCGTTGTATATCGTCATCCGGTAATGCAAGCAATGGCTTACAAGGAAGCCAACCCTCTGATGTTCGTGCGCATAATCGTGCCGATGCTGGCGCGTGTGATGAATACCAACAACTCAAGGTGCTATCCATGGGAAGACAGAAAGCAGTGATCAAAGCTCGTCGTGAAGCAAAACGTGTGCTGAGACGGGATTCACGTAGCCATAAGCAGCGTGAAGAAGAATCGGTCACCTCGCTTGTGCAGATGAGCGGCGTAGAATCCATTGGCATGGCGCGGGACAGCCGCGATGCATCGCCAATTGTGGCGCGGAATGAAGCTCAGGCGCACTACCTGAATGCTATCGAGAGTAAACAGCTCATCTTTGCAACCGGGGAAGCCGGATGCGGGAAAACCTGGATCAGCGCCGCCAAAGCGGCGGAGGCGCTGATTCATAAGGACGTGGAAAGGATCATCGTTACCCGTCCGGTACTGCAAGCGGATGAAGATCTGGGCTTCCTGCCCGGCGATATTTCCGAGAAGTTTGCCCCGTACTTCAGGCCCGTCTATGACGTGCTGGTGAAGCGGTTGGGCGCTTCCTTTATGCAGTACTGCCTGCGACCAGAGATTGGCAAGGTGGAAATCGCGCCGTTCGCCTATATGCGCGGACGTACATTTGAAAATGCGGTCGTTATTCTTGACGAGGCTCAGAACGTAACCGCTGCGCAAATGAAGATGTTTTTAACGCGCCTCGGGGAGAACGTGACGGTTATCGTCAACGGCGATATTACCCAGTGTGACCTGCCGTCGGGCGTGAAGTCCGGCCTGAGCGATGCCATGTCACGTTTTGAGGAAGATGAGATGATAGGGGTGGTCCGCTTCACAAAAGAGGACTGCGTCCGCTCAGCGCTGTGCCAACGAACGCTGGAAGTGTACTCCGACTAAGATCATTTCACATTTTAAGTCATTTCTTCCCGGCGTTATGCCGGGAAGCTTCCTTTATTCCCTCTGCACGCGTGGCTTTTTTAAATCATATTTATTTCCTATAGCATTCAACAGGATTTACGCCCCGTTTTGCGGTAATAATAATATTACTGTTAATTTGCTGCGAACGCTTTTTATACAGGTCACGGAAATGTGATATGTATTTATAATACCCACAAAATATCTATGAATATAATGATCATGCTAATTATTGGTTTAAAATTAAACGTGAATGTTGTCACAGAACATGACTAAGCAGTAAAAATTAAGTTGGTGTCTTTTGGGTAATTATCTATGTTTCGTACTTGTTCAGACAAAATTCTAAAAAGAAACTCGCCAGGGGATCGTTTCCTCTGGAACATCACGCTAAGGGTCATACATGAACGAACTGGTTAGTGCAATTAATGGTGTTATCTGGAGCCCGGCGTTAATATTTTTATGTCTGGGTGTCGGCCTCTATTTCTCGCTGCGTAGTCGCTTTCTGCAATTACGGCATATAAAACTTATGATTACCCTGATGTTTCAGGGGCGTCCTACCGAGGCAGGCGTGTCGTCGTTTCAGGCGCTGACGATGACGCTGGCGGGCCGCGTGGGGACAGGGAATATTGCCGGTGTAGCGACCGCCATTACCTTTGGTGGACCCGGTGCGCTTTTCTGGATGTGGATCGTGGCATTTTTGGGGGCAAGCTCTGCTTTTGTCGAATCCACGTTAGGTCAGGTTTATAAAGAGAAAATCAACGGCGAATATCGTGGTGGTCCTGCCTTTTATATTGAGAAAGGGTTAGGCGTGAAGTGGTACGCATGGTTATTTGCCATCGTAACGATTTTCTCCTGCGGATTATTACTGCCAGGTGTGCAGGCAAACTCTATTGGTGCGAGCCTGGATATTGCCTTTGGTCTGAGCCCAAATGTCACGGCGGCGTTACTTGCTGTGCTGTTGAGTTTTATTATTTTTGGTGGCGTAAAAAGGATTGCCAGCTTTAGCAGCATGGTGGTTCCGTTTATGGCGCTCGGCTATATTATTGTCGCGTGCGTGATTATCGCTATCAATATTGATCAGCTTCCTTCAGTTATATTGCTGATCTGGAAAAGTGCTTTTGGCCTTGAAGCTGGGTTTGGCGCTATTCTGGGCCAGGCCATCATGTGGGGCGTCAAGCGTGGCGTCTATTCCAACGAGGCGGCGCAGGGTACCGGGCCACATGCCTCCTCGGCGGCGGCCGTAAGCCATCCGGTGAAACAGGGGCTGGTTCAGGCGTTCTCCGTGTACATCGACACGCTGTTTGTCTGCTCCGCGACCGGGTTTATGCTGTTGATCACCGGGCTGTATAACGTGCAGGGCGTCGACGGCGCAGCGCTCTATACCGGAATAGCGGGCGTGGCCGCAGGACCGGGATATGTCCAGACGGCAATGGAAAGTATGATGCCGGGCTTCGGTAATTATTTTGTTGCCATCGCGCTGTTCTTCTTTGCCTTCACCACGATCATTGCTTACTACTACATCGCTGAAACGAATATCGCCTACATCAACCGTAAGATTCATCGCCCGTGGCTGACGTTCCTGCTCAAGCTGTGTCTGATGGCTTCGACGGTATATGGCACGGTACGCACCGCGGATCTGGCCTGGGGATTAGGGGATATCGGCGTAGGGCTGATGGCATGGCTCAACATTATTGCCATCGTTCTGTTGCATAAAAAAGCGTTTGCCAGCCTGAAGGATTATGAAATCCAGAATGCACAGGGGTTGGATCCACACTTTGACCCGGTTCGGCTGGGGATTAAAAATGCGGATTACTGGCTGGAGGAGCGTAAGGATGAAGCGGGTTTGAATATTGGCCAGAGACTTGCTCCCGAGGGAAAGCAACCGGCTGGAAAGCTGAATAGCTGAGGAATGGTTGAGACAGGCCCGTGCTTTTGTACGGGCTTTTTTTTGTAGGTGAGGCAGCTCGTGTCGCACCGGGGGGGATTGACTCGCTTCGCTCGCCCTGCGGGCAGCCTGTTCGCTATGCTCTCAGTCTGTCCAACTGGCTGCCGCCAGTTGTCGAACCCCAGTCGGGGGTTCTCATCCCCCCCTTTTCGGAGAATATAAAAGAAAAAAGCCCGTACTTTCGTACGAGCTCTCATCTTAAATATGGCGGTGAGGGGGGGATTCGAACCCCCGATACGTTGCCGTATACACACTTTCCAGGCGTGCTCCTTCAGCCACTCGGACACCTCACCATATTGTTTTGCTGCCTGACCGCTTGGGGGGCAACGGGGCGCTACTATAGGGAGTTGCGCTAAAACGGTCAAGCAGATTTTCAGCATTCGTGCTTGTTCGGTTAAGCCTTAATCAGCTTATGTCGCAGCGCGCAGGATTAACGCTGCGAATCGAGCACTTCGCTGTTTTTCACCACGTCCTGCGCTTTGCTGTAGCTTTCGATCAGCAGCTGGTAGGCCGGGAAGATGTGTGTGTACACCTCAGCCCATTCACCCGCATCTTCACGGTTCCACGTGCGCTGAATTTCGGAAGCAACAGCAGCCGTGTCCATCGGCACCACGCCTGCCTGCACCACGCGCGCCAGGGTGATCTCCTGCGCCATTTTGCTGTAGGTGCCGGAGGCATCAATCACCGCAAACACTTTATATCCGTCCGCCACCGCGCTGATGGACGGGAAGGCCATGCAGACGCTGGTGATCGTCCCCGCGATAATCAGCGTTTTGCGCCCGGTGGCTTTCACCGCCGCCACGAACTCCGGGTTATCCCAGGCGTTGATCTCCCCCTTGCGTGCCACATACTGTGCGTGCGGCGCGTTGGCGTGGATCTCCGGGATAAGCGGGCCGTTCGGTCCCTGTGGAACCGACGCCGTGGTGATCACCGGGATCTTCGCCAGCGAGGCGATTTTTGCCAGCGCTGCTGCACGGGCGCGCAGCTCAGGCATTGGCATGTCTCCTACGGTCTGGAACAGCCCGCTCTGGTGATCGATAAGCAGCATAACGGCATCGTTTACGTCAATAACGGGACGTGCACCGTTGAAGTTTGCAGGGGTAGACATAATGCGCTCCTTATTACGTTTAGATTTGGCCAAAGCGGCCGGAGTTGAAATCGCGAATAGCCTCGGCAATTTCGGTTTTACTGTTCATCACAAACGGGCCATAGCCCACGATGGGTTCATTCAGCGGCTCCCCGGCCATCAGCAGCACTTTGGCATCGCTGCTGGCTTCGAGATGCAGTTTGTCACCGCTCTGACTCAGCACGACCAGTTGCGCCTCACCGGCAGGCGTGGTGCCGTTCACCGTCACGCTGCCTTCAACGACAACCAGCGCCGTGCTCCAGCCTTCGGGCTGATTGAGCGTCAGATGGCTACCCTGGCGCAGCGCGAGATCCCACACGTTCAGCGGTGAGAAGGTATGCGCCGGGCCGGTTACCTCTCCAAAACGGCCAGCAATCACGCGCAATGTTCCGCTGTTATCCGGCAGGGTGACCACCGGGATATCCGACTGAGTGATGCTCTGGTAGCCAGGCGTCGCCATTTTGTCTTTGGCGGGCAGGTTGACCCACAGCTGCATCATTTTCAGTTCACCGCCTTTCTGCGAAAACGCGCTGGAGTGGAACTCCTCGTGCAAAATGCCTGCGCCTGCCGTCATCCACTGCACGTCGCCTGGGCCAATAACGCCGCCTCTGCCGGTGGAATCACGGTGCTCCACTTCGCCTGAGTAGACGATGGTCACCGTTTCAAAACCGCGATGAGGATGCTCGCCCACGCCGCGTTTCGCGCCGTCCGCCGGGAAGGTATGCGGTCCGGCGTAGTCCAGCAGCAGGAACGGGCTCAGGGGCTCGCCGTGCGTCTGGTAAGAAAACATCGAACGAACCGGAAAACCGTCACCGACCCAGTGCGGACGAGGTGCGGTATACACGCCTGTTACGTTTTTCATGATTAACTCCTGATGTCCTGTTGATGGAATTAGCTTATATTCAGGGTTAATATCCCGGTAGATAGCAAAAATGACATTCACTGTTCCTTAAATGGAACAATGGAGGCGTATGCAGGATCTCAATGATTTCGTATGGTTTGTGAAGGTGGTGGAGCATGGTGGCTTTGCGGCGGCGGGTCGGGCGCTCGATCAGCCTAAGTCGAAACTGAGCCGTCGGATTGCTCAGCTGGAAGAACGCCTGGGCGTTCGGTTGATCCAACGTACCACGCGGCAGTTTGCAGTGACGGAGGTGGGGCAGACGTTCTATCAGCACTGTAAAGCCATGCTGGTGGAAGCTGAAGCTGCGGAGGAGGCGGTGGCTGCTTTACAGGCTGAGCCGCGCGGTATGGTCAGGCTCACCTGTCCTGTCACCTTGCTGCACGTTCACGTGGGGCCCATGCTGGCGCGGTTTATGGCGCGCTATCCAGGGATCAACCTCCAGCTCGAAGCCACCAACCGCCGGGTCGATCTGGTGGCGGAGGGGGTGGATGTGGCGATCCGCGTTCGTCCGCGCCCGTTTGATGACAGCGATCTGGTATTAAGGGTGCTGGCGGACAGGGGGCACTGTCTGGTTGCCGGGCCGGCACTGATTGAACGGATGGGCAACCCGGCGATGCCCTCTGAACTCAGCGAGTGGCCGGGGTTAAGTATGGGGGCGGGCAAGCACCTGCATAAGTGGGAATTGAGCGGGCCGGAGGGCGCAAAGGCAGAAATTCACTTCACGCCGCGCCTGGTGACTACCGACATGCTGGCGCTGCGGGAGGCGGCGATGGCGGGCGTGGGCGTGGTACAGCTGCCCATTTTGATGGTGAAGGATCAGCTGGCTTCAGGTGAACTTGTTCGGGTGCTGAATGCCTGGGAACCCAGACGGGAAGTGATCCACGCGGTGTATCCATCCCGGCGCGGCCTGCTGCCATCGGTCAGGACGCTGGTGGATTTTCTCACCGAAGAGTATGCAAAGATGGTTGAAGACTAGCTTTTTGTAGGTCGGGTAAGCGTAGCGCCACCCGACATAAAGAACGCAGGGAGCGAATCTCCTTACGGAGAATATAAAAGAAAAAAGCCCGTACTTACGTACGAGCTCTTGTCTTGAATATGGCGGTGAGGGGGGGATTGACTCGCTTCGCTCGCCCTTCGGGCAGCCTGTTCGCTACGCTCTCAGTCTGTCCAACTGGCTGCGCCAGTTGTCGAACCCCGGTCGGGGGTTCTCATCCCCCCAAAGGCGTGCAACATGCGAAAAAAAAGCCCGCATTTTCATGCGAGCTCTTCTTCAAATATGGCGGTGAGGGGGGGATTCGAACCCCCGATACGTTGCCGTATACACACTTTCCAGGCGTGCTCCTTCAGCCACTCGGACACCTCACCATATTGTCATCCCGTTGTTGTCGGGACGGGCGCTAATGTAAGGAAAAGCCGTACTGCCGTCAACCCACTTTTTCAGTAATTTAGCGTGTTTAGACAAACTTCAGGCAACCTGATTCCGAAATGTGCGAAATACGCCTCTTTTATCAGCAACGCGGTTTAGCGATAAATTTGTTATGCTGGCAAGCCAGTTGAAAATGAAAATAAAACAGCGCAATAAAAGGCAATGACTATGGATATTATCTTCTATCACCCCACTTTTGATACGGCTTACTGGATTAACGCGCTCACGGCGGCACTGCCTGGCGCACGCGTTCGCGAATGGAAACAGGGCGATAATGAACATGCTGACTACGCGCTGGTCTGGCATCCCCCGGTCGAAATGCTTCAGGGACGCCGTTTGAAGGCGGTGTTTGCTCTTGGTGCGGGTGTGGATTCCATTCTCAGTAAGCTGAAGGCACACCCTGAAATGCTGCCGGAGGATATTCCCCTGTTTCGTCTGGAAGATACCGGTATGGGGCAGCAGATGCAGGAATATGCCGTGAGCCAGGTGCTGCACTGGTTCCGCCGTTTCGACGATTATCAGGCGTTTAAACAGCAATCCCACTGGGAACCGCTTCCGGATTATCAGTATGAAGATTTCACCATCGGCATCCTCGGCGCGGGTGTACTGGGTTCGAAAGTCGCCGAAGCGCTCGCGCCGTGGGGCTTCCCACTGCGCTGCTGGAGCCGGAGCCGTAAGGATTATCCAGGCGTCGAGAGCTTTGCCGGAACGGACGAACTCCCGGCGTTCCTGAAAGGGACTCGCGTCCTTATTAACCTGCTGCCGAATACGGCGGAAACGGTCGGCATTATCAATGGCACGCTCCTCAACCAGTTGGCAGAAGACAGCTACTTAATGAACCTGGCGCGCGGGGTACACGTTGTCGAAGACGATCTGCTGAAAGCGCTGGATAGCGGTAAACTGAAAGGCGCAATGCTGGATGTCTATAGCCGCGAACCGCTGCCAAAAGACAGCCCGCTCTGGGCACATCCGCGCGTGGCGATGACGCCTCATATTGCGGCCGTGACGCGACCGGCGGAGGCCGTGGCGTACATCTCGCATACCATCAGCGAAATAGAGAAGGGCAACGCGGTGACCGGACAGGTCGACAGACAGCGAGGCTACTGAGAGAAACCCGGCGTTCGCCGGGTTTTTGCTAATATTCGCCGCTGATAACTGCTATCCTTGGGAAAAACCGCAGAGGAGAGAAAGATGTATCCCGTTGACCTGCATATGCACACCGTCGCCAGTACCCACGCTTACAGTAACCTCCATGATTATATCGCTCAGGCGAAGCTGAAAGGCATTAAACTGTTTGCGATAACCGATCACGGTCCGGATATGGCGGATGCGCCGCACTACTGGCATTTTGTGAATATGCGTATCTGGCCACGCCTGGTGGACGGTATCGGGATACTGCGCGGCATCGAAGCGAACATCAAAAATACTGACGGTGAGATTGACTGCACCGGCCCGATGCTGACCTCGTTAGATCTGATCCTCGCCGGCTTCCACGAGCCGGTCTTTGCGCCCCAGGATAAAGAGACCAACACCGCAGCGATGATTGCCACTATTGCCAGCGGCAACGTGCACATTATCAGCCACCCGGGAAATCCGAAATACCCGATTGATATTCAGGCCGTGGCGCAGGCGGCAGCGAAGCACCGCGTGGCGCTGGAGATTAACAACTCCTCCTTTGTTCACTCGCGTAAGGGCAGTGAAGCCAACTGCCGCGAAGTGGCGGCGGCCGTGCGTGACGCGGGCGGCATGGTGGCGCTGGGCTCTGATTCACACACGGCCTTCACGCTGGGTGATTTCAGCGAGTGCCTGAAAATATTGCGGGACGTGAATTTCCCGGAAGAACAGATCCTGAACGTCACGCCGCGTCGTATGCTCGACTTCCTTGAGTCGCGCGGCATGGCGCCGATTGATGAATTTGCCGATCTTTAATTAATAACGGAATAAAAACATGAATGAGTTTTCCATCCTTTGCCGCGTGCTGGGCACCTTATATTACCGCCAGCCGCAGGATCCGCTGCTGGTTCCGCTGTTTACCCTGATTCGTGAAGGTAAACTGGCGCAGAGCTGGCCGCTGGAACAGGATGAGTTGCTGGAACGCTTGCAAAAAAGCTGTGATATGCAGCAGATTTCAACGGATTACAACGCGCTGTTTGTGGGGGAAGAGTGTCGCGTGTCGCCGTATCGTTCTGCCTGGCAGGAAGGTACGACCGAAGCGGAAGTTCGGGCGTTTCTGTCAGAACGCGGCATGCCGCTGACGGATATGCCTGCCGATCATATCGGTACCCTGCTGCTGGCGGCCTCCTGGATTGAAGATAATGCAGGTGATGATGAGAACGAGGCGATTGAAACCCTGTTCGAAACGTATTTGCTTCCGTGGGTTGGCACCTTCCTGGGTAAAGTTGAAGCCCACGCCACCTCGCCGTTCTGGAGAACGCTGGCTCCGCTGACGCGTGACGCCATCGCTGCCATGTGGGACGAGCTGGAAGAAGAGAACGAAGAGTGATTTGAATCACAAAAATCCTGCAACGATACATTTCAACTTGCACGTAATGTGCTTCTGATCTCATTTCTATGGTGCGCATCTGCTAAGATGCGCACCATGAACATACTACTTTGTATTGCAATCACGACTGGCATCCTCTCCGGCCTCTGGGGGTGGGTGGCTGTCTCTCTCGGCTTGTTGAGCTGGGCTGGTTTTCTTGGCTGCACGGCCTATTTCGCCTGCCCGCGGGGTGGTCTCAAAGGGCTCTTCATCTCCGGCTGTACTCTGATGAGCGGTGTGATTTGGGCGCTGGTCATTATGAAAGGCAGCGCGCTGGCGCCGCATGTGGAAATCCTGGGGTACGCCATCACCGGTATGGTGGCCTTCCTGATGTGCATTCAGGCAAAACATCTGCTGCTGTCCTTTGTGCCCGGCACGTTCATGGGTGCCTGTGCGACCTTTGCAGGGCAGGGGGACTGGAAGCTGGTGGTCCCTTCGCTCATGCTGGGATTACTGTTTGGCTACGCCATGAAGAACAGCGGTCTCTGGCTTGCGGCCCGGCGCGAGAAGAGCCAGAGCGTTCCTGCGGTAAGCAAATAAAAAAAAGGCGAGACGGAAATCTCGCCTTTTTTATGCGCCGCCGATTATGACTCTGGCGGCACCGACATCTCTCGGTATTTCACCAGCACCGCATTACTCACATCACTTTTATTCTGAAGATCCCACAAGCCGCGATCGATACCGTCATTAATCAGGAAAATCACGCCGGTTTCGATGGCCGACATCAGACACAGCATGACCGGCTCGTTAGAGGTATAGCCAATTTCACCTTCCAGCAGACGCTGGTAGTCGATAAAGCGGAATACCCCGGCCTGCACTTCATAAGAGAGAATCGTTTTGCTGGTGGTCACGGAGGATAATATCTCACCCGTGCTCACGTTAACCACGCGCAGGTTGACGGCAATCTGATCCAGCTGATACTGCGTGTCGGCCCCGATGCCAAAGTAACGCGCACCCGCGCCGCCCGATTTCACGTTACTTTCGTAGCCGATAATCGAGCCTTCCACCATGATATTGGCTGCGGTGAGAGACTGTAGCGGCATGCGGTTATTGACGCCAACGGTACCATTCTCCTGCGCGGCACGAATGATTTTTCGTTCGTTAAGCAGGTTTTGCAGCCCCTGACGTTCCAGCGGGATAAACCAGCGAGAATCTTTCAGGGCGGTGACCAGCATCGCGGTGGCGCTCTGCGGTACGGCCGTCGAGAAGTTACTGGCCGGATACGGTTTGAACTGGCCCGTCTCATCCTGAATGTTATAGACCGAGACGAATATCTTCCCGGTAGGGACCGGCAGATGCGTCAGATCCCGGTAGCTCTGGGCACGAGGCATCAGGGTGGGTTTAGCGGCTTCTTTTGGCGGGGCAGTTAAACAACCGCTTAATAAGCACACTGCAACTAAAATAAAAAAGCGCTGCATAATAATTGTCCTTATTTCGGGGTTGTTTAGAAATCAGTTGAACTGGTCTGCAAACCGGAAACCTGGATTGTCGACGTTTTACCGGTTTTTCGGTCTGTCACATTTAACTGAAGCTGCCCGTCTTTATTGGCAATATCGACGATAAAGTCGTTAGTGACCATCCGGCCGGGTTTTCCGGTATTAATGTTGGTTAATAAGCCACCTAATATTTGCGACTGGATGGCCTGAGTGAAATTATCCAGGGCCGACGGGGTCTCGATACCGAAATCATCGTCATAGCTGGGGTCTTTATAGGAGTTTTGAGCCTGAGCCTGGTTAAGCATAAAGGCTCCGTTATTCGGGTTGCCGCCAAAATTAGGGTTGCGGAACTGGAATGTCATATTTCCGGCCCAGCTCAACGGCGCAATGAGCATTAACGAAATCACTGTGTGTGCGAGACGCATTACAGCCTCCGAAATAGGTGTCGTTGCTAGAACTCATCTTTTGCTAAATCGCCTGTGCTCAAAAGGGCTTTGTCTAACTGTAGGCGGTTAATAGCTTCTTCTGTTTGTGCCAGCGCGAAAGCGACGTTCTGATCGAAGTCTCTTTTCGTTGGGAATAAAAAAGTCTGGTAAATAACGTCCTGATTAGCGGTTATTGTGATCCAGCTTCCCCACCGCGCACTGGGCCGTTCGTTGATGGTTAAGTTACCCGGATAATCGCTTTCCCACTTATCGCTGAAGGCACGATAAAAATCGTGTCCGACAGAGGTGACGGTGTGGTCGGTCAACAGTCCGGGAACTTCCACCTCAACAGCCTGAAGGTTTCCGGCAGCAAGCATAATGCCTGCGGCGGCAATCCAACTTAGGGTGCGTTTCATGCTATTAACGCCTGAGGTTATCGTTTGCCCACGACACCGCCTGCGTGCGATTTTTAACAGCTATCTTTTTGAAAAGATTATAAAGATGCGTCTTAACCGTATTTTCGCTGATAAATAACGAACGGGCGATTTCAATATTTGAAGCACCAATACGCAGTTTGTTCAGGATCTCTTTCTCACGGTGCGTCAGAAGTGCAGATTCTGAACTGTTATAGCGATAATTTCCGGAGTGGGTAATGAGGTAGCTGGCCAGTTTTTGCGAGAAATAACACTCCCCCCGCAATATGCCCTGCAAACCCTCCACGACACGGTTTTCTTCTTCAGTGACGTAAAACACGCCGTTAATATGCGGCCAGCTCTCAATATCGCGGAAAGGATACTCATCAGGCGTATTTAATAACAATACGCGGATATTATTGTTTTTCCTGCTTAAATTATCCTGCCAGTAATGGACCAGTTTTTTATCCGCTTCCATCATATCGAGAAGAATGATGCTGCCAGGAGCGATATCATCAAAAGAACGTTGAATATTATGCAGTTTCCCGTTAAGCGAGAGGCATTGTTTTAAATGCTGCAATAACGCTGTCGCTTGTAGGGAAGGTTTTGTGATCAACAATAATGTATGACCGGGTAAGCTATGGACTTCATTAAACATGATGAAACCCCACGTTATTTATGACACCCGGCAGCTGCCCTCGTATTATTGAAAAAGGCACCAGAAGTACTGACAGGTGTGGCACTGCTGTGTGTAGTTAAAAAACCTTCCTCCAAAGGAGGCGGTAAAATTAAAAACAAATAACGTACTGCTGTTTTCAATCTAGCTATTGCAAACTTTAAAGCAAGTGTTAATCATGTAACAGAATGTAAAATTCGATATTAAGTTGTGTATTTTGCAGGGTGAATAGATTTTAAGATAAGGGGAAAGTTGTACAGGTGTATAAACGTGCATAGATTTTGAAAGTCATACAATATATTATAAAGAATTGAATTATTGAGCTTTTAATTATTGTAAGCCAGCCGGTAAAAAGTATGAACTCAGCTAAAAAGTTAAGACTTCTCTAAGCTGGAAATTTTTCTTAAAAAAACTTGCTTCGTGTCACGCACCGGGCAAAAGACATTGCCATGTTTGTCTGTAGAAGCCGCTACAGGTTGGACAGCCTGTCTCGCTGTTGTCCAGGCGCTCAGACAAGAATTTATTTCTGCATTAGTGGTGTGTCGCGTCGTTTCAGGCGAGATTTACGACTTTGAGGTGAATGAGCATATAAAAATAAGGCACACGGGTGAGATATTAAACATGTTTCGGCAGACATACTCTTTTCCGTAACGCGGCGTTAACAAAACGAATCGCGTTAACGGAGTCAGGAATACCTTTTATATAGCCAGGTCCAGGGTGACAGCATGAAAAACAAAACGTTGTTTATGATGTTTACATTACTGGGTGCGCCTGGGTTTGTAATCGCAGGTGATTCAGATTTAGCCAGTTCTGAATATAATTTTGCGATAAATGAATTAAGTAAAGCTTCATACAATCAGGCAGCCATTATTGGTCAACAGGGCTCAGGTAATAATGCTGATGTACGCCAGGGCGGTTCTAAATTGCTGTCCGTTATTGCCCAAGAGGGCGGGAATAACCGCGCGAATGTTGATCAGTCAGGGACGTATAACCTTGCTTATATCGATCAGACCGGCAACGGCAATGATGCGAGTATTAAGCAGGGCGCTTTTGGCAACACCGCCATGATTATCCAGAAAGGCTCGGGTAACAGGGCGAATATAACGCAGTACGGTACGCAGAAAACAGCAGTTGTAGTACAGAGACAGTCGCAAATGGCTATTCGCGTTATTCAACGCTAGCGATGTGTGACGCCTTAATCAATCCGATGGGGGTTTACCATGAAACTTTTCAAAGTGGCAGTTATTGCAGCAATCGTAGTTTCTGGCAGTGCTTTCGCAGGTGCGGTACCACAATTTGGCGGCGGCCACGGTGGTGGCTGGGGTGGCGGCAATAACGGCCCTGACTCAACCCTGAGCATTTACCAGTACGGCGGCGGTAACTCCGCGCTTGCTTTGCAGACGGACGCCCGAGATTCTGAATTGACCATTACCCAGCATGGTGGCGGTAACGGCGCAGATGTTGGACAGGGCTCTGATGACAGTTCTATCGATCTGCTGCAAAAAGGCTTTGGTAACAGCGCCACCATCGACCAGTGGAATAGCAAAGACTCTGTTATCAACGTGAAACAGTTCGGAGGCGGCAACGGCGCGGCGGTAGACCAGACAGCATCCGGCTCAACGGTGACTGTGCACCAGGTTGGCTTTGGCAACAACGCGACCGCACACCAGTACTGATTCATTTCTGTACCAAAAAACAGGGCATGCGCCCTGTTTTTTTTCGGGAGGATCTCATGAGTACCTTCATTCTCCTTGCCGCGCTTGCCAGTCAGATAACGTTCAGCACCTCACAGCAGGCAAATATGACAACCATTATTCCTCAGGTCACGCTGGCAAACGCCTGCGAATGTCAGGTTGAGGTGTTATCTGTCCGACAGGGGCAGGCGGGACAAAGTACATCGCGGCAGAAAAATACTCTTTTTATACCCGCTAATCAGCCGATTGATTTAACGCGAATCAGTTTAAATATTCGCTCAGGGGATGCGGTAAAAATAATCGTCACCGTTTCCGATGGAAAATCGCTTCATTTATCACAGCAGTGGAACGCACCGGCAAGTACGCTTTAATCATTCATGAAATCAATGGTTTAATAAAGTGGCGGCGCTGCACAGGTAAGCTATGCTGATATCAAGAACCCAGCAATCGGGTTGCTTAAATTGATACGTCATAACGGAGCGTTTTTACCCCTCAAGGACGAATTTCATTGAGGAGTACAAATAATGTTCAAATCCGCAGCGTGTATTATTTCTGGTCTGGGACTGATCCTGTCCTCTTTTTTTTCTCCGGCTTATTCAGCAACTATAGAAAATGGTGGGGTGATTCATTTTCGTGGCGCGGTGGTCGCTGACCCGTGCGAAGTCACGCCCCGGCATCAGCAGTTTGCGATCTCCTGTCCGGAAAATAACCGTATGAAAACGCATACCATCAGTTATGACGAGGCGCTCCGGGGCCATCATCCTCATTCAGCTCTGGCCGCTGTCAGCATGAAATACCTGAATGAACAGAAAACGCTTGCGGTCGTTCAGGTCGATTACCGATAACCGACGTTTTTTTCACGGCAGTTTTTCTCCTTCTCCCTCTGCGATACACTGATGAAAAAGGCGGGTTGCAGAGGGTGTTTATGAGACCGCAAATCGACGTTATTCATGGCGATATCACGACGGTACACGTTGACGTGATCGTCAACGCAGCCAATTCCTCCCTGATGGGTGGGGGCGGGGTGGACGGTGCCATTCACCGGGCCGCAGGCCCTCAACTCCTTGAAGCATGCAAAACCGTGCGTCAGCAGCAGGGAGAGTGCCCGCCGGGGCATGCTGTTATTACGCTTGCAGGCGATCTCCCGGCCAAAGCGGTGATCCATACCGTTGGACCCGTCTGGCACGGTGGCGACCGCCATGAGGCTGAGATTCTGGAGCAGGCGTATCGTAACTGCCTGCGGCTTGCGGCGGATAACGGGTACAAGACCATGGCGTTCCCCGCCATTAGCACCGGGGTATACGGTTATCCAAAGGAAGCGGCAGCTACAATCGCCGTGAATACCGTTTATCACTACCTTTCCCTCAAACCCATGCCGGAAAAAGTCATTTTTGTCTGTTTCGATGAGCACACCGCCGACCTGTATCAGCGGATTTTGACCGCGCGCAGCCAGGCATTTTGATGTCTGAAGTGCAAAAACGGCGCCCTGGAGGCGCCGTTTTGTTATCCCGCTTTAACCTGAGGTTTGCCTGAGAACAGGAAACGCAAAAGCGGGATCCGCAGATGGATTTCATACAACACGATGGCAATGCCAACCACAAAGACCAGGCCGGTGAAGAAGCCCAGCGCATTCGAGGCGATATGCGGCGTAATGTACGCCCCGAAAAACAGCGTCAGCGGATGGTGAACCAGGTAGATAAACAGCGAAGCATTAACGAAATAGGTGACGCGACTGGATTTAAAATTCAGCAGACGATGGCCAAGGGCGAACACCACGTTAACCATCCACAGGCCCATCAGCATCGTTATCACGCTCTCTGTCTCATACATCCACGCGTCCCCGCTGCCATAGCGCTGATTGAGAAGATAGGCGGCAAAGGCCAGCGCAGCACCCACCGCACACCAGGGGGAGGGGGTGGTAAACAGCGCTTTAAGCCGAGGATGAATAAATGCCAGCGCCCCAATCAGGAAGAAGGGAATGTAAAACAGGGTCTGCATCACCACGAAATTAAACAGCCCATCGCTCAGAATGGGAGGGTAGACAATGAGCAGGGTACGCCTGACGGCGGCATACGCGACCCCCAGCGCAAGAAACAGCAGAGACAGCTTGCCCAGGGTGATGTTGGCGAAGAAGGTCGAGGATGCGGTGCTCGCACGCTGGCGCAGCTGGCTGAAGATCAACAAACTCACCGTGGTTAGCACCACCAGTACCAGCAGGAACCAGAGGTGGGAAATCAGCTCCCAGACCAGGGTGTTGTATTTCTCATAGAAGGAGAGATTCGGCCAGTTTTCCGCCTTGCCTTTAACATGCTGCAACATGATGAACTGCGGCAGCGTCAGCAGCGGAATGGCCGTCAACATCGGTATGCCCACGCGCTCCACGCGCACTTTCCACCATCGTTTGAGGGGATAGCGCAAGAAGAGCATGTAAGAGAAATAACCGGAAATGACAAAAAACACCTGCATGCGGAAGGCATGGATAAAATCATTAAACAGCGTCAGCCACCAGGAGGGCATCTGGCTGTTCACGTGCCAGGTGTGGCTGGAATAGATCAGTGAAATATGAAAAGGGATCCCCAATAGCATGAGCCATGCGCGGATCGAGTCGAGGAAATATTCACGTTGTACAGGGGTTGTGCTCATATAACTTTGCGCATTCTCAGACTTTTCGCCTTATCCCTAAGGCTCATAATGGTTACATTCGGAGCCAACCCTACACCAAGACCGACACCCTGTCTCCAGGATAAGCACGCAAAGTGAAAAGCGGGTTCTTTCATTTGCTTAATCCATGAGCCAGCGAGCTGAACAAAGCAGTGATAATGTTGTCGGATTGCCTGAGTTTCCATTAAAATGGATCGGATCGATATAAGCACACAAAGGGGGAAGTGCTTACTTATTATGAAACATAAACCACAAATGATGAAAATGCGTTGGTTGGGTGTAGCAGTGCTGTTGTCACTGTATACCTCATCTGCACTGGCCTTTAACATCGATGATGTCGCAAAACAGGCTAAATCGATGGCGGGCAAGAGCTACGAAGCGCCAAAAAGTAACCTGCCCTCCGTTTTCCGCGACATGAAATACGCGGACTATCAGCAGATCCAGTTCAATCACGATAAAGCGTACTGGAACAATATTAAAACCCCGTTCAAGCTTGAATTTTACCACCAGGGTATGTACTTCGACACGCCGGTTGCCATCAACGAAGTGACGGCGACCGCGGTACGCAAAATCAAGTACAGCCCGGATTATTTCAATTTTGGCGATGTGCAACACGATAAAGACACGGTAAAAGACCTCGGCTTCGCAGGCTTCAAGGTGCTTTATCCGATTAACAGCAAAGATAAAAACGACGAAATCGTCAGCATGCTTGGCGCCAGCTACTTCCGCGTGATTGGCGCGGGGCAGGTGTACGGGCTTTCTGCGCGCGGTCTGGCAATTGATACCGCGCTGCCATCAGGTGAAGAATTTCCACGTTTTCGCGAGTTCTGGATCGAACGTCCAAAACCAACCGACAAACGTCTGACAATTTATGCGCTGCTGGACTCCCCTCGTGCGACAGGCGCTTATCGCTTCGTGATCATGCCAGGGCGTGACACGGTGGTTGACGTACAGTCTAAAGTTTACCTGCGCGATAAAGTGGGCAAACTGGGCGTCGCGCCGCTGACCAGCATGTTCCTGTTCGGGCCGAACCAGCCCTCTCCGGCGACCAATTTCCGTCCTGAACTGCATGATTCCAACGGCCTCTCCATTCATGCGGGTAACGGCGAGTGGATCTGGCGTCCGCTGAACAACCCGAAACACCTCGCCGTCAGCAGCTTTGCGATGGAAAACCCGCAGGGCTTTGGTCTGCTGCAACGTGGCCGTCAGTTCTCCCGCTTTGAAGATCTGGATGACCGCTACGATCTGCGTCCAAGCGCCTGGGTTACGCCGAAAGGCGACTGGGGTAAAGGCAAGGTTGAGCTGGTTGAAATTCCAACTAACGATGAAACCAACGATAACATTGTGGCGTACTGGACACCGGATCAGCTGCCGGAAGCCGGTAAAGAGATGAACTTCAAGTATGCGATCACCTTCAGCCGTGACGAAGACAAACTGCACGCACCGGATAACGCGTATGTAATGCAGACGCGTCGTTCGACGGGTGACGTGAAGCAGTCCAACCTGATTCGTCAGCCGGATGGCACGCTGGCATTTATCGTGGACTTCACCGGGCAGGATATGAAAAAACTGGCCCCGGATACTGCCGTGACGGCACAGGCCAGCATTGGCGATAACGGTGAAATCGTTGAGAACGCCGTGCGTTACAACCCGGTCACCAAAGGGTGGCGTTTGACCCTGCGCGTGAAGGTGAAAGATCCGAAACAGACCACTGAAATGCGCGCCGCGCTGGTCAGTAACGATAAGCCGCTGAGTGAAACCTGGAGCTATCAGCTACCTGCCAATGAATAATACATCTGAATATATTGATGCCATGCCGCTGACGGACATTGAAAAAGCGGCACTCCCTGCGAGCGACATCCGCGCGGTTCACACCGCGCTGGATGGTGAACATCGTCACTTTTCCCGTGATGATGATACGCCGCTGGGGTCAGTGAAGGCACGTCTGGAGCAGGCATGGCCGGACTCGCTGGCAGAAGGGCAGCTAATCAAGGATGACGAAGGGCGTGACCAGCTACAGGCGATGCCGAAGGCCACGCGTTCCTCCATGTTCCCCGATCCGTGGCGCACCAACCCGGTGGGCCGCTTCTGGGATCGCCTGCGTGGGCGTGACGTGACGCCGCGCTATCTGTCACGTCTGACTAAAGAACAGCAGGCATCCGAGCAGAAATGGCGTACCGTGGGAACGATTCGTCGTTACATTCTGCTGCTGCTGACGCTGGCGCAGACGGTTGTCGCCACCTGGTACATGAAAACCATTCTGCCGTACCAGGGCTGGGCGTTGATTAACCCTGCTGACATGATTGGCCAGGATATCTGGGTCTCCTTCATGCAGCTGCTGCCGTATATTTTACAGAGCGGCATTCTTCTGCTGTTCGCGGTGCTGTTCTGTTGGGTCTCCGCCGGGTTCTGGACAGCGCTGATGGGCTTCCTGCAACTGCTGATGGGACGTGACAAATACAGCATTTCCGCGTCGACGGTCGGGGATGAACCCCTCAACCCTGAGCACCGCACCGCGCTGATCATGCCTATCTGTAACGAGGACGTTGACCGCGTATTCGCCGGGCTGCGTGCTACCTGGGAGTCTGTAAAGGCGACCGGTAACGCAGCGCATTTCGACGTCTATATCCTGAGCGACAGCTACAACCCGGATATCTGCGTGGCAGAGCAAAAAGCCTGGATGGAGCTGATTGCTGAAGTGCAGGGCGAAGGGCAGATCTTCTACCGCCGCCGTCGTCGTCGTGTGAAGCGTAAGAGCGGGAACATCGATGACTTCTGTCGTCGCTGGGGTAACCAGTACAGCTACATGGTGGTACTGGACGCGGACTCCGTGATGAGCGGCGACTGCCTGAGCGGGCTGGTCCGTCTGATGGAAGCCAACCCGAACGCGGGTATTATTCAGTCCTCGCCAAAAGCATCCGGTATGGACACGCTGTATGCGCGCTGCCAGCAGTTTGCGACCCGCGTTTACGGCCCGCTGTTTACCGCCGGTCTGCACTTCTGGCAGCTGGGTGAATCTCACTACTGGGGCCACAACGCCATTATCCGCGTGAAGCCATTCATCGAGCACTGTGCCCTGGCACCGCTGCCGGGTGAAGGGTCGTTTGCCGGGTCCATTCTGTCGCATGACTTTGTGGAAGCGGCGTTGATGCGCCGTGCAGGGTGGGGCGTCTGGATTGCTTACGATCTGCCTGGCTCGTATGAAGAGCTGCCGCCGAACCTGCTGGATGAACTCAAACGCGACCGCCGCTGGTGTCACGGTAACCTGATGAACTTCCGCCTGTTCCTGGTGAAAGGGATGCACCCTGTTCACCGTGCGGTGTTCCTGACGGGCGTTATGTCCTATCTGTCTGCGCCGCTGTGGTTTATGTTCCTGGCGCTCTCAACCGCGTTGCAGGTTGTGCATGCCCTGACGGAGCCGCAGTATTTCCTGCAACCGCGCCAGCTGTTCCCGGTGTGGCCGCAGTGGCGTCCGGAGCTTGCGATCGCGCTGTTCGCGTCGACCATGGTGCTGCTGTTCCTGCCTAAGCTGCTCAGTATCATTCTGATCTGGTGCAAAGGTTCGAAGGAGTACGGTGGTTTCTGCCGCGTGACCCTTTCACTGCTGCTGGAAGTGCTGTTCTCGGTCCTGCTGGCGCCGGTGCGTATGCTGTTCCATACGGTGTTTGTGGTGAGCGCGTTCCTGGGATGGGAAGTGGTGTGGAATTCACCGCAGCGTGACGATGACTCTACGCCGTGGAGTGAAGCCTTTATGCGCCACGGCTCTCAGCTGCTGCTGGGCCTGGTGTGGGCCGTTGGTATGGCCTGGCTGGATCTGCGTTTCCTGTTCTGGCTTGCGCCAATCGTCTTCTCGCTGATCCTGTCGCCGTTTGTATCGGTGATCTCCAGCCGTTCCACGGTGGGCCTGCGTACCAAACGCTGGAAGCTGTTCCTGATCCCGGAAGAGTATTCTCCGCCGCAGGTGCTGGTGGATACCGATACCTATCTGGAGCAGAACCGCAAACGCACGCTGGATGATGGCTTTATGCATGCCGTGTTTAACCCGTCATTCAACGCGCTGGCAACCGCGATGGCGACGGCGCGTCACCGCGCCAGCCAGGTGCTGGAGATCGCCCGCGATCGCCACGTTGAGCAGGCGCTGAACGAGACGCCAGAAAAGCTTAACCGCGACCGTCGTCTGGTGTTGTTGAGCGATCCGGTGACGATGGCACGGCTTCACTACCGCGTGTGGTCCGCGCCGGAGAGATACTCTTCGTGGGTGAACTACTACAAGGACGTGAAGCTCAATCCGCTGGCCCTGAAGGCGAAGTAAGTTGTTAAGTAGGGCGGGTAAGCGAAGCGCCACCCGCCAAATAAAATACCGGCTTAATCGCCGGTATTTTTTTAGAGGTCAGAAATGAAAGTAATCATTGTCGTCATGATGGCATGCCTGCTCAGCGGTTGCGGCAGCATCATCAGCCGCACCATCCCCGGGCAGGGCCACGGGAATCAGTACTACCCCGGCGTACAGTGGGATGTCCGTGATTCCGCATGGCGCTATCTCACCGTGCTCGATCTGCCGTTTTCGCTGATTTTCGACACGCTACTGCTGCCCATCGATGCCAGCCACGGCCCCTACGAGTAGCGGTGACTTATCGCTCGTCCCATTCGTCCGCTGCGGCCTGACCCTCTTCGGTATCCAGCGGCGGTTCGAGCTGAAACTCACCTTCGTCCCATTCGTGCAGCGTATTTTCTTCCAGCCACTCCTGACGTAACTCAATTTCGTCATAGTCGCCGTCGAATACCGCCTGTGCACCTTCACCACTGAGTATCGGCAGACATTCACCGTCTTCACCTTCATCAGCAAAGAATTCGGCCTGCCACATAATATCGCCGTCCTGTAGGACGTATTTTTGGATATTGAGTTGTTGCACGTCAGCATCTTCTTCCTCAATGCCGGGATTATCGGCGAGGAACTCTTCGCGAGCGGCATCAATTGCTTCTTCCAGCGTGGCGTACATGGTCATTGGTGTCTCCCTGTTTTTCGTGAAGGTATTCAGGGAAAGAATAGCTGATTATGTGATTTTGCAAGTATGAATGCGAAAATTAGCCGTCACGATGTTGTCTTATTCGCGCCGGGCGTAGCGCCCGGGATAAGCTGAGCCACGAATAAACGGCGTTGAACAGCACGACGCCTGCCGTCACGATAAAGACCGCCCGGAAACCGAAGCTGGCCGAAATCCCCGCGCCGACCAGCGGTCCGGTGACGTTACCCAGATCGCGAAACGACTGGTTATAGCTGAAAATACGACCGGCTATCTGGTTGGTGGAGTTATAGACCAGCAGCGTCTGTACAGCCGGGAGTAGCGCACCATCCGCAGCCCCCAGCAGGAAGCGCAGGACGCCGAGCTGCCACGGAGACTGCACCAACGCCATGGGGATCAGCAGCAGGACGGAGACGATCAGGGCGCAGATCAGGATCTTTTCCGGGCCGATACGGTCTCCCAGCTTGCCGAGCCTCGGCGCGCTCAGTAGCGCCGCCACGCCGGGAACAGAGGCGATTAGGCCGCTGATAAAGGCGATATTGCTGACGTTTCCCGCCAGGTCGCGTACGTAGAGCGTCAGTATAGGCGCGATTGAACCGGTGGCCACCTGGATAATCATGGTGGTTACAAACAGGCTCAGCACCAGCTTTGGGTTTTTCAGCGAGGCCAGCACATCCCGGGCGTGCAGCATCTCTTTTTTGGCCACGGGCGTGAAATTCTCGCGGATACAGATAAGCGTCACCAGGAAGCAGAGGAACAGCACGCTGGCGGTAATGAAGAATACCGGCCGCAGTCCGTAGTGGTCGGCCAGCAGCCCGCCCGCCAGTGGGCCCAGCAGTGCGCCGCTTACGCCGCCAGTGGATAGCGTGCCCAACGCCCAGCCGCTTTTCTGGCGCGGGATTTGGGTGGCGATCAGGGCGTTGGCGTTAGGGATAAATCCCCCGAGCAGGCCCAGAAGCGCGCGTAGTATCAGGAACTGCCAGACATTCTGCGCCACCCCCATCAGCAGCATAATGATCGCCATGCCGAGCGCGGAGCGCAGCAGCATAATTTTGCGGCCTTTGCGATCCGCCAGCCCACCCCAGAAAGGCGACGCAATGGCGGAGAACAGGAACGTAATGCTGAACACCAGGCCGGACCACATATTCAGGGCGCTATGTCCGGTGACGCCGAGCTGTTCAACGTAGAGGGGCAGGAAGGGCATCACCAGGCTAAAGGCGGCGCCAGTAAGAAAACAACCCAGCCACGCAACCGTCAGGTTACGTTTCCAGTTTATGGGAGCATCTGTGGGGGACATAACTATCCGCATAATGAGGTGCAGGGCACCGTGAACAGTGAGGTAATAAGCCTGCTAATTATGCGCCCGGGGTATGATTGCCGCAATGACGGGGAGCTTTTAAAGCTAAAACAACATGCGGCCCGGAAGGCCGCACGCAGGTTAATACCGGGAAGGGACGCCCTGAGGCCGGGTTTTAAAGCGGCGATGCAACCACATGTACTGCTCCGGCGCGAGCATAATGCATTTCTCGACAACGCCGTTCATCCAGCGGGCGGTGGTTTCTGCATCAATCAGCGGTGGCGCGAGTTCCGGCTCCAGCATGATGAGCTGATAGCCTGAACCGTCTGGTTTACGGCGCGGTACAAACGGCACGATAGCCGCTTTGGACATCCGCGCCAGCATCCAGGTCCCGGTGGTCGTCGCTGCATCTTCCACCGCAAAGAACGGGACAAACACGCTGGATTGCGGGCCATAGTCATGATCCGGGGCATACCAGACCACTTCACCTGATTTCAGGGCGCGGATCATCCCTTTCAGGTCTTTGCGATCGATCATGCTTTTATTGGAGCGCATGCGTCCGTTGGTCTGGATCAAATCGATCACCGGATTATCGTTAGGACGATAAACGCCAATACCCGGGGCCTGCATGCCGAACATGCGCGCGCCAATTTCGAGCGTCAGGAAATGAACGCCAATCAGCAGGACGCCAGTCTGGTTGGCCTGAAGAGTATGCACCGGCTCCATGCCGGTCCCGGCCACTTCCGTCCAGCGCGCCATGCGTTTATCCGACCAGAACCAGGCCATACCGGTCTCCATCAGCCCCATGCCGACAGATTCGAAGTTTTTAACCACCATGTCGTGGCGCTCAGATTCACTCATCTGAGGAAAACAAAGCTCAAGGTTACGATACGCGATCCTGGCGCGACGCTTCATAAACTGCTGAGCAATGCGGCCCAGTCCTTTACCCATGCGGAAAATGACGGGATAAGGCAGCTGTACAATTAGCCACAACAAGCCAATGCCTGACCATGTTAACCAATAGCGGGGATGCAAAAGCGCGGCAGTAAATTTCGGTAACTGGGTCATGTCTGTCCTGTGTTCTAACGTCCTGAAAGGATATTGTCTCATTTTTTAAGGCATAGCCAAAATGTCTGTCATCGAAACATGAAAGAATATGCAAATGTTAAGTCTGATTAATCAGGTTGACTGAAATGTAGCGTAAATTGTGTGGATGTAAATTGTCTTTGTTTGCTATATCATGCCGACCGATTTTTATTTCTCAACGATTGCAGGACTTGTACACCATGCCAGTGTTACACAACCGCGTTTCGAATGAGATGTTGAAAGCGCGTATGTTGGCCGAAACCGAACCGCGCACAACGATCTCTTTCTATAAGTATTTCACCATCGATGATCCCCAGGCGACCCGCGATGCGCTTTACCAGGCTTTCACCGCCCTGAACGTGTTTGGTCGCGTCTATCTGGCGCGTGAGGGGATTAACGCGCAGATCAGCGTGCCGGAAAGCAAGGTCAGCGCCTTCCGCGACCTCCTTTACGGGTTTGATCCGGCGCTTAACGGCTTACGCCTGAACATTGCGCTGGATGATGACGGTAAATCATTCTGGGTGCTGCGCATGAAGGTGCGCGAGCGTATTGTGGCGGATGGCATTGACGATCCGAGCTTCAATGCCGCTAATGTGGGGGAGTACCTGAAGGCCGCTGAAGTGAACGCGATGCTCGACGATCCGGATGCGGTGTTCATTGATATGCGTAACCACTACGAATATGAAGTGGGTCACTTCGAGAATGCGATGGAAATTCCTGCCGACACCTTCCGCGAGCAACTGCCAAAAGCCGTTGAGATGATGCAGGAGCATAAAGACAAAAAGATCGTTATGTACTGCACCGGGGGGATCCGCTGTGAAAAAGCCAGCGCCTGGATGAAGCACAACGGGTTTAATAAAGTCTGGCACATTGAGGGTGGGATCATTGAGTATGCCCGTCGCGCCCGTGAGCAGGGTTTACCGGTGCGTTTTATCGGTAAGAACTTTGTGTTTGACGAGCGTATGGGCGAGCGAATTTCAGAGGACGTGATCGCGCACTGCCACCAGTGCGGTACGCCGTGCGATACGCATACCAACTGCAAAAACGACGGATGTCATCTGCTGTTTATTCAGTGCCCTGCATGTGCCGAGAAGTTTAATGGCTGCTGTAGCGAGCTGTGCAGTGAAGAGAGTATCTTGCCTGAAGAAGAGCAACGTCGTCGCCGTGCCGGACGCGAGAACGGGAATAAGATCTTTAATAAATCCCGGGGCCGACTGAATACCAAACTGGGTATTCCGGACCCGGAGTAAAACACTGCCCGGCGGCGCGAAAGCCTGCCGGGCCTGTTTTATGACTTCTGCTGAACGCCTTCCACCGAAATAATCAACTCAACATCCTGCGATGCCGGGCCTAAATCCGTGGTGATATTAAAATCTTTCAGATGAATTTTGCCTGCGGCTTCAAAGCCAGCACGTTTGCCACCCCACGGATCGTCGCCCTGTCCAATTAATTTGGCATCCAGTGTGACCGGTTTTGTTACGCCGTTCAGCGTCAGATTACCGGTAATAGCGAGCTTATCACCGTCTTTCTTCACCTCTGTCGACGCGAAAGTAGCTTGCGGGAATTTGCCCACGTTCAGAAATTCAGCGCTGCGCAGATGTTTATCACGCTCGGCGTGATTAGTGTCGACGCTGTTGGTATTAATGGTGACGTTCACTTTATCGGCAGCAGGGTTTTTCTCGTCGAAAGTAAATGTGCCATCGAAATCATTGAATGTGCCATATAACCAGCTGTAACCCAGATGCTGAATACGGAAATTGACAAAGGCATGCTGGCCCTCCTTATCAATTTTATAGTCAGCGGCAATGGCCGAACCGGTGGTAAATAGCAGCGAACCTAATGCGATACCCAACAGGCGTTTTTTCATTTTATGCTCCAGAGTCAACTGACGAACGGCCAAGCATGCGCTTCAGCGTATCGTCTTTATCAATAAAGTGATGTTTCAGGGCCGCAAGGCCATGCAGGACAGACAGGATCACCACGCTCCATGCCAGCCACAGATGAACCACACCTGCGGTGTCAGCCTGTGAACCGGCGTCAGCCAGCGTGGCTGGGACGTCAAAAAGCCCAAACACGCTGATCGGTTTACCGTCTGCGGTCGAAATGAGATAGCCGCTGATCAGAATGGCGAACAGCAGGGCATAGAGTGCGATATGTGCGCCAACAGCGCTTATGCGGGTAAGGCGGCCATGGCTTTTGGGCGCTGGAGGGGGCGGAGAGATATGTCGCCAGATCACGCGAAAAACCAGACCCATCATCAGCAGAACCCCAATGCTTTTGTGCAATTCGGGGGCCTGATGATACCAACCGTCATAATAGCTTAATGTCACCATCCAGAGGCCGAGACCAAACATGGCATAGACGGCAAGTGCAAATAGCCAGTGTAAACACATGGATATTATTCCGTAGCGACGGGAGGAGTTACGCCATTGCATATGAATTTCCGTTCTCAAATGACTGAGCAATAAAAATGGACGGGTTAAATAAATAATGCAACTGAAAAAAATGAATAATGTTTTTTATTTAATTTATTTCAGCGAATTTGAATGTGTTTCCGCAATGTATTTCAATCGCTTCGTTCAATAAATTTGAGGTGACGTTTTTTAAAAAATATAAGTTAAATAAATTTAAAGGAGTGTCAATAAACGTCAGCGAGAATTTTCAGAAGAATACAATATAGATAACGTCAATGATCGCCAGCAGCGACCAAAGAACAATGTAGAGCATAAAATGCTCGCGGATGTTATTGATAAAGTAATTCACCAGTCTGCGCATCATGCCTCTATCGCTAAACAGGCCCCGGTTATTCGGAGCCTGTAGAGGTATTATCGATCAAAGCGCGCGAGCGCGAAGGGCTTGAGATCAAACGAAGGCGCGATCCCCTGCGCAAACTGGGCGGCGATTTCACCTAACACAGAGGCAAATTTAAACCCGTGACCGCTGAGTCCGGTTACGAGCAGGGTGTTATCGTGTCCCGGAAGGGTGTCGATGATAAAATCTTCATCCGGGGTGTTGTCGTAGGTGCACGCTGCGCCGTAAAGCAACCCGCCTATGCCCGGCAGGATATTACGCAGGAACGTGAAGGCTTCGGAACCATCCTGCGGATAAGCACCGTAAGGCTTGCGTTCTTCCGCAGAGGAAATTACCTGTCCGCCGTTATGTTTGCCAATCTTGAGCGCGTCTTTTTCCGAGGGGAAACCGTAGAACTGGTCGCCATTGGGTAACTCGCCTGTAAACGCCGGGAATTTGTTCTGGCTGCTGTAACGCCCGTCAGACTGGAACCAGGAGAAGACTTTTCGCACCGGCTGGATGGGTAGGTCCGGCAGCAGTTTCGTCACCCACGTTCCCGCACTCACCAGCAGACGCGTGGCGGTATATTCACCTTCAGAGGTGGTGACGGTTGAACCCTCTGCATGGTGGGTGATGCCCGTGACCGGACAGTTGAACAACTGTGCGCAGCCCGCTTTGGCGGCGAGATCAATCCAGGTCTTAATGGCCGTTTCGCTGTGCAGCACGCCAGAGTTGGCTTCAAACAACCCAATGTAGTCGTCAGGGACAGAAATTTCCGGCCAGCGCGCCATGATGCCGTTTGCATCCAGACGCTCGACGTCCAGGCGGTAGGCTTTCGCGCTCTCCTCGACGGTCGCCAGAAACGTGGAGCTGGCTGGCCCCAGGTTAACGACCCCGGTGCGCTCAAAAATGCGATCTTCGGTGAGTGTGGCCAGCTCATCCCACAGCGTCTGAGCCCGAAGCACCAGCGGTACATAACGTTCACCTTCGCCGTAAGCGTGACGGATCAGACGGGTATCGCCGTGATGGCTTCCTTCAGAGTGGGGGGGAAGGTGGGCGTCAATCATCAGCACTTTCAGACCCGCCTGCGTGGCGTAATAACCGGCGGCAGATCCTACGGAGCCGCTTCCGATAATGATTAAATCGTATTTCATAGGCTTCTCTTTACTAACGCTTTGTTAGCAGAGTAATTAACTAAGTGGGCTTATACAAGAGCGAAATAAATAAGGCACCGCGAGGGTGCCTGTTGAGTGAAAAGGGGCATAAGGTCAATGCCGTTTATACTCATTTTCCTGATAGTCGCCAGATTCTATTTTTGCGATGCCTGCTTCTAAAATAGAGATAAACTGACGGGCGACGTCTGTTGTAAGCCACAGCGTCTGTCCAACTTCCGCTTCATCACGGTTTTGCTGATTTGGGGTCTGGTAGTGCAAACGCAGCATCAGCGCATCGTAGCTGTCTACGGTGCTGATATCCCAGCCAACAAGCGGATGGGTCTGGATGACTTCACTATTCTTTTCCATTATAACCCCCTTAATGCGTGTTAGAAGACAACGACTTTGAGGTTCAATGCATGTTTTTCTGAAAGCAATTTCAGTATATCAATTAATAAGGGTTCAGAAGGAAAAAATAAACGGGTAGCAACACATTTTTATGCTTTTTAGGATTGTTCGAACAATAAAACGCCATCTTGTTCACGATTTTCTAAGAAGATGCTGAAATATTTTGAACTTTCAGGAGACGAAACGAAAAAAAGCCGGGGCGACCCGGCAAAAAAACACAATGAGGGAGCAAATTTTAAGCAGTGATGAACCAGTCGTCGGCGCTTTCCCATGTTTCCTGCAAAATTTCGCTGATGCGTTCTTTGTCTTCTTTCGCGCCGCCGATGACGGAAAGATGGTTTGCTGTTGCATAACGTACCGTTACGGCACCATCGTTTTCAGGAAAAGTGCTGTTAATACGTCGGGATAGTTCACCCGCCAGAGCGTCGAGTGCGCCAGCAGGCAGGACGGTGGATTTGGCTATGGTGACTTCGATACGCATAAATGCCCCCTGTGTAATATACTGTTTATTTATACAGTTATATTGTCGGTTTGACAACAGGGGGCGCGATTTTTTTAGCGTTTTACCGTCCAGTTTACGGTTTCACCGGCCAGGAAGGGGATCAGCGTATCGTCGGTGAGCGCAATCGACGCTTCAACCTGGCTTTCTTTGCGCTCCAGCTCAATGAACGTGTCATTGACTGGCAGACCGTAGAAACGCGGGCCGTTAAGGGAGCAGAAGGCTTCGAAATGGTCTAACGCATTCATCTCTTCAAACACGGTTGCGTAACTTGCCAGGGCGGTCGGGGCGTTAAAGCAGCCTGCACAGCCGCAACTCGCCTCTTTACGGTGACGGGCATGCGGGGCGGAATCCGTGCCGAGGAACGCGCGCGGGAAGCCGCTGGCGACCAACTCACGTAGCGCCTGCTGGTGGATGTTGCGCTTGAGGATTGGCAGACAATACAGATGTGGGCGAACGCCGCCCACCAGCATGTGGTTACGGTTAAACATCAGGTGCTGCGGGGTGATGGTGGCGGAAATCAGCTCGTTTCCATCCCGGACATACTCTGCGGCATCTTTAGTCGTAATGTGTTCAAACACCACTTTCAGCCCCGGAAGACGCTGGCGCAGCGGCTCCATGACCGTTTCGATAAAACGTGCTTCGCGATCGAAAATATCAATGTCAGCGTGGGTCACTTCCCCATGCACCAGCAGCGGCATGCCCAGTTTTTGCATACGCTCCAGAACAGGCATGATGGCATCAATACTGGTCACCCCATGGCTGGAGTTGATGGTGGCATTCGCCGGGTAGAGCTTCGCGGCGGTAAATACACCTTCGTTAAACCCGCGCTCAACTTCATTCGGATCCAGCGAGTCCGTCAGGTAGCAGGTCATCAATGGGGTAAAATCGTGTCCGGCCGGAACGGCGTCAAGGATACGCTGGCGATAGGCAATCGCGGCCTCGACGGTAGTGACTGGCGGAACCAGGTTAGGCATAACAATCGCACGGCCATAAATTTCGCTGGTATACGGCACGACGGTTTTCAGCATGTCGCCATCACGAAGATGGATATGCCAGTCGTCTGGGCGGCGGATTTTGAGAACCTGGGATTGTACAGTCATGTAAGCTCCGGCTTGAAAGAGATCAGTCATAAGAGGGCTGTTTTTGCCGGACACAAATCATAAGCGGAAACGTTTTCGTTTGCACACTATTCCGTTAAAAAAAACGGGCGCCTGAGCGCCCGGAGTGTTTAGTCGGTGAAAGGGATGATGATTTCACCCGGTTTCACCTCTATCCCTTTGGCATATTTTTTCGCCAGAGATTCGCCTTTGCTCTTGTCTTCGCTCAGAACATAGGCAGGCTGTTGGTTAAAGTAGTTCTGCAACGACTGGTTGAGATACGGCATCAGCGTTTGCAGCACCGGTTTCATTTTTTCCGGCGTCACAACTGCATCGACGATTTCCATCTCTTGCAGGAAAATGGCCCCTTTCTCTTTATTAAAGACCGGCAGCGCCTTGAGCTTCAGCTTGATATCCGCTTTCTGATTGCCGAAGAGCGAGGTCATATCGAGGCTGGCATCGCCGGAAAGGGTGACTTTGTTAGGCTCCTCGCGCCCAATCTGGCTGGCGAGATTCGTCAGGACGATATGCGCATCCGCAAGGCCGGGCACGCCGATATCTTTTGAAAAGTTATTATGTTTTTCCAGCGCCTGATTAATTTCCTGCTCACTGACGGTGTACTGCGTAAGCTGGTTACATCCCACCAGCAGACCACTGACAATTAACGCAGCGGCAATAACGATCTTTTTCATGGCGTTCCTCAACATAAAATCGGCGCATCTGTCCTGATACGCCAGTATGTCAGGGTGATTCAACAGAAACCAGCAGAAAAAACTGATAGTGAAAGAGGGTCAGGCGCCAGGCTCCAGCATCCCGCGGGTGCTGCGTTTATCACTGAACTGCCACCAGAGGGCAATCAGCGTCATAAAGCCGACCATGCCGAGCATGACCCACGGCAGCTCCGGCTGATGGAGCGCTTTTCCGGCATCAAACAGCCAGCCGCCACCGGTGTAACCCAGTGCGCCGCCAAGCGCCAGCCCGAGACGGCTGAAGCCCATGTAGCTGCCGCGGGCCCGGGCGTCGGCAAGTGACGCGCTCAGCGTTTCACGGGCTGGCTCGGCAATGATTGAGCCAATATAGAAGGTGCAGATGAGCATAAACAGTTGCTGAAGCGAACTCACCAGGCCGATGGGCATCATGCTCAGCGTCATCAGCAACAGCCCGGCCATCAGACGGTGCTCAAGCCGGAAACGGCGCTCGCTCCAGCGGGCAATCGGATAGAGCAGCGTCAGAGAGAGGCTGGCCTCAATGGCATACATCCATTTCACCGCTGCCGGCGTGCCGGCAATATCGTTAACCATAATGGGCAGCATCAGCATGACCTGCACGGCGAGCATGTAGTAGCCGGTCAGGGTTAACACATAGGTGACGAAGCGTTTATCGCTCAGCACGCGGTCAAGCCCTTCCCGCACAGGCGCCTTCACCGTCGACAGCTTCCACGCGGGCAGAAACAGACCGTTAAACAGCGCGCAGAGAATAAACAACACCGCGCCGGTGGCGCAGACCAGGCGGAAATCGTATTGCAGCAGCCAGCTTCCCAGCAGGGCGCCCACCACCGCGCCAGCGCTGTCCTGCATCATCAAAATCGAAAAGAAGCGCCCCCGGTGTTGCGGACGGATAAGCTTAACCACCAGCGCGGTACGCGGTGGGTCGAAAAGGGTGCCGCCAATCCCGGAAAGGAAACAGGAGAACCACAGCAGCCAGGGTTCATGAGCGATTGCCATGGTGGCGAATCCCGCCGCACGTAACAGCATGCCGGTGACGATCATCGGTTTCGCGCCGAAGCGGTCGGCTATTGCGCCGCCAAACACGCCCAGACCCTGTTGTACAAACTGGCGTAGACCCAGCGCGATCCCGACCATCAATGCCGCCCAGCCCATTTGATCGACAAAACGAATCGATATAAGCGGAAAAACGACAAAAAAGCCGAGCACGACCAGCATGTTATCGACGAGCAGGAAATATTTACCCAGGCTCCTGGCCTGTGATACGCGGGACATTTTCCCTCCAGGGAAAATAAAAGGTGAGCACGCTAACATTCTGCGGTGTCGCCGGGCTTTTTCCCATACCCGCTGGCGACAATATTTTTTTATCAAAAAGGTGCTTTGATAGAGAGTTCTCATCGAAAAATGTGAAAAGCGATCAAAATGGTATGTCACTGTTTTCACAGAAGGCACAGGCGCAGGTATAGTAAAGCTAACAGGCAGAGCAGAAGCGACGGGAAGGAGTGGTAACGATGTTTGGCTATCGCAGTAATGTGCCAAAAGTGCGTCTGACGACGGACAGGCTGGTCGTTCGTCTGGTGCATGAGCGTGATGCCTGGCGTCTGGCGGATTATTACGCCGAGAATCGCCAGTTTTTAAAACCCTGGGAACCCGTTCGGGACGAGAGCCACTGCTACCCCTCTGGCTGGCAGGCGCGCCTCAGTATGATTGCGGAATTTCATAAACAGGGAAGTGCGTTTTATTTCGCGCTTCTCGATCCGGAAGAGAAAGAGATCGTTGGCATTGCCAATTTTTCAAACGTGGTACGCGGGTCGTTTCACGCCTGTTACCTCGGGTATTCCATCGGTCAGAAATGGCAGGGGCAGGGGCTCATGTTTGAGGCGCTGACGGCGGCGATTCGCTACATGCAGCGCACGCAACATATCCATCGCATTATGGCCAACTACATGCCGCACAATAAGCGCAGCGGCGATCTGCTGGCCCGCCTGGGGTTTGAGAAAGAGGGCTATGCCAAAGATTATCTGCTGATTGACGGCGAGTGGCGGGACCATGTGCTCACCGCGCTCACCACCCAGGAGTGGACCGCGGGTCGTTAAGGAGAAAAAATGAAATATCAGTTAAATGGCGCCGAAGCGCGCGTGGTCGGCTGCCTTCTGGAAAAGCAGGTCACCACGCCGGAACAGTATCCTCTGTCCGTGAATGCCGTCACGATGGCCTGCAACCAGAAGACGAACCGTGAGCCGGTGATGAACCTTGGCGAGCACGAGGTGCAGGATACCCTTGACGAGCTGGTGAAGCGCCACTATCTGCGCACCGTCAGCGGCTTCGGTAATCGCGTCACTAAATATGAACAGCGCTTTTGTAATTCCGAATTTGGCGATTTAAAACTCAGCGCTGCGGAAGTGGCGGTGATCACCACGCTGCTGCTGCGCGGGGCGCAGACGCCGGGGGAACTGCGCACGCGCGCCTCTCGCATGCATGAATTTCGTGATATGCAGGACGTTGAACAGACGCTGGAGGGGCTGGCATCACGCGAGGACGGTCCTTACGTGGTGCGTCTGCCCCGCGAGCCGGGCAAGCGTGAAAGCCGCTACATGCACCTGTTTAGCGGCGACGTGGAGGCCTCTGCGCTGGCCGTCGAATCTGATACGCCAGCATCAAACGACAGCCTGACCGCGCGCGTGGCAGCCCTGGAAGACGAGGTTGCCGGGCTGAAGCAGCGTCTGGATGCGTTACTCGCACATCTGGGAGATTAATCGTGACAACATTACGCATTGGTGTTGTGGGGCTGGGAGGAATTGCGCAAAAAGCCTGGCTGCCCGTTTTAGGCGCCGCGTCCGACTGGACGCTGCAAGGGGCGTGGTCGCCCACCCGCGAGAAAGCTGAGCGCATCTGCAAAACCTGGCGCATCCCTTATGCCGGTTCGCTACAGGATTTAGCCCGTGAATGTGATGCGGTATTTGTGCATACCTCAACCGCGACGCACTATCAGGTGGTGAGCGAGTTGCTTAACGCAGGCGTTCACGTCTGCGTGGATAAACCCCTGGCGGAAAATGTACAGGATGCTGAACGACTGATTGAGCTGGCCGCGCGTAAAAAGTTGACGCTGATGGTCGGCTTCAACCGCCGTTTTGCACCGCTCTATCAGCAGCTTAAAGCGCAGTCCGGCTCGTTCGCCTCTCTGCGTATGGATAAGCACCGTACCGACAGCGTGGGGCCGAACGACCTGCGCTTCACGCTGCTGGATGATTATCTCCACGTCGTGGATACGGCCCTTTGGCTGAGTAACGGAAAAGCCCAGCTGCAAAGCGGCACGCTGCTGACTAACGAGCAGGGTGAGATGGTTTACGCCGAACATCATTTTGCCGTTGAGCATTTGCAGGTGACGACCAGCATGCATCGTCGGGCGGGCAGCCAGCGCGAGTCCGTGCAGGCCGTTACGGATGGCGCGCTGTATGACGTCACCGATATGCGAGAGTGGCGGGAAGAGAAGGGCAATGGCGTGGTCGCGTTACCGGTTCCCGGCTGGCAAAGCAACCTGGAGCAGCGTGGCTTCGTGGGCTGCGCGCGTCACTTCATCACCTGCGTGCAGAATCAGACGGTTCCTGAAACGTCCGGGGAGCAGGCTATTCTGGCGCAGCGCATTGTGGAACGACTCTGGCGCGAAGCCATGTCGGAATAACGCGTTGTAACATCTGCCGATAGTAATTCGTTGAAATCCGGTTAGACTAAGCGCCGCTTGTTGGCTTTGCCGGGTGGCGCTAACGCTTATCCGTCCTGGAAATCCGTAGGGTTGTGGAACTTCACGTTAATGAACTTATTAAAATCGCTGGCGGCCGTCAGCTCGATGACCATGTTTTCCCGCGTGCTTGGCTTTGCGCGCGATGCCATTGTGGCAAGGGTTTTTGGCGCCGGGATGGCGACTGACGCCTTTTTCGTCGCTTTTAAGCTGCCAAACCTGCTGCGCCGTATTTTTGCCGAAGGGGCCTTTTCACAGGCATTTGTTCCGATCCTCGCAGAATATAAAAGCAAACAGGGCGAAGATGCCACCCGCGTCTTTGTGGCCTACGTTTCCGGATTACTGACGCTGGCGCTGGCGATCGTGACCGTCCTGGGGATGCTGGCAGCGCCCTGGGTGATCATGGTGACGGCGCCGGGTTTTGCTGACACGGCGGATAAATTTGCCCTGACCACCCAACTGCTGCGTATAACCTTCCCCTATATTCTGCTGATTTCGCTGGCGTCGCTGGTGGGTGCCATCCTGAATACCTGGAACCGCTTCTCCGTTCCGGCCTTTGCCCCCACGTTCCTTAACGTCAGCATGATTGGCTTTGCGCTGTTCGCCGCGCCGCATTTTAACCCACCGGTGCTGGCGCTGGCCTGGGCCGTGACCGTCGGCGGCGTGTTACAGCTTGCTTACCAGCTTCCGCACCTGAAAAAAATCGGCATGCTGGTTCTGCCGCGCATTAATTTCAAAGATGCGGGCGCAATGCGCGTTATCAAACAGATGGGACCGGCGATACTCGGCGTGTCCGTTAGCCAGATCTCGCTGATCATCAATACCATCTTCGCCTCTTTCCTGGTGTCGGGCTCGGTGTCCTGGATGTACTACGCCGATCGTCTGATGGAGTTTCCATCCGGGGTGCTGGGCGTGGCGCTGGGGACTATTCTGCTGCCGTCGCTGTCGAAAAGTTTCGCCAGCGGCAACCACGATGAATACTGCCGCCTGATGGACTGGGGCCTGCGTCTCTGTTTTCTGCTGGCGCTGCCAAGCGCGGTGGCGCTGGGGATCCTGGCAAAACCGCTGACGGTTTCATTGTTCCAGTATGGAAAATTCACCGCCTTTGATGCCGCCATGACCCAGCGTGCGCTCGTAGCCTACTCGGTGGGGCTGATGGGGCTGATTGTCGTGAAGGTGCTTGCGCCCGGTTTCTATTCACGTCAGGACATCAAAACGCCGGTTAAGATTGCCATTGTGACGCTGATCATGACGCAGCTGATGAACCTGGCGTTTATTGGACCGCTGAAACACGCGGGGCTGTCATTGTCGATTGGTCTGGCGGCCTGTCTGAACGCCGGGCTGCTGTACTGGCAGCTGCGCAAGCAGGATATCTTCACACCGCAGCCGGGCTGGGCAAGCTTCCTGCTGCGTCTGGCGATTGCGGTAGTGGTGATGGCGGCCGCGCTGGTTGGCATGTTGTATGTCATGCCTGAGTGGGCGCAGGGCACCATGCCTTACCGCCTGATGCGTCTGATGGCCGTGGTGGTGGTCGGTGTGGTGGCGTACTTTGCCACGCTGGCGGTGCTTGGCTTCAAAGTGAAAGAGTTCACCCGCCGCACGGTATAAACGCCAAAAGGGGAGTTCACCAGAAGGTGCTCCCCGCTTCATGACGTGCCGCTACTGCGTCAAATCGAAATCTTTTTCCCACCCGTGATACGTGCCGTGGCCGTCTGACCATCCGCACCGTACAGCCCCGGCTCTTTATAGGGCTTTAACACTTCAAGCGCCTGCTGATTACGGATAATCTGTCCTTCCAGCAGCCAGCCGTTATGCTGGTTAAGATCGCGAAGATGCTGGGTTTTTTCTGTAATGGTCTGCCAGCGTTCGTTGATCTCATCATTGGCGCTGCGTTTCGCGTCTTGCTCAGCGCGTCGCTGTTTTTCCAGATAATCCAGGGTCGCCAGCAGCGAGCTTTTATCTTCAGTTATGCGTTGCAACGCGCTGCCGTTGATTTGACCAGAAGAGAGGTGGTGCTGTTCTGCATCCATCACCGTTTTCAGGTCGTTCAGGACCACCGTCATCTGATCCAGTATTTCTGACAGTCGACTCATACGGTTAGTTACTCTGGAGGAAACTCTGTGCGTCCTGAATCAGCGCATCAGCGATTTTGCTGGTATCCATTTTCAGTTCGCCGTTACGGATAGCCGTTTTCAGCGCTTCAACACGTTCCATATTGATATCGCTGCTGCCTGGCTGCATCAGCTTCGACTGCGCATCGCTCAGCGTGACGCTGGTGCTGTTAGCCGTCGACGTTTTTTCCAGACGCGTTTTTTGCGGGGCAGCCTCATTCGTTTCGCGAGGTTGTACAGTGCTAACCGGCTTCAGGGCTGATGTACGATCAATGCTCATAGTGTTGTCCTCATCGAGGGTTCGCGGCGTTTGCGCCTGACATCATCATTTGTTGAATATTTATCGGCAGTCGCCGCGAAATCTTTAAAAAGATTACAGGTTAATCAGAATATTCCCATCAGGACCGACCGTGCCGCTGACCACCTGGCCTGAGGACATTCTGACCCGGGCATTTTGCGCCACTGCGGCATTATTCAGCGCTTTTCCTTCACTGTTGATACTAAAGCCTTCGCCATTGGCGACCACCATCACCTGTTGTCCCGCTTTCACCCGCCACGCCTGGCGCAGCATGGATAGCTGTATCGCCTGTCCAGGAGCGACATCGCGCAGGCTGACCGCCTCCTGAGCCTGGTTGATATCCAGCATCGTCCGCGGTGGAAGCTGATCCAGACGGCCTCGCTTCAGCGTTACGCTGTCAGGTTGCAGCAGGCTGCCCCGGGGAATGGGAACGGCGGCGACAACATAATTGCCCGTCGCCTGAACCGCAACCTGTAAGTAGCGTTTTTCATTGGCGCAACGCGCCAGCACGTTCACGTTGCCCCATAAGCGGGTGCTGCCGGTCACGCTAAATGACGGGGCTTCGCAGGAAGGATAAAGGTTAGGCGGGGTGCGCACGGTCACGCGTACGTCATCGCTGAAACCGGCCAGCTTCTGCGCAAAGAATGCATTGAGCTGGTCCTCTAACCCCTCAGCCTGCACCAGAGGGCTTAAAAGCAGTAGGGTCGCCGCCAGGCCACGTTTAAAAGTCCGCATCGCACGTTCCACCATGTCCAGAATTTAGCAAATTCTACCCGCAGTGGTTTTCCATCAACGCAACAAATAGCGACGCATTTTGCGCTTATTCCGTCGATAGGGGAGACGGGGTGAGATTTAAGCTGTGAACTGAAATTTTCTCATCAGCGGAGGAGACATGCTCGATAAACTCGACGCCGCGTTACGTTTTCAGCAGGAAGCGCTCAATTTACGCGCCCAGCGGCAGGAGATTTTAGCCGCCAATATCGCCAACGCGGATACCCCCGGGTATCAGGCGCGCGATATTGATTTTTCCAGTGAACTCAAAAAAGTGATGGAGCGTGGACGTGCCGAAGGAACGGGTGTCTCACTGGCCCTGACATCCTCACGTCATATTCCCGCTCAGGCGATGACCGCGCCAACGACCGACCTGCTTTACCGTATTCCCGATCAGCCCTCACTTGATGGTAACACCGTCGACATGGACCGGGAGCGCACACAGTTTGCCGATAACAGCCTGCAATACCAGACAGGTCTGACGCTACTCGGCGGGCAAATTAAAGGCATGATGACCGTCCTACAGGGGGGCAATTAGTAAATGGCCTTGCTGAATATTTTTGATATCGCCGGTTCGGCATTAACGGCGCAGTCCAAACGACTGAACGTGGCCGCCAGTAACCTGGCCAACGCCGACAGCGTGACCGGCCCTGACGGGCAACCGTATCGCGCTAAACAGGTTGTCTTCCAGGTTGATGCTGCACCGGGTGCGGCAACGGGCGGCGTAAAAGTGGCGGACGTGGTTGAGAGCCAGGCACCCGACAAGCTGGTTTACGAGCCAGGCAACCCGCTCGCGGATGCCAGCGGCTACGTGAAAATGCCGAACGTGGATGTGGTCGGGGAGATGGTGAACTCCATGTCCGCGTCGCGCAGCTACCAGGCAAACGTCGAAGTGCTTAATACCGTGAAGAGCATGATGCTCAAAACACTCACTCTCGGCCAGTAAAGGAGACACGCATGTCCATCGCCGTAAACGTGAATGACCCGACAAATACCGGCGTCAACAGCACCAGCAGTGCGACCGGTTCTAGCTCTCTCACCGGGAGCAATGCCTCCGATTTACAGAGCAGCTTTCTGACCCTGCTGGTGGCGCAGCTGAAAAATCAGGATCCGACCAATCCGATGCAGAACAACGAACTGACCACGCAGCTTGCGCAGATCAGTACCGTCAGCGGCATTGAGAAACTGAACACTACGCTCGGCTCGGTCTCCGGTCAAATCGATAACAGCCAGTCCTTGCAGGCCGCCAACCTGATCGGTCACGGGGTGATGATCCCGGGGACCACGATTCTGGCGGGCACCAGCACTACCGATGGCACCTCCACCACCACCACGACGCCGTTTGGCGTTGAATTGCAGCAGCCGGCCGACAAAGTCACCGCCACAATCAAAGACGCCAGCGGCAACGTGGTGCGCACGATTGAGATTGGCGAGCTTAAAGCGGGCGTTCATACCTTTACCTGGGATGGCAGCCTGACCGACGGCACTAAAGCGCCTAACGGCTCGTATCAGGTTGCGATTAGCGCCAGCAACGGCACCACTCAGCTGGTGGCTCAGCCGCTACAGTTTGCCCTGGTTCAGGGCGTCATCAAGGGTAGCGATGGCAACAAACTGGATTTGGGTACCTCCGGTACCACCACACTCGACGAAGTTCGGCAGATTATCTAAGCCTTAATACTTATCAGGAGTAAGTCATGGCCTTTTCTCAAGCGGTCAGCGGCCTGAATGCTGCGGCCACCAACCTGGACGTCATTGGCAACAACATCGCCAACTCCGCGACCTATGGTTTTAAATCCGGTTCTGCGTCTTTTGCAGATATGTTTGCAGGCTCTAAAGTGGGTCTGGGCGTGAAGGTTGCGGGTATCACCCAGGACTTCACCGACGGGACGACCACCAACACCGGTCGCGGTCTGGACGTCGCCATCAGCCAGAACGGTTTCTTCCGTATGGTGGATGCCAACGGTTCCGTGTTCTACAGCCGCAACGGCCAGTTCAAGCTGGATGAAAACCGTAACCTGGTGAACATGCAGGGACTTCAGTTAACCGGTTATCCGGTTGCCGGCACGCCGCCTACGGTGCAAACCGGTGCGAATCCGCAGGCGATCTCCATCCCAACGACGCTGATGGCGGCGAAGTCCACCACCACGGCCTCTCAGCAGATCAACCTGAACTCCACCGATACCGCGCCAACCGTCGCCTTCGACCCGGCCAACCCTGACTCTTACAATAAGAAAGGCACCGTGACGGTGTTTGACAGCCAGGGTAATGCGCACAACATGAACCTGTTCTATGTCAAGGATGCAACTCCAGCTAACTCCTGGAAAGTGTATGCGCAGGACGGCAGCGTAGCGGGAGATAAAGCTCAGCTGGCAACCACATTGGTCTTTAATGAGAGCGGTGTGTTGACCGGTGGTGCGGAAGCCGACATCAAGACCGGAGAGATCCCTGGTGCAACGGCGGCAACATTCAAAATGAGTTTCGCCAACTCCATGCAGCAAAACACCGGTGCGAACAACATCGTGGCGACGAGCCAGAACGGCTATAAGCCGGGCGATCTGGTGAGCTACCAGATCAACGATGACGGTACCGTTGTCGGTAACTATTCGAACGAACAGACCCAGGTGCTGGGCCAGATCGTGCTGGCAAACTTCGCCAACAACGAAGGCCTGAAATCCGAAGGGGATAACGTCTGGTCTGCCACGCAGTCTTCCGGGGTTGCCCTGCTGGGAACCGCGGGTTCCGGTAACTTCGGCACGCTGACTAACGGTGCGCTGGAAGCCTCCAACGTCGATCTGAGTAAAGAGCTGGTGAACATGATCGTCGCGCAACGTAACTACCAGTCCAACGCGCAGACCATCAAAACCCAGGATCAGATCCTCAACACGCTGGTTAACCTGCGTTAAGCAGCTGACGGGAAAGCGCAATGGATCACGCAATATATACAGCGATGGGCGCAGCAAGCCAGACGCTCAATCAGCAAGCTGTTACCGCCAGCAACCTTGCGAACGCTTCCACGCCAGGTTTTCGTGCGCAGCTCAACGCGCTGCGTGCGGTGCCGGTAGAAGGGCTGTCATTGCCCACGCGTACGCTGGTCACCGCCTCCACGCCGGGCGCCGACATGACGCCAGGTCAGATGGATTACACCGCGCGTCCGCTGGACGTTGCCCTTCAGCAGGACGGCTGGCTGGCGGTGCAAACGGCTGACGGCGGGGAAGGGTATACCCGCAACGGTAATATCCAGGTGAGCGCCACCGGGCAGCTGACGATTCAGGGGCATCCGGTTATGGGCGAAGCCGGTCCGTTGACGGTGCCGGAAGGGTCAGAGCTGACCATTGCGGCAGACGGGACGATCTCGGCGTTAAACCCGGGCGACCCGGCGAACACCGTTGCGCCTGTCGGTCGTCTGAAGCTGGTGAAAGCGGAAGGCAACGAAGTGCAGCGTGGCGATGACGGGATGTTCCGTCTGACCCAGGCGGCGCAGGCCACGCGTGGCGCCACGTTACAGGCCGACCCGACCATCCGCGTGATGTCCGGCGTGCTGGAAGGCAGTAACGTCAAACCGGTGGAAGCCATGACCGACATGATCGCCAGCGCCCGCCGCTTCGAAATGCAGATGAAAATCATCAGCAGCGTCGATGAAAACGCAGGCAAGGCTAACCAACTTCTGGCTATGAGTTAACAGGACTCCCTATGATCAGTTCTTTATGGATCGCGAAAACCGGTCTGGACGCACAGCAAACCAATATGGATGTGATTGCCAACAACCTGGCAAACGTCAGCACCAATGGTTTCAAGCGCCAGCGTGCGGTTTTCGAAGATTTGCTTTATCAAACGATTCGTCAGCCAGGGGCGCAGTCTTCTGAGCAAACCACGCTGCCGTCCGGTCTGCAAATTGGTACCGGCGTGCGCCCGGTCGCCACCGAGCGTCTGCACAGCCAGGGCAACCTGTCCCAGACCAACAACAGTAAAGACGTTGCCATTAAAGGTCAGGGTTTCTTCCAGGTGCAGCTGCCTGACGGGACCTCCGCCTATACCCGCGATGGTTCGTTCCAGGTGGATCAGAACGGCCAGCTGGTGACGGCGGGCGGTTTCCAGGTTCAGCCTGCGATCACCATACCGGCGAACGCGCTGAGTATCACCATTGGTCGTGACGGTATCGTCAGCGTCACTCAGCAAGGTCAGGCCGCGCCGGTCCAGGTTGGACAGCTCAACCTGACCACCTTCATGAACGATACCGGACTGGAAAGCATCGGTGAGAACCTCTACACCGAAACGCAGTCTTCCGGCACGCCAAATGAAAGTACCCCGGGCCTGAACGGGGCGGGGCTGCTGTATCAGGGGTATGTGGAAACCTCGAACGTTAACGTGGCGGAAGAGCTGGTGAATATGATCCAGGTCCAGCGCGCCTATGAAATTAACAGTAAAGCAGTGTCGACGACCGACCAGATGCTGCAAAAACTGACGCAACTCTAAGGTGTAGCCCGGTGCGGTAAACGTCGCACCGGCTCCCTGTTTTCGAAGATGAAGGCAATGCAAAAAAACGCGGCGTTTCGTTATCCGATCCTGACTGTTCTGGCCGTCACCCTCAGCGGGTGTGCCTGGATCCCGTATAAACCATTGGTACAGGGTGCGACTACCGCCCAACCCGTTCCCGGCCCCGCGCCGGTGGTGAACGGCTCTATTTTCCAGACCGCGCAGCCGATTAACTACGGTTATCAGCCGCTGTTTGAAGACCGTCGTCCGCGTAACGTTGGCGATACGCTGACCATTGTGTTGCAGGAAAACGTCAGTGCGAGTAAGAGCTCGTCGGCGAACGCCAGCCGCGACGGCAAAACCAATTTTGGCTTCGACACCGTGCCGCGCTATCTGCAAGGGCTGTTCGGCAACGCCCGTGCGGATGTGGAAGCCTCCGGCGGCAACACCTTTAACGGTAAAGGTGGTGCGAACGCCAGCAACACCTTCAGCGGAACGCTGACGGTTACGGTTGACCAGGTTCTGGTGAACGGCAACCTGCACGTGGTGGGCGAAAAACAGATCGCCATTAACCAGGGTACGGAATTCATTCGCTTCTCCGGTGTGGTTAACCCTCGCACTATCAGCGGCACCAACACCGTACCGTCCACCCAGGTGGCGGATGCGCGCATTGAGTACGTCGGCAACGGCTACATTAACGAAGCGCAAAATATGGGCTGGCTGCAACGCTTCTTCCTTAACTTATCGCCGATGTAAGCGAGGTGACCTATGTATAAATTTCTCTTCGCCGTGGCGCTGTCGCTGGTCGCTACCGTTGCGCAGGCCGATCGCATACGCGATCTCACCAGCGTGCAGGGCGTGCGCGAAAACTCGCTGATTGGCTACGGCCTGGTGGTGGGGCTGGATGGGACGGGTGACCAGACGACCCAGACGCCGTTCACCACCCAGAGCCTGAACAATATGCTCTCGCAGCTCGGTATTACCGTACCGGCCGGGACCAACATGCAGCTGAAAAACGTGGCGGCCGTGATGGTGACCGCGTCTTATCCGGCCTTTGCGCGTCAGGGGCAGACCATCGACGTGGTTGTCTCGTCGATGGGTAACGCCAAAAGCCTGCGTGGCGGTACGTTGCTGATGACGCCGCTGAAAGGGGTCGACAGCCAGGTGTATGCTCTGGCGCAGGGCAACATTCTGGTTGGCGGAGCAGGCGCGTCGGCGGGCGGCAGCAGCGTGCAGGTGAACCAGCTGAACGGGGGACGTATTACCAACGGCGCGATCATCGAACGTGAGCTGCCGACCCAGTTCGGCACCGGCAACACCATTAACCTGCAACTGAATAACGAAGACTTTACGATGGCGCAGCAGATCGCTGACACCATCAACCGCAGCCGGGGCTACGGCAGCGCCACCGCGCTGGATGCCCGTACCGTGCAGATCCGCACGTCAACCGGCAGCAGCAACCAGGTGCGGTTGCTGGCCGATATCCAGAATATGGAAGTGAACGTGCCGGTGCAGGATGCGAAAGTCATTATCAACTCCCGTACCGGCTCGGTGGTGATGAACCGCGAAGTGACGCTGGACAGCTGCGCCGTGGCGCAGGGCAATCTCTCCGTCACGGTTAACCGCTCGGCCAACGTCAGCCAGCCGGATACCCCGTTTGGTGGCGGTCAGACGGTAGTGACCCCGCAAACGCAGATTGATTTACGACAGAGCGGCGGTTCGTTGCAGAGCGTGCGCTCCAGCGCCAACCTGAACAGCGTGGTGCGTGCTCTGAATGCGCTGGGTGCAACGCCAATGGATCTGATGTCCATTCTGCAATCCATGCAAAGTGCAGGCTGCCTGCGCGCCAGACTGGAAATCATCTAAATGCTGACCGATAGCAAACTGTTGACCAGTGCCGCCTGGGATGCCCAGTCGCTCAACGAGCTGAAAACCAAAGCGGGCAAGGATCCGGCGGCGAATATCCGCCCGGTGGCCCGTCAGGTGGAAGGCATGTTCGTACAAATGATGTTGAAAAGCATGCGTGAAACCCTGCCGAAAGATGGCATGTTCAGCAGCGATTCCACGCGGCTTTACACCAGCATGTACGATCAGCAGATTGCCCAGCAAATGACCGCCGGAAAGGGGCTCGGCCTGGCGGACATGATTGTGAAGCAGACCGCAGCCGCTCAGGGGCTCCCGCCTGAAGAGGCCCCGCCGCAGGTGCCGCTGAAGTTTGATCTGGAAAAGGTGACCAGTTATCAAAATCAGGCGCTGACGCAGATGGTGCGTAAGGCGATGCCGAAGCCGGCAGAAACGCGTGACGAGCCGCTCTCCGGCGACAGCAAAGACTTCCTGGCGCAGCTCTCCCTGCCGGCGCGTCTTGCCAGTGAAGAGAGCGGCGTGCCGCACCATCTGATTCTGGCGCAGGCGGCGCTGGAGTCGGGCTGGGGGCAACGTCAGATCCGCAGGGAGAACGGTGAGCCGAGCTTCAACATCTTTGGCGTGAAGGCCACCTCCAGCTGGAAAGGGCCGACCACCGAGATCACCACCACCGAATATGAGAACGGTGCGGCAGTGAAGGTGAAAGCCAAATTCCGCGTCTACAGCTCGTATCTGGAAGCGTTGTCGGATTATGTCGGGCTGCTGAGCCGGAATCCGCGCTACACCGCCGTGACCCAGGCCGCCACGCCAGAGCAGGGCGCTCAGGCATTGCAGAATGCTGGCTACGCGACCGATCCAAACTATGCGCGCAAGCTGACCAGCATGATCCAGCAGCTGAAATCCATGTCTGAGAAGGTCAGCAAAGCGTATAGCACAGATCTCGAAAATCTGTTCTGAAAGTTCTCAAGTCCCGGTGGAGGTTGCCGATAACCTTCATCAGGACTCGTGTCTGAACGTATAAAAGGAACCCCCATGTCCAGTTTGATTAACAGCGCCATGAGTGGCCTCAGTGCTGCGCAGTCGGCACTCAATACCGTCAGTAATAATATTTCAAGCTACAACGTGGCAGGTTATACCCGCCAGACCACCATTCTGGGGGCATCAAACAGCACCCTGACCGGCGGTGGCTGGGTGGGTAACGGGGTCTATGTCTCCGGTGTTCAGCGTGAATATGATGCGTTTATCACCAACCAGCTGCGCGCGGCGCAGAACCAGAGCAGTGGGCTGACCACGCGCTACCAGCAGATGTCAAAAATTGACGACGTGCTTTCTGATACCACGAACTCGCTTTCTGCCAACCTCCAGGATTTCTTTAAAAGCCTGCAAACGCTGGTGAGTAACGCAGAAGATCCGGCTGCTCGCCAGACGGTACTCGGGAAGGCGGATGGTCTGGTAAACCAGTTTAAAACCAACGATCAATATCTCCGCGATCAGGATGCGCAGGTCAATACGGCGATTTCTACCAGCGTCGATCAGATCAATAACTACGCGAAACAGATTGCCAATCTTAACGATCAGATCTCCCGGCTGACTGGCGTCGGTGCGGGCGCATCCCCGAATGAACTGCTCGATCAGCGCGATCAGCTGGTGAGTGAACTGAACAAGATTGTCGGTGTGGACGTCACCGTACAGGACAGCGGCACCTACAACATCTCTATCGCCAACGGTTACACCCTGGTACAGGGCAGCAACGCCAGCCAGCTGGCGGCGGTGAAATCCAGTGCGGACCCAGCGCGTACAACAATTGCGTATGTGGATACCGCAGCGGGCAACGTGGAGATCTCAGAAAAACAGATCACCACGGGGTCGCTTGGGGGGCTGTTAACGTTCCGTTCTCAGGATCTGGATCAGGCGCGAAACACCCTTAACCAGATGGCGCTGGCGTTTGCGGATGCCATGAATACCCAGCACCAGGCTGGCTTTGATGCCAACGGGGATGCAGGCGGCAAGCTGTTTGATTTTGGCTCGCCGGCAGTGCTGAGTAACGGTAAAAACACCGGAAGCGCGTCCGTTACGGCCACGATGACGGACAGTACAAAGGTCCAGGCGACAAACTATAAAGTCGAGTACAACGGTACTGACTGGACAATCACGCGTCTGTCGGACAACACCAGCTTCACGGCCAAGCCTGACGCCAGCGGTAATCTGTCGTTTGATGGTCTCAACGTTAAGATTAGCGGCTCAGCCGATAATAAAGACAGTTTCATCGTCAAACCGGTGAATGACGTCATTGTCAATATGGACGTAGCGATCAGCGACGAATCCAAACTGGCGATGGCCTCCGCGAAAGGAAGCGGTGAAAGCGACAATACCAATGGCCAGAAGCTGCTGGATTTACAGAGCGCCAAATTGGTGGGAGGGAACAAAACCTTTAACGATGCTTATGCCGCGCTGGTCAGTACGGTGGGCAGCACCACGGCGTCGCTGAAAACCAGCAGCGAAACCAAAGTTAACGTGGTGACGCAGCTGACCAAACAACAGCAGTCAATCTCCGGGGTTAACCTGGATGAAGAGTATGGCAACCTGCAACGCTATCAGCAGTACTATCTGGCGAATGCGCAGGTGCTGCAAACGGCGAGCACGCTGTTTGATGCATTGATCAATATCCGCTAAGGCTGAGGCATAAAAAATGCGTATTAGTACTCAAATGATGTATGAGCAAAGCATGCGCGGCGTGACGAACTCCCAAAGTCTCTGGCTCAGCTACGGCGAGCAGATGTCTACGGGGAAGCGTATCAACCGTCCGTCTGACGATCCGATTGCCGCCTCGCAGGCCGTTGTGCTCTCTCAGGCTCAAACGCAAAACAGCCAGTATGCGCTGGCACGCTCCTTCGCTACGACGAAAGTCTCGCTGGAAGAGAACGTGTTATCGCAAGTGACAACCGCCATCCAGGCTGCTCAGGAAAAGATTGTCAATGCGGGCAACGGTACGTTAAGTGACGATGACCGCGCTTCGCTGGCCACAAACCTGCAAGGTATTCGCGATCAGCTCATGAACCTGGCTAACAGCACGGACGGTAACGGTCGCTATATTTTTTCCGGTTACAAGACCGAAGCGGCGGCTTTCGACCAGACTACGGGTGATTATAAGGGCGGCGGAACGCCAATCAGCCAGCAGGTTGACTCCGCGCGCACGATGCAAATTAGCCATACGGGCACTGAAGTTTTCGATAGCTTCACCAGCAATGCCAAGCCAGAGCCAGATGGTAGTGCGCCGGAAACGAATTTGTTCAAGATCCTCGACTCCGCAATTGAAGCGCTGAATACGCCGATTGGGGAGGACGAAACGAAAGCCGAGGCGTTTACGGCGGCTATTGATAAAGCCAACCGTGGCCTGAGCAACTCCCTCAACAACGTGCTGACCGTGCGCGCCGACCTCGGCATCAAGCTGGATGAGCTGGGCAAGCTGGACGCTCTGGGTGAAGACCGCGCGCTGGGTCAGACGCAGCAGATGAGTAACCTGGTTGACGTGGACTGGAACTCGGTGATTTCGTCCTACACCATGCAGCAGGCGGCGTTGCAGGCCTCGTATAAAGCCTTTAGCGATATGCAGGGTATGTCTTTGTTCCAGATGAACAAATAAGACTCTGACCTGTTTGACATGTCTTGAAACTGGGCATGTTTTGACTGCCCAACCCGTCCGGGTTGGGCATTTTTTTTACACACTTTCAGCCTGTGCGGACAGCACCCTGGCGCTTTCAACCACTCTGATAGCCAGCGCAATGGCGCCACACAGGGTTGCCAGAGCCACCACGCCAGACCAGCCCGCCAGCGTATAGATATTGCTGCCTACTGCCGAACCTAGCGCCATTCCGATGAAAATGACGGTAAACAGCAGGGCGTTCAGGCGTCCGCGGGCCTGCGGCTCAAGGCTATAGACCAGGTTCTGGTGGGCCACGAGGCTGGACTGCAAGCCGAGATCGAAACCGACCGCGGAGAGGGCAATCAGGATCAACTGACCGTGTACACCCAGTGCCGGCATCAGGAACATCAGGGCAAACGAGAGGGTCACCAGCGCGGCACCCAGTTGGGTGACTTTACCGGCGCCCAGCTTATCGGCAAGACCACCCGCCAGCGGTGCGGCCAGCGCGCCAGCGGCTCCGGCAATACCAAATCCACCCGCTATGGCACTGCCAAGGTGATACCGTTCCAGCAGCATGACCGCCAGCGTTGACCAGAATGCGCTAAAGGCAATCGACAGAAAACCCTGGGCCAGCGCGGCCCGACGCAGCGCCGGATATCGGCGCCAGAGGTGTTCCATGGAGCGCATCAGCGCCGGGTAGCTCAGCGTGGAGTGAACGGCGAAGCGGGGAAGCACGGCCCACATCACCACGCCAATAAAGGCAATACTTGCGGCGGCCAGCTGATACATCACCCGCCAGCCAAAGGCCTCACCCACCACGCCGCTCACGGTTCTGGAGAGCAAAATCCCCAGCAGCAGGCCGGTCATCACCGTGCCGACCGTTTTTCCCTGTTTACCTTCCGGCGCGAGGATCGCTGCGGCCGGGACAATATCCTGCGCCATGGTGGCGGCCATGCCAATCAGCAGGCTGGTGAGCAGCAGGGAGTGCAGTTGTCCGGTCAGGCTACAACCCAGCAGGAACAGCGCCAGAGCCGCACTTTTTATCAGGATCAGCGTTCTGCGGTCATGACGATCGCCGAGCGGGAGCAGAAACAGGATGCCCAGGGCATAACCCGCCTGGGTGAGCGTCGGGACCATGCCCATGCCTTCGATGCTCAGATGCAGGTCTGAGCCCATCAGCGGCAGCAGAGGCTGGGCATAATAGATGGATGCCACGCTAAAGCCCGCACCGAGCGCCAGCATTAAGATTACCCAGCGGCTTACGGCCCGGGTGGTGGTTGTGTTCATAAGATGTTCCTCATTCGTTGTGTGCGGCTATTTTTTATCAGTACGCCTTGCGACGGTAGCGGGCGCGGTGGTAAAACGCTTATACGTGCGGCGTATGGGTAAAAATGGTATGAAAAGGTCTGAGCGTATAGATCGGGTAGAACTGATGCGAACGTTTGTTCGCATTGTGGAGGCGGGGTCTCTTTCTGCGGCGGCACGTCAGCTGGCAACAACCCAGGCCACGGTGAGCCGACGGTTGCAGTCGCTTGAGACCATGCTGGGAGTACGCCTGATGCTGCGCACAACCCATACGACCCGGCTGACCGATGACGGCGAACGCTGCTATCAGCATGCCCGACGGGTGATTGACAGCTGGCTGGCGCTGGAAGACGAGGTAGGGCAGACGGAAGATGAACCGGTTGGGGTGCTGAGGGTGCGCGCCCCGCACGCGTTTGGCCAGGATCAGCTTCTGAAACCGTTAACCGAATTTTTACAGCGCTATCCCCAGCTTTCTGTTGAGTGGATGCTCAACGATCGCTCGGTTGATTTCCTCGGCGACAACCTTGACTGTGCTATTCGGGTGGGTGTGGAAGTCGATCCGGCAACCGTGTCCGTGCTGCTGGCTGAAGTGCCGCGCTCGGTGGTGGCTTCACCGGAATTACTGGCCCGTTATCCCGCGGTTAAAACGCCGGAAGATTTGCAGCAGCTTCCCTGGATTGCCATCAGCTCTTTTTATCAACGTCATGTGGAGCTTTTCCACGATGCATCATCTGCCCCGGCGCGGGTTACCATTACGCCACGCCTGAGTACCGACAGCCTGTATGTGGCGCGCAATACGGCACTCACCGGGCTGGGCGTGGCGGTGGTATCCAGCTGGACAGTACAGGATGATATTCAGGAAGGACGACTGGTGCATCTACTGCCAGAGTGGCAGCCGGCAGCGTTACCGGTACATCTGGTTTACCCCTGGTCTCGTTATTATCCGGCGCGCTTGCGGCGTTTTCTGGAGCTGATGCGGCAGATAATGCCGGAGGTCACCGGAATGAGAAAGCCCCTGCAACAGCCATAAAAAAGCCGACCCGAAGGTCGGCTTTCAGTCTTAGCGTGCGTTATTCAACAGGCTGAGGACGGGTCGCTGGCGCAGTAGCCATGTGCGTTGCACTGTGACCACCGGCAGCACCTTTGCCTTCGAAGTTGAATGCCGGACGAACCCAGTCGCTATGGCGTGGCGCTTCAGGTACATACTCAGGTGCCGGGGCGCGAGTCATCGGCGCGGTAGCAACGTGAGCAGGCGCTGGAGCGGCAACGACCTCAACCGGCTCGGATTTCACTTCAGCCTCTTTGACCTCTTCGACAACAGGCTCAACCTGAATCTCGACGTCCTGAACAACCTCTTCCGTCACCGTTTCGACGGTAACGTCTGCGGGTTCTTCTGCTGCGGAGACCGGCTCAGCTTCCTCCGCGACTTCTTCAGCCACCACGGTATCTTCTTCGGCAATGATCTGCGGGGCGGCATCAACCGGCGCAGCAATGACTTCAGGATGGGTCGTTTCAACTTCCACAGCCTGCGGTGCCACCGTGTCAACAACCTGCGGTTCAACCACGGTTGCTGCTTCAGTCACGACGTCTTCCACCGCTGCTACCGGTGCAATCACCTCTTCGGTCACAGCCTGTTCTTCAACAGCCTGCTCCGGGCGAGCAACCGGATAACGGATCCAGACTTTACCGGATGCCATCTCAGGTGACGCGCACGCCACGGTCAGCGGCATTGGCGACTGAGTCGGGTAACGCTCGTCACGGTAGCGACGACGACGCTGGCCGCTCACGCGCAGGTGACGCGGAGAACGACGGGAGCGACGCGGCATACCTGCGTTGTCACGGTTTTCGCTGCTTTCGTCCTGCTCAACCTGATTTTCCACTACGGCTGGCAGGTCAACTTTCGCGACCTGGGTACCCGTTGTGCTTTCTGCTGCTTCAACCGCGATAACGTCGTTTTCTTCCGTCTGAACAGCACCCACACGTACTTTCTGGGTCAGCTGACGCTGCTTACGACGCGGCATAACCTGAGTACGCTCTTCCTGCTCCGTGTCCTGCTGTTCAACAGGCGCTTCGCGGTTCAGGTTTTTGACTTCCTGCTGGGCCTGGCGTTTCTCGTCGTTACGACGACGGTTACGCTCGCGGCGAGGTTGCTGCTCGTCACGCTGTTTGCTCTTCTCGGACTCATCGCCCGCCTGCTGGCGAATTTCACGATCTTCAACGTTCTGCTGTTGCTTCTCGCGACGGTTGCGACGGTTGTCCTCGCGTTGTTCACGACCTTCGTTGTTCTCGGAACGATTATCACGGCGCTCGTTACGATCGCTACGGTCGTTGCGGTCATTACGATCGCGACGATTGTTCTGACGCTTACGACGGTCCTGCTGACGCTCTGGTTTCGCTTCTTTTGGCGCTTCTTTCGGCTGCTCAGGCTGAACTTCTTCGCCAGCAAACATTTTTTTCAGCGCGCCGAAGATGCGGCTCAGGAGACCCGGCTGCTCAGGCTGCGCTTTTGGCGCGGCAGGGGCCGCCTTTTGCACGGCAGGTTTTGCCGCTGGTTTTTCCAGCGTCGCTTCCGGCGGGGCTTCCGGCATGATGAAGGTTGCTAATGCAGGCTGCTCAGGCAGTTTACGCTCGGCAGGCTCTTCATCCGATGGCAGCGCCATTTCTTCTTCATGCAGCTTCGGTAGCAGGTAGCTGAGGGTGCTTGTCTCTTCGCCTTTACGCACGCGCAGCACGTGATAGTGCGGGGTTTGCATCTCGTCGTTTGGCACGATGATGCAGCGAACGCCGCCCTGACGCGCTTCGATTGCGCTTACCGCTGCACGTTTTTCGTTCAGCAGGTAGGAGGCAATCGGCACCGGAACGATGGCGTGAACCTCTTTGGTGTTCTCTTTCAGCGCTTCTTCTTCAATCAGACGCAGAATAGAGAGGGAGAGCGATTCATTGTCACGCACGGTACCCGTACCGGAACAGCGCGGGCAGACGTGATGGCTGGACTCGCCGAGTGACGGGCTCAGACGCTGACGGGACATTTCCAGCAGGCCGAAGCGCGAGATATGGCTAATCTGGATACGTGCGCGATCCTGGCGCACCGCTTCACGCAGACGGTTTTCAACCGCACGCTGATGGCGAACCGGGGTCATGTCGATGAAGTCGATAACAATCAGACCACCCAGGTCGCGCAGGCGGAGCTGGCGGGCGATTTCATCAGCGGCTTCAAGGTTGGTGTTGAAGGCGGTCTCTTCGATGTCGCCGCCACGGGTTGCACGCGCGGAGTTGATGTCGATAGCGGTCAGCGCTTCGGTGGTATCAATTACGATAGAACCGCCGGACGGCAGACGCACTTCACGCTGGAAGGCAGACTCGATCTGGGATTCAATCTGATAGTGGCTGAACAGCGGGATTTCACCGGTGTACAGTTTAATTTTGCTGGTGAAATCCGGGCGACCCAGCGCGGCGATGTGCTGGCGAGCCAGCTCAAGCACTTTCGGGTTATCAATCAGAATTTCACCGATGTCCTGACGTAGATAATCACGGAAGGCACGCACAATAACGTTGCTTTCCTGGTGGATCAGGAACGGAGCAGGACGGCTCTCAGCCGCTTTCTTGATGGCTTCCCAGTGCTTCAGACGGAAGCTCAGGTCCCACTGCAACGCTTCGGCAGATTTGCCGACGCCTGCGGTGCGCACGATAAGGCCCATGCCGTCTGGCAGCTCGAGACTTGCCAGCGCTTCTTTCAGCTCGGTACGGTCATCGCCTTCGATACGGCGAGAGATGCCACCCGCACGCGGGTTGTTTGGCATCAATACCAGATAGCTTCCTGCCAGGCTGATAAAGGTGGTCAGTGCGGCACCTTTGTTGCCACGCTCTTCTTTATCGATCTGGACGATAACTTCCTGACCTTCACGCAGAACATCTTTAATGTTCGGACGGCCATGGGAGTTGTAGTTTGCAGGAAAATATTCGCGGGCGATTTCTTTGAGAGGAAGGAAACCGTGACGCTCAGCACCGTAATCGACAAATGCAGCTTCAAGGCTTGGTTCAATGCGGGTGATTTTGCCTTTGTAAATGTTCGCTTTTTTCTGTTCGTGTCCAGGACTTTCGATATCCAGATCGTACAGGCGCTGCCCATCCACAAGGGCGACACGCAACTCTTCTTGCTGAGTTGCGTTGATTAACATTCTTTTCATCGTAACTTACTCGTTATTCTTACATTGACGACAAAGCTGCGGGCAAGGTGACGCTTTCCGGGGTATGAACCGATGGCCTCGTGTCTATTCACGTCGCCAACCTCACGGTTGTCGCTCGCTTAAGAGGCGCAGAGTGTCGGTTGCCTGTGTTTCATACGGAAACACAGCGCAATTATCAGGGGAATTGCCTGGGAAAACTCTCCAGAGAACAATCCTTATACCGGGAAGTACTGCAACCCGCAGCCCGCTAACTGCCTGAAAGATCAATACGTCTTACGCCATTGCTGCGTGGATGATCGGTCAGACAAAATTGGTCATTCCGTCGACATCCTTACAAAACCCGGATTTAACGCGGAAAACGGATTCATTATTCCACTGCTCGCCGGGTTATAGCAAGATGACTTTTACCAATTATCACCCGGTTACTCACAGTTTCTTCACTTCAACGGGGTGATTGGTTTAATAACCACCAAATCGATTGCGCGAAAGGGGAGTGGTCCGGATAAAAGTAAATATAAGCATAGAAAAATGAGTGGCGCTAATGTCTGACGCTATTTAGAATCGCCAACCATGAAAACAGAGACTCCAGCCGTAAAAATGGTTGCCATCGCCGACGACGAGGCGGGGCAACGTATCGATAATTTTTTGCGCACCCAGTTGAAGGGCGTGCCAAAAAGTATGATTTATCGCATCTTGCGTAAGGGCGAGGTGCGGGTGAACAAAAAACGCGTGAAGCCAGAGTATAAGCTCGAGGCGGGCGATGAAGTCCGGATCCCACCGGTACGTGTTGCAGAGCGTGAAGAAGAGGTCGTTTCTCCGAAGCTGCAAAAAGTCGCGGCCCTGAGCGACGTTATCCTTTATGAGGACGACCACATTCTGGTGCTGAATAAACCGTCCGGAACGGCGGTACACGGGGGGAGCGGTCTGAGCTTCGGCGTGATTGAAGGGTTACGCGCGCTGCGCCCGGAAGCGCGTTTCCTCGAACTGGTTCACCGTCTTGACCGCGATACCTCTGGCGTGCTGCTGGTGGCGAAAAAACGTTCTGCGCTGCGTTCACTGCATGAACAGCTGCGCGAAAAAGGGATGCAGAAAGATTACCTGGCGCTGGTGCGCGGCCAGTGGCAGTCCCACGTGAAAGTGGTGCAGGCGCCGCTGCTGAAAAATATTCTGCAAAGCGGCGAGCGCATTGTTCGTGTTAATCAGGAAGGGAAACCGTCTGAGACGCGCTTTAAAGTTGAAGAGCGCTACGAATTCGCCACGCTGGTGCGCTGTAGTCCGGTGACGGGGCGTACCCACCAGATTCGCGTCCATACCCAGTTTGCGGGCCATCCGATTGCGTTTGATGACCGCTATGGCGATCGCGAATTTGATAAGCAGCTGGCGGGAACAGGGCTGTCGCGTCTGTTCCTGCACGCGGCAGCGCTGAAATTTACCCATCCTAATACCGGCGAAGTTATCCGTATTGAAGCGCCGCTGGATGATCAGCTCAAACGCTGTCTGAAAGTTCTGCGCGGCTAAGGTAAATGTAAAACGGCAATGTATATTGCCGTTTTTTATGTTTGCCCCCTCTCCCTGTGGGAGAGGGCCGGGGTGAGGGCATCAGGCCGCAGGGATCACATCGTCAGCGGATTACACTCTTCTCGCCTCAACATCTGGCACAGCGCAATCAGCGGCAACCCCACCAGCGTGTTGGGATCGCGGCCATCGAGCTTGTCGAACAACGCAATCCCTAGTCCTTCACTTTTAAAGCTCCCTGCACAGTTTAGCGGACGTTCCCGACGCACATAATCCATAATCTCCTGCTCGCTAAGATGACGGAAGTGCACATCAAACGGCTCGCACTCGGTTTGCAGATGACCGGAAGCCGAATTATAAAGCGCCAGGCCGGTATAAAAGGTCACGATACCGCCTCGCGCACGCAACAGCTGCTGGCAGGCGTTTTCTTCCGTATGCGGTTTGCCGGTGATTTCGCCGTCCAGCACACAAACCTGATCGGAGCCTATAATCAGATGTGCGGGGTAACGTACGGCCAGCGACTGTGCTTTCTCTTTCGCGAGACGGGTCACCAGATGACGCGGTGACTCGCCCGGCTGTGGCGTTTCATCCACCTCCGGCGCAGCGCATTCAAACGGGATCCCGAGCTTTTCCAGCAGCATTCGGCGATAAGGTGAAGTGGAAGCAAGGACGAGATTTGGCATATTTTTATCACCAGATATAGCGTATCGATGCCAGCCATTTTAAACTACAGGCCGCAATGTGTGCGAATAATTGGCAAAAGGCAGCTCTGGTTGCCTTTTTCTTTGACTCTATGACGTTACAAAGTTAATATGCGCGCCCTATGCAAAAGGTAAAATTACCCCTGACTCTTGATCCGGTTCGTACGGCTCAAAAACGCCTCGATTACGAAGGAATCTATTCTTCCGATCAGGCTGAGCGTATTGCCGAATCTGTAGTCAGTGTGGACAGTGATGTAGAATGCTCCATGTCGTTCGCTATCGACAACCAGCGTCTCGCCGTGTTAACCGGTGATGCAAAGGTGACGGTAACGCTCGAATGTCAGCGTTGCGGGAAACCGTTTGTACAGCATGTTCACACAACGTATTGTTTTAGTCCGGTTCGTTCTGACGAACAGGCTGAAGCACTCCCGGAAGCGTATGAGCCGATTGAGGTTAACGAATTCGGTGAAATCGATCTTCTGGCGCTGGTTGAAGATGAAGTCATCCTCTCCCTGCCAGTCGTTCCGGTGCATGATTCTGAACACTGTGAAGTGTCCGAGGCGGACATGGTCTTTGGGGAACTGCCTGATGAAGCGCAAAAACCAAACCCATTTGCCGTATTAGCCAGCTTAAAGCGTAAGTAATTGAGGAGTAAGGTCCATGGCCGTACAACAGAATAAACCAACCCGTTCCAAACGTGGCATGCGTCGTTCCCATGACGCGCTGACCGCAGTTACCAGCCTGTCTGTAGACAAGACTTCTGGTGAGAAACACCTGCGTCACCACATCACCGCTGACGGTTTCTACCGCGGCCGCAAGGTTATCACTAAGTAATCACGCGTCAGCGTGATTAGGCTTAGTGAGGAACTTCCCCGTGCAAACGGGGAGTTTACCGAACCAGGCTGCGACGATACCTTGACACGTCTAACCCTGGCGTTAGATGTCATGGGGGGAGATTTTGGCCCTACCGTGACAGTGCCTGCAGCATTGCAGGCACTGAATTCTAATTCGCAACTCACACTTCTTTTAGTCGGTAATCCCGACACAATCACGCCATTACTTGCAAAAGCTGACTTTGAACAACGTTCGCGTCTGCAGATTATTCCTGCGCAGTCAGTTATTGCCAGTGATGCCCGGCCATCGCAGGCTATTCGTAATAGCCGCGGCAGCTCTATGCGAATGGCGCTGGAGCTGGTGAAAGAAGGGCGAGCGCAGGCTTGCGTCAGCGCGGGAAATACTGGTGCGCTGATGGGGCTGTCGAAATTATTGCTCAAGCCGATTGAGGGCATTGAGCGTCCGGCGCTGGTGACGGTATTACCGCATCAGCAGAAGGGCAAAACGGTGGTGCTGGATCTGGGCGCTAACGTGGATTGTGATAGTACAATGCTGGCTCAGTTTGCCGTTATGGGGTCGGTGCTGGCTGAAGACGTGGTCGGGATTAACAATCCCCGCGTTGCTTTACTGAATATTGGTGAAGAAGAGACCAAAGGCCTGGACAGTATCCGCGACGCTGCGGAAATACTCAAACAGGTCCCCTCCATCAACTATATTGGTTATCTCGAAGCCAATGAGTTGCTGACGGGCAAAACGGATGTATTAGTGTGTGATGGCTTCACCGGAAACGTGACGTTGAAGACCATGGAAGGGGTCGTACGAATGTTCCTTTCTCTGCTGAAATCGCAGGGAGAAGGTAAAAAAAGGTCCTGGTGGCTGATTTTATTAAAGCGTTGGTTACAAAAAAGCCTGACGCGGCGATTCAGTCACCTCAACCCCGACCAGTATAATGGCGCCTGTCTGTTAGGATTGCGCGGCATCGTGATTAAGAGTCATGGCGCCGCCAATCAGCGAGCATTTACCGTCGCGATTGAACAGGCAGTGCAGGCGGTGCAGCGTCAAGTCCCTCAGAGGATTGCCGCTCGCCTGGGATCTGTATTAGCTAAAAGTGACTGAGCGTACATGTATACGAAGATTTTAGGTACCGGCAGCTACCTGCCAAAACAAGTGCGTACCAACGCCGATCTTGAAAAAATGGTAGATACGTCTGACGAGTGGATTGTCACGCGCACAGGTATCCGTGAACGTCGTATCGCCGCGCCAGACGAAACTGTGTCCACCATGGGCTACGAAGCCGCTCAGCGAGCGCTTGAGATGGCTGGCATTGATAAAGAACAGATCGGGCTTATTGTGGTGGCGACAACCTCTGCCACGCATGCCTTCCCAAGCGCAGCGTGCCAGGTGCAGAACATGCTCGGCATCAAAGGCTGCCCGGCATTTGATGTTGCAGCAGCGTGCGCGGGTTTCACCTATGCGCTGAGCATCGCCGATCAGTATGTAAAATCGGGCGCCGTAAAATATGCGCTGGTGATCGGCGCTGATGTGCTGGCGCGTACCTGCGATCCGACCGATCGCGGCACGATCATTATTTTTGGCGATGGCGCGGGCGCGGTGCTGCTGGGGCAGTCCGAAGAGCCGGGCATCATCTCCACGCACCTGCATGCCGATGGCCGCTACGGCGAGCTGTTAACGCTGCCTAACGCCGATCGCGTTAATCCGGACAGTTCGATTTACCTGACAATGGCAGGTAACGAAGTGTTTAAAGTGGCCGTGACTGAACTGGCTCACATCGTTGATGAGACGCTGGAAGCGAACAATCTGGACCGCGCCGCACTCGACTGGCTGGTACCGCATCAGGCGAACCTGCGTATCATCAGCGCGACGGCGAAGAAGCTGGGCATGTCTATGGATAACGTTGTGGTGACGCTTGATCGCCACGGCAACACCTCTGCGGCATCGGTACCGTGCGCATTTGACGAAGCGGTACGCGATGGACGAATCAAACGGGGCCAACTGGTCTTGCTTGAAGCCTTTGGTGGCGGGTTCACCTGGGGTTCCGCGCTGGTTCGTTTCTAGGATAAGGATTAAAAAATGACGCAATTTGCTTTTGTGTTCCCGGGACAGGGCTCGCAAACTGTCGGGATGTTGTCTGAAATGGCAGCAAACTATCCGGTTATTGAAGAGACTTTCCGTGAAGCCTCTGACGCGCTGGGTTATGATCTGTGGGCGCTGACCCAACAGGGCCCCGCTGAAGAGCTGAACAAAACCTGGCAGACTCAACCGGCACTGCTGGCAGCCTCCGTCGCATTGTGGCGCGTATGGCAGCAGCAGGGCGGCAAAGCGCCGACGCTGATGGCGGGTCATAGCCTGGGTGAATACTCTGCGCTGGTCTGCGCAGGGGTGATTGCCTTCGCTGACGCGGTACGCCTGGTTGAATTGCGTGGTAAATTCATGCAGGAAGCGGTGCCAGAGGGCACGGGCGGCATGTCTGCCATCATCGGTCTGGATGATGCGTCTATCGCTAAAGCCTGTGAAGAATCTGCTGAAGGTCAGGTCGTTTCTCCGGTAAACTTTAACTCGCCAGGCCAGGTGGTTATCGCGGGTCATAAAGAAGCGGTTGAGCGTGCAGGTGCTGCCTGTAAAGCTGCGGGCGCAAAACGTGCACTGCCCCTGCCGGTGAGCGTACCGTCTCACTGCGCGCTGATGAAGCCCGCTGCCGATAAGCTGGCGGTTGAGCTGGAAAAAATGACCTTTAACGCACCGACGATTTCCGTTGTGAATAACGTCGATGTGCAGTGCGAAACCGCGCCGGAGGCTATCCGTAACGCGCTGGTTCGCCAGCTCTACAGCCCGGTTCAGTGGACTAAAACCGTTGAATTTATGGCGTCTCAGGGCGTTGAACATCTGTATGAAGTTGGTCCAGGTAAGGTACTTACCGGTCTGACAAAACGTATTGTAGACACCCTGACTGCCTCGGCGATTAACGAGCCGGAAGCCATGAAAGCGGCACTCTCGCAATAAAAGAGGAATACCATGAGTTTTGAAGGAAAAATTGCCCTGGTGACCGGCGCAAGCCGCGGTATTGGGCGCGCTATTGCTGAAACACTGGTTGCGCGCGGCGCGACGGTGATCGGGACTGCGACCAGTGAGAATGGCGCACAGGCCATCAGCGACTATCTGGGTGCGAACGGTAAAGGTCTGGTACTGAATGTGACTGAACCAGCATCTATCGAATCTGTTCTGGAAAATATTCGCGCAGAGTTTGGCGAAGTGGATATTCTGGTCAATAATGCCGGGATCACTCGCGACAACCTGCTGATGCGAATGAAAGACGACGAGTGGAACGATATTATCGAAACCAACCTGTCATCTGTATTCCGTCTGTCAAAAGCGGTAATGCGCGCTATGATGAAAAAGCGTCATGGTCGTATTATCACTGTAGGTTCTGTGGTTGGTACCATGGGAAATGCTGGTCAGGCTAACTACGCTGCGGCGAAAGCAGGTCTGATCGGTTTCAGTAAGTCGCTGGCGCGTGAAGTCGCGTCCCGCGGAATTACTGTAAACGTTGTTGCTCCGGGCTTTATTGAAACGGACATGACGCGTGCGCTGACTGATGAGCAGCGTGCGGGTACGCTGGCGGCAGTTCCGGCGGGTCGTCTTGGCGACCCTAAAGAAATCGCCAGCGCGGTTGCATTTTTAGCCTCTGACGAAGCGGGTTACATCACTGGTGAAACCCTCCACGTCAACGGCGGGATGTACATGGTTTAATCACGATCGAAAATATTTGCGTTATTTGGGCAAATGGCCTCAAAATAACGTAAAATCGTGGTAAGACCTGCCGGGATTTAGTTGCAAATTTTTCAACATTTTATACACTACGAAAACCATCGCGAAAGCGAGTTTTGATAGGAAATTTAAGAGTATGAGCACTATCGAAGAACGCGTTAAGAAAATTATCGGCGAACAGCTGGGCGTTAAGCAGGAAGAAGTTGTGAACTCCGCTTCCTTTGTTGAAGACCTGGGCGCAGATTCTCTTGACACCGTTGAGCTGGTAATGGCTCTGGAAGAAGAGTTTGATACTGAGATTCCGGACGAAGAAGCTGAGAAAATCACCACCGTTCAGGCTGCCATTGATTACATCAACGGTCACCAGGCGTAAGTGAACATCTCCAGGCGGTCATTCGACCGCCTGAGTTTTATCTTTTGTTGTCCCACGAATCTCTTTTTTTATCCCTCCCTGGAGGACAAGCGTGTCTAAGCGTCGTGTAGTTGTGACCGGACTTGGCATGTTGTCTCCTGTCGGCAATACCGTAGAGTCCACCTGGAAAGCTCTCCTTGCCGGTCAGAGCGGCATCAGCCTAATCGACCATTTCGATACTAGCGCCTATGCAACGAAATTTGCTGGCTTAGTAAAGGATTTTAACTGTGAAGAGATCATCTCGCGCAAAGAACAGCGCAAGATGGATGCCTTCATTCAATATGGAATTGTCGCTGGCGTTCAGGCCATGCAGGATTCTGGCCTTGAGATTACGGAAGAGAACGCGACCCGTATCGGCGCCGCTATCGGCTCCGGGATTGGCGGTCTGGGTCTGATTGAAGAAAACCATACATCTCTGATGAATGGCGGCCCGCGTAAAATCAGCCCGTTCTTCGTTCCGTCTACGATTGTCAACATGGTGGCAGGTCACCTGACCATTATGTTCGGCCTGCGTGGCCCAAGCATCTCAATCGCGACAGCCTGTACGTCTGGCGTGCATAACATCGGCCAGGCCGCGCGTATCATTGCGTACGGCGATGCAGATGCTATGGTTGCGGGCGGCGCTGAAAAAGCCAGTACCCCGCTGGGCGTCGGTGGCTTCGGTGCAGCGCGTGCGCTCTCTACCCGAAACGATAATCCTCAGGCGGCGAGCCGTCCGTGGGATAAAGACCGTGATGGTTTCGTGCTGGGTGACGGTGCAGGCATGATCGTACTGGAAGAGTACGAACACGCGAAAAAACGTGGCGCGAAAATTTATGCTGAAGTTGTTGGCTTTGGCATGAGCAGCGATGCTTATCACATGACGTCTCCTCCAGAGAACGGCGCAGGCGCTGCGCTGGCGATGGAAAACGCCATCCGCGATGCGGGCATTACGCCAGCACAGATTGGCTACGTTAACGCCCATGGGACGTCTACCCCTGCGGGCGATAAAGCAGAAGCGCAGGCTGTTAAGTCTATCTTCGGCGAATCTGCCGGCCGCGTAATGGTAAGCTCCACGAAATCCATGACCGGTCACCTGCTGGGTGCTGCGGGGGCAGTAGAGTCAATCTACTCTATTCTCGCGCTGCGCGATCAGGCTGTACCGCCAACCATCAACCTGGATTATCCGGATGAAGGTTGCGATCTGGACTTCGTTCCTCACGAAGCGCGCCAGGTTAGCGGTATGGAGTATACCCTGTGTAACTCCTTCGGCTTCGGTGGGACTAACGGCTCTCTGATCTTCAAAAAGGTCTGAGTCTGGTTAGTCGCTGACGATAAAAAAGGTCCGCTTGCCGGGCCTTTTTTATTAGGTGAAATCCCCTTGTCCGGCTGCTCACATCCTGCCAGACTGAGCCTCCACGCATAAGGAGCCACCATGTTTTTGATTAATGGCCTTGAGCAAGAAACGCTGCCAGCCAGCGACAGGGCGACCCAGTTTGGCGATGGCTGTTTCACGACTGCGCGTATTCTCGACGGTGGCGTGTGTCTGCTCGGGGCCCATATCCTTCGTTTACAAAAAGCCTGCGAAGCATTACTGATCCCCTTCTCGCAGTGGGACATTCTTGAAAGTGAAATGCGTCGGCTGGCGTCAGATAAAGCAAGCGGCGTCCTGAAAGTCATTATTAGCCGCGGGAGCGGTGGCCGGGGCTATAGCGGTTCTGCCTGTCTGCATCCTACGCGGGTCCTTTCCGTTTCAGATTATCCTTCCCATTATGCGCACTGGCGTGAAGAGGGCGTAGCCCTGGCGCTAAGTCCGGTACGTCTGGGGCGAAACCCGATGCTCGCTGGCATAAAACATCTCAACCGCCTTGAACAGGTGCTTATTCGTACTCATCTTGAGCAGACGGAGGCCGGGGAGGCGCTGGTTCTTGACAGCGAAGGGTACATTACGGAATGCTGTGCGGCTAATTTACTCTGGCGGAAGGGCTGTGATGTGTTCACGCCTTCGCTGGAGCAGGCCGGCGTCAACGGCATTATGCGGCAGTTTTGTATGCACCAGCTGGCACGTGCAGGCTTTCGCGTTGTCGAAGTCAACGCTAAGGAAGAGGCGCTGCTGTCTGCCGATGAAGTTGTTATCTGCAATGCGCTGATGCCCGTTGTCCCCGTTCGCGCTTATGGCCGCAAATGCTGGTCATCCCGCGAGCTGTTCCAGTTTCTGGCCCCGTTATGTGAGCAAACCAGGTAGTCATGAAGAAAATGTTACGCTTTGTCCTCCTTCTTATCGTTGCGTTCGGTATCGCTGGCGGAGCGGGAGTGTGGAAAGTCCGTCAGCTGGCGGAGAGTCAGATCCTGATTAAAGACGAGACGATTTTTACCCTGAAAGCGGGTACCGGGCGGCAGGCGCTTGGTCAGCAGCTGTATGACGACAAAATTATCAATCGCCCACGCGTATTCCAGTGGCTGCTGCGTATTGAACCGGACCTGTCCCATTTCAAGGCCGGCACCTATCGCTTTACCCCTGGCATGACCGTGCGCGAGATGCTGCAACTGCTGGAGAGTGGTAAAGAAGCCCAGTTCCCGCTGCGTTTTGTGGAAGGTATGCGTCTGAGCGATTACCTCAGGCAGCTGCGGGACGCGCCATACATTAAGCATACGCTGAAAGATGACCGCTACCAGACCGTGGCAGACGCCTTAAAATTCGAACATCCCGAGTGGGTGGAAGGCTGGTTCTGGCCCGATACGTGGATGTATACGGCAGGCACGACGGATGTGGCCATTCTGAAGCGCGCGCACAACAAAATGGTCGCGGCGGTAGACGCTGCCTGGAAAGGGCGAGCAGAGGGCCTGCCTTATAAAGATCAAAACCAGTTCATGACGATGGCCTCGATCATCGAGAAAGAGACGGCCGTTGCTCCCGAACGTGACCAGGTTGCCTCGGTGTTTATTAACCGTCTGCGCATCGGCATGCGTTTGCAAACCGATCCTACCGTCATCTACGGCATGGGCGAAAACTACAACGGCAGGATTTCCAGAAAAGATCTGGAGACGCCAACGGCGTATAATACCTACGTGATTAGCGGCCTGCCGCCTGGACCGATCGCGACGCCGAGTGAAGCATCGTTGAAGGCCGCCGCGCACCCGGCCAAAACGCCGTATCTCTATTTTGTGGCTGACGGAAAAGGGGGGCATACGTTTAATACCAACCTGGCCAGCCACAATCGCTCCGTTCAGGACTATCTGAAGGCACTTAAGGAAAAAAATGCGCAGTAAATACATTGTCATTGAGGGACTCGAAGGGGCGGGCAAAACAACTGCCCGTAACGTGGTGGTGGATACGCTTACGTCGCTTGGCGTTGCCGACATGGTCTTTACCCGCGAGCCGGGCGGTACGCAGCTGGCGGAAAAACTGCGCAGCCTGGTTCTGGATATCAAATCCGTTGGCGATGAAGTTATTACCGACAAAGCGGAAGTGCTGATGTTCTATGCTGCGCGCGTTCAGCTGGTGGAGACGGTGATCAAACCCGCTCTGGCAGAAGGGAAATGGGTGATTGGCGATCGCCACGATCTCTCAACCCAGGCGTATCAGGGCGGGGGCCGGGGTATCGATCAGGCCATGCTGGCTACGCTTCGCGACGCGGTTCTGGGCGATTTCCGTCCTGACCTGACGCTGTATCTGGACGTAACTCCTGAGGTGGGCCTGAAGCGCGCCCGTGCCCGCGGCGAACTGGACCGCATTGAACAGGAGTCTTTTGATTTCTTTAACCGCACCCGTGCGCGTTATCTGGAACTGGCCGGGCAGGACAAGACCATTCGTACCATCGATGCGACGCAATCCCTTGAAGACGTTACGCGTGATATTCAGCAGACCGTTACGCAGTGGCTACAGGAGCAGCAGGCATGAAATGGTATCCATGGTTGCGCCCACACTTTGAACAGCTGATCGGCAGCTATCAGGTTGGTCGGGGGCATCATGCGTTACTGATCCAGGCGCTGCCGGGAATGGGTGATGATGCGTTGATTTACGCCATCACCCGCTTTCTGATGTGCCAACAGCCGGAAGGACATAAAAGCTGCGGTAAATGCCGGGGTTGCCAGCTCATGCAGGCGGGCACGCATCCTGACTATTACACCCTCGAACCCGAGAAGGGCAAAAATACGCTCGGTATCGACGCGGTGCGTGAGGTCAGTGAGAAACTGTACGAATATGCGCGTCTGGGGGGGGCGAAAGTGGTGTGGCTGAATGACGCCGCGCTACTCACGGAAGCCGCAGCCAACGCCCTGTTAAAAACCCTGGAAGAGCCGCCAGAGAATACCTGGTTTTTCCTCTCCTGCCGCGAGCCGGAACGCTTGCTGGCGACGCTGCGCAGTCGCTGCCTTCTTCACCACCTCGCTGTCCCTCAGGAATCCTGGGCGCTCGCCTGGCTTGAGCGAGAAGTGACGGTGTCACAAGATGCGGCGCGCTCGGCGTTGCGCCTGTGCAGCGGTGCGCCTGCGGCTGCGCTGGCCTTATTGCAGCCGGAAGTGTGGTCCCAGCGTGAAACGCTATGTCGTGCGGTTGAATCAGCCCTCGACAGCCATGACTGGCTTAGCGTGCTGCCAGCGCTGAACAGCGATCAGGCACCGGAACGGCTGCACTGGCTGGCCGCGCTGCTGCTGGATGCGCTCAAAATCCAGCAGGGGGCGACGCTTCTGACTAACCCTGACGTGTGGGCGCTGGTCACCACGCTGGCGAATCGCCTGTCAGGGCAGTCGCTGCACGCTATCCTTCATGATATCTGCCAGAGTCGTGAACAACTTTTGACGGTAACCGGTCTCAATCGCGAGCTTTTACTGACCGACCAGTTACTGCGTATCGAACACTACCTGCAACCAGGCGTCATACCGCCGGTTTCCCACCTCTGAGAGAGACATTATGTTTTTAGTCGACTCACACTGCCATCTCGATGGCCTGGATTATCAGTCCCTGCATAAAAATGTGGACGACGTGCTGGCGAAAGCCGCCGCGCGCGATGTGAAATTTTGCCTGGCCGTGGCGACCACGTTGCCGGGTTACCGCGCCATGCGTGAACTGGTAGGCGAGCGCGATAATGTCGTCTTCTCCTGCGGCGTGCATCCGCTGAATCAGGATGAAGCGTACGACGTTGAGGATTTACGCCGTCTTGCCGCAGAAGAGGGCGTAGTGGCGATGGGCGAGACCGGTCTCGACTATTTCTACACCCCGGAAACGAAACCTCGCCAGCAGGAATCCTTCCGCAACCACATCCGTATTGGCCGTGAACTGAATAAGCCTGTTATCGTTCATACCCGCGATGCGCGCGCCGACACGCTGGCGATCCTGCGGGAAGAAAAGGTGACGGATTGCGGTGGCGTACTACACTGTTTCACTGAAGACAGAGAAACGGCGGGTAAGCTGCTTGATTTAGGCTTTTATATCTCGTTCTCGGGGATTGTAACGTTCCGGAATGCTGAGCAACTGCGTGATGCGGCGCGATATGTTCCGCTGGATCGTATTCTGGTGGAAACCGATTCCCCGTACCTGGCACCGGTGCCTCATCGCGGCAAAGAAAATCAGCCAGCGATGACCCGGGATGTCGCTGAGTATATGGCCGTTCTGAAAGGTGTCAGTATTGAAGAGCTGGCTCGCGTGACAACGGAAAACTTCGCCAGTCTGTTCCATATCGACCCCGCCCACCTGCAATCTGTCTGATACGCCTGTTATTTTTAGGCTCGTAATTAATAAGTAAAACGAGTAAAGTTCACCGCCTCATTTGGGGCGGTGATGGCGTTTTTAGACACATCCAGACATGCTTTATGTAAATATCTGCAAGTTTTTTGGCCGTCTTGAACTGAAACGTGATAGCCGTCAAACAAACTCAGAGGGAATTATTTTACTCTGTGTAATAAATAAAGGGCGCTTAGATGTCCTGTCCACGGCGCGGTACTCCCCCCGGGCCAATGCGTGAAAACGTAAAAAAAGCACAAATACTCAGGAGCACTCTCAATTATGTTTAAGAATGCATTTGCTAACCTGCAAAAGGTCGGTAAATCGCTGATGCTGCCAGTATCCGTACTGCCTATCGCAGGTATCCTGCTGGGTGTCGGTTCTGCAAACTTCAGCTGGCTGCCAGCCGTAGTTTCCCACGTGATGGCCGAAGCAGGCGGTTCTGTTTTTGCTAACATGCCGCTGATCTTCGCTATCGGTGTTGCTCTGGGCTTCACCAATAACGACGGTGTATCCGCGCTGGCGTCCGTTGTTGCTTACGGCATCATGGTGAAAACCATGGCTGTGGTTGCGCCGCTGGTACTGCACTTACCTGCTGAAGAGATTGCCGCTAAGCATCTGGCGGACACCGGTGTTCTCGGTGGTATCATCTCCGGTGCGATTGCAGCGTATATGTTTAACCGCTTCTATCGCATCAAGCTGCCTGAGTATCTGGGCTTCTTCGCGGGTAAACGTTTTGTGCCGATCATTTCTGGTCTGGCCGCGATTTTCACCGGTGTGGTTCTGTCTTTCATCTGGCCACCAATCGGTACAGCAATCCAGACCTTCTCTCAGTGGGCGGCTTACCAGAACCCGGTTGTGGCGTTCGGTATCTACGGCTTCATTGAGCGCTGCCTGGTACCATTTGGTCTGCACCACATCTGGAACGTTCCATTCCAGATGCAGATTGGTGAATACACCAACGCAGCAGGCCAGGTGTTCCACGGCGACATCCCACGCTACATGGCGGGTGACCCAACGGCAGGTAAACTGTCTGGTGGCTTCCTGTTCAAAATGTACGGTCTGCCGGCCGCCGCAATTGCGATCTGGCACTCTGCTAAACCAGAGAACCGTGCAAAAGTGGGCGGTATCATGATCTCCGCAGCGCTGACCTCGTTCCTGACCGGTATCACCGAGCCGATCGAGTTCTCCTTCATGTTCGTTGCGCCGATCCTGTACATCATCCACGCGGTACTGGCAGGTCTGGCATTCCCAATCTGTATCCTGCTGGGTATGCGTGACGGTACGTCCTTCTCTCACGGTCTGATCGACTTCATCGTTCTGTCCGGTAACAGCAGCAAGCTGTGGCTGTTCCCAATTGTGGGTGCGGGCTACGCAGTGGTGTACTACACCGTCTTCCGCGTGCTGATCAAAGCACTGGACCTGAAAACGCCGGGTCGTGAAGATGCAACGGAAGACAGCAAAGCCGGTGCGACCAGCGAAATGGCGCCTGCTCTGGTAGCTGCCTTCGGTGGTAAAGAGAACATCACTAACCTGGACGCGTGTATCACTCGTCTGCGTGTGAGCGTTGCCGACGTTGCGAAAGTAGACCAGCCGGGTCTGAAAAAACTGGGCGCAGCGGGCGTCGTTGTTGCAGGTTCTGGTGTTCAGGCAATCTTCGGTACGAAATCCGATAACCTGAAAACCGAAATGGATGAGTACATCCGCAACAACTAAGCTGTGACCTGGGGAGACTAAGGCAGCCGAATGGCTGCCTTTTTTATTACTGCGGCTTGTGGTGCCGGGTGGCGGCGGCACCTTACCGGGCCTACGTGATGGGTAGGCCCGGTAAGCGCAGCGCCACCGGGCTTCTGTCACTCAGAAATCGTAGCTCGCGCTCACCGAGACGTTCAGCGGCGCGCCATACACTACATAAGAGCCGACGTAATCGTAATACTCTTTGTCGAACAGGTTGTTGACGTTAGCCTGCACCGCAAAATCTTTGGTGACCTGATAACGGCTGAACAGGTTCACCAGCCCATAGCTGCCTTGCTCCGCGCGGGAACGTCCTGCCGGGCCGCCTTCCACGTCCGTCCACACTTTGTTCTGCCAGTTTACGCCACCGCCCACGGTCAGTTCCGGCAGCATTGGCAACTGATAGCGGGTGAAGAGCTTCATGGTTGTGCGCGGCTGATCGGAGCTGACGGCGTTGCCATTCTTATCTTCTGCGATGTAACGCGTCGCGCCGAAGGTCAGCTGCCAGTTATCGGTCAGGGCACCATTGAGCTCGAACTCGACCCCTTTGCTGACCACCCCGTCCAGCGATTCATAGATCGACTCACCGCTCGGCATGTAGGTATAGGTGTTGCTGGCGACGTTATCCTGCTCAATGCGGAAAATCGCCAGCGAGGTGGTGAGGCGGGTATTAAACCAGTCCGCCTTCACCCCGGCTTCGTAGCTTTTACCCGTGGTAGGGTCAAGATAACGTCCGCTGGCATCGCGCTTATCCTGCGGCTGGAAGATAGAGGTATAGCTGACGTAGGTCGACCAGTCCTCATTGATGTCATACACCAGGCCGGCGTACGGCGTGACATCATCTTTGGTGCTTTCCAGACGGGTATTCGGCGATCCTGCCGGGTTATAACGAATGTTATATTGGGTGTAGCGCGCGCCCAGGATCAGGTGCAGCGGATCGGCCAGCGAGAAACGAGCCGACGAATAGGCTGAAGACTGGCGAATATCATCCTTGCTGTAGAGTTTCCACGGCGTCCACTGGGGATCGGCGATGTTCCCGTTCCAGTTCTTAAAGTTGCCGACATCAACCATGCCGTATACCGCATCCGGCATGGAGTTGTCGTAATGGTTACGCTGACGGCTGAAGCTGCCGCCGAACATCATTTCGTGCTGACGGCCAAAGAGATCGAAGCCGCCGCGCAGGAAGGCGTCAACCGCATCCTGTTTACGTTCCCCACGGTTCCAGCCTCCGTAACCCACCAGGCCCGCACCGGTCTCTTTATCCGGATAGCCGGACATATACATCAGTTTGGAGTCGAAGTTGGTTTCAGCGTGCATACCGTTGATGTGCGCTTCCCAGCCATTATCGAAACGCTGAGTCAGGTTAGCGAAGATGCGGGTGCTGTCTTTATCTGAATAAGCCCAGTCAGGTGCGACAGTCTGGCTGCGATTGTAGTGGGTCTTACTTCCGTCGCTGTACCAGGTCGGCAGCCCGCCCCAGGTTGGGTCGGCGGTATGGCTTTCCTGATACTCATACCCTACCGAGAGGGTGGTGCTGTCGGTGACATCCGCGTCCATCACACCGTAGAGGAATTTCTTCCGGTAGTGGTAGTTATCCACGAAGCTGTCGTTGTCCTGATAACCCGTAATCAGACGGCCCCGTACCTTACCTGACTCTACCAGCGGCGCCTGGAGATCCAGCACGTAGCGCTGCTTGTCCCAGCTGCCGTAACTGGCGGAGACGTTACCTTTAAATTCCGGGCTGTCCGCGTGCTTACGCACCATATTAACGTACGCCGCCGGGTTGCCCGTGCCGGACATCAGGCCGGTGGCGCCGCGAACCACTTCGATGCGGTCATAAATCGCGGTATCCGCGGCGGTATCACCAAAGTTCCACACTTCACTGATGGAGGTTGGCAGGTCGTCATAGGCGTAGTTGCTGACGAAAAAGCCGCGTGAGTAAAACACGGTACGGTCGCTGTCCTGCACCTGGGCCGTAATGCCCGTGGTATTCGTCAGCACCTGTCCGATGGATTGCAGATTCTGGTCAGCCATACGTTGCTGGCTGATAACGCTGACGGACTGTGGGATGTCGCGGGGAACCAGCAACAGTTTGGTGCCGGTGGTGGTGGTTTTTACGCTGTAATCCTGATCCTGGCTGGCAGAAAGATCCTGTGTGTTGTCAAAACCCCCGTCTACGACGACGGTATCTTCGGTGGTTGAAGCAGCGAAAGCGGCGGTTGGCGTCAATGCCATAGCAATGCAGGCGGCCAGCAACGAAGGTGTTGCGGCAGGCTGATGTTGCCCATCCCTGGTGTGATTAATGAAAGACATCATCAAACCCTTAGTGAATGGTGAAGGTAATTCGCGACAGTCCCGCTAGCACGGGCTGACGTCGTTTTCTATGTTAAAAATGCTCATGAAAATGCAAATGCGAAATATACGCATTGTGATTAACGCTGTAAACAGATGTTTCGGGATGAACTGAAATAAGGTTTCAGAAAAGAAATGTCCTAAAGCGATGCCTCTTCAGCCAGATGGCGGACAATCAGGAAAGAAATCACGGGAGAAGGTTGAAAGGACAGGAGAAACTCGCTCATACTCTTGTCTTGTGTCACGCAGTAAATCAGACAATGTGTGTTAACAACGGACGCACGACGCCAGATTAAACTTAAAAGGAAAAGGTCATGGCTGAAGAAACGATTTTCAGTAAAATTATCCGCCGAGAAATTCCGTCGGATATTGTCTATCAGGATGAACTGGTCACGGCTTTCCGCGACATTTCTCCCCAGGCGCCGACGCACATCCTTATTATTCCCAATATTCTGATCCCGACCGTCAATGACGTTAAAACCGAGCATGAAGTGGCGCTGGGCCGTATGCTTACGGTGGCCGCGAAAATCGCAGAGCAGGAAGGGATTGCTGAAGACGGATACCGTCTGATCATGAACTGTAATCGCCATGGCGGCCAGGAAGTCTATCATATTCATATGCATCTGCTGGGTGGACGTCCACTGGGACCGATGCTGGCACATAAAGGTCTTTAATATGTTAACTGGGCGTATTGCAGCGCTGATCGTGACGCTGGTAATGGTTGGGTGCAGCGCGCGTCCCGCCATCCCGGTCAGTGAAGAACAGACGCTGGTGATGGAGTCCTCAGTGCTTGCTGCGGGCATCACGGCGGAGAAACCTTCGCTGACCATAAGCGAAATCCAGTCTTCAGCCTCCTCTACGCTCTATAACGAAAGGCAAGAGCCAGTGACGGTGCATTATCGCTTCTACTGGTATGACGTGAGAGGTCTTGAGATGCACCCGCTTGAGGCGCCGCGCAGCGTGACTATCCCGGCAAGATCGTCAGTCACGCTCTACGGCAGCGCCAGCTATCTGGGTGCACATAAGGTGAGACTTTATCTTTATTTGTAAGGAGTGAACCTTGATTAAAACAATGAGCCGTTATGCGCTCCTGAGTGCTTTTGCACTCTTTCTGGCGGGTTGTGTGACGCGAACGGAAGAACCAGCACCGGTAGATCAGGCGAAGCCGGGAACGGAACAGCCAACAACGCCAGCGCAGCCTGTTCCAACCGTGCCGTCTGTACCGACCATTCCGGCGCAGCCTGGCCCGATCGAACATCCGGACGACACCGCACAGCCTGCGCCGCGAGTACGCCACTATGACTGGAACGGCGCAATGCAGCCGATGGTGGGCAAAATGTTGCAGGCACAGGGCGTTACGCCCGGCAGCGTGCTGCTGGTGGACAGCGTGAACAACCGTACAAACGGTTCCCTGAATGCGGGAGAAGCGACGGAAACCCTGCGCAACGCGCTGGCAAACAACGGTAAATTTACGCTGGTCTCAGCTCAGCAGCTCGCGGTCGCCAAGCAGCAGCTTGGTCTGTCGCCTCAGGACAGCCTGGGTTCGCGCAGTAAAGCGATTGGTATTGCCCGCAACGTTGGCGCGCAGTATGTCCTTTATTCTAACGCGACAGGCAACGTGAACACGCCGTCGTTGCAGATGCAGTTAATGCTGGTTCAGACCGGCGAAATTATCTGGTCAGGTAAAGGTGCCGTTACGCAACAATAAGCGCACGCGTCATGACGTCCTGACGCGTTATTTCCCTCAGTACCGTGTTATCGCGCCGCAAGCCCCCGCCGGGCTTGGCGGCGCGAGTTGCATTATTGAGCGTGGCGACCATCGGCTGGTTTTACGTCAGCATCACGATGCCGCCGCGCCTGCCTCCCATTTTCGTCGCCAGTTCCGCGCCCTGAAGCGCCTGCCCGCCGACCTTGCGCCACAACCTCATCTCTTTATCAGAGACTGGATGGCGGTGGCGTTTATTGCGGGTGAGATCAAAAGCGAGCTTCCCGATACGCCTGCGCTTGCAGCCATGCTGTATCATCTGCATCGCCAGCCGCGTCTGGGCTGGCGGGTAACGTTACTTCCTTTGCTGGATCACTACTGGCAGCAGGCTGCGCCTGGACGACGCACGCCCTACTGGCTGGCGCAGCTTAAGCGGCTACGCAGAGCGGGAGAGCCGCAGGCGTTACGTCTGGCGCCGCTGCATATGGATGTCCACGCGGGTAATATCGTTCATACCACGGCAGGCGAGAAACTTATCGACTGGGAATATGCCGGAGACGGTGACGTGGCGCTCGAACTCGCTGCGGTCTGGATGCCTGATGAGGCGTCGCGCGAGCAGCTGATAACCGCCTATGCCCGAAACGCCAACATCAATGCGCTCACCCTTGCGCGGCAGGTCGCGCGCTGGCGTCCGTGGGTGTTGATGCTGATGGCGGGATGGTTTGAAATGCGCCTTCAGCAGACAGATGACAAACAATTTATTGCGCTGGCAAATGATGCCTGGCGTCAGTTACAAACGAAAGGATAAGAGAGGTAGGTGTGGGTCCAGTAATGTTGGATGTCGAAGGGTTTGAGCTGGATGCGGAAGAGCGCGAAATTCTGGCGCATCCGCTGGTAGGGGGGCTGATTCTTTTCACCCGCAATTATCATGATCCGGAGCAGTTGCGTGAGCTGGTTCGCCAGATCCGTGCGGCGTCGCGCAATCACCTAGTGGTGGCCGTAGACCAGGAAGGTGGGCGTGTGCAGCGTTTCCGCGAAGGGTTTACCCGTTTACCCGCCGCGCAATCTTTTGCTGCGCTGCTGGGGATCGAAGAGGGCGGTCAACTGGCGCAGGACGCCGGCTGGCTGATGGCCAGCGAGATGATCGCCATGGATATCGACATCAGCTTCGCCCCGGTGCTGGACGTAGGACACATTAGCGCGGCAATTGGTGAGCGTTCGTATCATGACGATCCGCGTATTGCGCTGGCAATGGCGACGCGCTTTATTGACGGTATGCATGCTGCGGGCATGAAAACCACCGGCAAACATTTCCCGGGCCACGGGGCGGTGACGGCGGATTCCCATAAAGAAACCCCGCGCGATCCGCGCTCGGAAGCAGACATTCGCGCTAAAGACATGTCGGTTTTCCGCTCGCTGATCGCTGATAACAAGCTGGATGCCATCATGCCTGCGCACGTCATCTACAGTGAGGTCGATCCGCGTCCGGCCAGCGGCTCTCCGCACTGGCTGAAAACCGTACTGCGTCAGGAATTAGGCTTCAATGGCGTAATTTTCTCTGACGATTTATCCATGGAGGGGGCGGCAATTATGGGTAGCTATGCCGAACGTGGGCAGGCTTCGCTGGATGCGGGTTGCGATATGATCCTCGTCTGCAATAATCGTAAAGGGGCGGTGAGCGTGCTGGATAACCTGTCGCCGATCAATGCTGAACGTGTTACACAATTGTATCATAAAGGTTCATTTAGTCGTCAGGAGCTGATGGACTCGGCGCGCTGGAAAACGGTAAACGCCCGGCTTGAAGCCCTGAACGAGCGCTGGCAGGCACATAAAGCAGCCCTTTAATTCATCCCGGAAGGCGTAGCGTGGTGAGACGATGATCATTTATTTACACGGTTTTGACTCAAACAGTCCTGGTAATCATGAGAAAGTGCTGCAATTGCAGTTTATCGATCCGGATGTCCGGCTGATCAGTTACAGCACACGTCATCCGAAGCATGACATGCAGCATCTGCTTAAAGAAGTGGATAAAATGTTGCAGCTCAATATCGACGATCGCCCGCTGATCTGCGGCGTGGGGTTAGGAGGATACTGGGCAGAGCGCATCGGTTTTTTGTGCGATATCCGTCAGGTCATTTTTAATCCTAACCTCTTTCCGAACGAAAACATGGAAGGCAAAATCGATCGCCCGGAGGAGTACGCCGACATCGCAACTAAATGCGTGAGCAATTTCCGTGAAAAGAACCGCGATCGGTGTCTGGTGATCCTTTCCCGCAACGATGAAGCGCTGAACAGCTCCCGCGCCGCCGAGCTTCTGCACCATTACTACGAAATTGTCTGGGACGAAGAGCAGACCCACAAGTTCAAAAACATTTCCCCGCACTTGCAGCGTATTAAAGCCTTTAAAACGCTGGGCTGATCTCCCTGAACCTGATAAAGGCCCGGTACGTGAAAGCGTACCGGGCCTCTTTTTTGTCAGAGTTGTCTACTTTTAAACCATCAAAACTTGATACATATCAATTTTGGTATGACCAATGCGCCTGACGTGCTATTCTCAATGAATCTGAATGGTTTCAGCGCAGTAACCTGTTGTTAATTAAGGGTTATTTATATAACTTTTAATTAACAATTGGTTAATAATTTGAGGGGGTCACGTTGACTACGCCATTGAAAAAGATAGTGATTGTCGGCGGTGGTGCTGGCGGACTGGAGCTCGCGACACAGCTGGGTAAGAAGCTGGGTCGCGGTAAGAAAGCCAAAATCACGCTGGTGGATCGTAACCACAGTCATCTGTGGAAGCCGTTACTGCACGAAGTGGCGACCGGGTCGCTGGATGAGGGCGTGGATGCGCTGAGCTATCTGGCGCATGCGCGTAACCACCACTTCCAGTTCCAGCTGGGTTCGGTGGTGGATATCAATCGTGAAAACAAAACCATCACGCTGGCTGAGCTGCGTGATGATAAAGGCGAGTTGCTGGTTCCTGAGCGCAAGCTGGCCTATGACACGCTGGTGATGGCCCTGGGCAGTACCTCCAATGATTTCAACACCCCAGGCGTAAAAGAGCACTGCATCTTCCTGGATAATCCGCATCAGGCGCGTCGTTTCCATCAGGAGATGCTTAACCTGTTCCTGAAGTACACCAACAACATGGGTGCTAACGGCAAGGTCAACATTGCTATCGTGGGCGGCGGCGCAACGGGCGTTGAATTATCGGCGGAGTTGCACAATGCGGTCAAACAGCTGCACAGCTACGGCTACAAAGGGCTGACTAACGAAGCGCTGAATGTGACGCTGGTGGAAGCAGGTGAACGTATTCTGCCTGCGCTGCCGCCGCGTATTTCCGGCGCGGCGCACAACGAGCTGACCAAACTGGGCGTGCGCGTGCTGACCCAGACCATGGTGACCAGCGCGGATGAGGGCGGCCTGCATACCAAAGACGGCGAATATATCCAGGCCGACCTGATGGTTTGGGCTGCGGGGATCAAAGCGCCTGATTTCATGAAAGATATCGGTGGGCTGGAGACGAACCGCATTAACCAGCTGGTGACAGAGCCGACGCTGCAAACCACGCGCGATCCGGACATCTTCGCCATTGGCGACTGTGCCTCCTGCGCACGTCCGGAAGGCGGATTTGTACCGCCTCGCGCTCAGGCCGCGCACCAGATGGCAAGCCTCGTGCTGCATAACATCCTGGCGCAGATGAAAGGCAAACCGATGAAAGCCTATGTCTACAAAGACCACGGCTCTCTGGTGTCGCTCTCAAACTTCTCCACCGTGGGCAGCCTGATGGGTAACCTGATGCGCGGCTCCATGATGGTGGAGGGGCGCATCGCCCGCTTCGTGTACATTTCTCTGTACCGTATGCACCAGATTGCGCTGCACGGCTACTTCAAAACCGGCCTGATGATGCTGGTTGGCCGCATCAACCGCGTGATCCGTCCACGCCTGAAGCTGCACTAATTTCTCTCTCCCTCCGGGCCCTCCGGAGGGAATTCTTAGCACATCATGCTGTGCATTTCCCTCCTGACGCTTAAGAGTTCTCTTAAACCCACGTTGTCCCGGTCAACAGCCCTGATTTTGATCCTTTATCTTATTGGCGAAGCGTTTATTGCGCTGCAAAATTGCTACCAATTGCAACAAAGGAGGAAGTCCCGTGAATAAATCAATGTTGGCGGGTATAGGGATTGGCGTCGCAGCTGCGTTAGGTGTGGCTGCCGTTGCCAGTCTGAACGTACTTGATCGTGGCCCGCAGTATGCGCAGGTGGTTTCCGCTACACCGATCAAAGAGTCGGTCAAGACGCCTCGTCAGGAGTGCCGTAATGTTTCTGTCACCCATCGTCGTCCGGTTCAGGATGAAAACCGTATCGCTGGCTCCGTGCTGGGCGCGGTTGCTGGTGGGGTGATTGGTCATCAGTTTGGTGGCGGCCGTGGTAAGGATGTCGCGACGGTGGTTGGTGCGCTGGGTGGCGGTTATGCCGGTAACCAGGTACAGGGCGCGATGCAGGAAAATGATACCTACACCACAACGCAGCAGCGCTGTAAAACCGTGTATGACAAGTCTGAAAAAATGTTGGGCTACGACGTAACCTACAAAATTGGCGATCAGCAGGGCAAAATCCGCATGGATAAAGATCCTGGCACGCAGATCCCTCTCGACAGCAACGGTCAGCTGATACTGAATAACAAAGTGTAAAAAAGATGTTCTCTGAACTTAGCTCCTCATGCGCTCAGGCTGAGGAGCTTTTTTTTTGCGTCAGAGTTTAAGAAGTTCAGGCCACAGGCGCAGTGTTGTTTGCGTAATCCCCTGCAATTTTTCCAGCGTCGCGCCTTCACGGGCGCTGATGGACATCCCCTGTAAAATACAGCTCAGATACTGGGAAAGCTCCTGCGGACGGCAATGCGCCGGTATTTCGCCGCGCTGCTGACGCTGAGCCAGAAACGTGCTGAGCGTCTCCTCCTGCATCGCATGCCGCGATTTGACCGTGTTGGCAATCTCTTTAGACGATGCCGCGAGGGTCGCGGAGGTGTTGATCATAAAACAGCCCGCAGGCGTGTCCTTGCTGGTATAGCAGGTCGCGATTGCCGTGAAATAATCCTGCAATGCCTGCTCAACCGTTTTTTCTTCGCAGAACAGCTGGGCTTCATGTTTTGCCGCGAAGCGCGCGATGTATCTGTCCAGAACGGCCCGGAATAAGCCTTCTTTGTTGGTGAACTCTGCGTACAGGGTAGGGGCTTTCGCGCCCGTTGCTTCCACGAGATCGGAAAGCGACGTGGCTTCATACCCATGCTGCCAGAAGAGCGTCATGGCCTTATCGAGCGCCGCATCCCTGTCGAACACTTTTGGTCGGCCACGGCTTTTCTTCGCGTAACGCGTGACATCGGTTGTCATGTGCCGTTGGTCCTCTGTTGTTTTGTTGAATAGTCATTATAAAAATAAACGTCTGCAACGACCAGCGGTGATTTCTGAAAAATAATTTAATTTTATCTTTATGAAATATAAGGCAAATGAAATTAATTTAACGACCATTATAAAAATGGGTTGACGTGTGACCTGGATCACATCTATCATTTACCTATCGATCGTTAACTAAATAACTAACGACCACTACATCATCTGCCTAAAGGTATAAAATCATGAAAAACGTTAAAACCCTCATCGCTGCCGCCGTTCTGAGTTCACTCTCTTTCGCAAGCTTCGCTGCTGTTGAAGTGCAATCCACGCCAGCAGACCAGCAGAAAGTCGGTACCATCTCTGCCACTGCCGGTACTAATCTGGGCTCTCTGGAAGATCAGCTGGCACAAAAAGCTGACGAAATGGGTGCGAAATCATTCCGCATCACCTCTGTGACCGGTCCTAACACCCTGCACGGTACCGCTGTTATCTACAAATAAGCGTAACGCAACCCTCCGTTATGCCACTGCAATAAAAAACGCCCTGCTGATGCAGGGCGTTTGTCGTTATTACTGCTTTACATTGATTGCTGAGCAACCTCATGATGCCGCGTGACATCGGTTGGCATCCCCGAGCGCGCTTCCATCGCCCGCTCCATCACCGCGCCATCGGTATTGGCATTCGTTTTAAAGCTCACCATCGAGGCATTCAGATTAATCGGCAGCGTCTGCGGATCGTCATTGATGTTTTTCGATAGCGGCTGGTGGATCTCAACCAGACGGACGCCACCCGGTTCTTCAGACACTTTAATCGGCGTATTAATGATATTCACTTTCGTGCCAGGGGCGATCACGCGGTAGAGCGTTTTGATATCGTCATCGCGCAGGCGAATGCAGCCGGAGCTGACGCGCATCCCGATCCCGAAATCCGCATTCGTTCCGTGCAGAAGATAAACCCCACCGTATGCCGCCAGGCGAATCGCATGGTGCCCCATCGGATTATCCGGGCCAGCGGGCACCACGGCAGGCAGGTCGATACCTTGAGCTTTATAACGGGCGCGAATGTTTGCCGTCGGGGTCCAGGTTGGATTAGCGCGCTTATCAGAGACGGTGGTGACCATGGTAGGCGTGAGCGTATCGCCCCCCAGCTGACCAATACCGATAGGGTAGACGGTCACTTCGTTCTTGCCCGGCGGGTAGTAATACAGACGCAGCTCGGCGAGGTTAATCACAATGCCCTGACGCGGTGCGTCCGGCAGGATGGTTTGCAGCGGAATCGTCAGTACGCTGCCTGCCCGGGGCACGTATGGATCTACGCCCGGGTTGGCCTGCAACAGCGCCAGGAACCCGACGTTATATTTTTTGGCAATCGCTTCCAGCGAACCGCCATCGTTTTCAACCACGTGAAAGCGGTTTTCACCTACGACATTGCTGCCGGCAGGCGGAAGAGGCCAGGTATTGGCGCGAGCAGGGAGCGCGACGGCAACCGTCGCGGCCAGCGCAAACAGAGTTAACCAGCGGGTAAAACGCGAAGAAATCATCATTATCATAATCCATACAAATGATAAGGCTATTGTTTTATAAGGCGTTAATGATAATTATGGCGAATGTATAGTCGGGAAGTTCGGGCGAAGTGCAAAGAGTTTGTAAATTGTCCCCCCGCCAGCCGGGCGCTGGCGGGGGATACCGTTATGCGATGGCGTTCTCTTCCAGCTGACGCATAAAGTTACGCACCCAGTCCATGCGGGTTTTACGTTCCGTCAGATCCTGAGTGAATTTCAGACGCGTCGGGCCATCAAGACGGAAATGCTGCGGCTGTTTTTGCAGGAGGCCAATCAGCCACATCGGATCGACGTGGTTCTTCTCGGCAAACTCAATGACGCCGCCTTTCTCATTGCCTTCAAGCTTGCGAATGCCCAGCTTCTGCGCCTGCTGACGCAGGCGGGCAATATCCAGCAGGTTACGCGCCGCATCGGGCAATATCCCAAAACGGTCAATCAGTTCGACTTTGATCTCTTCCAGCTCGCCTTCGCTTTTCGCGCTGGCAATGCGTTTGTAGAACGACAGACGGGTATTCACGTCAGGAATAAAATCATCCGGCAGCAGAGAAGGCATGCGCAGTTCCACTTCGGTCTGCTGGCTGGTGAGATCTTCCAGAGACGGTTCACGTCCGGTTTTAAGCGCGTCGACGGCATTTTCCAGCAGCTCCATATACAGCGAGAAACCGATGGTTTCCATGGAGCCGCTCTGGTCTTCACCCAGCAGCTCACCGGCGCCGCGGATCTCCAGGTCGTGGGTCGCCAGCGCAAAGCCAGCACCCAGATCTTCCAGCGAGGCGATAGCTTCCAGACGCTTTTGCGCGTCGGTGGTCATCGCCTTCGGATGCGGCGTCAGCAGCCAGGCGTAGGCCTGATGGTGCGAGCGCCCGACGCGCCCGCGCAGCTGGTGCAGCTGGGCCAGGCCGAAGTGATCCGCACGTTCGATGATGATGGTGTTCGCCGTCGGAATGTCGATCCCGGTCTCAATGATGGTGGTACACACCAGCACGTTGAAACGCTGGTGGTGGAAATCGTTCATCACCCGCTCCAGCTCGCGCTCGCGCATCTGGCCGTGACCAATGGCGATGCGCGCTTCCGGTACCAGCTCTGCCAGCCTGTCGGCGGCTTTCTGAATATTTTCGACGTCGTTATAAAGGTAATACACCTGGCCGCCGCGCAGCACTTCGCGCAGGATCGCCTCGCGCACCACCAGATTGTCGTACTCGCGAACAAAGGTTTTCACCGCCAGACGGCGCGCCGGTGGGGTGGCGATTATCGACAGATCGCGCATGCCGCTCATCGCCATGTTCAGGGTGCGCGGGATCGGCGTTGCGGTCAGGGTCAGAATGTCGACGTCGGCGCGCATCGCTTTGATGCGCTCTTTATGGCGCACCCCGAAGCGGTGCTCTTCATCCACGATCAGCAGCCCCAGATCTTTCCAATTCACGTCGCTTTGCAGCAGCTTGTGAGTGCCGATCAGAATATCAATTTTGCCTTCGCTTGCCTGTTCCAGGATTTGCGTCTGCTCTTTGGCGCTGCGAAAACGCGACAGCATCTCAATGCGCACCGGCCAGTTGGCGAAGCGGTCGCGGAAGTTGTCGAAGTGCTGCTGGGCGAGGAGGGTAGTCGGCACCAGCACCGCCACCTGCTTGTTGTTTTCCACCGCCAAAAAGGCGGCACGCATCGCCACTTCGGTTTTGCCGAAGCCCACGTCACCGCAGACCAAGCGGTCCATGGCCAGCGGCTGGCACATGTCGCTCAGCACGGCGTTAATGGCCTGGGCCTGATCCGGCGTAGTTTCAAACGGGAAGCTGTCGCAGAACAGCTGATACTGCTCTTTATCATGCTTAAACGCATAGCCCTCTTTGGCCGCACGCTGGGCGTAAATATCCAGCAGCTCGGCGGCCACGTCGCGTACTTTTTCCGCCGCCTTCTGGCGCGCGCGCGCCCAGGCATCGCCGCCCAGCTTATGCAGCGGCGCGTTGTCTTCCGCGCCGCCAGCGTAGCGACTGATCAGGTGCAGGGACGACACCGGCACGTACAGTTTGGCGTCGTTGGCGTAGGTCAGCATCAGGTATTCACCTTTGATGCCGCCTGCTTCGAGGGTGGTCATCCCCTGATAGCGACCCACCCCGTGTTCAAGGTGAACGATCGGCTGACCGGGGTGCAGTTCGGCCAGGTTACGGATCAGGGTGTCTGGGTTGATGGTGCGACGGCTGTCCTGACGACGGCGCGCGACGCGCTCGCCCAGCAGGTCGCTTTCACAAATCAACGCCAGGTTATTGAGCGTATCAATGAATCCGTGCTCGGCGGCGCCGATCATCAGGTAACGGCCATTTCCGGTCGCTTCGCTCAGGCGAAGAATGCGCTTCGGCGCAACTTTGATCCGTCCCAGCAGTTCGCCCAGCGCTTCACGGCGACCCTCACTTTCAACGGAGAAGACCACCGGCCCGGTGAAGGACTCAAGAAACTTGCGCAGATTATCAAGCGGGGATTTCTGCTGCGCCTGGACGGCCAGGTCAGGCAGCGTCCGGAACGCGAGATTGGTGTTCGCCGCCTTCTCGGCAAGCGCGTCGGTTTTGAGCTGCATGCGCGGCCAGCGTTTCAGCTCGGCGTTGAGCTCGTCGGTACGTAGCCACAGCATTTCCGGCGGCAGCAGCGGACGCATCGGGTCAACGCCCCGGTTTTCAAAGCGGGCGCGCGTTTCGCTTTCAAAGCGGCTGGCACTGGCGTCGATATCCCCGGTGTTAACAATCAGCGTATTCGCCGGGAAGTAGCTGAACAGCGCCGGCAGCGGTTCGTTAAAGAACAGGGGCTGCCAGTACTCGATCCCGGCCGGAAGGGTGCCCTTGCTGACTTGCTGGTAGATATGTTCGGCATCGCGCTTCACGTCGAACCTGTCGCGCCACTGGCTGCGGAACAGCTCGATGGCGGTTTTATCCGTCGGGAACTCATGGGCGGGCAGTAGGTTAATGGAGTCCACTTCCTCCAGCGTGCGCTGGGTGTCAGCGTCGAACACGCGCAGGCTGTCGATCTCATCATCAAAGAAATCCAGACGATATGGCCGATCGCTGCCCATCGGATAGAGATCCAGCAGCGCACCGCGCGTCGCATATTCGCCGTGCTCCATCACCTGGTCGACATGTCGATAGCCGGCTCCGTCCAGCTGCACGCGCAGGGCATCGCGCGACAGGCGCTGGCCTTTTTTCATCACCAGCGCATGGCCGTGCAAATAGCTGTGCGGACAGACGCGCTGCATCAGGGTGTTCACTGGTACAATCAGCACGCCGCGCTGCATGGTGGGAAGCTGATACAGCGTCGACAGGCGTGAAGAGATGATCTCCTGGTGCGGAGAAAAACTGTCGTAGGGAAGCGTTTCCCAGTCGGCCAGGCTGAATACCAGACTGTCGGTGAACTGACGAATTTCGTCGTGCAGGCGCAGGGCGTTTTGCATGTCCGGGGCAACCAGCACCACCGGCCCTGGATGCCGCTCAGCAATTTCCGCCACCAGGGTGGCGCAGGCCGCGCCCGTGAGTTCGCCCAGCTGGCGCTGGTCGCCCGCTTTGACAGGCAAGGAGTAACGATAGTGTTCAGGCATGGCTATGTCAGAGTCTCTTGGGGATATACCAACAGTATTGGGGCATATCACTGATACGCAATGTCTTTATTATCCTCGATCGTTTTACATAAGCAAATCGTAACCGCACAAGAGGGAAAGTGCCCCCGGATGGGTAGAGAGTTCCTCAGTAATTTGAAAGCAGAAGCAATAACGTTGTCTTCAGACTAACTGAGGGCTTTCAGCGATGCCCTGGTCCGGCTGTAAATCGCTGAGGCGTTTCCTGAAGGCCGGGGCGAGGCGCAGGGATGCGCCGAGAGGGCGTGGCCTGCATGGATGCAGGCTCATGCCCGACCCGATAGCCGGAAGGAATAAGCCGAGGGTATCGCGAAGCGACGATTTACCGCCGGGAGCCCGGGTTGCCAGGGTGGTGGCGACTGAGCCACCCTGGCACGTTCACCGCTCGTGCGGTTATAGAATAGCAAGGAACATAAGGTGAACGGAACGAGCACCACAGCTGTATGTTCACCCTCACCCCAGCCCTCTCCCATAGGGAGAGGGAGCCGTCTGTGCAGGCCTTATTTTGTAGCCCGTATGGGACAGGGTTAGTTAGCGGGTCGTGGGCACGGGCGAAAGCCGCGCGGGAGGGGAGAAGAAAAGATCGCCAAAGAGGGCGGTCGAGAGCTTACGTGCCCCCAGCCCAACCAGCGTGCAGACGAGCAGGCTGATAAATGGATAAACCAGAATCAGCGTTAACTCCGCCCAGATCGGCCAGTACGCCGCATTCATTTCGCGGATCAGGAGCAGGCTAAATGCCTCGATTAAAATGCGGTGGGTGGTATATATCGCGATGGTGTTTGAACCGATGACGTTCAGCAGATTATTGGGATGAACGGCATAACGCTGCTCGAAGCTGTAAAAGAGCTTCATGATAACCACGATTGACAGCAGAGAGAGCGGCAGAGGGACATTAGCGAACCACAGCACCACCGACACCGCACCAGAGGCGATGAGTATCAGACAGCTGCGGCGCAAATTCATCCCTTTCATCCACGCCATCAACTGCGCGCCGTACCATGCGCCGAGGCTGTAGTAGACCATGTTGCGCACCACGCTGTTCATTCCCCACCACGGTAACGGCAGGAAGTTGATGGCGATGCTTGCCAGCGCCAGAAGCCCCAGCATCGGCAGTTTCCAGCGGCTCAGCAGCTTACAGAGCGTAAAGTAGACCACTAAGGCGTACAAATACCATAGGCTGGTGCTGGCCGTGAGCATTCCCCGTACAAACCCTGAAACGGAATCGGCGTAGGCCGCATTGGATGCTGTCGCCAGCTCTCGCTCGGGGGCGAGCCAGGCATTCAGATGAGTCAGCGCCTGCCATTGCAGGACGCCCCACAGGGCCAAAACCCAGACAATGCTCCAGATCCGCTTGTCGAGACTGGTGCGCCAGTTCACCTCGTCAATATATCGACGGATCAAATAGCCGGAGATAAAGAAAAACACCGGCATACGGAACGGGGCAAGGTAAAGATTAAAGTAGACCCAGCATTTGGCGAGCAGGCCCGATAACGGATGCTGTAGCCCGTCCAGGTGAGGATAAAAGGTGATCACCGAGTGGTAAATCACCACCAGGCAGATGCACAGACCTTTTATCTGGTTAATCCATAATGCTTTTTGTTTCATTGTGCGTGACGACCTTGTTGCCATAAACGAAAGGACGATTGTTGTAAAATGAAACCCTGATGTAACGGGTAACAGTCTGTATCAGGACGATTTTCGGAAAAGGTGGAGGCTGTCTGGCGGAAGTTCAGTCAGTAGCATGATGATTTATCTGAATTTTTCGGAAAAATGATTACCGAATCTTACGGTTTCAGTCATTTACGCTTAGCGGATTCGCTTATATACTCGTGGGTCTGCTATCAGCAAACAGACGGATTTCATGTATCAACCTGTCGCACTCTTTATAGGCTTACGTTACATGCGTGGGCGCGCCGCGGACCGCTTCGGTCGCTTTGTCTCCTGGCTTTCGACTATTGGCATTACGCTTGGCGTGATGGCACTGGTGACGGTGCTTTCCGTCATGAACGGCTTCGAGCGCGAGCTGCAAAACAATATCCTGGGGCTGATGCCGCAGGCCGTTCTCTCTTCCACTCAGGGTTCCGTTAATCCGCAACAGCTGCCGGAAAGCGCGGTGAAGTTACAGGGTGTCACGCGCGTTGCGCCGCTCACGACGGGCGATGTGGTGCTGCAAAGCGCCCGTAGCGTGGCGGTCGGGGTGATGCTGGGTATCGATCCGGCGCAAAAAGATCCGCTGACGCCGTTCCTGGTCAATGTGAAACAAACCGACCTGGAAGCGGGTAAATACAACGTCATCCTCGGCGAGCAGCTTGCCGGGCAGCTCGGGGTCAACCGTGGCGATCAGCTGCGTGTGATGGTGCCGTCAGCCAGTCAGTTTACGCCGATGGGGCGTCTGCCAAGCCAGCGCCTGTTCAACGTGATTGGCACGTTTGCGGCGAACAGCGAAGTTGATGGTTACCAGATGCTGGTTAACATTCAGGACGCCTCGCGTCTGATGCGCTACCCGGCGGGAAATATCACCGGCTGGCGTCTGTGGCTTGATGCGCCGCTGAAGGTGGATACCCTTAGCCAGCAGACGCTACCGGAAGGGACGAAATGGCAGGACTGGCGCGACCGGAAGGGCGAACTGTTCCAGGCCGTGCGCATGGAGAAAAACATGATGGGGCTGCTGCTGAGCCTGATCGTGGCCGTTGCCGCGTTTAATATCATCACCTCGCTCGGGCTGATGGTGATGGAGAAGCAAGGCGAAGTCGCCATTCTGCAAACTCAGGGGCTGACTCCGCGCCAGATCATGGCGGTATTTATGGTCCAGGGTGCCAGCGCTGGCATCATCGGCGCGCTGCTCGGCGCGGCGCTGGGGGCGCTGCTCGCCAGCCAGCTCAACAATCTCATGCCGATTATCGGCGCGCTGCTTGATGGCGCGGCGCTGCCGGTGGCAATCGAGCCGCTCCAGGTGGTCGGTATTGCGCTGGCCGCGATGGCCATTGCGCTGCTTTCTACGCTTTATCCTTCCTGGCGGGCTGCCGCCACTCAACCCGCTGAGGCTTTACGTTATGAATAAGATCCTGTTGCAGTGCGACAACCTGTCCAAACGCTATCAGGAAGGCACTGTGCAGACCGACGTGTTGCACAATGTGAGTTTTAGCGTGGGCGAAGGCGAGATGATGGCGATTGTCGGTAGCTCTGGCTCCGGTAAAAGTACGTTGCTGCATCTGCTTGGCGGGCTGGACACGCCAACCGAAGGCGATGTGATCTTCTCCGGGCAGCCGCTGAGTAAAATGTCGTCTACGGCGAAAGCCGAGCTGCGTAACCGCGAGCTGGGCTTTATCTATCAGTTCCACCATCTGCTGCCGGACTTTACGGCGCTGGAAAACGTCGCAATGCCGCTGCTGATTGGTAAAAAGAAACCCGCGGAAATTAATGCCCGCGCCAGCGACATGCTAAAAGCGGTAGGGCTGGGTCATCGCGGAAATCACCGTCCGTCTGAGCTTTCCGGCGGTGAGCGTCAGCGTGTGGCCATCGCCCGTGCGCTGGTCAACAACCCGCGCCTGGTGCTGGCGGATGAACCGACAGGTAACCTCGATGCGCGTAACGCAGACAGCATTTTCCAGCTTCTCGGCGAACTGAACGCCGCGCAGGGAACCGCGTTTCTGGTGGTCACCCACGATTTACAACTGGCTAAGCGGATGGGGCGTCAGCTGGAAATGCGCGACGGTCGTCTGAATGCTGAACTGACGCTGATGGGAGCGGAGTAATGGCTTCACCGTTATCGTTACTCATCGGGTTACGCTTTAGCCGCGGTCGTCGCCGGAGCGGGATGGTATCCCTTATCTCCGTGATCTCCACCATCGGTATCGCCCTGGGCGTGGCGGTGTTGATCGTGGGCTTAAGCGCCATGAACGGCTTTGAGCGTGAACTGAATAACCGCATTCTGGCCGTTGTCCCCCACGGTGAAATCGAGCCGGTTAACCAGCCGTGGTCCAACTGGCGTGATGCCCTTAACAAAGTGGAAAAGGTGCCCGGCATTGCGGCGGCTGCACCTTACATCAACTTTACCGGGCTGGTAGAGAGCGGGGTAAACCTGCGCGCCATTCAGGTGAAAGGGGTAAATCCTCGTCAGGAAGAGCGTCTGAGCGCGCTGCCGCGCTATGTGCAAAATGGCGCATGGGCAAACTTTAAGGCTGGCGAGCAGCAGATCATCATGGGCAAAGGCGTTGCCGATGCGCTGAAGGTGAAGCAGGGCGACTGGGTCTCGATCATGATCCCGAACGCCAGCGCTGATCACAAATTGCAGCAGCCTAAGCGCGTACGTCTGCACGTCACCGGTATTTTGCAACTGAGCGGCCAGCTCGATCACAGCTTCGCGATGGTGCCGCTGGAAGATGCGCGCCAGTATCTGGATATGAGCGACAGCGTGACGGGCATTGCCATTAAGGTTAACGACGTCTTCAACGCCAATAAACTGGTGCGTGACGCTGGCAGCGTGACCAATAACTATGTCTACATCAAAAGCTGGATCGGCACTTACGGTTATATGTACCGTGATATCCAGATGATCCGCGCGATTATGTATCTGGCGATGGTGCTGGTGATTGGGGTGGCGTGTTTTAATATCGTCTCGACGCTGGTCATGGCCGTTAAGGATAAGAGCGGCGACATCGCCGTGCTGCGTACCTTAGGGGCGAAAGACGGTCTTATTCGCGCCATCTTCGTCTGGTACGGTTTGCTGGCGGGGCTGTTTGGCAGCCTCTGCGGCGTGGCGATCGGCGTGGTGGTTTCCCTTCAGCTGACGCCGATTATTAACGGAATTGAAGCGCTTATTGGCCATCAGTTCCTGTCAGGCGATATCTATTTTATTGACTTCCTGCCGTCTGAACTGCACTGGCTGGACGTTATTTATGTGCTGGTTACAGCACTTTTACTGAGTCTGCTGGCAAGCTGGTATCCGGCGCGTCGCGCAAGCCGAATTGATCCGGCGAGGGTATTAAGTGGCCAGTAATTTCGTCATGGTTTAGCGGTCTTTTGGCCGCTGAATCAAACAGAGGAATGCATCATGTATTACGGATTTGATATTGGCGGCACCAAGATTGCGCTCGGCGTGTTCGATAAAGACCTTAAGCTACAATGGGAAACCCGCGTACCCACGCCGCGCGAAAGCTACGATGAATTTTTAACCGCCATTGCCGCGCTGGTGGCGCAAGCGGATGAACGCTTTGGCGTCATAGGCAGCGTCGGCATTGGTATTCCGGGTATGCCCGAAACCGACGATGGCACGCTGTATGCCGCCAACGTTCCTGCTGCCAGCGGCAAACCGCTGCGTGCCGATCTTTCTGCTCTCCTTGAGCGCGACGTGCGCTTAGACAACGATGCCAACTGTTTTGCTCTCTCAGAGGCCTGGGACGACGAGTTTCGTCGCTATCCGCTGGTGATGGGGTTGATCCTCGGAACCGGCGTGGGGGGCGGGATAGTCATTAACGGTAAGCCCATTACCGGGCGCAGCTACATTACCGGCGAATTTGGTCATATCCGTCTGCCGGTGGATGCGCTGGATGTTGTCGGACGTGATTTCCCGTTGATCCGCTGCGGTTGTGGTCAGCACGGCTGTATTGAGAGTTACCTTTCAGGCCGTGGGTTTGCATGGCTTTATGAACACTTCTATCATCAGAAACATGACGCCCCCCAAATCATTACCCTGTGGGAACAAGGGGATGCGCAGGCGCGAGAGCACGTTGAACGCTATCTCGACCTGCTGGCCGTGTGCCTGGGGAATATCCTGACCATCGTCGACCCGGATCTGCTGGTGATCGGGGGAGGGCTGTCAAATTTCACTGCGATTACGGAACAGTTGTCCGGGCGTCTGCCCCGACATTTATTGCCGGTCGCCCGCGTGCCGCGCATTGAACGCGCGCGACACGGGGACGCAGGAGGCATGCGCGGAGCCGCATTCCTTCATCTCACCGATTAGTTTACGAGGTTATTATGCTGTCGCGTCGCCAGGGTCGACTCAGCCGTTTTCGCAAAAATAAACGCCGCTTACGTGAACGCCTGCGTCAGCGGATCTTTTTCAGAGACAGGATGATGCCAGAAGCGATGGATAAACCCAGAGTGGTGGTGTTGACCGGGGCGGGGATCTCCGCCGAATCCGGTATTCAGACCTTCCGCGCGGCGGACGGACTGTGGGAAGAACACCGAGTTGAAGATGTGGCGACGCCGGAAGGTTTCGCCCGCGACCCGGCGCTGGTACAGGCGTTCTACAACGCCCGCCGTCGCCAGCTTCAGCAGCCGGAGATTGCGCCGAATGCGGCGCACCTGGCGCTGGCAAAGCTGGAGGAAGCGCTGGGGGATCGTTTTCTGCTGGTCACGCAGAACATCGACAATCTTCACGAAAGGGCCGGAAACCACAACATCATTCACATGCACGGCGAACTGCTCAAGGTGCGGTGCGCATGGAGTGGTCAGGTGCTGGACTGGAAAGAGGACGTGCTGGACGAAGACCGCTGCCACTGCTGTCAGTTCCCTTCGCGTCTGCGTCCGCATGTGGTCTGGTTTGGCGAAATGCCGCTGGGAATGGATGAGATCTACAGCGCCCTGGCTATGGCGGACGTCTTTATCGCCATTGGTACCTCAGGACATGTCTATCCGGCGGCAGGATTTGTTCACGAAGCGCGACTGCAAGGTGCCCATACGGTGGAGCTTAATCTGGAGCCAAGCCAGGTCGGGAGCGAGTTTGAAGAGAAACATTACGGTCTGGCGAGCGAGGTGGTGCCAGCCTTTGTGGATAAACTCCTGAAGGGGCTGTAAGAGTAACGGGCGACATTGCGTCGCCCGTTGTGCATTAACGGCCTGCTTTTAGCTTCTGATAATACTCTTCATACAGGCGGCTCGCGTCACCGACGTCGTTCTGCCATTCCCCTTTGCTGATGGTTTCAGCGTCCGGATAAAGCGATTTATCATTTGCCACTTCAGGGCTTAACAGCTTCCGCGCGGCCAGGTTTGGCGTCGGGTAGCCGATGGTTTCCGCCACCTCTTTTGCCACATCCGGGCGCAGCAGGAAATTAATCAGCTTCAGGGCGCCCTCGACGTTTTTCGCATTCGCCGGGATCGCGAGGCTGTCCATCCAGAAGATGCCGCCCTCCTTCGGCCAGACCACCTCCAGCGGCGTCCCGGCCTGACGCGCCACAAACGCAGAGCCGTTCCAGACCATACCCAGATTCACTTCACCTTCCATATACGGGTTAGCCGGGTTATCCGAGTTGAACGCCGCCACGTTTGGCATCAGCTTTTTCAGTTCGTTATACGCCGCTTCGATCTCTTTCGGATCGGTGGTGTTACCGGAATAGCCGAGTTTACGCAGCGCAACCTGGAACACTTCGCGCGCATCGTCGGTTAACAGCAGGCTGCTTTTGTATTCCGGCTTCCACAGGTCAGCCCAGGATGAAACCGTTTTTGGATCAATGGCATCGCTGTTGACGCCAATTGCCGTCGCGCCCCAGATGTACGGAATGGAGTAGTCGTTGTTCGGGTCGAACGGCTTGTTTAGCATCTCAGGATCGAGGTTTGAAAAATTGGTTAGCTTCGTTTTGTCGATCTTCTGGATCATGCCTTCTTTGCGCATCTTGTCGACGAAATAGGTCGACGGCACCACCAGGTCATACGCGCCATCTTTATAGGTTTTGAGCTTGGCGTACATGGTTTCATTCGACTCGTAGGTCGAATAGATCACCTTGATGCCCGTCTCTTTGGTGAACTGCTCCAGCAGGCCCGGCGGCACATACTCGGTCCAGTTGTAGAAATAGAGCGTTTTGCTGTCATCAGCATGCGCGGAGCCCATTCCGAGCACCAGTGCCGCAGCGGCAAGCATTTTTTTCATTTCTGTGTCCCCTGAGATTTTGTTTTATCACGAGCAATAACCTGGCTGGCAATTACCAGAACCAGCGATAACACCAACAGAATAGTCGCCAGCGCGTTCACTTCGGGTGAAACACCGACTTTAACCATTGAGTAGATCTTCAACGGCAGAATTTCATAGCTCGGCCCGGTGACGAAGGAGGACACGACCACGTCGTCCATCGACAGGGTAAAGCTGAGCAGCCATCCTGCTGCCACGGCGGGCATCGCCAGCGGCAGAATGATTTTGCGCAGAATGGTCATCTCGCTCGCACCCAGATCTTTCGCCGCTTCCAGCATGCGTACGTCGAACCCTTTCAGACGCGCGTAGACGGTTACCACCACAAACGGCAGACAGAAGGTGATATGCGAGAACAGCAGCGACCAGAAACCGAGCTGGACGCCCAGCAGCATAAACAGCACCAGCAGTGAAATGGCCATCACGATATCCGGGGACATCATCACCACAAACAGCATGCCACTGACGAACGGCTTACCGCGAAAACGGTAGCGGTACAGCGCCACGGCGGTCAGCGAGCCAATCAGCGTCGCGAAGGTGGCAGAAAATACCGCCATCGTCAGCGAGTGCTGAGCGGCCTGTAGCAGGCTGTCATTGTTCATCAGCAGGCCATACCATTTGGTGGTAAACCCTTGCCAGTTGATCCCGAAGCGTGAGCTGTTAAAGGAGTTCACGATCAAAATGATTATCGGAATATAGAGATACGCATAAATGGCGGTCATAAAACCGCCGCGAAGCAGTCGACCGATCATTCCAGCTCCACCTTCTTATTCAGCAGGCGTGATGCACGCCAGTAAACCAGCAGCATCAGTCCCATCACCACCGTCAGCGTTATGCTGGTGGCCGAGCCGAACGGCCAGTCGCGGATATTCAGGAACTGACTCTTAATCACGTTACCGATCAGCAGGTTTTTCGCCCCGCCCATCAGGTCCGATACGTAGAACAGGCCCATCGCAGGCAGCATGACCAGCAGACAGCCGGCGATAATACCCGGCATGGTCAGCGGAATAATGATGCGGACAAAGGTTTGTAACTTACTGGCGCCCAGGTCTTTCGCCGCTTCCAGCAGCGGTTTATCGAGCTTTTCAATGCTGGAGTAGAGCGGCATCACCATAAACGGCAGCAGGATATAGACCAGGCCGACAATCACCGCGCCCGGGGTGAACATGATGCGGATCGGCGTCTCGATCACCCCCAGCCACAGCAGAAACTCGTTCAGATAACCTTTGGTGCTGAGGAAGATTTTCAGCCCGTAGATGCGGATTAACGAGTTGGTCCAGAAGGGTACAATCAGTAAAAACAGCAGCAGCGGCCGTACTTTTTGCGGCAGGCGGGCCAGGAACCAGGCGAATGGATACCCCAGCACCAGACAGGCGAGGGTAGCAATCAGCGCCATATTGAGCGAGTGCAGCAGCACGTCAAAATAGAGCGGATCGAGCAGGCGCGCGTAGTTGTCCAGCGTAAAGACCATCGCGACGAAGTTCGCGTCGTCGCGGGTCAGGAAGCTGGTCACGATGATCATCAGGTTGGGTAGAAAGACAAACAACACAAGCCAACCGACGATCGTGGCAATCACCACATTCTGGAACTTACTTGTGTTCTTCATCAGCCAGTACAACCTCCCAGCTTTCTACCCAGTTGATGACCATTTTCTGATCCAGCGAGTGGTCGAAGTCCGGATCGTCCTCGTTAAAGAACTCGCTGACCATCACCATTTTGCCGTTTTCCAGTTCCACAACGGATTCGAGGGTCATCCCTTTGTAGTTGCGTTCGCGAACGTAACCGATCAGACCTTCGGCGTCAGCCGTGTCGTGGATCTCATCAACGCGGAGATCTTCCGGGCGCAGCAGGACGTTGAGCTTTTGCCCCTTCTCGACGGCAAAGTTGACGGTAATATTGCATTCGCGGCCTTCCACGTTCGCGCGAACGCGCTGCTCGTCCAGACGCTCGATCACCGTGGCGTTAAAGATATTGATTTCGCCAATAAAGCTGGCGACGAACAGGTTTTTCGGCTCTTCGTAAATTTCACGCGGGGTGCCATCCTGCTCAATCTTGCCGTCGCGCATCACCACGATACGGTCTGACATGGTCAGGGCTTCTTCCTGATCGTGCGTGACAAACACGAACGTGATGCCGAGCTTACGCTGAAGCGCTTTCAGCTCGTTCTGCATCTGCTTGCGCAGCTTGTAGTCCAGCGCGGAGAGGGATTCATCCAGCAGGAGCAGGCGAGGTTTGTTGACCACGGCGCGGGCAATGGCCACACGCTGCTGCTGACCACCGGAAAGTTGATGCGGCTTGCGCTGGGCGAACGCCTCCAGCTGTACCATGCGCAGGGCTTCGGTAACCCGAGGTGGGATCTCGCTGGCCGGTGTTTTTTGCATCCGCAGGCCAAACGCCACGTTCTCAAACACGGTCATGTGCGGGAACAGGGCATAGCTCTGAAAGACGGTATTGACGTGGCGATCTTCGGCTGGAACCTGGGTTATGTCCTGGTTCTCAAGATGGATATGGCCGTTATCGACGCTTTCCAGCCCGGCGATAAGGCGCAGGACGGTGGTTTTGCCGCAGCCGGAGGGGCCGAGCAGCGTGAGAAACTCACCGTCATTGATGGTCAGATTAAGGTCGGAAATGACATCTTTGCCATCGAAACTTTTACGAATTCGTTCCAGTTGCACCAGCGGTGAAAGGGAACGGGGTTGTGTATTCAATTTTCGCGCTGTCCCATATAGACGCCTCAGGCAGCAGACTGAAGCGGGGTTTGTGTGTAACCACCTTGGTGACTCGTAATGAGGGCGGACATTCTACGGCAAACCCATTGAATCGCCAATCCTTCTCACTTATTCATAAGCTACATTTATTAACGCACAACGATATAAACGTAAAAAGTTCTCGTTTGCGGGATAAAAGTGACCTGACGCAATATTTGCGTTTTGCTGCTTAATGATAATGTTGTCACAAAAAGTGAGGGTGACTGCATGGATAAACTACTTGAGCGTTTCTTACATTACGTTTCGCTGGATACCCAATCTAAGCCGGGGGTCCGACAGGTGCCAAGCACCGAAGGCCAGTGGAAGCTGCTAAATCTGCTGAAAGAGCAGCTGGAGGCCATGGGGCTGGTTGATGTCACGCTCAGCGAAAAAGGGACCGTGATGGGAACGCTGCCGGCGAATATTGACGGCGATATTCCGGCAATTGGCTTTATTTCTCATGTCGATACCTCACCTGATTTTAGCGGTAAACACGTAAACCCGCAGATTGTTGAAAACTATCGCGGCGGTGATATTGCGCTGGGCATTGGCGACGAAGTGCTGTCGCCGGTGATGTTCCCGGTACTGCATCAGCTGCTGGGGCAGACGTTAATCACCACTGACGGCAAAACCTTGCTGGGGGCCGATGACAAAGCGGGCATCGCCGAGATCATGACGGCGCTGGCGGTGCTGAAGGGCAAAAATATCCCACATGGCGATATCCGCGTGGCCTTCACGCCGGATGAAGAGGTTGGAAAAGGCGCAAAACACTTTGACGTTGAGGCGTTTAACGCGCAGTGGGCCTACACCGTCGACGGTGGCGGCGTGGGTGAACTGGAGTATGAAAACTTTAACGCGGCATCGGTAACGATCAAAATCGTCGGGAATAACGTGCACCCGGGGTCTGCGAAAGGGGTGATGGTGAATGCGCTGTCGCTGGCTGCGCGTATTCATGCGGAAGTGCCCGCCGAAGAGAGCCCGGAGATGACGGAAGGGTATGAGGGTTTTTATCATCTGACCAGCATCAAGGGGACCGTGGACAGCGCGCAGATGCACTATATTGTCCGCGATTTCGACCGCAAAGCCTTTGAAGCACGCAAACGTAAGATGATGGAGATCGCGAAAAAGGTCGGCAAGGGGCTACATCCGGATTGCTATATTGAACTCATCATCGAAGACAGCTATTACAATATGCGCGATAAGGTGATGGAGCATCCGCATATTCTTGATATCGCCCAGCAGGCGATGCGCGATTGTGACATCGAGCCGGTGATGAAACCGATCCGTGGCGGTACCGATGGTTCACAGCTGTCGTTTATGGGCCTGCCGTGCCCGAACCTGTTTACCGGTGGATATAACTACCACGGCAAGCATGAATTCGTGACGCTGGAAGGGATGGAGAAAGCGGTGCAGGTGATCGTGCGGATAGCGGAGTTAACCGCGAAGCGGTAATGTTTTATGCCGGGTGGCGGCTACGCCTTACCCGGCCTACGGGTGCAATATGTAGGCCGGGTAAGGCGTAGCCGCCACCCGGCACATGAACAGGGAGTTCAAATGTCAAACTACCGCCGCCACTACATCCCCGGTGGGACCTGGTTTTTCACCGTCAATCTGCAAAACCGCCAGAGCGATTTACTTACTCACCACATCGACAGCCTGCGTTCCGCTACCGCCACGGTTAAGCGTGCAAAGCCCTTTACCATTAACGCCTGGGTTATCCTGCCTGAACATATGCACTGTATCTGGACCCTGCCGGAAGGAGACAGTGACTTTTCAGCGCGCTGGCGCGACATCAAAAAAACGTTTAGCCGCAACATTGAAATGCGCCACGTCTGGCAACCGCGTTTCTGGGAGCACACTATTCGCAATGAGCAGGATTATCGGCGGCATATGGATTACGTCTACATCAATCCGCTGAAGCATGGCTATGTCGGGAAAGTCGTCGACTGGCCCTATTCAACGTTTCATCGGGACGTGCGGGAAGGGTTATATCCGGCAGACTGGGCGGGTGAGATTGAGGATTTTGCGGCGGGGGAGCGGAAGTAAAACAAAGCCCGGTGGCGGCTACGCCTTACCCGGCCTACATTTCGATCGTAGGCCCGGTAAGCGCAGCGCCACCGGGCATTAAAGCGGCTCAGTCCTCAAAAAACCAGTACCCGCTGTTCACCAGCGCGGCCAGCATGGCGAGGAAGGAGGGATCGTCCAGTGCGTCGCCAAAGGTATCCGCAGTCAGCACCATATGGCTGGCAATCGCTTCCAGCGCCGGGCGATGCGGAGAGTCCAGGCGCTCGCCGTTGACGAATACCTCTTCGCCAATGCGCAGTACGCGTAATCCGCCCAGACGAACCAGCTTATCGCCCTGCTGGAGCGCATCATAAATTTCATCTGCCTGATACGGCGGCTCTGGTGGTGCGACGTCCAGTTCGTGACGCGACTGGCTGATAAACTCGCCAAACCACTGTCTGAAGTGCTCCGGTTCGTTGATCAGATCCAGCATCATCCCGCGCAGCTTATCCAGCTCCTCTGGCAGAATATCCGCCGGGTGCTCACGCGCCGGAACGTCCGGATCGCTGTAACGGTAGCTGCCCAGCTCACGCTGTAAAACATAGTCAGCAAATCCGCTGATCATCTCGCGCCCGCTTGGCGCGCGGAAACCAACCGAATAGTTCAGCGAGTTTTCCAGGGAATAACCTTCATGCGGGAAGCCCGGTGGGATATAAAGAATGTCACCTGGCTCCAGCTCTTCATCAATGATCCCTTCAAACGGATCAACCTGAAGCAGATCCGGGTGCGGGCAGTGCTGCTTCATTGGCACTTTTTCGCCCACGCGCCAGCGACGGCGCCCGGTACCCTGAATGATAAACACGTCGTACTGATCCAGATGCGGACCCACGCCGCCACCGGGAACGGAGAAGGAGATCATCAGATCGTCCATTCGCCAGTCTGGCAGGGCGCGGAAGGGACGCATTAAGGCTGCGGTGGGTTCGTGCCAGTTGTTGACCGCCTGCACCAGTAAAGACCAGTTGTTTTCGCCCAGATGATCGTAGCTTTCAAAGGGACCGTGGCTGACCTGCCATTTCCCGTCCTGGTGGCTCACCAGACGGCTGTCTACCTCGTTTTCCATCGCCAGACCAGCGAGTTCGTCAGGAGAAATAGGGTCGATAAAATTGCTGATCCCGCGTTTAAGAACGACCGGGCGTTTTTGCCAGTAACGTTCAATAAATTCGGGCCAGTTAAGCGTTAATTGATAATCCATATTTTTGTATTCCGCAGGCTCTTACTGAGACGGATTATAACGGAAGCACCGCCCCCTGACTGCGAGATCCGCGTATTTTTCACATTTCGGGTCAACTATCGTTCGATACGGGATGCTGGCGGCCAAAAATGACTTCCATACGGGCACCGCCCAGCAAACTTTCACCGGTTTCAATCTTGCCCTCGTACTGATCGACGATTTCCCTGGCGACGGATAATCCGACGCCCTGGCCTGGCCGCAGCGTATCGGCGCGCTGGCCGCGATCGAACACCACTTCGCGTTTATTACAGGGAATGCCAGGACCATCATCCTCAACGATAATATGCAGTTCGTTATCCGTTACCCGCGCGGACACCTCGACAAACTCCAGACAATATTTGCAGGCGTTATCGAGCAGGTTTCCCATCACTTCCATAAAGTCATTTTTCTCACCGACAAAGCTAATTTCCGGTGAGATATCAAGACTGATGTTGACCCCTTTACGCTGGTACACCTTGTTCAGCGCAGAGGTGAGGTTATCCAGCAGCGGGGCTACCGGGTGCAGTTCACGGCTCAACAGGGCGCTTCCGGAACGCATGCTCGCGCGGTGCAGGTAATAGCCGATCTGCTGTGAAATACGGCTGATTTGTTCCAGCATCACCGGCTCGGCGTCATCCACGCTCATTTTCGAACTGCGCATGGAACGCAGGGTACTCTGCATCACGGCCAGCGGGGTTTTCAGGCTGTGCGTAAGGTCGGTGAGCGTCGTGCGATACTTGTCGTAGCGTTCACGTTCGCTTTTCAGCAGGCGGTTGAGGTTGCGCACCAGGCTGGTCAGCTCACGCGTGGTCTCCGGGTTTAGCTTCTCGCGGTGATGTTCCTCCAGCTCGCGCACCTCTTTGGCAAGGGATTCAATCGGGCGGAGGCTCCACCACGCAGCAACCCACAGGAGAGGGATCACCAGCAGCAGGTTGGCAGCCAGAACATACACAAACCAGTTCCAGACCATATACGAGCGTTTCAGCTCAACCGGTATGGTATCGATCACCACAATGGTTAACTGCGGCATGTTCAGGGTGGCGGGGTAAAGGTTGATGGCCACAGAGTGGGTCATCTCCGTGTCGTCATCTTCGGCCCGGATCTCATTAAGCTTAATCTGTAAGGCGCGATCGTCACGCAGCAGGCTGCTGGTGGAGTTGAGGTCGGCTTCTATTTCATGAAAACCGTTGGTTTTCAGCCATTCCGGACGGATGCGCTTTTTCAACCACGGGACATCGCGCTGGGCCCAAAGCAATTTCCCTTTTTCATCATAGATCAGCGCTAGCGTCGGGCTCTGCTGATTCAGGTTTTCCGGCATCTCGACGGTGATTCGGTTGTTCTCCCACTTCGCCAGGGTATAAAACAGGTTACTTTCGCCGCGAAGCAAGCGGAAGGTGGTTTTATCGAAGCTCACGCTATAACCGACCAACGCCACCATCCCGTAAGAGAGCGACAGCACCAGCACGACGGCGGCGGTTGCCAGCAAAAAGCGAACCCGCAGCGAAAGGGGTAAAATGTGGCGCAATATCCCTTTCATTTAGCGTAATTCGAACAGGTAGCCCTGACCACGCACGGTGGTGATCACGTCATGCGGGTACTGCGCCTGAATTTTTTTACGCAGGCGACCCATCAGTACGTCAATGGTGTGGCTTTCGCGCAGCTCGGCATCCGGATAGAGCTGAAGCATCAGGGAATCTTTGCTCACCACTTTACCGTTGTTACGGATCAGCGTTTCCATGATGGTGTATTCGAATGCGGTCAGCTTGATCACTTCATCATTAATAGAAAATTCGCGGCGAGAGAGGTCCACTTGGAACGGCGGCAGAGAGATAACCTGTGACGCCAGCCCGCTGTTGCGGCGCAGCAGCGCCTGCATACGCGCAGCGACTTCTTCAATATGGAAGGGTTTGGTCACGTAGTCATCCGCGCCAGCGCTCAGGACTTCAACCTTGTCCTGCCAGCCTTCGCGGGCAGTCAGCACCAGCACCGGCAGGGAAACGTCATGGCTACGCCAGCGGCGGATAAGGGACAATCCGTCTTCATCCGGCAGCCCTAAATCGACAATGGCGATGTCCGGCAGGTGTTCATTGAGATAATAATCGGCCTCTTTTGCGTCTTCAGCATCATCCACCTGATGACCCATCTCCTGAAGTTGAACTTTCAGGTGATGACGTAGCAATGCGTTATCCTCAACAACCAGTACGCGCATCATCACTTCTCCCTTTATAAATGGTATGAATAGTTTAACGCTGATTATTCAGGTTGACACCAGCGCAATGAAATTAAATGATTTTTTCATGCTCCCGAACACAGGGGGGGATGACGCCAGGCACCTGATTATTAAGTATGTTGACCTGAGCCTGGTTCATATCACCCACCCAACTCACGTAAGCCTCATGCGCCCCCAGCAGGCGCGGGTAATATAAACTGACTTGTTTTCGCAAGCTTTCGCAATCCCGATAAAACAGCCATCCGTTTATGAACTGTTGAAGGCGAGTCGCTTTTTGGACAGCACGGGCACGCCAGTTTTGTAAATATTGCCCTTTTTTTTGTAAGGATGTTCTCACTATGCCTGGCTTTGTCTACGCTTATTTTATGGTGCGAAATTAGATTTGCATAAGATGTGCCAGAAAAGCAGCATTTTTACACAACAAAACAGCAATATAGCGAGTAAAGAGGACTTTATGGAATGGAAGGTTGTTGAGACTATTGCGAGCCCGGAAAGCGGAACCATCTTTTGCAAAGTTGAAACACAGTATGGCCTGAATTATATCCTGTGGTTAAAGGGAGATTATTACGTTCGTACAGGTGAAATCATCACCACTTCAAACCAGGGGATCCTGATTAACGATCGGCGGCGTAGAGTATGGATAGCGCAGGCAATGCCCTTTACATCAATAGGCTGGATGGGGTTCAAACAGAAAAACGCGTGTCCAGGCAACCGACAGGAGATGGATCGCCCGTGCACGGCTGAAACCCCGTGCCAGTTCAAACTTTGCCCGTTCGGCTTAAAACGGTATATTCCGGAAAGTTATTCCACGGCAAAAAATAACATTCAGCCTGACGGCAGGCTCTAATCCCGGCAAAACAGATAATGTGACGTGAAATGTCGGCTCGATGATGTAAAGCAGCCCCCTTTCCAGGTGGAAAGGGGGAAGGGCGATTACTTCAGCTCGTCAACCATAGCGATGGCACGGCCAATATAGTTTGCCGGGGTCATCTCTTTCAGGCGCGCTTTTTCTTCTTCTGGCAGCGCCAGACCGTCGATAAACTGTTTCATACCTTCAGCATCAACGCGTTTACCGCGGGTCAGCTCTTTGAGTTTCTCGTACGGTTTTTCGATGCCGTAACGACGCATCACGGTCTGAATCGGCTCCGCCAGCACTTCCCAGTTGTGATCCAGCTCGTCCAGCAGACGGTCGCGGTTAACTTCCAGTTTGCTCACACCTTTCAGGGTGGACTGGTAGGCGATCAGCGCGTAGCCAATACCTACGCCCAGGTTACGCAGCACCGTGGAGTCAGTCAGGTCGCGCTGCCAGCGGGAGACCGGCAGCTTGCTCGCCATATGCTGCAACACGGCATTCGCCAGACCCAGGTTACCTTCGGAGTTTTCGAAGTCGATTGGGTTCACTTTGTGCGGCATGGTGGACGAACCGATTTCCCCGGCGATGGTCTTCTGCTTGAAGTGGTTCAGGGCGATGTAACCCCATACATCACGATCGAAGTCGATCAGGATGGTGTTGAAGCGCGCAATGCAGTCAAACAGCTCGGCGATGTAGTCGTGCGGCTCAATTTGGGTGGTGTACGGGTTCCACTGGATCCCCAGAGAGGTCACAAACTCTTCGCTGAACTGGTGCCAGTCCACTTCCGGGTACGCGGCGATGTGGGCGTTGTAGTTACCCACCGCGCCGTTGATTTTGCCGAGGATCTCAACCTGCTCCAGCTGACGATACTGGCGTTCCATGCGGTACGCCACGTTCGCCATCTCTTTACCCATGGTGGATGGGGTTGCTGGCTGGCCGTGAGTACGGGACAGCAGCGGAATGTCGCGGTATTCCACGGACAGCGCTTTCACCGCATCAATGATTTTACGCCAGTAAGGGAGTACTACCTCTTTCCGCGCGGTAGAGAGCATCAGCGCGTGAGACAGGTTGTTAATATCTTCAGACGTACAGGCGAAGTGAATAAATTCAGATACCGCGTGCAGGGCAGGGACGCTTGCCACTTTCTCTTTCAGGAAGTATTCAACCGCTTTCACGTCGTGGTTGGTGGTGCGTTCGATGGTTTTAATGCGCGCGGCATCTTCTTCGCTGAACTCAGCAACGATTTTATCAAGGTAATCGTTTGCCTTTGCGTCAAAAGCAGGAACTTCCTTGATTGCTGTCTGGGCGGCCAGCTTTTGCAGCCAGCGTACTTCAACCTGAACACGGAACTTCAGCAGGCCATATTCGCTGAAGATCCCGCGCAGCGCGCTGACTTTATCGCCGTAGCGTCCATCGACAGGGGATACGGCGGTCAGTGAGGATAATTCCATAATTCGCAACTCCGGGAGGTTAACAATGAGCAAGAATTTGTTTTGCCTGAGTCGTCAGGCGATGACGAGAAAACATTAACTGTAGGCGGCCACCGCCGACCTGTTGCCACAGCACGGCGGCACGGATGCCTGCCAGCAGCGAAGCGCGTACCTTCGCCTGTACCTGTGGGCTTTGCAATACGGCAGGCGAACCGGTGACCTGAATACGCGGGCCGAGCGGGCTAATCACGTCAACGTAGATACCGGCCATCGCGCTGAGCAGGGTCTCAGACTGGAGGTCAAAGTGGTCGAGCTGGCGCTGTAGCCCGGCGATGCGGTCGCCCAGGGTATTCATTGCGCCTTTTGCCGCATTAAGCTTACGTTCCAGCACCATCAGGCTTAAGGTGTAGCGGGTCAGTTCCGCGTTCAACCCCTGACGGTTGCTGGCGTTGAGCACGCCGAGCAGAGTTTCAAGACCGAGACGAAGATTGGTTTCACTGCCGCCAAAGACGCCCAGCGTGGAGCCTGGGTTAAGATCGATAACGCTGTTGAGTGAAACGTGCAGGGCATCAGCGTCGCAATGACCCTGATGCGCCAGCTGTTGCACCAGACGGGCTGACTGGCAAATTCCCGCCAGCGCCAGGGTGATGTCATAATAGTTCTTCGCCACACGGTCTCCTTTATGTGTGCAAACGGTTTAAACAGCAGGCAGCGGCAGGCGCTGTTCAATGATCCCACCGCCGAGGCAAATTTCGCCGCTGTAGAAAACAGCAGACTGGCCAGGGGTAACGGCGGAAACCGGCTCGTCGAAACGCACGTCAATGCGATCGTCATCCAGTGCGGTTACGGTGCAAGGGATGTCCGTCTGGCGGTAGCGCGTTTTCACTGTGCAGCGTAGCGTGCCTTTCAGCGGCTCGCGATCGACCCAGTGCAGCTGTTGCGCGATCAGTCCAACGGACATCAGGCGCGGGTGGTCGTGACCCTGAGCCACAACCAGAATATTGTTTTCGACGTCTTTGTCGACCACGTACCACGGATCTTCGCTGCCCTCTTTGGTGCCGCCGATACCCAGACCTTTACGCTGGCCGAGAGTGTGGTACATCAGCCCCTGGTGCTGACCAATCTCATCGCCGTCAACGGTGACGATTTTGCCCGGCTGTGCAGGCAGGTAGCGCCCCAGGAACTCGCGGAATTTACGCTCGCCGATAAAACAAATACCGGTGGAGTCTTTTTTCTTCGCGGTGATCAGATCCAGATCTTCAGCAATCTTACGCACTTCCGGCTTTTCCAGCTCGCCGACCGGGAACAGGCTCTGGGCAATCTGTTCGTGGCTCAGCGTATAGAGGAAGTAGCTCTGATCTTTGTTGCCGTCCAGGCCGCGCAGCAGCTGGCTTTTGCCATTCACATCCGCGCGACGCACGTAGTGGCCGGTCGCAATGTAGTCTGCGCCCAGGTCTTCCGCGGCGAATTCCAGGAAGGCTTTGAATTTGATCTCTTTGTTGCACAGGATATCCGGGTTTGGCGTGCGGCCCGCTTTGTACTCTTCGAGGAAGAGTTCAAAAACGTTGTCCCAGTATTCTGCGGCAAAGTTAACGGTGTGCAGTTCGATGCCGAGCTTATCGCACACGGCCTGCGCATCGGCGAGATCCGCAGCGGCAGTGCAGTATTCCTCGCCATCGTCTTCCTCCCAGTTCTTCATGAACAGGCCCTCCACCTTATAGCCCTGTTGCTGCAACAGGTAGGCGGAAACGGAGGAATCGACACCGCCGGACATGCCGACGATTACTTTTTTCTGGCTGTTATCTGACATGGAATACTCACGACATTGAACTTCAAGGCGGCGTATTCTATCACGCCCCCCCACCATTGACACCCTCTGTAAACGGCCAGTTAAATTCTGCAATGACATCCAGCGGCAGGCGCGCCGCAGACTGCCAGCAGCGGATGCTTTCCGCCACCAGCGGCGAACGCAGGTTTGGCGCGTTCAGGATCTCCTCGGCAGTCACCCACAGGCAGCGATCGATATCGTCGTCGTGCGGTTCAGTGGCGCACGTTTCGTTAAGTTCAACGGCGAATAAGAAGCGCAGGAAAGGCGTCTGGTCAGGCGCTATCCACTGATGCATACGGATAAAATGCTGCGGTTCGGCGCGGATACCCGTCTCCTCCCACAGCTCACGGGCTGCCGCCTGGCGTAAGGTTTCATTGGCTTCAAGATGCCCGGCAGGCTGGTTCCACAGCGCTTTGCCGTTGATGGTCTCTTCCACCACCAGGAATTTCCCCTGCGCATGGACCACGCAGGCGACCGTAACATGAGGTTTAAACATCAGTTCTCCTTAGGGGTAACATCCCGCCATTCCCCGTTTGCCAGCGAGTCCAGCGTGTAGCTGCCCATGGCATAGCGAATGAGTCGCAGGGTAGGGTAGCCCACATGCGCAGTCATGCGCCTGACCTGTCGGTTGCGGCCTTCATAAAGGGTGATTTTAAGCCAGCTGGTGGGAATGGATTTCCGCTCACGAATCGGCGGGTTGCGCGGCCACAACCACTCGGGTTCATTCACGCGCTCAATACCAGCCGGCAGGGTGGGACCGTCGTTCAGCGTTACGCCGTTACGCAGTTTTGCCAGCGACGCGTCGTCCGGCTCGCCTTCAACCTGCACAAAGTAAATTTTCCCGGTACGCTTGCCCGGCTGAGTGAGCCTGGCCTGGAGCACGCCGTCATTGGTGAGCACCAGCAACCCTTCGCTGTCACGATCCAGACGTCCCGCCGCGTACACTCCCTGAACGGGAATAAAGTCCTTCAGCGTGCTGCGCCCGGCCTCGTCGGTAAACTGCGGCAATACATCGTAGGGTTTATTGAACAGTATGACCCGCGTTGGCTGGGGTTCTGGCGTTCTTCTGGTGGCTTGTCGTGAGCTGAATCGCTCAACCCGGTGTTTTCTAAAAGAAGTTTTCGTCATGGTATTTTCAGGCGTTATCAATTGCCGCATTATAGCCTAATAACGAAGACCTTTCATGGCGTCGGACAATCAGGTACTATCGGAAGGCTCATTACAATTTATTAACATAAGATCAGTAACAACCAGAAGCGCTCGAAGGAGAGGTTAATGGAAAGCAAAGTAGTTGTTCCGGCGGAAGGTAAAAAGATCACCCTGCAAAACGGCAAGATTAACGTTCCTCACAACCCGATTATCCCGTTCATTGAAGGCGACGGTATCGGCGTAGACGTTACCCCGGCAATGCTGAAAGTGGTTGATGCCGCTGTTGAGAAAGCCTACAAAGGCGAGCGTAAAATTTCCTGGATGGAAATTTACACCGGTGAAAAATCGACTCAAGTTTATGGCCAGGACGTCTGGCTGCCAGCCGAAACGCTGGACCTGATCCGCGACTATCGCGTTGCTATCAAAGGCCCTCTGACCACACCAGTTGGCGGTGGCATTCGCTCCCTGAACGTGGCGCTGCGTCAGGAACTGGATCTGTATGTGTGTCTGCGTCCGGTGCGTTACTACCAGGGCACCCCAAGCCCGGTTAAGCACCCGGAACTGACCGACATGGTTATCTTCCGTGAAAACTCAGAAGACATCTACGCCGGTATCGAATGGAAAGCGGACTCTGCTGATGCAGAAAAAGTGATTAAATTCCTGCGCGAAGAGATGGGCGTGAAGAAAATTCGCTTCCCTGAGCATTGCGGCATCGGCATCAAGCCATGCTCCGAAGAAGGGACCAAGCGTCTGGTGCGTGCCGCCATCGAATACGCTATCACCAACGATCGTGACTCTGTGACCCTGGTTCACAAAGGCAACATCATGAAGTTCACCGAAGGCGCGTTCAAAGACTGGGGCTACCAGCTGGCGACCGAAGAGTTCGGCGGTGAACTGATCGACGGCGGCCCATGGCAGAAAATTAAGAACCCGAACACCGGTAAAGAGATCATCATTAAAGATGTGATTGCCGATGCGTTCCTGCAACAGATCCTGCTGCGACCTGCTGAGTATGACGTGATCGCCTGTATGAACCTGAATGGTGACTACATCTCCGATGCGCTGGCCGCACAGGTGGGTGGTATCGGTATCGCCCCGGGCGCGAACATCGGTGACGAGTGCGCCCTGTTCGAAGCAACTCACGGTACTGCACCTAAATACGCAGGCCAGGACAAAGTCAACCCAGGCTCTATCATTCTATCCGCAGAGATGATGCTGCGTCATATGGAATGGTTCGAAGCCGCAGACCTGATCGTTAAGGGTATGGAAGGCGCGATTAACGCGAAAACCGTCACCTATGACTTTGAACGTCTGATGGAAGGCGCTAAACTGCTGAAATGCTCAGAGTTTGGCGACGCGATTATCGCGAACATGTAATCCACTCGCTGGGTTAAATGACAACGGGAGCCTGAGGGTTCCCGTTTTTTATGCACACAAGACGGAAACAACGCTATGACCCATGATATCCCGCTCAAGTATTATGACATCGTCGACGAGTATGCGACTGAAACGGCGAAACCGGTAGAAGAGGCAGAGCGTACGCCGCTGGCACACTATTTCCAGCTGCTGCTCACTCGCTTATACAACAATGAGGAAATCAGTGAAGAGGCGCAGCGGGAGATGGCTGTCCAGGCGGAGATAGACGAAGCGCGCATTGACGATATTGCGAACTTCCTGAATCAGTGGGGCAATGAATAACGCGTCATCGCGCTGAGTCTGCCAGCAGCCTGGCGAGGTCGTGCCGGGTTAGCGACTTTGAAAAGTACCAGCCTTGTACGAGGGCATCGGGGTATCTCTGCGCGATGAACTGATATTGCGTTTCGCTTTCAACCCCTTCAAAAACCAGGGTTTTGTGCAGTTTAGCGAGCGCGTCGCTGAAGATCACCAGGATATCCTGTTTATAGTGCTCGCTGATGCCGTCCACTAACGACTTATCCACCTTGATTTCGTCATATTTGAGATTTGAGAGCCTGGCCAGATTAGAGTTTTGCACACCAAAATCGTCTATTGAAATTTTGACGCCTGCCGATTTAAGCTCCTCACAAAACTCTTCAAGGATGGCCGCGGTGGAAACGCCATTTTCGGATAACTCAACTTTGATTAACGATAAGGGAATCGCGTTCTCTGAGCATTCATGACGTAATACCGCCAGGAATTTGCCGTCTTCAATTTCCGTCCGGCCAACGTTCAGTGAAATCATTAACTGATGTTCAGCGGCCAGCGCGGCAATTTCCGCCAGGGATTTCTTTATCATGTTCTGATAATAAACGTTATACAGGCCAATTTTTTTAATTAACGGGATAAACAGCTCAGGAGAAACCTCTTTGTGATTGTTATCCTGCCATCTTGATAACACTTCAACCCCGACGATTTTCTTATCAGCAACCCGAATAACAGGCTGAAAATGAACGCTGATGGTATTCGCTTTTACCGCTTTGACCAGCGTTCGTTCCAGAGAACGTCGGTCTTCATAAAGTCGAAGAGAAAACAGCGTCAGGGATACCCAGATAAAGTATAAAAACAAGCACAGAAGCACCATCACTACGTGGGAGAGCGAAGCCAGTCCGGCATCATGGTGTGTGACGGTAACGCACAAATCCCAGCGTGTACTGCACTCTGTCACAGCCAGCGTAAATAACAGAGACTGTAAGCGGCTGAAGTTTTCTGATGGCGGCGTAACGGTGAAAAAGGTGCGGCAGAAATCTTTAGTGGAAGAACGAAGCGAATAGTTGGCGGTAACGGGGGCAAATTTATCGTAGGCTGAACGGGAGGTGAAGATAATAAGGTGGTTATAGATTGTCGCATTGCCGACAAAGAAATCTTTCTGCGAAAACTGCGCCAGGCTGAATCCGTTCTGGGTATTATGCAGCTCAGAGGGAAGGGCGATGGGATTTGCCAGCTTGCCCCAAAACGCGGTGCAGGTGATTTTCCCCTTTTCAATAAACCCCACATCGGCGAAATAGAGACTTCGCATCTTTAATTTTCGGTAGACGTTCAGACTGGCGCTATCGCATCCCTGCGTGGAGGTATTTTTAAGCGTACTGGCGATATTTTGCGTTAACTCTTCAGAATAGCTTAAGAGCGTGTGGGAGATCTCCCTCTGCCGGTTCTTTTGCTGCTCAGCGATAATGGCGTTAACAGCATACAGCGACAGGACGACCATAAAGGTTGAGATGATAGCAACGGCAATGGCCTTCTTCATTTTCCTGTTGTCCCACCACGTCCTGAGGTGCAGGGATCTTAACACAGGTCATAAAAGCTACAAGTATGAGAGTTGAGGCTGCACGGAATCGAAAGGAAAGCCACCATGCCAGGCTCCTTTCATCTCAGAACCATTCAAACCGTGTTGAGAGCAGTAGCAGTAACGTACTGGCAGAAACAAGATTAAGGCAGATGACAAACTTGCTTGATACGTTCATGTTATCAACGTTTTTGTTGTTCAGTAGCCACAGAGAATAGCGTTTCATCTCCACTGAAGAAACGCCAGATTTTGGTGGGTTCGGGCAAAAAAAAGCCCACTCAAGAGTGGGCAAGAAATACTGGAAGCAATGTGAGCAATGTCGTACTGAATACCTGAGTGATTTGCTCAACTATTCAGTAATGAGAAAGATAATCTTTCTCAGTAAAAGATGCAACCCCACGATGAGTGTGGAACGGCATTTTTTTACTGCTCATATTTTAATCAAACGAACCGTGTGATTCTTATCACAAATTTCCTTTCTCAGATCCTGTGCTATCCTTTTCTGTGTCGTTGATTTAATGACAAAAACCATACAGAGAGGAAAGCTATGGGAATTTTATCCTGGATTATCTTTGGGCTGATTGCGGGGATCCTGGCGAAGTGGATTATGCCGGGCAAAGATGGCGGCGGTTTCATCGTCACGATCATTCTGGGGATTGTGGGTGCAGTCGTCGGTGGCTGGATCAGTACCCTGTTCGGCTTTGGCAGAGTTGATGGCTTCAACTTCGGCAGCTTTGTCGTCGCGGTGATTGGCGCGCTGGTTGTTCTGTTTATCTACAGAAAAATCAAAAGCTAAATCTGACCTGTGTTAAAAAAGGCTGCCTGACGGCGGCCTTTTTACTTTGGGCGTTACCACCAGCCTAACTGCGTACCGGCGACGGCCACGATGGCGACAATCAACATGATGATGGTCGTTTTTCTCATTTAAGCCCCCGGCGCGGCGTAACCGCCAAGGAAAAACCAGCCTAAAAACACCACCGCTGTGATAAAAATAACCACCGGAAAGAGGATCCCTATTCTCATGCCATCACCTGTTTGAGTTTGTATAAGGCCGTAGAGTGTACGGTTTTAATCTAACGCGACAAAGCCTGTTTTGCTTTTTCCTTTTTTATCCTGATACATCGCGAGGTCTGCGGTGCGCAGGGCGCTATCTTCATCCGTGCTGTGAGGATCAACAATAACGACGCCAAGGCTTGCGCCGGGATAAAGAATAGTGGCATTGCCTAATCCGTATTCGCCCGCAATAAGACCATTGAGGCGGGTTTTGATTGCGTTGACCTCTGTACTGGCGTCGCCATCATCGCTGTGACTCAGGCTGGCAACCAGAAATTCATCGCCGCCGAGCCGGCCAATAATCTCATCCTGCGTTTGCTCGTGAGTCAGCCGCTTGCCGACCTGTACGAGGAAGCGATCGCCCGCCTCATGCCCGTACTGGTCATTGATTCGCTTGAAATCATCGAGGTCAATAAAAGCCATCATGACGTTGCGGTTAAGATGGCGCGCCAGTGAGAACAGGGTGGTAAGGTTTTCAAAAATGGCGCGACGATTCGGCAGGCCGGTGAGGGCGTCGGTGTAAGAGTGAGCAATGAGCGCCGCATTTGCTTCGCGAAGCTGAAGCACAAGCGACTCTTTCTGAATGTACTGACCAATTAAACCGGCAAAGAGTCTGATTACCTGCTCGCCACGCTCGCTGAACTGTTTCTGTGCGGTGCTGGCCGCGCAAAGCGTGCCATATAGAGAACCGTCAGCCAGGTGAACCGGCACGCTCATATAGGTTGTAATGCCCAGTGCTTTGGCCGCTTCACACTCCGGCCAGCGGTCGGGCACCTCGTTACTGAACAACGTGTCGCTGTCGATGGCGCGCTTACACAGTGTTTCGTCCCAGGGCACGCTGAACCCTTCAGGGATCTGCATTTGCTTGCTGTTACGGGCATATAAAATGTGCTGCAAACGCGCATTGATATCGACTTTCGTCAGGTAGGTTGATTCCATATCCGTCACAATTTCCAGCATTTCCAGTAGCTGACGCACCAGACTGTCGAGAGATTGCTCAGTGGAGAGGGTTTCTGAAACACGGGCAAGAATGATATCTGACATGAGGCAGGATGACTCCCATGCAGAAGACCTCTGTATCTGCATGTTATGCTGAAAATATAGACTCCGGTCATAGTAAAACATGAACAGGATTAATTTTATAGATTCTTCTGAAGGCAGATGAGGGGAAGACTAAAAAAAGCCCCGATGTTGAGATCGGGGCAAAACATCTTGATTACGGAATGATGTTCTCTGGTCAGTGTGAGAACAGGCATCACTATAAGGGGGAATCGTGCAGGTTTAATGGAGAAATCATGGAGAAAACGGCGATGACCCGTTACTCTGACGTTTTTACACCCTGAAGGATCATGATAATGAAATATCTTCTCCTGGCGCTGGTTTTACCGCTGGCCGCCTGCTCAACAAAGACAACCCCTCCTGATGCGCCTCAACCGCCGCACGCTATTGGTATGGCAAACCCGGCGTCAGTGTACTGTCTGGAGAAAGGGGGAGAGCAAATCCCTGTTCAAAGCCCGCAGGGCGTACGTACCGAGTGCAAATTGCCAGGCGGGGAAGTGATCGATGAATGGGATCTCTACCGCCGCGATCACCCGCAACCGACCAGATGACAACGGCAATAAAACTGCGATACACTTCTCTTTAGGATTATTCTTAGCCAGTTTCTGGCAGTACGTTTGCGAGAAGAAGTATGTTTCAGTTAAAACCGGGCAGCATGGCGATGATCGTGGGTGCGCGTACGGCGGCAGGCCGTCGAAATATCGGTAAATCCGTCGAGCTGTTTGGACTTTGTCAGCCGGGCCAGCGTTTTGTGAACCCGGTTAACGGCGTCATGACGCAATTACCCGCCACGTCAGCGCGTGCGCTGTGGCTGGTCACCGGTGATGTTTACGCCTTTGATAATCAGCACGGTTTTGCGTTTGTTCGCCCGGAACATCTGATGCCGCTTACTCCCGACGAGATGCCACACAACGTGGATGAGCTGGCGATCGGTTAATCACAGTTTACGCAGCCAGTCCGCCAGTACCTGCGCGTGATTCTGCTCCGTATTTTTCGCCCCATAGAGTAGCGTCACGGTCTGCTGTTTGGCGAGAGCCGCCAGGCGTTTGCCTTCATCCGGATGCTGCGCCAGCTCTTTACGATAGGCTTCACTGAACGCGGTGAAATCTATCGTTTCACTGTGAAAAGCTTTTCGCAGTTCGCTGGACGGCGTTAGCGCTTTACACCACTCATCACAGACGAGGTCGGTCTTTTTTATCCCTCGCGGCCAGAGTCTGTCGACCAGGATCCGGTAACCGTCTTTTGAGGTCGCCTGCTCATACACGCGTTTACATTGAATCATGGGTCCTCCTCATTTCCTTACGACGTTCTGCAAGAACACTATAGCACCCGGCTTTTATCCACCCAATTTAAGGTATTGTGATAATTGCAAAAGATCGGTAGTCTGAGGTTCCTTATGTTATCTGAAAATCCTCCGGCATAAGGAATCTCTGATGGAACTCTCCCCGGTTAAAACGACGCTGCGCATTGCGCTGGTTGGTGATTACAATCCCGATGTTATTGCGCACCAGGCGATCCCGCTGGCGATTGACGACGCCGCTGCGGTTCTGGATCTCACCGCTGATTATGACTGGCTCGCCACGCCTGAGCTGACCAGCGCCGAAGACCTGGTCGGGTATGATGCCATCTGGCTGGTACCGGCAAGCCCGTATAAAAACACCGAGGCGGCGTTTATTGCGGCCCGTTACGCGCGTGAGAACAGCATCCCCTTTCTCGGCACCTGCGGCGGGTTCCAGCATGCGCTGATTGAGTATGCGCGTAATGTACTGGGCTGGCACGATGCAGGCCATGCCGAAACCGACACCGAGGGAAGGATGGTAATTGCGCCGCTGACCTGCTCGCTGGTGGAAAAAACCGACGCGATCGAGCTGCGGAATAACACGCTGATTGCTAAAGCGTATGGCAAGCCGGAAATTCAGGAGGGGTATCACTGCAATTACGGCGTCTCACCTGAGTTTGCCGACCAGCTTGAGCGGGGCGACATGCGCGTAACGGGCTGGGACGAGCAGGGCGAGATCCGCGCGGCAGAGCTGGTAACCCATCCTTTCTTTGTCCTCACCCTGTTCCAGCATGAGCGGGCCGCGCTGCAAGGGCGCCCGGTCGTGCTGGTACAGGCCATGCTGCGGGCGGCGCAGGGATAAAAAAAGCAGACCTCCGGGTCTGCCTTGAATGTCAGCGGGGTGTGATCTCCCGGTCACGCCCGGCAAGCATACCGCATAATGCCATCACTACCGCGGCCAGCGCGCAGGCGAGCAGCGGAATGCGCCAGTCTCCGGCGGTATCGTGAATTTTCCCCATCAGCGGTGGGCCACAGGCCGCCAGAAGATAGCCAATCGACTGTGCCATGCCGGAGAGCGCCGCGGCCTGATGGGCCGAGCTGGCGCGCAGCCCTATAAACGTCAGGCCGAGGATCATGGTGGCGCCGGATCCAAAGCCAAACGCCAGCGTCCAGACGACGGCCAGCCCCGGCGCGAACCAGAACCCGGCCGCGCTGACGGCGCACATCAGGGCGACTAGCCCGGCAATGCCACGCTGATCGTTAAGACGGTGCAGGATCAGCGGAATGGCGAGACCGGGAACCGCGGTTGCCAGCTGGAGAAGCCCGTGCATGGAGCCAGCCTGCGTTTCGCTGTAGCCATGGCTAAGCAAAATCGCGGGTAACCAGCCGATAATGACGTAGTAAATCAGCGAGTTAATGCCCAGAAAAAGCGTCACCTGCCAGGCGAGCGCCGAGCGCCAGATAGCCCGATTGTGCAGCGCGCCCGCTCCGGTCAGGGTGGCGGCCGGCTTCTGGCGCCATTGCGGTAACCACAGCAGCAGCGCCACCAGCGGGAAGAACATCAGCATCAGCAGCGCCCCGTGCCAGCCACCACTCCCCAGCGACAGCGGGACGATCAGCGCCGACCCTGCGGCAGCAGCGGCTCCCATCGTCAGCGAATAAGCCCCCGTCAGTTTTGCGACCTGGCCCGGAAAATCACGTTTGATTAAGCCAGGTAGCAGGACATTGCCCAGCGCAATCCCACAGCCCACGATCGCCGTACCGATAAACAGCAGCGAGGCCGACGGCAGCGAACGTACGCCAATCCCGATGCAAATCAGCAGCAGAGCGATAAAAAGGCTGCGCTCCATGCCCAGGCGCCGGGCGACGCCTGCGGCAAGGGGAGAGATAAAGGCGAAGGCCAGCAGAGGCAGCGTTGTGAGCAGGCCGGTTTGCGCCGTGCTTAAGCCATAGTCCTGTCGGATGGTATCGAGCAGGGGGGCGACACCGGTAAAGGTGACGCGCAGCGTCGTGGCAATCATCAGGATGCCTGCAATCAGCAGCGCACCCTGTTTCCCGGAAGGTTGAATAGCAGTAGTCATTATTGTCTCTTACGTTCAGGCGAGCGCATACCATACCGATTTAAGTCGTGGTTGAAATCAGGCTAAAATGACAGTTTATCGCTAATATCGGACAACTTTATGTACGGACTGGGGCTCGATGGCTACGATCCCGATAGCCAGCACGACGCGGCGGTGGCCTTTCGCATCCGCGTGGTGGCACAGGAACAATATATTCCGCTGCATCAGCACCGCAAAGGGCAGCTGATTATGGCGCTGGGGGGAGCGATCACCTGTGAAGTGGAGAACGCGATGCTGATGGTGCCGCCCCAGTATGCGGTGTGGATCCCGGGACAAACGCCGCACAGCAACAAGGCGACGCCCGGCGCGCAGCTCTGTCTGCTGTTTATTGAACCCGGTGCGCTCGAATTGCCGACGCGTACCTGTACGCTGAAAATATCGCCCCTGGTGCGGGAGCTGGTGCTGGCGCTTGCGGACAGGTCACGGGAGGAACTGCCTCTTCCCGCTACCGGAAGGCTGGTTGACGTCCTGTTTGATGAACTGCCCCTGCAACCGCAGGAGCATCTACAGCTGCCGGTATCTCCGCATCCAAAAATTCGCCTGATGAGTGAGACCATGGCAAACGAACCTGCCGCCTGGCAGACGCTGGCGCAGTGGGCCAGCCACTTTGCCATGAGCGAACGCAATCTGGCGCGGCTGGTGGTGAAAGAGACTGGCTTGAGCTTTCGCCGCTGGCGGCACCAGCTCCAGCTGATTGTCGCATTGCAGTTTTTGATCGGCGGAAAGTCGGTTCAGCAGGCGGCGCAGGCGCTGGGGTATGACTCCACCACCGCCTTCATCACCATGTTTAAGAAAGGACTGGGACAGACGCCCGCCCGCTATATCGCCAGCCTGACTACGACTTCCCGATAAACAGCGAAACCAGTCCGGCAGCAATCAGCGGGCCAACCGGCACGCCACGAAACAGCGCCACGCCTAACACGGTGCCCACCAGCAGCCCGGCCACCAGTGAAGGCTGGCTGCTCATCAGCGTCACGCCGCGCCCGCCAAGCCATGAGACAAAAACGCCCACCGCAATCGCCACCAGCGATTTCCAGTTTACAAAGGAGTGCAGCAGCGTTGAGGCCGGTAGCGTTCCGCTGGCAATCGGGGCCATCACGCCGATGGTCAAAATAATGATCCCGATGGTAAGCCCCTGTTTTTCTATCCACGGGAAGAAGGTATTCAACGGTGTGACGCGAACAATGATCAGGACCAGAATGGAAATCGCGACGGTGGTGTTGTGGCTGACAAAACCCAGAGCAGCCAGGGTCAGAAGTATGAGCAGAGTAGGGTCGAACATGACGGGATCCTTGCCAAAAATAGTAAGCCTGCTTACTTTACGCGCAAACGCGACGGCAGGCAGGCTTTACTGAAAAAATTGTCTATTTTTGGGCACTTGCCTGACGTCAGTCCACCAGCTGCTGGATAAGCGGACTCCCTTCGCGGATAAACACCGGGATGGTTTCCAGCGCCGCAGGCACCCGGATATGCTCCCCACCGGCGTAGCGCTCACCGTTGAGAGCGACCCAGCTATTGCCCGTCGGCAACCAGACATCGCGCTCACGCTGACCGGCCTGCATAACCGGCGCCACCAGAAGATCTTCGCCAAACAGATACTGATCTTCACACGCCCAGCTCTGCTTATCCTGCGGATAGTGCCAGAACAGCGGACGCATGAGCGGGTCTCCGTGCAGATGAGCCTGCTGGTACAACGCGTCAATATACGGGCGCAGGGTTTCGCGGACGGTAAGCCAGTGCTGCATGATGGCGTAATTCTCTTCTCCGTAACTCCACAGCTCATTAGGCGAACCGCTGTTACACTGAGGAATGCCGTCACGGTAGCGCTCCGGGGGCTGGATCTGCGGTTCGCGATAGCCGTGCATGCGCAGAACCGGTGTAAACACCGCCCACTGGAACCAACGGATCAGCAATTCGTGGAACGCCGGGTCGTTAACGTTCCCTCCCTGGAAGCCACCGATATCGGTCGTCCACCATGGGATCCCCGCCAGCCCCATATTCAGTCCCGCGGCGAGTTGATTGCGAAAAGCATGGAACGAGGAGTGGACATCACCCGACCACGCCAGCACGCCGAAGCGCTGGCTGCCTGCCCAGGCACAGCGTACCAGGTTAACAATGTCGGTTTCACCATTTGCCTGGAGCCCATCGTAAAAGCCCTGCGCAAAGTCACGCGGGTAGCGATTGCCCACTTCCAGCACCGGACCGGCGTGGTAGCGATAGTTGTCAAAATCATAGGCTCGGTATTCCGGTTCCGCTTCGTCCAGCCAGAACAGCTTAATGCCCATGTCGTAGTAATTTTTCTTCACCGTATCCCAGACGAATTTCCGCGCCTCAGGATGGGTCGCATCAAAGAAGGTGGTATTGCCCATAAAATCGAGGTTGACCTGCACGCCACGTTCACTGCTGACCAGCCAGCCTTTGGCTTTCATCAGCGGGTAGAGAGGGCTGCGCGCCTCTACCGTTGGCCACACCGACACCATCAGCGCAATACCCATTTCGCGCAGCTCGTCGACCATCCCTTCAGGATCGGGCCAGTCTACGGGGTCGAAGCACCAGGTGCCCTGATTCGGCCAGTGGAAAAAGTCGATGACCATCACCGACAGCGGCAGATTACGGCGGCGATACTCCCGCGCAACCTCCAGCACCTCCTGCTGGGTGCGGTAGCGTAATTTGCACTGCCACAGCCCGCTGATAAACGCCGGGGCGGAGGGCGGAGTACCGGTGGCTTTCACATACTGGCGGGTGATATCCGCCACCGTATCAGCGGCGGTGATCCAGTAGTCCATTTCTCCCGTCACGCGGGCGCGCCATTCCGTCTGATTTTTTGCAAAGCTGGCTTCACCAATCGCCGGGTTGTTCCAAAGCAGGCCATAGCCAAGGCTGGACTGCATAAAGGGCACGCTGGCCTGGGAGTTGCGCTGCGCCAGTTCCAGCGTACAGCCTTTCAGATCCAGCCACGGCTGTTGATACTGACCCATGCCATAGATGCGTTCATCCGGACGCGATTCAAACCGGACGGTGAACTGATATTTCCCCCCCATTAGCGGCTTAAATTCGCGGCCATCCAGCTTCAGGGCGCTGACATATTTATCCTGGCTCTTCTCGCTGGCACCGATACCCACCGTTGAACGCTGGCGCCACATCTCTTCCAGCAGCAGTTCGCCGCGCTGATTGTAGAAGGCCAGCTGACCTTTAAGATTCAGCGTCGCGGTAATATTGCCGTTGCGCAGCGTCAGGCTTTCCGCTTCGGCGACAATCTCAGCCTGGCAAGGGGCGGCGGGCAACAGTGCCTGTAAGGCGTCATCAAAAGCCGGGGAGCAGGTGGCCCTGACGCGCAGGCTGTTTTCACCCCACGGTTCAATACGCAGGGTCTGGCGTTCAAAACGCCATTCGATACTGTTGGAATGTTGGATCAGCTCACTCATGGAAAACGCGTCCTTCTAAACAGGGTGTTTGGCAAGATGGATGGATTGCATTGTGCTGTCGTCGAGCTTGTACCAGCGCAGCGTGGCAAACGCGCAGAGTGACAAGACGCCAGGCACGACGGTGAAGAGGGCGATGATGCAGTACATGGCCGTGGTGGTCTGTTCCGGGGCGTTGGCGACATAGCCGCTTAAGCCCAGCGTCCAGCCAACAATCGCGCCGCTGATCGCCATTCCCAGCTTGAGTACGGCGAGGAAGGTGGAGAAGATCACGCCGTCCATGCGTTTGCCCTGTTTCCATTCGCCGTAATCGGCGACGTCCGCCATCATTACCCACATCAGCGTGGTGGTGGCCTGGTAAAGGGTGGAGACGATAAACGTCATGGGCACCAGAATAAGCACTGACTTAGGCGCAAAGAACAGGGCGATGCTGAGTACCCCCGCCAGTACGGAACAGTATCCAAACATCTGCACTTTGCTGACGTTCTGCGTCAGACGTTTGGCCAGCGCACTGCCTGCGGCTTTCCCGAGAATATGCGCCCCGAGCATCCACATAAAATAGCTTGCGCTACCGAGATAATAAGTGACGAAATACATCATTGCGCCAAGGCGAATAACGCCAAAACCAATGTTGGTTAATACCAGGACGGCGACAACCCGCCATTGGTCGTTTCGTAATAAATCCCGCAGTTCCGCAAGATAATTATTGTGGGTGGCGGGAGCCTTAATACGCTCGCGCGTATTGGCGAAGCAGATCCAGAACATGATGACCGCGATGGTCGCCATAATGGCCATCGCCCAGCGGTAGCCCAGTAATTTATCATCGCCGCCTAAAAACTCTGCGAGCGGCATCATAAAGAATGTCGACAGCGCGCCACCCAGCGTGGCCAGGAAAAAACGATAGGACTGGAGGGAAATTCGCGCATCGTTGTCGGGCGTGATCACCGCGCCCATGGAGCAATAGGGAATATTGATTGCGGTATACATCAGCATCATCAGGGTATAGCTGACGGTGGCGAAAATCATTTTACCGTGCAGATCGAGCGACGCCGGAACGGCGTAGGTCAGCAGACAACTTGCGCCAAAGGGCAGCGCCAGCCACAGCATCCAGGGGCGGAATTTGCCCCAGCGCGTGCGCGTCCTGTCTGCGATATAGCCCATCGCCGGGTCTATTATGGCATCGGCGGTTCTCGCCAGAAGAAACATGGTGCCCACGAATGCGGCAGGTAGCCCCACCACGTCCGTATAGTAAAACGTCAGAAAAATAATGACGTTATCCAGCCCAATATGGCTCGCCATATCGCCTAACCCATAACTGATCTTTTCTTTACGGGTAATTATTTCGGTCATTGTATTCACCTTGCCAGTGTAAGGTTTATTTTTGAGGTGCTCCGTAAACAGGGTTAACCATGATGAAAAGGTTAACAATTGCGAGATCTGGCATCGGGGTTACGTAAATTTCTTTTCGTGATACCGGTAACAAATAAAGTATTTAAACAGTGACTTTATACGGGGGAGGATAGTTAACAGCGAATCGTTTCAGCGAAAAAATAGTTATTTCATGGACGCGTCATTGTCATTTAACTGTCATTGTGCGGGGGTAAAAAAGAGGCAAACGGGCAAAGCAGAGGGCATCATGAACGATCCTATGTTTGTCGAAACGCTGATTATCTCCTCATCGTTTTTTATTATCGCGATTATTTTGATTGCTTCCGTGCTGCTGCTGGAAAACGGCTGACCGTTAGCCAGCCGCAGTATTTATTGTTTACGGAACGTCACCAGTTCAGGACGGGCGATACGCAGATAGTCCTGGGTGTCCATAATCACCGACTTTTCCAGCAGGCCGGCGTTAAAGGCGATCTCATCGAAGCGCTCAAACAGCAGCGGATCGGCGACCAGCGTCAGATCCGGATGAAAGCTGAAGGGGGGAATGGCGCCGAAAACGCAGCCGGTAAGCGCATCCACTTCAGCCGGACTGGCGAGAGAGGCCTTTAGCCCACCGAAATGACTGGCCAGAAGGCTCAGATCGGCCTGCCGATCGGCGGCGAGGATTGCCAGAATATGTTTCTTAACACCGTTGCCTTTTACCTTGCAGACCAGTGCTTTTGCACCCTGCCGGAGATCGGTCCCGCGAATTTCACTGACCGCTTCGCATTTCCCAACGGCCTCATGCGCCACCACGCGAAAGCGCGCCTCCTGCTCGGTTAATAAGCTGATTAGCCGCTGATGGGGCGTCGTCCCGATCACGTCATCAGACATAACGATTTCACCTGTGATTTGCCAATACGTAGCTTGCTACATTAGCACGGGACGGAGAGGGCTGAAAGAAAACAGCCAGCGGGTGCGCTGGCTGTTGGGTCATGCGTTGCTGGTGGACGACTGTTTCTGGAACAGTTCCCGGAAGACCGGGTAGATGTCATCCTGGTCACGAATGTGCTGCATCGCAAAGTTATCGAACATCGCTTGCAGATGCTCATACTCACGCCACAGCGTCTGGTGGGCGCGACGGGTAATTTCAATGTAGCTGTAGTAACGCACCACCGGCAGGATCTTCTTCGCCAGAATTTCATGACACAGCGGCGAGTCATCCGCCCAGTTATCGCCATCCGATGCCTGCGCGGCGTAGATATTCCACTGCGCCGGATCGTAGCGCTCCTTCACCACCTCGTCCATCAGCTTCAGGGCGCTCGACACGATGGTGCCGCCGGTCTCCTGCGAGTAGAAGAACTCATGTTCATCCACCTCTTTCGCCTGAGTGTGATGGCGGATGTAGACCACCTCCACGTTCTTATACGTTCTGCTCAGGAACAGATAGAGCAGAATATAAAAACGCTTAGCCATATCCTTGGTGGCCTGATCCATTGAACCTGATACGTCCATCAGGCAGAACATCACCGCCTGACTGGAAGGCTCCGGCCGTTTTTCGTAGTTCTTGTAGCGCAGGTCGAACGTGTCGATAAACGGCACCCGGTCGATCTTCGCCCGCAGTTCGGCGATCTCTTTTCGCAGGCGCTCCTCTTCCAGCAGTTGTGCCGGCTCCGTGTTTTCCACCACTTTCAGGCTGGTTTCCAGCTCGCGCAGTTCGCGCCGTTTGCCTGCCGTCATCGCCGTGCGTCGCGCCAGCGAGTTTTGCAGTGAACGCACCACGCTGATGTTGGCGGGTACCCCGTTTGCGGTATAACCCGCGCGATGGGTTTTGTATTCGTTGAGCTGACGGTGCTGATTCTTTCTCAGATTCGGCAGGGCCAGATCCTCAAACAGCAGGTCGAGATATTCGTCTTTTGAAATCTGAAAGACGAACTCGTCCTGGCCTTCACCGTCCTGGCTGGCCTGCCCCTGACCGCTGCCAGAACCGCCGCCTCCGCCTTGGGGCCGCTCGATTCTGTCATTCTGGACGAAGTGGTCATTACCTGGGTGCACGCGATGGCGAAGGCCGCCACGCCCCTGATGAAACATCGGTTCGCTGATGTCATCGTTAGGGATGGAGACGGATTCGCCGCTGTCGACGTCGGTCACCGAGCGTTTGTTGATGGCCTCGGAGATCGACTGTTTAATTTGCGCTTTATAACGGCGCAAGAAGCGCTGGCGATTCACCGTGCTCTTGTTTTTGCCGTTAAGACGCCGGTCAATAAACCAGGTCATATATCCCCCGTACTGCATTTGCCAACTTGCAGCGTCCGTAAGTACCGGACATTTTGTTGGCCCGGTAAGCGCGTTACCGGGCACTTGTTTTAAGACGATTTACGCACGCGCAGATACCATTCACAGAGCAGGCGGACCTGTTTGCGGGTATAGCCTTTTTCCATCATACGGTCGACAAAATCGTCGTGCTTTTTCTGCTCGTCGGTTGAGGTTTTGGCGTTGAACGAGATGACCGGCAACAGCTCTTCCGTGTTAGAGAACATTTTCTTCTCTATAACCGTGCGCAGTTTTTCGTAGCTGGTCCAGTTCGGATTGCGGCCGTTGTTATGCGCTCTGGCGCGCAGCACGAAGTTCACAATCTCGTTTCGGAAGTCTTTCGGATTGCTGATCCCGGCTGGTTTCTCGATTTTTTCAAGTTCCGCGTTCAGGGATTCACGGTCAAACAGCTGGCCGGTATCCGGGTCGCGATACTCCTGATCCTGGATCCAGAAGTCAGCGTAGGTGACGTACCGGTCGAAGATGTTCTGGCCGTATTCGGAATAGGATTCCAGGTAGGCGGTCTGGATCTCTTTGCCGATAAACTCGGCGTATTTCGGGATCAGGTAGCCTTTCAGGAACTCCAGGTAGCGTTCAGCCTGCTCCTGTGGGAACTGTTCACGTTCAATTTGCTGTTCCAGCACGTAGAACAGATGTACCGGGTTGGCGGCCACCTCCGCGTGGTCGAAGTTAAAGACGCGGGAGAGGATCTTAAACGCGAAACGCGTCGACAAACCGTTCATCCCTTCGTCGACCCCGGCGTAATCGCGGTATTCCTGGTACGATTTCGCTTTCGGGTCGGTATCCTTCAGGCTTTCACCGTCATATACGCGCATTTTTGAGTAGATGCTGGAATTTTCCGGCTCTTTCAGGCGCGACAGGATCGAGAAGCGCGACAGCGTTTCCAGCGTTCCCGGTGCGCAAGGGGCATGGACCAGCTCACTGTGGTTGAGCAGTTTTTCGTAAATCTTGATCTCCTCGGAGATCCGCAGGCAATATGGCACTTTGACGATGTACACACGGTCAAGGAATGCCTCATTGTTTTTATTGTTACGGAAGGTCACCCATTCAGATTCGTTAGAGTGGGCAAGGATAATCCCGTTAAACGGCAGGGCGGAAATACCTTCTGTCCCGTTGTAGTTCCCTTCCTGGGTGGCGGTCAGTAGCGGATGCAGCACTTTGATCGGTGCTTTAAACATCTCGACAAATTCCATAATCCCCTGGTTGGCGCGGCACAGCGCACCGGAATAACCGTAGGCATCCGGGTCGTTTTGCGCGTGATGCTCCAGCTTACGGATATCGACTTTACCCACCAGCGCCGAGATATCCTGGTTGTTCTCGTCACCGGGTTCAGTTTTAGCGATGGCGATCTGCTCGAGGATAGACGGCCACACTTTCACGACGCGGAACTTGGTGATGTCCCCGCCAAACTCGTGCAGACGTTTTGCCGCCCACGGCGACATGATCGTACCGAGATAGCGATGCGGAATGCCAAACTCTTTTTCCAGAATTTGCGCATCCTCTTGCGGATTAAACAGGCACAGCGGATGGTCATTGACCGGGCTGCGTTCGCCGTTGGCGCTCAGCACATAGATCGGCACGCGCTGCATCAGCGCTTTCAGCCGTTCAGCCAGGGAGGATTTACCCCCACCGACAGGACCCAGCAGGTAAAGGATCTGTTTCTTCTCTTCCAGCCCCTGAGCGGCATGCTTCAGGTAGGAGACGATCTGCTCAATGGCGTCTTCCATGCCATAGAACTCTTCAAACGCCGGGTATCGGGCGACCACCCGATTCGAAAATAGACGGGAAAGCCGTGGCTCCAGGGCAGTATCAACCATGTTTGGCTCACCAATAGCCATCAATAGCCGTTCTGCCGCATTGGCATAGGCACTGCGATCTTGCCGACAAATGGTAAGAAACTCCTGCAGTGTGAACTCTTCGTCCTTGGCAGCTTCGTAGCGCTGGCGATAGTGATCGAATATATTCATGGCATGCCGTCCTTTCGTTTTTTAGCACAGGATAAGAGCCGTTCGTATGAGTAGTGGAGGCTCCCGGAAGAGAATTTTTCGCACCTCACTGCCAGAGCAGCAACCTGTGTGCCAGGTCGAAGGCTATGAACCTCAGGGTGTTCAGCAAAACCTCTTCTTAAATTAAAGCGTAGATGGCAATTGCAAAACTTGCATACGGATAAAATCTACTTTCAATGACATATCAATAACTCATCCAAAAATTTCCACTGCGGTTATAAGCGAAAAGCGGGTTTTTCATTTATCGGTCACATAAATGAAAGCGGGATGTCATCTGAAAAATGAAAAATAACGGGTTAATCAAACGGATTAGCGCGCAAAAAATTTTGGGATGTACGGGAATGGCGGTTACACTTCACCCGCTGATTATTTGACTACAGGAAAGAATGGATTGTGACCAAACTCAAACTTCTGGCATTGGGCATCCTTGCCGCTACCGCAGCGAGCACCGTACAGGCTGAGAGCCAGTGGACTGTTGGCGCGGGTGCTGGCGTGATTAACAGCCCGTACAAGCAGTATGACCGCGACGTTTATCCTGTCCCCGTTGTCACCTATGAAGGCGATAACTTCTGGTTCCGTGGGTTGGGCGGTGGCTACTATCTGTGGAACGATACGGCCGATAAGCTCTCCATCATGGCCTATTACGATCCAACGCACTTTAAACCAGGCGACAGCGACAGCAATGCGCTTCGTCAGCTGGACAAACGCAGAAGCTCACTGATGGCGGGGCTTTCTTACGTCCATAATACCGAGTATGGCTTCCTGCGCACTGCGCTGGCGGGCGATACCCTGGACAACAGCAACGGCTTCATCTGGGATCTGGCGTGGCTTTATCGCTATACCAACGGCGCAGTGACGCTGACGCCGGGTATCGGTGTGCAGTACAGCAGCGAGAATTACAACGACTACTACTATGGCGTGTCTAAAGCGGAGTCTCGCCGCAGTGGTCTGAAGAGCTACAGCGCGGATGATGGCTGGGACCCGTACCTGGAACTCACCGCCTCGTATAACTTCCTCGGTGACTGGAATGTGTACGGTACTGGCCGTTACATTCGTCTGAGCGATGAAGTGAAAGACAGCCCGATGGTCGACAAGTCCTGGTCTGGCATCTTCTCCGTGGGTGTGACCTACAAGTTCTGACCAGAACGTGATGCATTAAAACGGGGCGCTAGCGCCCCGTTTGTTTTTTATGATGCCTGAACAATATTAGCGCTTCACAATCTTGATCGTCTGGCCTAAGCGGGACGGTTTTTCTTCGCTGGTTTTCTGCGGCGCGGTCACGCACGCGGTTTCCACACACACGAAGGTCTTGTAACCGTCATCCGGGATATCCGCCATGCTGACGGAAAGGGCAGGGCCCGGGTTCCAGCCCACCACGTTGCTGTGGTGGTGATGAACCACATCAATACCGCGGTTCAGCGCGCTGTCGTGGATGACGCTACAGGCTTCCGGGTGCAGATACACGCGGTCGGTACGATCCGGGAAAGTCTGCACGCCGTCGTCCAGCTTGCCTTCTTTCGCGTTATCCACTTTGTCGATAAAGGTATCGCCAAGTCCGCTCACCTTAACGGCCTGAATGTCGCCTACGTTGAAATAGGTGTGCAGGGCGGACGTTGTTTCAAATTCGCCGTGCGCTTCCAGTTCAATCTCGCAGGTTTTACCCAGCTTGAAGCGGGCATACAGGGTGAACTCGTGTGGCCACAGGGCACGCGTTTCATCATTCGCCTGGAGTTCAAAGGTCAACACCGCGCCGTTATCATCTTCGTTGTGGGCTTTCAGCGTCCACTGCTGGTTACGGGCGAAACCGTGTGAGGGTAAACCCTGCTGCGCTGACGGGCCAAACCATGGCCAGCAGATCGGTACGCCGCCGCGGATCGCCGCCCCTTTTTTGAACGAGGTGGCCTCGCTCAGCCACAGGCCTTCTTCTTCACCTTCTGGTTTCCAGGAGAGCAGGTGGGCGCCATTGAGCGCTACGGAGGCTTTAACGCGCGGATGATCAACGACGATGATATCAGCACCGTCGATCTGACGGCGGGAGAGCACAGGGGTAAGTTGTTCGACTACCGGAAGTGCAAAAATTTTATTAATCATTAAGCAATCCTCTGTCTAAAAACAATAAAAAAGGCGACCGAAGTCGCCTTTTAGGATCAAGCACTCATCTCAACTTATTTGGAGATGTGAGCGATCAGGTCCAGTACTTTGTTAGAGTAGCCAGTTTCGTTGTCGTACCAGGAAACCAGTTTCACGAAGTTGTCGTTCAGTGCGATACCTGCTTTAGCATCGAACACGGAAGTGCACACTTCGCCGTTGAAATCGGTAGATACAACGTCGTCTTCGGTGTAACCCAGAACGCCTTTCATTGGGCCTTCGGAAGCAGCTTTGATTGCTTTCTTAATTTCTTCATAAGAAGCAGCTTTTTCCAGACGAACGGTCAGGTCAACAACGGATACGTTAGGAGTTGGAACGCGGAACGCCATACCGGTCAGTTTGCCATTCAGTTCTGGCAGTACTTTACCTACTGCTTTAGCAGCACCGGTAGAAGATGGGATGATGTTCTGAGCCGCGCCACGGCCGCCGCGCCAGTCTTTGTGAGACGGGCCATCAACGGTTTTCTGAGTAGCGGTGGTTGCGTGAACGGTAGTCATCAGACCTTCGATGATGCCGAAGTTGTCGTTGATAACTTTAGCCAGCGGTGCCAGGCAGTTGGTGGTGCAGGATGCGTTGGAAACGATGTCCTGGCCAGCGTAAGTTTCGAAGTTTGCACCGCGAACGAACATTGGGGTGTTGTCTTTGGAAGGACCAGTCAGAACAACTTTCTTCGCACCCGCAGTGATGTGTTTACGTGCAGTTTCGTCGGTCAGGAAGATACCGGTAGCTTCAGCTACAACGTCAACACCGATTTCGTTCCATTTCAGGTTAGCTGGGTCTTTCTCAGCAGTAACGCGGATGGTTTTGCCATTAACAACCAGGTGGCCGTCTTTCACTTCAACGGTGCCGTCGAAACGACCGTGAGTTGAGTCGTACTTCAGCATGTACGCCATGTATTCAGCGTCCAGGAGATCGTTGATACCAACGATTTCGATGTCAGAACGTTTCTGAGCAGCACGGAAAACAATACGGCCGATACGGCCAAAACCGTTGATACCTACTTTGATAGTCATATATTCCACCAGCTATTTGTTAGTGAATAAAAGGTTGCCTGTAAAATTACAAAAACCTTACGCAGCGTCAAGCGGAATCGTGTCAATCATTGCGACAAATCAATCCTGTGACTAACGTTTGTGCGACTGACTCGCCTCACTTTCCCTTTGAGCTAGCAACCACATGGGGGCTGCGCCCGGAATTTTAAAGGCCTCGCAGGATTAAAATGTGAAATTGATCACAATTGCCTGACCGCCTTTTCGCGACACATAAGTTTAGAACAAAAGTGCACGCGCGGGTGTTAATGTTTTGTTAGAATCTGGGTTAAAAGATGTCTGTTTCAACAGCGAGATGTAAGCATATGTCGAACCAACGTAACCCCGACGATTTGAAAAAAAACCTTACAGAGATGCAGTTTTACGTGACGCAAAATCACGGCACAGAACCGCCGTTTTCCGGGCGTTTGCTGCACAATAAACGGGAAGGCGTCTACCACTGCCTGGTGTGTGATGCACCGCTGTTTAACTCCCAGACGAAGTACGATTCTGGCTGCGGCTGGCCGAGCTTTTACGAGCCTGTCAGCGATGATGCGATCCGCTACCTGACGGACACCTCGCACGGCATGGTGCGCACCGAAATTCGCTGCGGGAACTGTGACGCCCATCTCGGGCATGTCTTCCCGGATGGCCCGCAGCCGACGGGGGAGCGTTTCTGCGTAAATTCGGCTTCCATGAGCTTTACCGATGATGAAAACGGCGACCAGACCAAGGGTTGAAAAAACGATTCAGCAAATTATTCCTTTGAAAGGGAGAGATCATGAATATTGATGACATGATTGCAGGTATGACCCCGGAGGTTTATCAGCGTCTGGTAACGGCCGTTGAGCTGGGAAAATGGCCGGACGGTGTGGCGCTCACACCTGAGCAAAAAGAGAACAGTTTGCAGCTGGTGATGCTGTGGCAGGCGCGTCATAATACCGACGCCCAGCACATGACTATCGACACTAACGGTCAGATGGTGATGAAAAGCAAGCGCGAGCTGAAAGAAGAGTTCGGCATCGCGCCGAAGCCGATTGCGACCTTCAAATAAAGATCCCATGTAGGCCGGGTAAGCGCTAGCGCCACCCGGCACACTACATCTTAGTGCGGGATCCCAAGCGACTCCGCCAGCTGTTTCGCGAGCTGGTTTTCGTCGTCTGCCCCATACTCCCAGAACATGGCGCCAGCCAGACCTTTCTCCTTAATGTAATCCGCTTTGATCGCCACGGATCGCGGGTTCTCATAGGAAATCGCAAACAGCGCCTTCCCGTCGGCGGATTTCACCGACAGCCACGGCACCTTCGACTGTTCGTCCCAGTGCTCGGTAAAGCGTTTCTGCGGATCGTTCAGCAGCTTGCGGACGATATCGTTGTATTTCACATAGGTATCTTTGGTCAGATCATAGCCAAGCGATTTGAACAGGCCCAGTTCCTGCGGCCCGAAGTAGGGCTGCGTCACCGGATTGTTCTGCGCGTCCGGTTTGCTCCAGTCGATACCCGGTTCAACGGCGCGCTTCGGCACGCGCCCATAGAAACCAATTCCGAGGTTCATCTGCTGCGGCTTCAGCCCGGCGGCCAGATAGTTATTCACCACAAAATCGACGCTGTATTTGTCTGCGGCAGCCACCGTTGGCCAGGCGCTGGAGTCATACAGATTCGCGTTAAAATACTGAGTACCGTACGCCATGTCGTAGGTCATCAGGTTGATGTAATCGAGCAGGGGGGCAATGGCTTTCACATCCACCCAGCTTTTCGGACTTTCCGCATTCGCGCCCACCGCAATCGTGACCAGCTTTTTCTTACCAAACGCGTCACGCATCTCTTTTAACAGCGCGGTGAAATTATCCCGGTCGGCAGGGGTGCTCTCGACCAGTCCCCACGCGCCGTTGACCGGATATTCCCAGTCCAGGTCGATCCCGTCCAGGCCGTATTTACTGACGATCTCCTGCGCGGAGCGAATAAATACCGCGCGACTCTCTTTGGTTGCCGCTGCGCCAGAAAAACCACGCGCGCCCCAGCCGCCAACGGAAAGCAGGACTTTCAGGTTCGGGTTTTGTTTACGAAGCTGAGGAAGTAACGCCAGATCGGATGCCACCTTAGGTGATAACCAGATTTGATGCAGTTTTGCCGGATCTTTCAGCGCGGCGTTGGTTTCGTCTTTCTCGTTGTTATAGACCAGACCAAACGAGTAGTTGAGGTGGGTGATCTGGCGGACGTCCAGTTTCTTAATATCGCCACCCGGTCCGGCGGTAACATCGCCACCGCCATTGAAGTAGCCCACGGACATCAGGGGCGCGGCGGAAGCCAGTGACGCGCAAAGCAAGGGTAATGCTGCCAGCAAGGGCAAACGTTTCATATAAGTTCCTCTTTGACCGAATAAAAATAACCACGCCACAGAAAAGGCGTGGCGAAAAAACAGCCTGAAGAGAATAGCATCGCCGCTTCGCTTGTGATGCGAGGGAGTTCACTTTATGGGGATTGGGGAAGAAATGCCGGGTGGCTTCGCCTTACCCGGCCTACAAAACCAGAGAAAGTAGGCCGGGTAAGGCGAAGCCACCCGGCTAAAAAAGCTTACGCTTGCGTCTCCATCCAGTCAGCCAGCGTATACAGCGTTGCGCCTTCTGCGGCCATATCCATAAACGCCTGAGCGCTGTCCTGCGGCTGAATATTCACCCCGCGACAACCGTCGGTAATGACATTCACGGTGTAGCCCAACTGGAGCGCATCCAGCACGGTGAACTTCACGCAGTAATCCGTCGCCAGGCCCAGCACAATCAGCTCGGTGATCTCATGGTGGCGTAACCACGCGTCCAGCGCCGTCTTCTGGCGGTGACCGTTATCAAAGAACGCGCTGTAGCTGTCGATGGTTGGGTTTTCACCTTTGTGGAACACCGCGTCGATGGCCTTCTGGTTCAGCAGCGGGTGCAGCTCAGCGCCTTCCTTCTGCTGCACGCAGTGATCGGGCCAGAAGGTTTGCGCCAGCCCGTCCAGTTCGCCCTGGCTGTAAGGCTCAACGTTGTGCTGGCTGGCAAAGCTGCCGTGGTTTGCCGGATGCCAGTCCTGACTCGCCACCACCGCTTCACCACGAGCCTTGCACCACGCAATCAGCGAATTCGCGACGTCTACGGTGCTGTCGCCTTCCGCGACGGCCAGTGCACCGCCCGCACAGAAATCATTTTGCAAATCGACCAGTAACAGGGCGCGTTGCTTCATGGGACCTCCTTATTCGTCCGGCGTCAGTTCACCGCGCAGGTTTTGCATCATGGCGCGGCGAATGGAATCAATATCCAGATCCTGACTCAGTAAATAGTGAAGTTTAGTCAGCGTTGCCTCAACGGTCATATCGAAACCACTGTTCACGCCAGCGTGCGCCAGAGCATTACCGGTGGCGTAGCCGCCCATATTGACCTTACCGGACATACACTGGGTGAGGTTGACCACCACAATCCCGCGATCGCTCGCCTCCTGAAGCTCTTTCAGGAACTCACCGTTCTGCGGGGCGTTACCCACACCATAAGAGCGCAGGATCAGCGCCTTCACCGGCTGGCGCAGGAAGTTGCGCACCACGTCGGCGGAAATACCCGGATAAATCGTCACCACGCCGATCGGCTGCGGGGTGATGGGGTGAACGATCAGTTCGCCTGCGGTATTTGGCGCGGGCGGCGTGCCCAGACGACGGATATGGATCCCCGCTTCCAGCAGCGGTTGCAGGTTAGGTGAGGCAAAAGCGTCAAAGCCGTCAGCGTGCGCTTTAGTGGTACGGTTCCCGCGGTACAGCCGGTTGTTGAAGAACAGCGTTACCTCGTTGATCGGGTAATTAGCGGCCACGTACAGGGAGTTAAGCAGGTTGATCTGCCCGTCTGAACGCAGTTCCGCCAGCGGGATCTGCGAGCCGGTCACGATGACGGGCTTGCTCAGGTTCTCCAGCATGAAGGAGAGCGCCGAGGCGGTGAACGCCATGGTGTCGGTGCCGTGCAGGATCACGAAGCCGTCATACTGGTCGTAATGGGCTTTAATATCGTCCGCAATATGCTGCCAGTCTTCCGGCGTCATGTCGGAGGAGTCCATCAGCGGCTCATATTCGTGAATGGTAAAGTCCGGCATTTCCGGACGGTGGAATTCAGGCATCAGCGCCAGCTGGCGCTGCAAGTGGCCGGAAACCGGGATATAGCCATTTTCTGAGCGCTGCATACCGATGGTACCGCCGGTATAGGCGACATAAATTGATTTCTTCTGCATGGTAATGAGTTCTTGTTCTTCAAAAGAAAAAATCCCCTCTTCACGGGAAGAGGGGACGGTTGTTAACGCACGTTCGCACAGGTCAGGCAAAACGCGTAGCGGCTTTGTGGATCATTAAAGGCTGCGAGCTTGTCGCTCTCCGCTTTCATGGCTTTCGCCGCGGTCGCCATCGGCGCCGGCAGATAAGCCTGAAGCGCGTCCGGCAGCATGGCACGGACGGAGCCGGACATGCTGTCCATGACCATATCGAAGAACGTCGGTTCGTCCTGATAATAGTCCACGTGCCACTGCTTGAGCTTCGCCAGCTCCGCCGCTTTCTTCACGGCGTCGTCGAAGTCACCCAGACTGTCTACCAGACCGTTGCTCTTCGCGTCCTGGCCGGTCCAGACGTGGCCCTGAGCGATCTGGTCAATCTGATCGGGCGTCTTTTTACGGGAGTCCGCAACCAGCGTGATGAAACGTTTATAGCCACTCTCAATGCTGAGCTGCATCATCTCAGACACCTCAGGCGGCAGGGATTTGGTAACGGACACGTCCGCCAGCGGCGAGGTGGAGACGCCGTCGGTGTGGACGCCGAGATAATCCAGGCTGTTCTCTACGGTGTTGATCACGCCGAAGATGCCAATCGAGCCGGTCAGCGTGCTTGGGTTAGCCACAATGTAGTTGGCTGGCGTCGAGATCCAGTATCCCCCGGAAGCCGCCATGCCGCCCATCGAGACCACTACCGGCTTGCCTGCGGCGCGCGCGGCGGCCAGTTCAGCACGGATTACTTCAGAGGCGCTGACGCTGCCGCCAGGGCTGTTCACCCGCAGGACAATCGCCTTCACTTTCGGATCCAGGCGCGCATCGCGGATCTGCGACGCGGTGGTGTCCCCGCCGACGTTCCCCGGCGTTTCTTCGCCATCCATAATGGCCCCGTTAGCAAACACCACGGCGATGCTGTCACCGCTGTCGTCCGGCTTTTTCGCGGCGTAGTCATACATGCTGATGGCGCTGTAGTTTTTATCCTCTTTACTCCAGCCGAACTGTTTGGTCAGCGCTTTTTCAATTTCAGCGCTGGAACCCAGCTGATCGACCAGTTTGTTATCAAGCGCGTATTTCGCTGTATCGCCGTCCACCTTGCGCAGGCCGTCCAGCACGCCGCGCGCGCCCGGGAAGACCTGCTCAGCGGTAATCTGACGGTTAGCGGCAATGGTGCCGAGGTAGTTCTGCCACAGCTCGCCAATCCAGCGGCTGTCCGCTTCACGGGCGGCAGGGGACATATCATCGCGGATAAACGGCTCCACGGCGGATTTATAGGTCCCGACGCGGAAGACGTGGGTGGTGACCTTCAGCTTGTCGAGCAGCGATTTGTAGTACAAACCATTAGTGGCAAAGCCATGCAGATCGACCGTGCCCTGTGGCGAAAGCCAGATCTTATTGGCAAAGCTCGCCAGATAATATTGTCCCTGGGTGTAGCTGTCGCCAATGGCAATAACCGGTTTACCGCTGTCGCGGAATTCGCGCAGCGCTTTACCGATGTACTGCATTGACGGCTGATCGGCGCCGGCAAAATCTTTCAGGTCCAGCACGATACCGGTAATGTTACGATCGTCTTTAGCCTGACGGATGGTGTCGACGATATCAAACAGGGAGTTTTCCTGAAGACGGTCTGACGTTGCGCCGAACAGCTGGCGACCAATCACGCCCAGACGGTTGCTGGTCGATGGCTTATCAACAATCACGCCGGTGATATCGAGTAACAACGCGCCGCGCGTCGAATGCTGCGACTGGGTTGCGTTGCTGATATGCATCCAGATACCTGCGCATACCAGGACCAGGAAGATGAAGAAGATGTTCATCACCAGGTTGCGGACGAAGTTGAGCAGTCGCCACGTCCATTTAAAGAAACCGGCAAAGATTCGCCAAAGGGTTCGCATGTATTCTCCCTAACCAGAAAAGGACTGTTTCCGTCGCCACGGGACGGTAATGTGCGGTTATCGTAATGACCCAACCGCCACTTGTCAGCAGGAATCGCCTGCCACGCTGTAACAAATTCTGCTGTCGTGTTAATTTTGTGAGTAAATTTCATGAAAGGAGTTAACCAATGGACGCACTTGAACTGCTTGTTAACCGTCGTAGCGCTTCCCGCCTGGCCGAACCGGCACCCGTCGGCGAGCAGCTGGAAAACATTCTGCGTGCCGGAATGCGTGCGCCGGACCATGGCACATTGCAGCCGTGGCACTTCTTTATCATTGAAGGCGAAGGGCGCGACCGCTTCAGCCAGCTGCTGGAGCAGGGGGCTGTTGCCGCAGGCCAGGATGAGAAGGGGATTGATAAAGCCCGCAGTGCGCCATTCCGCGCGCCGATGATCATCGCTGTCGTGGCGAAATGTCAGGCCGACCATAAGGTGCCGGTCTGGGAGCAGGAAATGTCCGCAGGCTGCGCGGTAATGGCGATGCAAATGGCCGCCGTCGCGCAGGGCTTCAATGGCATCTGGCGCACCGGACCGCTGACCGAGAGTTCGGTCGTGCGTGATGGCTTTGCCTGTGGTGAGCACGATAAAATTGTCGGCTTCCTCTATCTTGGCACCCCGCAGCTTAAAGCCTCCAGCACCATCAGCGTGCCAGACACCACGCCTTTCGTCAGCCGTTTCTGATAAGCCGCGCTAAACTGTCTGGATTCTGAGCATCCGCCGCAGAATTCAGACAGTCATACTTACCTCTTTATTGAATGAGCGCTACCATAGCGCGATTGAGATGACAGGAGACGTCCATGAGCGAGCAAACCATTCGTTTAACGCAATACAGCCACGGAGCCGGTTGCGGTTGTAAAATTTCCCCGAAAGTGCTGGAGACCATCCTGCACAGTGAACAGGCGAAGTTTGTCGACCCGAACCTGCTTGTCGGTAACGAAACGCGTGACGATGCAGCGGTTTATGACCTGGGTAACGGCACCAGCATTATCAGCACTACTGACTTCTTTATGCCGATTGTCGACAACCCGTTCGACTTCGGGCGCATTGCGGCCACCAACGCCATCAGCGATATCTTTGCGATGGGCGGTAAACCGATTATGGCGATCGCCATTCTGGGCTGGCCGATTAACACCCTCCCGCCGGAGATTGCCCGCGACGTGATCGAAGGCGGACGCTTTGCCTGCCAGCAGGCGGGTATTGTCCTGGCCGGTGGTCACTCTATCGATGCGCCGGAGCCGATCTTCGGCCTGGCCGTCACCGGCGTGGTGCCGACCGAGCGCGTGAAGCGCAACAGCACGGCGCAACCGGGCTGCAAATTGTTCCTCACCAAGCCGCTGGGCATTGGCGTACTGACCACTGCCGAGAAGAAATCCCTGCTGAAGCCCGAGCATATCGGTCTGGCAACGGAAGTGATGTGCCAGATGAACCTCGCCGGTGCGGCATTCGCCAATATCGACGGCGTGAAGGCCATGACCGACGTGACCGGTTTTGGTCTGCTGGGGCACCTCTCTGAAGTCTGTCAGGGCGCGGGCGTGCAGGCGCAGGTCTGGTATCAGGATGTGCCTAAGCTGCCGGGCGTGGAAGAGTACATTGCTCAGGGCGCAGTGCCGGGCGGGACGCAGCGCAACTTCGCCAGCTACGGCCATTTAATGGGCGAAATGCCGGAAGCGTGGCGTAACCTGCTGTGCGATCCGCAAACCTCCGGCGGCCTGCTGCTGGCGGTGACGCCGGAAGCTGAAGCTGACGTTCAGGCGACGGCTGCCGAGTTTGGCATCACCCTGACGGCCATTGGTGAGCTGGTGACCGCCCGCGGTGGTCGACCGATGATTGAGATCCGTTAATTCGATGCGGTTGTTTATTGCCGAAAAGCCGAGTCTGGCGCGTGCCATCGCCGATGTGCTGCCCAGGCCGCATCGCAAAGGCGACGGCTTTATCGAATGCGGTAACGGGCAGGTGGTCACCTGGTGTATCGGTCACCTGCTTGAACAGGCGCAGCCGGATGTCTACGACAGCCGCTACGCCCGCTGGAATCTCAACGATCTACCGATTGTGCCGGAAAAATGGCGTCTCCAACCGCGTCCTTCCGTCACCAAACAGCTCAACGTCATTAAGCGCTTCCTGCATGAGGCGACGGAAGTGGTCCACGCGGGTGACCCGGACAGGGAAGGGCAACTGCTGGTCGATGAAGTGCTGGACTACCTGGAGCTGGCGCCGGAAAAGCGCCAGCAGGTGCAGCGCTGCCTGATCAACGACCTCAACCCTCAGGCGGTAGAGCGGGCCATTTCACGCCTGCGCGCCAACAGCGAATTTATTCCCCTGTGTGTCTCCGCGCTGGCGCGTGCCCGTGCGGACTGGCTGTACGGGATCAACATGACCCGCGCCTACACCATTCTCGGGCGCAACGCGGGTTATCAGGGCGTACTCTCCGTCGGTCGTGTCCAGACACCGGTGCTGGGGCTGGTGGTGCGTCGCGACGAAGAGATCGAAAATTTCGTCGCCAAAGACTTCTTCGAAGTCAAAGCGCATATCGTCACGCCGAAAGACGAACGCTTTACCGCCGTCTGGCAGCCAAGCGATGCCTGTGAGTCATATCAGGACGAAGAGGGACGGCTGCTGCATCGCCCGCTGGCGGAGCACGTGGTCAACCGCATTACCGGCCAGCCCGCAATCGTCACCAGCTATAACGACAAACGGGAAACGGAGCCCGCACCGCTGCCGTTCTCCCTTTCGGCGTTGCAGATTGAGGCGGCTAAGCGCTTTGGTCTTAGCGCACAGAACGTGCTCGATATCTGCCAGAAGCTCTACGAAACCCACAAGCTGATCACCTATCCGCGTTCGGACAGCCGCTATCTGCCGGAAGAACACTTCGCCGGACGCCACTCGGTGATGAATGCCATTGGCGTCCATGCGCCGGATCTGTTGCCGCAACCGGCGGTAAACCCGGATACCCATAACCGCTGCTGGGACGATAAAAAAGTCGATGCTCACCACGCGATAATCCCGACGGCGCGCACCAGCAACGTCAACCTGACCGACAACGAAGCAAAGGTCTATAACCTGATCGCACGTCAGTATCTGATGCAGTTCTGCCCGGACGCGGTGTTCCGCAAGTGCGTTATTGAACTGGAGATTGCCAAAGGCAAATTTATCGCCAAAGCGCGTTTCCTCGCGGAAGCGGGCTGGCGCACGCTGCTCGGCAACAAAGAGCGTGACGAAGAGAACGACGGCACGCCGCTGCCGGTCGTGGCCAAAGGCGACGAACTGCTGTGCGAGAAGGGCGAAGTGGTTGAACGACAAACCCAGCCGCCGCGCCATTTCACCGACGCGACGCTGCTGTCGGCCATGACCGGCATCGCCCGTTTTGTGCAGGATAAAGATCTGAAGAAGATCCTGCGCGCCACCGACGGTCTGGGGACGGAGGCGACCCGCGCGGGGATCATCGAACTGCTCTTTAAGCGCGGCTTCCTGGAGAAAAAGGGACGTTACATCCATTCAACAGAACCGGGCCGGGCGCTAATTCATTCGCTGCCGGAGCTGGCCGCCAGGCCGGACATGACCGCGCACTGGGAGTCGGTGCTGACGCAGATCAGCGAAAAGCAGTGCCGTTATCAGGACTTTATGCAGCCGCTGGTAGGGACGCTTTATCAGCTGATTGACCAGGCGCGCAGTACGCCAGTGAAGCGATTCCGGGGAATGGTCGCCCCGGGCGGCGGGGCGAAGAAACCGTTCAAAAAGAAGAAAAGCGCAGCCAAAAATACAACCGCTTAAACCGTAGGCCGGGTAAGGCGAAGCCGCCACCCGGCGAAAGCCCCTCTGCGGCCTGAAAAAAGCCCGGTGGCGCTAACGCTTACCGGGCCTACAAGGGCGAGAATGCAGCGAAACTAAATCACACCCTGTCCGATCATCGCATCGGCCACCTTCACGAACCCGGCGATATTCGCCCCGCGCACGTAGTTAGTTTGCGAGGCCTCGCCGCCGTACTCCACGCAGGCGTGATGAATATCGAGCATGATGTGGTGCAGACGGGCATCCACTTTCTCTGCCTTCCAGCCCATTCTCGCGGCGTTTTGCGCCATTTCCAGACCGGATGTTGCCACGCCGCCAGCGTTCGCCGCCTTGCCTGGCGCAAACAGCACGCCCGCGTCCAGGAACAGGTCGGTCGCTTCAATAGTGGTGGGCATATTTGCCCCTTCCGCTACCGCTTTCACGCCATTGCTAATCAGCGTCCGGGCGGCATCCACGTCCAGTTCGTTTTGCGTCGCGCACGGCAGGGCGATATCCACCGGCACGCCCCACGGCTGTTTACCTTCCAGATAGGTCAGGCCAAATTCACGGGCATAATCCGCTACCCGACCGTCACGGCTGGCTTTGATTTCGCACAGACGCGCCAGTTTTTCTGCCGTAAAGCCAGCTTCATCCACCACGGTACCGCTGGAATCGGAGGCGGTCACCACGCGCGCGCCAAACGCCATCGCTTTCTCGATAGCGTACTGCGCCACGTTGCCGAAGCCGGAGACCGCCACGCGCATCCCCTCGAAGCTCAGCCCGTGACGCTTAAGCATCGCTTCGGTGAAATAGACCAGACCATAACCCGTCGCTTCCGGGCGAATCAGGCTACCGCCAAACGACAGACCTTTGCCGGTAAAGACGCAGGCGCTGTTGTTGGAGAGCTTTTTCATCATCCCGGCCATAAAGCCCACTTCACGCCCCCCCACGCCGATATCCCCGGCAGGAACGTCGGTGTCCGGCCCAAGGTGGCGATAGAGCTCAGTGACCAGCGCCTGGCAGAAGCGCATCACTTCGCCTTCGCTCTTGCCTTTCGGATCGAAATCACTCCCGCCTTTACCGCCGCCCATCGGCAGGGTAGTGAGCGCATTTTTAAAGGTCTGCTCGAAGCCGAGGAATTTCAGAATCGACAGGTTCACCGAGGGGTGGAAGCGCATCCCGCCCTTAAACGGCCCAATGGCGGAGTTAAACTGCACGCGCCACGCGCGGTTGACCTGCACCTGATTGCGGTCGTCCACCCACGCCACGCGGAACTGGATGACGCGCTCCGGCTCTACCAGACGTTCAAGCAGCGCCATCTGACGGTAACGCGGATTTTCCTCAAGGAAGGGCCACAGGGTGGTCATGACTTCACGAACGGCCTGGGCAAACTCGCTTTGGTGCGGGTCGCGCTGCTGAACATGGGCAAGAAAGCTTTCCAGAGAGCGTGTCTGATCCATAGATATAAGAACCTCTTATAATAATTTATGCGTGTGGCGTAGATGTTTTGTGTCGTTTTTTTGACTATACCACCCGCACCGCTTTGAGAGGCAAGCAGAAATTTATTCCGCAAGGGAAATTAATGACAGGGCGCGCGTCATAACCAAAAGCGATGACGAGATAAATTAAAGATCCCGTCCGGATCGACCGTTATAGATATAAACGATGCAAAGGAAATAAAGTCTATGAACCGTTACGCAATGGCCGCGTTATGTTTGATGGTGTCCGCCGGGGCACAGGCTGACCGCATTCGCCCGGATGTCGAGGTCAACGTGCCGCCAGAGGTTTTTAGCGCTGGCGGCCAGCGTGCGCAGCCGTGTAATCAGTGCTGTATCTATCAGGATCAAAACTATTCCGAAGGCGCAGTAGTCAGGGCAGATGGCGTGCTGTTGCAGTGCCAGCGTGATGAACGCACCCTCAGTACAAATCCGCTGGTCTGGCGTCGCGTAAAAGAATAAACGCTTCCAGCAGCGGTATATCCGCCGGGGCTAAAGCATACGTGAACGCGTCTTCTGGCGTGCACCATACCAGCGCCGAGTGATAATGCGCCTTCAGCTGACCGCTAAATTCAGGCACATGCCAGGCGTGGAGGTGAATCAGCCGCTGCGACACCTCCCGCTGGTGGCTTGCCACATACCGCGCGGGCACGGCTTCAATGCCGAGTTCTTCGCGCAGTTCGCGGATCAGCGCTTCCGGCTGGGTCTCACCGGCTTCAACCTTCCCGCCCGCAAATTCCCACATTCCTGGCTGATCGGCATGTTCGGGACGCTGCGCCAGCAAAATCTTGCCCTCTTTTTCGAGGATGGCCGCAACCACATCGAGTGTTTTCAGCATGTTCGTCAATAATTAATAGCGAAAAACGACATATTATCGTGCCCTTCCAAAGAGTCCAGTCATCAGGAGAATCAGTTGAAAGAGACATCCGCCTGGGTTGCGCCCATGGAAACCCTTCCCGTCAGCCTCAGCCCCATCGCCGCCATGCAGAAAAAACACTTCGGCGCGGTGCTGAACCCCACGCGCTGGTGGGGGTGTATGCCGCGTCTTTTCTGGCTGGTGGCGCTGTTTGTCGGCTATCTGGAGCGGCGCAAGGCGCGTTTGACGCCGGTTCTGCGATCGCTACTAATGACGCGGGTCTCGCAGATCTGCCACTGCGCATTTTGTATTGATGCCAACAGCCTGCGTCTGGCCGAGCGGAGCGGGGCGCTGGATAAAGTACAGGCCGTCAGCGACTGGCAAAATTCCACCCTGTTCAGCGAAGAGGAGCGCGCGGCGCTGGCCTATGCGGAAGCGGTCACCGCCACGCCGCCTCAGGTGGATGAAAATATCAAAAGTCTGCTGAAGCGCCACTTTACGGAAGAGACCATCACCGAAATGACGGCTCTGATTGCCTTTCAGAATCTTTCCGCCCGCTTTAACGCCGCGCTGGATATCCCGGCTCAGGGGCTGTGCGCCACGTTTAAAGGTAAACCGCATGCTGGATAAACATCTGCACCCCCGACTGAAACCCGGGTTAAATCAGCTGGCCGCCGCGCTGGATAGACCGTTTATCACGCCTGATGGCTTAACGCTCGCCGGGTTTGCGATTGGCGTGCTGGCGTTACCGTTTCTGGCGCTGGGCTGGTATCCGGCGGCGCTGATCGCCATTGTGCTGAACCGGCTGCTGGATGGTCTGGACGGCGCGCTGGCGCGTCGCCGTGGCCTGACGGACGCGGGAGGATTTCTTGATATCGCCCTCGACTTCCTGTTCTACGCCCTGGTGCCGTTTGGCTTTGCGCTGGCCGCTCCGGCTGATAACGCGATCGCCGCCGCCTGGCTGCTGTTCGCGTTTATGGGGACGGGCAGCAGCTTCCTGGCCTTTGCCGCGCTGGCGGGGAAGCATGATATCGACAATCCCGGCTATGCGCACAAGTCGCTTTATTACATTGGAGGATTAACGGAAGGAACGGAGACCATCGCGCTGTTTGTGCTGTGCTGCCTGTTTCCGGCGCATTTCGCGCTGTTTGCCTGGACATTTGGCGCGTTGTGCTGGCTGACCACCACAACGCGCATCTGGAGCGGTTATATCACGCTGAAATCACTTCCCCGCTAGCGTGCGCTTTCCGGTCCGCGCTCCCCGGTGGAGACCGGGTTCTGCGGATGGCTGCTCCATTCGTACCAGCCGCCGTCGTAGACGGCAACGTTCTGCCAGCCCATCGCGCGGGCGTACATAAAGGCTTCAGACGCGCGCCAGCCGGTACCACAGTAAAACGCAACGTGCTGCTCCGGCAGGATATTCCATGTTTTCCACATGGCGGCAATATCATCGGCGCTGCGCATGGTGCCATCCGGATTGTGGAAATCTTCCATGTGGGTCGCGTCGCTGCCCGCATGGCCCCAGCGCGCACCGGCAATCTCACCTTTTGGCTTGATATAGCTGTAGCCGCTGGTTTCACCGATAAACTCTGGCCAGGAACGAATGCTCACCAGCGAGGCGTCCTGACGGTGCAGCATTCCCCGGGCCTGCTCCATATCCACCATCAGCCGGGGCTGGCTCGGGATCGGCGCGCCAAAATCAGGGGCTGGCTTCACCTTTGCAGGCGTTCCGCGCTCAACGGGCAGGCTGGCGTCGGACCACGCCTTCCAGCCGCCATCCAGAATTCGCACATCCTTCACGCCCGCGTAGAGCATGATCTGCGCCACGCGCGCGGCGGCATACACGTCGCGACCGTACAGAATGACGGTGGTATCGTGACTGATCCCGTGCTTCGCCAGCATCGCTTTCAGCTTTTCGTCAGAGACCTTATTCCACAGCGGTTCGCTTTCCACTTCATTGGTGTCGATATAGCCCGCACCGGGAATGTGGCTCAGGAGATAAAGCTTCGGCGCACCCCAGCCAGCCTCGATCACCTTCCATTCTCCGGCTGGTGCGGCGGTAACGGGTTTGCCCTGCTGCAACTGGCGGATCCACTGCGGATAAACCAGCTGTTCGAAATGTGCCAGACGTTGCAGACGGTCGGATTGTTGCAGGGCATCGCTCAGGGTGGAGACGTGGGTAAAGCCCGCTTTCTCCAGCCGCGCTTTGACGGTCTGGTTGTCATCATCGTTGCCATAGAGCGCGACCGGCATGTCTGGCGTAAGCCGATGTTGTTTTGCCCAGCCGCTGAGCTGTTCATCGCTCATTGCCCCAAGCCAGCTGGCAGAGAGATTAAGCGCGGCGGGTTCATGCCCGGACTTTCCGCTCAGGGTCTGCGGCCAGCCGTTATAGAACGCACTGACGCGCGTATCAATTACCGCGCCGTTTTGCGCCTGGAGCTGGTCCAGCGTGAGGGAGTGGGGCATATCAGCCGCCGTGGAGGAGAGTGAGGCGAGGCCGCAGATCAGGGCCAGCGCGGTCAGTTGAGAAACACGTTTCATCGAAAAACCTGACGTCATTAAAAGAGGGGGGCATTGTCGTCTCTCCTGAAGCCAAAAACATTGCGTTAGCACATTATTGCCAGCGAGAAATCTCAATCACCTCGCCGCCGGGCGGAATATCGTCCTCATCATGCGTGACCAGCACCACCGGGATCCTGCGCTGGCGAGTAACCTCGAATACCCACGCCCGGAATGAGGCGCGCAGCGTTTTATCCAGTCGACTGAACGGCTCGTCGAGCAGCAATGCCTGCGGCTGGGCGAGAAGAGCGCGCAACAGGCTGACCCGGGCGCGCTCGCCGCCGGACAGGGTCGCCGGATCGCTGGCGTAGTGGTTTGCCAGCCCGGCAGTGTCCAGGGCCTGTTCTACCGCGTTGCGGCGGGCGCGCCCGACGATGTGCGCCGGCAGCGCCAGCATCAGGTTTTGCCCCACGCTGAAGGCGTCAAACAGCAGGGCATCCTGAAACAGAATGCCGATCCCGCGCGTTTCCACGGGAAGCATATCGCAGCGGCGATCGTTCAGCCACAGCTCGCCGTGCGCCTTAAAATCAGCGGATAACGCCCCCACCATCCAGGCGAAAAGGGTCGATTTCCCGCTCCCGGAGGGCCCCATCAGCGTGACAATCTCCCCCGCCGGGACGCGGAAGTTGACCTCACGGAAGAGTGGCGCAATGGTGAGATTTTTCACGTTCAGCATTAACGTAATCCTTGTCTGTGACGGCCCACGAGCCGGGAGAGCAGCGCGGCAAGGGCAAATACGCTGCTGGTCAACAGCAACAGACCCAGCGCCCGGCTGGCGAGGATCGGAATGCTGCCGCCGCTGCTGAGGGCGACCGCCTCCGTCGTCAGGGTGGTGAAACGTCCCGCTCCCAGCCAGAGGGTCGGCATGTACTGGGCCATGCTCACGGAAAAGCCGGTGGCAAAGGCCAGCAGGGCCGGACGAATCATCAGGGGGCATTTCACCAACCAGAAAATTTTCGCCTGTCGCCAGCCCAGCGTTCTGGCGGTGAGGATAAGCCGGGGATCGAGCCTGCGCCAGGCCGGTTGCAGCACCAGGAGCATCCACGGGAGGACCCAGAGCATATGGCTCCAGAGCACCGCAGCGTACTGGCCGTCGATGCCCAGCCACAGCGCCACGGCATATTGCCCGGACACGAGGGGCAGCGCCGGGAGGGCGAGCGGCAGCCAGACCCACACCGCGCCGCGCTGGGGTCCCCGCTCAAGCCAGAGCATGAGGATGGCCAGCGCTGTCAGGCTGGACAGCAGTCCCAGTGAAAGGCTGTCGCTGACGGGGCCGATGTCGTCCCGGCGTGCCAGCATCAGCAGAACCAGCGCACAGAGGACGCCGCACAGCGGCAGTAACCCGCCCAGCGTCCGTGCGGGCAGCGCAGTATGCGAAGCGCGACGAACTCCGGAGGGGTCACGCTGGGCGCGCCGCCATGCCGTCCAGAAGCCGTATCCCACCGCGGCAAGCGCCGCCAGCAGCAGGAGCAACACCAGACACAGCAGCGTTCCCTTTGTTTGCTGTTGTGCATCGCCCTGGGTGAGCCACTGCCAGGCCAGCACCGCCAGCGTCGGCGGGTTGCCCGGCCCGAGCACGATCGCCACATCCACCACGGAAAGCGACCAGGCCAGCACCGCCAGCATGACAGCGCCCAGCGCGGGGGCAATGGCCGGGAGGACGAGCCAGTTGAGCGCCTGCATGCGTCCGTAGCCGAAGGTATGCAGGACAATTTTCTGCTGTGCGAGGCGCTTTTCAGGCAGCGCGGCGTAAATTGCCCACAGAACGAACGCGCTCTCTTTGACCGCAAGCGTCAGGCCAAGCCCGATACCGTAGCGGTCAAGCTGCGGCGAACAGACTGTACAGATCCGGTAAAACTGCCCTCCTTCCGCAAACAGCAGCAGCGCGCTGGTGGCGAAGGCGACGTGCGGCACGGCTAACAGCCACGGCAGACGGGTGCTCAGGCGCTGCCAGCCTTCACCCGGCCAGAGAAGCGCAAGCAGGATCAGGGCGATAAACAGTGAGCCCAGCGTCGCGATAAGCGTGGAAACCAGCGTGGCGGCCAGCGCCTGCGGCAGCTGCGGGTCGGCAAACAGCGCCGCCCAGTTGCCGGGAGAAAACGCCGGGGCCAGCAGCATGCCGCTGGCGGGAAGCAGGGGCAGATAGATGACCGCCATTGCCGCCCAGACCAGCCCGCTTAGCGGGTTCCGTAGCGGCGAAGCCATTCCTGCTCCAGGGCGTTAACCCAGGCGGCGTGCGGTTCGGGAAGCACATCAGGCGTGTCTGAGGGGGTAAAGGCGCGAAGCTGTTTTGCCGCTGTCGCAGGCAGTTTTTCGCCATCCAGTACGCTCGGGTCACCCCAGACGGCAGGATTGGCTTTGCGGATCTGCGCCTGCGGTGACAGCAGGAAATTGGCCACTACCTTCGCGCCTGCGCTCGCGCTGGCGTTTGCCGGGATAGCGACAAAATGGACGTTGCCGATCATGCCTTTGAGAAAGCCGAAACTGTAGCTGTCGGCAGGTAATTCACCGCTCGCCACCTTTTGCATCGCATGGGCGGGGTTAAAGGTGAGCGACAGGTTCAGACTGCCGCTGGCCAGCAGCGTATCCATTCGTGCAGGCGACGGAGGAAAATCGTTCCCTTCGCGCCACAGCAGGGGGTGCAGCGTATCAAGGTAATCCCACAGCGGCGCGGTGACCTGCGCAAAGGTTCTGTCTGGCGCGTTTTTTAACGCCTCCGGATGGGCGGTCAGCGCCAGCAGTAGCTGCTCAAGAAACGCCGTGCCGGTAAAATCCGGCGGTCGCGGATAGCTCACCTTGCCAGGGTGCTGTCGGGCGTATACCAGCAGCGCGTGGGGATCTGCCGGTGGTGTCGGCGTACTCGCTTTACGGGCGATAAAGGTTAATTGCGCGCCGCCCCACGGGGATTCTGCCCCATCGGTCGGGATGGCAAAATCTTCCGTTACCGGTTTACGGGTATCGACGTAGCGCCAGTTGGGCAGGGTTTGCGCCCAGCCGGTGAGCAGCAGGTTTGCCGCTTTCAGGTTGCGGAAGTTTTCCCCGTTTACCCAGAGTAGATCCACCGACCCGTTACTGCTGCGTCCTGCGGCATGTTCCGTCTGGATCCGCTTCACCGCGTCGGCGGCATCGGCCAGATGAACGATCTTCAGGTTGACGGCGTAGTGCGTTTTCATCTCGCCGCTTACCCAGTCGAGGTAGCGGTTAACGGCCTCGTCACCGCCCCAGGCGTTAAACCAGACGGTCTGCCCGGTGGCCTGTTGCTGAATGGATTGCCAGCTCTCTGCGGCGAAGGCAGAGGTTGCCAGCAGCAGACTCGTCAGAAACGCGCAAAAACGCACCCGGCGCATAATGCCTCACTTTTTAATCGAAGGGATGTAACGGGAAAACAGCCAGCGAGTGACCAGCGGTAATAACCCTAATAGTGTAAAGGCGAACAGCAGTCCCGGCGACAGAATATCGCGCAGCGCGGTGAGTTTCCCCAGCTCGCGTCCGGCGTTCAGATAAATGACGGTGGCAGGTAGCATTGCAAGCTGGCTGACCCACCAGTAGTGACGCACCCTGAGACGGGTTAGCCCCATCAGCAAATTGACCAGAAAGAACGGGAACAACGGCATCAGGCGCAGGGCAAAAAGGTAGCGCGCGCCGTCGCGATCCATTCCCGCATCTATCGTGCTCATCTGTGCGGCAAAGCGCCGCTGCACCCAGTCGCGCAGCAGATAACGGCTGACGAGCATGGCAAGCGTGGCGCCGAGCGTCGAGGCAAATGACACCAACAGCGTCGCCTCCCACAGGCTGAAAAGCGCCCCGCCGAGCAGCGTCAGAAGCGCGGCTCCGGGGATCGACAGCGCGGAGAGCAGAACGTAAACCGCAAAATAGATCAGCGCGCTCTGAAGAGGCGCCTGCTCCACACGATCGATCAACGTTTGCTGGTGCATTTTTAGCGTGTCGAGGGAGAGCATGCCTGGAGGAAGCAAAACAACGGTCAAAACAAATGCGCCCAAAAGGGCGCACAGGAGACTGATTTTTTTAATATTCACTGAAGTTTACAGCTTAAACGTTGCCCATACCGGCGCATGGTCGGACGGTTTTTCCATGCTGCGGATGTCATAGTCGATACCGGTTTCGATGCAGCGTTCGGCCAGGGGGGCGCTCGCCAGCAGCAGATCAATACGCAGGCCCCGGTTGTCATCGAAGCCTTTAGAGCGATAATCAAACCACGAGAAGCGATCCTGCGTCGCCGGGTTAGCCGTGCGGAAAGTATCCACCAGCCCCCAACCCAGCAGGCGCTCCATCCACTCGCGCTCCTCCGGCAGGAAAGAGCATTTGCCGGTGCGCAGCCAGCGCTTACGGTTCTCTTCGCCAATACCGATATCCAGATCCGTCGGGCTGATATTCATGTCGCCCATGATCAGCACCGGGTTTTCTTTTTTGAGTTCGGTTGTCAGGTAGTTTTGCAGATCCTGATAAAACTTCGCTTTGGCCGGGAATTTGGTTTCATGATCGCGGCTTTCACCCTGCGGGAAATAGCCGTTGATGACGGTCACATTGCCGAGCGCGGAAGGAATTTCCGCCATGATGATGCGGCGTTGCGCCTCTTCATCGTCACCCGGGAAGCCACGACGCACCGACACCGGCGTATCTTTGGTCAGCAGCGCAACGCCGTAGTGGCCTTTCTGACCGTGGTAAAAAACGTTATAGCCCAGCTTCGCTACCTCTTCGAGCGGGAACATATCGTCGTGAACTTTTGTCTCCTGCAAGCCGATCACATCTGGCTGATGTTGCTCAACAATCGCTTCAAGCTGGTGAGGGCGGGCACGCAGGCCGTTGATATTAAAAGAGACAAATTTCATAGTCGCTGCCAATGCAAGGTGAATAGTGCAAGGATGGTAGCAGAATTTACGTCGTCTGTTATCCGCTTCGCCCAATTACTGCGACAGATAATGCCGACGGTGCAATATTTGCACCATTTCGGCGCGTTTTGCCCTCGAACAGGGCATAAAGGACCGATAAATTTCGCGAGCGATCACAATTCCAGAATTATATTTGGCCTCTGCATACTCTTTCTTGTTTTCATGCGGCAAAGCGCCGCTTGTCGTAAAAATATTCACTATTTATGCATTAACAGTGAATAACTCCATATTGTAACTCATTGATATTGTGTTACCCCAACCCGTTTATGCATTTTTATCGCTGGCTGGCACGAAGGCTGCAATCTACATTCACAGTGCAAACACTCAATTATTTAACATTTAAACAACCTTTTATTTACCGGATGAGGTCGCTATGTCTCTGTCAGTTACGCGTGAAAATTTCGATGAATGGATGATGCCGGTATACGCTCCGGCGGCTTTTATTCCGGTACGTGGGGAAGGCTCTCGCCTGTGGGATCAGCAGGGCAAAGAGTATATCGACTTTGCGGGTGGGATTGCGGTGAATGCGCTGGGGCATGCAAACCCGGCGCTGCGGCAGGCGCTGAATGACCAGGCAGCGAAATTCTGGCATACCGGCAACGGTTATACCAACGAACCGGCATTGCGTCTGGCGAAGAAGCTGATCGACGCCACTTTCGCAGACAAAGTCTTTTTCTGTAACTCCGGCGCGGAAGCGAACGAAGCGGCGCTAAAGCTGGCGCGAAAATATGCGCACGATAAATTCGGCGCGCACAAGAGCGGCATCGTAGCCTTTAAAAATGCCTTCCATGGCCGCACGCTGTTTACCGTCAGTGCGGGTGGTCAGCCCTCATATTCTCAGGATTTTGCGCCGCTGCCGCCGGATATCCGTCATGCGGCGTATAACGATTTACACTCTGCCAGCGAGCTGATTGACGACACCACCTGTGCGGTGATTGTCGAGCCCATGCAGGGGGAAGGCGGCGTCATGCCCGCCCAGAAAGCGTTCCTGCAAGGGCTGCGCGAGCTGTGCGATCGGCATAACGCGGTCCTGATTTTTGACGAAGTCCAGACCGGCGTGGGCCGCACGGGTGAGCTGTACGCCTACATGCACTATGGCGTGACCCCGGATGTGCTCTCAACAGCCAAAGCGCTCGGCGGCGGTTTCCCGGTGGGGGCGATGCTGACCACCGATAAATTCGCCAGCGTGATGACCGTGGGCACCCATGGCACCACATACGGCGGCAACCCGCTGGCAACCGCTGTCGCCGGACAGGTGCTGGATATCATCAACACCCCTGAGGTGCTGAACGGCGTGAAGCAGCGTCACCAGTGGTTTGTTGAGCGCCTTACTGCCATCAATAACCAGACCGGCTTGTTCAAAGAGATCCGCGGTCTGGGGCTGTTAATAGGCTGTGAGCTTGCCCCTGAGTTTGCCGGCAAAGCGAAGCTGATTTCACAGGAAGCGGCAAAGCAGGGCGTAATGGTGCTGATTGCCGGTGCTAACGTGGTGCGGTTTGCCCCTGCGCTGATCGTCAGCGAGGAAGAGGTCAGAACTGGCTTAGATCGTTTTGCGCTGGCCTGCGAACAGGTGAAGTCCGGGGTGTCATCATGATGGTCATCCGTCCCGTTGCGCACGGCGATCTCGCCGGGCTTATGCAGCTTGCCGGTAAGACAGGGGGCGGGCTAACCTCGCTGCCTGCCGATGAAAAAACGCTGTCGGCGCGCATTGAGCGCGCCCTGCAAACCTGGCAGGGGACGTTGCCAAAAAGCGAACAGGGCTATGTGTTCGTGCTGGAAGATACCGACACGGGAACCGTGGCGGGGATTTGCGCTATCGAGGTGGCCGTCGGGCTTAACGATCCGTGGTACAACTACCGGGTCGGCACGATGGTCCACGCCTCGAAAGAGCTGAACGTTTACAACGCGCTGCCGACGCTCTTCCTCTGTAATGACCATACCGGCGCCAGCGAACTCTGCACCCTGTTTCTCGATCCGGACTGGCGCAAAGAGGGCAACGGTTATCTGCTCTCCAAATCGCGCTTTATGTTTATGGCCGCCTTTCGCGACCGCTTCAACGAAAAAGTGGTCGCGGAGATGCGCGGCGTGATTGATGAGACGGGCTACTCGCCGTTCTGGGAGAGTCTGGGCGAACGCTTCTTCTCCATGGAATTTAGCCGGGCGGATTACCTGTGCGGTACCGGTCAGAAGGCGTTTATCGCCGAGCTGATGCCGAAGCATCCTATTTATACCCATTTCTTAACCCCAGAAGCGCAGGCGGTGATCGGCGAAGTTCACCCGCAAACCGCTCCGGCCCGCGCAGTGCTGGAGAAAGAGGGATTTCGCTACCGTAACTACGTCGACATCTTCGACGGCGGCCCGACGCTGGAATGCGACATTGACCGCGTTCGCGCCATCCGTAAAAGCCGCCTGGTTGAGGTTTCAGAAGGCCAGCCCGCGCCGGGCGAGTGGCCAGCCTGCCTGGTCTCGAACGAGAATTACACCAACTTCCGCGCCATGCTGGTGCGAACCAACCCAACATGCGAGCGTCTGGTACTGACGGCTGCGCAACTGGATGCCCTGAAATGTAACGCTGGCGACACGGTTCGCCTGGTGCGGCTCTGCCCTGAGGAGAAAACAGCATGACTCTATGGATTAACGGTGACTGGGTAACGGGCGAAGGTGACGCGCGGACAAAAACTAACCCAGTCGGCCAGGAGGTGCTCTGGTCGGGGAACGACGCCAGCGCCGGGCAGGTTGAGCAGGCCTGCCAGGCTGCACGCCGCGCGTTTCCGGCATGGGCGAAACGGCCATTCTCCGAGCGCCAGGCGCTGGTTGAGAAATTTGCTGCGCTGCTGGAGGCCAATAAAGCCGAGCTGACCCGCATCATTGCCTGCGAAACCAGCAAGCCGCGCTGGGAGGCAACAACCGAAGTCACGGCGATGATCAACAAAATCGCGATATCGGTGAAGGCGTACCATACCCGCACCGGCGAGCAGCATACCGAGATGCCAGACGGCGCCGCCACGCTGCGCCACCGTCCGCACGGGGTGCTGGCGGTGTTTGGCCCGTATAACTTCCCCGGACATCTGCCGAACGGGCACATTGTGCCTGCGCTGCTGGCGGGGAATACCGTCATCTTCAAGCCGAGTGAGTTAACCCCCTTAACCGGAGAAGCAGTCATAAAACTCTGGGAGCAGGCGGGGCTGCCGCCGGGGGTGCTGAATCTGGTGCAGGGCGGGCGTGAAACAGGTCAGGCGCTGAGTGCGCTGAGCGACATTGACGGTTTGCTGTTCACCGGCAGTGCCGGAACGGGGTATCAGCTGCATCGTCAGCTGGCGGGGCAGCCGGAAAAAATTCTGGCGCTGGAGATGGGCGGCAACAACCCGCTGATTGTGGAAGATCCGGATGATATCGATGCCGCGGTCCATCTGACCATTCAGTCGGCGTTCATTACCGCCGGACAGCGCTGCACCTGCGCCCGCCGCCTGCTGGTTAAGCGCGGCGCGCAGGGGGATGCGTTCCTGAAGCGTCTGGTGGAGGTGAGCGCGCGTCTGGTTCCCGCGAAATGGGATGCCGAGCCGCAGCCGTTTATCGGCGGGCTGATCTCCGCGCAGGCGGCGCTGAACGTGCTGAAAGCGTGGCAGGAGCACGTGGCGCGCGGGGCGAAAACCCTGCTGGAGCCGAAGCTGGTTCAGCCGGGCACGTCGCTGCTGACGCCGGGGATTATTGAGATGAGTGCGACGAGCAACGTGCCGGATGAAGAGGTCTTTGGCCCGCTGCTGTGCGTCTGGCGCTATGACGATTTTGAGTCGGCGATCGAGATGGCCAACAACACCCGCTACGGCCTGTCGAGCGGCCTGATATCGCCGCATCGCGAGAAATTCGAACAGCTGCTGCTGGAAGCGCGCGCCGGGATCGTGAACTGGAACAAACCGCTGACCGGTGCGGCGAGCACCGCGCCGTTTGGTGGCGTAGGGGCGTCGGGCAACCATCGCGCCAGCGCCTGGTATGCCGCCGATTACTGCGCGTGGCCGATGGCAAGCCTGGAAACCCCGGCGCTGACGCTGCCGGAGACGCTGAATCCGGGGCTGGATTTTACAGAGGGTGACGCCCATGAAAGCGCGTGAGGTTAACTTTGACGGCCTCGTGGGGCTGACGCACCACTATGCCGGGCTGTCGTTCGGTAATGAAGCCTCGACGAAGCACCGTTTCCAGGTCTCGAACCCGAAGCTGGCGGCGAAGCAGGGTCTGTTGAAAATGAAGGCGCTGTCCGATGCCGGTTTCCCGCAGGCGGTGATCCCGCCTCAGGAGCGACCAAACGTGGACGTGCTGCGCCAGCTGGGGTTCAGCGGTACGGATGAACAGGTGGTGGAAAAAGCAGGCACGCAGACGCCACACCTGCTTTCGGCGGCCAGTTCAGCCTCCTCGATGTGGGTGGCGAATGCCGCCACCGTTGCGCCGTCGGCGGATACGCTGGACGGCAAAGTGCATCTGACCGTTGCTAACCTGAACAACAAATTCCACCGCGCCAGCGAAGCGGAGACCACCGGGCGCGTGCTGCGCGCCATTTTTAATCATGAAGCGCATTTCGAGGTGCATTCGGCGCTGCCGCAGGTCGCGATGTTTGGCGATGAAGGGGCGGCAAACCACAACCGTCTGGGCGGCGACTATGGCGAGCCGGGTTTGCAGCTGTTTATCTATGGACGGGAAGAGGGCGGCCACGCCGCGCCGGTTCGTTATCCGGCGAGACAAACTTTAGCCGCAAGCCAGGCGGTTGCGCGGCTGAACCAGGTTAATCCTTCTCAGGTGATTTTTGCCCAGCAAAATCCGCAGGTGATCGACCAGGGCGTGTTTCATAACGACGTCATTGCCGTTTCCAACCGTCAGGTGCTGTTCTGCCACGAGCAGGCGTTTGCCCATCAGGAAAAGTTGCTGGCCACGCTGCGCGAACGCGTGCCGGGATTTATGCCGATTCAGGTGCCCACGCAGGCGGTAAGCGTGCAGGATGCGGTCGAAACGTATCTGTTCAACAGCCAGCTGCTGAGCCGGGATGATGGCAGCATGATGCTGGTGCTGCCGCAGGAGTCCCGCAACCATCAGGGCGTCTGGCGCTATCTGAGCGAACTGGTGCAGGCGGATAACCCGATTGATGAACTGCGCGTGTTTGATCTGCGGGAAAGTATGGCCAACGGCGGGGGACCGGCGTGCCTGCGACTGCGCGTGGTGTTAACGCCGGAGGAGATGCAGGCCGTGAATCCGGCGGTAATGATGAACGACACGCTGTTCAATACCCTCAATGACTGGGTGGACCGCTATTATCGCGACCGTCTAGTTCAGGCCGATCTGGTTGATCCGCATCTGCTGCGCGAAGGCCGCGAGGCGCTGGATGCATTATCGACCATCCTGCAACTGGGATCGGTTTATCCGTTCCAGCGCTAAGGAGACGATATGGAAAACTTACTGGCGCTGACGCTGGCCGAAGAGACACCGGAGCGGCACGAGGGGGAAGGCCCCTCGTTCCACTGGCGATGGCTGGGGCGGGGCGTGCTTGAACTGACGCCGACGGGGGAATATGACCTGTCGCTGCTGCTTTCGACCGGCATTCACGGAAACGAAACCGCACCCGTGGAGATTGTCGATCTTTTGCTGCGCGCGCTGTTTCGCGCTGAGATCACGCTGCACTGCCGTCTGCTGGTGGTGCTGGGAAATCCGCCTGCGCTGGCGCAAAATAAACGGTATCTCGTGAGCGACATCAACCGCATGTTTGGTGGTCGCTGGGCGCAGTTTCCACAGAGTGATGAGACGACACGCGCGCAATGGCTGGAGAAGGTGGTTACGGCGTTTTTTGCCGGGGCGGGGGAAACGCGCTGGCACCTCGATCTGCATACGGCCATTCGCGCCTCGTACCACGTGCGTTTTGGCGTGTTACCGCAGCGTCATCAGCCGTGGGATGAGGCGTTTCTGACCTGGCTTGGCGACGCGGGGCTGGAGGCGCTGGTTTTCCACCAGACGCCAGGCGGCACGTTTACCCACTTCACCTGCGAGAATGTTGGCGCGTTATCCTGCACCCTGGAGCTGGGAAAAGCGCTGCCGTTCGGGCAAAACGACCTGACGCGTTTTGCCCCTACGCATCAGGCGCTTCGGGCGTTGCTTGCCGGGGTTGCGCCGGAACCCTCCCGGGAACCCGTTGTGCGCTATCGGGTCGTGCAGCAGATCACGCGTCAAAGCGAGGCTTTCCAGCTACATATGGCGCCCCATACGCTGAACTTTACGCCGTTTCGCCAGGGCGTCCTGCTGGCGGAAGATGGTGAGACGCGCTATGCGGTACAGAAATCCACGGAATATGTTTTATTTCCTAATCCGTCGGTCGCGTTTGGTTTGCGAGCTGGCCTGATGCTGGAAAAAATGCCCTGATCGTCTCCCCTCGCGCAGACCGGAGGGGAAATGAAGAATAAATTTCTTAGCGTTAAAAGCGCTCTGGTATTGTTTGCGGAATATTCCTGGAGAATTGCTTTATTATTAAACGACACTTCGCTATACTTCTCCATAATCTCTTTAAAATCATCCTGTTGAATATTTTTGTTTCATCTCTCCACGCTTTTTCCTTAATTTCTCCACAATTGGCGAAAAGTTGTTTTTTACACTTTCATTGTTTTACCGTTGCTCTGACTAATTGACGATAAACCCCGTAAAGTTAATCTCGTCAACACGGCATAGCGCCGAAGAATAACTGAAAGTAAGGAAAGACATTATGCGTAAATTAACTGCACTGTTTGTTGCCTCTACCCTGGCTCTGGGCGCTACCAGCATGGCGTTCGCCGCCGATACCGCGACCACTACCGCCGCGCCGACGGAAGGCAAAATGATGATGCATCATAAAGGCAAGCCGGGTATGCACCATGAGATGATGATGTTTAAAGATCTGAACCTCACCGATGCGCAGAAGCAGCAGATCCGCGACATCATGAAAAGCCAGCGTGACCAGATGAAACGTCCTCCGCTGGAAGAGCGCCGCGCAATGCATGACATCATTGCCAGCGACAGCTTCGATAAAGCAAAAGCGGAAGCGCAGATCGACAAAATGGGCGAGCAGCATAAAGCGCGCATGCTGGCCCACATGGAAACTCAGAACAAGATTTACAACATTCTGACGCCGGAACAGAAAAAGCAATTTAATGCCAATTTTGAGAAGCGTCTGACAGAACGTGCAGCGCCGGAAGGTAAAATGCCTGCACCAACCGAATAATCGGTTCACTCTCTTAAGACCGCCGGGCTCCTGTCTACAAAAGCGAAAACGCTGTGGACAGGACCGGCGGTTTTTCTTTTATCCCATCCCTAAGGTCTGGCCTGACTGCTGCCGATAATACGTCTGTGAAAATGCCCTGGCGCACGGTGCGTCCTTCAGGAGTGGTCATGGAATTCTTTGATATCCGTAAAATGCCGGTCAGTCTCTGGCGTAATGGTGCGGGTGAGACGCGTGAGATTTGCTGTTTTCCTCCCGCGACGCGGGATTTTTTCTGGCGGGCCAGTATTGCCTCCATCGCCAGTAACGGCGAATTTTCCGCATTCCCGGGCGTTGACCGGGTGATTACGCTGCTGGAGGGCGGCGAGGTGACCCTGGATGCAGGCAGGGCGTTTTGTCATACCCTGAAGCATCATCAGCCTTACCGATTTGCGGGCGATCTGGCGGTGAAAGCCGTGCTCACTGAGGGGCAGATGTCGATGGACTTCAACATCATGACCCGACGGGACTGCTGTCAGGCAAAGGTGCGCGTTGCTACCCGGACGTTCACTACCTTCGCTTCACGCGGTGGGGTGGCCTTCGTATTAAGTGGCGCCTGGCAACTGGGCGACAAATTACTGACCGCCGATCAGGGCGCCAGCTGGGAAGCGGGCAGTCATACCCTCCGTTTACTGGAAACGAAGGGGTCGCTGCTGTTCAGTGAAATTACCTGGCTGCCGGGTCATTGAGGACGATGATCTCATATTTTCCGGTTAACAGTGGCTTGCAGAGAATTTTGTAACCATCCTGATCGAACCCGGCAGGGGTGCGCAGCAGGGCGGTAGCGTCATCCAGATTTTCAACGGCGCCAAGCCAGAGCCAGTTGCGGATGATGTGATAGTGCGTCATCCCATCGCGGGTTTCTTTCAGCGCCACCGCGCCTTCCCACGGCCAGCAGTTAACGCTGATAGAGGCCAGGCCAGCCATAAACCGGGCATGATGTTCTTCAACGCTCTCTTTTCCACAGCACGCCCCGGCGCAGCGTTTCAGCGCGGAGCGGAAACAGGCGCGACCGCGGGTGGTGGCTTCCAGTCCTAACAGGCCGTAACAAAGCTGTAATTCATCAGCCAGGGATTGCAGGGTTTGCAGTGCGGCACGTTTGTTGGCAAACAGACCGTAAAGATTGGGTTCATGCGAAAAATCCACTTCCCGGGCATAAACGATCTGCGGTTTTCCTGCGTTAATCTGCAAGGAACACAGCTGGCGGTTGCGGCGCAGGCGTTTGTTAAACAGCGGCTGCTGTTCCTTGATGAGCCGGGCTTCGAGCAGAAGCGCGCCCAGTTCGCCTGCCGTCTCGATCCAGGTGATCCGCCGGGACTGCCTGAGCATCGATGCTTCATCCGGCGTACGCAGGTGCGACATCACCCGGCTGCGGATATTCACGCTTTTGCCGATATAGAGCGGCATGGTGTCGCTGTCGCCGTGGAAGAAATAGACGCCAGGCTGTTTAGGCAGTGCCTCAAGCCAGGGGCGAAGATGCTCGGGATATTCGTAGATAGCCGCCGCTTCGAATTCAAGACGCGGGGCGGATTGACGCCTGCTCACATACTGCTCCATATACTGTTCAGGCATACAGTGTAGCAGGTGTTTGGTGGTTAAAAAAGAGCCGGGTGGCGGCTACGCCTTACCCGGCCTGCAAAGCGGAGTTACCGTTTTGCTTTTACTTTTTCCAGAAATCATCAAACACCGTAATGGGCGGACGGCGCTTATGCTCGGTTTTCAGATACCAGCCTTCGATAATTTTAGCGGTACCTTCGTCGAGCGTTTTGCCTTCCAGATAATCATCGATGTTGTCATACGTAACGCCCAGCGCCGCTTCATCCGGCAGGGAAGGGCGATCGTCCTCCAGGTCCGCCGTTGGCGCCTTCTTATACAGGTGCTCCGGGCAGCCCAACGCCGCCAGCAGTTGCTTACCCTGACGCTTGTTCAGGCGGAAGAGGGGGTTGATATCCGTGCCGCCATCGCCGTATTTGGTGAAGAAGCCGGTGATGGCTTCCGCGGCGTGGTCAGTGCCGACGACGACCCCTTTGGTCATCCCTGCGATACTGTACTGCGCTTTCATGCGCTCACGGGCTTTCTCGTTGCCGCGGACAAAATCGCTCAGTTCAATACCGGCTTCACGCAAGGCCTGCTCGCTGGCCAGTACCGAACCTTTGATGTTTACGGTAAGAACACGGTCCGGCTGAATAAACGCAATCGCATCCTGACAGTCCTGCTCGTCGGCTTGCACGCCATACGGAAGACGTACGGCAATAAATTGCAGCGCGGTGTCACCGGTCTCGTCACGCAGCTCGGAGATGGCCATCTGGCTCAGCTTACCGGCCAGAGTGGAATCCTGACCGCCGCTGATGCCCAGCACCAGCGTCTTCAGGAAAGGGTGTGCAGACAGGTAAGCTTTCAAAAAATCAACGCTACGACGGATCTCTTCATTGGCATCAATCGCAGGTTTCGCGCCCAGCGCCTGAATAATTTCTTGTTGCAGAGCCATTACGCCCTCCCTATGCAGAACCAAACAGAAAGTGTGATCTGTTAAAACTAACCCTTTGTCGGGGAAACGACAAGGATCACAGTTTTGAGTGTACTGTTTTACAGCGATTTAGCAGCTTACCGTTGTTTTATTAGAATTTTCCGAAATTCGTCTGGCGTAACTCGCAAAGTTGAACAATAGTAATTTTTATCCCATGCTTAGTTAACACGCTGATAAACAAGAGGACGGAATATGAACAAGAACGTAGCAGGAATTTTAAGCGCAGCGGCGGTACTGACTATGCTGGCAGGGTGTACAGCTTACGATCGCACTAAAGATCAGTTCACACAGCCAGTGGTAAAAGACGTCAAAAAAGGCATGACGCGTTCCCAGGTTGCAGCCATTGCCGGTAAACCTTCTTCAGAAGTCACTATGATCCACGCGCGTGGTACCTGCCAGACCTATATTCTGGGTCAACGTGATGGTAAGGCAGAGACCTATTTTGTCGCCCTGGATGATACGGGTCACGTGATCAATTCTGGTTACCAGACCTGTGCCGAATACGACACCGACCCACAGGCACCTAAGGCACAGTAAGCCTGCTTGCCTGAGAGCGTTAACAAACCGGCCGGAAGGCCGGTTTTTTTATGCATACGTGAATCTTATTTCTTGGCGCGAATTATTTGCCTGAAATGTGAAGGTAGTCAACAAGCCAGGTCAATGAGAGACAATTTCAGTCTATCCAGAATTATCCCCTCCCTGTACCATTGCGTATACTCACTTCAACGACAAACAATGTTCAGCACACTGCCCGTCAGCCAGGATAGCGAGTCGAGTGATAGCGAGACGGCGGGTAGCCAAACAAGAGGGAAGTTATCATGGAAAAGAAACATATCTATCTGTTTTGCTCTGCGGGCATGTCCACTTCGCTGCTGGTTTCCAAAATGCGCGCGCAGGCCGAAAAATATGAAGTCCCTGTGGTGATTGAGGCGTTTCCGGAAACGCTGGCGGGCGAGAAGGGCCAGACAGCAGACGTTATTTTACTCGGGCCGCAAATCGCTTATATGCTGCCAGAAATTCAGCGTCTGCTACCCAATAAGCCGGTCGAAGTGATCGATTCCGTTTTATACGGCAAGATTGATGGTTTAGGTGTATTAAAAGCTGCCGTTGCGGCGATTAAAAAAGCTGCTAATTAATTTTTTATTTTTCCCGTCAAAGAGTTATTTCACACACAATACGCCGTAACGGTCGTTGCGGCATTTAAGGGTATTTTCCTATGAGTAAAGTCATCGCTTCACTTGAAAAGGTACTCCTTCCTTTTGCTGTTAAAATAGGAAAGCAGCCTCACGTTAATGCCATTAAGAACGGCTTTATTAAATTAATGCCGTTGACATTAGCCGGGGCAATGTTCGTTTTAATTAACAACGTTTTTCTGAGCTTTGGAGAAGGTTCCTTTTTTTATTCATTAGGAATTAGGTTAGATGCTTCAACTATTGAAACCCTTAATGGTTTAAAAGCCATTGGCGGCAACGTATACAACGGTACGTTGGGTATTATGTCGCTAATGGCGCCTTTCTTTATCGGAATGGCGCTGGCGGAAGAGCGTAAAGTGGATCCGCTGGCGGCAGGCTTACTGTCCATTGCCGCGTTCATGACCGTCACACCGTACAGCGTGGGTGACGCTTACGCCGTTGGCGCCAACTGGCTGGGTGGGGCAAACATCATTTCCGGTATTATTATCGGGCTGGTGGTGGCCGAAATGTTCACCTTCATTATTCGCCGTAACTGGGTTATCCGCTTGCCGGATAGCGTTCCGGCCTCCGTTTCTCGTTCATTTTCCGCGTTGATTCCGGGCTTCATTATTCTCTCCATCATGGGGATTATTGCCTGGGCGCTCTCTCACTGGGGAACTAACTTCCACCAGATCATTATGGACTCTATCTCAACGCCGCTGGCGTCGATGGGTAGCGTGGTCGGTTGGGCGTATGTCATCTTTACCTCCCTGCTGTGGTTCTTCGGCGTGCATGGTTCACTGGCACTGGCGGCGCTGGACAGCGGTATTATGACCCCATGGGCACTGGAAAACGTCGCGCTTTACCAGCAGTACGGCTCCGTCGATGCGGCGCTGGCGGCCGGTAAAACCTTCCATGTGTGGGCGAAGCCGATGCTTGACTCCTATATCTTCCTGGGCGGTACCGGGGCGACGTTGGGTCTGATCATCGCGGTCTTTATTGTCTCTCGCCGCGCCGACCATCGTCAGGTTGCGAAGCTGGCCCTGCCGTCAGGCATCTTCCAGATTAACGAGCCGATCCTGTTTGGTCTGCCAATTATCATGAACCCGGTGATGTTCATTCCCTTCATCCTGGTTCAGCCGCTGCTGGCCGCGATTACGCTGACGGCGTACTACCTGGGCATTATCCCGCCGGTGACCAACATTGCGCCGTGGACGATGCCGGCTGGTCTGGGCGCGTTCTTCAACACCAACGGTAGCGTGGCGGCCTTCCTGCTGGCGATATTCAACCTCGGGATTGCAACCCTGCTCTACATGCCGTTCGTGGCGATTGCGAACAAGGCCGCAACGGTTATCGATGAAGAAGAGAGCGAAGAGGATATCGCCCTCGCACTGAAATTCTAAAATTGCACGGCGCGGGGCAACCCGCGCCAGCGGAAAGGAGCTTAAAGATGTTAGATTTAGAGAGTATCGTTGCCGAAGAAACCGCAGAGAACGATCTGGAAGAGGTGGTGATGGGCCTCATCATCAACTCCGGGCAGGCACGCAGCCTGGCGTATGCGGCGCTTAAGCAGGCTAAGCAGGGCGACTTCGTTGCCGCGAAAACCATGATGGAGCAGTCCCGTACAGCGTTAAACGAAGCGCATCTGGTGCAGACGAAGCTCATCGAAAGCGACCAAGGCGAAGGGAAGATGAAAGTGAGTCTGGTGCTGGTACATGCGCAGGATCATCTGATGACCTCCATGCTGGCACGCGAGCTGGTCGCGGAGCTCATCGAGCTTCACGAGAAGATGCAATAAGTCAGTTGAAGTAGCAGGAGGTCAGCACGATGGAAATCAAAACCGCACATGAGCAACAGCTGTTTAATGGCAAAAATTTTCACGTGGTGATTTACAACAAAACGGAGAGCGCCAGCGGTCTGCACCAGCATGACTACTACGAGTTCACGATTGTTCTGACCGGCCGCTACTATCAGGAGATCAACGGTAAGCGCGTCCTGCTTGAGCGTGGCGATTTCGTCTTCCTGCCAATGGGATCTTATCACCAGAGCTTTTATGAGTTTGGTGCGACGCGCATTCTGAACGTAGGGGTGAGCAGGCGTTTCTTCGAGAAGCACTATCTGCCGCTGGTGCCGTTCTGCTTTGTGGCGTCACAGGTGTATCGCGTTAAAAATGAGTTTATGACCTGGATTGAAACGGTTATCGCATCGCTGAATTTCCGCGACAATGAATTTGATGAATTTATTGAAACCGTGACGTTCTACGTCATGAATCGCCTCCGCCATCACCGTGAAGAACAGCAGGTGGTGGATGATATTCCTCAGTGGCTGCGCAGTACCGTGGAGCTGATGCACGATAAAGGGCAGTTCAGCGATAACGCCCTGGAGAATATGGTGGCGCTGTCGGGTAAATCGCAGGAATATTTGACGCGCGCCACGCAGCGTTATTACCGTAAAACGCCTGTGCAAATCATTAATGAAATCCGCATTAACTTTGCCAAAAAACAGCTGGAAATTACTAACTACTCTGTCACCGATATCGCTTACGAATCGGGTTACAGCAGCCCCAGCCTGTTTATTAAAACCTTTAAAAAATTGACTTCATTCACACCGAACAGTTACCGCAAAAATTTAACGGTAATTAATTAACTTTCGGCGGTTTATCCGCCAGGAACAGTGACGTAATGGCTTGCCCAAATAGCGGGAAGAGTACGCTATACCTTGCAGGCGATTAACCTGATATGCTAAGGGAGATATTATGCAACAGAAATTAAAAGTCGTAACCATTGGTGGCGGCAGCAGCTATACCCCGGAATTACTTGAAGGTTTCCTGAAACGGTATCATGAATTACCGGTCAGCGAATTATGGCTGGTGGATGTTGAAGAAGGTCAGGAGAAGCTGAATATTATTTTTGAACTGTGCAAACGCATGGTTGAAAAAGCGGGCGTGCCCTTAACCGTGCATAAAACGCTGGATCGCCGCCTGGCACTGAAAGATGCTGACTTCGTGACCACGCAGCTGCGCGTCGGCCAGCTGAAGGCGCGTGAGCTGGACGAGCGCATTCCGCTGAGCCACGGTTATCTGGGCCAGGAAACCAACGGGGCAGGTGGCCTGTTTAAAGGCCTGCGTACTATTCCGGTCATTTTTGACATCATTAAAGACGTGGAGGAGATCTGCCCGAACGCCTGGGTGATCAACTTTACCAACCCGGCCGGGATGGTCACCGAGGCAGTCTATCGCCACACCGGTTTCAAACGCTTTATCGGCGTCTGCAATATTCCGATTGGCATGAAGATGTTCATCCGCGATGTACTGGAACTGACCGATAACGATGATCTGTCCATTGATCTGTTCGGCCTGAATCACATGGTCTTTATCAAAGATGTGATAGTGAACGGGCAATCGCGCTTTGCGGAACTGCTCGACGGCGTCGCCTCTGGTCGCCTGACCGCGGCCTCGGTGAAAAACATTTTCGATCTGCCATTCAGCGAAGGGCTGATCCGCTCCCTGAATCTGCTGCCGTGCTCGTATCTGCTCTACTACTTCAAGCAGAAAGAGATGCTGGCCATTGAAATGGGCGAATATTACAAAGGTGGCGCACGCGCTCAGGTTGTACAGAAAGTAGAGAAGCAGCTTTTTGATTTGTATAAAGATCCGAACCTGAACGTCAAACCGAAAGAGCTGGAGCAGCGCGGCGGGGCATACTATTCGGATGCCGCGTGTGAAGTGATTAACGCCATTTACAATGACAAGCAGGCCGAGCACTATGTAAACGTTCCCCATCACGGGCACATCGACAATATTCCGGCAGACTGGGCCGTTGAGATGACCTGCATCCTTGGGCGCGAGGGTGCAAAACCGCATCCCCGCATTACCCATTTCGACGATAAGGTGATGGGCCTGATTCACACCATCAAAGGCTTTGAAGTGGCGGCGAGCAATGCGGCCCTGAGCGGCGAGCTGAATGACGTGCTGCTGGCGCTGAACCTCAGCCCGCTGGTGCATTCTGACCGTGACGCTGAAAAACTCGCGGGTGAGATGATCCTGGCGCATGAAAAATGGCTGCCAAACTTTGCTGCAACGGTTGAGAAACTGAAACTCACACACCGTTAAGAGGAGGCGCGATGGAAAACCTGCTGATCGTCAATGCCGATGATTTTGGCCTGTCAAAAGGGCAGAACTACGGCATTATTGAAGCCTGTCGCCGGGGCGTCGTGACCTCTACAACAGCGCTCATCAACGGTGAGGCGGTGGAACATGCGGCGCAGTTAAGCCGTGAGCTGCCCGAGCTGGGCGTGGGCATGCACTTTGTGCTGACGCTTGGGTTGCCCCTTTCGCCAATGCCGGGCCTGACGCGCGACGGCCAGCTGGGGAAATGGATTTGGGAAATGGCGGAGCAGGACGCTCTGCCGCTCGATGAGATTGCCCGCGAGCTGGATTGCCAGTTTAACCGCTTTGTGGATGTGTTTGGCCGCGAGCCTACCCATATTGACAGCCATCATCATGTGCATATGATCCCGGCGATTTTCCCGCTTGTGGCAGAGTTTGCGCAACGTAAAGGCGTGGCGATGCGCGTGGATCGTGAGGTGCGCGGGTTGCCGGACGTCGCGGTGACGTCAACGGAGGGGTTCAGCAGCGCATTTTATGGCGACGAGATCGACGAAGCGCTGTTCCTGAAGGTGCTGGATGACTCCGCCGCAAAAGGGGAGCGCTCGCTTGAGGTAATGGCGCACCCGGCGTTTGTCGATAACATCGTACGTAAGAGCGCCTACTGCTGGCCGCGTCTGGCAGAACTGGATGTGCTGACGTCGGCGTCGCTAAAGTACGCGATTGCCGAGCGTGGGTATCGTCTGGGGACGTTCAGGGATCTTTGAGTTAAAGCCCGGTGGCGGCTTCGCCTTACCGGGCCTACAAAAGCAATCGAAATGTAGGCCGGGTAAGCGCAGCGCCACCCGGCTTTTTTTTACGCCGGTATCTGGTCAATCTTACTGCTGCGCGACCACACGCGGTGGGCGGCAAGCAGGTCAAACAACCGGGTCATAAACGCATCGTCAATGTTATCACCTTCGACAATGCCTTCTTCCCCTTGATCCGGTACCTTCAGCAGAGATTTAAACTTCCGCGCATCGCCTGCCAGGGCGATTGGCTTCAGGTGCTTATAGGCTTCCAGCAGATAATAGGCGGCATCACCGTTACCGAGCAGGCTCTCAACGTCGCCGCACGGCATAATCACCGCGTCAACCGTCAGCGACGGTGCCCCGGCGAAGGTCGCGGCAATTGGCAGGACAGAGCCATCGTCGGCTGTCACTTCACCCATGCGGGAGTAAAGCAGTTTGGCATGTACGCCCTGGGTTTTGAGCGCCTTCATGATCCCCAGCACGTCGCTGGCGCGCGGTTTATCATTCAGCAGGATAGCCACTACGCGGCCTTTAATTGACCCGCCAGGTACCGCGTACAGGCTCAGGGACGGATCCTTCTTCAGCCCGTTCACGTCTTTTGGCGGTGCGGCATGGCATTGCTCGTCAGTCAGCGTGATGCCGAGATTATTCGCCACGCCCTGAGCAAGCTGGATATCAATATGCGCCAGATGGTCGACCACGCGCTCGCGAATGTAGGTACGCACCACTTTGCTCAGCTCAAAGCTGAAACCGCCGATAATGTGCTGCTGTTCAATTGGGGTCTGGCTGTTCCAGAACAGGCGAGGCTGAGCGTAATATTCGCCGAATGACGGGCTGCGCTCGCGAATTTTTGTTCCGTCCACGCGCTCCTGATACGACTCAAATCCGCCACGTTTTGGCCCCGGCGGGGTTTCACGCGGCCAGTTATCGTTAATGGAGTTTGGCTCGTAGTTCGCCGGGTTGGTATCGATATCCTGGCGATGCATCCCGTCACGCTGGAAGTTATGGTACGGGCAGGTCGGACGGTTGATAGGAATTTCGTGGAAGTTCGGTCCACCGAGACGGCTGATCTGCGTATCGGTGTAAGAGAACAGACGGCCCTGTAGCAGCGGATCGTTGGTGAAATCCAGCCCCGGCACAATATGGCCCGGGTGGAACGCAGCCTGCTCATTCTCCGCGAAGAAGTTATCCGGGTTGCGGTTAAGCACCATTTTGCCCACCAGCTGAACCGGCACCAGCTCTTCAGGAATAAGCTTGGTCGGGTCGAGCAGGTCGAAGTCGAATTTGAACTCGTCCTCTTCCGGGATCAGCTGTAATCCCAGCTCGTATTCCGGGAAATCACCGGCTTCAATGGATTCCCACAGTTCGCGACGGTGGAAGTCCGGATCGCGCCCGGTCAGCTTCTGTGCTTCATCCCACACCAGGGATGCTTTCCCCGCGACCGGTTTCCAGTGGAAACGCACAAACGTCGCTTTACCTTCAGCGTTAATCAGACGGAAGGTATGAATACCAAACCCTTCCATGGTGCGATAGCTGCGTGGGATCCCCCGGTCAGACATCGCCCACATCACGTTGTGAAGGGTTTCCGGTTGCAGGGAGACGTAGTCCCAGAAGGTGTCATGCGCACTTTGTCCCTGCGGTATGGCCCAGTGTGGCTCTGGTTTTACCGCATGGACAAAGTCAGGGAACTTATGCGCATCCTGAATGAAGAAAACCGGGGTGTTATTCCCGACGAGGTCGAAAATGCCCTCTTCGGTATAGAATTTGGTGGCGAAGCCGCGGATATCACGCACCGTATCGGCCGAACCCGCGCCGCCCTGTACGGTAGAGAAGCGCACAAATACCGGTGTGATTTTGTTCGGGTCGGAAAGGAAATCCGCCTTCGTGATCGCCTTCAGGCTCTTGTACGGCTGGAAATAGCCGTGCGCCGCGGAGCCGCGAGCGTGAACGATACGCTCAGGAATACGCTCATGGTCGAAATGGGTGATTTTTTCCCGCAGGATGAAATCTTCCAGCAGCGTCGGGCCGCGCGTTCCGGCGCGCAGGGAGTTCTGGTCATCGGCGATGCGCACGCCCTGATTGGTGGTCAGCGCATAGCCTTCACCCCCTTTGCGGTGCGGGTCGAGAGATTTTAACTTCTCGTTGTCCGCATCGGGTGACTTCATGCTTCCCGGTGCAGTAGGTTGCTCGCCCGGCGCGGACAGGCCCGGCGACGGTTTATGAGAGCCATCCGCAGGGGCGAGTGAGTCCATTCCCGGTTGAGATTCTTCGGTGCCATGAATAGGGGCTTGATGTGGTTTATCATTGTTCGACATTGCACGATTCTCCTTTGTTCGTTCCTGAAAACCCTATTAAGGATAGAACAATGTGATGAATTAGCAGGCGAACTAAGCGTTTTCAGATAAGTGATTAGCGAAAGGAGCCATCTGCCTCACGTCAGGCGCGACGGGTGGGGGGAGAATCGGCTATGATAGAAATTTCCTGCTTTAAGAATTTGCTTTAGTGAACCCGTCGCTTATGAAACCTCTTCGTCAACAAAACCGCCAGGTTATTAGCTATGTGCCCCGCGTTGAACCCGCGCCGCCTGACCATGCCCTGAAAGTGGATGGTTTTCGCGATGTCTGGATGTTACGGGGTAAATACGTTGCCTTCGTGCTGATTGGCGAGCACTTCCGTCGCTCCCCTGCGTTTACGGTGCCGGAATCGGCGCAGCGATGGGCTGTGCAGACCCGCCAGGATGAAGAGGTTGAAGAATAACAGCCATAAAAAAACCGCCCGCAGGCGGTTTTTTTATTTCAGCCGTGATTAACGATGGGCCAGTTCCGCATCTTCTTCACTGTCGAGAATCGTTTTGTCGGTCTGCTTCAGCCACTGGCTGGTCAGGGTACCGGCGGTCATTGAGCCACTCACGTTCAGGGCGGTACGCCCCATATCGATCAGCGGTTCAACAGAGATCAGCAGGGCAACCAGCGTCACCGGCAGTCCCAGCGCAGGCAGAACGATCAGCGCAGCGAAGGTCGCGCCGCCGCCCACGCCCGCAACACCGGCGGAGCTAATGGTCACGATACCCACCAGCGTCGCAATCCAGACCGGATCCAGCGGGTTAATCCCCACGGTTGGGGCAACCATCACGGCCAGCATCGCCGGGTAGAGACCCGCACAGCCGTTCTGCCCGATGGTGGCGCCAAAGGAGGCCGAGAAGCTGGCGATAGACTCCGGTACGCCCAGACGACGGGTCTGTGCTTCCACGTTCAGCGGGATAGATGCCGCGCTGGAACGGCTGGTGAAGGCGAAGGTCAGCACCGGCCAGACTTTGCGGAAATATTTCAGCGGGCTAACGCCGTTCACGCCCAGCAGGATACCGTGCACCACAAACATAATGCCCAGCCCCAGATAAGAGGCGATCACAAAGCTGCCAAGCTTGATGATGTCTTGCAGGTTAGAGCCTGCCACGACTTTGGTCATCAGCGCCAGGACACCGTACGGCGTCAGCTGCATGACCAGACGCACCAGCTTCATCACCCAGCTTTGCAAGGTATCGATGGCCGTCAGAACGCGCTCGCCTTTCGGCACATCGTCCTTCAGCAGCTTGAGCGCAGCCACGCCCAGGAATGCCGCGAAGATCACCACGCTGATAATGGAGGTTGGGCTTGCACCGGTCAGGTCAGCGAACGGGTTCTTCGGAATGAAGGAGAGCACCATCTGCGGAACGGTCAGATCGGCCACTTTACCCACGTAGTTGGTCTCAATCGCCGTCAGACGCGCGGTTTCAGCGCTACCCTGCACCAGACCTTCAGCAGTCAGGCCAAACAGATTGGTTACCAGCACACCCACCAGCGCCGCAATCAGCGTGGTGAAGAGCAGGGTACCAATGGTCAGGAAACTGATTTTACCCAGTTGAGAGGCATTATGCAGGCGGGCTACGGCGCTCAGAATAGAGGCGAATACCAGCGGCATAACGATCATTTGCAGCAGCTGTACATAGCCGTTACCGACAATGTTGAACCACTGAATAGAATCTTTCAGTACCGGGCTATCGGAGCCGTAAATGGCGTGTAAGGCCAGGCCAAACACCACGCCCATGACCAGACCGACCAGTACCTTTTTCGCCAGGCTCCACTGTTTGTGGCGAGCCTGGGCGAGAAGCAATAGCAATACGACGAACACAACAATGTTCGCGATGAGTGGAAAATTCATCCCCGTTCTCCTGATTTATTATACGGTCGGTTTTTACCGAACCTGTTGGCGCAAGGTTATCAGAAGTGTGATGTCGCGCTTATATCCATATGGAATGGTTTATGACAAAAGTGATTATATTGCCGGTTTAATGTTCAATCTGGTGATTAATAAAACGATTGAACTGAAATTGTAGCGAGTTGATCATTTGCGATGACCAGCGCACTGCACCATTTTCGGGCAATGTCTGCGGCATCCACACGGCATACGCAAACAGCGCCATACACAGAACGCGCTCCAGCTGGTTGCCTTTTTGCGGCACGAGGATTGGCAGACGGAAACGCCAGCGGCAGGGCCAGAGCAGCGGTACGCCCGCTGGCGTCAGCATATCGGCGAGGATATGGCTTAAGTAGCCGAGCACCATGCCCTGAATGGCATCCGCCGGGACGATCCAGCTCTCCGGAACCTTCAAATAGAAGAGTGTAAGCAGGCCGAATACGGCCAGCAGGCTGTGGGTAAACCCGCGATGGCCAAAGGCTCTGGCGATGGGTTTTGAAATCCACTTCAGCCGCTGGCCAAGGAATGACTTTGGATGATCTATGTCCGGCAGGAGGCAGGTCAGCACGGCGGAAGGGACAATATGCCACCAGTCCCCCTGTGCCAGCACAGGGGTCAGTTCAGCGTTTTTGGCAAACACTGCACAGGCAAGTGAAAAAAGCAGGTGGCCTTCCGCCGTCATGATAAAACCCGGTAAACTGTCGATTCATACAGTATAGGGTTTTTATACAGTGTGTGAAAGAGGTGACGGTGTAACTCTTTGTCACAAACGCACGGTTAGCGCGCCAGCCAGCCACCGTCTACGGCGAGGGTATGACCGTTAACGTAATCAGAGGCCGACGAGGCCAGGAACACCACCGGACCCTGTAAATCCTCCGGCAGACCCCAGCGACCCGCCGGAATACGGTCGAGGATCGCCTGGCTGCGCTGCTCATCATCGCGAAGCTGCCGGGTGTTATTGGTCGCCATGTAACCCGGCGCAATAGCATTCACATTAATGCCCAGCGTTGCCCATTCGTTCGCCAGCAGGCGGGTGAGGCCCAGCACGCCGCTTTTGGACGCCGTATAGGAGGGCACCCGGATGCCGCCCTGGAAGGAGAGCATGGAGGCAATGTTAATAATCTTGCCGCCCTGACCCTGCGCGATAAACTGTTTCGCCACTGCCTGAGAGAGGAAAAAGACCGATTTCAGATTGAGATCGATGACCTCGTCCCAGTCCTTCTCGCTAAATTCCAGCGCATCGGCACGGCGGATGGTGCCGGCATTGTTAACCAGAATATCGATGCGGCCCATCTCAGCGACTGCGGTATCCACCACGCTCTGAATACTCTCCTGCTTGCCAAGATCGGCGCGAATCGCGATAAAGCGTCGTCCCAGCGCCGTAACGCGCGCTGCCGTTTCGTCAGGAACCTTGCGGTTAACCCCCACGATATCGCATCCTGCCTGGGCGAGGGCAATGGCCATACCTTGCCCCAGACCGGTATCGCACCCGGTCACCATCGCCACTTTTCCTGCCAGAGTAAAAGCATCCAGTATCATACGCGCCTCAGAAGTCAGGTTATTGTCATTCTGCACGTAAGAATAGGAGTCTGGAATGAGAAAAGCAAATAAAGTAAAACGTTGTTTTGATTTGGCGAGACAGGCAGCCGAAGCTGCCTGAAAGAGCGTTACTCCCCGCGCAGATGGCGGGCAGTCAATTCTTCAAGAGACGTCAGCCTGACGTCCGCGAGGGCAAAACGGGGATCGTGTCGGCCTTCTTCAGCCGGCACAACAATGGAGCGCATACGAGCGGCTTTGGACGCCACCATGCCGTTAACCGAATCTTCCAGCGCCACACAGGTAAGTGGATCCAGCCCCAGTTTCGCGGCGCAGTCCATATATACCTGCGGATGTGGCTTGCTGTAAGGAAGCTTTTCGGCCGAGGCCAGCGCGTCGAAACTGTCGCGCAGCCCGAACATCGTCAGCACTTTTTCCAGCATATGCAGCGGTGAGGCGGAGGCCAGCCCCACTTTCAGCCCTTGCGCCTTGCACAGGGCGATAGCGTCGCGTACGCCCGGTAACAGCGGCTTATACTCTTCTACGAGGGAGATAGCGCGGTTGATAATGCGCGCCGTTACTTCGTCGCGATCCGGGCCAACCCATGGCTGGTGGGCATACCAGAGGTCAACCACCATATCGATGCGCAGCCCCAGGGTATCGGGAAGCTCGTTACGACGACTGATATCGACGCCGAGGCTGGCCATCACGTCCAGTTCAGCCCGATCCCACAGGGGTTCGGAATCAATCAGCAATCCATCCATGTCAAAAATAGCGGCAAGTATCTGGCGCGGGGTCGACATTACAACATCTCCTTATCTTGGGGGTAAGACAAACGGTGCTAAGCACAAGCAATTTAGCATATTGCATTCAAAGAGCGGGCGAAAATGACCGACAGCAGGTAGACTTAGGCACAAATAACGCGTCTTTATGAAGAGGAACTAATGACGTATCAACAAGCTGGACGCATCGCGGCCTTAAAACGTATTGCTGGTTGGGTTATTTTCATTCCCGCCCTGATTTCAACGCTGATCTCCGTACTCAAATTTATGTACGATCACAGCGAAAAACAGCCGGGCATCAATGCCGTCATGCTTGATTTTGCGCACGTCATGATTGAGATGATGCGGTTTAACACCCCGTTCCTGAACGTCTTCTGGTTCAACTCGCCCACGCCGGATTTTCACCACCAGCTGAATGTCGGTTTCTGGATAATCTATGCGTTGATATTTATCGCGATGGCGTTGCAGGCTTCCGGCGCGCGCATGAGTCGCCAGACCCGCTTTTTGCGCGAAGGGGTGGAAGACCAGCTGATCCTTGAGAAGGCGAAAGGCCCTGACGGGATGAGCCGCGAGCAGATCGAATCGCGCATTGTCGTTCCGCGTCATACCATTTTTGTGCAGTTTTTCCCGCTCTACATCCTGCCGGTCATTATCATTGTGGCCGGGTATTTCTTCTTTACGCTGCTTGGCTTCCTGTAAATCCTAAGGGAAGGGGCGTGAAGCCGCCCCCTCCCGCTATGCCGCCAGAATGCGGTCCAGCGCCCGCTGGGCATTCACCAGATGACTCCCGCCAAACAAAATAGCCCGGTTTATCAAGGTGTACAGCTGATAAACCGGCTGACGATCAAGGAAACCCGCAGGTAACGGCGAGACAGACTGATAGCCATCATAAATTTGCGGCGGCTGTTCAGAGTGCAACGGCAGCATTGCGAGGTCACATTCTCTGTCGCCCCAGTAGCAGGCCGGGTCAAATATATAGGGACCATCAGGCCCAAGTGCACAGTTGTTTGACCATAAATCTCCGTGCAGAAGGGAAGCCTGAGGCTGATGCGAAGCCAGACGCTGCTGAATGTGTTCAACAATCGCGTCGATGTTGCCGAACGCTAATCCCTTTTCAGCGGCCAGCTCCAGCTGCCAGCCGATGCGCTGCTCGGCGAAAAAGGTCGACCAACGGCGCTGCCATGCGTTTGGCTGTGGGGTAGTGGAGAGGTCGTTATCAAAATCGAGCCCGAACTGAGGTTGATCGCTCCACTGGTGCAAACGGGCGATCTGTTGCCCGAGAATAAAGGCGTTGTGCGCATCCAGAGGGCGCGCGGGAAGATAGTTCATCACCAGAAAGCTATAGTCACGATCGCTGCCGACGGCTAATACCTGCGGAACGGTGACTGTTTTACTGCGCGATAACAGCTCAAGCTGATCGGCTTCGGCAGTAAAAATGGGGAGCAATTCACGCTCATCACATTTAACGAAAAGATCGCGCCCGGCGTAACGTAAATGCCATGCGGCATGGATCTCTCCGCCTGGCAGTTCGTTACGCAGTTCAATTTCACCTTCACCCAGCTGCTCACTTAAAAGATGACTGATAGCCTGCCACATGATGTCTCTCCCATGTTGTCTGCCAGATCATAAAGTTAGCGCAAAACGGCTATAAAAAAACAGGAACTAACGCACAACTGAGCGGTTTAATTTTGTACAGGGCACTTATTGTTCTTTTTTATGCCAGTTTTCCCAGCTATCCACATCAATTTCCGTGGCTTTGTCAGTCACGCTTTCCACCAGGCTACTGGCCAGCGCCTTCACCTCTTCCTGACTCAGCGGGCTTATCAGGCCAAATGCCAGTGAGCCGAGATCGTGGATATTGCCCTCATCGTCCGTCAACGTGAGCAGAAAATTGGCGCGCGTGAACGCGTTGTTGAGTTCATTAAGTTCGGTCAGCGACGCCTCATGAATATTCACGGTTACGACGTAGCGGGTGATATCACCACTGCTCATAATTCACCTCGTTGTTATCCTGAAAGTTTTCTTAGCATAGTCGATATGCCCTGTTTAGCGACTTCCCCCTCCATGGGAAGGGGAAGCAGGTTCAGCTTCTCGCCAGGTAATCGACAATTTTCTGGGTATCCGCAAGCGAACACAGACGCGTTCCCTGGTTTATGGTGGCTGCACTCCCTGCCGCGACGCCATAGCGTGCCATCTCCAGAAGCGAAGCGCCCTGCGCTAGCTTCAGCACCATCGCGCCAACCATACTGTCACCGGCACCCACGGTGCTCTGGCTTTTCATCGGCGGTGGCACAACCTGTACAAAGCCCGTCTTGTCGACGGCCAGCGCACCCTGAGGACCGAGAGAGACCACAACGCGATGCGCTTTGCCCGTACGTACCAGCTCTTCTGCGGCAGTACGAACGTCATCAGGCTGGCTGAGTTCTCGATTAACCAGGGCACTGAGCTCTTTCTGGTTAGGTTTAACGAGTTCAAGTTGTCCGGGTTCTAACGCCGCCTTCAGGGCTTCGCCCGAGCTATCGACAATGCAGCGGATGCCGCGCTGGAGCGCCGCCTGAACCAGCGCCGTCAGTTTTTCTGTTTTGACGCCCGGCGGCAGGCTGCCGCTGATCACCAGTAATGAGCCGCTTTCAATGGTCAGCACTTTCTCTTCCAGTTGACGAAACTCATCATCGCTCAATTTCGCCCCCGGCATCACAAAACGATATTGCTCGCCGCTGGATTCAACATGGACATGCAGGTTCTGCCGGGTCCAGTCTTTAGCGTCGACGGTGTCTACGGCAACCTGTTCATCTGCCAGCAACGCCACCAGATGTTCTCCCGTGGCGCCGCCAGCGGGGAAGATGGCGGTGGCTTTTCCGCCGAGATGGGTAATGGCGCGCGCCACGTTAATGCCGCCGCCGCCCGGCTCAAACACCGGCGCGCTACAGCGCAGCTTACCTTCCGGGTAGATTTGCGGCGTCATGGTCGCGGAGTCGAGGGAAGGGGAGAGTGTCAGCGTATAAATCGAAGCCATCATGACCTCCTTTTATCATGGGTTCTTTTAAGCCTGGCACCGTTTGGCAGGAAGGCAACGTAAATAACAGTATGATTTTAAATATGAATGCTGACAAATAACCTGCGCCGGGCATATAAAATAAAACACGTTTTGGGATCGTTCTTATTCAAAAAATGAAAGAAGAAAATATTGCTATGTTATTTGCGGCTTTTTATAATTTGTTACCTTTCTATGGTCGCCTTGTCATTGATCCGCAAGAAAGTTTCCGAGACCGTGACGGTCTCTTTTTATGTTGTACGGACTCCTTAAATAAAATGAAGCTTTTGAAGACAGTACCCGCAGCACTGATGCTGGCGGGTGGCGTATTTGCGTCACTGAATGCAACCGCCGATGATACCGTTTTTACTGTCATGGACGATCCCTCCACTGCCAAAAAACCCTTTGAAGGTAACGTGAATGCCGGGTATCTGGCGCAATCCGGTAATACGAAAAGCTCCTCCCTGACCGCAGACAGCACCCTGACCTGGTACGGCAACACCACGGCCTGGTCGCTGTGGGGAAATGCCAGCAACACCTCTGCTAACGATCAACGCTCATCGGAGAAATACGCGGTAGGCGGACGTAGCCGATACAACATGACCGATTATGACTACCTGTTCGGGCAGGCGAGTTGGCTGACTGACCGCTACAACGGCTATCGCCAGCGTGATGTCGTAACTGCGGGTTATGGTCGTCAGTTCCTCAATGGGCCGGTGCACAGCCTGCGTTTTGAATTCGGTCCGGGTGTCCGTTACGACGAGTACACCAACGGCGAAGATGAAACCCAGCCGCTGGGTTATGCATCGGGCACCTATGCATGGCAGATGACGGACAACGCAAAATTCACCCAGGGTGTGTCGGTGTTTGGTGCTGAAGATACAACGCTGAACTCAGAAAGTGCGTTGAACGTGGCCATCAACGAACACTTTGGACTCAAGGTGGCGTACAACGTAACCTGGAACTCATCACCACCTGATTCTGCACCGGAACATACCGATCGCCGAACCACGATTTCTTTAGGTTATAAAATGTAATATCGTCGGGCCGGGATTATTCTCGGCCCGTTTTTTATTTTCTGAAACTGTGCTTATTTATATTAAACGGCGTTTTAAAATAATGGGTCTGGTTTCATCTTCATAATTTCTCCATAATTAGCCGGCCAGGGCTTATTCAGTTTATTTGACACGAATTGATAAATAATTTGACTAGGCAAGAATGTGATCCAGATCTACACTTACGGCACAGGCGAAAAACTCGCCTCAGGCATATCGCATTAAATAAGTATGAGAATAAAATTATGAAAAAAATCAAAACCGCTACAGCAGCGATGGTGCTTTCCGCACTTTCATTTGGCGTATTTGCTGCTGATAATATGACGCAACCTGCCAGTGACGTTAACAGCCCAATCGGGATCGCTAAAGCCTCGGATGTAGAAGCAGGCTCCAACATTGCCCCTGGCTCTCAGTCTACCGGCCAGTCAATGAATGATGCATTTGATGTACACAAGCTGGTGGCGGGTGAGTGGTCCTGATATTTCAACTGCCACGTGTGACGGAATATATACGCTGTCACAGCCTGTCGAAAACCGGATTATGACGTACCGGTTTTGGACCATAAATTATCGTAAAGATAGTTAAGATTTATTCAGTAAATTCACGGCACGTTTTCGCTGACAAAATATTAGCCCCAGATCATTGCGGCCCAGCGCAGCAGCAACATCGCGCCGCAAATAGCAATTAACACCACGACCATTTTCCAGTGCTTCACGGCAAATCTTTTTGTTGGCATAACCTAATCCTTGTCAGTTGATACCCTTAGTCTACCAAAATCTGCGCCAGAAAGCGCTCAACCCTGGACAACAGGTTATGCCGGAACACCGGTTCGGCTTAAAACCAATGGAATCTGTCAGCCAGAATCAATACCAGGCAAGCAGCGGAAAGTAGATTCAATATCACAACGGTTTTGCTGGATACATTCATGTGATACCCCTTCGATGTTTAAGGACCAAGTCAAGAATAGCTCAGCACTTTCGGATTGCGAGCCTCCGTCAGCAAAAGTTCATGAACGCAGACAAAAGGATGAACGGTTCAAACGGTCGCAGAAGGTGCATTCGCCCTTTCAATAGTGTTACCATTACCCTGCTTGCCGTAAATTCGCATTTATCTGAATCGGCAGGTGCATGATGACGAACCAATTTGACGATTGTTGGTCAGATGGTTTCGTAATCTACTGTTTAATCACGATTATTTTCTTTGTATATGCTCTTATGTGTGGGGCATCACTGCAAATAAGGATATAAAATGCCTGTAATTACTCTTCCTGATGGCAGCCAACGCCATTTCGACCATGCTGTTAGCCCAATGGATGTTGCCCTGGATATCGGTCCTGGACTTGCAAAAGCAACCATCGCAGGTCGCGTAAACGGTGAGCTGGTAGACGCGTCCGATCTGATTGAAAGCGATGCAACGCTTGCGATCATCACCGCGAAAGACGAAGAAGGTCTGGAGATCATTCGTCACTCCTGTGCGCACCTGTTAGGCCATGCTATTAAGCAGCTGTGGCCAAACACCAAAATGGCGATCGGCCCGGTTATCGACAACGGTTTCTACTACGACGTTGACCTTGACCACACCCTGACTCAGGAAGATATCGACGCGCTCGAGAAACGAATGCACGAGCTCGCCGAAACCAACTATGACGTCATTAAGAAGAAAGTCAGCTGGCACGAAGCGCGTGAAACCTTCGTGAAGCGCGGCGAGAGCTACAAAGTCTCGATTCTTGATGAAAACATCGCTCATGATGACAAGCCTGGCTTGTACCATCACCAGGAATACGTCGACATGTGCCGTGGACCGCACGTGCCGAACATGCGCTTCTGTCATCACTTCAAACTGATGAAAATCGCAGGCGCTTACTGGCGTGGCGACAGCAACAACAAAATGTTGCAGCGTATTTATGGCACCGCGTGGGCCGATAAGAAGGCCCTGAACGCGTACCTGCAACGCCTGGAAGAGGCGGCTAAGCGTGACCACCGTAAAATCGGTAAGCAGCTTGACCTGTATCATATGCAGGAAGAAGCGCCGGGGATGGTGTTCTGGCATAACGACGGCTGGACTATCTTCCGTGAACTGGAAACGTTCGTGCGCTCCAAGCTGAAAGAGTACCAGTACCAGGAAGTGAAAGGCCCGTTCATGATGGACCGTGTGCTGTGGGAAAAAACCGGCCACTGGGACAACTACAAAGATGCGATGTTCACCACTTCGTCTGAGAACCGTGAATACTGCATCAAGCCAATGAACTGCCCGGGCCACGTTCAGATCTTCAACCAGGGTCTGAAATCCTACCGCGATCTGCCGCTGCGTATGGCGGAATTCGGTAGCTGCCACCGTAACGAGCCATCAGGTGCGCTGCACGGTCTGATGCGTGTTCGTGGCTTTACTCAGGATGATGCGCATATCTTCTGTACTGAAGATCAGGTCCGTGAAGAAGTTAACGCCTGTATTCGTATGGTCTACGATATGTACAGCACCTTTGGCTTCGAGAAGATCGTGGTCAAACTCTCAACGCGTCCGGAAAAACGTATCGGCAGCGATGAGACATGGGATCGCGCAGAGGCGGATCTCGCCGTCGCGCTGGAAGAGAACGGTATTCCGTTCGAATACCAGCTGGGCGAGGGCGCATTCTACGGTCCGAAAATTGAATTTACCCTGTATGACTGCCTCGATCGCGCATGGCAGTGCGGAACGGTACAGCTGGACTTCTCCCTGCCGCAGCGTTTAAGCGCCTCTTATGTTGGCGAAGACAACGAGCGTCAGGTGCCGGTTATGATTCACCGTGCGATTCTCGGTTCACTGGAGCGCTTCATCGGCATCCTGACCGAAGAGTTCGCGGGCTTCTTCCCAACCTGGCTTGCGCCAGTGCAGGTAGTGGTGATGAACATTACCGATTCTCAGGCGGATTACGTTAAAGAATTGACGCAGAAACTACAAAATGCGGGCATTCGCGTAAAAGCAGACTTGAGAAATGAGAAGATTGGCTTTAAAATCCGCGAGCACACTTTACGTCGTGTCCCGTATATGTTGGTCTGTGGTGATAAAGAGGTGGAAGCAGGCAAAGTTGCCGTTCGCACCCGCCGTGGTAAAGACCTGGGGAGCCTGGACGTAAGTGAAGTGATTGAGAAGCTGCAACAAGAGATTCGCAGCCGCAGTCTTCAACAACTGGAGGAATAAGGTATTAAAGGCGGAAAACGAGTTCAAACGGCACGTCCGAATCGTATCAATGGCGAGATTCGCGCCCAGGAAGTTCGCTTAACAGGTCTGGAAGGCGAGCAGCTGGGGATTGTGAGTCTGAGAGAAGCGATCGAAAAGGCTGAAGAAGCTGGAGTAGATTTAGTTGAAATCAGCCCTAACGCCGAACCGCCAGTTTGTCGTATCATGGACTACGGCAAGTTCCTTTATGAAAAGAGTAAGTCTTCTAAGGAACAGAAGAAGAAGCAAAAAGTTATCCAGGTTAAGGAAATTAAATTCCGTCCTGGTACCGACGATGGCGATTATCAGGTAAAACTCCGCAGCCTGATTCGCTTTCTGGAAGATGGCGATAAGGCCAAGATCACGCTGCGTTTCCGCGGTCGTGAGATGGCCCACCAACAGATTGGTATGGAAGTGCTTAACCGCGTCCGTGACGATCTGAGTGAACTGGCAGTAGTCGAATCCTTCCCTACGAAGATCGAAGGCCGCCAGATGATCATGGTGCTCGCTCCTAAGAAGAAACAGTAAGGCCTTCAAGCAGCAAAATCTGTGGAGCCTTCGGGCCCCATAGGTTTTGTTCGCCTATGTTTCGTTTATTTAACAATGCGAAGTGGAAGTTATTAAAATGCCAAAAATTAAGACCGTACGCGGTGCTGCTAAGCGCTTCAAAAAAACCGGTAAAGGTGGTTTTAAGCACAAGCACGCTAACCTGCGTCACATTCTGACTAAGAAAGCTACCAAGCGTAAACGTCACCTGCGTCCAAAAGCCATGGTTTCTAAAGGCGATCTGGGCCTGGTCATTGCGTGCCTGCCGTACGCATAAGTCGTTAACGTTTAACTTTTTTAACTTAGAATAGATACAGGAGAGCACACATGGCTCGCGTAAAACGTGGTGTAATTGCACGTGCACGTCACAAGAAAATTTTGAAACAAGCTAAAGGCTACTACGGTGCGCGTTCACGCGTATACCGCGTTGCCTTCCAGGCTGTTATCAAAGCAGGTCAGTACGCTTACCGTGACCGTCGTCAGCGTAAGCGTCAGTTCCGTCAACTGTGGATTGCGCGTATCAACGCAGCAGCACGTCAGAACGGTATTTCTTACAGCAAATTCATCAACGGCCTGAAAAAAGCCTCTGTTGAAATCGACCGTAAGATCCTGGCTGACATCGCAGTATTCGACAAAGTAGCGTTCACCGCTCTGGTCGAAAAAGCGAAAGCAGCACTGGCATAAGCCAGTTGAGAGAGGGGGCTTTGCCTCCTCTTTTCATTTAACACCATCAGAAGATTGACATTTATCCGTGCAGGCTTTTCAATAAGGTCTAACGGTTTTTACCCTACAAGGTAACGCAAGCATGAATGCTGCTATTTTCCGCTTCTTCTTTTACTTTAGCACCTGACTTCAGGAGGCTAGCGCGTGAAAGATGAAACGAAAAACAGCGCCAGATAAGCCTCCCGATGGAGGCTTTTTTTGTGCCTGAAGTTAAGAGAATACGTCCAACAATTCGGTGTCTGCACCGACATAATGAGGAAAACCATGTCACATCTCGCAGAGCTGGTTGCCAGTGCAACGGCCGCCATTAACCAGGCCTCAGATGTTGCCGCGTTAGACAATGTCCGCGTCGAATATCTGGGCAAGAAAGGGCATTTGACCCTTCAGATGACTACCCTGCGTGAACTGCCAGCAGAGGAGCGCCCGGCAGCCGGTGCAGTGATTAACGAAGCCAAAGAGCAGGTACAGCAGGCGCTGAACGCGCGTAAAGCCGAGCTGGAAAGCGCAGTACTGAATGCGCGTCTGGCGGCAGAAACGATTGACGTTTCTCTGCCGGGTCGTCGTATTGAAAACGGCGGTCTGCATCCGGTGACTCGTACTATCGATCGTATTGAAAGTTTCTTCGGTGAGCTCGGCTTTACCGTGGCGACTGGCCCGGAAATTGAAGATGACTACCACAACTTCGATGCCCTGAACATTCCTGGCCATCATCCGGCACGTGCTGACCACGACACTTTCTGGTTTGACGCTACCCGTCTGCTGCGTACTCAGACTTCCGGCGTTCAGATCCGCACCATGAAGGAGCAGGAGCCGCCAATCCGCATCATCGCGCCGGGTCGCGTATACCGTAACGACTACGATCAGACCCACACCCCAATGTTCCACCAGATGGAAGGTCTGATTGTTGATAAAAACATCAGCTTTACCAACCTGAAAGGCACGCTGCACGATTTCCTGAACAACTTCTTTGAGGAAGATTTGCAGGTTCGCTTCCGCCCGTCCTACTTCCCGTTCACCGAACCGTCTGCGGAAGTTGACGTGATGGGTAAAAACGGCAAATGGCTGGAAGTGCTGGGCTGCGGCATGGTGCATCCAAACGTGCTGCGCAACGTGGGTATCGATCCGGAAGTGTATTCCGGCTTTGCGTTCGGTATGGGTATGGAGCGTCTGACCATGCTGCGCTACGGCGTAACCGACTTACGTGCGTTCTTCGAAAACGATCTGCGTTTCCTCAAACAGTTTAAATAAGGGCAGGACAGAACAATGAAATTCAGTGAACTGTGGTTACGCGAATGGGTGAACACCACGCTGGACAGCGACGAGCTTTCCAACCAGATCACCATGGCGGGTCTGGAAGTTGACGGTGTAGAGCCGGTTTCTGGCGCCTTCACCGGCGTGGTCGTGGGTGAAGTGGTTGAATGCGGTCAGCACCCTAACGCTGACAAACTGCGCGTAACAAAAGTCAATGTGGGCGGTGACCGTCTGCTGGATATCGTCTGCGGTGCGCCAAACTGCCGTCAGGGCCTGAAAGTGGCCGTGGCGACCGTCGGTGCGGTGCTGCCGGGCGATTTCAAAATCAAAGCGGCTAAGCTGCGCGGTGAGCCGTCTGAAGGCATGCTGTGCTCCTTCTCCGAACTGGGTATTTCCGACGATCACTCCGGCATTATTGAACTGCCGCAGGATGCGCCAGTTGGTACCGATATCCGCGAATACCTGAAGCTTGATGACAACACCATCGAAATCAGCGTAACGCCAAACCGTGCTGACTGTTTAGGCATCATCGGTGTGGCCCGCGACGTGGCCGTGCTGAACCAGACTGAACTGAACGTGCCGGAGATCGCTCCGGTTGAGGCAACCATCAGTGACGTGCTGCCGATACAGGTAGACGCGCCTGAGGCCTGCCCACGCTACCTCGGTCGTGTGGTGAAAGGTATTAACGTTAAAGCGCCAACCCCGCTGTGGATGAAAGAGAAACTGCGTCGCTGCGGTATCCGTTCTATCGATGCGGTCGTCGACGTCACCAACTATGTTCTGCTGGAGCTGGGCCAGCCAATGCACGCCTTTGATAAAGATCGTATCGAAGGTGGGATCGTCGTGCGCATGGCGAAAGAGGGCGAAACCCTGGTTCTGCTGGACGGCAGCGAAGCGAAACTGAACGCTGGCACCCTGGTGATTGCCGATCACAACAAAGCGCTGGCGATGGGCGGGATCTTCGGCGGCGAGCACTCTGGCGTCAACGACGAGACGCAAAACGTCCTGCTGGAATGCGCGTTCTTCAGCCCGCTCTCCATCACCGGCCGCGCACGCCGTCACGGTCTGCACACTGATGCTTCTCACCGCTACGAGCGTGGCGTGGATCCTGCGCTGCAATACAAAGCGATGGAGCGTGCTACTCGCCTGCTGATCGACATCTGCGGCGGCGAAGCGGGTCCGGTTATCGATGTGACCAACGAAGCGACGCTGCCGAAGCGTGCGACCATTACCCTGCGCCGCAGCAAACTGGATCGTCTGATTGGTCACCACGTTGCCGATGCGCAGGTGACCGACATTCTGACGCGTCTGGGCTGCGAAGTTACTGAGGGTCTGGACGAGTGGAAAGCCGTTGCGCCGTCCTGGCGTTTTGACATGGAGATCGAGGAAGATCTGGTGGAAGAAGTGGCCCGCGTTTACGGCTACAACAACATCCCTGACGAGCCGGTGCAGGCGGGTCTGGTGATGGGCAGCCATCGCGAGGCCGATCTGTCTCTGAAGCGTGTGAAAACCATGCTGAACGACAAAGGCTACCAGGAAGTGATCACCTACAGCTTCGTTGATCCTAAGCTGCAACAGCTGATCCACCCGGGTCAGGAAGCGCTGATCCTGCCAAGCCCGATTTCCAGCGAGATGTCAGCGATGCGTCTGTCCCTGTGGACGGGGCTGCTGGGTACTATCGTTTATAACCAGAACCGTCAGCAAAACCGCGTGCGTATTTTCGAAAGCGGTTTGCGCTTTGTACCGGATACTCAGGCGAATTTAGGCATCCGTCAGGATCTCATGCTGGCCGGCGCCATCAGCGGTAACCGCTTTGAAGAGCACTGGGACCTGGCAAAAGGGACGGTTGATTTCTACGATATGAAGGGCGATCTGGAAGCGATTCTCGATCTGACCGGTAAATTATCCGAAATTGAATTCCGCGCAGAAGCGATTCCAGCCCTGCATCCGGGTCAGAGTGCGGCGATCTATTTAGACGGCAAACGTGTTGGTTTCATTGGGGTTGTTCACCCGGAACTGGAACGTAAGCTGGATCTGAATGGCCGTACCATCGTATTCGAACTGGAGTGGAACCCGGTTGCAGACCGCGTCATTCCTCAGGCGCAGGACGTCTCCCGCTTCCCGGCAAACCGCCGTGATATCGCGGTTGTGGTCGCTGAAAATGTGCCCGCAGCAGATATTTTGGCCGAATGTAAGAAAGTTGGCGTAAATCAGGTAGTTGGCGTAAACTTATTTGACGTGTACCGCGGCAAGGGCGTAGCAGAAGGTTTCAAGAGCCTCGCTATTAGCCTTATCCTTCAGGATACCAGCCGTACACTCGAAGAAGAGGAGATTGCCGCTACCGTCGCCAAATGTGTAGAGGCATTAAAAGAGCGATTCCAGGCATCATTGAGGGATTGAACCTATGGCGCTTACAAAAGCTGAAATGTCAGAATATCTGTTTGATAAGCTTGGGCTTAGCAAACGGGATGCCAAAGAGCTGGTAGAGCTGTTTTTCGAAGAGATCCGTCGTGCTCTGGAAAATGGTGAGCAGGTTAAACTCTCCGGTTTTGGCAATTTTGATTTGCGAGACAAAAACCAACGTCCGGGCCGTAACCCGAAGACGGGGGAAGATATTCCCATTACAGCCCGCCGCGTGGTGACCTTCAGACCCGGACAGAAGTTAAAAAGCCGTGTCGAAAACGCAACGCCCAAAGCAGAGTAATATGAACTAACTAAAAAGGCCGCTCACGCGGCCTTTTTTCTTTGCGCTATTTGCTAAACCCGCCGTAAAATCAATGATATCTCAACCGGATAACCTATCGTCTATGCTTGATCTTGCCCGCCGCCAGCACCGCTCCGATCTTCGCCGCCTGTGTCTGCTCGGGGTGCTGTTGATTGTCGCCACCACCGTCAGCCTGTGTGCGGGCGATCGGTGGCTGGGGCCGGAAAGCTGGTTTACGCCTGAAGGACAACTCTTTGTCTGGCAGATCCGCCTGCCGCGGACGCTGGCTGTCCTTTTAGTCGGCGCTGCGCTGGCGCTGTGCGGCACGATCATGCAGGCATTATTTGAAAACCCTCTGGCGGAACCCGGGCTTCTCGGGGTGTCAAATGGCGCAGGCGTCGGGCTTATCGCCGCCGTGATGCTGGGGGGAGGCGAGCTCTCCGGCTGGGGGATTAGCCTCAGCGCCATCCTTGGCGCGCTGTTGATAACCCTTATCCTTCTGCGCTTTGCCCGCCGCCACTTATCCACCAGTCGGCTGCTGCTTGCCGGGGTAGCGTTGGGGATCATCTGTAGTGCGCTGATGACCTGGGCCGTCTACTTTTCTACTTCCTTCGATCTGCGCCAGTTAATGTACTGGATGATGGGGGGATTTGGGGGTGTTGACTGGCGTCAGGGGTGGCTGATGGTGCTCCTGATCCCGGTCATCCTGTGGACGGCGTTCCAGGCGCAGCCTCTTAATATTCTCGCGCTGGGCGAAACGTCTGCTCGCCAGCTCGGGATGCCGATTGGATTCTGGCGCAACGTGCTGGTTATCGCCATTGGCTGGATGGTAGGCGTAAGCGTGGCGCTGGCGGGGGCGATTGGCTTTATTGGGCTGGTGATCCCGCATATGCTGCGCCTGTGCGGCATTACGGACCACCGAACCCTGCTCCCGGCCTCGGCGGTTGCCGGGGCGGCAACGCTGCTGATTGCCGATATCATCGCCCGGCTCGCCCTGACGGCCGCTGAGTTGCCCATAGGCGTGGTGACCGCAACGCTGGGCGCGCCGGTCTTTATCTGGCTACTATTAAAAGCTGGACGTTAAAACACAACCTGTAAGTCAACCTGAGGGAATGCTATGCAGTCTGATATTCTGAATACCGAAGTGACGACCATTGACGGCGAGAAAACCACGCTGGAAGGCTACAAGGGCAAGGTGCTGCTCATCGTGAACGTGGCGTCGAAATGTGGCCTTACGCCGCAGTATGAACAGCTGGAAAACATTCATAAAGCCTGGGAAAAAGACGGCTTTACCGTACTCGGCTTCCCGTGCAACCAGTTCCTGGGCCAGGAGCCGGGTAGCGAAGAGGAGATTAAGACCTTTTGCAGCACAACCTATGGCGTGACGTTCCCGATGTTCAGCAAAATTGATGTGAACGGGGAAAATCGTCATCCGCTGTATGCCAAACTGGTGGCCGCGGCGCCGACCGCCGTTGCGCCTGAAGAGAGTGGTTTCTATGAGCGTATGGCGAGTAAAGGCCGCGCGCCGCTCTATCCGGACGATATTCTGTGGAACTTCGAAAAATTCCTGATTGGCCGTGACGGTGAGGTCGTGCAGCGTTTTTCGCCTGACATGACGCCTGAAGATCCTATCGTGATGGAATCAATCAAGCTGGCGCTGGCGAAATAATGACGCTGCTGATGCAGCTCACGGACGTTGCCGGGAAGGGACGTCTTGAGCCTGTGACTGCCGCAGTCAACGCAGGTGAAATCCTTCACCTGGTTGGGCCAAACGGCGCCGGAAAAAGCACGCTGCTGGCGCGTATGGCGGGGCTGACCAGCGGGGAAGGGGAGATTACCTTCCTCGGGCAATCGCTCGTCGACTGGCTACCCGCTACACTTGCCTCCCGTCGAAGCTATCTGGTTCAGCAGCAGGTTCCGCCCTTTGCGATGCCCGTCTGGCACTACCTGACGCTGCATCTGCCTGATAAAAATCAGGTGGGATTGCTCAACGAGGTTGCTGCGGCACTCGGGTTAGACGATAAGCTCAACCGGCAGGCAAATCAGCTTTCCGGCGGCGAGTGGCAGCGCGTGCGTCTGGCTGCCGTTATCCTTCAGATCCATCCGGCGGGAAATCCTCACGGGCGGTTGCTGCTGCTGGACGAGCCGATGAGTGGGCTGGACGTTGCCCAGCAGGCAGCGCTGGATACCCTGCTCAGCGCGCTGTGTCGCAAGGGGATTGCCATCGTGATGAGCAGCCATGATTTAAACCATACGTTGCGCCACGCGCATCGGGTGTGGTTGCTGGCGCGTGGCAAGCTGATTGCCAGCGGAACGCGCGACAGCGTGCTGACGGCCGCCAATCTTGCGAGCGCTTACCACATGTCGTTCCGGAGGCTGGATATTGAAGGCCACAAGATGCTCATTTCCACGGCGCAGGAATAACCTTTCTTGCACAGCTGCATAGATGCACGCTAAATTACCGAAAGAACAAAAAAAGCAGAGGATTCGTCTGAAATGCGATTCTGGTTTCTCCTTGTTGCGGCGCTCTTTCTTGCAGGATGCAGCAGCCATCGTGCACCTCCGCCCAACCCACGGCTTTCCGATTCCATTACGGTCATTGCCAGCCTGAACGATCAGCTCAGCAACTGGCGCGGCACACCTTATCGCTACGGCGGCATGAGCCGGGGCGGGGTGGATTGCTCGGGATTCGTACTGATGACCTTCCGCGATAAATTTGACCTCCAGCTTCCGCGTGAAACGCGTATGCAGGCGAAAATCGGCACTGAAATTGATAAAGACGAGCTCCTGCCCGGCGATCTGGTCTTTTTTAAAACGGGCTCCGGTGAAAGCGGCCTTCATGTCGGCATCTATGATACCGATAATCAGTTCATTCATGCCTCGACCAGCCGTGGCGTGATGCGCTCCTCTCTGGATAATGTTTACTGGCGTAAAAATTTCTGGCAGGCCAGACGTATTTAACCGCTGCATAAAAATGCAGTGCGGAGGGCCTGGCGGTGAAAATAGACGTCAGGCTTTTCTTGCGGGTTGATTAAAGTTAAATTTTTTGCCCAATTATTTATGTCCGCATGTGCCTGTTTTATCTAAAACTGGCTATTATTCAATAACCAGGATAAAATTAATTTAGATTCAGGGAAAAATCTGAAAATTAATACGGAAAGAATGAAATTAATCTTATTAAAATCAAGACAGTGGAATTGTGCCTGCAATTGCTCCAGGATGTTCTCTCTCATCTTTAATGCAGGACAAGCGCGATGATTATTACGCTAGATAATGCTTACCAGTCTGAACTTTTACTCCTTCCGGCGCGTGATAGTGCAGGTTTGCTTAAAGGTTTAGAGATTTTGGTTAACTTTACTGGCGTGGGTGCGGACGTACGGATCCCGACTGAACTGGTTATCCCACATCTTTCTAAGGAAGATGAATTAGCGCTGTTTCAGGAGAAACTGCAATTACTCGATACCTGTAAGCTATTTTTTATTCAGCATCAGTTAATTGCATGGATCAATATTACACCTGCAATTGTTGAGTTTTTATTAACTAATGAGAACGCTGTTTCAATCCTCGAGCGTTATCCGTTTCTTGAGTTTACTGTTAATGAGAACTATCCAGGTTTAAATAACGGGAAAGACGATCCCTGTCTGGCAAGAATGGCGATCCATTTCCCCTTAGTACTGGCTAACTTTGGTGCAGGGGCATCTTCCCTTAAACCGGTTTATGATGGTCTGTTCAAACGGGTGATTCTGGATAAAAACTTTATCCAGCAGCGCGCGTCGGCACTCTCGTTTGAGCCTTTTATGCGCGCCATTCTCTGGCAGATCGCGCCGCATTGTCAGTCGGTCATGGTCTCGGGAATTGACGATCACGGCATCTTAGAACGCGTGCTGCCCTTCAATTTCGGTGCAATGCAGGGAAGCCTGTGGCCTGCCGTTCCGGCAGAGCGGGTCACGACTCTCGTTCAGCAATAACCCCTTTCTTCGCCCGTGTTTACGTCCAGGGAAACCCTCTACACTTAAAGCAGGAGGACTTATGACCCTGTCTTTTACTGCTCACTGGCACGATGAATTACCCGGCTTTTACACCGCGCTTAAGCCAACGCCATTACAGAACGCGCGTCTTATCTGGCATAACGATGCATTAGCGGATTCGCTTGGCATCCCTTCGACGCTTTTTCAGCCAGAAAAAGGCGCCGGCGTCTGGGGCGGCGAAACGCTGCTCCCGGGCATGAAGCCGCTGGCTCAGGTCTACAGCGGACATCAGTTTGGCGTCTGGGCCGGACAGCTCGGCGATGGCCGCGGCATCCTGCTGGGTGAACAACTTCTGCCGAATGGCGAAACGCTCGACTGGCACCTGAAAGGGGCAGGGCTAACCCCGTACTCACGCATGGGGGATGGCCGCGCGGTGCTGCGTTCAACCATCCGTGAAGGTCTGGCTTCCGAGGCGATGCATGCCCTGGGGATCCCCACCTCACGCGCGCTGTCCATTGTCACCAGCGACACGCCGGTGGCCCGTGAAACGATGGAGCAGGGAGCGATGCTGGTCCGCGTGGCGGAAAGCCATCTGCGTTTCGGTCATTTTGAACACTTCTACTATCGCCGCGAGCCGGATAAGGTCCGCCAGCTTGCCGATTACGCCCTTCGCCGTCACTGGCCGCACCTGCAAAACGAGCCGGACCGCTATGTTCTCTGGTTCCGTGATATTGTCGCGCGCACTGCCGCAATGATTGCCCGCTGGCAGGCCGTCGGCTTTGCCCACGGGGTGATGAATACCGACAACATGTCCCTGTTAGGGCTGACGTTTGACTACGGTCCGTACGGCTTCCTTGATGACTATCAGCCGGGTTACATCTGTAACCATTCGGACTATCAGGGGCGTTACCGTTTCGACAACCAGCCTGCGGTGGGGCTGTGGAACCTTCAGCGGCTTGCGCAAAGCCTGTCGCCGTTTATCGACGTCGATGCCCTGAACGATGCGCTGGACAGCTATCAGGAGATCCTGCTGCGGGAATATGGTGTGTTAATGCGCAACAAGCTGGGGCTGATGACGCAGGAAAAAGGCGATAACGCGCTGTTGAATGGGCTGTTTGCCATCATGGTGCGTGAAGGCAGCGACTATACCCGAACCTTCCGTATGCTGAGCCAGACCGCGCAGCAGAGCGCCGCGTCACCGCTGCGCGACGAGTTCATCGATCGTCAGGCGTTTGATGACTGGTTTGCCGTTTACCGGACGCGTTTACAGCAGGAACAGATTGATGACGATACCCGCCAGACGCGGATGAAGGCGGTTAACCCGGCGATGGTGTTGCGCAACTGGCTGGCGCAGCGGGCCATTGAGCAGGCAGAGCAGGGGGATTATACCGAGCTGCATCGGCTGCATATCGCCCTGCGCACGCCGTTTGCCGACCGGGAGGATGACTATGTCAGCCGCCCGCCGGACTGGGGCAAGCGGCTGGAAGTGAGCTGCTCAAGCTAAGGGGCGAGAAAAACCTGCGGTGCGGCGTGCGCCGGATGTCTGCCGACGTGCACCTGCGCACCGTACCAGTGTGCCAGCGCGTCGGCCTGCAAAACCGTCTCCGGTATGCCCTGAGAAACAATCCTGCCGTTGTGTAACAGCAGGATCCGGTCCGACCATAATGCGGCAAGATTGAGATCGTGCAGCACCACGCAGGCGTGAAGATGGCCCTGACGGGTCAGCGATTTCAACAGGCGCAGCAGATGCTGCTGGTGGTAGAGATCCAGCGCTGAAGTGGGTTCGTCGAGAAACAGCCAGCCGCGCGGCGTTCCGTCACGCCACAGCTGCGCCAGCGCGCGGGCGAGCTGGACGCGCTGCTGCTCGCCGCCGGAGAGGGCATGATAACGCCTGCCGGCCAGCGGCAGGCAACCGGTCAGCTGCAACACCTCACGCACAATCGACGGTTCCGGGTGACGCGTCCAGGGCGCACGCCCCATGCCAACGATCTCCTCCACCTGCCAGTCAAATCCAGGCTGAGACTGCTGGCGCATCACTGCCCGATAGCGGGACAGCGTCTGCGGATGCCATTCATCCAGCGCTTTTCCCGCCAGCGAACAGCCGCCGCTGTCGGGTTTCAGGTAGCCGGTCAGCAGCCGCAGCAGCGTGGATTTCCCCGCGCCGTTGGGGCCGATCAATGTAACCAGCTCTCCCTGCGACAGTGACAGCGAAACGTTATCTGTCAGCGTGCGGCCAGATCGGGTAAAAGTAAGATTTTCAGCCGTATAACGTTCAGCCATGCTGTTCTCCACGACGAAAAATGAGCCATAAGAACCAGGGAGCGCCAAGGATACTGGTGAGCAGGCCGACCGGCATTTCTGCCGGAGCGACCAGGGTGCGCGCGACCGTATCCGCCACCAACAGCAGTAATGCGCCCGCGAGTACCGTGCCGGGGAGGGTTGCCCGGTGATCGGCGCCCAGCCACATGCGCATCAGGTGCGGCACCACGAGTCCGACAAAGCCAATCACGCCGCTGACGGCGACAGCCGCAGCGACCAGCAGGGCGCTGCATAACAGTAATATTCGCTGTACAAGGGCAACGTCCACGCCAAGGTAATGCGCTTCCTCCTCACCCAGTTGCAGTAAATTTAATGCGCTGGCACAACGCCAGATCGCCAGAACGGCAGGCACCATCAGCGAGGTCACGGCGAGCAGCGTTGACCACTGTGCCTGACCAAGACTTCCCATTCCCCAGAGTGAAAGCTGACGCAGCTGGGCGTCATTGCTGACCCACGAAAGCACACCCACTGCCGCACCGCACAGGGCATTGATGGCGATACCCACCAGCAACAGACGTGACAGAGAGGGGTCACGCTGCTTGCTGAGCAGGAAGATCACGCCAGTGGCTGCCAGCGCCCCAAGAAATGCCGCCAGCATAGGGGCGTAAAGCATCACCAGCGCGGGCAGCGAGAGCGGGAGCACCACCCACAGGGCGACGGCCAGCGCCGCACCGCTGCTGATCCCGAGCAGGCCCGGGTCGGCCAGTGGATTGCGGAACAGCCCCTGCATGACGCAGCCGGCGAGCGCCAGCGATCCGCCAATCACCAGCGCCAGCAGTACGCGGGGCAGACGGATGGTAAGCCAGATCTGGCGTAGCGTCTCATCGCTGCCGCTCCACAGCACGTTCACCGGCAGGCGTAACGCCCCAAAACCGGTGGCCATGAACGTCATGACGGTAAGCAACCCCGCCAGAAGCCATAACGATAACGTGATGCGCCGGGACATCAGGGCAGTTGCTCCGCTCTGGCACGCAGCTGTTGTATGGCTTTCGGCGTGCGGACGCTGAAGCCCAGCAGGGCCATGTCATCAATAGCCAGCACCTGCTTGCTTCGTCCCGCTGGCGTTTGCGCCAGGCCGGGCAGTTTCCACAGATTTTCTTCGCCGCCCAGCGCGTTAAGGCCGTCCTGCGAAATCACCACCAAATCCGGCTGGCTGGCCATCACCCCCTCCTGGGAAAGCGGCTGATAGCGGGTAAAGCCCTGCATGGCGTTCTGCAACCCGGCGGCGCGTATTGCCGCATCCGCGCCGGTCTGTTGCCCGGCCGCCATTGCGGTCATTCCGCCGTGGCTGAGGATAAACAGCACCCGCTTGTTGAGCGGTGTTGAGGGCAGTGCCGCCAGCGCCTGACGCAGCGAGTTGCGCAGGGTTTCCCCTTGCGCCTCATGATGCGTCGCCTGAGCTATCACCCGTACTTTTTCGTCAATCGCGCGCAGGTCAGGCGTGCCGGGAACGGTAACCACCCGGACGTGGCTCTGTTCAACCTGTTTCAGCGCCAGAGAGGGCTGCGCCTGGTCGCTTGCCAACACCAGCGTCGGGCGTACGGACAAAATTCCCTCCGCATTCAGCTGGCGAAGATACCCCACGTCAGGCAGCGCATTTGTCGCCTGCGGCCACTGGCTGGTACTGTCGCGCGCAACCAGAGAAGACTCCGCGCCGAGGGCGTAGACGATCTCCGTCACGTCGCCGCCGAGGGCGACAATTCTCTCCGGCGCGGCGACGGCGACCAGCGGCAGGGCGCAGAGCAGGGCGAACCAGTTTTTCATGCGGCCAGCCCTTCTGGCGTCAGGGCGTCAATCTGGCGGCGCCACTGGCTCTGCTCAGGCTCGCCTTCGGTACGCTGCCCGTAGAGCTGGGCGATCTGAGTGCCGTCCGCAGCAAACAGCTCCAGGCTGGTAACGTGTCCGTCCGCCGTAGGCTTGCGCGTTACCCACGTCTCGGCGATAGTCTCCTCCAGCAGATGCAGGGTAAAGGTTGGGTTGAAGATGTTCAGCCAGCCCTTCATGGGCGTCAGTTTTTCCACCACACCGGTGAAGATCTGCACGCAGCCGCGGTTGCCGACGAAGATCATGATTTCGTTTCCGTCCTGTCGCGCCGTCTCCAGCAGCTGTGCCAGCGCGCTGTTATCCACCTTACAGGCCAGATCGTCACTCACCAGACGAAACGCCTGCTGGCGGCTCAGGTTATGGCGCTTTAGTAAGCTAAAGAACTGATGCACATCGGTCATGGCGCGCCACTCTTTCTCCACCGAGCCTGCATCAGCACCGTCGGAATGCGCAGGGGCATCGACAGCCTTCAGTGCCAGAGTGGGGTTATCGGCAATGATAAAACGGGTCAGCACGTCGCCCCAGGCGGCAACGTCGGTGTGATCCGTGGTGTAGACCTTCAGTAAAGCGTCGCCCTGATGATCGAAGAACTGAATGCTCTGACGTTCGCCGCGGGAGGTCGTTTCACTTATGTGGAACGCGCTCGCCCACTGGTTGAGGAACAAACGCAGATCCAGCGCGCGCGGATTCAGCACCAGCCCGGCGTGGCCGCCGAGGTGCTGGTTAGTAAACGCCCCGACCTGTTCGTGAACGGCGTATTCGTTACGGCAGATGCATTTGGTTTCCCCCACCGACTCCAGCGCTGCCAGAATCTCACGGATTTCACCGCGCAGCCGCCAGGCGTCGTGTCCAACGCGCGCAAATGCCAGCTCTGCTTCGCTGATGTGCATTAATCCGGCGATATCACGGGCGTACTTACCCGGATGTTCTTCTTTAAGCTCAAGCCAGCGTGTGTAGTGACCCATAATCTTATCCTTCTGAATCGTTGCCCCGAAGGGAATTACCATTGATAACTGACGAAGATCTTGCCGTTGCGGCCATCCTGCGGGATGCCTTGTGGTGACCAGTAGGCTTTGTCGAAGGCGTTCCCCAGCACGAGGGTGGTGGTGATGCCTTTGAACTGCTGCTGACCTTTATAGCTGACGTAGAAATCATTCACTGCGTAGCCAGGCTGCTCGCTGTAGCTGCTGCTGATGTGCGTTGAACGTTCGACGAAGGTGCCGATCCAGCCCACGGAGAAGCCGCTTTGCGCCACGGGGATATCCAGCTTGCTGGTGACGGTGTCCGGGTTGATGCTGGAGATGTATTCGCCCGTGTCGGTATCTTTCCCGCGCGTGCGGTTGTAGGCCACGTCCAGGTTGAACAAACTGGTCGCGTAGGTCGCCATCATGTCCCAGCCCCAGATTTTGGCATTTGGTACGTTATAGGACATGGTGGTGGCCGCCGCAAAATCGACGGTAGTGGAGATGTAATCTTTCGCTTTGGTGTCGAAGTAGCTGGCTTTGAACTCCAGCGCGTCGTTGGCGAGCAGCAGATCGTCAAAACGTAGCCCAAAACCGAACTCCTGGGTTTCGTTAGTTTCCGGACGCAGGTTCGGGTTCGGCACCCAGTAGTTGGTGTAGAAGCTGCCGATAGAGAAGTGCTTCGAGTCGTTATACATCTCGCCCATCGTTGGCGCACGGAAGGCCTGGGCGTAAGAGCCGAACAGCATCAGCCAGTCGGCTGGACTCACGGTTAACCCGGCGCGTGATGACCACTTATCCGCATCCACGTCGTCGTAACCGTCGCTGCTGCCGCGGTAGTTGTCGTAACGCGTCCCGCCGAGAAGCGTTACCGGCAGGTCGCGCAGGGTGATCTCATCCTGCAACCAGCCGGAGCTGAAGTCGATTTTCGCGTCCGGGAAGCCGGTGGTCGCGCCGCCAGGGTGTTGCTCCTGACGATAGTATTCCCCCCCGTAGGTCAGCAGGTGCGAGGCGAAGGAGTCGCTGAACAGGCGGGTGCGGTTTTCCACTTTGCCGCCTTTGGTAGTCTGCTTACGGAACTCGCCGCTGGCGTCGATGTTCTGGGCGTTGATCCGCGCTTCGGACCAGTAAATTTTCGCATCGGCGTTCAGCCAGTCGTTTCCGGCTGGCGCAATGCGGTAGCCAAGCTGGGCATCGCGCTGAATGGTGGAACGATCGGTCATCGGGTTACTGCTGCTGGCATCCGTGGTCTGCGGATTTTTCGGCTCCTGCGCGTCGTTGTTGTAGTAGCGCAGGGAGCCACTCAGCGTCTGCGCCGGATCGATTTTCCAGCTGCCTTTCGCCAGCATATTGTTGATGGATTCGTCGTTTGGCGCCCTCGCGCCGTCACTCTGGCGAATGTCGCCGCGATCGCGGCTGGACCAGGAGACCAGACCGTCCAGGGTATCGGTGCGGCCATAGGCGCTGGCACCCATCCCGATGCTATGATCGCCCGTTGCACCGGTAGCAAATACGCGATAGCCGCTGTTTTTACCTGCATCCAGCAGATCGCTGGCGTCGACGGTGTCATACGAAATTACGCCGCCCAGCGCGCCGCTGCCGTACAGCAAGGCGGAAGGACCACGTACTACTTCAATACGTTTGATCAGCGCCGGATCGAGGAACGTGCTGTTCAGGTGTCCGGTATCAGTGCCCTGGCGCACGCCATCCACCAGTATCAGCACGCCACGGCGGTCATAGCCCCGGAGGTTAACGTCCTGACCGTTGGTGCGCCCGGTGCCGTCCAGCGTCAGACCGGGCACCTTGCGCAGCAGGTCGGCGGCGGAGCTGGCGGTCTGGTTTTCCGGCGCGGTGGCGTCAATCACGCTCACCATCATGGGGGCTTCAAAGGCGCTGCGGGCATTGCCGGTGGCGGTGACGGTGATCTCGTCTGCGGCGGCAAACGTAACGCCCGGCAGGGTGCTGACAATCGCCAGCGCCAGAAGAGACGGGCGTAAAGACGCGGATTGCAGGTGTGGCATAGCAACTCTCCATAAGAATTGAAAAGCGCTGGCTGCCTGGGGATCACCTGGGTGGCTGGCGAATGTGTTGTCTGGTTTATTTAGTCAGGATCAGTTTTCCGGCATTGGTCTGGCGCAGCAGGTAGTGCTGGCCGTCATGCTCGATAATGACCCGTCCCTCCTCACCCAACAGGCTTTTGCTGTCGATTCGGCGATCGGTGGGAGCAGGGGACGGTGCTGTGTGTGTTTTTGTTGGCGTTGCCGCGCTGTTATCGGTAGGTGACATAATGTTTATAAATAACAATCAATGTAACAATGATAATCATTATCAATAAACTGCAAATTCACGGCAAGCGTTTTTGTGAAAATTGTGTGACGGGATCAAATTTGGGGGAGAGGTGCGGTCTGATGCCCTCACCCCGACCCTCTCCCACGGGGAGAGGGAGAAGGGCACGTACCGTAGGCCGGGTAAGCGCAGCGTCACCCGGCAGGATTTTAAAAGCGTGTGTCCACGGCTGAAGCCAGCATCTCCAGCAGCAGCTCGCTGTCTTCCCAGCTCAGGCACGGGTCGGTGATCGACTGGCCGTAGACCATTTGCTGTCCGGCGACGATCTTCTGCGTGCCTTCTTTGATAAAACTCTCCGCCATAATTCCTGCAATGGCGGTCGAGCCGCTGCGGATCTGCTGGCAAACTTCCTCGCAGACGTCCAGCTGGCGGCGGTGCTGTTTCTGACAGTTGCCGTGGCTGAAATCCACCACCAGATGCTCCGGCAGGTCAAATTCCGCCAGCGTTTCGCAGGCGGCGGCAATATCTTCTGCATGGTAATTCGGTTTTTTACCGCCACGCATAATGATATGTCCGAACGGGTTGCCGCTGGTCTGGTAGATGGTCATCTGGCCGTTTTTATCCGGGGAGAGGAACATATGGCTGGCGCGTGACGCGCGGATGGCATCTACGGCAATTCGGGTATTGCCGTCCGTTCCGTTTTTGAAGCCCACCGGGCAGGAAAGCGCCGACGCCATTTCACGGTGGATCTGGCTTTCGGTGGTACGTGCGCCAATCGCGCCCCAGCTAATGAGGTCGGCAATAAACTGTCCGGTCACCATATCCAGAAATTCGGTGGCAGTTGGCACGCCCAGCTCGTTAACCTGTAACAGCAGCTTGCGCGCCAGTGTAATACCGTGATTCACCCGGTAGCTACCGTTCAGATCGGGATCGGAAATCAATCCTTTCCAGCCCACGACGGTACGCGGCTTTTCAAAGTAGGTACGCATCACGATCTCCAGGCGATCCTGATACGTGCCGCGCAGCGTCTGAAGGCGTTGTGCATAATCCATTGCCGCGTCGAGGTCGTGGATGGAGCAGGGGCCAATCACCACCAGAAGACGTTTGTCTTCACCATTGAGAATTTTTTCGATGCGGCGACGGGAGGCCGTCACATGGTCCGCCACCTCGGCGGAAACGGGATGCAGCCGGGCCAGTTCAGCCGGTGTGACCAGGCTATCAATGCGCGCGGTGCGCAGTTCGTCGGTTTTATTCATGGAATGTCTCAGAAATTTTTTGCTTCATCGGCAGACTACCGGGAAGTGATGGGCATCACCTTAAACCAATCCCTGCTGATTTCAAGTTCGGGGCACGTCGCCCCGAGGATGGCGTAATAATAACTGAAACCGGAATAATGTACTAGCATATTAGTACATGCGGCGATTCAGCCCCATGATATCGAGGATTTTGGTGGCAATTTCTTCTACTGAATAGTTGGTACTGTTCAGCCAGGGAATTTGATTTTTCCGGTACAGCGCTTCGACTTCGGAGACTTCCATTCGGCACTGGCGCATCGAGGCGTAGCGGCTGTTCTCGCGACGTTCTTCGCGGATCGCTGCCAGTCGTTCCGGGTTGATGGTCAGCCCAAACAGCTTATGCTGGAGCGGCTTGAGCGCGGCGGGCAGCACCAGGTTATCCATATCATCGGCAATAAAGGGGTAGTTGGCGGCACGAATGCCAAACTGCATGGCCAGGTAAAGGCTGGTGGGGGTTTTACCGCAGCGCGACACGCCGAGCAAAATCACCTGCGCCTGGTCGAGATTGCGCAGGGAGATCCCGTCGTCGTGCGCCAGGGTGTAGTCAATGGCGGCAATACGCGCATCGTATTTGGTCAGGTTACCGGGGTTCAGCCCGTGGGTACGGTGGGCGATCGGCGTCGGGTCGAGCTTCAGCTCGCTTTGCAAGGGAGCAACCAGCGCCTGCACGATGTCCTGACAGAAGCCCTCGCTTTGCAAAATGATGTTGCGGATCTCAGGGATCACAATGGAATAGAACACCAGCGGACGAACGCCGGTCTGCTGGTAAATGGCGTCGATCTGGTCCTTGACCGCTTTGGCCCGGCTCTCATTTTCCACGAACGGCAACGTGATGCTGTTTATCGATACCGGAAACTGCGACATCACCGCGTGTCCCAGCACCTCGGCGGTAATCGCCGTCCCATCAGAAATATAAAAAACGTGGCGATCGACAGCATTATCCATTTTATCCACCCTGAATAGCGTACGTAATTGCCTGAAAGCATAAATTAAAAAAGTTAATTTCACAGCAAAGAACTTATCTGAATTTAAAATGAAATGGTGTTTTTGATTTTCCTGAAAAGTGGATTTCATTTTTCGAATAGCGGCTTTATTTCTATGGTTTTTGCCGGAATCTATAGGAATCATCGGGTTAGCGAGTGCCGGGAAACTGTCCGAAAAGTTGAAAATTTAAATTGCTTACACGATTCACCGTTTTTTTAGCGGAAATAAATATGCCAGTATAAATACGTAGTCAGGTGTTTCTTACTCCGATCAAATATCACAAAAGGATTGTTTCGATGTCCAACAATGGCTCGTCACCGCTGGTGCTTTGGTATAACCAACTCGGCATGAATGATGTAGACAGAGTTGGGGGCAAAAATGCCTCCCTGGGTGAAATGATTACAAATCTGTCCGGTATGGGTGTCTCCGTACCTAACGGGTTTGCCACAACCGCCGATGCGTTTAACCTGTTTTTAGACCAGAGCGGTGTAAACCAGCGCATTTACGACCTGCTGGATAAAACGGATATTGATGATGTCACCGAGCTTGCCAAAGCCGGCGCGCAAATCCGCCAGTGGATTATCGACACACCTTTCCAGCCGGAACTGGAAAAAGCCATCCATGACGCGTACAACCAGCTCTCCGCTGACGACGCGCAGGCCTCCTTTGCCGTGCGCTCTTCCGCCACCGCGGAAGATATGCCTGACGCCTCTTTCGCCGGGCAGCAGGAAACCTTCCTCAACGTCCAGGGTTACGAGGCGGTGCTGGTGGCGGTGAAGCACGTGTTTGCTTCCCTGTTCAACGACCGCGCCATCTCCTATCGCGTCCATCAGGGCTATGACCACCGCGGCGTGGCGCTCTCCGCGGGCGTACAGCGCATGGTGCGTTCCGACGTGGGCTCTTCCGGCGTGATGTTCTCTATCGACACTGAATCCGGCTTCGACCAGGTGGTATTTATCACCTCCGCATGGGGTCTGGGCGAGATGGTGGTGCAGGGGGCAGTGAACCCTGACGAATTCTACGTGCACAAGCCTACGCTGGCGGCTAACCGTCCGGCAGTGGTACGCCGCACCATGGGCTCGAAAAAAATCCGCATGATCTATGCTCCGACGCAAGAGCATGGCAAGCAGGTCACCATTGAAGATGTGCCGCAGGAGCAGCGGGATCGCTTCTCGCTGACCGACGCCGAAGTGGAAGAGCTGGCGAAGCAGGCGGTGCAGATTGAAAAACACTATGGCCGTCCAATGGACATCGAGTGGGCGAAAGACGGACACACCGGCAAGCTGTTTATCGTTCAGGCGCGTCCGGAAACCGTCCGTTCACGCGGTCAGGTCATGGAGCGCTACACCCTGCACGCGCAGGGCAAAATTGTCGCGGAAGGCCGCGCAATTGGTCACCGCATCGGTGCCGGTCCGGTGAAAGTGATCCACGACATCAGCGAAATGAACCGCATTCAGCCCGGCGACGTGCTGGTGACCGACATGACCGACCCGGACTGGGAACCGATCATGAAAAAAGCGGCTGCCATCGTCACCAACCGCGGTGGCCGTACCTGTCACGCGGCTATTATCGCCCGTGAGCTGGGGATCCCGGCGGTAGTCGGCTGCGGTGACGCGACCGAACGCATGAAGGATGACCAGAAGGTGACGGTCTCCTGCGCTGAAGGCGATACCGGCTACGTGTATGCCGATATCCTCGACTTCAGCGTGAAAAGTTCCAGCGTGGATACCATGCCGGACCTGCCGCTGAAGATCATGATGAACGTCGGCAACCCGGACCGCGCGTTTGACTTCGCCTGCCTGCCGAACGAAGGCGTGGGCCTGGCGCGTCTGGAATTTATTATTAACCGTATGATCGGGGTGCACCCGCGTGCGCTGCTGGAGTTCGACGACCAGGACGCAAAACTGCAAAACGAAATCCGCGAGATGATGAAGGGTTACGACTCGCCGAGAGAGTTCTATGTGGGGCGTCTGACGGAAGGGATCGCCACGCTCGGCGCGGCCTTCTACCCGAAACGCGTGATCGTGCGTCTGTCGGACTTTAAGTCCAACGAATACGCCAACCTGGTGGGCGGCGAACGCTACGAGCCGGAAGAAGAGAACCCGATGCTGGGCTTCCGCGGCGCCGGACGCTACGTGTCGGAAAGCTTCCGCGACTGCTTCGCGCTGGAGTGCGAGGCGGTAAAACGCGTGCGCAATGACATGGGGCTGACCAACGTGGAAATCATGATCCCGTTCGTCCGTACCGTGGATCAGGCGAAAGCGGTGGTGGACGAGCTGGCGCGTCAGGGGCTGAAGCGCGGCGAGAACGGGCTGAAGATCATCATGATGTGCGAAATCCCGTCCAATGCCCTGCTGGCCGAGCAGTTCCTGGAGCACTTCGACGGCTTCTCCATTGGCTCGAATGACATGACGCAGCTGGCGCTCGGCCTGGACCGCGACTCCGGCGTCGTCTCTGAGCTGTTCGATGAGCGTAACGAGGCGGTGAAAGCGCTGCTCTCCATGGCCATCCGCGCGGCGAAGAAACAGGGTAAATATGTCGGCATTTGCGGCCAGGGTCCTTCTGACCATGAAGACTTTGCGGCCTGGCTGATGGATGAGGGGATTGATAGCCTTTCCCTGAACCCGGACACCGTGGTGCAGACCTGGCTGAGCCTGGCAGAGCTGAACAAGTAAAACCTGCATAATCTGAAAAAGGCGAGGATATCTTTCCTCGCCTTTTTTATTTTCCTGCGAATATGCTCACCATCACAAATAAAGCAAAAAACCAAATATCATAATTTACCTGTTAATTTAGACAATTGTTAGCGGGCAGGGCGTTGCTAATACTTGAGCCTTACCGCGTACATCCGTCGGGATGATGCGCGACTGGTTGAAATACGTTTTAACCTGATAAAAAGGCAAATAACAATGACAATCTCCTCTGTATTACGTACCAAAGATAAAATAGGTTATGGCCTCGGCGATATGGCCAGCGCGCTGGTCTGGCAAACGGCAACGTTATTTCTCGCTTATTTCTATACGGACGTATTCGGTTTGCCTGCGGCCATTATGGGCACCATGTTTTTAGTGGTGCGCGTGGTCGATGCGTTTGTCGACCCGTGCATTGGCGCGCTGGTGGACCGCACTCAGACCCGCCACGGTCGTTTTCGTCCCTGGCTGCTCTGGTTTGCCATTCCGTTTGGCGTGAGCTGCCTGATTACCTTCTACGTCCCGGATGCCGGGGCGACGGCAAAAATTGTCTATGCCTGCGTAACCTATGCCATCCTGAGCCTAATCTATTCCGCGATTAACGTCCCTTACTGTGCCATGCCTGGCGCGCTGACGCTCGACCCGCGCGAACGCCACTCGCTGCAATCCTGGCGCTTTGGCCTGTCGTTTATCGGCGGGTTGATTGTAACGGTCATCGCGCTGCCGCTGGTCTCATTATTAGGCCAGGGGAATGTGCAAAAAGGCTATTTCTATGCCATGAGCCTGATGGGGCTGCTGGGTATTGTTTTATTCTTCTGCTGCTTCTTTATGACCCGGGAGCGTTACTCGCCGCGCAATGACACCTCCGGCTCGATGCTGACGGATTTAAAACTGCTGGCCGCCAATAGCCAGTGGCGAATTGTTTTTCTGTTTAATATTTTACTGTTAACCGCCGTCGTGACGCGTGGCTCTGCGACCATGTATTACGTTAACTATTTTCTGTTACGTCCGGAACTGGTTTTTGCCTTTATTGTTTCCGGCATGGTGGCCTCCTTAAGCGGCGCATTATTATCTGAACGCCTGCTGGGCAAATTTGACCGGGTGCGTGCCTATCAGTGGACCATTATTTCTTTCGTTATTTTTGGCGCGCTGATTTTCTTCATTCCGCCTTCGCAGGTGTGGCTGATATTCGGTCTGAATATTGTATTTAGTTTTATTCAGAACCTGACCACGCCGCTGCAATGGACCATGTTCTCCGATGTGGTGGACTACGAAGAACACCGTAGCGGCCGCCGCCTGGACGGGCTGGTCTTTTCTACCGCCCTGTTTGCCATCAAGTTTGGGCTGGCGCTGGGTGGGGCGGTGGTCGGTTGGGTGCTTGGCATGGTGGATTACGCGCCGGGTCAGGCAAACCAGGCGCCTCACGTTCTCGCAACCATCAATGCCCTGTTCACCCTGATCCCCTGCGCGCTGTTCCTCTGCATGGTGGCGCTCCTTGCCATCTACAAACTTAACAGCCGGCTGGTGGACAGCATCGCCCGCGAGCTGGCCAGCAAACGCGATAGTCGAAACGATACGGGGCAGCTCAGCCCGGCAACCCAATCCGCACTACAGGAGTAAACCATGACTGCGATCTACAAGGACGCGGGACGTTCCGTACACGAGCGTGTCGCTGATTTACTGGCGCGTATGACGCCGGAAGAGAAATTTGCCCAGATGCACGCATACTGGCTGATCCTTGATGAACACGGCAACCACCGCGAGCGCAGCGATCTGAGCGATGAATTCGCCGGCGTGAGCGAACAGGCGTCCCTCAGCGAAAGGCTGAAGCTGGGCGTCGGGCAGATCACCCGCCCGCTCGGCACGCACATTGTTGATGCAAAAACCGGCGTGCGTGCCGCCAACCGCCTGCAACGCATGATGATGGAGGAGACCCGGCTCGGCATTCCGGCGCTGTTTCATGAAGAGTGTCTGGTAGGGCTGCTGTGCAAAGATGCAACGCTGTTCCCGTCGTCGCTGAACTACGGTTCTACCTGGGACCCGGCGCTGGTGCAGCGCGCGGCGGAGCAGATTGGCAAAGAGGCCCGATCCGTCGGGTGCCAGCAGGGGCTGGCCCCGGTGCTGGATGTCTCGCGCGATGTGCGCTGGGGACGGACGGAAGAGACCTTTGGGGAAGATCCGTGGCTGGTAGGGGTGATGGCGACGGCGTACGTGAAGGGGTTGCAGGGCGATAAGCGCGATCTGCTGGCGACCCTGAAACATTACGTCGGCCACTCCTTCAGCGAAGGGGCGCGCAATCATGCGCCGGTCCATCTCGGTTTCAGCGAGCTTAACGATACCTTCCTGCTGCCGTTTGAGATGGCGGTAAAGCTGGCCAACGCCGGTTCGGTGATGCCAGCCTATCACGACATTGATAATCAGCCAGGGCACAGCGACCATTTTCTGCTCACCACCGTGCTGCGTGAACAGTGGGGCTTCGACGGCATTATCGTGGCGGATTACGGCGGCGTCAGCCTGCTGCACCAGCACCACGGGATTTCTCACGATCCAGCACAATCGGCGGCTCTGGCGTTTAACGCCGGGCTGGACGTGGAATTGCCGAAGGATGACTGCGCGCGTCATCTGGCGGAAGCGGTAGAGCGTGGGCTTATCTCAATGGCGAAAGTGGATGAGATTGTGGCGCGCGTGCTCAGTGAAAAATTCCGTCTTGGGCTGTTTGAAAAACCGTACGCCGACGAAGACGGTATCGATTTGCAGAATGAGGCGACCCGGCAGGTGGCGCGCGAGGTGGCAACAAAATCGATCACGCTGCTGGAAAATAACGGCATTTTGCCCCTCGGCGGAAAACCCCGTGTAGCGGTAGTGGGGCCGACGGCGGACGATCCACTGGCGTTACTGAGCGGCTACAGCTTCCCGGTTCACCTGATTATCAGCGATATGGTTGAAGACACTTCGCAGGTGACTACCCCGCGCGCGGCGCTGGAACAGTACCTTGGCGCATCACAGATACGTTACGCCAAAGGGTGTCACATTATCGAAAAACGGATGGCGGGCGCACCGGTGTTCCCGGGCGACAGCGGCGGTAAGCCGATGCAGCAATCGCCGGTTTCACAACGCACGGATCTGATCCCCGACGCCGTGAGCGCGGCAAAAGAGAGTGACGTGGTGGTAGCCTGCGTGGGCGACCTCGCCGGACTATTCCAGAGCGGCACCGTGGGGGAAGGTTCGGATACCGATTCGCTGGATCTGCCGGGCGTGCAGCAACAGCTGCTGGAGGCGCTGGTGGCAACCGGTAAGCCGGTGATTGTCGTCATGACGGGTGGGCGTCCTTATAACCTTCAGGGGCTGGAAGAGAAGGTGGCCGCGCTGATGATGGCCTGGGCGCCGGGGCAGGAAGGGGGCTGGGCGATTGCCGATGTCTTAACCGGCCGCGCGGAGCCGCAGGGCAGGCTGGTAGTGAGCGTGCCGAAAAACGCCGGGGCGATGCCGTACTACTATAACCACAAGCTGAAAAGCGGCGGCACGCCGTTTGCGTTCCATTTCGGCGCACTTTACCCGTTCGGTTACGGTCTCGGCTGGACGCAGTTTCGCTGGGGCGCGGCCCGCCTGGCGGAAAGCCGCGTCCCGATCGACGGAGAGGTGGCGTTAAGCGTCGATATCACCAACACCGGCGAGCGCAGCGGCAGCGAAGTGGTACAGGTGTACGTACGCGATAAGGTCGCCACGCAGGTGCGTCCGCTTCAGGAGCTGAAAGCGTTCCAGCGCGTTACGCTTTCACCGGGAGAAACCGCCACGCTGACCTTTACCCTGCCGGTGGAGATGTTTAATTTCACCCGCCGGGACGGGAAGCGGATTGTCGAGCCAGGGGAATTTGAGCTACAGGTTGGCGCGTCCTCGGCGGATATACGCGAGGTGGTGAACGTGCTGGTAACCGGGGAGACGCGGGAGCTGGCGGGGGAATGGCGCATGCTCAGCCGCTGTGACATTACACGGGCGTAAAAAAGATAAAAAAAAGCCCATCGTGGGAGATGGGCAAAGACTACACACAGCAATTCGTTGTTTCACTCAGGGGATTTCCATGCTTATAAATCAAGGTGTTGATTTATAACCGTGTCTTAATAGTAGGCATGCCAGTATTTTGAGTCGATCGGATTCGTCTCAATAGTTAAAGGCAGGTAAAGATTTCTTGAAGAGAATGACGGTTTTAGGCAGGAAAAGGCGGGTCTGACCAGTGCACAGAGAATAAATAGTTTAGCAACGTTTAAGTATTGCTGTGGAGAGTGTAGGCCGGGTAAGCGTTAGCGCCACCCGGCCTACGTTCTTACTGCGCGTTCTTATCTTCCAGTTCTTCAAGTTCGCTTAAGATGACGTCAGGGTCGGTTCCCGGCGGCGGCACTTCATGCACCCAGGCGGAGAAGAGACGCCAGGTTACCGCAAGCAGCACCGGACCGATGAACAGGCCAATCATGCCGAAGGCAATTAACCCCCCGATCACCCCGGACAGGATCAGAATCAGCGGCAGGTCAGCGCCCATGCGGATGAGGAGGGGACGGATCACGTTATCCATGGTGCCCACCACGCAACTCCAGACCAGTAGCACCGTGCCCCAGGTCGTGTCCCCCGTCCAGTAAAGCCAGATAATGCAGGGAACCAGCACCAGCAGCGGACCGAGCTGAGCCAGACAGGTCATCAGCATGACGACGGTGAAAATGGTGGCATAAGGTACGCCGGAAATCGCCAGCCCGATTCCGCCAAGTACAGCCTGCACCAGCGCTGTGACCACCACGCCGAGCGCCACCGCGCGGACGGCCTGGGCTGCCAGCAGCACGGCCGCATCGCCGCGTTTACCTGCCAGTCGGGTGGCGAAATGACGCACCCCCAGCGCAACCTGCTCGCCGCGCCAGTACAGCAGGGCGCTGAAGACCAGCATCAACGTACAGTGCATCATGAAGCGACCAATGTGCGCAGCCTGCCCCACAAACCAGGTGGTGGTTGTGCCGATGTACGGACGCACTTTGGCCATCAGGGCGCTACCGCCCATCTCCAGCAGGCTGTGCCAGCCGCTGTACAGTTTTGCGCCCACAACAGGAATACTGTTCAGCCACGCGAGATCCGGCAGCGTCATATCACCGCTGGTGACCGCGCGAATAACCGGGCCGCTACTGTCAACCAGGCTGTTAACCAGCAGTGCAATGGGAATAATAAACAGCAGGAACAACAGCAGCGTCATCACCAGCACGGCCAGGCCGCGGCGACCAAACAGCAGTTTCTGCAAACGTAAGAGTAAAGGCCAGGTTGCGACGACGACGGTCGCGGCCCAGGCAAATCCGAGCACGAAAGGACGAACAATCCACAGACACGCAATAATCATAATGGCTAAGAACAGCACCGACAGCAGTATCTGCGCGACATCCCTGGGCTGACGAAGATTGACCATAAACGAAACTTTCCTTAAATGAACACCAGCAAGGCTGATGGGAATATAAACCGCATCTCTCTAATCATTAGTGATTTCAGCGATTTTTGACAGGCGGATTTTGCCCGTAATTCTACGAAGCACATAAGAAAAAAATGTGATAAAACTTTCCAGACACAACGCAAACGATTTCACACTATTCTCATTAGGGTCGACAGCAATGATCCCACAGATTTCTCAGGCACCGGGCGTCGTTCAGCTGGTGCTTAATTTTTTGCAGGCACTGGAGCAACAGGGTTTTACAGGTGACACCGCCACCGATTATGCCGACAGGCTGACGATGGCGACCGATAACAGTATTTACCAGCTTCTTCCCGATGCCGTCGTTTTCCCGCGCTCTACCGCCGATGTGGCGCTCATCGCCCGTCTGGCGTCGCAGGAGCGTTTCAACTCCCTGGTCTTTACCCCACGCGGCGGCGGGACGGGTACCAACGGGCAGGCGCTGAACCAGGGCATCATCATTGATATGTCCCGCTATATGAACCGCATCATTGAGATCAACCCGGAAGAGGGGTGGGTGCGAGTGGAAGCGGGGGTGATCAAAGATCAGCTGAATCAGTTTTTGAAACCTTACGGCTATTTTTTTGCGCCAGAGCTTTCCACCAGTAACCGCGCGACCATTGGCGGGATGATCAACACCGATGCCTCGGGGCAGGGCTCGCTGGTCTACGGCAAAACCTCCGATCACGTTATGGGTGTGCGGGCGGTGCTGCTGGGGGGCGATATCCTCGATACCCAACCGATGCCGATCGAGCTGGCCGAAACGCTGGCAAAAGAGAGCACCACCAGCGGACGGATTTATCGTACCGTGCTGGAGCGCTGCCGCGAAAATCGCGAACTGATCCTCAACAAATTCCCGAAGCTTAACCGCTTCCTGACGGGCTACGATCTGCGCCATGTCTTTAATGACGATCTGAGCCAGTTCGATCTTACCCGCGTACTGACCGGGTCAGAAGGGACGCTGGCCTTCATCACCGAAGCGCGTCTGGATATCACCCGGTTGCCAAAGGTGCGCCGTCTGGTGAATGTCAAATACAACTCCTTTGACTCTGCGCTGCGTAATGCACCGTTTATGGTGGAGGCGCGGGCGCTGTCGGTGGAAACCGTCGATTCAAAAGTTCTGAACCTGGCCCGGGAAGATATCGTCTGGCATTCGGTGAGCGAACTGATTACTGACGTGCCGGATAAAGAGATGCTCGGCCTGAACATCGTCGAGTTCGCCGGGGATGACGCAGAGCTGATTGAGAGCCAGGTAAGCACGCTCTGCCAGCGTCTGGACGAGCTGATTGCCCAGGGGGAAGGCGGCGTCATTGGCTGGCAGCTGTGTAACGATCTCTCCGGCATCGAGCGAATCTACGCGATGCGTAAAAAAGCGGTGGGGCTGCTCGGCAACGCGAAAGGGGCGGCGAAGCCGATTCCGTTTGCGGAAGATACCTGCGTGCCGCCGGAGCACCTTGCTGATTATATTGTGGAGTTTCGCGCGCTGCTCGACAGCCATGGTCTGAGCTATGGCATGTTCGGGCACGTGGACGCGGGTGTGCTGCACGTGCGCCCGGCGCTGGACATGTGCGACCCGCAGCAGGAGATCCTGATGAAGGAGATCTCCGACGAGGTCGTGGCCCTCACGGCCAAATACGGCGGCTTGTTATGGGGCGAGCACGGCAAAGGATTCCGCGCCGAGTACAGCCCGGCGTTTTTTGGCGAACAACTTTACGCCGAGCTGCGTAAGGTGAAAGCCGCTTTTGATCCCGATAACCGCCTCAACCCGGGAAAAATCTGCCCGCCGGAGGGCATCGATGCGCCGATGTTGCAGGTGGACGCCGTCAAGCGCGGTACCTATGACCGACAAATTCCGATTGCGGTACGCGCTTCCTGGCGCGGCGCGATGGAGTGCAACGGCAACGGGCTGTGCTTCAACTTCGATGTGAAAAGCCCGATGTGTCCGTCGATGAAAATCACCAGCAACCGCATTCATTCCCCGAAAGGGCGTGCCACGCTGGTGCGCGAATGGCTGCGCCTGCTGGCCGACCGCGGCGTTGACCCGCTCAAGCTGGAACAGGAGCTGCCGGAAAAACGCGCCAGCCTGCGCGGGCTTATCGAACGCACCCGCAACAGCTGGCATGCGAACAAAGGTGAATACGATTTCTCGCATGAGGTGAAAGAGGCGATGTCCGGCTGCCTGGCGTGCAAGGCGTGTTCAACCCAGTGCCCGATTAAAATTGACGTACCGGAATTCCGTTCCCGCTTCCTCCAGCTGTACCACACGCGTTATCTGCGCCCGATGCGCGATCATCTGGTGGCGACGGTGGAGAGTTACGCGCCGCTGATGGCCCGTGCGCCAAAAACCTTTAACTTCTTTATCAACCAGCCGCTGGTGCGCAAACTGTCAGAAAAACATATCGGCATGGTGGACCTGCCGCTGCTGTCGGTGCCATCACTCCAGCGTCGGCTGGTGGGGCACCGCTCGGCGAACATGACCCTGGAACAACTGGAAGCATTAAGCCCTGAGCAGAAAGCGAAGGTGGTGCTGGTAGTGCAGGATCCGTTTACCAGCTATTACGATGCCCAGGTGGTGGCCGATTTTGTCCGACTGGCCGAGAAAATCGGCTACCAGCCGGTGGTGCTGCCGTTCTCCCCGAACGGCAAGGCGCAGCACATAAAAGGTTTCCTCACCCGCTTTGCGAAAACCGCGCAGAAAACTTCAGATTTTCTGAATCGCGTGGCGCAGCTCGGTATGCCGATGGTGGGCGTCGATCCGGCGCTGGTGCTCTGTTACCGGGATGAATATAAGCAGACGCTCGGCGATAAGCGCGGTGATTTTCAGGTCTTACTGGTGCACGAGTGGCTGCCTGCGGTGCTGACGCAAACGCCCACTCAGGAGGTGAGTGGAGAAGCCTGGTATCTGTTTGGGCACTGCACCGAAGTGACGGCGCTGCCGACGGCGCCTGCCCAGTGGGCTTCTATCTTTGCCCGGTTTGGCGCGAAGCTGGAAAGCGTTAACGTGGGCTGCTGCGGTATGGCCGGAACCTACGGACATGAAGTCAAAAACCACGCTAATTCGCTCGGCATTTACGAGCTGTCATGGCATCAGGCGATGCAGCGCCTGCCACGCAACCGCTGTCTGGCGACGGGCTACTCCTGCCGCAGCCAGGTGAAACGGGTGGAAGGTAACGGCGTCCGCCATCCATTGCAGGCTTTACTGGAGATTATCGGATGATCTGGAAACGTGCGGTCACGCTGGAGGCCTTAAATGCCATGGGCGCGGAGAACATGGTCGGTTTGCTGGATATCCAGTTCACGCGCATTGGCGACAACGAACTGGAAGCGACGATGCCGGTAGACAGCCGTACTCATCAACCGTTTGGCCTGTTGCACGGCGGCGCGTCCGTCGTGCTGGCCGAAACACTGGGGTCGGTGGCGGGCTACCTGTGTACGGAAGGAGAGCAGAAGGTGGTGGGTCTGGAGGTCAATGCCAACCACATCCGCTCCGTTCGCAGCGGGCGCGTGCGCGGCGTCTGCCGGGCGCTGCATGCCGGAAGCCGTCATCAGGTGTGGCAGATTGATATTCTGGACGAGCAGGATCGCCTGTGTTGTTCATCCAGGCTGACGACGGCCGTTGTGTAAAGTTTCCGGATGTCTTGTTTTTGGTCAAAAATTAGCCGCCTGATTGTGATATACTGGTCACGTTTTGAACATAAGCGAGGACATCATGGATACTGAAATAACCCCAACACAGCTGGCAATTGAATATTTACGTCGCGATAAAAGCAATCTCTCTCCCGCGCAGTACCTGAAAAAGCTGAAACAGCTTGAGCTGGAATTTACGGATTTGCTGGCGCTCTCTTCAAACGAACTGAAAGAAGAGATCTACTTTGCCTGGCGGTTGGGCGTTCACGTCCATTAAGCAGTGAAGAAAAGGCCGCAAGCGCGGCCTTTTTTGTGTCTGACATTCAGTATCTGGCAGGCAGTTTGTTAATTTTAATCAGCCGGCCTTCTTCCATTTCGATGAACCCACCCGTTTTCAGATCAGCCAGGATCCGCATTACGCCACTGCGGGAAAGATGGGTTTTATCCCTGATATACCTTTCCGCCGTCACGCTGCGTCGGTAGCTGTCATCTTCCTGCATCAGCAGCACGAGCTGCTGGCGAATCATCTCGTACGCGGTTGGCGCGCCTTTCGGCATGACGTTGTGATAGAGGCGGTTATAGACAAACATCAGATGATTAGAAAGCAGCCCCCACAGCGCCTTCTCTTTGATAATTTCAGCCACCCGATCGGTCGTGAGCACACCAATCAGGCAAGGCGTTACCGTTCGGAGGTAGTCATTAAAATAAATGTCCGTCAGGTTAGCGAGGCCAAACAGGGCGGGACTGCGCGCCGTTGAAAGCATCATGTCGTCGCTTCTTCTGTATATGGCGACCGTGCCATCAAGAATTAAATAACACATGCTCTGCCCTTCAACCTGGAGATCAAGTTGCTCGCCGGGATCGGTTTTATGCGTGGCGCAGTGCGGCTGTAAATGAGAAATCAGTTCCTGAGCATAGGGAGAGCCGCGATGCGATGGTTTGTCAGAAGACATAGCGTTAACCTGGAAAGAGACTGTACTCTCTATAGTGTCGCTCTTCTTTTCCACCTTCTCCAGAGATAAATACAGCCTCAGTACTTACGGGGTAAGTGATGGATCTCAACTAGTACGCCACGCTCCATGGTGATGTATTTCCCCGTCCGCAACTCCGCGAGGATCCGCATAATGCCGCTGCGTGAAAGATAGGTGCGGCTTTTGATATAGGCCGCGGCGGTAATGTTTTGTCTTATGGCTTCCGGCTCCTGCATCAACTCAACCAGTTGAAAGCGGATAATGTCATAAGCCGACATTTGCGATATCTGGGCACAATGTTCGTAGACGCGCGATGCGGTGTAGATCAGCAGGTTTGAGAAGTGCTCCCATAAATTCTGTTGTGCGACAACATGATTGAAACACGCCAGCGAAACGCTGGCCACCTCTGAAGTTTCCAGCGCTCTGACGTACAGGTGTTCAGACGATAACTGGCTGCTCACGCCGAGTATAAATGGCGCGGATTCAGAATTTAAGACGATACCGTCCCCGCGACGGTGCAACGCCACGCTGCCATGCAACAGTAAAAAGCATTGACGGGTATCGCCGGAGCAATAATGGATAATTTCTCCTCTGGCAATAATGCTTCTCTCCGCATGCGGCAAAACATTATCGATTATTTTTTCAATGTGCTTAAAAGGCTTAGCGCCGAGCACTGTTGACTTATCAATATCTGACTCAGGCGCGAAACGGGTATTCATGTGAAACCTCACTGACTGATGCGATCATTTTTTGATCGGCATAAAGAATTATCTTAAAAACCAGCAGATCAGGGAATGTTTGCGGCGAGTCTAATTATAGACTCGCTTTTTTTTGAGTCTTAATTAATTGAAATTGAAACCTTTTTTATTCAGGTCTAAAAGTAGACTTTGGCCATTATTCTTAAGGTGTTTCCGAGTGAATATGTTTTGTAATTGTTAAAAGAGGGTCTACAGCTAGACCTCAAAATTGATTGTATGCGGAAAAAGAGTTGTATAAATTTTGACTCGTCGGAAGGTCTTTTGTTTCTGCAACTGAATGTCGGTAATAAATAAAGTAATACGGGATATAAAATTATGAATACAAAATTGATGATGGCAATGTTAGCGGCAGGTTCTGTACTCACCATGACCAATGCATTCGCAGCGGCCGGTACCGTTAATTTTAACGGGAATATTCTGGATTCTGCCTGCGACGTTGATGTGGCATCCCAGAATCAGGTGGTGGTATTAGGCGATTATTATAAAACGGAATTCCCGACAACCGGGGCGAGAACGGCTGCGACGCAATTCAATATTATTTTGAAAAACTGTCCGGTAACGGTCACCAATGCAAAAGTCCGTTTTGACGGCACGCCGGATCTAACCAACGCCAGCCTGCTGGCGATTGATACGTCCGTGGCGGGGGCGGCCACCGGGGTGGCGATTAACCTGATGACGGCAGATAAAGCCGATCTGCCGCTGCACGGCAGCAACAGCTATATTTACCCGCTCAGCAGTACGGCTGATAATACGCTGAACTTCTACGCGCAGTATATCTCCACCGCGGCATCCGTGACCGCGGGCCCGGCTAACTCGGTCGCAAACTTCTCAGTGGTATACAACTAAGTCATTGCAGTAATCAGCAGGGGGCCGCCCGGCCCCTTGTTTTATGAGGTATTAAAATGCGTTTTATCACGACAATGGGCCTGGCTATGGCGCTGTTACCGCTGACATTAACATCCGTCAGTGCAGGAGTAATTATTGGCGGCACCCGTATTATTTTTGATGGGACTAAAAAAGAGGCGTCAATAGGTATTACTAATCCTGATAATGTTCCTTATTTAATCCAGTCGTGGATAGATGTTCAGGATGAACAATCGGGTAAAGCGCCTTTTATTATTACGCCACCACTGTATCGGCTGGACGGCGGGCAAAAGAACCTTGAGCGTATTGTCATGACCGGCTCATTGCCTCAGGGGCGGGAGAGTTTATTCTGGCTGAACATTAAAGCTATTCCTTCAGCCTCAAAGCAGATGAACTCGCTGCAAATTGCCGTCAAAACGCGCATCAAATTAATTTATCGACCAGAGACTCTTCGTGCGTCTACCCCCGAGGAGCAAGCCAATAAATTAACCTGGCGTCGTGCGGGAAATACCCTTCAGGTTAATAACCCTACGCCGTACGTTATCAATTTCAATGAAATTACGTTGGGTAATAAGAAACTTGACGATGTCACGTACGTGATGCCTTCAGGCACAGCCCGTTTTCCGTTACCGAACGGAACCAGTGGCAATACGCTGACGTTTAAAGTCATTAACGATTATGGCAGCCCTGGTGAATTACACCGGGCCAGTTTGTGATCCTTACGCGTTAATCAGGTGTTCGTCATGACAACGGCATTGAATACAATGCAGCCTGCGCGCCTGGCAATATTTATTGCCCTCGCGCTTGCTGGTGTCTCTCCCATACTGTATGCCAGTGAGACGTTTAATACGGAACTGGTAGAGCTGGATAATCCCGGAATGGGAAAAGCGGATTTATCTGCCTTTGAATCCGGCTCGCAGGCGCCCGGGACATACCACGTTGATATTATTCTTGACGATCGGCTGCTGGAAACGCGGGATATTCGTTTTATGGCAGTGAAGGATGCTAACGGCAGTGAAACGTTGCAGCCGTGCCTGAGTATCGGGCAGTTAAAAGCGTGGGGCGTGAAAACGGCGCTTTTCCCGCAGCTCGCCGCCGGGGAAAGTGAATGCGCCGATCTCAGGGCGATCCCACAGGCCAGCGCGGATTTTCAGTTTGGCGCCCAGCGTCTGGCGATTAGCATTCCACAGGCGGCTATAGACCTGCCAGCGAGAGGTTACGTTCCGCCGGATATGTGGGATGAAGGCATTACCGCGGCCATGCTCAACTACAGCCTGAGCGGGGCAAACAGCCGGGCAAGAAGCGGGGCAGGCACCCGCAGCGACAGCCAGTATGCAAACCTGCGGCCGGGGATCAACGTCGGTCCCTGGCGGTTACGCAACTACACCACCTGGTCCCGCGATGCGTCCGGCCAGGATAAGTGGGACAACGTCTATACCTTGATGCAGCGCGCGATTATTCCCCTGCAAGCCCAGCTTACGCTCGGAGACAGTTCCGCGCCTGCCGATGTCTTTGACAGCATGCCGTTTCGCGGCGTCCAGCTGGCGTCCGACGACGATATGCTGCCGGATTCCCTGAAAGGCTATGCGCCGGTGGTGCGCGGTATTGCGCGAACTAACGCGCAGGTCGTGGTGCGTCAGAATGGCTATCAAATCTACCAAAGCTATGTGGCGCCGGGCGCGTTTGAGATCGCGGATATGTATCCCACCGGCGGCGCGGGAGACCTTGATGTCACGATCGTCGAAGCTGATGGTAGTGAGCAACATTTCACCCTGCCGTACGCTTCGCTGCCGGTCCTGCAACGGGAGGGGCGCCTGAAATATGCCCTTACCGCCGGGCAGTATCGCTCGTATAACCGTAGCGTGGAGAAAACCCCCTTCGGGCAATTGACCGGAATTTACGGCCTCCCTCACGGTATTACGCTCTATGGCGGCGTCCAGGGGGCAGATAAGTACCAGTCGGCGGCTCTGGGGGTGGGCAAGAATATGGGCGATCTCGGGGCTGTATCCGCAGACGTCACTCAGGGCTGGTCAACGCCGGAGCATGCCGCGAAAACAAACGGTCAGTCGTGGCGGGCCCGATACAGCAAGAATTTTATCAATACCGGGACCAACTTTTCGATTGCCGGGTATCGCTACTCGACCCGCGGCTATTACGGGATGCAGGACGTCCTCGATTCTTACGGCGACAGCAGCGCGCTTCATGACAGGCGACGTAATCGTGCCGAGCTGACGATGAGCCAGACGCTGGGGGACAACCTGGGCGCGCTTACCCTCAGTGCGGCGCGGGAAGATTACTGGAATGACGGTAAGTCGATGGCTTCGTGGAGCGTCGGCTATAGCAACTACTGGCACAACATCAGCTATGGCCTGACATGGACTTACAGCAAAAATGTCCGCTCAGCGTCAGAAACCCGCGACAGCCAAAAAAACGCTGACCATGACCAGCTTCTGGCGTTCAACGTCAGCATTCCGCTGGATAAATTTTTGCCGCAGACATGGGCTAACTATGGCATGAACGCCAGCGGGAATAACGGGACGACGCATAACGTCGGCCTGAACGGGGTAGCGCTCGAGAACCGTGCCCTGAGCTGGAACGTACAGCAGGGATACGGAACAGAGGGTGTGGGCTATACCGGCAATGTTAACGCGGACTACAAAGGCACCTATGGCGAAGTCACGGCAGGTTATGGTTATGACAAAAACAGTGAACGCCTGAATTACGGGCTGCAAGGCGGCATTCTCGCCCATGCTGATGGCATCACGCTTTCCCAGCCGCTGGGGGAGACCAGCGTCTTAATCAAAGCCCCTGGCGCCCACGACGTGGATATCCGCAATCAGCCCGGTGTACGGACAGATTTTCGCGGATATACGGTCGTGAGCAACCTTTCTGTCTACCGGAAAAACGATCTCACCCTCGACCCGGAAACGATGCCGGACGATGTCGAGCTGGAGATCAACACTCGCACGGTGACGCCGACGCGGGGAGCGGTGGTGAGAGCCGATTATCTGCCGAAGTCAGGTCGCCGGGTGCTGATGACCTTGACCGACAACGACCGCGCCGTTCCGTTTGGGGCGGTGGTCACCCTTGTGGGTGATGACAGCGGCAGTTTTATTGTCGGCGATCGCGGTCAGGTCTATTTAACCGGGATGCGCGAGCAGGGAACGTTAGTCGCTACATGGGGAAGTCAATCCAGTCAGCAATGCCGCGCTGATTTCACGCTGCCGAATCACTCAACGTACGGTGGGATCGCTGATATGCGCGCCACCTGCCGTCAGGAACGCTAACATGAAATGTCTTAACGCGATGCTGCTGCTCTGTTTGCTCGCGGCGGCAAATATGGCTCGTGCCGGTACCTGCACCACCATCACCCCGCAGCTTTCCACCCTGTCCGTGGGGACGATCAACGTGCAGCGCGATGCGCCTGTCGGCACGGTGGTATTTTCTGGCGCGGCGTCAGCCACAGGCTCCTATCTTACCGGGTGTACTAATCCGCTGATGCTGGGATTCAGCCTGCGCTACAACGGCGCCACGTTGAGCAGCTACGGCAACCATGTTTACAACACGAACGTCAGCGGGATAGGGATACGCTTTTCTTCCAACGGCTATTTTGAAAACCCGAGCAATACGTTCTCGTACAATGCGCAGACCTCCTATGTGGACTGGTACGGCGGGAGGATTGAGCTGGTGGTGACGGGGCCGGTCTCATCGGGGGCATTAACCCCCGGGACGATCGGTGTCGTGACGCTTCAGGGAAGCGATGGCCTCTACCGTGACGGTCTGACCACGCAGCTCACCTCCGGCACCATCAATGCGCTGGCGTGCACGGTGAATACGGCCCAGCTGACGTTTCCGATAGGGGATATTCCCGCCTCGGCGTTCGGCTCCACGGTGGGCACCACGCCAGCGGGAGCACAGAACACGCAAAACCTGGGCCTGACCTGCGCCGCCGGAACCAATATTACGGTCTCGCTCAGTGGAATACAGAACCCGGACAGCGCCAATACCAGCGTGATGGCCTTAACCGGGCAGGGAAATGCCGGCACTGCGAAAGGGGTGGGGGTGCAGCTTATCTATAACGGTGCACCGCTGGTGATGAACAGCCGACTATTCTTGCGGCAGTCTGCCGGGGGGCAAGAGACGTTGCCATTAACGGCCCGGTATTACCAGACGTTAACCCGCGTGGAGTCAGGTTCAGCGAATGCCTCCGCCACCCTTAATTTGACCTACCAGTAGCAGGTAAGAAGATGAAAATAAGATGCAGGACACTGCTTTTACTTGCCTTACTCAGCGGGAAGGTATGCTCCGCTGATAGCGTCAACATCGGTGTGACGGGAAATATCGTTGCGTCGCCGTGCATATTTAATGGCGGCAGTAACAGCCTCGATGTCAACCTGGGCAATATTCAGGCAACCAATATGGCGACGCCGGGCTCAACATCGGATCCGGTGCCTTTCAGTCTGCTGTTTACCCAGTGCCCAACGGGAACGCAGAGTGTGACCGTCGCTTTCACCGGCAGCCCCGATCCCGAGGCGGGAGCGGACTATTTCATGAACAGCGGTTCGGCCACGCACGTGGCGATAGCCATGCGCGATGCCCAAACCGGCGCGCTTAAAGGAACAGGCACCAGTATGACCCAGACCATTGCCGCGGACAGAACCGCGACATTGGCTATGCTGGCCTCGGTAAAATCCATGCCGGGAGGCGCCACGCCGGGAAGCATCAGCGCGGTTGTGGTAATGACGATGCAGTACAACTAAATGCCGGTGATAAGCCTTTTTTAAAGACGTTGGTGTGAACTATGTTAAATATTCTGATTCAGGAAACGGATCTGTTTTTTCAGGCTGGGCTACAGAGCTTTTTCGACGATTTTTTTAAGCATAACTTTCATCGCTCCATCACATTTCACCTGGCGCTGACCAATGAAAACGTCAGCCAGGCCGATATTATTGTTCTTTCATTATGTCAGGGGGAAACGCTGACCTGTTTTCCGGAGTTACTGGCCCGGCAAAAAGGAATTGTGATAGGTCTCGTCGACGATGAGCTGCGTTTTTCGGCGCTGCCTTCCTGCTTTCAGGACATTATTTTTCTTCCGCGCCGGGCGTCGCTTGATCGTATTAGCGGCGTTCTGTTTATCGCGTGGTTCAGGACGCAATTACCAGGTTACACGTTGAATAAAAAGACCTGTTTCGACTGCCAGCATAAAGGGTTATCCCGGCAACAGATTCGTATTATGGTCAATTTTTACCGGGGGCTGTCGGTGGTGCAGACCGCGAACGCGTTGAAGATGAGCGAAAAAACGGTCTTTACCCATAAATATATGATGATGCAGAAATTTAATCTGCGAAGCGATTACGAGCTGATCGTACTGTTGAGAAGGCTGATGGAGAAAAAGAGCCGTCCGAACCTGCTTCGCGATTACCTGGAAAATAATTATGCACAACAAATAGCCTAAAACGGCAGCGGATAGCGGGCCGGGCAGCGATAGCTACCCGGCAATGCATTTAAACATTAACCGCAGCGATCAACCGCGTCTTCATGGTCTGGTATGCGGAAGCCGCAAAATCCTCCGCCCAGCGCTGGTCCTCGATCGCCTCCAGCTGCACGGCGCAATACTTCGTTTCCGGCGTTCTGGAGATCGGGTCGAGATTATCCTGCGTCAGCTCATTACAGGCGCCAATCCACCACTGGTAGGTCATATAGATTGCTCCCGCATTGATGCGCTCGCTGATGCTGGCGCGGGTGATCACTTTACCCCGGCGTGAACGCACCCAGACCAGCTGGCCTTCGGCAATCCCCCGTTCATCCGCATCCGCCGGGTTCATTTGCACCCGGCCCGGCTCGTCGGCCAGGCTTTGCAGCGCCGCGCAGTTCCCGGTCATTGAGCGACAGGAGTAGTGACCCACTTCGCGCACCGTGCACAGTACCAGCGGGTAATCCGCATCCGGTGTCTCCGCCGGGGCGCGCCAGGGGGCGGCAAATAGCTGTCCTTTGCCAGTAGGGGTGTCGAACTGATTATCCTTGTACAGGTAGGGGGTGCCGGGATGATCGAGGGATGGGCAAGGCCACTGCACATGGCCCATCTCGCCCATTTTTTCGTAGGTCACGCCGTAGAAGAGGGGGCACAGCTCGCGCATTTCGTCCCAGATCTGCTGGTTATCCTCGTAATGCATGGGATAGCCCATCTCCGTGGCCAGCAGGCTGATAATCTCCCAGTCGCGCTTCACGTTGCCGCTGGCCTCAACGGCTTTGCCGAAACGCTGGAAGCCGCGATCGGCACAGGTGAACACGCCGGCGTGCTCTCCCCATGAGGTGGCAGGGAGCAGCACGTCAGCCACCTCTGCCGTTTTGGTCATAAAGATGTCCTGAACCACCACAAAATCGAGCGCCTCAAAGCCGCGGCGGACTAGACCCAGATCGGCTTCTGTCTGAAGCGGATCTTCCCCCATGATGTAATACGCTTTGATCTTTCCTTCCAGCGCGAGATGCGGCACTTCGGTGATACGCGTCCCGACGCGATCGTCCATCCGGTTGACATTGATTTTCCACGCATCGGCAAATTTCAGTCTGACCGCCGGGTCAGTGACGTCCTGGTAGCCGGGGAACATATTGGGCAGAACGCCCATATCGCAGGCACCCTGAACGTTATTTTGCCCGCGAACCGGACCCACGCCGACGGCAGGGCGGCCCAGGTTGCCGGTCAGCAGCGCCAGGCTGGAGAGACCTTTCACCACATCGACCGCCTGACCAAACTGCGTGACGCCCATTCCCCACATCACCGTTGCTGAAGGCGCCGCTGCGAACATGCGCATTGCCTGACGAACATCCCGCGCGCGGATCCCCGTCAGATGTTCAACCTGCTCGGGGGCGTAATCTTTTACCGTCAGCCGGTACGCCTCAAGCCCTTCTGTAAAGCGGGCAACGTAGTTTTTGTCGTACAGTTCCTCTTCCAGCAGGACATAGCCAAAGGCATTGACCAGCGCCATGTTACTGCCATTTTTTAGCTGAAGATGAAGATCGGCAATGCGTGCCGTTTCAATATGACGCGGATCGCAGACGATGATTTTAGCGCCATTTTCACGTGCTTTAAGCACGCGTCGGGCGACGATGGGGTGAGAGTCGGCGCAGTTATAGCCGAATACCAGCAGGCATTTTGAGTTTTCAATATCGTTAATGGAATTGCTCATGGCGCCGTTGCCGAGGGTCTCCTGTAAACCGGCAACGGACGGACCGTGACAGACGCGGGCGCAGCAGTCGACGTTGTTAGTATTCAGCACCGCACGGGCAAATTTTTGCATCACATAGTTGGTCTCATTGCCCGTTCCCCGTGAGGAACCCGTGGTCATAATGGACCGAGGGCCATACTGTTCTTTGATGCTTTTAAGCCTGTGAGCGGTATAACGAATGGCCTCTTCCCAGGTAACAGGGGTAAAGGCCTCGCCTTTGCTGTAGCGGATCATGGGCTGCGTCAGACGGGGGGTAAGCAGCCGTGTGTCGTTAAGAAAGTCCCAGCCGTAGAAACCTTTCAGGCAAAGCGTGCCCTGATTGGTTACGCCATCAGCGGCTTCGGCACGGATAATGCGGTTATTTTTTACGACGAGGTTTAGTTTGCAGCCTGCACCGCAGTAGGGGCAGACGCTGGCGATTTTTTTCATCAATAACAGACCTGTTAAGAAATGAAGCAATGTTTACTGGAAAGCCCAGTCCCTTAGCGGACTAAGCAGGATCCATGCCACATTCAGCGTTCTTGATTAACAGGGCGTTAGAGGAGAGAGGGTGTGTCATCGTCAGTCTGTTCGTCAGAATTGACGATGACACGCTATCCGTAGGGATGGGGGAGGCGTTAAAGATCGTCCATGGTGTAACCGACGACAATTTCCAGCGTCTTGCGGATCACATCCGCCTTAACGACATCGTCGGTGGATTCCAGCGTCTGGATTAGCCAGAGAATGATCGCTTTGTTGGTCAAATGACCTTCGGAAGCGAGAACACAACGAACCGCAGTCGAAAAAATGGCAGACTCTTCAGCAAAGCGATCGCCTGCGTGACGGAAATACTCCGACAACGCGCTATCTAAAAAGGCGGAGTGGTATTCGGGTTGAAGCTGAATATTTTGTCTCATTTGTTCTCACCGTAGCTGTAAAGTTGTAGTCAATGTATCTTTTTAGGATCGGACGGTTTTCCATTTCCAAATAACGGCACTACATTGTCTCGGTTATTTTTGAGAGATCCCTCTCTCTGTATTCGTCCTTGTGCGGTTCTGCGACCTTTAAAAGCGACCGTGCCAGAGCTGATTTCAGCTATCACTCGCGCTAATGTCTCCCGCCGCTGGGGATCCGTTTCATATGCTTGCATGTTACGCAGACGCTGAACCAATCCCTCGGTCGTCACGGGACCGCGCTCCTTCAAAAGTGAAAGAGCGGCTTCTCCAATAAGCTTGTCGATCAGTCTGTCCGCATCACTGCTGTTCATGACATTAACGTTCGAAGAGCAGGCCAAGAAGCATGTGATAATGATGTTCCTCTTCCGGGCCATTGGCCTTTTCAAGGCGACTCAACAGTTTTGTGCAGAGCGATTTGCGATTCAGATTTCGCCCGTCGCTAAGGATTTCAACAACAACCTGACCCAATGTTTCCTGTTGGGTTGGAAGCGCGGCTTTTTCGAAATACTGCGCAATCGCTGTTGCCGAGTCTGCGAGGTGTCCGTTCTGCTGCATGTTTCGCTCCTGTAAATTTTCGTAATCAGTAACGTTACATTTAAGGTATACATAATTTTCAAATCTGTACATTTAAAATGTACAATTTTTTAAATATTTTATAATATTTTTTATAAAATCATTACTTATCATATGCTTATTCTTATACGATTTACTGCGGGATTCACAAGATATATTGTACAATCCGAAGCGGCGTCGCAGAGTTGTACAAGCCCGTAAATGACGCAAAAAAGCCGTGTAAATCGTTGAGATGTAAATTATTTGTTGGGCAATTAATGTGCTATAACAGAGTTTTCCCCACGTGTTTTCGTGGTCACCCCCTCAATCTTCAGGATTAGCATGCTCACAACCATCATTTACCGCAGTCACATCTGCGAGGACGTTCCAGTGAAAGCGCTGGAAGACATGGTCGCTGCTGCAAATTGTCGAAATCGCCAGTTCGATGTGACGGGGATTTTGCTGTTTAACGGCACACACTTTTTTCAGTTACTTGAAGGGCCCGCTGATAACGTTAAGGAGATCTATGAGCTCATCTGCCGTGACCCACGGCATCACAACGTGGTCGAATTGTTAAGCGATCACGGGCCTTCAAGACGTTTTGGCAACGTGGGTATGGAGCTCTTTGACCTTCGTCAGTACGATACCGACGAAGTGCTGCAACAGGTACTCGATAAAGGCACAACGCGCTATCAGCTGACCTATAACGATCGCGCCCTGCAATTTTTCCGCACCTTCGTTGAAGCCACTGAAAAAGCCAACTACTTTGAGCTGCCTCCGGCTGACGCCTGGGAGTTTGTCACCGAAAATACGCCGTTATCCTCCCAGCCGACAGTAGTGGCAAAGGGCGCGGACTGTAGTTTCGCATTTCAACCTATCGTCGATCCGTTTATGCAGCAGGTAGTTTCCTGGGAAGCCCTGATCCGCACGCCGTCCGGTGAGTCTCCGGAAAGCTATTTTGCCAACCTCTCGCGTGAGGCGCTGTACGAATCGGATCTGAAGAGTAAACAGGTGGCTTTGTCGATGGCCAGCGCGCTGGGCCTACAGACTCAAACGTTGTCCATTAATCTGCTGCCGATGACGCTGGTCAATGTTCCTGGCGCCGTCGATTTTTTACTGACGGCAATTGAGGCGAACGGTTTTGTGCCGGAGCAAATTGTGGTCGAGTTCACCGAGAGCGAGGCGATCTCGCGCTTCGAAGAGTTCACCAGCGCGGTCAGACAGCTTAAAAGCGCCGGGATCAGCGTGGCCATCGATCACTTTGGCGCGGGATTCGCCGGTCTGCAACTGCTGGCCCAGTTTCAGCCGGACAGAATCAAGATCAACCGTGATTTGATTGCCAACGTGCACAAGAGCGGCCCGCGTCAGGCGATCATTCAGTCAATTATTAAATGCTGCGCGTCCCTGGAAATTCTGTTCTGTGCGGTAGGCGTAGAGCTGGCTGAAGAGTGGATGTGGCTGGAATCAGCCGGGATTTCTCAGTTCCAGGGGCACCTTTTCGCCAGCCCGCGCCTGGGGGGCATACCGGCGATTGCCTGGCCCGAGAAAAAGTACGATTTATAAAAACCTGTACGTAACTCTTAAAAGTGACCTGTACGTACGGCTAAATTTATACAACAATACATTAACGAGTGAGTGGTTCGTTGAGCCATTCACTTGTCTCAGAACGAGGAGTTAGTTATACAAATGATTTGTACAATCTGATAAGGTTGGTTTGGTTAGGTATGGAAGTATTGTGCGTGAGGGAGTTAATGGCCTATTACAGTATCGGCGAAGTGGCCGAACGATGCGGTATCAACCCCGTTACGCTGCGTGCCTGGCAGCGCCGTTATGGATTGTTGAAGCCGCAGCGAAGCGAAGGGGGTCATCGTCAGTTTGACGATGAAGATATCCTGCGTATCGAAGAGATCAAACGCCTGATGAAAACGGGTGTTTCGGTCGGTAAAGTAAAAGCGCTTCTTGAAAATACAGAAGTAATGACTCAGGGGAACTGGGCATCTTTTCAGGAAGAGATGTTAACCGTTCTGCGCTATGCCAATCCGGCAAAACTGCGCGCCAAAATCGGCGAGTTCCGCCGTGACCATGCGATGGATGTTCTGATAGATAACATCATCACCCCTGTGCGGCAGCGAATGAACCAGGACCAGAATACGGTGCGCCACATGGCGAGCCTGCTGGACGGTGTCCTGATTGAGTTTGCCGTTGCAAGCCTGGGTGAGTCGCGAAAAAAAGCAGGTAAGGATGCGCTGCTGATTGGGTGGGAGTGCGACGACCGTACGCATTTGTGGCTGGAAGCGGCCCGTCTTGCCTACAAAGGCTGGCATATCGACGTGCTGGCTGAGCCGATTGATTCTCCACGTCCTGAACTCTTCCCCGGGCAAAAAATCTTCGTCTGGACCGGTAAAGCGCCTACGCCTCGTCAACAGGAGCAGCTCGACCATTGGCGTGAACAGGGTTTCGCCGTTTCGTTCCATCACTGATGTTAAGGGGGCCAACGGTAAACCGCCAGTGCGGGATTTTGCCTTCTGGCGATACGACAGGGGTATCCGCGAAGATGCATAGCATCAGTACCCCTGTCATATCGTCGGTTTATTCCATCATCAGGTTGTCTGAAATATTCATACTGGCCACGGATTCAACTTTCCACACGCCATCTTCCTTGACCATGCAGTCAATCACGGTGTGATCCCGCTTTTTGCCGAATGAGATATAAACCTGCATACAGGCGGCATCGTAATCCAGCGCCCGCGCACTGACGATGCCCCAGTCATCTTCATATCCCTGAGCCTTGATGAACATATCGACGTCAGGCACGTCATATTCATCTGAATCCAGCTTATCCATGGCTTTGAGTTTGCTGATAGTTTCGCGGGTTACATATGGCCTCAGCGCTTCATAGTTTTTCAGGGGCTCTTTCCCGATAATAATTTGCGAGATGTACCACTTATTAAACTGAAGGGCAGCGGATACCTCAGGGGGGAACTTCTGTGCAGCGGATGCGAGAGTGGGCAGAAGCAGGATCGCCAGAATTATTTTTTTCATGTCAGTCATGCCTGTAAATTGCATATGCTGTCTTTACTTGCCGGTATTGCTATTAAAGAAAATTCTGCACATCTTTTCTGGCTATACTGACCTGCATGCTGGCGAGCATGAGCTGCGGCTTTATAGGTACTCCACATAATTTAATCCCTTATTGAATAAATGGTTAACAAGGGAAACATTACGTCGAAAAGGGATGAGTTTATGTAATTAATCATGATCGGAATTTAACCACTATCAGACTGATAAATAATGGTTAACTTATCCATCAAACGTCTTTATGCGCGCCCAGGTAAGGCAAAAAAGGATTAAAAAGAACCTGGCTTAAGGGGGAGGCATACGTAAAAAATGTATATGGTGCCTGCGCGTACTTTAGCTATCTTAAAAATAGGTATTTCCAATACAATTTTTATCATTGCCCGTCACCTTACCGCCTTTCTTATGAAATGCATTATTTATCAATACATTGAACAAATCTAACCATCCCATCCGCATCCCGTCACAGGGTCTATGCTTAATGAAAGTAGCCAAAAAGGGCGGTTTAGCCCAAAGCCCCTGCTCGCAGGGGGTTGAAGTGATAATCGTTATCACTAACATGGTGTTATGCCCTGGTGGCTTATCAGATGAGGTGGACCTATGGAACTGCATTCAGAAACCTTCAATCCGGCCGATTTTGCCTGGCGTGGCTTAACGCTGACGCCCGCGGCGGCGGCGCATATTCATGAGCTGGTGGCAAAAAATCCCGACATCCTCGGCGTACGCTTAGGCGTTAAGCAGACTGGCTGCGCGGGATTTGGCTACGTGCTGGATACCGTAACCGAACCTGAAAAAGACGATCTGGTCTTTGAAACCGACGGTGCAAAGTTATACGTCGCGCTACAGGCGATGCCGTTTATCGATGGAACCGAAGTCGACTACGTTCGGGAAGGTTTAAACCAGTTATTCAAATTTCATAACCCGAAAGCCCAGAACGAATGCGGCTGCGGCGAAAGCTTTGGGGTATAGGCGGTACTATGTCTCGTAATACTGAAGCAACGAGTGATGTAAACACCTGGAGCGGCGGACACCTCAACTATAAAGAGGGTTTCTTTACGCAGCTGCAAACCGATGAGCTGGCGAAAGGCATCAACGAAGAGGTCGTGCGCGCCATTTCGGCGAAACGTAACGAGCCGGAGTGGATGCTGGAGTTTCGCCTGAGCGCATTCCGCGCGTGGCTGGAGATGGAAGAACCCCACTGGCTGAAAGCGCATTACGATAAGCTGAACTATCAGGATTATAGCTACTACTCCGCGCCCTCCTGCGGCAGCTGTGATGATACCTGTGCCTCGCAACCCGGCGCGGTTCAGCAAACCGGCGCGGAGAACAGCTTCCTGAGTAAAGAGGTGGAAGAGGCGTTTAATCAGCTCGGCGTGCCCGTGCGCGAAGGCAAAGAGGTGGCGGTAGACGCCATATTTGACTCCGTCTCGGTGGCAACCACCTACCGTGAAAAACTGGCGGAGCAGGGGATCATTTTCTGTTCCTTTGGTGAAGCCATTCACGATCACCCGGAGCTGGTGAAAAAGTACATTGGTACCGTGGTGCCGAGTAACGATAACTTCTTCGCGGCACTGAATGCGGCGGTGGCGTCAGACGGTACCTTTATCTACGTGCCGAAAGGCGTGCGCTGCCCGATGGAGCTCTCGACCTATTTCCGCATCAATGCGGAAAAAACCGGCCAGTTTGAACGCACCATCCTGGTGGCCGATGAAGGCAGCTACGTCAGCTATATCGAAGGCTGTTCGGCGCCGGTGCGCGACAGCTACCAGCTGCACGCGGCAGTGGTGGAGGTGATCATCCATAAAGATGCGGAAGTGAAGTACTCTACGGTACAGAACTGGTTCCCGGGCGACGGCAACACCGGTGGTATTCTGAACTTCGTCACCAAGCGTGCGCTGTGCGAAGGCGAAAACAGCAAAATGTCCTGGACGCAGTCAGAAACCGGCTCCGCCATTACCTGGAAATACCCGAGCTGTATTCTGCGCGGCGACAACTCCATCGGTGAGTTTTACTCCGTGGCGCTGACCAGCGGTCATCAGCAGGCCGATACCGGCACCAAGATGATCCACATCGGTAAAAACACCAAATCGACCATCATCTCCAAAGGGATCTCTGCCGGTCACAGCCAGAACAGCTATCGCGGGCTGGTGAAAATCATGCCGACGGCTACCAACGCGCGTAACTTCACCCAGTGTGACTCCATGCTGATTGGCGCGGACTGCGGGGCGCATACCTTCCCGTATGTCGAATGCCGCAATAACAGCGCCCAGCTTGAGCATGAGGCAACTACGTCACGTATTGGTGAAGATCAGCTTTTCTACTGCCTGCAACGCGGGATCAGTGAAGAAGATGCGATTTCAATGATCGTTAACGGCTTCTGTAAGGACGTGTTCTCTGAACTGCCGCTGGAATTTGCCGTTGAAGCCCAGAAACTCCTCGCCATTAGTCTTGAACACAGCGTCGGTTAAGGAAAGCACATGTTAAGCATTAAAGATTTACAGGTTAGCGTGGAAGAGAAAGAGATCCTGCGTGGCCTCAATTTTGACGTCAAACCGGGTGAAGTTCACGCCATCATGGGGCCAAACGGCTCCGGGAAAAGTACGCTTTCAGCGACGCTGGCAGGACGCGAAGATTATGAAGTTACCAGCGGCTCCGTTGAGTTTAACGGCAAAGATCTGCTGGAGATGTCGCCGGAAGAGCGTGCCGGCGAGGGCATCTTTATGGCCTTCCAGTATCCGGTGGAAATTCCGGGCGTCAGCAACCAGTTCTTCCTGCAAACCGCGCTGAACGCGGTGCGCAAGTATCGCGGCCTTGAGGCGCTGGATCGCTTTGACTTCCAGGATCTGATGGAAGAGAAGATCAAGCTGCTGAAAATGCCGGAAGATCTGTTGACCCGCTCGGTAAACGTGGGTTTCTCCGGCGGTGAGAAGAAACGTAACGATATTCTGCAAATGGCGGTTCTGGAACCGGCGCTGTGCATTCTCGATGAGACCGATTCAGGGCTGGATATCGATGCCCTGAAGATCGTTGCCGACGGGGTGAACTCCCTGCGTGACGGCAACCGCTCATTTATCATCGTGACTCACTATCAGCGAATTCTGGACTACATCAAACCGGACTATGTCCACGTGCTTTACCAGGGACGCATTGTGAAATCCGGTGACTTTACGCTGGTTAAACAACTGGAGGAGCAGGGTTATGGCTGGCTTACCGAACAGCAGTAATGCACTTCAGCAGTGGCACCGGCTGTTTGAAGCGCAGGGTGGAGCGCGCTCTGAACAGGCTCAGCACCATCTCCAGCAGATGCTGCGTCTCGGTTTACCGACGCGTAAACATGAGAACTGGAAATATACCCCGCTGGATGGCCTGCTGAACGGCGAGTTTGTCACCCGTCTGGCGCAGGTCAGCCCCGATCAGCGCGACAGGCTGGCGCTGAGCGTGGATGCCGTGCGTCTGGTGTTTGTCGACGGTCTGTTCCGTGCGGAGTTGAGCGACAGCGTGCAGGAGAGCGGGTTCGATATCGTCATTAACGATGAACGTCAGTCGCTGAACGCGCCCGTTCAGCCTGAAGTCTTCCTGCACCTGACAGAGAGCCTGTCGCAATCTGTCACCCATATTCGCGTTAAGCGTAACCAGCGCCCGGCAAAACCGCTGCTGCTGATGCATATCACCCAGGGCGTTGAGGGTGATGAGATTAACACCGCCCACTATCGCCACCATCTTGAGCTGGCAGAAGGGGCGGAGGCGACGGTGATCGAGCATTACGTCAGCCTTAACGACACCCGTCATTTTACCGGTTCGCGTCTGACGATGAACGTGGCGGCCAATGCCCAGCTGCACCACATCAAGCTGGCGTTTGAAAATCCGCTCAGTCACCACTTCGCCCACAACGATATTCTGCTGGGCCAGGATGCCGCGGCGTACAGCCACAGCTTCCTGCTTGGCGGCGCGGTGCTGCGCCACAATACCAGCACCCAGCTGAACGGTGAGAACACTACGCTGCGTATCAACAGCCTGGCGATGCCGGTGAAGTCAGAAGTGTGCGACACGCGCACCTGGCTTGAGCATAACAAAGGCTACTGCAACAGCCGTCAGCTGCACAAAACCATCGTCAGCGACAAAGGTCGTGCAGTGTTTAACGGCCTGATCAACGTGGCGCAGCACGCCATCAAAACTGACGGGCAGATGACCAACAACAACCTCTTGCTGGGACGTCTGGCAGAGGTGGACACCAAACCACAGCTGGAAATCTATGCGGACGACGTGAAATGCAGCCACGGCGCGACGGTCGGGCGTATTGACGATGAGCAAATGTTCTACCTGCGCTCGCGCGGGATAGACCAGCAGGCCGCGCAAAAGATGATTATTTACGCCTTTGCGGCTGAGCTGACGGAAGCGCTGCCCGATGGCGGACTTAAACAGCAGGTGCTGGCCCGTATCGGTCAGCGTCTGCCTGGAGGCGAAGCATGACATTTCCCGTAGAGAAAGTCCGGGCAGATTTTCCGGTACTGACCCGTGAAGTGAACGGTCTGCCGCTGGCCTATCTCGACAGTGCGGCCAGCGCGCAAAAACCAAATCAGGTGGTGGATGCGGAAGCCGAGTTTTACCGCCATGGTTATGCGGCGGTACATCGCGGGATCCACACCCTGAGCGCCGAAGCGACCCAGCGCATGGAAAACGTGCGCACGCAGGTTGCTGCCTTCCTCAACGCGCGTTCGCCGGAAGAGCTGGTGTTCGTGCGCGGCACCACCGAAGGGATCAACCTGGTGGCTAACAGCTGGGGCAATGCGCAGGTGCACGCGGGGGATAACATCATCATCACCCAGATGGAGCACCATGCCAACATCGTGCCCTGGCAGATGCTCTGTGAGCGTGTGGGTGCGCAACTGCGGGTGATCCCCCTGAATGAAGACGGCACGCTCCAGCTGGAAAAGCTGGACGCCCTGCTGGACGACAGAACGCGGCTGGTGGCGGTGACCCACGTTTCAAACGTGCTGGGCACGGAAAATCCGGTGGCGCTGATCGTCGACAAAGCCCATCAGGCCGGTGCGAAAGTGTTGATTGATGGCGCCCAGGCGGTGATGCACCATGCGGTTGACGTTCAGGCCCTGGACTGCGATTTCTACGTCTTCTCCGGGCACAAGCTCTATGGCCCGACGGGCATCGGCGTGTTGTATGTGAAAGAGGAGATTCTCCAGGCCATGCCGCCGTGGGAAGGGGGCGGGTCAATGATCGCCACCGTCAGCCTGACGGACGGCACAACCTACGCCCGTGCGCCCTGGCGCTTCGAGGCGGGTACGCCCAACACGGGCGGGATCATCGGGCTGGGCGCGGCCATTAGCTACGTCACTGAAACGGGGCTGGTGGCGATTCAGGAGTACGAACAGCTGCTGATGCATTATGCCTTGCAGGAGCTGGCCAGCGTCCCGGAACTGACCTTATATGGCCCTGCTGACCGTCTGGGTGTGATAGCCTTCAACCTCGGCAAGCATCACGCCTATGATGTGGGCAGTTTCCTTGATAATTACGGCGTCGCCGTGCGTACCGGGCATCACTGCGCGATGCCGCTGATGGCGTATTATCAGGTACCGGCTATGTGCCGCGCATCGCTGGTGATGTACAACACAACGGAAGAGGTCGACAGACTGGTGGCGGGACTAAAACGTATTCACCAGCTGCTTGGCTAACGGAGAGGCGAGAGATGGCAGATTTGCCGGACAGAGATAAATTGCTGCGCAACTTTGGGCGTTGCGCAAACTGGGAAGAGAAATACCTTTATATCATCGAGCTGGGTCAGCGCCTGCCGCCGCTCAGCGAAGAGGCGCATAACCCGGACAACATCATTCAGGGCTGCCAGAGCCAGGTCTGGATCCTGATGCAGCAGACGGACGAAGGCGTAATTCAATTACAGGGTGACAGCGATGCCGCCATTGTGAAGGGGCTTATTGCCGTCGTATTTATTCTTTATCATCGGATGTCGGCGCAGGATATTGTCGCCTTTGACGTTCGCCCGTGGTTTGAAAAAATGGCCTTAACCCAGCACCTCACCCCGTCCCGATCCCAGGGACTGGAAGCGATGATCCGCGCCATACGCGCCAAAGCCGCAATCCTTAGCTAAACTGACAGAACAGCATTCATTCTGTTTCGCGAGGTGGTTTCCACCTCGCTGGTTTTTCAGCTTTCTGACGTTTGGTCAGTGAATAAGGAATCTCAGCATGAAGCGCGCATCTCTAATAACTCTATTACTCCTTGGTTCGCTCAGTGCTGTTAATTCAGCCTGGGCGGTTGATTATCCTTTACCGCCCGCAGGCAGCCGCCTGATTGGGCAAAACCAGACATACACCATTCAGGAAGGTGACAATAAACTTCAGTCTATCGCTCGTCGGTTTAATACCGCCGCACAGCTCATCCTTGAAACCAATAATACCATTGCACCGGTGAACCCTGCGCCAGGAACGGTCATTACCATCCCTTCCCAGATGCTACTGCCGGACACCGAGCGTGAGGGCATTGTGGTGAATCTGGCGGAGCTGCGTCTTTACTTCTATCCGCCTGGCGAAAATATCGTGCAGGTCTATCCGCTGGGTATTGGTCAGCTTGGGCTGGAAACACCGGTCAGCACCACCCGTGTGAGTCAGAAAATCCCTAACCCTACCTGGACCCCCACAGCGGGCATCAGAGCGCGCTCACTGGCCCAGGGCATTAAACTGCCGCCTGTGGTACCCGCAGGGCCAAATAACCCGCTGGGGCGCTTTGCGCTTCGTCTGGGTATCGGGAATGGGGAATATCTTATTCACGGCACCAGCGCGCCGGACAGCGTAGGGCTGCGGGTCAGCTCGGGTTGTATGCGGATGAACGCGCCCGATATCAAAGCGTTGTTTGAGCAAGTGCGCGTCGGCACGCGGGTGCAGATCATCAATGAGCCGGTGAAGTTCTCCGTCGAGCCGGACGGCAAACGTTATATCGAGGTGCACAGGCCGCTGGCGCAGGCTGAGGGCGAAAACCCACAGACGGTGCCGTTCACGCACTCGGCGGCGTTTACCGCCTTTGCAGCGGAATCAGGTAGCGATAAAACGCTTATCGATAAAGCCCTTGCGCGCAGAGCGGGGATCCCGGTTGCCGTGTCAGCAGGCAGTGGTTCGTCAGCCAGCAATTCTGTCCTGTCGGTGCAGAACAGTCGTGTCTCAGCGGCGGTGGCGGAAGGCGAGGGCGAGAAGGCGCTTCAGTAGAGGTTTGACGAAGGCAAAAAAAATGGCGCACAATGTGCGCCATTTTATTAACAGGTACTATTACTTACGGTATTTAGTAGCCTGGTTGTCCAGACGCTGGTTAGCGCGAGCTGCGTCGTCTTTAGCAGCCTGAACGTCGGAACGCATTGCGTTCACGTCGTTGCTCAGCTGGTCAACTTTAGCGTTCAGAGTCTGAACGTCAGAAGACAGCTGATCGATTTTAGCGTTGCTGGAGCAACCTGCCAGCAGAGTAGAACCCAGGATTACCGCGCCCAGTACCAGTTTAGTACGATTCATTATTAATACCCTCTAGATTGAGTTAATCTCCATGTAGCGTTACAAGTATTACACAAAGTTTTTTGGGTTGAGAATATTTTTTTGATGGGATTACGCCTATTTTTGATCGTTCGCTCAAAGAAGCAACGAAATCGGCAATTTTGACGAAAAAGCTATGTTAAAAAAGGCATTTTTCATCGGATTCATCTTAGATAAATCGCGATTAAATAGAAAAACCCGATTTGCTTTTTGAATAGTTCTGGTTAAAGGCGGGAATAAAAAAAGCGCCCCGAAGGACGCTTTTTAACAAAACAATAATTTGTTCGTGAAATATTACAGCACGTGGACAGATGCAGTGTTGGTGGTGCCGCTTGGAACCAGCGCGCCAGAAACCATAACCACCACGTCGCCTTTCTGGGCCAGGCCACAATCAACCAGTTCCAGCGCCACTTCTTTACCCAGACGATAGAAATCATCGGTAGAGGCAATCTCTTTCACCAGGTGTGGGATCACGCCTTTGCTCAGCACCAGCTGACGCGCGGTGGTTTCGTTGGTGGTCAGCGCCAGAATGGTCGCATCCGGGAAGTATTTACGCACGGCACGCGCAGATTTACCGCCCTGGGTCGCCACGACAATCAGTGGGGCTTCCAGTTTTTCGGCGGTTTCTACCGCACCACGGCACACGGCTTCGGTGATGCGCAGTTTACGGCTGTCGTTGTTGTAATCCAGACGGCTTTTCATCACGCGGTCGGTACGCTCACAGATGGTCGCCATGATGCTGACCGCTTCCAGAGGGTATTTCCCTTTTGCAGATTCGCCAGACAGCATAACGGCATCGGTACCGTCGAGGATGGCGTTCGCCACGTCGCCTGCTTCAGCGCGGGTAGGGCGTGGGTTTTTGATCATGGAGTCCAGCATCTGCGTTGCGGTGATAACCACTTTACGCGCGCGAACACATTTCTCGATCATCATCTTCTGCGCGAAGATCACTTCTTCAACCGGGATTTCAACGCCCAGGTCGCCACGCGCAACCATGATACCGTCAGACGCTTCGAGGATTTCGTCGAAGTTGTTCAGGCCTTCCTGGTTTTCGATCTTGGAGATGATCTGGATGTTCTCGCCGCCGTGCGCTTTCAGGTGCTCACGGATCTCAACCACGTCAGAACGTTTACGGATAAAGGAGGCAGCAACGAAGTCCACGCCTTGTTCGCAGCCGAAGATCAGGTCTTGTTTGTCTTTTTCAGCCAGCGCTGGCAGCGCAATGGACACACCCGGCAGGTTAACGCCTTTGTTTTCGCCCAGATCGCCGTTGTTCAGCACTTTACAGATAACCTTGTTGCCTTCGATCGCGGTCACTTCCATGCCGATCAGGCCGTCATCCACCAGCACGGTGTTGCCAACGGACAGGTCGCTGGTGAAGCCTTCGTAGGTCACGGCAACGATTTCGTTGTTACCTACAACGGATTTGTCGGTGGTGAAGGTGAAGGTCTGGCCCGCTTTCAGGGAAACGTCGTTACCGCCTTCCAGTTTGATGGTGCGGATTTCAGGACCTTTGGTGTCGAGCAGGATCGCCGCTTTTTTCCCGGTCTTGCTCATCACGTTGCGCAAGTTCTGGATACGCTGACCGTGTTCAGCATAGTCGCCGTGGGAGAAGTTCAGACGCATCACGTTCATGCCGGCATCCAGCATTTTGCTCAGCATCTCTTCGGATTCGGTTTTCGGGCCGATAGTACAAACAATTTTCGTCTTTTTCATGACAGTCTTAGTCTTTAAGTTGGGAAGGATATGGAAATCTCGCTCCGGGGGCGCACCGCCGCGGAGTCAAACCTGTGTTGCGAAAGAGTATATGACACGCACTAAGAATAGGTGACATCAAATGAGCGTGCAGAAGAAAGTGTGCCTGAGTGCCAGCCCAACGAAGGAGAGGAGAAGTTGTACGTTGTTTTTTGTATTCCAAGCGCTGAAACCATTCACCAGGGATTTGGCGCGCATTATACGCTGATTTACAGTAAAAAGGAAAATGGAAACAGCGTTTCAAAAACAATCTGTGCAGATTCACATAAGTTTGTTATCAAGGCGTTAAGGCCTAATGTCATCTTATGACGGCAGGCGCAACGCCCGCCGTTTTTTGCTCACTTTTTCAGCGCCTGCTGAAGGTCGGCGATCAGGTCTTTCGCATCCTCAATCCCCACCGACAGGCGGATAAGCTGCGGCACAATGCCGTTGGCAAGACGCTGCGCCAGTGGAATGGAGGCATGGGTCATGCTGTAGGGCTGGCTCACCAGACTCTCCACGCCGCCCAGGCTTTCCGCCAGGGTAAAGAGCGTAAGATGACGGATCACCTCTGTCGCGCGTTGCGCATCGCCTTTTATCACTACGGAGATCATGCCGCCCGGCAGCGCCATTTGTCTGCGGGCCAGCGCATACTGGGGATGTGACGCCAGCCCGGGATAGAACACGCGGTCTACCTGCGGATGCTGCTCCAGCCATTGCGCAATTGCCAGCGCGTTGGCGCTGTGCTTCTCAACGCGCAGTGAGAGGGTGCGAATCCCCCGCAGCGTCAGGAAGCTGCTGAACGGATCCAGAACGCCGCCAACCGCGTTTTGCAGATAGCCCAGATGCTCCGCGAGATCCTTATTTGCCCCGACAACAGCCAGCCCGGCAACCACGTCTGAATGACCATTGAGATATTTAGTGGCGGAGTGGACCACTATGTCGAACCCCGCCTCCAGCGGCCGGTGAATGACCGGGGAGGCGAAGGTATTATCCGCCACGCTGATCGCATTATGGCGCCGGGCAATGTCCGCGATGGCCTCCAGGTCGGCCAGTTTCAGCAGTGGGTTCGTCGGCGTTTCCACCCAGATCATGCGGGTGTCCGGGCGAATGGCGGCCTCAAGTCCGGCTACATCGTCCGGCTTAACCCAGCTCACCTGTAACCCGGTGCTGCGTTTGCGCACGTTTTCGATCAGGCGATACGTACCGCCATACACGTCGTCAATGGCGACGATATGGCTGTCTTTATCCAGCAGTTCGAGCACGGTGGAAATGGCCGCCAGCCCTGACGCGAAAGCGTACCCGCGCGTGCCGCCTTCCAGTTCGGCGATGGCGGTCTCCAGCGCGTGGCGGGTGGGGTTGCCGCTACGGGAGTATTCGTAGCCGGTATGTTCACCCGGTGCCGGTTGCGCAAACGTCGACGTGGCGTAAATCGGCGGCATCACGGCGCCGTGCGGGTCGTGATACTCACCGCTGTGAACGCTGAGGGTGGCCAGGTTTGTCATCTTTTGCTCCTTTTATTTCGTCAGGCGGTTACGCCAGGCGGTAAGTACATCACTGCGCGTGATCAGACCCAGAAAGCGATCTGCGTCATAAATAATCGCCACCAGGCCACGGTCAAAGATGGCGTACAGGGCGCTCTCCGGGGCCTGCTTATCCAGATATTCGACCTGACGCGTCATGGCTGCCGTCACGGGGAGTGAGAAGCGATCGGCATCTCCCCCGATGTGTCGCAGCAGGTCCCACTCGTCGATGATGCCGACGACCTTGTCGTTATCGAGCACCGGCAGCTGGGAGATGTCGTACAGGCGCATGCGGGCCAGCACGGTGGAAAGCGTGTCGTCCGGGGCGGCAGTCACCGTCGCGCCTTCATCGTGGCGCAGGGCAATATAGTCCGAGAGATCGCCTGCCTGCGGACGCGAAATCAGCCCCTGCTGACGCATCCAGTCGTCGTTGAACATCTTCGAGAGGTATTTATTGCCGCTGTCGCAGGCGAAGGTGACCACACGTTTTGGCGTAGTCTGCGCCTGGCAATATTTCAGCGCCGCCGCCAGCAGCGTGCCGGTGGAGGAGCCTGCCAGGATCCCTTCCGTTTTTAGCAGATCGCGGGCGGTAGTGAACGCCTCGCGATCGGTAATGCGCCAGGCGCGGTTAACCCCTTCGATGTGCGCCAGCGGAGGGATAAAGTCTTCGCCAATCCCCTCAACCAGCCACGAGCCGGCATCGTGATGGCGTCCGGTCTCAACCTGGTCCGCCAGCACCGACCCGGCCGGATCGGCAAGCACAAATTCCGTCTGCGGCGAATGTTCTGCAAACCACGCCTGTAAGCCCCCCAGCGTACCACCGGACCCCACGCCGACGACGATGGCATCGATCTGGCCGTCAAGCTGCTCAAACAGTTCCGGTGCGGTAGTGGTGCGGTGCGCCAGCGGATTGGCCGCGTTATTGAACTGGTCGATATAAAACGCGCCTGGCAGTTCGTTCGCCAGCCGCCGGGCATAATCCTGGTAGTAGGCCGGATGCCCTTTATTCACATCCGAGCGGGTCAGCACGACCTGCGCCCCTAACGCCCGCAGGTGGAAAACCTTCTCGCGGCTCATTTTGTCCGGCACCACCAGGATCAGCGAGTAGCCTTTCTGCGCCGCAATCAACGCCAGCCCCAGACCGGTGTTCCCCGCCGTGGCTTCAATAATGGTGCCGCCGGGCCGTAGCTGGCCCGTACGCTCGGCTTCGTTAATCATCGACAGCGCGACGCGGTCTTTAATCGAGCCGCCGGGATTCTGGTTTTCCAGCTTCAGAAACAGCGAGCAGGGGCCGGTGTCCAGCTTGTGCAGCTGGATGAGCGGCGTACGGCCAATCAGTTCGGTGACGGAGTGGTAAAGCGTCATGGTCATGTCCTGTGAAGAGGTGATGACCGGATGATAGAACCATGAAATTTTCTCAATAAAGAACGTTTCACTGCGTTTTAGAACGGAAAGGAATAATCCTTGTGTTTTCAGATGGAAAGACAGCAAGACGTAAAGTTGTCCGGATGTGAGGATGGCTATATCCGCATAAAGTGCTGCAAAATTAGCCGATTTCGTCGGGTGAGTGAGACCTGATATGCAAATGGCAGATAATTATTGCTGATATTCATCTAAATGCTTTTCACCCGCCAGTTCGCTGCTTATTCCGCAGAATTATAAGACATTCTTTTTTGGTCATTTAAAAGCTGATAACGGCTGTTTACTATCTTTTGGACATCCATACTGCTAAACCGCTATATGCGAAACGGATAACGAATAAGAATGATCGTACTCAGCAATATTTCGAAGGTTTTTGACAACGGGAAACAGGCGCTAACAGCCGTTGATAACGTCAACCTGACTATAGAGCAGGGACAGATTTACGGGATCATCGGTTACAGCGGGGCCGGGAAAAGTACGCTGATCCGTCTGCTGAACGGTCTGGAAAAGCCCAGCGTCGGCAGCGTCACCATTAACTGCCAGGATATCTCCGCCGCGAAGGGAGAAGCGCTGCGTCAGGCACGCCTGAAAATCAGCATGGTGTTCCAGCACTTTAATTTGCTCTGGTCGCGCACGGTGAAGGAAAACATCGCCTTTTCAATGCAAATTGCCGGTGTACCAAAAGCGCAAATTCAGGCTCGCGTTGCCGAACTGGTGGAGCTGGTCGGCCTGAAGGGGCGCGAGAATGCTTACCCGTCGCAGCTGAGCGGCGGGCAAAAACAGCGTGTGGGCATTGCCCGCGCGCTGGCCAATCATCCGGACGTACTGCTGTGTGACGAAGCCACCTCGGCGCTGGATCCACAAACCACCGATCAGATCCTCGATCTGCTCCTGGACATTAACCGTCGCTTTAACCTGACCATCGTACTCATTACGCATGAGATGCACGTGGTGCGCAAAATCTGCGACCGCGTGGCGGTAATGGATAACGGCAAGGTGGTGGAAGAGGGGGACGTGTTGAGCGTGTTTACGCATCCGCAGCAGCCGATCACCCGGCAGTTTGTCCGCCAGGTGAGCCAGTACGCGGAGGAAGAGACCTTCAACACCGAACTGGCAAACGATCTGGAAGGCACGGTGATCAGGCTGACCTTCACCGGGCACAGCACGCACAGGCCGATCGTCGGTGAACTGACCCTGCGCTACGGCCTGCCGTTTAACATCCTGCACGGCAAAATGACGCAAACCGCCCACGGTGTTTTCGGGCAGCTCTGGGTGCACGTGGTGGCATCGGACGAACAACTGAACAATATCCTCGCCGACCTGAAGCAAAGCGATATTGAAGGCGAGGTAATCAAGCATGGGTGAAGAACTCTTTCCGCACCTGAAGTGGGATCAGCTTTGGGCTGCAACTCAGGAGACGCTTTACATGACCGCGCTTTCCGGCGTGGCGACGTTTGTCCTGGGGATCGCGCTTGGTCTGGCGCTGTTTTTAACCGCCCGCGGCGGGTTATTCCACAACCGCACGGTCTACAGCGTGATGTCGATTGTGGTGAACGTGTTCCGCTCGATTCCGTTCATCATTCTCATCGTCCTGCTGATCCCGTTCACCAAGACCGTTGTGGGGACCATTCTTGGCGCTAACGCTGCGCTGCCCGCTCTGATTGTGGGTGCGGCGCCGTTCTACGCCCGTCTGGTCGAGATTGCCCTGCGAGAAGTGGACAAAGGGGTCATTGAGGCCACGCGTTCGATGGGCGCGCGGCTGAGTACGTTAGTGTTTCGGGTTTTATTGCCGGAATCTTCACCCGCACTGGTTTCAGGTATGACGGTGACGCTGATTGCGCTGGTGAGCTACAGCGCAATGGCAGGGGTGATAGGTGCTGGCGGTTTGGGAAATCTGGCTTATCTGGAAGGATTCCAGCGCAACCATGGTGACGTCACGCTGGTGGCAACGGTGACCATTTTGATCATCGTGTTCATTATCCAGTTCGTCGGCGATGCCATTACTTCACTGTTAGATAAACGCTAATAAATACAAACAGGAACCACATCATGAAAAAGACACTGACACTGATCGCCGCCGCAACCCTGAGCGCCCTGAGCTTTGCCTCCTGGGCGGACACGCTCACCGTGGGGGCGTCCAACACCCCGCACGCGGAAATTCTGGAGCAGGCTAAGCCGATTCTGGCGAAGCAGGGGATTGATCTGGAGATTAAACCGTTCCAGGACTACATTCTGCCAAACACGGCGCTGGCGGGGCATGACATTGACGCCAACTATTTCCAGCACATCCCTTACCTGAACAGCGTGCTGAAAGATCACGCGGGCGATAAGGATTATGATTTTGTCAGTGCGGGCGCAATCCACATTGAGCCGATCGGGATCTATTCGAAAAAATACAAATCGCTGAAGGATCTGCCGGAAGGCGGCAAAATCATCATGCGTGATGCGGTTTCCGAGGAAGGGCGTATTCTCTCCATCTTCGAAAAAGAGGGCGTGATCAAGCTGAAGCCAGGCATCGATAAAGTGACCGCGCGCATCAGCGATATCGTGGAGAACCCGAAAAAGCTGCAATTCACCCCTAACGTTGAGGCATCTCTGCTGCCGCAGATGTACAACAACGACGAAGGTGCTGCGGTGGTGATCAACGCCAACTACGCAATTGATGCCGGTCTGGATCCGGTGCACGATCCAATTGCGGTTGAAAGCGGTGAGAATAACCCGTACGCCAACATCATTACCGTTCATCGCGGTGACGAGAAGAAGAAGGATATCGTCGCGCTGGTGAACGTGCTGCACTCCAAAGAGATTCAGGACTGGATCCGCACCAAATACAAAGGCGCAGTCATCCCGGTAAACAACTAATCTCCTGATTTTCCAGACGAAGCCCGGCGAACTACACGCCGGGCTTCTTTTTTGTATACAGCCGACGAATGATTTAAGCTGACGGTTTAGGGCAACGGAGTGATGGCAATGGGCAATGTGACCAAAGACGAAGCGCTTTACCAGGAGATGTGTCGGGTGGTAGGCAAGGTCGTTCTCGAAATGCGTGATTTAGGGCAGGAGCCGAAACATATTGTCATTGCGGGCGTTCTGCGTACCGCGCTGGCGAACCAGCGCGTTAAGCGCAGTGAGTTGACCACCAAAGCGATGGAAACGGTGGTTAAAGCGCTGGCCGGCTAACTCGCCAGCGCTTCGCGAGCAGCTCAAGCGAGCAGCAGAGCAGGTAATAGATCACACCCGTGAAGATAAAAATGGCCGCCGGGTAAATTTGCACCCGGTTGTTGATCTGTCCCGCCACCGTGGTCAGTTCAGGAACGTTCACGATAAACGCCAGCGACGTATCCTTTAGCAGGCTGATAAAAATCCCCACCAGCGACGGCAGAATATTTCTCAGCGCCTGCGGCAGCAGCACGCGCCACAGCGTTTGCTGCGTACTGAACCCTTGAGAAAGCGCGGCCTCATTCTGGCCCGACGGCAGGGCTCTCAGTCCGGCTAACACCGAATGCATCACCGCAGCCGCGGTAAACCAGGCCAGCGCCAGCGTGACGGTCGTCGCGCCCGGGAGATCCCTGCCGGTTATCAGTGGCAGCAGATACCACATCCAGAATATCACGAAGATCAGGGGGATCCCGCGAATCAACTCTGCCCACGCAAACAGCGCACTGCGCACCACGCCGGGATAGCGCCAGGCGACGCAAGCCAGCACAATCCCGCCGGGCAGGGCAAGCGCGGCGGCGCCTGCGGCCATCAGCAGTGAGAGCAATACGCCGCCGGGTTCTCCCGCAGCCGCACGTCCCCAAAGCAGATAATCCAGGTTTTCGACAATAACGTTAAATCCGGGGATCATGATATTTCCCCCCTGAATGGGGGCCGAGGCGCACCAGCACGCTTCCCGTCACCATCCCGGTAAGCAAGTAGAGCACCGTACCGACGGTGAAGGCTTCCAGTGCATGGGCGTTGTAACTTTCTATCTGGCGGACCTGGTAGGTCAGTTCGGCGAAGCCAATCCCGCTCGCGAGCGAGGAGAGCTTCATCAGGTTAAGGTACTGGCCGACGACGGGCTGCCACGCGTTAGCGAGCCCCTGTGGCAGAAGAATGTAGCGAAACAGACGCCATGAGGAAAATCCCTGAGCGAGCGCCGCCTCCCGTTGCCCGGCAGGTACGGAACGCAGCCCCGATTCCACTTCTGCAATTAAAAACGCCGAGGTAAAGACGCCTAACCCCCAGGCGGAGCATAAAAACTCGGGCGTAAACCACCAGACGTCACCGGGTAAAATGGACCAGCTGTGGTCTGCGTTCACCGCGTCACGCAGCCCCTGCGGCAACCCGTTCCAGGCGGCGAAATACCAGAACAGCAGCTGTACCAGCAACGGCGTATTGCGAAACAGCGATACCCAGCAGCTGACGATCAATGTCCCGAAACGTCCCCCGGAAAGCCGCAAAAGCATAAAGAACAAGGCGAGCAGGCTGGCCAGCATAATCCCCGCCAGCGTCACCCACAGAGTGGTGAGAAATCCGGAGAGGATCCAGTGCAGGGGCTGTCCGGCCAGCACCCCCTGCCAGTCCAGAGCGGGCATTACAGTTGCTCCTGATGCAGCGGATCCAGCACTTTTTGCAGGAAACGCCTCGCACGGGGATGCGACGGTTGATTGAAAAATTGCGCCGGGGGCGCGGTTTCCAGAATTTTTCCGCCGTCGATAAAGACGATTCGATCGGCAATTTCCCGGGCGAACTGCATCTCATGGGTAACGACAATCATGGTGATCCCGCTGTGGGCGAGGGTTTTCATCACAAACAGCACTTCGCCAATCATTTCCGGGTCGAGTGCCGACGTCGGCTCGTCAAAGAGAATGATTTGCGGCGACGAGGCCAGAGCTCGGGCAATCGCCACGCGCTGCTGCTGTCCGCCGGAAAGTTCAGCGGGGAAGCGGTGCGCCTTCTCCAGCATGCCGACCTTCTCCAGCAGCGCCAGCGCGCGCTCCTGGGCGGGCAGGGGTTTCCAGCCGTGAACGTGCTCCAGTGCCAGGGTGATGTTCTGACTGGCGGTAAGGTGGGCATAGAGATTGAACTGCTGGAACACAAACCCGACGCGGCTGCGTAACTGACGTAGCCTGCTGCCGGAAAGCTGTCCGGTCGGCTTGTGGTCGATCAGAATCTCCCCGCCGCTCAGGCTCTCAAGCTGGTTGATAAGCCGAATCAGGGTCGATTTTCCGGAACCCGAAGGGCCGAGAATGGCAACCACTTCACCCGGCATGATGGTGAGGTTAATGTCGGTTAAAACCGGATGGTCGCCGTAGCGTTTGTCCACATGGCGAAACTCAACGCTGGCCTGTTCCAGATGTGAAAAATCCGCGGCATTGGCCGCGGAGCGTGAAAATAAACCTGAGAGCATATTACCGGGCTTCTATTTTAAAGTTACGAGGCTGTGGAGCTGGGGTGCCTGGACCGAACCAGACGTCATAGATTTTTGCCGCCTGGCCGTTTTTCTCCAGGGTTACCAGCTCATCGTTAACGGCTTTCAGCAGCGCCGTTTCACCTTTTTTCACCCCCACGCCAATCTCTTCTTTACTGAGCAGGTCGGGCAGGATTTTGAAGTCGGCTTTATCCGGCGCCTGCGCCAGCAGACCGGCCAGAATGGTGCTGTCCTGGGTAATGGCCTGCACGTTGCCATTGCGCAGTGCCGTCAGCGCCAGCGGAATATCATCATAAGAGAGGACGCGGGACTGCGGAAAACGCTGGTGCAGCGCCTGTTCACCCGTCGTACCTTTTACGGCGCCAATGCGTGCCCGGCTATAGTCATCAAGCTTGTCCGGTGATTTTGCCGGAACCAGGAACTGCTGGCCGGTGACAAAGTAAGGCGTTGAGAAATCAATGACCTGTGCGCGTTCCGGAGTGATCGTGATATCCGCCACGATGAGATCCGCTTTTCCGGACTGTAGCAGCGGTATACGGTTAGCCGGATTAGTGGCGACCAGTTCAAGCTTGACGCCGAGCGATTTCGCCAGCGCTTTGGCGAAGTCCACGTCGTAACCCACGATCTCATGCGTTTTGGCATCAATCGAGCCAAAGGGTGGATTGGCATCAAACGTGGCCACTTTCACCACGCCTGCTGCCTTGATATCCGCCAGCCGATCGGCCTGCGCCTGCGCTGAAACCAGGCCCCAGGCTGCCACTAATCCCAGAACCTGCGCCCGTTTTTTAAACCCTTTCATTTTTGCAGCCATAGTCATACGCCATCCCGTTGTTTTTGTTTTACCCCGTTACGCTCCCATAAGGGAAAGCTATCGCCAAATAAGAAATCGTTCTTTGCTATGAGAAAAAAAGCATGAGTGAACAAGGTGTTAAAGAAGAGAGCAGACGGCGGGGCGCTATTTGCAGATCCTGCACATCGACAGTGGATTTTGATATTTCCCCCGGGCGCAATTTGGGTGTTTAACTGAGGACAGGTTAAGCGAGAAGGGTAATGACGATGAAAAAATGGATAAGCACGTTACGGCGGTTTTTTGCGCCCCGACCAGTGAATGCGGAGAACAGCGCGCAACGTGTTCTTGAGTCAATACTGCCTGTCGCCAGCCTGTATGGCGTGGACGTAGCCAACATCGACCCGGAGTGGTTCCATGATAAAACGTCACGCTGAACTGCGCCGGACGCGCGAAATGTACTGGAATGAGCTGTGCGTGGTGTCTGTAAAGCGAGGATGAAGGGAAAAATACCCAGGCAAATCCTCGGTAAATGATGGCCGTTTTGTTACCACTATCTCCTTTCACAGATGGAGATAATAATGAAACGGACAGTATTAACCCCCGCGCTTTCTGCCTCCGCACTTCTGCTTACCATGCAGGCGGTACACGCTGGTCCACAGGCGCATGTTGTATGCAGTTATTCCCACACCCTCGGCGATGATGCCATTATGATGTTCGGCATGCCCAATGAGGCTATGCTGCACGATTTTTTTGGTAACGTGCACGCGGATGCTTACTCCAGCCGTGAATCTCTGCGTACCCAGGAAAAGACCACCTGCGATAACAAAGCAGACAGCTCGGCCTACTGGGCTCCGTCGCTAAAATTGCCGGACGGAACGGTGGTCAAACCCGCCTATCAAAAAACCTATTATCAGGCATCGAATGTTGACGCCTGGCCGCTTCATCCGTTTCCGCCGGGGCTGTCGCTGCTGGCGGGCGATCATCATGGCACCGCGCCAAATCCGCATATCACCTTTTTATGCGCCAATGGCAAGGGCTACACCACCAGAACGGGTGAAGTCTGCGGCTTACGCAAGGCGAAGGATGCCGTGCAGTTTAATATCGGCATTCAGTTCCCGAACTGCTGGGACGGGGTCAACCTGAAGCCCGCCCACGGCCTGGCTAACGCCACCTACGATACGAAAGGACAGTGTCCGTCCGCCTTCCCGGTGAAGATCCCGACGGTGAACATGAATATTGCGTACGTGCTCCCGACAATTAGCTCTCTGGATACCAGTAAAGTCCAGCTTTCCCTCGACCCCATCATGCATGGCAGTGAGCGTGAAGAGCGGTGGGGGAGCCTGTATACGGCGCATGCTGACTTCATGAACGGCTGGACGGAAGATGCCGCGCGATTTATGACCGACCTGTGCATGAACCGGGGAATGGATTGCGGCACCACCGTGCCGTATGGTTATTCAAAAGCGAAGGCTAACGTCTGGCTCAGCAGCATGGAACCGGCACTTTCACAGCCCGATCCCCAGGTCTTACTGGTGCAGGATAACTGGAAGAACGGTGGACGCACGAAAAATAGCGAAACATTGTCGCTGGTGAAGTTCAACATCCCTCCGCTGCCCGCTGGACAGGATCCTGCCCAGTTTAAATACCGCGTGAGAATTTATGGCGGGAAAGTGGAAACTGACGGCGCGGATCAAATCTTCTTCTATCCGGCGAGTAACGACTGGGAACCGGCCACCGTGAGCTGGCAGTCACGACCGTCCTGCAACTATCGCTCGGATGCGGTGGTGTACCTGAACCACTCCCGCGAATACCGGATGGTGGACGTGGATAAAGCGGTGCGCAAGGCGCTGGCAGAAGGGAAAACCGACATTTCGTGGTATATCGGCGGCGATCGTCAGGGAAATCACTATCAGTTTGAGACGGGGTCATCTCCCCAAAGCCTGATCCTGATGCTGACCGGGTTTAGCAAAACGCCGGAGATCTGATAGCGGGTAGCAAAAGGCATTCATAAAAAAAGCACCGGGGAGCCCGGTGCTTTTTCTTCAGATCTTGCAGGCATCGCCGCAGTCGTCATCGGCGACAATCGCCTGGGCTTTTTTATCCGCATCGTCGAGACGTTCCGCGTTGCGCTCTTCTGCTTCATCCAGCCCGTTAAAGACTAAGTTATCGAGATCGATTTCCATGTGCCACCTGCGTTATTCAGTTTTTGATACTGGCATAGTATAAGTCAAAAAAAGCGGGCCAGGCACCCCTCAGCACATATGGATAATCCCTGCCATACTCAGTGATTTATTGCTGAGAAAAGCCGATGATTACACTCTGTAAAACCTGCGGTACCGCTTACGATGAACAGCCCAAAAACTGCCCGATTTGCGACGATGAGCGCCAGTATGTCCCGGTGACGGGCCAGACATGGACGGACTTCGACAGCCTTACGACCACGCACACCAACAAATGGCAACAGCTGGAGCCGCAGCTGTTCAGCATCAAAACTGTTCCCTCTTTTGCCATCAACCAGCGGGCGCTTCTGCTGCGTACGCCACAGGGCAATGTTCTGTGGGACTGTATCGCCAATCTTGACCCGGCGACCAGAGCGTTAGTTGACGCGCTCGGGGGGATCAGCGCGATCGCGATTTCGCACCCGCATTACTACACCACCATGCAAGAGTGGGCCGCGGCGTTTAACGCACCGATCTACCTGCACGCCAGCGATCGGCAGTGGGTGATGCGTGACAGCCCGGCGATACGCTTCTGGGAGGAGGACGCCCTGGAGATTATGCCTTTGGTGACTCTTCTGCGGCTGGGCGGGCATTTTGCAGGCGGCACGGTGCTGCACTGGCAGTCAGGCGACGGCGTGCTGCTGGCCGGTGATATTTTGCAGGTTACGCCCGGTAAAGACGCCGTGTCGTTTATGTGGAGTTATCCGAATATGCTGCCACTGCCTGTCCGCACCGTTGAGTCGGTGATTGGCCGACTGACAGGGAAAACGTACCAGCGCCTGTACGGGGCCTTTGAAGGGCAGAACATCCTGGCGAACGCGGATGAGATCGTGCAGCGGTCGGGCCAGAAATATATTGCTTGTCTCCGCTAAGGCGCGGTGGTTAAATTTTACGAGTGTGATCGCGATCATACCTAAATTAAAACAGATAAAAGAGAAATGGCTATGCAACATATCATTGAAGGTTTTCTCAGCTTTCAAAAAGAGATTTTCCCGCAACGTAAAGAGCTTTTTCGTAGTTTAGCGTCCAGTCAGAATCCCAAAGCGCTGTTCATCTCCTGCTCCGACAGCCGTCTGGTTCCGGAACTGGTTACGCAACAGGAGCCAGGACAGCTCTTTGTCATTCGAAACGCGGGCAACATTGTGCCTCCGTTCGGGCCGGAGCCTGGCGGTGTCTCTGCGACCATCGAATATGCTGTTGTTGCCCTGGGCGTGACCGATATCGTTATTTGCGGCCACTCCAACTGCGGCGCAATGAAGGCGATTGCTGACAACGCCGATCTGGAGCCGATGCCGGCCGTTTCCCACTGGCTGCGCTATTCTGATGCGGCAAAAGCGGTGGTTGAGAAGAAAACCTGGGATAAGCCAATCGATAAAGTGAATGCGATGGTGCAGGAGAACGTCTTTGCGCAGCTGAGCAATATCAAGACCCATCCGTCGGTGGCGGTAGGCCTGCGCAACAACGCCATTCGCCTGCACGGCTGGGTATATGACATTGAAAGCGGCAAAATCCTTGCCCTGGACAAGAACACTAAATCGTTCGTGTCGCTGTCGGAAAACCCGGACGTCTTCTTCGAGTAACCCGACCCCGCAGGGCAGGGAAGCTCTGTTAAAATTCCATGAATGGTAACTTCCTTCGCACGCCTGTCGCAGGTTTTCCAGCCGCTTTCGCCATCGCTTTACCAATTTCAGCGCACTCAGACAAACCCTGAACAAAGGGATGATCGTGCATCAGCCAGGGGATCGCCCCAAAAGCGATGCGCCCCCGCAGTGATGCAGGCGCCAGCAACGTATAGTCTTCCCCCACGTCCGGGACGTCATCGCCGGTTTCCGCAAGCTGTTTACGCAGGGTGGGGAAGGGAATGTCCTTGTTTCTGAGTGGCTTTTGCCCGCGCGCATCAATAAACACGTCGAAGCGGTAACGTTTTTCTGCCGTGGTGATGACGGTCTGATCGCTGCCGATATCCAGGTCGTAATTATCACCGAGTGCGACCACGCTAATGATCCCTGCCTCGCGCAGCGCCAGTAACCGGCGGATAGACTGCGGTGGAATGGCGGCATAATTATCGATAAACACACGCTCCAGCCCGGATTTAAACCGCTCTCTGTCATGCTCACTGAGTGAAGGGACGATGGCCTGAACCACTTCATGCAGACGAAGCACGGTATAGCGCCAGGCAACGGTGCGTTTTTCGCGCTTGTTGCGCTCCACTTCTTTCAGATTCGCTTCGGCCCAGGTGAAAGGGCCATGCTTTTTACGATCCTCAAACCAGACATCACGAAGCGTGTCGGCATTCAGCGTACCGAGCGATATCGCCTGGCACCAGCGCGGATCGGCCAGCTCGAGCTCTTTCACCATCAGCGCAAAGATGCGGTCAAGCAGCCCGTCCGGGCCTTTGGCGATTTCGCTCTCCGCCACAGACTCCGTTAACACGGACAGCGGTTCATAAGGGATAGGGCAGTAGAAGTCGGCCTCCGGCAGAACGCCCGTGCGGGACATCAGCGTGATATTTAACCCTTCGCTGCCTTTATTGACAACGAACTGCTCCCCGCTAAACCGGCCATGCTGCATCACAACCGCCATTGCAGCGTCCAGCCCGCTGAGGGAGGTACCCATGATCCCCACCTCACAGGCTCGGACCTCCGCGTCCATCAGCCCTGACCATGGGCTTGGGAAATATGCGCGGGTGGTTTCATCTTCATCAGGCCAGACGTGGCCGGTGGCGACTACCGCAAGATCAAACCGCCTTGAGAAAGGGGCATCGTTCACTGAAAGGGCCACGCCGTCTGCATCAGCCTTAATATCCGTGACTTCTGCGTTGGGGTGCACCTCGACATTAAAGCCCGACTTTTTCGCCTCAGCAACGACGGCGAGAAACCGATCGCGAAAATATTCACCCAACAGAATACGCGGCAGGAATTGCCGGTCGTGCAGTTTCTCACTGTCGACGTGATAGCGGGTAAGATGGGCCGCACTCTGCTGTTTGAGCCAGTCGAGATAGGTAATAAAAATGGGCGGAATTTCGATACTGGCGATGTTCGCCAGCATCAGCCGGGAATTATCCTCGTCGCTGTAGGGCATCCCGACACCTGGTTGGTCTGCCTTTTCGAACACGGTGATCGAAAGCGGTGCTGCGTTGTTAAGAAGTGAGTAAAAGGTATAAATCCCTGTTGGACCTGAGCCGATAATGGCGATTTTTTTCATCGAAAGCGTTCCTGCATTTCTGAACCATAAAATAAGCGTAGCAGGAGAAAGGTTAAATCATTCAATGAAGGAAAAAATTAAGACGTTTTGAAGAGGGGATGTTGCGCCCCTTCCTGAACTTATGGGAAAGTCAATTCAATTGACCCTGGCTGATTAGATATGATTCTGCCTGATTTCAGAAAGGAAAGACTGTTTGGTCCCAGGTTTAACGATTATCTGTATGTGATGGGGGTTAAAAAGTACGGTAACTTCGCCGGCGGGCTTGACCTGCACAGCGTCAGTGAGGAGAACCAGCTGATTTTATCAGGAGAATTCTCCATCTTACGGTCAGTGCACTTTTTAACATGCAGGCTGATGCCGCCCGTGGAAGACAGCCCTGCTCGTGCTCAAAAGGTGGCATAGCACACTGTACATCGGATGGTCGTTTTGTCTGCAATGACGGAAGTCTGAGCCAGTCGAAGCGATTCTGTTCAGGTTATGGCGCCTCCGAACTGCCCCGGCAGGTAAAACCCTCCCCCTCCGCCAGGCTAGCGCAGACGAAAAAGAAAACAGCCGTGAAAGGCCAGGAGCAGCGTGTTGTAGAAAACAATGCGCAGTTCGATACACAACCGCGGCAACCTACATGCGCCCCTCTCTATATGGCCAACAAGCCCGGATTCATCCATTTACCCGTTTGTTCAGGAAATCAGTATTAATCCGCCAGTGTAAACGTTCTTTGTCTGTTATTCGAACTGATAAGACGCTTGCAGGTGGAAACCCACCTGCACGCGCTGGGCGACCTGTTACAGCGTCTGGCATTAAAGCATGCCGTTCGCACCTTCCGGCTACATGGCGAACTTACTGCATGGCTGGCGTTTATGTTTTCTGCGTGATTGGTAAAAGGGAGGGAAAATTATGACCAGGGCTGAAGAGTTTTGTCGTTCCTGAAATGTGAACACTGGCAGATGTATGCGCACGCATCGCTCAAAAAACGATCTTTTTCGGGCGGATACTGAGATCAGAAAAGCATATGACCTTGAACAGTAATCACAATGACTGGAGGGATATGCTAATGAAGCGACAAGATATTAACGCATTAAAGAATTTTGATTTTCTGGCACGCAGTTTTGCCCGTATGTACGCCCTGGGCCAGCCAGTTGATATCGATGCCGTGACCGGCAATATGAGTAATGAACAGCAGGCATGGTTCCGGGAGCGATATGACCACTACCGAAAGCAGGCTGAGCGGGCGAGAGTGATAGAACTGCGATGATGTAACGAATAACGGGCTTAACGGCCCGTTGCGTTTTTTAGGTTCCAGCTACATTTTGCAGGCTCCTGAGGTTGAAATATTGTGCGGTAACCTCATATAGAAAGCGGGTAAGGAATACCTGCCCGTAAGACATGAACTTTTTGAATATTCTTTTTTACTGTTCAGGAGGTACATGATGACTCTGAGAGCTTTTCCCATGTTGAACGATCTCTCCGACTCTCTGTTTGCGGACCGTTTTAACCGTATCGATCGCCTTTTTAGCCAGCTAACCGGCAGTACGCCGTTGCCCTCCACGCCTTCTTACAATATCCGGCGGGTGGGTGATAACTGCTATGAACTGACGCTCAGCGTGCCGGGCTGGAAAGAGAGCGAACTGGAAATTGAAACCGTTGGCGGTCAGCTGAATATCAGCGGTAAACGTGAAGAAGAGAAAACCGAAAACGGCGAAGAAGGGTGGATCCATCGGGGTATCAGCCGCAGCGACTTCCGGGCCAGCTATAGTCTGCCGGAGCATGTGAAAGTAACCGGCGCTTCGCTGGAAAACGGCTTGCTGGCGATTGAATTACACCAGGATATCCCGGAAGAAGAGAAACCGCAGCGCATCGCCATCAACAACAACCCGGCGATTGAACATAAGCCGTAATCATTGATTGACGTTGTTTTCACGCCCGGCAAACGCCGGGCGTTTTGCTAACCTGATGGGACTTATGCCATTCCGCTCTTTCGCTGCACGCGCGGGCTGGAGGTCACTTTCGATGTGCTTAAAAGGTTTGCTGCCTCTGCATGAGGCTGAACGGGAATGAAATGTGCGAGAAAACAGATTGGTGCGTCTGAATGGACTCGAACCATCGACCCCCACCATGTCAAGGTGGTGCTCTAACCAACTGAGCTACAGACGCAGAATGGTGCGTTCAATTGGACTCGAACCAACGACCCCCACCATGTCAAGGTGGTGCTCTAACCAACTGAGCTATGAACGCATTGTGTTGTCGGTGACAACGGGGACGAATATTAGCGGCACAGCCCCAAGGTGGCAAGAGGGAAAATGCATTTTTCTCTCTGATTTCACGCGATTGCTTCATTACCGCGCAAAGTGAAGAGAAAGTAGCCGCCAGGCGGCGGCTACTGTGTTATTAACGTGCAGCGCGCTGCAAAATTACCGCAGACGGCTGACGTTGCAGGAAGCGCATACGCAGCATCATCATAATGGCCGCAGACGTTAAGCCGATGATAAAGCCCATCCAGAATCCGGCTGGCCCCATGCGATCCACCACCAGATCCGTGAGCGCCAGAATGTACCCGCACGGCAGACCCAGCACCCAGTAAGCGATAAAGGTGATGAAGAAGATGGAACGCGTATCTTTATACCCACGCAGCACGCCGCTGCCAATCACCTGGATGGAGTCAGAGATCTGATAAATGGCCGCCAGCAGCATCAGATGCGAGGCCAGGGTCACTACCTCCGGGTTGTCGTTATAGAGCAGGGCAATTTGCTCACGCAACAGCACGGTAAAGAGCGCGGTACAGACTGCCATGCAGACGCCGACGCCGAGGCCGGTGCGGGCTGCCGTTTGCGCGTCCAGCGTCGAGCCTTGCCCCAGACGGAAGCCCACGCGAATCGTCACCGCGGCAGCCAGGGACATCGGCAGGACGAACATCAAAGAGCTGAAGTTCAGGGCGATCTGGTGTCCTGCGACATCAATAATCCCTAACGGCGAGACCAGCAGGGCGACGACGGCAAACAGCGTCACTTCGAAGAACAGCGCCAGCGCAATGGGTAACCCCAGCTGAATGAGACGGGTCATGAGCGTCCAGTCAGGTGCGCTGAACGAGGTGTCGTTACGAATGTCACGCATGGATCGCGCATGTTTAATGTAGGTGAGCATACAGCCGAACATCACCCAGTACACCGCAGCCGTTGCCACGCCGCAGCCTACGCCGCCGAGTTCCGGCATGCCAAAATGACCGTAAATGAAGATATAGTTCACGGGAATGTTCACCAGCAAGCCGATAAAGCCCATCACCATGCCCGGCTTGGTTTTTGCCAGCCCTTCACACTGGTTACGTGCCACCTGGAAGAACAGATAGCCGGGCGCGCCCCAGAGCAGGGCGCGCAGATAACCGACCGCCTTATCCGCCAGCGCCGGGTCGATATTATGCATGGCGCGAATAATATACCCGGCGTTCCACAGGACGATCATAATCAGGACGGAGACACCCCCGGCCAGCCAGAAGCCCTGGCGCACCTGATGGGCCACGCGGTCGCGTCGACCGGAGCCGTTAAGCTGCGCGATAACCGGCGTCAGCGCCAGCAGCAGGCCGTGACCAAAAAGAATGGCCGGAAGCCAGATTGAGGTTCCGATCGCCACGGCGGCCATATCGGTGGCGCTGTAACCACCGGCCATTACCGTATCCACAAATCCCATTGCGGTTTGGGCTACCTGCGCGACGATCACCGGTATGGCCAGTGCCAATAACTGACGCGCTTCGATCATATACTTCTGCACGTGAACACCTTTGTATTGTAGTTATTTGAGAGACTAAAAAGGCCGCCGTTACTGGCAGCAAGAAGAAAAAACAGAGGGATGCCAGCTATTGTAGCGGGGTTTAACTAATTATCTAGTGAAAAAATCGCCAGAAATTGCGCATCACTGGCAACCTGTTTTTTCAACTGTTATTGTGGTGGGATTATACGGTGTCATCGCCGTTCGGAATGAACAGGAGCTGTAAGCATGTTTACTGGTATTGTGCAGGGCACTGCCAAAGTGGTGTCCATTGATGAAAAACCGAATTTCCGCACTCACGTAGTTGAGCTGCCTGAATATATGCTCGACGGCATTGAAACCGGGGCGTCGATAGCGCATAACGGCTGCTGCCTGACGGTGACCGAAATTAACGGTAACCAGATTAGCTTTGATTTAATGAAAGAGACGCTGCGTATCACTAACCTGGGTGAGCTGGTGGTGGGAGATATCGTCAACGTGGAACGCGCGGCGAAATTCAGCGATGAGATTGGCGGGCATCTGATGTCGGGCCATATTATGACCACCGCAGAAGTGGCGAAAATCGTGACCTCGGAAAATAACCGTCAAATCTGGTTTAAGGTGCAGGATCCGTCATTAATGAAATACATCCTTTATAAAGGATTTATTGGCATCGATGGGATTAGTCTGACCGTCGGTGAAGTGACGCCAACGCGTTTTTGCGTGCATTTAATTCCTGAAACGCTGCAACGTACTACGCTTGGCGCAAAAAAACTAGGGCAGCGCGTAAATATCGAAATTGATCCCCAGACCCAGGCGGTCGTGGATACCGTTGAGCGCGTACTGGCGGCGAAAGAGGCGGCGATAATTAAAACCATGGAAGAAGAATAAAAAATAACCCCGGTTAACCGGGGTTATTTTTTCAGCGAGCCACACGCAAACCGTGCTCAATCCCACGACTAAACACCACCTGCCAAAGCTGTATATCCCGCGCACGGAACGCGCCCGCACAGGCATTCAGATAATAGCTAAACATCCGTTTGAATCGTTCCGAATAGTTGTCGGCGATTTCAGGCCATGCAGCCTGGAAACGTTCATGCCAGGCCATCAGGGTGGTGTCGTAATCTGCGCCGAAGTTATGCCAGTCTTCCACAATAAAATGCGGTTCGCTGGCGTTCGCAATCTGGCGAACAGAGGGTAAACAGCCATTCGGGAAGATATATTTGTTGATCCAGGGATCCACATTGTTATCGGTGCGTTTAGAGCCGATGGTGTGTAGCAGGAAAATTCCCTCAGGCTTCAGGTTACGATCGGCGACCTCGAAGTAAGTCTTGTAGTTCTTCGGCCCCACGTGCTCGAACATACCTACGGAAACAATGCGATCGAACTGCTCGTTCAGGTCGCGGTAGTCCTGAAGCCGAATATCAACATCCAGACCCAGACAGCGTTCCTGCGCCATCTTCTGCTGTTCAGCCGAAATCGTGACGCCGACTACGCTGACGCCGTAATTTTTAGCCATAAACCAGGCAAGACCACCCCAGCCACAGCCGATGTCCAGCACACGCATACCGGGCTGTAACTGCAATTTATCGCAGATCAGTTGCAGCTTGTCCTGCTGCGCCTCTTCTAGGGTCGTCGCTTTTTTCCAGTATCCGCAGGAGTACTGCATTAAAGGATCGAGCATACGGCTGAACAGATCGTTGCCCAGGTCGTAATGCTCTTTACCGACGATCCACGCCCGTTTTTTACTTTGCAGATTGAACAGGCGGGCGGAGGCAATACGTAAGGTATCTTTGAAATGACGAGGGAGCTGTTTTTCAAGACCGGCGCGTAATACGCTGGAGAAGAACATATCCAGCCGCTCACACTCCCACCAGCCGTCCATATAGCTTTCACCCAGCCCTAACGACCCCTCCTGTAACACGCGTTTGAAAAAATCGGGATGCTTTATCTGGGGATCGGAGGGGGATGAGCCATTAATCGTAATGCCCGCACGTCCCAACAGTTCACTGACGATCCGGGACCAGTTATCGTCCGGAACGCTGACTTCTTCTATACACGATGAACTCATAGCTTCTCCATCACCTTGCTGTGATCAGAACCTTAAAACAGCGTAGACGCTTTTTTGGTTTGTGAGAAATCTCACGGTAAATGCCCGCGAGGCTAATATCCGACGTAGAACAGAGGAAGGGAGATAACCCTTGCCGAAATGCCTTCCATGGTAAAACGGGAGCGCTCCGGCTCCCGTTAACACTTAATATTTATCGTATTTAATCGAACCAAATTTAGTATAGGCCGCAAAATTTGGTGATTCAACAGAAAATTGTTAGCAACCTAATCACTGGTATTTAACATAGTTTCCCGCGCAATCAGGCGTGCGACGTTTCTGTCTGCGCGTTTTCACTCTGCTCGCGATGGGCTGAGGACTGCATGCGATAGCCCAAACCCGACAGCGCAACGGTGACCAGCATCACGCTGGTAGTGGTGAGCAGCGGGGTTGCAATCAACGCAGAGACCACGAGACTTGCCAGGAAGCACAGGCCAAGTTGCAGGGTATTTTGCAGCGCGGCAGCGCGGCCTGTCGCCTGCGGAAATGGACGCAACGCCTGGGCTACAACAATAGGGTAGATGGCCCCGTTAGCGATCGCCATGACGCAGAACGGAATCAAAATTTCTGCAAGCCCGGCGCCGGGAATAAAGCCGACAGCCCAGGTCGCAATCACGCTTAGCGCATACAAAACCAGCAGCCAGGGCAGCATCTTTTGGCCTTCCCATTTTTGCAGCGCGGCGCGACAGCCATAGCCACCCACCAGGAAGGCGATGGTCTGTGGTACATAGCTCAGGCCGATAGCCGCCGGGCTGTAGCCCATGTCATGCAGAATGAACGGCGAACCGGTTAGCCAGGCAAAGAAGCTGGCAGAGCAGGCAGCATAAATCAGCACGTTACCGCGATAGGCTTTCGACCGCAGTAAAGAGGTAAAGGTGATGGGCTTTGCGTCCGGATGCGTCTCTTTTTTATGCGCAGGTTTAAGCCCGAAAGCAGGCAGCATCAGGACCAGCGTAATAGCAAAGAGCGTGGCGAAAATGGCCTGCCAGTCGAAATGCGCCAGGATCCAGCTGCCCAGTAACGGGGCAAGCGCCGGCGACAGGCCGACCAGCGGCATAATAGTGGCGAATATGCGGTTAGTGCGCGAGGCGGGGTAGTAATCGGTCACCAGCGCCTGCCAGGTCACCGCTGCGGCGCAGACACCGACCGCCTGAATAAAGCGCAGCGCCAGCAACCAGGCGGCATCGCGGACCCACAGCATGCCCAGACAGCCTACGGCAAAAATCGCCAGCCCCAACAACAGGACGGGCTTACGGCCAAAACGATCCGAGAGCGGCCCCCACAGCAATTGCGCAAAAGCAAAGCCGGCGAGGAACAAACTTAAACTGGCGCTGATGGCGGCGGCAGGGGTTTGCAAATCTTCCTGCATCGCGGCGAACGCGGGCAGATACATATCGGTCGCCAAAAAGCCCAGCACGCTTAAGCCGCCGAGCCAGACTAAAAATCCTTTCCTGGGTTGCACTTTTTTCTCCTGAGGAGGCAGGTGTACGTTGGCGCAGAGTGTAGGGAGTGCAAAGCGGCTTGTGAAACGCTAATATTTGGCGGGTGCGTTCAAAAAATTTGCAGGCTAAAGATGTGGTCAGATTATTCCCTTGAAGTGGTTGATGCCGTGGCGCGTAACGGCAGCTTTACCGGTGCCGCCCAGGAGCTGCATCGCGTTCCCTCGGCTATCAGCTATACGGTGCGCCAGCTGGAAGCGTGGCTGGCGGTCCCGCTGTTCGAGCGGCGCCATCGCGACGTGGAGCTCACGCCTGCCGGAGCGTGGTTTTTGAAGGAAGGGCGGTCTGTTATCAAAAAAATGCAGATCACCCGTGAGCAGTGCCAGCAGATCGCCAACGGCTGGCGCGGGCATCTCGCTATCGCGGTGGATAACATCGTTAAGCCGGAGCGGACCCGGCAGATGATCGTCGATTTCTATCGTCATTTTTCCGACGTCGAACTGCGTGTTTCGCAGGAAGTGTTCAACGGCGTCTGGGATGCGCTGGCGGACGGCAGGGCGGAGATGGCGATTGGTGCAACCCAGGCGATCCCGGTTGGGGGGCGCTACGCGTTTCGCGACATGGGCATGCTGAGCTGGACCTGCGTGGTCGCGCGCGATCACCCGCTGGCGGCGCTGGAAGGTCCGCTGAGCGATGACACCTTACGCAACTGGCCCTCGCTGGTGCTGGAAGATACCTCCCGCTCGTTGCCCAAGCGCATTACCTGGCTGCTGGATAATCAGCGCCGCGTGGTCGCACCGGACTGGGAGTCGTCGGCCACCTGTCTGAGCGCGGGGCTGTGCGTTGGCATGGTGCCGGTGCATTTTGCGCGCCCGCGCATCGACGCGGGAGAGTGGGTGGCTCTGACGCTGGAAAACCCCTTCCCGGATGCCGCGTGCTGTCTGACGTGGCAGCAAAACGACGTCTCGCCCGCCATGGCCTGGCTGCTGGATTATCTGGGCGACAGCGAAACGCTGAACCGGGAGTGGTTGCGGGAACCAGCATAGCTGGCCCCGTAATGAGATTAACGACGGTAGTCGCGGAACGGACCGTCCGCAACGGAACGGCGTTCAATCAGGCGCGGGTGAACTTCAATGGACTGGGACTGTTCACGCTTGTTGACGATCCTGTCCAGCAGCATATTGAAGGCCGTTTCACCCAGCGAATCTTTCGGCTGGTGAATGGTGGTCAGCGCCGGGGTAAAGAAGCGGGCGTTGCGCACGTTGTCATAGCCGATCACCGAGATATCCTGCGGGACGCGCAGGCCGAGTTCATCCGCCGCGCAGAGCGCGCCCATCGCCATGATGTCGCCGCCGCAGAACACCGCGGTAGGGCGATGCGGCTGGGAGACGATCTGCTGCATGGCGCGATAGCCCGACTCCGGCTCGAAGTCGCCCTGAACAATCCAGTTTTCCGGCACGGTGATCAGCGCCTCTTCCATCGCTTTCATGAAACCGGCCAGACGGCCAGCCCCGGTGTTACGCTCCAGCGGACCCGGGATCACGCCAATTTCACGATGACCGCGTTCTACCAGATAACGCCCCGCCATGTAGCCGCCTTCAAAGGCGTTATCAATAACGGAGTCGGTAAAGTCTGCGCGCGCTTCGCCCCAGTCCATGACCACCATCGGAATGTGGCGATACTCTTCCAGCATGGAAAGGACCGACTCGGGGTATTCAGAACACATTACCAGCAGGCCGTCGACGCGCTTTTGCGCCATCATTGACAGGTAAGCGCGCTGTTTTTCAATGTTGTTCCACGCGTTGCCCAGAATCAGGGTATAGCCTTTCTGGAAGCAGTTTTTTTCAACGGCTTCGATGATTTCAGCAAAGTAGGCCGCTTCACTGCTGGTGGCCAGCAGGCCAATCGATTTGGTGTGATTAACCTTCAGGCTGCGGGCGACGGCACTTGGCGAGTAGTGCAGTTCTTTGATTGCCGCCCAGACGGCATTACGCGTCTCTTCAGCGACGAAACGCGTTTTGTTAATAACATGTGATACGGTTGTGGTGGAAACGTTTGCGCGTTTTGCTACGTCTTTAATTGTTGCCATTAAATGTCACTCCAGACCATATCCTAAGCTCCTGAAAAAATTGAAGGTAAACGTTTGCCTTCTCTCACCCTTATCACGCAAACATGAGTTGCGACACGCCGGGAAAACGACACAGGACGTCAGGAGGGGGTCAGTGGCCGGTACGCTAATAAATTTAGCGTGGAATTTTGTCCTATCTTGATGAAAAGGGGAAGAGGTAAAGTGGATATCCGCTTAAATCCTGGAAGATTTTTGACCTGAACTGTGTAAAAATGAGCAAGCTCACTTTTCGTAGGGTGAATAAAAGGAGAAAAATTGATGAGTACCGATCTGAAGTTTTCGCTGTTTACCACCATTGTTGTTCTTGCTCTGATTGTTGCCGGTGGTTTAACCGCTGCACTGCACTGATTCAGGCAGAGGGAGAACTTTCTCCCTCTCTTGCCGCTATTGTTACCTCTCCGGCAAAAATCTTTTGCCAAAATGTTAACTTCTCATTTTTTGTGATTGATGTCATGCTTTTGACTTCTTAGTTCTGTGCCGGGTTATGGCACGGTATCCGGAGTCTCTTCATGAAAATCAATTTTCCCCTGCTGGCCCTGGCGATTGGCGCCTTTGGGATTGGCACCACTGAATTCTCCCCTATGGGGTTATTGCCTGTTATCGCCCGGGGTGTGGACGTCTCAATTCCTGCGGCCGGTATGTTAATTAGCGCCTACGCGATTGGCGTGATGGTGGGCGCGCCGCTGATGACGCTGCTGCTTTCCCACCGCGCTCGCCGCAATGCGCTGATTTTCCTGATGGCGATTTTCACTCTCGGAAATGTGCTTTCCGCGATTTCGCCCGATTACACCACTCTGATGCTTTCGCGCATTCTGACCAGCCTCAACCATGGCGCCTTCTTCGGACTGGGCTCGGTTGTTGCCGCCAGCGTGGTGCCAAAACATAAGCAGGCCAGCGCGGTAGCCACTATGTTCATGGGCCTCACCATCGCTAATATCGGCGGCGTTCCCGCTGCCACCTGGCTGGGAGAAGCCATCGGCTGGCGTATGTCTTTCCTCGCAACCGCCGGACTGGGCGTGGTCGCGATGGTTGCGCTGTTCTTCTCACTGCCGAAAGGAAGTGCGGGAGAACGTCCGGAAGTACGTAAAGAGCTGGCGGTGCTGATGCGTCCTCAGGTGTTGTCCGCGCTGCTCACCACGGTACTGGGGGCCGGGGCGATGTTTACGCTCTACACCTATATCTCCCCGGTGCTGCACGACATTACCCACGCAACGCCACTCTTTGTTACCGCGATGCTGGTGCTGATTGGTGTCGGGTTCTCGATTGGCAACTATCTCGGCGGGAAATTTGCCGACCGCTCCGTCAGTGGAACACTGAAAGGTTTTTTAACGCTGCTGATTGTCATCATGGTGGCGATTCCGTGGCTGGCGCGTAACGAAGTGGGTGCCGCGATTGCCATGGTGGTGTGGGGCGCCGCAACCTTTGCCGTGGTGCCACCGTTGCAGATGCGCGTAATGCGCGTTGCGCACGAAGCGCCGGGGCTCTCTTCGTCGGTGAATATCGGTGCGTTTAACCTGGGCAATGCGCTGGGGGCCGCAGCGGGCGGGGCGGTGATCTCCGGTGGTTTGGGTTACAGCTTTGTGCCGGTGATGGGGGCGATCATTGCCGCACTCGGCCTGCTGCTGGTGATGATGTCTGGTCGTAAACAGCCTGAAGCGGTGTGTACGGCGGAATAAACAAAAACGCAGAAGGGCTGCCCCTTCTGCGTGTCTCTTACGCGGCGAAGTTCTTCGCAACAAATTCCCAGTTAACCAGTGCCCAGAAGTGTTCCAGGTAGTTCGGGCGCGCATTACGGTAATCAATGTAATAGGCGTGTTCCCATACGTCCACGGTCATCAGCGGCGTGGCGCTGGTGGTCAGAGGGGTACCCGCATTAGAAGTGGAAACGATAGCCAGTTTGCCATCAGCCTCTTTTACCAGCCAGGTCCAGCCGGAGCCAAAGTTTTTAACGGCTGCGTCAGTAAACTTCGCTTTAAAATCCGCGAAACTGCCGAACGCGGCGTTAATCGCTGCCGCCAGCTCACCGGTAGGTTCTCCGCCTGCATTGGGGGCCAGGCAGTGCCAGTAGAAGGTGTGGTTCCACACCTGTGCGGCGTTGTTGAATACGCCGCCGTCTGAACTGCGCACGATCTCTTCCAGCGTTTTGCCTTCAAAATCGGTGCCCTTGATCAGATTGTTCAGGTTGGTGACATAGGTCTGGTGATGCTTGCCGTAATGGTACTCCAGGGTTTCCGCGGAAATGTGCGGGGCCAGGGCGTCTTTTGCATACGGTAGTGCAGGTAATTCGAACGACATTGCTTCTCTCCTTATAGTTTTATACGTTGCCAATAACCCTACAGACAACAAGGACAGAATAGCAAATTGAAAGGGTATGCAAAAGAGGAACTTACCCTGCCATGGAGGCGGCAGGGCAGGGTTTAGCGAATGGTTTTTGGCGTCATCACGCGGCGCGCACCCACATAGTGGCGCACCCAATAATCTTCGCTGAGAGAGGTGATCTGAATGTCCTGACCGCTGCGCGGTGACTGGATAAATTTACCGTTACCCACATACACCCCAACGTGATCGGCCGTACCGCGTCCCTGGGTGCGGAAGAACACCAGGTCGCCATTTTGCAGTTCGCCACGGTTTACAGGCGCGGCGTCGCGCAGATGGTACATCTCATTGGCGGTGCGTGGAATGCGAAACTTCACCAGATCTTTATAGGCATAATAAACCAGCCCACTACAGTCAAAACCGGTGCGCGGAGAGGTGCCACCCCAGCGATACGGTTTACCTATTTGCCCCATCAGTTTGTTCATCGCCGTTTTTTGCGCTTTCTGCATACGCGCTTTATGCACGTCAGCCAGCTTCGTCACTTTTGCGCATTTCGTTTTATGGCCTTTGCGCACGGTGCATTTTTCATTCACCAGGCTGGCGGTCGTGCGGGTGGTTTTGTGCGTGCCGGAACGGAGAGTTTTGGGTTTACTGGAGGCGGTCTTTTTGGTCTGAGCGGTGGTTTTCTTCTTTACTGTTTTACTGGTGGTTTTTTTCTTACGTTCTGTGGTTTTTGCCAGATGCGATTTTTGTACAGCAGAATGCCGCGCCTGTTCAGAGGCGTTCGCCGCTGGCGTAAATGAGAGTGTGGTAAACAGTAAAGCACAGAGCGTCATCGAGATTTTAGTTATCCGCGCCACTGGGCAGTCCCCTGATAAATGCAGGCCACAATGCATACCCGCGTGAGATTTACAAAACCTGTCGATTCTAATCCATAAATTCAGAAGAAGTTAATAGCATTTTTCATTCAAAAATTATGTTTCGTTAGCAAGTGCAAAAAAATTCACCATTCTGACGCACTCCTGTTCGCTCCTTAAGCAAAACCGCACCTCGTCTGGGGATAAACGACATTAGCAATGCAACTTTATGCGATAAGCGATAATATAATTAGACGTGACAAAAATGTTATTTTCCGATGTCGGCCTGACCCGCTACAATGTCAGACTGATGCCGTAACAGAAGTTAAAGGAAGCAAGACATGAGCACCACTATTGAAAAAATTCAGCGCCAGATCGCTGAAAACCCGATTCTCCTGTACATGAAAGGTTCTCCGAAGCTGCCAAGCTGCGGCTTCTCCGCGCAAGCGGTTCAGGCGCTGTCCGCCTGTGGTGAGCGTTTTGCTTACGTTGATATCCTGCAAAACCCGGACATTCGCGCTGAACTGCCAAAATACGCCAACTGGCCGACCTTCCCACAGCTGTGGGTTGACGGTGAACTGGTCGGCGGATGCGACATCCTGATTGAAATGTATCAGCGCGGCGAACTGCAACAGCTGATCAAAGAGACTGCGGCGAAGTATAAAACCGAAGAGCCGGACGCAGAGTAAGTTTTCTGCGGAGATAAAAAAGCGACCACATTATGTTGGTCGCTTTTTTTTGTCCTGTGGGGCTATTGATTACCCAACCTACGATTGAAGATCGGCCTCGTCGCCCATCGGCAGCGGCCAGCCGCCGAGACGTTTCCAGCGGTTGACGATCTCACAGAACAGCTCCGCCGTACGCTCGGTGTCGTATAACGCGGAATGCGCCTGGGTGCCGTCAAACGCAATACCCGCCGTGATGCAGGCTTTAGAGAGCACGGTTTGCCCCAGCGCCAGGCCGCTCAGCGCGGCGGTGTCGAAGGTCACAAACGGATGGAATGGATTACGCTTGAGCGAGGCACGCTCGGCGGCAGCCATAGTGAAGCTGTGATCAAAGGTGGCATTGTGGGCCACCATGATGGCGCGGCTACAGTCATTCTCTTTCATGCCTTTGCGCACCATTTTGAAAATGGCGTGCAGCGCCTCGTATTCGCTTACCGCCCCGCGCAGCGGGTTTGTCGGATCGATACCGTTAAAGGCCAGCGCCTCTGGCTGTAAGTTTGCCCCTTCAAAGGGTTCAACGTGGAAATGCAGCGTGGTGTCCGGTACAAGCCAGCCCTGTTCATCCATCTTCAGCGTGATGGCGGCAATCTCAAGCAGCGCATCGGTTTTAGCGTTAAATCCGGCTGTTTCAACATCAATGACAACGGGATAAAAACCACGAAAACGGTCGCACAGACCGGTAAATTGAGCATTATCGGACATCAGGGTCTCTTACAAGGGGGAAAAAGCAGTGCGCATTATGGCAAATTTTGAGAGGTGATGCAGCAAAACAACGGGCGCAAAGTGCGCCCTGCGGGATCAATTGCCAAGGCCGCGACCAGCGTCTTTGGCTTCGATCAGTTCGATTTTATAACCGTCCGGATCTTCCACAAACGCAATTACGGTGGTACCGCCTTTAACCGGACCGGCTTCACGGGTGACGTTACCGCCATTGCTGCGAATACGTTCGCAGGCTTCGGCGGCGTTATCCACTTCCAGCGCGATGTGGCCGTAAGCTGTACCCAGCTCGTAGCTGTCCACGCCCCAGTTGTAGGTCAGCTCGATGACCGCTTCATCAGATTCCGGGCCGTAACCGACAAACGCCAGAGAGTATTTATATTCCGGATTTTCGCTGGTGCGCAGCAGCTTCATGCCCAGAACGTTAGTGTAGAAATCGATGGAACGTTGCAGGTCGCCAACGCGCAGCATGGTGTGAAGTAGGCGCATAATTTCCTCATTAACCAGTGGAATGGATTATCTTTTTGAACAGAAACGATGTTTTAGTATAGCGGCGAAAGGTCGCCGCTATCAATGTACAAAGCGGGATTACAGTGAAGGGTAGTCGGTATAACCTTCCGCGCCGCCGCCATAGAAGCTTTCAGGACGCTGCGGGTTCAGTTCGGCTTTTTTCTGCAAACGGGCAACCAGATCCGGGTTAGCAATGTAGTCACGGCCAAAGGCCACGGCGTCGATCAGGCCTTTACCGATCAAATCCTCGGCTTTCTCTGCCGTATACGCACCCGCCCCGATAATCACGCCGTGGAAGCGCTCGCGCACTTTCTGACGGAAGGCTTCACTGTAAGGCTTGCCGCCTGCCCAGTCCGGCTCGGACATGTGCAGATAGGCGATACCGCGTTTCGCCAGCTCTTCAATCAGATACAGCGCGTCTGCTTCTTCGTTCGGACCGTTGTCGACGTTCTGGAAAGTACCGATCGGGGAGACACGAATACCAATGCGGTCTGCGCTCCACTCATTACAGACAGCATCCACCACTTCAAGCACCAGACGCGCGCGGTTTTCAACGCTGCCGCCGTACTGGTCGGTACGCTGGTTGGAAGACGGGGACAGGAACTGATGCAGCAGGTAACCGTGCGCAGAGTGAAGCTCAACCAGGTCGAAGCCCGCTTCCCGGGCGTTGGCGACGGCCTGACGGAAATCATTCACGATACCCGGGATCTCGTCCAGCTCCAGCGCGCGTGGCGTGGTGGTGTCGACGCGGATCGCATTACCGTTTTCATCGCGCAGGGAAGTGCGGGTATTGGCGTTGAGGGCAGAGGCAGAAACCGGCGCCTGACCGCCAGGCTGGATGCTGCTGTGTGAGATACGACCGGTGTGCCACAGCTGAACCGCAATACGGCCATCTTCAGCATGCACGCCTGCGGTGATTTTTTTCCACGCGGCGATCTGTTCCGGGCTGTGCAGACCCGGTGCACCGGCGTAGCCTTTTGCCTGGGCAGAAATCTGCGTGGCTTCGGAGATAATCAGGCCCGAGCTGGCGCGCTGACGGTAATACTCACCCATCAATGGCGTTGGGATATCGCCCGGCTCGATGCTGCGCAGACGGGTAAGTGGGGCCATAAACACGCGGTTTGGGGCAGTAACGGCACCCACTTTCAGTGGGGTAAACAGCTTTTCAGCGGACATAACGGCTCCTGAGTAGACCAGTCGACTAGTAAAAGGGTAAATAAAAACGCCGGCTACACGCCAGGCGCGGTAATACAGTTTTTCACATGCGCCAGCGCGCTTTCGAGCGGCACGGCGCTGCGAGACATTTTTGCTTGCAGGTTGGCGCCTAACCAGAGGGAATAGAGCACCTGTGCCTGCGTGAGCGGATCGCCGGAGAAGGAGAGCGTTTTTTCATTGCGCCCGCTCTCCAGCGCCTGAGCCAACAGGGCAATAACGCCGCTGGCCCCTTTATCCATTGCGGTGCGCATATCTTCGGAGAGATCGCACACTTCGGCAGACAGTTTTACCGTCAGGCAGCCGCTGATGATGCCCTGCTGACAGAACTGCGTCAGCGTTTCCTGATAGTAGTTCAGAACACGATCCCGGTAGTCACCTTCACCGCTGGCGAAGTGGGTTGCCAGGCGCTGATGGTAGCTGGCGTAGTGCCGCTCCAGCATGGCAACGCCAAACGCCTCTTTGGATCGAAAATAGTGATAAAACGATCCCTTAGGTACTTCAGCGGTTTTTAACAACTCGCTCAGCCCCATACCGGTAAACCCGCGATGCATGCAAAGGCGCTCGCCGGTAGCCAGCAAATGTTCTCGTGTATCGTGTTCAGTGTGTCTGCTCATGCCCTTACTTTAATAGACCGTTCGGTCTAATGCAAGCCCGCTTAGCGACGACATTGCGACAGAATATCCAGCTGCGGTTGATAAACTGCTGATTTCACGTCCATCATGCCCAGAACGGTGGCGAATAAATTGTCCTGTGAAACCGCCTCTTTTGCGGCATGGTCACGCAGGCAATCCGTGTTTACGCCGAAGTTTTTCGCATAATCCGGGGAGAGCCAGAACATAAACGGAATATGCGTTTGCTGCTCCGGGGCCAGCATATACGGCGTACCGTGCAGGTAAATTCCGCTTTCACCCAGCGATTCACCGTGATCGGAGAGGTAAATGAGCGCCGTGTTCATGTTGGCCTGCCGGGCTTTTAGCGCGTCGATGGTTCGGCTGACCACGCTGTCAGTATACAAAATCGAGTTGTCATAGGTATTGATCAGCGACTGATGATCGCAATCCTGAATTTCATTGGTATCGCAGGTTGGGGTGAACTTGCGAAAGCTGTCCGGATAACGGTTGTAGTAGGCCGGACCGTGGCTGCCCATCAGATGAATAACCAGAACCGTATCCTGCTTTATTCCATCCAGCACGTTGTCCAGACGGTAGAGGTTGACGTCGTCGATACAGGATTTGTCCTTACAGAACTGATCCAGTTTCCACTGGGTCATGTCCGTGTGCGGCACGCGGTCGCAGGCGCCTTTACACCCGCCGTCGTTGTCGCGCCACAGCAGGTTGAAACCGGCATGGTTAAGTACATCGAGCAGACCTTCCTGGTGATGGGCGAGGTCCGCGTCATATTTTTTCCGCGTCATGCCGGAGAACATGCAGGGGACGGAAACGGCGGTTTCCGTGCCACAGGAGGAGGCCTGGGGGAAGTTGATGACATCCTGCTTTTTCAGCTCGGGGTTGGTTTCACGCGGGTAACCATTTAACGAGTAGTTTGCGGCGCGGGAGGCTTCGCCCACCACCACAATCAGCACGGTTTTCTTGCGTTGGCTGGAAATCAGCGCGCCTTTATGAGCATCCTTGCCAATGCGGACCAGCGTCTGGTCGCCGGCAAACCAGCGCATTTTGCTGTATTTCACCACGGCGCTCACGTAATTCGCCGGGGTGACCATTTTGACGATGCTTTTGTTATTGCGGAACAGCGAAGCATAGTCTTTATAAAACACCGCCGCGACCAGGATGATCACCAGCAACGCGCCCAGCATAGCGGCGACACGCGTCAGGAGGGCATACCACCATTTTCCGGTGCGAATGCGCGTCAGGGCTAAAATAATCGATGGAACCAGACCCGCAACGACCAGCCACAGGATCATCTGCGGCGTCACCAGGGCAGTCGCTTCCTGGGAATTAGTTTCGAACACGTTCACAATCATGTTCTGATCGATAACCGTGCCATAGGTATACATAAACCAGGTTGCGGCGGCGCATCCCAGGGTCAGGACAATCATGAGCGGCTTGCGAACAAAGGGAATATTCAGCAGGCTGAAGACAATCACCCAGCCGCAGAACAGCACCAGCGGCACGCTGGCAGCAAACAGGAGATCGTGCAGATGTGCAGGCGCAATGATTGACCAGCTGCGCTGGATAAACAATGCATTCAGTACGGTGAAGAAAAGTGCACAGCCCAGAGTAAATTTTATATCGTTACAGTGTAACTTTTTAGTGAACCACATGATGACCAGACCATTCGTTATATCAATGCGGCGAGTATAAGAAGGGAAGATTAGCGAAACCTTAATGCTCTGTTTGTGTCGGACATCCTTGCATGCAAGCCATTTAGGGTCTTCACTGTAGGGAATAATGACGTTCTGGAGGTAGGTGTGGCAGAGCAACTGGAGTTTTTCCCTGTCCAGAGCCCGTGCCGGGGTATTTGCCAGGTAGATGAACGAGGACACTGTCGTGGCTGCATGCGCACGCGCGATGAACGTTTTAACTGGCAAAATTTCAGCGACGCGCAAAAGCAGGAGGTCTTACGGCTCTGTCGACAGCGTCTGCTGCGTAAAATTCGTGCAAACAAAGCGGTTGAAAGCGTAGAACCTCAGCAACCTTCACTGTTTTAGCAGGGTAATTGCGTATACTGGTGACATGACTTCCTTGAGGAAAATGTTATGGTTCAGCGTATTACCCTTGCCCCGCAGGGCCCGGAATTCTCCCGATTTGTTATGGGCTACTGGCGCCTTATGGACTGGAATATGTCTCCGGTCCAGCTGGCGGACTTTATAGAAGAGCATCTCGATCTCGGGATCACCACCGTCGATCACGCTGATATTTATGGCGGCTATCAGTGCGAGGCTGCCTTTGGCGAAGCGCTGAAGCGTGCGCCGGCGCTGCGTGAACGTATGGAGATTGTGACCAAATGCGGTATTGCCACCACAGCAAAACCGGAGCATGCGCTTGGGCATTACATCACTGACAGCGCGCATATCGTTAAAAGCGCCGAGCAGTCACTGATTAACCTGGCCACCGATCGTATCGACCTGCTGCTGATCCACCGACCCGATCCGTTGATGGATGCGGATGAGGTCGCGGAAGCCTTCCTGACGCTTCACCAGAGCGGCAAAGTGCGCCATTTTGGCGTGTCTAACTTCACCCCGGCACAGTTTGCGCTATTGCAGTCTCGCCTGCCGTTTACGCTGGCGACGAATCAGGTGGAGATCTCGCCTGTTCATCAGCCGCTGCTGCTGGATGGCACGCTCGACCAACTGCAACAGCTGCGCATCCGTCCAATGGCATGGTCATGTCTGGGAGGCGGCCGCCTGTTTAACGATGAGGCATTCCAGCCGCTGCGTAACGAGCTTGAAACGGTGGCGCGCGAACTGAATGCGGAGAGTATCGAGCAGGTGGTTTACGCCTGGATCCTGCGCCTGCCGTCTAAACCGCTGCCAATTATTGGCTCCGGCAAAATTGAGCGCGTCCGCGCTGCGCTTGTGGCTGAGGAGCTGGATATGACGCGTCAGCAGTGGTTCCGCATCCGCAAGGCGGCGCTGGGCTACGACGTACCCTGAGCACGCCTGAACCTGACTTTCCGGTGAAATCTGCGCCGCTGGTATAGACTTAAGGTGCAAAAAATAACCCGTGGAGGTCTTATGAAGCGTTTTGCTCTGGCAATGGTCACGCTGGTTGTTTGCGCAGGTGCGCATGCAGCCAGCGAGGACGTTGAAATGAATCTCGTCACTTCTCAGGGGGTAGGCCAGTCCATCGGGACGGTGAAAATCACCGAAACCGATAAAGGGCTGGAATTTGCTCCCGATCTCAAGGCTCTTCCACCCGGCGAACATGGTTTTCACGTTCATGCCAAAGGCAGCTGTCAACCCGCGATGAAAGAGGGGAAACCAACAGCTGCGGAAGCCGCAGGGGGGCATCTCGACCCGCACAACTCCGGTAAGCATGAAGGCCCGGAAGGGATGGGGCACCTCGGCGATTTGCCGGTGCTGGTGGTAAATAACGATGGTAAAGCCACCGATCCGGTTGTGGCGCCACGACTCAAAAAGCTTGACGAGGTCAAAGGCAAGGCGCTGATGGTCCACGTGGGCGGCGATAACATGTCCGATCAGCCTAAACCGCTTGGCGGCGGCGGGGCGCGCTATGCCTGCGGGGTGATCTGATCGCCAATCGTTCCGGGTGGCGGCGCCTGTTCAAGCTGTGACAGGGAGCAGTGCAGCCGCCAGATAATGGACGCCAGATCGCGGGCCGCAGGCTGATGATGGTGCGCCAGCGCGTCGCAAATACGCTGAAGCTCGGCGAGCGTGACGCTCAGGGGGCGCTGCTGCACCCCGCGCTCGCTCATCACATCTCGGAGCATGGAAATACAGTTATCACGGACCTGCGACAGCGGATCGGAACGCGTCTCCCAGGCGCGCAGTTGCCACACCACGTGCGAACAGTTTAACAGCACCACGCCCCAGCGCAGCAGCCAGCGACGGGAGAGTGAATCCTGGCTGTTGTTCAGCTGGCTGACATGATGGTAAACCAGCGATTCATACTCGCTTTCGCGCAGATGCGGCCTGCGGCTCAGCTGATCGACAAAACCCCTGCGCAACTCCCGAATATGCCTGCGGCTTTTACGCGCGTCCGAGCCCGGGCGTAGCACAGCGAAAGCCAGCCACGCCAGCCCCACGCCGAGGATCTTCGCCAGGTTGTCGTTGAGAAAATCAGCGTAATCGTAAACCGGTGGATTCGTTACAGAGATAAATGAGCCCATAAAAACAATCAACTGACCCCACAGACCGGCCAGTTTAGGCATTTGCAGTTTGAGCAACTGCATGGTGGTTAATAGCGGGAAGAGAAACAGCAGAAATTGCCAGAGGTCGGTTATCTGCACCATCAAACCAAATTTCACCACGAAGCTGAATAGCGACAGCAGTACCAGCGTACGCAGCAGAAGCGTCAGGGAATTAAAGGGGGAAGCGGCGACGGAATAGAGCACGCAGCTGATTGCCGCAAGCGTCAGGGCCGCACTGCCCGCATCCCATTGCGTGGTGATGGCCCATGCGCCCACGGCCGTTAACGCGCAAAACGTACGAAAACCGCTCCACAGCGCCTCCATTGCGTCGGTATGGCGCGCCAGAGCAGGACTACCGGGAACGGAAAATTCGGTGACGGGCGTGGCATTCTCGACGGCTTTTAACCAGCGGCTGCTGCGCAGATACAGGCGGCAGAAATAGTTCAGACGCTGCCAGAAGGCACGGTGCCTGTAGTCATATTCATCCGTTGGGGCGAGCGGCGCGATAATGCGGGCCACGGTATAGATATCGGCATCCGGACGCGCAAGAGCGGCGAGCAGCGCCTCGATAATCTCCCGGGTATGGGCTGGCGGTGCAGGCCAGTTCAGCAACATCCGGCGAAGGCTTGAGATCGCGCTCGTCATCCGCAATTGCTGGTGCAGTAAATAGTTCAGAAGCGTGTTCTGGCGACGAAAACGGTAGTGGCTCCAGAAAGCCTGGATGCGCAACAGGTTCATGGTCAGGATCTGGCCGATGACCTTTTCGTGCGCGAGGCGGATGTCATCGCTGCTGTCAGGCTGCCAGAGCAGGCTGGCATGTTCCAGCAAACGTGCGTGCATCGTTTTAAGGGCGGTGATAAGCGTAGTGCCATCTGAGGTACTGGGCAGGATCATCATCATGACGCCCCCGCACAGAATGCCGACCATCACTTCACACACGCGTGCCTGGGCGATATCCCACAGCTCGGTGGTGTCCAGCACGTTGACGACCGGAAAGGCGATAATGGCCGCGGTGTAACCCGCCAGCTGAAACGCATAGGCAACGTTATTGGTAAAATGGGCGCAGGCCCAGGTACACAGCCCCAGCCATGCCGACATGCTTAACAGAAAGAGCCAGGGATCGTTCAGGGTATGGCCGGCAAGAAGCAGTGCGGCGGTTGCCCCCAGCAGGCTACCCGCCACGCGCCCGAGGCTTTTACTGATAACGCCCCCGACGGTAGGGAAGCTGACGACCGCCGCAGAGGTCATCGCCCAGTAAGGCTCATCCAGATTCAGATAATAGGCAACCGTAAGCGCAAGGCACATGGCGATGCCGTTGCGCAGCGCGTAACGCCACTGCGGCCGTGTCGCTTTTATCCACGGCGTATTGCGCCAGGAGAAAGCCCCCAGGTTCATCATCGCGATCCGATGGCGACGGTGCAGGTTGTGCCAGAGACCAGGGTAATGTCTTTCGGCAGTTGATCAAACTCGACGCGAACAGGCACCCGCTGAGCCAGGCGCACCCACGGGACGTTGGGTTTGATGTCAGGCACCAGGCCAGAATCGGTTTCCACGCTCTGATCGTATATTGCCCGACCTATGCTGCTAACGTGACCCTGTAACGTTTCTGCGCCGCTGTAAAGCGTGATCCGGGCAGGCGCACCCTCGCGGATATGGCGCAGCTTGGTCTCTTCAAAATAACCTACAACATAGAAAGAGTGGCTATCGACCAGGGCGAAGACCGGCTGGCCTGTGGTGGCGTAATCACCCACACGGGTAGACAGGCTCGTGATCCATCCATCCACCGGGGCTTTGACCACGGTCTGGGTCAGTTGCCACTCGGCCTGTTTCAGCGTTGCCTCTGCAACCTTCAGGCTGGCCTGCATGGCTTTTACATTGATATTGGCGGTATCGAGATCTTCCGCAGAGATGTAATTTCTCGACAGATGGCGGCGGCGTTCGGCTTCGTTATTGGCTTTTGCCAGATCTGATTGAGCTTTTGCGAGCTGCGCCTGGGCATTAAGCACCGCAATGTGGAAAGGGGTCTCATCGATACGGAATAGCACATCGCCCGCATGAACGTACTGGTTGTCCTTCACCAGAAGCGCGCTGATACTGCCGGACACCTGTGGCGTGATGCTGACCTGTTCCGCGCGGATCTTGCCGTCACGCGTCCAGGGCGACTGCATGTAATAATTCCAGAGCCACCAGCCGGCCATCACCGCCAGCGCTAAAACGAAAAGAGTGGAAAAATATTTTAACGTTTTCAATGCTATTCTCACCACACGGTTAACACGGCAAGGCCAAGACAGACGGAGAGGGTAAACAGGGAGAGATCCATTAACATCGGGTGCCAGATTTCACCGGAATACATCCAGTCGCGCAGAAGACGATGCGCAATGAGCCAGATTACAAAACCGACCATCACGGCTTTAAACAGTGGCGGAAAGTAGACCGATGCGCCAACAATCAAATCCTGGAGGGGCAACCCTGCGGAGAAGGAAAACAACGTCACAAGCAGCGATCCTTTGCGGTGGAATGAGGGCCACATTGGCAGATTTCAATGCGATGGCGAATTACCATTCAGTGTAAATCATCCTTTAAGGAATGATGAATACCGTGATTGCATTTGTTTTGGCAATACAAATACTGCAAACTATTCTAAAATCACTATAATCACTTAGCAAGCTAATTATAAGGAGATGAAATTGGAATCGCCATTAGGTTCTGATCTGGCAAGGTTGGTACGCATCTGGCGTGCTCTGATTGACCATCGCCTGAAACCTCTGGAACTTACGCAGACGCACTGGGTTACGCTGCATAACATTCATCAGCTCCCGCCCGATCAGTCACAGATCCAACTGGCAAAAGCGATTGGAATTGAGCAGCCGTCTCTGGTGCGTACCCTTGACCAGCTGGAAGAGAAGGGACTCATCTCCCGACAAACCTGCGCCAGCGACCGTCGCGCCAAGCGGATCAAATTGACGGAAAAAGCGGCCCCGATTATCACTGAGATGGAAACCGTCATCAGTAAAACGCGAGGGGAGATCCTGGCCGGTATTTCCCCCGCTGAGCTGGAAATGCTGATCGGACTCATCGCCCGTCTTGAGCAAAACATCCACGATTTACAGTCGCGCGACTGACGTTGTTTACAGGCCTTGCTCGTGCAAGGCCTCTGTCATGTTCTGAACACCACCACCCGGTTGCGGCCCGTCTCTTTTGCCTCGTACATGGCTTTATCCGCGCTTTCCACACAGGTTTCAGCGCTGGTCTCCGGCGAGGTGGCGGTGAATACCCCCATACTGATAGTAATCGGTTCCGGGAGATAACCGCCGCTGCTGACGTTGTCGAAACCGCTCAATTTGAGACGTATGCGTTCGGCAACCTGTTGCGCAAGATCGGAAGGGGTATTTGTCAGCATGAGCACAAATTCTTCGCCGCCGATCCGCGCTGCGATATCCTGCGGTCGCACTGAATCGGTCAACAGGTTTGAGACAAACTGTAAAACCTTATCCCCCTGCAAATGGCCGTAGCAGTCGTTAATGCGTTTGAAACGGTCAAGATCGCTCACGATCACCGATACCGGGTGCGCCAGGGTTGCTGTACTCAGCGCGTGGTTTAATGAATCATAGAAATAGCTACGATTATACAGACGGGTGAGGGGATCGCGGATCGAGTTTTGATAAGACTGCTGATATTTTACATGCGAGTCACGATACAAATTAAATACATCGGAAAGTAAGATGAAGATAATGATTAATGTAGCGACAGTTTCGAATAACCGTGCCCGGTACCATGAAATATCTTCAGCGTGTCCGCCTAACAATAGCATGAGCAGGGTGACGATATAACAGACGCATAAAAAATTGCCGCCGACCCAAAACAAATTCCTCACGCGGGTAATGGCCATCAGGGTGATTAACGTTACTACCCACAGGACGATCAAAATGATATTAATCGCCTGGCTCCAGAGAACCATAAACTGTCGGGTTTCATTGTCTACCAGGTCCAGTGTGAGCAGGGTTGAATGGCTGGAATAGAACAATGCCAGCCCAAGCATACTGCCCGTAAAGAGCGAGGCGCCGACAACGATACCGATGTGGGTGCTTCGTGAGAGAGCGGACGTACGCAGGGTATACAGCAATGCCGAGATGATTATCAGCACCGCCATTAAAAAGTGGCGGAACATATAGAAAATCATGGCGTCATTATAGTTCGCCACGTTGAACTGATAGAGATCAAGCCAGGCCGGGAAGCTGGACAGAGTCCCCACCATCAATAACGCTGAGCCGGCAAAGGCCAGGGCAATGGGAACAAGATATAATCGCCTTCTGTCGCACCAGTATTTCATTGCCATAAAACAGGCAATAAACAGATGAAACACCAGAAGAAATATCGTCAGCGTAGGGAAAAACAAAGGTGAAAACGAAGGAACCCATTCAACAAGTTTTATAAAAAAAGCTTGTAATACGGCAATGATAACAATGCATCCAAGCGCGAAGGCCACAAAGCGGTTCTTTACAAATCGACAGATCGCAAGCATAGAGAATTTAAAAATTAAAAAAGAAAAGAGATTGCGAAGAGTCTAAGCGAGGGAAATAAAAAATACTTTGCGCACGGACAAGAACAGATGAAATGAATAATTCACCGTGTGAATGTATTGTGCAAATATATTGTTGGAAATGATGGTTTTGTTAAATGGATGCGGTCTGAACAGACCACATCCATCAGGATATTAGCGCGGGGAGACGGTAACCTGGCTGCCGTTGCTTGCCAGTACAACACGCTGGCCAGCAGAGAAGCGGGTGTTACCCTGTTTCTGCACAACCATAATGGTGCTGCCATCGTCTTTACGGATTTCCAGCTCAACGCCCTGAGTTTTGTTCATCGCACCCTGAACGCCCTGACCCGCTACGCCGCCTGCAACTGCGCCCGCTGCGGTAGCCAGAGAACGTCCGGTGCCGCCGCCAATGGTATTACCCAGGAAACCACCCAGCACAGCACCACCGATTGCGCCCACCACGTTCGTGTCATCGCCACCCTGAATCTGAACAGGACGGGCATTAACGATAGTACCGTATGTCACGTTCTGTACCTGTTTAGCTTCAGAAGCACTATATACGTCGCCGGAGAGTGAACTGTCATTCACACAACCCGCCAGTGTTAAACCAATCAGCGAAACGCCCAGTACACGTAAAATCATTTGACTCTCCTGTTCACCAAAAAACGCCCGGTTGGGGCATCCGTTATGGCTAAATTATATGGCATTCCTGACCACAGTTCATATCTTTGCATGCCGAATAGATAAATTTTACTTCAGCAGGGCTTAACGGGACATAAACAAAAACCGTCTGTGCTACAGGTCTGAGATTGTTAAAAAATATTATCACCGCATAGCAAAGCCGCGTTATTTATGATGGAGTGTTTGCACTTAGCCCATGTAACGTAAGGAAAGCGCATGAAATCGGGTCGCTATATCGGTGTGATGTCTGGTACCAGTCTTGACGGTGTGGATGTCGTTCTGGCCGCCATTGATGAAAATATGGTGGCGCAGCAGGCAAGCCTGACCTGGCCTATTCCTGTCTCGTTAAAAGAAGAGATCCTGAACATCTGCCAGGGACAACAGCTGACGCTTTCCCAACTGGGCCAACTGGATGTGCGTCTGGGGGCGCTGTTTGCTGAGGCGGTACTGGCCCTGATGCAGCAGGAAAGACTCCACCCGCAGGATATCGTGGCAATAGGTTGCCATGGGCAGACCGTCTGGCATGAACCTGTCGGCGAGGCGCCGCACACGATGCAAGTTGGCGATAACAACCAGATTGTGGCAAAAACCGGTGTGACGGTGGTGGGTGATTTCCGTCGTCGCGATATGGCCCTCGGCGGGCAGGGGGCGCCGCTGGTTCCGGCATTTCATCAGGCGCTGCTGGCGCACCCGGTAGAGCGCAGGATGGTCCTGAACATCGGCGGGATCGCCAACCTGTCGATGCTTATTCCCGGGCAGCCCGTGCGGGGGTACGATACCGGACCCGGTAATATGCTGATGGATGCCTGGATCTGGCGTCAGAGCGGTAAAGCCTACGACAAAGACGCGCAGTGGGCCAGCCAGGGGAAAGTGATCCTTCCCTTGCTGCAAACCCTGTTAAGCGATCCTTTCTTTGCTCTGCCCGCGCCGAAAAGCACGGGGCGGGAATATTTCAACTACGGCTGGCTTGAACGTCAGCTGGCGCGCTTCCCCGGTCTTGCGCCTCAGGATGTGCAGGCTACGCTGACGGAGCTCACCGCGGTGTCGATTTCTGAACAGGTGTTGCTGAGCGGCGGATGTGAGCGCTTGCTGGTATGCGGAGGCGGAAGCCGCAACCCGCTGGTGATGGCACGCCTCGCCGCCTTGCTGCCAGGCACCGAAGTCACGACCACTGATGAAGCCGGGATCAGCGGAGACGATATGGAAGCGCTGGCCTTCGCCTGGCTTGCCTGGCGTACGGTTGCCGGTCTGCCGGGGAATTTACCCTCCGTAACCGGTGCGCGGGAGGCGAGCGTCCTTGGGGCCATTTTCCCCGCAAACCCGCGCCATAATCAGAGTTAACTGAAATTCAGCGGGAGGCGTAACCCGTAAAATAGGGAAAAACAGGAGGGCGGTTAGGCCCTCCAGGACCAGGATAGTCTTCGGAATCTGCCCATGAAAAAACTTCTTCTCATTGCTGTACCTTTTCTTATGACCGGATGCAGCGTCTATAACCAGTTCGTTGAGCGTATGCAAACCGATACGCTGGAATATCGTTGTGATGAAAAACCGCTGACGGTGAAGCTGAACAACCCGCATCAGGAAGCCAGCTTTGTTTATGACAATAAGTTGTTAACGCTGAAGCAGGGAATGTCGGCCTCCGGTGCGCGCTACTCAGACGGGATCTACGTCTTCTGGTCGAAAGGCGACAGCGCCACCGTCTACAAGCGTGACCGCATTGTGCTGAACAATTGTCAGCTTGAAAATCCGAAGCGTTGAGATTTTTGAAGGGGGCGCGCACAATAGCGCCACCCAATCTCACTTTCAGCTAACGCCATGTCAGATAACGACGAACTACAGCAAATTGCGCATCTGCGCCGTGAATACACCAAAGGCGGTCTGCGCCGCCAGGATCTTCCCGCCGAACCGCTGGTGCTTTTTGAACGCTGGCTGAAGCAGGCCTGCGAAGCGAAACTGGCTGACCCGACGGCAATGGTCGTTGCCACGGTTGATGAAAATGGTCAGCCGTATCAACGCATCGTTCTTCTCAAGCATTATGACGAGAAAGGGCTGGTGTTCTACACCAACCTTGGCAGTCGTAAAGCGCATCACCTTGAAAATAATCCGCGTATTAGCCTGCTCTTCCCGTGGCATATGCTGGAGCGCCAGGTGATGGTCACCGGCAAGGCGGAGCGCCTCTCTACGCTCGAAGTGGTAAAATATTTCCACAGCCGCCCGCGCGACAGTCAGATCGGCGCCTGGGTGTCTAAACAGTCCAGCCGAATCTCAGCCCGCGGTGTGCTGGAAAGTAAATTCCTCGAACTCAAACAGAAGTTTCAGCAGGGTGAAGTACCGCTGCCGAGTTTCTGGGGCGGGTTCCGCATCCCCATTGAGCAGATGGAATTCTGGCAGGGCGGTGAACACCGCCTGCACGACCGCTTTTTATACCAGCGCGACAACGGTGGCTGGAAAATCGACAGACTGGCCCCGTAATCCCCAAAATTTGTTGATTTAAGCGCTAGCGCACACCGCGCTGGCGCTTTATTCTATGGTCCTTTCGCATCAGGCGAAAAGTCGTGTACCGGCAAAGGTGCAGTCGTTTATACATGGAGAATTTGATGGCAAGCAGTAACTTGATTAAACAATTGCAAGAGCGGGGCCTCGTGGCCCAGGTGACGGACGAGGAAGCGTTAGCAGAGCGACTGGCGCAAGGCCCGATCGCGCTCTATTGCGGCTTCGATCCCACCGCTGACAGCTTGCATTTGGGGCATCTTGTTCCATTGTTATGCCTGAAACGCTTCCAGATGGCCGGCCATAAGCCTGTCGCACTGGTTGGCGGCGCGACCGGTCTGATTGGCGACCCAAGTTTCAAAGCCGCTGAGCGTAAGCTGAATACCGAAGACACCGTGCAGGAGTGGGTGGATAAGATCCGTAAACAGGTTGCACCGTTCCTGGATTTCGACTGCGGTGACAACTCTGCGATTGCGGCGAACAACTACGACTGGTTTGGTGGCATGAACGTGCTGACGTTCCTGCGTGACATCGGCAAACACTTCTCTGTTAACCAGATGATTAACAAAGAAGCAGTAAAGCAGCGTCTTAACCGTGACGATCAGGGTATCTCTTTCACGGAGTTCTCCTACAACCTGTTGCAGGGGTATGACTTCGCCTGCCTGAACAAACTGCACGGCGTCTCTCTGCAAATTGGCGGTTCCGACCAGTGGGGTAACATCACCTCCGGTATCGATCTGACCCGTCGCCTCCACCAGAATCAGGTGTTTGGTCTGACCGTGCCGTTGATCACCAAAGCCGACGGTACCAAGTTCGGTAAGACCGAAGGCGGCGCGGTATGGCTGGATCCGAAGAAAACCAGCCCGTACAAGTTCTACCAGTTCTGGATCAACACGGCGGATGCCGACGTTTATCGCTTCCTGAAGTTCTTCACCTTTATGGATATCGAAGAAATCAATGCGCTGGAAGAAGAAGACAAGAACAGCGGTAAAGCACCACGCGCCCAGTACGTGCTGGCGGACGAAGTGACTAAACTGGTTCACGGCGAAGAAGGTCTGGCGGCGGCGAAGCGCATTACGGCGAGCCTGTTCAACGGAACCCTGAGCGATTTAAGCGAAGCGGATTTCGAACAGCTGGCGCAGGATGGCGTGCCGATGGTTGAGATGGAAAAAGGCGCCGATCTGATGCAGGCGCTGGTGGACTCCGAGCTCCAGCCGTCTCGCGGTCAGGCGCGTAAAACCATCGCCTCTAACGCGATCACCATTAATGGCGAAAAACAGGCCGATCCGGAATACACCTTTACCGAGAACGACCGTCTCTATGGTCGCTACACGCTGCTGCGTCGCGGTAAGAAAAATTACTGCCTGGTCTGCTGGAAGTAATTAAAAGTATGCAGGGGCGTGGGAAACCACGCCCCTTTTGTTTTGACAGGGTTTGGTAAGTACAACATGAAGAACATCCTCGCCATTCAGTCCCACGTTGTGTTTGGACATGCTGGCAACAGCGCTGCGGAATTCCCGATGCGCCGCCTCGGCGTTAACGTCTGGCCCCTCAATACCGTCCAGTTCTCGAATCACACCCAGTACGGTAAATGGACCGGCTGCGTAATGCCGCCGTCGCATCTGACGGAAATCGTTCAGGGGATTGCGGATATCGACCAGCTTAAACGCTGCGATGCCGTACTGAGCGGCTATCTGGGTTCGGCGGAGCAGGGGGAACATATCCTCGGCATTGTGCGCCAGGTGAAAGCGGCAAACCCCGCGGCGAAATATTTCTGCGATCCGGTGATGGGACATCCGGAAAAAGGCTGCATTGTAGCGCCGGGCGTTGCGGAGTTTCATGTCCGCCATGCATTGCCCGCCAGCGATATTATTGCCCCCAACCTGATTGAACTTGAGATCCTGTGCGAGCATCCGGTCAACAGCGTAGAAGAGGCTGTAAGCGCCTCTCGCGAGCTGATCGCCCAGGGGCCAGAGATTGTGCTGGTTAAGCACCTGGCACGCGCAGGGTTGAGCCAGGACCGTTTTGAAATGCTGCTGGTGACGAAGGATGAAGCCTGGCATATCAGTCGACCGCTGGTGGATTTCGGTGCACGTCAGCCTGTCGGGGTCGGGGATGTGACCAGCGGTTTGCTGCTGGTGAAGCTATTGCAGGGCGCGAGCCTGCGCGATGCGCTGGAGCACGTCACCGCAGCCGTTTATGAAATCATGATTGCGACGAAGACGATGCAGGAATATGAGCTCCAGGTCGTCGCGGCGCAGGATCGCATCGCGAAGCCGGAGCACTATTTTAGCGCAGCGCAGCTTTAGAAAACGCCCGGCGCCGCTGCGCTTGCACGGGCCTACGGAATTTGTAGGCCGGGTAAGCGTCAGCGCCACCCGGCAATCCAGGCCGCTCGGTTAATTCAACCCTTCCGCTTTCAGCGCCGCTGCCACCGCAGGACGCTCCGCCACGCGCGTCATATACGATGCGACATGGTCTAATCCTTCCATGTTCAGCTTAACCGCGCGCGCCCAGCGCAGAACGGTAAACAGATAGGCATCGGCGATGGTGAAACGCGAGCCACAGATCCACTGGTCGTCTTTCAGCGCGTCGTTAACGTACTGCAACTTTTTCTCCAGCAGCGCGCGCACGGTAGGTTTGTACTCTTCCGGCGTGTCCGGGCGGAACAGGGGCGTAAAGCCTTTGTGCAGTTCGGTGGCAATATAGTTCAGCCACTCCAGCGTCTTATAACGTGCAATGCTGCCGGTGGGGGCAAGGAGCTGGCGATCCGGTACGTTGTCCGCCAGGAATTGCATAATCGCCACCCCTTCGGTCAGCAGGGTGCCATCATCCAGCAGCAGGGCCGGAACCTGCCCTTTTGGGTTAATCGCAAAAAAGTCATCCCCGTTTTCCAGGCGCTTTTTCATCAGGTCAACGCCGTCCAGCGTGAAATCCTTACCGCTCTCGCGAAGGGTGATATGCGAAGCAAGAGAGCAGGCGCCCGGTTTATAGAACAGTTTCATCGGTAACTCCTTTTTGCTGAGGTTCCAGCTATGTTAGTGCGCGTTCAGATAAAAAAAAAGCCGCTAATCAATTAGCGGCTTCTGTTCAGTCGTTTCCCGATGACATCACGCGTTCGCGGTTTTGATCGCTTTAGCGGATTTGTCGTCGTCCTGCGTCATACGATTCAGTTTAGGTGCGGTCAGCAGCATCAGCACGGCAATCACGGCGGTCGCGATACCAATTTGCATGAACACGGTGCCGTAGACATTCAGGGAAACCAGCGGGTCGGTAACGTTGTCTGGTACCGCCATCAGGTTCGCAATCTTACCTGCGATGATAGCCGCGCCAGCGGTGGTCAGGAACCAGCTACCCATGATGAAGCCCATCAGACGCTGAGGGACCAGCTGCGCAACCATCGCCAGGCCCAGACCGGAGATCATCAGTTCACCGATGGATTGCAGCGCATAGCTCAGGATCAGCCAGTTAACAGACACGATACCCGCGTCGGTGGCGAATTTCGTCCCCAGCGGCAGCACCAGGAACGCGCCAGAGCACAGCACCATACCGATAGCGAACTTGTGCGGCATAGGCAGACGGTCGCCCATCTTGTTATAGATAGCGGCCAGAATCGGGCTACCAATCATGATCCAGAACGGGTTCAGGGCCTGATATTGCTCCGGCTCGAACGCGATACCAAGGATGGAGTGCTCAACGTTGCGGATAGCGAAGAAGTTCAGAGACGTTGGCATCTGGCTGTACAGAACGAAGAAGATGATCGCTTCCAGCATCAGGATGAACGCCACAATCATCTTACGACGTGCCGCACCCTGCATCGCAAAGGCTTCTTTCGCGAAGATAAACACGATACCCAGCGCAACCACGCCCAGTACGGCACGTGCAACGCCCTGGTTGTGCAGCAGCCAGGTGGCGACAGCGGCAAGGATCACGATGCCGACGATGGTTGCCAGCAGTTTGCCCATGTGCACGGGTTCGAAGTCTGGTTTTGAACCATAGTCTTTAACCCAGCTACGGCAGAACAGGAAGTTCACAACGGTGATCAGCATACCCACGAAGCTCAGCGCAAACGCTACGCTCCAGCCGAATTTTGCGGCCAGCCATGGGGTTGCCAGCATAGAGAAGAAGGAACCGATGTTGATGGACATGTAGTACATGGTAAATGCACCGTCCAGACGTGGGTCATCTTTGCTGTAGCAGGTAGAGAGCAGGGAAGACGGGTTCGCCTTGAAGAGGCCGTTACCTACCGCGATGGTAGCCATGCCCATGTAAACCACACCTGCATCGTGCCCGGACCAGGCAACCAGCCCATAGCCAATCGCCAGAACAACGGCGCCCAGCATAATGACTCGTTTAGTACCGAGAACTTTATCGCCTAACCAGCCGCCGATAGCGACCAGGCCATACACCAGGGCGCTGAAGGAAGAGAACAGCGTGATGGAATCAGCTTCAGACATACCCAGCTGTTTAACCAGGTAAACCGCCATGATCCCTTGCAGGCCGTAGTAGCCAAAACGTTCCCATAATTCGATCGAGAAAATGAGATAGAACGCTTTAGGCTGTTTGAAAGCGTTAAGACTTACGCTCTCATCTGTTGGTTTATTGTTTGCAGTAGACACATATACCTCTTTTTTTACATCCCATATTAACGGGGGTGTTCATAGCGTGATGACCGTAGTCCATCCGCTTTATAGTTATATTGGGAGGGGAAACGGCGGGTAATGTTCACTATCCAGCCCCATCTGGCAATACGTTTGTAATAATCTGTTACATATAACTCTGGCGGTATAATCATCGGTTCATGCAAATGTTATACAGCGTTAAATCTCATCCGTTCAAAATTGATGGTTTTTTTCACTGTAAACGACCCTGTTCAACGGCTGTATGGCGATATGTTCTGCTATTTTGGGTGATTGGCAGTGATATAGCCCATATTCTGAAAAATGACTGGTCTTATGTGCGGTGTGGAATCGATGAAATCTTGTCTGACAAAGGGGGTGGGCGGGTTTTAACAACAAAAATCCAACATCAGGTTATCAGAGTGATCGCGATCACAGATGTATAGAAATTTTTGGTGATGAAAAAACTATTAACCTGTTTGAGTGTTAAATGACCGAAGAATCGACAATGCGTAAAGGAGAAAGAGAGGGCAATTTATGGTCAATCGGGAAGATATCAGAGCCCTTGTTAATTTTAAGGGCTTGAACAGGTAAGAAGTAAGGTGGTTTACGCTCAGGGATAGACTTTTTCTTTGTATTCGCAGAGATCTTCGATAATGCAGGAACCGCAGCGTGGCTTACGGGCAATACAGGTATACCGTCCGTGCAGGATCAGCCAGTGGTGGCAGTCCACCTTAAATTCCGCAGGGACCACTTTTAACAGCTTCTCTTCCACCTCTTCCACGTTTTTACCCGGCGCGAACCGGGTGCGGTTAGAGACGCGAAAGATATGGGTATCCACGGCGATGGTCGGCCAGCCAAACGCCGTGTTCAGCACCACATTTGCCGTTTTACGCCCGACGCCCGGCAACGCTTCCAGCGCAGCGCGGTCTTCCGGGACTTCGCCGCCGTGCTGCTCCAGCAGGATCCGGCAGGTCTTAATGACGTTTTCGGCCTTGCTGTTAAACAGGCCAATGGTCTTGATATAGGATTTCACACCTTCAACGCCCAGCTCCAGCATGGCCTGCGGCGTATTGGCGACAGGGTAGAGCAGGGCCGTGGCTTTGTTGACGCTCACGTCCGTCGCCTGTGCAGAGAGCAGCACCGCGATCAACAGTTCAAACGGCGAGTTAAAATTCAGCTCTGTCGTTGGATGAGGATTCTCATCGCGCAGGCGCGTCAGGATCGCAATGCGTTTCTCTTTATTCATACTGCTTTCTCGGGGATCCCTTCCTGTACGCTGCGCTCAGCGGCGCGGCGTTTACGTTTTTCATCAATCAGGTATTTTAACGCCAGCATCATCCCAAGGCCAATGAAGGCGCCAGGCGGCAGCATGGCCAGCAGGAACGGAGTGTCCGTATGGAACACCTCAATACGCAGCGACTTCGCCCAGCCGCCAAGCAGCGCGTCCGCACCGTCGAAGAGCGTACCGTTGCCCAAAATTTCACGCAGAGAGCCGAGGACGAACATGGCGGCAGTCGCGCCCATGCCGATGGAAAAACCATCCAGCGCGGATATGGCCGGATTGTTTTTCACCGCAAAGGCTTCAGCGCGGCCTACGACAATACAGTTAGTCACGATAAGCGGAATGAAAATCCCGAGCGACTGGTACAGGCCAAATGCGTAGGCGTTAATCAGCATTTGCACCACGCTGACCACCGACGCAATGATCATGACATAGATCGGAATACGGATTTCCGACGGCGTCCAGCGGCGCAAAACTGAAATGGAAAAGTTAGTCAGGGTCAGCACCAGCGTGGTCGCCAGCCCCAGCCCGAGCGCGTTGGTGGCGGTAGACGTCACCGCCAGCAGCGGACACAGCCCCAGCAGCTGTACCAGCGCGGAGTTGTTCTTCCAGAGACCCTGGACGATAACCTCTTTAACCTGGCTCATGGTCACTCCTCACAGGTGGAAAGATGATTGATCTGCGCGGGCAGCGTTTCGGCATACAGCCCGGCGCGCTTGACGGCGTTGACCACCGCGCGCGGGGTAATCGTGGCACCCGTGAACTGGTCAAACTCGCCGCCATCTTTTTTCACCGCGAAAGCAGGATCGTCTTCGCCATGAATCATCTTTCCGGAGAAGTGTAAGATCCAGTCACTTAAGCGTGTTTCAATTTTGTCGCCAAGGCCCGGCGTTTCGTGATGTTCCGTCACGCGCGTGCCCAGCACGGTGCCGGAAAAATCGCTGCCAACCAGCAGCTGAATCGCACCGGAGTAACCGTCCGGCGCGGTGGCTTCCATGACGGCACCCACGGGATTATCGCCCTTGCGGGCAATATAAATGCGATGGGGTCCTTTACCGAGCTGCGGAGCCTGCACGACAAAGCAGCTTTTTTGCAGGTCATTATCGTAGAAGTCGGATGGGATCACCTGATCGAACAGCGCCTTTTGCTGCTTCATTGCCTGCTCTGCAATGGTTGTTTTCGTCAGTTCATTTACCAGCGCGGTCAGCCCGGTGAGGGCGGCAGCGAAGATCGCCAGCGTAACGCCGTGTTTTTGCATTGTTTTTAGCATGGCGTGACCCTTAGCGATGACCGTACACGCGTGGCCGCGTGTAGTAGTCGATGAGCGGAACGGTGATGTTAGCCAGCAGCACGGCAAATGCCACACCGTCCGGATAACCGCCAAAGCTGCGAATAAGCCAGACCAGCAAGCCCGCCAGCGCGCCGAAAATCAGACGTCCTCGGTTGGTGGTAGACGCGGTGACCGGATCGGTCAGAATAAAAAATGCCCCGAGCATGGTCGCGCCGGAGAGCAGATGGAGCTGCGGGCTGGCCAGTGACTCAGGTGAGATGACCCAGCCGAGCGTCGAGCAGACGGCCAGCGTCACCAGGAAGCTCACCGGAATATGCCAGCGGATTGCCTTCTGTTGCAGCAGGAACGCGCCGCCCAACAGATAGGCCAGATTGACCCACTGCCAGCCAGCACCCGCCAGTACGCCGCTGTAAATAGACGATTTCATCACCTGCTCCACGCTGTGTCCGGCACGCAGGGAGGTTTTGAAGGTATCGAGCGGGGTGGCCTGGCTGATGCCGTCCACGCCCATGCGAAGCGCGTTCATATCTGCGCCCAGCGCGGTGTGGCCGGTAAAGATAACGTGCAGGGCATCCATAAAGCCGGGGACGGTGGCGGCGATCTCATGCGGCGGCAGCCAGCTGGTCATCTGTACCGGGAAGGAGATCAGCAGTACCACGTAGCCAATCATCGCCGGGTTAAACGGGTTATGGCCCAGCCCGCCGTACAGCTGCTTGGCGATGATCACCGCAAACACCGTTCCCAATACCACCATCCACCACGGGGCGAACGGGGGAATGCTGATGGCCAGCAACAGGCCGGTCAACAGGGCGGAGTTATCGCTCAGGATGCGAGTCACTTCCATTTTGCGCAGCTTCAGGATCGCTGCTTCCGCTGCGACGGCACTGGCGCAACCCAGAACTAACTGGAAAAGCGTACCCCAGCCGAAAAACCAACACTGTACGGCAATACCTGGCAGCGCGGCCAGGCACACCAGCATCATAATACGCGATGTCTGGCGCTGGTTATGGGTATAAGGGGAACTTGCAATTCTGAAAACCATTTAATCCTCGTTAACGGCTTGCTGCGCGGCTTTCTTTGCCTGAACGCGCGCAATCGCGGCGGCGACTGCGGCTTTGCGTGGATCGTCGTTGGCGGCCGCAGGCCGTTCGTCCTGCTGTGCCGCTTTTCGTGCTTTGGCACGGGCGATGGCCGCTTCAACGGCGGCTTTACGCGGGTCGACAGGCGCTTCACTCTCTTCGGCTGGCTGAACCTGTGCCGCTTTTCGTGCTTTGGCACGGGCGATAGCGGCTTCAACGGCCGCCTTGCGCGGATCCGTCGCTTCCTGTTCAACCACCACTGTCTGCTGACCGGCCTTACGGGCTTTTGCCCTGGCGATAGCCGCTTCCACTGCCGCTTTACGCGGGTCGATATCGGCTTCCGGTTTGGCGTGTTGCGCTTTCTCCGCCTGACGCGCGCGAGCTTCGGCTTTACGCGCTTCGCGGGCCGCAATCGCTTCGCTGTTGTCCGGTTTTTCTCCCGGAGCGATCACAACCGTCTGGGCGGCGGTGGCTTTCTTCTCGCGCACGCGGGCCAGGGCTGCGTTAATGGCATCCTGATCTTTCGCCGCAGGCTGGACGGCAGCCTGCTTATGGCGTTCCTGACGGGCTTGTTTCTCGCGCTCCAGTCGTGCCTGACGCGCTTCAAAGCGGGCCTTCGCTTCAGCGGCACGTTTTTCTTCCATGGAGATGGCGTAGATTTCGGCTTTCTCCTGACGGAAGTATTGCACCAGCGGAATATTGCTTGGGCAGACCCAGGCGCAGGCACCGCATTCAATACAGTCAGCCAGGTTATGCGCCTGGGCTTTATCGTGCAACTGGCCTTTGCTGTACCAGTACAACTGCTGCGGCAGTAAATCTGCCGGGCATGCGTCCGCACAGGCGCTACAGCGTATGCAGCCTTTCTCTTCCTGCGTTTCGCCCATCTCCGTTGGGGAAGGGGCGAGCAGGCAGTTGGTAATCTTCACCACCGGCACATCCAGCCACGGCAGGGTAAAGCCCATCAGCGGGCCACCCATAATGACCAGTTGATCGCTACCCGGGCAGAAGCCAGCCTGTTCCAGCAGATGACGCACCGGCGTACCCAGACGCGCCCAGACGTTGCCGGGACGGGAGACGGACTCGCCGGTCAGCGTGACGACGCGCTCGGTCAATGGCTCGCCGTCAATCACCGCACGTTTCACCGCGTAGGCGGTTCCCACGTTTTGCATCAGCACGCCGATGTCGGACGAACGGCCCCCGTGGGGGACCTGTTTGCCGGTCAGGATCTGCGTCAGCTGTTTTGCCCCGCCGGACGGGTATTTGGTCGGGATCACTCGCAGGGCGATATCGTGGCTGTCCGCCAGTACCGCTCGCAGCATCGAAATGGCCTGCGGTTTATTGTCCTCAATACCGATCAGCACTTCGCGGGGTTGCAGAATATGCGCAAGAATGCGAATCCCTTCCACCACCTGCGCGGCACAGTCCTGCATCAGACGGTCATCGGCGGTGATGTACGGTTCGCACTCGGCGGCGTTGATGATCAGCGTTTCGATTTTATCGCCGCCGCCGTGAAGCTTAGCGCCGGTCGGGAAGCCTGCGCCCCCCAGACCCGCCACGCCGAACTGATGAATGCGTTCAATCAGCGCTTCACGACTGTGGGAACGGTAGTCGCTCCAGCCGTCACGATCGATCCAGCGGTCTTCACCATCGGCTTCAATGATCACGCTCAGCTCAGACAACGCCGACGGATGGGCAACGGTATGGGGGGCAACAGCCACCACCTTACCGGAAGTCGGGGCATGTATCGGCAACATCCGTCCGCGACCAAAGGTCAGCGGCTGGCCGCGAAGAACGCTATCGCCTTCTTTCACGCACAGTTCACCTTCCGCGCCGATATGCTGTTTTAGGGGCATAACGTAACGGGTCGCCAGCGGGATCTGGCGCAGCGGCGTGCCGTTAGACTGCGATTTCATCTCAGGCGGATGAATGCCGCCGTCGAAATCCCAGATCTTCTCTTTTCTGAAGGCAGAAAATAACTTAAGCATGTTGTTCCACAGGAATATTGCGAACCGGAATGGTCTGAAGGTCCCACTTCCAGCTTTCAGTAGTCGTTTCAACCGGGCGTAGTTCTATACACTGCGTCGGGCAGGGCGCCACGCAGAGATTACAGCCGGTGCACAGATCCGCCACAACGGTGTGCATCGCGCGCGTTGCGCCCACAATGGCGTCAACAGGACACGCCTGAATACATTTGGTGCAGCCAATGCAGTTGGCTTCGTCGATGACAGCAAGGGCACGAACGGGCTCCTGGGCCTGTTCATCGCCGTCGACAGGCTGGGGATCGACGTTCAGCAGGGCAGCTATTTTAAGCATGACCGCTTCGCCACCCGGTGCGCAGCGGTTGATCTTTTCGCCCTGCACGCCCACCGCCTCAGCGTAAGGGCGGCAGCCAGGGTAGCCGCACTGCCCGCACTGGCTCTGCGGTAAAAGTTCATCAATTTTTTCAACCACCGGATCGTCCTCCACCGCAAACCGGCGGGAGGCATAACCCAGAATGATGCCAAAGACGAGTCCCAGTACGCTGATGGACGCGATGGCAATCCAGATAGCACTCATTACAACTTCACCAGACCACTAAAGCCCATAAAGGCCAGAGACATTAAACCTGCGGTCACCAGAGCGATGGCGTTACCGCGAAACGGCGCGGGAATATCCGCCGCGGCCAGACGCTCGCGAATCGAGGCGAACAGGACCATAACAAAAGAGAAACCGACCGCCGCGGAAAAACCGTACAGCGCCGATTGCAGGAAATTATGCCCAAGGTTGATATTGAGCAGCGCCACGCCCAGCACCGCGCAGTTGGTGGTGATGAGAGGCAGGAAAATGCCCAGCAGGCGATACAGGGCAGGGCTGGTTTTCCGCACCACCATCTCGGTAAATTGCACCACAACCGCAATGACCAGAATAAAGGACAAGGTGCGCAGGTAGAGCATGTCGAGCGGGATCAGGATCCAGGTATCAATCAGCCATGCGCAAATGGAGGCCATCGTCATCACGAAGGTGGTCGCCAGCCCCATGCCCATTGCCGTCTCCAGCTTTTTGGAGACGCCCATAAACGGGCACAGGCCAAGGAACTTCACCAGTACGAAGTTATTAACCAGCACAGTTCCGACAAAGAGCAGTAAGTAATCGGTCATTATTTAGCCTGAAATAAAATAGCCGCCTATTATCGGATAAACGACAACAGGCCACAACAGGTTAACTGTAAGGTTATTACGGGTTGACAAAGGTCTTCTTAACGCGCGTCGAACGCTTGAAATAAGGGACCAGAAGCGCCGTCGCCAGTAGCGGAAACAGTAACTGGCGAACCGCCAGCGCGTCAGACACTGGCGAGAAAGCGAATGCTTTGACAGCCAGCAGCACGGAGACCAGCAGCCAGATAATGTAATGTTTTGGCACGTTTTTGCGGCGTTTGAAGAAGGCGATAGTCAGCCACAGCGTGTAGTACCACATCGCGATCGCGAAAACGAACGACACAAACCACGTTGCAATATTGAGCGCACTCTGGGACATCAGTGTCTGGATAGCATGAGGCGTAACCAGTGCGGTGGTGTATAGCAACAGCGCCAGCGAAGCGCTTAATAATGCCACCAGCAGCCATGCCAGCGGGGCGATTAACCAGCCCCCAATTCTCTCTCCAGGCAATGCGGTCATACGCTCTCCCATAGTCTGCGCGAAATGTTATACAGAAATTTGCAGGGCGGAGAGTATATAACATTTCACGCCGAAGGCTACTTTCTTATACAACGTAACGCCATACGGATTTAGGCACTTCCCCCACATTGAACAGACGACCGCCAGAGACCAGTTCGGCGCGACGATGGTCAGCAGCGCGGTACATATTGATGATGTCCTGATTATCCGACAGCGTGTAGTTCAGATGGTCAAACAGTTTTTCCAGGCTTTCAAGGGAATTGATCTTGCGAAATTTTAATAAATAGTCCTGAACTGTCATGTTAATAAGTTTCCATATAAAAGGGTAATACCCATAAAGGTAATGCGTTCGAATAATAAACGGATTAATAAAGACGTAAACTGTCCACTCGGGTAACGCGACGAAATTAGGAGTTTTCTTTGCGAAGATTCAGGCATCAGCAGATGCCTGGAAGAGAAGGGTAACCCCGTTCATTACGGCTGGCAATACGTTCCATGACGTAACGTGTCACGCTTTATGACGACACGGCTTACTTTTGTTGTGCGACAGTAACAGGCTCCGGCGGCTGGTAGTTATCGATATGGCTGGCGATGCCGAGCAATACGACTGAAACCCCAAGGACAATCCATCCCGCTAATTCAATGATTCGATTAATTATTGACGACATAATTTGTGTTTGTAATTTATCCATAAATACAGATTACAAATGTTACAGCGCCCTTTTCGCCAGAGCAAGCGCTTTGGGAACGATTCCCCGAACCCATATACACACTTTAATGCGAGGTAACAAAAAACGCTGTCGCAAGATGCTATTTTAACTCACAGGGCACATTATTAATCTGTGCGTTAAGCACAAGGCCAGTGATAAATAAGCGCACAGCGAGGGGGCAAACGATGAGTGAAAACATCCGCGTCGGTCTTATTGGCTACGGGTACGCAAGCAAAACCTTTCATGCACCGCTGGTTGCCGGCACGCCGGGAATGGAACTGGCGGCTATCACAAGCAGCGATGAGACTAAGGTCCGCGCCGACTGGCCAGCCGTGCCGGTGGTAACGGAGCCTAAGCATCTGTTTAACGATCCTAATATTGACCTTATTGTCATTCCTACTCCTAACGACACTCATTTCCCCCTGGCGAAAGCGGCGCTGGAGGCAGGGAAACATGTTGTTGTCGATAAGCCCTTCACCGTGACGTTGTCACAGGCGCGCGAGCTGGATGCGCTGGCGCGAAGTCTGGGTCGGTTATTATCGGTCTTTCACAATCGGCGCTGGGACAGCGATTTCCTGACGGTTAAGGCGCTGATAAACGCAGGCACGCTCGGCGAAATTGCCTTTTTTGAGTCGCACTTCGATCGTTATCGTCCGCAGGTGCGAGATCGCTGGCGCGAGCAGGCGGGACCGGGTAGCGGCATCTGGTATGACTTAGCGCCGCATCTTCTCGATCAGGCCGTTCATCTGTTTGGTTTGCCCGTGAGCATGACGGTCGATTTAGCGCAGCTCAGGCCGGGGGCGCAGACCACCGACTATTTCCATGCCATTTTGAGTTATCCGCAGCGGCGCATTGTGCTGCACGGGACAATGCTTGCGGCGGCGGAATCGGCCCGCTATATCATTCACGGGGCGCGCGGCAGCTATGTGAAGTTCGGCCTGGATCCGCAGGAAGAGCGCCTCAAAAATGGCGAACGCTTACCGCAGGAGGACTGGGGCTACGACATGCGCGACGGGGTGGTGACGCGTGCGGAGGGTGAGGTACTGGTTGAAGAGACGGTATTGACCCTGCCGGGGAACTATCCGGCGTATTACGCCGCCATTAGTGACGCGCTGAACGGTTCAGGTGAAAATCCGGTTCCCGCAAGCCAGGCAATCCAGATTATGGAGCTCATCGAGCTCGGGATCGAATCTGCCAAACATCGCGCAACGCTCTGTCTGGCATAAGTGCCAAACGCTTTCGTAGGCCGGGTAAGCGCAGCGCCACCCGGCAGTAAAGAGGACTACTGAGCAACTTTATCGCGCAGCGCCTGTTTCTCTTCAGGCGTCAGGAAGGCGATCTCCAGCCCGTTGATTTGCGCCTGACGGATCTGCTCGCGGCTCAGCCCGGCCTGTGGTGCGGCGATGTTGTATTCGTGAATAATATCCACGCCCTGAACCGCCGGATCGTCCGTGTTCAGCGAAGCCAGCACCCCGTGTTCGAGGAAGGTTTTCAGCGGGTGTTGCGCCAGCGACGCTACTGTACTGGTCTGAATATTGGAGGTCAGGCAGGATTCGATTCCAATACGTTGTTCGGCGAGGAAATCCATCAGCGCGCGATCTTCAATGGCTTTCACGCCATGACCTATACGTTCCGCACCCAGTTCACGAATGGCCTGCCAGATGCTTTCCGGCCCCGCAGCTTCGCCCGCATGAACGGTAATATGCCATCCTGCATCACGTGCGCGGTTGAAATGAGACAGGAACAGACTGCCCGGGAAGCCCAGCTCGTCACCGGCCAGGTCGATGGCGGTGATCTGGTCGCGATGCGCCAGTAATGCTTCCAGTTCCTGAAGACAGGCCGCTTCACCGAAGGTACGGCTCATAATGCCAATCAAACGCGCCTGAACGTCAAAGGTTTTGCAGCCTTCACGCACGCCTTCAATGACCGCTTCAACCACGCCCGCTACGGGGAGGTTGTGGGTCATCGCCATATAGCCCGGGGAGAAACGCAGTTCAACATAGTGCAGGCCGTTACGCGCGGCATCTTCGATGTTTTCAAAGGCGACACGGCGACAGGCATCGACCGAGGCCAGCATCTTCACGCCCCAGTCGAGCTTGCTCAGAAAACTCACCAGATCCGGTTCGTTCGACGTGACCTGAACATGCGGGATCAGGGTTTCAAGCGTTTCGGCAGGGAGGGTTAAATTGAACTGGCGACCAAGATCGAGAATGGTTTGGGCACGAATGTTTCCGTCGAGGTGGCGGTGAATATCAGTTAAAGGCAGGCGTGTATCAATCATGGTCGCACTCTTTGCTGGTTAAAGTGCGCCATATTATAAAAACAAAACGGGGTAAAAAGCTATTTGCGCAAGGGAATATTCCGTTGCGCAAATGATTTACAGCAGAGTGTTAATGCCAGCGATAAGGCGTTGAACGCCCTGTTCAAGCTTACTACGCGGACAGCCAGCGTTCAGACGCACATAGCCTTTACCTTCATCCCCATAGGTATATCCCGGCATGATGGCCACTTTTTGCTGATCAATCAGCACGTTTTGCAGCGTATTGTCATCAATGCCAAGCGGGCTGAGATCGATCCATGCCAGATAGGTGGCCTCAGGCGGTTGCCAGATGAGTGTCGGAAATGCAGTATTCAGTTCGTCAGCAATGTAGCGCAGGTTTTCTTCGAGATAGGTCCGCAGCGCGTCCAGCCAGGGTTCTCCCTGTCGGTAGGCAGCAATGTGCGCGGTCAGCGCCAGCACGGAAGGGGAAGAGAGTCCGTCCCGACCTTTTAATGCATTCAGATAGGCGTTACGGCTGGCGTCATCGGCGATAAGCCCCCAGGCACCCGTCAGCGCCGGAATGTTGAAGCTTTTGGAACCCGAGGTCAGCAGCGCCCATTTACCGCGCGCAACCTCGTTCCACGGGGTATGACGATGCGTGCCCCATACCATGTCCATATGAATTTCGTCGCTGATCACCGCTACGTCATAACGTTCACACAGGGCCGCCATTGTGGTCAGCTCTTCCCGCGTCCAGACTTTGCCGGTCGGGTTTTGCGGGCTACACAGCAGCAGCACCTTGTTTTCCGGTTTTGACAGCGCCGCTTCCAGCGCGGCCATATTGCCCTCCCAGCCATGCGCTGTTTTCTGCATCGGCACGGAAACAACGGTACGCTGGTTGCCTTCGATGGCTTTATAAAAGGCATCGTAAGCCGGGGTATGGACCACCACGCCGTCGCCAGGCGAGGACCAGAGGCGGATCAGCTCCGAGACCATATAAATGACCGACGGCCCATACACCACGGTTTCGGTATCAATCTGACTGTTAAAGCGTTGCCGGAACCAGTGCGCCACGGCGGCCAGAAATTCGTCATTTTTCCAGCGACTGTAGCCAAACACCCCGTGGTTTATTCGCTGGTGCAGCGCATCGGTAATGCAGGGGGCGGTGGCGAAATCCATATCAGAGATGGTGAAGGGCAGCAGGTCGGCAGCGCCAAAACGGTCAGCGACATAATCCCACTGGGTACAACAGGTGCCGTGTCGATCCACGACGGTAGAAAAATCAAACATGACGGTGCTCCGTAAAGTAAAACCCCCTCATGACGAGGGGGGCGAGGCATCAGGCTTCGACGGTTCGCATCAGGGTTGCCAGCTCATCCTTCACTGACTGTACCTGCGGGCCAATGACGACCTGCAAATTGTGTTGATTTAACTGTACCACCCCAATAGCCCGGTTAGCTTTAAGTGCGTTGGTATCCACTTTGGACATGTCCGCCACCGACAAACGCAGGCGGGTGATGCAGTTATCCAGAGAGGTAATGTTATCCGCACCGCCCAGCGCCGCCAGAATAGCCGGCGTGTTATATCCGGATTTCCCAACGGTACCAGCTACCGCCTGTTCAACGCTGGTGGCCGTATCGGTATCGCGGCCAGGCGTTTTCAGGTTAAAGCGGGTGATGGCGAAGCGGAAGATCCCGTAGTAAACCGCGAACCAGATGGCGGCCACAACCGGCACCAGATACCACTTGGTGGACAGGCCGTGCAGTATACCGAATACCACGAAGTCAATCACGTTACCGTCGGTGTTACCGATGGTCACACCGAGCACAGCCATCACGGTAAAGCCCAGGCCCGTCAGTACGGCGTGGATGAGGTACAGTACCGGCGCTACGAACAGGAACAGGAACTCGATAGGTTCTGTCGTACCGCCCACCACGCAGGCAATAACGCCGGAGATCAGCAGACCTTTAATTTTATGACGATTTTCCGGACGGGCACAGTGGTACATCGCCAGCGCTGCGCCCGGCAGGCCGCCGAGGAAGGCAGGCATTTTACCCTGAGAGAGGAAACGCGTCGCACTTTCAGAGAAGCCGTGAGTGGTCGGGCAGCTCAGCTGGGCCTGGAAGATGGTCAGCGCACCGCTAACGGAATGACCGCAAACGTCCATGGTACCGCCGGCTTCGGTAAAGCGGATCAGGGCAACCAGGATATGCTGTAAACCAAATGGCAGCAGCAGACGTTCACCCGTACCGAAAATCATCGGGCCGAAATCACCCGCGCCATTGATAATGCGGCCGATACCGGTGATCCCCATGGCAAAAATCGGCCAAATCAGAGGGATGATCAGACCAAACAGACCCATCACAACCAGCGTAATGATTGGCACAAAGCGGGTCCCGCCGAAGAAGGCCAGCGCATCGGGCAGGCGGATGTTGTGGAAGCGCTCGTGCAGCATCCAGATAATTACCCCCGCGATCACGGCTCCAAGGATCCCGGTATCGATGGACTGAATACCAATCACGCTCTGAATGTTATTGGCTTTCAGTACCGCCGCGTCGGTCGTGGGCAGGATCCCTTTGGCAGTCAGCCAGAAGTTAACCGCAAGGTTCATGACCGCATAGCCAACGAAGCCCGCAAACGCCGCCACGCCTTTGTTTTCGCGCGCCAGACCCAGAGGAATGGCGATACAGAACATTATCGGCAGGAAGCTAAAGGCAAAAGAGCCGACCTTGCTCATCCAGATGAAGATCGCCTGAAGTACCGGATTTCCGAGGAAAGGGATCAGGGTAATGACGTCGTGGCTGCTTAACGAGCTGCCGATCCCCAGCATGATCCCGCAAAAAGAGAGAAGCGCCACGGGCAGCATAAAGGTTTTACCCAGTTGCTGGAAAAACTCCCACAGCGATATTTTTTGTGCTGCTTTCGTCGTCATAAAACGACTCCTTAAATGGTAGAAAGAGATTTAACGACCTCGATGGGGCGAGAAGATAAAACGTTTTATCAAACTTTAGTGCGCGCTAAATCACATTCTCAGGCTTTTACTGGTAGTATAAAGATAACGTATTGATAAAACGTTTTAGCGATCTCATTATCAAGGAGTCACGCCACCACATGGCTGTAGCGAAAAAGATCACCATCAACGATGTCGCGCTGGCGGCGGGGGTTTCCGTCAGCACCGTTTCGCTGGTATTGAGCGGGAAGGGGCGCATCTCTCCTGCAACGGGTCAGCGCGTCAACGAGGCCGTTGAGCAGTTAGGCTTTGTGCGTAATCGCCAGGCGTCGGCGCTGCGCGGTGGGCAAAGCGGGGTGATAGGGCTGATCGTTCGCGACCTCACGTCGCCGTTTTATGCAGAATTGACCGCCGGGCTTACCGAGGCGCTTGAAGCGCAGGGGCGAATGGTTTTCCTGCTCCACGGTGGGCGCGAACCGGAGCAGCTGCTCTCCAGGCTGGATATGCTGCTGACGCAAGGGGTGGATGGGGTGATCGTGGCCGGCGCGTCTGGCGTGGGCAGTGAATTGTGTGAGCGCGCGGCGCAGAAAGGCGTACCGCTGGTGTTTGCGTCGCGCGCCAGCTATCTCGACGAAGCCGATACCCTTCGGCCAGATAACATGCAGGCCGCGCAAATGCTGACCGAGCATCTTATTCATCGCGGCCATCAGCGCATCGCCTGGCTCGGCGGTAAAAGCTCGTCCCTGACGCGTGCCGAGCGGGTGGGCGGTTACTGCTCCACGCTCATCAAATACGGCCTGCCGTTTCACAGCGAATGGGTGGTGGAGTGTGAATCCAGCCAGAAAAAAGCCGCGGAAGCCATCGGCACGCTGCTTCGCAACAGCCCGACGATCAGCGCGGTGATTTGCTATAACGACGTCATTGCGATGGGGGCGTGGTTCGGTTTGATCCGCGCCGGACGCCAGAGCGGTGAGGGCGGGGTAGAAACGTTCTTCGGCCATCAGGTGGCGCTGGGGGCATTTGCGGATGTCGGTGAAAATGCGTTAGACGATCTCCCCATCGTCTGGGCGACGACGCCGGCTCGTGAGATGGGGTACACCCTGGCAGACAGGATCATGCAGCGCATTGAAAATACGGACGTGCAGGCCGGGCATCAGATTGTGGCTGCGCGGTTAGTGACCGTGAAGTAAACGCTTTGCTTGCACGGGCCTGCAACGGCTCATGATCGTAGGCCGGGTAAGCGTCAGCGCCACCCGGCAATAAAAAACCCCTCATGCGAGGGGTTTTTCGTTTACTGCTGCGGTACTGCCGGCGGCGCTGCCGGTTCAGCCGGTGCCGGAATGCCCAGCGTCGGCATACCAAACATACCGACAAACTCTTCCAGCGGCATTTTGTCGCCGTTGAGCGTCACCTGGCCATTAGCATATTGCAGGCTGGTGGAAATGGTGTTGTCTTCCACCTTCGTGATGCGGAACATCTGGCCCATCGCCGCCAGGCCTTTCACCTGTTGGTTTGCCAGTTTCCCTGCATCTTCTTCACCATACCCTTCAAGTTTCGCAATCTGCGTCATGAACTCGGTCGCCATATCCATCGGGATGGTCAGCTTGCTGTCGAGCGATTTCACGCTGCGGTCAACTTCCTGCGCCAGGGTCTGCGGTTCGCCGGTCGCAGCGGCCGGATCCTTCAGGAACAGCGACAGGTTGAAGTTGGTTTCGCCTTTGCCGTTTTTCCAGCTCAGTGGCGCAACGGTAATCACCGGCTCGCCCTTCAGCAGGATCGGCAGGTTATTAAACAGCACCGTCATCGCCTGCTGCTGGTACGCCTGCGGGTTCTGTTGCAGGGCGGCATCGGTCAGCAGAGCCTGGCTCTCTTTGCTGTATTTCTGACTAAATTCGTGCCACGCCTGGCCGTCAATGTTGCCGATTTTCAGAGACAGCTTACCGGTACCGAGATCCTGATTTTGTACCTTCAGGCTTTTCAGGCTGTAATCCAGCTGGGTGTTGATGCTTTTACCGTCTTTGGACACGTCGGACTTGCCGTCCAGATCCATGCCTTCCAGCACCGCCATCTCTTTGCCTTCAATCGCAATGGCGATCTTATCGAGGCTCAGCTTCTGGTCGCCGATACGCTCATCAAAATCGGTCATACGGCTGTTGCCGCTGGCTTTGAGGTTGTTGAAGGTAAGCTGGACTTTCTGGTTATATTCATTGACTGAATTCACCAGGCCGCTTGCGGCATCACCGGTCAGGGAGACAGTCTTGCCGTCACGATCGGCATCAAGCTGGAAATTGCCGCCGCTGAAGGCGACTTTGTCAGTGCCTTGTTCGTAATTCAGCGCTTTCAGGTCGATGTCCGAATGCGTATCACCGGCATAGCTGATGCGGGTATTGATCTCAAACGGCGACGTGTTTTTCGCCATATCGAACAGCGGCTTCGTCACCTCATTATTGACCAGTACGGTTCTGGCGGAAGCCATGGAGGGGATCAGGTTAAATTTCTTCAACTGCGCCAGCGGGAACGGACCGTGGCTGACCACCTCATCCAGCACCACGCTCTGGCCCGGTTTCAGCCAGGCGTTCTGATTACCCGCAACCGGCTTCACCACCACCTGCATATGGCTGGTAAACACGCCACGCTGGTAGTTCTGGTAGCTTAGCTCCAGACCTGCTTCAGGCGCGCTGCGCTTAATCTCGCTGTTTGCCTGCGCCATCATCTCTGCCAGACGGCTTTCCAGCTGTTTCCCGGTATACCAGGAAGCACCCGTCCAGATCACGCCTAAAGCAACAATCACTCCTACCGCTACGACCGATTTTTTCATTGCGATTATCCCTAAAATGAAACCAGGCGGTTAAAACCGCCTGGTGTTACAACGCCTGTTACTAGCTTAGCAAGAGTTGTTAAAAAATTCAGTAAGTCCCTAAAGCTTATTAAAAACACGCGCCAGGCGACCGTTGCCGCTCACCCGGACAGGCGACTCGTTGGCCGCGACAAAGGCGGATTCACCCGGTTTAAGCACCAGACGCTCGCTATCTTTATGCAACGTCGCTTCGCCTTCTACACAGAACAGGATCGCTGCGCTCTCCTGTGCAATGGCGGTTTCGTCTGCGCTTAGGTCGTGCAGCGAGAAGGCAAAATCGTCAACCGGAATCGGGAAGTCCAGCTCTGCGCCGTTTTTCACCGGCTGCGTAAGCAGCTCCGCAGCAGGTTTCGCCACGAACTTCACGTTGGCAACCAGCTCAGGGATGTCGATGTATTTTGGCGTCAGGCCCGCGCGCAGTACGTTATCGGAGTTAGCCATCACCTCCAGCGCCACGCCGTTCAGGTAGGCGTGCGGGGTTTCAGCGAACAGGAACATTGCTTCGCCCGGGTTGAGCTTCACCACGTTCAGCAGCAGCGGAGAGAAGAGACCGCTGTCGTCCGGATAAAACGCGGAAATTACGCGAATGGTGTCCCATGGCTCACCCTGCTGGCTGTTCAGCGCGGCTTTCAGCACCGCCAGCGCGTGGGATTTTTCCTCGCCCTGCATATTCAGCAGGCTGGCAAACAGTTCGCACAAGGCTTCTGCGTTCGGGTTTTCCAGGAAATGGGCGATCGCGTTGTGAGCCCCGGCGACCGGTTGCAGCAGGGAGATGATCTCGGAAAACTCGCGGAAGGCATTCATCGCCAGGAAAGGGGTCAGGGCGAAAACCAGTTCCGGCTTGTGGTTAGGATCTTTGTAGTTACGCTCTGCGGCGTCTAACGGAATACCGGCGGCATTTTCTTTGGCAAAGCCCAGCTCAGAGGCTTTTTTGTTCGGGTGAACCTGAATGGAGAGCGGCTGGTCGGCGCACAATACCTTGAACAGAAACGGCAGCTCACCAAAACGATTCGCCACTTTATCGCCGAGCAGTGCGGCTTTGTCGGCGTCGATGACGTCACGCAGGCTGCGAACCTGGCCGCTGGCATCTTCAATTTTTGAGCTGCTCTTCGGATGCGCGCCCATCCACAGCTCTGCCATCGGCAGGTTGTCCGGGTTGGCGATACCGTAGAGATCCGTTAACGCAGTTTTACTTCCCCAGGCGTAGTTTTGCACTGAGTTGATGAGTTTTTGCATTATCAAGCCCTGATTCATATGTGGAATTAACTCCGCGTATTAAAGCAATAAACCGAATGGAAGTAACCTGCGGATGTAAAAAGTCGTACTAGTCTCAGTTTTTGTTAAAAAATTGTGTAGGATAAGCTGACTCGCTTTTAAGCCGGGCAGCGGAACATCTGCCCTGAATAAACAGACCGAAGCAGTAAGTGAGAGAACAATGTCGAATAAACCCTTCCATTATCAGGATCCTTTCCCCCTCAGTCAGGATCAGACCGAGTATTACCTGTTAACCCGCGATTACGTTTCTGTCTCTGAGTTTGAAGGGCAGGAGATCCTCAAAGTTGACCCGCAGGCGCTGACGTTGCTGGCGCAGCAAGCCTTCCATGATGCTTCCTTTATGCTCCGTCCGGCGCATCAGCAGCAGGTTGCTGATATCCTGAGCGACCCGGAAGCCAGTGAGAACGATAAGTACGTTGCCCTGCAATTCCTGCGTAACTCTGATATCGCGGCGAAAGGCATTCTGCCGACCTGCCAGGACACCGGCACGGCGATTATCACCGGTAAAAAAGGCCAGCGCGTCTGGACCGGCGGCGGTGACGAAGCGGCGCTGGCGCGCGGCGTTTACAATACCTACACCGAAGACAACCTGCGCTATTCGCAAAACGCGGCGCTGGATATGTACAAAGAGGTGAACACCGGCACCAACCTGCCTGCGCAGATTGACCTCTACAGCGTCGACGGTGACGAGTACAAATTCCTCTGCATCGCCAAAGGCGGCGGTTCAGCCAACAAAACCTATCTTTACCAGGAAACCAAAGCGCTGCTTACCCCGGGCAAGCTGAAGAATTATCTGGTCGAGAAGATGCGCACCCTCGGCACCGCGGCCTGCCCGCCGTACCATATCGCGTTTGTGATTGGCGGTACGTCTGCCGAAAGCACCCTGAAAACCGTTAAGCTGGCCTCAACCAAATACTACGATGGCCTGCCAACGGAAGGTAACGAACATGGTCAGGCGTTCCGGGACGTGCAGCTTGAGCAGGAACTGCTGGCCGAAGCGCAGAATCTGGGCCTGGGCGCGCAGTTTGGCGGCAAATACTTCGCGCATGACATTCGCGTGATCCGCCTGCCGCGCCACGGTGCTTCCTGTCCGGTGGGGATGGGCGTCTCATGCTCGGCGGATCGCAACATCAAGGCGAAGATCAACCGCGACGGCATCTGGATCGAGAAGCTGGAGAACAACCCGGGCAAATATATTCCTGAAGAACTGCGTAAAGCGGGCGAGGGGGAAGCGGTTCGCGTGGACCTGAATCGTCCGATGAAAGAGATTCTGGCACAGCTTTCGCGGTATCCGGTTTCAACGCGCCTTTCCCTGAACGGGACGATTATCGTGGGTCGCGACATCGCCCATGCGAAGCTGAAAGAGCGCCTGGACAACGGCGAAGGGCTGCCGCAGTACATTAAAGATCACCCGATCTACTACGCAGGCCCGGCAAAAACGCCTGATGGATATGCTTCCGGCTCGTTAGGCCCAACCACGGCGGGCCGTATGGACTCCTACGTCGACCAGTTGCAGGCCAACGGCGGCAGCATGATCATGCTGGCGAAAGGCAACCGCAGCCAGCAGGTGACGGACGCGTGCCACAAGCACGGCGGCTTTTACCTCGGCAGTATAGGTGGCCCGGCGGCGGTGCTGGCGCAGGGCAGTATCAAGAGCCTGGAGTGCGTGGAGTACCCGGAACTGGGTATGGAAGCGATCTGGAAAATTGAAGTGGAAGACTTCCCGGCGTTCATCCTCGTGGATGACAAAGGTAACGACTTCTTCAAACAGATCCAGTCTTCCCAGTGTTCGGCGTGTGTGAAGTAATTCTGTAAATTGCCGGGTGGCGCTGACGCTTACCCGGCCTGCATTCTCGTAGGTCGGGTAAGGCGCAGCCGCCACCCGACATCAAAAAGAGCGCACAAAGCGCCATAACGTTTCTCAGAAGTCATCAATACTTATCTCTTAAGCATGTGAGCAATCCCATCTTTGTTATCAAGGAGTAAGTAATGACAATGCATCGCCGCGAGAAAGACTCCATGGGCGCCATCGACGTCCCGGCCGACAAGCTATGGGGCGCACAAACCCAGCGTTCGCTGGAGCATTTCCGCATTTCGACAGAGAAAATGCCCGTCTCGCTAATCCAGGCGCTGGCGTTGACCAAACGCGCTGCCGCCAAAGTCAATCAGGATCTGGGCCTGCTGGATGCCGATAAAGCCACCGCCATCATCAATGCCGCCGACGAAGTGCTGGCGGGCAAACATCCCGACGAATTCCCCCTTGCCATCTGGCAGACCGGCTCAGGCACCCAGAGCAACATGAACATGAACGAGGTGCTGGCGAACCGCGCAAGCGAGCTGCTTGGCGGCGTGCGCGGCATGGAGCGCAAGGTCCACCCGAACGATGACGTGAACAAAAGCCAGAGTTCCAACGACGTGTTCCCGACGGCCATGCACGTGGCGGCCGTCATCGCAATCCGCGAGCAGCTTATCCCGCAGCTCAACGTGCTTAAATCTACGCTTAACGAGAAAGCGCAGGCCTTCCGCGACATCGTTAAAATTGGTCGTACGCACCTTCAGGACGCCACGCCGCTGACGCTTGGTCAGGAGATCTCCGGCTGGGTGGCAATGCTGGAGCACAATCTTAAGCATATCGACAACAGCCTGCCGCATCTGGCGGAGCTGGCGCTCGGCGGGACGGCGGTGGGCACTGGCTTAAACACCCATCCCGAGTACGCGGTGCGCGTGGCCGAAGAGCTGGCGAAGATCACCGGGCAGCCGTTTGTTACCGCTCCGAATAAATTCGAAGCGCTGGCGACCTGTGATGCGCTGGTGCATACCCATGGCGCGCTGAAAGGGCTGGCGGCCTCGCTGATGAAAATTGCCAACGACGTGCGCTGGCTGGCCTCCGGCCCGCGCTGCGGCATCGGCGAAATCAGCATTCCGGAAAACGAGCCGGGCAGCTCCATTATGCCGGGCAAAGTGAACCCGACCCAGTGCGAAGCCATGACCATGCTGTGCTGTCAGGTGATGGGTAATGACGTGGCGGTTAACATGGGCGGCGCGTCGGGTAACTTCGAGCTTAACGTCTATCGTCCGATGGTGATCCACAACGTACTGCAATCGATTCGTCTGCTGGCCGATGGCATGGAGAGCTTTAACGAGCACTGCGCGGTGGGCATTGAGCCTAATCGCGAGCGAATCAGCCAGCTGCTGAATGAGTCTCTGATGCTGGTAACGGCGCTGAACACCCATATCGGTTATGACAAAGCGGCCGTAATCGCTAAAAAAGCGCACAAAGAGGGGCTTACCCTGAAAGCCTCTGCGCTGGCGCTGGGCTACCTGACGGACGCCGAGTTTGATGCCTGGGTCCGCCCGGAAGCGATGGTGGGCAGCCTCAGGTAATTACTGCGCCACATACAGGTGCAGCCGCGGAATAATCAGCTGTAGCGGCTGCGCCTGGGGTTTATAGCGATGCTGAACGTTTTCAGCATCGTAGTTCAGCAGTTCCCCGATATCCGGCACCACCGCACCCTGATCGGCATCGTAGAGCGCAATCAGCGGCGTCGGGCAGGCGTATTGCACCTGCTTTTGTTGCCCGGCATACCAGACGCGGGCGATAGGCTGCACCTTCACCGGACGCTTTATTTTAAGACGAGTATCAGCTGGCAGGGAGGCAATGCTGTGGTACTCCTGCTCCAGCCGTTCAATCCACTGTTCCCGCGACCACGGGGCGACCGTTCGCGGCGATTTCAGGCTTTTCTCCAGCTGAGCCAGGATCTCATCGCGCGTGAAATTTTTAATGATGTGCTTGTTGGCCCAGCCGAAGCGCAGCGTGGCGGGGTGGCGCAGTACCGTCAGCGTGCGGTAAGCATTCAGGGTGATCAGCCCCGGAAGCTGGCGATGCACCCATTCAAAACGGGCAGCCGGCGCCAGCCCGGACTCAACGGTTACAATCTTCTCAAACGCGGCTTTCAGCGTATTGATATGCGTAATCTGCGCCTCAATTCCTTCACGCGTTGCGGCATCCGTTTGCAGGCAGATGACGCCGGGCAGGCGAACGGCGGCCTTACTGCTGCGATTTTCGGACTGCTGCTGGATGAAAAGGCGACGAAAGTGCTGCAACGTCATTTCCAGCGCCGCCTTGCCAATATGCTGCGTCACCTCAATGGTGTTCAGCGGGTCGTGCTCCGCGCCTTTCGCCACCTCGGGCAGGGAAAAGACGCGGGCGGCCAGCAGGCGGCAGTCCTGAAGTTGCCCCGTGAGGGTCAGTAACGCCTGCTCTATTTCCCGAAATGTGGTGTTAAGCCTTTCGATGAGATCGTAAGTTGCCATGGCAGCCCTTAATTAGTTACAACATACTATTGATATAGCATAACACGCCGGGTCAGGCCAGCGTGCGGTTTAGGTCAGGCAGGTACGGGAAGGGGAATATTGTGATAGATCGGCCAGCTAAAGACGAACCGGGCCCCACCCAGCTCGCTCGCTTCGCAGCGAACCGAACCGCCCATCGCCTGGGCAATAGAACGGACAATTGCCAGCCCCAGACCACAGCCGCCGGTAGCCCGATCGCGGCTGGGATCGAGGCGCACAAACGGCTCAAAAACTTTTTCACGCTCCGCCGGCTCAATGCCGGGGCCATCGTCTTCCACACACAGAATCGCCTGGCTTCCCTGCAAATCTAAACCTATGCGCAGCGTCGTTTCGCTGTAGCGCATGGCGTTGTTCATCAGATTATCCAGCACGCGTTCCATCAGGCGCATGTCCAGTGCGCCGTACGCGCCGGGGGTAATGGCTGTCAGCAGTTTTCGCTGAGGGTTAACGCTCTGCACATCGTTAATATGCGTCTGTAGCCAGACGGGGAGATCCGGTGTACTGAGGTGCAACTCCGTCTGAGGCCGATCGAGGCGGGCATAGGTCAGCAGCTCTTCAATCAGCGCTTCAAGCTGGCCGATATCCCGATTGAGCGCCTGCGATTCCGCCCCGGTGAGGTTCTCGCTCATCTCCAGGCGATAACGCAGGCGTACCAGCGGAGTGCGCAGTTCATGCGCAATACCATCGATCAGCTGCTTCTTGCTGGCAATCAGGGCGTTGATGTTATCGGCCATCTGGTTGAAGGCAATACCGAGCCGGTCAAAACTGGAACCGCTGTCGAAATGTATGCGTTCAGTTAAATGACCCTCCCCAAAACGCTGTGCGGCGGATTCCAGTTTCAGCATGTCCTGCCAGTGCGGTCGCATCCAGATGAACACAGGTAAAGCGAGCGAAATGGCAATAAAGCCCAGCAGAGCGAGATCCAGCAGGCGCATCTGGTGCAGGTAATAGAGATAGGGCACTGGCCCGACGGCCAGAACATAATGGCTGCGCGGAATACGCTGAATGAAGGTATATTTCTCGTCCAGTGCGACGATGTCTCCGTCGCGCAGACGCTGCATCGCAGGCGGCGCTAAGTCAAAATCCTTCATGGGTTCGATACGCAAATCAAACGACAGATTCAGATCCAGCTCTTTTAACGTGCGCGCCCAGTCATGAGGAGGAATTTCTCGCAGCTCGCTACGCATCAGGTAGAGCGAGCTTTTCATCAGATCGTCCAGGGATTGCCTGCCCGCGCGCTCTGCGGTGAATTTGTAGACCAGCCCGACCAGCATGGTCATCACCAGAAAGCAGACAAACAGCAGGAGATAAAACTGCACAAACAGCTTTTTCATTGGATAGCACCGCTAAATCAATCAATTAAGAACCTGGCTTTACTTCGTCAGCCCTGCGTGGACATGCATATCACCACAGGAGCGAAGAAGGTTGATGATACACTTTCTTCGGAAACAGAGGGAGCAAAGTGAACAGCACGATTATGCGGAATAGTTAAATTTAAAGGGCAATGTCGTAAAAAAGCCTGCATTTTGCAGGCATTAATAATGATGGATTGTAATTTTTCTCATTCTGAGTGAAATAAATGCTGTGTTGTTAACCGGACTAGTGACAGAAAATATTATAAATATTGTTTGGCAGCATCAGATATTTCCTGAGAGGTAAGTTCCCTGTCTGAAGCAACATAGATAGAATTATGATCTCCCGTCAACGACGGAAAGCTTGCAGTCATGATCTGAAGATTAATTTCTTCACCATCCGGATATGTCTGGCGTACAGACGTTATGCCCTTAAGCACGATAATGACTTTGCTGGGGTTGGCATTAAAAAAAATGATCACCTTTTTCATATATCACTCTATATCTCTTTGTGATTGTGCAAGGTAAGAATGTTCCAGAAGCGTGGCTCCTTTCCATTTTTTGCTCTCTTTGGGAAATAAAAGCAAGCAATATCCTGCCTTAACGTGTATGGTGGCAATCCTTTTCATTCAGGAGCAGCCTATGTCGGGACGTAAAAACTCGCAACTTCGTCGCAATTATTTAGTCAAATGTTCATGTCCAAACTGCGCTAAAGAGTCAGAGCACAGTTTCACTCGCATACAAAAGGGGGCCCAGCTTGTCTGTCCCTACTGTAGCGCTTTGTTTAAATCCTCTCAGCGTCTCTGAAGAAATACTCATACAAGAAGTGGAAGAGACGATGTTTTTCGCGGCCGCCTGACCTCAATAACACTTTACTGATTTACAAGCAGTTAGCATCGGATTGTAGACTGCTTGTGCAGTCCACGAGCCAGAAGCAACATCTTCGTCAACGCGGCTGTGTGCTGATATTATTTATCGCAAAGCGTTACATTCGCAGCAGCAGGGCCTTTATCGCCGCTTACGATGATAAATTCGACTTTCTGACCTTCAAAAAGTGTTTTGAAGTTCTCTCCCTGAAGGGCAGAGAAATGCACGAAAACATCTTTGCTGCCATCTACAGGGGAGATAAAACCAAAGCCTTTATCTTCCTTAAACCACTTAACCAGACCTAAAATTTTTGATGACATAAAGACTCCATTTGAACATTTCCGAGGTGATATAAAAGCTAATAAACATATAATGCTAAGGTGTGGACTCAAAAGGAGGGGATATCAGCGATAGCGCCTGGTTATGAGAATTGTCATGCAACTTGTCCAACTATTATTGGATCGGACTAACGAGACCATTAATGCACGGGCAGGGTTAATTAGCAATTTTTATTTTAGCCTTCCGGATGGCTTGCTTAAAATTGCACAATAAAAATTAATTTGATACAAGAAGCCAGAGTTGCCAGGCGTGACTACAGCCCAAATGTCCCCACAGGAGCATTTGGGCTGTAGTCACGGAGATTTATCCGGACAAAGGCGGTGCAGCAGAAATATTAATTATCTTGATCTCAATATTTCCGATTTTCGCTAATGTCTGGATTTACCTGTGCTGACAATCAGTGGGTTGGTGGCAAACCCATGCGGGCATTTCCGCGCGTTGCAATGCACCGCGTAAGTGCATATCTCCTCGTGCTGGTTTCGATTGTATGGGCAGGCCATCTTGTTTTTAATTTCACTCCACAACATTTCGTTGTAAGGTGATATGTTGTATATCGATATAGGCTTGAAAACACCATTTATGAAGACGCCATTTTTTGTCGGATATATCCTGTCACCGGGGTACAAATAGACATCGCTTTCATACCAAATGATGAGTTTCAAGAACTTGAGTCCCAAGATGCTTGAATAAACGATTCCCGTGTTAGGACAAATTACCGAGCTAATGACTCTCCATGACATTGCTATACCTCTTTCATTAAATAATTGAGAGAGTATAAGGTTTAGCATGAGAATTAGATTTCTGCAAACACGTAAGCTATTGAAAAAGATCGATATTATTTATATGTTCGCCATTATCCCCTTTGTTTTCATAAGGATAAGATAATGATTAAGTCAATTGTAAAGATCATTTTTAGCCTAATGTGCATTTAAGTGACGGATTTTTGATCGATGATGGTGCCTGCTCTGCTGAATATATATTGTACTATAGCAATCAAATACATTAGCGCTACTTTTGTTTACGCGAAAAATGCACATCGAAATAGAACTGGAGAGAGGAATCAGACCAAGGGATATGTCATAACTGACGATGCATATAATCGATAACTTTCGACGAATATCGATAACAATTCCGATGCATCGTCAGTTATTTTTCGAATATTCCTGTTTGCTCCTTTTTCAGGTTTCCCAGGCGTGCGGTGCAAACAGATAGCCCTTGTTGCGTACGGTTTTGATGCGGTAAGGTTCCGTGGCGTTATCCAACAGTTTTTTACGCAGTCGTGAAATCGCCACATCAACGCTACGATCCATTCCGTCGTAACTTACGCCGCGCAGATTTTTCAGTAATGCATCCCGGTCCATAATTTGTCCGGCATGGGTTGCCAGCTCCCACAGCAGGTCAAAATCTGCGGTTGAGAGCGCAATCAGCTCCCCGGAAAGCATAACCTGTCGGTTGACCGGGTCGATAGAAAGTGTGCCGAAACGCATCGCTTTATGCGGCGTTAAGGAGGGCGCAGGCGCTTCACGCTCAGCGCTGGCACGCTGACGCAGATGGAGGCGTAAACGGGCTAGCAGAACCGCCGGCGGCGTGGTTTTCAGGATGTAGTCGTTTGCGCCCATCTCAAGCGACAGAATATGATTCATATCGCTGTCGAGAGAGGTCAGCAGCACGATCGGGCCGTCCCATTTCGCGCGCAGATCCCGGCAGAGCGTCATACCATCTTTCCCGGGCAGCATGATGTCCAGCAACACCAGATCCGGATTTTCGCGGTTGACGACGTCTTCAGCGCGATCGCCACGAGGCTCGACAACCACTTCCATATCATGTTTACCCAGATAAGCGGCGATTAATTGCCCCACCTCGGGTTCATCTTCAACATAAACAATCTTATTCATACAACGTCTGTCATCGCGAAAAACGTCAACATACACCGCTCAACCTTAACCTTCCATTAATCTTTCAAAATTAGCCGGAGTTCCGTTATCCTGCACGGGAATGTTATTTGATTGTTAAGGGAAAAGAATGGGGCTGGTGATAAAAGCCGCGCTAGGTGCGCTGGTCGTGCTGCTGATTGGGGTGCTGGCTAAAACGAAGAACTACTATATTGCCGGGCTGATCCCGCTGTTTCCCACCTTTGCGTTAATCGCGCACTATATTGTGGCCTCTGAGCGGGGTATTGAGGCGCTGCGCGCCACCATTGTGTTCGGGATGTGGTCGATCATTCCGTATTTTATTTACCTGCTGTCGCTGTGGTACTTCACCGGTTTTATGCGTCTGCCCCTGGCGCTGGGCGGGGCGGTGGTCTGCTGGAGCCTCAGCGCCTGGGTGCTCATCTTCTTCTGGAGCCGCTTTCACTAGCGCAGGGGGCGGCCACCGTCCACGGCAAACGTTCGGCCCGTGACGTAACAGCTGGTCAGCAGATAATCGATCAGGTCGATCACCTCTTTCTCGCCGGGCGCAATTTTCATTAACGACTTGTTGAGCGCCTGCTGACGATACTCGGCATCATCGCCTTCGTTAAATAAAATCATCGCCGGAGCAATCGCGTTGACCTTTACCTCGGGCGCCAGCTTGCGTGCGAAAGAGCGGGTCATATTATCCAGCGCGGCTTTGCTGGCCGCATAGGCGATGTGTTTGTCGCTTCCTCGCTCCACCACGTAATCGGTGAAATGGATAATGTCGCCTGCGGCATGGCCGTGTCCGCGCAGCAAATCCTGTAGGGCATGGTTGAGCAGATAAGGCGCATTAACGTGGATCTGCATCATGCAGGCGAGCGTTTCGCTGAGTGAATGTCCTGCTTTTTCGGGAAGCCAGGTACTGGCGTTGTGAATAACCGCCCGCAGTCCGTGAGTGGTCGACTTCACTTTGTCCGCGAAGGCGAGAATACCTTCATCTGTGGAGAAATCCGCCTGAATGCAGACTGCTCCGGCATTTCGTAGCCCTTCAATGGAGGGATATTCCGTGCGGTAACTGACGATAACCGGATGGCGAAGATTGAGAAAGTGATGGGCGAGGGCGAGGCCAATGCGACGGCCTGCGCCAGTGATCAATATTGGGCGTTGCTGCGTGTGTCCCATCGTAATCTCCTTTTCAGTTCAACAATGGGACAGGCGGCGCTATCCCATTAACATCCACGTTGCCGGTACGGCAGCGACTAACAGCAAACCTATCAATGCCATTTCGCGGCGCTTAAGGGCATTATCAAGCTGATGTGTACGGCGAGCGTAAATAAACACCAGCAGGCCCGGCGCGTAGAGCACCACGGACAGCAGCAGATGCATCGGTCCGGAAGCATACAACAACCATAGACCGTAAATACAGGCGCCGACGCCTACCGCATAGTGTGCCGGGCGGGTCGCAATTTTTAACAGATATGCGCCCACTAAGAAATAGGGTACCAGAATCATCTCGGAGGCGATGGTCAGCAGCGTGTTATAGTCCGATCCTGTGAGCCAGATCAGCACCAGACAGACCTGCACGCTGATGTTGGTGAGCCACAGAGAGGCCGATGGCGCACTGTTTTTGTTCTGACGGGCAAACAGGCGCGGGAACGCTTTGTGCGTGGCGGCCAGGAACGGGACTTCCGCTGCCATAATGGTCCAGCTCAGATAGGCGCCGCAAACGGAAACAATCAGACCCGCCGCGATAATCACGTCCCCCCAGGGACCCAACATTTTCACCATCAGCCCGGCCATGGACGGGTTACGCATTTCCGCAAGTTCAGGGCGAGCTACCACGCCGAGCGACAGCAGCGTCACCAGCAGATAAACGCCCAGCGCCGCCAGTACGGCCAGCAGCGTGGCGCGTCCCACATCGCGCTTGTTACGCGCGCGGGCAGAGACCACGACGGCACCTTCAACGCCGATGAACACCCACAGGGTGATCAGCATGGTATTTTTCACCTGTTCCCAAACGGGGACGCCCAGCGCAATGCCGCTGAAATCGAGCGTAAAGACATCGAGACGGAAGGCGAGGAAGGCCAGCACGACGAACAGGCCAAGCGGCACCAGCTTGGCCAGCGTCGCCACCAGGTTAATGCTGGCTGCGGTCTGGACGCCACGCAAAATCAGCCAGTGAACTATCCACAGCAGGACCGAGGCGCCGACGATGGACTGCCAGGTATTGCCGTCGCCAAACAGGCGCAGTTCGGGCGTGTCGGTAAAGAAGCTGAGCGCCGAGAAGACGATAACCAGATAGGAGACGTTGGCGATCACCGCGCACAGCCAGTAACCCCAGGCGGAGCAGAAGCCGATCAGCTCGCCGAAACCTTCCCGGGCGTAAGTGAATATTCCGCCGTCCAGATCCGGTCGGATACGGGTCAGCAGCAGCATGGCGAACGCCAGCAGCAAAATCCCGACACCGGTAATGCCCCAGCCAATCAGTAATGCGGCCGGGCTGGCGACGGCCGCCATGTTCTGCGGCAAACTGAATACGCCCGCGCCCAGCATTGAGCTCAATACAAGTGCAGTTAAAGCACTCAGGCCAAGTTTCTTTTCCATTGGCTTCCTGTTATGAAAAGTCCAAATCCAGAATAATTATTTCGCTAAGGCGCATAAAAATGGTGGATCACGCTAAGGCGCGGGATTTTACGGAGTGTGAAGGATGCATGCAATGACGTGTGGCAGAAATCAGAAAAAAAGTAACAAAAAAGGCGGCACTGCGCCGCCTTTATGAAACCGTTTTGTTACTTGTACAGATCGGCGCTGATGGTCAGGTTGTTACCACGTTCCTGCCACTGGCGGGTGATGTGGTAATACTTCGCGCCTTTCTTCGCAGCACGCTTCGCCACCTGATAGGAGATTTCCGTCATGTTGCCATAGTTGCCCGTAAACTTGATGCTGTCGAACGGCACCATCTGCGCGGCAGTGGCTTTGTTCAGCTCTTCAATTTTCGTGCCGTCTGGTAACGTAACGGTATAACGACCGCCTTTGGTGGATTGGGTTTCAAAGAAACGACCCACTTCAGCGCTTGGTGCCGCCGAGGTTGCAACGCCCGGAATTTCCACTTTCTTCGCTTCTTCACCGCCTTTCGCTAACGCGGCACGTCCCGCATCTGAATCCGCTGGAATGGCATCCGGGCTTTGTACTACGCGTTTTTTCGCATCTTGCTTATAGATGAAGGCGGTGATGCGCTGGTTTCCGCCCTGGTTGGCATCAACCTGACGCACGATATAGAACGCGTAAGCGCCTTTTTCTCTCGCGGCTTTGGTGATGGCATCGTTAACTTCAGGCTGGCTGCGGTAGAAGCCCTGAACGGTCACGGTGTCATACGGTTCCAGCTGAACAGCCTGATCTTTCGGCAGTTCAACAATGCCGTTAATCACGCGGTTTTTCTGTTCATCTGCTTTTGGGGCATTCTCTTTGTACAGCGCAATCGTCACGCGCTGGTTGCCGCTGTTGCCCTGATCGGACTGGTCAACAACGTAAAACGAGGCAGCGCCGTTTTTATCGGCGGCTTTTGATGCGGCGGCGACGGCATCGCCAATAGAGTTATAGCGACCCACAATGACCGTATGGTCAAAAGGTTTTAACGCTGCCGCTTGCTCCGGCGTCAACTCTGTCGCGGCATTCGCAGACAGGGCGGTCGCGGAAAGAAGTGCGGACGCCAGGAGTGTGTTCTTAAGCTTCATAAAAATAATCCTTCGCCTTGCGCAAACCATGTACTGGTGTTGTTGTTAATTTGAGACGGTCCCGATTATGGCATTTAACACCCGTCGCTGTCTGCGGCATTTTTCACAGCCTGTGCTCACCAAAGGACCTGATTCGATAACATTTTGTGATATGTGGAAAAAACAGGCATTTCACAAGCAAAACTGATTAAGCATATGACTTTTACAAGTTAATTTAATGTTAATGAGTTGTTCTTTTATGGCGCTATATCATGTTTTTACCGCTTCGCTTGCGCGATTTATCGGTCCTGAAGGCGAATTTAAGGTAAATATCTCTGTCAGTGACCCCGATCGCTTATTTTTCACAGATAAAGTAAGAAATAGTGTTTTCTGGCGGTAGATCACGGGCGCTATTTTCAGTAGGTTATAGAAAGTTTGTTACTGTTTTATTTTCCGGGGTTAATCATTCTCCGTCGATATCTCGATGGTGAAAATTGATACAAACCGTGGGCAATTATCGACAAACCATCATCAAAAACCGATGGAAGGGAAAACTATGCGTATTGGGGTACCAAAAGAACGGTTAGCCAATGAAACCCGCGTAGCGGCGACACCAAAAACGGTGGAGCAACTGCTTAAACTGGGTTTTACCGTCGCGATTGAAAGCGGCGCGGGCAAACTGGCGAGTTTCGATGACGAGGCCTTTACTCAGGCTGGCGCGGACGTAGTGGACGGTGCTGAGGTCTGGCAATCACCCATCATTCTGAAGGTCAACGCACCGGAAGAGAGTGAAATTGAACTGCTGAACGCGGGCACGACGCTTGTGAGCTTTGTCTGGCCAGCCCAAAACCCGGAGCTGATGGAGAAGCTGGCAGCACGCGGTGTCACCGTGATGGCGATGGACTCCGTGCCGCGTATTTCGCGCGCGCAGTCTCTGGATGCGCTGAGCTCCATGGCGAACATTGCCGGCTATCGCGCCATTGTCGAAGCTGCGCATGAGTTTGGTCGCTTCTTTACCGGTCAGATTACGGCGGCAGGTAAAGTACCACCCGCGAAGGTGATGGTGATTGGTGCCGGTGTGGCAGGTCTTGCCGCTATCGGGGCCGCAAACAGCCTGGGCGCTATTGTTCGCGCGTTTGATACCCGGCCGGAAGTGAAGGAGCAGGTGCAGAGTATGGGCGCCGAATTCCTTGAGCTGGACTTCAAGGAAGAAGCGGGCAGCGGTGATGGTTACGCGAAGGTCATGTCTGAAGCCTTTATTAAGGCGGAAATGGCGCTCTTTGCGGCGCAGGCAAAAGAGGTGGACATCATTGTCACCACCGCGCTTATTCCGGGTAAACCGGCGCCGAAGCTGATCACCCGTGAGATGGTGGATTCCATGCAGCCGGGCAGCGTTATTGTCGATCTGGCGGCGCAAAACGGCGGTAACTGTGAGTATACCGTGCCAAACCAGGTCACGACGACCGCGAACGGCGTGAAGGTGATCGGTTATACCGACCTGCCAGGGCGTCTGCCAACCCAGTCCTCTCAGCTGTACGGCACGAACCTCGTTAACCTGCTGAAGCTGCTCTGCAAAGAGAAAGACGGCAACATTACCGTTGATTTTGATGATGTGGTGGTGCGTGGCGTTACCGTGGTGCGTGAAGGGGAAATCACCTGGCCTGCACCGCCGATTCAGGTTTCCGCTCAACCTCAGGCTGCGCCGAAAGCGGCGCCAGAGCCCGCGGAGCCAGCAAAACCTGCGTCGCCGTGGCGCAAATACGCCATCATGGCGCTGGTTATTATCCTGTTTGGCTGGCTGGCGGATGTCGCGCCAAAAGAGTTCCTTGGCCACTTCACCGTCTTCGCGCTCTCCTGCGTGGTGGGTTACTACGTCGTGTGGAACGTTTCTCATGCGCTGCATACCCCGCTGATGTCGGTCACCAATGCCATCTCCGGGATTATCGTGGTCGGGGCATTGCTGCAAATTGGTCATGGCGGCTGGATCAGCTTCCTGAGCTTCATTGCGGTGCTGATCGCCAGTATCAATATTTTCGGTGGTTTCACCGTGACTCAGCGCATGCTGAAAATGTTTCGTAAAGGCTAAGGGGTAGCATATGTCTGGAGGATTAGTTACAGCCGCATACATTGTTGCTGCAATCCTGTTTATTTTCAGTCTGGCGGGGCTTTCCAAACACGAAACGTCTCAGCAGGGAAATAACTTTGGTATCGCCGGGATGGCGATTGCGCTGATTGCCACCATCTTTGGGCCGGACACCGGCAACGTGGCGTGGATCCTGGTGGCGATGATCATCGGCGGCGCGATTGGTATTCGTCTGGCGAAACGCGTTGAAATGACCGAGATGCCGGAGCTGGTTGCCATTCTGCACAGCTTCGTGGGTCTGGCGGCGGTGCTGGTGGGCTTCAACAGCTACCTGTACCACGAACCGGGCCTGGAGCCGATTCTGGTGAACATCCACCTGACCGAAGTGTTCCTCGGCATCTTCATCGGTGCGGTGACCTTCACCGGGTCGATTGTGGCGTTCGGCAAGCTGCGCGGGAAGATCTCTTCCAAACCGCTGATGCTGCCTAACCGCCACAAGCTGAACCTGGCGGCGCTGGTCGTTTCCTTTGTGCTGCTGGTGGTCTTCGTGCGTACCGAAAGCGTAGGCTTGCAGGTGCTGGCGTTACTGGTGATGACCATCATCGCGCTGGCCTTCGGCTGGCATCTGGTGGCGTCTATCGGCGGAGCAGATATGCCGGTGGTGGTTTCCATGCTGAACTCCTACTCCGGTTGGGCGGCGGCGGCGGCAGGCTTTATGCTGAGCAACGACCTGCTGATTGTCACCGGTGCGCTGGTCGGTTCTTCCGGTGCGATCCTGTCTTACATCATGTGTAAGGCGATGAACCGTTCGTTTATCAGCGTCATTGCGGGTGGCTTCGGTTCTGACGGCTCATCAACCGGTTCTGATGAGGAAGTGGGTGAACACCGTGAAATCAGCGCGGAAGAGACCGCAGAGATGCTGAAAAACTCGCATTCCGTCATCATCACCCCAGGCTATGGCATGGCGGTGGCGCAGGCGCAGTATCCGGTGGCGGAAATCACCGAGAAACTCCGCGCGCGCGGCATCAAGGTTCGCTTTGGTATTCACCCGGTGGCGGGGCGTCTGCCAGGCCACATGAACGTGCTGCTGGCGGAAGCGAAGGTGCCTTACGACATCGTGCTGGAAATGGACGAGATCAACGATGATTTCGCCGACACCGACACCGTGCTGGTGATTGGCGCCAACGACACCGTTAACCCGGCGGCACAGGACGACCCGCGTAGTCCGATTGCGGGTATGCCTGTTCTCGAAGTGTGGAAGGCGCTGAACGTCATTGTCTTCAAACGCTCTATGAACACCGGCTATGCTGGCGTGCAGAACCCGCTGTTCTTTAAAGATAACACCCACATGCTGTTTGGCGACGCGAAGGCCAGCGTGGATGCGATCCTGAAAGCGCTGTAATTGCGCTTCATCCTGACAAACCGCCCCCTGGGGCGGTTTTCTTATTTCTGCGGCCAGCTTTTCTCCTCTGTCTATACTTTACCCTTTGTGTAATACGAGGAGGTGTAATGCGATTTTTGTCCCGCTTCGACATCATCGAGCTGATGATGACGCCATCTTTCTGGATCGGCGTCGCCACGGTGGTTTTTGTGACTCTGCTGGTGTACTGGCTGCTGACGCGTCTGATCGCCTTCGTTAAGAAAGGGATCACTACCTGGGGCGACAAGCACCCCACCACCAACCGGATGCGTTTTATCCTGACGGATATGCTTAACCGCACCAGCCGCGTCCTGCTTTTTGTCGTGGCGCTGTTATTCAGCCTGCGTTTCGTCGACTTACCGGATCATCTCTTTGGTACCGTGAGCCACGCCTGGTTCCTGGTCTTCGCTATCCAGGTCGCGCTGTGGATGGATCAGGGGGTGGTGTCGTGGCTTCGTCACGTCATGCTGGCGCCGGGAAGCCATAAAAACCCGGTGACGCTGGTGATCACGGGGCTTATCCTCCGTGCCATAGTCTGGTCAGTGATGCTGCTGTCTATTCTTGCTAACGCGGGCGTCAACATCACTGCTCTGGTTGCCAGCCTTGGGGTAGGGGGTATTGCAATCGCCCTCGCGGTGCAAACGATCCTGAGCGACGTGTTTGCATCGCTTTCCATCGGTTTTGATAAGCCGTTCGAAATTGGCGATTTTGTGGTGTTTAACGATGTCGCCGGGACGGTAGAGCACATTGGCCTGAAAACCACCCGTATCCGCAGCCTGAGCGGGGAGCAGATTGTCTGCGGGAACGCCATTCTGCTGCAACAGACGCTGCATAACTACAAACGGATGCAAACGCGCCGGATCGTCTTTACCTTCGGGGTTGCCAGCGACACGGCGCCGGACAAACTGCGTTCAGTGGGTGATATGGTCAAACAGATCATTACCGACGTCGGGGAAACGAAGTTTGACCGCGCCCATTTCCTGGGCTTCGATCGCGATCGCCTGACCTTCGAGGTGGTCCATATCGTTAATACGGCGGACTACAACAAGTACATGGATATTCAGCAGGAGATCAATATCCGTATTCTGGAGGGGCTGAACCAGCAGGAGATCAAGCTGGCGCTGCCGAGCATGGTTCTGCACGCGCCCTGGATGAATGCCGGCGACGAGGCACCGACGCAGCGGTTGAGCGAAGCGTAATAAAAAAGCCCGCCGTTACCGGCGGGCTTTCATTTTGGGGTCAATCGTCTTCCTCATCGTCCAGTTCAACCGGCGTTTGATACTGATCCGGTTTGATGACCAGAAGGTCGCAGCGCAGGTGGTCGATCACCTGCTCGGCGGTATTTCCCAGGAACGCGGCAGAGATACCGGTCCGGCCAATGGTGCCCAGCACCACAATCCCGGCCTGCAAATGCTCCGCCAGATCCGGAATAACCTCTTCCGGTAACCCTTTTTCTACGTGCGTCATATTCTCATCGATACTGAATTTCTGGCGCAGCGCTTTCATGGCCAGCAGATGCTGACCGCGAATCGCGTCGTTATACACGCTCGGGTCAAATTCAGGCAACTCGATGGCGATATTGATTGGCGTAACCGGATAGGCACCCACCAGATGGACTTCGGTGTGGTTAACCTGGTCGGCAAGCTGGATGGTTTCCTTCACCAGCTTCTCGTTCAGCGAATTGTGATAATCCTCTTCGCTGGCCAGATTCACCGCCACGACGGCTTTCCCGCCCTCAGGCCATGGCTGATCTTTCACCATCCATACCGGGCAAGGGCATTTGCGCAGCAGGTGCCAGTCGGTTGGAGTGAAAATCACAGATTCCAGTTTGTCATGCTGGTGCGCCATTTTCAGCAGCAGGTCATGCCCACCGGCCACCACTTCCTGAATAATGGCTTCGAAAGGTCGGTTGTGCCAGACCACTTTGATATCAATCGGTACGCCCGCTTCCAGGTAATATTTCGCCTGCTCGCGGATCCACGCGGTACGCTGGCTGATCACTCCCTGACGCATAGCGGTGCGCTCGTCAGGCGACAGAAGGGTGGTCATCTCGTATGAGAAGTCATAAATCGGCAAAAAGGCTTTAATTTTGCCACCAATCCGTTGATGTAAATACACAGCACGTCGTAATGCCGGCTGATCGTCCTGATTAGGATCGATAGCCACCAGCATGTTTTGATACTTTGCCATACAGGTCTCCTTACTACTGTCACCACAGTCTGTAAGTAAAAGAGTAACCTATATATCTTGAATGAAACAGGGGGGAAGTTTTTGCCAGATCAATAATCATGAAAATTTATCGACCTGGCATAAGATATCCGGGAGAGTTATGCCACGTTACGTGAGTGACCCGCCAGAATGGCCAGCGCTTCACCGTTTTCGATGGTGATGTACTTACCTTTAACCGCCAGCATTCCGCTCTTCTGGAAGCGACCCAGCAGACGGCTGATGGTTTCCACGGTCAGGCCCAGATAGTTGCCAATATCACCGCGCGTCATGGTCAGACGGAATTCACGCGGGGAGAAGCCACGCTCCGCGAAACGGCGGGAGAGGTTATAGATAAAGGCGGCCAGACGCTCTTCGGCATTCTTTTTGGAAAGCAGCAGGATCATATCCTGATCGCCTTTAATCTCACCGCTCATCAGACGCATCATCTGCTGACGCAGGTTCGGCATCTTACCGGACAGATCGTCCAGCGTCTCAAACGGAATTTCGCAGACCATAGAGGTTTCCAGCGCCTGAGCAAAGCTCGGGTGATGGCCACTGCCGATGGCGTCAAAGCCGACTAAATCGCCTGCCAGATGGAAGCCGGTGATCTGCTCGTCGCCCTGTTCGGTAATGGTGTAGCTTTTGATAGTGCCAGAACGGATAGCATAGAGCGATTTCAGTTCGTCTCCCGCCTTAAACAGCGTCTGCCCTTTCTGAATAGGCTTTTTGCGCTCGATGATATTGTCAAGCTGATCGAGTTCGTGCTCATTCAGAGTAAACGGGATACAGAGCTGGCTGATGCTGCAATCCTGGCAATGGATAGCACAACCGCCAGACTGAATGCGTCGTATAATTCGCTTTTCCGGGATCATAGGTTTGCTCAAGCCTTAATTGATATTGGTCAATTTTAACATCTTTTTGGTAAGGACGTAAGTCTGGCAAACCCCCAATAAAGACAAGAGACGGCAGCGTGTTGCCATCTCCTTGAAATTCCACAGAATGATTAAGGATTATGAACCTAACAGGAAGAAAATTAAGCACAAAAAGCCTGGGAATTACAGCAGAAAATACCCTTCGTGACGCAGCAGCCACTCTTTGCGCTGTACGCCCCCGGCATAGCCGGTGAGGGTGCCGTTGCGCCCGATCACGCGATGGCAAGGCACCACAATGCTGACGGGGTTAGAGCCATTTGCCGCACCGACCGCGCGCGCCGCGCCGGCACGGCCAAGCTGTTCTGCCAACTGACCGTAGTGCATCACCTGCCCGCAGGGAATATTACGCAGCGCCTGCCACACCTCGCGCTGGAAAGGGGTGCCCGCCGTGGCGGTTGGCAGGGTATTAATAATGCTGAGATCGCCCTCGAAGTAGGCCGTCAGTTTATCGCTCAGCCCGCCAGGATTACGGGCAGTAATACGCTCGTAACCCTCGGCGCGATAATGGATGTTGAGCAGCTCAACCATCCGGTCGCTGTGCTCTTCCCATTCAACCGCGCGCAGATTGAACGCTTCATCCGCGATAACCCACAGCGGCCCCAGCGGCGTCGCAATATTATCTTCGAGTAATCTCAGCATCAGTACTCCTTAGTTCAGCCTCGGGTAAACACCCGGTCCAATCGGCAGGCCGACAAGATACCACGCCACCAGCATCACCAGCCATACCCCTAAGAAGATAAGCGGATAGGGCAGAACCAGCGAATAGTAGGTACCCAGCTTAGCCTCCGGTCTGTAGCGTTGCAGGAAGCCTAAAAACAGCGGAACGAAGGGTGACACGGGCGCCAGCGGGATCACCGAGGAATCGGCGACACGGAAAAGGATCTGGGCGAACGCAGGATGGAAGCCGAGCATCATAAACATGGGGACAAAGATGGGCGCCAGAATCGACCAGATGGCCGACCCGCTGGCAATAAACATGCACAGCAGGGACGACAGCAGCGCCAGGCCGACAAACGCCGGAACACCGCTCAACCCCGCCGCCTCCAGCGCGTCCGTCAGGCTCACGGCCATAAACTTGCCCATGTTGCTCCAGTTAAACATGGCGACAAACTGCGCCAGCGGGAACACCATCACGATAAAACCCGCCATCTCCTTCATCGGCTCGATCATCAGGTGCGGCAGATCTCCCTGACGGCGGATTTTGCCGGTGGCGATGCCGAACGCGAGCGAAACGACGAAGAAGAAGAGAATTATCAGCGGCACAATGCCCTGAATAAACGGCGAGGGCAGTACGGTGTGTTTGATCGGATCGCGCAGCACGCCATTTTCCGGCACCACCATCAGCGCCACCACCGCAATGAACGCCAGCGAGACGATCCCGGCTACGCGCAGGCCGAACTGCTGCTCTTTGCTCAGCGTCTCCAGCTTTTCATCGCTCCGGCCTTCCCATTTACCCAGGCGCGGCTCAATGATCTTATCGGTAATCAGCCCCCCGACAATCGTCAGGACAATCACCGAACTGGCCATAAAGTACCAGTTGTCGATCACGCTGACGTGCATAGTCGCATCGATGGTGCTGGCTGCCTCCGTACTGATGCCGGAGAGCAGCACATCGGTGGTCACGATAAGCAGGTTAGCGGTAAACCCACAGCCGACGCCCGCAATCGCCGACAGCAGGCCCGCAACAGGATGACGGCCAACGGCGAGGAAAATCAGCGCCCCCATCGGCGGCATGATCACCAGCGCCGCGTCGGACGAGATATGGCTGAAGAAGGCAATAAACAGCACCATATAGCTGGCATAACGCGCGCTGACGTGCGAGGCCATTTTCACCATCAGCGCGGGCAGCAGACCCACGCGTTCGGCCAGTCCCGCGCCTAACACCAGCGCCAGGATGGCGCCCAGCGGCGCAAAACCGCTGAAGTTTTTAATCACGTTCGGCAAAAACCAGTGCAACCCTTCAACGCTGAGCAGGTTTTTCACTGCTACCATACTGCCGTCGGCCGGGCTGCGCACGCTCACCTCAAAGGCGGACAGCACGGCCGTCGCGACCATCAGGATGACAATTAAATAGATAAAAAGCAGGAAAGGGTGCGGTACTTTATTGCCGATCCTTTCAACCCAGCCATAGAGCTTACCGGATGGGGAATGCGAAGGTATGGAAGACATACTCATGGGCGTTCCTCGGGACTGTTGTTGTGTTGTGTTTTTTTATTTTAAAGGTGACGGTGTCACGCCCTGCGGGATCGGACACTCGTACGGTTTTTCTGTTATGTGTTGTTCGAACTCTTCCCGGCATTTTCGCAACAGGTCGGCATCCTGAAGCAGATGCAGCGCGGTCGCGCCCATCACTTTTCCGGCCAGCAACATGCCTTTATGGGCAATTGAGGTACGCCCCTGCGCCACTAGTTGCCAGGTATGCAGTGGGGTGCCGACGGTAAAACAGGGGCTAAAGCACTGTGCAACAGGCATCTTCCAGCTGACATCCCCCACATCGGTGGAGCCTGCCAGCACGTTATCGGTGATGGCGTAAGGGGCAACTTCATCCACCAGCAGCGTCTCCTGATGGCGTCGGGCAAACGCTTTTCCCTCTTCGGCCCCCGTTGCGGCAATGTTTTTCAGGCTGTTTTGCAGGTCGTTTGCCGTGAGCGTGGCGCGGATTTCACGGGCAAATTCGCGTTCCTCTTCCGTCCAGGCCGGCGTGCCATAATGCTGCAATGCGCGGTACATCGCCGCTTCGAGCGTACGGTTCGGCAGATAGCTGGAGCAGGCTTTATCAAAGCGGCACTCGACGGTGGTTTCGGTCATCATCGCCGCACCCTGGGCGATTTTCTCGATGCGCGCGTAGATCTGCTGCGCATCGGCCATCTCCGGGGCGCGGATCAGGTACAGCACCTCGGCCTGGGCCTGTACCACGTTGGGCGAAATCCCGCCGGTATCGGTGATGGCGTAATGAACGCGCGCTTTTTCAATGATGTGTTCGTTGAGGAAGTTTGTACCGGTGGTCATCAGCGTCACGGCATCCAGCGCGCTGCGCCCCAGATGTGGGGAGTTTGCGGCATGAGCGGCGATCCCCTTAAACCGCCAGGCGGCCTGAATATTGGCCAGCGTGCTGACGTTAAACATCCCGGCAAAGGCCTCCGGGTGCCATGTCACGGCAGCGTCCACGTCGTCAAACAGCCCTTCACGTACCATAAAGGTTTTACCGGAGCCGCCTTCCTCGCCGGGGCAGCCGTAAAATCGTACCGTTCCGCTGCCGCCGTGTTGTTCCAGCCAGCTTTTCACCGCCACCGCCCCGGCGAAGGCAGCAGTGCCTAACAGGTTATGCCCGCAGCCGTGGCCGTTCGCCCCCGGGGTGGCGGATTGCGCCGTCGCGCAGTGCGCCTGCTGGCTTAGCCCGGCCAGGGCATCGTATTCGCCCAGAAGGGCGATAACGGGCTTGCCGCTGCCGTAGCTGGCAATAAAGGCATTGGGAATGCCTCCGGCTTCCCGCGTCAGGGCAAAGCCCTCGGCTTCCAGCGCACTGGCGAGCCGTTCGGCGGACCAGAACTCTTCGAAGCGCGTTTCGGGATGATCCCAGATGTCGTCGGCAATATCGGTAAACGTCTGACATCGCGTGTCGATGGCATCGGCGATAAAAGCGTAGTTCTCCTGCATTACACACCTCGCGTCCACGGGAAATTAAGCGCAGTTCGCGCCAGCGTTTCGATGGCAACGTTCATCACCTGCTCATCAAAATCGAATTTTTCGTTGTGATGTCCGGCGCTCAGCTCGGTGCCGAAGACCATATACGAGGCCATGCCGCCGTTCTGCTGTACGCGGGCCATCATTAGCGTGGCATCTTCGGAGCCCGCAGGCGCTTTGACCTTATTAATGGCATGAGTCACGCCGGGCACCTGGCTTGCCTGTTCGCGCAGATAATCGACCCAGGCCGGAGAAGGGGCGCTGGAGGTCGCCGCCCCCATCAGGTTTACCCCGGCTGTTACGCCGTAGAGCGCCGCCGCGCCGGTAATTACCGCCTGTGCGCGCTCAAAGACATACTGATTAATAGCCTCGCTTTCGCCGCGGGTTTCAACCTTAAGCAACGCATCAGCCGGAACCACGTTGCGTCCGCTGCCCGCCTGCATGACCCCGACGTTAACCCGGGACGCGCCTTCGCTGTGTGGTGCGATGCCATGCAGCGCGATGGCGGCCTGGGCAGCCGCGAGTAGGGCGTTACGGCCCTCTTCTGGTTTACCGCCAGCGTGTGCGGCGACCCCGGTAAAGCGCACGTCAAATTTGGTGGTCGCCATGAAGTTATCGCTGCCGCAGATCACCGTCCCTTCCGGAACGCCGGTCCCGATATGAATGGCGGTAAAGTAGTCCACGCCGTCCAGCGCGCCTGCGGCGACCATAGCCCGCGCGCCGCGCGTACCCTCTTCGGCAGGCTGGAAGATCAGTTTGATGATGCCGTTGAGCTGCGCCTCATGCTGCTTAAGCACCTGCGCGAGCCCCAGACCAATGGTGGTATGCCCGTCGTGGCCACAGGCGTGCATCATGCCCGGGTTGCAGGAGGCAAAACCGTCGCGGAAGGGGCGATGACTTTCGTCAAGCGCTTCGCTTAAATCAAGTGCATCCATGTCTACCCGAAACGCCAGCGTCGGGCCGGGGCGGCCGGTATTCAGGGTCGCCACAATGCCGGTAAATCCGCCCTCAAACGGCGCCAGCCATTTCTCCGGCGCACCCTGCGCCCGGGAGCGGGCAAACTCTCGCGAAAGGGTGGCATCATCGGGCAGTCCCATACGGCTTTCGGCATCGACCACGTCGCGCCCCATCGCCAGTTCGTAGCCCAGCGAGTCGAGGATCTCCGCGACTTTCGCAGCTGTTCGAAACTCTACCCAGCCGGATTCCGCAAAATGGTGGAAATCGCGACGCCATGCGCTCAGTTGTGGAGCTAATGTCTGAATGTACTGCGCCAGTGCGTTCATATCTTTTCCTGTCATCATTAAAATATGTGAACTGCTTCACGCTGTGATAGTTTTTACTTATCACTAATCGTTTTTTCACAGTTTTAACCGTTCAGGAATTACCCTCGCACATCCGTTTCCATTAAAGTAGATGACAGTTTCTTTACTCTGATAAACAACGGTTATCGGTCTCGTTATGTCATTTCAGATTAAATTTCATCAAATCAGGGCGTTTGTCGAGGTGGCGCGACAGGGCAGCATTCGCGGCGCCAGCCGGACGCTTAATCTTTCGCAGCCCGCGCTGACCAAATCCATTAAAGAGCTGGAGGAGGGTATGGCGGCCCAGCTGTTTGTGCGCCAGAGTAAAGGCGTCGCGCTGACCGAGTGCGGGGAAGGGTTTTATCACCGCGCTAATTTGATTCTGGAAGAGCTGCGTGCAGCGCAGGATGACATCCGCCAGCGACAGGGCGAGCTTGCCGGGCAGATCAATATTGGGATGGGAGCCAGCATTTCACGCAGCCTGATGCCGGCCGTCATTACGCGTTTTCATGCGCAGCATCCTCAGGTCAACGTCCGGATTATGGAAGGCCAGCTGGTGTCGATGATTAATGAATTACGTCAGGGTGAGCTGGACTTTACCATCAATACCTATTATCAGGGGCCGTACGATCACGAATTTACGTTTGAAAAGCTGTTCGAAAAGCCTTTTGCTGTATTTTGTCGGGCAGGGCATCCGGCGACAGGGGCGACCTCAATTAATGAGCTTTTGCAATATAACTGGACGATGCCTACGCCCCGGGGAAGTTATTATAAGCAGTTGCAGGATACTTTTAGCCATCGATCTCAAATACCGCGAATTGGCGTTGTCTGTGAGACCTTTTCCTCCTGTATTAGCCTCGTCGCACAAAGCGATTTCATCAGCATTTTACCGCAGGAGCTGGGCTGCGATCCGCTTCTGGCGCACCGTCTGATAATGCTGCCGGTTGTCGAAACTCTGCCTAAAGCAGCATATTATTTAATTCAGCGTCGTGATTCTCGCCAGACACCGCTTGCCGAATCATTAATCACGCAGTTTCGAAGGGAAGCCAGGAAATTAATTTAATAAAAATAACAACAATAAAAAAATAGAGTCTGCCCGACATCAGACAGACTCCACAGTACACACAGTCGTGCGTCCTTTCGCGGATCCTACATGCATTATCCATTGGGCAGGTTTATTAAGTTATAACAGCTTTTTCTTAAAAGAGAAGGACGTTGAGTGATTGATTTCACGATTTTTTAACGTAAATTATTTAATTAATTACGGCTGAAATTTAAGTTAAGGTTAGATTAAATTTATTGCGTCTGCGATTATCTGTTCCTTAAGCCATTATTTGAACCTGTGCCTGGATGATTGAGACCCGCAACGGGCGCAGGTATAGTACATCACTCAGATGTAGCCGGAGGATTTCCATGAACCCTGACGACAAATCACTTTTTCTTGACGCCATGGAGGATGTCCAGCCGCTCAAACGCTGCGCGGATATTCACTGGCAGCAGAGCCGCAACACGCGGGCGCGTCAGGAAATAGATACTGAGCAGCTCGATAACTTTCTGACGCTGGGGTTTCTGGAACTGTTGCCCCTTGCCGAGCCGCTCATGTACCAGCGCGAAGGGGTACAGCAGGGGGTATTTGATAAGCTGCGTTCCGGCAAATATTCCCGTCAGGCCAGCTTAACGCTGTTACGCCAGCCTGCGGAGCAATGCCGCCAGCTGGTCTATTCCTTTATTCGCCAGGCCGGACGTGACGGGCTACGCAACCTGATCATCGTGCATGGTAAAGGGCGTGAACAGCAGTCGCATCCTAACGTGGTGCGCAGCTATCTTGCGCGCTGGCTGACCGAGTTCGACGAAGTACAGGCCTTTTGCGAAGCGCAGCCGCATCACGGCGGCAGCGGAGCATGCTATGTCTCGTTGCGTAAGTCAGAGGATGCGAAGCGAGATAACTGGGAGCGCCACGCCAAGCGCAGCCGCTAATCAGGAAGGCGGGCGAGATGCCCGCCTGTCACTCAGAAGGTTTCCCAGTTCGCGTCAGCTGTATTCGCGCCTGCCGCTGACGGGCGCAGCAGTACGGGCGTTTTCACGTTTTTAGGGCGAGCCGCCAGCGATGCCTGAGCGTTCAGCCGGAATGCCGCCACGGCCTGACGCAGCTGTTCAGACTGATCTTCCAGCGCTGCCGCCGCCGTTGCCGACTCCTGTACCAGCGCGGCGTTTTGCTGCGTGACGCTGTCCATCTGCGAGACCGCCAGGCTGACCTGCTCTATACCGCGGCTCTGCTCGTCAGACGCAGAGGAAATCTCAGCCATAATATCGGTTACGCGCGTCACGGCCGCGACGATCTCTTTCATGGTCGCACCCGCCTCGCTCACCTGTTCTGAGCCGGTATTCACCCGGCTGACAGAGTTCTCGATAAGCCCTTTGATCTCTTTTGCCGCCTGCGCGCTGCGGCTGGCCAGCGTCCGTACTTCACCTGCCACGACCGCAAAGCCGCGACCTTGTTCCCCGGCACGGGCGGCTTCAACCGCCGCGTTGAGCGCCAGAATGTTGGTCTGGAAGGCAATGCTGTCGATAACGCCGGTGATATGCGCAATTTGCTGAGAACTGTCGGCAATGTCATTCATGGTACGCACCACGTTATCCACCACCTGACCGCCGCGTGCGGCGGTTTCAGACGCATTCTTCGCCAGCAGCGTCGCCTGACGGGCGTTATCCGAGTTCTGTTTCACCGTGGCAGTCAGCTCTTCCATGCTGGCGGCGGTCTCTTCCAGCGAGGCGGCCTGCTGCTCGGTTCGCGCGGAAAGGTCGTTACTCCCGGCGGCAATTTCTCCTGCGCCCGTATAGATAGAATCTGTGCTGCCGCGCACGGCGCTGACGGTGCTCACCAGCGACTGCTGCATCTCGTGCAGACCAGCAGCCAGCTGGCCCATCTCGTTGCGCCCGGTAATCGCGACGTTTTGCGTCAGATCGCCGCTCGCGATGGTGCGAATATGGTTCATGATGGCGTTGAGCGGTTTCAGGAGCAGGTGCTGTAAACCCTGCCAGATCACCACCAGCACGGCGATCACAGTCAGGAAGATCGCCGCCAGCGTCCACTGCATCTGGGTAAAGCTGCTCTGGTTCTCTTCGGCGGCGGCTTTCAGCAGCACGTTGTTTTCAGCGCGCCAGCGGGTATAGACCGCCTCCATCTCATCCTGCGCCTGCTGGGCGTCCAGGTCGCCATAGGCCTGATAGTTATCGGCGCGCAGATACTCAATGGACAAGCGCATCACCTCGTGCATTTGCTTCCAGGCTTTCTGCATCTCTTCGGTAAGCGCGGCATTCTGGCCCTTCACCTGCGAAATCGCCTGCCAGTTTTTGTAATAGTCTTCGGCTTTGGTCAGCGAACCGTTCGCGGTGCCCAACAGCGTGTTGATTGCTGCGAGAGAGGCCGGATCGCGCTGGTTTTTCAGGTAGCGGATCGCCACGCGGGTGACGGTAACGCGCGTTTTCACCAGCGTGTTCACGCTGTCGCTCAGGCTCTCCTGTTGGGCATTGAGTAACCCGGAGTTCTGAAAGTTGTGACGATCGTTGTTAACGGCAGAGTAGAACAACCCTCCCGTGACAACTTGCAGCAGACAGAATATGGTTAGGGCAAAGATAATACCGGTAATCACGTGCAGATTTTTCAGCATGGCGGTCATCCGTAAGAGAAGAGGCAGGGTTACATCAATACTATCGTCGTAGCGAATTTAAACTTTAATTTTACTATTGCTTAACTAATGGTTTCGTTGCGGAACCTGTTGTAAATCCGGATCATTTTTTATGAGGAAGGTCAGCATGAGCAGCATAGATAAAAGCGGAACGTTCACGCTCGGAACGCGTACGGTTAAACGATTTGGCTATGGCGCGATGCAGCTTGCCGGGCCTGGCGTTTTTGGTCCGCCAAAAGACAAAAATGCGGCGCTGGCGGTGCTGCGTGAAGCGGTGGCGTCGGGTGTGAATCACATTGATACCAGCGATTTTTACGGACCTCATGTGACCAACCAGCTTATCTGCGAGGCGCTTCATCCGTACCGGGACGACCTTACGATTGTGACCAAGATCGGAGCCCGACGCGGCGAGGATGCCTCCTGGCTGCCGGCGTTTTCCGCGCAGGAGCTGACGCAGGCGGTGCATGACAACCTGCGTAACCTGAAGCGGGATGTGCTGGACGTGGTTAACCTGCGGATCATGTTTAGCACCCACGGACCGGCGGAAGGCTCGATTGCCGCGCCGCTGAGTACCCTTGCGGAGCTGCAACAGCAGGGGCTGGTTCGCCATATTGGGCTGAGCAACGTTACCGCTTCGCAGGTCGCTGAAGCGCAGAAGATGGTTTCCGTGGTGTGCGTACAGAACATGTACAACGTTGTGAATCGCGGTGACGATGCGCTGGTCGATTCACTGGCGCAGCAGGGGATTGCCTGGGTGCCGTTCTTCCCGCTGGGAGGTTTCACGCCACTGCAATCTTCCGGACTACAGGCGGTGGCGGATTCACTGGGCGCGACGCCGATGCAGGTGGCGCTGGCATGGCTGCTGCAACGCTCGCCAAATATCCTCTTGATCCCGGGAACCTCGTCGGTGGCGCATCTGCGTGAAAACCTGGCGGCAGCCGATCTGGTATTGCCGCCTGAGGCGCTGGAGACGTTAAATTCGCTGGTGGGGTAATCCCGATGGCAGCAAAAGCCCGGAGGATTTTTCGGGCTTTTGCTGTTTATGATCCAATCTGACTTCTTTGGCGGTGAAGCGCTAATGCTTCCGCCACGATTTCCTGCTTACTTTTCCGTGTTTCATACGCAGTAATGCGGATGTACTCCATCAGCGCAGGATCGATGCGCGCGCTTAACATCCTGAGTTCGGCCTCCTTTGCGACACCGCGAGCAACACGCTTATCGGGATAATCACGGGCGGGCATAGAAAACGTCCTCCAAAAATTGTCTTGTTAATTTGTGCTGTAAAATATGCGCCAGTCTAAATAGAAAGTCAACGGATAGTGATTATGCAGTGATGGTGCTTTGTCTTTTGTACATTTACAAGTCATCAATAAGTGATGATGTAGTGATGTTTTATGACGCGTTAAGCTTGCCCATGCGTAAAAATTTACAAAACAAATAATCTTCATTGCTATAGAGGGTTATAAGCGAAGCGGTTAAGGCGTAGCCAGCCGCTTACGCTGACATGGCTTGATCGATACCTCAGTTAAAACTACTGTATATAAAAACAGTATGGAGGTGTTTATTATGATCTTTTTCAGACCCGCAGAGTTGCGTGAAATCGTTGCTATTCCACTTTTCAGCGACTTAGTACAGTGCGGCTTCCCCAGCCCGGCAGCGGATTATGTAGAGCGGCGTATCGATTTAAACGAGTTATTAGTCGCCCATCCCAGCTCCACTTATTTTGTCAAAGCCGCCGGTGACTCGATGATAGAAGGGGGGATTAATAACGGTGATTTGCTGGTGGTGGACAGTTCCCGCAAGCCTGAGCATGGCGATATCGTGATTGCGGCGGTAGAGGGCGAATTTACCGTGAAGCGCCTCCAGTTGCGTCCCAATATTCAACTCAACCCCATGAACAGCGCCTATTCACCGATTATTGTCGGCAGCGACGATACGCTCGATATCTTTGGTGTAGTGACGTATATCGTGAAATCCGCGAGCTGATCGTGTTTGTGAAGCTTAATTAATAGGCAATAAGTTAATTCTCATCATGCAAAAATCTTACGTTATCGGGGCTGTCTTGTCGGCAAACCTGATATTCATCGCATAAGCCGGAACTGACTGGTCAAATATTCTGGTATTGGCGAATTACAGAGTGATATCCCATTTTTTTATTTTGTTATGTTCCTGCACTTTAGTGAGTTTTCTTTTCTTCCGACAGAATACATTTTGTCTACATTATAATTTTAATTTATGATTCGCACACGAACAATTGATGTTATGCAGGGTTTTAGCATCGTGGCAGTCAATAAAACCCTGCTGTTATAAAGTAATCAGGAGATTCATTTTTATGTCAGACAATAATCCCCGCCCATCCGGCTGGTTAGGCCCGTGGTGCCTGCTGGTGGGTGTGATACTTCTTGTAACGGGGCTCTTTTTTGCCATCGGCGGTTTTAAACTGGTTTCCCTGGGGGGGAGTTGGTATTTTCTCATCGCCGGGGTTATCACTCTGCTCTCTGCGATTCAGTTCTTCCGCCGCAAGTCCTCTGCCGTGGGGCTGTTTGCCCTGGTGTTTCTTGGCACCCTGATTTGGGCATTTTTCGATGCCGGGCTCGACTTCTGGCCGCTGGTTTCCCGTTTAATGGTACCCGCCGGGCTGATGGTGCTGGCAGCCGCCACCTGGCCTGCATTGCGTAAACGTGAAGGAAAACCGTCCTGCGCAAAAGGGGCCCTGGGGGTCTGCGCGGTCCTTATTGTCGCCATGGGCGTCACCTTTGTTCAGATGTTTCAACCCCATCCGACCGTGCCGTTTAGCGGTGAAAAACGCCCGCTGGTGCCGGTAAAAGATGATGCGAAACAGCAGAACTGGGATCACTACGGTAATACGGCTGGCGGTAGTCGCTTTGTGGCGCTGGACCAGATAACCCGTGACAACGTGAAAAACCTGAAACCGGTCTGGACCTACCATACCGGTGACGTACCGGAAAGTCCGGACGGCAATGGCGCAGAAGATCAGCAAACGCCGCTACAGGTTGGCGATCGTGTCTTCCTCTGTACGCCGCATAACAACGTGATCGCCGTGGATGCCGATAGCGGGAAAGAGATCTGGAAAGCGGAAATCAACGCCAAGTCTGCAATCTGGATGCGCTGCCGTGGCCTGGCGTACTTTGATGCCACCAAACCGCTGGCACAGCCAACGGTAGCCGGCTCCACGCCGGTCCTGCCAGCGCAGGTGGCACCGGGCGCTGCATGCCAGCGCCGTATCCTGATGAACACCATCGACGGTAAGCTGATCGCGTTAGACGCCGATAACGGCAACTTCTGCCCGGACTTCGGTACTAACGGCAGCGTTAACCTGCATGAAGGGATGGGCGACGCGTCAGATCCCACCTACGTGCTGACGTCGGCCCCGACGCTGGCGGGTACGACGGTTGTCGTTGGCGGCCGCGTTGCGGATAACGTCAGCACCGATATGCCGGGAGGCGTTATACGTGGTTATGACGTGATCACCGGCCAGCTGCGCTGGGCGTTCGACCCGCGTAATCCGGATCCGAACTATGTTCTGAAGCCGGGCGAACACTACAAACGTAGCTCTGCAAACTCCTAGGCCCCTATGTCCTGGGATGCGTCGATGAATACCGTGTTTATCCCGATGGGAAGTTCCTCTGTCGACCTGTGGGGCGCTGACCGTATTCCGGAAGATCACAAATACGCCACCTCAATCCTCGCGCTGGATGCGACTACCGGGAAAGAGAAGTGGGTATACCAGACCGTGCATAACGACCTCTGGGATTTCGATATCCCGATGCAGCCGAGCCTGGTTGATTTCCCGACGAAAGAGGGCAACAAGCCCGCGGTGGTGGTGGGCACCAAAGCGGGGCAAATTTACGTTCTTGATCGCCTGACGGGTAAACCGCTCACTGAAGTGAAAGAGGTTCCGGTAAAACCAGCGGATATTCCACGTGAACAGTACCCGGCAACGCAGCCTCGTTCTGTGGGAATGCCGCAGATTGGCGCGGAAACCCTGAAAGAATCGGATATGTGGGGGGCGACGCCGTTTGACCAGCTGGCCTGTCGTATCAGCTTCAAATCAATGCGTTATGACGGTCTGTACACGATGCCGGGAACCGATATTTCCCTGAGCTTCCCGGGCTCGCTGGGGGGAATGAACTGGGGTAGTCTGTCCACCGATCCGAACAACCAGTACATCTTCGTCAACGACATGCGTCTGGGTCTGTGGGTCCAGCTGATTAAACAAGATCCGCAGAGCGCGGTGGCAAACACGGGCGGTGAAGCCGTGAACGCCGGGATGGGCGCCGTTCCGATGAAAGGAACGCCGTATTCGGTCAACAAAAACCGTTTCATGTCACCGCTGGGCATTCCGTGCCAGAAACCACCGTTTGGCTCTCTCTCCGCGATTGACCTGAAAACGCAGAAAATCGTCTGGCAGGTGCCGGTCGGTACCGTTCAGGATACCGGTCCGTTTGGGGTAAAAATGCGCATGCCAATGCCTGTCGGTATGCCGACGCTGGGCGGTACGCTGGCCACGCAGGGCGGTCTGGTCTTCATTGCGGGAACCCAGGATTACTACCTGCGCGCCTTTGATTCCTCTACGGGGGAAGAAGTGTGGAAAGCGCGTCTCCCGGTGGGTAGCCAGGGCGGACCTGTCAGCTATGTATCACCGAAAACCGGCAAACAGTACATTCTGATCTCTGCCGGCGGTGCACGTCAGTCGCCGGATCGTGGTGACTACGTGATTGCCTACGCGCTGGATAAATAACAGCGAAATAAGCAGCCCGGCCCCGTCATAGTACGGGGCTTTTTTTTGACTAAAAACTACGCACAGGAAGAAAGCGGCGGTTCCGGTCAGCCCGTGAAAAGCACCCGCCAGCGTCGGCGAGTCATCTCGCGCCATAGCGCGATTATCTCGTCAGGTTGCAGGGCATCAATAGCCTGCGGTGTTAACACCGGCAAACCATAGCGCTGGCGCAGGGCGGCCACTGCCGTGGCGCTGGCATCCATCGGTGAGCGGATCTGCGTCGCCAGCTGCTGTCGCAACACGCTGAACGCTGCCTCATCGCACGGCGTCAGCTCACGCAAAAATCGTTTGCAGCAACCCAACAGGTTCACGGGAGAACGGTCAGGCGACTGTAACGCCAGCAGCAGGCCATCGCGATCGGCAATACGCTGATAACGACAGCTGACCACGTAGCCAATCTGCTGTTCCACGCGCAGGCGCTGGAAAAATTGCGGTTCGCAGCATAACGCCAGCAGCCGCAGCGCGGCGAGCGACGCGCCCGGCGGCAGGGGAATAAACACCAGCAGCGCCGAATCCGCGCTGGCGTGCGGAATGTGTTCGATCCCGCCGGGACAACCGCTTAACGGCAACGGCGTAGCGTTAACCGGCGTCCGGAGCAGGCCAAGCTGCCGGGCTAACCCGTGCGCGTGCCCGGCACTGCCGCCAACTAACGCCGCCAGCCAGCCGTCCCGCGGCGGATCCGATGCCAGACGTTCAGGCAATTGCTGAAGCAGCTCACGGATGGCAATGCCTTCTGGCACTGACGTAGTAGCCGGAGCGGGGTGGGAGAGGCGATCGATTATCGCCCCGATGATGGGTTCCGCCGTCACCATGGCGTCAGGAAGCCGCAGGGTGAGCTGCCAGCTACCGTCAACCGTTTGCCACTCGCCGCTGCCGTCGATATGGCGCAGTTCAGCAAGAAGAGGGCGTAACTGCTTGCCCATCGCCACCCCCTGTGACCTGTCCACGCGCGAATAAAAAGGCCTGCGCAGGATCAGCGTCGGCGGTTGTGTCTGCGCCGACAAATGCAGCAGTGGAGCGGCTTCTGACGTCGGGGCTGGCGCAGCATACCTGGCAGTCTGCGGGTAGAAGGAAAACGCGATGGGGCTATCATCTGCAACCGGCTGGCGACGCCAATGGCTAAGCGGCAGGGCAAAGCCCTGGCTGGCAATAATTTCAGCGGTTTCCATTTTTTTGCAGGCCAGATACGAGGTGGGCGCCGCCCGTAAGTTGGCACAAAAGGCGTAAAAACCCACGGGCGCCGCGCCGGGTGCAAAACCAAATGCCCGCTGGCGCAGCTGCTCCAGCGTCGGCAGGGCGCTGAAACGCTGCTGTGCCAGCCGATAATAATGCCGCTGCTGCTCATCCGTCGTTTGCTGTAGCGCCCGTAGCCAGTGGGTAATATGCGGGTCAATGTCCTCGGGCCGTTCGCTATCAACCGTTAGCGCCAGCCAGCCGTAATCGTCATCCTGATAAAGCCAGTTCAGGGCTACCTCTTCTGCCAGCCCGCGCGCCCGTAGCCCGGCAATCAGGCTTCCGGGGGCGTCGTCCAGTAAAAACTCCCGAAATAAAGTGACGTTGTCACTTTTTCGGATTAACGGACAACGCCACAGTGCGGGTCGCTCCGTCACCGCCAGCTGATAATCTGCTTCAGCGCTAAGACGCAACGGGGGAGCGGTTTCAGGCATGCCTCCTGACGCAAAACCTGACGCAAACGTATGGGCAAGCTCGGCCAGGACATCCAGCGTTTGCGGCCCTTGCAGCCACAATTGCAGGTGCCCGGCTACATAATAGCGACGATGAAAGTCGCGCAACGCGGTTTGCAGCGATACCGGGTCCTGCCCGAGAGACTCCTTGCTACCCACCTGAAAACGGCGAAAAACCGCGGGTTCTTCCATCGCGTGGCGCGCCGCCGCTTCGCGCCTGGCGGAATCATGTTGCTGGATGAGCCGGTTTTCCGCATCAATGACCGCCACTTCGCGCTGTATGTCATGCGGTGAAAGCAGCGGCGCCAGCAACATATCCCGCAGCCGCGCGACGCCGTCGGACAGGTTATCGGCGGCAACGTCGAAGAAAAAAGCGCTATGGCGAGCCAGCGTGGTGGCATTGACGCTGCCGCCCTGGCGCTGGACCCAGGCCATGAGTCGATCATCGCCCTGATAGCGCTGGCTACCGCGGAACAGCAGGTGCTCAAGCAAATGCGCCAGACCGGCGAAGCGCGGTGGCTCGTGATGGCTTCCGGCACTCACGCGCGCCAGCGCCGCCGCGCGTGTCGCCTGCGGCTGATGCACCAGCGTTGCGCGCAAACCGCCTGCCAGTTCCACGATGCGGGTGGTCATTATCGTTACAGTTCCCGGGTTTTATAGATAAGCTGAGAACGGGTACGGTTGCGGAACTGAAGCTGACCGATCTTCATATCACTACAGGCTGCTTCGCGGCGCGCCTCGAGGATTTTATGATGATGCGGCGATTTGCTGCACACCGGATCGGCGTTATCCGCATTCCCGGTGAGCATAAAGGCCTGACAGCGGCAGCCGCCGAAGTCCTTCTCCTTTTCATCGCAGGAGCGGCACGGCTCTGGCATCCAGTCAAACCCGCGATAGCGGTTGAAGCCGAAAGAGTCATACCAGATGGATTCCAGGCTCTGCTCAAGCACCGACGGGAAATCCACCGGCAGCTGGCGCGCGCTGTGGCAGGGCAGCGCCGTGCCTTCCGGGGTCACGCTGAGGAAAATCGACCCCCAGCCGCCCATACAGCCTTTTGGCCGCTCTTCGTAATAATCGGGGGTGACGAACAGCAGGTTGGTCAGATTGCCGCTGGCGGCCATTTTTTGCCGATATTCGGCAACCACGCGTTCCGCGCGGGCAATCTGTTCCCGCGTCGGCAGAAGCCCCTGACGATTAAGGAACGCCCAACCGTAGAACTGGCAGGTGGCAAGTTCGACATCGTCGGCGTCCAGTTCGATGCACAGCTCGATGATTTTATCGATCTGATCGATATTATGCCGGTGCAGGACGAAATTCAGCACCATCGGGTAATCACGGGCTTTGACCGCTTTGGCCATCGCCAGCTTCTGCTGGAAGGCTTTTTTATTCCCCGCCAGCGCAGCGTTGAGCACTTCATCGCTGGCCTGGAAGCTAATCTGGATATGGTCCAGACCGGCCTCGCTGAACGCGTCGAGTTTGCTTTCCGTCAGGCCAATTCCCGAGGTGATCAGGTTGGTATAAAAACCGAGATCGCGGGCGGCGCGGATCAGCTCCGGCAGATCTTTACGCGTCAACGGTTCGCCGCCGGAAAAACCTATCTGCACGCTGCCCATCGCCCGCGCCTGGCGGAAAACCTCAATCCACTGTTCGGTGGTCAGCTCCTGATCCTGCCGGGCAAAGTCCAGCGGGTTAGAGCAGTAAGGACACTGTAGCGGACAGCGATAGGTCAGCTCCGCCAGCAGCCACAGCGGTGGATTGACGGCGGGTTTATTCTGGCTCACGGAAAATAATCCACTTCTGTTGATAAGCGATTTGCAGGAATTCTACGACGTCGTCATCCACGCCGCCGGCTTCCGGGAACCGTTCGTTGAGTATGGCAATGATGGCCGCCGCGTCGCGTTGGCCATCGACCAGTTCGAGGATCGCGGCCGCGGTCTCATTGAGTTTAGCCATGCCTTCCGGATAGAGGATGACATGGCTGTCCTGAGCGGCTTCCCATTGCAGGCGATAGCCGCGACGAAAGGCGACGATGGAGTTTTTTTGCATGCTTATACCAGTCGGGTTGTGTGCCAGGCCGCTTTGTCGGTGACCGTGTGATAAGGCGGACGCTGTAGCGCGTAGGCCATGGTCATCGCGTCGAGCATCGACCACAGGATATCGAGTTTGAACTGAAGGATCTCCAGCATCCGATTCTGCTTTTCCGCGCTATCGCAGTAACGCTTCGCCAGCTCCAGGCCGTGTTCAACGTCGCGGCTGGCCTGGCTGAGGCGGCTGCGGAAATAAAAATAGCCTTCCTCTTTGATCCACGGGTAGTGCTGTGGCCAGCTGTCGAGACGCGACTGATGGATTTGCGGGGCGAACAGTTCGGTGAGCGAGCTGCATGCCGCCTCCTGCCAGTTGGCGCGGCGGGCGAAGTTAACGTAAGCGTCGACGGCGAAACGGACGCCGGGCAGCACGTGGCGTTCGCTGATTAAGTCCTCGCGGCTGAGCCCCACGGCTTCGCCCAGCTGTAGCCAGGCTTCGATACCGCCGTCATGACCGTTGCTACCGTCGTGATCGAGGATCCGCTGCACCCATTTGCGACGCGTGTGCGGATCCGGGCAGTTCGCCATAATTGCCGCGTCTTTCAGCGGGATCGTCGTCTGGTAGTAAAACCGGTTCGCCACCCAGCCCTGGATCTGCTCGCGGCTGGCCTCGCCGTTATGCATCGCGATATGGTACGGATGGTGAATATGATAGTAGGCGCCTTTCGCCCGAAGGGCGTGCTCAAACTCTTGCGGCGAGAGCGTTTCGCGAATGTGCATAGTTAGTCCTGAAGCGTGATGTTCATCCCGTCCCAGCTCACTTCTATTCCCTGCTGCGCAAGGGCGTGACGCTGCGGCGACTGCTCGTTAAGGATCGGGTTGGTGTTATTAATGTGGATCAGAATCTTGCGCTTTGCCGGCAGCGAGGCCAGCAGCGCCATCATGCCGTGTTCATCGCCGAGCGCCAGATGGCCCATGTCGCGGCCGGTATTGCGCCCGACGCCGGTGGCCTGGAGTTCATCGTCCTGCCAGACGGTGCCGTCAATCAGCAGACAGTCCGCTTTTTTAAGCCACGGCAGGATGGTGTCATCGGGTTCACCGAGACCCGGTGCGTAGAACAGCGTCTGACCGTTGCGGCGGTTTTCGATAAACAGCGCCACGTTATGCCCCGGCAGCGGGCGGTCGCGCCACGGCGAATAGGGCGGTGCGTTACTGGCGATGGGGACAGCGGTAAACTGCAAATCAGGGCAGGCTTCCACGCTAAAGGCGGTGAGCGGCGCGATCGGGTGATGAATCAGGCCGCCGTTCCAGTGCCGGAGCATGGTAAAAATCGGGAATCCGCTGGAAAGATCTTCATGCACCTCCGGCGTACACCATACCTGATGCGGGCACCCTTCGCGCAGGCTGAGCAGCCCGGTGGTGTGGTCAATCTGGCTATCGGTGAGAATAATGCCGCCAATATGCGTGCCGCGCAGAACCTCTTTCTTATTCAGTTCTGGCGTATGGGCAATCTGCTGGCTGATATCGGGGGAGGCGTTACACAGCACCCACTCTTTGCCGTTATCGCTGACGATGATCGACGACTGGGTGCGAGGGGTCGCCTGAAGGGTACCGTCGCGCAAACCCTGACAGTTGGCGCAGTTACAGTTCCACTGGGGGAAACCACCGCCAGCGGCGGAACCGAGGACTTTTATAAACATGAAGATGGGCCAGGTAGTCAAACAAAAATGCCCGCACGGATGGCGGGCAGAGCGATTAGCGGTTGGAAATGTACAGGGTCACTTCCAGGCCAAGACGTAAATCAATAAAAGCAGGTTTCTTCCACATCGTTTTTTCCTCTTTAAAAATGCAGCACTAACGCCATTGTTTGTGCCAGTTTTGTGATGGTCATCAAATAATGCGTCACAGGAGGGCAAAGCTCAACCCGAAAGATGTAAGGAATTAACTTAATGTTTACAACGTAACCTATTGTTGCCAAACATTTTGCAATACCTTTTGCCAGTTGCCCCACAGCAGCTTATTCAGCACAAATTGATCATAGCCGCTGTCACGCAACGCGCTGATTAGCCGCGGTAAACCACTCACATCGTGTAAGTCATCAGGCAACGTAATGCCGTCAAAATCGGAGCCCAGCGCGACATGATCGTCACCCATGATGTTAATAAGATAGTCGATATGGCGAACAATCGTACTCAGCGGGGTATCGCTATCGCGTTTACCGTCGGCGCGCAGAAACGCGTTGCCGAAATTGACGCCTGCCACGCCGCCGCTGTCGCGGATAGCCAGCAGCTGCCGATCGGTCAGATTGCGCGGTTGCGGGCACAGCGTATGGGCGTTGGAATGGGTGGCGACCAGCGGTGAAGAGGAATGACGAGCGGTATCCCAGAACGCTTTTTCATTCATATGCGAAACGTCAATCAGCATGTTCAGGGCGTTAGCGTGCTTAATGAGGGCGATACCCTCAGCGGTAAGCCCTGGGCCGCTGTCCGGGCTGCCGGGAAACGCCCCGTTAACGCCGGTGCCAAAACGGTTAGCAATGTTCCAGAAAGGCCCAATGCTGCGCACCCCGGCGGCATAGAAAGCCTGTAGATCGCCTCCCTCGCCGTCAAAACCGCCCGCGCCCTCAATATGCGCCACCATCGCCAGCACTTTATCCTGACGGCAGCGTTCGATATCCGCCGCGCTCAGGCACAATCGCGCCCGGCCATCGGAGTGGGCGACAAGCTGCTTAAGGATCGTCAGCTGCTGCCAGAGAATGTCGACCGGCTGCCACGGCTCGCTGGCGTATTGTGGCGCCATGCGGGCGATATACTCCTGCGGCGGCACGAACAGCGCGAACAGCCCGCCGGAAAATCCGCCTTGCTGCATGCGTGGATAATCGAGGTGTCCGTTCTCAATGCCGGAGAAGAAGGCCGTTACCGGATCCTGGCGATGGTGAAGCCATAAATTAAGCAACAGGTCATTGTGACCATCAAAAATCGCCATAGCGCATCCCACTGTCTTTTATTGCTGCGAAAGTTGCCTGGCACAATAACCGATTTGTCCGGTCCGGCAAGGGGAAAATTACAACTTAGCAGCAATTGTTAATATCACTTAACAGTGAGGAGATCCGCAAAGCGGGTGGTGTAGCGGGGTGAAAGCATTTCCCGTTTCATCTGCCACGGCTGCTGTATACCCTGTCCCGCGAAGTAAAGCGTGCCACGGCCATTTTCAGCATTCAGATGGTCTAATACATCCATTAACTTTTGGCTGTTTTTCCTGGGTGCGTTGTCGTCAAACAGATTAAGTTGCGCGACGCCCTGGCTATAAAAATCTCCCAGCATCACTCCGGCTTTCTGGTACCGATGGCCGTTCTTCCAGACCGCATCCAGACAACGAACTGATGCGCCGATAATATCCCGGCTATCCTGGGTTGGGGTGAGCAGTTTTACCGACGCGCTATTGCCATAATATGGCTCGTTAAGCGCGAAGGGCGAGGTTTTAACAAATACGGAGATAAAGCGGCAATGCTGATGCTCATTGCGAAGTTTTTCTGCTGCCCGGGCGGCATAACTACAGATGGCCTGGCGTACATCGTCATATTCCGTGATGCGTTCGCCAAACGAGCGCGAACAGACGATTTCTTGCTTTACCGGGGCAAACTCTTCCAGTTCAAGACACGATTCGCCCCGTAATTCACGCACCGTTCTCTCCAGCACGACATTGAAATGTTTTCTTATGAACCGGATATCGGTGTCTGCCAGTTGCAGGACGGTCTTAATCCCCATCATCTCAAGCTTCTTCGCTATGCGACGTCCTACCCCCCAAACGTCTTCGACGGGTAGCGCCGCCATCAGCTTTCTCTGACGATCTACATTGGATAAATCAACAACGCCTCCCGTCTGGCGCTGCCAGCGTTTCGCCGCGTGATTTGCCAGTTTCGCCAGCGTCTTTGTGGGTGCGATGCCCACCCCGACGGTCAGATGGGTGCGTTGCAGTACGGTCGCTCTCATTTCATGCCCAAAATCGGAAAGATCGCGACAATTACGCACGCCGGTAAGATCGCAAAAGATCTCATCAATTGAGTATATTTCGCTACGAGGCGACATCTCTTCAAGCGTGTTCATTACCCGGTTGGACATATCCGCGTAAAGTTCATAATTACTGCTGAAACAAACCACGCCATGATGCCTGAAGAGATCTTTCTGTTTGAAGTACGGTTCACCCATTTTCACAAAGGGTTTGGCTTCAGCGGAGCGAGAGATGACGCACCCATCGTTATTGGATAACACGACCACCGGTCGTCCCTTCAGGTCCGGGCGAAAAACCGTTTCACAGGAAGCATAGAAAGCGTTCACATCACACAGTGCAAACATGGTCAGCTCGCTCTGGTATCGCCAGGAGGGGTGAAAAACTGCATTATGATCACCGTTAATTAAGACTGTATTTATATACAGTATTGTATGTTGATAGCAAAGATCAAGGGGGAACGAGGAGTGACGTCGTACGGGTGCAGGAGGGAGAGGGTTATGTTCAGAATGGCGGCGAGGCAAATCTGGCGGAAAGGGTATTTAATGAAATGTTTAAGGAATATAAGTGCCCATACGACAGGTATGGGCAGTGAAGCCGTCGATATTACTTCTTCTTGTTCATCATCGCCTTGAGATCGGCAAAGGGGTTAAACGTGGCGACACCCACGTCTTTTTGCGCATCCTCACCCGCGACAACGGTGGTGCCATACTGATCCGCTTCGGTGTACTTTGAGTGTTCGTGATCGTGACAAAACAGGCACAACAGCTCCCAGTTACTGCCATCTTCCGGGTTATTGGTGTGATCGTGGTCGATATGGTGAACCGTGAGTTCACGAAGATTTGAATAAACAAACTCACGCGAGCAGCGTCCACAAACCCAGGGGTAGATTTTTAGCGCTTTTTCACGGTAGCCGCTTTCCAGCCGTGCGTAGTTTTTGGGGATCAGAGCCATTGCTGATGTTACCTGTTAAAAAGAGAATAGTTCACACTATATCCCATTATGAGATGTCAGGAGAATGCCTCCTCTGCGGGAAGGCAGCGTGCGATTTGCGTATTTCTGTCAGTTTATTTGAAGCATTCCGTTAAATAATCACCATTTATTCTCATCCGTTAATGCGTAGAGTAGGGATAACGCAATGCTTTATCAGGATACTCCACTATGAAAAAGATCGGATTTTTGTCGTTTGGTCACTGGACGCCGTCACCCCAGTCCGGCACGCGAACCGCGGCTGACACGCTGCTACAGTCCATCGATCTGGCGGTCGCCGCCGAAGAGCTGGGCGCGGACGGGGCTTATTTCCGTGTGCATCACTTTGCCCGCCAGCTCAGTTCGCCATTCCCCTTGCTGGCTGCAATAGGCGCGAAAACCAAACGCATTGAAATCGGGACGGGCGTGATCGACATGCGGTATGAAAATCCGCTGTATATGGCGGAAGATGCTGGCGCGGCAGATCTCATCTCCGGCGGGCGATTACAGCTTGGTATCAGCCGGGGTTCCCCGGAGCAGGTGATTGATGGCTGGCGTTATTTTGGTTACGTGCCGCAGGAAGGGGAAAACGAATCTGATATGGCGCGCCGCCACACTGAGGTACTGCTTGATGTATTACGCGGTGAAGGGTTTGCAAAGCCTAACCCACAGCCGATGTTCCCAAACCCGCCGGGATTATTGCGTCTGGAGCCGCATTCAGAAGGCTTACGCGATCGTATCTGGTGGGGGGCTGGCTCTAATGCAACGGCAGTATGGGCGGCAACACTGGGGATGAACCTGCAAAGCTCAACGCTGAAAGATGATGAAACCGGCGAGCCGTTCCATATTCAGCAGGCAAAACAGATCCGTGCCTACCGACAGGCCTGGGCTGAGGCAGGGCATACCCGTCAGCCACGCGTTTCGGTCAGCCGCAGTATTTTTGCCCTGATGGACGATCGCGACCGGATGTATTTCGGTTCAAGCCGCAATGAAAGCGACAGCGTGGGCTATCTGGATGAGAAAACGCGGGCCATTTTCGGACGCAGCTATGCCGCAGAGCCAGACAAGCTGATTGAACAGTTGAAAAAGGATGAAGCGATCGCGGAAGCGGATACGCTGTTACTTACCGTGCCGAATCAGCTGGGCGTGGAATACAACGCACATGTGATCGAGTCCATCCTGAAACATGTCGCACCGGAAATGGGATGGCGCGATCGCAATGCTTAATCTGGCCCTCTGGTATCGCCGGTTTGGTGAGCCTGAATCGGTACTGCAAGCGGAAACTACACCATTGTCGCCGCGACAGCCGGGAGAGATACGTGTGCGCATGCTTTTTTCCCCGGTGAACGCCTCCGATCTCATCCCCATCACCGGAGCATATCGCCATCGCACGCCGCTGCCTGCGATAGCCGGTTATGAAGGGGTCGGAATAGTGACCGAAACGCCCGCCGCTTATCCGGCGCTGCTGGGCAAGCGGGTCCTGCCGTTACGGGGGCAGGGAACCTGGCAGCGCTATGTCGACTGCCCGGCGGCGTATGCGGTTCCCGTCCCGGACGACGTCGACTCGCTACTTGCCGCGCGGGCGTATATCAACCCGCTTGCCGCACAGATGATGCTGGACCGCTATCCTCCGGTCGGGAAAACGGTGCTGCTCACCGCTGCCGGTTCTGACTGCGCCGTTCTGCTCGGGCAATGGGCACGCCAGGCGGGTGCGGAGGCGGTTTACGGGATCCATCGTTCGCCCGTGCACGCTCAACGTCTGGCTGAAATGGGGATCGTCCCGATTGCGCAACATGATACGGCCGCCGTCAACGCTGCCGCCGCGCAAGCGGAGGTGGTGTACGACGCCACGGGCGGCAGTCTGGCGGAGACGATCCTGAGCGTGATGCCCGAAACCGGCACCTTTGTCTGCTACGGGCTACTCTCCGGGCAGACCTTCCGGCAGCAGCGGCCGTTGCCGCGCGTGGCGTGGTTTCACATTCGTAACTATCTGGACGCGCTGAGCGCTGAGGCGTGGCAGGCGGAGTTTCGGCGCATCTGGCCTAAACTGCGCGCCAGCCAGTGCAGCGATGTCACCCTCTACCCGCTGTCGGAATGGCAGCGGGCAGTGGGCAACTATCGCGAAGCGGGAAGAACGGGTAAGCCTATGCTGTCGATGGACAATTAATCGGCCTTATGGCTCATGTCGCTCAGCAGTACAGCGATACTTTGTCCACCGGCGGTCTGCTCCAGGCCAATTTTGACAATAATTGTCAGCGGAACGGAGAGCAGCATGCCGACAGGCCCGAGCAGCCAGCCCCAGAAAATCAGGGACAGGAACACAACAAGGGTTGAAAGCCCCAGCCCGCGTCCCATTATTCGTGGTTCGAGAATGTTCCCGAAGACAAGGTTAATCACCAGATAGCCTGCCAGCAGAATCAGGGCATCATACAAACCGCTGAAAACCAGCACCTGAAGGATAGGGGGGATCGCCGCCAGCACGGAGCCGATGTTAGGAATATAGTTGAGCGCAAAGGCCAGCAGCCCCCAGACAAAGGCAAAACGCACATCCAGCGCGGCGAGCATCCCCCAGACCACTAATCCCGTCACCAGGCTGATGGCCGTTTTCAGCACCAGATAGCGTGAAACGCTGTCGAGCGCGCGCTGAATGGCGCCCATTCCCTCTACCGGACGCACCATGATGTGCTGGAGCTTTGCAGGCAGCTGTGGAACTTCCAGCAGCATAAACACAACCGTCAGGAACAGCAGGAAAATCGAGGTCATGGCGTTGGAGAGTTGTGCCAGCAGGCTGGTGACAATCGTCATGGCGGCATTCGGATCGATGTATTTAAGCAGTTCCTCAACCGAGACTTCGATACCCGCGCGTTGCAGCCAGGGTTCAATTTGCAGCAGCGGGGTCGCCAGGGAAGAGCGGTATGTCGGTAGCGTCCGCGCCAGCTCGTTCAGGGAGGTTCCCAGATAGGCGACTAACAGCACCATCGCAACGATAATAATACTGATAAGCAGGCTTATCGCCAGCACACGCGGGATGCGCAGCCGCACCATTCGCTGCACTAGCGGATTGAGGATCACCGCGATAAAAAGCGCCAGGATAAAAGGCACGATGATATCGGCCGCAAAACGAACGCCGGTCAGAATGATCACCAGCATGCCCAGCATGATGACGATCTTAAGCCCGTTGAGGGTGATAATAGGTTTGGCCATGGACGTTCCTGAACAGTTTTTTATTTATAATAGAGGGGAAAGCGGATTAAAAAAACTAACCAAAATCAAACAGACTGGGTAAAGAAATGAAAAGGCTTTGAGTAAATTCCTGGCTTATGATACAAATCAGGCGTGTTCAACTACCGAGGACAATTTTCATCCGCAAAGACGAGAAGCAACACCGCGGATAATTGTAATTTTATGGACAATTTGTTCAGGACGTATTTTTCAAACAACTCTGCTCTGTTTTCAACCTCCCTCTGCCTGCTTTCTGGTGAGCAACACTGGCGTTCCGCGCTATAGTCACGTCTTCTGCCTGAGCTGGCGCTATGCGCTTAGCTAACTGATTTAATTCCCAATTTTTTGGTTTGCTGTCCGCAGCGAGCCTCGATGGATTATATTCTCAAGCAGGAGAAAAAACATGTTTTACTGGATTTTATTAGCTCTGGCGATCGTCGCTGAAATTACCGGCACCTTGTCGATGAAATGGGCAAGCGTGAGTGAGGGCAGCACCGGTTTTATTTTGATGCTGGTCATGATTACGCTTTCCTATATTTTCCTCTCTTTTGCGGTTAAAAAAATCGCGCTGGGCGTGGCATACGCATTGTGGGAAGGTATTGGTATTTTATTGATTACGCTGTTTAGCGTCATGTTATTTGATGAAACCCTGACGACAATGAAAATTGCCGGGCTGACGACCCTGGTCGCAGGTATCGTGCTGATTAAATCGGGTACACGCAAACCGGCAAAACAGCAGAAGGAGCAGACCCATGCAGCAGTTTGAATGGATCCACGCGGCCTGGCTGGCTTTCGCCATCGTTCTGGAAATTATTGCCAACGTCTTTCTGAAGTTCTCCGACGGTTTTCGTCGTAAAGCCTACGGCCTGTTATCGATTGCCGCGGTTCTGGGGGCGTTTAGCGCCCTGTCACAGGCGGTGAAAGGCATCGATCTGTCCGTGGCCTATGCGCTGTGGGGGGGCTTCGGTATTGCCGCCACCCTGGCGGCAGGCTGGATTATGTTCGGGCAGCGTTTAAACAATAAAGGCTGGATAGGGCTGGTATTACTGCTCGCCGGTATGATCATGATTAAACTGGCCTGAGTGACCTACTGCTGCGCCAGGGCTTCCAGCCGGTCGCGAAAACCGGTCACCGACAACGCCCGGTTATCGGCGCGCCAGCGGTCTTTCGCCGCTGGCGCAGAACTCTGAACGCCAATCAGCTGCCAGCCGTTATCGGTTTTTAACATCAGGGGCGATCCGCTATCACCCGGTAGCGTATCGCACTGATGCGACAGTACGCTGTTTTGCGCCCAGCCCGTCACCACGCAGTCCGTATGGGTGTACAGCGAATCGAGGTGATCAACAGGGTAGCCTGACTGCGTCACTTTTCGATCGGCGGCTTTCAGGGCGGCGGTGAGCGCGGCTTTATCGCCATCAAAGAGCGGCAGCGGGGTGATCCCGGACGGCGGATAACGTAAAACGATCAGCCCGAAATCCCAGGAGGCCGCCCCGGGCGGCACAATCCAGCCATCGCCATCCGGTTTCAGGCGTTTGCCAAGCGACGGATCCACCCGCCCCTCAATACCGTGAATTTCGTAGCGCCATATTCCTTTTTGCGACACAAAGCGCAGGGCGATCGCTTTATCCGGTTTGCCTTCAGGCGGCATTAACAGGCAATGACCCGCCGTCAGCGCAAGGCGTGGCGTAATGAGGGTCGCGGTACATAAATTGCCGCTGGCGGTTTCCAGTTGCCCGATGGCATCCCAGGGCGATTCGGTAGGATCGGTGACACGCGTACGATCGTCATGACCAAAAAACAGCGTCTTTACCTCTTTGGCGCTAATGGCGTCATCGTCGCCATCATCCGCATGTGAAAAGCCAGCAAAAAGGCTAAACGTTCCCAGTAACAACACAACAGATTTACGCATATCACACTCTGGTGGGGGTAATTATGATTATTAAAAGTGAACCCTATGAAAATACTATAGACGCGACGGCGAGAAAGTGGGAGTAAAATCAGCGTGCTACATTCAGGAAAGATAAAAGTGGCTGGCGATGAGCGCGCATAAAATTAGCAGGATAAGAATGAACTCAAACCGATAGCGCCGCAGCATACGCCCTCCGGATAAAAAAACGGCGCTGACCGCAAACCCGTTCAGCGCCGGTTTACCAACGTGCCCCGAAGGGCACGGTTAAGCTTGTACTCTTACGCTGCTGGCTGTGCAGCAGGTTTAGCCGCTTCGTGTTTTGCTGCTTTTTTGTGATGCTTTTTAGCCGCCTGGGCTTTCTGCTCTACCGCAGGTTTTGCCGCTTTTTTATGGTGCTTTTTCGCGGCCTGCGCTTTCTGTTCTGCCGCTGGTTTAGCCGCTTTGTGATGTTTTTTATGGTGAACCGTTTTGGCCGGAGCAGCGGTGGATGCCGCAGGCGCTGCGGTGGCGGTAGTTTCAGCCGCGAATGCAGCGGAAGACAGACCCATAGCAGCGGCAACAACCAGAGCTAATACTTTTTTCATTTTCATACCCTCGAATTTGGTTTCTCATTTAACCCCACTGCGGGGCCGTTGAAATAACTATATCCCTGTAAATTCGGGGTTTCCGTGAGTGATTGGTATCGGCGTGTAACCATATGTACAACGCCAGGGTGGACCCCCGGCGCGTTCGGTTACAGGTAGCGGGACGTCAGGTGTTCGCGGAAGTAGCGGATATTCAGATCTTCACCTGTAGCCTGGGTGATGAGCTGCGACGTGCTGAAACGGCTGCCGTGCTGCCAGATATTCTGACGCAGCCAGTCAAACAGCGCCGAGAAATCGCCCCCGGCAATGGATGCCTGCAACCCGGGCAGCGCAGTTTTGGCGGCATGGAACAGCTGTGCCGCATACATTGCCCCCAGCGTGTAAGACGGGAAGTAGCCAAAACCGCCGTCGGTCCAGTGGATATCCTGCATACAGCCGTTGCGGTAGTTATCTTTGGTGGATAACCCAAGCCAGGCCTGCATTTTCTCATCCCATAACGCGGGAATATCATCGACTTCAATTTCGCCGTTGATTAACGCACGCTCGATCTCATAGCGCAGCACCACATGCGCCGGATAGCTCACTTCATCCGCATCAACGCGGATGTAGCCCGGCTTCACGCGCTGGTTCCAGGCAATAAAATTCTCTTCGCTGAATGCCGCCTGGCTACCGAAACGGGCATGAACCGCCGGAAGCAGATGCTTCAGGAAAGCGTCGCTGCGGCCCAGCTGCATTTCAAAGAACAAGCTCTGGGATTCATGGATCGCCGTAGAGCGCGCCAGCGCAACGGGCTGGCCGGCCCACGCTCGCGGAAGGTTTTGCTCGTAGCGGGCATGTCCGGTTTCGTGGATCACGCCGAAAAGCGCGCTGAGCAGTTCATCTTCATCGTAACGCGTGGTGATACGCACATCTTCCGGCACGCCGCCGCAGAACGGGTGGGCGCTAACGTCCAGACGACCGCCGTTAAAATCGAAGCCAAGCATTTTCATCGCTTCCAGGCCCAGCTCGCGCTGCGTGGCGGTCGGGAAGGGACCCTGTGGCGGAACGAACGATCGTTGAGCCTGTTTTTCCACAACCTTTGCCAGCAGCTCCGGCAGCCAGGACTTCAGATCGCCGAACAGCACATCCAGGCGAGCGCTGGTCATGTCGGGTTCAAAGATATCCAGCAGCGCGTCGTAAGGCGTGCAGCCTTTAGCCTCAGCGCGCAGGCGGGCCTCTTCACGACTGAGTTTCACCACCTCTTTCAGGTTGGCTGAAAAGCCCTGCCAGTCGTTGGCCGGACGCTGAGTGCGCCACGCGTGTTCACACCTGCTGCCCGCCAGCGATTTGGCCTCCACCAGCGATTCCGGCAGTAAAGTGGCCTGCTGGTAGTGGCGTGTCATTTCACGCAGGTTGGCTTGCTCAACGTCATTCAGATCTTCGTCTGCCGCCGCCGCCAGCCATTCACCCACTTTTTTATCGGTCAGGATCTGATGTTGCAGGACGCTCATCTCCGCCAGCGCTTCACCGCGCGCGGCGCTGCCGCCTGGCGGCATCATGGTGAACATGTCCCAGCTGGCGATGGAGGAGAGGTGCGAGAAGCGGGAGAGGCGCTGGAAGGTGCGGGTGAGTTGTTGATAATTATTGTTTTTCATGAAGTCCTCGTGTCTGAATCAGCCGATGACAAAAATTAGCATCGGCTCGATTTAAACACGAAGAGGGCTGAATGTTAATGCAGTCGTTTATGCAGGCTCGCGCCCACCAGCAGCGCCGCGCACAACATCAGCGCGATAAATCCGCCCACGCCGTTCCAGCCGTAGTTATGCCAGAACACCCCGCCGAGCGTACCGGCTATGCTGGAACCGAGATAGTAACTGAACAGATACAGTGACGAAGCCTGACCTTTAGCGCGGCGCGCGCGTGGGCCAATCCAGCTGCTGGCAACGGAATGCGCGGCAAAGAATCCCGCAGAGAAGAGCAGCATTCCGGCAAAAATCAGCCACAGGGAAGAGAAAAGCGTCATCAGCAGTCCGAACAGCATCACGGCGGTGGAAACCAGCATCACCGGACCACGACCGAAGCGCGCGGTCATGGCGCCCGCTTTTGGCGAACTCCATGTCCCGGTGAGATATGCCACAGAGAGCAAACCCACCAATGCCTGACTAAGATGCCACGGTGAAAGCATCAGACGATAGCCGATGTAATTAAACAGCGTCACGAACGAGCCCATCAGCAGGAAACCGGTCAGGAACAAACGGGGCAGCCCTTGATCGCGCCAGTGCAGACGAAAGTTGATAAATAACGTTTTCGGACGCAGGGAGGTCGGGCGGAAATGGCGCGATTCCGGCAGGATTTTCCAGAACATCAGCGCCGAAGCGAGGGCGAAGCAGCCGATAACGGCCAGCGCAATGCGCCAGTTAAAGAAATCAGTAAACACACCGCTGAGCAGGCGTCCGCTCATCCCGCCGATAGAGTTCCCGCTAATGTATAGCCCCATGGAGAAGGCCACGAAGCTCGGGTGGATCTCCTCGCTGAGATAGGTCATCCCGACCGCCGCCACGCCGCTGAGGGATAACCCAATCAGCGCGCGCATGACCAGAATGCCGTGCCAGCTGGTCATCATGGTGGACAGCAAGGTACACACGGAGGCCAGCATTAACGCCGTTACCATGACCTGCTTACGTCCGATGGCATCCGAAAGTGGCCCGGTGAACAGCAGACCGATCGCCAGCATCCCGGTTGAAATGGAGAGCGAAATACTGCTGCTGGCTGGCGACACGCCAAATTCATGCGACAGGACCGGCAGGATCGGCTGAACGCAGTAGAGCAGGGCAAAAGTAGCGAGACCCGCTGAGAAGAGCGCCAGCGTGACGCGCATAAACTGGGGGGTACCACGTTTAATAAACTGAACCGGCTGCGGTGCTGCGGGTAAATCATCAATGTCGCTGGCCGGCGCGATATCAACGGTCGTTGTACGGCTCACACATAATCCTTGCTTAAACATCCCCGTGGTTTCTGGTGACGGGTATGACCACAAGATTAGGGTAGGAAAATGTAAATATTCTGTCTAATATATTAATAATCTCAAATGATACTTTAAAAATATGAATATCGAGCTGCGCCATCTGCGCTATTTTGTCGCCGTCGCCGAAGAGCTGCATTTTGGTCGTGCGGCGGCAAGGCTGAATATCTCTCAGCCACCGCTAAGCCAGCAGATCCAGATCCTGGAGCAGCAGGTCGGGGCGCGTCTGCTGGCGCGAACCAACCGCAGCGTGAGCCTGACGGCGGCGGGAAAACAGTTTCTCGCCGATAGCCGGCAGATCCTGAGTATGGTGGAGGACGCCGCCGCCAGAGCGGAACGGCTTTATCTTGGGGAGACGGGGGAGCTGCGCATCGGGTTTACCTCATCGGCCCCCTTTATCAGCGCTGTTTCACAAACGCTATCCTCGTTTCGCCGTAACTTTCCGGATGTGCATATTCAGACGCGCGAAATAAATACCCGGGAGCAGATATCGCCGCTTAACGAAGGATCGCTCGACCTGGGGCTGATGCGTAACACGCAGTTGCCTGATACCCTGGCGTGGCAGGTGATCCTCCGCGAACCGCTGATGGCGATGATCCCCCGGGATCATCCGCTCGCCGCGCAGCACAGCGTCTCGCTGGCTGAACTGGCGAAAGAGCCGTTTGTCTTTTTTGACCCACAGGTGGGTACCGGGTTGTATGACGATATTCTTGGTCTGATGCGGCGATATGGCCTTGTCCCGACTATCGCGCAGGAGGTGGGGGAAGCCATGACGATCATTGGTCTCGTTGCCGCAGGGCTTGGCGTGTCGATTCTCCCGGCCTCATTTAAACGGGTACAACTGGCGGAAATGCGCTGGGTGAAGATAGCCGAGCAGGATGCAGTCTCAGAGATGTGGCTGGTGTGGTCTAAACATCATGAACAGAGCCATGCGGCACAGCGTTTCAAAGAACAATTAATTACCGCTTCTCGCGGGCGTTATTTATAGGGAAAAGTGGGCGAAAATGTGCAGTAAATCACATGGCTAAGTAAAAATTTGACGTCAGCCATTGAAGTGCTTCACCATAGCCCTCAGTTTATTTCGAAGCTCGAAAATAAGGGAGTACGAGGTGGTTGCTGATAGTCAGCCAGGGCATATCGATCAGATCAAGCAGACCAACGCGGGTGCCGTTTATCGCCTGATTGATCAGCTTGGTCCGGTTTCGCGTATCGATCTTTCGCGCCTGGCACAACTGGCACCCGCCAGTATTACCAAGATTGTCCGCGAAATGCTGGAAGCCCATCTGGTTCAGGAAACAGAAATTCAGGAGCCGGGCAGCCGTGGCCGTCCGGCGGTAGGGCTGGTGGTGGAAACGGAAGCCTGGCACTACCTGTCGCTGCGGATTAGCCGCGGGGAAATCTTCCTCGCGCTGCGCGACCTCAGCAGCAAGCTGGTGGTGGAAGACCGGCTGGAACTCCCGCTTAATGCAGAGCAACCACTTCTCGATGCCATTCTGACCCACATCGACCAGTTCTTTATTCGTCACCAGCAGCGTCTTGAACGTTTAACGGCGATTGCCATCACCCTGCCGGGAATTATTGATACCGAAAATGGCATTGTGCACCGCATGCCGTTTTATGAAAACGTCAAAGAGATGCCGCTGGGCGACGTGCTGGAAAACCACACCGGTGTGCCGGTCTACATTCAGCATGATATCAGCGCCTGGACGATGGCGGAGGCATTGTTTGGTGCCTCCCGGGGCGCGCGCGACGTAATTCAGGTGGTGATTGATCATAACGTTGGCGCAGGTGTGATCACCGACGGGCGTCTGTTGCATGCTGGCAGCAGTAGCCTGGTGGAGATCGGCCATACGCAGGTCGATCCGTACGGAAAACGCTGCTACTGCGGTAACCATGGCTGTCTGGAGACGATTGCCAGCGTCGAAAGCGTGCTGGAGCTGGCGCAGGTGCGGCTCAGCCAGTCGATGAGCTCCACGCTGCACGGTCAACCGTTAAGCGTCGAGGCACTGTGCGCTGCGGCAAGGCAGGGCGATCTGCTGGCGAAGGACATTATTACCGGCGTGGGCAATAATGTCGGGCGCATTCTGGCCATTATGGTGAACCTGTTTAACCCGCAAAAAATACTGATCGGCTCCCCGCTCAGTCAGGCGGCGGATATCCTCTTTCCGGCGATTTCCGCCTGCATCAATCAGCAGGCGCTTCCCGCGTACAGTAAAAACATCGTGGTCGAGAGTACGCAATTTTCCAACCAGGGTACGATGGCCGGCGCCGCGCTGGTAAAAGATGCGATGTACAACGGCTCGTTACTGATTCGTTTGCTACAGGGCTAACTCTTTTCCAGAGATGTACGAAAAATTGCGCTATCTCAAGCCCGGTAGCGCACGCATCCCGTAGACTTTCCCCACTGAATTATTTACCTGGTTTATATTTTGAAGCATACCCAAGAGGTGGAATGAGTCATGCTTAAGCGTTTCTTTATTACTGGTACGGATACGTCTGTCGGGAAGACAGTCGTATCCCGCGCGTTACTTCAGGCCCTGGCGGCAAGCGGTAAACGCGTTGCAGGATACAAGCCGGTTGCAAAAGGCAGTAAAGAGACGCCAGAAGGGCTGCGCAATAAGGATGCCCTGGTTCTGCAAAGCGTCTCGTCTCTGGAACTGCCTTATGATGCCGTTAATCCTATCGCCTTAAGCGAAGAGGAAAGCAGCGTCGCTCACAGTGGGCTTATCAACTACAGCCTGCTTTCTGATGGCCTGGCAAATCTGAGTGAAAAGGTTGACCACGTTGTCGTTGAAGGGACCGGCGGCTGGCGCAGCCTGATGAACGATTTACGTCCCCTTTCCGAATGGGTGGTGCAGGAGCAGTTGCCGGTGATTATGGTCGTGGGCATTCAGGAAGGGTGCATCAACCATGCCTTGCTGACGGCGCAGGCTATCGCTAATGACGGCCTGCCGCTGATTGGTTGGGTGGCGAACCGTATTAACCCGGGCCTTGCGCACTACGCTGAAATCATCGATGTGCTGAGCAAAAAGCTGCCTGGCCCGCTGGTGGGCGAACTGCCTTATCTGCCCCGCGCCGAGCAGCGCGAATTAGCGCACTACATCGATCTCTCGGCTTTCGGCGGTATGCTGGCCGTAGATCGAGTCGTGGCGTAGCGTTCTCGACAATACCGACGCCACAACACAGGCAACCAGCAAACCGGGAAGTAAAAAATACTGCCCGGTCATCTCACATACCATCAAGGCCGACATGATTGGCGCATGCGTTGTGGCGGCGAGCAGCGTCGCCATACCCGCCAGCCCGAGCAGGATCGCCGTCTCAGAGCCAGGAAACCACAGCGCAAAGATCTGCGCAAACAGCATTCCCGTTGCCATACCGACGAACAAGGTTGGCGTGAACACGCCTCCCGGCGCGCCGGACCCGCTGCTTGCCAGCACCGCCAGCAGCTTGCAAATAAAGACGCCAGCAATCACCGACAGCAGCGGCGGCGACTGCAAAAACGCCTGAACCACGCTATAGCCATTCCCCCATACCTTCGGCGTCAGCAGCGACAGCAGCCCGACGATCAGACCACCCAGCGCCAGCTGCCACGGCGGTGAAAGTTTGAGACGCAGAAACAGCCTGTGGCTGGCCGCCATCAGCCACATCAGCAGCGGGCCGCAAACGCCAGCCAGCAGACCCACGCCAACGATCAGGAAATAATCCACCGCCGTAAGCATCTCGCTGAGATGGACATCATATAGCGTATTCGCGCCGGGACTTAACAGGCGCGTGGTCAGCAGGGCCACTACAGCAGCAATCACCACCGGGCCGAGGGAGGCCAGCATCAGCGTGCCAAACAGGATCTCTGCGATAAACAGGCTGCCCGCCAGCGGCGCATGATAGGCGCTGGCCATCCCGGCGGCGGCACCGCAGGCGATCCACAGTTTCCATTCGGATTTCGGCGTACAACGTTGTGCAAAAAAGGAGGTGGCGAGGGCAGCAAGCAGGATCATGGCGCCTTCACGGCCGATGGCGCTGCCGCTGGCGACCACCAGCAACGACGCGAGGGATTTCACCAGGCTGGCGCCGTAATCAAACTGGCCGTCACCCGTCTCAAGCGCTTCCATATAATCGGTGGGGGCGTGGGGACGTTGTGCCGTCATGCGCTGCCATCCCCACAGTAGCATTCCCGCGGCCAGACCACCCAGCGCAGGCGTCAGCGCCCGCCGCCAGGGTGATAACGCGGCTGCGGCGTTCACCAGACTTCCGCTTTCGTTGCTGAGAAATAGCCACTCCAGCAGATACATGCTGTGGCGGAACACCGCAACGGCCAGCGCCGCCAGCACGCCGGTGACGGTAGCAATCAGGAGACGACGAAACATCGCGCGGATGTCGGGGTAAGCGTGAAGACGTTGCATGAAGTCGTGATTTAACGGGGACGATACAATATTGTGGCGGTAAATCGGGAGGTTAGCAAAAGGTATGCGTGCGGAAAAAGGCCGGGCAGTACCCGGCCTGAATGCTTAACTCTCGCTATGAATATTCAACGCCCGGCGCGTACGCCCTGAGCTCAAATATTCCGCAATATAATCCTGGGATATTTCGCCGTTATAGCGTCCGTCCTCGTCCACAATCGGCATCCAGCTGGTGTTGCTCTCATACAAGCGAGAAAGCACCACGCGCAGGTTATCCTCGGCCTTACCGGTCATGCGGAACGGATGCAGAATATCCCCGCAGCTGCCGCTGGCGTTACGCGCTTCGCGGCGCTTCACAAAGCCGAGCGGTTTGCCGTGCTCATCAACCACGGTAATGGCGCGAATATCGTTGTCATCCATGGTGGCGAAGGCCTCCGGCAGCGGCGTCGATTCGCGTACCGTAATGGTAGGCTGCTGGTCGGTGACGTCGCCCGCCGATACCAGCAGCAGGCGTTTCAACGTCCGGTCCTGGCCAACAAACGAGCCAACAAACTCATTCGCGGGTTTCGCCAGCAGCTCGTCCGGGCTGGCGCACTGCACGATACGTCCCTGACGGAAGACGGCAATACGGTCGCCCAGCTTCAGCGCTTCGTCAATATCGTGGCTCACCAGCATCACGGTCTTTTTCAGCTTGCGCTGCATCTCCAGGAACTGGTTCTGGATCACCTCACGGTTAATCGGGTCGACCGCGCCGAACGGTTCATCCATCAGCAGGACCGGAGGATCCGCTGCCAGCGCGCGGATGACGCCGATACGCTGCTGCTGACCGCCGGACATTTCGCGCGGATAGCGGTGAAGGAATTTATGCGGATCCATTGCCACCATATCCATCAGCTCCTCGGCACGGGATTTACAGCGCGCTTTATCCCAGCCCAGCATGCGCGGCACGACGGTAATGTTCTCTTCGATGGTCATGTTGGGGAACAGGCCAATTTGCTGGATCACGTAGCCAATGTTGCGACGCAGGGTCACGGTGTCCATTCCGCTGGTGTCTTCGCCGTTAATCAGGATCGTCCCGCTGCTTGGCGTAATGAGACGGTTGATCATCTTCAGGGTAGTGGTTTTCCCGCAGCCGGACGGGCCGAGCAGCACGCACATTTCCCCTTCAGGCACGTTCAGGTTGACGTTGTCGACGGCCTTAAACGTCTGGCCGTGTTTCTGTGAAAATTGTTTGGTGAGGTTTTCCAGTTTTATCATTATCGAATCCCCTTCGGAGTCAGTACCACCTGCAAACGGTGCAGCAACCAGTCGAGCACAATCGCTAAAAGACAAATCATCAGCGCGCCCGCAATCAACATACGAATATCACTCCCGCCAATACCGTTAAGCAGCAGCAGGCCCAGCCCGCCCGCGCCGATCACGGCGGCAATCGCCATGACGCCGATGTTCATCACCACGGCGGTGCGGATGCCGCCAAAAATCACCGGCAACGCCATCGGGATTTCCACCCAGCGCAGACGCTGCCAGAAGGTCATGCCGATGCCGCGTCCCGCTTCACGCAGGCCCGGCGGCAGGCTGTCGAGCGCCGTGTGGGTGTTACGCACAATCGGCAGCAGCGAATAGAGGAACACTGCCGTAATCGCGGGCAGGGCGCCAATGCCCTGACCGATCAGCGAAAAGAGCGGGATCATCAGGCCGAAAAGCGCAATTGACGGGATGGTGAGCACAATGGTGGCAATCCCCAGCACCGGCGTTGCCAGCCATTTATGGCGGACAATTAAAATGCCCAGCGGCACGCCAATAATAATCGCCAGGCCCACGGCGAGCGCCACCAGCCACAGGTGTTGCAGCGTCAGGGTTAAGAGATAGTCCCAGTTGTCGAGAATATAGTGAATCGTCTCCATAGCGCCTCCTACAGCAACTGTTTGCTACGCAGGAAATCACGGGCGACCTGCTGCGGTGACTGATGGTCGATATCCACCTTCTTATTCAGTTCGGTGATAACGTCGTTATTGAGCTGGGCTGATAGGGTGTTCAGCGCCTCCTCCAGCCCCGGATTAGCCTCCAGCGTGTCTTTTCGAACAACTGGCGTCACGGCGTAACTCGGGAAGAAGCCTCTATCATCTTCCAGCACTTTAAGATCGAAGCCCTTTACGCGCCCGTCGGTGGTGTAGATCAGCCCCGCATCGACAAACCCGTCGCGCACCGCGTTATAGACCAGGCCCGGATCCATCTGGCGGATCTGCGGGCGGTCCAGCTCCATGTTGTAGGCTGCCTGCAACGGTTTCATCCCGTCGCTGCGCCCGGCAAATTCCAGGTCAAGGCCCAGCAGCCAGTTGTTATCCGGATCGGTTTTACGGATCTGCTCAATCTTTGCCACCATCTCAGACATGGTATTGATATGTTCAGCCTCGGCGCGCTTGCGCTGCATGGCAAAGGCATAGGTATTGTTCATATCGGCAGGTTTAAGCCACACCAGACCGTGCTTCGCATCGAGGCGTTTCACCGTCTCGTACGATTCCTGCGGCGACATGCGTTTGTTGATGTGGTTGAAGATGATCAGCGAGGTGCCGGTATACTCCCAGGTCATATCAATCTGCTTGTTGATCATCGCGTTACGGGAAATCACCGTTGCAATATTGGTCTGAGGCTGTACCTGAAACCCTTTCTTTTGCAGATACTGCACGGTCATGGCCGAGAGAATGTGCTGCTCGGTAAAGCTCTTGGTTGCCAGGATCAGCGGCGCGGCAAGCGCCTGGCTGGTGAAGAGCGCGGCGGCGCATAGCGCCGTCAGCCCGGAAAACAGTCTCATAGAAGCTCCTTGTTATAATTATCGCGCGAGATGCGGGCTCAGTAATCGGCCCAGTGCCGCCAGCAGCGTATCCAGAATCAGGGCGAACAGGGCGGTGGCCGCCGCGCCCAGGATCAGCGTCGGAAAATCATTCAGATAGATCCCAGGGAAAATCAGCTCGCCGTAGCTGCTGGCGCCAATCAGGAATGCCAGCGGTGCGGTACCGACGTTAATCGCAGTGGCAATGCGAATACCAGAAAGCATCACCGGCCACGCGTTAGGGATCTCAACCTGACGCAGGCGCTGCCATTTGGTCATGCCGATACCGTTTGCCGCTTCCAGCAACGACGCGGGAACAGAGCACAGCCCGGCATAGGTGTTACGCACAATCGGCAGCAGAGAGGCCAGAAAGAGGGCGATAATGGCCGGTTTATCACCGATGCCAATCACCACCATCGCCAGTGCCAGAACGGCCAGCGGCGGCAGGGTGTTGCCCACGTTAAAGATTTGCATCACATATTCGGCGATACCACGCGCGGCCGGACGGCTCAGCAGAATACCGCTTGGAATGCCCACCAGCAGGGCAAAGAACATGGATGAAAAGACCAGAATCAGGTGCTGTTGCCCGAGGTAAATCAGGTCAACCTGGCGCGCCTTAATCGTTTCCAGTCCTATTCCCCAGGTGAGGAGAGCGAGAACCACGATAATCGCGCCGACAAAAAGCAGCGAACGTTTAAGTAATGGGTGCATTGCGGTGTGTCTCCCTGTGCGCATGCGTTATAGCAACCACCGGTTGCCTGTTGTTATGCCATGTTTCGGCAGGGGTACTTCACCTATAGCAAGCGAAACGGAAGGGTTCCAGCGAAGGGGGTAAATCAGTAACCCTATGAAATTAGTGACAACCTGAGTGAAGCCTTATGGCATAAGGGCTGTCAGTGGGCAGGCAGAATAGTCTTAAAGAAGCACGCCTTAGGTGACAATGTCACGTCAGGCGTGCTGATTAAATCTGACGACTCAGTGCGGCGCGCACCTTTCGTACGCGCCACGAGATGCGAACGATAGAGAAGGCGGCGACGAGTACCAGCATCAGGCCCAGCGCCAGCATCGCGTGGAATCCAAACTCTCTGAACAGGATCAGCCCCGCGATCCCGCCGCTGATAAAGGAGAAAAGGGTAGTTAAATGGGTTTTGAGCTGACTCTTTTGCGCGGCCGTATCTTTGGAGTAATCCCGGCGCAGCATGGCGACCATAACGGAGGCCAGCGAAATGCCCGCATCGGTCAGCGTGCCGGTGATGTGCGTGGATCTCACCCGACCGCCGGATAGTTGAGTGGAGGTGGAATTATGAATTCCCATCAACCCGCACAGGAAAATAATAATCTCCTGATTCGTGGCGAAGGAGTGAAAATACATTTCGTACAGGGATACCCCGGCCAGTAATAGCCCTTCAACAAACAGAACCTGGCTGAATACCAGCCTGACGTTATGGATAATCCCCCAGATAACAATAATCCGCGCAGCGATGGCGCCTGAGACAAACGAAAGAATAATGGCGCCAAAGAAAAGAATATCGCTGAGATCGGTGGAGGAAACTTCGCTGGATAGCTGCGAGGTATTGCCCGTCATATGCGAGGGAAAAAAACCGAACGCGCCCAGCGCAATGGCATTCAGCAGTCCCGCGGAGGTCGCCAGCCAGAGGGCAAGACGACGATCCTCCTGATGCGTTCGTTCTTTCTTTAATTTAATCAGCAAAGAATACCTCCGGTTTGAGCTTTGCCTGAATGCTCAAGCTAACAAAGCGATGTCGCTGGCTGACCAGGATATTGCTTAATTATTATTTCTACGGGAGGTGAGCGAGGTTTTGTAATTAAATAAAACAACCCTGTTAATATAATGCCTTATTTCCGATGGCGCGACGTCGTAAAAGTCAGCACCCCTGCACTCAGGAGTAATATGCTGCTTAAAGCGAAGGTGCTCTGCCAGCCAAAGGTATCAAACACCACGCCACCCGCCGTTGAGCCAAGCGCAATGGAGAGTTGGATCACCGCGACCATTAGCCCGCCGCCAGCCTCGGCATCTTCCGGTAACGTACGGGCGATCCACGTCCACCAGCCCGTAGGGGCCGCAGTTGCCAGCATTCCCCAGAAACCTAACAGCAGGGCCACGATCCACAGGCTGTCCCCGGTGAGCATTAATACCCCTGCAATCAGTGCCATAAGCAGCGGTATGGCCATTAAGGTGAGGTAAAACGCGGCATTCAGGACCAGCGCGACGATCAGCGTGCCGATGAAACCTGCGATACCGATAGTGAGCAGGATCAGCGATAAGCCGGAAGGACTGACGTGGGTGACGGTTTCGAGGAAGGGGCGCACATAGGTAAATAACGCAAACTGTCCCATGAAGAACAGGCCGCACGCCATCAGACCCACCGAAACCGCAGGCTGGTGGAGCAGGCGAAATACGCTTTTATGTGGCGACGGCCGCTGGTTCCCGCCCATGTTGGGCAGGCTAAAATATTGCCAGATGAACGCCACAATCGCCACGGGAACCAGGCAAAGAAACGCGCCGCGCCAGCCAATGGTCGAGCCGAGATAACTGCCCAGCGGGGCGGCTACCACCGTCGCCAGCGCGTTGCCGCCGTTAAAAATCGCCAGCGCACGAGAGACCTGATGCTGAGGCACCAGCCGAATGGCGGTGGCAGCAGACATCGACCAGAAACCGCCGATGGCGATGCCGATCAGCGCCCGGCCTGCCATATACATCAAAGCGTTTGGGGCGAAGGCGATAATGATCCCTGACAGCGCCATCAGGACGGTCATGCCTGAAAGAAGATGTTTGCGATTCATATTCCCGGCAAGCCGGGAAAGAAAAAGGCTGGTCAGGACAGCCAGCGCACCAGAGAGGGCGATCCCCTGGCCAGCCATCCCCTCTGTCACCCCTAAATCTCTGGCGAGGGGCGTGAGCAGACTGACGGGCATAAATTCCGAGGCAATAAGGACAAAAACGCACAGGGTCATGGCAAAAATACCGCCCCAGTGTGCATGCTCAGCATCACGGGATGAGGTTTGATTCAGTGTGGACATTGGTGTAATTCACGGCGAAGAGAAGATAAGCCCCGTGATTGCCGGGGCTAAGAGAATTAATTCAGACTGGTTTTGAAGAACTGCCCGAACTGCGCGAACGGGATTTTCCCTGCGACGTTATCGTAGAGATCAACGTGATTCGCACCGGGAACAATCACCAGTTCCTTCTGTTTGCTGCCGACAGCTTTAAACGCATCTTCCGCAAAATAACGTGAGTGCGCGTTTTCACCGGTCACAATCAGCGTTGGGATGGTGATCTCCCCGGCATAGCTCAGCAGCGGCATATTCATAAAGGACAACGGCATGGTCGCGGTCCATGCGCCGGTGGAGTTTACGGAACGGGCATGGAAGCCGCGCGGCATACGGTAGTAATCATAGAATTCTTTCAGTACCGGATGCGGATCGGCGGGCAATGCTTCCGGCAGAATACGCCCGGCCGCCGTTACCTTAACGTTTTCATCGACATAAATATCGTGGCCGCCATGGGCGAAGGTGCCGCTTTCAGCATCTTTCCAGCGTTGCGCGTTCAGATACTGCAACACGGCCCGGCGATCGGCCGCTGAATAACGATCTTTCCCGTCGCCCACGCCGTGACCCATCGCACGGCTCATATCGTACATTACGCTGGTGGCGGCCGCCTTCACGCGGGTATCCATGGATGCCGCGTTCAGCGCCATACCACCCCAGCCGCAGATCCCGAGAATGCCGATACGGTTACGGTCGACTTCTTTCTGTAATCCGAGGAAATCCACTGCGGCGCTAAAGTCTTCGGTGTTGATGTCAGGGGAGGCAACGTTACGCGGCTGGCCGCCGCTTTCACCCGTGTAGGATGGGTCGAAGGCCAGGGTCACAAACCCCTGTTCAGCCAGAGTCTGGGCGTAAAGACCACTGGATTGTTCTTTTACCGCACCGAACGGTCCACTGACGGCAATCGCCGCCAGCTTCTGGTCGCCGCTGTTCCTGGGAATGTACAGATCGCCGACCAGGGTGATCCCGTATCGGTTCTCGAACGTCACCTTGCGGTGGTCGACTTTATTGCTCTCGACGAAGGTCTTATCCCAGGTTGTCACCATCGAAACGGGGGCGGCAGGATTTCGTGTTTCTGCATAACTCATTGTTGTCACTCCACTTAATGATGCGCATAGCAGCAGCGCAACGGACAGTTTTTGGGTGAATGTTTGCATAAGAGGTACCGTGTATTGTTGTAATGCGGTCATTATAGTTAGCAGAAATAGTGCTGATTAGAGGCCAAAGGCTGCTAAGATTAATATCATATTGTTATGAATTGATGAGGCATGATGGCGAAGCGGGAAAACTACAATGAGCTGTATCTGTTTATCCAGGTAGTGCGGGAGGGAAGCTTCACGGCAGCCGCGCAACGGCTCGGGCTGGCACAATCCGGGATCAGTCGATCGGTTCGCGAGCTGGAAGAGCGGCTGGGCGTTCGGCTTCTGGTGCGTACAACGCGCAAACTGTCGCTGACCCACGCCGGGGAGCAACTTTACCAGACCGCTGGTTCAGCCTTTGATGCGCTCGATACCGGGCTGACCAGACTGGCGCATTACCGCCAGACGCCATCCGGCACGGTGCGCATTAATGCCAGCCAGCACGCCATCGAAAAATGCCTGCTGCCAAAGCTCGCTATCTTCAAACAGCGTTACCCGGATATCCGTCTGGAATTGATGAATGAGAGCCGGTTCGTGGATATCATTGCCGAGCGATTCGACGCGGGCGTCCGGCTTGGGCCGGAGGTGGGACAAGGAATGATTGCCGTGCGCATCACGCCCGATATGGAGATGGCTGTGGTTGCCGCTCCGGCGCATTTTCGGCGCTATGGTTTCCCGCAGACGCCCGCCGATCTGGATGCTCATCCCTGCATTGCCTACCAGTTTGCCGACGGTAACCACTATCAATGGGAGCTTGTTCAGGACGGGAAGCATGTTACTCACCGCCCGGAGGGGCAATGGGCCTTTTCCGACAGCTACATGGAGGCCGAAGCGGCCCGGCTGGGACTCGGGCTGGCCTATGTCCCGGTTGAGCTGGTGGCTGACGATCTGGAGCGTGGCACGCTTATACGCGTCTTACAGCGCTACAGCCTGCGGATGGACGGACTGTACCTCTATTATCCACACCGCAACGTATCCCCGGCGCTGAGAGCGGTGATTGATACGCTGAAAATTTAGGGTGCCTCTTTGCTACGGTCTATACAGCCCCTACGTTTGTGATACGCTACTATTTTATATAGCGCAGCTCAACTAAGGCTCTGAAATGACAAAAATAATGCCAGAATATACGGTAGTTGACTTATCACGTTGGGCAAGAAAGGAACACTTTGAAGTATTTCAGGGCTTTGCTCAATCTACATTTAACCAAACGGTTCAGCTGGACATTACCGTGCTGCTAAAGCATATCAAAGAGGTTGGCTGGAAATTTTATCCTGCGATTATTTCCCTTATTTCTGACGTCGTAAACCGGCATCCGGAATTCCGTATGGCCATGAAGGATGATGAGCTTGTAATATGGAATGAGGTTCATCCAAGCTATACCCTTTTCCATAAAGAAACGGAGACATTTTCATCGTTATGGAGTCATTACGATGGAAATATTCACCATTTTCAGCGCGTTTATGCAGAAGATGTTGCCCGCTATGGCAATATCCTTGCTTACTGGCCTAAAGAAGAGTCCCGGGAGAATATTTTCTTCATATCGGATATTCCGTGGGTCAGCTTTAGCAGTTTCAACGTCAACGTCGCTAACATGCGGAATTTTTTTGCGCCCATGTTCACGTTTGGAAAATACTATAACCAGGATGGAAAGGTCTTGTTGCCTTTCGCCGTTCAGGTCCATCATTCTGTCTGTGACGGTTTCCATGTGGCCAGGCTGATCAACGAGTTACAAGAGTTGTGTGATAATTTACCGCACCATTCAGAGGCGCTCAACGTGTGATTCACGTGTTTTTAACATACGCCTGACGAGGGGAAATAATGGAACCGAATTTTACGCCAGAACAGATTGAAATGATTAACCGCATTGTTTTCGAGCAGATCGAGATCATGCATGAGAAAGTAGCTGAAATAATCGCAGATACAGAGACGGTGGCGCATCAGCGCCTGAAGGATAACGGGATCACTACGACAGATTTCTATCCTGCAAATAAAAACTTCCTGATGATGACCCTTGTACAGGATCTGATAGATAAAGTGCACGGGGGCGATAAGGACCTGGCCAAAACAATGATAACCATGGAAGCAAAAAGGCTGAATATCAGCGTAAACGTTGAGGCGGACAAATCAAGATAACAGGACGTATTTTCAGGGTTACGGTTGATGAATATAAGGTTCAGCCGACCTTAATAAAGCCGCGAGCCGTTTCCGGCCCGCGGCGGCAGGACAGGTGATGAGACGTTCTGACGATCAGGCGGCTTTGACGGCCCGGATTTTTTTGCTGCTGTCCGCATCTGATGCTGTTTTATCCGTTTCAGCATTGAGCTCGGGAAGCTTGCTGGTACGCAGGATATGCTGCACGGACTCTTTCTGCTCGGCGAGATAAAGACCAAGGTTCTCCGCCTGCGTTTCATCCATCTGCATTCCGCTTTGCAACAGCCAGTCGGTAAACGCTTCTGCCATATCGAGCAGCTTGTCGTGAGCGTCAGCCTCTTTCTTACTGGCAAATGTCATTTTTTCTTCACCTTTTCTTACGACAACAAATTTTGTTTCAACAGCCATTGTGCACCCCCGTATACTGTAATTATATACAGTATAGCAGTTGTGACGTTGTGTTGCAGCAAAAATGTGCGAGCCTGGCCTGCACAACGGGTGGACAAGCCAGGTGCTGTTATCGGTACAGCGTTTTTTCGACAATCGGGATCAGCAAAGTGGACTGCCATTCCGCCAGCGTCAGCTGGGCAAGTTTACCCAGCGCGGTGTAGAACGGATGGGCCGCGTTTTCAACGAATACGCTAAGGAAACGCGTGCTCCATGGCAGCAGATGCCAGGCAAGAAGCTGGTCGCGTTCTGTTTCGCGACCGTTCTCGGCAAGCCATGCCGCCAGCATCAGCAACGTTCCGAAATGATCTTCAGGCTCATTCTGCTGCATCTCAAAGGCGATATGGTTTTCACGCATCCACTGACGCAACGCGAGGGTCGAATCGCCAAACAGCACGGACTCGCGATCAAGCCAGACCGAGCCCCACGGGGGGGCGGGCAGGGCATACGGGCCAATAAACAGACGCTGCCAGGCGTCTTTCAACGCTTCATCCGATGGGGTCTTAAACATACTGGCGACAGGCAGCAGATTTCCCTCCGCCAGCGGCCAGTCCTGAACCCAGTCACCTGCGGTCAGGGCACTCACCAGCGGCGCGGTCTGCTCGCTGTCTGGAGCGAAATAAAACAGCGCGCCCAGTACCCGGGCGCTGAACGCGAACGATTCGCGGTGTGAGACGTCATTCATTACAACTTTCCTTACTTGCGCGCGGGTAGCCCCGCGCACCTGTGTTAACCTGCAATTGCTAACCCTGCGGTCATATGCAGACCATAAAATAGCCCACGGCCAATCAGTTCACCCAGCGCCACCAGCACGACACCTGCAAACAGGCCGAGCGTTTTTGGCTCCTGACGACGAATCAGCGGGCAGATCCAGCAGCCTAAACCCGCCGCCAGCAACGCGATGCGCCATACCTGAAGCGAACCATAATCCGGAAGCAGGGCGTTAGCCTGCTGGATGGAACTCTGTATTGTCCCCAGCGTATTGCTTTGCAACACGACGACCGCCACGCAGACGATAAGTGCCAGTACGCTGACTGACGCAGCAAGAGTACCTTTGAATGTCACGTTTGCGACGCGCAGCAGCAGCGCGGCCAGCAGAGGACCAGCCAGAACCATCGTCAGGAAGAAGCTCAGCGTGGTGTAACCCGTATACCAGGTCGGGACAGTCTCAATCTGATAGACCCGGGTCATCGCCCAGACAAAAACGATGCCCAGGATCTGGCTGACAACCAGCCAGATTTTGCCCAAAGCTGGGGGCATTTTACCGATAACCGACACCAGCCACCAGAAACCGCCCACGGCAAAGAAGATCGAACCCGCCGCGATCTCATTACTCAGCGCTGACGCGCCCACGCGGTTAAGCGAGTTGAAGGCACGCAGCGGGGAGCCAAGATGCAGTACCGAGGCCATAAACCCAATACCCATTACCAGCCAGAGAAAAAACAGGCTGCGCACGATGCGCATGCTGGCCTTGTCATCATTTTCCTTAAGCCAGACGAAGCCCATCACGATTAACGCGCCGGCCACGCACTGCCCGAAAACGGTGAAGATCACCAGCGGCCATTCATGCCATCCACTTCCCATCTCACACCTCCTTCGGGTTTGCCAGGTAGCCGGTGGTGTCACCCGTCGGACGGCTGTTGGCGTTAGGTTTAATCACAATACTCGGCTTCGTGAAGTGCGCAGACGGCAGCGGCGCGACGGCAGCAAGCTGACCGTGTTTTTTGCGCAGCTCTTCAATCGGGCCAAAGTCCAGCGCGCGCAGCGGGCAGGATTCGACGCAGATGGGCTTTTTGCCGTCCGCCACGCGGCTGTGGCAGCCGTCGCACTTGGTCATGTGGCCTTTGGCGGCATTGTACTGCGGCGCGCCGTACGGGCAGGCCATGTGGCAGTAGCGACAGCCGATGCAGACATCCTCGTCCACCACCACAAAACCGTCGTCGCGCTTGTGCATTGCCCCGCTCGGGCAGACCTTGGTGCAGGCCGGATCTTCGCAGTGGTTGCAGGCAATCGACAGGTAATAGGCGAAGACATTCTGATGCCAGACGCCGTTGTCCTCCTGCCAGTCGCCGCCCGCATATTCATAAATACGCCGGAAGCTGACGTCCGGGGTCAGGTCTTTGTAATCCTTGCAGGCCAGCTCGCAGGTTTTACACCCGGTGCAGCGGCTGGAATCAATAAAAAATCCATACTGGGTAGTCATCGGTTAATCCTTATGCCTTCTCGATCTGCACCAGGTTCGTGTGCTGCGGGTTGCCTTTCGCCAGCGGTGACGGGCGGTGTGTGGTCAGGGTATTGATGCAGGAGCCGTGATCGACACGATCGCCGTTCATGTTGGCGTCATGCCAGGCGCCCTGGCCCATCGCGCTTACGCCGGGCATGATGCGCGGGGTGACTTTCGCGGCAATACGCACTTCGCCGCGGTCGTTGAAGACGCGCACCATATCCCCGTTTTTGATTCCACGTTGCTCCGCATCCACAGGGTTAAGCCACACCTCCTGGCGACAGGCGGCCTGGAGCACATCCACGTTGCCGTAGCTGGAGTGGGTACGGGCTTTAAAGTGGAAACCGAACAGTTGCAGCGGGAATTTGCTGCGCTCGGGCGCGTCCCAGCCTTCAAAGGTTGAGGTATAGACCGGCAGCGGGGTGATGGTTTCGTCTTTTTGCAGTTCCCAGGTTGCCGCAATATCCGCCAGCTTGCTGGAGTAGATCTCGATTTTGCCCGACGGGGTTTTCAGCGGATTGGCATCCGGATCGTCACGGAATTTTTTATAGGCCACAAAATGTCCGTTAGGATCTTTGCGCTTATAAATACCCATTTTTTTCAGCGCATCGTAGGATGGCAGCAGCGGATCTTTGGCGACCATTTTGGCGTACAGGTAGCGCAGCCACTGCTCCTGCGTACGGCCTTCGGTGAATTTCTGATGGATATCCGGTCCGAGGCGTTTCGCCACTTCACTCATGATCCAGTAGATGGGCTTGCGCTCGAACTTCGGGGCGGTAACCGGCTGGAGAAAAATCAGGTATCCCATGTTGCCGGCGTAATCGTTGGGGATGATATCTTCCTGCTCGACGGTCATCAGGTCCGGCAGAACAATATCGGCATACTTCGCGGACGAGGTCATAAAGTTGTCGATGACGACGATCGTTTCGCACTTGCTCTCATCCTGCAAAATGTCGTGAGTTTTGTTGATATCGGAGTGCTGGTTGATGATGGTATTACCCGCGTAGTTCCAGATGAACTTGATCGGCACATCGAGCTTATCTTTGCCGCGTACGCCGTCGCGCAGGGCGGTCATCTCCGGTCCACGGGCAATGGCATCCGTCCAGCTGAAGCAGGAAATTTGCGTTTTCACCGGATTTTCCGGCAGCGGCATGCGTTCGATGGTGATGGTGTAGGTCGATTCGCGCGCGCCGCTGTTGCCGCCGTTAATGCCGACGTTGCCGGTCAGGATCGGCAGCATGGCGATGGCGCGGGACGTTTGCTCCCCGTTAGCCTGACGCTGTGGGCCCCAGCCCTGGCAAATGTAGGCCGGTTTCGCCGAACCGATTTCACGGGCCAGCTTAATGATGCGATCGGCAGGGATGCCCGTTATGCGAGACGCCCACTCCGGGGTTTTCGCGGTTTTGTCATCACCCTGGCCGAGAATATAGGCTTTGTAATGACCATTAGCCGGTGCGCCTTCCGGCAGGGTTTTTTCGTCATAACCCACGCAGTATTTATCGAGGAAAGGTTGATCGACCAGATTTTCATTAATCAGCACCCACGCAATACCTGCCACCAGCGCGGCATCGGTGCCCGGACGAATCGGGATCCACTCGTCTTCACGCCCTGCGGCAGTGTCGGTATAACGCGGATCGATAACGATCATCCGCGCGTTTGACCGTTCGCGCGCCTGCTCAAGGTAGTAAGTGATCCCGCCGCCGCTCATGCGCGTTTCCGCCGGATTATTGCCGAACATCACGACCAGTTTGGTGTTTTCGATATCCGATGTGCTGTTGCCGTCGTTGCTGCCGTAGGTGTAGGGCATTGCGCAGGCGATCTGCGCGGTGCTGTAGGTGCCGTAGTGGCTGAGGAAGCCGCCGTAGCAGTTCATCAGGCGCGCGACCAGCGAGGCATAAGGGGAGGAGCGGGTGATGTTGCCGCCTACAATTCCGGAGGAGTAGTTAATGTAGACCGCTTCGTTGCCGTATTTTTCGACCACGCTTTTCAGGCTCGCGGCGATGGTGTCCAGCGCTTCTTCCCAGGTGATACGCTCAAACTTGCCTTCTCCGCGTTTGCCCACGCGTTTCATCGGATAGTTCAGACGGTCTGGGTGATTAATGCGACGGCGAATTGAACGGCCTCGCAGACAGGCGCGAACCTGATGGTTGCCGTAAATATCCTCGCCGGTATTATCCGTTTCAACCCAGTAGACTTCGTCATCGCGAACGTGCAGACGTAGCGCGCAGCGGCTACCGCAGTTCACCGAGCAGGCGCCCCAGACGACTTTGTCTTCTGCGGGCTGAATAGCGGTCTGCACAGCGGCGGCGGCGCTTTTCAGACCAAAAGGTAATGCGATCCCACCGGCGGCAAGCGCCAGAGATCCTATGGCAGTAGATTTAACCAGAGTTCGACGGCTTATACCGCCGTGATGTTCAACTTCGGACATAACTCACCCCATCATTGTTAATAATTATTTTCACCCGTGACTACAACCGGGCTAATGATGGGGGGAGTGTTACTTATTTAGAGGTATTAAATATTAATCCTCGTCAAATCAGGGGAATTGAGTGGAAAATCATTGCGGCTCAGCGGGCGCATTCTCTTGCGTACCTGCGCCGCTCACCGGGTAGTTGCCGCTACTGGTGCGGGTGTACAAAATTTTGAAAGTATCGTTGGCACAATGCCCAACGACCTGCGCATTCGGCTGATCGGCCTGATCGTTCGGGACGATGTTCAGGGTAAAGCCAGACTCCGGTACGCCGTTGTTGATAATCTTCTGCTGAATGTCGCTTTTCACGCGCTCGCAGGAGTCCGGGGCCGCAAGAAGAGCGGGTGAAGCACTCATTAACAGCAGGGCGGTAATCCAGGGTAACCGTTTCATCTGTAGCTCCTTTTCACTGTGTGGACTGTAAGCATAGCAGGGTTAGGGTAAGCTTTTGTTTTTGGACCTGTCTTTCTGAATTGTCCTGGAGCCGTAATCATGTTGAAGAATGTTAGATTACCCTTTGCCCTGATCGATTATTTGATTCAATAAAGGAGTTATGGCTCTACGATAACGGTGGCGAAGCTTTGCAGCTAACGGCCTTTCCCGCATAAGTAAATTCCAAATTTTTTTCTTTTTGGCATCCAGCATGGCATCACCTTTTGATTCATTAATTGTTGAAACATTGGCTTCTTCGGAAAGGCGTACTGGATAAGGTACTATAGAGTGAATTTTAGCCAGTGATAGGTCTTCGAATAAACTCCATTTATCGGCAACCATCCATACAGGATAAAGGTTATCCAGAAGGCTTCTAGCAGCTTTTTGATTGATAATGTATGCATGAGTAGTCGTGGCATGCTGAGTCTTATGTATATTATATGAGCCGAAAATGTGTTTGAACGGTTTTTTGTAATATTTATTGACTCGACTCAGAAGAAGTATCTCAGGTTTTGTTTTGCTGAGCGTAACGCTATTAAGTATCTCACGCAGATCGCTGTTTAGTACAACATCATCCTCAAGGATAAGAGCGGCGTCGATATTTTCATCTATTATTCTTTTGTATATTTTTTGATGGCTTAATGCACAACCCACTTCTCCCGGGAGAAAAGCATAATTTGTCTCCCGTGTGACATTTCTTAGTTCAGTTTCAGTCATTTTTCGACCATCTACTGCTTCAATAAACTCGTATGCAATGTTCAATTCGGACAATTGACATTCCATTTTCGCACGACGTTCGAGCGAGTGTTTGAGATTGACTATAAAAGTTCTCATCCTTTTAGCGTTCCTTAAAGACTTAATAGCTGGGCCAAATTCATACATTTTACCAGTATTCGAACCAATTCAACATCGCTACCATACTATTTGCTACTATGAGTGCCACAATCCTTTCATTCTTTTGGTAAATGATGTGAATAAATACGCAGCGATAACGCTACTGGCAACGGTACTGGTGGGATGCGACAACAACACCGCGCCGCTGTCATTTACGCCGGAGATGGCGAGTTTTTCGAACGAGTTTGACTTTGATCCTCTGCGCGGGCCGGTGAAGGATTTTACCCAGACGCTGTTCAACGATAAGGGTGAAGTCTCTAAACGTGTGACCGGCACGATGTCAACGGAAGGGTGTTTCGATACGCTTGAACTGCACGATCTCGACGCTAATACGGGCGTTGCGCTGGTGCTGGATGCTAACTACTACGTCGATGCGGAAACCCAGCAGCAGAAGGTAAAGTTGCAGGGAAAATGTCAGCTGGCGGAACTGCCGTCTGCCGGCCTGACGTGGGACACCGACGATAACGGGTTTGTGGTTGCCGCGCACAGCAAAGAGATGGAAGTGAAGTACCAGTATGACGCTGACGGCTACCCGCTGGGTAAAACTACGGTTTCCGGCGACAAGCGTTTATCGGTCAAGTCGGTGCCGTCGAAAGATCTGCGCAAGCGCATGGATTATACGGCGGTAAGCCTGTTGAACGATAAACCGATGGGCAATGTAAAGCAGAGCTGTGATTACGATCGCCATAATAACCCGGTGAGCTGTGAGCTGGTGATCACCGATGACAGCGTCAAACCTGCCGTTGAGCACAAGTACACCATCAAAAACAGCATTGAATATTATTGAGAATAAAACCGCGCAGGTTACTGCGCGGTGGGTTTAAGCAGGCTGGCGGAGGAGGACTTATGCCCGGCCAGATGCTGATGCTGGAAAATGCACATGCGGATGGTGTTACGGTATTCGCCGTTAATAAAGAACTCATGGATCAGTTCACCTTCCACCATAAAGCCCAGCTTACGGTAGATATGAATCGCTTTTTCGTTCTCTTTGTCGACGATAAGGTAAAGCTTGTAGAGATTCAGGACGTTAAACCCGTAATCCATCGCCAGCTTTGCCGCCCGCGACGCAAGACCTTTCCCCTGGTGCTCCGGTGAAATAATGATCTGAAATTCCGCCCGACGGTGAACGTGGTTGATCTCAACCAGTTCAACCAGCCCGGCTTTCTCACCTTCGCATTCCACCACAAACCGGCGTTCACTCTGATCGTGGATATGCTTGTCGTAGAGATCGGACAGCTCGACAAACGCCTCATAAGGCTCTTCAAACCAGTAGCGCATCACGCTGGCATTGTTGTCGAGCTGGTGAACAAAGCGTAAATCTTCGCGCTCCAGCGGACGGAGCTTAACGTCACACGGCGTCGACATTACGGTGCTACCGTGCGGCCAGTGCGACGATCCAGACAGCGCAGGGTGTTAGGCTCCCAATAGGCGTTGACGTTGGCACTTTGCTGGCATTTGTCGCGGGCATCAAACGCGACGTCTTCTTTATCCCACTCTTTTTCCACGCGCTTATTCACTTTCTGACGCAGGCTGCGGGTGTCATTCCATTGTTCTTTGTCCATGGCGGCGTTCTGACGGCTTTGCGCGCTGTCACCAGACTCAATGATGAGTTTGCTGGTTTCGGCTGATGCCGTTGCGGCGAAGGCGAACGATGACAGCGCCAGTACGGCTGTCAGACAAAGGCGTTTGCTTAATGTAGTCATAGCGTTTCCTTTAAACGGGTGCAGACAATCGGATTACCCCGTTGGATTCTACACCAATCCGAAAGGGTGTCATACCCGCGCGGCAGGTATGGGAACGATGTGAACATTATCGCGTATGATGTCTAAATCAATCCTCACGAAACGAGAAAAATGTTCAAAACGACGCTGCTTTTTTTCGCGACCGCGCTGTGCGAAATCATCGGATGCTTTTTGCCGTGGCTCTGGCTAAAGCGGGGCGCTTCCGCGCTGCTGCTGATCCCGGCGGGTGTGTCCCTGGCCCTTTTTGTCTGGCTGCTCACCCTGCATCCGGCCGCCAGCGGGAGGGTATATGCGGCCTACGGCGGAGTGTACGTCTGTACCGCGCTGCTGTGGCTGCGCGTTGTCGATGGCGTCAGGCTAAGCCTGTATGACTGGGCAGGCGCGCTGATTGCCCTGTGCGGCATGTTGATCATCGTGGCCGGTTGGGGACGCGCATAAGCGTCCTTATAGTGTGATCGCCCGCTGATTTTACGATCATTATACTTGTATGGTAGTAGTGTAGTTGCGTAAATTTCCTGCATCACAACGAGCGATGTAAGGAAATGGATTATGAAGATTGTCGGGGCTGAAGTATTTGTCACCTGCCCGGGGCGTAACTTTGTCACCCTTAAAATCACCACCGATGAGGGCATTGTCGGCCTGGGTGATGCCACGCTGAACGGACGTGAACTTTCCGTTGCCTCATACCTGAAAGATCACCTGTGCCCTCAGTTGATTGGCCGCGATGCGCACCGCATCGAAGATATCTGGCAGTTCTTCTATAAAGGCGCTTACTGGCGTCGTGGTCCGGTCACCATGTCAGCGATTTCTGCCGTGGATATGGCGCTGTGGGACATTAAGGCGAAAGCCGCGAACATGCCTCTCTATCAGCTTCTGGGCGGAGCCTCCCGGGAAGGGGTGATGGTTTATTGTCACACCACCGGGCACACCATTGACGACGTGCTGGAAGATTATGCCCGTCATAAAGAGATGGGCTTCAAGGCAATTCGCGTGCAGTGCGGCGTGCCGGGAATGAAAACCACCTACGGCATGGCAAAAGGAAAAGGGCTGGCGTATGAGCCAGCGACCAAGGGCGCCTGGCCGGAAGAGCAGCTGTGGTCCACTGAAAAATACCTCGACTTCACGCCGAAACTGTTCGACGCAGTGCGCAGTCAGTTCGGCTTCAATGAACATCTCCTTCACGACATGCACCACCGTCTGACGCCCATCGAAGCGGCGCGATTCGGCAAAAGCATTGAAGAGTACCGTCTGTTCTGGATGGAAGATCCGACTCCCGCTGAAAACCAGGAGTGTTTCCGCCTGATCCGCCAGCACACCGTCACGCCAATTGCGGTGGGGGAAGTGTTCAACAGCATCTGGGACTGCAAGCAGCTGATTGAAGAGCAGCTCATTGACTATATCCGCGCCACCATAACCCATGCGGGCGGCATCACCGGGATGCGTCGCATTGCGGACTTTGCCTCACTTTATCAGGTGCGTACCGGCTCACACGGCCCGTCGGATCTGTCGCCGATTTGCCACGCCGCGGCGCTGCATTTTGACCTGTGGGTACCGAACTTTGGCGTGCAAGAGTATATGGGGTATTCGGAGCAGATGCTGGAAGTGTTCCCGCACAGCTGGCGCTTCGATAACGGCTATATGCACCCGGGCGACAAGCCAGGGCTGGGCATTGAGTTTGATGAGAAGCTGGCGGCGAAATACCCGTACGATCCGGCTTATCTGCCGGTGGCTCGTCTGGAAGACGGCACCCTCTGGAACTGGTAAACGAGGAGCGAATGATGAAAAGCGTAGTGATCCAACAGCCGGATGTGCTGGTGATTGAAGAGCGTCCTCTCCCGTTGCCGGGCGCAGGCGACGTCCGCGTCAAAATTAAGCTCGCCGGTATTTGCGGTTCAGACAGCCATATCTATCGCGGGCATAACCCGTTTGCAAAATACCCGCGGGTAATCGGTCACGAGTTCTTTGGCGAAATAGACGCGGTTGGCGAAGGCGTGGAGGGCACCCGACTGGGCCAGCGCGTTTCGGTTGATCCGGTGATCAGCTGCGGGCACTGCTACCCGTGTTCCGTTGGAAAACCGAACGTTTGTACTTCGCTGGTGGTGCTGGGCGTCCACCGTGACGGCGGCTTCAGCGAATACGCCGTGGTGCCGGCGAAAAATGCCTGGCGCATTCCGGATGCGATCCCTGACCACCACGCGGTGATGGTTGAGCCATTCACCATTGCCGCCAACGTAACGGGGCAGGCGAAACCCACCGAACAGGATGTGGCGCTGATTTACGGCGCAGGCCCGATGGGGCTGGTCACCGTGCAGGCGCTGAAGGGCGTTTACAAGGTGAAGCAGGTCATCGTGGTGGATCGCATTGATGAGCGGCTGGAGATGGCGCAACGCAGCGGCGCAGACTGGGTCTTCAACAACGGCGAGCATTCTTTACAGGCCGCGCTGGATGAAAAAGGCATCAAGCCGACGTTAATCATCGATGCTGCCTGTCATCCGTCCATTTTACAGGAAGCGATTACGCTGGCGTCTCCGGCGGCGCGCATCGTGCTGATGGGCTTCTCCAGCGACCCGAGCCAGATTGTGCAGCAGGGGATCACCGGCAAAGAGCTGTCGATCTTCTCTTCGCGCCTGAATGCCAACAAATTCCCGGTGGTCATTGACTGGCTGGAAAAAGGGCTGATCGACCCTGAAAAACTGGTCACCCATACATTTGACTATCACCACGTTACAGACGCCATCGAACTGTTTGAAAAAGACCAGCGGCAGTGCTGCAAAGTCTTGCTCACGTTCGACCAATAATAATTCACGCGGTTAAGAGCCTGCGAAGACAGGCTCTCAGTGGTACGCATCTTACCTTGCAGAGATAGCCATTATGACTCAAGCACAACCTCAAAGAAGTACGTCAGATCTGGTGAAAGCCGCCGTATCTGGCTGGCTGGGCACCGCCCTGGAGTTTATGGATTTCCAGCTCTACTCCCTTGGCGCCGCGCTGGTGTTTCATGAAATTTTCTTCCCTGAGCAGTCCGCGGCCATGGCGCTGATCCTGGCGATGGGCACCTACGGCGCAGGCTACATCGCGCGTATTGTCGGGGCATTTATCTTCGGCAGAATGGGCGACAGAATTGGCCGTAAAAAAGTGCTGTTTATCACCATCACCATGATGGGGATCTGCACCACCTTAATCGGCGTCCTGCCAACCTACGCGCAGATCGGGATTTTCGCACCGGTGCTGCTGGTGACGCTGCGTATTATTCAGGGGCTGGGCGCGGGGGCTGAAATCTCCGGCGCAGGCACCATGCTGGCCGAATACGCCCCGAAGGGTAAACGCGGCATCATCTCCTCGCTGGTGGCCATGGGCACCAACTGCGGGACGCTGAGCGCCACGGCGATCTGGGCCGTGATGTTCTTTGCCCTCGATCGTGAAGAACTTATTGCCTGGGGCTGGCGCGTGCCGTTCCTCGCCAGCGTGGTGGTGATGATCTTCGCCATCTGGCTGCGTATGAACCTTAAAGAGAGCCCGGTGTTTGAGAAGGTAAACGATGCCGAAGCCGTTGCGCCGGTTGCTGCGCAGGATACCTCGGTCGGCGCGATGTTTAAGAGCAAATCGTTCTGGCTGGCGACGGGGCTGCGCTTTGGTCAGGCCGGTAACTCTGGGCTTATCCAGACCTTCCTTGCCGGGTACTTGGTACAGACGCTGTTATTTGATAAGGCGATCCCAACCGATGCGCTGATGATCAGCTCGATTCTTGGCTTCGTCTCCATCCCGCTGCTGGGCTGGCTGTCCGATAAAGTGGGGCGCCGTCTGCCATATATCATCCTTAACATTTCAGCCATTATTCTGGCTTACCCGATGCTGTCGATTATCGTCGATAAGAGTTACGCGCCGGGCGTGATTATGCTCTCTATCATCGTTATTCATAACTTTGCGGTGCTCGGGCTGTTTGCGCTGGAAAACATCACCATGGCGGAGATGTTTGGTTCGCGAAACCGCTTTACCCGCATGGCGATCTCCAAAGAGGCGGGCGGTCTCGTGGCGGTAGGCTTTGGTCCGGTGCTGGCGGGGATCTTCTGCAATATGACCGGGTCCTGGTGGCCGATTGTGGCGATGCTGGTGGCGTACTCGCTGATTGGGCTGGTCTCCGCTTTGCTGATGCCAGAAGTGCGCGACCGCGATTTGAGCCTGGTGGAAGATGCAGCTGAACCCCTGCGCCAGAGCGATACCGCAGCGAAGCAGCGGAAATATGGAGCCCTGTCATGAGTTTTATTAACGATAACTTTATGATTGGCAATGCGAGAGGTGTTGAACTTTATCGTAACGTCGCGAAAGCGCTGCCAATTATTGATTATCACTGTCACCTGGACGCGAAAGATATCTTCGAGAATAAAAATCTCGATAATATTACCGAACTCTGGCTGGCTGGCGATCATTATAAATGGCGCGCCATGCGCGCCAACGGTATTGACGAAAAATACATTACGGGCGATGCCCCGGCGGAGGATAAATTTGCGGCATGGGCTGAAACGGTCGAAGCGAGCTATGGAAATCCGCTCTATCACTGGACTCATTTAGAACTTCACCACTATTTTAACTGTGACGAACCGCTGGGCAGGCATAACTGGCGTGAAATAATGGAGCGCTGTAATCTGCTATTGCAGCAGCCTGATTTTACGCCGAGGGAACTCATTAAACGCTCCAGGGTAGAAGTTATTTGTACGACAGATGCTCCGCTTGATGATTTACGCTACCATCAATTATTGCGTGATGACGCGACGTTCAACGTTAAGGTATTACCGACCTTTCGTCCGGACGATGTTTTTGCGCAAAACGCGGAACAGTTTGCCGACTTTATCGATCGATTAGGTGAGACGACAGGATCTAAAATCCAGACATTCAGCGATTTTGTTAAGGGAATGAGCCAGCGTATTGCCTGGTTCCACGAAATCGGGTGCCGAATTTCCGATCACGGACCCGTGGAGATCCATTTTCAGTCAGCAGATGAAAGTCAGGTTGAATCCGTGTTTGCCCGAAAGCGCCGGGGTGAAAATCTGGACGCCCGTAATAATGCGATTCTTGACAGTGCCATTTTTATTATGCTGGCGCATAATTACAGGCAGCATAACTGGGCAATGCAGATACACTTCGGTGCGATTCGCAATAATAATTCCCGCATGTACCGTTCTTTGGGTAGTAATACTGGTTTTGACTCGCTGACCGATCAGTCGAATCTTGCGGCCAATCTCAACCAACTCCTGGATGCAATGGCGCAGGCTGAAGCTTTGCCCAAAACCATTCTATATAACCTCAACGCCAGCTATAACGATATTGTCGCGACGACTATCGCTAATTTTCAGACTGCGGAATTGGGCGTTAAATCGCCGATACAGTTTGGCTCCGGATGGTGGTTTAACGACACTCAACGCGGAATGGAAAACCAGCTACATAGCCTTGCGGATCAGGGACTATTAATGAATTTTGTCGGTATGTTAACCGATTCCCGTAGTCTGGTTTCGTATACTCGCCACGATTATTTCCGACGTATTTTGTGCAATGTCATTGGTGGCTGGGTGGAGCGTGGTGAAGTTCCGGATAATAACACCATCCTAACGAAGATGGTTAAAAATATTTGCCATGATAATGCTGAAAACTATTTCAGATTCTAAATTCTACTCACTGAGTGGGGATGGAACATGTCTCGTACTGCAAAAAAAATTACTATTCCGGTTAGTATCGGCTACGGACTAACGGATATTATGGGCGGCGGTGCCTTTACCGTTATCGGCGCCTGGTTATTATTCTTCTATACGACATTTGTTGGGTTGTCACCGGTTGAAGCGGCGTCTATTGTTGCTATAGCGCGCATTGTCGATGCTATCGTTAGTTTGTTTATGGGAAGTTTCACTGACCATTTTTACAAAAACTATTTTGGTAAAAAATTTGGTCGCCGACGTTTCTTTTTGCTGATCGGTGCACCGTTGATGCTGGTCTATGCATTGCTGTGGCTTGATGGCATGACATACGGTTTTTATCTCGCCGTCTATCTAGCATTTGAAATTATTGCTGCAATGGTACTGATCCCGTGGGAAACGTTACCGTCAGAAATGACAAAAGACTTTAACCAGCGGACCAAACTCTCTACCTGTCGCATGTTTCTTTCAGCGTCCGGGACGTTTCTGGCGACATTTATTCCCGGATTACTGATCGGCTATTTCGGGGAAAACAGCGCCCATGCCTACCTCATAAACGGCGTTATTTTTGCTGTACTGTTTATGGTATGTGTATTCATCTCGTGGAAAGTGACCTGGGAACGCGAGTTGACGCCGGAAATGCTCTCCGGGTTGGAAAAAAACACACGCCCACAAACAGCAGGAGAGAAGCTGGCTGCCTTTGGACGACTTTTTAAGGAGTATGGTTCCACCCTGAAAATCCGGGCCTTCAGGAAACATCTCGCCATCTATCTGCTGTCGTTTACCGGCAAAGATGTCTACAACACGGTATTTGTATTTTTCTGCGTCTACTGTCTGAATGTCTCTTCCTCACTGGCAGGCACGCTGCTGTCGATGAGTATTGTGGGGCTGCCCGTCACGTTAATTGCGGGTATAGGGATCATCAGATATGGGCCATCAAAGCTATATGTATTTGCCTATTCACTGATGTTGCTCTGTTTGGGGGGCTTCTTTGCCGTGTACCAGATCCCTGCGCTGAATACCGTCGCGACGCTGGTCATTCTGGCCGGGGTGTATCAGGTGGGGCGCTGCGTCCTTGAGTTTACACCGTGGAACGTGTTCCCGTTCATTCCAGATATCGATGAAATGGTCAGCCGTCAGCGTCGTGAGGGACTGTTTGCCGCGGTAATGACATTCTCCCGAAAAACCACGGTCGCTATTGCCACCTTTATTGTGGGTCTCCTGTTACAAAGCGGCGGATTTGTAAAAGGGAGCCAGACGCAGCCAACCGAAGCCATCCACACCATCGCAATGCTGATGTTCATCGGCACTGCTGCCTTGCTTATCCTGGCCCTGTGGCAGGCTCTGACATTTAACCTGAACAAGCGTACGCACAAAATCTTTGTGGATGAGCTGGATCGCCTGAAAGCCAACGGCTCTCCCCAACGCGTATCCGCCGAAGCTCGCCGGGTCGTGGAAGATTTAACAGGCTATTCCTACGACAGGTTGTGGCGTGAGCCGACGGTCCGGTCCGGCGAGCAGACGGTGCGCACCCCTGTATGATCTGGTTTATATCTTTTGCCAGATGTCACACAACTTGATTTTTATATCACACCACTTGGCCGAAAGTTAATGTAAATCAATGTTCATGGCAGCATAACCAGTATTGTGATCGACAGGATAAAGTAATGACACTGCCATTCTAGTTGGTTTAGTCAACCGGCGCAGCCGCACTGTCACCAGAGCGGCTGCGGATCTCAGCGTTCATAATTAACGAGTCTCAATCATGGAAAACCGTTTATTACAGGCGAAGGCAACGCGTCCTCAGTACGATCGCGACAGCCTCAAGGCACGCATTGTTCATTTAGGGTTTGGCGCGTTTCACCGTGCGCACCAGGCGGTGTACACCGATATACTCGCCGCAGAACAGGGCAGCGACTGGGGTTACTGCGAAGTTAACCTGATTGGCGGCGAACAGCAGATCGCCGATCTGAAGGCACAGGATAATCTTTATACCGTAGCAGAGATGTCTGCCGATGCGTGGACGGCGCGCGTGGTCGGCGTCGTCAAAAATGCGCTGCATGCGCAGGTCGACGGCCTTGAAACCGTGCTGGCGGCGCTGTGCGATCCGCAGGTCGCCATTGTTTCCCTGACCATCACCGAGAAAGGGTATTGCCACTCCCCGGCAACCGGACAACTGATGTTCGATCATCCGTTAATCGTTGCCGACCTGCAAAACCCCCATCAGCCGAAATCTGCGCCAGGCGTAGTGGTTGAAGCGCTGGCGCGGCGTAAGGCGGCGGGGCTGCCAGCATTCAGCGTGATGTCATGCGATAACATGCCGGAAAACGGCCACGTGATGCGCAATGTCACCTGCGCCTACGCGCGCGCTGTTGACGGCGAACTGGCCGACTGGATTGAAGCGAACGTCACCTTCCCGTCAACCATGGTGGACCGTATTGTGCCCGCCGTCACGGCTGAAACGCTGGATAAAATTGAACAGTTGACCGGCGTACGCGATCCGGCAGGTGTCGCCTGTGAGCCGTTCCGCCAGTGGGTGGTAGAAGATAATTTCGTCGCCGGACGTCCACAGTGGGAAAAGGCCGGTGCGGAACTGGTTTCTGATGTCATTCCGTTTGAAGAGATGAAGCTGCGTATGCTTAACGGCAGCCACTCGTTCCTGGCCTATCTCGGCTACCTGGCCGGTTATCAGCACATTAACGACTGCATGGAAGATGAACATTATCGCGCAGCCGCGCATGCGCTGATGCTGAAAGAGCAGGCGCCGACGCTGAAAGTGAAGGGGGGGGATTTAGCTCACTATGCCGACCAGCTGATCGCACGTTACAGCAATCCGGCCCTGCGTCACCGCACCTGGCAAATCGCCATGGACGGTAGCCAGAAATTGCCGCAGCGGATGCTCGATTCCGTGCGCTGGCACCTTGTCCACCAGAAACCCTTCCCGCTGCTGGCGCTGGGTGTGGCGGGCTGGATGCGTTATGTCGGCGGTGTGGATGAGCAGGGTAACGCGATTGAGGTGAGCGATCCGCAGCTGGCGGTGATTCAGGCGGCGGTAAACGGTAGCGCTGAAGGCGAAAGCCGCGTTAGCGCGCTGTTGGGCATTGAGGCTATTTTCGGTAACGAGCTGCCGAAGGACGCGGTGTTTGTGGCTGCGGTCATGCAGGCCTATCAAACGTTGCTGCAAAAAGGCGCGAAGGCCACGGTTGCTGAGTACGCCTCCCGGCTTTAACGCGATGACATGCCGCCGTCCGCGGCGGCATGTCGGGGCGCAGCTTAGTGCATCCCCAGGCGAATCAGCTCAATCGGTTCGAACTTACCTTCGCATCCTTCGACTTCAACCGTTTTACCACGGCGCACCTGCTCGGCATTAAGGCCGTCGCTGTGGATCGCTTTAATCACGCCGAACTGGCCTGTGCCGCTAATCATGACGCGGCTGCCAGTAGTGATTGCATTTCGGTTACGGTCGTATGTCATCATGGTATTTTCTCCTCTCGTACTTATCCGTTACGGCGCTAATTCAACGGCTGCCGTTCACGGGGCACTATTAATACGCCTCTCTTTAACGAAATTATTTGCTTTTGATCAAGCTCACACTTTTTTCTTATTTCATGCAGGCGTTGACGGTTCAGGACACCACTTTACAAAGCGGACAGTTATTTTCCTTAATTGATAGTTTCCGGGTGCAAGTGTTTAGGCTTTGTTTATATCCACAATGTCATTCTGGAGGCAGAAAATAACCCTTCATCGGAAAAGGAGTCAGGCTTATGTATAAGAAAATTTTGATGCCTGTTGATGTGTTTGAAATGGATTTGAGCGATAAAGCGGTACGCCACGCGGTCAACCTCGCGAAGGCGGAAGGCGCGACGATCACCCTGGTCAACATTCTCCCTAACAGCAGCCGTTCGTTACTGCGGGGGTTCAATGCCGATATTAAGAAGTTCGAAGAGTATATGACCGCCGAGTCTGATAAGAAGATGAAGGCGCTGAAACGGCTCTTTGATATGTCCCCGGACAATATTGACTGTGAAGTTCGCTTCGGAAACGTACGCGATGAAATCATCAAGCTCAGCAAAGAGGGGAAATATGATGTCATTGTTATCGGATCAAAAAATCCGAGCATTACAAGCCATCTGCTGGGTTCAAATGCTGAAACTATTCTGCGCTACGCCACTATTCCGGTATTAGTGGTCCGCTAATTACTTCGCCGCAACCGAAAGGGGGCGGCGAGGTTTTATTCTTCGCTGAACCACTCGCGGTTTTCCTGGCGAATTAACTGAACTGACTCACTAATTTCCTGAAGGTGAAGCGTCATCGCTTTATCTACGGCTTCCACGTCGCGTTTTTCCAGCGCGCTGAAAATATCATGATGCTGGCGCAGCAACATCTCTGGCGGAGAAACATGGTCGAGGCTCATGTAGCGCACGCGGTCGATGGTAGCTTTGATGTTTTCGACGGTATCCCACGCGAGCTGGCACTCGGCGATCTGCGCCAGTTTCTGGTGGAACTCGTCGTCCAGCTGGAAAAAGTCGTTTAACTGTTTGCGGTCGATGGCGATTCGTTGCTGATGCAGGTTTTGCTCCAGCAGGTAGCACTGGTTATCGTTGATGAGCGACGCGGCGCGACGCACCACGGCGCACTCGATGGCCTGGCGAACAAAACAGCCATTCCGTACCTGCGAAAGCGAAATTTTATTTACATAGCTGCCGCGCTGAGGGCGGATCTGAATAAGGCCGTTTTCTGCAAGCTTAATAAACGCCTCACGTACGGGCTGACGGGAAACGTCAAAACGTACCGAAACCTCTTTTTCTGAGAGTGGCGTTCCCGGTGGGATCAGGCAGCGAACAATATCACGGCGTAAGATGCGATATATTTGCTGATTAACGGGCTGGGTAGGATTAAGTTGCGATTCAGCGGCCATGGGTTGTGATTTCTCAGAGAGTTAACCTGAACATACTACCATTCTTTTCCCTGCCATCACATACCCGGCCCGCAGGCCGGGCAGGGTAAATTAACCGCGATGCACGCTGAGTCCGGCATAGGTCTGGCTGACGGGCATCATCTCAACCGTATTGATGTTGACATGCTTCGGCAGATTCGCGACCCACCAGACGGTTTCGGTGATATCTTCCGGCGTCAGCGCATTCGCGTTTTCATAGGTTTTATCCGCTTTCGCGTCGTCGCCTTTGAAACGCACGTAGGAGAATTCAGTTCCGCCTACCAGACCCGGTTCAACATCGGTCACGCGGATCGCGGTTCCGTGCAGGTCGGTGCGCAGGTTCAGACTGAACTGGCGGACAAAGGCTTTGGTCGCGCCATAGACGTTGCCGCCCGCGTAAGGCCAGCTTCCGGCGGTGGAACCGATGTTAATGATATGGCCACGGTTACGTTCAACCATGCCCGGCAGCACGGCGCGGGTCATGTACACCAGCCCTTTGTTGTTGGTGTCGATCATGTTTTCCCAGTCTTCCACGCTGGCTTTGTGGGCAGGCTCCATGCCCAGTGCCAGGCCAGCGTTATTGACCAGCACGTCAATTTCACGCCATTCGGCAGGCAGGTTGGCAATCATCTCTTCGATGGCGGCGCGGTTGCGCACGTCCAGCTGCGCGGTCAGAATGCTGTCACCCAGCTCGTCTTTTAGCTCCTGCAAACGCTCCTGACGACGCCCTGTTGCAATCACTTTGTGTCCGTTGGCGACGAAGCGACGCGTGATGCTTTCACCAAAACCCGCTGTCGCCCCGGTAACTAAAATAATCATCTCACTGTTCCTCAACGCTTTTTGTGTTGTACTAACATAGCACGCTCTCCGGCACGTCGTTAAGGCAACATTTGTATGACGCCATTGCAGGCCGGCGCAGGCTGGCCTACTCTGGGGAGAAATACCGTGCTCAGGAGTAAACGATGTCGGTCAACAATCCTTTTTTTGAAATTAGCCTGTTGCCTTATCAGGCGCCACGTTTTGATGCGATTAACGACAGCCATTATCGTCCGGCATTTGATGAAGCAATGCGCCTGAAGCGTGCAGACATTGACGCGATTATCGCGCAGCGCGCCGCGCCGGACTTCGACAATACCGTGCTGGCGCTGGAAAAGAGCGGGGCCATGCTGTCGCGCGTGAGCAGCGTGTTCTTCGCCATGACGTCCGCACACACCAACGATGATCTTCAGGCACTGGACGAGCAGTTCTCCACCGAACTGGCCGGGCTGGCGAACGATATCTGGCTAAACGATACGCTTTTCGCCCGCGTGGAAGCCGTCTGGCAGGATCGCGAGGCGCTGGATGCCGAATCCCGACGACTGACGGAGGAGATGTATCAGCACTTTGTTCTTGCTGGCGCGCGTCTGAACGCCGATGAAAAAGCCGAGCTGAAAGCCCTGAATACCGAAGCCGCCACCCTGACCAGCCAGTTCAACCAGCGCCTGCTGGCGGCGAACAAGGCGGGAGGGCTGGTGGTGGACAATGTTCACCAGCTTGACGGGCTCAGTGCGGAGGAGGTGGCTGCCGCGGCTCACGCTGCCGCAGAAAAAGGGCTGAAGGATCGCTGGCTGATCCCGCTTTTGAATACCACGCAACAGCCCGCGCTGGCGGCGCTGTCGTTGCGCGAGACCCGTAAAAAGTTGTTCAGCGCGGGCTGGGAACGCACTCAGAAAGGCGACGAAAACGATACGCGCGAGCTGATCCGTCGGCTTACCGCGTTGCGGGCAAGACAGGCGCAGCTGCTCGGCTTTGACAACTATGCGAGCTGGAGCATTGCCGATCAGATGGCGAAAACGCCGGAAGCCGCGCTCGAATTCATGCGCGGGATAGTTCCTGCGGCACGCGGCAGGGCCGCGCTGGAGCAGGCGGATATTCAGAAGGTCATCGACGACGAGCAGGGTGGTTTTACGGTACAGGCCTGGGACTGGGCGTTTTATGCCGAACGCGTGCGCTCAGCGAAATACGCGCTGGATGAGTCGCAGATCAAACCCTATTTCGCGCTCAATACCGTGCTGGAAGATGGCGTATTCTGGACCGCCACGCAGCTGTTCGGTATCCGCTTTGTCGAGCGTTTCGATATTCCGGTTTACCACCCGGATGTTCGCGTGTGGGAGATTTTCGACCACACGGGTGAAGGCATGGCGCTGTTCTACGGCGACTTTTTCGCGCGTGATTCCAAAGCGGGCGGCGCGTGGATGGGGAATTTTGTTGAGCAGTCTTATGAGTTTGCCGCGCGTCCGGTGATTTATAACGTCTGCAACTATCAAAAACCGGCGAACGGGCAGACCGCGCTGATCTCCTGGGATGATGTGATTACCCTGTTCCACGAGTTTGGCCATACGCTGCATGGCCTGTTTGCCAGCCAGCGCTATGTCACGCTATCAGGCACCAACACGCCGCGTGATTTCGTTGAATTTCCTTCGCAAATCAATGAACACTGGGCCAGCCATCCCCAGGTGTTTGCACACTTTGCTCGTCACTATCAAACAGGCGAACCGATGCCGGATGCGCTGCGGGAAAAAATGCTCAATGCGACCCAGTTTAATAAGGGTTATGACATGACGGAGCTATTGAGCGCCGCGCTGCTGGATATGAACTGGCACGGCATTCAGGAGCCCGTTGAAGACGTGGAAGCCTTTGAAGCCGCCGCGTTGAAAAAAGAGGGGTTGGATCTTCCCGCCGTACCGCCGCGCTATCGCAGCAGCTATTTCGCCCATATCTTCGGCGGCGGCTACGCGGCAGGGTATTACGCCTATCTCTGGACGCAGATGCTGGCGGACGATGGCTATCAGTGGTTTGTCGAACAGGGCGGTTTGACGCGCGAAAACGGACAGAAATTCCGCGAGGCGATTTTGTCCCGCGGCAACAGCACTGATTTAGCTGAACTTTACCGGAACTGGCGCGGGCACGATCCGAAGATCGAACCGATGCTGGAGAATCGCGGATTGAGTGCGTAAGGCTTTTTAGTGTGGGAACAGAACCGGGCGCGAGGCCCGGTTTTTTCTTTCCCAAAATGAATCCTTAATTCTGCGAAATTTGCAGGAGGATAGGGGCCAGCTTCACGTAGCTACACCTTTACTTTTACCCAGTAAGGATCCCCGCGACTTTAGAACATCTGGCGCTTTAACCCGGCTTTATCCGTTGGCCGGACTAAATATACTGCTTCAGCGTCCACCTTTATAAGTCAGCCATCCCTCACAGGATGGCTGTATATTGTTTAATTTAATGAAATACGAACCACACTATCCGGGCCTTTCGTCGTGTTGTCGTCATTGAAGTCCTGCTTCACGGTTACGTATAACGTTTTACCGTCCGGTGTTACCAGAAGACTGTTGGGATGGCTGGTGAACGTCCAGCTGTTTTTCACAGCATAGCTCCCGGCGTCAAGCTGCAACACCTTCCTGGATTCGCGCTGAGTGATGAAAATTTCGTTGCGCTCAGCGTTAAACTTTATTCCCAGCGCATCGCCTTTAAGACGCTTGATAACTTTCCCGCTGCGCTCATCAAATACCAGTGTGGTTTTGGCTTTTGAATCATCAGTCACGAACAGGCGCCCGGTGGCCGGATCTTCTGCCATATTCAGGAACAAATACGCTTTTTTATCTCCCGGCGTCCAGCGCTGTTCGATTTTATACGTCTCCGGGTTAATCACCAGAATTTCACCGCCGCCATTGGCGGCATAAAGGCGGTCTGTCAGCGGCGAATAAATAATCCCCGTCACCCATTTCCCGGCATTTTCGATTCGGGCTTTTAGCGTCATGGTGTTGGCATCAACCACGGAGATAAACCCAGGGTCGGCAACGCCGCCGATAAACAGTTGTCCCTTGTGGAAGAGGATTTCACGCGCACCAACCGGGTCGCCATCCTTGTCTTTGCCTTCAAACATCAGGCGCTGTAGCACCTTGCCGCTTTGCACGTCCACTTTCGATACCCCGCCATCAAGGGTGTTGGTGGTGTAGTAGACCTTGCCATTATCGTCCGCTGCCATGCCGAAGTTTTTCAGGTCGGTGTGGGTTTCACCTTGCGTGGCAAGCGTTGTGGGATCCAGTTTATAGAGCACCCCGCCGTTGACGTTTTTGAAACTCTGTGCGCTCGCAACGTACAACGCGTTTGCCGTTGGGGAGTAAACCATCTCATACAGACCGTCAGCGAGTTCGCGCTGCTTGAGCTCAGCCGAACCCGGGAGGGCTGCTGACGCCGTTGCGCTCAGGGTTAACGCCGCGGTAAGAATGCTTAAGCCCCATGTCTTTCCTTTTAGCCAATGGAATGTGTTCATTTTTTGTTCCTGTCATGCGCGAGCCGCGCTGATTTTGATAAATATACATTTATTTACATTTAACTTACAAAATTACCTGTGCATAATAAAGCAAATAATTATCATTTCCATTCTTATTTGGATGAATGATTTGCACATAACGACAACAACAGACAGGTAACATGATGATTTTTAAAGGCAGGGCTAATCGCGCGAAAGCGCCCGCAGGGTTAATTCCTGCTTCCTTCTCACTTTCACTGCTTGCGCTGGCAATGTCCGCCGTCATGCACCCGGCACAGGCGGATGAAAATACGCAAGAACAAGAGATGGTTGTCTACGGTGACGGGAACGGGAGCGCCGACTCGCAGCAGGATTATGCGGTAAAAACCACGCGTTCAGGCACCAAAATGCTGCTGACCCCGCGCGATATCCCCCAGTCAGTCAGCGTCGTGACGCGCCAGCGTATGCAGGATCAAGACCTGCAAACCATTGACCAGGTACTTACCAATGCCACCGGCGTTTCGTCGCAGCAGGTTGATAGCGAGCGTTCCAGCTACTTTTCCCGCGGCTTTGAAATCACCAATTTCGCCTACGATGAGATCCCCACATCAATGGGCGACGCGTGGAACTTTGGCGATGCGCAGGAAGATACTGCCATTTATGATCGTATAGAGATTGTGCGTGGCGCAAACGGCCTGATGACCGGCGCTGGCGATCCGGGAGCAACGGTGAACATGGTGCGTAAACGTGCCGACAGTAAAACCTTCAGGGGCAACGTCAGCGCAAGTTACGGAAGCTGGAACAAACAGCGTTATGTGGGCGACATCTCCGCGCCCCTCAATTCCGACGGCAGCCTGCGTGGGCGCGTCGTGGCAGGTTATCAGGATCAGGACAGCTGGCTTGACAGATATGGCAAGCGCAAGAAATTTCTCTATGGCGTCATTGAAGGCGATGTAACGGAACACACGACGGCCTCGCTGGGCTGGGACTATCAGCAAACAAACACAGCCAACCCGACCTGGGGCGGATTACCCAGCCTGTACAGTAACGGCAGCCGTACCCATTACGATCGCAACGTCAATACCTCGGCAGACTGGACGGGATACTCCGTTGAGTCGCGTAAAGTTTTTGCTAACCTCACCCACAACTGGGATAACGGCTGGTCGGTGCGTTTCAATGGAACCCACGGCGAGCAAACGTTCAATGATACCCTGCTTTATGTGATGGGCAATCCGGACGCCACCACCGGAGAAGGCGCATCAGGCTGGGGTAGTAAGGATCGCGGCAAGCGCACTCTGGACGCCTTTGATGCCTACGCCAGCGGGCCTTTTGAACTTCTCGGGCGTCAACATCAGCTGATGGCCGGAGCCAACTATAGCCGACAGCACAATGCTACCTTCAGCAAAGACGGGCCAATGGACAGTGCTCAGATTGGCATCTTCAACAACAGCTGGGACGGCAGCGTGGCCGAGCCGGAGTGGGGCGACTGGTATCAAAATGCGGATGATATCGTGCGGCAAAAATCGGCGTATACGGCGGCACGCCTGTCGCTGGCGGATCCGTTGTCGCTAATCGTTGGCGCACGTTATACCCAGTACAGCTCAGATGGCAGCAGCGGCGATATGCGTAAATACAACACCACCCCTTACGGCGGGCTGGTGTATGACATCAACGACAGCCTTTCCGCTTACGCCAGCTATACCTCAATTTTTGCCCCGCAAACCAAACGCACGAAAGAGGGTGCATGGCTCTCTCCCGTCACCGGTAAAAATTATGAAACCGGCCTGAAGGCAGACTGGATGGACGGTCGACTGACCACCAACGTTGCCGTATTCCGCATAGAACAGGAGAACGCGGGGGAGGAAATCAGCGGGGTATTCGTTAATGGATCCAGCGAACAAGCTTATCGGGCAACCAAAGGCGCAGTGAGCAAAGGGGCGGAATTTGAGGTGAACGGTGCCGTTACCGACAATCTACAGCTTACCTTCAGCGCGACCCGCTATGTTGCCCGTGATTCAGATGGCCGCTTCAACAGCTTTGCGCCGCAGACGCAGCTTAAGGTGTTCAGCCGTTACCGCGTCCCGGCGCTTCCGGATCTGACCGTAGGCGGCGGCGTGAACTGGCAGAATCAGGTGTACAAAGATGTCACCGGTCCGGACGGCGAGACGCAGCGCCTCTATCAGGGCAGCTATCCGCTCGTCGACTTGTTCGCGCAGTATCAGCTGACGAAACAGCTGGCGGTGCAGGCAAACGTTCGTAACCTGTTCGACCGCGAATACTACTCATACCTTGATGACTCTGCCGTCTATGGCGAACCGCGTAGCGTCTCGGTAAGCATGAGTTACACATTCTGATCTAATCAGCTTATCGCTATCCTGGCCATCACCTGTTCCGAAATGCGCTTCGGCCCCACCAGCGGCAACGACACGGCGATGGCCGCCATGCCATTGCCATCCTGGTAACGAATAAAGTGCCGGTTTGAACGGGTGACGAGCCTGGTGCCTGAAACATTGGGCCAGTTAAAGAAGACGTATGTTGGATATGCAGTAAAACAGCCAGACGCAAAAGCGTAAATATTCAATGAACAGGACGCCCTCAGACTCGAGGGGAATCCTGAGCAATACACAACTCCTCAAGTTATTTAATCACTATGTATCTATCTATATAGCGAGTTGGGCTACAACTGTGCAAAAGACATTGATGACAATGAGTTCAAGATTCTTCTAAGCAAAGCCACGAGGAGTTTACGCAGCATGTTTCATGAACAATTGCCCACAATTGGATGACAACATCTGACTAAGTCGACCATGCACCACCCAGACCGATTTCCTTTTATTCAACCTTGCATCAACGGCGCGCTTGAGGAGGTTGTCATTGCGGTGATTTTTCTGGAAAATTCGATATATAAACGAATATATAACGAGAGGGTGTTTATGGCCAGGAAACGAATGCAGGTTGTGCTGGTGGCGGTTGCGCTGCTGCAAATGCCATCCATGGCGCTGGCAAAGGATATCAGGGTGACTTATGCCGGTTCCATGGGCAAAGTAATGGACCAGGGGTTAGGTCCGGCTTTTTCCAGAGCAAATAACGACGGCTATCAGGGGCAGGGCCAGGGTGCATACGGGATGGCACGCCTGCTGGCAAGCCACAAAATTGAGGCCGATGTGTTTGTCTCCATCACCCCGGGACCGATGCAAATTCTCAAAGACGCCGGGCTGATAGATGAGGCGGTCCCTGTCGCCAGTACCAGCATGGTGGTCGCTTACAGTCCTGAGGGTAAATATGCAGCGCAGTTTGAACAGGCCAACAGAAAGAAAGACGGCTCGTGGCTGACTCTGCTGACGCAGAAAGATGTCTCATTTGGCCGCACCGATCCTTATGTCGACCCAAAAGGCCAGAATATTGTGTTTAGCCTGATGCTGGCGGAAAAGTATTACAACATGCCGGGCATCACCGATAAAATTTTAGGCTCGCTGCAAAACCCACAGCAGACTCATCAGGAAGGAGGGCTGCTGGCGCGTCTGGAAAGCGGTCAGGTGGATGCAGCAGCGGGATACGAGAGTGAAGTTCGCTCAGCGCATTTGCCGTATGTCGCGCTGCCGGATGAAATAAACCTCAGCAACCCGGCGATGACGAAACAGTGGTATGACACCGTCAGTTTTACCATTAAAGACAGCAAAGGCCAGGATCAAATCCTGCACACTCAACCAATGGTGTTCTATGCGGCAGTGCTGAAAAACGCGCCGAATGGTGTAGAACAGGGACAAAAGTTCGTATCGTTCATGCAAAGCGCCGAGGGGCAGAAATTGTTCAAAGCGTTTGGCTACGCCGAACCTATAGGAGACAGCTTATACGCCCGCTAAGAAAATCGGGCTGGGTGGCGGGGTGGTTATCTCTGCCCGCTATCCTGCTGTTAAGTATCCCCTTTATCACGCTGATTAGCGTCACGCCCTGGCATCATCTGAAGCTGGCCTGGCGCGACGACAGCGCCATTGCCGTCTCTATGGGACTGGGTGTGCTGGCACTCGGAATTATCATTCTTATCGGCATGCCGGTGGCATGGTGGCTGTCACAAGCCACGGGTCGAAAACGATTGATCGGTGAACTGCTGGTGATGATCCCTCTGCTGACGCCACCGCTGGCAATGGGGATTTTGCTGGTTTCGGCTTTCGGGCCTTATGGCGTGATTGGCCGCTGGCTTTCACTGTTGGGAGCTACGCTGGTAAATAATCCGGCGGCGTTTGTGCTGGCTCAGGTTTACGGCGCTTTGCCTTATTTTATCGTGGTGTCGCGTTCGGCGTTTGCCACTGTTCCCAAAAATATTCTTGAAGCGGGACAAACGTTGGGAGCTTCTCCCTGGAACCGCTTTCGTTTTCTTACCTTACCCCTGGCATTGCCTGGGCTGGCTTCTGCCGTAACACTCGCCTGGGTTCGCGCGGTAGGCGAGTTCGGGATCGTGATGATCTTTGCTTATTTCCCGCAGGGTATACCGGTAAAGCTGTATACCAATCTGCAAAATGACGGGGTGGACACAGTATATACTTTGCTATGGATGCTGCTGGTAGTGACGCTTCCCCTGCCAATGGTCTGCTTTGCTCTTGGCAAACGAATGGCCAGGAAATGAACACCCCTTAGATCGTCCGTTCCTCGTTCATAGCGGATGAGCTTGCTCACGTTTCCATTTCAGCGGGCTACCTCGAATAACCCCAAACCGGATTCTTCATAAAAGGCCACACACAGAAACCTCCAGTCAGTCAGACTGAGAGTACAGGGCAGGAAGAAAATGTGGCGCGCGCTGGATATGTCTTACAATCGGATCGGTGGGATTATGCTGTGGGAACTATGGAGGCGTAAATCGGTACGTCGCGATAGCGGAAGAAATTACGCAAAGTTAACGTTGTATGCTCTTTGTCTCCCGAAGCCAGAACCGGGCTTTGCGCCCGGTTACTCTTGTATTAACCACATGTCCGACTCTTCGAACATCTCCTCAAGCATGCGGTTGAGCTTTTCACGGTCGCTTTTGCTGGCGTCGCTGTTCAGGCCGTTCGCTTGCATTGGCTTAACCGTCACGCTGGCATCAGGAAAAATCCGGTGCACGCGTTTTGTCAGTTCGGCCAGAATGATTTCCCTGGCTCCCTCCAGCCCCTGTACGTTTCGCTTGTCATAAACCAGTTCCACAAACATGATTGTTTACCTTATGGATATTACGCATGTGATTCAGCCTGAACGTAAAATACTACTGTATATGGGTACAGTCAAACGGCGTTCAGACTAAAGCATTGTCCAGAGCAATGCAGACAGCGTTGCCAGCCCCCCCAATACGACCAAAAACACCGTCACGCCGCGAAGCTCTGCCAGCGAGGGGCGGGTGTATATGAGGTACGCCGGGATAAGGAACAGGATCACCGCGATCAGTGGTCCGCAGAACATTTCAATCAGGCTGAGCACATCCGGATTGGCATAAACAATGCCATAGGTCAGCAGGAACAGCGCCAGAGAGGCCAGCCGCTTGCTGGCGTTGGCCTTTTTGCCGGATACGCTGGCAGCCAACTGACCAAACGTTTGTGCGACCGACAGACCTACGCCGAGGAAGGATTTCGTCATACCGATGATAGCGATGAGCGGGGCAATGTGGTAAATCAGGCTGAAATCACCGTTTCCCTTCATCACCGACAGCACATTCAGGTTTTCCGCCTTCGCTCGCACAAAGTTGTCATGGGGGATCCCCAGCACGCAGCTCAGCACGAAAAAGAGGATACTGGCGAAGATAGCTAAGTAGGCGATACGGATCACGAACGGTGCCTTTTTCTCACCCTCCGCTTTCCTCTCCCGGTAGTAAGAGCTCAGCGGGGAGACCATAGGCGCACAGCAAAACGAGAAGGTAATAAGCGGCAGCGTCAGCCAGATATTTTTCAGCGTTACCGGCAGCGGCGTGGCGGTCATTTCAGCGGCCGTATCGGTCAGGTTAGACAGATGCCATCCCGGGATAAGTGATACGGCGATCAGCAGTACAGATGCCGCGAACGGCAGCGCCAGTGCGCTCATAATGGCCACGACTCTGTCCCGGCCCTTGCTAAGCACCACATACAGCGCAGCAACCACGATAAACGACAATGGCCCACGGCTGATGGCGGTAATATGCAGATGCTCCACCAGTAAATTACTCAGCGCATTAATCAGCGCCACCCCGTAAACCAGGGTTACCGGGAAGAAGGTCACACAATAGAACAGGGTGATCAGCTTTTCACCCCGTCCGCTGAAGAAGGAGCCGAAGATCGGCAACGTGCCGTTTTCAGTCTTCTCTTCACGCATATACACACGACAAAGGAGTAAATGGGGGATCAGGGATAACGGCAGCCCCAGCAGGAGCATAACCAGAAAAATAACCGGACCACGGGTGCCGATTTCCACGGGAAGGAACAGTGTTCCCGCTCCGACGGCTGTACCATAAAGGCCCAGCGTCCAGATATTATCCTGCCAGTGCCAGTTAGAGCGTGTTGTAATATTAGCTGAGAGAGTTGTGGCTTTATTCATCATATTTTACCGCGTTGTTAGAGGGGCGACGACTTATTTAGTTTTTATCTGTCTGTAGTCGTCGCTGCGCCATCACGTCACGGGTGGGAGGGGTTTGATGTTGCATACCGAAAACCTTATGTGTATGCCTGCAATAACTATCGTTATTCTTTGACGATGCTTTAACAGGCGGTTAATTAAGAAAGGGATTTGTTAAATTAACGAACAAATAACGACTGACTTTCCCTGCCTGCACGTCTGTTAATTAAAGAATAAACACCCTGTTTTATTAAGTACCATAAGGCGCCATCATATTGAAGGGGGGCTTGTTTAATTATTTTATTGGGCGTGAAATTATCCCGTTATGCCTGAAATTAAAAAACAGAATGTAGACAATCGCGTAACCCGCTCGTAGCTTTCGAACCGTCTTGTAACATAACGCTCTCTTTATGGTGGCGAAGGGGTTCAGGACGTCGTATGCCTGCTATTAAACGCCCCATAAGAAAATCCTCTTCTATACTCAGTTACGTTTAGTGAAATAGGTCGCCGCTCCACACGTCGCGTTCCCTTAATAGCGGCGGGCAGCAGGGGTATATATTCACGAAAACGCCTTAATAATGGTCAATTTTGCATTTTAGAGGGGGTTTCCTGGTATGTTGCATTCTCAATCCTCGCGGGTCGGTAGCATTTTGCTGCTGCTGACCGCGATAATAGCCTTTGCGGTGGCGCTATACGCCTGGTGGACGCCGCTTACCGGCGTCACTGGCACCATTGGCGCACTGGGCGTGGTCATTGCCAGCGTAGTGCTGGCGATACTGACCTTTATGTTACGTGCGGCATCGCGTCGTGGGGCGCGCGTTTTTCTGATTATTGTCACCCTGGTGGTGTTGGCGGGTATTGCTTTCGCCGCCGCGCTGCTGCACCAGTACATCATAACGGCAGCCATGGTGGTCGGCCTGATTGGTCTGATTATGCTGAGCAGCCATTCCGCTCGTTACAACCATCCCGTCAGAAGCTGAGGAGCCGCCCGTGCACAACGATAAGCATTATCCCTTCATAAAAGTCAGCATGACGGCGCTGGCGCTGCTGGTCGCTCCGCTCGCGCTACAGGCGCAGGATAAGGCCGCTGAAGCCTCTCAGGGGACACAGGAATCACTGAACATTGATGCGGCCGATCAGCAGGCGCCCGGAACCACAAAAACCACCGGCGATGCCTCAACCGGCAGCGGTGATGGAAAGAAAGTCGCCTCGGCCAGCCAGCCAGCGACGCCGCTGGTGCCCGGCACCGCCACCTGGGACAGCTTCCACGGCCAGCTTAACGCGCAGAAATACAGTCCCCTGACCCAAATTACGGCGGATAACGTCGGGAAATTAACGAAAGTCTGGGAGTTCCATACCGGCGACGTCTCGGACGGTAAAGGCGATACGCCAGCTACCGTCTGGTCCGCAACGCCCATTTTCGCCAACGATACGCTCTACATCGGCACGCCATTCGATCGCCTGATTGCGCTGGATCCGGGGACGGGTAAAGAGAAGTGGCACTATGACACCAAATCGTCGCGCAAGGCGCTGACCCAGCCGGTGCTGAAAAATCGCGGCGTTTCCTACTGGCAGGCCAAAAATCCGGTGACAGGTGAGGCATGCCAGAAGATGGTCTATATGGGCACCGTTGACGGCAAGCTCTTTGCGCTGGACGCCGATTCAGGCAAACCGTGCAGCGGCTTTGCGAACAACGGCGTGCTGGATCTGAACCAGTGGAACACCGTTAACGCGAAGTATCCGCTCTCTGTCCTGCAACCGCCAACCGTTGTCGGCAACCATCTGCTGGTGGGCTGGGCCGGGAAGGACTGGGCCTATGCCGAAGCCCCTCCGGGCACCGTATTTTCAGTCAACGCCCAGACCGGTAAGCTTGAGTGGACCTTTGAGGCGATCCCCGCAGAGATCCGCAAGCGTACCGGTACCGCCAACGTCTGGACGCACATGTCCGCCGATGAGGCTAACGGGCTGGTCTATCTCCCGGTCTCATCGCCGTCTCCCAACTATTGGGGTGGCAACCGCGTAGACGCTATTCCGCTTGGCACCTCGACCACCGCGCTGGACATCAACACCGGTAAAGTGGTCTGGTCACGTCAGTGGGTACACCACGACGTCTGGGATTACGATATCAACTCCGCCCCGACTCTGATGGACATCACCGTAGACGGCAAGCAGATCCCGGCGCTGGTGCAGGCCACCAAGCAGGGTTTCCTGTTTGTGGTTAACCGCCTGACGGGGGAGGACGTATGGCCAATCGAAGAACGTCCGGTTCCGCAGGGTGATGGTTCGGTCCAGGGCGAAGTTCTCTCGCCCACGCAGCCATTCCCGACCAAACCCGCGCCGCTGCTCGACCAGTCGAAAAAACCGGAAATCTGGAAGCTGGCGGATATCGTCGGTGGCGGCCAGTGCTCCCGTCTGTGGGATAACCTGACCTATGAAGGAATGTATACCCCGCCAACCACCAAAGGCGAAGGCACGCTCACCTATCCCGATAGCGCCGGCGGCGTCCAGTGGGGTGGGGTGGCGTTCGATCCGCAAAAACAGATCGCCATCGTCAACACCTCGCATATCGTCCAGTACGTGAAGCTGTACAGCCGTGAGGATTACGATAACGCAGACAAAGACTCCGGCAACGAAAGCGGCTTTGCCCCACAGGAAGGCGCCCCGTACGGTATGCGTCTGCTGGTGGCGAGCAACTGGCTTGGCATGCCGTGCTGGCAACCGCCGTTTGGTGAAATCGTGGCGCTGGACATGCACACGGGCGATGTGAAATGGCGTCGTCCGGTTGGCGCCTCCCAGCAGTATGGCTTCTTCATGCCGGAAAGCTGGGGTTCGCCTACCATTGGTGGTCCGGCAGTGACGGCGGGCGGCGTGATCTTCATCGGTGCCTCAATGGATGCCAAAGTGCGTGCCTACTCGGTAGAGAGCGGTGAAGAGCTGTGGTCCGATCAGGCCGAAGCTCCGGCGGTAGCGAACCCGTCCGTCTATGAATATAAAGGTCGCCAGTATGTGGCCTTCGTGGCTGGCGGGAATACGATCCTGAAGGATCAGGTGGGCGATCAGGTGGTGGTCTACGCCTTGCCGGAATAATTCAGCAGGAAGGGGAAATAAGCGTGGGGCCTGCGGGCCCCACTTTATTTTGCAGTAGTTGTTTTACCGACGCGTTATTTATCGGCTGATGCGCCAGCACGCGCTGACATCTGCTCGGCGGACTTCAGATGCTGCTCAACGACCGGAGTGTGCTCGTTGGCCAGAGCCTTCACATCTGGATCGTCGATTTTACTGGCGTCGCTTTTAAGCTTCGACAGCACCTTCTCGTGGTCCTTCACGCCAGCATATTCCATATACATTTTGTCAAAAGCGTCACCGCGCTGGTTTTCCAGCCTTGAGTTCAGGGCTTTATGCGCGGCGTCTGGTTCGGTCGGCAGCTCCACGCCCTTTTTCTGGGCAACGGTCTTGACTTTGGTCAGCGCGGCGCCGTGATCGTCGACCATTTTCTGGGCGAATGTTTTCACTTCACTGGTTTGGGCCTTGTCGAGGGCGAGCCTGGCGGCGGCAACTTCGTTGATATTGGCCTGCGCCATGTCCTTCAATGCTTTCTCGTCGCCGGAGCTGAGTCTGGCGTCCGGTTGAGCCTGGCCCGCAGTTTGAGTTTGCGCGGCGCTGGTTGTCTGGGCTTGTACGCCAACGGTGCTGAACATTGCTGCAACTGCTGATACGGCTAGCAGCCTTTTCAGGGTTTTACTCGTATGCATATTGTTCTCCTGATGGTCATGGTACAGGTAAGTTTCGGTTGCTTCAGGCGCAACCGGCAGATAAATGACGACTGCACAGGTCAGTATAGTAGATGAACCTGCTGTACCCGCTGTTCAGGTCAGTAATGGCTGGTCGTGATGCTCAATCCTTCTACAATATTGATACGGATCATTTACATATTTGCTGCTAATGTTAAATATATAGATTCATCAACAGGAGGAATGATATGAAAAAAGCACTATTAGGGAGTGTATTGGCTTTAACAGTAGTAAGCTTCGGCGCATCTGCGGCAGATATGATTTCCAAGGATGAAGCGCACCACTTCAAACTTGAATACCTTGGTAATGTATCTGTAGGGGCTTCAGGTGGACAAATTTCCTCACCTTCAGATCTTCATCAAAAACTCTCCAAACTGGCAGACGAGAAGGGCGGGAAATACTACGTCATTATCGCTGCCCGCGAGCATGGCCCTAACTTCCAGGCCGTCGCAGAAGTCTTTAAATAATTTTCTCGAATAACTCAAAAACCCGCTTCTGGCGGGTTTTTTGCTTACAAACAACCAAAAAAATGCCCCTGATGCGGGGCGAGTGTGAGTCAAATCTATTCTTATGTTTATGTGTTGTGCTCTAAGGCTTTGGGACAATAACACCTTGTTCAAATAATGCAATCTAAATGCATATTTAAATGCGACGGCTGCATACGTTACACAGATAGTCTACTCTTTACATACAGTTATGGTGAAAGGCAGTTAATCGTTAGCTGTCGCCTGCTGGAGAATGGAAACAGTAAACGGTTGCAAGAGGTAAACATGAACGTTGACGCACTGACGCAAAAGGCAGAAGAAGAAATTTCAGCGCTTATAACCAAAAAAATTTCAGAGTTACGTAAAAAAACAGGGCAGGAAGTGTCTGAAATTGAGTTTATCGCTCGTGAAGCCATGACAGGCCTCGAGGGGTATGAGGTAAAAATCAAACTTATTTAATCAAAATTATTACCTGTTTCGGGACACTGGATAAAGCAGAGCGGCAAACGTCAGCTAAGACTATCCTGCGCGTGGCAGGATTGAAGCCAAAAAGCCCGGTGACGCTGCGCTTACCGGGCCTACAATTAACGCAATCCACAGGCCGGGCAGGGCGTAGCCGCCACCCGGGTTACCAGGCTTACACTATCGCGTTCGGGCACGCTTCTCCCTTTTCGAGTTGACGCAAATTCCCCAGCGTGGTTTCCGAAATGCTGATCAGCGCTTCGGCGGTCAGGAACGCCTGGTGTCCGGTGAACAACACGTTGTGACAGGCAGACAGGCGACGGAACACGTCGTCCTGGATCACGTCATTAGATTTATCCTCAAAGAACAGATCGCGTTCGTTCTCATACACATCCATACCCAACGCGCCGATTTTTTGCGTTTTCAACGCTTCGATAGCCGCCTGAGAGTCGATCAGCCCGCCGCGGCTGGTATTGATGATCATCACGCCGTCTTTCATCTGGTCGAACGCCGACTGGTTAAGCAGATGATAGTTCTCCGGGGTCAGCGGACAGTGCAGGGAGATAACGTCAGACTGCGAGAAGAGCGTTTTCAAATCGACATACTCCACGCCCAGCTCCAGCGCAGCGGCGCTTGGGTACGGATCAAACGCCAGCAGGCGCATGCCAAATCCTTTCAGGATGCGAAGGGCGGCCACGCCAATTTTGCCGGTACCGATCACGCCTGCGGTTTTACCGTACATGGTAAAGCCGGTCAGCCCTTCCAGAGAGAAGTTAGCATCACGGGTTCGCTGATAGGCACGGTGAATACGACGGTTGAGCGACATCATCATCCCGACCGCATGTTCTGCCACGGCTTCCGGAGAATAGGCCGGGACGCGAACGACCTTCAGACCCAGCTCTTTGGCGGCATCGAGATCGACGTTGTTAAAGCCCGCGCAGCGCAGGGCAATGTATTTCACGCCCTGTTTTTTTAACTCTTCCAGCACCGGTCGGCTACCGTCGTCGTTAACGAAGATACACACGCCTTCGCAGCCGTGGGCGGTTTTAGCCGTCTTTTCAGTTAGCAGAAAGTCGAAAAATTCAAGATCGAAACCGTACGTCTCGTTAACATGTTGCAGATACTTTTTGTCGTACTGCTTTGTGCTATATACCGCGAGTTTCATAAGACTTTCTCCAGTGATTTTGGAACCACGTTAGCATGTTTAAAATTATCTTACAATTTTTCAAAATTCATTGAAATCAATAAGTTCTATGAATTATTGTAGAGCATCTACTCTTAAAAATGGCATTACCTTCAACTGACTGGCTAAACATGCGACAATGAGCGGCAAGAACGGCTTATTTTTTTCGCAAAATCAGGATATTAACTGCCCATGAAGGGTAAATACAAAGCCGCAATCGCGCTATTACTGCTGCTATTTCTTGTGCCGCTGACGCTGCTGATGACGCTCGCCCAGTGGGTACCCACGCTCGCCGGGATCTGGCTCCCCGTCGGAACGCGCATCGCGTTTGAAAAAAGCCCACGGCTCACGCGCCACGCCCTGATCATCCCCGATCTCCGCTATCTGGTAGAAGAGTGTGAAATTGCCCGCGTGGAAAACGTGACTCTGTCACACCCCAGCCGCTGGGATCTGGATATTGGCGCACTTGAACTTAACTCTGTCTGCCTGAGCAAATTACCGCAATCGGCGCCATCTACGGTGGCGCCGAAAACGCTGGCGCAGTGGCAGGCCATCCTGCCCAACACCTGGCTGACCATCCATCGCTTTACCCTTTCTCCCTGGCAGCAGTGGGAGGGTGAACTGCAAGCTTCTCTGACGCCAGCCCGCCAGGACATCACCTATAAAGGCGAGCAGGTGAGCATTAAGGGGCAGTTACGCGGCCAGACCCTTTCCATCAGCCAGTTCGATGTGCAACTGCCGGATCAGCCGCAGCCCGTGAAGCTGGTCGGTGAATTCACCCTGCCGCTGGTGCCGGACGGCGTGCCGGTGAAAGGGCATACGGTCGCGACCTTTAACGTGCCACAGTTATCCTCGCTGGTCGATGCCGATCTGGACTGGGAGGACAATCAGGGCCAGCTGGTGGTCATGGCGCGGGACAACCCCGATCCGCTGCTCGATTTACCGTGGCAGATCACCGCTCAGCAGTTGACCATCAGCGACGGACGCTGGAACTGGTTAGCCTCCGGCGTGCCAATGAGCGGACGCGTCGGGCTGAAAGTGGATAACTGGCAGCAGGGGCTGGAGAAAGCCACCTTCACGGGGCGGCTCAACGTGCTGACCCAGGGGGATGCGGGTAAGGGCAACGCGGTGCTGAATATCGGTCCCGGCTCGCTCAGTATGGATAACAGCGCTATGCCGCTGCACCTGAGCGGGGAAGCCAAGCAAAACGATCTGATCCTGTATGCCAGGCTCCCGGCGATGCTGACCGGCAGCCTTTACGATCCGCAGCTTACGTTTGAACCCGGCGCTTTATTGCGCTCGCGCGGGCGCATCATCGACTCGCTGGATATCGATGAGATCCGCTGGCCGCTGGCGGGCGTGAAGCTCACGCAGAAGGGCGTGGACGGCCGCCTGCAAGCCATTCTGCGGGCGCATGAAAACGAAATGGGCGATTTTGAGCTGCATCTGGACGGCCAGGCTAACGACTTTTTACCGGACAACGGTTTGTGGCAGTGGCGCTACTGGGGTAAAGGGAATTTCACGCCAATGAACGCGCGCTGGGATGTCCGGGGAACCGGGGAGTGGCGCGACAACGTTATCGAACTGACCGATCTTTCCACGGGGTTCGACAAATTGCAGTACGGTACGATGCTGGTCAGCAAGCCGCGCCTGGTGTTGGATCACCCGGTGCGCTGGTCGCGGGACCCGGATAACCCCACCTTTAGCGGCGCGCTCGCGCTTAACGCCGGGCAAACAAGCTTTTCAGGCGGAAGCGTGCTGCCGCCGTCCGTTTTGACCTTCAGTGTTGACGGGACAGACCCGACGGTGTTCCAGTTTAAAGGGAACCTGCATGCGGACGACATCGGCCCGGTCCAGGTGAATGGACGCTGGGACGGCGAACGCCTTCGCGGTCAGGCCTGGTGGCCAAAACAGTCTCTTACGGTGTTTCAGCCGCTGATCCCGCCAGACTGGAAAATGACCCTGCGCGGCGGCGAAATGTACGCGCAGGTGGCTTTCTCTGCGGCGCCCGATCAGGGGTTTGAGGCCGGGGGGCACGGGGTGCTGAAAGCGGGCAGCGCGTGGATGCCGGATAACGAAATCAACGGCGTGGATTTTGTTCTGCCGTTCCGCTTAAGCCAGGGTACCTGGTCGCTGGGCACGCGCGGGCCGGTAACGTTACGAATCGACGAGGTGAAAAACCTGGTCACAGCCCGAAATATCACCGCGGATCTCCAGGGCGATTATCCCTGGACCGAAGCGAACCCGCTCCTGCTCACCAACGTGAAGGTGGAAGCGCTCGGCGGGAAAATCACCATGCAGCAGTTGAGAATGCCGCAGCACGATCCGGCTTTACTGCGCGTGGATAATATTTCCTCCAGCGAACTGATAAGCGCGGTGAATCCGAAGCAGTTTGCCATGTCCGGCCCGGTGAGCGGCGCGCTGCCGTTCTGGCTGGACAATGAAAAATGGATCATTAAAGATGGCTGGCTGACCAACCCGGGGCCGATGACGCTGCGCATCGACCAGGACACGGCGGATGCCATTGTGAAAGACAACATGGTTGCCGGGGCGGCGATCAACTGGCTCCGCTATATGGAAATTTCGCAGTCGTGGACAAAACTCAATGTGGATAATCTGGGTGTGTTAACCATGCAGGCGGCCATTAAAGGCACCAGCCGCGTCGAGGGCAAAAGCAGTTTCGTAAACCTGAATTACACCCATGAAGAGAACATTTTTACCCTCTGGCGCAGCCTGCGCTTTGGGGACAATCTGCAAACATGGTTTGAGCAACATGCGGCGATACCCCTTCTCCGCGGTTCGACAGGCAAGGAAAGTGAGGAACAACAATGAAAAAGAGGGCTGGTGTACTCACCGTGGCCGTCGTCGCGCTGCTGTCAGGCTGCACGCCGCGCATTGAAGTGGCGGCGCCCAAAGAGCCGATCACCATCAACATGAACGTGAAAATCGAGCATGAAATCCATATCAAGGTGGATAAAGACGTTGAAGCCCTGCTGAAATCCCGCAGCGATCTGTTCTGAGGATGTCATGAAACGATTAGCTCTGATGTTACTGGCGCTGGGGATGAACGTTCACGCCGCCACGCTTACGCTCAACGATGCGCGTGCCCAGGGGCGCGTAGGGGAAACCCTGAGCGGCTATCTTGCGCCCGTTCAGCACGACGCTGAAACCCTGGCGCTGGTGAACCGTATCAACGCCGCACGCACGGAAAGTTACCAGCAGCTGGCTGACAGTAATAATTTGCCCGTCGACGAGGTGGCGAAAATGGCGGGGCAAAAGCTGGTGGCCCGCGCGCAGCCGGGTGAGTACGTGAAGGGAATTAACGGCAAGTGGCTGAAAAAATAGCTAGCGGTAACGCCTGCGGTATTCGCCCGGCGAAACCCCGAAACGCTGCTTAAAGGCGGTGGAAAAATGGCTATGGTCGGTAAAGCCCCAGTTGTAGCCAATCCCCGCCAGCTTTTCGTCATCGCTGATGGAACGCAGCGCCTGAGCGCATAAATCGAGGCGACGGTTCTTAATATACTGCGCTACCACCAGCCCTTTCCCGGCAAACATGCGGTACAAGCTACGCACGGACATGCCGCTCTCTGAGGCTATCCACTCCGGTCTTAACGCCTCCGACTGAATATGATCATCAATCAGGGACAAAACGTGGCGGAACTGACGCTCCTTGCGCGGCAGCACCTCGTCATGCTGCTGGAAGGCCGGACGCAGCAGACACACCATCGCCTCCAGCGCCGCTTCGCTTTCACTGGCGCTGAGATCGGCATTGCCCATGCTCTCCTGCAACAGACGGTAGCTCAGCTGTACGGTAGGCAGACTGCGGGAGAGGGGCAGCGCGCATCTCACTTCCTGAAAACGCGCGTGTTGCTCAATGATTTGTCGCGGGAGCAGCAGCGAAATCTGGCGGGAACGCTCCTGCCAGTAAATGGAGCACGGGCGGGAGGCGTCAATCAGCGTGATATCCCCGGCTTTCAGCATCGCGCGCTGGTCGTCCTGTTCGATTCCGGCGCTGCCTTCCAGCTGAAACACGGTGTAGAACCAGGCGTCGTTGCCGTTTCTGATCTCCTGACGGGTGCGAAACAGGTTAACGCCTGCGGCGGTCACCGTGCTCAGCTTCAGACTTTGGGTGTAGCTGGTTTCCAGCTCGCCGAGAAACGCCCCCTCTAACGGACGTGCCGCAAAGCGCCCACAAACCTGGTTAATTTGCGCCAGCCACTGCTGAAAATTGTCCTGTTCGCTTGCACACGCCATTGATGTTCTCGCTGCACCGTCACTGTTTTCGCATTGTTGCATTTATGTTGCATTTTGTCAGGACTACGAGGCTGACTATAGGAAAGAACACTCAACGGTTACAGCGATATAAGCGGGAATTATCACGATTTGCGGACCCTGTCACAGCTGGCAAAGCGAATGTCACACAGACAAAAGCAGGAATGCGAATCCCCTCTTAGACTGCATACACACCCTGCGAAGCATAACGAAGGAGTATTCTATGTCCGAATCACATGTCGCCATCCTGCCGGGCGTGCAGCAGTTTTTAGATCGCCAGCACGGCCTGTGGATCGAAGGGCGTCAGGCGGCATCCGATAGCGAAAAGCGTCTGAACGTCTACAACCCGGCGACCGGAGAGGTTATTGCCTCTACCGCCGATGCCAGCGTCGATGATGTCGATCGTGCGGTGATGTCTGGCTGGCGCGCCTTTGTCGCCCGAAGCTGGGCCGGACGGCTGCCGGCAGAGCGGGAACGTATCCTGCTGCGGTTTGCGGATCTGGTGGAACAGCATGGCGAAGAGCTGGCACAGCTCGAAACCCTGGAGCAGGGGAAATCGATTAACATTTCCCGCGCCTTCGAGGTGGGCTGCACCCTGAACTGGATGCGCTACACGGCAGGGCTGACCACCAAAATTGCCGGTAAAACTCTCGATCTCTCGATTCCACTGCCGCAGGGCGCGCGTTATCAGGCGTGGACGCGTAAAGAGCCGGTGGGAGTCGTGGCGGGGATTGTGCCGTGGAACTTCCCGCTGATGATTGGCATGTGGAAAGTGATGCCCGCGCTGGCGGCAGGTTGCTCCATCGTGATCAAACCGTCGGAAACCACGCCGCTCACCCTGTTACGGGTGGCGGAACTGGCGAGCGAGGCGGGGATCCCGGAGGGTGTGTTCAACGTGGTGACCGGCAGTGGCGCCGTCTGTGGCGCGGCGCTGACCTCGCACCCGCGCATTGCCAAAGTGAGCTTTACCGGTTCGACGGCGACGGGCAAGCAGATTGCCCGCGCGGCGGCGGACACGCTAACGGGCGTGACGCTGGAGCTGGGCGGCAAAAACCCGGCCATCGTGCTGAAAGATGCCGACCCGGCGTGGGTGATTGAAGGGCTGATGACCGGCAGCTTCCTGAACCAGGGGCAGGTCTGCGCGGCCAGCTCGCGCATTTATATTGAGGCTCCGCTGTTCGACACGCTGGTCAGCGGGTTTGAACAGGCCGTGAAATCCCTGAGCGTCGGGCCGGGCATGTCGCCGGAGGCGTTTATCAACCCGCTGGTGTCGCGCGCCCACTGCGATAAGGTTCAGGCGTTCCTGGATGAGGCGAAGGCGCACAATGCGGAGCTGATCGCCGGGAACCGGGGGCCAGACGGCAAAGGCTATTACGTTTCGCCAACGCTGGTGGTCAACCCGGATAATCATCTGCGACTGACGCGTGAAGAGGTCTTCGGGCCGGTGGTGAACCTGGTTCGTGTGGCCGATGGGGAAGAGGCGCTTCAGCTGGCGAACGACACTGAATATGGCTTAACGGCCAGCGTCTGGACGCAGAACATCAGTAAAGCGCTGGCGTATACCGACAGGTTACAGGCCGGAACAGTGTGGGTGAACAGCCACACGCTGATAGACGCCAACCTGCCGTTCGGCGGCATGAAGCAGTCCGGCACCGGGCGCGATTTCGGCCCCGACTGGCTGGACGGCTGGTGTGAAACCAAGTCGGTGTGTGTGCGGTATTAAAAAAACGCCGGGTGGCGGCTACGCCTTACCCGGCCTACGGGATCGAGGAAAAGGTTGGTTTTGTAGGCCGGGTAAGCGCAGCGCCACCCGGCGTAACTTACAGCGACCATCGATCCCGCCCGGCCTCCTTCGCCCTGTACAGCGCCGCATCGGCGCGGGCAATGATTTCGGCCCCGACTGGCTGGACGGCTGGTGTGAAACCAAGTCGGTGTGTGTGCGGTATTAAAAAAACGCCGGGTGGCGGCTACGCCTTACCCGGCCTACGGGATCGAGGAAAAGGTTGGTTTTGTAGGCCGGGTAAGCGCAGCGCCACCCGGCGTAACTTACAGCGACCATCGATCCCGCCCGGCCTCCTTCGCCCTGTACAGCGCCGCATCGGCGCGGGCGATGATTTCCGGGCCGGCAAGCCCTGCGGTATAGCCTGCAATGCCCATACTCGCCGTCACACATTCACTCACCTTCGACGCGCTGTGCGGAATGGCTGCGTTGCGCAGGCCAGCCTGGATCCGCGCGGCGACTTTCTCAGCAATGCTTTCTTCGCAGTCAAAGAGGATCACCACAAACTCCTCGCCACCGTAGCGCGAAACCACATCCTCTGGCGTGCGCACCGAGGTGTTCAGCACCTCTGCCACCCGCGCGAGGCACGCATCTCCGGCCTGGTGACCGTAGGTATCGTTATACAGTTTGAAGTAATCGACATCCAGCATCAGCACCGCGAAGCGTTTGCCTTGCTCCACGGCGTTTTCCAGCACCAGCTCCATCGCCCGGCGGTTGGCCGTTTTCGTCAGTGGATCCTGATGGGCCAGCGCATCCAGCCGCGAAATTAAACGCTGATTCTGCTGGTTGCGACGCCACGCCTCTTCAAACCAGCTCAACAGGATATAGCGCCCGCACACGAGAATGAACGTGAACACCACCCACAGCCCGGCAAAGCGATAATTAATTTCCTGATTCAGCAGCATGCTGGCAACGGGCAGGCTTACCCATAGCGGAACGGTGAAGCAGAGCAGTGCAACCGGGTGAAAATAGAGCGCGGTCATACCGGCCATCAGCAGGGTAACGAATATAGGCCAGGGATGAGGAAGCTGTAACACGTTGATAAACCAGTAACAACTTATCGACCATAGCAGGCTGCACATAAACAAAACGGCGCTGACGCCGCGGATGTGGCGCCAGGCCATGATCACCAGCGCCACGGAAAGGATCACCACGCCCAGCATGGAGGCGTCAATCATCTGCCGCAGAGGGGGGCTGATGTGCAGGAGGGCATCGATATGGCCGAACAACGAATTGCGCAGCAGGACCATAAGGGCAAAGCTGGCATTCACAAAGGCGAGCCACGGCAGGTTCACGGCCAGCCCGTGAACAACCATTGATTTACGGGTAGGCCATATCGCGGGTTCGGGTGTGGCTGGATGTCTTTTTTCCATTGAAGAGAATTTTCCTTGAGCGGGCGGAACGTCCGCCCGCGAGTGCTGCCTTTACGGGGTCACAATGTTAAACCAGAATTCAAATTTATCCATGTAACCGAGCATAGCATCAAGTTTTGCGGCATCGCCGGTCACTTTGATATCGCCATTATCCTGCGCCTGTTTAAGCGTCACTTCTTTCAGGATGATTTTATTCAGCGTATCGCGGTTGAGGGTCACGGTCGCGTCAGCGTCTTTCGCTTCGGCGTTCGCCGTGTGGTTCAGCACGCCATTTTCCAGCTCCAGCTTGTATTTACCGCCGTCGCTGCCGAGGTCGATGTTAAACACCGATTTTGCATCCGCCGCTTTTTCACCGTTAATGTGCACCGCCAGATAGTCAAAGAACATTTCTGGCGTCATCGCGCGCACGGTATCCGGGCTGGCGGTGTTCGGGGTCGGGCCTTTCACCACGCCGTTACGCAGTTCCTGCGCGCCGGTCAGGTAGAAGTTACGCCACGGGCCTGATTCAGCCTGATAACCCAGCTGCTCCAGCGCGTCCGCTTCCAGGTTTCGCGCGGCCTGATTATTTGGATCGGCAAAGACCACTTTGCTGACCACCTGAGCCACCCAGCGGTAGTTCCCCTGTTCAAAGTCGGTTTTCGCTTTGCTCAGGATGGCATCCGCACCGCCCATATAGTCCACAAATTTCTTCGCGGCTTCTTCAGGCGGCAGTTCGTCCAGGGTCGCCGGGTTGCCGTCAAACCAGCCTAAATAGAGCACGTAGGTCGCTTTAACGTCATGGCTGACAGAACCGTAATAGCCACGGTTTGCCCAGGTATTGGCCAGGGAGTTTGGCAGTTTGAAGTTGGCGGCAATCTCGTCACGGGTCAGCCCTTCGTTCGCCATGCGCAGGGTCTGGTCGTTGATGTAACGGTAGAGGTCGCGCTGGCTTTTCAGCAGGTTAACCACGTTGTCGTTGCCCCATGTCGGCCAGTGGTGCTGCGCCATAATGATTTCGGCTTTGTCACCCCAGCGTACAATCGCCTGGTTGATGTATTTCGACCATGGCAATGGCTCACGAATTTTCGCCCCGCGCAGGGAGTAGGTGTTGTGCAGGGTATGGGTGACATCTTCCGCAGACTCGATCAGTTTTTTCTCTTCGATATACCAGAGCATCTCGGAAGGCGCTTCCGATCCCGGCGCGAGCATAAAATCATAGGTCAGGCCGTCGATCACCTCTTTCTGACCATCTTTCTCGATGATATTGGTCGGGGCGATCAGGGTCACCGTCCCGGCGGAGGTGGTGGTACCGAGACCCGCACCGACCTGGCCCTTCGCATCCGGCTTCAGAAGGTTGCCGTACATATAGCTGGCGCGGCGGCTCATGACGTTACCCGCCATGATATTCTCCGCGACGGCGGCCTCCATAAATCCGGCGGGCGCGTAGACTTTCACCTTGCCGGACTTCACATCTGCTTCATCCACCACGCCGCGCACGCCGCCATAGTGGTCAACGTGGCTGTGGGTGTAAATAACGGCGACCACAGGCTTATTACCGCGATTTTTATAGTAAAGATCCATCCCGACTTTGGCCGTTTCCGCCGACACCAGCGGGTCGACCACGGTAATGCCTTCTTTACCTTCAATAATGGTCATGTTTGACAGGTCGAGGTTACGGATCTGGTAGACGCCTTCGGTCACTTCAAACAGACCGCTGATGTTAATCAGCTGGGACTGACGCCATAAGCTCGGGTTAACCGAGTCGGGCGCCTTATCGCCTTCTTTGATAAAAGCGTACTGCTGCGGATCCCAGACGGTGTTGCCTTGCTCACCTTTGATAATGTCCTGAGGCAGCGGGGCAATAAACCCTTTGTGGGCGTTGGTAAAATCGGTGTTATCGGAGAAAGGAAGCTGGTTGAAGAGTGCGTTGTTGGCCTGCTGCGTTGCTGCGGTGGCATCCTTAGGTGCTTCTGCGGCCCAGGCGGAACTGGCCGAAATAAAACATCCCGCCAGCGCGAGACTCCTGACGATCTCATTGATTCTCATCCTAAAACCTCTCAGTAAACTGTGACGTTGTTTATGGAGACTTCGAATCCTGGTGAAAGTGTGTCAAGAAATGCAAAAGGATTAAGCGAGGTAACAATAACTATAATCGGGGAGAATAATTCGGCAAGTAAGCAGATGAAAAACCGGGCATTACGCCCGGTCGGTGGGTTATTTCTGCTCTTTTTTCTTGCCGAGCGTTGGCGTCTCGTCAAAGAAATTCCACGGCTTGAGTAACGTGTGCACCCATTCCGTCGGCATTATCGGCCACTCCTCGGCGCGGGCGACATGGGTGGTGCCGGTGGTCATCCAGATGACGTTATCCTGGTCGTTCAGCGATTCGTTATCTTTGCTGTACTGGCCGAGGCCGGTATCGTGCGTGGAACGGTTCGGGTATTTTCCCTCCGGGTACATCTCGTCGGGATGGTAACGCGTCACCCACAGCTGTTTATCCATAAAGCTCAGGCGGTGATAAATCCACTCGTCCGGGGCAAACTTCGCGCCGGACGCTACCGGGTGTGTACCGCCCGCGTAAGGGATGATCTGATACGAGACCGGGTTGCCCATGCGGTTCTCTTTGCTGGTATTGCTCAGCAGGCGGATGGTGCCCGGGTCAAACTTCTGCGCCGCCTGCTGTTCGGTATCAATATCATACTGATTCACCTGCATGGTGCTGGTGCGCGGTCCGCCAGCGGTGTTCGGTTTGACGTCCGGATCCATGGCCACCAGCTTGTTGTTGATGCCGTCCACGTCCATATCCAGACGGAAGTTGTAGATGTGCTGGTGGGTGGTACCGACAATATTATGGTCGATCAGCGTTCCGTATCGGGTGTCATCCTTCGCGGTGGCATCATGCATGGTTTTCGTTTGCACGCCTTTCACCGCTTCAATGCCCGTAGCCCCTGCATCAATGCCGATGGTGCCGTTTTCGTGGAATACCCAGTCGAAGATGTAATCGTAGTTACCCACGGTGCTGACCCAGCGCACCACCAGCTCGCGGCGTTCGGTGCTGACGTTGGGTTTACCTAATTCCTGATGCTTATATTCCGGCCCGGCGTAACGCTCGAAAATGGCGATCGCCCTGGGGATCTCCATTGGCGCGCCGGTGTAATCCGGGATGGTTTCGTTGAGCATCACGGCGTTAGACGGAACATCCTTGCCGCGCACCAGCGGGGAGGTCAGGGTACCCATGCCGTAATCGCCGGAGTCCAGGTAGGCTTTAAAGTACCAGCCGATATCCGGGTCGCCGTACGGCACAATCATGCCGCCGAGCGATCCCTGATACATCACCTGTCGCTTTTTGCCGTTGTCGTTATAGGTCACGGTGGAGATTATCGGGCCGACGCGTGAGTCCAGGCTCAGATGAAAATCCCAGTTCTGCCAGTGCACCCTATCCCCGGTGATGGTGTAGTTCTTGCCTTCCGGCTCGATAATTTCCAGCGGTTTTTTCACCGTTTCAACGCGGTCGCGGCCATCATAAGGGCGCGGCGTGAGCGGAACCGGCACGACCGGGCCTTCCTCAATCTTCTGGATTTTCTTCTGCTCGAGATCCACCACCGCAACCAGGTTTTCGATCGGGTGCGCCCAGTAGTTACCGTCGCCCACGTCGAGATAGCTGATCACTTTCAGCAGGCGGTCTTCCTGTTTCAGCCCATCCTTGCCGTCAAAAAAGCCGACGGTAAGCGGAGTGGTGATCACTTTCTTCGGGTCGGTAATGCCGCGCTTTTTCAGCACGGCGGCAAACTCCGGGCTTTCATTGATGATCTGCTGCACGGTATTGAAGTCATCCAGCAGCACCATGCCGTGCGCGTCTTTGATCGGCTCCCAGCGAAGGATCTTTTTCTCCTTCAGATCCACCCGGCTTTCGATGATGTGTTTACCATCAAGCATGATGATATTGGCCTGGCGGGGCGCATCCACCGCCGTGCCGTTAAGCACAAAGTCCCAGACTTTGGCCTTTTCTGGCTCCGCCAGCGCAATCTGGGTAAAGCGGGTATTGGGTTTAAAATCCGCAGAGGCTTTCACAATGGCTACGGCCTGGTTGATTTCATCAGCCGTCAGCGCGTTTAACGGGTGGGGGCTTTTTTCAACCTGGAATGTCTGATCAAGACCGGACTGAAAAACATCGTTGATAAAGGTCTCCGGGATAAACGCCTTATTGTTCTTCATCACCACGGGCACCTGGAGCGTCAGCGGTTTGCCGTTAACGATGGCGGTATTTGCGCCGGGTTTGACCTTCACAAAGGCACCGTCTTTGACGATGGTGAACATCTGGGCGTAATCATCCCACTGCACGTCCGCGCCAAACGCCTGAAGCGTTTTGTCCATCGGGACCATATGCGCCTCGCTGCCGTGAGCGTAAACAGGGGATTGCCAGGCGCAACAGAGCGCAACGGCCATGGCCAGTGCCGTTCTACGGGCAGAAAAAGAAGAATTGCTTCCCATCGCAGACCTCATCTTGTTGTGTTTATTGTGTTGTGTCAGCCTTATCCTGACAGGCGCGCACGAAAAGCGTTTGCCTGCATCTGCCAGGTTGTTTGTCAGTCTTGCCAGGTTAAAAAAAGACCGGGGGATATCACACCCCGGTCAGGTAGTTGTAGGCCGGGTAAGCGGAGCGACACCCGGCAAGAAAGAGGTGGGTCAGAAGTCACCCTGCTGGCGCGCCACCAGCGTCAGGATGGAGTAGAGCGCCACGGCCTGCTGGTGCTGGTTGAAGATCTCCACCGCCCATTCCACCACGCCGGTGGGTTTTTCCTCGGCAGTGCGCTGTTTCTTCAGCGTTTTACGTTTACAGGTCAGGCGCACCTGAATGGTATCACCCGGCTTGACCGGCTCGATAAAGCGCAGGTTTTCCATGCCGTAGTTGGCAATAACCGGCCCAACCCCGGCATCGACAAACAGCCCCGCCGCGGCGGAAATCAGGAAATAACCGTGTACCACGCGCTCGCCAAAAATCGACTCCGCCGCGCCAATTTTGTCCATATGAGCGTAGAAATGATCCCCGCTCAGGCAGGCAAAATTCACGATATCCGCTTCCGTCAGGGTACGACGCGGGGTCAGCAGGCTGTCGCCCGGCTGTAACTCCTCGAAGTATTTACGGAAGGGATGAACGCGATCTTCCTGCACCTCCGCGCCACGGACCCACTGTTTACCGATCGCGGCGAGCATGGACGGGCTGCCCTGAATGGCCGTGCGCTGAAGATAGTGCTTCACCGCGCGCAGGCCGCCCAGCTCTTCGCCGCCGCCCGCACGTCCCGGACCACCGTGCACCAGTTGTGGCAGCGGTGAACCGTGGCCGGTGGATTCTTTCGAGGATTCCTGGTTGAGGATCTGAATACGTCCGTGGGCGCGCGCTGCCCCGGCAATAAACTGCCGCGCCACGCGGGTATCTGCCGTAACCAGCGTTCCCGCCAGGCTGCCGCCGCCCGCCCGCGCCAGCTGCATGGCGTGTTCGGTGTTACGGCAGGGCATCAGGGTTGCGACGGGGCCAAAGGCTTCGGTGGCGTGAACGGCCGGGGTTTCGTCCGGCTGCGGGCAGAACAGCAGGGTGGGCGGGAAGAATGCGCCAGCCGCCTGCAAATCAGCTTTACCACCCAGACGGATCTGGCAGCCCGCGGCAAGCAGATGATCGACTTTTTCCTGCACGTCAGCACGTTGCTCACCGTTGACGAGGGCCCCCATCTTCACCCCTTCCTGGGCCGGATCGCCGACGACTACTTTCTCCAGCCGCGCAATCAGCGCCTGGCTGACGGCGTCAATCTGCGCTTCCGGCACGATGATGCGGCGGATGGCGGTACATTTTTGTCCGGCTTTGGCGGTCATCTCGCGCACCACTTCTCGGATAAACAGCGCAAACTCCGGGTGTTCCGGCGTCACGTCCTCACCCAGCACGCAGCAGTTGAGAGAATCTGCTTCCATGGTAAACGGAATGGAATGCGCGACGATATTCGGGTGGACGCGCAGACTCTGCCCGGTGCTGGCCGATCCGGTAAACGTCACCACGTCCTGGCTGTCGAGCTGGTTCAGCAGATCGCCCGCGCCACCGCAGATCAGGCTGATGGCGCCGTCGGGCACCAGTCCGCTCTCGACGATCGCTTTCACCATCGCCTGAGTCACCTGCGCGGTGGCGGTGGCGGGCTTGATGATGGCGGGCATCCCGGCAAGCCAGGTGGGCGCGAGCTTTTCCAGCATCCCCCAGCACGGGAAGTTGAACGCGTTGATATGCACCGCCACGCCGGATTTCGACGTTAACACGTGACGTGCCGCAAAGCCGCCTTCCTTCGACAGCGGGATCAGCTCATCCTCCGGCCACAGGGTATCGTCCGGCAGCTCACGGCTGCCGAGGCTTGCGTAGGTGAAGAGGGTGCCGATACCGCCTTCAATATCCACCCAGCTGTCGGCCTTCGTCGCGCCGGTCTGAGCTGACAGGGCATAAAACCGATCCTTCTGGCTCAGCAGATGTTTGGCCACCGCCTTCAGCATGGCGGCGCGCTCGATAAAGCTCATTGCGCGGAGCGCTTCTCCGCCGTGTTCAATGGCGTAACGGCGCGCGGCCGCCATACCAAGCCCTTCGCTGGTCACTTCAAATAGCGTTTCCCCGCTGATGGCGTGGGTGATGGTGCGCTCGCGGCCCCGGCCTGATTGCCAGGTGCCGGACAAGAAGCTGGCTAACTGCTGCATTTCTTCTCTCCAGATGTTTCGTAATTTCACTATAAATAGTTTGATCGTGAATCATAAAAAGCAAGTCGAGTTTTAATGAATTGTTAACGTTGTGATCTGTATTGCTTAACCTGACCACCTGAAAGCCTTGTTTCATCGGCCTTTCATGAAAAGGCTTGCGAGCGTCGTCACAAAATAAACAAACGCTTCTTGGGGTTATATTTAACCTTTGTGTAACTTTTAAAAAACCAAATGATTCACAATTTTGCTATTTGTGGTGATTTAACGAATCAAAAAGGTGGTTATGTGACGCAAGAACAACGCTTTGAGCAACGCATCGCACAGGAGACGGCCATCGAGCCGCAGGACTGGATGCCGGATGCCTACCGCAAGACGCTGATCCGCCAGATTGGACAGCACGCCCACTCTGAGATTGTCGGCATGCTGCCGGAAGGAAACTGGATCACCCGCGCGCCGACGCTGCGCCGGAAAGCCATTCTGCTGGCGAAGGTGCAGGATGAAGCCGGACACGGCCTGTACCTCTACAGCGCGGCGGAAACGCTGGGCTGCGCCCGGGAGGACATTTATCAAAAGATGCTCGACGGCAAGATGAAATACTCCTCCATCTTCAACTATCCGACCCTGAGCTGGGCCGATATCGGGGTCATTGGCTGGCTGGTGGACGGGGCGGCCATTGTGAACCAGGTGGCGCTGTGCCGTACCTCTTACGGCCCGTATGCCCGGGCGATGGTGAAAATCTGTAAAGAAGAGAGCTTCCATCAGCGTCAGGGTTTTGAGGCCTGCATGGCGCTGGCGCAGGGCAGCGAAGCCCAGCGGCAGATGTTGCAGGACGCCATCAACCGTTTCTGGTGGCCCGCGCTGATGATGTTCGGACCCAACGACGACAACTCCCCAAACAGCGCCCGCAGCCTGGCCTGGAAGATCAAACGCTTTGGCAACGATGAGCTTCGCCAGCGCTTCGTGGACAACACGGTGCCTCAGGTGGAGATGCTCGGTATGACCGTGCCGGACCCCGACCTGCGTTTCGATGAAGAGAGCGGCCACTACCGCTTCGGCGAAATCGACTGGCAGGAATTTGACGAGGTGATCAACGGGCGCGGGATCTGCAACCACGAACGTCTGGCCGCAAAACGTAAAGCCTGGGACGACGGCGCATGGGTGCGTGAAGCCGCTCTGGCCCACGCGGAAAAACAACGCGCCCGCCAGGCCGCATAAGAGGAATCAACCATGAGCAATGTTTACTGGCCGTTATACGAAGTTTTTGTCCGTTCGAAGCAGGGGCTGTCGCACCGGCATGTGGGCAGCCTTCACGCTGCCGACGACCGCATGGCGCTGGAAAACGCGCGCGATGCCTATACCCGCCGCAGCGAAGGCTGTTCCATCTGGGTGGTGAAGGCGAGTGAAATCGTCGCTTCCCAGCCGGAAGAGAGCGGGGAGTTTTTCGATCCGGCGGAAAGCAAGGTCTACCGCCATCCCACGTTTTACACCATCCCTGATGGTATCGAGCATATGTGAGGTTGGGGATGAACAACGTATCTGCTTATGCCCTGCGTCTGGGCGACAACGGTCTGGTGCTCTCACAGCGTCTGGGCGCCTGGTGCGGCCACGCGCCAGAGCTGGAAATTGACCTGGCGCTCGCCAATATCGGCCTTGATCTGCTCGGGCAGGCGCGCAATTTCCTGACCTACGCCGCTGAACGGGAGGGTAAGGGCGATGAAGACACCCTGGCCTATGGCCGTGATGAGCGTCAGTTCCGCAATCTGCTGCTGGTGGAACAACCAAACGGCAGCTTCGCTGACACCATTGCCCGTCAGTATCTGATGGATGCGTGGAACGTGGCGCTCTACGAGCGGCTGATCCATAGCAGCGACAGTCAGCTTGCCGCCATCGCGGCAAAAGCCATTAAGGAGGCGCGCTACCACCTGCGCTTTAGCCGCGGCTGGCTGGTGCGGCTGGGGGACGGAACAGAAACCTCCGCACAAAAAATGCAGCAGGCGGTGGATAGCCTGTGGCGCTTTACGGCTGAACTGTTCGACGCCGACGACGTCGAACTGGCGCTAATTGATGACGGCGTGGCGGTTGATCCGCGCGACCTGCGGGACCCGTGGGAGCGCGAAGTGTTTGCTGGCCTGGCGGAAGCCACCCTCCGCGTGCCCGAAGAAGTGGCGTATCGCACGGGCGGCAAGAAGGGGCTACATACCGAACACCTCGGGCCGATGCTGGCAGAGATGCAGTATCTCCAGCGCGTTTACCCCGGCCAGCAGTGGTAAAGGAGGACGCCATGCAACGCCTCGTCGACATCGCGCCTGCACAAATCCCGCAGATTTGGGCGCTGTTAAGCCAGATCCCCGACCCGGAAGTGCCGGTGCTGACCATCACCGACTTAGGCATGGTGCGCAACGTGAAGGCGCAGGGGGAAGGCTGGGTCATCGGCTTCACGCCAACCTATTCGGGCTGTCCGGCAACGGAGCATCTGCTGGGGGCGATCCGCGAAACCCTGACCGGAAACGGCTTTAGCCCGGTACATATTGTGCTGCAACTGGAGCCCGCCTGGACCACCGACTGGATGACCGACGATGCCCGCAGGCGCCTGCGTGAATATGGCATCAGCCCGCCTGTCGGCCATAGCTGCCATGCCCACGTTCCCGCTGAGGTGAGCTGCCCGCGCTGTGCGAGCACCGATACCTCGCTTATCAGTGAATTTGGTTCTACGGCCTGCAAAGCGCTCTATCGCTGCAATACCTGCCGTGAGCCCTTCGACTATTTCAAATGTATTTGAGGCTGCCATGACAACGTTTCATTCATTAACAGTGGCAAAAGTAGAACCCGAAACCCGCGACGCGGTGACCATTACCTTCGCGGTGCCGCAGGCGTTACAGGAGGCGTACCGCTTCCGTCCCGGTCAGCATCTGACCCTGAAAGCCAGTCCTGGCGGGGAGGAACTGCGCCGCTGCTACTCCATCTGCCGGAGCACCGCGTGCGGTGAGATCAGCGTGGCGGTCAAAGCCATCGAGGGCGGACGTTTTTCCCGCTATGCCCGGGACGAGATCAAACCGGGCATGGCGCTGGAGGTGATGGTGCCGCAGGGGCATTTTGGCTACCAGCCGCAGGCCGAACGCGAAGGCCACTATCTGGCGGTTGCCGCCGGGTCCGGGATCACCCCGATGCTGGCGATTATGTCCGCTACGCTGGCCACTGAAGCCCACAGCCACTTCACCCTGATTTACGGCAACCGCAGCAGCCAGAGCATGATGTTCCGCCGGGCGCTGGCAGACCTGAAAGATAAATACCCGCAGCGTTTGCAGCTGATCGCCATCTTCAGCCAGGAGACGCTCGACAGCGATCTGCTCCATGGCCGCATTGACGGGGAAAAACTCCAGGCGCTGGCAAAAACGCTGGTGAATTTCCGCCAGTACGATGAAGCCTTCATCTGCGGCCCGTCGGCGATGATGGACGAGGCTGAGGCGGCACTAAAAGCGCTGGGTATGCCGGAAAAAGCGATCCATCTTGAGCGCTTTAACACGCCGGGTACACCCGTTAAACGGACTGTCAGCGTGCAGGCCGACGGGCAGAAGGTCACCGTCCGCCAGGACGGGCGCGACCGTGAAATCACCCTGACGGCGGACGACGAGAGCATTCTTGATGCGGCCCTGCGTCAGGGGGCGGATCTGCCTTATGCCTGCAAGGGCGGCGTATGCGCCACCTGCAAATGCAAAGTGCTGCGTGGAAAAGTCGATATGGCGACCAACTACAGCCTGGAGCCGGACGAGCTGGCCGCAGGCTATGTGCTGAGCTGTCAGGCGCTGCCGTTAACCGCCGACGTTATCGTCGATTTTGATGCGAAGGGGATGGCATGAGTGAACTGATTGTCACCCGTCACGGTCGCGTGTTGCAGCTGACGCTTAACCGTCCGGCGGCGCGCAACGCGCTCAACAATGCGCTGCTCCTGCAAATCGCGGAGCAGCTTGAGGCCGCCGCCGCGGATGCTGAGATCGCCGTCTGCGTGGTGTACGGCAACGAACGCTGCTTTGCCGCCGGGGCCGATCTCAACGAAATGGCGGAGAAAGACCTGCCCGCCACCCTGAACGATATCCGTCCGCAGCTGTGGGCGCGGATCAACGCCTTCACCAAACCGCTGATTGCCGCCGTGAACGGCTTCGCGCTGGGGGCAGGCTGTGAGCTGGCGCTGCTCTGCGATGTCGTGATTGCCGGCGATAACGCCCGTTTTGGCCTGCCGGAAATCACCCTCGGGATCATGCCGGGCGCAGGGGGCACCCAGCGGCTGATCCGCAGCGTGGGCAAATCGTTGGCCAGCAAAATGGTGCTGACGGGCGAAAGCATCACGGCGGTTCAGGCGCACAGCGCCGGGCTGGCCAGCGACGTCTACCCGGCCTCGCTGACGCTGGAGTACGCCCTGAAGCAGGCGGCGCGGATGGCGCGCCACTCGCCGCTGGCGCTACAGGCGGCGAAGCAGGCGCTTCGCCAGTCGCAGGAAGTCCCGCTTCAGGCCGGGCTGGCGCAGGAGCGTCAGCTGTTTGCGCTGCTCGCGGCCACCGACGATCGCCGGGAAGGTATCAACGCCTTTTTACAAAAACGCACCCCAGACTTTAAAGGACGCTAATTGTGGAATCTATTCTGAGCCATGTTGAGCAGGGCGTAATGACCATTACGCTGAACCGCCCGGAGCGCCTGAACAGCTTTAACGACGTCATGCACCAGCAGCTTTCCGAATGCCTGAAGCAGGCCGAGCGCGATGACGCCATCCGCTGCCTGCTGATCACCGGGGCAGGACGCGGTTTCTGCGCCGGGCAGGATCTTAACGACCGTAACGTCGACCCGAACGGCCCCGCGCCCGATCTGGGCATGTCCGTTGAGACTTTTTACAACCCGCTGGTGCGCCGCCTGGCAAAACTGCCGAAGCCGGTGATTTGCGCGGTTAACGGCGTGGCGGCGGGCGCGGGGGCCACGCTGGCCCTCGGCTGCGACATGGTGATTGCGGCCCGTTCAGCCAGCTTTGTGATGGCCTTCAGCAAGCTCGGGCTGGTACCGGACTGCGGCGGCACCTGGCTGCTGCCGCGCGTGACCGGACGCGCCCGCGCCATGGGGCTGGCATTGCTGGGCGATAAGCTCAGCGCCGAGCAGGCACAGGCCTGGGGAATGATCTGGCAGGTGGTGGACGACGACCAGCTCTCCGCCACCGCACAGCAGATGGCGCTGCATTTTGCCTCGCAGCCGACCTTTGGCCTGGGCTTGATCAAGCAGGCGATTAACGCCGCCGAAACCAATACCCTCGACGCCCAGCTTGATCTGGAGCGCGACTATCAACGTCTGGCCGGACGCAGCGACGACTACCGGGAAGGCGTCAGCGCGTTCCTGGCAAAACGCGCGCCGAACTTTACGGGGAAATAAGATGGTGAATATCCATACGGTCGCCGTCATTGGCAGCGGCACCATGGGCGCCGGGATTGCCGAAGTGGCAGCCAGCCACGGTCATCCGGTCCTGGTGTACGACATTGACGCAGCGGCGATTTCCCGCGCCATCGACGGCATTCGCCAGCGGCTCTCCTCTCGCGTTGCGCGCGGAAAACTCTCTGCCGACGCCGGGGAACAGATCCTCGCCCGCCTGACGCCGGTGACGAATATCAGTGCTCTGGCGAAAGCCGATCTGGTGATCGAGGCGGCCTCCGAGCGGCTTGAGGTAAAAAAAGCGCTGTTTACCCAGCTGGCTGAGATCTGCCCGCCGCAGACGCTGCTTGCCAGCAATACCTCGTCCATTTCCGTTACCGCGATTGCAGCGGAGATAAACCACCCTGAACGCGTCGCCGGGCTGCACTTCTTCAATCCTGCCCCGGTGATGAAGCTGGTGGAAGTGGTCAGCGGGCTGGCGACTTCTCCCGAAGTGGCCGATGCACTGTGCGAGCTGGCGTTGAGCTGGGGAAAGCAGCCGGTACGCTGCCAGTCCACGCCGGGGTTTATCGTCAACCGCGTGGCGCGCCCGTTCTACTCGGAAGCCTGGCGCGCGCTGGAGGAGCAGGTGGCAACGCCCGATGTGATCGACGCCGCCCTGCGAGACGGCGGGGGCTTCCCGATGGGGCCGCTTGAGCTGACGGACATGATTGGTCAGGACGTCAACTTTGCCGTGACCTGCTCCGTGTTTAACGCCTTCTGGCAGGAGCGTCGTTTTCTGCCGTCGCTGGTGCAGCAGGAGCTGGTGCTGGCCGGGCGTCTGGGCAAGAAAAGCGGGCAGGGCGTTTACCGCTGGCTGGAGGAGAAACCCGCCGTCAGCTGGCTCGCCCCGGTCAGCGACAGCTTCAGCCCGATGCGCGTACAGCGAAGAAGTGACGGTGTCACGGAAATTGACGATCTGTTGCTGATCGAAACGCAGGGTGAAACCGCGCAGTCGCTGGCGCTGCGCCACGGCTGCCCGGTGGTGGTGGTCGACCGCATCGAGCGGGATGTGGCCGTGATAGCCGCCGCACCCGGCAACCCGCACGCCGCCACGCAGAAAGCCATTTACTGGTTGCAGCACCAGGAGAAACGGGTGGTACAGATTGCCGATTACCCCGGCCTGCTGGTCTGGCGCACGGTAGCGATGATTGCCAACGAAGCGCTGGACGCCCTGCAAAAAGGGGTCGCCAGCGAGCAAGACATCGATACCGCCATGCGCTTAGGGGTCAACTATCCCTGCGGGCCCATCGCCTGGGGCGAGCGCCTTGGCTGGCAGCGTCTGTTAACGCTGCTGGAAAACCTGCAACGTCACTACGGCGAGGAACGCTATCGCCCCTGTTCACTGCTGCGCCAGCGTGCGCTTCTGGAGAGTAGCTATGAGTCATAACGCCTGGCATAACGCCCGCGCGATGTACGAACGGGACGCCTGCGCGCAGGCGATGGGGATGGACATTATCGACATGGGCGAGGGCTACGCGGTGGTGACCATGACCATCACCCCGCAGATGCTCAACGGGCATAAAACCTGCCACGGCGGACAGCTGTTCTCGCTGGCCGATACCGCCTTTGCCTACGCCTGCAACAGTCAGGGGCTGGCGGCGGTGGCCTCAGGCTGCGCCATCGATTTTCTGCGTCCAGGCTTTGCCGGAGATAAGCTCACCGCCACCGCGCGGGTGAAGCATCAGGGCAAACTGACCGGCGTCTACGACATTGAAATTCAGAACCAACAACAGAAAACCGTCGCTCTTTTTCGCGGGAAATCGCACCGCACTGGCGGCAGTGTGACAGGAGAAGCCTGATGTGTGACGCATTTATTTGTGAGGGTGTGCGTACCCCGGTTGGTCGCTACGGCGGAGGATTATCCAGCGTGCGCGCCGATGACTTAGGTGCCGTGCCGCTGCGTGCGCTGCTGTCGCGTTACCCGCAGCTCGATCTGGAGCGCATAGATGACGTGATCTTCGGCTGCGCGAATCAGGCCGGGGAGGATAACCGCAACGTGGCGCGCATGTCGGCGCTGCTGGCCGGGCTGCCGCAGACGGTATCCGGCACCACCATTAACCGCCTGTGCGGCTCCGGTCTGGATGCCATTGGCTTTGCGGCGCGCGCCATCAGGGCCGGGGATGGCGATCTGCTGATCGCCGGTGGCGTCGAATCCATGTCCCGTGCGCCGTTCGTGATGGGCAAAGCCACGGCGGCGTTTCAGCGTCAGGCGGAGATCTTCGACACCACCATCGGCTGGCGATTTGTGAATCCGCTCATGCATCAGCAATACGGAACTGACAGCATGCCGGAAACGGCAGAGAATGTAGCGGAATTGTTAAATATAAGCCGTGCCGATCAGGACGCATTTGCCCTGCGCAGCCAGCAGCGCACCGCGCGGGCGCAGCAGAATGGCGTTCTGGCGCAGGAGATTATCCCGGTACAGGTGGTGGGGAAAAAAGGCGCGGTAACGGAAGTGAGCGTGGACGAGCATCCGCGCGCCGAAACCACCCTGGAACAGCTTGCCGCGCTGAAAGCTCCGTTCCGTAAGAACGGTGTGGTGACGGCGGGGAACGCCTCTGGCGTCAACGACGGGGCGGCGGCGCTGATTATCGCCAGCGAGCCGATGGCGCTTGCCCAGGGGTTAACCCCGCGCACCCGCATTGTGGCCATGGCGACAGCGGGCGTCGAGCCGCGCCTGATGGGATTAGGCCCGGTGCCCGCCACCCGCAAGGTGCTGGAGCGTGCCGGACTCAGTATCACCGATATGGACGTCATTGAGCTTAATGAAGCCTTCGCCGCACAGGCGCTGGGCGTGCTGCGTCAGCTGGGCTTGCCGGATGACGCGGAGCATGTCAACCCGAACGGCGGGGCGATCGCGTTAGGTCATCCGCTGGGAATGAGCGGTGCCAGACTGGCGCTGGCCGCAAGCAATGAATTGCACCGACGCGGCGGTCGCTACGCGCTGTGTACGATGTGCATCGGTGTGGGTCAGGGCATTGCCATGATCCTTGAGCGTGTTTGAGCGAACAATAATGTGAGTACCCTGCGATGATAAATACAACAAAGCTTGATCCGATCGAAACCGCGTCCATTGATGAATTGCAGGCGTTGCAGACCGCGCGCCTGAAGTGGACGCTGCACCACGCCTACAACAATGTTCCGATGTACAAACGCAAGTTTGATGCCGCGGGCGTTCACCCTGACGACTTCACCGAGCTGGCGGACCTGCAAAAATTCCCGTGCACCACCAAGCAGGATCTGCGCGACAACTACCCGTTTGATACCTTTGCGGTGCCAATGGAACAGGTGGTACGCATCCACGCTTCGTCGGGCACCACCGGAAAGCCGACCGTGGTGGGGTATACCCAGAATGATATCGACAACTGGGCCAATATCGTCGCCCGTTCCCTGCGCGCCGCCGGGGGCAGCGCGAAGGATAAAATTCACGTCGCCTACGGTTACGGGCTCTTCACCGGCGGGCTGGGGGCGCACTACGGTGCCGAGCGTCTGGGAGCGACGGTGATCCCGATGTCCGGCGGCCAGACGGAGAAGCAGGCGCAGCTGATCCGCGATTTCCAGCCGGATATGATCATGGTGACGCCGTCTTACTGCCTGAACCTCATTGAAGAGCTGGAGCGTCAGATGGGCGGCGATGCCAGCGCCTGTTCCCTGCGCGTCGGCGTGTTTGGCGCCGAGCCGTGGACGCAGGCGATGCGCCGCGAAATTGAAAAACGGCTGGGCATTACCGCGCTGGATATCTATGGTCTCTCCGAGGTGATGGGGCCGGGCGTGGCGATGGAGTGTCTTGAAACCGCCGACGGCCCGACCATCTGGGAAGATCACTTCTTCCCGGAGATCGTCAACCCGAATGACGGCACGCCGCTGGCCGACGGCGAGCAGGGCGAGCTGCTGTTCACCACGCTGACCAAAGAGGCGCTGCCGGTGATCCGCTACCGCACCCGCGACCTGACGCGCCTGCTGCCGGGCACCGCACGCACCATGCGCCGGATGGATCGCATCAGCGGGCGCAGCGACGACATGCTCATCATTCGCGGGGTTAACGTCTTCCCGTCACAGCTGGAAGAGGAGATCGTTAAGTTCGAACACCTTTCGCCGCACTATCAGCTGGAGGTGAACCGCCGCGGGCATCTTGATTCACTTTCGGTGAAGGTCGAGCTGAAACAGAGCAGCTTAACGCTGACCCATGAACAGCGCTGTCAGGTCTGCCATCAGCTGCGTCATCGGATTAAATCGATGGTGGGGATCTCGACCGACGTGATGATCGTGAACTGCGGCAGTATACCGCGCTCCGAGGGTAAAGCCAGCCGGGTGTTTGATTTGCGTAAAGTGGCAGCCAACGGTTGAATTTCCCTCACCCCAGCCCTCTCCCAAATGGAGAGGGTGTATTAAGTTCCCTCTCCCTTTGGGAGAGGGTTAGGGTGAGGGTACACCCCAGATTCGTATGCTATGATTCATCCAGGAAAAAAATAACAACAGAATGAATCACATGAATAAACTTGATGCCTTTATCCAGCACGCAGTCAGCTCTGTTCCCGTCAGCGGAACGTCGCTTATCTCCTCGCTGTATGGCGATGCGCTTTCCCATCGCGGCGGAGAGATCTGGCTCGGCAGCCTGGCGGCCCTGCTGGAAGGGATGGGTTTCGGGGAGCGCTTTGTGCGCACCGCGCTGTTTCGCCTCAACAAAGAGGGCTGGCTGGACGTGTCCCGCATTGGCCGCCGCAGCTTTTACCGTCTCAGCGACAAGGGGCTGCGTTTGACCCGCCGCGCGGAAAATAAAATCTACCGTGCGGAACTGCCGGCGTGGGATGGTAAATGGCTGCTGCTGCTTTCCGAGGGGCTGGATAAAACCACGCTCGCGGACGTGAAAAAACAGCTCATCTGGCAAGGGTTCGGCACGCTGGCGCCGAGCCTGATGGCCTCGCCGTCGCAGAACCTGGCGGACGTGCAGTCTCTGCTGCATGACGCGGGCGTGGCGGAAAACGTCATTTTCTTTGAAGCCCATTCGCCGCTGGCCTTGTCACGCGCGGCGCTACGATCCCGCGTGGAAGAGTGCTGGCAGCTGACCGAACAAAATGCGATGTACGAAACGTTTATCAACTCGTTCCGTCCGCTGCTGCCGCTGCTGAAAGAGGCGCCGCCTGAGGATTTGACTCCGGAACGCTGCTTCCAGATCCAGCTGTTACTCATTCATTTTTATCGTCGCGTGGTGCTGAAAGATCCGCTGTTGCCGGAGGAGTTACTTCCTGCGCACTGGGCGGGACAGAGCGCGCGACAGCTGTGTATTAACATCTACCAGCGCGTGGCGGCGGGAGCCCTGGCGTTTGTCAGTGAGAAGGGGGAAACCTCCGTGGGCGAGCTGCCCGCTCCCGGCACGCTTTATCACCAGCGTTTTGGTGGTCTGAATATCACATAAGGAGAGGGTATGCCTGTTTATCAAATTGATGGTCTGACGCCGGTCGTGCCTGAAGAGAGCTATGTTCACCCGACCGCGGTGCTGATTGGCGACGTGATCCTCGGAAAAGGTGTTTACGTGGGCCCTAACGCCAGCCTGCGCGGTGATTTTGGCCGGATCGTGGTGAAAGACGGCGCGAACATCCAGGATAACTGCGTGATGCACGGTTTTCCGGAGCAGGACACGGTGGTGGAAGAGGACGGGCATATCGGCCACAGCGCGATCCTGCACGGCTGCATTATCCGCCGTAATGCGCTGGTGGGGATGAATGCGGTCGTGATGGACGGGGCGACGATCGGCGAAAACAGCATCGTCGGGGCGGCGGCGTTTGTGAAGGCCAAAGCGGAGATGCCTGCGAATCACTTAATTCTTGGCAGTCCGGCGAAAGCGATTCGTGAGTTAAGCGCGCAGGAAATAGAGTGGAAAAAGCAGGGCACGCGGGAGTATCAGGTACTGGTGGATCGCTGTAAGCAAACGCTGCATCAGGTGGAGCCGCTGCGGGAAGAAGAGCCCGGCCGCAAACGGCTGGTCTTCGATGAGAATTTACGGCCCAAGTCGGCTGGCCGGGATAAATAAGGCCGTTCGTTCCCGCGTGTTGCTCAAGGCGTGAAGATGAGCTTAATACGCTTCCGGCAGGGGCCGGTCAATCGACACCAGCTTTCCGCGCTTCATGGTGATATAGCCCCCGGCTTTGAGATCTGCCAGCACGCGAAAGACATGCGTGCGTGACAGGTTAGTGCGCTTAATGATAAACAGCGCCAGGCCCTCATTCTCTCCCGTGTGGGTCTCCTGCCGATAGAGATAGCGGTACAGCATCGGTTTGATGGTCTGGTAGCTGGTGACCTGCCTGCGTTCATTGTGCAGGTCGATGGTGAAAATGGACATGTAGGTCAGTATGGTGGCCAGCGCCTGCATGCGCTCACACCCGCCCCCGAAAAATAGCTGGTCGAAGTCGGCCCAGGCTATTCTCACCAGCTTCACCTTTGCACTGCTGCGATATTCATACTTCGCCAGTGGACAATACCTTTCCATTAACCCTATCGGCATATACTCGATAGTATTGCCAATATTTAGGCCATCATCAGGCATTAATATTGTCAGCGATCCTTCAGTGCAAAAATAGATATAGCCAGGCTCGACGGTGAATTTTTTATTTGCGGCAACGGATAAGGCCTCGCCTTTACAAAGCATGTGCGGAAAGAATTGCCCAATATTGAGTTGCTGATAATAGGTATGGATATCCTGAAAATTCACGCTAAGCCTCTCCCCGCAACGTCTGCCGTGGTAACGAGTATAGCAGCAATAGCCCCCGGATTACGAACCGATAAATAACCAGTCCCATATGGGACTATGATGAGAAAGTATTCTGATTAGAATGGTCGTCAATGAGTTCGCATTAAAATTATCCGCCAACAGTAAATATCCAGGCGGCGCAATTAATCTATGAGGCCATTCAATGAAATTAACCCTAATTGCTAAACATCTGGCGCTTGCCGGTGTGTTAACGTCGCTGTCGCTTTCCGCGTTTGCGGAAGTGCAGCCGCAGGATGCCACTGCCACAACCCGGCAGGCAAATAACGCCCTGTATAACAAATTACCGTTTGCCGATAAAACCGACTTTGAGAACGCCCATAAAGGTTTTATCGCCCCGCTGCCACAAAACATGATTAAAGGCGAGCAGGGGAACGTTATCTGGAACCCGGCGAAATATGATTTCGTGAAAGAGGGTGAAAAAGCCCCGGATACGGTAAACCCGAGCCTGTGGCGTCAGTCACAGCTGATCAACATTGGCGGGCTGTTTAAGGTCACCGACGGCGTGTATCAGATCCGCAATCTCGATCTCTCCAACATGACCATCATTGAAGGCGAGAAGGGCATCACCGTTATCGACCCGCTGTTAAGCGCTGAACCGGCGAAAGAAGCGCTGGATCTCTACTATGCAAACCGCGGCAAGAAACCGGTCGTCGCTGTGGTGATCACCCACAGTCACGTCGACCACTACGGCGGCCTGCGCGGTGTGGTTGACGAAGCCGACGTGAAGTCCGGCAAAGTGAAGATCTACGCCCCGGAAGGCTTTATGAAAGAAGCGGTTTCCGAAAACATTATGGCCGGGAATGCGATGAGCCGCCGTGCGAGCTATATGTACGGCAACCTGCTGAAGCCGGATGCAAAAGGCCAGGTGGGGGCGGGTCTTGGCACCACCACCTCTGCGGGTACGGTGACCCTGATCCCGCCGACCAACTACATTACCCATACCGGCCAGCAGGAAGTGATTGACGGGCTGACCTACGACTTTATGATGGCGCCGGGCTCAGAAGCCCCGTCCGAAATGCTGTGGTATGTCAAAGAGAAGAAAATGATCGAAGCCGCAGAGGACGTGACCCATACCCTGCACAACACCTACTCCCTGCGCGGCGCGAAAATCCGCGATCCGCTGGCCTGGTCCAAGTACATCAACGCCGCCATTGAGCGCTGGGGCGCGGACGCGGAAGTGATTATTGCGCAGCACCACTGGCCGACCTGGGGCAACGAGAATATCGTCAAGCTGATGAAAGGCCAGCGCGATATGTATCGCTACATCAACGACCAGACCCTGCGTATGGCAAACAAGGGGCTGACCCGCGACGAGATCGCCGCTGAATTTACACTGCCGGAATCGCTGGAAAAACAGTGGGCTAGCCGCGGCTATTACGGTTCCGTCAGCCACGACGTCAAAGCCACCTACGTGTTTTATCTCGGCTGGTTCGACGGCAACCCGGCTACCCTCGACGAACTGCCGCCTGAACAGGCTGCGAAGAAGTTTGTGGAATACATGGGAGGGGCCGATGCCATCATGCAGAAAGCCAAAGCTGACTATCAGCAGGGCAACTACCGCTGGGTGGCGCAGGTGACCAGCAAAATTGTCTTCGCCGATCCGCAGAACGCTGCGGCACGTAATCTGGAAGCCGACGCGCTGGAGCAGTTAGGTTACCAGGCGGAAGCGGGCACCTGGCGTAACTTCTACCTGACCGGCGCGCAGGAACTGCGTAATGGCGTGAAGAAGCTGCCGACGCCGAACACCGCCAGCCCGGATACCGTGCGGGCGATGACCCCGGAAATGTTCTTCGACTACCTGGGCGTGCACATCAACGGGGTGCGGGCCGGTAACGCGAAAGCGGTCTTTAACATCGATCTCGGTAAGGATGGCGGCAAATACAAGCTGGAGCTGGAAAACGGCGTGCTGAACCATACCGCCAACGCGCAGGCGAAGGATGCCGACGCAACCATCACCCTGGACCGCACCACGCTGAATGACATCATCCTTAAGAAAGAGACGCTCAAGCAGGCGATGGACAAGGGTGACGTCAAGGTGAGCGGAGACGGAGCGAAGCTGGAAGAGATGCTGAGCTACATGGACACATTTGACTTCTGGTTCAATATTGTCACGCCATAAGTTTAGCGTTCATCCTGGTTAATCCTGGCGCCTTATTACGATAAGGCGCTATTTTTTTCATTCACGCATCGCCAGCGCGCTGGCGCTTGCCGGATCGAACAGCGAAATACTCTCGATCTGATCCAGCATGATCACTTTGCGAAAATCCATGGCGCTTTTGGGCTCCGAATCGAGCGTAATGTCATGCTCGGCATACCATTTGCTGTAGTTATGTTCGATACAGAGCTGCATGTTCTTCCCGTCACGGTAGCCGCTCAGCATCGGAATAAGCACGATATTGGCCGTTTTTTCATACTCCAGCGTGGCGGTATGGATCATGCCAATATAGATCCGCCGCGATTTCAGCGTGACGTGCGCCAGTTCACCTTCCTCCATGCACTGATAGAGCAGTTGTTCAATCCCGCTCGACTGCGCCAGCCGCTTGTACAATTTTTTCCGGCCATCGCCGTCCAGCCGCGCGCTTCCGGCCCAGTTCGATCGGTAGAGACAAAACAGGATCGCGAAGGTCAGCATCACCACCACCGGGGCCTGAATCCCCAGGAAGCTCCAGTTCATAAAATCAATTTGCCAGTCGGCATATTTTGCTGACGTGAAATGGAACGTGTTATCGGTGGCGGAGAGGGCGAACAACAGCAGCCACAGCAGGCCGGTGGCGATCACCCCCTGAAGAACAAAAATACAGCCATACAGTGCAACAAGAAAATAGACGTCCCAGCCAAAGGATCGCTTGATTTTAAACCGTGTTGAGAGGTCGCGGCTGGTGTACCAGTACCCGCATACCATCAATACCATGAATATTGCCGTTCCCATTTCAGGCCCTCTTCAGCGCGTTGACATGGCGCAGAAAGTCCTGCCGCACCTCGTGGCTTTTGTAGTTAACCGAGGCGTTTCCATCCTGATCGATGATGATGCGGTCGCCATCCTCTACGGCTTCGATAATTTCCTGGTGACTCATGACCTGCAACAAGGATTCCGGGCTGGAAAAGAGCGTCATCAGTAAATGTTTCATCGCGTGACATCCTTATGAATTAAAAGGATAAGTCTGGAAGATAAATGGCACCTTTGCCTTAAGGTTATCCCTAAAAAATCGGCAGCCTGGCGGCGAAATTCATATTTTTCACAAAATGGTTGTGCGTGGTGATATTCCATATAACTGAAAAATAATAATAATAAAAAATATTTCTGCGCAAACTTGGACAAATAAAGTTAATTGTGTAAGTTTAAATTATGCGATTCCGCTACGTTGTTTACACCCAGGATGTGACCCATGAGCACGTTGCCGTCCGTCATCAGTCGGTTCGTTGATTACTACGCCACGCTGGATACCCAGCCACCTTCGGCGCTGGCGGGGATTTATCGCGCCGATGCCACGCTTATCGATCCCTTTGGCGAACACAGCGGGGTGTTCGCGATTCAACGCTATTTCACCCATCTGCTGGCTAACGTCCAGCACTGTCGCTTTACCGTCGATGCACCGTTGCAGCAGGGCGATCGCTTTGTGGTCACCTGGATGATGCACTGGTCGCACCCGCGTATCGCCGGGGGGGCAATGCGCCAGCTGCCGGGCTGCTCCGTGGTAGACATGCGCGACGATCGCATTGTTCGCCAGCGGGATTACTACGATGCCGGAGAGATGATTTACGAACATCTCCCGATACTCGGCTGGGCCGTGCGCGGCGTGAAGCGAAGAGTGAAATCATGAAAACGGTTCTGATCACCGGCGCAAGCTCGGGCATCGGGGTGGGGCTGGCGAAATCTTTTGCCGACGATGGTTACCGGGTGATTGCCTGCGGGCGCGATGCGCAACGTCTGGCAGCCGTGCATCATTACAGCCCCAACATTACGGTGCGCCTGTTCGATATGACAGACAGGGACGCCTGTCGCCAGGCGCTGGCGGACTGTACTGCCGACACGGTGATTCTCTGCGCCGGAACCTGCGAGTATCTCGACCGCGGCGAGGTGGATGCCGAGCTGGTGACGCGGGTCATGACCACCAATTTCATCGGGCCGGTAAACTGCCTTGCGGCGTTGCAGCCGCAGCTGGTATCCGGCAACCGCGTGGTGCTGGTCAGTTCGATGGCGCACTGGCTTCACTTCCCGCGAGCCGAAGCGTATGGCGCCTCCAAGGCGGCGTTAACCTGGTTCGCCGATACGCTGCGCCTCGACTGGGAACCGAAAGGGATTGCCGTCACGGTCGTTTCACCCGGTTTTGTCGACACGCCGCTGACCCGCAAAAACGATTTCCCGATGCCGGGCCGGGTCAGCGTGGGGGACGCCGTCCACGCCATTCGTCGCGGTCTGGCAAAAGGGAAGGATCACATCGCGTTTCCCGCCGGGTTCAGCCTGGCGCTGCGCCTGCTTTCCGGCCTGCCCGATGTACTTCAGCGCGCACTGCTGCGCAGGATGGTGCGACCATGAAAATCGCAATTATCGGCAGCGGCATCGCCGGGTTAACCTGTGCCTGGCGGCTCGCCGGACATCATCAGGTCACGCTGTTTGAGGCGCAGGCCACGCCGGGCGGCCATACCGCAACGGTGGATGTCGATACGCCGCAGGGCAGCTTTGCCATCGATACCGGTTTTATCGTCTACAACGACCGCACCTATCCGCGCTTCATGGGGCTGCTCAGCGAACTGGGCATCTGCGGGCAAAAAACGCAGATGAGCTTTTCGGTGCACAACCCGCAGAGCGGGCTGGAGTACAACGGGCACACGCTGACGTCGTTGTTCGCCCAGCGACGTAATCTGCTCAACCCGGCTTTCTGGACGCTGCTGAAGGAGATCGTGCGCTTTAACCGGCTGGCGAAACAGACGCTCCGGGGCGAAGTCGATGGTTCCGCCACGCTGGAAACGTTCCTGCGCCAGCACCGTTTTACGCCCTTTTTTGCGCGCCACTACATCCTGCCAATGGGGGCGGCTATCTGGTCGTCGTCGCTACAGGAGATGAAACGCTTTCCGCTGCCGCTCTTTTTACGCTTTTTTGAAAACCACGGTCTGCTGGACATTACCCATCGTCCGCAGTGGTACGTGGTGCCAGGCGGCTCCAGGGAGTATATCCGCGCGATGCTGGATACGCTCGGCGATCGCCTGACGCTGCACCTTAACGCGCCGGTGCAGCAGGTTATTCGCCACGATCGTGGGGTTGATATTGCGCGTGAGGGCGTAACAGACACTTTTGATCAGGTGATCTTCGCCTGCCACTCCGCTCAGGCGCTGGCGATGCTCGCCAGCCCAACGCAGGCTGAACGCGAGGTGCTGGGGGATATCGGCTGGCAGCGTAACGAGGTGGTGCTTCACCGCGATCCGCGCTGGCTGCCGGTGCGCGAACGCGCGTGGGCGAGCTGGAACTACCGCCTCAGCGAGCAGGATCAGGCCAGCGCCTGCGTCACCTACAACATGAATATCTTGCAGGGACTGCCGCCGGGTAGCCCGCTGTTTTGCGTCACCCTCAACCCGGAAACGCCGGTGGAGGAACGGTTTGTGCTGCGCCGCTTTGTCTATGAGCATCCACTTTTTAACCCGCAAAGCTGGCAAGCTCAGGCCCGGCGCGGCGAAATAAACGGTCGCCAGCGGAGCTGGTTCTGCGGCGCGTACTGGTACAACGGCTTCCACGAAGATGGCGTACGCAGTGCGCTGGACGTGGTCAACGCTATCGCGACCGGGGAGGGCAACTAAGATGAACAGCTGCCTTTACCACGGTACATTGCGCCATCGTCGGCTTGCGCCGAAAGCGCACCACTTTACCTACAGCGTGTTTATGGCCTGGCTCGATCTGGATGAGCTGGACGCGCTGCCCTCTGTCGGCGTGCGTCGTAACCGCGTTGCGCCCGCGGCATTTTATGATGCGGATTACCCGCTGGGCACGCCGCTCAAAGCGCGTGTCCTTGAGCGTCTGGAAAATCTGACCGGCGAACGTCCGGCGGGGCGGGTCATGCTTCTGACTCAGCTGCGCTATTTCGGTTTTCATTTCAACCCGGTCAATTTCTACTACTGCTATGACGGGGAAGACACCCTGCGCTGGGTTCTCGCCGAAGTCCGTAACACGCCGTGGAATGAACGACATTACTACGCGGTAGCGGGGCGGGACGCCCCGCCGACGGAGAAAGCGTTTCACGTCTCGCCCTTTAATCCGATGGATATGATCTACCACTGGCGCTTCAACAGCCCGGACAGCACGCTGCGCATGCATATCGAAAACCATCAGGAGACGAAGGTGTTTGATGCCACCCTGACGCTACGCCGGGCGCAGCTGACGCGCACGGCGCTGCGTTCGCTGCTGGTGCGGATCCCGTTGATGACCCTCAAAACCGTTTTCGCCATTTACTGGCAGGCGCTCAGGCTGTGGCTGAAGCGCGTGCCGCTGCATAACCATCCCCTCAGCAGGAGTGAACGCTCATGACCAATCCCGTCTTTGCGCTTGAACCCGATATCCCGCGCAACGTCCGCGTCGCGCGATGGTTGCTCTTCCGCCTGCTGAATGGCCTGCACGGTGGCTCGCTGACGCTGCGTGAAGGCGCGCAGACGTTCCAGTTCGGCGACGCTTCCGCCGCGCTTCACGCTGAGGTGCAAGTACTTGCTCCGGGCGTCTACAGGCGCATTTTAACCGGGGGCAGCCTCGCCGCGGCACAAGCGTGGATGGATGGCGACTGGGAGACGCCCCACCTGACGCCGCTGCTGGAGCTGATTGCGCGCAATAGCCAAATCCTCGGAAAGCTGGAAAAAGGGTTTCGCCTGCTCGGGAAACCGGTGGAGCGGCTGCGGCACTGGATGCGGCGCAACTCCCGCGCGCAGGCGCGGGAAAATATTGCCGCCCATTACGATCTGGGCAACGCCTTTTACGCCCATTTCCTTGATGAACATCTCCTGTACTCCAGCGCGTTGTTTAGCGGGGACGAGCAGGATCTGACCGCGGCTCAGCAGGCGAAAATGGCGAGGCTGTGTGACCAGCTGGCGCTCACAGCAAACGATCATCTGCTGGAGATTGGCACCGGCTGGGGGGCGATGGCGGAATATGCCGCCCGTCATTACGGCTGCCGGGTGACCACCACCACGCTGTCGCAGGAGCAGTACCACTGGGCCACCGCGCGCATCGCCCGGGCAGGGTTGCAGGATCGCGTTGAGGTGCTGCTCTGCGACTACCGCGATCTGACCGGGGTCTACGACAAGCTGGTGTCGGTTGAGATGATTGAGGCCGTCGGTCAGCGCTACCTGCCAACATTTTTCCGCACCTGCCAGGCGCGTCTGCGTCCAGGCGGGCGGATGGCGATTCAGGCCATCACCATTCAGGATCAACGCTATCGCGACTACAGCAAAAGCGTCGATTTTATTCAGCGCTACATCTTCCCCGGCGGCTTTTTGCCCAGCATCACCGCCATGAATGAACTCATGACCCGCCATACCGATTTTGTGGTGCGTAACCTCTTCGATATGGGGCCGGACTACGCCCGCACGCTGGCGCACTGGCGTCAGCGGTTCGTTCACGCCTGGCAGGAGATTGAAAAGCTCGGGTTTGATGACCGTTTCCGCCGGATGTGGCTGTACTACCTCGGCTACTGTGAAGCCGGGTTTAATGCCCGCACCATCAGCGTGGTGCAGCTGACTGCGGAACGCGTGTGAAGCGCTACGGGCAGGTATTTCTGCTGGCCATCGGGTTTGATCTCTACTGGACGCGCTCTGGGCGCTGACGGGGCTGATTGCGTTCACGGGCGCGTCCCTGATGCCGCTATGGATGGTGGCGCTGTGGCTAATGTTTGCCACCGTCTGGACGCAACTGACCCGCACGACCACCTTGCCGGGCTGGTTGCTGACGGTACTGGCGACCCTGGGCGGGCCGGTGGCCTACCTGATCGGCGAGCGTCTGGGGGCCGTTTACCGTTTATACCTCTCAGCTTCTGACGCCCGACGGCAGCTATACAGGGTTAGACGGCGATAATGCGCTGATTATCACCTATGCCCGGGACATCGATGGTGACGACCTGGTTGAGGCGACCCGCGACCAGTGGCAGGCGCAGGGCATTTTGCAGCAGGAGCCGCAGAGTGAAGCCTGGCTGAGCGAGTATCCTGAACTGCGTCAGCAGTTAATCGGAGGACCACAATGAAACGTTTCCTGTTAATGGCGCTTGCCCTGACGATGCTGGTGGCCGGATGTAGCACCGAGGTGACAGAGTATCGTCAGCAGCAGCCACGGCTTGATATTTTTACTTACTTCCAGGGGAAAACCGAGGCGTGGGGGATGGTGCAGGATCGCAGCGGTAAGCAGATCCGTCGTTTTCACGTCGAGATCGCCGGGGATGTTATCGGCGATACGCTGACCCTGAATGAACATTTTGTCTACGATGACGGCGAGAAGCAGCAGCGCGTCTGGCATATCCGCCGCGTTGGGCAGAATCGCTATGAAGGCACGGCGGGTGACATAGAAGGTGGCGCGACAGGCCAGGCGGCGGGCAATGCCCTTAACTGGCGCTACAGCATGAACGTGAAGGCGGACGGTAAAACCTGGCTGCTGCACTTTGATGACTGGATGTATTTGCAGGACAGCACCCGTCTGTTTAATAAAACCGAGATGAAGAAATTTGGCGTCACCGTCGCCACGGTGACGCTGTTCTTTACCCGCAAAGAGGGCGGTTAATCCTCTTCGGGCTGAGGTTTACTGCTTGAGTAGATGAAGAAGAGCGCAATACTCAGGCAGACGACGGCCCCGAAACGGCTCACTGAAAACGGAATGGCTTCATTGTTCAGCCAGCCAAAGTTATCAATCAGCATGCTCATGGCCAGCTGGCCCAGGATAACCGCTACCGTGGCAACGGCGGTCCCGATGCGCTGCACCGCGAGCACCATAATCACGATATAGGGCACGCCGCACAGGGCGCCCAGAAGCTGCCATTTGGGCACATCCATCAGGCTGACCGCCTGTTTCGGCTCAAAAAAGAAGATCAGCAGGGCGGTCACCAGCGCGCCGACGGAAAACGTCAGAAACGCGCTTTTGAATACCCCCACGCTGCTGCCTAATTGCCCGTTAATGGCAGCCTGAATGCTCAGCGTTGCGCCGCCAATCACCGCCAGAATAATCATAATCACTGTCATAACGTTACCCCTGCGCCACGAGAATGAGCGCGGCGATAATAAATCCCAGCGCAATAATGCGTTTTGTGTCGATCCTGCGGTGCGGCGTACCCAGCAGGCCATAATGGTCAATAATCAGGCTTTTAAAAACCTGGCCTGCCAGAATGCCGATCATCGTCATGGCAATGCCGATCGCTGGCGTGGCAATGGTGAGAATGATGACGTAAACCGGGCCGAGCACGCCGCCCAACAGGTGCCATGAAGGCTGCGCAAAGAATGAGGGACTGTTGCGCGGGCTGAAAAACAGCATCAGCAGAAACGTCAGCCCCGTTCCCACGCTGAATATGCTGAACGCCGCCCACAGGTCGCCCACCTCTGCGCCCAGCGGCCCCAGCAGTCCGGCTTCCACGGACAGCCCCATGCCACCGGCAATCACCAGTAAAATTAAAATAATGTGCATAACGCTTTTTCTCCTTTTTCCAGGCGGAGAAGATTACGTCTGAACATCATTGAGAAAAATGCCATAATGCAGGAAACACCTTTGCAGGAAATGCATTAATGATGGATGCCGGACATATCAGCATTCGCGCGCTGCTGATCTTCATCGACGTTTATGAAACGCAGAATTTTTCCGTGGTGGCGAGGCGGGAAGGGATTTCTGCGTCGCAGGTTTCCCGCGTGATCCACCAGCTTGAGGACGCCCTCGGGCAACAGCTTTTCTACCGCAACACGCGGGCGATTATGCCCACAGAGAGCGGGCATCTTTTTGTGCGCTATGCCCGGGCGATGGCCGGGAATATGGAGGACGCGCGACGCGAGCTGGATGAACGCGCCCGCGAGCCGTCGGGCACGCTGCGTATCAATGGCCCGGTTTTTTTCGGACAGAGGCACATCGCGCCGGGCCTGCCGGGGCTTCTGGCGCGTTACCCTCGTCTCTCCATTGAACTGACCCTCACCGACGATTTTATCGATCCGCACCGTGACGCCGCGGACGTTATTTTTCGCATCGGCGCGCTGACGGACTCCTCGTTTCACGCCCGGGTGTTCGGGCAGCAGTTCTATCATCTGGCGGCCTCGCCGGACTATCTGCGAAAACATGGCGCGCCCGAGGGGCCGGACGATCTCAGCCGTCACCACTGTCTGGTTTACCGCGGCTCGTCCGGGCCTAACCGCTGGCTGATCCGGCAGCCGGGCGAGGCGTGGGTTCACTATCCCATCGTACCGCTGATGACCTCCAATAACGCGGAAACGCTCCTGATTGCGGCGCTGGGCGGCATGGGCGTTGTGCTTTTCCCGGACTGGATGGTGAGCGAACGGCTCAAAAGCGGTGAACTGGTGGCGCTGCTGCCGGAAATGGAGTGTTCAATTAATACGGAGCCACTGACGATTGCGGCGATTTACCCGAACGCGCGTCATCCGCCCCTGAACGTCAGGGCGGTGATTGATTACTATATTGAGCGATTCGGTACGCCGCTGTACTGGCAAACCTGAAGGTTAGCGGGCAAGCTCGCGACGGATAATGTCAGCCCCGGCGCTTAACGCCTTCAGCTTACCGTTGGCGACCTGGCGGGAAAGGGGAGCCATACCGCAGTTGGTGGACGGATAGAGCTTGCCTGCATCAACAAACTGCAACGCCTTGCGCAGCGTATCGGCCACCTCTTCCGGCGTTTCGATGGTCTGGGTGGCGACGTCAATTGCCCCGACCATCACTTTTTTACCGCGGATAAGCTCCAGCAGATCCATCGGCACGCGCGAGTTGTGGCACTCCAGCGAGATGATATCGATCGTCGAGGTCTGCAACTTTGGAAATGCCTCTTCATACTGGCGCCACTCGGAGCCGAGCGTCTTTTTCCAGTCCGTATTGGCTTTGATGCCGTACCCGTAACAGATATGTACCGCGGTTTCGCATTTCAGCCCTTCAATGGCGCGCTCCAGTGCGGCGATACCCCAGTCATTCACCTCGTCGAAAAAGACGTTAAAGGCAGGTTCGTCAAACTGAATAATGTCGACGCCGGCCGCTTCCAGCTCGCGGGCCTCCTGATTGAGAATTTTAGCGAACTCCCAGGCCAGCTTTTCGCGGCTTTTATAGTGGGCATCGTATAGCGTGTCGATCATGGTCATCGGGCCGGGCAGCGCCCACTTGATCGGCTTGTCAGTCAGCTGGCGCAGGTATTTCGCGTCGTCAACAAACACCGGCTTCTGGCGCGCCACCGCGTCTACCACGGTCGGCACGCTCGCATCGTAACGGTTACGGATGCGTACCGTCTGACGGTTCTCAAAATCCACGCCGCTGAGATGTTCAATAAAGGTGGTGACGAAATGCTGGCGGGTTTGTTCCCCGTCGCTGACGATATCAATCCCGGCGCGAATCTGTTCATCCAGAGACAAACGCAGCGCATCCTGTTTCCCTGCCAGTAATTCCTCGTCCTGGAGTTTCCACGGCGACCAGAGCGTTTCCGGCTGCGCAAGCCAGGTGGGTTTCGGCAGGCTGCCAGCCGTTGATGTCGGGAGCAATGTTTTCATAAAAGAACCTTTTATCCGTATTAAATTAAAGCGTGAAGTGTTGAGACCACTGCTCAAGAAGGGTTTTATAGGGTTTGATAAACCGCTCTTCGGTATATTTACCCTGTTCAATGGCCAGCTGGCTGCGCTCTTCACGGTCATAGACGATTTTGGTTAATGAGTGATCCTGCTGATTCAGGTCGGGCTGATAGCACTGTCCCGCAGCGGAATTGGCATTGTAAATTTCTGGTCGATAGATCTTCTGGAACGTCTCCATGGTGCTGATGGTGCCGATCAGTTCCAGATTGGTGTAATCACGCAGTAAATCGCCGGTGAAGAAGAAGGCAAATGGCGCGACGCTGTTTTCCGGCATGAAATAGCGAACCTTCAGGCCCATCTTCGCGAAGTACTGTTCCGTTAGCGACTCGCCGTCCGGCTGGTACTCATAGCCCAGCACCGGGTGGTGGTTACCGGTACGACGATAGGTGTCTTTGCTGGAGACGCTCAGGCAGATCACCGGCGCTTTTTTGAAGTTCGCCTGATATTCCGCAGAATGAACGAAGCTTTTAAAGATATTGCCGTGCAGCTCGCCAAAATTCTCGGGGAGGGAGAAACGGGCCCGGTCTTTATTATGCTCCAGCAGCAGGACGCTGAAATCATAGTCACGAACATACGATGAGAAGTTATTCCCGACGATGCCTTCGATGCGCTCGTGGGTTTTTTTATCCACGATCGTCGTTTGCAGAATTTCGATGGCCGGGAAAGTAAAATCGCCGCCGATATTCATATCGACTGAAATAATCTCCAGCTCGACGGCATAGCGGTCAGCTTTCGGGTTATCCCAGCTCGCCAGCGCGTTAAAGCGGTTGTTGATCATCACCAGCGTATTGCGCAGGTTCTCCTGACGCTTCTCGCCACGCGCCAGGTTGGCGAAGTTGGTGGTGGTACGCGTATTTTCTGACGGGTTATAATTTTCATCAAAGCAACTGCGCTTAAGGGTAAATGTGAAAGCCTGACTCATTTGGTTATGCATCCTAAGTTCATGTTGCCGGAACGTTATCAATGCATAATTTATGCCTGAGCCACTGGCGCAGGGGAAGTGACTTAATTTCACTGCAACATGAGGGTTCTTCATGAACTGCGCGATTCAGGTATAATCCCCCGACATTTCCAACCGGTTTAAACGAATATGACAAAACTCACCCTACAAGAGCAGATGCTGAAAGCGGGCTTAGTCAGCAGTAAAAAGATGGCGAAGGTTCAGCGCACGGCGAAAAAATCCCGCGTCCAGGCTCGCGAGGCGAGAGAGGCTGTTGAAGAGAACAAGAAAGCCCAGCTGGAGCGTGATAAGCAGCTGAGCGAACAGCAAAAACAGGCGGTGCTGGCAAAAGAGTTCAGGGCGCAGGTGAAGCAGCTGATTGAGATGAACCGCATCACCGTGGCGAAGGGCAACATTACCTTCAACTTTACCGACGGCAACCTGATCAAAAGAATCGAGGTCGATAAGCAGACGCAAACCCAGCTGATCAACGGGCGTCTGGCGATTGCCCGACTGGTGATTAATGCGAAGGGCGACTGTGATTACGCGATTATCCCGGCGGTGGTGGCGGATAAAATTGCCCAGCGCGATGCGGACAGCATTGTGCTAAACAGCGCCCTGAGTCAGGAAGAGCAGGACGAAGACGATCCGTACGCAGACTTCAAAATCCCTGACGATTTAATGTGGTAATCCCCGCTCAGAACGGCGCGGCGTGACGGGCGTTCATCGTCTCGCCGCTCAGCGGATGAATAAAATTCAGAGCGCTTGCATGCAGCATCAGCCGGGGCGTTTCTTCCGCCCCCGGCCATTCCAGACCACCATACAGATCGCACCCCAGAATAGGGTGGCCTAACTGCTGGCAGTGAATGCGCAGCTGGTGGGTGCGCCCGGTCTCCGGGGTAAGCTCAACCCGCGTCAGCGGCATTATCGTATCCTGGTAAATACGTTCCACCACCCGATAGCGCGAGCGAGCGGGCTTACCGGTGCGGGCACAGATCGTCATCAGCGGAAACAGCGCCGGATCTTTGGCAATCGGCGCATCCACGGTCCCTTCGTCCTGTTCCACATGTCCGCACAGCAGGGCGGTGTAAACCTTGTTCACGGCGCGCTGACTGAACTGGTGGCAAAGCGCGGCGTTGATCGCTTTGTTACGCGCAATGACCATCAGACCCGAAGTGCCAAAATCAAGACGGTGCACCAGCGTGCAGCCGGGAAAGGTTTGAACAAGACGGTGGTGGACGGAATCGAGGTTTTGCGGATTTTTCCCCGACAGGCTGAGCAGACCGGAAGGTTTATTGATCAGCAGCAGATGCTCGTCCTGCCAGAGGATCTCAATGTCGTCGTGACAGGGTGGTGCAATAAACGTATCGATAATGACAGACATCAGGCCGCCGGGCTGGAGAGTGGGTGCGGATGATAACGAAATACGGGGGAAAAGAAAAACCCTCCCACCGGGCGGTGAGAGGGGGAAAACTTAGGCAGCGACCAGGCTGTCGATAGCGGCTTTCGCGTCGGTCTGCGCTTTGGTGGCCACTTCCGGGCCGTAAGCGATACCTTCAGCGAACACGAAGTTCACGTCGGTAATGCCGATGAAGCCCAGGAACAGCGTCAGGTACGGTGCGACCAGGTCGGTAGGGGTATCTTTGTGAATACCGCCGCGGCTGGTCAGTACAACCGCACGCTTGCCTTTCACCAGACCTTCCGGGCCGTTCTCGGTGTAACGGAAGGTTACGCCAGCACGCGCCACCAGGTCGAAGTAGTTCTTCAGCTGGGTAGGAATGTTGAAGTTGTACATTGGGGCGTTGATCACGATAACGTCGTGCGCCTGCAACTCAGCAATCAGCTCGTCGGAGAGCGCCAGGGCTTCCTGCTGACGCGGGGTAAGAGGCGCATCGCTCGGACGCAGCGCGCCAACCAGCTCGCCGTCCAGCACAGGAATTGGGTTTGCCGCCAGGTCACGCACGGTGATTTCATCCGCGCTGTGCTGTTCACGCCACTGTTCAACGAAATAGTCAGACAGCTGACCAGACTGTGAATACCCTGCCAGAATACTGGATTTCAACACTAATACTTTGCTCATGGGAAATTCCTGTTTTGTATTTGATTGAGGGGGTTGCCCCGTTGCTTGTTGACACTTTATTCACAATCCTGCCACAGGGATAGCGCAATATATCGAAGCCTATGTTCGAATTTTTTGAATAAGGCGCGAAAGGCGCTGATGTGGTACTCTATACCAATCATTAAAAAGAGATTTTATCCGGCAGTGCACTGCCCGTTAACGCTATGACAGAACACCAAAAATTGACCTTCCCGATGCTGATGCAAAAGCTTGATTCGCTGATGCTGCGCGATAAACAGCGGTTTGCGCGCCGTCTGCACGGCGTTAAGAAGGTTAAAAATCCTGATGCACAACAGGCCATTTACCAGGAGATGGCCAACGAGATTGAACAGGCGGCAGGGAAAGTTGTGCTGCGTGAAGCCGCACGTCCGGAGATTACCTATCCGGAAAATCTGCCCGTCAGCCAGAAGAAACAGGATATTCTTGAGGCCGTACGCGACCACCAGGTGGTGATCGTCGCGGGGGAAACCGGTTCAGGTAAAACCACTCAGCTGCCGAAAATCTGCATGGAGCTGGGCCGCGGGGTGAAAGGGCTGATCGGTCACACCCAGCCGCGTCGTCTGGCGGCGCGCACCGTGGCGAACCGTATTGCGGAAGAGCTGCAAACGGAGCCGGGCGGCTGCATCGGCTACAAGGTGCGATTCAGCGACCACGTCAGCGATAACACCATGGTTAAGCTGATGACCGACGGTATCCTGCTGGCGGAAATCCAGCAGGATCGTCTGCTGATGCAGTACGACACCATCATCATCGATGAAGCGCACGAGCGCAGCCTGAACATCGACTTCCTGCTCGGCTACCTGAAAGAGCTGCTGCCCCGGCGTCCGGATCTGAAAATCATCATCACCTCCGCGACCATCGACCCGGAGCGCTTCTCAAAACATTTCAACAATGCGCCGATTATCGAGGTGTCAGGACGCACGTATCCGGTGGAAGTGCGCTATCGCCCGATTGTGGAAGAGGCTGACGATACCGAGCGCGACCAGCTTCAGGCCATCTTTGATGCCGTCGACGAACTGGGCAACGAGAGTTCTGGCGACATTCTGATCTTCATGAGCGGCGAGCGCGAGATCCGCGATACCGCCGATGCGCTCAGCAAGCGCGATCTGCGCCATACCGAGATCCTGCCGCTGTACGCGCGCCTGTCGAACAGCGAGCAGAACCGCGTGTTCCAGCCGCACAGCGGGCGCCGCATCGTGCTGGCGACCAACGTGGCCGAAACTTCGCTGACCGTACCGGGCATTAAATACGTGATCGACCCGGGTACGGCGCGCATCAGCCGCTACAGCTACCGCACCAAAGTTCAGCGCCTGCCGATTGAGCCGGTTTCGCAGGCGTCGGCTAATCAGCGTAAGGGCCGCTGCGGCCGCGTGTCGGAAGGGATCTGTATTCGTCTCTATTCGGAAGACGATTTCCTGTCGCGCCCTGAGTTTACCGATCCGGAGATCCTGCGGACCAACCTGGCATCCGTTATTCTGCAAATGACCGCGCTGGGGCTGGGCGATATCGCCGCCTTCCCGTTTGTGGAAGCGCCGGATAAGCGCAATATTCAGGACGGGGTGCGGCTGCTGGAAGAGCTGGGGGCCATCACCACCGACGAACAGGCGACGGCCTACAAGCTAACGCCATTGGGCCGCCAGCTTAGCCAGTTGCCGGTCGACCCGCGTCTGGCGCGCATGGTGCTGGAGGCGCAAAAACACGGCTGCGTGCGCGAGGCGATGATCATCACCTCGGCGCTCTCCATTCAGGATCCGCGCGAGCGTCCGATGGATAAGCAGCAGGCGTCGGATGAAAAACACCGTCGCTTCCACGATAAAGAGTCCGATTTCCTCGGCTTTGTGAACCTGTGGAACTACCTTGGCGAGCAGCAAAAAGCGCTCTCCTCGAACCAGTTCCGCCGTCAGTGCCGGGTGGATTTCCTCAATTATCTGCGCGTACGCGAGTGGCAGGATATCTACACCCAGCTGCGCCAGGTGGTGAAAGAGCTGGGTATCCCGGTGAACAGTGAACCGGCGGAGTACCGCGAAATTCATATCGCCCTGTTGACTGGCCTGCTGTCTCATATCGGGATGAAGGATGCGGATAAGCAGGAATATACCGGCGCACGCAACGCGCGTTTCTCCATCTTCCCGGGCTCCGGTTTGTTTAAGAAGCCGCCGAAGTGGACCATGGTCGCCGAGCTGGTGGAAACCAGCCGTCTGTGGGGGCGTATCGCCGCGCGTATCGATCCGGAGTGGGTTGAACCAGTGGCGCAGCACCTGCTGAAACGCTCATACAGCGAGCCGCACTGGGAGCGCGGGCAGGGCGCGGTGATGGCGACGGAAAAAGTCACCGTCTACGGCCTGCCGGTGGTGGCCGCGCGTAAGGTTAACTACAGCCAGATCGATCCGGCGTTGAGTCGCGAGCTGTTTATCCGCCACGCGCTGGTGGAAGGCGACTGGCAGACGCGTCATGCCTTCTTCCGCGAAAACCTGAAGCTGCGCGCCGAGGTGGAAGAGCTTGAGCACAAGTCCCGCCGTCGCGACATTCTGGTGGACGACGAGACGCTGTTTGAGTTTTACGATCAGCGCATCAGTCACGATGTGATCTCGGCGCGCCATTTCGACAGCTGGTGGAAGAAAGCCAGCAAAGAGGCCCCGGACCTGCTCAACTTCGAAAAGAGCATGCTGATCAAAGAGGGCGCGGAGTCGGTCAGCAAGCTCGATTACCCGAACTTCTGGCATCAGGGCAACCTCAAGCTGCGTCTGACCTATCAGTTTGAGCCGGGCGCGGATGCCGATGGTGTGACGGTGCACATTCCGCTGCCGCTGTTAAACCAGGTGGAAGAGAGCGGGTTTGAGTGGCAGATCCCCGGTCTGCGCCGCGAGCTGGTCATTGCGTTAATCAAATCCCTGCCTAAACCGGTGCGGCGTAACTTTGTGCCGGCGCCGAACTACGCCGAAGCGTTTTTAGGCCGCGTCACGCCGCTGGAGCTGCCGCTGCTGGACGCCCTGGAGCGTGAGTTCCGCCGCATGACCGGGACCACCATCGACCGCGACGACTGGAACTGGGATCAGGTGCCCGATCACCTGAAAATCACATTCCGCGTGGTGGACGATAAAAACAAAAAGCTGCTCGAAGGCCGTTCTCTGACGGAGCTGAAAGAGGCGCTGAAAGGTAAAGTCCAGGAGACGCTCTCTGCGGTGGCCGATGACGGCATTGAGCAGAGCGGGCTGCACATCTGGAGCTTTGGTCAGCTTCCGGAAAGCTACGAGCAGAAGCGCGGGAACTATAAGGTCAAAGCCTGGCCCGCGCTGGTGGATGAGCGCGACAGCGTGGCGATTAAGCTCTTTGACAATCCGCAGGAGCAACAGCAGATGATGTGGCGCGGGCTGCGTCGACTGCTTCTGCTCAATATCCCGTCGCCGATTAAGTATCTGCACGAGAAGCTGCCGAACAAAGCCAAGCTGGGGCTCTACTTTAACCCGTACGGTAAGGTGCTGGACCTGATCGACGACTGCATCTCCTGCGGTGTGGATAAGCTGATCCACGAGGCCGGCGGTCCGGTCTGGACGGAAGAGGGCTTTGCTCAGCTTCATGAAAAGGTGCGCGCGGAGCTGAACGACACCGTGGTGGAGATTGCCAGACAGGTCGAGCAGATCCTCACCGCCGTGTTCAATATCAACAAGCGCCTGAAGGGGCGGGTGGATATGACCATGGCCCTGGGGCTGTCGGACGTCAAGGCGCAGATGGCGGGGCTGGTGTATCGCGGCTTTGTCACCGGCAATGGCTTTAAGCGTCTGGGCGATACGCTGCGTTATTTGCAGGCGATAGAGAAGCGTCTGGAGAAAATGGCGGTCGATCCGCATCGCGATCGTGCGCAGATGCTGAAAGTCGAAAACGTGCAGCAGGCGTGGCAGCAGTGGCTCAACAAACTGCCGCCGGCGCGTCGCGATGACGACGACGTGCGGGAGATCCGCTGGATGATCGAGGAGCTGCGCGTCAGCTTCTTCGCTCAGCAGCTGGGAACGCCGTATCCCATTTCGGATAAGCGTATCTTGCAGGCGATGGAGCAGATTTCCGGCTAAAACCGTTGCCCGGTGGCGCTGCGCTTACCGGGCCTACGGGAGAATATGTAGAACATGTAGGCCGGGTAAGGCGTAGCCGCCACCCGGCTTTTTATCGTTTCTCCGGTTAAAACCGTTGCCCGGTGGCGCTGCGCTTACCGGGCCTACGGGAGAGCATGTAGAGCACGTAGGCCGGGTAAGGCGTAGCCGCCACCCGGCATGTTTTCACGCACTGACCCAACCGCCGCCCAGCGCTTTATACAAATCAATTTGCGCCAGCAGCAGGTTGTTTTTCACCTGTACCACGCTGGTCTGCACCGAGAACAGCGTGCGCTGCGCATCGAGCTCATCCAGATAAGAAGAGTATCCGTTGCGGTAGCGGTTTTGCGCAATCCTCAGCGTCTCCTGCGCGACCGTCTGCTGTGCCAGCAGCTCGGTAAGCTGTTCCTGATAGCGGGTGATGGCATCAAGGCTGTCATTCACCTCAGCAAACGCGTTACGCACGGTTTTTTCGTAGCTATACAGCGCCTGATTCCGCTGGGACTGAGAGATATCTACCTGCGCATTCAGCGCCTGACGGTTCAGCAGCGGCGCAAGAATACTGCCGCCCACGCTCCAGAGCTGTAGCGGGTTATCCAGCAATCCCGACAGCGTGCGATCCTGCACCGATCCCGTGGCCGTGAGGTTGATCGACGGCAGCAGGCTGGCGCGCGATGCCGCCAGCGTCGCGTCCGCCGCAATCAGCTGACGTTCAGCCTGGACGATATCCGGGCGTCGGTTCAGTAGCGTCGACGGCAGCTGGGAGGGCAGTTTCAGCGGCGTCAGGGCATCAAAGCTTTCACCGCGCGCAACGTCACCCGGGTTGCTGCCCAGCAGCAGGCTAAGCGCATTTTCCTGCTGCGCAATCTGGTGCTGAAGCAGTGGAACCTGGGCGCGGGTGGCGCGCAGCTCAGAATCCGATTGCATCAGCTCAAGGCGAGAGCTGTATCCCGTCTCAAACTGTCGCTTGGCGAGGTTGAACGCCTCTTCACGCGACTTCAGCGTGGACCGGGTAACGCGAAGCTGTTCGTCCAGCGACAGCAGGGTGACGTACCCGGAGGCCACCGAGGATGCGACGGTAAGATCAGCCGCCGCAGCCGCCGCCTTTTGTGCCTCCAGCGACGCTTCAGCGGCACGGGAGGTGCTGCGGTTTACGCCCCAGATATCCACGTCGTAGCTGGCGGTCAGGCTGCCTTTGTACAACGTACCGTATACCGGAAGCCCCGTGGCGGCGGACTGCGAGCGCGCGCGCGTCCCGGTCACGCCCGCGTCAAGCGACGGGAACAGGCTGCCATCGGCGGCGTACACCCGGGCCTGGTACTCGTTAATCCGCTCGCGGGCAATCAGCACGTCGCTGTTATTCTTCAGCGCCTGATCCACATAGCGATTCAGATTGCTGTCGTGAAAATTTCGCCACCAGAGCTGCTCTGTCGGGCTGGCTGGCCCCGACGTCGCGCGCCACTGGGCCGGTATGTGCAGGGACGATTTGGCGGGCTCAACGTCTACCGACTGGCATCCCGCCAGGAAAGCCATTATCAGCAGGCCGGCTATCGGGCGAAGGGTCATTGTTTCGCCTCCCGCGTGTCGATGGTCACCTGCACCGACATGCCAGGACGCAGCAGCCGGTACGCCTCCGGCTCACCGAGTACCTCAATACGTACCGGGATGCGCTGGGCGATTTTAACAAAGTTGCCCGTGGCGTTATCCGGCGTGATAGCGCTGAACTCGACCCCTGTGGCCGGGGATATGCTCTCCACGCGCCCCTGATAGGCTTTATCGTTTAAGGCATCGACGGTGAATTTCACTGGCTGTCCGACGCGTAAATTCGCCAGCTGCGTCTCTTTGATATTGGCGATCACCCAGTGCTGCGGCGGGACCAGCGTGGTAAGGTGCGTCCCGGCGGTGACGTACGCCCCCAGACGCACCGCAATCTGCCCGAGCTGACCGTCACGCGGCGCGACAATCCGGGTGTTTTGCAGATCGATCTGCGCCAGCTCCAGCGCGGCTTTCGCATTCTCAACGTCCGCTTCCAGCGAACCGCGATTGACGATGACCGTTTGTAAATCCTGACGCGACATCTCAAGCGTTGCTTTCGCCTGGTCGATATCGGCGCTCCCCTGGGCGGCACTGGCCAGCGCCGAATCGCGCTCGCGAATGGAGAGGGAGCCGTCCGCGGTCAGCTCTTTCACGCGTTTCAAATCCGCCTGGGTTTTCAGACTTTGGGCACGGGCGTTTTTCAGCGCCGCCTCGTTTTTGGCAATCACCGCTTCCGCGCTTTTGCGCTGTTGCAGGTTGTTATTCAGGGCTGCAATTTTCATTGCCAGCTGCGCCTCGGCCTGATGGACGCGCTGGCGATAGATGCGGTCATCTATCTGCAACAGCAGCTCGCCTTTTTTAACCTGCGCGAAATCCTGAACATGGACCTCGGTAATGTAGCCGTTTACCTGGGGACTGATGAACGTGGTCTGGCCGCGCACGTAGGCGTTATCGGTAAACTGGGCATGACGCGTGAACGGGGGCAGCTGCCAGGCATAAAGGATCACCAGTACCCCGACAATGCCGATAGCCGCGGCGGTGAAAATGGAAACGACGCGCACATTTTTGCGGGTGTTGGCCTGCTCTTTGGCGGCATCCTGCTGACTCATAACTTCTCCTGAAAAATAGTCATTACTTGTTGCCAGTGGCGTTCTTAAGGGCCATACGGGCGGTGATGCGCAGACGCAGCAAGCGCCATAAAATCCAGACCAGCGTGGCAGTGGCAATGCTCGCCGTCAGGAGATAAGTATCGTTGTAAGCCAGAATATTCGCCTCAAGCGTCGTCACCGACTGAAGCTGGGTAATGGCCTGGGTTCCCAGCAGGGAACTGTCGCCAACCAGGCTTTTGTACATCTGGGTGTAAAGCTGTATGCGTTCGTTCACCAGCGGGTTAAGGGTGGTGAGCTGGTCAGCCAGCAGGCTGGAATGGTACTTCTCGCGCCAGGTCTGGAAGGTGCCGAGGATCGCGGAACCCAGCAGGCCCCCAAGGTTCTGACTCATGCCAAACATCACGGAAAAGCTGACCAGATTGCGCGGATCGGCGATCACCCCGCCAATGGCGGCCAGCATCGCAGGCGCAAGGAAGAACGCGCTGCCGAAGCCCAGCAGGAACTGGCTGAATATAAGCTGATCCGGCCGGGTCAGGTTGTTGGACTGGCTGTCCAGCAGCGAGGCAACGATCATCAGCGCCAGCGAGGTGATAATCGGCCAGGCCAGTTTAGTGGGCTTAATCGTCAGACAGCTGGTGACGATACCGCAGACGATCCCGGCGAAAATAGCCCACGCCAGATGGGTCATCTGTTCATTCTGTAAGCCTACATATTGCAGCCAGCCGATGACGCCCGTGTTCTGCTCCGCCAGTACGATGCGGATCAGCAGCATAATCAGCCCCAGGCGTACGATGCTGCCGCTGGAGAGCCAACGGGTATTAAGCAGCGGGTTGTTGCGGTTATGTTCAAACACGATCGCGGAGACAATCAGCACCAGCGAGAGAGCCAGCGCCCAGCCGATCCACGGCGCTTCAAACCACCAGTCCAGACGCCCTAACGACAGAACCGCGCACAGCAGCGCCATGCCGGGCGCAAGCAAAAAGAAGGTGATGAAATCTTTCTTCTCGAAGACCTTGCGTCGATCGCCCGGCGGCAGCTTGAGCGCCATCACGCAGGCCAGGGAGATCAGGGCCAGACCCAGCTCGAAGAAGTACAGCCCGCGCCACTCATCAAGCTGTAACAGCTCGGTGGAGAACAGCCGCGCCAGCGGGATCGCCAGCGACGACCCGGTTATGCCGATGGTCAGCGCCTTCAGTCGGTGCTTCGCGGGCCAGGCCTGGATCTGGTAATAAATGCCGAGCGAGCTGAGCGCGGCGGCGACCATCCCGTGTGCCGCCCGTACCATCAGCGCCGAGCTGAGATCGTTCACAAACAGGTGGAAAAAGGTGACCAGCACATACAGCACCAGGAAGCCTTCCGTAAAGGCGCGCAAACCGTACTGCTGGCGAAATTTTACCAGCAGCAGGTTGATGGAGACGTTGGTCATGACATAGACGGCGGGGAGCCAGGCGATTTCAGTCGACCAGGCGCCAAAGGTGCCTTGCAGATTTTGCAGATTGGCGGTGACGACCGCGTTACCCAGCGCCCCGGTCAGACACACCAGCAGGCCGACCACGCCATAGGCGATTCGTTTCGACGTTGGATGTTCCGGGGTGGAAGGGGAACCCAGCAGGGCGGGTTTCTCGTGTGGCTGCCACTCGCGAGGAGCATAAGGGTCGCGTTGGGGCAGGCGCATAACGGGGTTTACCTTTCAAAAAGTTGAATTGTGAGCGGGCTAATGATTCTAAGGCTGACGCAAATCATAATTCAAGTGAATACGATTTTCTCATGTTAATCAAATGTGAGTGCTTTTTGAGCACATCCCGGCCCGTTTTTTCAGCATTCATGCCATAGCATGACGCGAGGAAAGGGGGATAATCGAAGGCTCTGTATGCTGTAAGGAGGTAACGATGACAATGGCACTTTTCCCCTGTCTGCCTGGCACAACCCTCGACGCCGTGAATACCGTTGGGGCGTGGCTTGCTCAGGACGACTATCAGGACAACCAGCCCGTTGATCTGGTGATTCTGGCGGGTAATGCGGTGATCCCCACGATTGATGCTGCCTGTAAAATCGCGGCTGAACAGGGTGTTCCTCTGATCATCAGCGGCGGGATCGGTCACTCGACGACCTTCCTCTACGCCGCGATTGCGAAACACCCCCGCTATAACAGGATACCCACCACCGGGCGTGCTGAGGCGGCTATTCTGGCCGACATCGCCCGTGAATTCTGGAACATTCCGGCCGAGCATCTTCACGTTGAGGATCAGTCGAACAACTGTGGCGAAAACGCCCGCTTCAGCCGGGCGTTGATGAAACAATCCGGACTGAACGCCGCCCGGGTGCTGGTGGTGCAGGACCCGACAATGCAGCGTCGCACAATGGCTACGTTTGCCCGCGTTTGCCGCGACGAGGCCGCATCGCCCGCATGGGTGAGTCATCCCGGCCTGACGCCCGTGCTGCAAAACAGCGACGACGGTCTGGTGTTTAGCGGCCCGGTCGAGGGGTTATGGCCGGTAGAGCGCTACTTGTCGCTGGTGCTGGGTGAATTTCCGCGACTCAGGGACGACATCAACGGCTATGGTCCGGCGGGACGTGATTTCATTGCCCATGTCGATATCCCTGCCGACGTGGACGCCGCGTGGCAGATCTTGCGAAACGACGTCATTCTCACCGACGCGCTGGTGAGCCGTTCCCTGCTGTGATGCTCTGCCCGTTTGCGCCATCTTTTACGCAAACGGGCATCCTGTGTTGCCGATTTGTGATTTTGGAAACGGGCTGACCCGTTTCTTTTATGAGATATCTCACAAAAACAGACTCATAGAGTAGGCAATTGCCCCGGTAATTATAGTTTTTAACATTAAGTTTACTTGTTAAAAACAGTGTGATTACAGGAGCAGGTTATGACAGTACCCGTACAACATCCTATGTATATTGATGGACAGTTTGTTGCCTGGCAGGGTGATGCATGGATTGACGTGATCAATCCGGCCACGGAAGAGGTCATTTCCCGTATTCCCGATGGCAGCGCCGAGGACGCCCGCAAGGCCATTGACGCGGCAGATCGCGCGCAGGCTGGCTGGGAGGCGCTGCCTGCTATTGAACGCGCCAGCTGGCTACGCAAAATTTCCGCCGGGATCCGCGAGCGCGTCAGTGAAATCAGCGCGCTGATTGTGGCCGAAGGCGGCAAGATCCAGCAGCTGGCGGAAGTGGAAGTGAACTTTACCGCTGACTATATCGACTATATGGCCGAGTGGGCGCGCCGTTATGAAGGGGAAATCATTCAGAGCGACCGTCCGGGCGAAAATATTCTGGTGTTTAAGCGTGCCCTGGGCGTCACCACCGGCATTCTGCCGTGGAACTTCCCCTTCTTCCTGATTGCCCGTAAGCTCGCTCCCGCGCTGCTCACCGGTAACACCATCGTTATCAAGCCGAGCGAATTTACCCCAAACAACGCCATTGCGTTTGCCAAAATCGTCGATGAGATTGGCCTGCCGAAAGGCGTCTTTAACCTTGTGCTGGGCCGGGGTGAAACCGTCGGACAGGAGCTGGCCGGGAACCCGAAAGTGGCGATGGTCAGCATGACCGGCAGCGTCGGGGCAGGCGAGAAGATCATGGCTGCGGCGGCGAAAAACATCACCAAAGTGGGGCTGGAGCTGGGCGGTAAAGCCCCGGCCATCGTGATGGACGATGCCGACCTCGAGCTGGCCGTGAAGTCCATTGTGGATTCACGCGTCATCAATACCGGGCAGGTGTGTAACTGTGCGGAACGTGTCTATGTCCAGAAGGGGATCTACGACCGCTTTGTTAATCGTCTGGGCGAGGCAATGAAAGCCGTCCAGTTTGGCAATCCGGCTGAGCGAACGGATATTGCCATGGGGCCGCTGATCAACGCCGCCGCGCTGGAGCGCGTGGAGCAGAAGGTGGCGCGCGCGGTGCAGGAGGGGGCTAAAGTGGTCCTTGGCGGTAAAGCGGCAGAAGGCAAAGGGTATTTTTATCCCCCAACGCTGCTGCTGGACGTACGTCAGGATATGGCCATCATGCACGAAGAGACCTTTGGCCCGGTGCTGCCAGTGGTGGCATTCGACACCCTGGAAGAGGCGCTGAACATGGCCAACGACAGCGACTACGGTTTAACCTCGTCTGTTTATACGCAGGACCTGAACGTCGCGATGAAAGCCATTAAGGGGCTTAAGTTCGGCGAGACCTACATTAACCGTGAAAACTTTGAAGCGATGCAGGGCTTCCATGCAGGCTGGCGTAAATCCGGTATCGGCGGGGCGGATGGCAAACACGGTCTGAATGAGTATTTGCAGACGCAGGTGGTCTATTTGCAGTCGTAATCAGGAGCCCCCTCCATGCGAGGGGGTTCACATTTTCAGGAAAGGTGGTTATGTTGGCGCGATAATGATTTTTATCGGGAAACAACATGCGCACAAAATATACGGGTCTGCAAATCAGCATTCACTGGTTGGTTTTTCTGTTAGTCATTATGGCCTATTGCGCCATGGAGTTCAGAGGGTGGTTCCCAAGAACCGATCGTCCGCTTATTAATATGATCCACGTTTCCTGCGGGATCAGCATCCTGGTGCTGATGGTGGCGCGCCTGCTTATCCGCCTCAAATTCCCGGCTCCGCCTATTCAACCGAAACCAAAAGCGATGATCACCGGGCTGTCCCATCTCGGGCATCTGGTAATCTACCTGCTGTTCATTGCGCTGCCGCTGATCGGTATGGTGATGATGTATAACCGGGGAAATGACTGGTTTGCGTTTGGCCTGACGATGCCGCATGCGGCGGAGGGGAATTTTGACCTGGTGGATACCCTAAAGGAGTGGCACGTAACGCTGGCGAATCTGGGGTATTTCGTGATTGGTTTGCACGCCTTTGCCGCGCTGATGCATCACTACTTCTGGAAGGACAACACGCTGCTGCGCATGATGCCGAAAAAGCGTCAGTAACCGATAATGCCCTGCTAACCCGCAGGGCATTTTTTTGCGGCTTATTGCAGTTGCGCGCGCTCCTGCGCCGTTAAGTCAAGTTCCAGAGTTGAACCCGTTTCCGAAGATTTTACCGCCGCTTCCAGCACCGCCATCACCGCCAGGGCTTCCACCGGATGGACCGGGTTGTCAATCTTGCCGTTCAGGGCATCGCGCACGTTTATATAGTACTGCCGCTGGTCGCCTTTTGGCGCAGGGATAGCGCTGGCTTCACCCTGGGCATTAAACAGCACCATAGCGTCGCTGTCTTCACCCCAGCTTTCGCTACCCGGAACGACGCCTGCCAGCAGCTGGGCTTCCTGCTGATCGATGTGCGCTTTCACCACGCTGGCCTTATCGCCGTGGACGGTAAAGCGGGCAACGCCACCCGCCACCAGCATGCTGCAATGGAGGACCACTTTGTGTTCCGGATAATTCAGCACCACGTGCGCCCAGTCGTTAATCTCCGCGCCGTCACGCAGGGTGGCGATGTTGCCCTGTACCGACTGCGGCAGACCAAAAAGCTGTAGCGTCTGGTCAATCATATGCGGGCCTAAGTCGAACCACAGGCCGCTGCCGGGCACGTTTTGCTCTCTCCAGCGCACGCGAACCTCCGGACGGAAACGATCGATATGCGACTCAAAATGTTTCACCTTACCGATACGGCCTTGCTCAATCACCTGCTTAATGCCGAGAAAATCGCTATCCCAGCGGCGGTTATGGAAGACCGAGAGCAGGCGCTGTTTTTCTTGCGCAAGCGCAATCAGATCTCGCGCTTCCTGCATATCCAGCGTAAACGGCTTATCCACTACCACATGCTTGCCGGCATTGAGCGCCAGGGTGGCCAGCGGCGCATGGGTCGCGTTAGGGGAGGCGATAACCACCAGGTCGATATCCGGATGCTGAATGGCCTCTTCCGGCGTGGCAACAACGAGGACGTCCGGCAGATCGCGTTTCACTTTCTCTTCATCCCGGGATGAGACCACCGCCAGCTTCAGGCCGTCGACGGACTGGATCAGCGGGGCATGGAACGTCTTACCTACAAAACCATACCCGATCAGCGCAATATTCATTGTCTTCACTTTATTCATGACCTTCTCCACGTTAATGCGCGCCAACGGTAACCTGCAAGGCGCTATAGTCCCCGAGCTCTGCCCAGGGACGATCTAAAAACAGTTGATGAATCTCGGATAACCCTGACACCAGATACGGTTCGCACTGGTTGAGTTTTAGATGGTCGGCGACTACCCAGTGCGCCTGGCTTGCGGCCAGCATGGCACGCTTCACTTCGGCATCCGCCTCCTGACTGGCGCTCAATCCGAGTTCGGCATGGATGGCGCATGCGCCAAGGATGGCAATATCCGCCCGGTAGCGAGAGAGCAGGGAAAGGGTGGCGCTTCCGGCAAACAGGCGTTGTTTCTGATCCCACTTTCCACCGAGCAGGATCAGGTCAATATCTTCCCGATCGCTAACCTGCTGGGCGATATCAAGAGAAGGGGTGATGATGGTCAGCGGCCCCTGAAGGAAAGAGGCAACGGCCAGCAGTGTGCTTCCGGCGTCCAGAAAAAGCGTCGAGCCCGCAGGCACGCATTGCGCAACCTGTTTACCCAGCCGCTGCTTAATTTCAGGGAGCAAGCTATTCCTGCTTACTCGGGTCATCGTCGAGAGATTCAGCGCGATGGCGCCGCCATGGTTTTTTTGTGCCAGTCCCTGTTTTTCCAGGTCGGTCAGATCGCGACGGATGGTGTCCGCCGAAACCTGCAATCGCTCTGCCAGCTCGGTAATGCTGGCCTGGCCTTGCTCAGTAATGATATCAAGCACATATTTCTGTCTGGCGGTTTTATGCATGGGGCAGTATCCTGCAAAATGTCGCAATAAATCGCAGTTTACAGCATTTTGCAGGAAAGGGAATCGCGACAGGTGCGGGATGTTATCCAAAAACAGTTTAATGATGTGATTATTGATATCGCATTAATCAGTCATCAAAAACATGTATGTATCTTTTAGGTATGTTGTTATCGCTATGTTTTACTTGAAAATTTGGCTTAAGCTGCCGGATTATTGGCTCTAACCAGAATGTTTAGCTAATTTGTAATTATAAATTAGTGCATATATCTATTAGTTTCTATTTTTAAAGTAAAATAATTCAATTTTATTCGGTGTATTACTTAAGTTGACATTTCTTTGAAAATCTTTGTGTCTGATTCGGGGTGAAATTAACGCAAAAATGTACACCGGGGCATTTTAGAATTTTCTTTATATTACAGGGGGTTTATTTGTTTCATCTGAAAGGCCTTTTATAACGTTTTGTCCAGAAACCCCATCTTTTTTCTTATTTGTAACACCGCATTAACATTGCGGGTGTGGTTGCTCATATCACATTTTGTTATGCTGCGAATCAATAAATATTTAAGTAAATTCTTAAAAGAAAAAAAGAGATTGAACGGCTCTCATCTCAATTGAAATGGGCTTGGGGAACTATTACCCAAATTAATCGAGAAGAGGTGAGGGATTTCTGAAGAATTATTTGTACCTCTTCCTGGGTATTTATTTGGCTATCACCTGGAGTCGGGGGATATTATGAAGATGAAATGCAATAACAGGTTGCTCAGATTATCTGTCTCCCTGACCTTAATTTCGCTGGTGGTGACTGCGGCTAATGCAAATAACGGCCAGGCGGGGATATCTCCCGTTGCGGCAATGACGATGAAAGAAAGTATTCTTTTCGCTCTCGATCGCGACCCCTCAGTGAGCCAGCAGGCAGCGCAACTGGGGATCGGCCAGGCACAAATAGACGAAGCGCGCAGTGGCTGGATGCCACAAATAGCCCTGAACGGGAGTACGGGTCACAGCCAGACCACCGATTCAAGCGGCTCGTTGCGAAATTCCGCAGCCTGGGGCCTGAGCCTGACGCAGCTGGTGTACGATTTTGGCAAGACCAATAACAGCATCAGCCAGTCTTCAGCTCAGCGTGACAGCTATCGCTACCAGCTGATGAGCACGATGTCTGCCGTCGCGGAAAAAACGGCCCTCAGCTATGTGGAAGTAAAACGCTACAGCGATCTGTTGCAGGCGGCAAAAGAGAACGTGAAGGCGCTTAAAAACGTTGAGCAGCTGGCAAAACTCCGCGCCGATGCTGGCGTAAGCTCCACCTCTGATGAGCTTCAGACCCGCACCCGTATCGCCGGGATGCAGGCGACGGTAGAGCAGTATAATGCGTCTCTGAACAGCGCCCGCGCGCGGCTGGCGGTATTAACTGGCATACAGGCTGAACGCTATTCACCGGTTCCGGGAGGTCTGGCCGTGGAGCCGGATTCTCTCAATCGGATTGATTATTCACTGATCCCAACGGTGATGGCCGCGCAGAACATGGAGCGTTCAGCCCAGTACGGCGTAGAAACCGCCAGGTCTCAGCACTGGCCGACCTTAAGCCTGAAAGGGGGCCGCACCCGCTATGAGTCTGATAATCGCGCGTACTGGGATGATCAGATCCAGCTCAATATTGACGCACCGCTTTATCAGGGCGGCGCGGTCTCGGCGCGCGTCCGTCAGGCCGAGGGCGCAAGGGCAATGGCATCGTCCCAGGTCGATCAGGCCCGTTTTGATGTCCTGCAAAAAGCCTCCGTCGCACAGGCCGACTGGACCGGGGCGCGTGGACGAATGGAAGCCGGGAAGCGTCAGCTGGAAAATGCGTTGCGCGCCCGCGATGTCTACAAAAATGAATATACCCTGAGCAAGCGCAGCATTAACGATCTGCTCAGCGTGGAGCAGGATGTCTGGTCTGCCACCTCAGCGAAAATAATGGCTGAATACGATGGCTGGAGTGCGGCGATTAATTACGCCTCCGCGGTGGATAATCTCATGCCGCTTATCGGAATAGAGAAAAACGCTGCCGCGAAATTACCTGATTTAAGTTAAAAAAAGGCGCGCCTTTCTGCGCGAAATAAGTCAGACAATAATGGGTGATTTTTCCCAAGGATAGCTACATCCCTCTGGTGGACATATCCACAGGAATACGCGCACCTGCAAGGAGAAGAATATGAGTACCGCAAAAGTTGTTGATGTCATCATTCGCAAAACGGCAGAGAAGACGAAATTAACCGGTGAAGGGAATCTCTCGGTCTCTATTTCATCGCCGAGCGTGATTGAAATTCAGGGTTCTGCTCAGGACGTGGTGCGTTATGTCCGCCAGGGGAATGACCTCCTCATTTATATGAAAGATGGCAGCGTGATCCGCTGCAATAATTATTTTGTCGAAGACACGGAAACCCATAATCATTCCGAGCTGGTATTTAACGATAACCAGGCGTTGACGCATATTTCATTTGCCGATGCCGGGGAAGCATCAGGCGTTGCCGCCACCGAATTAACCGCCCAGGCTGCACCCATTAGCAGCATTGAACCTTTCCTGGAGCAGGGAAGCGTCTTAAGCGATGCGCCGTGGGGCTGGATTGCCGGTGCGGCGTTAGGGGGCGGTGCGATCGGCGCACTGCTGGCTCACGGCGGCGATGGTGAAACCAAAACCAAAGTTATTGATAATACAAAAGAAGTCGAAAGCGCCACGCCGACATTTTTGCTGACGGACAACGCGGGTGACAAGCAGGGCGTGCTGAGTGCAAAAGCGGTCACGGATGACAACACCCCCACCTTCAGCGGTACCGGGCAGCCGGGCGCGACCATTCAGGTTAAAGACGGCAGCGGCAGCACTATCGCCAGCACCATGGTCGCGAAGGACGGCACCTGGACGGTAACACTCCCGACCCAGGCCGACGGGGAGCATACCTGGTCTGTCGTACAGATCGACGGCAGTAAAACGACCTCTGCGGGCAGTATCACCGTAACCGTTTCTACAGCGGATGCCAGCGTGACGCTCGCCACCACGGCGGGCGATAACGTGATCAACGCCAGCGAGCAGGCCGCTGGCTTTACACTGTCCGGCACCAGCAAAAACCTGGCCCAGGGAACGGCGCTTACCGTCACGCTCAACGGTAAAACCTATACCGCAGAAGTGGGGGCAAACGGCGCATGGAGCGTGAAGGTCCCTGCGGTCGACGCACAGGCGCTGGGCGATGGTACCTGGACGGTCAACGTCAGCGGAAAAGACGCGGCGGGCAACACCGTGTCCGGCAGCCAGACGATTGGCGTGGATACCGCCTCGCCAGTGATCTCTGTCGACACGATCGCCCAGGACAACATCATCAACGCGGCTGAACATAATCAGCCGCTGACGCTGACCGGGAAAACCGATGCGGAAGCGGGCCAGATTGTGACGGTCACGCTGAACGGCAAAAATCACACGGCGACCGTGGGCAGCGACGGCAGCTGGTCCGTTACGCTTCCGGCCAGTGAAGTACAGGCGCTGGCTAACGGCGAGCACACCCTGACGGTAAACGTCAGCGACAAAGCGGGTAACGGGTCATCCACCACCGCCGATTTCACGGTCGATACCGCAGCGCCAGTGGTCACTATCAACACCGTCGCGGGCGACGACATTCTGAACACCAGCGAGCAGGGGCAGGCGCAGATTATTTCCGGCCAGGCGAACGGCGCGGCGGAGGGCGACATTGTCACCGTGACCGTTGGCGGCAAGACCTTTACCGGTGCCGTCCAGGCGGACGGCAGCTGGAGCGTCGGTGTGCCTGCCTCCGTCATTGGCGCGCTGGGGGAAGGTAGCCACAGCATTTCGGTCTCCGTGACCGATACGGCGGGCAACACCGGCAGCGCGACGCACGGCATTACGCTGAGCGGCAACCCGCCGGAATTTACCCTTGACCCCATCAGCCAGGATAACGTCCTGAATGCGCAGGAGGCCATGCAGCCCCTGAGCCTGAGCGGGACCAGTAATCTGCCGAACGGCAGCGCTGTCACCGTGACGCTGAACAACGTTAACTATCAGGCCACCGTTGAGAACGGTCGCTGGTCCGTTCAGGTGCCGGTTTCCGACGTGCTGGATCTGGCGAATACCCTTTACACCGTCAGCGTCAGCGGCACCGACAGCGTGGGTAACAGCGGCTCCGCCGAGGCGAATCTGCTGGTAGACACCGTGCTGCCGCAGGTGATCGTCAACACCTTTGCCGGGGATAACCTGGTCAATAACGCCGAAGCGGCGGTTGACCAAACCCTCAGTGGACGCGTCACCGGCGCGGCGGCGGGCGATACCGTCTCTGTCACCGTGGGCGGCAAGAGCTATACCGCGACGGTTGGCAGCGACCTGAAATGGAGCGTGACAATCCCATCGGCCGACCTCCAGGCGTTTGGCGACGGCGATTTAACCTTCAGCGCCTCTGTCACCAATGCGCACGGCAATACCGGCACCGGCGAACGTGATATCAACATCAACGCCGAACTGCCGGGCCTGCGCGTGAACACGATCTCTGGCGATGACGTGATTAACGCCATCGAGCAGCAGCAGGATCTGGCCGTAACCGGCTCCAGCACTCATCTGGCCGAAGGCACACAGATCACCGTTACCATCAATAATGTCGAATACGTCACCACGGTTAACGCCAGCGGCAACTGGCAGATTGGCGTGCCGGCGGCGGACCTTCAGGCATGGACGGCGGGAGGCATGACCGTCAGCGTCAGCGCGGAAGATGCCTGGGGCAACACTGTGGCGGCTGAACACCCGATCGAGCTTGACCTGAATGCGGTGGCCGTCACCATCGATACCGTAACCACTGACGATATGCTCAACGCGGCGGAAAAAGGCGCGGATGTCACGCTTTCTGGTCAGACGCAGGGCGTGGAGGCCGGGCAGACCGTGGTGGTGAAATTCGCGGATCAAACCTTTACTGCACAGGTGCAGCAGGACGGCTCCTGGCACCTGACCGTTCCGGCGAGCGCGATGGAAACGCTGATCGACGGGCGTGCGCAGGTGAGCGTCAGCGTGACTAACGTCAACGGCAACAGCGCGGACGCCTCACGCGTGGTGATCGTCGATACGCAGCCGCCAGCCATTACGCTTGATAACCTGACCGACGACAACATCATTAATGCGGCAGAAGCGCAGCAGGATCTGGTGCTCAGCGGCAGCACAACCGCTGAAGCGGGCCAGACGGTCACCGTGACGCTGAACGGTAAATCTTACCAGACCACGGTACAGGCGGACGGTCGCTGGCAGCTGAACGTGCCTGCCGCCGACGTAGGCGCGCTGACCGATGGCAATGTCACCGTGACGGCCACCGTCAGTGACGTGGCGGGCAACAGCAGCAGCGCGGACCGCGTTGGGCTGGTGGATGCCACCGTGCCGCAGGTGACCATCAACGATTTCGTCACCGACACCAACACCGTTAACCAGCTGGCCCATGCTCAGGCGCAGATCCTGAGCGGCTCCGTCACCGGCGCGGCGGCGGGCGATTTGGTCACCATCACCATCAATAACGTGGACTACACCACCGTGGTGGATGCGGCAGGCAACTGGAGCCTCGGCCTGCCTGCGTCCGTCGTTCAGGGGCTGACGGACGGCACCTGGACCATTAACGTCTCCGTGACCGACCAATCCGGCAACACCGGCAGCAGTTCAGTGGATGTGGTGGTCAATACTGTGACGCCCGTTATCGGTATTAACACGCTGGCCGCGGATGACGTGATCAATGCGGCAGAGAAGGGCGAAGATCTGCTGCTTTCCGGTACCAGCAACCAGCCGGAAGCAACCACCATCACCGTTAATCTGAACGGTATCAACTACACCGCCACCACCGACGCCAGCGGCAACTGGAGCGTTACCGTCCCCGCCTCTGCGGTGAGCGCGCTGGGTGAAGCCAATTACACCGTGACGGCGAGCGTCACCGATAATGTGGGCAACAGCGCCGCTGCCACGCACGATGTACTGGTGGACAGCTCGCTGCCGGTTGTTACCCTCAACAACTTCGCGGGCGACAATATCGTCAACGCGGCGGAAGTGGCCGCAGGGCAAACCCTGACCGGAAAGGTTTCTAACGCGGCATCGGGCGATACCGTCACGATTATCCTCGGCGGGCAGACATACACGGCCACCGTACAGGACGATCTCACCTGGAGCCTGCCGTTAACCCAGAGTCAGTTAACCGCGCTCGGCAACGGCGACCTGACCGTATCGGCCAGCGTAACGAACGCGCACGGCAATACCGGATCGTCTTCCCTGGATGTCACCATTGACGCCCAGCTGCCCGGCCTGCGCATTGATACCGTCGCCGGTGACGACGTCATTAACGTTATTGAACACGCGCAGAACCTGGTTATCTCCGGCACCAGCACCGACCTGGCGGCGGGTAGCACCGTCACCGTGACCATCAACGGCAAGAGTTATTCCGCCTCGGTACTGGCGGATGGCACCTGGCAGGCTGCGGTTCCGGCCGCCGACGTCTCCCGGTGGGCAGACGGGTCGCTCACCATCAGCGCCAGCGCGCAGGATACCTCCGGCAACCCGGTGAATATCGGTACCGTTGTGGATGTCGATCTCGCCCCGGTGGCGATAAGCATCAACAGCGTGACGGACGACAACGTGCTTAACGCGGCAGAAAAAGGCCAGGATCTGGTGCTGTCCGGCTCCTCCTCGAACGTTGAAGCGGGCCAGACCGTTACCATTATCTTAGCGGGTAAAACCTGGACCACGACGGTCGATGCCAACGGCGACTGGACCTGCACCGTACCGGCTGCCGATCTAAGCGGCCTGAAGGACGGCGACGCCAGCGTACAGGTCAGCGTCACCAACGTGAACGGCAACGCGGCCTCTTCCTCGCAGGCATTCAGCGTCGATACCGCCGCGCCAGCGGTCACCATCAACACCATCAGCGGCGACAACATGCTGAATGCGGCAGAGGCGGCGCAGGATCTGACCCTGAGCGGGACGTCTACTGCCGAAGCAGGCCAGACGGTCACCGTGACCTTCAACGGCAATCAGTACACCGCCCAGGTGCAGGCGAACGGCAGCTGGACGCTGGACGTTCCGGCGGCGGATCTGGCGGGGATCGCCGACGGCAGCGCGGCGGTCACGGTGACTGTGTCCGATAAAGCGGGCAACCCGGCCAGCGCGGGGGCGTCCGTGCTGGTCGACACTACCGTGCCGCAGATTATCTTCAACATTGTGGCGGGCGACGACATTGTTAATATTGCCGAGCACGGCCAGGCGCTGATTGTCACCGGCAAGGTGACGGGCGCGCAGGCGGGCGATGTGATTACCCTGAGCCTGAACGGGAAAGACTACACCGCGATGCTGGATGCGTCCGGCAACTGGAGCGTGGGCGTTCCGGCGACGGACGTGGGCGCGCTGGCTAACGGCGATCAGACGATCTCCGCGACACTCACCGATAAAGCGGGCAACAGCACCAGCGCGACGCACGCGTTTGACGTCTCCCTGACCGCGCCGGTGATTGCCATCAATACCCTGGCGGTTGACGACGTGATCAACGCGACCGAAAAAGGCCAGGACCTGTTGATCTCCGGCACCAGCAACCAGCCGGACGGGACCCGCATCACCGTAACCCTGAACGGTATCAGTTACGCCGCCACCACCGATGCCAGCGGTAACTGGAGCGTCACCCTTCCGGCGGCAAACGTCTCGGTACTGGGCGAAGCGAGCTACAGCGTGACGGCCAGCGTGACCGATACCGCGGGTAATAGCGCGAATACCAGCCATAGCGTGCTGGTCGACAGCGCGCTGCCGCAGGTCACCATTAATGCGGTTGCCACCGACGACGTGATTAACGCGGCGGAAGTGGCTTCCGGACAAACCCTGAGCGGGAAAGTGAGCGGCGCGGCGAGCGGTGACACTGTCACGATCGGTATCGGGGGCAACACCTATACCGCGACGGTTCAGGACGACCTGAGCTGGTCGGTTAACGTGGCGTCTGACGTCTTAACCGCTATCGGTAACGGCGATCTCACCGTAACTGCGAGCGTGACCAATGGCCACGGCAACACCGGCACCGGCGAACGCGACATCACGATTGATGCCAGCCTGCCGGGCCTGCGCGTGGATACCGTAGCAGGCGACGATGTGATCAACAGCATCGAACATGGTCAAAACCTGATTATCACCGGCTCCAGCGACGGGCTGGCGAGCGGATCGGCGCTGACGGTCACCGTCAACGGCAAAATCTACGCGGCAACCGTGCTGGCGGACGGCACCTGGACGGCGGCTATTCCGGCGGCGGACGTCGGCGCGCTGAGCGCAGGCACGATCACCGTGACCGTTGACGGCCAGAGCGCGGCGGGTAACCCGGTTTCCATCAGCCACGACGTGAAAGTGGATCTGGCGGCAGTCGCCATCAGCATTAATCCGATTGCTTCTGACGACGTAATCAACGCGGCTGAGAAAGGCGCGGACCTGGTGCTGTCTGGCTCGACCACCAACGTGGAAGAAAACCAGACCGTTACCATCACCTTCGGCGGCAAGTTGTACACCGCGACGGTGGATGCCAGCGGCAACTGGACGGCGACCGTACCGTCTGCCGATTTGGGCGGACTGAAAGACGGCGACGCCAGCGTGCAGGTCAGCGTCACCAACGTGAACGGCAACAGCGCCTCGGCGGGCCGCGAGTACAGCGTGGACGCCACCGCGCCGACGGTGTCCATCGAGATCGTCAGCGACAACAACATCATCAACGCGGCCGAAGCGCAGCAGGATCTGGTCATTAACGGTGTCTCCAACGCCGAAGCGGGCCAGACCGTGACCGTGACGCTGAACGGCGTGGACTACACCACCACCGTACAGGCGAACGGCAGCTGGAGCGTCACCGTACCGTCTGCGGATATCGGCGCGATTACCGACGGCGATTACACCATCACGGCAGCCGTCGCGGATAAGGCGGGTAACCCGGCCTCGGCGGACCGCGATGTGCTGGTGGATACCACGGTGCCACAGCTGACCATTAACACCGTTTCCGACGACGACGTGATTAACAGCGCCGAGCATGCGCAGGCGCTGATTGTCACCGGTTCCGTGACCGGTGCGGCGGCGGGCGACGTGGTGACCGTCACCATCAATAACAAAGATTACACCGCGACCCTGGACACTTCCGGCAGGTGGAGCGTGGGCGTGCCTGCGGCGGACGTGAGTGCCCTGGCCGCCGGGGATTACACCATCACCGCGGCGCTGACCGATAAAGCCGGAAACAGCAACAGCACAACGCACGAGGTTGAAGTCAACCTCACCGCGCCGGTGCTGACCATTGACACCGTGTCCGGTGACGATGTGATCAACAGCAGCGAGAAAACGCAGGATCTGACCATCACAGGTACGGCTTCCGGGCTGGCAGCGGGCGCGGTGGTCACCGTGATGCTCAACGGCAAAGCGTACAGCGCCACGGTGGACACCAATGGCCAGTGGACCACAACCGTTCCGGCGAGCGAGGTGGGGCAACTGGGTGAAGCGCTTTACACCGTGTCGGCCTCCGCGACGGACAGCGTCGGCAACAGTTCCAGCACCTCGCACACCGTGAACGTGGAATCCGTGCTGCCTGGCGTCATCATCAACACCGTGGCGGGCGACGACGTGATCAACGCAGCGGAGCTGGCAACCGGCCAGACCATTAGCGGCACAGTGGTGAATGCCGAAGCGGGCAACACCGTGACTGTGTCTGTTGGCGGCCACAGCTACACCGCAACGGTACAGGACAATCTCACCTGGTCCGTCAGCGTACCGGAGTCTGTGCTCACCGCGCTGGGCAATGGCGATCTGACTGTGACCGCCAGCGTCACGAACGGCGTGGGCAACAGCGGCAGCGGCGAGCGCGATATCACTATCGACGCGAATCTGCCGGGCCTGCGCGTGGACACCGTAGCGGGCGATGACGTGATTAACAGCATCGAACACGGGCAGAATCTGATTATCACGGGTTCAAGCGACGGCCTGACGGCGGGCACAGCGCTGACCGTCACCGTAAACGGTAAAACCTATCCGGCTACCGTGCTGGCAGACGGCACCTGGAGCGCGGCGATCCCTTCTGCGGACGTGAGTGCCCTTGCCGCAGGCACGGTCACCGTGAACGTTGAAGGCCAGAGCAGCGCGGGCAATCCGGTGACTATCAACCATGATGTGACGGTGGATCTGGCAAACGTCGCCATCAGCATTGACGCCATCGCTTCCGATGACGTGATCAACGCCGCCGAGAGGGGTGCGGATCTGGTGCTCTCCGGCACCACCTCGAACGTCGAAGAAAACCAGATCGTCACCATCACCTTCGGCGGCAAGAACTACACCGCCACGGTGGACGCTGAGGGTAAATGGACCGCCACGGTGCCGTCTGCGGATCTGACCGGTCTGAAAGACGGCGACGCCAGCGTGCAGGTGAGCGTCACCAACGTGAACGGCAACAGCGCGTCTGCGGGCCGCGAGTACAGCGTGGATGCTACCGCGCCGTCCGTGACCATCAACACGATTGCCACCGACGATATCCTGAACGCCTCAGAAGCGCAGTCCGACCTGGCAATCTCCGGCACCAGCACCGCCGAAGCAGGCCAGACGGTGACCGTATCGCTGAACGGCAAAGATTACACCACAACCGTCAGCGCGAACGGCAGCTGGACGCTGAACGTGCCGGCAGCTGACCTTGCAGGATTAACCGACGGCAGCGTCACCGTGACCGCGGCCGTCAGCGACAAGGCGGGTAACCCGGCGTCGGTTGACCACACCCTGACGGTGGACGTCACCGTACCTGCGGTGACCATCCACACCGTGGCAGGCGACGACGTGATTAACGTGGCTGAACACAATCAGGCGCAGATTATCAGCGGCTCCGCCACCGGCGCGGCGGCGGGCGATAAGGTCACCGTTACCATCGGCGGCCAGTCGTACACCACCGTGCTGGATGCGGCGGGTAACTGGAGCGTGGGCGTTCCGGCCAGCGTCATTTCCGGCCTCAGCGACGGCAGCGTGACCGTCACTGCGTCAGTCACCGACGCGGCGGGCAATACCGGCAGCGGCACGCATAATGTGACCGTCGATACCGGTCTGCCGTCGGTCAGCTTCAACGCCATCAGCGATGACAACGTCCTGAACGCCGTTGAAAAAGGCCAGGATCTGAGCGTCAGCGGCACCAGCGCCAACCTGGCGGAAGGCACCGTGGTCACCGTGACCCTGAACGGTAAAAACTACACGGCGACAACTGCGGCAGACGGCACCTGGAGCCTGACGGTTCCGGCTGCGGATCTGGCCGGTCTCGGTCAGGCCAGTTACACCCTGAACGCGACGGCCACCAACGGCGTTGGCAACAGCGTGAGCAGTTCTGCGAACCTGCTTGTCGACACCGCGCTGCCAACCGTTACCATCAACACCGTGGCGGGGGACAACGTCATCAACGCGGCGGAAGTGGCGGCAGGCCAGACACTGAGCGGCACCGTGGCGAATGCCGAAGCGGGCAACACCGTGACCGTGACTATCGGCGGCCACAGCTACACCGCAACGGTGCAGAATAATCTGTCCTGGTCCGTCAACGTGCCGTCTGACGTGCTGACCGCACTCGGCAACGGCAGCCTGAGCGTGACGGCGACCGTCACCAACGGCCACGGCAACACCGGCACCGGCGAACGCGAGATCGCTATCGACGCTAACCTGCCGGGCCTGCGCGTGAATACCGTGGCGGGTGACGACGTGGTCAACACCATCGAGCACGCGCAGAACCTGATTGTTTCAGGCTCCAGCGACGGGCTGGCGCCGGGCACGGCGCTGACGGTTACCGTCAACGGTAAAGATTACGCGGCAACGGTACTGGCAGACGGCACCTGGAGCGCGGCGATCCCGTCCGCCGACGTGAGCGCGTGGCCGGAAGGCACCGTGAAAATCAGCGTTACCGGTGACAGCGCGGCGGGTAATCCGATCACCATCAGCCACGACGTGACCGTGGATCTGACTACCGTTGCCATCAGCATCAATGCGCTTGCCACCGACGACGTGATTAACGCGGCGGAGAAGGGCGCGGATCTGGTGCTGTCCGGTGTGACCACCAACGTGGAAGCCGGGCAGACCGTGACCATCAGTCTGAACGGCAGGATCTACACCACCACCGTGGACGACAGCGGCAACTGGACTTACACCGTGCCGTCAGCGGATCTGGCTGGCCTGAAGGATGGCGACGCCAGCGTGCAGGTGAGCGTCACCAACGTGAACGGCAACAGCGCCTCGGCGGGCCGTGAGTACAGCGTGGATGCTACCGCGCCGTCCGTGACCATCAACACGATTGCCACCGACGATATCCTGAACGCCACGGAAGCTCAGTCAGACCTGGCAATCTCCGGCACCAGTACCGCCGAAGCAGGCCAGACGCTGACCGTATCGCTGAACGGCAAAGATTACACCACAACCGTCAGCGCGAACGGCAGCTGGACGCTGAACGTTCCGGCGGCGGATCTGGCAGGATTAACCGACGGCAGCGTGACGGTCACCGCCTCAGTCAGCGACAAGGCGGGTAACCCGGCGTCGGTTGACCACACCCTGACGGTGGACGTCACCGTACCTGCGGTGACCATCCACACCGTTGCAGGTGACGATGTGATTAACGTGGCTGAACACAATCAGGCGCAAATTATCAGCGGCTCCGCCACCGGCGCGGCGGCGGGCGACACCGTCACCGTCACCATCGGCGGCCAGTCGTACACCACCGTGCTGGATGCGGCGGGTAACTGGAGCGTGGGCGTTCCGGCGAATGTGATTTCAGGCCTCAGCGACGGCAGCGTGACCGTCACTGCGTCAGTCACCGACGCGGCGGGCAATACCGGCAGCGGCACGCATAATGTGACCGTCGATACCGGTCTGCCGTCGGTCAGCTTCAACGCCATCAGCGATGACAACGTCCTGAACGCCGTTGAAAAAGGCCAGGATCTGAGCGTCAGCGGCACCAGCGCCAACCTGGCGGAAGGCACCGTGGTCACCGTGACCCTGAACGGTAAAAACTACACGGCGACGACTGCGGCAGACGGCACCTGGAGCCTGACGGTTCCGGCTGCGGATCTGTCAGGCCTCGGTGAAGCCAGCTACACCCTGAGCGCGACGGCCACCAACGGCGTGGGCAACAGCATCAGCACTACGGCGAACCTGCTTGTCGATACCGCGCTGCCAACCGTCACCATCAACACCGTGGCGGGGGACAACGTCATCAACGCGGCGGAAGTGGCCGCAGGCCAGACCATTACCGGTAAGGTGGCGAACGCGGACATCGGTAACACCGTGACGGTGAACATCGGCGGCAACACCTATACCGCGACGGTGCAGAGCGATCTGACCTGGTCCGTTAACGTGCCGGAATCCGTCCTGACCGCGCTGGGCAATGGCGATTTAACGGTGTCAGCAACCGTCACTAATGACCATGGCAATACGGGAACGGGCGAGCGCGATATCACTATCGACGCCAGCCTGCCGGGCCTGCGCGTGGATACCGTCGCGGGCGACGATGTGATTAACAGCATCGAGCATGGACAGAACCTGATTGTCACCGGCTCCAGCGACGGACTGGCGGCAGGCACTACGCTCACCGTGACCGTCAATGGCAAAACCTATGCGGCCTCCGTGCTGGCAGACGGTACCTGGAGCGCGGCGATCCCGGCAGCAGACGTCGGGGCCCTGGCTGCGGGCACGGTTACCGTGACCGTTGCAGGCCAGAGCGCGGCGGGCAATCCGGTCTCTATCAGCCACGACGTCACCGTCGATCTGGCAGCCGTGGCGATCAGCATTGATGCCATCGCCACCGACGACGTGATTAACGCGGCGGAGAAAGGCGCGGATCTGGTGCTTTCCGGCAGCACCTCCAATGTGGAAGAGAACCAGACCGTGACCATCACCTTTGGCGGCAAGTCTTACACCGCCAAAGTCGATGCCGACGGCAACTGGACGGCCACCGTGCCTTCCTCGGATCTTGCGGGTCTGAAAGACGGCGACGCCAGCGTGCAGGTGAGCGTTACCAATGTGAACGGCAACAGCGCGTCTGCGGGCCGGGAGTACAGCGTCGATGCCACGGCGCCAACCGTGACCATTGACACGGTAGCCGGCGACAACGTGATCAACGGCAGCGAAGCGGCTGCGGGCGTGGCCATTTCCGGCACCACCACGGCTGAAGTCGGTCAGACGGTAACCGTTAACCTCGGTGGAAACAGCTATACCGCACAGGTTCAGCAGGGCGGCGTCTGGAGCATTAACGTGCCGGCCGCCGATCTGTCCACTCTGGCGGATAACGGCTACACCGTGCAGGTGAGCGTGAGTGACGCCGCGGGTAACCCGGGCAGCGCGGGCAAAGCGATTACGCTCGATACTACGCCGCCGACCGTCAGCTTTAACGTCGTGGCGGGCGATGACGTCATCAACAGCGTTGAGCACGGGCAGGCGCAGGTCATCAGCGGCACCGCAACCGGCGCCAGCGTCGGCGATAAGCTGGTCATCACGATAGGTTCGAACCAGTACACCACCACCGTTGACGCCAGTGGCAAATGGAGCGTGGGCGTTCCTGCCAGCGACATTTCTGCCCTGACCGACGGCACCGTGACCCTCAGCGCGACAATCACCGACAGCGCGGGCAACAGCAGCACCCAGACCCATGACGTGGTGGTAAATACCGCATCGGTCGCGCTGACCGTCAACACCCTCAGCGGTGATGACGTGATCAATGCGGCAGAAGCGGGGGCGTCGCTGGTCATCAACGGCTCCAGCGCGCAGTTTGCTAACGGCACGCAGGTCACTATCACCCTGAATGGTAAGAGCTATACGGCCACTATCCAGAGCGATGGCTCCTGGACAACCACCGTACCGGCCGCCGACGTGGGCACCCTGGCCGACGGCGCGAGCTACCAGGTTTCTGTTTCGGCGCAGGACAGCGCCGGGAACAGCGCCTCGGCGACGCACACCATCAGCGTGGACACCACCGCGCCGGTGATTAGCGTGAACACGTTGTCGGGCGACGATGTGCTGAATGCGGCGGAAGCCCAACAGCCGCTCACCGTACACGGCTCTTCCAGCGCGGAAGCAGGCCAGACGGTGACCGTCACGCTGGGCGGGAAAACCTACACTGCGCTTGTGGCAAACGACGGCACCTGGACGCTCGACGTCCCGGCCGCCGATCTTGCCAACCTGAGCGAAGGCGCGCTGACGGTCACCGCGTCGGTGAACGACAAGGCGGGTAATAACGGCCAGACGACGCATACCTTAACGGTCGATACCGTCGCGCCAGCCGTGACCATCAGCACCGTGGCCGATGACGATATCGTCAACAACGCCGAGCAGCTGGCGGGACAGACCATCAGCGGGACCACCACCGCGGAGCAGGGCCAGACGGTGACCGTCTCCTTCAACGGCCACAGCTATCAGGCGACCGTGGCGGCGAATGGCTCCTGGTCCGTCTTCGTGCCGGGACGCGACTTCCTCGGACTGAGCGACGGGGATTACACCATTACGGCTACGGTGAGCGATAAGGCAGGTAACCCGGGCAGCGCAACGCACGACGTGACGCTGAACGGCGACGTGCCGACCATCGCCATTAACACCTTTGCGCAGGATGATATCGTCAACGCCGCCGAGCACGGCACGCCGCTGGTTATCAGCGGCACCACCGATGCGCCAACGGGCCAGACGGTGACCATTACGCTTAACGGTAAAACCTACACGGCTACCGTTCAAAATGACGGCACCTGGAGCTATACGGTCGGCAGCGCAGACGTGACCGCGCTGGCGGACGGCGGTTCGTACGTGATTAACGCGCAGGTGAGCAACGCCATCGGCAACAGCGCCAGCGATAACCATACCGTTACCGTGGATCTCACCGCACCGTCGATGGGGATCAGCATTGATTCCCTGCAAAACGATACCGGCCTCAGCGCGAATGACTTCATCACCAACGACAGCCAGGTGGTGGTGAATGGTTCCCTGACCGCGCAGCTCGGCAATAACGAGAAGGCGCAGATCAGCCTTGACGGCGGTACCACCTGGATTGACCTGACCGTCACCGGCACCACCTGGCGCTACACCGATGGCCGTACCCTGACCGACGGTACGTACCAGTACCAGGTGCGCGTGATCGACAATGCAGGCAACGTTGGGGCAACGGACAGCCAGGACGTGGTAATCGATCTGACGAAGCCTGCGGCGGCGACTATTACCGTGGATTCCGTCTCGCAGGATACCGGCCTGTCCGACAGCGACTTTATTACCAGCGACAACCAGATCAGCCTGAAAGGGACGCTCGGCGCGGCCCTGGGCAGCGGCGACCACGCTCAGATCAGCCTCGACGGTGGCGCAACCTGGACTGACGTGAGCGTCAGCGGCCTGAGCTGGACCTACGTTGACGGCCGCACGCTGGCCGACGGAGACTACAACTATCAGCTGCGGGTGATTGACGACGCGGGGAATATCAGCGCCACTACCAGCCAGGTGGTGACCATTGATACCGTCGCGCCGGACGCCAGCAAAACGATCGCTATCGACAGCATCAGCGACGATACCGGCCTGAGCAGCAGCGACTTTATCACCAATGATACCTCCCTGACGCTGCACGGCTCGCTCGGCGCAACGCTGGCCGACGGCGAATATGCCCAGATCAGCATCGACGGCGGGGTCACCTGGCAGAACGTGATCGTCACTGGCAACAGCTGGTACTACGTGGACGGCCGCACGCTGGGTAACCAGACCTATGACTACTACGTTCGCGTAGTGGATGCGGCAGGCAACGTAGGTGCCAGCGCTCATCAGCAGGTGACGGTCGATACGGTCGCGCCGGATGCGGCGATTACGGTTACCGTGGATAACATCACCGTCGATACCGGCTTCGACAATAACGACTTCCTGACCAGTTCGACCTCGTACACGCTCAACGGGACGCTCGGGGACGAACTCGGGGCGGGTGAGTATGTGCAGGTGAGCATGGATGGCGGCACCACCTGGGTTTACGCCACGGTAAGCGGCACCCGGTGGAGTTATAACGACACCCGCACCCTGGCCGACGGCGACTACCGCTATCAGGTGCGGGTTGTCGATCAGGCGGGCAACGTTGGGGCCACCACCACGCAGGACGTGACGGTGGATACCCAGGCGCCGCAGTACGGCATCACCATTGACAGCATCAGCGAAGATACCGGGCAGTCCGGGAGTGATTTCATCACCATGGACACCTCGCTGACGATCAACGGCTCGTTGGGCAGCGCGCTGGCCAGCGACGAGCGCGTACAGATCAGCCTCGACGGCGGTAATACCTGGATTGACACTACCGTCACTAACCAGCGCTGGAGCTATACGGATACCCGCGATCTGGCAGATGGGGATTACACCTACCAGGTGCGGATCATCGACCAGGCGGGCAACGTCGGCTCAACCTCTTCGCAGGTGGTAACGGTTGATACCACGCCGCCTGACACGGTGGGAACGGTGGTCAGCTATACCGACGGGGAAGGAGAACGTACAGGCACGTACGGCGCATCAGTCGCGACGGACGATACCTCGCCGCTGATCAACGGTACGCTTAACCGCGCTCCGGAAGATGGCGAAATCGTGCAGCTTTACCGGGACGGGATCTTGCTGGGTCAGGTCACGATGAACGGCAGCGCAAGCTGGTCCTATCAGGACAACGGCCTGCTCGACGGGAATCACACCTACATTCTGCGCGTCACCGACAAAGCCGGTAACTACACGGAATCGGATGGCTTTGTGCTGAACGTCGATACCAGCATCCCGACCACCACCGCGGCGATTACTGCCCAGACCACCTCGGATACCACGCCGATTGTCAGCGGTACGGTCTCCGCAGACCTGGTGAACGGTGAATATCTGGTGGTGACGGTGAACGGGAAAACCTACACCTCCCAGACCGGCGGTGCGGTGGTCGTCGACCCGGATCACAATACCTGGTATCTACAGATCCCGGACAGCGATGCCCTGAGTGTGGCGAGTTACGACGTAACCGCGCAGGTGAAGAGTAGCGCGGGCAACGGTAACACCACCGGTACGGCAACCGGTAGCCTGGTGATCGATACCACCTCGGTGAATACCGACTGGGCGACCACTGCGGGGAACAGCAACAACTCAACCATGACTCTCGGCATGAACAGCAGCGGGCTGTGGAATATCATTGCTAATGGACAGTCTTATTCCAGCAGCGATGATTCAACCTATGCCGGGAATACGTTAACTAACACCCGTAGCTACTATGTGGTGAGCCAGACGGCAGCTGACTTTGACCGTAACGGCACGCAGGATATCTTTGCGACGGAGAACACCTACGCGGGCTCTACTCAGGTGATGTGGACCTACGATGGCAGCAGCTACACCGCCAGCCAGCTGGCGATGGGAACCACCATCTGGTACGGCGGCGTAATTGCCTACGATAAAACCGGCGATGGCTATCTTGATCTGGCGTACGGCGATGCCGGTATGGACTCCCTGACCTACCTGGTGAATACCAACGGCGTTCTGTCGCCGGACGGCACCGGCGGGGAAGGTGGATTCTACGGCCAGTTCGATTCCGGGCGTGAAATCTCCGGCGTCGACCTGAACAACGACGGTACCGTGGACATCGTGCAGCACACCAACCGCAGCGGGGCGTACTCGCTCACCGTGATTAACAACAACGGGAACGGTACGCTTTCCATTGGCCAGAACCTGACCAACGTGTTTGTGGCCAACGCGGCGAATACCACCACGGCGGCCTCCATGACGTGGGCGGACTTTAACGGCGATGGCTACATGGATCTGTACCTCGGCAGCAGCTACAACAACAACGGCGGGGTGATTTACTACAACGACGGTACCGGGCAGCTTTCCACGACCAAAAGCGCGGTGGAAGCCTCTAACGCCACGGCGGGCTATCTGTCGGTGGCGGTAGACTGGAACGGTGACGGGCAGATGGACATCATCAAGCTCAGCACCTACGGCAGCTCACAGACGGCGACCCTGTTCACCAACAACGGCTACGGCTCGACCTGGACTTCAAGCCAGCTGGCTTCTGGGCTGGCCAACGTCACCGGCGTCGCCGCGGTGGACTACAACTGGGACGGTGCGCAGGATCTGCTGGTGTCTCAGCAGAACGGTAAGGTAGTGCTGGTGCAGAACAATGCGGAGATCGCTGACGGTACCGCGATGCATCTGCACATTGTCGATAGCGAAGGCATCAACGCGTACTACGGCAACACGGTCAATCTGTATAACGCTGCGGGCGTGCTGGTGGCCTCGCAGATCATCAACGCTCAGTCCGGCATTGGCTCGAACGATACCTCTGCGCTGGTGAGTTTCTACGGGCTGGATCCGAACGAAACCTACTCGGCGGAGATCGTGAAGATCACCAACGGCGTCTCGGATAACGTCACCTGGACCGGCCTGGACGCGGGCAACGGCAAAGAGGGTTATGTTCTCACCGCCGAAGCGGCCACCGGCGGCCACAGCGGAACCATCACCGGTACCGGGTATAACGACACCTTTATCGCAGAGGATGGGACCTATACCTATAACGGCTCCGGCGGCTGGAATACCCATTCCGACTACGACACCTGGAGCAATACCGGCGGCATGGACGTGGTGGATTATCGTAATGCCACCTCTGGGATAACCGTTGATTTGCGCCTCTCAACGGCGCAGGACACCGGATTCGGTACCACGCGGTTGTTGAATATTGAAGGGATTAACGGCTCCGACTATGACGACGTGATCACCGGCAACAGCGGTGATAACCAGTTCGAAGGCCGGGGCGGGAACGACACCTTCAACATCGGCAGCGGCGGTCACGATACGTTGCTCTATAAGCTGATCAACGCGTCTGACGCGACGGGCGGCAACGGTAGCGATGTGGTGAACGGCTTTACCGTCGGCACCTGGGAAGGGACGGCGGATACGGACCGTATCGATCTGCGCGACCTGCTTTCCGACAGCGGCTATACCGGCACCGGCTCGGCGAGCTACGTGAACGGCGTGGCGACGCTGGACAGCAGCGCGGGCAACATCGCCGACTACATCCGCGTTGTGCAAAACGGCAGCAACACCGAGATCCAGGTTGACCTGGACGGGACGGGCGGTCAGTTCACGCCCACCACGCTGGTAACGCTGAACGGCGTGCAGACGGATCTGGCGACGCTGTTGGCCAATCATCAACTGTTAATTGCGTAAAACAACGCCGCGGGGAGCGATCCTCGCGGCCTTTTGCGTTTCTTTACACGAATAGCCATAACCCTATATTTCACAAGATTATTTTGCGGGCTCGTTTAGACAGTGTTCGATTTCTAATCATCCCGGAAAGGTATCATTTCAGTGCGAAATCATCGCCCTGAACAGGACGTAGCATTATGAAGACACATCCACAGTACGAACCCTGGTTGCAGGGCATGCTCATCATCGCGAAATATTATCGGCTGGATTTTTCGGCGGAGCATGTTCGGGTCACGATTAACCATGAAAGCCAGTCTCCACGCCAGCTGGTGCTGGAGGAGATGGCGCGCCAGCTTGGGCTGGGGATGCGTTGGGTGGCGGCGGGAGCCGTAGCACTCGATCCGTGGCGTTTACCGCTGCTGGCGGAGTTCACCGGCGGGCAAATTGCGGTCATCAACCGTATGGACAACGAAGGGAACGTCAGCGTGCAGTTTAGCGGCGACGGGGGCCTGGAGACGACGCTGACGCGCGACGAACTCGGTTCGCGGTTAAAGGGGCTGATGGTGCTGCGTCCCCTGGAGTCCACGCCGGATGCGCGCGTGGATGATTACATCAAACCCTATGAGAAAAACTGGTTCTGGCAGCTGGCGCTGAAAGACTGGCGTCGTTACAGCGACATAATGCTGGTGGCGCTGGTCGCCAACGTGCTGGCGCTCTCCGGCATGGTCTTTTCCATGCAGGTGTATGACAGGGTGGTGCCGTCCCAGTCGGAGGCCACGCTGTGGGTGCTGTTTGGCGGTGTGATGATCGCCATCGTGTTTGAATTCATCATGCGCATGCTGCGGGTGCATATTTCGGACGTGGTAGGGAAACGCGCCGACCTGCGTATTTCCGAGCGCGTGTTTGCCCACGCCCTGAGGATTAAAAACGGCGCACGGTCGAAATCGACCGGGTCGTTTATCGCCCAGATCCGCGAGCTGGAGTCGGTGCGGGAGCTGATCACTTCCACCACCATTGCCGCTATCTCCGATCTGCCGTTCTTCCTGCTGTTCGTCTTCATTCTGTGGATGATTGGCGGCCCGCTGGTGCTGGTGGTGCTGCTGGCCGTACCGCTGCTGCTCATTCCCGGCCTGCTGGTGCAGCGCCCGCTGGGAAAACTCTCCAGCGAAGGGATGCGTGAATCGGCGATTCGTAACGCCACGCTGGTGGAAGCGGTGCAGGGGCTTGAGGACATCAAGCTAATGCGCGCCGAGCAGAGGTTCCAGAACCAGTGGAATAACACCAATGACGTTGCCGCGAGCGTCGGCATGAAGCAGCGCTGGCTGACGGGGCTGCTGCTGACCTGGACCCAGGAGGTGCAGTCTATCGTCTACGCCGTGGTGCTGCTGGTGGGGTGTTATCTGGTTATCAGCGGCGACATGACCACCGGTGCGCTGGTGGGGACCTCGATTCTGGCGTCCCGCACCATCGCGCCCCTGTCGCAGATTTCCGGCGTGCTCTCCCGCTGGCAGTCGGCAAAGGTGGCCCGCAAGGGACTGGATGACCTGATGCAGCGCCCGATTGACGATCCCCAGCACGGCAAAAAAGTGCATAAAGCCCATCTGCGCGGTGATTATCGGCTGGACGACGTTGGGTTTTATTACGATGAAGAAGAGAAGCTTACCGTGCTGAATATCAGCAAACTGCGCATTCGCGCCGGAGAGCGCGTGGCGGTGCTCGGGCGGAATGGTTCGGGGAAAAGCACCTTGCTGCATCTGCTGGCGGGAATGCAGGAGCCGCAGCAGGGCAGCATTTTGCTGGACGATATTGCTCTCAATCATCTTGACCCGGCCGACGTGCGCCGCGACATGCAGTTGCTCAGCCAGCAGGCGCGGCTGTTCTTCGGCTCCGTACGCGACAACATCCTGATGGGTAATCCGCTGGCGACAGACGAGGAAATCCATCAGGCGCTGGTCAACAGCGGCGCGCTGGAGTTTGTGCGCAAGCAGAAAATGGGGCTGAACACCATCATCAATGAGGGCGGAACGGGGCTTTCCGGCGGGCAGCGTCAGGCGCTGCTGCTGGCGCGCGCGCTGATCACCTCGCCGAATATTCTGCTGCTGGATGAACCCACCGCCTGGCTGGATGAGGTCAGCGAGAAGCAGTTTATCCAGCATCTGCACCAGTGGCTCGGTAAGCGCCGGACGCTGGTGGTGGCGACGCATCGTCTGCCGATTCTGGACCTGGTTGACCGCATCATCGTCCTGGAAAACGGCAAAGTGGTGATGGATGGCCCTCGTGATGCCATTTTACGCCAGCACGGAATGGCCCCGCAGCAGGCGCCGCAGCGCACGGTTAAACTGAAAACGGAGGGCGTGGCATGAATGATTTCTCCCGCTTTAACAGCCGGCTCAAGGAGCCGCGCCTGCCGCGTTCGTCGCTGGTGGCATGGTCGCTGTTTGCCCTGCTGGTGTTCTTTATTACCTGGGCCAGCCTGTTCCAGCTGGATGAGGTCACGACGGGTAGCGGCAAGGTGATCCCGTCCTCCCACGAGCAGGTGATCCAGTCCCTGGAAGGGGGGATTATCCACAGTCTGATGGTGCGCGAAGGCGATATCGTCGAGCGTGGTCAACAGCTTGCCCAACTGGACCGGACGAAAACCGAGTCCAGCGTGCTGGAGAGCGAGTCTCGATTAAACGCTGCGATGGCGACGGCCGCGCGTCTGAATGCTGAGGTAAACGACACCGGGCTGACATTTCCGGCAGAGCTGGATGACGACGTTGAGTTGGTCAAACAGGAAACGGCGCTTTATCAGTCACGTCGTGAAAGCCTTGAAAAAGGGCTGGCGGGTTTACGCCAGGGAGCAGATCTCGTGCAGCGTGAACTGGCATTAACGCGCCCGCTGGTGACGCAGGGGGCGGCCAGTAAGGTCGAAGTCTTACGCCTTGAACGTCAAAAAAATGAGCTGGAGAGCAAAATCACCGAAATGAAAAACCAGTACTACGTTCGCGCCCGCGAAGAACTGGCAAAAGCGAACGCGGAAATGGAAGCGCAGCGTTCGGTCATGAAAGGACGCGAAGATTCACTCACCCGCTTAACGTTTAATGCGCCGGTGCGTGGCATCGTGAAGGACATTGACGTGACGACGGTGGGCGGGGTGATCCCGCCGAACGGCAAACTGATGAGCCTGGTACCGCTTGATGACCAGATGGTGATAGAAGCGAAAATCTCGCCGCGCGATGTCGCGTTTATCCATCCCGGGCAAAAAGCGCTGGTGAAAGTCACCGCCTATGATTACTCCATCTACGGCGGGCTGGAAGGGGAGGTGACGATGATTTCCCCGGATACCCTTCAGGACGAGGTGAAACGGGATGTTTATTATTATCGCGTTTATATCCGTACAGACAGTAACCATCTGACCAACAGGCAGGGCAAGGAATTTCCGGTGTTCCCGGGCATGATAGCCACGGTTGATATCAAAACCGGCAGTAAATCCGTCATTGATTATCTGCTGAAACCGTTGAATAAGGCAAAAGAGGCGCTGCGCGAGCGGTAAAAAAGGCGTTCAGCAAACCGAACGCCCGTCAGATCAGAGTGTAGGCGTCATGTTGACAGCATGGCGTCGTTCTTTTGGTACCACGTTGATGTAATGTGTGACATACGCAAAATATAATCCGGCATAATTTTCGACCAGCTCGATAAATGCCGGGTAAATTGACATCCGGCCATCGCCGCGATCTTTAAGGTAACCTGCCTCCTGCGCCGATTTGATAATGCGGTTGACGTGGATACGCGAGACGAAAAATTCTTTTGCCAGTGTGCTGGCTGAATACGCTATTATGGCACCGTGTGCTGTTTTGTTTTTAATGGCCTGCAAATAGAGATAGAGCATAATCATTCGGCCACCATCCTTATCAATAAATAAACCCACCTCCGGAAGCACTTTCCTGAATGTTAATCCGCGGAAAAGGTACTCTGCGGCGCGCCGGAAAAAGTTGTGCCTCAAAATGTCATTGTCCAGAAGGTTAACATTAATGTTGAATGTCGGAAAAAGAATGCTGACAGGCGTAAACGCCCCGGACATATAGCGTTTCAGCTCATCCAGTCCTTTTTCCGTTGGCGCGATTTTTGTTTTTCGGCGATCTTCGGTACAGCGCCAGGTCTTAATTCGCCCGGTGGTCTTAAGTATGGTGATGATCGCGATAACACTGTTAGGACTGGCGATATTATAGCGGGTACACAGTGCCTTTATCTCTGAAACTGACTCAGCCTGATTACCAAAAACAAAACAACACATTGACAGTATTATGTTGAAGCGTGATTCCTGAAGCATCGTTTTGTAGAACAAGGGTTGTTTTTTATAAATGGCATCATTGATTCTGTAGTGCTCTGTTATAGCTTCACCAAATCGCGGGTTGTTTTTAATAACATCCCTTCGATGTAGCAAAGCCCTGGATGAAATGTGATTATCCATAGCATTTTCTCTTTTTGTCTGGGCCGATAAGATGAAGTGTCCGGTCTTCTTTTTCGGAATTTTCATTATACCTTGTGAAGTGCATATTTACTGTCGTTATATGAAAAGAAAGTAATATTTATGCTGCATATGGATGAGTGGGTTGATTAACGCAAAGATGTTCCCGTGCATAACATTGATAACGGTTTATTAACCAAATGGGGTGCGGTAAAATTATTCAATGCGACAAAGAATATTGGCTTTAATCACATTTGGGAATGATGTTTGCATTCTCAGGAGCAGGTTATGTCTCAAAACTTACCTTTTATGCAAGGTACTTGCTACAAGCAACGATTCGTTATTTCAGCCTGCGGTTTCACCTTCGAGGGGTATAGCCTGCTTCTCAAGTCTCGTGGCGTAAACGTCACGCGGCTCCATTTTGAAGATGATGAAGTTTGCTCAGGTGATGTGCAAAAAATGATGCAAAATCAACAGCCTGATATTTCTGTTTTTCTTGGTCGCGACGTGACTGCCTTTCTTGAAAGCCTGAAACGGTTGGTCTCGGTTCTGAATGCACTGCCGGTTATTTGTAGCGTGACCCTGTATGGTGCAATACCAGAGAGATGGCTTTATGCCACGCTGAAAAGTCTCGTTAATAATACCAAATCGTTGTCGAGGATCAGGGTGGCGAATATTTCAGAGGTAATGAATTGTGTAGAGAGTATTTCTGATGTGCATGCCGATTCGTCACGTTTATTGCGTGAAGGACCTCAGAAAGAAGGTAAGGAAAGCCTGCATGGTTTATCAAAACGTGAATTAACCGTATTGCTGAATTTTTATCGAGGTATTTCGATAAAAGAGCAGTCAGCGAGGTTAGGTTTGTCAGATAAAACCATTTATACTCATCGTAAAGTGGGGTTGGGTAAATTATATCTTATCAGAGTGTGGTTTAGCGATGCACGTGTCTTAAGGGATGAGGTCTGTGCAGTAAAGAACAAAGCGCAGGGGTTTTCGGAAGCAGAAATAAATATATTGCAGGCGTTACATAAGCGGGAAATCTTTGCGGCTTATCAAATTATTACCGATGGCGATAAAAAAGGAGTGGGCTTTGAAATTCTGCTGCGCTGGCATAAAAACGGTCAGGTCCTGAAACCAGGCCAATTTCTGGATGGGATAAAAAATGGCGAAATTTGGCTCAAGCTGACGGCGTTAGTCATTCACGCGGCCGTGTCAGGTATCAACAGATACAATGGAAAATATTATTTTTCGGTTAATATTCCTCCTCAACTGGCTGCCGGGAACGCGCTGCCGGGAATGGCGAAAAAAGCCGTTGAAATGTTACTGAAACCGCAGTGGGCCGGGAAACTTGTCTTCGAATTAGCTGAAACCATTGATGTAACAAAGGATCCAAATATTCCTGTCACTCTCCAGCGTTTACGCGCCGAGGGATGCCGGCTGTTTCTGGATGATTGCTTTTCCAGAAATTACGCTATGTTACCCATCCGACAGATTAATGTTGATGGACTGAAGCTTGACCGCGATATAGTCGAGCACTTTGTTGCTAACGACAATGACAATAGCATTATTAAAGCGATACAGATATACAGCGACATGACGGGAAGGGAATGCGTTGCGGAAGGCGTCGATAGCGAAGAAAAATTTGAAAAACTTGTCGCATTAGGGGTTAAGCGCTTCCAGGGATATTATCTTTCCCGGGCGGTTAAAGAAGATGAGCTGGATCGAATGGTACGGCTATTTAGTTAATGGCTTCACTATACTGGTGGTACGACAGACTTAACTCTTCGACCACCAGCAAAAACAGTCACTCACCAGGGCAATAATCTGTTATCAGATATCATCGCGCGTAAAACCGACAACAATTTCAAGCGTGTTTCGAATGACATCGCAGGCTTCGGGCTCCTCGGTAATTTCGAGGGCGTGAATCAGTTGCAGGATAATCTCTTTATTTGAGAGATTGTCACCGGTCAGCATAATACAGCGTATTGCCGAGCCCAACACTTCAACCTCACCACTGAGATGCTTTCCAGCATTAAGAAAATGTTCCGCCAGTTCTTTATCGTGCAGGGCTTCAAAATTATACGTCTGCTGCATAATCGCTTTACTCATGGTGGTCACCGTTTCGGTTAAAATTAGTGTTTCTTGTCTGGGGTCAGAAGCGTGTTGTGAGTAAAGAGAGAGCGCATGCGCCCAATTTCATAATCGCCCATCACTCTTCCCCGGTCGTGCGAGACGCCGGTTACACGCTGGCGCACTTCATCTTCAGCGGCAATCAATGCATTTTTACGTTCATCATTTGATTCAACGTTAGCCATCGCCCGCAGGCGATTAGCAAGAGACACAAAGGTAATAGGTCCGTTCTCTTTCAGTATGGATAATACGGCCTCACCGATAAGGTCATCCTTAAGTCGTTCAAATTTAGTTCTATGCATAGCTTCAATCTCACTCTGCTACACGCAGCAGGCTGTAGCATGGGGTTAGTCATCGCATTCAGGAGCTCTATTCTCACTCAGCATGACTAACTTAGTAAGTTAAAAAAACAGTGTTCAGGTTAACGCTCGAAGAAGAGGGCTATCAGACCGTTATAGTGCGCTTTCTCAACGTCAGACGTTGACTCTTCAATTCTGCGCAACAGCTTTGTACAGATTGTCATTCTGCTCAGTTGTACATTTTCTTTGATGATCTCACTGACGATAGCACCAAGGGTTTCCTGCTGTGTTGGGACATTATCCTTGTTAAAATACAAGGTGATAGCGCTTTCTGCTGTAGAGGGAGCATGGTTGCGACGCATAATTTTCCACCGTTAACAAACAATTTTGTAACATCAGTGGCATTGAATTTATACTATTCGATCAAATCTGTACATTAAAATTGTACAACTTTTCACGTGGATCGTGTTTTTGTCAGGAAAACTATCAACTATAGGGGGGGAAAGAGCAGGAAAGAAGGGAAAAGGAAAGGCCCCGAAGGGCCTGAAATTATTTACGTCCCAGCAGAAGTCCCAGAACGATACCTACCGCACCCGCAGCGATTAAGCCCGTTAAGGGATTGTTTCTGACGGCTTCAGTGACATCCGAGACGGCATCACTGGCCTGGGCAGCATATTTTTTCGCTGCACCTTTCACCTGGTGTTTAGGGGAATCAACGAATTCACCAAACTGCTGCTGCGCAGAGCCGGATAATTCATCAAGTTTGTTTTTGGCTTTATCGCCAGCGTACTGTGCATTTTTATCAGTGTCGAAATCAGACATTCCAGCCTCCTTTTGTTGGTAGTCTAAGAATAGACGCTGATTGCAGCAGTGAGCGAGAATTCGCTGAATTCGACGGCAGATTGCCCCTTTTTAGGACATGTCTTTCTTACATGACCACCACAACGTCCAAAAAATGTCGTTGATAAATATTTCCCTCGCCATCTTTCTCTACGCAGCGCGAAGAGACTGTTTCTGCCGTGCGTGAGTGTGAAAGGTAACGTAATAGCCAAGGGATGCGGCCAGGCACAGCATATAGCCGAATGATTCCGAACCTTCCTCCACGGCGTTTTTCACGACACGCATATAGCCATGCTCCAGGATGTCGTGCCACAGCACCTGCATTCCAAAGAGGCGGGAGAAGACCAGTACAGCCAGCAGGCCGCTCAACAGAATGCCGTACCAGGGGGATTGGGTATATTTTGCCAGCTGTTCCAGGGTAGCGCGAAAATGCATAACGGGGCGAATTAACGCCAGCAGAGCGGTAATCAGCGCGAACCACACCCAACTCCCATGAGAAATGAGATCAAAAAGCGCGTCCAGTTCACGAATTAGCATTGTCAGGAAAAATCCGCCCACCAGAATATTACAGTAACGCATGGATTCGTCCATTTTCGCCAGACGAAAATGGAGAAAGACAATAGTCGCTAATACCGTTTCCTGCATAATTTCGGTCAGTGATAATTCCGGAATATCATGGCCGACAAACCGCATATCAACCCAAAGACACAGTACGATAAGTGCGCAAGCGGCCGCTGCGCCAACGAAGAATAAAAAGCTCTTTAGTACAATCATTAACACCACCATTTTGTTTGTAGCGAGTATGTTAGGTGACGAGAATGTTATTTCTGTTCACATTGTGCCATATAAGTGCGGATTTTTAACATTTTGAGCTAAATAAGGTTGGTCACGACGAGACGAAAGCGTAAATATCGTCAGACTCGTCTGTGCTGTTTAGGCGGGCGCTGTCATTACGGAGGGTGCCTTCTGGCAACGGGATGTTAGGGTATTGAGGGACCAGCGAGAGGTGGAAAACACAGCTGCGGAACTATCTTGTCGATATTTTCTTAAGAACGTACTCTGATAGAGAAAGCGTTCAGTTCCACAAAAAATGCTGTTTCTCCACCCTGGCAATTATTTTTCTTCTGTGTACTCACCTTTTGATTTCAGTTTATCTCTAACAAGGTTGGCGCAACTGGTTGCATTCTGTAAACTCTGATCGTTTACAATAGAGGACCGAGATTTTAAAACTTCGTTGTAAGCATCTTTAACTTTCGGACTGACTGTTGCAGCATAACTATCTGGCGGGAAGTCACCCAAAGGTTCTTTGTCACCGCTTAAGGCCTTAGCGCAAGCATTATTAATTTGGTCATCAATGCTTAATTGATTTGCGTTAGCAGATAACGAAAAAGATAAAACCAAAGAGGCGAGAACAATTCTTTTCATACTTAGTCATTCCTTAATGATGAAGCGTTGTGATCCGAATTCAATTTGTAAAACCCAATTGTGATAGTAATATTTATCAAAGTGTATAGAAATTCTATTAGATAAACCGGATCCGAACCAGTTTCAGCAATGTTTTCTGTCCGAACATGCTGTATCCGACTTATTTTGTTTACTACAGGCTAAATGTTATCAAAGATAAATATGTCCAACATGTATTAGTCTATTCTTTTTCGTATTCTTATGACACCTACATTCTTTAGTGGGGGGAGTGTGCTTGCACAAGTCTTTAAAAGTAGGATTTTTAAGGGAGAATGACGTTGTATGTCTTCATCTGTACCACACCTGCATTACACTTAATAACAAGAACGACCAACACGTTAATTTTAAAGGAGCAGTGCATGTCTGCCATGGATTTATCCAATCTACTTTTCGCTCATGACGCACCTGATTGCCCACTTCTGGTATATCAGCGAGTCACCAATATTAACTCCAGACGCTGATTTTTCACATTACCTACGGCTCTACTTAAAACCCACACTAAACTTCATGTTTACATAAAATCGTATTAACAGATACAATACCCCCCTATAGTATCAGGAGGGCGTATGCCGCATTCACCCGAAGATAAAAAACGTATTCTGACTCGCGTCCGCCGCATTCGGGGCCAGGTTGATGCCCTTGAACGCGCCCTGGAATCGGGCGATCCCTGTCTCGCCATTTTGCAGCAAATTGCCGCCGTGCGCGGCGCTGCCAATGGCCTGATGGGTGAAATGGTCGAAATTCACCTCAAAGATGAGCTGGTGACGGGGGAGACCACCCCGGATCAGCGGGCAGTGCGGATGGCGGAAGTCGGCCATTTACTGCGCTCTTATCTAAAATAAACCCACACACCTCACAACAAGGGAAAGACATCATGAAATCTCGCGCAGCTGTCGCGTTCGGCCCAGGCCAGCCGCTGAAAATCGTTGAAATTGATGTTGCTCCGCCGAAGAAAGGCGAAGTGCTGATCAAAATTACCCACACCGGCGTTTGCCATACCGATGCGTTTACCCTGTCTGGTGACGATCCGGAAGGCGTATTCCCGGCGGTGCTCGGCCACGAAGGGGGCGGTGTGGTGGTGGAAGTGGGTGAAGGCGTCACCAGCCTGAAGCCCGGCGACCATGTGATCCCGCTCTACACCGCAGAGTGCGGCGAGTGTAAGTTCTGCAAATCCGGCAAAACTAACCTCTGCCAGGCCGTGCGCGCCACGCAGGGCAAAGGACTTATGCCGGACGGCACCACCCGTTTCTCCTATAACGGCGAGCCCATTTATCACTACATGGGTACCAGCACCTTCAGCGAATACACGGTGTGCGCCGAGATCTCACTGGCGAAAGTGAATCCGCAGGCCCCGCTGGATAAAGTCTGTCTGCTCGGCTGCGGTGTCACCACCGGTATCGGCGCGGTGCATAACACGGCGAAAGTGAAAGAGGGGGACACCGTGGCGGTGTTCGGCCTGGGCGGGATCGGTCTGGCGGTTATCCAGGGCGCGGTACAGGCGAAAGCTGGGCGTATCATTGCTGTGGATACCAACCCGGAGAAATTTAAGCTCGCAGGTGAGATGGGGGCGACCGACTTTATCAACCCGAAAGACTACGACAAACCGGTTCAGGACGTGATCGTTGAGCTGACCGACGGCGGCGTGGACTTTAGCTTCGAATGTATCGGCAACGTCAACGTAATGCGCTCAGCGCTGGAGTGCTGCCACAAAGGCTGGGGCGAGAGCATCATTATCGGTGTGGCCGGCGCGGGTCAGGAGATCAAAACCCGTCCCTTCCAGCTGGTGACAGGGCGCGTATGGCGCGGGTCAGCATTTGGCGGCGTGAAAGGCCGTACTCAGCTGCCGGGCATGGTTGAAGATGCGATGGTCGGTAAAATTCAGCTTGATCCGTTCATTACGCACCGCCTGCCGCTGGAGCAGATCAACGAAGCCTTCGATCTGATGCACGAAGGAAAATCCATTCGCACTGTTATCCATTTCGGCGACAACTGATTATTCTGCCAGCGGTTTTTTCCGCTGGCATTTCTTCCCTGATCTTCTCTAAAGTGTGACCTGTCCGGCGCTTTTAGACGTAATTTAATTCCCTGGCGTGCCGATGACTCTTTTACAGGCGTGTTATTACGCATCTTACCTATAAGAGAGTCGACGGTCATGGACAACACAACATCGATGCAGGCGCAGCCTAAGCTGAGTTTCTTGCATCACATCCGGCTGGTTCCGCTGTTTTCCTCCATTCTCGGTGGCATTATTCTCCTGTTTGCATTGAGCTCGGGTCTGGCAGGCTATTTCCTGCTCCAGGCCGATAACGATCAGCAGGATGTCACGGCAGAAATCCAGGTGCGCACCGGTCTGTCAAACAGTTCCAACCATTTACGTACCGCCCGTATCAACATGATCCACGCGGGGGCGGCGAGCCGTATCGCGGAGATGGAGGCGATGAAACAAAACATCGCTGAGGCTGAGACCCGCATCAGGCAGTCGCAGGATGGATTTGCCGCCTATATGAAGCGCACCGTTCGCACCCCGGCTGATGAAGCGCTGGATGGCGATCTGAAAGCCCGCTATGACGCCTACATCGCCGGTATGCAGCCGATGCTGAAATATGCCAAAAATGGCATGTTTGAAGCCATTATTAACCACGAAAATGAGACCGCGCGTCCGCTGGACGATGCCTATAACGCGGTGCTGCTGAAGGCGATAAAAATCCGCACCGAACGCGCCAACGCGCTGACGGCACAGGCTCACACCCGCACCCGGCTGGGGCTGATGTTTATGTTCGGCGCGTTTGGCCTGGCGCTGGCGCTGGCGGTGATCACCTTTGTGGTGCTGCGCCGTACGGTGATAAACCCGCTCCAGCGAGCCGCTACGCGTATCGAAAATATCGCAAAAGGCGATTTGACCATGCCGGACGAACCGACCGGACGCAGCGAAATTGGCCGCCTGACGCGCGATCTGCAAACGATGCAGCACGCGCTGGTGACAACCGTGGGCACCGTGCGGCAAGGGGCGGAGGAGATCTATCGTGGAACCAGCGAGATCTCCGCGGGTAACACCGATCTCTCTTCCCGTACCGAGCAGCAGGCGGCGGCGATTGAACAGACGGCGGCCAGCATGGAGCAGCTCACCGCGACGGTGAAACAGAACGCCGATAACGCGCATCATGCGAGTAAACTGGCAGAAGATGCCTCCGGTAAGGCCAGCCGCGGGGGGCAGATGGTCTCCGGCGTGGTGAAAACCATGGGTAATATTTCCACCAGCTCGAAGAAGATCTCTGAAATTACCGCCGTGATTAACAGTATCGCGTTCCAGACCAATATTCTGGCGCTCAACGCGGCGGTCGAGGCGGCGCGTGCGGGTGAACAGGGACGCGGCTTTGCGGTCGTGGCGAGTGAAGTCCGCACCCTGGCAAGCCGCAGCGCGAATGCGGCGAAAGAGATTGAAAGCCTGATTAATGAATCTGTGTCGCTTATCGATCAGGGTTCCGGGGAAGTGGTTGCGGCGGGCAATACCATGAATGAGATCGTCGAGGCGGTTAAACGCGTCACCGATATTATGCTGGAGATTGCAGCGGCGTCCGATGAGCAGAGCCGCGGCATTGTTCAGGTGAGCCAGGCGATTTCCGAGATGGACAAGGTGACGCAGCAGAATGCCTCGCTGGTGGAAGAAGCTTCTGCGGCGGCGGCCTCGCTGGAAGAGCAGGGCGCACGTCTGACGGAGGCTGTTGGCGCGTTTCGTCTCATCGGGGCAGGGGCTGGACGGACTACAGCCCCTGCAACCGCAGCGAAATCCGCGCCTTTAACCCCGGCGGCGGCCGTCTCAGGTGATAACTGGGAAACGTTCTGAGTAAGACAGACCCGCCCTCGCGGCGGGTTCTGCGTTTAGGGTCAGAGAGGCATTGATTTACGAATGGCGCTTAACAGCGTTTGGGCGCCTTCAGAGAGCGGGGCATCTACCCGCGTCAGGATCCCAATCGGTTCTCCCGCGCCGGGCGATGTTACCGGCAGCGCCGTAAGCACACCGCGTCGCAGATCGTCCTTCACCGCGCCGGACGGCACAAACCACACGTAGTCGTAATCCACCGTAAGCTGGCGCGACAGCGACGCCGAAAGCGTTTCAATACACCCGGAAGGCAGCGTGCAGCCCTGCATTTGCAGCAACGCCTCCGCATTCTGACGCGGAACGGTTCCTTTTGGTGAGACTACCACCGGCCACTCCATCACGCGGCTCAGGGTCACGGTGTCCTGCAACAGGGGATGATTCGGACGCACGACCAGCTTCAGCGATTCCAGGAACAGCAGCTCGTAATTCAGGCCGCTCATCAGTTCCGGATCGGACATCCGCCCAATGCCCAGATCCAGCTCGCCTGACTTCAGGCCCGCCAGCAGCATGGTATTATTCATGGTCGCGACCTGAAGCGTGGCGTGCTTTTGCTGACGGTGGAACTGGCCGATCGCCGCAGGCAGTATACCCAGCGCCGCCGTTGGCAGCGCGCCCACGCGCACGATGTCGCTGGCCGACTCCTCTTTACGGTTGAGCGCCTGACCGGCGGTATTGAGGGCATCGAGAACTTTAACGGCATGCGTCAGGAACTGTTCACCCACGAGAGTAAGCTGAGCGCCCAGACGGCCGCGATCGAACAGGCGGGTTCCGGTAAGCTGTTCCAGTTCGTTCAGCGTTTTGGATAGTGCAGGCTGACTGAGGTTAAGGGTTTCAGCCGCTCGCCCCAGCGTTCCCTGTTGAGCGACGGCCACAAAAGTATGCAAATGGCGCAAGCGTATGCGCTGACTGAACAGACCATTTTTTTCCATAGGCGATGTTAAAAACAGAGCGACGCGGGTGACAAGTTAAGATGTTTGAATTTGATAACCTGATAGCAAAATATTTTTAACATTTGATCTATTTGAGTTACAACCGTTTTTCGAAAATGCCCACGCTTTGACCACTGGTCTGCCTGGATCACAATTCGTAAATTCTTCCCAACGAAAGGAACGGGCTTCTCTACACTCCAGGTAGTATTCACTGGAGGCATGACATCATGGCGAACACCATCACGGCTGATGATATTCGGGAACACTTTTCGCAGGCTATGTCGGCGATGTACCAGCAGGAAGTTCCGCAGTACGGCACCTTGCTGGAACTGGTGGCGGACGTTAACCTGGCGGTTCTGGAAAATAACCCACTTTTACATGAACAACTGGCAAACGCAGACGAACTGGCGCGCCTGAATGTTGAACGTCACGGTGCGATCCGCGTTGGCACCGCGCAGGAGCTTTCCACCCTGCGCCGGATCTTCGCCATTATGGGCATGTATCCGGTCAGCTATTACGATCTCTCCCAGGCGGGCGTGCCCGTCCACTCGACGGCGTTTCGTCCGACAGACGATGCAGCGCTCTGCCGTAATCCGTTTCGCATTTTTACCTCGTTGCTGCGCCTGGAGCTGATTGAAAACGTTGCGCTGCGCGAAAGGGCGGCGGAGATCCTCTCCCGGCGCAACATCTTTACGCCGCGCTGCCTGGAACTGATCGACCTGCATGATGCGCAGGGACACTTTACTGAGGCACAGGCGCGCGAATTTGTGCAGGAAGCCCTGGAAACCTTCCGCTGGCATCGCCATGCGACGGTCGATCAGGAAACCTATCTGGCGCTGAGCAACGAACATCGCCTGATTGCCGACGTGGTCTGTTTCCCGGGGTGTCATATAAACCATCTCACGCCGCGCACGCTGGATATCGACCGGGTGCAGGAGCTAATGCCGAAGTACGGCATTGAGCCGAAAATTCTGATTGAAGGCCCGCCGCGCCGCGAGGTGCCGATCCTCCTGCGCCAGACCAGCTTTAAGGCGCTGGAGGAGCCGGTGCTTTTCGCGGGAGAACACAAGGGCACCCATACCGCGCGTTTCGGTGAGATTGAGCAGCGCGGCGTGGCCCTTACGCCGAAAGGGCGCGAGCTGTACGACAGTCTGTTAAATCAGGCCGGGACCGGCAAAGACAACCTGACCCACCAGCTTCACCTGCGCGAGATCTTCAGCGCCTTCCCGGACAGCGAAATGTTCCTGCGCCGTCAGCGGCTGGCTTATTTCCGCTACCGTCTGACCCCGACAGGTGAGGCGCATCGCCACGCATTTCGTCCCGGCGACGATCCGCAGCCGCTGATCGAACGGGGCTGGGTTGTGGCACAGCCCATCACCTACGAGGATTTTCTGCCCGTCAGTGCGGCGGGGATCTTCCAGTCGAATCTTGGCAATGAAACGCAGGCGCGCAGCCACGGCAATGCCAGCCGCAATGCCTTCGAAGCCGCGCTCGGCTGTGCGGTGTACGACGAGTTTTCGCTTTACGAGGAGGCGGAAGCGCGCAGCAAACAGCGTTGCGGTTTGCTCTGAAACCGTTACTCTGCAAGGGTGTGATGGAAAAAGAAGGTTGGTATGGAAAATCCCTCCGCCCCTGTGGTTGAAACGCGCCAGGGCGCATTGATTGGTTTTACTGAAGGCGATACTCACGTGTGGTGCGGCATTCCCTATGCGGCACCGCCCGTAGGCCAGTGGCGGTGGCGCTCCCCGCGTCCTCCCGCGCGCTGGGATGGCGTACGTCCGGCGACGGCGTTCTCCGCCTCCAGCTGGCAGAGCAGCGAAAGCTGTCAGGAGCTGGGTGGCGGCGATCCCGGCCAGTTCTCTGAAGACTGCCTGTACCTTAACGTCTGGTCGCCAGTCGCACGCGCCGATCCGCTTCCGGTGATGGTCTGGCTGCACGGCGGAGGATTTACCCTCGGCGCTGGCGGGCTGCCTCCGTATAACGGCAGGGCGCTGGCGAAGCGCGGCACGGTGGTGGTGACGATCAATTACCGTCTCGGACACCTCGGCTTTTTTGCCCATCCGGCGCTGGAGGGGGAAGAAGAGCGCGTGGTGCATAACTTTGCGCTGCTCGATCAGATCCAGGCCCTGGAATGGGTGCGCGATAACATCGCCGCGTTCGGCGGCGATCCTGAGAACATCACCGTATTTGGCGAGTCGGCCGGCGCGCGCAGCGTGCTGTCGCTGATGGCCTCTCCGCTTGCGCGAGGACTGTTCCATAAAGCCATTGTGCAAAGCGGGTACACGCTGCCCGACACCCCACGCGGGCAGGCCATGCATAAAGGCGAAGCGATTGCCGCCCATTTCGGCCTGCACAATGCCACCGCGGAACAGCTTCGCGCGCTCCCGCCTGAGGCGTTCTGGCCGCTGACCTCGCCGCTGAATATCGCCCCTGCGCCCATCGTGGGGGATTGCGTTTTGCCTGAGGCCATGCTCGACGTCTTTTTCGCGGCCCGCCAGCATCCTGCACCGGTGATGATTGGGTCAAACAGCGACGAAGCCAGCGTGATGTCGGTGTTCGGGGTCGATCTGGCCGGGCAGATCCAGAAGCTTCGCCGCGAGCGGCGCTTTGGCCTGGGGCTGATTAAGCTGCTTTATCCTGGCGTGAAGGGCGATGAGGAACTTGGCAGGCAGGTATGCCGCGACATGGCCTTCACCACCATGGGATACGTAGTGATGCAGGCGCAGCAGCGGGCGGGCGGCCTGTGCTGGCGATACTGGTTTGATTATGTGGCCGAAGCGGAGCACGCGACGTACATCAATGGCGCCTGGCACGGCAACGAAGTGCCCTACGTGTTCGATACCCTTGGACAGGTGGAACCCTCGCGGCAGTATGTAAATGAACGCGATCTGGCCTTCGCCGCTCAGGTGGCGGACTACTGGGTGAGCTTCGCCCGGGATGCGGGGGCTCGCGATAGCCTGGCAGGGCCCACGCGCTGGCCCGCCTGCCGGAAAGGGCGAGACGTGCTGTTACGTATCGGTGTGAATAAACATGCAGGTTTTCGGCTTGAAAACCGCTTCATGCGTGCCCGTATGAGCCTCTTCAAACGGGTGATGAAACACCACGTCAGCCTCGACTGAGCAGACAGGCGCGAAACGCATCCAGTCCGTTTTCCGGGCCGGGTGCGTCGCGTAATACCAGCCGGTAGCTCGCCCCCGTCTTTATGCTTGTGTCAAAAGGCCGCATCAGCCGTCCGGCGCGCACGTCCTCCTCCACCAGCGTTTCATCCGCGATGGCGATGCCCAGCCCCTGAATGGCGGCGGTAATGGCCAGATCCATGGTTTCGAAGTGTTGATTTTTGAGCATAGCTGGCGGCGGACCCGGCTGTTTCGCCAGCCACAGCGTCCAGTCCGTTTTGTCCCGCGTGGGGTGAAGGAAGGTGAGAGTTTCCAGCGCAGAACCGGCCCGTACCGGGCTCATCACCGGGGTTAAGGCCTCTTCGAACAGCAGATCGCCGGCGCTCATGTGTGTCCCAAACACAATCGCCGCGTCACAGGATTCGGTTTTGAAATTGACGTTATGATCGGTGGTGGTGGTCAGCGCAATCTGGAGTTCCGGCTGTTCGCGCTCCACCTGTAGCAGCCGCGGCACCAGCCAGCGCATCGCGCAGGTAGGCGCTTTCAGACGAATAACGGTCTGGTGCGTTCGTGCCTGTTCAGCAACGTTCAGCAGGTGCTCAAACGCAGATTGCAGCTCCGGCAGCAGGGCGCTTCCCTGAGAGGAGAGACGCAGGCCGCGCGCATGGCGCTCGAACAGCGGGAAGCCGAACCAGCTTTCCAGCGAAGCGATTTTGCGGCTTACCGCCCCCTGCGTCAGACAAAGCTCCCTGGCGGCATGGGTTAGATTCAGGTGACGCGCGGTCACGATAAATGTCTCTACGGCATTGAGCGGAAATGATCGACGCGACATATCTCACCTTAGCTATGCGTTTTTGTCATGGCTATTATGACAACAATTCGATTGTCCCGGCAATGAAGTTGTTGTTTGAATAGTTATGCATTCACCACGAGAAGGGACAGAGGATGACTTTGAAAACGCCGGTGCAGACACGATCCAAATTGCCCGATGTGGGAACCACCATTTTTACCGTTATCGGCCAGCTTTCAGCCCGGCATAACGCCATCAACCTTTCTCAGGGTGCGCCGAATTTTTCCTGCGACCCAAAACTTATCACCGGCGTGACCCGCGCCATGGAGGCAGGGCATAACCAGTACGCCTCCATGACCGGGCTGCAACCGCTCAGGGAGCGCATTGCGGACAAAATTGCCACGCTCTATGGCACACGCTATGACCCGGCGAGTGAGGTGCTGGTGACCGCCAGCGCCAGCGAAGGGCTTTACTCAGCCATCAGCGGGCTGGTTCATCCTGGGGATGAGGTGATCTATTTCGAGCCCTCCTTTGACAGCTATGCGCCGATTGTGCGTCTGCAAGGGGCGACGCCGATCGCCATTAAGCTGACGGTACCGGATTTTGCCGTGAACTGGGATGAAGTACGGGCGGCTATTACCCCGCGCACGCGGATGATCATCGTCAATACGCCGCACAACCCGAGCGGGCAGGTGTTTTCAGCCGCCGATCTGCACCAGCTGGCAGCGCTGACGCGCCACACCGACATCATCATTTTGTCTGACGAAGTGTACGAGCACGTCGTTTTTGATGGCGAACCGCACCACGGAATGGCGACGCACCCGCAGCTGGCGGAGCGCAGCGTGATTATTTCTTCTTTCGGAAAAACCTATCACGTCACCGGCTGGCGCGTGGGTTATTGTGTGGCACCCGCGGAGCTGATGGATGAGATATGTAAAGTCCATCAATTTTTAATGTTCTCGGCCGATACCCCGATGCAGTACGCGTTTGCCGAACACATGACCGATCCGCAAACCTGGCTGTCGCTGGCGGCGTTTTATCAGCGCAAGCGCGATCTGCTGCAAAGTTTGCTCGCCGACTCACCGTTCAGGCTGCTACCAAGTGCCGGTTCGTTCTTCCTGCTGGCGGATTACAGCGGCTTTAGCGACGAGCGCGACAGCGAGATGGTGAAAAGGCTGATTGTCGAGTACGGGGTTGCCACCATTCCGCTGTCGGCGTTTTATGCCGATGGTACGGACAATAAGTTAATCCGTCTCTCTTTTGCGAAAGATGAGGCGACGTTACGGGCAGGTGCCCAGGCCCTTTGTCGGGTTACACCACGTTAAGGAATTTGAGATGAAATTACGCGCGTTAGTTGTCGGCATGGGACTGTTGTGTTCATTCTCGTCGTTTGCCGCTACCGAGTTGCGATACGGGCTGGAGGCGGAATATCCGCCGTTTGAAAGCCGCAATGCGTCAGGGGAGCTGGAAGGGTTTGACGTAGAGCTGGGAAATGCCATCTGTAAAGCCGCCGCGCTGAAGTGCAGCTGGGTTGAAACCTCGTTTGATGCGTTGATCCCCGGTCTGGTGGCGAAAAAGTTCGACGCCATAAACTCGGCGATGAACATCACCGAACAGCGTCGCAAAAGCATTGATTTCACCCAGCCCATCTATCGCATTCCCTCCCAGCTGGTGGGCAAAGCCGGTTCTGCGGTAGAGGCTACCCCCGAAGGGCTGAAGGGCAAAACCATCGGCGTTCTTCAGGGTTCAATTCAGGAAACTTACGCCAAAGAGCACTGGGAAAAGCACGGTGTCACCGTGGTGTCTTATAAAGATCAGAATATGGCCTGGGGAGATCTGCTGAATGGCCGCATCGATGCCTCGCTGGTCATGTCAGCGGCCGGGCAGGCAGGTTTCCTCAGTAAGCCGCAGGGTAAAGGGTTTGGCTTTATCGGCAAACCGGTGTCGGACGACACCATCCTCGGCAGTGGGATCGGCTTTGGGCTGCGTAAGGGGGATGAGGCCACCAAAAAGCAGCTTGATGCCGCAATTGATAAAGTACGTGCCGACGGCACGATCGCTAAACTGGCTGATAAGTACTTCCCGGGTATCGATGTCAGCGTAAAATAACCGCCTCGTTGGTCCCGGCTGTCGATGTCCAGCCGGGACACTTTTATACATAACTTTACCCCTTTTTCAGGCCGTTCTGGTCGACAGAAAATATTTCTCGGTTTGTTCAGATAATCACCCGCCAACAATTGGATTCTTAACCGTTTTTGTTTAGGCTGTGCGTTCTTTCTTGCCGTCATTTCGCTGCGCGCGAAACTCATTCACACGACCATAAGGACGTTTTCTCAGGCATGAATCGCAGACGTTTTCTCAAAGGTTCCCTGGCAATGGCTGCCCTGAGCGGCACTTCTGGCCTTGCTTCTCTGTTTTCCCAGGCGGCGTATGCTGCTGACTCCGACATTGCCGACGGTCAGAGCCGTCGCTTTGACTTCTCTGTTCTGCAATCCATGGCGCACGATCTGGCGAAAACCGCGTGGGGCGGTGCGCCGCGTCCGCTGCCGGAAACGCTGGCCACTATGACGCCGCAGGCGTACAACGCCATCCGTTACGATGAGAAGCAGTCGTTGTGGAATAACATTGAAGGCCGTCAGCTGGACGCCCAGTTCTTCCATATGGGGATGGGGTTCCGCCGCCGCGTGCGCATGTTCTCGCTGGATCAAACCACCTCTCAGGCGCGTGAGATCCACTTCCGGCCTGAGCTGTTCAGCTACGGCGATACGGGCGTGGATACCCGCCAGCTTGAAGGGCAGAGCGACCTCGGCTTCGCCGGATTCCGCGTCTTTAAAGCGCCGGAGCTGGCGCGACGCGATATCGTTTCGTTCCTGGGCGCGAGCTACTTCCGCGCGGTGGATGATACCTACCAGTACGGCCTCTCTGCGCGTGGTCTGGCGGTGGATACCTTTACCGACACCCCGGAAGAGTTCCCGGATTTCACCTCCTTCTGGTTTGAAACCGTGAAGCCGGGTGATACCACCTTTACCGTCTATGCGCTGCTGGACAGCCCGAGCATTACCGGTGCCTATAAGTTTGTGATCCACTGTGAGAAGAGCCAGGTGATCATGGACGTCGAAAACCATCTCTATGCGCGCAAAGACATCAAGCAGCTCGGCATCTCGCCAATGACCAGCATGTTTAGCTGCGGCAACAACGAACGCCGCATGTGCGACACCATTCATCCGCAGATCCACGATTCAGACCGCCTGGCGATGTGGCGCGGTAACGGGGAGTGGATCTGCCGGCCGCTGAACAACCCGCAAAAGCTGCAATTTAACGCCTACCTGGATAAAAACCCGAAGGGCTTTGGTTTGTTGCAGCTTGACCGTGACTTCTCTCATTACCAGGACGTCATGGGCTGGTATAACAAGCGACCAAGCCTGTGGGTCGAGCCGCGCAACAACTGGGGGAAAGGTTCCATTGCCCTGATGGAGATCCCGACAACCGGCGAGACGCTCGATAACGTGGTCTGCTTCTGGCAGCCAGAGAAACCGGTGCAGGCGGGTGATGAGCTGGACTTCAAATACCGTCTCTACTGGAGCGCGCAGCCGCCGGTGCGTTCCCCGCTGGCAAACGTCTACGCCACCCGTACCGGTATGGGAGGCTTCCCGGAGGGCTGGGCGCCGGGTGAAAATTACCCGAAAGTGTGGGCCCGTCGCTTTGCCATTGATTTCGTCGGGGGCGATCTGAAGGCCGCCGCACCGAAGGGCATTGAGCCGGTGATCACCCTGTCCAGCGGTGAAGCGAAGCAGGTGGAGATCCTCTACGTCGAGCCGTTCGACGGATATCGCATTCTGTTTGACTGGTATCCAACCTCTGACTCCACCGAGCCGGTGGATATGCGCCTGTTCCTGCGCTGTCAGGGCGATGCCATCAGCGAGACCTGGCTGTATCAGTACTTCCCGCCCGCGCCGGACAAACGTAACTACGTTGACGACCGGATCATGCGCTAGTCCTTATGGGTTTGTGCCGGGTGGCGACCCGGCCTGCTCTGGACGCATTTGTAGGCCGGGTAAGCGTTAGCGCCACCCGGCAATTAAGAGGCACCATGTCTTCAGAAATCATCCCCGTTAACCAGGAAATCGAGCTTCGCGCCGTCGAAGAGCGCTATACCACCGATCTGCATAACCTCGTAATCAAAAACAAAACCTGGCTGCAAACCGCCTTTGACTGGGCGCAGCATGTCGGCAGCGAAGAGGACACGCGCCGCAACGTGCAGAGCAACCAGATGTTGCACCAGCGCGGTTACGCCAAAATGTTCCTGATTTTTATGAATGACGAGCTGATAGGCGTGCTCTCCTTCAACGCGATCGAGCCTGCGAATAAGGCCGGGTATATCGGCTACTGGCTCGACGAAGCGCATCAGGGGCAGGGAATACTTTCTCAGGCGCTCCAGGCGTTTATGCGCTATTACGTTGAGCGCGGCGAGATCCGCCGTTTTGTGATCAAGTGTCGCGTGGATAACCAGAGCAGTAACCGGGTGGCGCAGCGCAACGGTTTCACGCTGGAAGGTTGTTTGCGGGAAGCGGAAATGCTCAACGGGCGTTACGATGACGTGAACCTGTACGCCAGAATCTTCCCGCTATAGCGCCCCCAGCAGCGGCGTCCGGGTGATCCGCGTGTCGCCGTTGATCACTTTGGCTCCCCGGACGTGAATGCTATCTCCCTCCAGCGCCTCGATAACCGCATCGTCCGTTATTTCCACCTGATGCTCAATCAGGACATCGCCGCTGATACGCGCCCGCCCCTGAATGACCACCTTGTCGTCAATCAGGATCGGCCCGCCGCGTAACCACGCCTCGCCGCCTATTAATACGTGGTGTTTAATGACGCAGTTGCCTTCGACGAGGGCGTTTTCCGCGACCTGTGAACTGTACCGCACGGTCGGGATGGCATCATCTTCCAGACCGGCCAGCAGACGGGCGTTGCCGTACACTTTGGCGCAGTCGCACACCCAGACGTTATTCAGCGCGTTGCCCTCAAGAATGGCGCGATCGAACACCTCGGCGCGGTGCTCAACAAAGGCCCAGGTCACCATGGCATCGCCGAAGATTTGCGCCTGATGCACAATACGCGACTGGCTGACCGTGGCTCGGTCATAAATTTGCAGGATCTGCTCACGGTCGGGTGTCAGCCCTTTGGCTGCAATCACCAGGCTGTTATGCAGCACCCGCGCGTCACCCGCGATACGGCATTCCCCGCGAACGGTGGAGTGCTGAACGGTGACGTTGTCACTTATTACCGCCTCGTGACTCACCTCTGCCGCGTCAAGCCAGCCGTTGCCGCCCACGTGTGCGTGGTGGCTTACGATGCAGGGTTGGGTGAGGCGGGCGTTACCGGATATCCTGGCCCCGGCAAACACCACGCTGTTTTCATCGTAAACCCAGCAATCCCCATCCTGGGCGAGCGCGTGTTCATCCTCAACCCAACCGCCTTTAGTCCCGCTGGTCACATCGTTAAAATCCTTCACGGCAATAATTTGTCTGAGAGGCGTTGTGCACGGCGTTGATCCGTCCTGCCAGCGCCAGAGACGCGTTTCATTGCTAAGCCGATATTTTGTCATCGTGTTATCCCTGAAAAGCCTTTCAATAAACGTAGCAAAGTTTTGGTTTTTCGAAGTGCTGGCGTCCACTCAAGAAACCCCTTAAAATGGCATTTAAAATACATTTTAAAGTTTAAAAAAAATGCATAACCAAAACCAAAGCGTTCTTAACTTGCCCGCCGGGTATTTCGGTATGGTTCTCGGGACCATAGGCATGGGGTTCGCCTGGCGTTATGCCAGCACCATCTGGCCGGTGACGCGCTGGCCGGGCGAGATTCTGGTGGCGCTGGCGGTGGCGATCTGGTTGCTTCTGAGCATGGCGTTTCTTACCCGTGCGGTACGGTTTCCACATAGCGTGCTGGCCGAGATGCGGCATCCGGTAATGAGCAGTTTTGTCAGCCTGTTTCCTGCCACCACGCTGCTGGTGGCCATCGGTTTTGTGCCGTGGTATCGCCCGGTGGCGCTGGGGTTGTTTGGCGTGGGCGTGGTGATCCAGCTTGCGTATGCCGCCTGGCAAAGCGCCGGGCTGTGGCGCGGCAAGCATCCGGAAGAAGCCACGACGCCGGGACTGTATCTGCCGACGGTAGCGAACAATTTTATCAGCGCGATGGCCTGCGGTGCGCTAGGCTTCCACGACGCGGGGCTGGTGTTCCTTGGTGCCGGGGTCTTTTCCTGGCTGAGCCTGGAGCCGGTCATTTTGCAACGCCTGCGCAGCGCGGGCGAACTGCCCGCTGCCCTTCGTACCTCGCTCGGGATCCAGCTTGCGCCTGCCCTGGTGGCCTGTAGCGCCTGGTTTAGCGTCAACGGCGGCGAAGCGGACACCTTCGCTAAAATGCTATTCGGCTATGGCCTGTTGCAACTCCTGTTTATGCTGCGTCTGATGCCGTGGTATCTGTCGCAGCCGTTCAACGCGTCGTTCTGGAGCTTCTCGTTCGGGGTGTCGGCGCTGGCGACCACCGGTTTACATCTTGGGCAGAGCAGTCCGTCAGGGCTCTTTCATGCCCTCGCGGTTCCCCTGTTTATTTTCACCAACGTCATCATCGCGATGCTGCTGGTCCGTACTTTTATCTTGCTGATGCAGGGCAAACTTCTGGTGCGCGCTGATAAGGCACTGCTTATGCAATCTGAGGAAAAATAATGACTGTCGATGAAAACTACTTTACTGAGAAATATGGGCTGACTCGCACGCACTCAGAGGTGCTGCTCAGCGCGGACATTGTTAAGCCCGGTAAAACGCTCGATCTCGGTTGCGGAAATGGCCGTAACAGCCTCTACCTCGCTGCCAATGGCTATGACGTGACGGCGTGGGATAAAAACCCGATGAGCATCGATAACATTGAGCGCATTAAGGCGGCGGAAGGGATCGCGAATCTGCAAACGGCGATTAAGGATCTGAACAACCTGACCTTTGACGGCGAATATGATTTTATTCTTTCCACCGTCGTATTGATGTTCCTCGAAACGAATACCATCCCTGGTCTTATCGCCAATATGCAGCGTTGCACCAGACCAGGCGGCTATAACCTGATCGTTGCTGCCATGGATACGGAGGATTATCCGTGCACAGTCGGCTTCCCGTTTGCCTTCAAAACCGGTGAACTGAGCAACTACTACGAAGGCTGGGAGCTGATCAAGTACAACGAAGAGGTAGGGGAACTCCACCGTACCGATGCCAACGGGAACCGTATCAAGCTGCGCTTCGCTACCATGCTCGCACGCAAGCCCGCTTAACGCGCGGCCAGCAGACAGAGTTGCAGGGCCGTGCGACAGGAGGCCTCGAACGACGACAGCGGTAAAAACTCAAACTTCGAGTGGAAGTTATGGGCGCCGGTGAAGAAGTTCGGGGTGAGCAGGCCTTTGGCTGACAGGGCCGCTCCATCCGTGCCACCGCGCATGGGGATCGGTTTTGGGGTGATGCCGAGCGATTCCATCGCCTCGAACATCAGGTCGATCGCGCGGCGGTCTTCGCCAATCGCATTGCTGATATTGCTGTAGGTATCCTCAATGCGGTATTCCACGTTTGCCGTGGGATGCTGCGCGGCTATTTGCGCCGCCACATCGGCAATGTGCTGCTTGCGGGCGGCGAAACCATCTTTGTCAAAATCACGAATATTGGCTTTCAGTATCGCTTCGTTCTGCCCGGCCTGGATGCCGTTAAACCAGATATAACCTTCGCGCCCCTCGGTGCATTCCGGGGTTTGCCGGCGATCGAAATGGCTGATGAAATCCGTTGCCATCAGCAGCGGATTGACCAGCACCCCTTTGGCGGACATCGGGTGAGCCGTGACGCCGGTAAAGCGAATTTCAGCCGCCGCCGCGTTAAAGTTCTCGTAAACAATCTCCCCCAGCTCGCAGCAGTCGATGGTCCAGGCAAAATCGACGTCGAAGCGCTTCAAATCCAGCGCTTTCGCGCCACACAGGCCAATCTCTTCATCGGGCACAAACGCCACCACAATATCGCCATGCTTATGTTCAGCGGTAAGGTTTTCCAGCACCGTCATGACCACGGTGACGGCCGCTTTATTATCTGCGCCTAATACGCTGGTTCCGTCGCTGAAAATAATCTCCTCATCAGGATAAGCCAGAATTTCCGGGTGCTCATTTACGCGCAGCCAAATATCTTTCTCTTTATTCAGGCAGAGATCATCCCCCGTAAACGTTAATATTTGTGGATGAATATCCGGGGATAAACCGACGTCGACGGTGTCGATATGGGTAATAAAACCAATCCGCGGCGCGCCGGGAACATTGCCTTTTTTCACGGCGGTAACGGTGGCGAACTCATCTATCACAATATCATCTAACCCCAGCGTTTTCAGCTCCTTCGCCAGCTCCCGCGCCATGTCGTGCTGGCCCGGAGTGGAGGGCAGGGTTTTGACTTTCGGGTCGCTCTGGCTGGTGATGGCGAGATAGCGGAAAAAGCGTTGGGTTAATTGTCTGGAGAGTTCTGAGCCCATAGTGTTTCCTTCTGTATTTATTTTTCATGTGTTTGCGCCATCACTTTAATGTTATTTATGAAATGGCAAAAGAAGTAATTAGCCGTCGAATTAAAAAGACAGGAATAAATGATGAAAAGCACATTCACAATGATAACGCTGGCGCTTGCTGCGCTGACGGTCAGTTCCACCGTCGCGGCAAAAACGCTGGTGTATTGCTCCGAAGGATCGCCGGAAAATTTCAATCCTCAGCTCTATACGTCGGGGACCAGCGTGGACGCCAGCGCCGTACCGGTTTATAACCGTCTGGTCGATTTCAAACCGGGCACTACCGAACTGGTGCCGAGCCTGGCGGAAAGCTGGGAGGTCAGCGAGGATGGCAAGATCTACACCTTCCACCTGCGAAAAGGGGTGAAATTCCACAGTAATAAGCTGTTCACGCCGACGCGCGACTTCAACGCGGACGACGTGATTTTCTCGTTTATGCGCCAGAAGGATGTGAATCATCCCTACCATAACGTCTCCAACGGCAGTTATTCCAACTTCGAAAGTCTGGAGTTCGGCAGCCTGATTACCGCCATTGATAAAGTTGACGATCGCACCGTGCGCTTCACCCTGGCGCATCCGGAAGCGCCGTTTGTCGCTGACCTGGCGTGGTACTTTGCCTCCATTCTGTCGGCGGAGTATGCCGATGCCATGCTGAAAGCGGGCACGCCAGAAAAGGTCGATATGCAGCCGATTGGCACCGGGCCGTTTAAGCTGGCGCAATATCAGAAGGATTCCCGCATCCTCTTCACCGCTTTCCCTGACTACTGGCAGGGAAAATCGAAGCTGGATCGTCTGGTGTTCACCATCACGCCGGACGCCTCGGTGCGTTTTGCCAAAGTCGAGAAGAATGAGTGCCAGGTGATGCCGTTCCCGAACCCGGCGGACCTGCCGCGTATGAAGGCTAACAAAGACATCAACCTGATGAGCAAGGCCGGTCTGAATACCGGTTTCCTGGCGTTTAACACGCAAAAGCCACCGCTGGATAACGTAAAAGTGCGTCAGGCGCTGGCGATGGCGATTAACAAACCCGCCATCATTGAGGCGGTGTTCCACGGCACCGGCACGGCGGCGAAAAACCTGCTGCCGCCTGGCGTCTGGAGTGCCGACAGCGAGCTGAAAGACTATGATTACGATCCAGAAAAAGCGAAAGCGCTGCTAAAGGAGGCGGGATTTGCCAACGGCGTAAGCATCGATCTGTGGGCCATGCCCGTGCAGCGGCCGTATAACCCGAACGCGAAGCGTATGGCGGAGATGATCCAGGCGGACTGGGCGAAAGTGGGCGTGCAGACCAAAATCGTGACCTACGAATGGGGCGAATACCTGAAGCGCGTGAAGGGCGGGGAGCATCAGGCCGCACTGATGGGCTGGACAACGGCGACGGGCGATCCGGATAACTTCTTCGGCCCGCTGTTTACCTGTACGTCCGCCAACGGCGGGTCGAACTCGGCCAAATGGTGCTATAAGCCGTTTGATAACCTGATTGCCGAAGCTAAATCGATAACCGATCGCGAAAAACGCGTGGCGCTGTACAAGCAGGCGCAGCAGATGATGCACGATCAAATGCCGGCGGTAATGATTGCCCACTCGACGATTTTTGAGCCAGTCCGTAAAGAGGTCACGGGCTATGAAATCGATCCCTTCGGCAAGCACCTGTTCTGGCAAGTGGACCTGAAGGAGTAATTTTTCACTGCCCGGTTTCGGTCGGGCAGTTTTTTCGCTATTTGTGCTGTCTTCGTCATTTTTTGCCACAACACATCGCCCGGTTTTTTGTTATAACTTCAAGTGCATACTTGCAGATAACATGGAATACCATCATGCGTACTCACACTTTTTTTAAAGTTGCAGTGCTTTCTGGTCTGTTGGCCCTTTCCGGCTGTGCGTCAAAAGTCGCAGCCCCCGATCAATATTCAGGCTTTTTAAAAGATTACTCCGGCTTGCAGGAGATGAAATCTGCAACCGGGAAGCCAACCCTGCGTTGGGTTGACCCGTCCTATAATGAGGCGAATTACGACAGCATTATCTGGACGCCGATAACCTATTATCCGACGCCAAAACCGACCACTCAGCTTGGGCAAAAAACGCTTGATGAGCTGTTGAATTATACCAATACCAAACTGAAAACCGCGATTGGCCAGCGTAAGCCGATTGTGACGACGCCGGGCAAACATAGCCTGATCTTCCGCGGCGCCATCACGGGTGTGAGCTCAGACAAAGAAGGTTTGCAGTTCTATGAAGTGGTGCCTGTGGCGCTGCTGGTTGCGGGTACGCAGATGGCAACGGGCCATCGTACCATGGATACGCATCTGTTCTTCGAAGGTGAGTTAATCGATGCGGCCACGAACAAACCAGTGATTAAGGTTGTTCGTAAGGGTGAAGGGAAAGAGCTGGCGAACGAGAATACGCCAATGGGCTTCGGCACCCTGAAGCAGGTTGTGGATGACATGGCGACGGATGCCACCATGTTTGATGTTCATCAGACAGCAAATTAATAAAAAATGGCCTGCATTTTCGCAGGCCGTTTTTTTATGCCGTCCGCAGGCGGCGGAACCAGGTTTCCGGCTTCGTAAACATCACCATATTCCCGCCCAGTATCAACAGCAGGCCGACGATCCCGTTGAGATGCCACACGTAACCCTCGTACACCGTTGAAATCGACAGCGCCACCAGCGGGAACAGCAGGGTGCTGTACGCGGCTTTACCGGGACCAATGCGGCCTACCAGCGTAAAGTAGGCGCCGAAGGCAATCACCGAGCCAAACAGCGCAAGATAGAGCAGCGCCCCCATATAGCTCACCGTCCATTCCGGCATAAAGCTATCGCCCCTGAAGAGCGCGATAAGGCCCATCACGACGGTGCCGTACAGCATCGCCCAGGCGTTGGTGGTCATAGTTTCCAGCCCGTTTCGCTGATGACGCATGCTGATCATATTCCCCAGCGAGAAGCCGTAGGTGCCGAGGGCGGAAAGCCCGATGCCCGTAAGCAACGACGCGCTCCAGCCGCTGGCGAGCAGATCGTTCCAGAAAAGGGTAATGATCCCGATAAGCCCCAGCGCTGCCGCCGTCCAGAAGCGTGCGGGTGGGCGCTGGCCGAAGAAGATAAAGCTGTTGATGGCGTTATACAGCACGGCCATCGAGAAAATCACCGACTCAAGGCCGGTATTGATATGGGCGGCGGCGGTGTAAAAGCACCAGAAGTTGAAACAGAAAACGCAGCAGCCCTGAAGCATGCAGTAGAGATGATCCCGCAGCGCCAGCCTGCGCAGGCGGCGAAGGGCGACCAGGACGATCATCATCGTGGCGCTGGCCACGGCGAAGCGCCAGAAAATGGAGACCGGCGCTGCAACCGGCCCCTGTTGTAAAAAAATGGCGATCCAGGTCGTGCCCCAGATCACAACGACCAGCCCATAGAGTAATGCGTTCATGGTGTCTCTCTTCTCATACCGCGAAAAACGACATTGTGGCGAAAGAAGGGGGGGGCCGGCTTTCATCGTCTTGCGCCGGACTTGCAAATTCTTGCGCTTTTTTCTCGCACAATGGCTGGTAACAGGCTGCAACACTTCTTAGACTGACAGTCTGATTAATCACCTGTTTACGGCCATGTCTCTCGTTTACGACACCTTTGAAACGTTACGCCAACAAAATGCAGTGCTACGGGAAACCGTCGCGCTCAATACTGGCATTCAACTGGCGGCGTGGTACAACAAGCACGACACGATCACGGTGAAAAGCAACCATCACACCCTTAGCCTGTACGTGGCGGATGGCTATGAAAGCTATCAAAAAACGCCGGGTGGCTGGAAAAATGGTGGCGGGCCGGACCGTTTTTGTCTGATGCCGGAAGAGAGCGAATCCACGTGGGATATTCGTGACGACCTGTCGTTTGTGCACCTCTACTGCACCGATGAACACCTGCGGGACGTGGGGGAGAAAATCTGGGATAAACGACCGCTATCGCTGACGCTGGAGGAAAAAATCTTCGGCAGCGATCCGAAAATCACCGCCCTTTATCGCCAGTTTTTGCTCGGCTGCGACTGGCAGCAAAACGCCAATCAGCTCACCCTGAGCACCGCGTCGACCTTATTGCTGACGCATTTGGTCCAGCACTATTCCAGCGTACAGTGGAAGCTGCCGGTAGTGACCGGCGGGTTATCACCGTTTGTACTGCGCAACGTGCTGGCCTTTATCGAGGAAAACCTTGCACAACCCTTAACCCTGGCGGAACTGGCGGGCCAGGCCGCACTCAGTGAGTATCACTTTGCGCGGATGTTCCGCCAGTCGATGGGGCTGGCGCCGCATCAGTACGTTATGCAGCGCCGCATGGAGAAGGCCAAAGCGCTGGTACAGCACACGACCACGCCGCTCACCGACATCGCGCTGGCCTGCGGATTTAACTCCGCCAGCCATTTCAGTAACCGTTTTCGCAGCATGACCGGCATCACGCCGTCACAGCTACGCGCGGCGAAGGCGTGAGAAGACGGCGTAACAGATCCCACCCAGCACCAGCCCCCAGAAGGCGGAGCCAATTCCCAGGAGCGTGACGCCGCTGGCGGTCATCAGGAAGGTAACGATCGCCGCGTCGCGTTCTGCTTCATGGTTCAGTGCCTGATACAAACTCCCGCTGATAGTGCCGAGCAGGGCCAGCCCGGCCAGCGTCTGGATGCCGCTCAGCGGCAGGGCGGCCATCAGCCCGGAAATCGACCCGCCGAACACCCCCGCCAGCAGATAAAACCCGCCTGCCGCCGCCGCGGCCAGCCAGCGTTTACTGGCATCCGGATGGGCGTCCGGGCTCTGGCAGATGGCGGCAGTGATGGCGGCGATGCATATAGAATAAACGCCGAAGGGGGACAACAGCAGTGCCAGCCCGCCGGTGGCAACGATCAGCGGTGAGACCGCCAGCGGATAGCCCGATGCCTGCATGGTGGCGAAGCCGGGCGCATTCTGCGACGCCATGGTCACCAGGAAGAAGGGTAAGCCGATGCTGAGCAGGCTGGTGAAGGTGAACGCAGGGGCAATGAATTCCGGCATGATGACTGATAACGTCATCCTGTTCGTGACAACGTCACCTCCGGCCCATGCCACGAACACGCCCACCAGCAGCGTGGCGACAATGGCGTACCGGGGCGCTACGGCTTTGGTCACCAGCCAGGCGGCCAGCATACTGCCGCAAAGAAAAATGTGTCCCTCAAGATTGCTGAATGCCTTCAGGCCAAACTGTAACAGCACGCCCGCCAGCATAGCGGCGGCAAGCGAGTGCGGGATTAGTTTCATCAACCGGGCAAACAGGCCGGTGACGCCGCACAGCAGAATCAGCGCATTCGCGAATATAAATACCCCGATGGTTTCCGCCAGCGTCACGCCTTGCAGGCTGGTGGCGAGCAGCGCCGCGCCGGGAGTCGACCAGGCGGTCAGCACGGGGGCTTTATACCACCACGACAATGCCAGCGTGCTGATCCCCATCCCGAGCCCTAGCGCGGTCATCCATCCGGCAATTTGCTGTGTACTGGCGCCAGCCGCCGCAGCCGCCTGCCAGATAATGGCGGCAGAGCTGGCATAGCCCACCAGAACGGCAACAAAACCGGCCAGCACGGCAGGAAAGAGAGAGGCAGTCGATCGCATGGATACTCCGTTGTGCGTTATAACGTCCGGGATAAGGTATCACTGTGCGCTATAGCGTACAAGTGGTATGCTTTGCCGCAACGGGAGGAACTATGGATATCACTCAACACCTGGCAACCACACTGAAAGCGCTGCGTCAGGCGCGGGGCTGGAGCCTGTCGAAACTGGCGGAAGAGACGGGCGTGTCGAAAGCGATGCTTGGGCAAATCGAACGCAATGAGTCCAGCCCGACGGTCTCTACCTTGTGGAAAATTGCCACCGGGCTGAACGTACCTTTTTCGGCGTTTATCACTCCAGAAAGCGAACCGCAGGCGGTGTTCGATCCGCAGCAGCAGGCGATGGTGGTGAAACCGCTTTTCCCCTGGGATGAGCAGCTTAAGTTCGACCATTTCTCCATTACTCTCTCGCCCGGCGCGCTGAGTGAGTCCACGCCGCACGAAGCCGGGGTGATCGAGCACGTGGTGGTGATAAGCGGTGAGCTGGACATGCAGATCGACGGTGTCTGGCGCACGCTATACGCTGATTCCGGCGTGCGTTTTGCCGGCGATAAACCGCACGCGTACCGCAACAGCAGCGCCCGGACGGTGCATTTTCACTCTCTGATCCATTATCCCCGCTAAAGCGTCGCAAAACGGTTTCACTGGCACAGACTTCTGACTACAATAGCCGCCATTTTGACCATAACGGATAACGACGAAGTATGCGCCTGCACTCCCATCATCTTGAACTGCTAAGCCCGGCCCGCGACGCCGCCATTGCCCGTGAAGCCATTCTTCACGGAGCAGATGCCGTCTACATTGGCGGCCCTGGCTTCGGTGCCCGTCATAACGCCAGCAACAGCCTGCGCGACATTGCCGAGCTGGTACCGTTCGCCCACCGTTTCGGGGCGAAGGTGTTCGTGACCCTGAACACCATTCTTCATGATGATGAGCTTGAGCCCGCGCAGCGTCTTATTACCGATCTCTATCAGACCGGCGTTGACGCCCTGATCGTTCAGGATATGGGCGTTCTGGAACTGGATATCCCGCCGATTGAGCTGCATGCCAGCACCCAGTGCGATATCCGCACCGTTGAGAAGGCGAAGTTTCTTTCGGACGTCGGGTTTACGCAAATTGTTCTGGCGCGCGAGCTGAACCTGAACCAGATCCGCGATATCCACCAGGCGACCGACGCGACCATTGAATTCTTTATCCACGGTGCGCTGTGTGTGGCGTATTCCGGGCAGTGTAATATCTCTCACGCCCAGACGGGGCGCAGCGCGAACCGGGGCGACTGCTCTCAGGCCTGCCGTCTGCCGTATACCCTGAAAGACGATCAGGGCCGCGTGGTGGCATTCGAAAAACACCTGCTGTCGATGAAAGATAACGATCAAACGGCCAACCTCGGCGCGCTGATCGATGCCGGTGTACGCTCCTTCAAAATTGAAGGGCGCTACAAGGACATGAGCTACGTGAAAAATATCACCGCCCATTATCGTCAGATGCTGGATGCCATCATCGACGATCGCGGTGACCTGGCGCGCGCGTCCGCCGGTCGTACAGAGCATTTCTTTATTCCGTCGACGGACAAGACCTTCCACCGCGGCAGCACGGACTATTTCGTGAATGCCCGTAAAGGGGATATTGGCGCGTTCGATTCACCGAAGTTTATCGGTTTACCGGTGGGTGAAGTGCTGAAAGTGGCGAAAGATCATCTTGACGTTCAGGTTACAGAGCCGCTGGCGAACGGCGATGGTCTCAACGTGATGATCAAACGTGAAGTAGTGGGTTTCCGCGCCAATACGGTGGAGAAAACCGGCGAAAATCGCTATCGCGTCTGGCCGAACGAAATGCCTGCCGATCTCTATAAAGCCCGTCCTAATGCGGCGCTTAACCGTAACCTGGATCACAACTGGCAGCAGGCCTTGCTCAAGACCTCCAGCGAGCGCCGCATTGCGGTGGATATCGCGCTGGGGGGCTGGGAAGAGCAGCTGATCCTGACCATGACCTGCGAAGACGGTATCAGCGTGACGCATACGCTCGACGGCCTGTTCGAGGTGGCGAACAATGCGGAGAAAGCGCTTAGCAACCTCAAGGATGGCGTGGCGAAGCTGGGGCAGACCATTTATTACGCGCGCAATATTGAGGTGAATCTGCCGGACGCGCTGTTCGTGCCGAACAGCCTGCTGAACCAGTTCCGCCGTGAAACGGCAGAGATGCTGGATGAAGCACGGCTGGCAAACTATCCGCGCGGCAGCCGTAAGGCCGAAACGGTGCCTGCGCCGGTCTACCCGGACACGCATCTCTCGTTCCTCGCGAACGTTTACAACCACAAAGCGCGTGCGTTTTACCATCGTCACGGCGTGCAGCTGATTGACGCCGCGTATGAAGCGCATGAAGAGAAGGGCGATGTGCCGGTGATGATCACCAAACACTGCCTGCGGTTTGCCTTTAACCTTTGTCCGAAACAGGCGAAAGGCAATATTAAAAGCTGGAAAGCGACGCCGATGCAGCTGGTGAATGGCGATGAAGTGCTGACGCTGAAGTTTGACTGCCGTCCGTGTGAAATGCACGTTATCGGCAAGATGAAGAATCACATCTTCAAAATGCCGCCTCCGGGAAGCATTGTGGCCTCCGTCTGCCCTGACGATTTGATGAAGACCCTGCCGAAGCGTAAAGGCAGCTAACCCGCAGAGTGGGTATCCGGTTTGCGCGATTTCTGCCAGGCATGGTGCTCGCGCAACCCCTCCGCAGACTCCTCAGCCGCGCTGCGTAACTCGTCGCTGTCAGCTTCATGACGAAGCTGATGGTCGGCGTTTTTCACATACACAAATTCATGCCCTTTGTGCTCCGCCATAATCTGCCCTGAGAACAGGGCGCTAATCACCAGCAGTAGCGAAAATTCTTTTCTGAACATCCTTTATCCCCTGAAAATACGCTACGGTCATCGTAGGGATAATTTCATAGAGTAATTATTCGACTGTTTAAATTTGAGAAAATAGACTGTCAAAAATTGTGGTCGCAATAAAACTCACTTAAGACTATTCTTAAAAGCAATATCGCCGTTGTAAACTCCCATTTCTGGTATGCAAAGAGAAGCTAGATTTATTGGGAAATCATTTACAATAAGATTTTTCTGGCTAAGGATTGGATCGAATAAATGAAAAAAATAATCGTGCTATCACTTCTGGGCGTAGTGGTTGCGGTGGGTGCTGCGGCCAGCATCTATTCAAATGAAGAACCAGAATATATTCAGTCAGCAAAAAGCCGTGTCGGATCGTATTTAACCAGCGATTACGGACGTGTCGAATGTAATAGCACCCAGGTAAGTGAAGATCGCTGGGAGCTGGGCTGTACCAATAAGGCGAGGGGCAAAACCTTCCAGTTCGCCGTTTACCCATCCGAGCAGGCGCCGTATGGGGTCTCTCGTGCGTTTTATCTCGAAGCGATTAATGATGATGCCCGCCAGAGTGCAGAGCAGGGGCTGATGCGTTATCTGCAAATTAATACCAAAGCGGGTTAATCGATTCGTTTATGCTTCGTTGAGGCTCACAGTGGTAGATTGCAGATGATCCACATCCCGGTATGGAATACCGGAGCGTAGATACCAAAATACAAATCTATCCATGCAAGCATTTACCGCCAGATTATGGCGGTTTTTTTTTGCCCGTTTATCGTACCGGCTGTGAAAATTGTTTGCGATATTGCGCGGGCGAAAGCGCAAATTGCTGCCGGAAATGGTGGCGCAGCGTGCCGCTTTGTCCAAAACCGGTTTGTTCCGCAATATTGTCGATGCTGAGCCGACTGTTTTCGAGGTAATCTTTTGCCCGCTGCAATCGTGCAGTTAATAACCAGCGCGCGGGCGTTGTTCCGGTCGCGTCCTGGAAACGGCGCAGAAAGGTGCGCTGACTCATACCCACCCGCAGGGCCAGCGATTCGACGGTATGGGAAACGGCCAGATGCTGGTGAAGATAATCAAACAGCTGGCCCAGGCGCTGGCTCTCCCGCAACTGAGCCACCGGTCGGCTAAGCTGCTGGGTTTGCGAGCCGTCCCGATGGGGTGGGATCACCAGCCGACGCGCCACGCGGTTTGCCGCCTCCATACCGTAATTCCGACGCACCACGTGCAGGCACAGATCAATCCCCGCGGCGCTGCCTGCGGAAGTGAGAATATCGCCTTCGTCCTGGTACAGCACATCGTCGACCACGGTGATGGCGGGAAAGCGTGTTTTCAGAGCTTGCGTATAGCGCCAGTGGGTGGTTGCCTTCCGCCCGTCAAGCAGGCCTGAGGCTGCCAGAACGAAAACGCCAGAACAGATCGAGAGTAGCTGACAGCCGCGGGCATGCGCCGCGCGGAGCGCCTGGCAGAGCGCTTCGGGTACGGGGTCATCCAGCCCTCGCCAGCCGGGTACGACAACCAGATCCGCCGTCTCCAGCAGACGCAGATCGCCATCGGCCAGAATACGGATCCCTCCCGTTGCCCGGAGCTCGCCGTCATCCACGCTCGCCACGGCGAACTGATACCAGTCATCGCCCATCTCCGGGCGCGGCAAGCCAAATATTTCTACCGCCACGCCAAACTCAAAGGTACATAAACCGTCATATGCCAGCACGACCGCGCGCGGCGAGGAATGTCTTAAGTTTGTCATCTTTTTGCTGTTTTCTGGCATAGGCGGACGCATTCATGGGCTGAATTAAGGGATAGAGTAGTGTTAACACAAACACCACAAATGAGGAAGATTCATGAGCTATGTTACTGAATTTCCGGCTGCTGAGCCGCAGGAAGCCGTGGGGCATTTTCTGCGTCGTCTGAGCGTCGAGACGGACTGCGCCGATGTCCATCACGCGGTATCCAGCGGTGAGCAGGACTTTGTTCTGCTGCACGTTGTCGGAAAACCTGAACATTTTGCCCGGCGGCATCTGCCCGGCGCGCTGCATTTACCCTGGAGCCAGATCACCGCCGAGCGGATGAAAGCGTGGCCAGAGGGCACGCTGTTTGTCGTCTATTGTGCAGGCCCGCACTGCAACGGGGCGGACAGGGCGGCGCTGAAGCTGGCGCGTCTGGGTCTGCCGGTCAAGATTATGCTCGGGGGCATCACCGGCTGGGAAGATGAGCGGTTCGCGTTTGCAGGATCTTCATCACCCACCCTATGAACATGAATTTATTTCAACACAGATGAAATTTTCTCGTTTGTCGTCGGCGAGCCGGTATGACATCTTTTCAGGACGTTTAGACATCCAGAAGTCTAAAGATTCAAGAGATGAATTATCACTGTGGGCAATTAACGCCGACAGACAGAGGAGATTTCCATGCAGCGACACCATGCCCCGTACCGCGCCGATGTAGTCGGCAGTTTTTTACGCCCGGATTCTGTTAAACAGGCCCGTCTGCAATTTGCCAGCGGTGAGATCGATGCCGGTCAGCTTCGCGCGGTTGAGGACGAGGCCATTCGCCATGTTGTCGAGCAGCAGTGCGCCTGCGGTCTGCATGTGGTAACGGACGGTGAATTCCGCCGCGCCTGGTGGCACTTTGACTTCTTTGACGGGCTACAGGGCGTAGAGCGTTATGATTCGCAGCAGGGCATTCAGTTCAACGGGGTGCAGACCAAAGCCCATGGCGTGCGCGTAACGGGCAAACTGGGCTTCGGCGATCATCCTATGCTGGAAGATTTCCGCTACCTCAAAAGCATCAGCGGTAACGCACAGCCGAAGATGACTATTCCGAGCCCGAGCGTGCTGCACTTCCGCGGTGGCCGCAAGGATATTGATGCCACGGTCTACCCGGATCTGAAAGATTACTTTGACGATCTGGCGACCACCTGGCGCGATGCCATTCGGGCCTTTTACGATGCAGGCTGCCGCTATCTGCAACTGGATGATACCGTCTGGGCCTACCTTTGTTCAGAAGACCAGCGCCGGCAGATCCGCGAGCGCGGTGATGATGCAGACGAACTTGCCCGAACCTATGCCCGGGTGCTGAATAAGGCGCTGGAGGGCAAACCGGACGATCTGACCATCGGGCTACACGTCTGCCGCGGCAACTTCCGCTCAACCTGGATTTCCGAAGGCGGCTATGAGCCGGTGGCGGAGGTGCTGTTCGGTACGGTGAACGTCGACGCGTTCTTCCTGGAGTACGACAACGACCGTAGCGGCGACTTTGCGCCACTGCGTTTTGTGCGCCCGGGTAAACAGCAGGTGGTTCTGGGGCTAATCACCACCAAGCACGGTGAACTGGAGAACCCGGAAGGGGTGAAAGCGCGTCTGGAAGAGGCCGCGCGCTACGTGGCGAAAGAGCAGATTTGCCTCAGCCCACAGTGCGGATTTGCCTCCACGGAAGAGGGTAACAGCCTGAGCGAAGCCCAGCAGTGGGATAAAGTTCGCCTGGTGACGCAAATCGCCAGCGACGTCTGGTAACATCGTTCACAGCGCTGCATTATTACAGTGCAGCGCTGTACCATTCTGAGTCGTTTACCGTAGATCCTCTCTTCGAACCCGTTTAAATCCTGCCTCTGCAACCTGGCACCCTTTTTGCTCTCCTGAAACTGACGTTACTTTTTCTGCGTCCGGGCGGTAACGGACGTCTTCGCACAGCTTTCTTTTTCAGGAGTGAAAATATGCACCGTCGTACCTTTATAAAAGCGTTCGCCTTGTCCGCCTCCGTGGTCGCCATGGGGGTCAGTTTTGGCGTCCAGGCCGCAGAGACCATTAAAGTCGGGATCATGCACTCTCTCTCCGGCACGATGGCCATTTCAGAAACGCCCCTGAAAGATGTCGCCCTGATGACCATCGACGAAATCAACGCCAAAGGCGGCGTGCTCGGGAAAAAGCTGGAGCCGGTGGTGGTTGACCCGGCATCCAACTGGCCGCTGTTTGCCGAAAAGGCCCGCCAGCTTCTGAGCCAGGATAAGGTCGCCGTGGTGTTTGGCTGCTGGACCTCCGTATCGCGTAAATCAGTTCTGCCGGTTTTTGAGGAGCTGAACGGTTTGCTGTTCTATCCGGTGCAGTATGAAGGTGAAGAGATGTCACCTAACGTCTTCTATACCGGCGCGGCGCCAAACCAGCAGGCGATCCCGGCGGTGGAGTACCTGATGAGCGAGGACGGCGGCAGCGCGAAACGCTTCTTCCTGCTGGGAACGGACTACGTTTACCCGCGCACCACGAACAAGATCCTGCGCGCCTTCCTGCACTCGAAAGGCGTGGAAGATAAAGATATTGAAGAGGTCTACACCCCGTTTGGTCATAGCGATTACCAGACCATCGTCGCCAGTATCAAGAAATTCTCCGCGGGCGGTAAAACGGCGGTGGTCTCAACCATCAACGGTGATTCCAACGTGCCTTTCTATAAAGAGCTGGCGAACCAGGGGCTGAAAGCCACGGACGTGCCGGTGGTGGCGTTCTCGGTGGGCGAGGAAGAACTGCGCGGCATTGATACCAAACCGCTGGTGGGTAACCTGGCGGCGTGGAACTACTTTGAATCCGTCGATAACCCGACCAACCAGACCTTTGTCGCGGCCTACAAAGCCTACGCGAAAGCCCATAAGCTGCCGAATGCCGATACCGTCGTCACCAACGATCCGATGGAAGCGACCTATGTCGGCCTGCATATGTGGGCGCAGGCGGTTGAAAAAGCGGGGACAACCGACGTGGACAAAGTGCGCGCGGCAATGGCGGGCCAGTCGTTCAACGCGCCGTCCGGCTTTACGCTGACCATGGATGCCACCAACCACCACCTGCATAAGCCCGTCATGATTGGTGAAATCGAAGGCAACGGCCAGTTCAATGTCGTCTGGCAAACCGAACAGCCGGTACGCGCTCAGCCGTGGAGCCCGTTTATCGCCGGGAATGACAAAAAACCTGACCAGCCGATGAAAACCGCCAGCAACTAAGCCACCACCAGGGAGAGACGTCATGAACGCCATGCGCATAATTATTGCGATTGTGTGGCTTACCGGACTGCTGCCAGGGATGGTGCAGGCATCGGATGCCGATGATTTCGTTGCCGCTAGCCGCAGCCAGCAGACCGCCATGCTGACCCGCTGGGCAGCCACGCCGGAACCTGCACGTTTGCCGCTGCTTAAAGCGCTGCAACAGGAGAACCTCTACACCGACAGCCAGAAGAAGGCTTTTACCCGCATCGACGGCGAAATGGTTGCCCTGGGCGCGGCAAAGAGCGCCGAAGGAACGACCAAAGCCGTGCGGCTGACCAACCGGCTGCGCGTGTTAACCGTCACGGCGCTGGCGACGCATCAGCTTGTCAGTGACAGTGTCACCGAAAGGCGTCATGCCGCGCGGCAACTTCAGCGTGACGCTCAGCCGGATATGCTCGGGTTTCTGCAACAGCGGGCTAACCGCGAAACGGATGACGTCACCCGACAGTCGCTGAGGCTGGCGCTGGCAAATCTTCAGCTGGCGAGTCCGCAGGCGGAAACGCGCCTCAACGCGGTTGAACTGTTGGGACAGTCTGACGATCCGGACGTTCAGGCCACGCTGACGCCGTTCACCCGGGCGCAAACCGAGCCGGACGCACGGGTACGTGCCGCCGCCGCTGAGAGCCTGGACCGTATTCAGCACCGGCTGATGTGGGGCGAACTGCTGGGGCAGGCCTTCATGGGCCTGTCGTTGGGGTCGGTACTCTTGCTGGCCGCGCTCGGGCTGGCTATCACCTATGGTCTGCTGGGGGTGATTAACATGGCCCACGGCGAAATGCTGATGCTCGGGGCGTATGCCACCTGGATGGTGCAGCAGGTGATGGCGCAGTGGATGCCTCAGTGGCTGGCGCTTTATCCGGTGGTGGCGCTGCCGGTGGCGTTTTGCCTGACGGCAGGTATCGGGATGGTGCTGGAGCGCACGGTGATCCGCCATCTGTATGGCCGCCCGCTGGAAACCCTGCTCGCCACCTGGGGGATCAGCCTGATGCTTATCCAGCTGGTGCGCATGACCTTTGGCGCCCAGAACCTTGAGGTCGCAAACCCGGCCTGGCTGTCCGGCGGGGTGCAGGTTTTCGCCAACCTGACGCTACCGTGGAACCGCATTGTGGTGCTCGGGTTTGTGCTGATGGTGCTGTTCTTCACCTGGCTCATTCTGAATAAAACGCGTCTGGGGCTGAACGTGCGGGCGGTGACGCAAAACCGCAGCATGGCGGCCTGCTGCGGCGTCCCCACCGGACGGGTAGATATGCTGGCGTTTGGCCTCGGGTCCGGCATTGCCGGGCTGGGCGGCGTGGCATTGTCCCAACTGGGGAACGTGGGACCGGAGCTGGGCCAGGGATACATCATTGATTCGTTCCTGGTGGTGGTGCTCGGCGGCGTCGGCCAGCTGGCCGGTAGCGTCGCGGCGGCCTTTGGTCTGGGGATCTTCAATAAAATTCTTGAACCGCAGATGGGCGCCGTGCTGGGCAAAATCCTGATTCTGGTGGCGATCATTCTGTTTATTCAGAAACGTCCGCAGGGGTTATTCGCACTTAAAGGGAGGGTGACAGACTGATGAGCCAGCCATTGACCTTAACACTGGCGCGCAGGGCACCGCGCTCCACGCAAATCTTCGGCAGTCTGCTGGTTGCGGCGCTGCTGGTGCTGCCTTTTCTCGCGCTGTTGCCCGCAACGCATCCGCTGGCCGTTTCTACGTGGATGTTGACGCTCATCGGCAAGATCCTCTGCTACGCAGTTGTCGCCGTGGCCCTCGATCTGGTCTGGGGCTATGCCGGTATGCTCTCACTGGGGCACGGAATATTCTTCGCCCTGGGCGGCTATGCGATGGGCATGTACCTGATGCGCCAGGCGGCCGGGGACGGGCTGCCCGCGTTTATGTCGTTTCTCTCGTGGAGCGAGCTGCCCTGGTTCTGGTGGGGAACGCAGCATTTTGCATGGGCTCTGGTGTTAATTGTGACGATCCCCGGCCTGCTGGCGCTGGTCTTCGGCTGGTTTGCTTTTCGCTCGAAGATCAAAGGGGTCTATTTCTCCATCATGACCCAGGCGCTGACCTACGCGGGCATGCTGCTGTTCTTTCGCAACGAAACCGGCTTTGGCGGCAATAACGGCTTTACCGGCTTTACCACGCTGCTCGGGTTTTCCGTCACGGCGACCACCACGCGGATCGCGCTGTTTCTCGCAACGGTCGTGCTGCTGCTTCTGGCCCTGGGCACAGGCTACGCGCTGGCGAAGAGTAAATTTGGCCGCATTTTAACGGCGGTGCGCGATGCGGAAAACCGTCTCACGTTCTGCGGCTACGATCCGCGCGGTTTCAAGCTGCTGGTCTGGACGCTTTCCGCCGTGCTGTGTGGCCTGGCGGGAGCGCTGTACGTTCCGCAGGTGGGCATTATCAACCCGGGTGAAATGTCGCCGACCAACTCGATTGAAGCGGCCATCTGGGTAGCGCTGGGTGGACGCGGCACTCTGGTGGGCCCGGTGATTGGCGCGGCGCTGGTCAACGGTGCGAAGAGCTTTTTCACCGTGGCGATGCCGGAGTACTGGCAGCTGTTTCTGGGGCTGATTTTCATCGCCGTGACGCTGTTTTTACCGCGCGGCGTGTTCGGTCTGTTTCGTAAGGGAGAGAATTAATGCAGCCCTCTGAAGGACTCTTTACCCGCCAGCTACCGGGCGACCGTTACCGCGAGCAGACCGATCCGGTGTTGCAGCTCGAGGCCATTAACGTCAGTTTCGACGGTTTTCAGGCGTTGACCGATCTCTCGCTGAACATCGGCGTCGGAGAATTGCGCTGCATCATTGGCCCTAATGGCGCCGGTAAAACCACGCTGATGGACGTGATTACCGGCAAAACCCGGCCAAAAAGCGGGAAAGCTATTTACGATCAGTCCATCGATCTGACTGCCCTGGAACCGGCGGCCATCGCCCGTCAGGGCATTGGCCGTAAGTTCCAGAAGCCGACCGTGTTTGAAGCGCTGACCGTAGGGGAAAACCTCGAAATCGCCATGAAAGCCGACAGGTCCGTCTGGGCGAGCCTGCGGGCCACGCTCAGCGGCGAGCAGCGCGACCGCATTGATGAGATGCTGGTTTTGCTGCGGCTTGGCAGCGAGCGCGATCGCCGTGCCGGACTGCTTTCCCACGGACAGAAGCAGTTTCTGGAGATCGGCATGCTGCTGGTGCAGGACCCGCACCTGTTACTGCTGGACGAACCCGCCGCCGGTATGACCGACGCAGAGACGGAATACACTGCCGAGCTGTTCCGCACCCTGGCAGGCAAGCATTCGCTGATGGTGGTTGAGCACGATATGGGTTTCGTCGAGACCATCGCCGACCACGTCACGGTGCTGCATCAGGGGCGGGTACTGGCGGAAGGTTCGCTTCGCGAGGTACAGGCCAATGAACAGGTAATTGACGTCTATCTGGGACGTTAAGGAGAGGTGATGTTACAGGTTAGCGAACTGAATCAGTACTACGGCGGAAGTCATATTCTGCGCGGGGTGAGCTTTGAGGCGGTCGTCGGGGAAGTTACCTGCCTGCTGGGGCGCAACGGGGTGGGCAAAACCACGCTGCTGAGGTGCCTGATGGGGCTGATCCCGGTGAAAGGCGGGGAGGTGGTCTGGCAGGGAAAGAGCATCACTCACAGTAAACCGCACCAGCGGGTGCAGTCCGGCGTGGCCTATGTTCCGCAGGGGCGGGAGATTTTTCCGCGTCTGACCGTAGAAGAAAACCTGCTGATGGGGCTGTCACGCTTCTCCGCGGGAAACGCAAGGAGCGTACCAGAGGAGATTTGGCAGCTTTTCCCGGTGCTGAAGGAGATGAAGCACCGACGCGGAGGCGATCTTTCCGGTGGTCAGCAGCAGCAGCTGGCGATAGGTCGCGCGCTGGCGAGCCGTCCACGGTTACTGATTCTGGATGAACCCACGGAAGGTATTCAGCCGTCGGTGATTAAAGAGATTGGGCAGGTGATCCGCAGCCTGGCGAACCGGGGGGATATGGCCATCCTGCTGGTGGAGCAGTTTTATGATTTTGCGGCAGAGCTGGCCGACAGCTATCTGGTGATGTCGCGCGGCAGCATCGTCCAGCAGGGGCGCGGGGAGAACATGGAGCAGGAGGGCGTTCGCGGGCTGGTTGCGATCTGAAATGTTATAATATAACATCCTCATTCTTATAAAACGGAATGAGGATTTTGCTGTGGCTGCACAACTTGCAAAAATTGCGCTGACTCTGGGAACGCTGCTGGTAAGCGGCTCGCTTTTTGCCCATTCGCACGGTCATCAGATGACAGAGGCGGAACAGAAGGCGGCAAACGGCGTCTTTGAGGATAAAGACGTCAGGGACAGGAAGCTGTCTGACTGGGACGGGACCTGGCAGTCCGTTTATCCGTTCCTGCTTGATGGTTCACTGGATCCGGTTTTCGAAAAGAAAGCGCAGAAGGGAGAAAAATCCGCTGCCGAGGTGAAGACCTACTATCGCAAGGGGTACGCGACGGACGTGGACGCCATCGGCATTGAAAACAACGTGATGGAATTTTACCGAGGCAAAACGGTGAGCAGCTGCCGCTACGACTACAGCGGCTACAAAATTCTGACCTATGCGTCGGGGAAAAAAGGCGTGCGCTACCTGTTTGAATGCAAGGATAACGCGAGCCAGGCGCCTAAGTTTGTGCAGTTCAGCGACCATATCATCGGGCCGAAAGCCTCTTCTCACTTCCATATCTTTATGGGCAACACCTCCCACGAGGCGCTGCTGAAAGAGATGGATAACTGGCCGACCTACTACCCGAATGAGATGTACAAAGAGCAGGTGGTGGAGGAGATGTTGCACCACTAGGGTGTTGGTTTTGCCGGGTGACGGCTTCGCCTTACCCGGCTTACGATTAGGGTTTTGTCGGTCGGGTAAGCGCAGCGCCACCCGACACGCTATCTTCACTTTTCACGCGCATCCCGCGCAGTATCATCAGCCAGGCCGCAATGATGGCGGCCATCATAATGATAAATAATGACCAGTGCGGCAGATGGGTCAGGATGAGCCCGGTGATCATCGGGTTCGCCGCCGCGCCGAGCCAGCCCAGCGCCTGGGCGGAGAAATAGCTCGCCTTCATGCCCGGCGGGGCGATATTGTCGATCAGCATGTATTCACCCGGTGCATAAATAATTTCACCCAGGGTGAAAATCGCCGCCGCGATCCCCCAGTAAATCAGGTTCTCGCCGGAAAGCATAAACCCGCCCAGCCCGAGGATGAAAAAAAGCGTCGCGGCGGTCATTAACGGACGAATATTGCTGGCGGTGATCTTACGTCCAAGCGCGTATTGCAGGGTGACGACCACCGCCGCGTTGACGGGCAGCACAACGGCCACCACCTTTTCTGCGAAATCACTGTCCGCATGTGCGGCGAGGACATACTGGGAAATGCAGGTGGCGAACGATCCACCCACATACGACGCCAGCAGGCCGGAGAGCGTGTACCAGAACAGCGCCCGGTCTTTCAGCAGCACCGAGGGCTGCCACGGCATTTTCTCCTCAGGGCTGTCTGAGGCTATGCTTTTCTGCACAAAGAAATGGATAAACCCGAGCGGCAGTGCGGCACAGAAGGCGGCCAGCCAGAACGGCAGTTGCAGGCTGTACATCACCAGCAGGGTGCCGATCGGCGGCCCGATCGTCCAGCCAATGTTCAGGAAACTGTAGTTGAGTGAGAAAACGCGCGCCTTTTCGCTGGAGGTCAGCACGTCGGCAAACCATGCTTTCAGCACCGTTGAGAAGACGGAATAGGCGCAGTTAATCAGGGCAAAGAACAGCACCACCAGCGTCACGTTATTCATCAGCGGAATCGCCACAAACCCGGCGATAAAGGCTACGATGGCGATCAGCATATAGCGTTTTTTGTCGAACTTATCCGCCAGGATGCCAAACCCCAGGCTAAACACCACGCCAATGGTCAACGCCACGGTAAGGGCATAGCCAATATTCTCCACGCTCATATCGTACACGCGTGTGAGATATATGGTCATAAAGGGCAGCGTTGCCCCGCGGCCAATTGTTAATAACAATGACGATGCCAGCAGCGCTGCGGTTGAGCGCCTGATTGATGGTTTCATTTTCCTGCCCGACAAATGCTTATGCTTTTTTTGTTGTGTTATTACAGGATTATCATGGGATCGGCAGCTTGTATAGCACCCAATTTATCCGCAGGTGCTTCTCTCCAGTACCAGAATTAATGATCTTCTCGCGGGGCTATTTTTTCTGTTACCTTGAAGTGTTTACAAAATTTTAATAATTCAGGGGCGGAAAATGACGCGGAAAGACGGGCTGTTAGCGTTGCTGGTTGTCGTGGTGTGGGGACTCAATTTTGTGGTCATCAAAATGGGGTTGCACAACATGCCTCCACTGATGCTGGCGGGGCTGCGCTTCCTGCTGGTGGCCTTCCCGGCGCTGCTGTTCGTTGCCCGCCCGAAAATTCCCCTTAAGCTGCTGCTGGGCTACGGCCTTACCATCAGCTTTGGTCAGTTTGCGTTTCTTTTTTGCGCCATCAAATTCGGTATGCCTGCGGGCCTGGCTTCGCTGGTGCTTCAGGTGCAGGCGTTCTTTACCATCATTCTCGGCGCATTTGTCTTCGGCGAACGCTTGCAGGGCAAGCAGCTGGCGGGCATTAGCCTTGCGGTCTTTGGCGTGCTGGTGCTGATTGAAGGCAGCCTCAACGGTCAGCATGTCGCGCTGCTAGGCTTTATGCTCACCCTGGCGGCGGGGCTGAGCTGGGCGTGCGGCAATATCTTTAACAAACTGATAATGCAGCACGAGACGCGTCCGCCGGTCTTATCGCTGGTGGTCTGGAGCGCATTGATCCCAATCGTGCCGTTTATGGCCGCGTCGTTTATTCTGGATGGTCCGCAGGCGATGTTGAAAAGCCTGGTGGAGATCGACCTGACGACGATTTTGTCGCTGATCTACCTGGCGTTAGTCGCCTCAATCATTGGCTATGGTATCTGGGGATCGCTGCTCGGACGCTATGAAACCTGGCGTGTGGCGCCGTTATCGCTGCTGGTACCGGTGGTCGGGCTTGCCAGCGCCGCACTGTTGCTGGATGAAACGCTCAGCGCGCTGCAACTGTGTGGCGCAGGGCTGATTATGGCCGGGCTGTATATCAACGTCTTTGGCTTGCGGGTGCGTCGGGCAACGCGGGTGCGGGGTTAAGGCAGAAAAAAGCCCCGCATTAGCGGGGCAAAAACGAATTACAGGTCGTGGTTGTAATACGGCACGCCTAATTCGTCGGATTTGTCGCTGCCAGCGCCCATGTGATTGAAGTCCCAGGGCGACTGGTTTTGCGTGGACGGCATAATCATGGTGTCACGATTATTTTGCTGCCCCGCATTGGGGGTTTGCTCCGCGAAGCTCTGGCCGGAAACCAGCACCAGCAAGGTGAGGGCGGCGGAGGCGATAAATTTCATGATTTCCTCGGTTACGTCTTAACAGGCGATGATTAACTGCAATGTTTTAGCGGATACAGATAACGGGATTCACCCGGCATACTGGTAATACGGTACTTATGAGGCGGCACGTCAAAGTAGTTCTTGAACGTACGCGTCAGGGTCTGTTGCGATTCAAATCCGTAGCGTTCCGCCAGATAGAGGATCGGCTCATTGCTTTCTTTCAGTTTTTGGGCAATCTCCGTCAGCTTGCGGCTGCGAATATATTGTCCTAATGAATGGCCGGTCTCTTTTTTAAACATCCGTTGCAGGTGCCATTTTGAGTAACCTGAACGCTCAGACACTTTCTCAAGAGAGAGTGGAGATTCCAGGTTATCTTCGATCCAGTCCAAAATGCTATGAATGGTGATAGCGTCAGTATTGCGTCTGGACATCGTCATACCTCTTTTTCTGTTTACGGCAGGATTTTCTTGAGTAAGAGCTCAAGCGTTGCCACTTCATCTGCCGATAAGTTTTTTGTCAGTTCCTGGTGCAGTGTTTGTCCTACTAATTGATGACATTGCTCACACATGGCCGCGCCATCGCTGGTCAGTTTCACCAGTACGCCACGTTTGTCATTCGGGTTAGGGCTTCGTTCTATCCATCCTTTACAGACGAGACGATCCAGCATGCGGGTTAACGCACCCAGATCGACAGAGAGCACCTTTTTCAGCTCAACCGGCGTGATACACACTTCGCAGCGAATGGAACACAGCACTTTGAACTGTGTTGCGGTGATATCCAGCGGTGACAGATAGTCATTGAGCAGGCGATCTTTTTTCTGGTTAACCATATGAATAAGACGACCCAGTGGGATTATGTCGTTAAAGAGGTCACTGGTGCTTTTCACAATGGTTGCCCTGGCAAGTAGTTTAGTCACGGCAGATATTATTGCTCAGGCAAGTATAAGTCAACTGAATGAATCGGCCGATGCCACGAAATGCTAAAACGCTTCAGGAACTTATTCTGTACGCTTTTAAATCATACAGATAATCTGGGGTTATGAATTACGCGAGACAATTATGGTTACGCTGTCGGATGGCTCCGGACGAGGATTTGCCCCTATAATTGCGATGTTGAATAAGGATAAGGACTGCGGTGCATTATGTTGGATTTGATTAAAGCAGTGGGGCTTGGACTGGTGGTGTTGCTGCCGCTGGCGAACCCGTTAACGACGGTGGCGCTTTTTCTGGGGCTGGCGGGGAACATGAACAGCGCAGAGCGCAATCAGCAGTCGATGATGGCCTCTGTCTATGTCTTTGCCATAATGATGGTGGCTTATTACGCCGGGCAACTGGTGATGAATACCTTTGGTATTTCGATTCCCGGTCTGCGTATTGCTGGCGGGCTGATTGTGGCCTTTATTGGTTTCCGGATGCTGTTCCCGGCGCACAAAGCGCACGAATCCCCGGAAGCCAAAAGCAAATCGGAGGAGCTTGAAAGCGAACCGAGCGCCAACATCGCGTTTGTGCCGTTAGCCATGCCGAGCACGGCGGGGCCGGGGACGATTGCGATGATCATCAGTTCCGCCTCAACGGTGCGTGATGGGTCGACATTTCCGCACTGGGTTATCACCGTTGCGCCGCCGATCATTTTTGCGCTTATCGCCATTATCGTCTGGGGATCATTGCGCAGCTCCGGGGCGATTATGCGCTGGGTGGGCAAGGGGGGGATTGAAGCTATCTCCCGACTGATGGGTTTTCTGCTGGTCTGTATGGGCGTGCAGTTTATTATTAACGGCGTGCTGGAGATTGTTAAGACGTATCATTGAGAACGTTGCCGGGTGGCGGCTTCGCCTTACCCGGCCTACTCGCAATGGATATAATTCTTATGAATATAAAGCGATGCGTCTTCTGCAACCACTCCTCTGGCAACGAGAATCGGTATCTATGATTGTCAGACCAAAATGACAGATGAAAGATTCCGTTATCTTGGCGGTGATGAAGAACACGGATATTAATGCTTCGTAGGCCGGGTAAGGCGAAGCCGCCACCCGGCATAACAAACGTCAACCGTGGCTGGACTGTTCTTCCATCGCGACCGGCCATTTACGGAAGATAAGCACCGACCAGATCAGCGCGATCAGCGCCGGAATCGCCCCGAGATAACCAATGGCCGACATCGATACATGCAGGCTGATCTGATTTCCCACCAGCGCACCGGCTCCAATCCCCAGATTAAAAATCCCGGAGAAGAGCGACATCGCTACGTCCGTGGCGTCCGGGGCCAGCGCCAGCACTTTGACCTGCATTCCCAGACCAATAATCATGATTGCCACGCCCCAGAACAGACTGAGGATCGCCAGATGACTCTCGCTGCCTGCCGCAGGCATCAGTAACAGCAGGCATGCCAGCAGCAGACCAATCGCACTGCTTACCAGCGCAGACGCGTGCTTATTGCCCAGCTTCCCGAACAGGATGCTGCCGATAATCCCCGCGCCGCCCAGGATCAGCAGCAGAACGGTGGCAAAGTTAGCGCTAAAGCCCGCCACAACCTGAACAAACGGCTCAATATAGCTGTAGGCCGTGTAATGGGCGGTCACCACAATCACGGTCAGCAGATAGATGCTCATCAGCGCCGGTCGACGCATCAGCAGCGGCAGACTTTTCAGCGAGCCGGAGTGTTCGCTGGGCAGTTTTGGCAGCAGTTTGATCAGACACACCAGGGTGATCAGCGCCCCCATGCCGATGGCAAAGAAGGTGGTGCGCCAGCCGAAGTATTGTCCCACAATGCGCCCGATCGGCAGGCCTAACACCATCGCCAGCGCCGTTCCGGTGGCAATCAGGCTCAGCGCCTGGGCGCGTTTTCCCGCCGGAGCCAGACGAATGGCGAGGGACGCGGTGATCGACCAGAAAACGGCATGGGCAAACGCGATGCCGACGCGGCTGATGACCAGCACGGTAAAGTTCCATGCCATAAATGACAGCACATGGCTGGCAATGAACACCACAAACAGCCCAATCAGCAGCTTACGACGTTCCATCTGGCTGGTCAGCAGCATAAACGGCAGCGACATCAGCGCCACCACCCATGCATAGATGGTCAACATAATGCCAACCTGTGCCGTTTCCATATGGAAGCTGGCGGCGATATCGGACAGCAGCCCAACCGGAACAAATTCCGTGGTGTTGAAAATAAACGCTGCGATGGCGAGCGTGACCACGCGTAGCCACGCGACCCTGCGGGAAACCGTGTGTGTTGTCATAGGGATATCTGGGATTCGTTGCCTGAAAGATGAGGAGACGATCTTAAAGCCTTAAACGGCGAAAACTCAACCGTTATGTGATGTGAATCACAAAATTTACCTTCATGCAGCGGTAGCGAACGGGGTTGTTTTCATCGAAGATAAAGAACAACACAACAAAAACAGGCGGTAACACGATGCAGGAGATTGATTTTTATCTGGTAGATGCGTTCAGCGCATCCTCCTTTGGCGGCAACCCGGCGGTGGTGTGCCCGCTCGACGCGTGGCTACCGGATGAGACGTTACTGCGGATGGCACAACAGCATAACCAGTCAGAAACCGCGTTTTTTGTGTGTACCAAAGGGGGGATCGAGTTGCGCTGGTTCACCACGCTCACCGAGGTTAATCTCTGTGGTCACGCGACGCTTGCCGCGGCGTATGTACTTTTTCACGAACTGGATTATCCGGACTCACGCCTTCATTTTGACACCGCCTCTGGTCGCCTGACCGTCAGTCGTGAAGGTGACTGGATGACGCTGGACTTCCCGGCCTGCCCGACGCAGGCACAGACGCCGCCACCGGAGATGCTCACCGCACTCGGTATCAGCCACTACGTCGAGGCGCGAAAAGGCCGCGCCTGGGTGCTGGTACTGGAGAGCCGCGAGCAGGTTGAAGCCCTTAATCCGGATTTCTCCGCCATGACGCCGGGCGAGCATAAAGTGGCCGTCACTGCCCGGGACGAGGGGGAATACGACTTTGTCAGCCGTTTCTTCTCGCCAGGCGTGGCCGTGCCGGAAGATCCTGTCACCGGCTCCGCGCACACCATGCTGATCCCGTACTGGAGTGAACGGCTTGGCAAAACACAGATGTTTGCCCGCCAGGTTTCTGCCCGTGGTGGCGACGTACGCTGCGAACTCAAGGGCGACCGCGTGCGGATGGGCGGGCAGGCGGCACTGTATCTGAAGGGCACAGTATTTCTGCGCTGAACAAATCTAAGAGGAACCAACGATGCAGGAAATTGATTTTTATCTGGTAGATGCCTTCAGCGACAGGGCGTTCGGCGGCAATGCGGCGGCGGTGTGTCCGCTGGAAGCGTGGCTGCCGGATGAGACGCTGCTGAAGATGGCGAAGCAGCATAATCAGTCAGAGACGGCGTTCTTTGTCCGAACGGATAACGGGTTTGAACTGCGCTGGTTTACCACGCAGGATGAAATTAACCTCTGCGGCCACGCAACCCTCGCGGCTTCTCACGTTATTTTCGAATACCTGGATTATCCGCATACGGAAATCACCTTCACCACGCGCTTTGTCGGCGATCTGACGGTACAACGCAGCGGCGACTGGCTGACGCTTAATTTCCCGGCGTGGTCAACCGAGGTTGTTGATACTCCACCCGCAGTGCTGTTCAGCGCGCTGGGCATTAACGCAGCAGACGAGGTGCGTGTGGGGCGTGACTACATGGTGGTGCTCGACAGCCAGCGGCAGGTGGAAGCGCTGACGCCGGATATCGCGGCTATGCTCCCGCTGGGGAAAATGGTCTGCGTTACGGCGCCGGGGGATGAGTATGATTTCGTCAGCCGCTTCTTCTGCCCGGGGGAAGGGGTGCCGGAAGATCCGGTGACGGGATCAGCTCACAGCATGCTGATCCCGTACTGGAGCGAAAAGCTTGGTAAAACGCAGATGTCGGCCCGCCAGGTCTCCTTGCGCGGCGGGGATCTGCGCTGCGAGCTGAAAGGCGACCGCGTGCTGATTGGCGGGCAGGCCACGCTGTATATGAAGGGAAAAATTTTCCTTCGACTCCAGGACTACGTTCATCATTAACAACTGGGCGCTGGTGGCTGACGCTCGTTCAGCAGCGCGATAAACGCCTCAAGCTGGCGGGTCATCGCCCCGCGTCGCCACACCAGCCAGGTGGTGAGCCAGCGCCAGTTTTCCGCCAGCGGCCACGCCGCCACCTGATGATGGCCCGGCATGCTCTCCAGCATGGAGCGGGGCATCAGCGCAATGCCTGCCCCGGCAATCACGCAGGCGAGCATCCCATGATAGGACTCCATCTCATGGATCCTTCCCGGCGTGACGCGGTCGGCATGGAACCAGCTCTCCAGATGACGCCGGTAAGAACAGTTGGCGCGAAAGGCATACACGTCGCTGCCGCTCACCTGCGTGGCTTTTGATACTTCTGCGTGACCCGCAGGGGTGACCAGCATCATCTCTTCCCGGTAAACCGGCATCCCTTCCAGTTCCGGGTGCGAGAGCGGCCCGTCGACAAAGGCGGCGCTGAGCGTCCCCTCAAGCACGCCGTCAATCATCGTACCGGAAGGTCCGGTGGACAACGCAAACTGAATGCGCGGATAGCGCTGGTTAAACCGCGCCAGACTTTCCGGAATGCGTACGGCGGCGGTACTTTCCAGCGCGCCGAGCGAGAATAATCCCTGCGGTTCATCCCCGGCGACGACCATTCGCGCTTCGTCAACCAGCGCCAGGATCTGCTTGCTGTAGCGCAAAAAATTGTGCCCGGCGGGGGAAAGCCGCAGGCGCTGATTCTCGCGAATAAACAGTTCCACGCCGAGGTCCGCTTCTAGCTGTCGGATGCGGGTGGTGAGGTTTGACGGCACCCGGTGTACCTTCTGCGCCGCCTGGGTAATGCTGCCGGTCAGTGCGACGGCGTTAAACATCTCAAGCTGTGTTAAGTCCATTCCGTTCTCGATTCGTGAATAAGGTGGTGAGTATTATTCATTTTTAAGAAATAGCAGAGTAGGCCACAATCAATCAACTGTTATTACGTGGAGAACATCATGACCTATTCATCTGCTACCCATGCCCACTCTGTCAACCCGGCTACCGGCGAAACGCTGGCTGCTTACCCGTGGGCAACGTCCGGTGACGTTGAGCGTGCCATTGCGCAGGCGGATACCGGTTTTCGTCAGTGGCGACGCGAAAGCGTGGCGCACCGGGCGCAAAAACTTCGCGATCTGGGTGCGGCGCTGCGTAGTCGTGCGGAAGAGATGGCGCAGACTATCTCCCGGGAGATGGGCAAGCCCATTATGCAGGCGCGTGCGGAGGTGGCTAAGTCCGCCAGCCTTTGCGACTGGTACGCTGAACACGGCCCGGCGATGCTGCACCCGGAATCTACCCAGGTCGAAAATGCGGTGATTGAGTACCGTCCGCTTGGGCCCGTTCTGGCGGTGATGCCGTGGAACTTCCCGCTCTGGCAGGTGCTGCGCGGTGCGGTGCCGATCCTGCTGGCAGGGAACAGCTATCTGCTTAAACATGCGCCTAATGTGCTCGGCTCGGCGGAGCTGATCGGGAAGGTATTCGCGGATGCCGGTTTCCCGGAGGGGGTCTTTGGCTGGGTGAACGCGACGAATGACGGCGTCAGCCAGGCGATTAATGATCGTCGTATCGCGGCGGTGACCGTAACCGGCAGCGTTCGGGCTGGTGCGGCAATTGGCGCGCAGGCGGGCGCGGCGCTGAAGAAATGCGTGCTGGAGCTGGGCGGTTCCGATCCGTTTATCGTTCTGAACGATGCCGATCTGGATCTGGCCGTCAACGCGGCGGTGGCCGGACGTTATCAGAATACCGGGCAGGTTTGTGCGGCGGCAAAACGCTTTATTGTGGAAGCGGGCGTGGCGGACGCCCTTACCCAACGCTTTGTTGACGCGGTCAAGGCGCTGAAGATGGGCGCACCGGATGAGGAAGATAACTATATTGGCCCGATGGCGCGATTTGATCTTCGCGATGAACTGCATCAGCAGGTGCAGGCTACGCTGGCGGAGGGGGCGACCCTGCTGCTCGGCGGAGAGAAGATGTCCGGGACCGGTAACTATTATGCCCCAACCGTACTCGGCGGCGTCACCCCACAGATGACGGCCTTTCGTCAGGAGCTGTTTGGTCCGGTGGCGGCAATTACCATCGCGAACGATGCGGCGCACGCGTTGCAGCTGGCTAACGACAGCGATTTTGGCTTATCGGCGACGGTCTTTACCGCGAACGATGCGCTGGCTGAAACCTTCGCGCGTGAGCTGGAGTGCGGCGGGGTGTTTATCAACGGCTACAGCGCCAGCGATGCGCGCGTCGCGTTTGGCGGGGTGAAGAAGAGCGGCTTCGGGCGAGAGCTTTCTCATTTCGGTCTGCATGAGTTCTGTAATGTGCAGACGGTGTGGAAGGATCGCGTCTAGTCTTGTTGCCGGGTAAGGCCAGGCCGCTACCCGGCAGTTCACGTTTCCTGTCATTTTTGCGTAATGGTTCTGTCATTTTCGTTTCGTAGACTCGCTCGCGTCTAACGTATTGTTACAGAAGAAAATTATGAACCTAACGCAAATTTTTAGTCGTCTTGCGCCGCGCTTTATCCCTCGTCAGTTTGGCCTGCTGACCGGCATCTTTTGTATCATTGGCCTTTTCTCCGCCCTGCAACTCTCTTCCTCCTTCCTGCTGACCGCCTCCCTGAATGAAGCCCAGCGTAACGAACAGCGCAATCAGCTGGCCTGGCAGCAGCAGAGCAGGCTGGATCAGGCCCGTATTTCTCTGCTGGCGGCCAGCGATCTGCTCAACCGCTCCGGCGTGTACTTTATGCAGGATAAAGAGACCGGCTCGGAAGGAAGCTGGCATAGCCTGATGGACGAGGCGCAAAAATCCCTGGCGGCGTCACAGCAGGCATGGCAGGCCTGGCTCGCGCTTAATCCGCCGAAAGACAACGGGCTGGTTAACAGCTATCAGCTGTTTTTCGACGCCATCCGAGAGCAGGCGGAGGGGCTGGTGAAAACCAACAGCATCGACCTCTTTTTCGCCGTACCCGCCCAGGCGTTTCAGACCGATTTTAATGACAATTTCGCACGCTATCAGCAACGGAGTGAGAAGCAGACGATACAGGGGCGTCAGTCGCTCATGGAACAACTCTCAGGTCTGCAACGGCTGTTCCTGTTTGCGCCGCTGGTGCTACTGGCCATTGCCATAGCCGTCTGGTTCGGAATGGCGAAGTGGGTGATATCCCCGCTACGCCGTCTGATTATCCAGATTAACCAGCTTGCGGCAGGGGATTTGTCAGGCACGCCGCCTGACGTTGTGCGCTTTAACCGTGAAATCAGCCAGCTCAGCGGCAGTATTACCGCCATGCAGCGCGGGCTCCAGCAACTGGTGACCCAGGTCAGCGAGGCCACTACCTCCATGGTTGAAAATATCGGATCGCTTGCGCAGGGGAATCAGAAGCTTTATCAGCAGTCTACGCGACAGGCCAAAGAGCTGGAGGAGGTGACCGCACACATCGCCGATCTCGAAACCCACGTTGAGGGGAACACGGGTTATGCAAAACTCGCCCGCTCGCGCGCGGATGAAGCCCGACAGGCTGCCGCTGGTGGGGAGCAAATGATGTCAGCGGTGAATGGCTCGATGCAGACGATCGTCGACCGATCCTCAGAGATGCGCGGGATCGTCGCGATGATCGACAGCGTGGCGTTTCAGACCAACATTCTCGCCCTCAACGCTGCCATTGAAGCCGCCCATGCAGGAGAGCAGGGGCGCGGATTTGCGGTGGTTGCCCGGGAAGTGGGGCTGTTGGCCAGAAAAAGCAGTCACTCTACGCAAACCATCCAGGCGCTAATTAACCACTCGCTACAGGGCATTGAAGAAGGTTCTCAGGTGGTAAACCGTCTGGAAGAGAATTTGCAACAGGTCACCGGGTTGGTGGCGAATCTGAGCAGCCTGCTGAATGATATTTCGCTGGCTACCCTGAATCAGGGGGACAGCATTCATCAGATGACCCGTCAGCTTCAGGCGCTGAATCAGGTATCGCGTCGGACAGATATGCTGGTTAGCGAAGCGTCAAATGCCTCTGAGCGCCTGCATCAGCAGTCCGATCTTTTGTTGCAGGCCGTCTCGCGTTTTCGTCTCCCTGCCTGACGTGACGTATCAGCCTCTGTTATACTCGCAGCCCGTTTTAGCCTGAGGGCAAGGAGCAAAGTGTGGCTGCGGTCATCCATAATGAGATGCTGGACGAGATTCTGGCGCAGGTTCGTCCGTTACTGGGGCAGGGTAAGGTTGCCGATTACATTCCCGCGCTGGCTTCGATCAGCGGTAATAAGCTCGGTATCGCCATTTGTACTGTCGACGGTCAGCGTTTTCAGGCGGGAGACGCGCTTGAGCGCTTTTCGATTCAGTCGATCTCAAAAGTGCTTAGCCTCGTTGCCGCCATGCGCCAGTATGACGAGCAGGAGATCTGGCAGCGGGTGGGCAAAGATCCGTCCGGTCAGCCGTTCAACTCCCTTCTCCAGCTGGAAATCGAACAGGGTAAGCCGCGTAACCCGTTTATTAACGCCGGGGCGCTGGTGGTGTGCGATATGCTGCAAAGCCGGCTGAGCGCGCCGCGCCAGCGGATGCTCCAGATTGTGCGGCAGCTTTCCGGCGTGCAGGACATCGCCTACGATCCGGTGGTAGCGCGCTCTGAGTTTGAACACTCTGCACGTAACGCCGCCATCGCCTGGCTGATGAAGTCCTTCGGCAACTTTCATAATGACGTCGCCACGGTGCTGCAAAACTATTTTCATTACTGCGCGCTGAAGATGAACTGCGTCGAACTAGCGCAGACTTTTCTGTTTCTGGCGCATCAGGGCCATGCCCCGCATCTGGGCGAGGACGTTGTCTCCCCGATGCAGGCCCGGCAGATCAACGCCTTAATGGCAACCAGCGGAATGTATCAGAATGCCGGGGAGTTTGCCTGGCGCGTGGGGCTGCCGGCTAAATCCGGCGTTGGCGGTGGGGTCGTGGCGATTGTCCCTCACGAGATGGCGATTGCCGTCTGGAGCCCGGAACTGGACGAGACCGGAAATTCACTGGCGGGCGTGGCGGCGCTGGAACAGCTGACCAAACGCCTTGGACGGTCCGTATACTGATGTCCACGTTAGATCCTCTGTTCGCGCGCCTGGCTCGCTCCACGTTCCGTTCACGATTTCATTTAGGGACGAAAGAGCGGCAATACTGCTGGGATAAGGGCGCGGAGACTATCGATAAGCATGCTGCTGATTTTGTCGCCGCGCGGTTGGCGCCTGCACACCCGGTTAATGACGGTAAGCAGACGCCAATGCGCGGCCATCCGGTTTTTATCGCCCAGCATGCCACGGCAACCTGCTGTCGGGGCTGTCTGGCTAAGTGGCACGCTATCCCGCAGGGCGTGCCGCTGAGTGCGCAGCAACAACAGTATATCGTCAACGTAATCCATCATTGGCTGGTCATAGAGGTAAATCGTGCCTCCTGAACTGACAATGTCTCTGTTTAAGCTACGCTTTTACTAATGCTCAGCGTCAGGAGACGTTATGAAGGCACCTCAAATTCCCGTGAATGAAGCGGAGCGCATGAATGCTCTGCGCGAGTCCGGTCTGCTTGAGATCGACAATTACCCCGCGTTTGATCGTCTTACGCGGCTGGCAACACGCTTTTTCAGGGTGCCGCTGGCGATGATTACGCTGGTGGATGACCACGCCGCGATCGTGAAGTCTGCCGACGGCCAGGTACCTGCCACCCAGCCTCGCGATCTCTCGTTTTGTGGTCATACGATCCTGGGTGACGCGCCGCTGGTGGTGAGTGACACGCTGCTGGACGAACGCTTTGCGGATAATCCGCAGGTGGTGGGAGATCCGGGCGTGCGCTTTTACGCCGGTTTCCCGCTGCGTTTACGTGACGGGGCGTGCGTGGGATCGTTGTGTCTCATTGATTACGCGCCTCGTGAGTTTACCACGGCGGATGCCGCCGTACTGGCCGATCTCAGCGCGCTGGCAGAGGATGAATTTGCGGCCGTTAGCGCGGCCACAACCGATGAACTCACGGGGCTGTTTAACCGTCGCGGGTTTAACCAGTTTGCGCAGTTTGCACTGTCGGTTTCGCAGCGTCGGGCAGAACCCTTAACCCTTGGCTGGCTGGATCTGGACCATTTCAAAACCATTAACGATCGCTTCGGACATCAGGAGGGGGACAAAGCTCTGAAAGCGATGGCCGCCCTGATGCGTTCCTCGTTCCGCGAGGCCGATCTGCTGGTACGTTTCGGGGGAGATGAGTTCGCGGTGCTGTTTGCGGATACCGATGAGCCTGGCGCCTGGATCGCCATGCAGTATCTCGTGGAACAAACGGAAAAGTATAACGCGCGTCAGCTGCATCCCTGGTCGTTACAGTTCTCCTGGGGGCTGAGCGAGTTCGATCATCACCGCAACGATATGCAGGCATGGCTAAAACACGCGGATGCGCAAATGTACGCCATGAAGCGGCAACACCACGGCGAGAAATGACATAACGAAATCCTATGTCATCACTTATTGCGTTACAAAAATGTTAATAGCAAAGTGGAGAGATTCAACCTAAGGACGCGCAATGAACTCTCCCATGCTGATTAAACCTCTCTCCCGGCAGGACATCCTCACCCACATCGATGCCCTGAACGATATTCTCGTCAACTGTGTCAACGGCGGCGCCTCCGTCAGCTTTATGCTGCCTTTTTCTGCCGGGAAAGCCCAAACCTTCTGGGTCGGCGTCGCAGACAGCGTCGGGCGCGACGAGCGTACCGTCCTGGGCTGTTTTGATGCGGAGCAGGGGCTGGTTGGCACGGTCCAGCTGATCACCGATCAGCCTGAAAACCAGCCGCACCGTGCAGATGTCGCGAAACTGCTGGTTCATGAGAACGCGCGCCGTAAAGGGGCGGCAATGGCGCTGATGGAAGCCCTGGAGGCGGTTGCACGTGAAAAAGCGCTTACGGTACTGGTGCTTGATACCTCAACCGGCAGCGGCGCGGAGACGTTTTACCAGAGAGCAGGCTGGCAAAAGGCGGGGGAGATCCCACGCTACGCCCTGATGCCGAACGGGGACATGACGGCGACCTCGGTGTTCTATAAATTTCTGTGATTATTTTTCACCATCGCATCCTGAGTTGATCCAGACAGGGGTTATGGTCCTGAAGTTTTGATAAGTTATCACACCAATCTTATCAGGCTGTATGACTAATCATAAAGGACCTCCATTGTGAACACACTCAACCGTCGTGATTTCCCCGGTGCGCGCTATCCTGAACGTATCATCCAGTTTGGCGAAGGTAACTTCCTGCGCGCGTTCGTTGACTGGCAAATCGACCTCTTAAACGAGCATACCAATCTCAATGCCGGTGTGGTGATTGTGCGGCCGATCCAGAGCGATTTTCCGCCGTCCCTGAGCACCCAGGAGGGTCTGTATACAACGATTATTCGCGGTCTGAATGAGCAGGGGGAAGCGGTAAGCGATGCGCGTCTTATTCGTTCCGTGAATCGTGAAATCAGCGTCTACAGCCAGTACGATGAATTTCTGAAGCTCGCCCATAACCCGGACATGCGGTTTGTCTTCTCCAATACCACGGAGGCGGGGATCAGCTATCACGCGGGGGATAAGTTTGACGATGCGCCAGCGGTCAGCTATCCGGCCAAACTGACGCGTCTGCTGTTCGAGCGTTTTACCCACTTTAACGGGGCAGCGGATAAAGGCTGGATTATCATTCCTTGCGAACTCATCGACTACAACGGCGATGCCCTGCGTGAACTGGTGCTGCGCTATGCACAGGAGTGGGCGCTGCCGGCGGCATTCATTGCGTGGCTGAATGATGCTAACACTTTCTGTTCGACGCTGGTTGACCGCATTGTTACCGGCTATCCGCGTGATGAGGTGGCAGAGCTGGAAGCCGGGCTGGGCTATCACGACAGCTTCCTCGACACGGCGGAACATTTCTATCTGTTTGTTATTCAGGGGCCGAAATCACTTGCAGCTGAACTGCGCCTGGATAAATACCCACTCAACGTCCTGATTGTTGACGATATCAAACCGTATAAAGAGCGTAAGGTGGCGATCCTCAACGGCGCGCACACGGCGCTGGTTCCGGTCGCTTTTCAGGCCGGCCTGGATACGGTAGGGGAAGCCATGAACGACGCGGAAATTTGCGCGTTCGTAGAGAAGGCTATTTATGAGGAGATTATTCCGGTCCTGGATCTGCCGCGCGACGAGCTGCACTCCTTCGCCAGTGCCGTAACGGGGCGTTTCCGTAATCCGTACATTAAGCATCAGCTGCTGTCGATTGCCCTGAACGGGATGACCAAGTACCGCACCCGCATTCTGCCGCAACTGCTGGCAGGGCAGAAGGCGACCAGCAAACTGCCAGCACGTCTGACCTTTGCTCTGGCGGCGCTGATTGCATTTTACCGTGCCGAGCGCAACGGTGAGCGCTATCCGGTGCAGGACGATGCGCACTGGCTTGAACGTTACCAGCAGTTGTGGACGCAACATCACGACAAACAGGTCACTACCCGTGAACTGGTATCGTCAGTGTTAAGCGTGAGCGAGCACTGGGAACAGGATCTCACTCTGGTGAACGGACTGGTAGACCAGGTTGCGCTGGATCTGGATGCAATTTTAAGCAAAGGCATGCGCGATGCGGTAAAACCGCTCTGCTAATCATAATGCCCGGCGTTGGCCGGGTTTTTTAAAGACCCTATTTAGTTACAACATACTATACGTTTTTTTTTAAAACACATGCAGCACCGTGCGGTTGAGGCTTAACAGGTCAGAAAATGCAATGAACAATTAACATGCTTGCAACCGTGAGGGGGATCACGTTTAATAGCCGCGCTCTTTACTTTTCTGAAGCTGATTATGATTGTTCGTCCTCAACAGCACTGGCTGCAACTGATTTTTGTCTGGCATGGTTCGGTACTTCCCAAAATTTATACCCGACTGCTGCTTAACTTCCTGCTTTCCATCGCCGTGATTGTCATGCTGCCGTGGTACACCTCGCTGGGTATCCGGTTTACCGTCGCGCCGTTCAGCATTCTGGGCGTGGCTATCGCCATCTTCCTGGGATTTCGCAATAACGCCTGTTATTCGCGCTACGTTGAGGCGCGTCTGCTTTGGGGGCAGTTGATGATAGCGGCGCGCTCGCTGTTTCGCGAGGTAAAAAACACCTTGCCGGATGATAAACATCTTGGAGAGTTTGTCCGCCTGCAAATCGCGTTTGCTAACTGTCTGCGTATGACCCTGCGCAGAGAAACCAATGCCGATCAGCTGTCCCGCTATCTGGCTCCAGACGATTTACGCAAAGTTATGGACGCCAACTCGCCGGCGAACCGTATCCTGCTGATCATGGGGGAGTGGCTGGCCGTACGGCGGCGTAGCGGGCACCTTTCAGACATTCTGTTTCACAGCCTCAACAACCGCCTGAATGATATGTCCATCGTGCTGGCTGGCTGTGAGCGTATCGCCAATACGCCAGTCCCGTTTGCCTATACGCTGATCCTGCACCGGACGGTGTATCTGTTCTGCATCATGCTGCCGTTTGCGCTGGTTGTGGATCTGCATTACATGACGCCCTTTGTCTCTGCGCTGATTTCGTACACTTTTATCTCGCTGGATACGCTGGCAGAAGAGCTGGAAGATCCGTTTGGGACGGAAGATAACGATTTGCCGCTGGACGCCATCTGCAACATGATGGAGCGCGATCTGTTGCAGATGAACGATGAAGAGAACATCCCTGAAAGACTGATGCCGGATAAGTATTATCAGCTGACCTGACGGGCATTCCATTCGTCGCGGGTGATTTCCCACAGTTCCGAGTCCAGCATGCCGCTGACGTAGGCTTTCTTCTCCGTCCTGATAAGCCGCATGCCGCTGCTGTCTGAAATACGTCGGGAGCGGCTGTTGGCCGCCGCTTTCGGCGCACGTAACACCGGTTTATTGAGCGTATTAAACCAATAATCCGTTGCCGCAATGCTCGCTTCCCGCATATATCCCTGGTCCTGAAATTCCGGCGCAAGCCAGAAGCCCCGGTTGTTGTCCTCCACGTCATACAGGCAAATCACCCCCATCAGTTCGTCAGGCGCTTCGCGACGGCGAATCGTCCAGAACCACGCAATCCCTTTGTCCATGTCGGGCAGTGCAACGTTGTTGACGTAGTTTTCAGCACCGTTTTCCGGGTAGGGCCAGGGGACTGAAGCCACCATATAGCGGACAATCTCCCAGCGGGGATAGCGTTGCTGGATCTGGACGGCATCGGCGGCAACAAGGGGTTTAAGTAATAAGCGTTCTGTCGTAAGCGTGGGTATCGTCATCCGGTGATCTCCATATTTGAGCGTTATCATTTGTTTGGGTTCTGATATTTCATCAATATCACATTCCAGTTGGTCGTGCTTTTGTTATTCAGATTTATCCATAAAGGAGTATGTAATGCCAAGAAAAGCCAGGCCCGAAGAAGCCGAAACACTCTGGCACGTCCGTAACGAAGCGATGCGCCATGGCTGTAAAATCTGTTACGACGCAGAAGTGATTGCGCGCTGGACGTCAGAAAAGATGCCTGAACATTACCGTACCTCCAGGTCGATTTCGTGTTATAGGCCTGCCCATGCAGGAGCTGAACTGCTCCCAAATGGAGCTACGGTTTACGAAGTTCAATAGCTTATTTACATTTGCTTACATAAATACACTTTCTTTACATTAAGTAATGTAAGATATTTTTTTAGCACAAAATGCAAAACTAAATTAAATGGAGATGATTTATGTCGAATATAAGAGCATTAAGCCTTAATGAGATAGCATTAGTAAGTGGCGGCAATGGAAGCGGTAATTATGAAGGTGCCGGTAGTCGTAACACCAGCTCTAAACCTGGTAATTCAAAAGGAAACAATGGCTCTATTTACAAGGGCGTTGACTCATGCGGCGCAGGAATCATCGGTGGTCTAATCGCCGGCTCTCCTGGGGGGCCAGTGGGTATGACCGCTGGGGTAATTGGTGGAGCTATAGCTGGCCAGTGCACAAAAGATAGTTTTTCAGATCGTGGTAGTAAAGATAAAAGTAATAATTACAACGGCCCCGGACAATGCCGTTGGTAAGTAATTTGAGTTGTGTGTGATAATAATTTAAAAGCTCATTATAACTGAATGTTATTCTAGGTGTTTCGATATTTAATGATTATTCGAAGTAGTCATGATGAGCTATTATTTTTGATAAAGTTAATGTAATCACAAGTATCGGGTTAAGCATGAAACAATTTTTAAATTTCCTAATTTACTTATTTTTTTTCATTATCGCATTTACCCTTTTGAAATACGCTGAAGTTCTTGAGTTTGACGAAGTATCACGGCCAGGGATTATATCAAGGTTTCTTATTGCGTTGATTGTATTAATAGCAGTAACACGATGGGGCGTTAACTTGATGAATAGGTTTAAAAGTAAATAAAGTACACTCCGATAAAAATTGTTGTGTTGCAGAATGGAATCATTACAAATGTTCACTGAAGTTAAAGTGCATGATATCAAAAAATGATTACGATATCATAGCCATATTTGTTGATTCTTATATAAAATATGAATTAATAATAGGTTGAACATGATAATCTTTAGGCATGTCTATCCATTCATTTATAGTAAGAAAAACGTAATTGTTCTTTTTATTGCGTCTGTTATCTCAATAATAATTACGTTATCGCCATCCATAACCCTCCGCTATCTTACTCTCGATGTGTCATTTTTCTTATTGTTTATTGCGGAATTTTCAATTGCATTTTTCTTGTATATTTTTTACTTAAGGAAGTTGGATGGTTTTAAATTACGCCCAAGTAGAGATTTAACTTCAATAAAATTTTCTATTGTTGTGTTGTTTGTCATTTTGCTGGTTCAGTATAATGTTTATCTTTACAGGGATAATTTATATCATTATGGACCTTCCCATATTAGTTTTATAGCATTTATAATAGCCACCTTCGTAGTCCCATATTATGAGGAGATTATATACAGGGGCTGTATCTTCGGTGTTTTCCACTCAATTTTTAATAAAAAGTATATTATCCCATGTATATTGACTTCATTGTCTTTTTGTCTGATGCATGGACAGTATTATAACATTTTAGATCAATCCATTCTTTTTTTGGTGTCAATATTGCTATTAATAGTTAGAATAAGAAGCAGAGGGCTTTTTTATCCTATTATAATTCATTCGTGCATGAATGCTTTTGTTTTGTCGTTAAATTTTTGAAGGGTATTTGGGATATGAATATCTTCAGGGAAGAGGCTTTAAATCATCAAACAGATTCTGATTATGGTGAGATTGTCTTACCTGCGTCATTCGGTTTATCAGTAAGCGCACTCACAACGTTATTCATATTTCTGTGCCTGATACTCTTTATTCTTTATGGTAGCTATACACGTAAGGCTCACCTTTCCGGAATCGTTATGCCCTCATCCGGGCTGGTAAAAATCACTCCTCAATATGCTGGGTACGTAACCAAATTGACCGCCTCAGAAGGTCAACACATTATTGCCGGTGAGACTCTTTATCATATCAGCGGTGAACATTTCAACGAACAGGGGGCAGGTACACTCGCTGCTATAAGACTTTCCCTACAAACTCAGTTTACAATGCTGACTTCTCAACAGACCCTGGAATTGCGTGACAACAGTCAGCAGCAGCATGCCATACAACAGCGAATAGTTTCCCTGAAACCTCAGGTTAAAAGTGCAGAAAAGCGTCTGTCACTTGCCGTGCATCAGGCTGCGCTGGCCGTGTCTGTTATGGAGCGCTATAAGAAACTTGCTGATACGCATTACGTATCAGATATCGAATACCAGCAGAAGCAGATTGACGTTTCAACGTCACAGCAAAACGTTGAGGATCAGCGTCAGGGGCTTCTGCAACTGCACACCGCGATGGAGGCTGCTAAAGACGACCTTGACCATCTCATCGTTCAGGGTGATAGCCGGAAGGCTGAAATGGACAGGCAGTTGCAGGTGATCAGGCAACAGCAGGACGAACTGGCAGGTAAGGAAAATTTCACGCTGACTTCACCGGTATCCGGAACCGTTGCTGCCGTGCTGGTCAGACAGGGACAGTCTGTCAGGGCATCTGAACCTGTCATGACCCTCATTCCCGACAATGCCCGTTTGCAGATAGAACTCTATGCTACCAGTCAGAATGCTGGCTTTATTCAGGCGGGGCAGCGTGTTGCCCTGCGGTTCTCTGCCTTCCCCTATCAGAAGTTTGGTGTGCAGTACGGGACTATCCGTGAAATAAGCCATACAACGCTGACATCTTCTGATTTACTCTCCGTATCTCCTGTGACCTGGAAGGAGAATGAAGGTCATTACCGCGTCATCGTTGAACCTGAAAATACTTTTATTCTGGCTTATGGGAAACAGGAAGCCCTGCGCCCCGGCATGGTTCTTGAGGGGGATGTCAGCCTGGATACCCGCAATTTGTGGGAGTGGCTGACTGAGCCGCTCTGGAGCCTGAAAGGAAAGCTGTGATGGATACACTTAAATGGACCGGGAGAAAACAGCTTCCTCTCACCCGACAGACAGAGTCAGCGGAATGTGGTCTGGCATGCCTGGTCATGATGGCCTGCTGGCATGGTCTGCAAACAGACTTACCCACACTGCGCGAACGTTTCAGTATCAGCTCACAAGGGATGACCCTGCAGAGACTGACTGAATGTGCGGCCGGTATCGGATTATCCAGCCGGGCAGTTCGGCTGGAGCTTGAGGACCTAAGATCCCTTTCTCTCCCGTGTATTCTCCACTGGAACATGAATCATTTTGTTGTGCTACATAAAGTTCGCGGAAGCAGGCTGGTTATTCATGATCCGGAAAAGGGAAAAGTAACGCTCTCCCTACAGGATGCTGGAAAACATTTCACCGGCGTCGCGCTGGAGCTGATGCCAGCCAGTGATTTTACCGCTCGGGATGAAAGGAAAAAAATCCATCTGCGCCAACTGACAGGTAAAACACCGGGTCTGTTGTCGGCAATGTCGCGAATTATCGTTTTTGCCGTGGCACTCGAAATCCTGACACTGGGAAGCCCGCTTCTCAACCAGCTGGTGATTGATGAAGTCCTGGTGGCTGCCGACCAGAGTTTGTTGACCGTCATTATTATTGCGCTTCTGCTGATGTCACTGACCCAGATGCTGCTGTCACTGGCCCGCCAGTGGGCGAGTATTACACTGTCCGTCAATTTTAACATGCAGTGGACAGCACGGGTTTTCCATCATCTGGTCCATCTTCCTCTGGCCTGGTTTGATGCACGCAGTAAGGGGAGTATTAATGCTCGTTTTGAGGCGGTAGATACCATCCAGCAGGCGCTGACTACGCAAGTGCTGGAAGGTATTCTGGATGTGTTGCTCGTGGTGACTGCGCTTTGCATGATGCTGCTGTACAGTCCTGAAATGACATTGATCGCCGTACTTGCAGCCATTTTCTATGGTGTGTTGAGGGCACTGTGGTATCCGTCCCTTCGACAGTCGGCAGAAGATGCCTGGGATGCAGGTGCCAAGGAGTCCGGGCATTTTCTTGAAACACTCAACGGGATCCTCAGCCTGAGAATTAACGGTGTGACGGCACATCGTGAGGCCGCCTGGCTGAATCTCAACGTTGCCCGCAGAAATACGCAGTTGCGTCAGAGCCGTCTGCTGATGTGCTATGACATTGCTCACACTCTTACCGGCAGCGTGGTATCAGCAATCATTTTGTGGAAAGGCGCCGGGGAGGTATTGAATGGAACCTTCACCGTCGGCATGCTGGTTGCTTATTTATCCTATCAGACGCGTTTTTCTTCCAGTATCAGTAGCCTGACTGATAAGTTTTTTTCCTGGCGTATGCTCGATGTTTACAACGAACGACTGGCTGATATTGTACTGACCCCGACAGAAGGCCTTCAGCAACAGCCTTTTCGTGAGCATAACAACGCTTCGCACATTCCTTCTGTATCCCGCAGGGAGATGGATGAATATGCTCATGCTCCTCTAGTACTTGAGCACATCATCTTCAGCCACAAGGGAGGGGAAAATCCGATAATCGGCGGGGTGTCGCTGACACTCAATCCCGGAGAAGTCGTTGCCATTACAGGTAAATCCGGATGCGGGAAAACGACACTGGTGAAGCTTATCCTTGGGATCCACATCCCTGATGAGGGCAGGATCAGGGCATTTGGCATATTGCATACGCATCCGGATTATTTTCAGGTTCGTCAGCGTATCGGTACCGTACTGCAGGATGACCATCTTTTCAAAGGTTCTGTAGCAGATAACATTATTTTTTTCAGTGATGACCGAAATTATGAACGAATGATCCAGTGCGCAAGACTGGCACTTATCGACAGCGATGTTATGGCAATGCCGATGGGGTATCAGACGCTGATTGGTGAAACCGGCGGAGGGCTTTCCGGAGGACAAAAACAACGCATTCTGCTGGCAAGGGCGTTGTACAAGAAACCGGGATTCCTGTTACTGGATGAAGCGACCAGCCACCTTGATGTTGAGAGTGAAATCCGGATAAGCCAGACCTTACGTCAACTGGGGCTTCCTGTTCTGCTGATAGCCCATCGCCCGGAAACCATAGCCTCTGCAGACCGGGTTTTGTATCTGGCAGACGGCTACTTAACGGAGCTGAATCTCCAGCATACAGTCAATAATGGCGAGTCTGTTTGTGAATATACTAATGACGTGATGGCAAAAAATTAACCTTAACGTACATAATTTTCGATATCCAAACTTACCCCTATCTGGAAGATCTATTTGTTGACGCTGCCGAACGTGGCGCAGGGGCGGGTAAAGCGCTTATCGACGCCCTGATCGATGAGGGTAAGCGGGAAGGGTGGTCAAAACTCTACTGGGTAACCCGCATGCACAATCCGGCGCGTAAGCTGTATGACCACTATGGTGAAGCCGACGATTACGTCCGGTACCGAATCACCCCTTAACCGGGTTTGAATCACACTGTATCTGCGTCTGTGATACATACACAGGTATGCAATAAAGCCGCATCCGCACACATCCTTTATACAAACGCATGGTGTTATATCTCCGTCAACTGAACTCACCCGGAGATAACATCATGTTTAACAAACTCGCATACTCAGCAGTCGCCCTGACCGTTTCGCTTGGCACCGTGATGTCCTGTCAGGCGGAAGCGATGGGCAAGGATTACGCGTCGGCCTTCAACCAGGTTAAACAGATTAACGCTGGCGATTTGAACGTCGGTTACGTCGATATCGGGCCAAAAGAGGGGCAACCGGTGATCCTGCTGCATGGCTGGCCGTACGACATTCACAGCTACGCTGAAGTGGCCCCCGCGCTGGCCGCGAAAGGGTATCGTGTCATTGTGCCGTCCCTGCGCGGGTACGGCACCACACGCTTTATTTCTGATAAAACGCCGCGAAACGGTCAGCCTTCGGCAATGGCAAAAGACATCGTCAACCTGATGGACGCCCTGAATATCAAACAGGCAGTGTTTGCCGGTTATGACTGGGGGGCGCGTACGGCGGATATCGTTGCGGCGCTCTGGCCGGAACGGGTGAAATCGCTGGTCTCGGTGAGTGGCTACCTGATCAGCAGCCAGGCGATTGGCAAACAGCCTTTACCGCCGAAGGCAGAGGTTCAGTGGTGGTATCAGTTCTATTTCGCCACGCCGCGCGGTGCGGAAGGCTATGCTAAAAATACGCACGATTTTGCCCGGTTGATCTGGTCCCAGGCTTCGCCTGACTGGAAATTCAGCGATGCCACCTTCAATGCCAGCGCCAGGTCCCTCGATAATCCGGACCACGTTGCCGTCACGCTCAGTAATTACCGCTGGCGTCTGGGGCTGGAGAAGGGGGAGCAGAAATATGACGCCTACGAACAAAAGCTGGCTACGCTGCCGAATATTACGGTGCCGACCATCACCATCGAGGGCGGTAACAACGGGGCACCACATCCTGCACCCGCAGCCTATGCGGGGAAATTCACCGGAAAATATGAGCACCGTACTTTCGGCGCAACGGTTGGCCACAACCCGCCGCAGGAAGATCCGCAGGACTTTGTTAACGCGGTTGTCGACGCGGATAAGCTCTGATATGTGCTATTTTCAATCCGTTACCTCTTAATCAGGGAGCCTGCGGTGGAGCATATTGATCACATCCTTGTCGTCGATGACGACAGGGATATTCGTGAGCTGATTGTCGATTACCTCGTGAAATCCGGCTACCACGCCTCTGGCGCGGCGAACGGGAAAGAGATGCGCGTAGTGCTCGACAAACAGCATATCGACCTGGTGGTGCTGGACGTGATGATGCCCGGCGATGATGGCCTGACGCTGTGTCGACAGCTGCGCAGCAGCAGGCATAAGGATCTGCCGATCCTGATGCTCACCGCGCGCAACGAGGACACGGACCGCATCCTGGGGCTGGAGATGGGCGCCGACGATTACGTGGTGAAACCGTTTGTGGCCCGCGAACTGCTGGCGCGTATCAAAGCTATCCTGCGTCGTTTTCGTACTATGCCGCCTAATCTTCAGGTGACCGAGGCAGGGCGCCTGGTGGTGTTCGGGGAATGGCAGCTGGATACCGTGGCGCGTCATCTGATTGATAACGAGGGTATGGTTGTGGCGCTCAGCGGGGCGGAATATCGCCTTTTGCGCGTATTCCTCGATCATCCTCAACGGGTGCTGACCCGCGACCAGCTGCTGAACCTGACGCAGGGACGTGATGCCGAGCTGTTTGAGCGTTCGATTGATCTCCTGGTGAGCCGCGTGCGACAGCGTCTGAATGAAGATGCCCGCACGCCCGCCTACATTAAAACCGTTCGCAGCGAAGGCTACGTTTTTACCATGCCGGTGACCATCGTCGAGGCCAATGAATGACGCTGTGGCCCCGCACCTTACTGGCCCGGCTGCTGATCATTGTGCTGCTTGGACTCTTGCTGGCTAACGCGCTCAGCCTGACGCTGGTCATGGTTGAGCGAATGCGCAGCGCGCGTACGGTTATGCTGGGCAATCTTGAGAACGACGTGGCGACCAGCGTGGCCATTCTCGACCGGCTTCCGGCCAAAGAGCGGCCAGAGTGGCTGGAACGGCTCAGTCGCGGTAATTATCGTTATATCCTTGGCCCCGGCGAGGCAGGCGCCGCGCCAACGGACAAGCGCTCGCGGGACGCGATTCGCACCCTGAAAGAGACGCTTTCAGCACAATATCCGCTCCACTTTACGGCGGTGCCGGGGCCGATTTCCCATATTCAGGCCCATCTGACGCTCCGCGACGGCGCACCGCTCACCATCGATCTGATCCCGCGCATGCCGCCTGTCGCCAGCTGGTTGCCCGTGGTGCTGGTTCTTCAGCTGTTACTTGTCGCGCTCTGCTCCTGGGTTGCCGTGCGCCAGGTTGTCCGGCCCTTCCTGCAATTCACGCGCGCGGTTGATTCCCTCGATCCTGCGGCCCATTCTCCGATGACTGAAAAAGGTCCGGTTGAGGTGCGCCAGGCAGCGCACGCTTTTAATGAGATGCAGTCGCGGATACAGACGTATCTGCGTGAACGCGCGCAGATTCTGGCGTCCATTTCTCACGATCTTCAGACGCCCATCACGCGCATGAAGCTGCGGATCGAAATGGCGGATCAGCCCGAACTCCGCGATAAGCTGCTGAGCGACCTGGATAATATGTCGCGCCTGGTACGGGAGGGGATTGCCTATGCCCGGTCATCAGAATCCCTGGAAGAGACCACGCTGAAGCTGGAGCTGAATGCGTGGGTTAACAGCATCGCCAGTGATTATCAGGACATTGGTAAAAACGTGCAGTTTCATGCACGCAATGCGCGTCTGCCGATCGTCACTCGTCCCCAGGCATTGCGCAGGGTAATGACCAATCTGCTCGATAATGCGCTGAAGTTTGGCGATAGCGCGGTAATTGAGATTGATGAAAATGAAAGGCAGGTAGCGATCCGCATTATGGATAACGGCCCTGGCATCCCGGAGGCAGAACTGGAGGCGGTGTTACAGCCGTTCTACCGGGTTGAAACGTCGCGCAACCGGGAAACGGGCGGCACCGGGTTAGGCCTCGCCATTGCCGCGCAGTTCACCGCCCAGCTTGACGGGAAATTGCATCTTGCAAACCGGGCAGAGGGAGGGCTGGCCGTAAGCGTGATCCTTCCGCGCGGTTAATTGTACGCCTGTGTATCTGCACCCCGCGCCGATACGCAGGCAGACAAAATCCAGCTTTTCACACACAGCCTGAACACATTCGTACGATGAAATGACCTCACTGCATCTTCGCAGCAACCGTATCGTGAGGTCGTTATGTTTATGATAATCGCTTTTTTAGGCGGCATGATTAGCCTGCTCAGTCCGTGCACGCTTCCCGTCATTCCTCTGCTGTTCGCCGGCTTTCAGGGGCAGCGCAAACACATTCTGGCGCTTCTGGCGGGAATGATTGTGATGTTCATGTTGGTGGCGATGGTAGTAACGGTTGCCAGCGAGTGGATCGCTGACGCCACCGTTATCGGTCGCTGGATTGCGCTCCTGGTACTGAGCATTGCCGCCCTGGCCCTGATCTTCCCGCAGTTCGCTCAGCGCATAGCCCGCCCGGCGATCAGCGCGGGAAACGTTCTCAACACCCACAGCATGCAGCGACGCGGCCTGATTTCGGCTTTTCTGGCAGGGCTGGCCGTTGGGCTGCTGTGGTCCCCCTGTGCCGGACCGATTCTCGGGGCGATCTTCAGCATTAATATTGCGGGCCACTCGGCTATCGCAACCGGAGCGCTGTTAGCCGCTTACGGTAGTGGGTGCGCGTTGATGCTGGGGCTGCTTGTCGCGGGGGGCCGTAAGCTGATAACCCCTCTGAGGGCCAAATCCGCGTTGATGGCGCGTTTGCGTCAGGGAGCGGGAGTGATGATGTTAGCCGCCGTTGCGTTCAACGCCAGCGGGATGACCTCAGCCCTGAAAGGTGCCAACGGTATTGCCGACCAGCTGGAAAATGCCCTGTTGAGCCTTGCGCAACCTACCTCCACGCAGGTGAAACTGCAACCGGTCACTGACACGACGCCGGGCAGCCAGCTACCGTCATTAAGCGGCGGTACGGGTTGGGTAAACGGTGACCCTGTCACGTCTGAGGCCTTGCGGGGAAAAGTTGTGCTTATCGATTTCTGGACCTGGGACTGTATCAACTGCCAGCATACGCTTCCGCATGTGCGTGACTGGGCGAAGAAATATCAGTCTGAAGGTCTGGTAGTGATTGGCGTCCACACCCCGGAATACCCCTGGGAAAAGCCGTTATCATCGGTGAAAAACGCGGTCAACAAATGGCAGTTGCCGTACCGCGTAGTGACGGATAATAACTACAAAATCTGGAGCGCGTTCGGAAATCAGTACTGGCCCGCACATTACTATTTCGATGCGAAAGGGCAACTGCGTTACACCGCGTTTGGCGAGGGGAGCTATGACAAGCAGGAGGCCGTGATTCAGCAGTTGCTCAAGGAAGCGCGTTCCTGATCCGGCTTACGGAACCCGCTGAGCCACCAAAAACAGGCGCGGAAAAGCCAGCAGTATCTGCCCGTTCTCCTGGAGCGGATACTGCTCTTCCAGCAGCTCAAGATAGCGTTTCAGATAGTTTTTCTGCTCGCTTTCGTTGAGTTCCTGTAACCACGGGCGTAACCCTGTCGCGCTGACCCAGTCAATAATCGCCTGATGAGAGCTCATCTGATGGAAGTAAGTGGTGCGCCAGATATCCACGTCGCATCCCGCTTCCGTCAGAATATCGTAGTAGGCATGGATACCCGGCAATGGCTCGCGGCCACGATCGGGGTAGCCCTGTTCCCAGGCAACTTCACGCATCAGGGCGTGCGTCGGCTCAAGCCAGTTGTCAGGCATTTGCACCGCCAGCACGCCGTTTAACTGGAGCAGCGAAACCAGGTGTGGCAGAAGGTGGTAATGGTCCGGGATCCATTGCAGTGAGGCGTTGGCGTAGATCAGGCTGAGCGGCTGGTCAGGTTTGTAGTGCCGGATGTCCGCCTCAACAAAGTGGCAGTCTGGCAGGGCCTGCCGGGCTTCCTCCAGCATGGCCGGGGAGTTATCCACGCCGGCGATCTGCGCTGAAGGCCAGCGCTGTTTCAGCAGCGCGGTGCTGTTGCCTGGCCCGCAGCCCAAATCCACGGCAGAGGTTATGTCAGCAAGCGGCACCCGGGCGAGTAGCTCTGCGGCGGGACGTGTGCGTTCTGCGCTGTACTGTAGATAAAGAGAGGGATCCCAGTCGGCCATTTTCGCATCTCCGTGTTGAGGTGTTCAGCAAGAATAGCACAGGCAAATACCTGCGCCGGGGCAGGTATCTGGCTAATTGAGATATTATAAAATGCCTTTCAGGGCCAGGTGATAGAGCAGCATGATGGTTTTTCCGTCGACAATCTGCCCATTTTCAATGCCCCGAAGCGCGTCGTCCAGCGTCATTTCCAGTACGTCGATATCTTCTCCCTCTGCTTTAACGCCGCCGCCCGCGCTGGTCCGATCCTGCGGGTGATATTCCGCCAGATAGAAGTAGAGTTTCTCGGTAACCGAGCCCGGGCTCATATAGGCCTCAAAAATTTTCTCTATGCGCGTCACCTTATACCCGGTTTCTTCTTCCGCTTCGGCCTTAATCCGGCTTTCCGGGTCAAGGTTATCGAGCAACCCGGCGGCCGCCTCAATGAGATCCTCTTCGTGACCATTTATAAACACCGGGAAACGGAACTGACGCGTCAGAATGACGGTTTTGCTGTCGCGATTATAGAGCAGTATCGTCGCGCCATTCCCCCGGTCATACACTTCACGCTCTTGTCGCTGCCAGTCGCCATCGCTGCGCTGGAGGTCAAAAGTGTATTTTTTCAGGTTATACCAGTTGTCGGACAACGTTTCGCTGTTGATGATGCGTATATCTGCACGTTTTGATTGCACGTTTGGCTCTCCTCTCGTAGAGTAAGCATCATAAACAGCACTATCGTGCAAATACAAGGCATATCGTGCAACAACAGGAATAATTCATGCTCACAAGCCAGCGTAAACAGTTGATTCTGGAAAAACTGGAGGCGGAAGGTCAGGTCCAGTCTACTGCGCTAAGCCTCTTTTTCTCGGTGTCTGAGGACACTATCCGCCGGGATTTACGTGAACTGGCGGCAGAAGGGCGTTTGCAGCGTGTTCACGGCGGCGCACTGCCAGCATCGTCAGCGATTGCGCCTTTTGCCGAGCGTCAGTCCGTCAAAATGGATGCAAAAAAACGCGTGGCACGGCGAGGCGCGCAGCTCATTTCACCGGGGCAGGTGGTGATCATCGATGGCGGGACGACCACCTCCGAACTTATTACGTTCTTACCACCCGATTTACGGATAACCGTGGTGACGCACAGCCCGGGTATCGCTTTGGGGCTGGTCGACCATCCATGCATAGAGGTGATCCTGATTGGTGGTCGTTTGTATAAACACTCCATCGTCACGGTCGGCGCGGCCGCTATTGAAGGCATCAATAATATTCATGCGGATCTGTTCTTCATGGGGGTCACCGGCGTTCATCCTGAGGCCGGGCTGACCACCGGAGATTACGAAGAAGCGTGCATCAAACGTGCATTTTCCGGCAGAGCGGCGGAAACGGTGGTATTGGCCTCACCGGAAAAGATCAACACGGCCTCGGCGTTTGTGATTGGCGACCTGTCGCTGGTGAATACGCTGGTTGTTGAAAACACAACGGATGAACGCTGGGTGAGCGCTCTGAAAGAAAAGGGCGTTGCGGTGATCGCAAGCCAGTAAATATCTGCTTTTTTGCCAGCCTGACCGCGTGGCTGTCAAACAGACAAAGGTTATCCTTGACGCGGATTTCTAGACTAAGGCTTTCATCTGTTTAAGGACAAGCCATGAAAGCGGTCTCCATTCTGACGTGCGGCGCGGACCCAACCGCGCAACACCTGTCAACGTCTGCCATTCAGCAGGCCATAAATAGCGCTCAACAGAACGATGTCATTGTTATTCCGCAAGGCCGTTTTCTAACCGGAGCACTGTTTCTGAAAAGCGGTGTTTCGCTTCACCTGGACGCGGGCGCACAGCTCGTTGGAAGCCAGGATCTGGCTGATTATCCCCTGATAAATACCCGGGTGGCCGGCATTGATATGCGCTGGCCGGCAGGCATTATTAATATCATCGATTGTGAAAACGTCAGCATTACCGGTACAGGCACGATAGACGGGCAGGGTGTTATCTGGTGGCAACGCTTCTGGGGCGATGACGAGCGCAGCGGCATGGTCGGCGATTACAGCGCCAGAGGATTGCGCTGGGTGGTTGATTACGACTGTCAGCGCCCGCGCAATATCCTGGTCTTTGAAAGCCAGAGCATTCTGCTGCGTGATTTTACCAGTCGGGAGTCCGGATTCTGGAACATGCACCTCTGTTATTCGCACCATATCGCTGTTGAGGGCGTGCAAATCAGCAATTCTGCCGGACCGAGCACCGACGGGATTGATATCGATTCCTGTGAACAGGTGCGGGTTGAACGCTGCATTGTTTCCTGTAATGACGACAATATCTGCATCAAATCAGGACGAGGACGCGAAGCGGCGCAAAAAGCACGTACCGCAAGGGATATAGTGGTTTGCGGATGTACGCTGAATAAGGGGTCCGGGATCACGCTGGGGAGCGAAACTTCAGGCGGCATTGAACGCGTCCTGATAGAAGATAACGCGTTTAACGGTACGGGCGTCGGGTTTCGCATTAAGTCGGCCCGCAACCGGGGCGGGTTTATCCGTGATATCACCGTCCAAAATTTACATCTTACGGACGTACGTTTTCCGGTGCTGATCCAGCTGAACTGGTTTCCGCAGTACAGCTATGGCGACCGGGGAAATTTATCTGATAAACCAGAACACTGGCGCAAGCTGGCTGAAGGTGTTGAGGGCGAAGCCGGTCTTACTGCGGTCAGCGGACTGACGATTAAAAATATGACGGCGCGTCGCTCAGACAACAAATATTTCTCGCGGGCATTTTTCATTGAGGGGTATCCGGAGCGTCCTGTGACCGGGTTAACGCTGGACGGAATTTTGATTGACGCGTCAGAGTTCGGGAAAATTTCCGGTGTGGATGGGTTGCGCTTTAAGGATGTGCAGGTGACTGCCGTAGAGAACACGCAAGACCGTAACGACAGTTATGAGCGTTGATGTATTGCACGGTGAAGGCGTTAACGTTACTGTTAGAGAGCTACAAGCAAATAAATCAGGGGCTTACCGTGAAGAAAGAGATAAAAACACTGGAATCGAGACAGATTTATCGTAACCGCTGGATGTCGCTAAAGGAAGACCGGATTCTGAGAGCCAATGGGAGCGAGGGGCTTTATTCCGTCATTGAAAAAGATGATTTCGTGGTCATCATTCCGGTTGAGAATGATGAAATCTATCTGGTTGAACAATACCGATACCCTCTGGGCCAGAGAACCACAGAACTCCCTCAGGGAAGTTGGGAATGTTCTCGCGACGCTGCACCTGAAGACGTTGCCAGAGGCGAGCTTAAAGAAGAAACCGGGTTAAGCGCCGGGAAAATGGAGTACGTCGGTTATCAAAAGCTCGCACAGGGTTATTCAGCCCAGGGTTATCATATTTACCTTGCCACGGAGCTGACATTTACCGGCCAGCAACTGGAGGAGGAAGAATACGGCCTGACGGTGAAAAAAATTAAAATTAGTGCCTTTGCTCAATTAATACGTGACGGCAAAATCACTGACGCCACCTCAGTTACGGCATTCCTGCTGGCGAGAACAAAAAATATGTTCTCTTAATCATAACGTTTTAGATTAATATTGAGTCTCCACATCATTGTCAAAGCCAAGTTCAGATGCCCGGGGAAGCGCAAAGCTCAAATATTTGATCTGTGCCAGGAGCGGACGTTAATGTCAATATTCTCAGGCGGAGGCACACCAGAAATGGCTGCCTCCTGATAAAATGGTGTTATTGTTTGGATGTTATTTTTCATATCCGTATAAATTAATCCTACCTGACAAGTACTCACCTAAATATACTTCACTAATTTTACTGAAGCCTTTCTTTGTAACTTCAGTTTCTAACCATTCACTGTCTTTATTAAGGATTTCTAGCAGGTCATGGTTGGCCAAACCGTCCACTATAATTGGATAGCGTATATTTTCATCGCCACTTTGTATGATGGTTAATTGCCCATTTTGTTCGAGAACGACGCGTTTTAGTTGTTCTATCTCATAAATTCCATTTGCTCTTAATTTGAACATTAGATCATTTGCAGAAACACCATTCCGTAAACACTCCTTAACATTAACACTGCCATTGTGTACTAAGGTAATCGGTTTCCCATCAATTATCCTTTTAATTAATCGATTGTTTTCCTTCAGGAATTTAAGAGCGAAGACCAAAAGAGTCCATATGATTAGTACCAGAATAAATTGAAGAACCGATATAGATTCGTTGTAAATTACGCCTCCTATAATTCCCCCCAGCACATAGTTTTGAACCTGGTCCATTGCAGATGAGGGGGCCAGATTTCCTTTTCCCATAAGATTTATTTGAACAATTAAACACAGTATCCCCAGGCCCAACTTTATAATGATAGGTAAATAAATTATCATTTCCACACCTCAGTTTGTTATGATTTCTATTTCTGGGTTTACTAACGAAACCTCTACTAAATTGTATGTTTTTTGATCCGGGCTCAAATTGACGCGATAAAAAACATCACTAATTTTAACGATAATGCCATCAGAGAGTTGTACGGAACTGGAAAATATAGCATTTACATTCACATCTTTTTTTTGTGATAGGAGCCTAACAAAATTAACCATTTGCGAGGATTGGGAATGTATATTTTGACTATCAGTATAATCAGCATACTGAACACCAGAAATGAAGAGCAAAAACAAGAAAACTATGATTGTTAAGTCACGATATTTGGTTTGCAGGCGATGACGCATATACAGGCTAAAAACAACGATCAAGATAAATAAAGTACTAAATATAACTATGTATTTTAAATAATCATTGATATTAGACTGCATTTGTAGATAATCTATGCTATAAAATTTCATATAAGTTCAATCCCTAACCCCTCAAAACCACATTTTATTATAGTAAAACATTTCCATTTATTAGTTATCAGCTGAAATTGATCATTATCCTTAAGCCAACTATGTTGACTTGCTTGTTATGACTCAAGGCATCTCAATGTTAGTAGCATTCAGAACTTCCGTTCTTCGCTCATGTCGGGCATTTATCATTCTTCCATACAGGTCACTCACTACCGGAAAAAGAATTCAGAGTATAAATAATCTTCTAACGTTTGTCCTGAACCAGCTTAATAAACTAAGGAATCTGCCCGAGGCGCTTGTTGTCCACGATAGCAGCCTAATCAATTTCCTGAATACGATTATAAGTGAAGTAGGGAAGGATGACTCCGTTTAGCCTGAGTTCTTTCCGGCCATCCGGGTAATGCCAGACCTCAATGTACTTCCCAATATTTTGACAGGTGAACATCGTGCAGTTCTTCGTGTTCCTCGCTGGCAGCGTAGGCCCAAAGTCAGTATAGCTTTCGCGGATAATATTGAATGCGTACCGGGCAAGACCATCCGGTAGTTGATTATTGCCGGGTTTCCTGCGACGACGGCCAGCCATACCCAGTGGGCCAGATTCATTGTAACGCAACAGAAGGCGTTGGCTGTGACTGTCTGAAATATCAAGGCGCTGCGCGGCCATCAGTGTGGTCAAAGGCTGGACGACAACGTCCTGAATGATTTTGAGTCGGTTAACTTTGTCCATAGTGAAAAACTCCGCTGCGTGTGCCGTCATCAGAATCCCTCGATGGTGAATCTATGTGATGTACACTTAACTTATCCTTATCCCAGAACGGACATTACAATTTTGCTGTTACAACCTTAGTGCGCATAATGTATATTATGTTAAATATGGTGGGTTTGTTCTTAGGTTCATGAGTTCCTCTCTTTCAGGAACTTACCGATGAATCAGTCAGTTGCCAAAGTTTAGTTGTGGACTTACGATGACTTCATAACGCAAAAATTACGGGGCATCCGCTAAGTTCATGGCATATTCCATCTTACATTTATCGAGGAACAACCAGAGAACTCATCTCATAGTTGATGATGTGACTACCCTACCGGTCATGTTCGCCACAATTTATGGAATGAATGAACTGAGCAAGAAACATCTGGGGACTCAAGAAAACATTCTGTGTTCGCTGCGCTTCTTTTACGTCTATTACTTTAAGAAGCACAAACGAACATTTGACTACGATTTCTATCGGTCTGTCTACAATATCTCCTGTTTTATCAGGGAGCTTGATGGCTTCTTTACTTACCTGCTCGGGAAGCAGCACCTGAGTGACGAGACCGACATAATCTCTACCGGGTTTTTACATTCTGCACTCTCCAGAACCAACAAGTCCACCTATGGTAACCACGTCAGAAACGTTGGCCGATTCCTTAAGTATCTCAACTATAGATATATGAATCTGGCATACCAGGATATGTCACCTGTTGAAGCTCACCAGATTAACCAGGCGAACCACAGAGATCTCGCTGACAGAATTAAGGTCTTCAACAGAGTTGATGTATCCAGGAACGAACCCGCACACCGATACAAAAGTATCACCAGTCAGCAAAGTGTCGAACTAACGAACATGTTAATCCCCTCCACTCCTGAATTTTCAGATATCGAGACCGGCGAATTATTCACGGCTGTGGTTAATCCCCAAAACCCATTCGATTCAGGATTTCAACAATACCGTAACTACCTTATCCACCGGTTAATGTTTAACTATGGCTTACGTGTTGGTGAAGTTCAATTGTTGTTGAAGGATTGCGTGGGGCCAACCCTTCCAGACTCACGAGGTAACATTCGTTTCATCCTGATTGTACAAAATCTACCAGATGATGTAGTTGATCCAAGGAAACAACAACCTTCACTCAAGACTGAGCATTCACAGCGACAAATCGAACTGACCGAAGATGACTTCATTATTTTTACCATTTATATGGAGCAATATCGGTCCCCATTATTTGAAGAGAAAAAAATTGATGACCATGAATTTGTTTTTATTAAAGGCTCAGGTAGGTTAACTCCATTAACTTACGATGCAATTCGAACATTTTATAAGGAAAAAATTGATCCGGCATTCATTGCCCTATTCCCTCATTATCGTACGAAAAGTAATAAAATTATTAATAATATGGTTAACATAACACCACACGTTGGGCGGCATACTTGGGCTAATATTACTCTTGAGTTTATTTACAATAGTCTCCTGAGTGAATCACTTATACTGGCGCAAGACTATGGTATTCGAGCAAGGATGAATGGAGTACTTGAACCAGCTATTGAACAACTTCGTGCTTTAGGCGGCTGGTCACTGACCAGTAAAGTTCCATTAAGATATGCCAAGCGGTTTATTGAAGTGGTGAGTAACCAGAGCAACTATAAGCGTACGAAACATTCAGATATGCATTTAGCTTCCCCAGAAACAAACATTTCGCAAAGAAAAACCTACAACTTGCTAGAAGATAATATTTATGACGAAGACTTCTCATTCAAAGATCTATTCAACTGAGAGCGGTATCACCGGGGGTGGTTTATTTAAAACCCCTCCCCTTCACTTTACAAAAGAACAGCTTGAATGGATTGAAAATATTCAGATCCCTAAACGATTGTTTTTAATAAGTGCAACAGAATTTGATGACCGATATTTATATCTACATGATGATTGGCGATACAGATTCTCAGGTAATAATGTGGCTATATTATTCTCTAATGGTAAATACTTTTGTGATTTATCACCAGTTCCACTCAAGCTCTTGAAATACTTAACAATCGCGTACATTAATGAGAACTCGGCAAGTGTTGCTGATAAATTTGCTCAGTTTGTTGCAACAACTTTCAAACAAATTGAGGTTATCACTCGCGAAAGCCTTATTGAAAAAATGCAAATGCTGGTTGCGAAGACTGAGCGAAATCACTCAGACTGCAGTCAGTTCTATTACACCCTCTATGCGTTACGAAAACTTGATCGTAGTGGATTCTTCGAAAGTAAGGATGACAGTAATGAGCTGGAAGATCTATTGCTGGAAGTGCCACGCCCTAGGAACAATAACTGGGCTCGCTACCAAAACCTAGACCTCGTTATACCAGAAGAAGTATGTCTAATGATAGAAAATGGCATTCAACGTTGGGCATCTAAGCTATGTCCAAAAATTGATGTTGAAGAAAATAAAAACATTCATCTGGAAACTGTAAAGAAAACCATTAAAATTGATACATTACGGGACTGCATTATTATTGGCATAGTTTATTACATTGGGGCCAGACCTGTACAGATCGGTAAACTTTCCGGAGGCGATTTTATCGTTGATACCGAGAATAAGTACGGGATGCGTTATTCAGTACTTGTGCCATATGCCAAAAAGTCAAAACTAACTATCGATCGAGTTCGAGTCGCAATTCCGGAAGAACTTGGAAAGTTAATCTTACTGTATAAGTACCTAGTTGGAATTGGTGATACCGACCCAATGTTTTCCATCACAGTATCTTCAATGAAGATGGTGGAAGCGTCATTAAAGAAAATGCTTTTCAGATTTTCACCACAGGAGATTCAGGAGGCAGTAAAAAACGATGATTATCAACTACCTGTATATACCGCAAGCCTCTTTCGTCACAACGTTGGTCACTCAATGGCAATGAGTGGTGCCAGTGCTCCTGAGATAGCTTATATATTGGGTCAATCCTCTTATGTTGTTGCAGATCGATACATTGCAGCCACCCCTGAGCTGGCTGATATTCGTGAGGCAGCTTTGGGTCGCAACCCTGTGTTTAAGAACATGATGGCACTCATGTTGACTGGGAATTTGGTTCACAGCAGCGAATGGGAAGGCCGCAGTGTTGCAGGGTCAATTGGTGGGCAACTTCACTACCATCTCGGTGGATGTAATTATGAAGAAGACATGTGCCCCTTTGCACAGGGTCGTGGATGTTACGGTTGCCTGTATTTCAAACCATTTATAGATGGAGACCACAAAAAAGTATTTCTTTCGCTGAATGATGAAATCAAAAATGTCCGTGATGTTGCCGATGATGCTGGCGTTTTAAATCATCCACTTCTCAAGGAATTAGTACGGCGGAAACAGCATGTAAATCAGGTTATGGCTCGCATTGAAATAGCAAACTTACGGAGGGCTATCTAAACGATGACTACGCAAATAACAATACTTAATAAACAGGCGGATAATCTTCTTATTTATATAGAGAAATATAAAGCAAAATTTGAAGAGCGTCTTGTTGCCTACAATGCTGTTGGACAACTGGAGTGGAATGCCGGCTCCTGGCATTTTGGTGAGAAAGGGGTTGCATGGCTTAAAGAAACAAAAGATCGCGGCTTTAAGTGGGACGAAGTTTCTAGTCGTGTTAAGGGGCTCTCACAAATGAATATTTCTTCGGAATTTCAGGATTTTATGCGAGCTTATCACATGCATCTGGTGTGTATCACTGGCGGATTACCATCAGGTTCTACACTAGACAAACCATTACAGGTGATGAAGCGCTGGTATTGGGAAATGGTAAATAAAACAAGTCAAACGCACCCAATGTATCTGACTTCCGATATTATTCATGCAGCGATGGAGCGGCATCATGAGAATTCTGACAGTCCTGATAATGTCAGCGACTATTGCGATATTGCAGTAAAGTCCATTGATTTACTACGTCAATATGATCTTTTCTTAGTTAATATTGAAGTAAAAAATAAGTTTCCTTATCGAAATGGTTCTAACAGCACTAAAGAAAGGAAGAAAGCGCAAGAAGCCACCCCTGATCAAACTGATGATGAAAGACTCATATCAATCCGTGCATTTATGTGTGTTATTGAGTTGATCGCTTTAGCTGAGAATAGTTATCAGCGTATCTTTTACAATATGTTGTTACTCACAATTATTTGCGGTTTCCGTTTCCAGGAAATAATGTTGCTGAAAATGACTTCTTTGGTTAAGCGAGAAATTACGGATAAAGAAAAACGTCAGCACGCAATAGATCAAGACTGGCCTACTTACAGGTTGGGTATTGAGTATCTTGGTGCAAAAAAGGCTGGATGGCGGATCCATTGGCTGGCGCCAAGCACTTATTCTGTCGTTGAGATGATTTATAAATCTGTGCAAGAATTGACCTCTGGGTTCCGTAAAACGATTCAGGGCTTCAGAGATTCTAATTTCACTAACATGCTCCCAGGTAAGATCGCTGATTTTCCTGATGAATGGATTGAGCAAAATTATCTTGAAGACATCATGTTTAGTGGTTCTGGTGGCTCCAGGAACGATCTTGGAAAGAGTATTCGGAATTCCATTGCGAACTTTAGCGGACATAAACCTAAGGTAATACCCGTTCATAAACAGAAGAACAGCTGGTACTTCACTAAAGAACAGTTGAATGATTATGTCTATCAGCGTTACGCTCAAGCAAAAAACTTTGAGCCTGGGCACCAGTGCATAATTTCAGCCAAAAACAATGGTGACTGGGTACACTTCAATTATGAAGACCTGATGTTCATCATGCCGGAAGGTGCATTTGGAATTGGTAAAGATTTTGTTTCATTGCAACATATTTTTCCACTTGATGAAAACTCAATAGAAGCATGGTTAGGCGGAACACAAAACCGAAAATCTATCTTTGATCACTTTAATCTTTTTGAAGATGATGGATCCCGTGTCATTATCAAAAAGCATGTACCGAGACATAATATAAATACATTCTTGGCAATCGCTGGAGTGACGGATCATATTCAGGCCATCCTAATGGGGCGTGTTGATATCACCCAGAATAAACACTATCAGCATCAGGCCGAATCACAGTCCTATCAGACCGCTTCTCTAGCAATCAATATGCTGGAAAAGGCTTATGATGAGAACAATCAAGCTCTCACGAAGAGTTTCCAGCTTTCACTCTTTACTACGCAGCAGAAGCCCTGCATTCCGGTCAACCTACCCTCCCCCAGAACTGAGGTTAGCCGCAGAATGGCAGCTCTATCACGGTCTTCCAAGACGGTAAAAAATACAGGTGTTGCAAACGTTAAATTAACAACCTCACTAATGATAAATCCTGAGCTCAATACCGAGCATAATCTGAAGCAGAACATGCAGACTTTTGGTGAAACAACTGCTGAGGTTGTTGACTATATAACTGGCACAATGTCTGATAACTTTCTGCCTGAACTAAAACGTGCACATGACAAGTTAGTACAACAAAATTTGGCTGATAAGGCGAAATCACTGCTTCAACGCCATGCAAAACTGCATCCTCTTGGATTTGGAGCCTGTACGAGAGATGTAGCTCGGTGGGGTTGTCCTCATGCGCTTAAGTGTCAGTCTGGTCTACCTTGTGGCTACTTCACTCTTACAGGTCGTCTTGGCGAAGCGGAAGAAGCATCACGACGTTTATCAAACAAGCGAAAAGAAATCATTCAACTCCGTAAGTTGACTATAGTGAATCCAGGCTTCATGCTGGCTTTAAAAGAACAGGAAGAAGCTCTCATCGTGCTCGAGGCTCTTGAAGCTGATGCTATAAAGGTTCAAGGCGAGAAAAAATTGGTTTCCCTGTTTTCTGATGATCTGAACAATCCATTATATAAAGTTATTGAGCGAATTAATAAACAAATGCTAATTGGCAAAACCCCAAAAACCCTAGCTGATCTTTTCTTTATTGAACAGAAACGTATAGAGAGAAATAATAATGGCTAAGACCCCGCGCAGTCGCAATGCAGACGATAAAGTCATTCAGGGTAAGGAACTTGATGCTTACATCAAAGCCGAGCTACAAGCCATGGTGCAAGAGGGACTGGAAAAATCCCCAATTCAACCATCCACGTTACATGCTCGTCTTAAAGCCAAAGGAATAGTTAAAGGTGGCATTAGTACCCTCACCTCTCGAAAAATTATCATCAATAATTACAGGCTTCGCCAGCATAACAACTACGAAGATGGTAAACGAGAGTTGACTACAGATGAAAAGGCTAAATTGGCTATGGGGCGAACCGGCGCTGCTTATATAAGTAAGGCAAATCGTCTTGATGCTGAAATTATAGCATTGAAAGCTAAATATGAACGAAATGTACTGGCGCTCGCCGACATCATTGAGTATATCGACAACGCAACTCCTATCAAAGTAGAGGACATGCTTGCAGACGATCTCATTCGAGAACTTGCTGAGCGCAAAAGAAATTCAAGAATGAGCTAATGAGTAAACGGCCTACTCTATTCGTAAAATTAGCGCACTAATTATCAATACTCCCTCTTCTATGTCCTTTATGTCGAAGGGAGTCTTCCATTCTAATGGCGATTTGGCTCTTTACACCAGTTTAATGCTGCACTTTCGTTACCTTCTAAAAGATCAATAGCCTTTTGTAGAACATCAGTTGTTACCACCATGTTTTACACCTGAAGACGTTTTGAGTGCTTCGATAAGATTACTTCGCTCTTCTTCTGTCATCCGGGATATGAGTAATGCAAGTTCTGCTGTGGTCTGATCATCACAAAAAAAGTAGTTTAACGGCACGTTTAACTCTGACGCCATCCGTCGGAGCGTATCAATATCGGGGACATGCCGCCCTTTCTCATAATGATTCATACGACTGCTAGCCGAAGCGGGATCAAACCCAACAAGGAGGCCCAGTGAGCGCTGTGATAAACCCGCCCTGCATCTCGCTTCCTTAAGTCGTTCTGGTATCGGATTTTTTTCAGACACTGATTCATCTTCATTGGCCTCGAATGCTTAGATTGTCTAAGTATCTGCCATTGTTGTATACTTAGCAATCCTAAGTTAACTGCATTGTTTTAGTCATATGAATAGTCGAGTATCCAACCCTGAGTCGTACATATTTTCTGCAATAATCCACATTTGCAAGGATAACTTCACCAGTAATGATGTAGCAAAAATTCTTGTCGAGCGATTCTCACTCCCGAAAACTTATCGAAAGGCAAAAGCTTTTTCTTATAACCAAATTCAATATCTAGTTAAAAAAGGATTATTAAATAAAGTAAGAAAATCAGGCGTGTATCAATATTTATACTCAATCACATCAGAATTCAATATAGCAAAAGAAAATGTGCAATTAATTGAGGTAAGCCAAAAAACCTCCCTTCAATTTTCAAGTGCTACCAGCCATGAACACAGTGATGTAAACATTCAAATAAGATCTCTCATTGAAAAATACAGCAGTGAATTGGAAAAAGTGTCAGGAGCAAAAGAAATTTATGAAGAATTGATAATTGCCGTGCCGAGCAGGGAAAATGAATTCAGAAAACTTTCTCTTGAGCAAGATAGAAGACATATTAAGATAAATGAAAAAATAAACACACTGATTGGGATTGTTAATAAAAATATCGCATTAAGGCAATGAGTTTTAAAAAGAATTTGAAGTTTAATGCAGTTATGAAAAAGAGAGGGCAAAGCCTACCCTGCCCTCTCCCTTCATGCACTGATAAGCCTCACTAATATGAGTGTTAGCAGCGCGTACCACTATATGCTAGTCCTGAAAAATATAATCTTAGTCAGTCCCAGATGCAACCTTTAACACTTTAATGCAACAAATTAAACAACGAGTTCATCCTTACACCTTAAAGGCTGTAAAGTAAAAAAACACCCTGAAGGCTGTTATTTTTACGCAAAGTGGACTTATTTTAAATAATCGACATGGTCACCTACTTATGGATAATGTTTTCCCGGTCAGACTTCTTAGCCAGTTACGGCCACTTTTAATTGGTTTTCGTAAATCAAAAGGATTAACTCAAAGAGAATTATCCGCCAGGTTGGGTGTCACTCAGCAGACTTATGCTCGACTTGAGGCAAACCCTTCAAAAGCAAGTTTTCAGCGTCTATACAACGTGTTAAATACTTTAGGAGTGGAGATTTCGCTTAGTTCTGGACCTATTTCAACTTATACAAAGGCTTCAAATTTGGTTGAAAAGGAGTTTGATTCACCGGCAAGGCGTGAAGAATGGTGATAGAAGCCAGGCTATTTGATAGGGCTGTACGTCAGGCACTGCCCCTAAGGAAGGTGCGATTTGCGAGCAAGGGCGCTTTGCATCGGAGTTAGCGGGCCGCCAATATGGGAGTTAGCGAGCACACAACCAGCCGCGAAGATCCCCGCGTCATAGCGACATAGAGGTGTCGTGCATCCATCTCTTCCGGGGATGTGATGACTGCCACCTCCCCTTCCAGCCCCTTTAGCAACAATGTGCTGCCGATTACACGCCGGGCCAGGGGTCGACTCTCGTGGCGATTGCGTTCGCGCTCGTTTACCGTGGCGTCTGCAAAAGTGCAGCCTCCAGCAGCAGCCGACTGCAGGGCGCGCAAACAACAGCGCAAAACCTCTGGCCGATAGACCCGCGCATTGTCCTGACGGGTCAAAAGGCGCAGCGCCTCTGCGGCCAGCATAAAACCTGGTCTCTCCGCAAATGCCACTAACGCCGCTTCGGCAACCGTCGGCGGGTTGCGGGCTCGCCCTCTTCGTAGCGTTTCCAGGCGGGGCAGCAATGCTGCGGGGCCAACCTGGGTCATGACGTCTGCGGCAAACTGCACCAGGCGCGTCAACGCATCAGCAGCTTCCAGGTTAAACGCTGCACCAAAGTCGGTAAGGTCGACCAAATCTACGGCTTCGACGGTCGTTGCCCCCGGGATCTGGCTGGCCATCTGCTGACGCCCGCGTGTGTCGTAGCTGTTTCCAATCACCAGTACCTGCCCGTTCGCGGTGACCGCGCGCGTCAGGGCGGCAGTAAGACGCTGCTGAACAGCGGTTTCTGCCTGTAACGGTACCCAGGTCACCCCGGCAGGCACCTGGCGAAGGTCAATGGCGTTACCATTCAGCAACATCCGCCGGCAGTCCAGAAGCCAGCGACCGAGCTCCGGCGACCCTGCGTTAGCCCAGCGCCATGGATGATTGAGCTCACCAATCAGTGGAAAGTGAGCGAGTACATGTGTATCCCAGTCCACGAGCTGGTTACCCCTAAAGCCAAAAATGGCCTGCATGGGGTCACCCAGTACACAGGCGGGCAGCACCGTTGATAACGCGGTTACCAGTGCATGTTGCACCAGGTTGCAGTCCTGGTATTCATCCACGATGAGGTGAGCGTAACTGGCCGCCAGAACATCATCGAGATGCCCTCCCTGCAGCAGCTGGCAGGCAGCCAGCCGTATAGCGGGATAGTCAGCCCCGCGATTGCGCAGTTGAAGAACCTCAACGTTGAGCCCACTGCGCGCCGGAAACATCGCAACCAGACGCATGGCAAATCCATCAATGGTGGCGATACGGTAGGTCGCAGCAGTAACACCGGCGCGTTGCATACGCAGACGCAGTGTTGTCACACCCGCGTTGGTGTGCGTGAGAATAAGTACCGGCCTGGCCCCCGTATACAGGGTCAGGGTATCCGCGATGATTTGTGTTTTACCGCACCCGGCCGGGGCCGTAATCGCCCCCCGATGATATTCCAGCAGGTTGTAGTCAGGCGGCATGGGCCCACCCGTAAAGCCGGTTAATCAGCGCCTGGAACCCGGCATCGGAGGCGGGAAGATGAGGGCCAAGGATATCGTGCGCCACATCCTCATACCGGGTCACCGATTTAAACCACCCATTTCGTCGATGACGAGAAGCGATCCCCAATAATTGTCGTATTTCTAGGGAATAAGGGGTGCCATTCAACCGGCGCTGCTGCCGGATCTGAGCAAGCGTTACCTGACCGTTGGACTGCGTCTGGATATGTGCCGCCACCAGTTCCTCCTCCATAAGCTCAATGCCTCGCTGAAGCAGCGCGTCGACGCCTGCATCCGGCAGGCTCATAAACAGCTCATCCTCCAGCGCGCGACCGGCTCGCCAGGTGATATGTTCTCCACCCGCGGCCTGGAAGGCCTCGACCGTCGCCGGGGTGGGCGGCTTATCCGCATCCACCAGAACTAGCACACGGTAGCCAAGCCGACGCAGTGCCAGCCCACGCACAAAACATCGGTCAGGCTCTCCTCCACCAACATTCACGAATGCGGTTCCTGCACTCAGCATGGAATTACCGTTGAGGGCGGTCCAGTAATGATCCAGCCCGCGGATCAGCCCCACCTCGCTAGCCCCTTCACAGACGATCACGCTACGCGCCAGAAAGGCTTCGGGGTCGGCCCGGACCGTACTTTGAATATCATCGGCAATGCCCACCGGCAGCACCAGGTGGGGAGCTGTCGGATGGCCCCGCACAACGAAGAGCTGGTTGCCATTAAGCTCACGCACGGCCACGGGAGAGTGTGTGGTCAGAAAAACCTGAAGTGGCGGCGGTGTTTCCCTGGCCCCCAGAGAGTTCAGTAACCGGGTAAGCCGATGCGGCTCCAGTCCGTATTCCACTTCATCGACCAGAGCCACGGAGGCCCGCTGCGCGGCAGCACGCTGCATTCCTGCCACCAGAAGACGGGACGACCCCGTACCAAGAGAACGCAGCGGCACACCGGTTGAGTTGTGCAGCGCAATTGCACCATCGCCGATGGAAACCGCGTGAGCGTCCAGTAAGGCTTGAGTCCGACCACCGACCGGCACACCCAGCTCATTGGCCTTCTGAGTAACCACGTCCAGCGTTGCCGCGAGTTGTACCGCAGCCTGACCACCGAAACTGGTTCGGGCCTGGCGCGCAGCGTTTGACAGCTCAGCCCCCAGATTAGGGCGCTCCTCCGTGAGCCGATTGAGCACCGATCCGCGTGCCCAGGACAAATTTGAGCTTGCATAGGTGCCAAGTCTCGCCGGTGCGATGAGCAGCCGATCTTTCCAGGCAAGATTGCGTTCCTGACCCAGGGCCTCGCCACGCAGAGATACCAGCGTCCAGTTGGGCTCAAGCTCACTGTCTACACGCAGACGCAGACAGAGAACCGTTTCCAGTCCGAACTGGGGCTCTTCCTGAACCAGCCCCGTCACGCTGTTGAACGCCTGCAAATAATTACCGTAGGCATCCATTGCCCTAAGAGGATCCGGCAACGAACCCAGTGTCAGGGTAATACTGATAGGCTGAGTCACATCGAGACCAAAAAAATCGGTATCGCTGAAACTGACGTTACGCCGTGCTCCCAGGCACAAATCGATAGCGTCAAGAATGGTGGTCTTGCCACTGTCCCCAGGACCGATGAGGCAGTTAAGCCCTGGCGAAGGCTGCCAGGTCAGTAAACGGATAGAGCGGAAGTTCTGGATTTCAACTTTACAAACTCTGACCACGGCACTCTCCCTCTTTTATTATTTTTATCCACACGCTTTTCGTAAAGATAGCCACAAACGTGTAGATAGTGCACTGATACGGATAAAAGTAACGCCCCTGAATTGCCCAATCAATGATATATAGCCTGTTTTACTGACATATCTGACAGCGGGTGAATTTTCTTTAATTATTGATGTAACACCATACGCACTACATCTGTCTCCACCAGAATATGAGGTGAAATTGTTGCGCACCGATTAATCCGGGTGTACTGGTCAAACTGTTGGTAGCCATGCTTAAGTTCTATTACGCAGGCTGATATGCAAATCTGGGATATTTCTGACAAGTAACATAAGGACCAAAAATGAAGGGGAGCAAAGAAAAATCTACGCCGGATGTTCTGGACTCTGCCCAGTTGGTACGTATTGAAGCCGTACACCGGGGATTCCTTTATCAGCACTTGTATGCCGTTGGCTGCTTGCTGCTGGCACAGAAAGTCAGCGTGGAGACAGTAACCGTTGAGCTGGATGAGGATATTGAGCTCAACTCCATACAGGAGCGCATTTACGTTCAGGTTAAAACCCGCCAGAAACCCATCATTCCCAGCGATGTGTCTGGCGCGCTCGCGAGGTTTGCGGAGATGCGTAACGAGCACATTGTTGGGCGCCGCCAGGGAAGCGCTTCTTTCGTTATCGTCGCCAACCAGGCACCAGGTCCACACCTGCAGAAGATGATTGAGGATAAGACGCTTCCTGCGGATGTCCGTTTTATCTGGCCCCAGTCAACCGCTGAGCGCCATCCCGCACTTCCCCCTGCCTGGGACACCGTGGCTAATGCGGCCGCGTGGTGCATCTCGCAAGCAGAGCAGCTGAAGTTTTCGCTATTGTCGCCAGAATCCCTGATCTGGAAGCTGGCCGGTCTGGTCCAGCTCGCTGCCACCGGAGGTGATGCCGACGGACAGCATGCGTTTTATACCCGGGATCTTCCTGCCCTGTTCGAACAGCTCATCGTTCAGTTACAGGACTTCCCTGCACCGCCGACACTCTACCGGCCACAAAGAGAGGAACCCTCTTTTGTGTCGGATGAGCGGATACGCATCATTTGCGGCTTGTCCGGTGCAGGTAAATCAGCATGGGCAGCACAGGCCGCCCAGCACAGTACCCAGGTGTGTGCGTATTACGATGCTGGCGACCTTCCAGGCCCTGCACTTGCCAGTACGCTGGTTCGTGAGCTGGCAGCCCGGTTTGCGACTCAGGAGCAAGGTGGCCTGCGAAGAATACTGCTCCCTGGTGCCAGTGGCGTTGAAGCGCTGAGAACGTTCGACACCTTCTTGCAGCAACGGAACGACAACCTGCTGCTGGTTCTGGATAACGCGCATCGTATCCCTGTGGAGAACCTGCGGGATGTTCTGCACGCCACAACCCGTATCCATTTTGTGCTGCTGTGCCAGCCCCATGACAATGTCCGTCAACTGGAGGCGATGACTGGACTTCAGCGTGAATCGTTACAGGGATGGGATATCGACACAGTGGCTGCCGCAGTGGCCGACCTCGGTGGGCACGCCAGTGCGCTGGGATATGAGCAGCTACGAAGCTACACCGGAGGGTTGCCGCTGTATGTCGAAAGCGCGGCGAGAGTTGCCGCAGAGGAATACAAAGGGGATATAGACACGCTGTGTGCTGAACTGCGGCAACAGGAAAACAGCACGGAAACCGCGCAGGAAGTCATTCTCAGCCGTGTCTATCAGGGGTTTGAGCCACTGGTTCAGAACGCTCTGGCGTTGTTCAGTCTGTCCGATGTGGGGCTAAGCCGTGATGAAGTTTCAGGGTACCTTGCCCGCTCATTAAATATCCCTTCAAACGGGGCAGCCACATTAATTAAAAAAATGCGGGCCACCGGAACCATTGAAAACTATGGAAACCAGACGTTAAAGGTACACGATGCTGTCAGGGCGCTGGGGCTGCAACACCTGACCATGATGGACGTGGATATCGTAAATAACGCGTTACTGGCGTTAAAAGATCTTTTGATTGAGAGCCTTCAGCAAGAACGCGACACTTCGCGATTTTCTCTTCTAACGCAGATATACATCAAGCTTAACGATGTCATGACGCTCATCGCTCTATCTGGTGAAGAGCTGTTTTATGAGATGGGCATTACTGTCGACATTATGGAAAGCCTGAAACAGGCGACAGCTTCGGACTCTCTGCCGCCTTTACAAACGTTCTGGGCACTCGATGGGCTAGTTTTTTCCGAGCTTAAAGACGGTGTTTCTGAGCAAATTGCACAATGGCTGGAAGCGATGGGAGCTTTGCTTACAGAACATGAGTTTGGTTACCGGGAACGCACAGCCTACACCATGAAACGGATGCTTTTCTTATCCGAAAAGGGAGACTTTAGTGAAGTGCAAACGCTGGCTGAAGATGCCCGCCTCAGCCTTCCGGATGAGGAGCATGCGCGTATTTTTGACTATAACCATGCTATCGCGCTATGGAGACTGAAAAGATACAAACAAGCAGAAACACTGTGTCTGAGCGTAGTGAATCGCTACTACGCGTTATTTGGTATTACCCCACAGGATGTCATGGGTAAAAACTCGGATGTGCTGTGGGCAATCATCAACCAGCCTGAAAATGTTCACGAGCACATCAAACATCTGGCCGATGCCCTAGAGTTGCTCGCCAGAATTAATGACGCGCAGGGAAAGGTGTCACCGTTTCTGCGCATTCATGCGATGAAATTTTACAACATGATCGCAGCCCCCGAATCTCTGGTCCGGGTAGGACAGGATCTAGCTGATGAGTTTGTCGCAATAAAGGACTATGTCGGTGCCAGAGAGGTGATGGAGCAATACGTCCTGCCAGTCGTCAATGAAGCCGGTCTGGTACAGCGACTGGTTCAGGTCCGAAGCCAGTACGCCGTTATACTGGCACTTGCAGGCGAACATGAGCAGGCAGAAGCGGAGATGTGTCGGCTAGCCCCCTTTTTTGAAGGGTTAACAGGTGAGCAGCGACAGGAGGTTGAAAATCAGTCGAACTACATCGCGCAGCTTGCTTACAAGGCGGCTAAATCCGAAGTAACGCGATTTTTCGGGGCGGTAGGCAGAAATGAACCTTGTCCCTGCGGGTCGGGAGTAAAGTATAAAAAATGTCATGGAGCCTGAGTGCTGGTTTCGCTATGTTAGACGCGGCCGGGGGGTAAGTCCATGGGAGCCATATCAGGATGCTGTCCACATCGTGCAACCGAGCGCTTTTTATGGGTATTGCCGTTGACTCTCTTAAAGCACATCGTCGTACGTGGAAGCAGTATATGGCCTGCGAAAGCAGGCCAAATTCACCCAAGAGTGAGGAAAATACGCGAGTGCGCACTAAAACACGCTATCGTAGCGCTGACCTTTAGTTGCAACGTCAAAAATGAACAACTCCCAGGTAGGGTTACTGGCTTCGGCTCAACGCATATGGTTAAAAACCCACCAGGAAAATTGTCTCTCTGCTTCCATTCTTAGTTCTGGGTCAGTTTTCATCGATGCTGTATCAGGCATACCATCCGGACAAAAATCAGCAAGCTGACTTTGAATAAACTTTAGCTTTTCTTCTTTTTCCCCTGCGTTCTCAAACACCATAAATGGCAGCTCGATAATCGGCGGTTTGGTCTGGGTGGTTAACGGCATGGTTATGCCTGAATTACGGCCAGGCAGTGAGTGTAATTCTCTGATATGACTCAACAGATTGTAGGGTAAGGTGTTTTTTACGAAGTAAAAAACGTCAGCATAATAATCAGTTACGAATCCATCCCTTTTTCCCGGATAAGCCAGCGTATCCATCTCTGGAAAGGGAAACTGTAAACCCTCTTTTCTGTAATGTACGATTGGCACTCGTTCAAGTACACGCCCACGGTATTTGAGGATGTATTCATAGTGACAAGGTTGCTCAATGCTAATCGTTGACCACCAGTGTTGTCCTCCTATATCTTTTTCTGTGTCGCCAATATGAATGGCATAATCCGGGTCCAACCGATAATAGGCCTCGCTGATACCGTCATATTCCCAATTGTCGTAATCCAGAAGCAGTCTGACTATGCGGTCAGCGGGTGCCAGGTCCAGATTAAAGCGCTCTCTCCACATTGCCATGACATCTCCAGGGCTGGCACAGCTAGTTACGGGCGTATTGGCATCTTGTTGCCGGGTGTAAACGACACCGGCTCTGACAGTTTTTCCCTCTTTTATATAGTCCTGGGTCAGATAGTAGGGTTTTATTCTGACGTTACGAATTTGTAGAATAGCCAGCACCTTATGCTGGAGTGTGATGTGGTGCAGCTGAATATCCGGACAATGGTGCTCTGCAAAACTGACTTTTCTTAACAGATCGATTAAATTTGCCTGGTTAAGTTGCTTACCATCTTCCGGCACGCCAGTAATCAACCCTTCATCATTCACGCCAAAAATCAGATACCGATCACCGTCATGCAGGACGTTTGCCATGCAGAGGATATCGTGAACAAGGGCTGCATTGTTTTGGTGGTAGGTTTGTTTAAAGTCCCACCATGGCCCTTCCTTGCCACTGGCAATCAGTTTTTCGATGGTTTCGTTCATAGTCCCCTCTATCCGATATGGCGTGCGTTTGCTTGTACCAAGTATTCCTTCAGTCTACTTAAATTGGTAGTGCGAAATGGCTCTTCTGGCATTCGATGCCAAGGCAGCCAGTTGATTACTTAATAAGTATCGTTGTCAGCAGTTAAACGGCAGTTCCTCTTCTCGTAAAACTACCGGTGCCTTGTCTGCCCGGTACTGGATCCAAGTTTTCAGGTCTATTTGCGTGCTATTACGACGAGCTAAATCAAAATATCCTCTGTTAGCAAAACGGCGATGTATAAGCTCTTCACCTGTTATGGACAGATAGGCGTTCAATGCCGAACGATGGATGAAAAGTCCGCGTTGTTTTACACCTTTTTGATGGAAGGCGATAAGTTTGCCAGAATGATCAACCCAACCGCTTTGACAATCCCATAAAAGTTCGAGTTTTTGAATGATCCCCAGGCATGGCGCAATGAGGTTATCCTGGCGCTCGGGCATGGTATATGAGTAGTCGTATTCCCATTCGTTTCCGCGCAGTAAACTGACTTCTGTAAAATTAAACGCTTCACTATCTTCATCACTATTAAGAAGTTGTTTGTATACCGGGCTGTCAGGATATTCAGCAAGATAACCGCGATAACAACTACTTCCCTGATTATATTGGAAAATATCGCGTGATCTTTTCTGTTTAAAGTTCTGGATGCTTTCATTTATGAGTGCGCTTGAGTAGGAAGCACGCACTCCCAAGTACGGGGAATCCCAGCTATTTTCATTCGGCGCTTTATCGTCATCCCAATAGCTATGTGAAAGCGCTACCCACTGCTCTCCTTCCTCGTCAGTTCGAATAAGACAAGCTTCATAAGGTGGAAAATCATCGGTCCTAACCCAACCTTTGATATCTGAATTGTGGTCAGGGAATGCATAATTTGTTTCCTCCATCAGTACTGGATAGACACCTTCTGCGGTGATATCGCGTACATCGGTCAGGTCAACTTTACGGACGTCGACTGACCATAGATGATCACTTGTAGGTTCGTAGTCGGAATATGGGTCTTCCAGTGCGGGAACATTACTGGCCAGAATGCCCAGTAGTCGATGTAAGGCGATCCAGTAATATTTTTTACCGAGTCGGTCAGCATACCCTTTTCTACCCCGTCCCGAGCCATACTGACTCCCGATATGGCGATCATAATTGAGCGCGCAGTGGTTATAACCGGGATATCCTAAATTAAGTGCTTCTCGCATTAACCAACAGGCAATGTTTTCATGGCTGATATTGGCGCTCTCCAAGTCAAAGCCGGAAATCTTCGATTCCACCTGATAACGCCAGAAATCCGGGGCCATGGATTCTCCCCAGAGCACCATGTTTGATGGTAAATGTTCCAGATCTAGGAGGGGTTTGACATCCGCCAGTACAGGCCATCGTGATGGTAATGATACGTTTGTCTGGTAATGCTGTAATTGGCTTGTTACGGCTGTGGGAAATTCTCCTGTTTTCAACAAGTTTACTAATAGCTGAACCGTATCCCGGAGCAGAATATTCTTGCTATCTGACGCAATGCTTAATAGACCAGGGAGCGCTGGCATAAACGCATTTCTGCGTTGGTATGACAATAAGCATGCACTGTAGATAGCAAGGCTAATACGCTCTAATACGTAATCATCATCACAATATGCAAATTCACTGATTACTGTTTGGCAGTTCTCCGGGTAGTTTGCCAGGATTCTGCTTAGCCCTTTTGAGGATAAATCCCTGATTCGGCGGTCAGCACACGAAGTGAGCCAGGCAAGTGTTAGACTGGCCAGCCTCCGGCTTTCAGCAGGCCAATGGGTTATGTCAGCAAATAGTGCTGCATGGATGAGTGAATAGACAGCAGTCTTATTATCAAATGATCCCAGCGCAGCTAATGACAAGTAGGTGTCACGTTCAGCTAAGGATGACTGCCGTAAAAATGGCCCCAGCCAGTTAGTTGCGTTTAGACGATGGTCAGGAACCAGACTAAGTGAAAACAGCGCTTCATAAACCGACTCCCATAATCCAGGTGTATGCAGTGCTGCATGGATGTGTTCATCAATTTCTTCCACTACACTTTGTCGGGAGCGCCAAACCAATGACTGGATGAACAGCTTATGGGCTTGTTCGGATGGTAATCCTACTTCTTCAGCAGTAATTTCAAGAGCAGTTTTCTCTGGCAGCACGGCGGCAAGAGCTTCCAGCAATCCAGCATCTTCTTCTGTTAACGCTGCAATTTTCTCCGCTAGTTTTACTGTATCCGAATCAAGAGCTTCCACAAGGCTGATAGCACGGAGTATGTCACCGTAGCGTTGATAACCCAGACGGATCAGGAAGGTATCCTCATCTACAACAGAAAGGATAATGAGGCCTTCATGTGCCAATGCATTTAAAAAGGATTCAGGTGTGGTCTCAGTTCCCACTATTTTGCTCAGTGCTTCGCAACAGGTTTCCCACGTTCGGTTCTGCGGCAACTCATGTGTCAGGGTTTTCGCGAGTGCCATCATTGCAGCCCTTACCAGATTGCGAGGGTTTGCGTAGTGGAGGCGTTCTCGAATTAAAACATCGCAATGTTTGAGATGTCCTTGAAACAGAGAGGTAAAACCCGGCAAAGAAATATCCAGACTGTCACGGCCTTCGCCCTTTAGCGTTTTACAGGCCAAGTGTAAAAATAAAGGATTACCGAGTTCGGGTGAAAAAAGTGGTGTAATCTCTGCATCCAGCTCATAGTAGGCTGCGAAAGCTTGTACCGCTTCGAATTGATGTCCTGAAAAACCGATGTGTTCGAAAGCAAACCCTGGAAAGCGTGAATCGACCACAAGATTGCGATAGGTATCTCGGGTTGAAACGCAGATTTTGATGTCTGGATAAGACTTGCATTGAGCGAGCAATTCGGGAAGCTTGTCCTTCCAGCGCACTTCTCGCGGGCTTTCGTTCAATGCATCGATATAAATGACAAAAGGTAAGCCAGTATGTTCGGCGCAGGCCTGTATGCATTCAAATAATGTCGAACGATCGATGGCGGCACCCAGCCCTATTTTACTGCGTAGCACTTCCCAAGGCTCTGCTTTGCCAAAGTCGTCTCCAAAGACGACCAGTGAAAAACCACCATGTTCCAGTCGACGCAATGCTGCGCTGACAATCGCGTGGGTTTTGCCGATACCCGCTGGCCCAACCAGCAGTAAGGAATGTGCTGTTGCGGCACCAATGACCTGAGAAGTCAGCAAATTTTGCAGTTGCTGCGCCTGCTCTTCCCATTTTCTCGCCGCATCCATATCTCCGGCAGGAAATGCACACATATACTCTGCGTGGAACTGTCGGAACGATTCTGTATCACTATGCTTGCCATGCTTTTCATAAAATTTATCTTCTTGAGCATGGCGGGCATCAGCGAAAAGTGTCAATAGGGATGACAGAGCGACGGAAAGATCTGTAACCGATGTGGCCGTGACATTGTTATCTCTCATGCTCTCACAGTAGGCAATTATTTCTTCAATCAATGCCGTGGCAGATGTAGCACGGGTTTCGCCGAGTATATCCAGCGATTTGCGTCCGTATCCATTCAGTGAATGGAACTCTCGAACGATTGGTGTTAATGATGTTTCGTACCACTCGCAAAAGTCACCAGTCCCACCAAAGAAATCCAGGCCGACATGAGCATTCGTCACCACATCCAGCATTGAAGTATATCTTGGCCCGGCAAAAGCAATGGCGTCCTCCAGACATTGTTGAATTTGAGCTGTTGTCAGCAACGTGTCATCAAACCAATACCTGCGCATCCCTCCGTAAGGGTCTATCTCAAGTAATTGATTGCAGATAACAGCAGCGGTACAAAGGACAATAGAAAGTGACTTCCCTTTCGCTGACGCTTCCGATTCGACTTTACTTTTCCATTCTTCAAAGCGTTCCGCCTGGCTTTTTCCTCGCTTTCCCGCAGCAACACGCCCGGTCAGGTCAAACGGTATATAAATCCAGTATTCGGTTAGTGTGGGATGGTTGCTTAGCGCAGCTTTAAGGGAACTATCAATCTGTGTAAGCTCTGCGGAAGCAAGCTGGAAAAAGTATTTTGCCTGAACACCGAATACGGCACCGTCCGGTGAGCGGAAATATGCCTCAACGCCACCGTCTCCACCATCTCCACGCAGACTAATAAATGTTGAATTTGTCGGTACTCGACAGGTTTTCCTAAATAACTGTACGGCGAGTGCTTCAAAGCTATCGTTACGGCTTTTGGGGGCGCTACGAATTAAACTGAAATCAATATTCATCACCAGTCCTTGTTCCTGTCAATAATGCGGCAAAAGCAGTCACATATTATACCCATTAAAAGTGTATTGGTATTGAAGCGAGGTAAGGTTTAGTGAAACACTGCCTTGAATTTGTATCCTTGATAACCCAAAAACATTAGTTCAACAGAAATGGTCAAAGACCCACCAAGGAAATGGTTTCTCACCCCTCATTCTTAGTGCTGGATTTGATTTCAGCGATACATCCTGAGGAACACCCTCTGGGATAAAATCGACAAGCTGTTACTGGATAAGTTTCCACTTAGCTTCCTATAGGGCAGGATCGTCTACCGGGGTGGTGTCAGTCTATAAATAATTCTGAGGTATCTGTTAAACTAGTGGCGATCCAATATTAATACGTTTCTTACTGCTAGAAAGACCAGACGAGCCCCGACTAGCTGTCAACAATTTCGACTGGCTCCACTGTCGGACAATCAGTATGTCAGTAGAAAGAGGACAATGATAAAAAAATATTACCACTATTGACGCGAAAGAGATTTTTAAAAAGATTCATCATACTTTCGATCGGGCGCTGATATTTTTCTCCATATCCAATTAAAAGTTCTTTTCTCAAGTAATGCATGAATAAATATGGACTCCCAATTATTTTGACTTTGATGTCGCTTATCAAATGACCGTAGGTGGGAAAATAGAATATTCCTCAGTTCTTGCGGACTATTGATCCGATCTGCAAGAGTATATACTACCGAACTTGGTGCGCGCTTCATTTCATAAAACCGCTCTCTGATAGTAGTAATCAATAAATCAGAGTCAACAATCTTTTCATAATGAAAAGCCAAGCCTTTAGCATTCGATATTTTCTTTGGAGGATTGAATTCAAGATATATTTTAATTGCACCATCATGGTTTCTTATTTTAGCCGTGATAATCCGCTTGGAAAGTTTTTTTTCATACCTAGGGTGTAATAATATTTCGTCAATATTATCCCCTATAGTAAATTTTCCTTTTTTTTGATTACATTTGCAAATCGGAATTAAATTAGCACTTAATATAGAATATTCCGGAAAAAATTCTTGGGGAAGAAAATGATCTATTTGGGTACTTAAATTGGCCCCACACATTGAACAGCATTTTCCTGTATTTTTATCTCGCAATTCTTTTATGAAAGATAATTGTTTTCCTTTGCTCTTGTATAACTTTTTTATGCTTTCTCTTGCGTCATTTAGTCCAAACATACCATTAATACTTAACGCAGCACCTTTGCATGAATAATATTCTTTATATCTCTCGATGAAAATGTTCAGATTATTTTCAATCAACTTTGAACCGGAATAATTTGCATTCGCAATTTCTGTGATTTTATCTATGTCATTTTCAAGAGGTTGATTGAAATACTTCATTTCATCATGCCTCTTATAAGTGAAAGCATTTCAATTGAAAAAGAATCTCTATATAAGCCCTCAATTTCTTCAAAAGATCTGTGTTCTCTAATTACCTTTTTGGCTATTTCATTAACAAGCTTAGAGCGACTATTTTCTCCAAATATAAATGATGATAATGAACCTAAGTTTGCACCTAATGTAGTCATTCCTGTTGTTTTTTGGACAACATTGTTTTTTTCATCCCTCTCTAAAATAATTACTTGGTCTTGAGGGACCTCTCGTACAATATAAACAGAGTGTGTTGATATTATTGAATATGACCCTGTGGCTGTCAATATTTTATGTAAAGCAGACATTATTAGCGCTATGAAGTTAGGATGTAAATGAGTTTCGGGCTCATCTATCAGTAAGAGACTCCCATTCTCGATGTGCATCGTCATATTGGTGATTATTTTTAGAAAGCTAATCTCACCACTACTTAATTTAAACTCATTACCTTGAATAAGTCGAATTGGTTCAAGATCTTCTTGAATAGTACCCCAACCCAGGAGGCTATTATTTTCTTTTTGATCGTTTAAGAATTTAAGAGAATAATATTTCTTGGGTGAACTTCCTTTTAGATAAATTTCACCGTGATTAGTTAGCCCATTCAAAGATTGAGAGAAAATTTCCCATCGTGACCTGCCAGCAATAGTTTCTTCGCTTCGGACAATGTCTAAAATGGTTTCAGTTGTGGTTTTTTTACTTCGCGTTTGATATGATCTTGTTGTTGGAAATGTTCTATAGTACGTTGCCGGATTTTTCCAATGTTCGGATGGGAATGAGCGCAACTCATGTCTAGGTGCGAATAATAAAATCCGGTTTACTTCTATTCTATCCCCATAAGATCTAGAGCCACTCAGAGCCATTTTTGCAATATTACTTAACGTCCTACTTTTCCCGTTACCATTACTGCCAATAATAGTTATTATGTTTCGAGGGTGGTTTTTTTTATAAGAAAAATTAAAGCCAAGATTTATCCTATTTGACTCTCCATCATCAATATCAATCGAGAATTCTAATTCATTATTTTTTATTTCTTGTGATTCTATTTCACCACTTATAAAATTTGAGTTTTTGAAAGCGTAATAACTCTCCGAGGTCCTTATTAAGGACGTTTGAAATATTTTGCTTTTAATAAATAGCCTAAATTTATTTAGATGCTTTTTCTTATTCCGTATAGTGCTCAGATCATTAATTTTAGTCAGAATGATGTCTGACTTTTCTTTTCCAACACATCGATGCAAATATCTGTAAGTCTCTAGGGACTGGCATTGCGAAAAATAAAGTATATCATCATTTGGATATATTGGGGTATCATTATTATTTGTTTTATTAAAATACTCTACTAGAGTAAGTTCTTGATTGCTTTCTTTTACGTCGAGAATTGCTAGTTTTGTACGGAACTCAACCTTATCATCTTCAAATTGTGCACGTATTAAAACCGAGGTGATTTTCCCAAAGTCATTAAAATTATCGTCACTTGGCGATATTAATATGTAATTGGTTTTCTTTGGGTTGACTGAAGTATAATCAAAGTAATTAATTGATTTACAGAATATTAACTCTACTGCATCCATTATTTATACCTTTATGTTTTATTGACCAGGCAGAAGACTGAAAATCTCATTTAACAAGGTAATTAATTGTTAGCCTATTATATTAACCCCTATCTTGAGATGAAAAGTTTCATCACAATGTCTAAGTTCTTTATAGATAAATTGAATTGGCGCTCGCTTCACACAACTCGATCTACTTAGATCTCATTCAAATAGATAGAACTATCTTGCTGGACTAAAACGCCTCAGACAAGGCGAACCAACCTTGACAACGCTACCGCCCTCAGATGAATTAGTTCTGATTAGCTTTTGTGGTGCATCTAAATGTTACAGAAAATCATAAATTACTCAAGTAAACAATCAGATGCCCCCTAAATACTCATGTGCTTGGTTACGCGATTAAGGTGTAAAATGGTGAAGCCGAGTAAGCTGCTAGGAAATGCTCATAAGACGCGCATTCCCTGTTTGTTCATGAATGTTTTTGGAGATTAATTCATTTCTTTCTAAAAAAAACAATTAAAACAATTTGATATGAGTCATTATCTCATGAACTGGATTTTTACTAAACATAAGGATCAACGCCTCCTTGGCCTCATTTGTTCACTGTTCATTAAATCGGAGTGGCAGGGATTCTTTTCAAATCGGCTTTTTCTGCTGTTTGGCTGCTTGTTCGCAGGTGTAGGTGCGGGAATGTCTATGGTCACCTGCCTCACGCTCTTTGGGCTGCGGACTCGTGAACACAGCCAGGCAGGTCAGCTATCCGGCAAAGCGCAATGTATCGGCTATTTGATTGGTGCTCTCGGCCCCTACCTTGCGGGCATTATTCGCGGCCACTCACTTAACTGGAACTCTGTGTTGCTCTGCATACTTGTCGTTACGCTGGTACAAGCCTATTTTGCATGGCACGCCGGTAAGGACAGATTCATTTGAATATAATCGGTAAAGTTTAGACCTCCGCGTACCCAAGCCGCGTTTTACGCTGGCTGGCCAAACGCATTTACCGCTGCTCCGGTTGTCGGAGAGGTGGTAAACAATCGCTCATCGAGTAAAAGGTAATATTACTGAACACTAAAACCTGACGCACATCACAAAATTAGAACGAACAGTTCATGAACCAACAAGCGTAACATCGAGTGATTTATGGACAGCGTTTAACACAGTTATGAACCAAAACTGAGTTCATAACTGTGAGTTTGAATCGCCATTTGATTAATATCCATTTAAAACAGTTTGTTATACTTTTTCTGGTGCTGAAGTAAATTATGTATATTCCTCAAACCCAGAATAGTTAAATTGGATATTATGAAGCCTATCCCTCGTCAGATAAGCCCATCGCATCCTACCCCCTCCCTTTGCCTCTACTGAGGAAGCCTGAGAAACAGTGTCCGTTCCTGAGTCTGCGATGCTTTAAAACCATGGTGGATATAAAACGCTTTGGCTTCCTCAGTGAGTGCATGAACCATGATCGCTCGCACCCCGATATTCTCAGCTACCCGATAACAGCGTAAAACCGCATCGTGGAGTAAATCGGCTCCCAACCCGTTTCCGCGTAACGAGACATCCACAGCCAGACGGGCAAGTATAATCACGGGAATGGGATCCGGCATGTTACGCCGCAGATTACCTGTCGCTTGCGTATGGTTAACGCTGCCGGTAGCCAGAGAGTAAAATCCCGCGACCTGCTTCGTGCCCGTTTTACAAACGACAAACGTTCGGGCTGCGCCGAGCGCCTGGTTTTTCAGACCTCTTTGTTTTAGCCATTCGTCAAGCACGGCCTCTCCGCTGACGAACTCCGCCAGTTGATGGACGCTGGATAAGGGCTCTGGTGCTGTTACACGTCCCACTGCGGTTTCCTTGCCAGCAGTTTTTCTATGGCAGGATCGTCCGCGACCGGGGCATCGAGCATGTCAATGAACTCTGCGTACTGTTCATCGTTAAAATTGAATACACGTCGATCGAGGATCACATTCTCGGCTGCCTGACAGGCCATCTCCAGAATGAAGTCCGTGCGTGATTTATGGAGGATCTCTGCGGCGGCATCGATAAGCGCCCGCTGGGATTCTTTGGCTCTGAGATTGAGTTGAACATCTGATTTCATAGGTATACCTCTTGTATAGCAATTGCTTTACAAGCATAGCATAAGCGGTGTGTATAGCAATCGCTATACAGAGCCCGAAATTATGTCTGACCTCTCCACACCGCATATCGCAAGAATTTGCTCTCTCAGCCAGCGGTGACCAGGGTCGCGTTCCATTCATCTGCGATACCGTAATACGACGGCTTTTGAACGGCAGCTCGAACAGATGTACCTGGTCCGTTACCTGCTGATTGAGTAAATAGAGCGCGGGTATCATGGCGATAAGATCCGATTCCAGCGCCACGGAGAGCGCCGTCGGAAATCCCGGTACGACGCTGGCGATTTTACGTTTTGTCCCCAGCTCGGCCAGCGCATCGTCAACGGATCCATGCAACGCGCCCTCGGGTGACGCAACCACATGGCCCCAGGCGACATAATCCTTCACGCCTATTTCTGCCTGCTTAGCCAGCGGGTGTCCCTTACGCACGACGCCCACAAACCGATCCTCAAACAGTCGTTGCAGCCGTATTTCAGGCCCCATATTGCTCTGGACGCCAATCTCCAGATCAACCAGCCCTTCCCGAAGATAGCGCGACGTTTTTTCCGGCTTAGGCGCAAAGCGTATACAGACGTCCGGCGCGGCGTCGGCCACAGCCGCTATAAGCGCAGGCCCAAACGCCACCACAAAACCATCGTTTGCCCTGATGGTAAAAAGGCGCGCCAGACTTTGCGCACTGAACGTTTCAGTTGAGGGCTGCAATACCGCCCTCGCCTCGTGCACTGCACGTCTGGCGCGATCCCGGGTCGCTTCGGCCCACGGGGTTAGTACCATGTTACGTCCTGCGCGCACCAGGATCGGGTCGCCTGTAACGTCGCGTAACCTGCTTAATGTCCGGCTCATGGCCGAGGTGCTGAGGTTCAGACGACGTGCTGCACCTGCGACACTCGCTTCGCTCAGCAATATGTCGAGTGCAATCAGTAAATTAAAATCAGGATCGGTCATAGCGCTCATTCCTGTTCATTCAGATAAGGCGTTTCGTGCAACGATAAAGTGTAAATGGTGCGCCTTCCGCCCTGTAAAAGCCATCTTTATAGTTTTGTCATCCATACACTCTTCTCAGAGGACAACATAATGACGCTCTTTTCCAGTCAACCCGGCGACGAAGGACTGCCTGGCCCGGCGCGCGCACGGGTGATGGCCGCAATTATGACCACCACCTTAATGGGCGTGTTTGATGGCACCATGATCAACATTGCCCTGCCCTCCATGGCTCAGGAGATGCAGGTACCTGCCAGTATTGCCGTCTGGTTCGCCAACGGGTATCTGCTGGCGGCTGCGATGACGCTGGCGATATTCGCGGCGCTTGCGGCCCGCCTGGGTTATCGCCCCGTATTTCTGGCAGGTCTGACGACCTTTACCCTGACATCACTGGGTTGCGCGCTGGCGAATACACCCGAAATGCTTATCGGTATGCGCGTGCTTCAGGGGATCGGCGGCGCGGCGACGCTGAGTATTGCCCCCGCAATCCTGCGGTCCGTATTTCCCGGGCGATTGCTTGGCCGCATTCTGGGGTTACACGCCCTGCTCATCGCCTCCAGCTCCGCTATCGGCCCGGTATTGGGCGGGACGATCCTTCACACCCTGAGCTGGCAATGGCTGTTTGCGATAAATGTTGTTCCCGGCACCCTCGCCTTACTGCTGGCGGTCAAAGCGCTGCCGCGGGATGCGGTTCGAAAGCAAGCGCCTTTCGACACCCCGGGCGCGATATTGTCGGCGCTGCTGTTGGGGTCGACGATCATGGCGGCGAACAGCCTCCAGGACTATCATCCCGGTAGCCTTTGCTGGACAATGCTCGCTGCGCTGAGCGGCATGGCGTTTATCTGGCAGATCCGCCGCGCGGATAACCCCTTACTGCCGCCGATGATGTTTAAAAATGAACGTTTTACCCTCGCGGCCTTCACGTCGATGATTGCTTTTGTCAGCCAGGGGATCACCTTTATTGCGCTGCCCTTCCTTTTTCAGAGCGAATACGGCTACAGCCCGGTGTTGTCTGCCCTGCTGTTTACGCCGTGGCCGCTAGGGATCGTACTGATTGCGCCGCATGCAGGCCGGTGGGCAGACACGATTTCAGCCCCGGCGATATCCACCCTGGGGCTGATGATTTTTGTCGTCGGTTTGATCCTGCTGGCAACATTACCCGACCGCCCTTCAGTGTGGGATATCTGCCTGCGGAGTCTGGTGTGCGGAGTGGGGTTTGGCTGCTTTCAGAGTCCCAATAACCGGGAAATGCTTTCCAACGTTATTCGTGAGCATGCGAGCTATGCATCCGGTGTTTTATCCATTATGCGCACGTTCGGGCAGTGTCTGGGCGCCGCCGCCGTGGCCGTTCTGCTGGCCGCAGATGAAAGGTCAATTCATGTTGCGCTGTGGGTCGCCGCCGCAGCTTCTGCGGTAGCGGTCGTCGTCAGCGCGAGCCGGTTGCGTAAAATCACTCATCCTGCGGAAACAGGATGAGCACGAAAAATATAACTAAGCGCTACTCCAGCGCCAGCAGCGCAAAACTCGCCAGCCAGTGGCCGCCGCTGTAGTGACTGCCGACAACATGCTCCACGCTTGCCGAGAGATGGCGCGCAACGGCATCCTGTAACGCCTGTTGCGCCGGGTGGTTTTCCGGCAAAGCGCGGGCAATGTGCTTCATACACCACGCGCGGCTGAGGTTAAGCCCGTCCAGATGTGCGATTTTCGGGTCGGTGCGGTCGCTTACCTCAGCCGGGTTCATCAGCGCTGAAACGGCACCCACTTCAGGCAGAAACGCATCAAACCAGGCCGGGAAATTCTCCACCACCTTACTCATCAGCAGGGCCTCGGTCAGCGCCCCGGAGATATACTCGTCGCCGCCCGGCTCATAATGCGCCGGATATTGCGTGTCCGTATGATAAAAGCGCGTCGCCGCGTCCAGGATCGCCTGTTCAAGCCCGTCATCCGTCACCGCCCGGGCATAATCCAGCCCCAGCGCGAGCGCAAACGCCGTGTTGTAATGTGTTCCGACGCGGATGGGATAGGTGAGCTTGCTGAGGTAATCCACCAGCCGCTGGCGAATATCCCGCGTTAACGGTTGCAGCGTCTGGTACCAGCGCTCCGCCTGTGGCAGTGACGACTGTTTCAGCTCCTGCGCCAGCGCCAGCAGCCAGCCGTAGCCATAAGGCCGCTCAAACGACGCGCGGAACGGCGCGGTAAAATAGGCCAGCTCCTTCGCCACCTTCTCGTCGGTCAGGTGTTCTTCGAACAGAGTGACGATCTCTTCCCGGCACGGCAGTTCGGGCCAGAGACGCAGGCAGCGCAGCAGCAGCCAGTAGCCGTGCACCGCAGAGTGCCAGTCAAAACAGCCGTAAAAGATCGGGTGCAGCTCGCGAGGCGGCAGAACGTCGCCGTCATCGTTGAGCAGATGCATAATGTGGTTCGGGTATTCCTGACGTAAATAGGTCAACGGCATTCTGGCGAAGGCGTCAGCCTGATGTTGCGTTAATTCCATTGCAGCTCCTTAGCGAAACACGAGGAAATACATTAAGAACACGTTCACCACCAGCAGGGTTAACGCGGTCGGGATCTGGATCTTGATAACCTGATATTTGTCTTTTAGCTCCAGCAGCGCGGCGGGCACAATGTTGAAGTTGGCGGCCATCGGCGTCATCAGCGTGCCGCAATAGCCTGCGTACATACCGATAGCCAGCAGCGGCGCCGGGTTACCGTGATGGACGTTAATCAGGAATGGCAGAGCGATACCGGCGCTTAACACCGGGAAGGCTGCAAAAGCGTTACCCATGATCATGGTAAACAGCGCCATCCCCACGCAGTAAATCACCACAAGCATGAAGCGGCTGTCCGGGTTCACAAACAGGCTGACCACCTTTTGCACCGAGTCGCCCGTGTTCGCCACCACGAAGACCCCGCCGAGCATGGCCAGCATCTGCGGCAGGATCACCGCCCAGCCGATGGTATCGACCAGCCGACGCGACTGACGCACCGCATGCAGCGGCGTACCTTTTGTCAGCCACCAGCCCGTAAGGATAGCCGCCACGCAGGCCACGCACAGCGCCGCCAGCGTAAGCTGTTTCTGGTCGAGCAGATAAACGCCGCCAATCGACACGCCTTTCAGAAACAGCGTCCCGATGACCGTTACCACGGGGATCATCAGTGCCGGTAAAAACAGCCAGTTTTTCAGCCGGTTCGACGAGGCAACACGCTCCTCCTCGGTGGACATTTTATAGTGCCCCTTCCCGACCAGCCCGAAACCGGCCAGCAGCGCAATCACGATAACGGCGCCGCCAATAATGCGATACGCCAGCGACTTACCCAGCTCCTGCACCATCAGATCGCCAAACAGGAAGATCCCGCCGAACAGAAACCAGAACAGCGCCGTGGTATAGCGTTTCGGGTTAGCGCGGTCGCGAAGGGTCATCACAACCAGCAGCATCACGACGAAGCCGATCAGGTAATACACGCGGTTAATGGTGATGAGGGTCATCATGGTGCGATCTCCTGCGTACCCTGCTCTGCTTTCCAGGCCATCACGTCGCGACGAATGCTGGCGTCGAGGCGCAGCAGACGCGTCATATGGATGATCAGTGCCGCAATAGCGGTCGGAATGGCCCACAGGCCGATATGCAGCGGTTCGATCCCCTCGATCCCGTTCTCTTTCAGGAACGCATCAATCAGCAGTACCGCGCCAAAGGCGATAAAGATATCTTCCCCAAAGAAAACCGCGATATTGTCACACGCGGCGGCATGGGCTTTGATTTTGTCGCGGATAGTCTGCGGCAGTTCGCCGTATTCATTCAGGGCAGCCCCTTCCGCCATCGGCGCCAGCAGCGGACGCACCGTTTGCGCGTGGCCGCCAAGGGACATCAGGCCCAGCGCAGCCGTCCCTTCGCGGGCGACAAAGTAGAGCATCAGGATACGCGCCGAGGTGGCGCTGGCGATCTTCGCGACCCAGGCCTGGGCGCGCTCTTTCAGCCCGTAATACTCCAGCAGGCCAATCACCGGCAGGATCAGAATGAAGGTGGCAAGCGATCGGCTATTCACGAACTTTTCGCCAAAGGTTTCCAGCAGCATACCGAAATCCATGCCAACCAGCAGGCCCGTCGCCAGCCCCGCCACCACGACAACCAGCAGCGGGTTGAAACGCAGTGCAAAACCAATAACCACCACCGGAATCCCGATAAGTGGCAACAGTGTAGAACTGTCCATAAACGTTACCCTATCCAAAGTGAGCGTTGCGCGCCGACGGCTATTTTTTATACTTCGCAGCAGAGCGAAGCCGGTGCATTACGGCGCGCGATGTTATGTTTTGCGTCAGGCTCCACAGAACCTGCACTAAAAAGCTATATCTGAACGTCAAAAACATGTAAACAATTTATCAATAAAATGTTCTTATTTTATCGACGGGTTTACATTTCGGGGGAAGGATCGTTATGACAGTAAAGAAAAAGACGACAGCGTTAAACCACGACGATATTGCGGACGGGCGAATCGTCTCCTCCCGTCATCTCGTCTCAGAGCGGTGTGCTGAATTATCAGAGCTGGAATATGCGCTGATCATGACCAGCAATGCGTTTAACAAATGGATGGTGCGCTGCATGACCGCTGCGGGTGAACCGGATATGGGGGCCTTTGACGTTTCGCTTCTGCACCATGTGAATCACCGCAACCGCAAGAAAAAGCTGGCCGACATCTGCTTTGTGCTGAACGTGGAAGATACCCACGTGGTGACGTATGCGCTGAAAAAGCTGGTCAAGGCGGGATATGTCACCAGCGAGAAAGCCGGAAAAGAGCTTTTTTTCTCTACCACGGAGGAGGGAAAAGCGCTGTGCATGAAGTACCGGGAGGTGCGGGAGGCCTGCCTGATCAACATTCACGCTGAAAGCGGCATTCCGGGCGCGTCGATTGGCGAGACCGCGCAGTTACTCCGCGCGATCTCCTCCCTGTATGATACCGCCGCACGCGCGGCGGCCTCGCTTTAAGGACGGCGGAAAAGCGACATGCTCCGCCCGGCCAGTTCATAATCGACGGATTCCGTGATGATTTCCCCTGTGGGGGCATCATCCGCCGTCGAAAGCTCCAGCACCCAACCCCCTTCGCCAAACTGCGGGATCTGGAATGGCACCGTGCCTTCAAACGGGTTAAACAGCATCAGCACGTCGTGCCAGACGCCCTCTTCCTGCTCAAGATCGGGACGGCTGATGGCAAGACCAAGGGTGGAACCCTCGTCCCATTGTTCCGACTGCTGCGGTCCGCCGCCGGCGTTAAACCAGCGGATCTCCAGCCCGTCGCGCCAGTTTTCACGTCGCAGCAGCGGCTGCGTCGCGCGCAGGGCAATCAACCGACGGGTAAAGTCGCGCAGCTTCTCGTCGTTTTCAGAGAGCCCTTTCCAGTTTACCCAGGAGATCTCGCTGTCCTGACAATAGCCGTTATTATTGCCCTTTTGCGTCCGGCCAAATTCATCACCTGCCAGCAGCATCGGCGTGCCGTGCGAGAAGAAGAGCGTGGTGAGGAAGTTGCGCTTTTGCCGCTCGCGGGTGGCGATGATATCCGGATTCTCCGTCGGCCCCTCTTCGCCGTAGTTATACGACCGGTTATCGTTATGTCCGTCGTTATTATCTTCCCCGTTATCGGCGTTATGTTTCTCGTTGTACGACACCAGGTCGTTCAGCGTGAAGCCGTCATGCGCGGTAATAAAATTGACGCTGGCCCACGGACGACGCCCGCGCAGATCGTACAAATCACCGGACCCTAACAGACGGGCGGCAAAATCGTTAGAGACGTTATCCCCCTTCCAGTATTCACGTACCGTATCGCGGTATTTGTCGTTCCACTCACCCCAGCCAGGCGGGAAGCCTCCCACCTGATACCCGCCGGGGCCGATATCCCACGGCTCACCGATGAGCTTCAGCTTCGACAGCACCGGATCCTGGGTCACGGCATCGAAGAAGCCGCCGCGCGGATCGAACCCCTCCGGCTCACGTCCGAGAATGGTCCCGAGATCAAAGCGGAAACCGTCAATCTGCATCGATTCTGCCCAGTAACGCAGGGAGTCCATGACCATCTGCAATACGCGCGGGTGTGAAGTATTAACGGTGTTCCCGGTGCCGGTGTCGTTGATGTAATACCGGTGCTGATCCGGCATGGTGCGGTAATAACAGAAGTTATCAATTCCCTTAAACGACAGGGTTGGCCCCAGCTCGTTGCCCTCCGCCGTGTGGTTATAGACCACGTCGAGGATCACCTCGATGCCCGCGTCATGATAGGCACGCACCATGTCGCGGAAACCCTGGATCCCCGCCGGGCCGTAATAGCGTGACGCTGGCGCAAAGAAACCGAGCGAGTTATAGCCCCAGAAGTTTTTCAGACCGCGATCGAGCAGGTGCTGATCGTCAGGGAACCAGTGAACCGGCAGCAGCTCGACCGAGGTAATGCCGAGGCTTTTGATGTACTCCACCGACGCTTTATGCCCCATCCCCTCAAACGTACCGCGCAGTTCAGGCGGAATAGCCGGGTTAAGCTGGGTAAAACCTTTGACGTGGCTCTCATAGACCACGGTATGCGGCCATGGGATATCGGGTCGGCGGGAGTCTTGCCAGTCAACGGCATTGGGGTCGATGACCTTACATTTGGGCGTAAACGGCGCGCTGTCTCGCGTATCAAAGCTGAGATCCAGCTCATCGTGTCCCAGCTCATAGCCGAAGTGGGCATCGTTCCACTCAATGTCACCCACCAGTTCACGGGCATAGGGGTCAATAAGCAGCTTATTGGGATTGAAGCGGTGACCGTTCTCCGGATCGTAAGGGCCATACACACGGTAACCATACAGCGCCCCCGGTTTCAGATCCGGCACATAGCCGTGCCAGACCTCATGGGTATATTCCGGCAGTTCCAGGCGGGCTATTTCTGTTTTTCCCGAAGGATCAAACAGACACAGCTCTACCCGCTCCGCGTGGGCGGAAAACAGAGCGAAGTTCACCCCTTTCCCGTCATAATTTGCGCCCAACTGCTGGCCATGACCGGCCCGAATTTCAAACGTTGTATCCTTTGGCATTTTTGTTCTCCTCGATTATTCGCAGGTAAGCAGAACCAACAAACATCCCTTTTCAGACGTTAAATCCAGCGTCTCTGGCAGAAGGCGACGCTCACCGGTAAACAGATCCCGGTAGTGCTTCCCGGCCAGCTCCTGGGGTATGGCCACCGTAGTATTGGCCCACAGCATCGCATTGTCGGTGACGTCAAACACCAGACGCGGCACGGCGACGATCAGCGCCTCGTCATCTTTTATGCGGGCATAAACGATCAGATTCTCTTCCCGCTCGCCGGTCACCTTCAGCGGCAGCCAGTCGCCGTAGCGGAAAAGCGCGGGGTAATGCGGCCGCAGCCGTAACAGCGTGGCGGTGACGTACTGCTTCACGCTGCCGTCTCGCCAGCGTTGCGCATCGTTAAAAATGGTTCCATCCGCTACGCTGAGGTTTTCCGCCAGCGCGGTGAAATCCGGTTCGCGGCGGTTATCCGGGTCGACCAGGCTGAAGTTAAGCCCTTCGCTGCCCTGGTAGATGTCCGGTACGCCGGGCGCAGTCAGCTTGATCACCGTCTGGCTCAGGCTGTTCATTAACCCAGCCCGAATAAACGGCTGGAGTGCGGCACTGAAATCACGCAGGAACAGGGTGTTATCCGGGGAGAGCAGATGGCGCACGTAGTCCAGCACCACGCTCTCGTACCCTTCGTTGCTGTCGATCCAGTCGGTACGCTGCTTGGCCTCGCGCAGGGCTTTCTCAATAAAGCCGAGGAAACGCTCTTCCAGTGACTTAAGACCATCACGATCGTCAGGCGACAGCGTGGCTGGCCAGACGCCCGCCAGCGCCTGGAAGATCATCCAGGTGTCGGCGGCGTTCGGCGCGGTGCCGTCGTTGAGGAATCGAACCTGCGTCTGGTTCATCTGGCGCCAGCGCGCCAGGTTTTCTCCCCACAGATCTGGCGCTTCCGTCAGCGTATACAGACGCGCTCGCGCATCCTCGCCGCGTTTGGTGTCGTGGGTGGAGGTTCCAAGCAGCGCATCGGGCTGGCGGGCAAGACGAATGCGCATCTCCTGATGAAAACGGGAAAGTGAAAACGCGCGCGGCGTCGGGTCGGCGCCGACTTCGTTCAGGGCCAGCTCCAGGTTATGGCGGAAGAACAGCGTATCCTCTACCGATTTCGCCATCAGCGGCCCGGTCAGTTGCTGAAAACGGGTGCGGAAAAGCGAGGCCAGCGCGTGGTCCTCCTCCGGCAGATCGCCGGTAAGAATACGCACGATCAGGCTGAGCGCGGGTTCAGAGGTGTCGACGCTGGCGACCACGCGACTGAGCAGCGCAACATCCGGTGGCGTCAGCCCCTCTCCGGTGCCGTAGGTGCGATACACCGGAAACGCGATAAGCAGCTCGCGCAGGGCATGGCGGATATCCTCATGCTCCACTTCGGCGCCGTTATGCCCGGCCAGCTCGCTGGCTATTTTGAGCAGCGTGGTAAATTCACCTTCAAAATTACGATCGGTCATCAGCCCTTTGGCTTTGCGAAGTTCCGCCTGCCTGTCCACGGTCGTACCCAGCGTCTCGTCGTAGAGCGTCTCCAGTCGCGAGAGGTTGGTATCATCCACCAGCACTTCCGCCAGCGAGGCAATAAACTCATAGCCCGTAGTACCCGAGACCGGCCACTCCGGAGGAAGCTGTTCCCCTTTGGCGAGGATCTTCTCTACCGTGATGTAGCAATCCGGTCCGGTCGCCGCACGCAGGCGCTGCAAATAGCCCAGCGGATCGGCAAGCCCGTCCACATGGTCAATGCGCAGGCCATCGACAACCCCGGCGTGAACAAGCTCAAGGATCAGGCGGTGCGTGTCTGCGAAGACCGCCTCATCCTCTACCCGCACGCCGACCAGCCCGGTGATTTCAAAAAAGCGCCGCCATGAAAGCTGTTTCGGCGCTTCCCGCCAGGACATCAGCCGCCAGCTTTGCGCCTCGTGGATCTCAGCGATGCTCTTGCCTTCGGCATACGTGCCGGGATTAAGCGGATAGGCGGTATCATAGTAAACCAGCGCTGCGCTGTTGGTGACACTGTCACGTTTTAAGGTGATAGCCCCCCGCTCCAGCTCGGCTTCAAAGGTGTCGCCAAGAAACGGCAACGTCAGCGGTCGGGACCAGTCGATATCAAAATACGCCGCATAGCGGCTCTGCCTGCCTTGTTCTATAACATCGCGCCACCAGCGGTTTTCCAGCGAGGTCGACATATGGTTAGGAACGATATCCAGAATCAGCCCCATCCCCGCCTGTTTCAGCGCTGCCGCCATGCGGTCAAACCCTTCCCGCCCGCCAATCGCCGGGTCGATTTCGTTGGGGTCGGTCACGTCATAGCCGTGGGTGGAATCCGTGGTTGCGGTGAAAACAGGCGACGCGTAAAGATGGCTAATTCCAAGGTCTTTCATATACGGAATCAGGTCCACCACGCGATCGAAGGTCATGCCGTTGCGAAACTGAATTCGGTAAGTAGAGGAAGGGATCATAGCGCTGCTTCTCCATCAGCTAAGCGAACAACAATGCTGTTTGGCGGCAGGTTATCGACTGCCTCCGGCCAGCTAAAGATCGTTTTTCCGGGCAGGTTCGGTAAGGCGAGCGGCTTTTTGCCGATATTCAGCGCCAGCGACAGCGTACCGGATGGGAAACGCCAGCTCACGGCAACCATGCCGAGCGCCGTTTGCAGGACGTTACCCTCCACGGCGCCCCGCTGTTTCAGTAGCGGGACGATAAAGCGCTGACGTAGCGCAATCAGTTCGCGCGTAGCGTGCAGCCACGCCCTGCCTTCCTCCGTGTCTGCCTTGTTCCAGTCAAGCTTCGACCGCATAAAGGTATTTACGTCATTGGGGTCCGGTACGGTTTCATCGTGCCCGGCATGGCCGGTGAACTCTTTCGCGCGCCCTTCCCGCACGGCTTTCGCCAGGTCGCCGTGAAAGTCGGTGAAAAAGAGGAACGGATGCGTTTCGCCATACTCCTCGCCCATAAACAGCAGCGGAATATGAGGCGACATAAGCAGCGCCGCAAACAGCACATGCGTTTTATCCGCGCCTGCCAGAGAGATAAGCCTCTCCCCCTGGGCACGGTTGCCGACCTGGTCGTGATTCTGAATAAAATCGACAAAAAACTGCGGAGGTTGCTCGCGACACTCTACCCCGCGCGATTTTCCGGTCTGAAGCGAGATTTCCCCCTGGTAGACAAAGCCCTCTCCCAGCGCCCGCGCCAGTTTTTTCTCCGGCTCAAAGGAAAAATCCTGATAATAGGCGTGTGATTCCCCGGTCGCGAAGACATGCGCGGCGTTGTGAAAATCATCATTCCATTCGGCGGTGAAAAGCGGCGTCTGACCATGCTCATCGCGCGGATGCAGGAAAATCACGTTGCGACTGTCTTCGGTGGTCAGATGGATATGCCGATCCGGAAATGCGTCGCGGATCCGTTGCGCTATCTCGGGAAGAATATGGGTCTCAGCGTCGTCATGGATCTGGTCGATGGCGTCGAAGCGCAGACCGTCAAGATGATACTCCGAGAGCCAGAATAACGGCGCCTCGGCGATGTATTGCCGGACGGCCTCAACCTCATAGGCAATACCGTTGCCCCACGGGGTCATACGATCCTGATGGAAAAACGCTGGCGAGAGCAACGGCAGGTAATTACCTTCCGGGCCAAAGTGGTTGAGTACGATATCCAGCACCACGGAAAGCCCGAGCGCGTGGGCGGCATCAATGAAGGCATGAAAATCATCCGGTGTGCCATAAGCCGAGTGCGGGGCATACAGCAGTACGCCGTCATACCCCCATCCGCGCGCGCCCCCGAACTGGGACACGGGCATCACTTCCAGTTGCGTAATACCCAGCCCGGCCAGATAAGGCAGTTTGTCGATGGCCGCCCTGAAGGTTCCTTCCCCGGTGAAGGTGCCGATATGCAGCTCGTAGATCACCGTCTCTTCCCACGGTCGTCCTTGCCATTCCCGCTGAGTGGGCTGGCTGCGACGCGGGTCGATCACCACCGACGGGCCGTTGACGTCAGCCTGCTGCGCGCGTGAGGCCGGATCCGGCACCGCCATTCCATCCTGTAAAACAAACTGATAGGTCGTACCGTGCCTGGCGCCGGGCACGTCAATCTGAAACCAACCGTCGCCCACCGCCGCCATGGGAATGTCGGTATCGGTTAAACGTAATGTGAGATCTTTCTGCCCTTCTGCCCAGACGCGAAAACGTACAACGTCATCGGAAATAAACTCAGCACCCCAGTGCCTGCGACATGTTCTGAATTCCATTCATTGTCCTCGAATGACCACCTTTTACGCGGAACGAAATACAAGCTTAGACCAGGATCTACAGAGTGTTATGCCAGCAGGGGATGCCGCTTCGTCTATTATCTATTTATAACTCCCACTTAAGGAATACTATGCATATTCGAAAAGGATTAAGTACAGACCTCGCCCGCCTTGAATGTTGTGATTTTTCTTTCAAGGTTGATGAGATTGCAAGAGAGCCATTTCTCAATGGTGATTTGCATATCGAGGCGCTGACCGAACCTTATCTTAAAACCTATGAACTTGATCTCCAGACGCTGGAAAATCATTGCGTTAATCCGGATTCAATATTTCTTATCGCCGAAACGGATGACGGTGAAATCGCCGGTTTTATTACCGCGTCCTGCAACTGGAATAAATTTATTTCGGTGGATTACATTGCCGTGGAGCGTACAAAACGCCGTACGGGCGCGGCGCACAAGCTGATGTCCGCCACCCACGTCTGGGCGCGAAGCCTCAATGCGCCCGGCTTACGGCTGGAGACGCAAAACGTTAATGTTTCTGCCTGTCTGTTCTATCGTCACTATGGATTTATTCTGGGCGGTTACGATCGCTATCTTTACAACGCCCTGCCGGAAAAAGATGAGGTCGCCCTTTTCTGGTATTACATGCTGGCTTGAGAAAATATTTTATATCCGCTACCGGAAGATAGATTTGTCTGAATTTGTCAATTTTGCCCGCTTACGTTTAATTAACGACTAATCTTGGAATTCACTATTAAGGAGGCCGGTATGTCTACAGGAAATAATCACACGCTGCATTACCCTCGTCCACCGTTTGCTGAACAACCGCAAAGGGCTCCCGGGCTGGCATCGGAAATGAAGCCAATACCGGATCATGGTGAAACAAGTTATATCGGGTCAGGAAAACTGGCAGGAAAAAAAGCGCTGATTACTGGCGGTGATTCCGGAATTGGTCGCGCGGTAGCGATCGCCTATGCCCGTGAAGGTGCGGATGTCGCTATTGGCTATTTGCCGGAAGAGGAGTCCGATGCGGCATCGGTCATAGCGCTGATTCAGGCTGAAGGCCGTAAGGCGGTCGCCATTCCGGGCGACATTCGCGTGGAGTCGTTCTGCGATACGCTGGTGGAAAAAGCCGTCGCGGAACTGGGTGGCCTGGATATCCTGGTGAACAATGCCGGACGCCAGCAGTACTGCGAATCGATCGACGATCTCACCACGGCAGATTTTGACGCGACGTTTAAGACCAACGTCTATGCCCCCTTCTGGATCACCAAAGCTGCGCTGCGCCATTTGCAGGAAGGCGCCGTGATCATCAACACCACTTCCGTTCAGGCGTTTAAACCGAGCGCGATCCTGGTGGACTATGCGCAGACCAAAGCCTGTAACGTGGCCTTTACCAAGTCTCTGGCCCAGCAGCTGGGACCGCGTGGCATTCGGGTGAATGCCGTCGCGCCAGGCCCATACTGGACGCCTCTTCAGTCCAGCGGCGGCCAGCCGCAGTCCAAAGTTCAGAAGTTCGGGGAAGATACGCCCCTGGGCAGACCGGGCCAGCCGGTTGAAATCGCACCGCTGTATGTGCTGTTTGCCTCCGATACCTGCTCATACGCCTCCGGGCAAGTATGGTGCTCTGACGGCGGTACCGGCGTACTGTAAAGCATCCTCTCAGACCTATCCATTCCATGGATAGGTCACATCCACTCCCCTGCTGTTCTCAAAAATCTCAGTTGAACTATGATGAACTTACTATTGAGGAGCCCATCATGTTTACTGTGAAAAAACTTGCGATATCAACCCTGTTGACCGGTTCGGTTTTATCCTTTCCTGCGATCCACGCAGTGGCCAGCGTTCCGCAGCATGTGGTGAAACAGCAGGCTGGCGGCTACAGCGTTCAGGTTGGCGAGACGATTGTCACCGCCTTTACGGACGGCAGCGTGCCGCAGGATCTGCACGCCTTATTGCGCCGGACGACGGCGGAAAATACCGATGCGTTACTGGCTAAAAACTTCCAGGCCAATCCGGTGGAAGCGTCGATTAACGCGTTTTATATCGCCATCCCCGGCCACAAAATTCTGGTGGATACCGGTTCCGGTCAGCTCTTTGGCCCCGGCAAAGGCGGGCGGCTGATTGAGAGCCTGGCGACGCAGGGCATTAAACCGCAGGATATTACCGATATCCTGATCACCCATGCGCACTCCGATCATGCTGGCGGCCTGGTTAAAGACGGTCAGCGCGTGTTTACCCGCGCGCAGGTCTATGTCGGCAAACCGGATATCGATTTCTTCTTTAACGACGAGAACCAGAAAAAGTCCGGCTATGACCAGAACTACTTCGACGTCGCGCGCAAGACCTTAAAGCCCTATCTGGATGCCGGAAAAGTTAAGACCTTCTCCGGGACGGAACAGCTTCTGCCGGGCATCAGCGGTACGGTACACCCGGGCCACACCCCAGGCTCCGCGTTCTACACGCTGGAGAGCAAAGGTGAAAAAATGACGTTTGTCGGCGACATCATTCACGTTGCCGCGGTTCAGTTCCCGCAGCCCAACGTGACGATTGCTTACGATGAGGATCAAGACGGCGCCGCCCGGGTACGCAACGCTGCTTTCGCTGAGTTTGTGAAAAACAAAGATCTGATTGCGGCGCCACATCTGCCTTTCCCCGGGATCGGCTATGTGACGAAAGGTGAGCGGGAAGGCTACGCGTGGGTTCCGGTGACCTATACCAACCGTGAAGCAAAATAAGATGCCCTCCTCCGATATGGATATGGACCTGATCCTGACGCTGGATGCGTTACTCAGGGACCAGAATATCACCCATGCGGCCGCGCGGCTGGGCATCAGCCAGCCAGCGATGTCTGCCCGCCTTGCGCGCCTTCGCGTGTTGTTTGGTGAGCCGCTGTTTGTCCCTTCCCCACACGGACGTGGGGTGTTACCGACGCCGCGCGCCGAGGCGTTAAGGCCGCAGGTCGCGACGGTTTTGCAGGGGATATCGGCGATGCTTGAACCCACCACGTTCAACGCGCAGAACAGCAACCGCACCTTTGTGATTGCCCTGCACGAAAACCCGGCGCTGATGCTGGGGGCTGAATTGCAAAATCAGATTAGCAATGCGGCACCAGGCATCCGTCTGCGTTTTGCACTCCCGGAAACCCAGCTGCTGCCAGCGCAGATGGAAAATGGCGATGTGGATATTTATGTCGGCGTTAATGCGGTAGCGCACGATGCATGGGTCAGACGTAAGCTGTTTGACGATGAATATGCCACCGCCCAGCGTAAAGGCCATCCACGCGGTACGGGGCCGATGGATCTGGAAAGCTATTGCAGCCTTTCCCATCTGGTGGTTTCATCCGAGGGCGACCCGTTCGCGGGCTTTGTCGATCAGCATCTGGCGGGGCTTGGTCACCAGCGTAACGTAGTGATGTCGACGCAAAGCTATGCGATGGCGCCTGCGATTGTTGCCGGTACCGATTTGCTCTGCACCCTACCCAGACGCATGTTGCTACGTTTCACGCAAACGCTTGATATTTTTCCGCCGCCGCTGGATCTGCCGCCGATCGTCATCGGTATGTACTGGCACCCGAAAAACAGCCAGGATCCGGCTAACCGCTGGCTACGTGAACAGCTTCTTCAGGCCGCCGGACGTCAGGTATGATCGAGGATGCTCATCAATTTTTTCAGCACCTCAGAGCGAATAATCCGGTGGCAAACCAGCGTCAGCTCGCTCTCCCGGAGTCGGTCAAGAATATCCACAAAGACGACGTTTTGTACGCATATCGCCTTCGCTGAGGCGGGCAGCATGGCGATGCCAAACCCTGCCGAGACGAGGCTTATCACCGTGGGGACATCGGTGGCATTTTGCACAACGTCAGGCTGTATGCCCGCGCTGTGGCAGGCATCATAGAAATATTGCTCCAGCCCCATCCCCTCCGGGTCGCGCAGGGCGATCCACTTCTCCTCTTTCACCGACGCAAGCGTCAGCGCGGCGGAGCCCGCCAGACTGTGTTGACGAGGTAAGGCCAGCACGGCTTTTTCCGTTGTGAAAGGACGGCTTTGCAGATCGTCAGGCAATAGCGGTAACGGGGCACGAATAATGGCTACATCCAGCTGGTTGCTTTGCACGCCGGTATAAAGGGTTTGCACGTTTCCCGTCATCATGGAAAGGCTGATGGCGGGCCATTTCTCATGTAAAAGCCGCAGCGCGGCGGGCAGCTTACTGTCGAATATCGCACTTGAAACACATCCGAGATTCAGCACGCCCTGTTCCCCTCTGGCCGTCTGTCTGGCATCCAGAATCGCCTGATCGGTCATTAAAATCGCGACTCTGGCTTTACTGAGAAATGCCTCACCGGCTGGCGTCAGCGTCAGGCGACGATTCGCCCGGCTAAAGAGCATTACCCCCAGACGATCTTCCAGCGTTTTTATCTGCTGGCTCAGCGCCGGCTGCGCCATGTTAAGGCGCTCCGCCGCACGATGCATGTGAAGCTCTTCCGCCACCACGATAAAATTGCGCATCAGTCGAAACTGCATACTGTGCCTTCACTATTGATAATAAAATTCAAATTAAAATAGCATAAATGATGCAATTGATAGCCCTCTTCGTCCGGTTAAGAATGGAAGCATTCATCCGAGGGGGAAAATATGGAAAACCACATCAACGATCTCAGAAGTGCTATCGAACTGCTCAAACGCCATGAAGGTCAATACCTTGAAACCAGCCATCCGGTCGATCCTGACGCGGAGCTGGCAGGTGTGTACCGGCACATTGGTGCTGGCGGCACGGTAAAACGTCCGACGCGCATCGGCCCGGCGATGATGTTTAACGCTATTAAGGGGTATCCCGACTCCCGTATTCTGGTCGGAATGCACGCCAGCCGCGAGCGGGCGGCGCTCCTGTTGGGCTGCGAGCCCTCTGAACTGGCAAAACACGTCGGCCAGGCCGTGAAAAACCCGATTGCTCCCGTTGTGGTTCCGGTGGCCCAGGCGCCGTGTCAAGAACAGGTGTTTTATGCCGACGATCCGGACTTCGATCTGCGTAAATTGCTTCCGGCACCGACCAACACGCCGATAGATGCCGGTCCGTTCTTCTGTCTGGGGCTGGTGCTGGCAAGCGATCCGGAAGATGCCTCCCTGACCGATGTCACTATTCACCGTCTTTGCGTTCAGGAGCGCGATGAGCTCTCCATGTTCCTTGCCGCGGGCCGCCATATAGAGGTGTTCCGTAAGAAAGCCGAGGAGGCGGGCAAGCCGTTGCCGGTCACGATCAATATGGGTCTCGATCCCGCTATCTATATTGGCGCCTGTTTCGAAGCCCCTACCACGCCCTTCGGCTACAACGAGCTGGGTGTCGCCGGTGCGTTACGTCAGGCACCCGTCGAGCTGGTGCAGGGTGTGGCCGTAAATGAAAAAGCGATTGCGCGTGCGGAAATTATCATCGAAGGCGAACTGCTGCCGGGCGTGCGCGTAGAAGAAGATCAGCATACCCACACCGGGCACGCGATGCCGGAATTTCCCGGCTACTGCGGGGAGGCTAACCCCTCCTTGCCGGTAATCAAAGTAAAGGCCGTCACGATGCGTCATCAGGCGATCCTGCAAACTCTGGTGGGACCGGGCGAAGAGCACACCACGCTGGCCGGTTTGCCAACGGAGGCCAGCATCCGGAATGCGGTGGAAGAAGCCATCCCCGGTTTTCTGCAAAACGTCTATGCGCATACCGCTGGCGGCGGCAAGTTCCTTGGCGTATTGCAGGTGAAAAAACGCCAGCCCTCTGACGAAGGGCGTCAGGGTCAGGCGGCACTCATTGCGTTAGCCACCTACTCCGAGCTTAAAAACATTATTCTCGTCGACGAAGATGTGGATATTTTCGACAGCGACGACATCCTGTGGGCGATGACCACCCGTATGCAGGGCGATGTCAGCATCACCCATCTGCCGGGGATCCGCGGACACCAGCTCGATCCGTCTCAGGCGCCGGACTACAGCCCCTCCATTCGTGGCAACGGGATCACCTGCAAAACGATTTTCGACTGTACGGTGCCCTGGGCGCTGAAGTCCCGCTTTGAGCGTGCGCCCTTTATGGAGGTAGACCCGACGCCGTGGGCGCCTGAACTGTTTAAAAAATAGCGTTAACCGGAAAATCTTCTTCACCCTTCACGGGCTGAGGGTTCCCCACAAAATAATGCCTGCACAGACGGCCCCCGCTCCCTTGAGGGAGAGGGCTGGGGTGAGGGGGAACATACGGCGCTGGTGGTCATTCCGTTCACTTAGGGCATCGCTGAAAGCCCTCAGTTTTTCTGAGGCAACGTTATAGCTTTTTCTTTCAAATTACTGGGTAACCCTCCCCTTCACGGGTGAAGAACCTCACGCTGAAATTGCCGCGTCCCCTGCTTTCTTGTAACCTTTGAGCGTTTATCACATCCCCATAAAAAATGAGACTACCGGACGCCTATGACAGCACATATTTCCAACGATCCTTTGCATGGCGTAACGCTCGAAATGCAGGTTAACGCGCTGGTTGCGCGATATGGCTGGAATGAACTGGGCAACCGAATCAAAATCAACTGTTTTCGCAAGGACCCGAGTGTTAAATCGAGTCTGAAGTTCCTGCGCCGCACCCCATGGGCGCGGGCGGAAGTTGAAGCCCTCTACCTCGACTCTCTTCACGATGACGGTAACGGGGAACAGGACGAACCGGCGTTTAATCCCTGGACGGATAGCCGGACACCCAGGAGCTAACACGCAAATGATGCGACACGTAAAACGGACTGGCGCGCTGCTTGGCTGCGCGCTTTTACTGGTAAGTTGCACTTCCAAACCACCCAAATCACTCGTTACCCCGCTGCCGCAGGCGAAACCTCTACAGCAGACTAACGAACCCATGCGCGGGATCTGGCTGGCGACCGTCTCCCGTCTCGACTGGCCTCCTGTGTCATCGGTGAATGGCCGTAGCGCGGACCAGCGTATCGCCCAGCAACTGCGGGCGCTGACGGACAAGCTCGATAAGCTGAAAAAACTTGGGATCAACACCGTCTTCTTTCAGGTAAAACCGGACAGTACGGCGCTGTGGGCCTCTAAAATACTGCCCTGGTCAGATACCCTGACGGGGACTATCGGGGAAGATCCCGGTTACGATCCGCTTCAGTTTATGCTGGATGAAGCGCACAAGCGCGGGATGAAGGTTCATGCCTGGTTTAACCCGTACCGCGTTTCCACCAACACGAAGCCGTCGACCATCGCCGCGCTTAACCGCACCTCGTCGCTTCATCCTTCCAGCGTGTACGTCCAGCATCCGGAGTGGATCCGCACCTCGGGGGATCGTTTTGTTCTCGACCCGGGCATTCCCGACGTGCGGGACTGGATAACCCAGGTGGTGATGGAAGTGGTAAATCACTACCCTGTCGACGGCGTTCAGTTCGATGACTATTTTTACACCGAGACGCCGGGGTCCACCCTGAATGATGCCTGGACCTTCAGGCGCTATGGCGAAGGATTTGCGTCAAAAGCGGACTGGCGTCGACACAATACGCAGCAGTTGATTGTGCAGGTTTCAAGGGCGATCAAGCAGGCTAAACCTGAGGTCGAATTTGGCGTTAGCCCGGCGGGGGTCTGGCGCAATCGCTCCTTCGACCCGGCAGGCTCGGACACGCGCGGTGCCGCAGCCTATGATGAATCCTACGCTGACACGCGCAAATGGGTACAGCAGGGTTTACTGGATTACATTGCGCCGCAGATCTACTGGCCCTTCGCCCGCGACGCGGCACGTTACGATGTGCTGACAAAATGGTGGGCTGACGTGGTGAAACCGACCCATACCCGCCTGTATATCGGGATCGCGTTCTACAAAGTGGGCGCGCCTTCCAGAAACGAACCGGACTGGACGGTGAACGGCGGCGTACCGGAGCTGAAAAAACAGCTCGACCTCAACGATTCACTGCCAGACGTTAAGGGCACCATCCTGTTCCGTGAAGACTATCTTAACCAGCCGCAGACGCAGGAGGCAGTAAATTACCTCCGGGGACGCTGGGGTAGTTGACTGAAAAAAGGCAGAAACGTCCTGTTTCTGCCTTTCTTTTACGGCTTCGGCCCGAACATCGCCTCAAGCTGTTTTGCGTCTGGCATACCCACGACCTGTTGCAGTTCGTTTTGCTCATTCAGGTAATAAATAGCCGGTGTGGCATTCGCGCCAAGACTGTCCATTAGCGTCTGGTGATTTTGCAGGATCTCAACGGTTTCCCGGGAAGCCGCAGCTTCAGGTTTCGGCAGCTTTTTCCCGCCGGACAGCTCGTACGTTTTCCAGGCCGACACCGGATCTTTCGCATTCAGGATCGCGGAGGCGTTACGCCCGCTGTTCGGGTTAAGAAATGCAACCAGCAGCGTATTGAGCTGAACCTTGCCAGCCTTCACCCACGGCTGCGCTTCAGCCCAGAACTGCTTGCAGTACGGGCAGAACGGGTCGGCAAAGACGAAGACTTTGCGCGGGGCACTCTCCGCGCCCTCTTTCAGGGGATGCGCCGCATTGAGCTTTTTCCACATCTCGCGGCCCATCGGGGCGTAGATCTCTTTCTGGAAAAAGGCCTCGCTGAGGTTGGTTCCCTTCTCATCATAAAGATAGCCAGACACGACGTGCTTTCCGTCAGGGGTCAGAAAGAGCGTCACGCCCATGTCCTGATATTTCCCCAGCCACGCTGGCGCGCCGCCGGGGGCGTCAATTTTCTTGATGATTTTGATGTCCTGCTGTTCACTGAAGTGCTTCACCACATCCGGAAGCGACTCCTCTGCCCTGACCAGCCCTGAAACCATCAGAGCAGAGAGTAACAGCACCTTTTTCTTTGCTAACCGTTGAAGCATAACGACCCCTTTAAAATATTGTTTTTCAGAGTGGTCGAAGTTTATTGCCCTGTCAACGCTTCATAAATATCCTTGAGGCGACTACGCAAAAATCGCACGGCTTTGTGTTTGCGGGATAATAACGCCTGCACACTGTCGCCTGTTTCCTCTGCCAGCATCTTCATGCTGTAGCCCTCAAATTCCGTTTTTTCAAACACCTCGCGCTGAGGTGGCGGCAGTTCCGACAGGGCTTGCCCCAACTCTTCCCATAGCAGCATGTTGAGATACTCTTCCTCCGGCGTTTGCGGTACGCCGAATAACGTTTCTGCAATCTCCTGCTCAGGAAAGTCCTCGTTATCTGCTATCAGGTACCCCGGCAGTGAAACCTCGTGCTTTTTTCGCGCCCGGTCGATCATCTCATTTCGTGCGGCGCGAAACAGCCAGGCGGCGACGTTCTCGACCGGTTGTTCCACTTTCATCAACTGCCAGGTCACTTCCTGAAGAATATCATCGACATCATCACGAACCGCAGTCCGTCCGCGAATGAAGGCTTTTAGCCGCGCGCGGCAGGCTTTGAGTGCCGAGATCAGTAATGATTCCCCCGCCTCACCGGCTTTCATATCGCTCACTCGGCTTCCGGCGCTTTCGCACCGTTATCATCTCGCTTTTCATCCCGGCCATCGTGCCACCGGCAATGACCGTGGCGCCCAAATCCCGCCCGACGCTGCTGAATGAAGGCCTCACGTTGTTCGGGGCTCATATTCATCCATTGTTCGTGCATACGGCGGTGCGCACCGAACATGCCCGGACGGAAACCCAGCCCACCGAAAAGAATGCGGCTCAGCAGCAGGATCCCCAGCGCCTGCCAGAAGCCAATGGCTTTAACCCCCAGGATGGCCGGGAGCAACGCGTTCCACAGGGACATGACCAGCAGGCCAAGCACCACGAACAGGACTGCGCCAATCACGATGCCCTTACCCATACGATGGCGGCCCAAACCACGCCCGTGACCTTTTCCGTGCATATCAAAATTTCTCATGTGTACCTCGTTTATGTTGAATGATTATGGTCTCTGATGAGGTAGACGGATGAGGAACAGAAATATTGCCGGGGAAAGATAAAATTTATGTGATAGCGGCTTTGTACGGATAACAGTAATGGCTGAAGGAGATTGTGCAGCGGCTACATGGAGACATTAAAAAGGCTCCCTCAGGAGCCTCTCTGAACATCACGCCGTAGCAGGCAAACTAAAGCTCGAGATACTCTGGGACAGCTGCTGCGCCTGCTCCTCCAGCGAGGCGGCGGCGGCGGCGGATTGCTGCACCAGCGCCGCGTTCTGCTGGGTCACACCGTCCATCTCCGTTACGGCCTGCCCAACCTGACCAATCCCGCGGCTCTGCTCTTCTGAGGCAACCGAAATCTGTTCCATCAGCGTATGCACTTTATTCACAGAGCTGATAATAGAATCAATCACCTCTCCCGAACGATTCACCAGTTGTGCACCGTTTTTCACGCTGGAAACAGACTGGGCGATAAGGCTTTCGATATCTTTCGCCGCCACCGCGCTTTTTTGTGCCAGGGTGCGCACTTCACTTGCTACCACGGCAAATCCTCGCCCCTGCGTGCCAGCACGCGCCGCTTCAACGGCCGCGTTTAGCGCCAGAATATTAGTCTGGAAAGCAATGCTGTTGATGACGCTGGTGATGTCTTCAATACGCTTCGAATTGGACGCGATAGTATTCATCGTTTCGATGACTTCACGGGTTACCGCTTCACCGGTATGGGCATTTTTCACGGCATCCTGCACCAGCTTACCGGCCTGGAAAACGTTGTCGGTGTTATTCGCCACCGTCGCGCTCAGCTCTTCCATGCTGGCGGCCGTCTGGGTCAGGGCCGAAGCCTGTTGCTCGGTACGGGAGGCCAGGTCGATATTGCCGGAGGCAATTTCCTGCGCCGCATGCGTCACGGTGTGGCTGGCATCGCGCACCTGAGAAATGGTGGAGAGCAGCGCCTGGCGCATCTGCTCCATCGAGGACATCAGGTGATCGATTTCATTCCTGGAATCACGCTTAATCGGTACCGGTACGTCCAGCTTCCCGGCCGCAATCTGGCGACAGTGCTCGCGCGCCAGGTTCACCGGCGCAAAGACCACGCGTTTCATCAGCAGGCTGACGGCGAAAATCACCACCACGAACAGCACCGCAATGCAGGCGATAATAACCAGACCCGACACGAAATTATGACTCGCATCCTCGTTCAGCGTTTTGGCGTACTTCTGGTGAACGGAGAGAACCTGATCGAGCACAATTTCATATTGGCGATCGAGTTGAGACACCACGGGAATAAGAGCGTTGAACCGCGACACATCGTGAGCGGCGGCAGCGGCGATGAGAGGCGCCAGTCCCTGGTTACGGTAGTTTTGCCACGCCTCCTGGTAGGCAGTGACCAGTTGGGCTTCGTCCGGCAAACGCGGCGAGGCCATAAACGCCGAAAATGCACTATCGGCTTTGGTCAGCGCCTCTTTAACCGAGGCCAGTTTCGCAGACGGGTCGGTAGCGTCCCCCGCTTCCACCATTTTCACATACTCCATAACCCTGACGCGCAGGGTTCGGCTGTGGTTAATGGGATCAATAATGGACAGAACCACCTGAATTTCTTTGTTCACATTATCCAGCGAAGTATTACTTTTAATGATGAGCCCAACGCTGGTGATAGTGCTGGCCACAAAGAAGAAAAGCAGGGAAAACAGGATAATCAGGGATGATTTTTTCAACGACATAACACACCTCAGGGATATAATTTCCCTTTGGTTATCGGCTGAATCCAATCTTTAATTAATTAAAGTTATTGATGTCACCCTAAGACGTTACCCTGTCACTCCACGGCCTTGTATCGCCGTTGCAGGGTGGCATCCAGCTTACGCTGGATCGGCTCCGGCGTTTCCCCTTCAATCAGTTTGCCAATCAGATCAAAGCAGTGCCAGGCGAGCTGGCGGTTATCCTGACGAACGGTATCGACAGGAATGGTCAAAGAATCATAGAGATAGTGATCGTCAAAGCTGGCCAAACGCATATCGCTTTGCAGCAGATTATGTTGCCCCATATAGCGCAACACCCCTTCCAGAAGACCGCAGGCGGCGGTAAAAAGGGCTTTTGGCGGGCGGCCCAGGCGTGCGCAAAGCTCGGCAAACATTTCGTAGCCGGAGCTCGGATGGTAATTACCATGAATGATCCACTCCGGACGTAACTCGACGCCAGCGTCACGCAGCCCCTGCTTAAACCCTTCAAGACGGTCACGCGTCGGGGAAAGCCGCGGCTGACCGCCGAGGAAGTAGAACTCATCCGGATGCTGGCGCGCGATGTCGGCCACCAGTGTGGCGGTTGGGGTAATTGAATCGGTGAGAACCAGCGGCAGAGAACTGTCGTTCATATGACGGTCAAAGAGTACAACGGGCAACTGTTCGCTCAGCTTTTGATAGTCCGCGTCGTTGAGCATGCTGGAGGCGACAATCAGCCCGTCCACCTGGCGGGCCACCATGTTATTGACCACCACAGTCTCCTGGCCCGGATTTTCATCGCTACAGGAGATCAGCAGCTGAACACCCGCCTCGCGGCAGAGGGTCTCCAGCTCATGAGAAAAAACGGCAAACCCGTAGTTGGTGATTTCCGGCACCACCAGACCAATGGTGTGGCTGCGGTTGTCCCGCAGCGAACGGGCGTGAATGCTGGGCTGATAATGATGTTCTTTGGCAATCGCCAGCACACGCTCGCGTGTCTCCTCCGCCACCCGAAGCTCTTTGCTGCGGCCGTTCAGAACCAGGCTGGCGGTGGCTTTTGATACCCCCGCCAGCTCCGCGATATCTTTAATGGTGACGCGTTTTGTTTTTCTCACAACGACTTAGATCCGGCTGCCAAAACCTCTATTCTATCATGCAGCTGCGCAGCGACCAGTAGCGTAATGTGATATCGGACGCACCTTCGAAGCGTACCTGGGCCGGATGGTCAGGAAAATAGCGGCTGCTCATGACGCCTTCACCGTGATTGATGAAAATTTCGGCGCTGGAACAGTCGCACAGCACGCGTAAATGATGAACATTGCCCTGCCAGTAGCGGGTCAGCGTGTCTGCGGTTTTCAGACTGGCGCGTTCCAGACGGATCCCCTCATCATCCACAATCAGCCGCAACGCGCCGGCAAAATCCACGTTCACGCTCGATGCGCTCAGTTCGAACTCAAGACGCGCTCCCGCCAGCACCGGGGCATCGCTGGCGCGTCCCTGCCAGAGATGTTCATCCTCGCGCAGCGTTTCCAGCTCACGGACGGGGGTTTGCCAGAGCTTACCGTCGCGGTAGCGCAGTTCGCGAGGACAGGTCATCTGGTGGATCCAGCCGTGCGCCCGCGTAGGCTGGAGCATCTCTTCGCCGTCCGGCACGCCCATCCAGCCGATGAGGATGCGGCGGCCATCTTTTGCCACCGTGGTTTGCGGCGCGTAAAATTCGAAACCGGCGTCAAGCTCATGCAGCTCGCCGTGCGCAAATGCAGGCGTTTGATAATCAAATGCCCCACGCATCCAGACGGCCGGATAGGTGTTGAGATAGCGATGCGGTTCGCGCGCCAGCCCCTGCGGGCAGCAGATCAAGACGTGTGTGCCATCAAGCTCAAACAGATCCGGGCACTCCCACATATAGCCCGCGTCCGTGAGTCCGTTGACGCCGTGACCGGCGATTTCGCCGCAGGACGCCCAGGTGTGTAAATCGGCTGACGTAAACAGCAGCACCTTGCCGCGCTGCTGTCGATCCTGCGCGCCGAGCACCATGTACCACAGCCCGTCATGCCACCATACTTTCGGATCGCGGACGTGCCCGGTGTACCCGTCCGGCAGGGGCAACACCGGTCCCAGTTTGGCAAACGTGCCATCGTCATTTTGCACCGCCAGACACTGCCAGGCGGTGCGGCCGCCATCGTCAAACTTAACGTTGCCGGTATAGCACAGGGTCAGCACGCCGTTGTTATCCACGGCGCTGCCGGAGTAACAGCCATTGCGGTCATACTCTTCGTCAGGCATCAGCGCCATTGGCTCGTGCTGCCAGTGCACCAGATCTGCTGAGCTCCAGTGCCCCCAACACTTGTAGCGATGATCGCAGCCCAGCGGGTTCCACTGATAAAACAGATGGTAGCGCCCGGCAAACCAGATAAACCCGTTCGGATCGTTCATCAGCCCTGTCACCGGTGCGGGATGCCACTGCGGATAGTGGCTGTCCGCCAGCGCACGCGGCTGGCCTTGCATAACGGCCTGCAACACGGCAGGCCAGCGGGAAGATAAGGTCATTATTCAGAGTCCGTTTTATATTTCAGCAGCAGAGAGACTGTGAACGCCACGCCAAAGGCAATCACCATGCCGATTATATAGTTGAGCAGCGAGCTGGCCTGGACAATCGCCATGCCGGGAAGCGCCGTCAGGCCAACGGCGGTCATGTAGACATGCACCGACACCACCCAGGCACCGCCCGCCGCACCACCGATCAGCGCCGCGATAAACGGCTTCACAAAACGCAGGTTGATGCCAAAAATTGCCGCTTCGGTGATGCCCAGCATCGCGGAAAACGCCGACGGTAAGGTAATGGCTTTGATTTTGGCATCGCGGGTTTTGAACCACACCGCCAGACACGCCCCGCCCTGCGCCACGTTCGCCATCGCCCAGATCGGCAGCAGGAAGTTAACGCCAATCGACGGATTACCCAGCAGCCCGGCCTCAATGGCGTGGAAGCTGTGGTGAATGCCGGTAATGACAATCACCGAATAAAGCCCACCAAACAGCAGCCCGGCCAGCCAGCCCGCGTGGGCAATCAGAGTGCTAAGAATGAAGGAGATTCCGTCGCCCAGCGCGCGTCCCGCCGGGCCAATAATCAACAGCGCAATGAAGCCGGAGATAATGACGGTCAGGAACGGCGTCAGGATCAGATCTAACGCATCCGGGATCGCCCGGCGCAGCTGTTTTTCCACAATGCTCATAAACCACACCGCCAGCAGCACTGGGAAGACGGTTCCCTGATAGCCAATCATGGCGATTTCAAGACCGAAGAAGTTCATGGTGTGGAAGCCGGACGCTACGCCCCAGGCGTTGGTCAGCGCCGGATGAGTCAGGATGCCGCCGAGCGTTGCCCCCAGATACGGGTTGCCGCCAAACTCCCGCGCGGCGGTGAAGCCAATCAGGATCGGCAGAATAATAAACGCCGCCGAGCTGCACATATCCAGCATGATATAGAGCGCGTTATCCGGATTAACCCAGCCGTAGGTTTTAACCATCCCCAGCAGGCCCATCAGCAGACCCGAGGCCACGATCGCCGGGATAATCGGCACGAAGATGTTGGAGAGCAGACGCGCGATACGCTGGAACGGGTTCAGCTTGCGGGCCGCAATATCCGCCGCTTCCGATTTACTGGACTCGCTAATCTCTGCCGCCTGAATAAACGCGGCGTAAACCTTATTCACCACCCCGGTGCCGAAGATTACCTGCATCTGCCCGGCGTTTCGAAAACAGCCTTTCACGCCTTCAACCTTGCCGATAGCCTGCTGGTCGGCAAGCGCATCATCGACCAGCACCAGACGAAGGCGCGTGGCGCAATGTGCCGCGCTGGCAATGTTCTCTTTGCCACCGAGCAGCGGAATAAGCTCGCGCGCAATATGATTAAAATCCATAGATACCTCTTCCTGACCTCTTTTTATTGTGTTCGAAACGCCCCCGCGATGCGGGAGCGTGAAGGGTTAAAACCAGGTTTCCATCTGCACCCCAAAGTTCCATTCCCCGCCCGCGTTGAAGCCGCTGCTGCCAAAGGCGTCATCGCTGGCGTAGTTATCCAGCTTGCTGCTCCAGTCCATCCAGGTGGCGAACAGGCGCAGCTCCGGACGGCTGAAGAAATCGCCAATTTTGCCCGCCTTTAACGTCGGGGCGAAGGTCAGCTTGTAGAAGCTACCGTTAACCGCATTGCGATCCTTGTAGCCTTCCGGGCTTAAATCCATGTACTGATAGCTGCCTTCGAACGCGAGGGCGAAATTCTGGGTCACCTCTTTGATCAGACGCGTATTGAGCGTGACCCACTCATAGCTGTCGCCCTTCACGTAGCGGTCCTTACTGCTTTGCGCCAGCACGGCGGGCGCAATGTGCCAGCCACCGCCCAGCGGCGTGACACCGTAACTTGCAAAACGCCAGGTATCGGCTTCTGACAGCAGCGCGCCGTCTGAACCAATGCTTTTCACCTCGGCGCCCAGACCGTGGCCGTAAAGCAGCGCCGTTTTGGCGGAACCTTCCCGCAGGCCGTAGAAGCTCTCGTTATGCAGACCAACCAGCGCATGTACCCCGTTATTGGCCGCGTCGGTTTTAATCGGATCGCCGTTGCTGTCCTTACGGTCGTCATTATCTTTTGCCCGTAAGCCGCTGGCCATCATCTGCACCGGCCCGGCGAAGTGATTCATGCTGAGGATGTAGTTCTGAACGTTGTTGTCGATCTCCTCTTCGCTGCCGAAGTTACGGCCATAAAGGGAGAAGTTACTGCGCAGCGTATCGTTCCACTTCACGTCGTAGACGCCGCCGCCGGTCCCGGCGAGAAACACCACGTCGGAATCCAGCCAGTGAATGTCGAAGTTGTCGCGGTCAAAACGCTTACCCGCCCAGAAGGTACTGCCCTTCAGCGCACCGGTAAAGTCAGGCAAATTGCCCAGCTCGGCAAAGGCCTGACGAATGTTCAGGTCGCTGCTGTCTGCCGACCAGTCGTTATAGGTTTTCTGGCCGTCGGCCAGCATCGCCTTAAAGCGCGTCGTCGCACCATTCTCCAGCGTCTGTTTGTGCTCAACATTCAGCTCAACGTAGGTATCCGCTTCGTTCCCCAGACGCCCGATGGCCCCGCCGGTTTCCCCGGCGGGCGTCAGATAAGGGCCGCTTTTGCTGCTGGAGGCCGCGTCGTTCATCAGCAAGCCGGAACGGGCGTAACCGTGAAATTCAAAACCGCCTGTCCGGTCGGCTTTTTCTTCCAGCACCGTAGTACGTTGCGCCACCGCCTGTGTGGAGGTCTGCGCTTCCTGCTGCGCAGCCACCAGCTGCTGTGTTTTCTGTTCCGCTGCCGTGGCGCGCTTTTCAGCAACCTGCGCGCGGGTTTCCGCCTCCTGCAAACGCTGCTCCAGCGCCGCCAGGCGCGCTTCGATACGTGTCATATCCGTCTGGGCAAAAACAGAGGTACTCCCGGCCAGCATGCCTATCATCACGGCAAGTCTGCGTTTTTTATACATTTTGTCGCATCCCTAATAACTATCGGTGAAAGTGCTAAATTGCTAAACCGGTTTAGGCTGATGATACTAAACCGTTGAATTTTGGATCGGCAACGTTTTTTGCTAAACCGTTTTAGTAAGTGTGATCGAGGCGACAATTCAGGCCGCCGACCGGAGGCCTGGAGAGGTGAATTACAGTTCGTGATGATAAGGCAGCGCGGTCATTGCCCCTTTTGCGGTTGTCGCCAGCGCCCCACAGCGCTGCGCCAGCGTGATGACCTCTGAAAGACGGGCCTGGCCATCACGAGCCAGACCGAACAGCAGCCCGGCGACGAAAGCATCCCCCGCGCCGGTGGTATCAATGCATTCCACGGGTGATGCAGGATAGTGCGTCAACGCGCCTTTCTGCCAGGCGGTTACGCCCTCTTTTCCCTGCGTCACCAGCACCAGCCTGGCCGGACAGGTGCGCATCAGCGCCGCCAGCCCCTCATGGACCTGCGCATTTCCGGTTAAGAACGCCAGCTCTTCCACCGAGATTTTCACCACATCTGCACAGGCTAATGCCCGCTCAAGACACTGACGCAGCTCGACTTCATCGTGCCAGAGATCGGCGCGGATATTGGGGTCAAAGCTGACAAATCCCCCCGCCAGTCTGATAGCGGACATCGCCTGAAACGTCGCGGAACGGCTGGGTTCGGCGCTGAGCGCGATAGAGCAGACGTGCAGCCACTCCCCGGTGCGGAATGGCGGGAGATCGGCAGAGTCGAGGAATAAATCAGCGCTCGGGCGAACCATAAAGGTAAAGGAACGTTCACCGTCGTTATCGAGATCCACCACCACCGTGGAGGTGCGATGCTGCGGGTCCAGGCGCAGCCATTCTGTATTAACCTGCTCATCCGCAAGCGTTTTTTGCATAAAACGCCCGAAGGGGTCGTCGCCCACCCGGCCTATAAAGGCGCTTCTGCCGCCCAGACGCGCAACCCCTACCGCGACATTGGCCGGTGCGCCGCCAGGACATTGCAGCAGTTTGCCCTCTCCGTCGGGCAACAGATCCACCACGGCATCGCCAAGTACCCAGATCGTCTCCATATCACCTTCTTAGCTAAATCATGTTAAACCGGTTTAGCTATTTAAGCACAGGCAGGGTGTCGGGGAAATATGGCGAGGGAAAATTTGCTTAACCCACCCGATGGGGCCAGTGAATATCACCCACGCCATTGAGCTGCGGGCGGGCGAACAAAAAGCCCTGGAAGCGGCGAATACCGGCGGATTCAAGCCAGCACCACTCTTCTATCTTCTCAATGCCTTCTGCGACCAGCGTAATCTCCAGATCGGTGCAGCAGCTGATTATCGACTTCACAATCGCCTGCTTGGGCCCGCTCAGGTGGATATCGCTGACGATCTCTCTGTCGATTTTGAGCTTATCCGGCTGGAACCGCGTGAGCAGTGAAAGACCAGCATAGCCGGAACCAAAATCATCTATCGCCAGCCCAACCCCTTCCGCGCGCAGCTGTTTAATGGCGCTGTTAAACTGGTTGAAGCCAGAGATCATCTCGTTCTCAGTGACTTCAATGATCACCTGCTCTGGCTGTAGATTGTGCTTTTTGATCTGCGTTACCAGGAACTCTACCGCGCCCGGCACGTTAACCAGCGACATTGGCAGCAGGTTCACCGCCAGTTTGTGGCTGCCGATGCCGAGCTTTTGCGCCAGCGCAAAGGTCCAGGCTTTGGTTTGCAGGTCGACTTCGTAAATCTGTTCACGATCGAGACTACGGAAGAAATGCTCCGGGCTGCCGCCGTCGTTTCCGCGTATAAGCGCTTCGAGAGAACTGATTTTGCCTTCGGACGGCTCGACAATGGGTTGCAGCGCAAACTGGCAGGGCTGTCCCGCCAGCAGACCTAACCCTTTACCAAACGGCGCGCGCTCTCGCGAAAGCGTCCATTTATCAGGCTCATAGTCCGAAGCGGGTGGGATAGCGGTTTTGCCGGTGATAAAGGTCTGAATAAATTTGAAGACCCGATCCTCAGAAGTCAGATAGCTTTCCAGCTTGCTGTAATGCAGAACCGACGCCAGAACCGCTTTCGGGGTCTGAACATCCAGGTCAAACAGCAGCATTCCCACGTCTTCGAAACGTCTGCGCGGGCCGTAATCGCGCATCAGCTCCACCACGCCGGTATGCCGGTCATCCGCACGGATGGTGTTAAAAAGCGCGACGACGCGCTGTTCCGTGCCTTCGAGAATTTGCAGAACGTCACGTCCACGGGAGAGAAGAATGCCTGAGATGCCCTGCTCCGTATTACGGATCCTGGCCTGTTCAACCAGCGCGCTTAACGCTGCGGAGGTGCAGGTTAAGCTCAGCTGGCTTCGATAAATGAGAGTTGTCAGCACAGAAACGGGGTCCGGTATGGGGTATACGCCTGAACGGTACTGTTTAACACAGTTCCCCGGTGTGACCTAATCTATTGTTGGGCTTGTTTCTCCCCGATACGGCTGTCGATCCGCGTCTGCATGTAGTCATAGAACGGATTCGACGTCACGCGCATCAGCGCATCTTTGCCGACGCTCAGAACCGATGTTTCTCCCCACAGGGCTATCGTCCCGAGGCTGATACCGTAGTGGTTTTTCACCGCAGGATGGCGGCCATACAGATCGTCATCCGGCGGGAACGGAATGGCAACATGAGACAGGGAATAAACCTCCTGCGGATACGCCACTGACAGCGGCGCCACCGTTTCCCGGGTGCTGCCCGCTGGCGTTGTCTTTGCCACCATATCAAACCTGTCGGGGCTGGCATTGGTCATAATCGTGACACTGTAACGTCTTTTTGCCTCGGGCAGCAGGTCAGCCACCGCCGTCCACGATGACGGCCTGAACAGTGGACGGAAACTCCCGGCCTGGTTGATATCAAAAACCACCAGTTCGCTGCCGTTTGCCGGAAGCTGGTCAAACAGCCCGCTGACCACGGCGCGGGTACTGACCGTTGAATCCATGACCGACTGAAACGCCAGCACCGGCGGAAGCTGCGCCAGTTTGTGATCATGAACATCGCGGTTTATCTGCTCATGCAGCGCCTGGGTAAGCAGCCAGGACTGACGTGCTGCATTCACCGGGAACGAATTGTATTTATAAGGATTATATTCCGGCGAAATGTTGAGCCACGCGGCTTTGGCAAACGCCGGTAACATGGCCGGTAGCCCGGCGAATCCGGCAAAGCGCGCAAACGCCGTGACGCCAATCATCGGTGAGAGCAAAACGATCTGCTGAGGTTTACGCAGTTCAGGCGCATCAAGAGCGTCGAGGGCGTATTTCATCGCCAGCGCCCCGCCGTTGGAGTAGCCCACCAGATGCAGGGGGAGATCGTTCCCCGTCAGGCGTGTCGCTTCACGAACCGCAAGGCGCGATGCGGCCAGCCACGCCTCCCAGTCAACGTCTGTCAGGGCACCCGGCGCCGTGCCGTGTCCGGGCAAACGAGGCACTACGGCCACAAAGCCGTGCTGTTGATAATTCTCTGCCAGATGCCTGACGCTGTAGGGCGAGTCCGTCAGACCGTGCAGCAATACCACCGCCCCGCGCGGCTTTCCGGCAGGCATCAGCACGAATGACCGGTTTGCATCCGGGGAAAAGTGTCCTGGCCACACCAGGCTCTGGCGGTAATAACGGTTCAGCGGCGTGCGCTCTGCGGGGGTGACATTCGCCGTCACCTCAGCGTCGAGAGCGGTGAAGATGGCGTTTTCCCGCGCGACATACGCTGCGAAGGTCGCGTTATCCATCTCCTGCACGGACATTTCATCAGCCCGCCAGGTGTGCCAGTGATGCAGAGCCGGCCCCTGCTGCGAAAGATAAACCCGCACCGCCAGCAGCACGAGCACAATGATCCCGATGACCATCGCTATTTTTTTTGCGAGAGCCATCAGGCGCACGCTGACCCGCCAGGGCAAATTCGCCATGTTAGGCTCCCTCTCTTATTCCCAGAGCGTTCATCTTACCAAAAAATGTGAAGAGGCTGACGTATTCACCAAATAGATACCGCTCAGGCCGGACACTGCACCAAAAGTGAACTACGCTGCACAAATGTTGAGCATCTGTTAAACAAATATTGCATTAACTTTGCTGCACAGCGCGTTTTCGCCGCAATGTGAACATGGCACGCGTCCTGCATTGTTAATCCGGTAACAGAATCCCGGCCTTTGACAGCCAGTTAACAGCGAGGCGGTATGACGACCAAACCTGAGGTGTTGAGCCGTATCGAAGCGACCTTTAGCCAGCTCACCCCGAGCGAAAAGCGGGTGGCAAGCTGGATGCTGGCGCACGTCGGGCAGATCCCCTTTGAAACGGCAGAGAGCGTGGCACTGGCCACGGCAACCAGCGGGATCACCGTCGGACGCTTTCTGCGCAAGCTGGGCTATCGCAACCTGGACGACGCCAAAAAAAGCCTGCGCGATCCCCACCAGCCCTGGGGCATTAACGAGCGTCTCGACTCCTGGAAGCAGCAACAGCCGCTGTCGGGTCGCCTTCAGCACTCCCTGTCGCTGGAGGTGGACGCCATTGCCCATGTCTACCAGCTGGCGCAAAGCGAAACGTTCAGGCAGGTGGTCCAGCAACTTACCCATGCCGACGCCGTCTTCGTGCTGGGGATCCAGTCCACGCGCGGGATCGCCAATGCGTTCTTCAGCCATCTGGAGTATCTGCGCCCGCGGGTGAGCTATTCCGAAGGGCTCTCCGGTAGCTGGGTGGAGTCGCTTAACTCCGGCTTTGCGAACCCGTATATCGTGCTGACGGATACCCGCGCCTACTCCGCCATTGCCCGCCAGTACTGCCGCGTGGCGAGCGAAAAAGGCCTGGCGATGGCGCTGATCACCGATATCTGGTGCCCGTGGGCGCGGGATTACCCGATTGATTTACTCCAGGTGAAGACCGATACCGGCCATTTCTGGGATTCGCTGGCGCCGGTGAGCTGTCTCTTCAACCTGCTGCTGTCGGGCGTTGTGGAGGCGCTGGGCGATGCGCTGCCGGAACGTCTGGCAATCAACCGACAACTACAACAAGAGTTTGGTCAATTTGAACGCTAAAGGAGCGGAGCTATGCCTGAAGAGAGTCAACTGATTGATGTGGCGAAAACCTTTCCCACGCTGCATATCGATCTGAAATACGCGACCGCCGATAACATCACCGGCCGCCCGATCTACCAGCACGCCGCGTGCCTGTTGCATACGGATGCCGCCACCGCGCTGGCGAAAGCGATCAGCATCGCCGCGCTGGCCGGTCTGAAGCTGGTGGTTTACGACGCCTACCGCCCCCAGCAGGCGCAGTCGCAACTCTGGGATGCCTGCCCCAATCCGGAATACGTGGTGGATGTCGCAATTGGCTCTAACCACAGCCGGGGCACCGCCATTGACGTCACGCTGATGGATGAACACGACAACGTGCTGGATATGGGCGCCGGGTTTGACGAAATGCACGACCGTTCTCATGCCTGGCACCCTTCCGTTCCGCCCGAGGCGCAGCGAAATCGTCTGCTCCTGAACGCCGTGATGTACGGCGGCGGTTTTGTGGGCATCAGCAGCGAGTGGTGGCATTTCGAACTGCCGAACGCCGCCAGCTACCCGCTGTTAGATGACCAGTTCGCCTGTTATCCGACCACACACTCACTCTAATTCTGGAGCCCGGCCATGAAAACTACGCTGCTTACAACCCTGATTGCCGCTACGCTCGCCCTGAGCGCCCCTCTCGCGCTGGCGGCGGTGCCAAAAGATATGCTGGTGATTGGGAAAGCTGCCGATCCGCAAACGCTGGATCCGGCGGTCACTATCGATAACAACGACTGGACGGTGACCTACCCCTCGTACCAGCGTCTGGTGAAATACAAGCCTGGCACCACGGAGGTGGAAGGCGATCTGTCGACGGGCTGGAAGGCGTCTGACGACCAGAAAGAGTGGACGTTCACCCTGGCAGATAATGCAAAATTCTCCGACGGCACGCCGGTGACCGCCGAAGCGGTCAAGCTGTCGTTTGAACGTCTGCTGAAAATTAATCAGGGACCTTCCGAAGCGTTCCCGAAAGATTTGAAAGTGGACGCGGTGGATGAACATACGGTGAAATTCACCCTCAGCCAGCCGTTCGCCCCGTTCCTCTACACGCTGGCCAATGACGGCGCGTCGATCGTCAACCCGGCGGTGCTGAAAGCCAATGCCGCCGACGACGCGCGCGGTTTCCTGGCGCAAAACACCGCGGGTTCCGGACCGTTTATGCTGAAAAGCTGGCGGAAAGGTCAGCAGCTGGTGATGGTGCCCAACCCACACTGGCCGGGTGAAAAGCCGCACTTCAAGCGCGTCTCGGTGAAGATTATCGGTGAAAGCGCCTCGCGTCGCCTGCAACTTTCCCGTGGCGATCTGGATATCGCCGACGCCCTGCCGGTGGATCAGCTTGCCGCTCTGAAGCAGGAAGGCAAAGTGGCCGTGGCGGAATACCCGTCCCTGCGGGTGACCTACCTCTATCTGAACAACAGTAAGCCTCCGATGAATCAGGTGGATTTGCGCCGCGCGGTCTCCTGGGCCACCGATTATCAGGGGATGGTGAAAGGCATTCTCAGCGGGAACGGCAAGCAGATGCGCGGCCCGATCCCGGAGGGCATGTGGGGCTTCGATGCGAACGCCATGCAGTACAGCTTTGACGAGGCTAAGGCCAAAGCGGCGCTGGAGAAAGTCAACGATAAACCGGCCAGCCTGACGTTCCTCTACTCCGATAACGACCCGAACTGGGAGCCTATCGCCCTCTCCACGCAGGCGAGCCTGGGCAAGCTGGGGATTAACGTCAAGCTCGAGAAACTGGCGAACGCCACCATGCGCGACCGCGTCGGCAAAGGTGATTATGACATTGCGATTGGTAACTGGAGCCCGGACTTCGCTGACCCGTACATGTTCATGAACTACTGGTTTGAATCGGACAAAAAAGGGCTGCCGGGTAACCGCTCATTCTATGAGAACAAAGAGGTCGATGCATTGTTGCAGGCGGCACTGAAAACCACCGATCAGGCGGAACGCACCAAAGATTACCAGCAGGCGCAGAAAGTGGTGATTGACGAGGCGGCTTACGTTTATCTGTTCCAGAAGAACTACCAGCTGGCGATGAACAAAGAGGTCAAAGGCTTCACCTTTAATCCGATGCTTGAGCAGGTCTTTAACATCGCCACCATGAGTAAGTAACGGCCCACGCCGGGGGGAAGTGTATGACGTTCTGGAGCATCGTGCGCCAGCGCTGCTGGGGGTTAATCCTGGTGGTGGCCGGTGTCTGTATTATTACTTTTATTATTTCACACCTGATCCCCGGCGATCCGGCCCGCCTGCTGGCCGGTGACCGCGCCAGCGATGAAATCGTGCAGGGCATCCGCCAGCAGCTGGGGCTGGATCAACCACTCTATATTCAGTTTGGCCGCTATGTAGAGGCGCTGGCGCACGGCGATCTGGGCACCTCCATTCGCACCGGTCGCCCCGTTGCGGAAGATTTGAAAGCCTTTTTCCCCGCCACGCTGGAGCTGGCCTTCTGCTCTTTGCTGCTGGCGCTGGTGATTGGCGTACCGCTGGGCATTTTATCGGCGGTGTACCGTAACCGCTGGCTGGATCACCTGGTGCGACTGATGGCGATGACGGGCATCTCGACGCCTGCCTTCTGGCTGGGACTGGGGGTAATCGTTCTGTTCTACGGGCAACTGCAAATTCTGCCCGGCGGCGGCAGGCTGGACGACTGGCTCGATCCGCCTGCCCACGTTACCGGCTTTTATCTGCTGGACGCCCTGCTGGAAGGCAACGGCGAGGTGTTTTTCAACGCCCTACAGCACCTGATTCTACCCTCCCTGACCCTGGCCTTTGTGCATCTGGGTATTGTGGCGCGTCAGGTGCGTTCCGCGATGCTGGAGCAGCTGAGCGAGGATTATATTCGTACCGCCCGCGCGAGCGGGTTGCCGGGCTGGTACATCGTGCTGCGCTACGCCTTACCCAACGCCATGATCCCCTCCATTACCGTGCTCGGGCTGGCGCTGGGCGATCTGCTGTATGGGGCAGTCCTTACCGAAACCGTGTTTGCCTGGCCGGGAATGGGAGCCTGGGTGGTGACCTCCATTCAGGCGCTGGACTTCCCTGCCGTCATGGGCTTCGCGGTCGTGGTATCGCTGGCCTATGTCTTCGTCAATCTGGTGGTGGATCTGCTGTATCTGTGGATCGACCCGCGAATCGGGCGCGGAGGTGCCGAATGATGTTAACTCAGGAAACGCCCGTCCCCGTCAGCACCGCCAAACAGCGCATCAACTGGGCAAAGCTGTTCTGGATGTTACGCAAAAGCCCGCTCACGCTGATCGGCGGGGTGATTATGATCGTGATGCTGCTGATGATGGTGGTCTCGCCGTGGATAGTCCCGCACGATCCGAACGCGCTGGATCTGACCGCGCGATTGCAGGCGCCTTCAGCCCAGCACTGGTTTGGCACCGATGAGGTAGGCCGGGATCTGTTCAGTCGCGTGCTGGTGGGCAGCCAGCAGTCCATCACGGCGGGGCTGGCGGTGGTGGTGATTGCGGGCGGCATCGGTTCTCTGCTCGGCTGTTTGTCCGGCGTACTCGGCGGGCGCGGCGACGCCATCATTATGCGTATCATGGACATTATGCTCTCCATCCCCTCGCTGGTGCTGACGATGGCGCTAGCCGCCGCGCTCGGCCCAAGCCTGTTTAACGCAATGCTGGCGATTGCGATTGTACGCATTCCGTTTTACGTGCGGCTGGCACGCGGGCAAACGCTGGTGGTGCGCCAGTTCACCTACGTACAGGCCGCCCGCACCTTTGGCGCATCGCGCTGGCACCTGATCAGCTGGCATATCCTGCGTAACGCCCTGCCGCCGCTGATCGTTCAGGCATCGCTGGATATCGGCAGCGCCATTCTGATGGCCGCCACGCTGGGCTTTATTGGATTAGGCGCGCAGCAACCCACCGCCGAATGGGGCGCGATGGTGGCCGTGGGGCGTAACTACGTGCTTGACCAGTGGTGGTACTGCGCGTTTCCGGGGGCGGCAATTCTGATCACGGCAGTTGGGTTTAATCTGTTTGGCGATGGTCTTCGCGACCTGCTGGATCCCAAATCAGGAGGGAAGCAGTCATGAGTGATTCCGTATTATCAATTGAAGATTTGCACCTGAGCTTCCCCATTTTTCGCGGTGACGTCCACGCGCTCAACCACGTCTCGCTGGAGATTGGCCGGGGTGAAATTGTCGGCGTGGTGGGCGAATCCGGCTCGGGAAAATCGGTTACCGCGATGCTGGCGATGCGCCTGCTGCCGGAAGGCAGTTACCATATTCACCATGGACGGGTCACGCTGCTCGGTGAAGATGTCCTGAACGCGTCGGAAAAACAGCTTCGTCAGTGGCGCGGCGCCAGGGTGGCGATGATTTTTCAGGAGCCGATGACGGCGCTCAACCCCACGCGCCGGATTGGCAGGCAGATGGTGGAGGTGATCCGCCAGCATCAGTCGCTTTCCCGCCGCGACGCGCAGCAGAAGGCGATCGCCCTGCTGGGCGAGATGCAAATCCCGGATGCGGCACAGGTGATGGATCGCTATCCGTTTGAGCTTTCCGGCGGCATGCGCCAGCGGGTGATGATCGCCCTTGCCTTCTCCTGCGAGCCGGAGCTGATCATTGCCGATGAGCCGACCACCGCGCTGGACGTGACCGTTCAGCGTCAGGTGCTGCGTCTGCTGAAACACAAAGCGCGCGCCAGCGGGACGTCGGTGCTGTTTATCAGTCACGATATGGCGGTGGTGTCGCAGCTTTGTGACCGGATGTACGTTATGTACGCGGGCAGCGTGATCGAAAGCGGCAGCACGCAGACCTTGATCCACCATCCTGTGCATCCCTATTCGATTGGCCTGCTGCGGTGTGCCCCGGAAAATGGTGAACCGCGCGAGATCCTCCCGGCCATTCCCGGCACGGTGCCTAACCTCAGCCACCTCCCGCGCGGATGTGCCTTTCGCGAACGCTGTTTTGCTGCCGGGGCGAAATGCAGCGAAACGCCGCGCTTAATTTCCACGGGCGCAGAAGGCCAGCAGGCTGCCTGCTGGTACCCACAACAGGAGACACGCCATGTCTGAGGTACTGCTGGAACTGGATAGCGTGCATGTGAATTTTCCTGCGCGCAAAAACTGGCTGGGGCGCGTGACGGAGCAGGTACACGCCCTCAACGGCATGGATCTCCGGATCCATCGCGGCGAAACGCTGGGCGTTGTGGGGGAATCTGGTTGCGGAAAGAGCACGCTGGCGCAGCTGCTGATGGGCATGCTCAAACCGAGTACCGGTGCCTGTCAGCGCGCGAATGCGGCAGGCGGTATGCAGATGGTATTTCAGGACCCGCTCTCGTCCCTCGACCCGCGTTTACCCGTCTGGCGCATCATTACCGAGCCGGTGTGGATACAGCAACGCCGCAGCGAACGGGAGCGTCGTCAGTTGGCTGAGACGCTGGCGCAGCAGGTGGGCATTCGGGCGGAATATCTTGACCGCCTGCCGCATGCGTTTTCGGGTGGACAGCGCCAGCGCATCGCTATTGCCCGGGCGCTCTCTTCGGATCCGGACATCATCGTGCTGGATGAACCCACCAGCGCGCTGGATATTTCCGTCCAGGCGCAGATCCTCAATTTGCTGGTTGCCCTGCAACAGCAGCGAAATCTGACCTACGTGCTGATCTCGCACAACGTCTCGGTGGTCCGTCACATGAGCGACCGGGTGGCGGTAATGTATCTGGGGCAGATCGTGGAGCTGGGTCCGGCGGACCAGGTGCTGGGCAAGCCACGGCATCCGTATACGCAGCTGCTGCTTGACTCCGTTCCCCGTACCGGAGAACCGCTGGACGAAGATCTGGCATTACGCAAAACCGATCTCCCCGGTAATCGCCGCCTGCCCGATGGCTGCTACTTCCGCGACCGCTGCCCGCTGGCAGTTGAAGGATGCGAACGGCCGCAGCCGCTTCAGCCCGCAGCCGGAGACCGAAGCGTACGCTGCTGGCGTAACCGCTAGATTTGCGCCATCCCGCCATCGACAAACAGCTCCGTGGCGTTTATAAAGCTGGCGGCATCGGACGCCAGAAACGCCACGGCTTTTCCGACTTCGCCCGGTGCGCCCAGGCGACCCAGCGGCACCTGGGCCGCCAGCGCATCGTATAATCCCTGACGCTGTTCTTCGGGAACCAGATCGCCAAGACCGGGCGTTTTCACGGGGCCAGGGCTGACGACGTTGACGCGTATCCCGCGGCCCTGTAAGTCCAGCGCCCAGGAGCGGGCAAAGTTACGCACGGCGGCTTTACTGGCGCTGTAGACGCTAAAATTCGCCGTCCCCTTAATCGAAACCGTCGATCCGGTGAGGATAATGGATGAACCAGAGGAGAGCAGCGGCAGCGCTTTCTGGACGGTAAACAGCACGCCGCGCACGTTGGTGGCAAAAATCCGGTCAAACTGCTCCTCGGTGATGGCGCCCAGCGGCAGCATGTCGCCGCCCCCGGCGTTGGCGAACAGAATATCGAGTCGTCCCTCTTCTTTAGCAATCTGCGCGTAAACCGCATCCAGTTCGGCCATTCTGGAGACGTCCGCGCGGATAGCTACCGCCGCGGCGCCAATGTCTGCCCGCGCAGCATCCAGTTCGGCCTGACGACGTCCGGTGATATAGACCTTCGCTCCCTGCGCCGCCAGCTCCTGTGCCGTTGCGAGACCAATACCGGTGCTGCCGCCGGTCACCAGAGCGATTTTTCCTGCAAGCGTTGTATTCATACTCATAACCTTCTGTTGTGATGTAAAAGAGGAGCGTTTGCCCGCGTCAGGCAGACTTTAGATCTTGCGGGATTCGTGATAAACGGGCAAAAATGAAAATGAATTTTCACAGCAGGAAATAATCAGAGGAGATCTGTGTGGATCAGCTAATGGCAATGCGCGCCTTTACGCGGGTGGTTGAATCCGGAAGCTTTACCCGAGCGGCAGACTCCCTGAACATGCCGATAGCTACGCTGAGTAAGCTGGTAAAATCACTTGAAGCGCACCTGGAAACACGGCTGCTGCATCGTACTACGCGCCGGGTGGTCACGACGGCAGAAGGCATGGAATACTACGAGAAAGCGCTGCGGGTATTAATTGATATAGAGGACATTGATACCGCCTTTCGCGCATCGTGCTGCACGCCTAAAGGCCATTTGCGTATCGACGTGGGGGGGTCAACCGCCCGGGACGTGTTGATCCCCCTGCTGCCGGATTTTTTTCAGCGCTACCCGGACCTGCGCATCAACCTGGGGGTAGCCGACCGTCCGGTAGACTTAATCAGTGGAAACGTAGACTGCGTGATCCGCGGCGGCCCGCTGGATGACTCTTCGCTTATCGCCCGGCATATCGGTGACGCCCGGATGATAGCCTGCGCGACGCCGGGCTATCTTAAGACTCACGGCATCCCTGCCTATCCGCAGGAGCTGCGCAACGGCCATAAGCTGATTAGCTACCTTTCCCCCGTTACCGGACGCGCATTCCCGTTTCGGTTCCTCGATCGGGGTGAACCGCTGGAGATCAGCGTTCCGCACCATCTTGGAGTCAATGAAAGCAACGCACACCTGGCCGCGGCGCTGGCGGGTTTAGGGATTATTCAGACGTTTGGCTATGCTGCGAGAACGCATCTGGAAACGGGCGCGCTGGTAGAGATCCTGAGCGACTGGCGTCCTAAGGCGTATCCTTTTCACGTAGTCTATCCACAGAGTCGGCATTTAACACATCGCCTGAGAGTGTTTATTGCGTGGCTTGCCGAGGTCTTCCCTGCGGCGGTGAAAGGTTAGCCGGGCATTTGCCCGGCCAGATATCAGTTCAGTTTGTAATCCAGCGTGATTTCGGCTTTCAACAGCTGCGACACCGGACAACCCGCCTTCGCTTTCTGAATAATGCCGTCGAACTGCTGCGGATCGATACCCGGTACCGTCACCTTGCTTTGCAGCGCCACTTTGCTGATGGCAAAACCACTGTCGGTTTTATCCAGCGAGACATCCGCCGTGGTATCGATGGAGTCGGCGGTATAACCCGCTTCGCCCAACATTAGCGACAGGGCCATAGAGAAACAGGCCGCGTGCGCTGCGCCAATCAGCTCTTCCGGGTTGGTCCCTTTTTCGCCCTCGAAGCGGGTGTTAAAGCCGTAAGGTTGCTGGTTTAGGACGCCACTTTCTGTTGAGACCGTCCCTTTGCCGCGTTTGATGTCGCCAGACCAGTGTGCTGAACCGTGCTTATGAATCGTCATTCTTGCTCTCCTTTTGGCTTACAAAGGGATAAGTATAGGACGCATAATCCATTTTGCAGGTAAGACAGATTAGTCCGAGCGCGTGGCAAGGTGGTTTGCCAGCGCGTCGAGGAACACACGCTGCGCCGCAGGCTGATAGTCTCGCGACTGATAAATACCAAAAATACCGATCGGTTTTGGCGTAAAGGCGCTGAGCACCGGCACCAGGCTGCCCTGCCGTAGCGCCGCGTCGGCCTCGCGCTCGGGCAGCATGGCAATACCACAGTGGTTTATCGCCGCCTCCATCAGCAGTGACGAGATGCTGGCGCTGAGATTGCCGCTGACCGCCGTCGTGATCGGCTCCCCTTCGGGCGTCAAAAAACGCCACGACTGACCGGCAAAAAAGCTGTAATGCAGGCAGTTGTGCCGTGCTAAGTCCTCCAGCTGCTCTGGAACGCCCCGGCTGGCAAGGTAGTGCGGCGAAGCGCAAAGTACGGATCGACACTCTCCCAGTCGGCGGGCGATCATGCCCGGTTCGGGGTTATCGGTGATGCGGATCGCCACGTCAATTCGCTCGCCCACCAGGCTTACCGGATGGTTATTAACATCCAGCTCAATGCGCAGCTGAGGGTAACGCTGCAACAGATCGGGCAGCACCGGAGCGATAATCTGCATCGCGGTGAAATGCGCGCAGGCGACGCGAAGCGTACCTGAGGGTAAATCCTTCACTGACTGATCTTCAATTTCCTGAGAAATTTGCGAGAGCGTACGCGTCTTTTGCAGGACCTTCTCTCCCGCCGCCGTCAGCGTCAGCTTGCGGGTGGAGCGGTTCACCAGCCGCGCCCCGGCCCACTTCTCCATCTGCTCCAGATAACGGCTCACCATCGGACGGGAGATCCCCAGCGCCCGCGCCGCCGCGCTTAAACTCCCCAGCTCACAGATGCGGTTGTACACCTGGGCGGCAATAACGCGATCCATTTTGACCTCCATTTGCTCGATTTATGAAACTAAGCATCTCCTGTTTCAGGAATTCTGGCAAATGAAGAGATCCGTACAATAGAGACTTTCCTGAAGAACAGAGAGATGACCATGACCATCGCCCGCCTTGCTTTACTGACAACCCTTTTCACTCCGGCCGTCTTTGCCGCGCCGTTGACCGTTGATACGTACAACCCGCAGGAAAAAGGCATTTTTGCCGTTTCTTCCACCCTGGTGTCTGGCCCGAAAGAGGCGGTACTGTTTGACGCCCAGTTCAGCGTGAAAGATGGCGAAGCGCTGGTAGAAAAAATTCGCCACAGCGGTAAAACGCTGAACAAAATCGTGATCACTTCCGGCGATCCGGATTTCTATTTCGGCCTGCAACCGCTGGTGAAAGCCTTCCCTAATGCCAAAGTTGTCGCCACGCAACAGGTGGTGGACCATATCAAGGCCACAAAAGACGCGAAGCTCGCCTTCTGGGGGCCACAGATGAAAGACGGCGCGCCGACGCAGCTCTACGTGCCGCAAGTGCTTGCCTCAACCACCTTTATGATTGACGGTGAGAGAGTGAATATTGAAGAGCCTGAGAGCTATGCGGCGTATGTCTGGATCCCATCCGCAAAAACCATCCTCGGCGGCACGGGCGTCTCATGGGGCATTCACGTCTGGACGGCAGATACCCAAACGCCGGAAAGCCGCAAACAGTGGCAGCAGACGCTGGATAGCATGGCAGCCCTTAAGCCCGAACACGTTATTCCGGGCCACTACCTGGGGACACCGCCAGCAGGTACCGGCGCTATCGACTTTACCCGTCGCTATCTACAGCAGTTTGAACAGGCCCTCACGGCAGATAAAGCGTCAACCGGCGTCATCAACACAATGAAAAAACAGTGGCCGAATCTGGCGGAAGCCAGTTCGCTGGAACTGAGTGCCAAAGTGAATACCGGCGAAATGAAGTGGTAATAGCCTGATTATCTCCTGCTATATTTAAATTTTTTATAGCAGGAGTTAACTATGCCATCTTCAGTAAGGGGCATCGACCATATCGGTATTACGGTGCCCGACATTGAAAAAGCCACCCTATTTTTTGAACGCGCTTTCGACGCCCAGGTTTTATATCATTCTGTCGATGCGCAAACCGATAATATTGATCAGCCCGCCCAGCAGCACACCTTAAAATTATTTCCCGGCACAAAAATTCACGCCATTCGCATGCTCGTCATGCCCCACGGACCCGGCATAGAACTTTTCGAAATGCATGGCCCTGAACAGGGAATGCCCGCCCGCGCCAGCGACTTTGGCCTCCAGCATTTTGCTGTTTATGTTGATGATTTTGATAAGGCGATAGCCGCTTTCACCGCTGCTGGCGGGGAGATGTTTACCGCGCCAAAGCCGCTCACGTTTCCGGATGAGCAAGGTGAAGGTAATGCTTTCTGCTATGGGCAAACCCCCTGGGGCAGCAGTGTAGAATTGATTTCCTGGCCAACGCCCATGCCTTATGAAAAAACGACAAATTTACGCCGCTGGAAACCCTGAATTTTATTTCTGTGCTACGGGAGATGATATTTTTATTTCCAGGACGAATCTGAACCACAACGGCGAAAATATTTGCCAATCTGAATGCGAATTACGATTTTGCACGCCGTAACATTAAACAGACAACGACACGGAGGCAGCATGTTTACTTATTACCCGGCACATACCACAGCAGCACAACCCGAACTCGTTAACGCGATTGCGCAGGGTCTTCAGGCGGAGCACGGTGTTGTTACCGAAGATGACATTTTGATGGAACTGACCAGGTGGGTGGAAGCCACAGACAATGACATCCTCAGTGACATCTACCAGCAAACCATCAACTATGTCGTTAGCGGGCAAAATGCACCTTTGTAAAAACCTGCTAAGCTGGATCTGCAACCTAAGGGGTTACATTTCGTTTGCGTGAGCAAACTTGTCCTTAAAACTATCAACGGGATTGAGGAGTTAATATGAAATCGAACCGTCAGGCACGCCACATTCTGGGACTGAACTACAAGCTCTCAAACCAGCGCAAAGTGGTTATTGAAGAGGGGAGCGAAACGCAAGTGACCCACGCCACCGGCAGGAAACGTCAGGCAGGCAAGTAAGTTCCAGTACGAAATCCACAACACCATCGGTTACCCCGGTGGTGTTTTTGTTTATGTGTTGCGGTAATTAATATTTAGCTCCTTTATAATACCGCCCGACCGCACCCCGTAGCACAGGCCAAAAAGATGACAAACAGCAGTGTCAGGGACGGATCTTCTTAAAAAGAGTGAGTGACATGGACAACAAACTGAAAAAACATCGTTCCCTTTATATTCCTTACGCCGGTCCGGTTTTACTGGAGTTTCCCCTTCTGAACAAAGGCAGCGCCTTTAGCATGGAAGAGCGCAGCAGCTTTAACCTGCTGGGTCTGCTGCCTGAAGTGGTTGAAACCATTGAAGAACAGGCGGAACGCGCCTGGATCCAGTATCAGAGCTTTAAAACCGAAATCGATAAGCACATCTACCTGCGTAATATCCAGGACACCAACGAAACCCTCTTCTACCGCCTGGTGCAGAACCATCTCGAAGAAATGATGCCCGTCATTTACACCCCAACCGTCGGCGCGGCGTGTGAACGCTTCTCAGAGATCTACCGTCGTTCCCGCGGCGTGTTCATCTCCTATCAGAACCGTCACAACATGGACGACATTCTGCAAAACGTGCCTAATCACAACATCAAGGTGATCGTGGTAACCGATGGCGAACGTATTCTGGGCCTTGGCGACCAGGGCATTGGTGGGATGGGGATCCCCATCGGTAAGCTCTCGCTGTATACCGCCTGCGGCGGGATCAGCCCGGCCTACACCCTGCCGGTTGTGCTGGACGTGGGGACCAACAACCAGCAACTGCTGAACGATCCGCTGTACATGGGCTGGCGTCACCCGCGCATTACCGACGACGAGTACTATCAGTTTGTTGATGATTTCATCCAGGCCGTGAAGCACCGCTGGCCGGACGTGCTGTTGCAGTTCGAAGACTTCGCACAGAAAAACGCCATGCCGCTGCTGAACCGCTACCGCGATGAGATCTGCTCGTTCAACGATGACATTCAGGGCACTGCGGCAGTGACCGTGGGGACGCTGATTGCCGCGAGCCGTGCGGCAGGCAGCCAGCTCAGCTATCAGAAAATTGTCTTCCTGGGTGCAGGCTCCGCGGGCTGCGGCATCGCCGAGCAAATTATTGCCCAGACCCAGCGCGAAGGCTTAAGCGAAGAGCTGGCTCGCTCCCGCGTCTTTATGGTGGACCGTTTTGGCCTGCTGACCGACGGTATGCCAAACCTGCTCCCGTTCCAGACCAAACTGGTGCAGAAGCGTGAAAACCTGAAAAACTGGGATACGGATAACGAAGTGCTCTCGCTTCTTGACGTGGTGCGCAACGTGAAGCCGGACATTCTGATCGGCGTATCCGGGCAGACCGGCCTCTTCACGGAAGAGATTATTCGCGAGATGCACAAGCACTGCGAACGCCCTATCGTGATGCCGCTGTCTAACCCGACTTCACGCGTGGAGGCAACGCCGCAGGATATCATCGCCTGGACAGAAGGTAAGGCACTGGTCGCGACCGGCAGCCCGTTTGATCCGGTGCTGTGGAAGGACAAACTCTATCCCATCGCACAGTGCAATAACTCCTATATCTTCCCGGGTATTGGTCTGGGGGTTATCGCCTCCGGCGCGTCACGCATCACCGACGAAATGCTGATGTCCGCGAGCGAAACGCTGGCAGGTCACTCACCGCTGGTGAATAACGGTGAAGGCCTGGTACTGCCGGAGCTGAAAGACATTCATAAAGTGTCCCGCGCAATTGCCTTCGCGGTAGGCAAAATGGCGCAGCAGCAAGGCGTCGCGGTGAAAACCTCTGCCGATGCGTTGCAGCAGGCGATTGACGATAATTTCTGGATGCCGGAATACCGTAGCTATCGTCGTACTTCTATTTAAGCATTGCCCCTCACCCAGCCCTCTCCCCTTTGGGGAGGAGGGTTAGGGTGAGGGGAATATACGGCACCTCCCACTAGCCAAACCCATTTTCCCCCGCTACACTCCCTTCATCCATTAACCTACTGAATATATAAGGAGGCCAATTATGCTGTACTGTGAAATTTTCAATGTTTCACATACATTTGGTGATCGCACCAGCTCAAGCGTTATCGGTATCGTGCTGCGATAACTTCCGCTTGAGCGAAGACACCAACCCCTGAAATCCCTTCTCTCGGGCTTACTGAGTTATCGTCAGCGATGTTTGACGAGGCATAAACATGCCTGTAACTCCTGGGTAAGCAACAATGAGCACTTTACTCACTGCACATTCTTTACGCGTTGATACGGCGTTCGGCACGCTCTTCGACTCTCTCTCCTTTACGTTGAAAAAAGGCGATCGCATCGGCCTGCTGGGTGATAACGGCTGCGGAAAAAGTACGCTGCTGAAAATCCTCGACGGGACGCAGTCCCCTGCTGCCGGAACCGTTTCACTGGCGGGGCATTGCCTACTGGCGCGCGTGGAACAACATCTGCCGGAGGCCCTTTATCCCCTGACCATGCTGGATGCGGTGCTGGCGCAGCTGCCGATCGGTGAGCGCGACAGTTTGCGCTGGAAAGCCGAGACGCTGCTGGCCGGAATGGGCTTCACGACGCAGGAAACGGCGTTAACCTCCGCCACGCTGAGCGGCGGCCAGCATACGCGGTTGCTGCTGGCACGAGCGTTGATAAGCGATCCGGATCTGCTGCTTCTGGACGAACCGAGCAACCACCTTGACCTGCCGACCCTGCTGTGGCTGGAGCAGTTTCTACAAAACTGGTCCGGCAGCTTTGTGCTGGTCTCACACGACAGGCAACTGCTGGACGCGGTAACCAACGGCAGCTGGATCCTGCGCGATAAAACGCTGCACGCCTTTGCCCTTCCCTGCACTGCCGCCCGTCTGGCGCTCGACGCAAAAGACGAAAGCGATGCGTTGCGCCATAAGGCAGAGCAAAAAGAGATCGACCGCGTCACGGCCAGCGCACGGCGTCTCGCGACCTGGGGCAAGGTCTATGACAACGAAGATCTCTCCCGTAAGGCTAAGCAGATGGAAAAACAGGTCGAACGCCTGAAAGAGACCCAGACGGAACTGACGGCGGGAAGCCCGTGGACCTTAACCCTGCGCGGGGACGCGCTTCGCGCCGACCGTCTGCTGGAAATGACTCACCTCGGCGTCCCCCCGGCGCCGGGTCTGCCAGACCTGTTTACTCTCGACAGCGCGCGGCTGAAGAGCGGCGATCGCGTGGCGATTGTGGGTCGTAACGGCTGCGGAAAATCGTCGCTGCTGAAGCTTATCTGGCGACATTTTCGCGACGAGATCGCGGACGAGCGGCTTAAGCGTCATCCGCGCGTCTCACCCGGCTACTACGACCAGACGCTGCACCAGTTGCCAGATGATGCGGCGCTGCTTGATGCGCTGGAGCCTTTCGCGCCAGATCCGCAGACCCGTAAAATGGCGCTCATCAGTGCCGGGTTCCCTTGGGCGCGTCACGGGCAAAAAGTCAGTACGCTGAGCGGCGGGGAACGTTCGCGCCTGCTGTTCGTCGGCCTGACGCTTGCCCGTTATAGCCTGCTGATGCTGGATGAACCGACCAACCACCTGGACATGGAAGGCAAAGAGGCGCTGGCGGAAACGCTGCAACAGTTTGAAGGCGGAGTGCTGCTGGTGAGCCACGATCGTCAGTTAATTAGCCAGAGCTGTAACCGCTTCTGGCTGATTGAGGACGGCAGGCTGAGCGAATGGCACGATGCGGAGGCGGTGTTTGAGCGCCTGCGTGAGGACACCGCTCCGGTTGTACCTGAGGCATCGAATAACGCATTGAAGGCACCCTCTTCAGCGTCTGACGATCTGCTCGAACGCCTGGTTGCCCTGGAAACGCTGCTGGAAGAAGATTTGGCGCGCAAGCCAAAACATCAAAAACCGCAGTTACAGGCGCAATGGCGAAAAGAGATTGAGGTGATAGAAGCGCAACTGTAAATCTGAGCCCGGCGGTGACGTCGCCGGGCCAGTGTTTTTCACCCCAATTTATGAGGGGTACAGCCTTTTCTTAATCCGAAAATGCATCAAATAATGACATTATGTTGCGGTTGCCTTGCATTACAGCGCCAAAGTATTAATCCTTAATGGGTAATCAGACCTGCTATGCAGATACTCATCATGAAAGGAGAAACACATGAAGGCTGCTGTTGTCACTCAGGATCATCAGGTTAATGTCACAGAAAAAACCTTACGCGCGCTCAAACATGGTGAAGCGCTGCTGAAGATGGAGTGCTGTGGCGTTTGCCATACCGATCTCCATGTTAAGAATGGCGATTTTGGCGACAAAACCGGGGTGATCCTCGGCCACGAAGGGATTGGTATCGTCAAAGAGATTGGTCCTGGCGTCACGTCGCTAAAAGTAGGCGATCGTGCAAGCGTGGCGTGGTTTTTCGAAGGCTGTGGCCACTGTGAATATTGTAATACCGGCAACGAAACGCTGTGCCGTGACGTGAAAAACGCGGGTTACTCCGTTGACGGCGGCATGGCGGAAGAGTGCATCGTAACCGCGGATTACGCGGTTAAAGTTCCGGACGGACTGGACTCTGCGGCGGCCAGCAGCATCACCTGCGCCGGGGTCACCACCTACAAAGCGGTAAAAGTCTCTGACATCAAACCCGGCCAGTGGATTGCGATCTATGGCCTGGGCGGTCTGGGCAACCTCGCGCTGCAATACGCCAAAAATGTCTTCAATGCGAAGGTTATCGCCATTGACGTGAATGACGAGCAGTTGAAGCTCGCTGCCAGCATGGGCGCAGACTTAACCGTGAACTCCCGCAGTGAAGATGCGGCAAAAGTGATTCAGGAGAAAACCGGCGGTGCACATGCGGCGGTGGTGACGGCGGTAGCGAAAGCGGCCTTCAACTCTGCCGTTGACGCAGTTCGCGCCGGAGGCCGCGTGGTGGCTGTAGGCCTGCCGCCGGAAGCGATGAGCCTGGATATTCCACGTCTGGTCCTCGATGGGATTCAGGTAGTGGGTTCCCTGGTGGGTACCCGTCAGGATCTGCTCGAAGCCTTCCAGTTTGCGGCTGAAGGTAAGGTGAAACCGAAAGTTACAATGCGCCCACTGGAAGATATCAACGCCATCTTCAAAGAGATGGAACAGGGCCAGATCCGTGGCCGTATGGTGATTGATTTACGTTCTTAACCGCGGTGGCCGGGTATCGGCTCTGCCCTGCCCGGCTTTTCATGTGGACGAACGGCGATCGGAAATCCATTCCTGAACCTCGATCTGGAACGTGTCCGGCGCTTTTCGATACATCTTCCGCGCCAGATCCAGGATGGTATGGCGCCCTAACTCCTCTTCCATCCGCTGCTGCGCGCTGTCCATGACCGAGCGCACCCCACACGGGCCGTCACAGACCCAGGCAGGTGGCGTTTCATCAAACACCGCCAGGCGCTGACGCACTTCCCGACACTCAAACATATTCTTCTCGCCGTCAATGGCATGCGCCACGTCCAGCACGCTGATCAGCTCGGCCGGACGCGCCAGCCGGAAGCCTCCCCCTTTGCCTTCGGTGCTGATGACCAGCCCCGCGCGTGATAAACGGGTGAAGATTTTTCCAAGATAGTCGTACGGCACGCCCTGCAAGGCCGCCATCTCCCGGACGCTCATCTCACGTTCATTGCCTTTTGCATCCACCATACACATCAGGCTATGAATGCCATATTCCACACCAGAACTGTAAAACGCCATGGCTCACTCCGGGTCATTGTTCGCTGCATTATAACGATTTTTAACTCAGAAAGAAGTTGTCGCAGTTAACTCCGACAAGTATAGTGGCAGTTATGTCAGACATACAGCCTGACGCACTAAAGGATCGAGTATGAAAAAGCAGATTTTAATTGTGGGTAGTGGGTTTTCCGGTATGTGGGCTGCGGTCAGCGCCGCGCGCCTTTCTGCTCTGGCGGGTAACAATAGCCTCAGCATTGCCGTGCTGGCCCCTGTTGCGGAGCTAGGCGTTCGCCCACGCTTTTATGAAGAGAACGTGTCGACGATGGTCGCGCCGCTGACCGAACTGTTTGCTGAGCTGGGTATCGCCTTTATTGCGGGCGAAGCACAACGTATTGATACCTCGTCTAAAACCGTTTTGTATCGCGATTCAAACGGCGCGATTGCTGACGTCGCCTGGGAACGTCTGATCCTCGCAACCGGTAGCCAGACTAAACGTCCTCCTGTTGCCGGTCTGGCTGAATACGCATTTGATATCGACCAACTCGACTCCGCCAGATTATTCGAGCAGCATCTTGATTCGCTGGTTTCGCGCCCCTCCACCCCGGAGCGTAATACCGTGGTCGTGTGTGGCGGCGGCTTTACCGGCATCGAACTGGCAACGGAACTCCCTGCCCGACTCCGTACTCGCTTCGGCGCTGATACAAAGACTAAAGTAATCGTAGTTGAAAGAGGTGCAACCATCGGCGGGCGTTATAGCGAGGCGCTGCGTAACACAATTGAAGAAGCAAGCAACGCGCTCGGCGTTGAATGGCGTTTAAACAGTGAAATTGAAGCCATCGATGCCAGCGGCGTAACGCTGAAAAACGGAGAGCGGATTGCCAGCGCCACTGTAGTGTGGACGGCAGGGGTAGAAGCTAACCTCCTCAGCCTGCAAATTGACGGGGAACGCGATACTCAGGGACGGCTGATCGTCAACGACACGTTGCAGGTTCCTGCGCATCCGGAGGTTTACGCGACGGGTGATATGGCGCACGCCAAAACGGACGATGCGGGCAACACGGCGCTGATGACCTGCCAGCACGCGATCCAGCTGGGGAAATTCGCCGGACACAACGCGGCGGCCAGCCTGTTAAATCTGGAGCCGTACCCTTACCGTCAGGTGAACTACGTCACCTGTCTGGATTTGGGTGGCTGGGGCGCGGTATACACCGAGGGCTGGGAACAGCGCGTTAAATCCGTGCGCGAGGAAGGCAAAAAGATCAAAGTCGCCATCACCAACGAACTGATTTACCCGCCAGCAGCAGACAAAGCGGTCGCTTTTGCCGCCGCTGACCCGCTAGCGAAATTCGTTTAGTCCCCTTCTGCGCCCGCGACCAGCGGGCAAAGTGTGTAATCAGGCCAGCGCACCTGCGTTGGCCTGACGCTTTTTGGCACATAAATAACCATACATCAGCAGAGAGGTCATCGCAGAGAAGGATAAAATCGCGGCCGGCAGCGTGACATAGCTCCAGCTAAAGCCGAGCGTAATCATCAATCCACCGAAATAGGCGCCAATTGCGCTGCCGAGGTTAAACGCCATTTGCCCGCCTGCGGCCCCCAGCATCTCGCCGCCTTTCGCATTTTGCAGCAGCAGAATTTGCAGCGGCGCAGAGAGCGCAAACAGCCCGGCGCAGCAGACAAATCCCATGACCAGTGAAGCTGTTTTAAGCTCGCCAAAGGCAAACAACGCCAGCAGCGAAGCCACAATCACCAGGTCGGTGGTGGCAGCAATGCGCAGCGGGCTAAAGCGTGACGACAGCTTGCCGCTGAAGACATTTCCCAGCACCATGCCCAGCCCCATCAGCATCATGATCACGGTCATGACGCCCTCAGAAAAGCCTGACACGTTGACCATAAACGGCTTCACGAAGCTAAACCAGGCAAACACCCCGGCATTGCCAAACATCGTAGCGGCAAAAATCAGCCACGGTTCCGGTTTCTTCAGGAAGTGGAATTGTTCTGCCAGCCGGGTGGTTGTCGTGTCGTGAATGTCAGGCACCCACAGCAGAACAGACAGGATCACCAGCGCGTCAAAGACCGCAATCAAAAAGAAGGTGTAACGCCAGTTAAATTCATGTCCCAGCCACGTCCCGAGCGGCACGCCAAGCAGGTTGGCAACGGTCATCCCGGCAATCATCCCGGCCACAGCGACCGTCACTTTACCCGGCGGCGCGATTTTTGACAGGATTATCGCCCCCACTCCGAAAATCGCGCCATGCGGGAAACCAGAGATTAAGCGCCCCGCCGCCAGCCCCACGTAGGAGTCAGAGAAGGTAAAGAGCGCGTTACCGACGACGCACATCGCCACCAGAAACAGCAGCGTTGTTTTCAGCGAAAATTTGCTGGAGAACAGCGCCACAATCGGCGCGCCGATCACCACGCCAAAAGCGTAAAACGAAATCATATTTCCGGCGGAGGGAATCGAAATGCCCGTATCATGAGCCAGCTCGGTCAGCACGCCCATAATGCCAAACTCAGCCATCCCCAGGCCAAAGGTACCCAGTGCTAACGAAAAAATTGTCTTTTTCATACCGCGACCACTGTTAAAAAATATGCAGCGTGCATTATTGATTAAACTTGTATGGTGAACCAGTTCAAATCAGATTTCTGACACATTAATCCATTCATTCAGGCCGATTACACTCTTAGTACGGCCTCGATCCCGCGACCGGATACAAAGGGAGACCCACCATGGTCAGTAAGAAGAAAACCCGTGTTGTTGATGATGTCGTTAAAAACGCGCCGCTCAAAACCAAAGCGTACGAGCAAGAGCTTCGCCGCCTCCATGTTGAACTGGTTAAGCTCCAGCAATGGGTGGTCGCCAAAGGGTTAAAGGTCTGTATTGTTTTTGAAGGACGAGACGGCGCCGGTAAAGGCGGCGTCATCAAAGCCATCACCGAACGCGTCAGCCCTCGGGTGTTTCGCGTTGTTGCGTTACCGGCTCCCACCGATAAAGAGAAAAGTCAGCTCTATTTTCAGCGTTACGTTCCCCATCTGCCCTCTGCCGGGGAAATCGTTATTTTTGACCGCAGCTGGTACAACCGTGCGGGCGTGGAAAGAGTCATGGGTTTCTGTACCGAGGAGCAGGCCGAAAAATTTCTTGATGGAACGCCGGTGATGGAAAAAGCGATGGTCGATGCCGGGATCATTTTGTTGAAATACTGGCTTGAAGTAACGCCAAAAGAGCAGGAGCGACGCCTTCGCGATCGCATTAATGATGGTCGCAAGATCTGGAAGCTGTCTCCAATGGATATTAAATCTTTCAATCTGTGGGATGAGTATACCCTCGCCCGCGACGCGATGTTTAAAGCGACCGACACCGCCTGGGCGCCGTGGTTTGTGGCGCGCTCAGAAGATAAAAAACGGGTGCGGCTGAATATTATTTCGCATCTGCTTTCCCAGATCCCCTATAAAGAAATTCACGTAGACAAAGTGGATTTACCGAAACGCAAGATCGGCAAAGTGAAGCCTACAAAATATCCCTTCCGCTATATTGCAGAGCGGTTTTGATATTACTGGAAGACGGCTCGCATAATGTAGATTACCAGGGGAAACAGTATTGTTTTTTGTTGGCTGCGGTTGATAATGACCGCACCAACAAAGGAGAAAACATGAAACCGAACCGCACAGAAAGATGTGTTACAACAAAGCCTTTTACGGGGAAAAAGCCTCGCCCACTCTCTACAACAGCAGAGCACAAGCGACAGCATCAACAGGATCAGGGATTTATTAAAGCGATGAATGAATTAACGGCCAAAGCAGGGCTATTATCGGATGACCCTTATTTTGGAGGGCTTTGATGTGTTTTCAGTTTGACGTTTATCGCAACCCATCAGACAGAACGCGTGAATACCAGCCCTATTTTATGATTATTCAGCACGATTTTTATGACGACTTATCAACGAGACTTATTGTACCGTTAAGCTATCACAATCATTTAAGAGGACATTCAAACGCTGCAACGCCACTGGTGAACATTGAATTCCAGACATATTTTCTTAATACAGCCAACATCACACACGTGGAGACAAAGAAACTTAATAATAAGAATTATGTATGTAATCTGCGCAGTGCAAGAAGTAGTGTTCTTGCAGGAATTGATGCGTTAATTACCAATACGTAGCTCAGAGCCGCGCAAGTGCAGCGCCGCCGGACAATGCCGACGGCGCGAGGTTTACTTCAACCCTTCCGAACTCTCTTTTTGCGCTTCAAGACGCTCGACGTCCCGATACCAGCGCGGATGGTGTTTTTGCGCCCAGCGGCGGCTCACCTTCCCTTCAATCATGCCTTTAATCGATCCTTTCACCCAGAAGGCCATATACATATGGATCAGGATGGCGTGGATCAGAATAATGGCCGAGGTCGCGTGGATCAGCAGTGCGTAGCGCACCACCTGGATCGGGAAATATTGGGCAAAATACGGACGCCAGATAATCACTCCGGTTACCAGCAGCACGAAAATCATGCTCATGATGGTCCAGAACATCATCTTCTGCCCGGCGTTGTATTTGCCCACCTTCGCGACTTTATGCTCGTTGCCTTTCAGAACCTCAACAATCCCTTTAATCCAGGGAATATCCTGCTTGTCAGGGATGTTGTGATGAACGAAACGCACGAACATAAACATCAGCACCACGAAAATCAGCACGCCGAAGAACGGATGCAGAATGCGCCCCATCTGCGGTGTCCCGAAGGTTTCCGTGAGCCACTGTAGCGTCGGGAAAAAGAACGAAATGCCGGATACCGCCACCAGGAAGAAGCAGATGACCACCGTCCAGTGACAGGCGCGATCGACAAATTTTGTGCGCACTATCATTTTCGACTTATTCATGATGCTCCTCCTCGTCGTCATCCACCTCTTTATTCGGCCCGATACCGATGTAGTGATAAATCAGCCCGGCAAAGGTGGCGATAAAGCCCGCCGCTGAGAGCGGCTTAAGCGCCCCTTTCCAGAGGTTGATCGAGGTATCGATCGCCGGATCTTTCGGCAGATTGTGATACAGCTCCGGCTGGTCATTGTGGTGCAGAACATACATGACGTGCGTACCGCCCACGCCCTGCGGGTTATAAATCCCGGCCTTGTCATAGCCGCGCGCTTTGAGCTTATCCACCCGCTGCTGCGCCACGTCCAGCATCTCTTTTTTGGTGCCGAAGTGGATCGCCCCGGTAGGACAGGTCTTCACGCAGGCAGGCTCCTGGCCGACGCTGACGCGATCGACGCACAGCGTGCATTTATAGACCCGGTTATCCTCTTTATTGAGGCGCGGGATATTAAACGGACAACCTGCAATACAGTAACCGCAGCCGATGCAGTTATCCTGCTGGAAGTCGACGATCCCGTTGGCGTACTGAATGATTGCCCCGGCAGACGGGCATGCCTTCAGGCAGCCCGGATCTTCACAGTGCATACAGCCGTCTTTACGGATCAGCCACTCCAGCTTGCCATTCTGGTCGGTTTCGCTAAAGCGCATCACCGTCCAGGACTTGGCGCTCAGATCAGCAGGATTGTCATAGACCCCAACGCAGTGCCCCACCTCGTCGCGAATATCGTTCCACTCCGAGCAGGCCACCTGGCAGGCCTTACAGCCCACGCAGGAGGAGACATCGATCAGCTTGGCGACTTCTGCCTTGTAATCCCGCGCACGAGGCGCGGGCGTTATCGGGTTGGTCGCGGAGCGTTTAATAATGTCTTGTGTTTCCATCGCCATTTAATCGCTCCTTACGCTTTCTCGATGTTGACCAGAAACGCTTTATACTCCGGCGTTTGCGAGTTTGAATCGCCGACGTTTGGCGTCAGGGTATTGGCGATGTAGCCTTTCTGCGCTACCCCTTCAAAGCCCCAGTGCAGTGGTATACCGACGGTTTCCACCTGCTGGCCATGCACGTTCAGCGTTTGCAGACGACGGGTGACCACCGCCACCGCGCGAATAAAGCCGCGCTTGCTGCTGACCTTCACGCGATCGCCGTTGGCAATGCCTTTCGCCTTCGCCAGCGTTTCGCTTATCTCCACAAACTGTTCCGGCTGCGCGATGGCGTTAAGCCGCGCGTGCTTGGTCCAGGTATGGAAATGCTCGGTCAGGCGGTAGGTGGTGCCGACATACGGGAACTTGTCCTTTTTACCTAAACGCAGCACGTCGTCTTCGTAGATGCGTACCACCGGACTGGAGACCACATTCGGGTGCAGCGGGTTAGTGCCGAGCGGCGTTTCCATCGGCTCGTAGTGTTCCGGGAACGGCCCTTCCGCCAGTTTGTCGATAGCAAACAGACGTCCCAGCCCTTCCGGCTGCATGATAAACGGCCCGGTGTTGCTGCCCGGCGCGGCGGTGTTGAAGTCCGGGATATCGTTCCCCGTCCACTTCGTGCCGTTCCACTCGATCAGCATGCGTTTCGGATCCCACGGCTTACCGTTCACGTCTGCGGAGGCACGGTTGTACAGTACGCGGCGGTTCAACGGCCACGCCCATGCCCAGCCCAGGGTATTGCCCAGGCCTGACGGATCGGCGTTATCGCGGTTGGCCATCTGGTTACCCTGCTCCGTCCAGCTGCCGGTGTAGATCCAGCAGGAAGAGGCCGTGGTACCGTCGTCACGCAACAGCGCGAAGCTATTGAGCAGCTGTCCTTTCTTCGCCACCAGATTGCCGTTGGCATCGTACAGGTCGGCCAGCGCCACGCCGTTGTTCTCTTTTGCCACCTCTTCGGACTCAGGATGATCCGGCTGCTTGTAGTTCCAGCTCATCTTCAGCAGCGGCTCAGCGCCTTTGCCGCCTTCGGCGCGGTACATCTCGCGCAGACGATGGTAAATCCCGGCCAGAATTTCGCCGTCATTACGCGCTTCGCCGGGCGCATCCTGACCTTTCCAGTGCCACTGTAACCAGCGGCCAGAGTTGGCAATAGAACCGTCCTCTTCCGCAAAGCAGGTCGACGGCAGGCGGAACACCTCGGTCTGAATCGCTGCCGGATCGACATCGTTTGATTCACCGTGGTTCTGCCAGAACGTAGACGTTTCGGTGACCAGCGGATCGATAACCACCATGTACTTCAGCTTGCTCAGGCTGCGAACGACTTTGTTTTTATCCGGGAATGACGCTACCGGGTTAAAGCCCTGGCAGATATACCCCGTGACGTCGCCCTTATCCATCATATTGAAATACTTGATGACATCGTAAGCCTGGTCCCATTTCGGCAACCACTCAAAGCCCCAGTCATTCTCTTTCTGCGCCGCGTCGCCGTAGAACGATTTCATCAGACTGACGGCAAACTTCGGATAGTTACTCCAGTAGTTCACCTGGTCCGGACGCGTCGCTTTTGGCGTGTTGGCGTCAAGCCAGCTTTGCCAGTCGGTCTGCTTCTCGGACGGCAGGGTCAGGTAACCCGGCAGGCTGGTCGACAGCAGGCCGAGGTCGGTTAAGCCCTGAATGTTAGAGTGCCCGCGCAGGGCGTTCACGCCGCCACCGGCCATCCCCATGTTGCCGAGCAGCAGCTGGATCATCGCCATGGTACGGATGTTCTGCGCGCCCACGGTATGCTGCGTCCAGCCCAGCGCGTACAGGAATGTAGTGGTTCTGTCGGCGGCACTGGTGGAAGCCAGCACTTCACATACTTTCAGGAAGTCCGCTTTCGGCGTACCGCAGATGTTTTCCACCACGTCCGGCGTATAGCGGGAAACGTGCTGTTTCAGCAAGTTCCACACGCAGCGCGGATCGCTCAGGGTCTCATCGCGTTTCGCGTAGCCGTTTTCGTCGAACTGATAGTTCCAGGACGATTTATCGTACTGACGTTTCCCGGCGTCATAGCCGCTGAAGAGGCCATCTTCGAAGGCGAAATCTTCCCGTACCAGCAGGCCGGCATTGGTGTAATGCTTAACGTATTCCGCGTTAATTTTGTTATTTTCGATCAGGTACAACAGCACGCCGGAAAGGAACGTGATGTCCGTACCGGAGCGGATCGGCGCATAGATATCAGCCACCGATGCCGTACGCGTAAAGCGTGGATCGACGACAATCAGCGTCGCATCGTTGTTGTTTTTCGCTTCCATCGCCCAGCGGAATCCCACCGGATGGGCCTCAGCGGCGTTACCGCCCATTACCACCACGACGTTAGCGTTTTTGATATCAACCCAGTGGTTGGTCATCGCACCGCGACCAAATGTTGGAGCAAGACTTGCTACCGTTGGTCCGTGTCAGACGCGCGCCTGGTTATCAACCGCCAGCATGCCGAGGGAGCGCACAAATTTTTGCGTCAACATGCCGGTCTCATTACTTGCCGCAGAGGCACACAGCATCCCGGTGGAGGTCCAGCGGTTTACCGTGATGCCCTGCTCGTTCTTCTCAATAAAGTTGGCGTCGCGATCCGCTTTCATCAGTTTTGCAATTCGGGAGAAGGCTTCGTCCCAGGAGATACGCTGCCATTTGTCAGAGCCCGGCGCACGATATTCCGGGTAGCGCAGACGGTTTTCACTGTGGACGTAGTCCAGCAGCCCCGCCCCTTTCGGGCAAAGCGCCCCGCGGCTCACCGGATGGTCCGGGTCCCCTTCAATATGATAAATCGCTTCTTTGGCGTTCTTTGCGCCATCACCCAGGCTATACATTAATAGCCCACAACCCACGGAGCAGTATGTGCAGGTGTTACGGATCTCTTTCGCACGCAGCAGTTTATAGTTGCGTGCCTGAGCCAGCGCCATTTTGGGAGCGAATCCCAGCATTGCGGCTGTTGTTCCGGCCATACCGCCCGCGCAGATTTTAAAAAATTGTCTGCGGCTGACGTCCATTGCTGTCCTCGTTATCTGATAAGACTTCGCGCCGCAAACTAACAGCAAAGTCCCTGTTTTTTTTGCGTCAAATCAAGGTCGTCAGACTTCGCCCCCTTAATAGTCACTGCCGGTACGATTTGCTAATCCTTTCGGGTTAACAGGCTCTTTGAAAATTCGCCAGGTGTAGCAAATAGATGCTATAAGTTTTCCCTTTGATTTTTAGAAGACTGGCAGGGTAATGGACAGAAAAAGAGCAACGCTGACAGGCCTGGCGGCCATATTGTTGTGGAGCACCATGGTGGGTCTCATCCGCAGCGTCAGTGAAGGACTGGGCCCGGTGGGCGGCGCGGCGATGATTTACACCGTCAGCGGGCTGTTGTGTCTGGTGACGGTGGGTTTTCCCGATCTTCGGCGTTTTTCCATGCGCTATCTCATTGCGGGCAGCATCCTGTTTGTCAGCTATGAGATGTGCCTGGCCCTGTCGCTGGGATATGCCGCGACGCGCTCACAGGCGATTGAAGTCGGTATGGTCAATTATCTGTGGCCAAGCCTGACGATTGCGTTCGCGATTTTGTTCAACGGGCAAAAAACCACCCTGTGGGTGATCCCTGGGCTTCTCATCTCGCTGTTGGGTGTGTGCTGGGTTTTAGGTGGCGAAAACGGTCTGCAACTGAATGACATCATGCAGAACGTCGTTTCCAGTCCGCTAAGTTATGGGCTGGCGTTTGCTGGCGCTTTTATCTGGGCCGCCTACTGCACCGTCACCAGCAAGTATGCCAAAGGGCAAAATGGCATTACCCTTTTCGTCCTGCTGACCGCCCTGAGCCTGTGGGTCAAATATGCCGTCAGCGATCAGCCCGAAATGGTGTTCAGCGTCCCGGTTGTGGTGAAGCTATTGATGTGTGGGGTTGCGCTTGGCTTTGGCTACGCCGCCTGGAATATCGGTATTCTTCACGGTAACGTCACGGTGCTTGCGGCTGTCTCTTATTTCACGCCAGTTCTTTCCGCCGCACTGGCGGCTATTCTGCTGAGTTCTCCGCTTTCACTCTCATTCTGGCAAGGGGCATTGATGGTGTGCGCCGGATCGTTACTGTGCTGGTATGCCACCCGCAAATAGCATTTTTATTTTTGCCGGGTACCGAATATGCCCGGCAAAATATTAACAATATTTTAATATGTGATCACACCCTCGAATATGGTTCGTAACATTAGAGAGTAATTAAATTTCTGTATAGAGTGCTGTCAGAAAGCCAGAGTTGTTGTGGAAATTGACATAAACTGACAACGCAGGTAATTAATTCAGCGCCAATATTCCCGCGCTATATAGCACAAAGTGCAATAGTTTATTTCTGAATATTTCTCTTAAAAAACAGGTTCTGGTTTCCCGAGAAATTTATAATCAACTGTTTTAAAAAAGGTTATTCTGCCACATGCTTTGACATTCCCTGCCAAACCCTTTTAATCCCACCAAAAAACTAAAACGTCCGACAACTATTCACAGCCATATTATCTTGATTAGTTAATAATCACTTTATGTCTATATATTAACCTGACTGGCCGATTTAAGGGCAATTTATCCGATCAGGATCACACTAATTGAAATTATCTTTAATATTTTGAAACTTATTATTGAAAGCAGTCTACGGAATTTTAAAAATAGTCTGCCATTGACGATAAGCCTCGTTTAAAAATCGCTCAGGTGGCTTAGGAAATACCTAAATAAAATTATAAGGATTATTTAAGATGAAACTTAAATTAGTTGCAGTGGCAGTGACTTCCATGTTGGCAGCTGGCGTTGTTAACGCGGCTGAAGTTTTTAACAAAGACGGTAACAAACTGGATCTGTACGGCAAAGTTACTGGTCTGCACTATTTTTCTGATGATGCTGGTAGCGACGGCGACAAAACGTATGTTCGTCTGGGCTTCAAAGGTGAAACTCAGATCAACGATCAGCTGACCGGATACGGTCAGTGGGAATATGAGTTCAAGGGCAATCGCTCTGAAGCTCAAGGTTCCGACGGCAACAAAACCCGTCTGGCGTACGCTGGTCTGAAATTCGATGAATTCGGTTCCTTCGACTACGGTCGTAACTACGGTGTGGCTTATGACATCGGCGCATGGACTGACGTTCTGCCAGAGTTCGGTGGCGATACCTGGACGCAGACTGACGGCTTCATGACCGGCCGTACCACTGGCGTTGCAACCTACCGTAACACCGACTTCTTTGGTCTGGTTGACGGCCTGAACGTGGCTGCTCAGTACCAGGGTAAAAACGACCGTGACGATATCACCGAATCCAACGGTGACGGCTGGGGTCTGTCTTCTACCTATGAATTCGACGGCTTCGGTGTGGGTGCGACCTACGCGAAATCTGACCGTACCGACCGTCAGGTTCGTGCTGCAAGCAACCTGAACGCCGGTGGCGAAAACGCAGAAGTCTGGGCTGCTGGCCTGAAGTACGATGCGAACAACATCTACCTGGCAACCACCTACTCTGAAACCCGCAACATGACGGCGTTCGGTAACGGTCACGTTGCCAACAAAGCGCAGAACTTCGAAGTTGTGGCTCAGTACCAGTTCGACTTCGGTCTGCGTCCGTCCATCGCTTACCTGAAATCCAAAGGTAAAGACATCGGTTCTTATGGCGACCAGGACCTGGTTGAATACGTTGACGTTGGCGCGAGCTACTACTTCAACAAAAACATGTCCACCTATGTTGATTACAAAATCAACCTCGTGGATGACAGCCAGTTCACCAAAGATGCCAAAGTGGCTACCGACAACATCGTAGCTGTAGGTCTGACCTACCAGTTCTAAGATTTGTTAGTTCAAAAGGCCAGCCCTCGCGGCTGGCCTTTTTTATTACTGCTGCCCTCCGACCTTCGCCAGACTAAACCAGATCCCGACCGCCAGAATCAGCAGCATGCCTCCCGCACTGCCCAGGGCCACGCTGTGCGAGGTGATGAACGCGGTTTTCGCCGCCTTCATCACCGGCTCGGCCAGCGACGGCGACAGCTCCTGCGCCACCTTCATCGCTTCACCGATGGACGACGAGGCTTTATCTGTCAGCGACGCGCTCAGCCCTTGCGGCAGTACAATAGACGCCGAAAAGCTGCGGGTTAACAGCAGACCGAAAATGGCGATCCCCAGACCAGCACCCAGCTCGTAGGACATGGTTTCGATCGCGCCTGCGGCGGCCGCTTTCTCTTTCGGCGCGGCAGCCATGATCGCTGACGTCGATGCCAGCAGTGCGCTGGCGGCACTGAAGCCCAGCAGCACCATCAGGCTCCACGCCTGCCACTGTTGGGTGCTGAAATCGAGCGTCGACAGGCCGATAAAACTGACCGCGCTAAGCCCCATGCCTCCGGCCGCGACAATGCGCAGCCCCAGACGCCCGACCAGCACACCCGCGATCGGCCCGCTAAATCCGCTCGCCACCATCACCGGCAGCATGAATATCCCTGCTTCAAACGGCGTAAAACCATGCACGAACTGCAACTCCTGCGCCATCAGCAGTTCAAAGCCCACCAGCGCAATCATGGCGGTCATCGCCATGACCACGCCGCTTAAAATAATGCGATGGCAAAACAGACGCATGTCGATCATCGGCACGCGCGCGCGCAGCTGGATACGGACGAAGATAAACAGCATCACCGCCCCGGTAAGCAGCGTACAGGCCACCATCCACGGCGACAGCACCCCTTTCAGGGCGATTTTGGCGCTATAGACCAGCAGTAAAATCGCCACAATCAGCATAATGGCATGGCTGATATTGAGCGGCTGCTCGGGCCGCCCCTGCTGAGCAGGCACAAAGCGCGCAGCAAGCGAAACCACGATCAGCACGATCGGCACGTTAATCAGGAACACCGACCCCCAGTAAAAGTGCTCCAGCAACATGCCGCCAATCAGCGGGCCAAACGCCGCGCCGCCCGACCCAACGGCCGCCCAGACGCCGAGGGCAATATTACGGTGCCGCGCGTCAGTAAACAGGGTGCGGATCCCTGCAAGCGTTGCCGGGATGATCATCGCCGCCCCTATCGCCAGCGACGCGCGGGCGGCAATCAGCCAGCCCGCGGAAGGCGCAAAAGCCGCCGCTAACGAAGACAGGCCAAACAGCACGCTGCCGATCATCAGCAGGCGCTTGAAGCCAATGCGATCCCCCAGCGCGCCCATAGGCAGCACCATCCCCGCCATCACCAGCGAGTAAATATCAATAATCCACAGCAATTCGTTGCCGCTGGCACCCAGCGTCATGCTCAATGTTGGCGCCGCCACGTGCAGCACCGTCGCGTCAATCGCCACCGGGATATACACCAGCACGATAATCACTAACGCTAACCACTGACGAAACATAAATTTCCTTTTCAGTTAAAAACTGGACACATGTCCAGAATGCGATCCTACGTAAAGTTGAACACTTGTCCAGCTCTTTGTTACACTCGTTTCGTTGCCATTGAGAGTGAGAAATTATGCGTTATCTGAGCAAGGACGAGCGGCGGGAAGAGATCCTCCAGGCCGCGATGCGCGTGGCGCTGACCGAAGGATTCGCTGCGATGACCGTGCGCCGCATCGCCACCGAAGCGGGCGTCGCCACCGGGCAGGTGCATCACCACTTTGCGTCGGCGGGCGAGCTTAAGTCGCTGGCGTTTGTCCGGCTAATCCGCGATTTGCTGGATGCTGAAATCGTTGGCGAAAACGCCGGCTGGCGCGAGCGCCTGCATGCCATGCTCGGCAGCGATGACGGCGGGTTTGAGCCTTATATTCGACTGTGGCGGGAGGCGCAAATTCTTGCCAGCCGGGATAGCGATATCAAAGGCGCCTACGTTTTGACCATGGAGATGTGGCACCAGGAAACGGTCGCGATTATCCGCGCCGGGGCGGAGGCCAACGCCTTTACGCTTGCTGACCAGCCGGAAAATATCGCCTGGCGTTTAATTGGTCTGGTATGTGGCCTGGATGGCATATACGTATTAAATATGCCTGAAATGGACGACGCGGCATTTAATAAGCATCTGGATAAGCTTATTTCCCTCGAATTGTTTTAATACTCCCATCGGGGTATTAATTTCCGCAAACAGTTACAATTAGTAACACATAAAGCGAACCCTGATTCCCATTCCAAACTCAGGGATTCGCTTTTTTATCTATCCTTTCAGATGTATCCCATAACATCCAAAAATTTCTACAAACTGCCGAAAGGTATCTTTCTGTTTTCACTTCTTTTTTCTCTCCATTTGGGTAAGCAAGAGGGTGATATGTCACATCAAAGCGAGAAGAGTAATCAGCATCTGTTGAGTAACTGGAAACCGGAAAACGCGCAATTTTGGGAGAATAAAGGGAAACATATCGCACGTAGAAACCTGTGGATTTCCGTGGCGTGTTTGCTTCTCGCGTTTTGTGTATGGATGTTGTTTAGCGCTATTGCGGTAAATCTTAATAAGGTCGGATTTAATTTCAGCACCGATCAGCTTTTTATGCTAACGGCATTACCTTCTCTTTCCGGCGCGATATTGCGTGTCCCCTACTCTTTTATGGTGCCGATATTTGGCGGACGTTACTGGACCGTGTTAAGTACCGTTATCCTGGTCGTACCCTGTGTCTGGCTTGGGATCGCCATCCAGAATACCGCCACGCCTTACTGGGTCTTTATCATCATCGCACTGCTGTGCGGTTTTGCCGGCGCCAACTTCGCTTCCAGCATGGGAAACATCAGCTTCTTCTTCCCGAAAGCCAGACAGGGCAGCGCGCTGGGCATTAACGGCGGGCTGGGTAACCTGGGCGTGAGCGTGATGCAGCTGGTTGCGCCGCTGGTGATTTTTCTGCCGATGTTTACCTTCCTCGGCGTTCACGGCGTCCCCCAGGAGGATGGCTCGACGATGTGGCTGGCGAACGCGGCGTGGATCTGGGCCCCGCTGCTGATTCTTGCTACCCTTGCGGCGTTTTTTGGCATGAACGACATCGCCAGCTCGAAAGCGTCCATTGCCAGCCAGCTTCCGGTGCTTAAGCGCTTTCACCTCTGGCTGCTGAGCCTGCTTTATCTGGCAACCTTCGGCTCGTTTATCGGTTTCTCGGCAGGCTTTGCTATGCTGTCGAAAACCCAGTTTCCGGACGTAAATATCCTCCACCTCGCCTTCTTTGGCCCGCTGATCGGCGCTCTGGCGCGTTCGGCTGGCGGAATGATTTCAGACAGGCTGGGCGGCGTACGGGTGACGCTGATCAACTTCGTCTTTATGGCCATCTTTAGCGCCCTGATTTTCCTGACGCTCCCCGGGTCTGGTTCAGGCAGTTTTATCGCCTTCTATCTGGTCTTTATGGGCCTGTTCCTCACCGCAGGCCTGGGCAGCGGCTCGACCTTCCAGATGATCGCGATTATCTTTCGCCAAATCACCCTCGACCGCGTGAAAAAACAGGGCGGGAGCGACGAACAGGCACAGCATGAAGCGGTGACCGAAACGGCTGCCGCGCTGGGCTTTATCTCTGCCATCGGTGCGGTAGGCGGGTTCTTTATTCCCAAAGCCTTTGGCACATCCCTGGCGATGACCGGTTCCCCGGTGGGCGCCATGAAAGTCTTCCTCGTGTTTTACATCGTCTGCGTGCTCGTCACCTGGCTGGTGTACGGCCGCAAATCCTCACAAAAATAATAACTACCTCTTCGCCGGAGCGTGATGTCTCACCCTCCGGCCATGCTATCGAAGCAGGAGAAATGTCATGAGCAAACTGTTGGACCGCTTCCGTTACTTCAAAACAAAAGGCGACAGTTTCGCCGATGGGCACGGGCAGGTGTACCACACCAACCGCGACTGGGAGGACAGCTACCGTCAGCGCTGGCAGTTCGATAAAATTGTGCGATCCACCCACGGCGTTAACTGCACCGGCTCCTGTAGCTGGAAGATTTATGTCAAAAATGGCCTGGTGACCTGGGAAACCCAGCAGACCGACTACCCGCGCACCCGCCCTGACCTACCTAACCACGAACCTCGCGGCTGCCCGCGTGGCGCAAGCTACTCCTGGTATCTCTACAGCGCCAACCGTCTCAAGTACCCGCTGGTACGCCGCAGGCTGATCGAACTCTGGCGCGAGGCGCTGGCGCAGCATACCGATCCGGTGCTGGCCTGGGATGCCATCCAGAACGATCCGCAGAAAGCGCAGAGCTACAGGAAAGCGCGCGGAAAAGGCGGTTTTATCCGCTCAAACTGGAAAGAGCTTAACCAGCTGATTGCTGCCGCCAACGTCTGGACCATCAAAAACTACGGCCCGGATCGGGTAGCCGGTTTTTCCCCCATCCCGGCCATGTCGATGGTCTCTTATGCCGCCGGTACGCGCTATCTCTCCCTGCTCGGCGGCACCTGCCTGAGCTTCTATGACTGGTACTGCGATCTGCCTCCGGCGTCGCCGATGACCTGGGGCGAACAGACAGACGTGCCGGAATCGGCGGACTGGTACAACTCCAGCTATATCATTGCCTGGGGCTCGAACGTGCCGCAGACGCGCACCCCGGACGCCCACTTTTTTACCGAAGTGCGTTACAAGGGCACCAAGACCGTCGCCATTACGCCGGACTTCTCGGAGGTGGCGAAGCTCAGCGACCAGTGGCTGGCCCCCAAACAGGGTACCGACAGCGCCCTTGCCATGGCGATGGGCCATGTGATCCTTAAAGAGTTCCACCTCGATAACCCGAGCGAGTACTTCCTCAACTATTGCCGCCGCTACACCGACATGCCGATGCTGGTCCTGCTGGATGAACAGGCTGACGGTCGCGTGGTGCCGGGCCGCATGCTGCGCGCGTCGGATCTGGCCGACGGGCTGGGTGAAACCAATAATCCGGAGTGGAAAACCATCGCCTTTGACGTGGCCGGAAATCTGGTGGCGCCGAATGGTTCCATCGGCTTCCGCTGGGGTGAAAAAGGCAAATGGAACCTGGAGTCGCTGGCAGCAGGACAGGAAACCGAGCTGACGCTTTCCCTGCTCATCACCCACGACAGCGTGGCAGACGTGGCCTTCCCTTACTTCGGGGGCAACGAGAATCCGCATTTCCGCAGCGTGAAGCAGGAGCCGGTGCTGACGCGCCGCGTACCGAGTAAAACCCTGACGCTGGCCGACGGCAGCCAGAGACGCGTGGTTAGCGTGTACGATCTGGTGCTGGCAAACTACGGCCTCGATCGCGGTCTGGAAGACAGTAACGCGGCGACAAACTACGCCGAGATAAAAGCCTACACCCCGGCCTGGGGCGAACAAATTACCGGCGTCCCCGCTTATCTGATAGAAAAAATCGCCCGTGAATTTGCCGACACGGCGCACAAAACTCACGGTCGTTCGATGATCATCCTCGGGGCCGGTGTGAACCACTGGTACCACATGGACATGAACTACCGCGGGATGATCAACATGCTGGTCTTCTGCGGCTGCGTCGGGCAGAGCGGCGGCGGCTGGTCGCACTACGTGGGCCAGGAGAAGCTGCGCCCGCAAACCGGCTGGCTGCCGCTGGCCTTCGCGCTGGACTGGAACCGTCCGCCGCGCCAGATGAACAGCACATCGTACTTCTACAACCACGCCAGCCAGTGGCGCTATGAGAAGCTCACCGCCCAGGAGTTGCTTTCTCCCCTTGCAGACGCATCGAAGTTTACCGGTCACCTGATTGATTTCAACGTCCGCGCCGAGCGCATGGGCTGGCTCCCTTCCGCGCCGCAGCTCAACCTCAACCCGCTGCACGTGAAAGCTCGCGCCGACGCCGCCGGGATGTCGCCGCAGGATTACACCGTGCAGGCGTTAAAATCGGGTGATATTCGCTTCGCATGCGAACAGCCGGATAACGGTAAGAACCACCCGCGCAACCTGTTTGTCTGGCGTTCTAACCTGCTTGGCTCGTCCGGGAAAGGCCATGAATACATGCTGAAATACCTGCTTGGCACCGAAAGCGGTATCCAGGGTGAGGATTTAGGCTCAACGGACGACGTGAAACCTGAAGAGGTGGAATGGCAAACCGCCGCCATTGAGGGCAAGCTGGATCTGCTGGTGACGCTCGACTTCCGCATGTCCAGCACCTGCCTGTTCTCGGATATCGTCCTCCCGACCGCCACCTGGTATGAAAAAGACGACATGAATACCTCGGACATGCATCCGTTTATTCACCCGCTTTCCGCCGCCGTTGACCCGGCGTGGGAGTCCCGCAGCGACTGGGAGATTTACAAGGGCATCGCCAAAGTGTTCTCTGAAGTGTGCGTAGGGCATCTCGGCACCGAAACTGACGTGGTGCTACAGCCGCTACAGCATGATTCACCGGGGGAACTGTCGCAGCCGTTTGATATTCAGGACTGGCGCAAAGGCGAATGCGATCTGCTCCCCGGCAAAACGGCACCGAACATCGCCGTGGTCGAGCGTAACTACCCGGAAACCTACGAGCGCTTTACGGCCCTTGGGCCGCTGCTGGACAAGCTCGGTAACGGCGGAAAAGGCATATCGTGGAACACCCAGAACGAGGTCGATTTCCTCGGCAAGCTCAACTACGTCAAGCTCGACGGCCCGGCGAAAGGTCGCCCGCGCATCGAGACCGCCATTGACGCTTCAGAGGTGATCCTCGCCCTTGCGCCGGAAACCAACGGTCAGGTCGCGGTCAAAGCCTGGGAAGCCCTCGGCGAACTGACCGGGCGCGATCACACTCATCTGGCGCTGAACAAAGAAGATGAGAAAATCCGCTTCCGCGATATTCAGGCGCAGCCGCGCAAAATCATCTCCAGCCCGACGTGGTCCGGCCTTGAGAGCGAGCACGTCTCCTATAACGCAGGCTATACCAACGTTCACGAGCTGATCCCGTGGCGCACGATTTCGGGCCGCCAGCAGCTGTATCAGGATCATGACTGGATGCGCGCCTTCGGGGAGAGTCTGGTGGCTTATCGTCCACCGATTGACACCCGCAGCGTTACCCATATGCGCGAAATCCCGCCGAACGGATTCCCGGAAAAAGCGCTTAACTTCCTGACGCCGCACCAGAAATGGGGCATTCACTCCACCTACAGCGAAAACCTGCTGATGCAGACCCTGTCGCGCGGAGGGCCAATCGTCTGGATCAGCGAAACCGACGCGCGCGAGCTGGGCATAGAGGACAACGACTGGATCGAAGCTTTTAACGCCAACGGCGCCCTCACCGCCCGCGCGGTGGTCAGCCAGCGCGTGCCGCCGGGCATGACCATGATGTACCACGCTCAGGAGCGCATTCTGAACATTCCGGGGTCAGAAGTAACCGGACGGCGCGGCGGGATCCACAACTCGGTCACCCGTGTCTGCCCGAAACCGACCCACATGATCGGCGGCTACGCGCAGCTGGCGTACAGCTTCAACTATTACGGCACCGTCGGCTCGAACCGCGACGAGTTCATCATGATCCGTAAAATGAAAAACATTAACTGGCTGGACGGCGAAGGTCGGGATCAGGTACAGGAGGCGAAAAAATGAAAATACGCTCACAGGTTGGCATGGTTCTGAATCTCGATAAATGCATTGGCTGCCACACCTGCTCGGTCACCTGTAAGAACGTCTGGACCGGGCGCGAAGGGATGGAGTACGCGTGGTTCAATAACGTCGAAACCAAACCGGGTATCGGCTATCCGAAAAACTGGGAAGATCAGGATGAGTGGCAAGGCGGCTGGATCCGCGGTATTCACGGCAAGCTGACCCCGCGCCTCGGCGGCAAAATGGGCGTGCTGTCGAAGATTTTCGCTAACCCCGTCCTGCCGCAGATTGACGATTACTATGAACCCTTCACCTTCGATTACCAGGATCTGCACCGCGCGCCAGAGGGCGATCACCTCCCTACCGCCCGCCCGCGCTCGCTGATTGACGGCAAGCGAATGGATAAAATCGAATGGGGGCCCAACTGGGAAGAGCTGCTGGGCGGCGAGTTCGAAAAACGCGCCCGCGACCGCAATTTCCAGAAGATCCAGAAGGAGATGTACGGCCAGTTTGAAAACACCTTCATGATGTACCTGCCGCGCCTGTGCGAGCACTGTCTGAACCCCAGTTGCGTTGCCACCTGCCCGAGCGGTGCGATTTACAAGCGTGAAGAGGACGGCATTGTGCTGATTGACCAGGACAAATGCCGCGGCTGGCGTCTGTGCATCAGCGGCTGCCCGTACAAGAAAATCTACTTCAACTGGAAGAGCGGCAAGTCAGAGAAGTGCATCTTCTGCTACCCGCGCATTGAGTCCGGCCAGCCGACCGTCTGCTCGGAAACCTGCGTCGGGCGCATCCGCTACCTTGGCGTGCTGCTGTATGACGCGGACCGCATTGAAGAGGCGGCCAGCACCGAGCATGAAACCGATCTGTACGAGCGCCAGTGCGACGTGTTCCTTAACCCGAACGATCCGGCGGTGATTGAGGAAGCGCTGAAACAGGGTATTCCGCAGAACGTCATCGACGCGGCACAGCGTTCCCCGGTTTACAAAATGGCGATGGACTGGAAGCTTGCCCTGCCGCTGCATCCGGAATACCGCACCCTGCCAATGGTCTGGTATGTGCCGCCACTGTCACCGATTCAGTCCTACGCCGACGCGGGTGGTCTGCCGCAGAGCGACGGCGTGCTGCCTGCGGTCGAAAGCCTGCGCATTCCGGTGCAGTACCTGGCAAACATGCTCAGCGCGGGCGATACCGGTCCGGTGCTGCGCGCCCTGAAGCGCATGATGGCGATGCGCCACTACAAGCGTTCCCAGACCGTGGAAGGCGTGACCGACACCCGCGCCATCGAAGAGGTCGGCCTGACGGAAGAACAAGTAGAAGAGATGTATCGCTACCTGGCGATTGCCAACTACGAAGACCGCTTCGTGATCCCGACCAGCCACCGCGAAATGGCGCGCGACGCCTTCCCGGAGAAAAACGGCTGCGGCTTCACCTTTGGCGACGGCTGCCACGGCTCCGACACCAAATTCAACCTCTTCAACAGCAGCCGCATCGACGCGATCAACATCACCGAAGTGCGCGATCACGGGGAGGGAGAGTAATGCAAATCCTCAAAATCATCGCGCTGCTCATTGAGTATCCCGATGAGCTGCTGTGGGAAAACCGTGACGAAGCGCTTTCCCTGGTGGAACAGGACGCGCCCATGCTGCTGTCGTTTGCGCAGCAGCATCTGAGCGCCCCTCTGCTGGATAAGCAGGCCGAATGGTGCGAAGTGTTTGAACGGGGGCGCGCAACCTCGCTACTGCTGTTCGAACACGTTCACGCCGAGTCCCGCGATCGCGGTCAGGCGATGGTCGACCTGATGAGCCAGTATGAGAAAGCCGGGCTCCAGCTGGACTGCCGCGAGCTGCCGGACTATCTGCCGCTCTATCTGGAATATCTCAGTATCGTCAGCGATGACGAGGCGCGTGAAGGGCTGCAAAACGTCGCGCCGATCCTGGCGCTGATTGGCGGCCGGCTGAAACAGCGCCAGGTGGCGCATTACCAGCTGTTTGATGCCCTGCTGACGATGGCCGGTACACGGCTTTCCAGCGACAGCGTGGCGAAGCAGGTGTCTGGTGAAAAACGGGATGATACCCGTCAGGCGCTGGACGCCGTGTGGGAAGAGGAACAGGTGAAGTTTATCGAAGACAACGCCACATCGTGCGACAGCTCGCCGATACAGCAATATCAACGACGCTTTAGCCAGGACGTCGCGCCGCAGTACGTGGACGTCAGCGCCGGAGGCCCAAAATGACACATTACCTGAACGTGTTTTTCTATGACATTTATCCGTACATCTGCGCCACCGTCTTTTTCCTTGGCAGCTGGTTGCGCTACGACTACGGGCAGTACACCTGGCGCGCCTCGTCGAGCCAGATGCTCAGCAAACGCGGTATGAACTGGGGCTCTAACCTGTTTCATATCGGGATTTTGGGGATCTTCTTCGGGCATTTGTTCGGCATGTTAACCCCACACTGGATGTACGCCTGGTTTTTACCCGTCGCGGTTAAGCAGCAGCTGGCGATGATGGCGGGTGGTGTGTGCGGCGTATTGACGCTGGTTGGCGGGTCTATGCTGCTTTACCGCCGCTTGTTCAACCAGCGGGTGCGTGCCACGTCCACCACTCCGGATATTATCATCATGAGTATCCTGCTGCTTCAGTGCATCCTTGGGCTGTCGACCATTCCTTTCTCCGCTCAGTATCCTGACGGAAGCGAGATGATGAAGCTGGTCGGCTGGGCGCAGGGGATCGTGACGTTTAAGGGAGGCTCGTCAGAAATGCTAAGCGGCGTCGCGCCGATCTTCCGCGTGCATCTGGTGCTGGGGATGACGATCTTCCTTATCTTCCCGTTCACCCGCCTGGTGCACGTGTGGAGCGCGCCGTTTGAGTACTTCACCCGTCGGTATCAGGTAGTGAGATCGCGCCGTTGATTTTGTCGGGTGGCGGCTACGCCTTACCCGACCTACGTTTCAAGCCGCTGTAGGCCCGGTAAGGCGTAGCCGCCACCGGGCTATTTCCCTGCCTGTGGATGCGTATCAAACCCCGCCATCACGGCCGTCAGCTCGGCCAGGGTAAAGCCGTGCTTCGGGTCATCAACGCCCAGGCCAAACCGCGCCTGCATCAGCTTATACAGCGCCTCCGCATCCGGCAAATGGATCTGCTCCTCCATATGACCGTTCTGCCAGTGGGTAAAATTAAAGTTTGTCAGCGTCAGCTTGCCCCCGTCCGGCAGGTGGCGACACATCAGCAGGTGATGACGGAAATGGGACTGCGGCCAGTGCGCCGACCAGAAGTTTCCCATCACGTAATCGTTGAAGTACTGGGTCGCCAGGTCGAAGTGGTACATCGACTGCCAGTGCTCGTGATGGCGGAATTGCAGTACCCAGTCGTTACCCTCGCTCAGCAAACGATAACGCCCGTGTGGGGTTTCCTGTTCCTCGTTGGCGATCAAACGAATCGGCGCCGTCAGCGTTTGTCCGCCAAATCCCACATCGGCGATCCAGCGCTCGCCGTTCAGCTCAACCAGCAGCAACCGGTGCGTGCGTGGCGGCATCTGCGACGGATTAGCCAGTACAACCCGCCCCAGCACGCTGCGCACCGTAAACCCGACTTCGCGCAACACCCGCTCAAACAGGCCGTTTTGCTCGAAGCAATACCCCCCCCGACGCGCGGTGACCAGTTTATCCACCAGACACCCGTCGTCCAGATGGATTTCCCGCGGCAAAACAACATCGATATTTTCGAAAGGGATTGCGCAGTTATGGTGTAAATGCAGCCCCCGCAGGGTATCGATATCAACCTGCACGGGCTGCTGCCAGCCCGTGCGGGCGAAATAAGCACTCAGAAATGGGGACATGATTTGCTCCAGGATGTGATATCCCCTGTTTATAAACTATTTTCCCTTATGCATATGCGCAAAAGTGCTTTTTCGTCATACTCATCGTGTACATGAGGAGATCCTATGAACCACTTTCGCCCTGTTGAATTACGCCATGCCAGCCGTCTTCTGAATCACGGTCCAACCGTGCTCATCACCAGCCGGGATGAGACCATCGATCGTCGCAACGTCATGGCCGCCGCATGGTCTATGCCGGTGGAATTTGAGCCCCCGCGTATCGCGATTGTGGTAGACAAAAGCGCGTGGTCACGGGAGTTGATCGAACGCAGCGGGAAATTCGGCATTGTGATCCCCGGCGTGGCGGCAGCCAACTGGACCTGGGCGGTCGGCAGCGTCAGCGGGCGCGACGAGGATAAATTCAACTGCTACGGGATCCCGGTTATTTATGGCCCTGAGCTTGGCCTGCCGGTTATAGAAGAGAAATGTATGGCGTGGATGGAGTGCCGGTTATTACCTGTAACCTCTGCGGCAGAGAAATATGACACTCTGTTTGGCGAAGTGGTTTCCGCCGCGGCGGATGAACGCGCATTTGTCGCCGGACGCTGGCAGTTTGACGGGGATAAGCTGAATACGCTGCATCATCTGGGTGCGGGTACGTTTGTCGCGAGCGGGAAAATGGTGAAGGCGCTGGAATGATTTTTTAATTATACCCATCTGAATTATATAAAATTTCTATGGCATTTTATGTTTATCACGACGATGTTAAACGGAGGATATTTCAGAAGCTGTTGCATAAACAATCTTTCGTAAAGGAAATATGCATGTCATGGAACAAAGATGGCGCAATATCATATGCGAAATCACACGCGCAACCCAGCAGCACGGGTTATTGTGCTCGTTACGTAACAGAAGCGATCAGAGCGGGTGGTCGATTAAAAATCCCCAACACGCGTCTGGCAAAAGATATGGGGCGCACATTAGTCAATGCAGGCTTTCACCTGGTATATGATCAACCCCATGCTGGTGACGTCGCAGTTATCCAAAATATAATTGGTCATGATAGCGGTCACGTTTGTATATACGATGGTCAACAGTGGATCAGCGATTTTGTGCAACGCACCATGTATCCTGGGCAGGCTTACCGCAACATACAACCTCATTACGAACTGTTCAGGCATGATTAATGAAACCACTCTACTTTTTACTTTTCGCCCTGTCTCCGCTCGCGGCCGCAGAAAACATTTATGCACCGGGTCAGGCGGCGCTTAAATTCAATCAATGGTATATAGCGCAGTTAGATCAGAACAAACCACCCGTACTCAATCCAGACATTATGAACGAGTACGTAGCCTCAGGGACCATTGCAGCAATTAAAGAAATGTACTCTGGCGACAGTAACGACAAAGATATGCCCGATGCGGATATGTTTATCAAAGCGCAGCACTGGGATGATGACTGGAATCAGATAACCGTCTTACATTCTGATTTTGACGCCGTTTGCACAAACGTCTATGTCGCATTTGGTAAGAAGCAAGATCATGTGATTGCAGATTGTCTCGTTGAAGAGCAAGGAAAATGGAAAGTGCGATCGGCGACGCTAATTAAGTAACAGGCATAAACTCCCTGTCGTAATAATAAAGGCACATGGTAGCCAAATGACTACCATGTGCAATTAATTAACTCTTCACACGCTTCGCAATAATCTCATCCGCCACATTCCGCGGAGCTTCCGCAAAATGATGGAATTCCATCGTATACGTCGCGCGCCCCTGGGACATCGAGCGCAGCGTGGTGGCGTAGCCAAACATCTCAGCCAGCGGGACGTCAGCGCAAATAATCTGGCTGCCATACTGCTCTGCCATACCCTGCACCAGGCCGCGACGGGAGGAGAGATCGCCCATAATGTTCCCGGCGTACTCTTCCGGCGTTTCCACCTCAACGTGCATCACCGGCTCAAGAATAACCGGATCCGCCCGCCGTGCGCCCTCTTTGAAGCCGAGGATCGCCGCCATGCGGAAGGCCATCTCCGAGGAGTCAACGTCATGGTAGGAACCAAACGTCAGGGTCGCTTTCACATCCACCACCGGATAGCCCGCCAGCACTCCCGTATTCATGGCTTCTCGCAAGCCTTTTTCCACCGACGGGATGTACTCCCGCGGCACCACCCCGCCTTTGGTGGCATCTTCAAACACAAAACCACTCCCGGCGGCTAACGGCTCAAGGCTCAGGACCACATGACCGTACTGCCCTTTCCCGCCGGTCTGTCGGACAAATTTACCTTCAATATCCTTCACCGCTTTACGCAGAGTTTCACGGTAGGTGACCTGCGGACGACCAATGTTCGCCTCAACGCCAAACTCACGCTTCATGCGGTCAACGATGATCTCCAGATGCAACTCGCCCATCCCGGAGATAATGGTCTGTCCGGACTCTTCGTCCGTGTGCAGGCGGAACGACGGATCCTCCGCCGCCAGGCGCTGTAGGGCGATCCCCATCTTCTCCTGATCGGCCTTGGTTTTCGGCTCAATCGCCAGCGAAATAACCGGGTCCGGGAACTCCATCCGTTCAAGGGTGATCACCGCATTCGGGTCGGTCAGCGTGTCACCGGTGGTGACGTCTTTCAGCCCGACACAGGCCGCGATATCCCCTGCGCGCAGCTCGTCCACCTCATGGCGATCGTTGGCATGCATCAGCACGATGCGCCCGATACGTTCTTTCTTACCCTTCACCGGGTTGTACACCGCGTCGCCTTTACGCAGTATGCCGGAATAGACGCGGATAAAGGTCAGCTGGCCGACGTACGGATCGCTCATCAGCTTGAAGGCCAGCGCGGAGAACGGTTCATCATCGCTTGGGTGGCGCTCGGCGTGCTGTCCGTCTTCGTCTACCCCATCAATAGCGGGCACGTCCAGTGGAGACGGCATCAATTCAATCACCGCGTCGAGCATGCGCTGCACGCCCTTGTTCTTGAAGGCGCTGCCGCACAGCATGGGCTGTATTTCGCCGGAGATAGTCCGGATCCGGAGCCCTTTGATGATTTCCGCTTCATCCAGTTCGCCCGTCTCAAGGTACTTATCCATAAGCTCATCGCTGGCTTCTGCCGCAGCCGAAACCATTTTTTCTCGCCACGCCTGGGCGGTGCTCAGCAGATTGTCAGGCACTGGCGCATAGCTAAACGCCATGCCCTGCGTCGCATCATCCCAAAGAATAGTGCGCATCCTGATGAGATCCACCACGCCGGTGAAGTGTTCTTCTGCCCCCACGGGGATCACAATCGGGACCGGATTGGCTTTCAGCCGCTCCTGCATCATCCGCACCACGCGGAAGAAATCTGCGCCCGGGCGGTCCATTTTGTTGACGAATGCCAGACGCGGAACGTGATATTTATTCGCCTGACGCCAGACGGTCTCCGACTGCGGCTGCACGCCACCGACGGAGTCATAGACCATCACCGCACCGTCGAGCACTCGCATGGAACGTTCCACCTCAATGGTGAAATCCACGTGCCCGGGGGTGTCGATAATATTGATGCGGTGCGGTTCAAAGCCTCTGTCCATACCGGGCCAGAAACAGCTTACCGCCGCCGACGTAATGGTGATCCCGCGCTCCTGCTCCTGCGCCATCCAGTCGGTGGTTGCCGCGCCATCGTGTACTTCACCCAGCTTGTGGCTCATCCCGGTGTAAAACAGGATGCGCTCAGTGGTGGTTGTTTTGCCGGCATCGATATGCGCGGAGATACCGATGTTGCGATAACGTTCGAGTGGAATGGGTCGGGGCATGATATTTCCTTAAGTCTTCATGACTGGTTTGTGACGACCGGGATGGTCGCGTGTTCGTTCGTTTGTTATAATAGTCCTATTGTACGAGTATTATCGAACTATTTTTTAACGGTTGACCTATTGTTGATATAGCTCAATCTCACGCGAGACGCAGGAAAACGATGATCCCAAACCACCCGGAACCTGAACAAATAGTGTTGGAAAATGTGCTGTTCGCCCTCGGCAACCCGCTGCGATTAGCGATTATCCGCAGGCTGGCCGACGGCAGCGAACTGAGCTGTAACGCACTGCGCCCGGAAGAGGTGGTGAAATCCACTATGACTCACCACTGGCGCGTGCTGCGCGACAGCGGTGTGATCTGGCAGCGCCCGCAGGGGCGCGAGAATATGATCTCACTGAGAAGAGAAGATCTGGACGCCCGTTTTCCTGGGCTGCTGGCGATCCTGCTCCAGGCTAAGTAGCGGCAGCGTCCTCAAGACGATAAACCGGAATGCGCCGTATTGTTCCGGTAAGGGTGTCGAACACCTCCGTATCGGACGTGACTATTCTCATCCCGGTCTTCCTTAACCGCTGCACCTCGGCGGCTATGCGCTGGAGGCCAAACCAGAAAAGCCCGTCAAGCGCGGTGACCGCAAGCCCCTGTTCCAGCGCCAGCTGGAGGCGCTCGCGGGGGGCTTTCACCTGCTGAGCGATTTGCCGGTAAGGCACTTCCGATCCGCCGGACGCATCGATTCGCTGAATACGGGTCTTCAGGTGGTAGGTAAATTCATCGGGAATGCCGTTCAAATCCTGTTTAAGGCTGTAGACGCAGCCAAACCGCTTGCCGTTGAACAGGACATTTTTTTGACTGAGCTGAAACTCATTTCTGATGCCATCAATCAGCTGCGGTGCGCGGGTAAGAAGTAACCGGAAGGGAAGCTCAAAGCTGGTCACGTAATCCACATTCAGCAGCGCAAGACGCAGCCGCTCTTCTGCTCCGGATTTCTGGTCATGACACTCGCGCATCACCTCCGCCCACTGGCGCGTCAGGCGTTCCGGCTCACCGGCTTCGGTGAGGAGGTATTTTTCCAGATGATAATCGACTCTTCCGGTCATGTTGGGCATCCCGTCAATGTGGATGCGGTAATTCTATCCAGCGCGGCAGGATTTATAAAGGGCGGAGCGCACCGGCATCCGCCCTGCCGGGCTACTGCTGGATACTCGACCGGTCCGAAATATCGCTGGCAGATAAGGTTCTTGTAGAAGATGGGATCTGTTTTTTGCGTTTATACCGGTCCGGCTGGCCTTCAGGGCGGGTTTTGAACCGGCGATGCAGCCACATATATTGCTCAGGCGCCATCATCACGGCGCGCTCAATCGCTCTGTTCATTTGCGTGGCCACCGACGCTTTGTCGCCTCCCTGCAAGGTATCGCTAATATCTTCCAGAATAATCAGCTCATACCCTGTGCCGTCTGCTTTTCTGCGCGGTACAAACGGGATCACGGCCGGTCTGGCACTTTTCACCAGCATGTAGCTCCCGGCAGTTGTCGCGGCGTCCGGGACGGCAAAAAACGGCACAAACACGCTATTCGTTTTGCCATAATCGTGGTCCGGGGCATACCACAGGATCTCGTTTTGCTTCAGCGTGCGGATCATGCCCTTCAGGTCATAGCGGTCAAGCATGGTTTTATTGGAACGCAGACGACCGCGCGTTTGCAGCCAGTCGAGCAACGCATTATTGTTGGGACGATACACACCAATACCCGCGTTGAGCATGCCAAAGATGCGTGCGCCTAATTCCAGCGTGAGAAAATGCATGCCAATGAGCACCACGCCCCTTCCTTGCGCCCGCGCCTGTTCCATATGTTCGTAGCCGGTCACGCTGAAGTGTTTCCGTACGCGCCAGTCTGGCCAGAACCACGCTATCCCCGTTTCAATGACGCCCATTCCAACCGATTCAAAATTACGCTCAAGTAAACGCTCGCGCTCGTCCTCTTTCATATCAGGAAAGCAAAGCTCAAGATTTCGTCTGGCGATCTCCACGCGACGTGGAAGCAGGCGCATAGCCAGACGCCCAAGCCCGTGACCTGTTTTTAACAGCAGCGGGTACGGAAGCTGAACCGTGCACCAGAGCGCGGCAATGCCTGCCCAGCTGAGCCAGTAACGAGGATGAATAAAGGCGAGTGAAAACTGAGGTAATTTTGTCATGGAAAAATTATCCTTTTACTAATTTGTACTTAATCTGGTGCAGTTGCAGTGCTTACCTGCTGATTTAACGAATATTGTTCGGAAGGATGAATTGTAGCGGAATCGTTATGGTTTTTATTATCGATTTTTGCGAAAGGGAATAAAAGCGAGGAGCGCCGGGTGATATTGCACCACCCGGCAGGCAAGTTACATCGAATAACCGGGCTTCTTAATCAGTTCATCCAGTTTCGGGCCGATCTCGGTATCCCAGACCTGCGCCTTCCAGTCAGCTTCCTGAACCTCCTGAAGCGCCACGGAGATTGAGCGATCTTTGCTGTTCAGATGACGGGCGATCGCTTCGGCGATATCCGCCGCCAGGGCCGTTTTTTGTTCGTCAGTCAGATCGCGTGGAAAACATTTGATATCAACGTGTGGCATGGCCAGGGCTCCTTTTATAGGTGAGCGTTCCACGTTATCAGATTATATCGTTAGCTTTTAGCACCTTGTGCAGTTCCGGCAGCACGCAGACGGCATCCGCGACGGCGGTAATATTAGGCGTGTTAGTGGTAAACCACTCATGACGTGGCCCCCAGGTACGCGCAACGGCAATATAGACGTCAAGCAGCGTCAGCTGTTTGCCAAACGCAAACGGCGAGGCGCTGAGCTGGCTGTCGAACCACAGATAGAGCGATTTTCGGTACTCAATGCAATTTTTCTTCAGCTGTTCCGGGGCATCAGGCACCCAGCGTTCCGGGTAATCTGCATACGTAAAGGTGGGATAGACGTTCGCCACAAACCAGATGAGCAGGCGCTGAAACTGCTGGCGCTCGGCCTGCCCTACGGGCGGCGCGAGGTCGGGACGTCTGTCGAGCACCATCAGGGCGATCGCCGCGGTTTCCGTCACGATCGCCCCGTTTTCCAGCTCCAGCGTCGGCACCTGGCACAGCGGGTTCAGTTTCAACAGCAATTCGCGCTGCGGGCCGGGCTGGTCAAACCCGTCCACGTTGACGAACTGATACGGGATGTCTGCCAGAGTCAGCATCACTTCACTGATTGCCGATCCCCAGCCGGGTACGCCATAGAGTTTGATCATGTTGCCCCCTCAGGGATGAAAACCCTAAGTGTAGAGCACCATTAGTAGGTTATCCCGGGCGGGTTAACGTCAGAAGAAGTCACCGCTTCGCCCGCCTCCCCCCAGCGCGCCAGCACCTTTTGATACTCCCCGCGCTTAATCGCACCGTCCAGCGCAGCCTGCAACGCATACACCAGCCCATTACCTTTTTTGGTTGTGGTGGCGACATAGGCTTTCTTCGGCCCTAATCCCACGACGCGGGTTTTGCCGGTTAAGGCGGCTTTGTAGGCCGAAACGGACTGCGGTCCAAAGAAAACATCCGCCCTGCCGGACTGAATATAAAGATTGCCTGAGGCGTCGTCGGTCAGATAAACCGGCAACACAGGCTCGCGCCCGGCCTTTTTATTCTCTTCGTTCCAGCCCAGCAGAATACGTTCCTGATTGGTGCCTGACCCGACAATCACCTTTTTACCGGCCAGATCTTTCGCACGGGTGATCGACTGTACGTTGCTGGTGGATTTCACCGAGAAGGCGAGGGAATCGACGCGATAGGTCGCAAAATCGAACTTCGCCTTACGTTGCTCGGTGACGGCGATATTCACCAACGCCACGTCATAACGCCCGGAAGTGATCCCCAGCGGCCAGTCTTCCCATGCCGTTGGCACCAGCTTCAGCTTCAGCCCCAGACTGCCCGCCAGCAACCGGGCGATATCCGGGTCGCTGCCAATACGGGTGCGGTTATCACTGGCCAGCTGCGCCAGCGGCGGAGAATTCAGAGCTGAAATCGCCACCGTGAGGGTACCCGGCTCAACAAATTTATAGTTCGCCGGGATTTTCGCCACTGCCTGTTGATCAACCGTCACCGGCAGCGGCTGTTCGTTGGCCTTTAAATCAATGCTGGCGTAGCTCGCCATCGTGAAGACCAGCCCCGCCAGGAGTCCATATTTCATCTGCGCTCCTTACAGCACTTTTGAGAGGAACTGGCGCGTTCGCGGATGCGACGGTCGGTTTAACACGCCGTCGCTGCTGCCCTGCTCCACAATTTTACCGTCGACCATAAATACCACCTGGTCCGCCACTTCCCGGGCAAAGCCGATCTCATGGGTGACCACCACCAGCGTAGTGCCGGAACGGGCGAGCTTTTTAATCACGTCCAGCACTTCGCCAACCAGTTCCGGATCCAGCGCCGAGGTGGGTTCATCAAACAGCATCACGCGCGGGCGCAGCGCCAGCGCGCGGGCAATGGCAATACGCTGCTGTTGGCCGCCGGAGAGGTGACGCGACCAGGCATCGGCTTTATCGCGCAGACCTACCACATCCAGAAGGCTGTAGGCGTTTTCAACAGCCTCTTTTTTACTGAACTTTTTATGCGCGATGGGTGCTTCAATCAGGTTTTCCAGCACCGTGAGATGCGGAAAAAGATTGAAGTTCTGAAACACGTACCCAACGTTGACGCGCTGTTTGAGGATCTCTTTCTCTTTGAGCTCGTAGAGTTTGTCACCCTGACGGCGATAGCCGATGTAATCCCCGTCAATTTGAATAAAGCCTTCGTCTACGCGCTCAAGATGGTTAATGGTGCGCAGCAGCGTCGATTTTCCCGATCCTGAGGGGCCGAGGATCACCGTCACGGAGCCCGGCGGGATCTCAAGCGTGACGTTATCGAGCGCTTTATGTCGGCCAAAAAACTTACTGACGCCGGTAATGGAAATATGTCCTTCAGGAGAGGCTTGCATGAACAGGCTCCTGTGCTGGCGAAGTGGTGACGGAACGCGCGCGACTGGCCGCCCGGTTGTGGTTAACGGCGGAGCGGCGCTCGCTGCGGGCGAGTCCACGCTCAATAACATGCTGGATGGCAGACAGTACGGTGGTGATCACCAGATACCAGACGGCCCCCACCATCAACAGCGGGATCACCTCCTGGGTGCGGTTGTAGATCATCTGGATCGTGTAGAACAGTTCCGGCATCGCCAGCACGTAAACCATCGCCGTCCCTTTGGCGAGGCTGATGATTTCGTTAAACCCGGACGGCAGGATGGTGCGCAGCGCCTGCGGGAGAATTATGCGCACCGTGCGACGCCATGCCGGCAGACCTAGCGCAGCGGCCGCCTCATACTGACCGTGGTCGACCCCAAGGAAACCCCCGCGAATGATCTCCGCAGTATAGGCGCTCTGCACCAGCGTCAGCCCCACGATGGCGGTAGAAAACTGCCCGAGAACATTGATGGTTTCAAAGCTGCCCCAGGTAATGCCGGTAAAAGGCACGCCGAGAGAGAGCGTGTCGTAGAGATAGGAGAAGTTATAGAGGATAATCAGCACCACGATCAGCGGCAGGGAACGGAACAGCCAGATGTACCCCCACGCCAGGCTGCTCAACAGCCATGATGACGAGAGCCTCGCCAGCGCCAGCATGCCGCCAATAACCACGCTCAGTACGGTGCTTATTAATGTCAGCAGCAGCGTCTGGCCGACGCCTTCGAGGATCACCGGGTCGAAGAACCAGCGGGCAAATACCGCCCATTCCCAGCGCGGATTAAAGGCCACGGACTGGATCACGACCGCCAGTACAAACAGCGCCACCACGGCGCCAGCAGCGCGCAGCGGATAACGTGCCGGGACCACTTTTATGGTTTCAACGTTGCTCATCGTCGCTCCTTATGCGGTTTTGCTGAGCGCTTCGCGGATCAGCGTCTTGGTGAAACGCAGCCGACCGTCGAACGGCGGCTGGCTATACTCTTCCGGATCGCGGTTAAGATCGAACTGCGGCTGATACCCCTGACTGAGATAGAGCCGCACCGCCTCCGGCTGGCGAAACCCCGTGGTCAGGTAGATGCGGCTGTAGCCCGCCAGCACCGCCCGGCGCTCCAGCTCCTGTACCACGCGCGCGGCCAGCCCCTGCTGGCGCAGCGTTTTATTCGTCCAGATGCGTTTGATCTCTGCGGTATGTTCGTCGAAGGGCTTGTACGCACCGGTGGCGATGATCTCGCCATCGCGCTCCAGGACGATAAACAGCCCCTGCGGCGCCAGGTACCACTCTGTCAGCTCGACTTCCGCATCCTTTGAAAAGTAGTCGCCGTAACGAGCGGCGTACTCACCGAAAAGCCCCTCGATAATGGGCTGAAGATCGGCATCTTCCGGCGAAACGTCACGAAATTGTTCGCGCATAGCGCCTCCTTAATCGCCCAGACCCGCCGGGTTAACTTCGGAACTGGGGATACGCTCCACGCCTTCCCCCCAGCGGTTCAGCACTTTGTCGTAATCTCCGTTCTTGATCGCGCCGTTCAGCGCGGTTTGAACCGGCTCGACCAGGCCGCTGCCTTTTTTCAGCGTCACCGCGATATGCGCCGCCTTCGGCCAGCCGCCGTCGACGCTGCCGACCAGTTTGGTTTTACCGTTAAGCGCCGCTTTCCAGGCACCGATCACGTTCGGGCCAAAGTAGGCGTCCGCGCGTCCGGACTGAAGCGCCAGCGTTTGGGCCGCGTCGTCTTTGGTGTAGATCGGCGTAAAGGGTTTAAGCCCTTTTTTGAGGTTCTCTTCGTTCCATGCCAGAAGGATGGCCTCCTGGTTGGTGCCGGAACCCACGATGATGCGCAGCCCGGCGATATCCTCTGCCTTCACAAGCGAGTTGATCGGACTGGTGGATTTCACGTAGAAGCCAAGTGAATCCTTGCGGTAGGTGGCGAAGTCGAACTTCTCTTTGCGCGCTTTAGTGACGGTGATGTTGCTGATAGCCGCGTCGTATTTCCCGGAGGCAACCCCCAGCGGCCAATCCTCCCAGGAGGTGGGCACCACGTTCAGCTCCAGTCCGAGGCTGTCCGCTACCAGACGCGCGATGTCGACCTCACTTCCCAGCAGAGTTTTGTTGTCGTCGGAAAAGACCGTCAGTGGCGGTTGATTCAGTCCCGCCACCGCCACGGTAAATTTCCCCGGCACGGCAAAACGATAGTCTTTCGGCAGTTGCGCGATCGCATCGCTGTTTTTGGCGGTATTGATCGGCGTTTTATTGGCCTCAATGCTCACGCCGGTGCCGTTAATATTGACGTTCTCTGCCCAGACGGCAGGGGTAAAGGCCAGCGCAAGCGCCAGAATAAGCGATGATTTCTGCATAGCATTTTTCTCTTTTATTGTTGTGTGAACTGATTTTTGGGCTCGTCTAAGCCCAGACTTTCGCGCAGCGTGGTGCCGGGATAGTCGGTGCGGAACAGGCCGCGCGCCTGTAAAACGGGCACCACCTGGTCAACAAAGCGCGGGAAGGTGTCCGGCGTGCCGCCCTGAATGATGAAGCCATCCGCCGCCTTCTCTTCGAACCAGGCCTGTAAACCATCGGCCACCTGCTCCGGTGTGCCGGAAAAACGCGGGCGCGGCGATGCGGCTTCCAGCGCGACCTGACGCAGAGTTAAGTTGCGCTCACGGGCGTTACGCTTGATTTCATCGGTGGTGCTGCGGAAGCTGTTTTTGCCCAAATCGCCAATATCCGGGAACGGCGCGTCGAGGGGATACTGGCTGAAGTCGTGATGCTCGAAATAACGTCCGAGGTAATTCAGCGCATCATTAATGGAGACCAGTGCCGCCGTAGTTTGATACTGGTTTTCTACGTCATCGGCGTCGTTTCCAACAATCACGCTGACGCCCTGGAATATATGTAAATCCTCTGTGCGACGGCCGTGACTTTCCAGCTGCTGTTTAACATCGCGGTAAAAAGCCTGGGCTTCTTCCCGCGTGTCATGGTGGGTAAAGATGGCGTCAGCGTGTTTTGCCGCCAGCTTTTTACCGTCGTCGGACGCGCCAGCCTGAAAGACAATCGGACGTCCCTGCGGCGTGCGGCCAATATTCAGCGGGCCGGAAACCTGGAAGAAATCACCGTGGTGATCAAGAGTATGCAGTTTCGACGCATCAAAGAACTGTCCGCTCTCTTTATTGCGGATAAAGGCATCCCCTTCCCAGGAATCCCACAGCCCCTTCACCACGTCGAGATACTCATCGGCAATGCGGTAGCGCAGCGCATGCTCCGGGTGTTTTTCGCGGGAGAAGTTCCTGGCTGACCCTTCCAGCGGTGACGTCACCACGTTCCAGCCCGCGCGTCCGTTGCTCAGGTGATCGAGGCTGGCGAACTGGCGTGCAACGGTGAAAGGTTCGCTGTACGAGGTGGATAACGTGCCGACCAGCCCCAGGCGCGAGGTGATACTCGCCAGCGCGGACAACACCGTCAGCGGCTCAAAGCGGTTTAAAAAATGCGGAATGGATTTCTCGTTAATATAAAGGCCGTCGGCCACAAATATAAAGTCGAGCTTGCCCTCTTCTGCTTTTAAAGCCGTTTCTTTAACGAAATCAAAATTAATGCTGGCATCCGCGACCGCCGCCGGATGGCGCCAGGCAGACATATTTCCGGATGCACCATGCAAAATGGTCCCCAGCCGCAATTGACGATGTGCAGACATATTCACCTCAAATTAATTAAACGTGTTGCAGGGCTTTTTCCGCGAGCTGAGCAAAATAGCGGGCAGCGGGTTCGATTAATGCTTCGTCCGGGTTAAATGCCGGGTGATGTAACCCAAACGGACTGTTGCTGCCAATGCTGACAAACGCGCCGGGTATGTTTTGCAGATAAACCGCGAAATCCTCCCCGCCCATGTGCAGTTCCGCATGCCGGGTTTCATATCCCGCTTCGCGCGCGACCGAGGTGGCAAACCCGGCCCAGTGCTCATCGTTCACCAGCGCGGTGGGCCCGGCGTACCAGGTGATGTTGATCTGCGCGCTAAAGGCGCTGGCAAATCCGGCGGCGATTTCACCGACGCGCGCTTTCACGTTCTGCTGCACTTCTGTGCGGTGCGTGCGCAGCGTACCCTCCAGCTCAACGCTTTCCGGCAGCACGTTCCAGGTATTCCCCCCGGCGATGCGCGTCACGCTCAGAACAACCGAATCCAGCGTGTTGACGTTACGGCTGGCAACGCTTTGCAGCGCGGTCACCAGCTGGCTTGCCAGCACGATGGCGTCGTTGCCTTCATGGGGACGTGCGGCATGCGCGCCTTTGCCGGTTACGTGAATAACGAAGCGATCGACGTTGGCATAGAACGGGCCGCCGCGCGTGGCAAACTCGCCGACCGGCAGTGAAGGCTCATTATGCATTCCGAAAATCGCGCGTACGTCGCGTAACGCTCCGGCCCGCACCATGCTTTTCGCTCCGCCGAAATTCTCTTCCGCTGGCTGGAACAGGATCCGCACGCGACCGTTGAGCGAGGCTTCCCGCTCCTTTAGCTTTAGCGCGGCACCGAGGATCACGCTGGTGTGGATGTCGTGCCCACAGGCATGCATCACCCCCGCACGCCGGGAGCTAAACGGCACCCCGCTACGCTCGTCGATGGGTAACGCGTCGATATCGGCGCGCAGCGCAACCAGTGCGTTGCCCGTGCCGATCTCTGCAACCAGCCCGGTCTGGAGATCGTAATCCAGCGGGGCAATCCCGGCGGCCGTCAGCCACTCGCGCAGGCGCGCCGTTGTTTCGACCTCCTGACCGGAGAGTTCAGGGTTCTGGTGCAGCTCACGGCGCCAGGCAATCAGTTGTTCGCTAAAGCTCATACGGTCACCTCCCTGTTAAGACGCGCCTCGGCCAGCAGTCGCAGAGACTGCACGCGCGTTGCGCCATCAGCGACCGGCGTGTCGATGATAAATTCGTCAATCCCCCACTGCTGATGCAGCGCGTTGAGCTGTTCAAGCACCGAGGCCGCCGTTCCGGCCAGCAGAGACTGCGCCCGACGCGCGATGCGCACCGGTTCACTCCCCGCCTGCCGCGCAAAGGCGTAGGCCTGTTCTTCGCTGGCCACGGTGACACGCTGTCCGTTTGCCAGCTCCACACCCCACACTTCAACCTTCTGCGCCAGCGCATCGGCTTCAGCCTGGGTTGGGGCAACAATGACCTGCACGGCCACAATCACCTCCCGGACGCTGTGTTGACGCCAGGCTGTGACGACCTCGCGCAGCAGCTCAGGATCGCCGTTCAGATGGGCGGCAAAGACAAAATGCCAGTCGAGAGAGGCCGCCAGCAGCGCGCTTTCGGTGCTGGCGCCCAGCAGAAATCCCCGGGCAGGCACCGGCGGCAGCGGCGTGGCGCGAACGTCCTCCTCAGCTGACTGACTTTCAGGGCGGATCCAGCGATCGAGCTGCGTCAGTTGTTCAGCAAAACTGCCTTTTTCCTGCGGATTAAGGCCGTGCTGCAAGGCGCGGGTAGAGAGCGGCAGACCGCCGGGCGCTTTGCCAACGCCCAGATCAACCCGGCCCGGCGCAATGGCGGCCAGTACGTTAAAATTTTCGGCAACTTTATAGGGGCTGTAATGTTGCAGCATGACGCCGCCTGAGCCTACGCGAATGCGTTTTGTTTGCCCGAGGATCCAGGCAATCAGCAGCTCCGGCGAGGGGCTGGCAAGCTGCGGGGTATTGTGGTGTTCGGCAATCCAGAAGCGGTGATAACCCAGCGTTTCTGCCTGTTGCGCCAGTGCTAAGGTTCGCGCCAGCGCATCGGCGGCTGTTTCGTGTTCTGCGACGGGGCTTTTATCCAGAATGCTGATTCGCCATGACATGTTGCGTTCTCGTTTGACTTAACATGTCGTCATTATTAAAGGCGGATTTCACCTCTGAGAAACAATTAATTTACATTTGGATTGCCGGAAAACGGCAATAGAGCGTCTGTCATCGGCGTGATTTAAGCGAGGCAATGAGTCTTTCCGCATCCTGCCGTCGGGTAATGCGGAGAAAGCGAATGTGTGCGTACTGCGGGTTTTGCATATCCGCCTCATATCGTTTGCGGTTGCTGCGCCAGGTTTTGATCGTCCAGATGATAATAGAGTCCTTGCTAAGGAACGACCGACGAAAGCTTTCGCGGTTCCCCGTGCCGGGCCAGAGCTCCTGTTTGTGCCAGGCGCGTCTGGAGGCCCGCGTCACCGCCTGCCAGAGCGTGCGGATAAACCCACGATCTATCCACACCACCAGATCGACGTCGCGCCACTTAACGTCGCGTGTGCGATTGTAATTTCCGTCCAGGACCCAGTCAGGCGAGGCGGCGAGCGCTTTTTCCAGGGTTGCAAGAAACTCATCATCCGGTGTTCCCTGCCAGTTCGCTCGCCAGTAAAGCCTGTCCATCTCAATGTAAGGGATAGCCAGCGCCTCCGCGATTCGCCTGCCAAACGTGCTTTTCCCACTTCCGCTGGTGCCTATGATATTGATTTTCACCGTTCCGCCTGCACATGCTGAAGAAAACGGATCGAATCATAACGTTAATAATTTGTTTACGAAACGCCAGACTACTCGTTCGGATACTGCTCGTCGGTGACCTTCTCCAGCCATGCCACCGGACTCCCGTCGACGGCTTCTGCGATGGCGATATGGGTCATGGCCGTCTGCGCGCTTGCGCCGTGCCAGTGCTTCACGCCGGGTGGGATCCAGGCGATATCACCCTGATTCAGCGGTTCCGCCTCTTTCCCCCACTCCTGTAACCAGCCGCGCCCCTGCGTCACGATTAGCGTTTGTCCAAGAGGATGCGTATGCCAGGCGGTACGTGCGCCGGGTTCAAAGGTGACGGTCGCGCCGCCGACTTTTGCCGGTTCAGTCGCCTGGAAAGGTGCGTCAATGCGCACGCAGCCGGTAAACCAGGCCTCTGGCCCCTGAACAGAAGGTAACGAACCGCTACGGATAATTTTCATGATTAACTCCTCGTTTGCTGTTGCGTTAACAGTAGCGTAAAGCCATGGGGAGCATTAGAGTGCATAATCAGAAAGGAACCATGAGTTCAATTCATAAATCGAGTAAGCCGCCATGTTAAAAGACAACTTCAACGATCTGCTTTCCTTTATGGTCGTCGCCCGGGAGCGCAGCTTTACCCGCGCCGCGGCGCAGCTTGGGGTATCTCAGTCGGCACTCAGCCACGCAATGCGCAATCTGGAAGCGAGGCTGGAAGTCCGTCTGTTAACCCGCACCACCCGTAGCGTGGCCCCTACCGAGGCCGGCGAGCAACTCTTTATGCGCTTAAGCCCCCATCTGCTGGAGATCGAGCAGGAACTCACCGCGCTGCGTGATACCCGCGACAGACCTGCCGGGAATATTCGCCTTACCGCCGGGGAGCACGCCATGTCTGCGGTGCTGTGGCCTGTGCTTATACCCTTTATGGCGCAGTATCCTGACATCAACGTTGAAGTCACGGTGGACAATGGGCTGACTGATATTGTCGATGGCCGCTTTGACGCGGGGGTGCGTCTGGGTGAGCAGGTGGCGAAAGATATGATTGCCGTACGTATTGCGCCGGACATGCGCATGGCGGTCGTCGGGTCGGCAGAGTATTTGCAACGTTTCGGCGTACCGGAAACGCCGGAGCAGCTTGATCAGCACCGCTGCATTAATATGCGCCTGCCCACACGCGGCGGATTATATGCCTGGGAATTTGAACGGGACGGACGTGAGCTGCGCGTGCGGGTTGACGGCCAGCTGATCCTCAACAGCCTGCCGCAGCGCATCGATGCCGCCGAAAACGGTCTGGGGCTGGCGTACGTCCCGGAAGATGCGGTTCAGGACGCCCTTGCTGAGGGCCGGTTAATGCGTGTGCTTGAAGCCTGGTGTCCGGTTTTTACGGGATACCATCTGTATTATCCGAGCCGCCGCCAGCACACTACCGCCTTTGCATTACTCATTGCAGCCCTGCGGCATTCATAATGCTCTACCTATAAGTAACTATTAAGTAAACCTGATGATTAAATCAGCATTCGCAGACCTTTTTGCCTAAAAAAACGCCACGATTCAGCGCGTTGTGATCCCCGTCTGCTCTGACCACACGATTTCCTTCGACGTGCATCACTTTCGGCACGGTTATATTTTGCGTCGCTTATCAATTGCGGGTAGGATGCCTCGCCATGTTTTGCCTTATCCATACACAGAATGACTGGAAAGGCAGCATGTGTCTGCGCAGAAGCAATCGTTTGTTTCGGCATCTACCAGGCAGGACTATCACGTTAATGGTTCAGACAGGCAAACAGGTAACTCAATGAAAACAAGCAATAAAAGCGCAGCCGATCATCATTCTGCGAAACGTCGCTGGTTGAACTCTCATGAAGAGGGCTATCACAAGGCGATGGGCAACCGTCAGGTCCAGATGATCGCCATCGGCGGCGCTATCGGTACAGGTCTGTTTTTAGGTGCAGGCGCACGTCTGCAAATGGCTGGCCCCGCTCTCGCCCTGGTCTATCTGGTGTGCGGGATCTTCTCTTTCTTCATCCTTCGCGCCCTCGGCGAACTGGTACTCCACCGCCCTTCCAGCGGCAGCTTTGTCTCTTACGCCCGCGAGTTTCTTGGTGAAAAAGCCGCGTATGTCGCGGGCTGGATGTACTTCGTTAACTGGGCGATGACCGGTATCGTCGATATCACCGCCGTTGCGCTGTATATGCACTACTGGGGCGCGTTTGGCGATGTGCCGCAGTGGGTGTTCGCCCTCGGAGCGCTGGCAATTGTCGGGACCATGAACATGATCGGCGTGAAATGGTTCGCCGAAATGGAGTTCTGGTTCGCGCTGGTTAAGGTGCTGGCCATTGTGATCTTCCTGGTGGTCGGGACCGTATTCCTCGGCACCGGTAAACCGCTGGACGGTAACGCAACCGGCTTCCACCTGATTACCGATAACGGTGGTTTCTTCCCGCACGGCCTGCTGCCCGCGCTGGTTCTGGTGCAGGGGGTGGTGTTCGCCTTTGCCTCCATCGAACTGGTCGGTACGGCGGCAGGTGAATGCAAAGATCCGCAGACGATGGTGCCAAAAGCCATCAACAGCGTGATCTGGCGTATCGGCCTGTTCTATGTGGGTTCCGTGGTGCTGCTGGTTCTGCTGCTGCCGTGGAACGCATACCAGGCGGGCCAAAGCCCGTTTGTAACCTTCTTCTCTAAGCTGGGCGTGCCGTACGTGGGCAGCATCATGAACATCGTGGTACTGACCGCCGCGCTCTCCAGCCTGAACTCCGGACTCTATTCGACGGGCCGTATCCTGCGCTCCATGTCGATGGGGGGCTCTGCGCCGAAGTTTATGTCGAAGATGAGCAAGCAGCAGGTGCCTTACGCGGGTATTCTGGCCACGCTGGTGGTGTATATCTTTGGCGTGTTCCTGAACTATCTGGTGCCGTCTCAGGTGTTTGAGATCGTGCTGAACGTCGCGGCACTGGGCATTATTGCCTCCTGGGCCTTTATCGTGGTGTGTCAGATGCGTCTGCGCAAAGCGATCAAAGAAGGAAAAGCGGCTGACGTCAGCTTCAGGCTGCCGGGCGCACCGGTGACCTCCTGGCTTACCCTCCTGTTCCTGCTGAGCGTGCTGGTGCTAATGGCCTTCGACTACCCGAACGGTACTTACACCATCGCCACAATCCCGCTGCTGGCGGTGCTGTTAATTGCTGGCTGGTTCGGCGTGCGTAAGCGCGTTCACGAGATCCACAGCACCGCGCCGCTTCATCACGACGATGAAAAGCACGACGCACCGCTGGTAGAAGAAACCTCGCGTTAATAAAAAAGCCGGGTGGCGGCTTCGCCTTACCCGGCCTACATCTCATGGTTTTGTAGGCCCGGTAAGCGCAGCGCCACCGGGCAATTCCACCATCACAGCGCGATACGAATCACATCGTCAGGCTGGGTCGCTTCCTGCTGACGGGTTGATTTCTGTTTCACCGTTACGTACAGCGTTTTACCGTCCGCAGACAGCGCCAGGCTGTTCGGGTAAACCGGGGTATCATAAGTTTTGGTCACTTTGTAGGTTTTGGCGTCAATCACACTCACCTTACCCGCCTCGCGGTGCGTCACATAGGCTTCGTTACGCGCCGGGTTAAACAGTACGGCCAGCGATTCTGGCGCAGCGATTTTCTGCATCACGCTGCCATCTTTCAGATTCACCACCAGCACTTCTGGCTGTTTTGAATCCGTCACAAACGCACGCTGGCCGGCAGTGTCCAGGCTCAGGTTCAGGTAGAAGTGCTCTTTTCCGTCATCCTGCACTTTTTTACGGCTAAGGATTTTGTTGGTTGCCGTATCAATGGTCACCAGCTCGCCGTCCGCATTGGTGGTATACAGGCGTTTTGCCTTCGCATCCAGCGCCAGCCCGGTGCTGAACGTGCCGGTGTTCGTGATGGTGTCCTTCAGCTTCAGCGTTGCGCCATCAACAACCCAGATCACGCTCTGCTTGCCGATGCCGGTAATGTATACCGTATTGGTCGTGTCATCGGCCACCAGCTGGCGCGGCTGAAGCGGCTTCACCGTGTCGCTACGCTTGCGATCGTCCAGCACCAGGCGCCCTTTCACCTCGCTCGTTTTGGCGTCAATCGCCGTCACGGCGCTGTTGACGGTGTTACCGAACCACAGCGTCTGGGTGGCGTTATCGATCGTGGCGCCAAACGGCTTGAGATCGTTATGAATCGCCTGCGTCACTTCCAGCGTGACCGGATCCAGACGATAGACCACGCCGCCCTTATCGGTTTTGCGGCTTTGTGACGTCGCAACCCACAGCGCGTTTTCCTGCTGGCTGACGGCCATTTCATACGCGCCCTTGCCGACCGCTTTGCGCAGCATCTCTTCAGCGGCATGAACCTGGAACGTACCGGCAAACAGTAAAGAGCCCAACAGCAGAGACCCACGCAGGCGCGGCGAGCACAGATGACGTAAAGACATAACAATTCCTTTTTAAATGAGGAGATTTACCGCTGACATCACTTCCGGTGGGCAAAGTCATCGCTTTGCCGTTATTTTAATGAGAATAGTAATCATTAATGAGTTGAATGTGGAGTATTTCTTTCCTTCAAAACCTTACATTCACGAAATGTGCGGTTATAGTTTTCATAACATTTACAAAGGATTTAACATATATACACAGGTTCCAGTTGATTTGGTTCGAATTTTTCTTAACCGGTTTACTCCATGAAAATTATTACTGCCCGTAAGGCATCACTACCACTGCTCTTCGTTCCCGTCATTTTTGGCCCGCTGAGTGCGATGGCCGCGGATGAACAGACCCTGATCGTCAGCGCCACGCCGCAAACCGTCTCCGAACTGGACACCCCGGCCGCAGTCAGCGTGGTGAGCGGCGAGGATATGCGACATGCCACACCGCGCATCAACCTTTCTGAATCCCTTGGGAGCGTACCTGGCCTGCAAATCCAGAACCGCCAGAACTATGCTCAGGATCTGCAACTTTCCGTTCGCGGATTCGGCGCGCGTTCGACCTTCGGCGTACGCGGGATCCGCATGTACGTGGACGGCATTCCGGCAACCATGCCCGACGGCCAGGGGCAGACGTCTAACATTGACCTCAACAGCATTCAGAGCGTCGACGTGCTGCGCGGCCCCTTCTCTGCCCTGTACGGCAATGCCTCCGGCGGCGTGATCAACATCAACACCCAGACCGGACAACAGCCAGCCACAATTGAAGCCAGCAGCTATTACGGCAGCTACGGCACCTGGCGTTACGGCATGAAGGCCACCGGTGCGGTGGGCGACGGGACTCAGGCTGGGGATGTGGACTATGCGGTATCCACCACCCGCTTCACCACCCATGGCTATCGCGACCACAGCGGCGCACGGAAAAACCTCGCCAACGCGAAACTGGGCGTGCGCATTGATGATGTCAGCAAGCTAACGCTGATTTTTAACAGCGTGGACATGAAAGCCAACGATCCGGGCGGACTGAGTTATCAGGAGTGGCAGAACAACCCGCGGCAGTCACCCCGTGGCGATCAATACAATACGCGTAAAACCATTAAGCAGACCCAGGCCGGGATCCGCTACGACCGCCAGCTGAGCGAACAGGACGACCTCAGCGTGATGATGTACGCCGGTGAGCGTGAAATGACCCAGTACCAGTCCATTCCGGATACCACGCAGACTGAAAATCCAGCGCATTCGGGCGGCGTAATTGATATGCAGCGCCACTATCAGGGTATTGATACCCGCTGGACCCACCGCGGCGAGCTGCTGGTGCCGGTAACGTTTACCACCGGCCTTAACTACGAAAATATGAGTGAAAATCGCCGCGGGTATGAAAACTTCGTGATGAACAACGGCGTGCCGGATTTTGGCGTGAAGGGTAACAAACGCCGTGACGAACGTAACCTGATGTGGAACCTTGATCCCTACCTGCAAACCCAGTGGCAGCTCACGCAAAAGCTGTCCGTTGAGGCGGGCGTGCGTTACAGCTCCGTCTGGTTTGACTCCAACGATCATTACATTACCCCGCAAAACGGCGATGACAGCGGTGACGCCAGCTACCATAAATGGCTCCCGGCTGGTGCGGTGAAATACGCCGTGACCGACGCCTGGAACCTTTATGCCGCGGCGGGACGTGGATTTGAGACCCCGACCATCAACGAACTCTCCTACCGTTCTGATGGCAAAGGCGGCCTCAATATTAATCTGCAACCGTCAACCAATAACACCTATGAGATTGGCAGCAAAACCCGCATCGGCAATGGCATCCTGACGGCGGCGCTGTTCCGCACGGATACCGACAACGAGATCGTGGTGGACGAAAACAAAGATGGTCGCACTACCTACAAAAATGCGGGGAAAACGCGCCGTCAGGGTGTGGAAATTGCGCTCGACCAGCAGTTTGCCGAAAACTGGAAGCTGAAAATGGCGTGGACCTATCTCGATGCGACCTACCGTACCAACGTCTGTAGCAATGCAGACTGTAGCGGCAACCGGATGCCGGGGATTGCCCGTAACATGGGGTATACGTCGTTTGGCTGGGAGCCTGAGGAAGGCTGGTACGCGGGGGCAGATGCCCGCTACATGAGCGACGTGATGGCAAACGACACCAATACCGCCAAAGCGCCCTCTTATACCGTGGTCGGTCTGAATACCGGGTATAAACTCAATTACGGCAAATGGGGAATGGACATCTTTGGTCGCGTCGATAACCTGTTTGATAAAGAGTACGTCGGTTCAGAGATTGTTAACGCTGGCTACAATCGCTATTACGAACCCGCCCCTGGCCGTAACTATGGAGTGGGCCTGTCGGTCTCTTATCGCTTTGAGTAAAACATTTTCCGGCAGCGCACGTTGCCGGTAAAAAATAACATCATTCCCGGTAGCCTTAAGCGCCGGGAATATACTCAGGGAAGTTTAAAACGAATAAAAAAATAAGTGCGCCAGTGCGATCCTTAACTGTAGTATTGCCGTTGCAGGAGGATATTAGCTTCATCAATGGCTCGGTCGATCGCTTCCCGACTGGCCGTCACGTCCCTTTGCTCAAGCGCAGAAAGCAGATCGGCATAATGGTAAGTCGTTGCAGGGATATCTTTCATCTCTTCGTGCAGGTAGTTGATACACGGACCAATCCGTACCCAGAGCTGCTCAATCAGCGAGTTCAGGGTCGGCATTTCGGCATACTGATAAAGCGTAAACCGGAACACGCGGTTGGCATGGATCGCCTTCTGCACGTCGCCCTGATGCATGGCGGTGCTGAAGTTATCTGACAGCGCACGTAATGCATCCAGTTTGGTCTCGGTCATATTCTGACACGCCGCCGCAACGGCCATCGGCTCAAGCTGTTTTCGAATGGCGTTAATTTCGTTATAACGCTCCAGCGTAACCTCTGGCACCAAAAACGCTTGAGCAGGCGTGGCCTGTAATGCGCCTGCCGACACCAGGCGCAGCAGGGCTTCGCGCACCGGTGTGATGCTGGTGCCTAATTTATCCGCAATCTCTTTCGTGATGAGTCGAGCCCCAGGTTTTAATGAGCCCGTAATTAACGCTCCCTTTAAACTGTTCTCAACTTGCATCGTCAGACTGATTCTTTGTGCTTTTTCCAGGTTTTCCAAATCAAGCATGTTTAATTCCCGTAGCCAAAACAAAATGCCATTTTCAGCGACTGTTTAAAAAAACATCGCCGGTTTGATATATCCTGTATCGTCATGCCTGGTATGAAGGGCGCGCGTTAAAATAAAAATTGTTCAATTAATATTACGTTTACCACTTCTGGCTCAGCTGGGCCGATGGCGCGCAATGCTTATGGATTAATTAAAGACAATATATCGTATCTTCACAAATAATTATGGCGGACTTTGCCCGCCATAACCGATGCTCTGTTTAGTCCGCCGCCACGCGGATCACGACCTTGCCGAAGTTTTTCCCTTCCAGCAGCCCAATCAGCGCCTCCGGCGCCGCGTCCAGCCCTTCGGTGACCTGCTCGCGATAGTGAATTTTGCCTTCCTTCACCCAGCGTCCCATTTCCTGCTGGAACTCGTCGATACGATGACCATAGTCCTGAGCGATGATAAAGCCCTGCATGCGGATGCGTTTTTTGAGGATGGTCCCCATCAGCAGCGGCAAGCGATCCGGACCATCCGGCAGGTTGGTCGCGTTGTAGCCGCTGACCAGTCCGCAAACAGGTACGCGCGCGGAGGTATTCAGGAGCGGCAGTACGGCGTCAAAGACTTTACCGCCGACGTTTTCATAATACACGTCAATGCCCTGCGGGCAGGCTTTCGCCAGCTGTTCGGAAAAATCATCCGCATGGTGATCCAAGCAGGCGTCGAAACCGAGCACGTCGACCGCATGACGGCATTTCTCCTCCCCGCCGGCCACGCCGATAACCCGGCACCCCTTGATTTTACCGATCTGCCCCACCGTTGCGCCGACCGGCCCCGTGGCTGCCGCCACGACAAGCGTTTCCCCCGCCTGAGGCTGGCCGATATCAAGCAGCCCCATATACGCGGTGAAGCCCGGCATTCCCAGCACGCCGAGTGCCCATGAAGGGTGCGACGGGTTTTCGCCCAGCCTGACCAGTCCTTTCCCGTCGGAAAGTTCATACTCCTGCCAGCCGCTGTAGCCCAGAACCCACTCGCCCTCTTTATAATCCGGATGGCGGGAGGTCTCGACGCGGCTTACCGTGCCGCCCACCATCACCGCGCCAATCTCGACAGGAGGTGAATAGGATGGGGCATCGCTCATACGGCCACGCATGTACGGATCAAGCGAGAGCCATACGGTGCGTAATAACACCTGCCCCTCTGCGGGCGAGGGGATCGGCTGCTCTTCCAGGCGGAAATTTTCGGCAACCGGTGCGCCGTGTGGACGGGAAGCCAGTACCCAGCGTCGGTTTTGCGTAGTTGATTGACTCATTCATCGCTCCTTACAGCTGAAAATGTCATTCAAGTCTGGCACGTTATCCTGCGGATCGCCTTTGCATTATGAGCCGGACTGATTAAGCCGCACGACCAGATAAAGGCACGATTCATCCGTTTCGTTAATAAACCGGCAGTCGTTCGGCGGCCCGAGTTCCAGACAATCTCCGGCCTTCATTTCATGGCGGGTGTCCCCCTCCAGAAAGACCAGTTCACCTGCCTGCAACCAAATCAGCTGTCGCGCCAGCGCATAAGAGGAGGCGGGCATCGGCACATCGCTGCCCGCGGGCAGTTCCACCTGGACGAGGTCAATAGGCATATCGCTGCGCGGCGACACATGACGACGTAAATAGTGGGTTTGCGGATCGCGCCAGACGGGCTGGTTCGCCAGACGTAACAGTTTGCCCTCCTGCATTTCCGCGCGCGCAATGAGCGTAGACATGCTAATACCGAAGGCACCGGATAACCGGGCAAGCAGCGTCGCCGTTGGGCTACTGTCCCCCCGTTCAATCTTATGGATCATGGCGCGTGAAATACCTGCCCGTTCGGCCAGTTCGCTTAATGACCAGCCCCGCGACTCGCGTTCAAGGCGTATGCGGGCGCTAATGCGTTGATTCATATTGTCTGTCATTGTGTTCATGACGTCATACTATAGTGTACGGATGGTTTTTCGGGGCAGTTTGGTGACAAAAAAATAGGGATTTTGTCGTAGCGATGCAACACAAGAACTGTGTAATATTGTGAGTGAATCGTACTACTATAGTAAACAACACAGCCAGAGGTTAACCATGATCGTTCGTCATGCCTGCAAAGAAGATTGTGCCGCTATCGGTGAAATTTATAACCATGCGGTGCTGCACACCGCCGCCATCTGGAACGATACAACTGTCGACACCGATAACCGTATTGCATGGTTTGAGGCGCGCACGCTGTTGGGTTATCCGGTGCTGGTCAGTGAAGAAGAAGGTGTTGTGACGGGATACGCCTCATTTGGCGACTGGCGAGCGTTCGACGGTTTTCGCCATACGGTGGAGCACTCGGTTTACGTTCATCCCGATCACCAGGGCAAAGGCATCGGTCGGCTGCTGATGACGGAATTAATCAAGGAAGCCCGCCAGATTGGTAAACATGTGATGGTTGCCGGTATCGAGGCGCAGAACCAGGCGTCGATTCATCTGCACGAAACCCTGGGCTTTGTTACCACCGGTAATATGCCGCAGGTGGGAACCAAATTCGGTCGCTGGCTGGATTTAACCTTTATGCAACTCCAGCTCGATGAGCGCAGCGATCCGGATGCTCTGCCATGAATCAATCGTTGACGTTAGCGTTTCTGGTGGCCGCCGGGATTGGGCTGGTGGTACAAAACACCCTGATGGTGCGCATTACGCAATCCTCTTCCACTATTCTTATCGCCATGCTGCTGAACTCGCTGGTGGGGATTGTGCTGTTTGTCAGCATTTTGCTGGTGAAAAATGGCCTGGCGGGGTTTAGCGAACTGGCGTCAACGGTGCGCTGGTGGACGTTGATCCCCGGCCTGCTGGGGTCATTTTTTGTCTTTGCCAGTATTAGCGGGTATCAGAATGTGGGCGCGGCAACGACCATTGCCGTGCTGGTAGCAAGCCAGCTGATTGGCGGCCTGGTGATGGACATCCTCAAGAGCAACGGTGTCCCCCTGAGGGCGCTGGTTGGCCCGGTCTGCGGCGCAGTGATGCTGGTGGTCGGCGCCTGGCTGGTGGCACGGCGCCAGTTTTAACCCTTACAGGATAGTCCCACCCTGCGTGAGGTGGGCATGGCGCGCCTCCGCCTCTTCTTTATGCTGCTTACCATGATGCGCAATCGCGGTACGCAGGCGCTGCTGCTGGGTATAGCGATCTTCACGGCTGAGCTCTGCATCGTCGCTTAATTCGATCAGCAGTTCGTTCATGTGGGTAATTATGCTCTCTTCGATGGCGGCATCGACGCGGGCGATAACATCGTTTAAATGTGACATTGTCACTCCTTTCCAAATGCCCGGTGGCGCTACGCTTACCGGGCCTACGGGTGGTAACTGTAGGCCGGGTAAGGCATAGCCGCCACCCGGCAAGAATACGATCAGTTCAGCTTCGCTTTCGAGAAGTCACTGCCCATCAGACTCACGCTGTACCCGGTCACGTTGCTGCGGGTCGCGTAGAACGTTTTGCCGTTAGCTAACGCAATCCACGGTGCCTGCTGGTAGAAAATCTCCTGTGCCTGGCCATACAGCTTCGCACGTTCGTCCGGGTTGCTGGTCAGTTTGGCCTTTTGCACCAGCTCATCATACCCCTTATCACACCAGCGCGCGGCGTTAGATCCGGTTTTGATGCTGTTACAACCCAGCAGCACATCGGCGAAGTTGTCCGGATCGCCGTTATCAGACATCCAGCCGAACAGCGCGGAATCATGCTCGCCTTTACGCATGCCGGAGAGATATTCCCCCCACTCGTAAGAGACGATTTTCGCCTTCACGCCCACTTTCGCCCAGTCAGCCTGGATCATCTCCGCAATGCGTCGCGAGTTCGGGTTGTACGGACGCTGAACCGGCATGGACCAGAGGGTCACTTCCGCGCCCTTCTCCAGACCCGCCTGCTTCAGCAGCGCTTTCGCTTTTTCCGGATCGTAGCCGTAATCCTTAAGGTCTTTATTAAAGCCGAGCATGTTCGGCGGGATCGGCGATTTAGCGACCGTACCAGACCCCATAAAGACCGCGTTCACAATGGCCTTTTTGTCCGTCGCGTAATTCAGCGCCTGGCGCACCAGCACGTTATCAAACGGTTTTTTCTCCGTGTTAAACGCCAGGTACCCCACGTTCAGCGCATCCACCGAGTGCAGCGTCAGGTCTTTGTTTTTCTTGATCGCTTCAAACTGCACTGGCGACGGCGCAGGAATGATCTGACATTCGTTCGTTTGCAGCTTCGCCAGACGCGTCTCAACGTTTGGCGTGATGGAGAAGATCAGGTGTTTGGTCGGCACCTCTCCCTCCCAGTAGTTCGGGTTGGCGACGTAGCGGATCAGCGAATCCACCTTGTACTGCTGAAGCACATACGGCCCGGTGCCGATTGGCCAGGTATCCACATTTTCAGGTGTCCCCTTTTTCAGCATCGCGTCCGCGTACTCGGCAGAGAGGATCGAGGCGAAGTCCATTCCCCAGTCGGCCAGGAACGCCGCGTTGGGTTCGCTCAGCGTGAACTGGACGTGATAATCGTCGATTTTTTTCACATCCTGAATGAGCTTGTCGAGGCCCACGTCATTAAAGTATTCGTAATTGCCCTGGGAAACATTGTGATAGGGATGCTTAGGGTCTTTCTGACGCATAACGGAGAAAATAACGTCATCAGCGTTAAAATCACGGGTCGGTTTGAAGTATTTATTGCTGTTGAATTTTACCCCTTTACGCAGGGTAAACGTGTATGTTTTGCCGTCTGGCGAAATGGTCCACGACTCGGCCAGAGAAGGCACCGGCGTGTTTTTTACCGGGTCGAAGTTAATCAGACGGTTATACAGCGTTTGCGAGCTGGCGACAAACGAGGGGCCAGAGCTGGCGATCTGCGGGTTAAACGACTCCGGCGATGCCTCGGAGCAGTAGATAATGGTGTCTTTGTTTGCCGCCCATGCGGCGCTTGCCGGTAGCAGCGCGCTCAGCGCGAGGGCGAGCACGGTTTTCCCTGTAGACATGGTTATTACCCTTTCGGTTTTATTATAGTGAACAGTAATAACAGCACAGACGTTTTGGCCTTACAAATAACGAATCACTATCAGGTTATTCTAAAGCCGTACATTTCGCTGGTTTTAGCATCAGCCCGCAGAAACCGATTTGCCTTAAGGTTCATTATTCGTCAAGCACAACCGTCACGATCAATGCCGCAAGAAATCGTCCCTTTTGTCGTCTCCTCCGCCGTTTGCTTGCTTACCTGTTTCGTTACAGTAATGGCGTGAAGAAGTCTACAGGACCAAATCGTGGCAAAAACACTTTTACGCAGCGGTAATCTGGATGATTTTCAGGCCGTTGGCGGCGGCGGACAGGCCGTTTTTGAATCAGCGCTGCAAATCCGCGAAGCGCTTCGGTTGCGCAAACAGCAGGCTATTGTTGATTGCCTGGCCATTCCTCAGGTCAACGACGGCGGCGATCGCGTTGACTGGTACTCCCCGGTTGAGGGAACCGTCTCCAGCTGGAAGGCGGCGGATGAAGATGATCGTTATCGCGCCCTGCGCTATCTGGAAAACACGCTCGCCAGCGTGGAGTCGCTGAGTAAAAAATGCCTTCAGTCACCGAAAACGGCGCAGCAACTGTTTGGCTCTCTGCTCTCAAAAGCCTTTCAGTTTCCCGGTGAAAACTTTGTTTTCCTCGTGGATGGCAAGCCGGTGATCTGCTTCTGGGGCTTCGTCAACCTTAACGAAAACGCGCGCGACGACGTGCTGGACTGCCTGCGTGAATCGTTGATCCCTGAACCTGCACCCGAGATGATTAACGAACCTGAACCTGAACCGGAGCCAGAACCGGCCCCGGTGGTGACTTTTGAGCAGGCCGACGCGCCGCTTATTACGCCTGCGGCTACCGTCCGTATCACCGACGATGAGCTGTATACGCCAGAGCCGGTGCGCATGAACGCCGCGCCGCCAGAGCCCGCACCGGCGGCCTTACAGAAAAAACGTCGCTCCCCCCTGTGGTTACTGCCGGTTGCCGCCGTCATTATTGCAGCCATCGCCACCCCGCTGCTCTGGCCAAAACAGGCCCCGATCGCAGCGCCTGTTGCCACACCAGCGCCAGTACCCGTCGCCATTGCTCCGGCCCCCATAAAGACGGTTGAGCCGCTTGAACTGAAACTCCCGCTGCACCAGGCCGAAGTGGTAGAGCCGAAGGTGAAAACGCCTGCCCCGGCAGCCGAACCGGTGGTCATTACCGCGATACCGAAAGATGCGATGGTGATGGAGGCAAACCAGGTCAAAGCGGGGTTAACGCGCTTCCTGAACGGCACCTGGCGCGCGTTTCTCGATGTGCAGGATCCGCTCACCGGCAAACCGCCGTCGCTGCGCTACCAGATCCAGAACAATAAAGGTTTCGCCCGGGTCGTGCATGGCGACAACATTGTCTGCCGGGTAGACGTCTTTTCCGGATTACACAGCAACGGCGAGCTGTTGATCAAAACGCGCGGAAACGCGCGTTGCACCGACGGTTCACGCTATCCGATGCCGGAAGTGACCTGTAAGGCAGGTGCCAGCGATGTGGCGGAATGCACCGCACGTTACGATGCCAACACCGTCGTTCCTCTGACGTTCAAGAAAGCAGGTGTCTGATCCTATGCTGGTTAATCTTTGCGACTATAAACAGAGCGTGACGCTGATTGCTAACAGCGGCGTGCAGTTTCTCGATTTTGGCCTGACTCCGCAGGACACCGCCAGCAACGGGCGTTTCGTGCGTAAAACAGCAAATGGCCCGCTGCTGCGTCTGGATTTTGACCTGGTTAACGGCCGGTACACGCTCCCTGCCACCGATGGCGGGCAGCCGGAAGTGGTCAAGCCTGAAAGCACCATTCCACTGCATGACTCCCTGACCGTGCTGGACGGCGTCTGGCTGCCGATCCCTTTCCTGCGCTTTAACCCGCCGCGGACGTTTGTTGAAGGCCCGGATAACTGGGCGCGCGTCCAGGTACGAAAGCTTTCCACGCCCGACGCAGCTGGCAATACGCACCGGGTCACCGTCGCGCTCGACAGCCAGATTGCAGAGCATGCGACGTCTGCCCTGTCGCCGGTTGAAAACGATATCCTGAACGGCACGCGTTTCGCGCTCGCCTGGCGCGACAGTGAGGTTGAGAGTTTCCTCGACCAGACCTGGATTGACGGCTGGCTGCGCGAAGCCTTCACGCAGTTTGCCGACGGGGTTGAAAAACGCTCCGAGCGCGAGCTGCATCAGGCCATGCGCAGCTTTGAATATCAGGCGCACTGGCTCAACCTGCTCTCCATGCTCGGTGAACAACTCACCGTGCCGGAAGTGAAGTTTGTCACCCATACCCTGAGCACCCCTGCTATTCCTGTCGATTTGATCCTTGACGTAGGCAACACCCATACCTGCGGCGTGATTATTGAAGATCATGGTGATGCCAACGACGGCCTGCGCCAGACGGCTGAACTTCAGGTACGATCTCTGAGTGAGCCGCAGTTCCTGAATGAGCCGCTGTTTACCAGCCGACTTGAGTTTTCTGAAGCGCGTTTTGGCAAACAGCACTTCTCCGTGGAAAGCGGCCGGGAGGATGCGTTCGTCTGGCCGTCGATTGTCCGCGTGGGTGATGAAGCGCGTAAGCTGGCGATGCAGCGTCTGGGCACGGAAGGCAACAGCGGCATCTCCAGCCCGCGTCGCTATCTGTGGGACGAGACGCCGGTGGTGCAGGACTGGCGCTTTAGCCAGATGAACAGCAAAACCCAGCGCGAACCGCTGGCAACTGCGTTTCCGCTGATGAACCTGATGAACGACGACGGGGAACCGCTCTTTACGCTGCCGCAGGATGAGCGCCTGCCGGTGTTCTCTCCGCAGTACAGCCGCAGCACCCTGATGACGCACATGCTCTGCGAGCTGCTGGCTCAGGCGCTTGGCCAGATTAACAGCGTGGCCACCCGCCTGCGGCTCGGCTTCCCGGCCTCTCCCCGCCAGCTGCGGACGCTGATCCTCACCCTGCCTTCGGCAATGCCGAAACAGGAGCGCGAGATTTTCCGTCGCCGCATGTTCGAAGCCATCGCCATCGTCTGGAAGGCGATGGGCTGGCACCCGCAGGATGAAGATTTTGCCAGCCGCAAGCAGCAGGAAAAAAGCGTGGTGCCGGTCCCTGAGATCCAGATGGAGTGGGACGAGGCCAGCTGCGGCCAGCTGGTGTGGCTGTATAACGAAGCCATTTCCCATTTTGGTGGCCAGACCGAGGCCTTTTTCGCCTCCCTCGCCCGTCCGGATCGCGCGCCTGAGCCTGGCGTCCAGCCGGGGCGTGCGCTACGCGTGGCCTCGATTGATATCGGCGGCGGCACGACGGATATGGCCATCACGCACTATCAGTTAGATGATGGTTCCGGGAATAACGTCAAAATCACCCCGCAGCTGCTGTTCCGCGAAGGGTTCAAGGTCGCTGGCGACGACACGCTGCTGGACGTGATCCAGCGCTACGTTCTGCCCGCCCTGCAAACCCAGCTTCAGAAATCCGGCATAGCCGATGCCTCCCAGCTGATGGCATCCCTGTTCGGCGACTCCGGGCGGATCGATACCCAGGCGGTCCTGCGCCAGCAGACGGCGCTTCAGCTCTTTATGCCGATCGGTCACGCGATCCTGGCGGCGTGGGAATCGAGCGATGTTGACGATCCGCTGGCCGGGCTGCATGCCACCTTTGGCGATCTGCTTGCGCAAAAACCGACGCGCAACGTGATGAATTATCTCCAGCAGGCGATCGACCATGCGTTGCCTGCCGGCTCAGAACACTTTGATCTGTTCAGCGTACCGCTGCACGTCAGCTTCCGGGAGATGCGGGACGCCATGCTGGCGGGTCAGTTCACGCTTGCCGCCCCGCTTCATGCGGTATGTGAGGCGATCTCTCATTACAGCTGCGATATCCTGCTTATCACGGGACGGCCGGGCTGTCTGCCGGGCGTTCAGGCCTTGATTCGCCACCTGCAACCGGTGCCCGTCAACCGCATCGTCTGGCTGGATAAATACCAGGTTCATGAATGGTATCCGTTCAGCCAGCAGGGACGGATCGGCAACCCGAAATCCACCGCTGCGGTGGGAGCGATGCTCTGTAGCCTGGCGCTGGATCTTCGTCTGCCGCGCTTTAACTTTAAAGCAGCGGATATCGGCGCGTATTCTACGGTGCGCTATCTGGGCGTGCTGGATAACACGATCAATACCCTGCGGGACGAGAACGTCTGGTATCACGATATCGACCTCGATAAACCCGGCGCGAAACTGGACGCCCGTCTGCACTTCCCGCTGCGCGGCAACGTTACGCTCGGCTTCCGGCAGTTGGCCAATGCCCGCTGGCCCGCGACGCCGCTCTATACCCTGAGCATCAACTCAGCCGAGCTGGCGAAAGCCATTGCGGGCGACGGCGTACTGAACGTGCGCCTGAAGCTGCGTGGCGGCACTAAGCAGGAAGGCCCGGAATCTTTCGAGCTGAGTGATGCCTGGCTACAGGACGGCACGCCCGTGCCGCCGGATGCCCTGACCTTTAAACTGAATACTCTGGCCGATCGCCGACACAGCGGCAGCCACTACTGGATCGACAGCGGGAGCGTATACCTCAAATGACTGCGACGACTGCCACCACTCAGGCCTTAATCGGGTGGATCAACGAGACGCGACAGCACGCCCCGATGCTGGATAACGAAGCCGACGCCCTGCTTGCCCGCCTTAACGCAGTAAGCGCGCGTGAAGAGGCGCTCGATCGCGCCCTTGTCAGCCAAGGCAGTATCGGCTTATATGGCCACTCGCAGGCCGCGAAAGCGCACCTGCTGGCTGCTCTTTGCGGCAGCGGGGACGAACGGCTGAACGTTACGCCGGGTCAACGCACGTTTGATTACTTCTCGCATATTAACCCCGGGCATGCACCGACCAACATGGCCGTGCGTTTCAGCAGAGCGTCCCGCGAGGTCGCAGACGACGCGTTTCCCCTGCGCCTGCGCCTGGTAACGGAGGCCGAGCTGGTGCAGCTGTTTATCGCGCGCACCACGCTGGATCCGCAGATCCGCGCGGTGGATAAATTGGTGATTGAAGCCCGGCTTGAGAAGTGGCGTGCACTGCGTCAACCGCAGAGCGTGCCGGGAATGACGGCGCGGGAAGTCGCGACCATTGCCCGGTTCTGGCAAAGCGTAGTACCCGGCGCTAAGCAGCATATTGATGATGCCCTGTGGCACCAGTTTGCCCTGCTGGTTCCGTCGCTTGATCTCAGCACCCGCGCCAGCGTCTGGTCTCTGCTGTGGGGTGAGCAGCAGGAGTTAACCCAGCAGTGGCTTAAATTCGCCCAGGTGCTGCATCAAACCAGCCATGCCAGCGCGCTTGCGGCGCCGTTGAGTCTGCTGGTGGACAGCTTTGGTCTGCCCTGCGAAGGCTTCCTTACGCACGGGGCGTTTACCGTGCCGGAAGCACAGGAAACACTGCTTCATCCGGTAAAAAACGGCGAGCTGCTTAACGCCATTAGCCTGCCCGTCGATGTACTGGCATCTCTGACCCGCGAAGTGGTGCTGCCCGTTGAGAACTGCGTGCTGGATAACGTTGACATCATTGATATCCCTGCCATTTCTGAGGAAAACACGCCGCTGATGATGCAGGCAAAATGCCTGTGGTTGCTGGAGCATTATCGTCAGCACATTCAGCCGGATGTCCTGGTTATCTGCAATGCAACGGCGCACCACCAGCAGACCGCGAAAACGGCAAGGCTCCTGCAAAACTGGGTCAAAGAGACGCAGCCGGTTGAAGAATCCGCATTGCCGGGGCTGGTCTGGGCCATTACCCCTCATGATGCGCGGTTTACCACAAAGCAGAATCTGGACGAAGCGGTGCAGCAATTGCTGGGCCAGCCGGGTCTGCGCTGGGGCACGCTCCAGGCGCTCGATACCCACAGCATGCAGCGGGTGATTGAGTGGCTGTCGCAGGCTACCCTGCCGGCACAGCGCCAGAAGCGTCTCCGCGCGCTGAACAGGCTGTTACAAGAGTCGCTGTCGACGCTGATTCGCCCATATGTCGCGCCTCTCACTCAGGAGCCAGGCGCAGGGCGGGCACAGGCCGAAAAAATGGTCCGAACGCTGCAAGGCAGTGCCGCTCGTCATGGTGAACTGCTTGAGGGACTTCTGCCGCCGTTAAACGCGTTTGAGACGCTGCTGACCGTTCACCAGCCTCGTGAGGAACAGGTCAACGGCCTGTTTAACGATGTTATCGATCTGTTTGCGGAAGAGACGCAGGAAAATCCAGGCGCGTTGCAGACCAAAGACAAGGCGCGGCTGGCCCATAACGTGTGGGTTAACCATCTTCGTCAGTGGAGTCGCAACGACGCGGCGGCTGCCCGTCTGGGCCTGGACGCAGAGGTATTACAGCAGATTGCGGATGTGCTGATCGTTACCAGCTACCGACTGGATCTGCCGCTGCAACTGCAACGCATTGCAGAAAAAGATAAAAGCAGTGCCGCGCAGCTGCATGCCGCGACAGGCAATTTCATTAGCTGGCTTGGCTATGAAATGACGCCCGTTTCTGAACGGCCTGCAAGCCGGATCCGCAAAGGTCAGCCAATTTTTGTGACGCCAGTTGTGAGCAGCGCTTCACCCCGTCTTACCCGACTTGGCGAGCAGCCTGTCCATGCGGCGACAGCCTATGTTTATGACTGGCTGGTTGCGCTCTACACCCGCGCGATTGAAAACGTGGATTATCAGTGCCCGTATGACGTTCAGCCTGCTGCGCGGAAAGCCTTGTCTGCCCTGCTGTCTTAATCATTGCAGCCCGCAGCAATGCGGGCTACCCCTTCATGAGCCGTTTATGAAGCCAGACAAAGCCTGAGCCAACGCTGACGGGTTTTCCCAGGACATTGAATGGCCCGCATCAGGGATAATTTTTACAGCAACGCCGTTTTGTTGCAGGCGATTAAAATCGTCATCAGGCAGGGATCGCTCACCAAAAACTAACATTACCGGGCAGCTCAATGACAAGAACAGGTGTGCCCAGTCAGGTTTAACGCCCTCGACCAGGCTTGTTGCGCCGCGCCAGACGGCCCAGGGGGCATTGCTTTGAAGGCTTCCAGCCCACGGCGACGTTTCCGCCCGCAGCATGTCATCATAGCCCTGTTCCAGAAAATGTTGTTCCGTTTGGGCCGCAATTGCTCGGCTGAACATCCCGCCACCCACATGAAAATTGGGTTCAGATACTATCAGGCCCTTAACGCGCGACGTTAACAGTGCTGCCGTTTCGATCGCGATACTCCCCCCCATGCTATGACCATACAGCCAGAGACTATCCAGGGCGAGATGGTTTAACAGTTCAACCACCACCTGCGCCTGTTCGCTCGTGCGATAACGGTAGTTGTCAGGTTTGTCACTGTAACCGCTACCGGGAAGATCGATCAGAATGGCTCTGCGCCCCCCGAAACGGGTATCACAGACAATACGAGGATATTCATACGACGATGCACAGCCCAACCCGTGGATAAACACAACCGGGTCACCGAAACCGGGAAGATCCTGCCAGCGCACAGTGCAGCCTGCTTGCTGCGAATAGAAACTGTTCATAAGCACTCCATGTATGACGGACTGTATATTTATACAGCATCAATGTATGGAATGCTATGGCTGGATGCCGATTCTGGAAGCGTGCTTCAGAAAAGAGAGATCAACAGGGCAACAGGAAAGCTCATCGGCCAGGTGGAACCCACCAGGAATGCGCTCAACAGGCGAATACGTTTACGATCTTTAGACAGGAACCAGGTGATTAATGCGCAGATGGAGGCCATGATTGCGTAGAACACCAACATCTTTTGATACAACGTCATTCTGTTTACCTGAGCCGAAAAATAACCGCACGCAATATGCGTCATATATTGACACAGATCAAGTTTTTTCGTTACATCATAACCACTTAAATACTAAGGATAATAACAACTGAGTACCTTGTGTAACAACGCCGGGTAAAGGAAAACGGTTATTATTGATAAGGTGCATATTAAATGCACTTTTTGATAAATCCATCCCCTCAGAAAGCAGTTTAATACCAGCAGGCTTTTAAGGGAGGAAACATGCTACGCATTCCGCAGAGTTGCATTCACACCCGTTCCACGCCTTTCTGGAACAAAGAAACGGCCCCCGCCGGCATTTTTAAACGCCACCTGGATACGGGCACGCGTCCGGGCGTTTACCCTCGCCTGTCGGTGATGCGTGGCGCAGTGCGTTATCTGGGCTATGCTGATGAATTTACACCTGAGCCTGACAGCGAGCTCGTCATTGAAGCGGGTCGTTTCGGCGTTTTCCCGCCAGAGAGATGGCACCACATTGAGGTGATGACCGACGACACCCTGTTCAATATTGAATTCTTTGTTGAACCTGAGATGCTTAAGTCCCTTTAAGCGCCCGCCAACATGAAGGAAACTATTATGTTACGTATTCCTGAAAACTTTGTTCATACCCGCTCGACGCCGTTCTGGAATAAAGAGACCGCCCCAAAAGCGCTTTTTACCCATCACAACACCAAAGCCGGCGTGTACGGTCGGTTATCCGTCATGCAGGGTGCAGTGCGTTACTTTGGCTTTGCCGATGGCGACGCCACCGAACCCGATCTGGAAGTGGTCATTGAGGCCGGTTCTTTTGGCATCTCCCCACCCCAAAAATGGCACCGCATTGAGCTACTGACCGACGACACCTATTTTAATATCGACTTTTTCGCGGATCCTGCCGTCACGCTCAGCGGTGCGGGCATCGGTAAAGTGGTCAACACGCATAAGGAGTAAATAATGGGTAAGGCTACCTATACCGTGACCGTCACCAACAACAGCAACGGCGTGTCGGTGGATTATGAAACAGAAGCGCCAATGGAGCTGTTGATCCCGGACGTCGCGGCAGATGTCGTGAAGGATCTGGTGAACACCGTTCGCGCCTACGATACGGAAAATGAACACGAGGTCTGTGGCTGGTAAGCTGAATCGCCCGGCACTGCGCCGGGCATGAAGGTTTAGTGTTTGATCATTACATGCCGGACTACCGTGTAATCCTCAAGTCCGTAGACCGACATATCTTTGCCATAACCGGATAACTTCATCCCGCCGTGCGGCATTTCGCTCACCAGCATAAAATGGGTATTGACCCAGGTGCAGCCATACTGCAACCGTGCGCTGAGGCGATGGGCGCGTCCGACGTCTTTTGTCCAGACGGACGAGGCCAGGCCGTATTGCGAATCGTTAGCCCAGTTCAGCACCTGCGCTTCATCCTCAAATTCTGTCACACTGACCACCGGGCCAAACACTTCTCGCTGGACGATCGCATCTTCCTGCTTCGCCCCGGCCAGCAGCGTTGGCTGGAAGTAATATCCTGCCCCCTCACTTTTATTGCCACCGGTGACGACGCGGATATGTCCAAGGGCTTTGGCTTCGTCCACGGCAGCACAAACGCGGGAAAGATGCGCTGCGGAGCTGAGCGGTCCCAGCTCGGTTGACGCATCGTCCGGCGCGCCCATTTTCAGGCTGGCAACGGCTGCGCCCAGCTTTTCGACCAGCGCGGGGTAAATCCCCTTCTGGGCATAGATACGACAGGCTGCGGTACAATCCTGACCAGCATTGTAGAAACCAAACGTACGCACGCCTTCAACCACGGCATCCAAATCTGCATCGTCAAAGACAATGACCGGGGCTTTTCCGCCCAATTCCATATGGGTACGTTTAACTGAAGATGCGGTATGCCCGATAATATGTTCTCCGGTAGCAATAGAGCCGGTGAGAGAAACCATACGGACTTTTTCGTGGCCGGTCAGCGGATCTCCTACGGTTTTTCCGCGACCAAACAGCACGTTCAGCACGCCTGGCGGGAAGATATCTTTCGCCAGTTCCGCCAGCTTCAGCGCCGTCAACGGGGCAATTTCAGACGGCTTGATGACGACACAGTTTCCCGCCGCCAGCGCGGGCGCCAGCTTCCACGCCGCCATCATCAGAGGGTAGTTCCAGGGCGCAATAGAGGCGACAACGCCAACCGGGTCGCGGCGGATCATTGAGGTATGTCCTTCGAGGTATTCTCCGGCAGCCAGCCCGTTCAGGCAGCGGGCGGCCCCGGCAAAGAAGCGAAACACATCGACCACGGCCGGGATCTCATCTCCCTGAACACAGTGCAGCGGTTTCCCGCAGTTAAGGGACTCCACTTTTGCGAACGCGTCAGCGTTGGCTTCTATCACATCAGCCAGTTTCAACAGACATTCGGCGCGCGTTTTCGGCGTCGTTTGTCCCCACTCTGTGAACGCGCGATCGGCAGCCTGGACGGCAGCGTCCACCTGTGCTGCCGACGCTTCAGCAATCTCCAGCAGCACTTCACCCGTGGCAGGATTATAAACCGCCTGCTTCTCACCTTCGCCGGTCACCAGTTCACCATTAATCAGCAATTGATTTTGCATAGCATCGTCCTGTTGAAATCGACATTGTTTTCGCTGTCAGCACACGTTCTGGCGGGCAGAAACGTGACAACGTCACGTTACCAATCCGCGCTCCCTTACTAAAGGTAGACTGCGCGTTATGTCGCTTCAGGAATTTTCATCAAGGTGTGACTGGGTGCAGCATCATTTCGCGGATTAACCCCGCCAGCTGGATGACCGCCTGCTCTTCCCGCTCGCCCCAGCCCCATGAGGTATTGAAACGGAAAAACGGTGTCCAGATATTGGAGGTGGAAAACATCTTGCCGGGCGCAATGCTGATTTGATGGGTTAACGCCTTCTCACTCAACCGCCCCGCATCCAGCTGTTCAGGCAGTTCCAGCCATAAAAAATAGCCGCTGTCGTTATGATGGATTTTGACGCCGGCAGGCATATGACGCAAAAGCGATTGCCAGGCCTGCTGTTTGCGTTCAGCAAGCGTGCGTCGCAGACGGCGAAGGTGGGCGTCGTAACGTTTGGTCGCCAGGTAATCCACCAGCGCCAGCTGCATGGGAGAGCTGGTGGACAACGTACTCATCAGCTGCAACTGCTGAATACGGCGCGCATGTTTTCCCGTCGCCACCCAGCCAATACGGAAACCGGCCACCAGACACTTGGAGAATGAGGAGCAGTGCAACGTCATATCCTGCTTATCCCAGGCCTTTGCCGGAAGCGGCTTTTCGCGGCCAAAGTAGAGTTCGCTGTAAACATCGTCTTCAATCAGCGTGACGTTATGCCGGGTGAGTAAGGCCACCAGCTGAGCTTTCTTCTCTGCACTCAGCGTGAAGCCGAGCGGGTTCTGACTGTTGGTCATCAGCCAGCAGGCTTTCACCGGATAATCATTTAACGCCTGCTCAAGGGCACTGAGATCGATGCCCTCACGCACGTCAGTGGCAACCGACAGCGCTTTCAGTTTCAGACGTTCAAGCGCCTGGAGTGCGCCATAAAAACAGGGGTTTTCAACGATAACCCAGTCCCCTGGTTCAGTCACAGCCTGCAAACTGAGGTTGAGCGCCTCAAGCGCGCCCGCGGTGATCACAATTTCATCCGGGGAGATATTCATTCCCTGCTGAGCGTAGCGACGGGCAATGGCATGACGTAAGTCGACGTTACCCGGCGGCAGGTTTTCGATCACGCTCATGGCGGTAGCCGTTTTGCTGACGTTAGCCAGCGATCGGTTGAGTTGCTGAAGCGGGAAAAGGCGCGGATCGGGAAATGCCGAGGCAAAAGGGACAACGGAGGGGTCGCGGCTGGCCTGTAGCACGTCGAAAATATAGGTGTTGATGTCGACCACTTCATCGCGCATCACCTGCGCGGGCGGTGCAGGCTGGTGTGTGGTCGGGCGGGCGGCAACGTAATAGCCTGACTGCGGTCTGGCAACAATGCGCCCCTGACTTTCCAGCATCTGATACGCGTGGCCCACGGTCATAAAACTCATGCCGCTGCTTGCCACCTGCTCTCGCAGAGAAGGTAGCTTATCGCCCGGCAACCATACGCCAAGCTCAATCTGCGAGATAATTTGTTGCGCCAGACGCTGGTATTTTTTCATCAGATTCTCCTTATTGCTGACAGTGTATATCAGCAGGAGAAAAAGAGAAGATTTTGCTAACTGTTATAGGAAACGCGGCAGATTACTTGCGGTACTCTGTAATGTGATTCTGAGCAGAACGCGCTGCGGCCAGGTGGTCGAGCGTGATCATCGACGATTTGCAGAAAATGCATTTCGCGCCGAACGGATTTTTGTCAGACACATCAAAAGCTGAGGTGCGGTACTGCGAGCCATGACAGCATGGGCAGCGGAAATGGATATAAGAAGTCATAGGATTCTCCTTTGAACGTAAAAACGTAAATTACTCATGAGCCGATCAGGCAAAAAATGGTTCGATACAAAACTAATCGGAATGTAGATAAAGACCCAAGAGAGGCTGCGGAGAGGCACAACGTGATGAGAACTGCTTTATAAAACTACGTCAGATATTTATTTGGATTCAAAACCAGAAATCCATTAACGCATGTTGCTGGCGACAAAGCAAGCTGTTTAATGCGTAAAAATCATAAAAAGAAATTTTTTATTCTTCCTTGTTAACTATATCAGCCAGATAAAATTCAGCTTTTCCCACAACTGTTATAGAAAATTTATCAAATTCTGCTTCTGATATCTCATTTGCCGCCTCTCTATCATAACAGTACACCGTTTAACATTGAGGCAGTGCATGTTTGGTTTAGATGCGTTTCATCTTGCGCGAATACAGTTCGCCTTTACCGTATCCTTTCATATTATTTTTCCGGCGATAACCATTGGCCTGGCGAGCTATCTCGCCGTGCTGGAAGGGCTGTGGCTGAAAACAAAAAATCCCGTCTGGCGCTCGCTGTACCATTTCTGGTCGAAGATCTTCGCCGTCAACTTTGGGATGGGCGTGGTCTCTGGCCTGGTGATGGCTTATCAGTTTGGCACTAACTGGAGTGGGTTTTCCCAGTTCGCGGGCAGTATTACCGGCCCCCTGTTGACCTATGAAGTGCTTACCGCGTTCTTCCTTGAGGCGGGGTTTCTCGGAGTAATGTTGTTTGGCTGGAATAAGGTCGGGCCGGGGCTGCACTTCTTTTCGACCTGCATGGTCGCACTGGGGACCCTCATGTCTACGTTCTGGATCCTCTCGTCAAACAGCTGGATGCAGACACCGCAAGGGTATGAAATCATCAACGGTCAGGTCGTTCCGGTGGACTGGTTTGCCGTGGTGTTTAACCCCTCCTTCCCTTACCGCCTTCTGCACATGTCGATAGCGGCATTTCTCAGCAGCGCGCTGTTTGTCGGTGCCTCCGCGGCCTGGCATTTGCTGCGCGGAAACAATACGCCCGCTATTCGCACCATGTTCTCCATGGCGTTGTGGATGACGTTGATCGTGGCCCCCGTCCAGGCGCTGGTGGGGGATATGCACGGGCTTAATACCTTAAAACACCAGCCAGCGAAAATAGCCGCCATTGAAGGCCACTGGGAGAATCCGCCGGGTGAGCCTACTCCACTGCTGCTGTTTGGCTGGCCGGATATGGAGCAGGAACGGACCCGTTTTGGCCTGGAAATTCCCGCTCTCGGCAGCCTGATCCTGACCCACAGTCTCGATAAACAGGTTCCGGCATTGAAGGAGTTCCCAAAAGAAGATCGCCCGAACGCCACCATTGTCTTCTGGTCTTTCCGCATCATGGCCGGCCTGGGAATGTTGATGCTGCTCCTGGGCGTGACGGCAATCTGGCTGCGTTATAAACAGCGCCTTTATACCTCACGTTCCTTCCTGTGGTTTGCCCTGCTGATGGGGCCGTCCGGGCTGATCGCGATCCTCGCCGGATGGGTAACAACGGAGGTCGGCCGCCAGCCCTGGGTCGTCTATGGTCTACAGCGTACAAAGGATGCGGTTTCCGCGCATGGCGATCTGCACATGAGCGTCAGTTTGCTGGCCTTCTTCGTGGTTTATACCGCGGTATTCGGCGTGGGTTACAGCTATATGGTGCGTCTGATTAAAAAAGGGCCGCAGCACCATGGATCCTTCGCGACTGAATCCGATGGCCGCCCTGCTCGTCCGCTTTCTGCCGTAACCACTGAATTTAAGGAGTAACCGTAATGGGTATCGATCTTTCCATTATCTGGTTCGTGATTATCGTTTTCGCCACGTTGATGTATATCGTGATGGACGGTTTTGATTTGGGGATAGGCATCCTGTTTCCGGCAACGCCGAATGCGGACGACCGCGACGTGATGGTCAATAGCGTGGCTCCCGTCTGGGATGGCAACGAAACCTGGCTGGTACTTGGCGGTGCGGCCCTGTTTGGCGCCTTTCCTCTCGCCTATGCGGTTATCATCGACGCGCTAACCATTCCACTGACAATAATGCTGATCGGGCTTATATTTCGTGGCGTCGCCTTCGAATTTCGCTTCAAGGCCACTCCGGCGCACCGCCCGTTCTGGGATAAGGCCTTTATTGGCGGATCAATTGTGGCGACCTTTAGCCAGGGCATCACCGTCGGCGCGGTCATCCATGGGTTCAGCGTCACTGGTCGCGCTTACAGCGGTGGTCCGTTTGACTGGTTTACCGCGTTCAATTTTTTCTGCGGTGCGGGTCTTGTAGTGGCTTACGCGCTGCTAGGTTCAACGTGGCTGGTAATGAAAAGCGAAAATGCCCTGCAACAGCGGATGCGTCAGGTATCGAAAGTGCTTCTGCTCCTGATTCTGGTATTCATTGCAGTAATCAGTATCTGGACCCCTCTCGCCCAACCAGCTATTGCTGCGCGCTGGTTTACGCTGCCGAATCTGTTTTATCTGCTGCCCGTGCCTGCGCTGGTTGCGATCCTGAGTCTGTGCCAGTGGCGCTGCCTGAACGATCCTGCGAGCCATACTCTGCCGTTTATTATGACATTAGGGCTGGTTTTTCTTGGCTTTAGCGGGCTTGGGATCAGCATCTGGCCGCATATTATCCCGCCGGACATTACCCTGTGGCAGGCCGCTGCGCCAGTCCAAAGCCAGGGCTTTATGTTAGTGGGTGCACTGTTGATCATTCCCGTGATTCTGGTCTACACCTTCTGGAGTTATTACGTTTTTCGCGGAAAAGTACAGCATGGGGAGGGTTATCACTGATGCAACAACCTGTATGGAAACGTTTGATGTGGCTTGCCATCATCTGGGGCGGCAGCGTTCTGGCGCTGGCCTGCGTAAGTATGCTCTTTAAAATGCTGATGACCGCAGCCGGATTTAAATCGCACTAACTCACTGACCGGGTGCGCCGCCGCCCGGTCCCTTCCCGCACTTTCAGATAAACCCCATTAACACCCAGGAGGGTATGGTTACACTGAAAAAATATTTACGGTATTGATAGTTTGAGAAAAAAAATGAAAAAGCTCGCGGCAGTAAGTTTAATCAGCCTCGCACTGGCTGGATGCGTTAATCCTGGTAAAGCCTCCGTTCAGACCGAACAGCTAGAGAATCATCGTTTCGTTCTGGAGAATGTGGATGGCAAAGCGGTTAAAGGCGGGAAAACCCAGCCTGAAATTCGCTTCAGTGCGCAACCCAATATCAGCCTGATTAACAACATTGTCGTCTCCGGCACAATGTGCAACGGCTTCAACGGCCAGGGGAAACTGTCCGAAGGAGAGTTGACGGTCAAAACGCTGGCAATGACGCGGAAACTCTGCACCGAGCCGCAGCTAAATGAACTGGATCAGACCATCGCCGATATGCTACGCACAGGGGCACAGGTAGACCTGACCGAAGACCAGTTAACCCTGGCGACAGCCAATAAAACATTGATGTTTAAGCGAGTTGAATAACTCAGTAGCTTCCGCACGAACCTACGGCAAGCGACTGCTCACTACAGCGTTTGCCATTTGGCAATGCGCACATGCCGATGGCGGAGCCATCGAGCTGACGGGCAACGGAGAGTGAACCGCCGATCATTGCGCAGTTGGCCTGACCTGAACTGGACATAGCCGCCCGCATACCTGGCGTAACGTGTGCCGCTGTCGCCTGCTGTACAGGTTCATTGCTGCATGCCGACAACAGTAACGCGGCACATCCGACCCAAAATGCTGAACGCATACCTTCCTCCCCATAATTAACGCGAAACCTATGCATAATAGGCATCACGCGCCGCATCGTCGAGAGCGGATGTGCGTATTTATGCGCCCTGGTAACAATTTCTCGCAATTTTTTAACGCGAGTAGCCATCGAGTCATTGATACAGCGCATACCAAGGACACAAAAGCGAAAATCGTAAAACCTGAGCTTTGCTAAAATACACAGATAATATTCAGGGTCTGTCGTCGTTTTTCAGGCCCCTCTTTTTGCGCAATGTAAGGGTGTTGTCCTATGCAAACTATTGACGGCAATGGTGCAGTCGCGTCTGTTGCGTTTCGTACCAGCGAAGTGATCGCCATCTACCCCATCACTCCCAGCTCCACGATGGCTGAACAGGCTGACGCCTGGGCTGGTAATGGGATAAAAAACGTCTGGGGCGATGTCCCGCGGGTTGTAGAGATGCAGTCCGAAGCCGGTGCCATTGCCACCGTGCATGGTGCGTTGCAGACCGGTGCCCTGTCGACCTCGTTCACGTCGTCTCAGGGGCTGCTGTTGATGATCCCCACGCTTTACAAGCTGGCAGGGCAATTAACGCCGTTTGTGTTGCACGTTGCCGCACGCACCGTAGCCACTCACGCTCTCTCTATTTTTGGCGACCACTCAGATGTGATGGCCGTGCGTCAGACCGGCTGCGCTATGCTCTGCGCCAGCAGCGTGCAGGAAGCGCAGGACTTCGCGCTGATTTCGCATATCGCCACGCTGAAAAGCCGAGTGCCATTTATTCATTTCTTCGATGGTTTTCGCACGTCCCACGAGATCAATAAAATCGTTCCGCTGCCGGACGACACCATTCTGAATCTGCTGCCGCAGGCTGACATCGATGCGCATCGCGCTCGCGCCCTCAATCCGGAACATCCGGTGATCCGGGGTACCTCTGCGAACCCGGATACCTATTTCCAGTCCCGCGAGGCGACAAACCCGTGGTACAACGCGGTCTATGCGCACGTTGAACAGGCGATGGACGATTTTGCCGCTGCGACGGGCCGCGAATATAAGCCGTTTGAATATTACGGTCATCCGCAGGCCGAGCGCGTGATCGTCCTGATGGGCTCCGCCATTGGCACCTGTGAAGAGGTGGTTGATGAGCTATTGACGCGTGGTGAAAAAGTTGGCGTGCTCAAAGTTCGCCTCTACCGTCCCTTCTCAGCGAAACACCTGCTCGCAGCCCTGCCGGACAGCGCGCGTGCAGTGGCGGTACTGGACCGCACCAAAGAGCCTGGCGCACAGGCTGAGCCACTTTATCTGGATGTGATGACCGCTCTGGCTGAGGCGTTTAACCGCGGTGAGCGCGAAACGCTGCCGCGCGTCATTGGCGGGCGTTATGGATTGTCTTCCAAAGAGTTCGGACCGGAGTGCGTCCTGGCGGTATTTGCTGAACTCCGCGAGGCAAAACCGAAGCCGCGCTTTACGGTCGGCATTTATGATGACGTGACTAACCTTTCTCTCCCCTTGCCGGAAAACACCCTGCCCTCGAATGCGAAACTGGAAGCGCTGTTCTACGGTCTGGGTAGCGACGGCAGCGTCTCGGCGACCAAGAACAACATCAAAATTATCGGCAACTCTACGCCGTGGTATGCGCAAGGATATTTCGTCTACGACTCCAAAAAAGCGGGCGGACTGACCGTCTCCCATCTGCGCGTCAGCGAACACCCGATCCGCTCGGCATACCTGATTTCTCAGGCGGATTTTGTTGGCTGTCACCAGCTCCAGTTCATTGATAAATATCAGATGGCCGAGCGCCTGAAGCCCGGCGGTATTTTCCTGATCAACACCCCTTACAGCGCCGACGAGGTCTGGGCACGCCTGCCCCAGGAAGTGCAGGCGGTGCTTAACCAGAAACAGGCGCGCCTGTATGTCATTAACGCCGCGAAGATCGCCCGCGAATGCGGCCTGGCGGCGCGCATCAATACGGTTATGCAGATGGCGTTCTTCCACCTGACCAATATTCTGCCGGGCGACAGCGCGCTGATGGAGCTTCAGGGTGCAATCGCCAAAAGCTACAGCAGCAAAGGTCAGGAACTGGTTGAGCGCAACTGGCAGGCGCTGGCGCTGGCCCGCGAATCGCTGTTCGCGGTGCCGTTGCAGCCGGTCAATGCCAGCAGTCCGAACCGGCCGCCAGTGGTGTCTGACGCCGCCCCGGATTTCGTCAAAACCGTCACGGCGGCGATGCTTGCCGGACTGGGCGACACCCTTCCCGTCTCTGCGCTTCCGCCTGACGGAACCTGGCCGATGGGCACGACCCGCTGGGAAAAACGCAACATTGCCGAAGCGATTCCCATCTGGAAAGAAGAGCTGTGCACCCAGTGCAACCACTGCGTGGCGGCCTGCCCGCACTCGGCCATTCGCGCCAAAGTGGTGTCGCCAGAAGCGTTAGATGGCGCGCCGGAAAGTTTGCACTCGCTGGATGTAAAATCCCGCGATATGCGTGGTCAGAAATATGTCCTACAGGTGGCGCCGGAAGACTGCACCGGCTGTAACCTGTGCGTCGAGGTGTGCCCGGCGAAAGATCGTCAGGACCCGTCAATCAAAGCCATCAATATGATGTCGCGTCTTGAACATGTTGAAGAAGAGAAAGTGAATTATGATTTCTTCCTCGACCTACCTGAAATCGATCGCAACAAGCTGGAACGCATTGACATTCGTACCTCGCAGCTCATCACCCCACTCTTCGAGTACTCCGGGGCGTGCTCCGGCTGCGGCGAAACACCGTATATCAAACTGCTCACTCAGCTTTACGGTGACCGAATGCTGATTGCCAACGCGACGGGCTGCTCGTCAATCTATGGGGGTAACCTGCCGTCTACGCCATACACCACCGACGCGAACGGTCGCGGCCCGGCGTGGGCAAACTCGCTTTTCGAGGACAACGCAGAATTTGGTCTGGGATTCCGTCTGACGGTCGATCAGCACCGCGCCCGCGTAATGCGTCTGCTGGCACAGTTTGCCGATAAGATCCCGGCAGAACTGAATGATGCCCTGCATGCGGAGGGCACACCTGACGTTCGTCGCGCGCAGGTTGCTGAACTGCGCAACGCGCTTCAGGGTGTTGAAGGGGCTGAACAACTCCTGACTGATGCTGACGCGCTGGTTGAAAAATCTGTCTGGCTGATCGGCGGCGACGGGTGGGCCTACGATATTGGTTTCGGCGGTCTTGATCATGTCCTGAGCCTGACCGAAAACGTCAATATTCTGGTGCTTGATACTCAGTGCTATTCCAACACCGGCGGACAGGCCTCGAAAGCAACGCCATTGGGGGCGGTCACGAAATTTGGTGAGCACGGCAAGCGCAAGGCGCGTAAAGATTTGGGCGTCAGCATGATGATGTATGGACACGTCTACGTCGCGCAGATTTCGCTGGGGGCGCAGCTCAACCAGACGGTGAAAGCCATTCAGGAAGCGGAAGCGTATCCAGGCCCGTCGCTGATTATCGCCTACAGTCCGTGTGAGGAGCATGGCTACGATCTGGCGCTCAGCCACGACCAGATGCGTCAGCTCACCGCAACCGGCTTCTGGCCACTGTACCGCTTCGACCCGCGCCGTGCCGATGAAGGGAAATTGCCGCTGGCGCTGGATTCGCGTCCTCCGTCAGACGCCCTTGCCGAAACCTTACTTCAGGAGCAGCGTTTCCGCAGGCTGAACGCTCAACAGCCAGAAGTGGCAGAGCAGCTATGGAAGGATGCGGCAGCGGATCTACAGAAGCGTTATGACTTCCTGGCGCAACTGGCGAGGAAAGCCGAAAAATCGACCAGTGAATAACTTTATGCCCGGCTTGTCCGGGCATTTTTTTGCCAAAAAAAGCCCGATGCACGTGCACCGGGCGAATCCAGAAGATCGGTGAAAATTGCCTCAATGTTCTGAACAATATTCACGTGAATTATGGATGAAAAAATCTTAAAGGCATATAACGGCGTGGAGGTTACCTTGTTTTCCACGTAATTAATAATTTTTATTTTGTATTGATTATAATAATTCATTCATGGCATCAATCGTTATTTCTACCGCATCATTTAGTTTAGATTTTACTTAACCCGTAACAATTATATTTTATTCATCCGCCGTCAGAGTGATTTAGCATGGGACAGCTTTCCAGCCCGGAAAGTTCACGAAGTAATAAAAAAATAACTGCAAAGGAATAATCAAAATGCAAAGAAAAGTACTGGCACTGATGATCCCCGCTTTGTTAATGGCTGGCGCCGCTCACGCAGCTGAAATTTATAATAAAGACGGCAATAAACTGGATCTGTATGGCAAAGTAGATGGTCTGCATTATTTCTCTGACGACGCGTCTAAAGATGGCGATCAAACCTATATGCGACTGGGCTTCAAAGGTGAAACCCAAATCAACGACATGATGACCGGCTTCGCACAATGGGAATACAACATTCAGGCAAACAACACCGAAGGTTCTGACAATCAGTCCTGGACGCGTCTGGCCTTCGCGGGTGTGAAGGTGGGCGATTACGGCTCCTTCGATTACGGCCGTAACTATGGCGTCCTGTACGACGTTGAAGGCTGGACCGATATGCTGCCAGAATTTGGTGGCGACTCTTATACTTATGCCGATAACTTTATGACCGGTCGTGCAAACGGCGTGGCTACCTACCGTAACACCGACTTCTTTGGTCTGGTGCAGGGTCTGAACTTCGCGGTGCAGTATCAGGGTAATAATGAAGATGCCAGCAACAATCAGGAAGGCACCAATAACGGCCGCGATGTACGTCATGAGAATGGCGACGGTTATGGTCTGTCCGCGACTTATGATTTTGGCATGGGCTTCAGCGCGGGCGCGGCATATGCGTCATCTGACCGTACCAACGATCAGGAAATGCATACCACTGCGGGTGGTGATAAAGCGGATGCATGGACTGCTGGTCTGAAATACGATGCAAACAACATCTATCTGGCGGCGATGTATTCCGAAACACGTAATATGACGCCTTACGGTGATGCTCATGACGAAAACACCGTGGCAAACAAAACCCAGAACTTCGAAGTCACCGCACAATATCAGTTCGATTTCGGTCTGCGTCCGGCTATTTCCTATTTACAGTCCAAAGGTAAAGACCTGGGCAATGGCCAGGACGATAAAGATCTGGTGAAATACGCTGACGTCGGTGCTACCTACTATTTCAACAAAAACATGTCCACCTATGTTGATTATAAAATCAACCTGCTGGATGAAGATGATTCGTTCTACAAAAACAATGGCATCGGTACGGATGACATTGTAGCGTTAGGTCTGGTTTACCAGTTCTAATCCCGTTAGCCCGCAGCGATCTGCGGGCTAATTTTTATCGCTGTTTCGCCTGTTCTTTGCGGAAAGAGAGATAGCCAAATACTCCGCTGTCGCCATCCATAGGGTGATTAACTCCATCCATTACCACCACTTCCGGGAAGTCGAATGGCGTGACATTTTCCAGACAGGCAACATTCACACCATATTCATTGGGATTGGAACGTCGTTGATGGAACGTGTAAATACCGCAAATCGAACAGAAGAAATGGCGCGCCATGCCGGTGTTGAAACGGTACTCTGTGAGCGTGTCCGCGCCCTGCGTCACCTTAATGCCCGTCAAAGGCGCTGAAACCACTACCGCCCCACGCATCCTGCAAAACGAGCAGCTACATCGACGTGCGGTATTCAGGCCGTCCGTCAGCTCAACCGTAAATTTCACCGCCCCACAATGACACTGTGCATGACGAATGTCAGCCATCGTTATACTCCTTTTCTCACTAACTCAGCCGCTTTTAAAAAGACCTCATCTTCGACACCATCCCCCTTCTGCCTGCCGAGCCTTACCAGCTCAGCGACAATACTTTCACGGTTGATGATCTTCTGGGATGAAACCAGCCCGATAACGGCGGCACCAATCGCCAGCCCAACTAATCCTGTCTGCTCGTCTTTATTTTTCATAGAAGCGCTCCCTTGTCCCCCTCAAAAGCGTAGCAGAAGAAATGTAAAACGCGCTGGTACGCGGGAATGAGATCCGTGCTTTATCTCAGCTGTTCGCCAGGCAAAACAGGAGGGGTGCTGAGCGGTTATCAGACAACGTTGATGAGGACAACATGAATAGCGGTGCGCGTAGAGAGGCCGAATGGGTGTTAAAACCGCCTTCGAAAAGGCGGCAGGTCATTACTCTGGATCTTTATCGCCTGATTCAGGCGCTGAGCCAGGATCATCTTTCGCTTTTCTTCCATCCTTTTCCGGGTTATCCGGGCTGGGATTATAATCAGGATGGTCACCATTAACGGGACGGTCAGTCATTTTCACCTCCGTTTTTACTGCGTAAGCTGTAAGTGTAGACAACCCTTCAGTCTTAACCAAACTTCTCCTGTGGAGCTCATTTGTAAATCGTGCTGGCATTCGGCGCTGCAATCCGTACCATACACGACACACTTTCGCATGCTGGTTTTTACCGGTAGCCGCAAACCCGTCTTTTATCGCTAACCAGATGGGGCACGTAAATGCGCAGATGGTGTATGAAATCTATGCTACATGGATAGAAGAGATGAACACGAAGCTGACGCTTTGAAATCGTTTTCCTCACCCTGTGCCCCATTTGAGATCTGAGTAACGAATAGATGCAACAAAATCAAGAAATTAACAAGAAAGAACAGTACAACCTGAATAAACTGCAAAAGCGACTGCGCCGTAACGTGGGCGAAGCCATTGCAGACTTCAACATGATTGAAGAAGGCGATCGCATCATGGTCTGCCTGTCGGGCGGTAAAGACAGCTACACCATGCTGGAGATCCTGCGCAATCTACAGCAAAGCGCACCGGTGAACTTTTCCCTGGTCGCGGTTAACCTCGATCAGAAACAGCCCGGCTTCCCGGAACATATCCTGCCGGAGTACCTTGAGAACCTGGGCGTTGAGTACAAAATCGTAGAAGAGAATACCTACGGCATTGTTAAAGAGAAGATCCCAGAGGGCAAAACGACCTGCTCGCTCTGCTCACGTTTGCGTCGCGGCATTCTGTACCGCACCGCAACCGAACTGGGCGCCACCAAGATTGCGCTTGGTCATCACCGGGACGACATTCTGCAAACGCTGTTTCTGAATATGTTCTATGGCGGCAAAATGAAGGGAATGCCACCGAAGCTGATGAGCGACGACGGCAAACACATCGTGATCCGCCCACTCGCCTACTGCCGCGAGAAAGACATTGAGCGTTTCTCCCAGGCCAAAGCCTTCCCTATCATTCCGTGCAATCTGTGCGGCTCACAGCCGAACCTGCAACGTCAGGTCATTGGCGACATGCTGCGTGACTGGGATAAACGCTATCCGGGCCGCATCGAAACCATGTTCAGCGCCATGCAGAACGTGGTGCCTTCGCACCTGGCCGACGTTGAACTGTTCGATTTCAAAGGGATTAACCACGGTTCAGAGGTGGTGAATGGCGGGGATCTGGCGTTTGACCGCGAAGAGATCCCGATGCAGCCTGCTGGGTGGCAGCCAGAGGAAGAGGATGCGCAATTCGATGAACTGCGCCTGAACGTGGTAGAAGTCAAGTAACCTGGGAGCGTCTCAGATATCATTTCTGAGACGCGTTTTAAGCTTATTTCAGCAGTCGAACGCGGCAGGTCTTCCCTTTAATCTTCCCGCCCTGCAACTGTTTCCAGGCCTTATGCGCAACCGACTGGCGTACCGCTACGTAGACATGCGCAGGATGGACCGTGATCTTGCCAATATCTGCCCCGTCGAGACCGATATCCCCAGTTAACGCCCCCAGAACGTCACCGGGACGCATTTTGGCCTTTTTACCGCCGTCGATGCACAGGGTGGCCATTTCCGCCGCCAGCGGAGCGATGCTGATATTACCAGGGGTATTCACCCAGTTGAGTTTCAGTTGCAGCATTTCCGCAAGAATATTGGCGCGCTGCGCCTCTTCAGGTGCGCAGAAGCTGATGGCGAGACCACTGTTACCTGCGCGCGCGGTACGCCCGATGCGGTGGACATGCACTTCCGGATCCCATGCCAGTTCGAAATTCACCACCAGCTCAAGCGATTTAATATCCAGGCCACGGGCCGCCACATCCGTTGCAACCAGCACGCGTGCGCTGCCGTTAGCGAAACGCACCAGCGTCTGATCGCGATCGCGCTGTTCCAGATCGCCATGCAGCGATAATGCGCTCTGTCCCGCATCATTCAGGGCATCGCACACCGCCTGACAATCTTTTTTGGTATTACAGAACACCACGCAGGACGCTGGCTGGTGTTGGCTCAGCAATTTTTGTAGCAGTGGAATTTTGCCGTGCTGCGATGTCTCGAAGAACTGCTGCTCAATCGCCGGTAACGCATCGACAGTATCGATTTCAATGGTCAGCGGGTTCTTCTGCACGCGCCCGCTGATCGCCGCTATCGCCTCTGGCCAGGTGGCAGAAAAGAGCAGCGTCTGGCGTGTGGCTGGGGCAAAGCGGATCACTTCGTCAATCGCATCGCTGAAGCCCATATCCAGCATGCGGTCAGCTTCATCCATCACCAGCGTTTGCAGTGCATCGAGTGAAACGGTGCCTTTTTGCAGGTGATCGAGCAGACGGCCCGGCGTTGCCACAATGATATGCGGCGCGTGCTGAAGGGAATCGCGCTGCGCACCGAACGGTTGCCCGCCGCAGAGCGTTAAAATTTTAGTGTTAGGCAAAAAACGCGCCAGACGACGCAGCTCACCCGCGACCTGGTCGGCCAGCTCGCGCGTCGGGCAGAGTATCAGGGACTGGGTCTGAAACAGGGTTGCATCAATGTGTTGTAACAGGCCTAGCCCAAATGCAGCCGTTTTTCCACTGCCGGTTTTCGCCTGCACGCGCACGTCACGGCCTTCAAGGATAGCCGGCAGCGCGGCGGCCTGGACAGGGGTCATAGTGAGGTAGCCCAACTCATTCAGGTTAGTCAGTTGGGCTTCAGGCAGAACGTTCAGCGTGGAAAAAGCGGTCACAATATACTCTCGTGGTAATGATTGCAGTCAGATGGCGCGTATCCTCGCAGATCTGCGCTAACGATGCGACAATTTAATCGGTTCTTCATCGGGCGGCGGATCCGGCATCGGCTGCGGACGTGGGACAGGATCGGGTATCGGCGTCGGATCGGTGGGCACCGGATCGGACTGCCAGGTGTTGAGGCGTTGCAGGGCAAGTAGCATACTCATCTTTTCCTCCAGATTAGGGTGCTGACCCCTAAAGGGTAGACGCAGATAAACAGGAGGCAAAAAAAAAGCCGACTATGAAGTCGGCGTCGTACGAATCAATTGTGCTATGCAGTAATTCAAAAAAAGGAAGTAAGACAATATGGAGCGCAACGCCCATCGCTTGACGTTGCATTCACCTGCGGGAGTAATATTGCACCTAACATGGTCGGAGTTTATTGACTTCGCTCAATTAAAATGTCGTTTTGAAGCCGACTCTGCCTCAGAAAAGCGTAAATTTACAGCCATTTACTACGATGCAACCACCATGCAACACCCCCAATCAAAACCACTAACATGACGCAAAACGTGGTGAAGCCATAGTGATATTCACCGCCGGGGATCCCTCCGAGGTTTACGCCAAACAACCCCGTCAGGAAGGTACTCGGTAAAAAGACCATCGCCATCAGCGACATGGTGTACGTTCTCCTGGCTAACGACTCCTGCATTACCTGGGCTATCTCATCCGCCATGACTGCCGTTCTGGCAATACATGAGTCAATCTCGTCCAGTCCACGTCCGAGCCGGTCAGCGATATCCTGCATTCTGCGGCGTTGATCGTCGTTCATCCAGCTCATGCGTTCGCTGGCCAGCCGCGCATAAACGTCGCGCTGAGGGGTCATATAGCGGCGCATCACGATGAGCTGCTTACGCAGCAGCGCCAGAAAACCACGTGGGGGGATTTGCTGATCGAGCAGGTTATCTTCCAGATCGATGATTTTATCGTGAAGTTCTTCTATAAACTCGCTGGCATGATCGGTCAGCGCATCACACACATCCACCAGCCAGCTGCCGCAATCCGTAGGCCCCGTGCCCTCTTTCAGATCGTTAATGACGTCATCCAGCGCCAGCACTTTTCTCTGGCGGGTGGAAACAATCAGCCGTTCATCCATATAAACACGCATTGCCACCAACTGATCCGGACGCTCATCCGTACTGCCGTTTATACAACGCAGCGTAATTAACGTCCCCTCACCCATCCGGCTGACGCGGGGTCTGAGACTTTCTCCCGCCAGCGCATCCCGAACGTTGTTGGGCAATAGCGGCGTGGACGCGAGCCACTCGGCGCTGTCCGGGTGCGTGTAGTTGAGGTGCAGCCAGCATGGATGTTCGCTGTCGATGTGATCCTGATCTTCAAGCGGCCTTGCGCCGCCTTGTCCATCAAACACCCATGCAAAAACTGCGTCAGGTACGTTAACCTCAGACCCTTTAATGCTCTCCACAGCGCCTCCACCGTTTTATCTCTTTCGGTGTCAGTCTAGCTTTCGCCGAGGGTTAAGCAATAATTATGTGAGGCATCGTCCTGAATACGTTCAGGAATTCACCGCCCATTCGCGGCTTTTTAATGCATTATCAGTCTGGAACTCATTTTCCAGACGGAAATTACGTGTTCGTGTCTGGAGCTCAATCACCTGATTGCGCAGCACATCTGACGACCCATTGAGTTCCTCAACCATCGACACGTTGCTCTGCGTTACGCGTTCAAGCTCTGACAATGCCTGCGTAATTTGTGAAATACCTTTTTCCTGTTCTGATGTTGAGGCGGATATTTCATCCATCAGTCTGCTCACATTGCCCGAACCGGTAACAATGTCATGCATGTTTTTTTCGGCTTCAGAGACCACGTTAACGCCCTGCGTCACGTTATGGCTGGTAACTTCAATCAGTGACTTAATATTTTTTGCCGCTTCGGCGCTACGATGCGCCAGGCTTCTCACCTCACCCGCGACCACAGAAAACCCTTTACCATGGTCGCCCGCTCTTGCCGCTTCAACGGCGGCGTTAAGCGCCAGAATATTGGTCTGAAAAGCGATACCGTCAATCAGCGAGATAATCTCTGTCATTTGCTGGGCGCAGTCGGTAATCGACTGCATATTGTTCGCGACCTGCCCCATTAATTCTCCGCCTTTACGCGCCTGTAACGTCGCGATATTCGCCTGCTCGCTGGCTAAACGGGTATTGTCGGCATTATTTTTTGTACTTGCAGCCATCTCTTCCATGCTGGCTGCCGTTTGCACCAGCGAAGCTGACTGCTGTTCTGTTTTGACGGAAAGCTGCGCGCTGCGTGAAGAGAGTTGATCTGACAGGGTCATCGCGGTTTGCGAGGAGGCGCGGATCTCACGGACCAGGGTTGCAATGTTGCTGGAGAGACTATTAATCCCCGGGATCAGGCGTCCCGCACAATTGTTGCCAAATTCAGGTATCGACACGCCAAGTTTGCCTGACGTCACTTCTTCAATACTTTTTTTCACCGTATTGATCGGCGTCACAAGATATATGGTCATGTACGCCCAGAGTAAAAATAAGGCGATGAATTGTACAATTATGACTGCAATAAAAAGCGAAGAATTTCGTGAAAATAGCGCTATAACTCCATCACTTACCAAAAATACACATAAAAGGAAATAGACAATGAACGTTCTGACACTAATATTTCTTAGCATACGTTTTCCTGGGACATTATATTTTGGTTGGCATTAAGGGTTATAGCATTGCCATACGAATTTGTCCTCACGTTCGTCGCTGGTTTGTTGTTTTGCAGTTTGATTTGCGCAGTTTTACTTAAGGCGGATAAAAAGCATGTTTTACGCTAAATATCTGGCTTGTCGTTGGGTTACTGATACCCCTTCAAAAATGTTAATTATATATTTAAGGAGGGGTACTGTAGGCCGCCGGTGTGTAGTGGTGCTTAATAAGTTAACGTAGTTAATATATATTAACTACGTTAATGCGCGCTCCTTCCGTTAGGGTGACTTACGTTCAGGCCAGACAGTCGATAGCCTGGAAAAAACAGTCCTCAGTCATGAGAATATTCTCTTTTGCACTTTGATGCCCGCGACGAATATACCAGCCTGTATCAGGCGCCATGCTTAAATGGAATATCCTCGCCCCCGACAGACTATCGGGGACATTAATACTCATCGTCACACACCCCTTCTCCGGCCCCCTGATCACCTGTTCTGGCATAATGGTGACGCTGCGATCCCCATTTTGCAAAATGATCGTCGTAATGGCATAACGACATATACCGCTACTGAGGCTGTAGCCAACCGTACTTAAATCGGTGATATGTTTTTTAGATAAAAATATTTCAATACCAGAACCTTCAAACCATGTAATGATTTGCTGCGCAAGATCCTCCATCCGCTCACAAAACGCCCTGACTTCGGCCTCAGCCGTATTAACATAGATCGGTTTGTCCCCGATGCTCTGCTGCACTTTCTTAAAAAAACGCTCTCTTGCTGACATGTCAACTCCGTGTTTTTCGCCAGTCTCATTATTCTTTTTGGTGCTTCAGCAAGGCATAGCTGGCAATCAACTGCTGAAGATGCTGTTCGGCCTGGTTTAGCTGCGCTGCTGACACGGGTTGCCCGGCAGGTAAAATGGAAAGCAGACGAAGCTGCTCCTCAAGCGGAACGGTATGGCTGAAGGACTGCGACATGGCAAACACGGCTGATTTCAGTTCGCTGACCGTCATGTACTTCCCCTTCTGTTCATCCAGCGCGTTTAGCCTGTTCGTCAACTGCTGTAACTGCGTCATTCCCTGATGCCAGCCATTCAGCTCTGACTCTGCAAGTCCGGCAACGCTAATCTGCTTGTGCCACTGTTGCGCCAGGGGTTTGGCCTCTTCAGGCCACAGCGTCAGCGCCTGCTGCACCAGACGGTCGCCGTAGCTTACTGCCCAGTCTGGTTTCAGGTGTAAAAGCTGCGCTAACAGCTGCTGTGTCTTGCTGATCCCCGGTTCAGGTGGCGGTGACGTTTGTTGCAGCGCCTGCAACTGTGCTGTAGAGAGTCCATCAGGTAAAGGAGTCAGGGACGCGGCCAGCTGAGTTTGTACTGAATCTGGCGCATGCATCGTCTGCCATCCCACTGCGACAATGCTGGCTGCCACCAGCATGAACAACATACCCGCAGCAAATGGCTTCCACTGCTTCGCGGGTACAGGAGGCTCTTTATTCGGCAACGGCTCGGGCTGAACCACATAAACCCATTTACAACGCTCTGTCGGTTCTGTGAGGTGGAGTTCCGCGGCCCCTACCGCGTTACCCGGCAGACTTACGCCCGTATTTTCGCTGTTTTCCAGACGCACTGCTGCGTTCTGCATCATCGTGCGCAGAGCATCAAGCTGAGCAGCATGCTTAAGTTCGAGGCGCTGCAACATGTCACTCAGCGCGTTCAGATTCTCCTCAGCCTGATAAAGTTGTCCTAAATCGGCATACGTCAACGTCAGCGTTCGCACCACCTGTTGCAGGCGTTTGCTCAGTGCGCTGAGGATTTCAACTCGCGCATGGACAGGCTGTGGCCAGAGGCTACCCCACTGACGGACGACCAGTGCAGCCAGTAGCGCCAGCCCTTCATTCATGCCGTAGAGTCCGGCGAGATGCGTGCGGGCGAGCGTATACCAGGCAGCCGTTTGTAGCTCCACACCGTTATGCTCGAACAGTGACAGACAGAGCGTTTCCGCGTGTTGCCAGTTAACATCCGGGCGTGCCGGATGGGTGAGCTTGTTCATTTCTTCGAGCAAGGCAGCGTAATCCGCAAGTGTGCGCGGATCCCCGCCGGTTTTAAGTTGGCGTTCAGAATTTATTGTCATAACTGTTTTAACCTGAGTAATAACTAGATGGCGGCTCGTGCATCGAGGTATTGCTGTTGTTTCAGATGACGGATTAATACCCTGCCCTCGGGCATAAATTCCGTGCCGTAGCGCACCAGCCCGACCCCCTTCAGCTCCGCATCAATGGCGTAGCGGAGTTCACCGGGCTGAATCTGTTCCTGCATCACCACGTTAATCCGGCTCAGGCGCGGCTCATATTTCAGCAATATGGCCGACAGTGTGGTAATCAGCTGATGGGCGGTACCGGGCATTCCCTGGAGGATTTTTGTCATATCCGGCAGGCCGTAGTCCGGCAGGTGAGCCAGCGTACCGGCGCGGCAGTTGAGGATGCGCTGCATGTTATCGAGTACTGATAAAATCACCTGATTCTGTTCGCTGACCTGGTTGAGGCTCAGGCCACCTGAGAAATTGCCGCTCAGCATTTCATACAGCGATGGCGTATTATGTCCCTTAGGCATCAGTCATCCTTCAATGGCTGTAACGTCAGGTGGTTATTCCCGGCCTCCAGAATGCGCGGCTTATCCGGATCGAGATCTTCACGTTTTAGAACCTGCTTCCAGGTATTGTTTACCAGGTCCGGGTGACGAAACAGGCCGACTACCGCGACAAACTGCGTTTCTTCTTCCATTGGCATATCAAGATTTGTATCACCGCCCGGTTTTACGACCACATCGCGGGTCGCCATCAGGTCGGTTTTCAGAATAGTTTCGCCATCGTTCAGTAGTTGCTGGTAAACCGTTTTATCGAAGATTTTACGGTCTTTCAGCTGATAGACACGGACTACCACCGGCTCGGAGAGTGAGTTACTTTCGCGGGAATCGGTGTTTAGCGCTTCACGCGCCGTGAAATCCAGGTGCAGCATCTTAATTTTTTTGTAGAACACGGCGTTAAATGCCGATTTGGTGCCATCGGTGATACCCTGCGTCATCCCGCACCCCGTCAGGCTGAACGCCAGCAGTGCAGGCAACCAGCCTGCGGATTTAATCAAACTTGTACGTAACACGTCGGTTTCCTTGTTGTGGTATTGCCGGCTTCAGGCCAGTGTAATAGCCCAGTTCCGTCGTAAAGGTCGGTGGGATATCGTCTTTAAGTTCCCCCTCATCAGCACCCAGCACGCCGTTCATCCCGAGCCAGAAAGGGCCTTCGCCAAGCGGCGGAACGGCCAGCAGTCGGGTCCGTGTGGTCAGGGTGATCTTTGCTTTAAAACGCCAGCCGAGCCAGACACGAAGCATCACCAGAAAGTCCTGATACAGCAGACCGTCCGGCTTCCAGCCCTGTACCTCCTGTTCATTATCCGTTGTAAGCGCAACCAGCAGTTGGCTACCCGCATCCATCGCTTCGTCACCCAGTGGCGTGTTGCCGTCCAGCAGAAAATCGTCATCACCGTAAAAGCCCAGCGGCTGACCCATTTCCACCGGCCGCAGGCAGTATGGACTGACCTTCACGGTGGTATCCGGGGCCAGCAACGTCACCAGCGCCTGCATTCCCTCCTGAGTTTTGCCCGGTTGCTGTAGAACACCCAGCAGAGCCAGAAAACGGGATACCGGTGTGGCGATGTGGTCTGCTGTGCCGGGAATACCCAATCCCACCAGGCCCAGCAGTGACTGCGAGATGCTGTCCGTACCACCGGGTTCAAAGGTGGCCGGATAAGAGTATTTACGCCAGATACGGTAAAACTGCGTCAGAATGCGATGGCTGAAAATATCCAGAAAACCCTGTAGTGCGTCATGCCCTTCCCGACGCTGAGCGATGTCATCGAGATACGCCATCGGCAGGGGTGAGTCGACACCGTACATTCCCATAAAGGTCGTGCGGATAAGTGGTGGCCGGCTGTCATCATCCTCATCATACTCCACGGCTTTCAGCTCACTGGCCGGAAATCCCATGCCCGGATGCGGGGCAAAGCGTACCGGGTCATCGCCCGGGTGACTGGTCGAGCCCATCAGCGGCCTGCCCGGGTTACGCTTCTCCAGCAACTGGCATAAACGGTAAAAGTTAATACGATGCAGGTCGGCTTCCAGCCGTGGGCTCAGCCGGGAATGCGGCGGTTGTGCTTCTCTTCCCATTCCAGGCGTTCTCCGGTCGGTTGCAGAATGATAATCAGGCGGTTAAACAAATAGATGTCAGTGTATAGCGCAAAGAATCGGCTCAGCATCTCGCCAAATAAGCAGATGTCGCCGCTTCCGGCAAAGCCATTGCTGTCCAGCGTGACTTCAATCTGCACGCCACGGACCAGGTAGCCCTGTTCAAAGCGCTCCGTTTCACTGTGCTTCACCTCGAGGATGGCTTCCAGGCGGCGACGGTTCATCTCGCTGTCGGTCCATTCATACAGCGCCAGGGTACCGCGCAGCACGTCGGCATTATCCATCATCGACAGAAATCCGCTGCCAAGGTGACTCAGTACGCGCCAGTGGAAACGGTCCTGCGCAGGTGGGTAACAAGGCAGCGTCGGCGCACACAGGTTGCGCACGGCAATGCTGACCGAAGTGGTTTTCATCACCGTATCAAGTACGGTGCTTTGCAGCGCACGTCGTGGCAGTTGACCATTGGTGCCAGTTAGCGTCAGCGACAGGCTTTCGTCTTCCGGGACGGTATGATTATCAAATGCTTCGCCGCCAAGGATGAGCCAGGTGTTATGCAGACCGGACGGACCGCGGCGCACGCGGGTGTGGTAGTAATATTCCGGTGCTTCATGACGCATCATTCCTCCCTTATGACGGAAGCTCGAAAACGGCACGTAGGTGTGCTGGCTCGATGACATCACCGAATCCACGGTATATATCTCGGTATGGCCATCCTGCACGCGCATCGGGCGCAGCATGTATTCGGTTTGCAGAGAATTGAGCGTCAGCGGATCGGATTCCAGCGGGAACAGGTTAATGACCGGCACGCAATTCAGGCGCAGGTGCTTTTCGGTAAAGCTGAAGTCATGCTCCCAGCGTTCCGCCAGCACCACGTCGATTTCAAACCACGGGATCTCAGCCGGAAAGACCACGCTCTCCAGCCCGCGCAGCCCCGTAAACATGAATTTCTCGCGAAAGGTGAAGTACTCCAGCAGCAACTGGTAACCGCTGAAACTACTGTCCCCCTTCGGCCACAGCCTGTCATCATCACCAAACCCCAGTGCGGTGAAATACCCGTCCATCGGCCTTCTGTCCTTGTCACCCGGCATGCGCAGCCACAGACGCGCAGTATTCATGGTAAAAGCTTCATGCATAGCGCAGGCCAGCGGTGCGTCAGCATTGAAATAGAACGGGATCTGGCTGAGATCGACACGGCTCCAGTCAGCAAGATGGCTACAACTGAAGCGCAGGCTGATGACAGAGCGCCCGTCAGGATCAGTCGACAGGCGGGCATGCTCCAGCGCCAGTGGCTGAAGAGTTAGCTCTTTAGTTGTGGTGTAGCGACAACGCGTGCCTTTTTCACCGATCGGCCGCGAATTGACCTCGAAACCTCTGGCAATACGCATCGGTTCTTTCATCTCACGCCAGACAGGAGTGAACTCCACCACCGACATCGAGGGAATAGTGCGCAGGTAATGCGGCCACAGCAGACTGACCAGCCCTTCAGTTAGTTCAGGCAGGTCGTCATCAAGCTTCTCACGCAGGCGGCCCATCAGGAAGGCAAAGCCCTCGAACAGGCGCTCCACGTATGGGTCGCGCGCGCCCGCTTTATCGAGATTGAGCATTGCTGCCTGCTCCGGGTGAGCGCGGGCAAATTCTTCGCCGGCTTCCAGCAGGTAGCGCATTTCAGCGTCGTAATAACGCAGGGTTAAGTCGTCCATAAGAACCTGAATATGTGTGTTTTAAAGGTATGTCAGTCGCTTTACCCGCAAAGCACCGCACTGCCTGCCGGGTCAAGCGCAATCAGACCCGCCAGAAGCTGGTCCATCTCTGGCTGAAGCCGTGACTTGTCGGTTTCACTGCGGGCGGCTTTCATGCGCAGCAGCCTGAGACGGCGCGATTTCACTTCAAACAACAGCGCTGGCGTCCACTGAGTGAGGGTGATGGCCTGTGCTGCACCGTCAAGTTCACCCAGCAGATGCAGGGCCAGTTCATTCCTACCCTTCTGCTCCGCCACACGTGCCATCAGCAGGCGCACCAACCATTTGTCTTTTGTGGTTTCGGTGCCCGGGCGCGTTTGCAGCCAGTGGAGTGTGGCATCCAGACCAACCGTGTCAGCTTTCTCCAGTGCTTCCGGTTCAAGGGCCAGAATATCGTTGCCAGTTTCACTCACGGCATTGACAGGTTCATCCCGCCAGTTGGACATCTCGTCGAGCACGCTCTGGTTTATCCAGTTCAGCGTGACCTCATCAGCAAAGGGTGTGCCGTCATTAAAGGCCAGCGTTTCAAGTCCAGGGAGGCGCCGCAGCAGCCCTTTCAGGTCAGCGGTAATGATATCGGCCAGCACATCCTGGCCTGATTTAATCAGGGCCTGATGGATGTACCACTGCAAATCCAGCCAGAGATGATTGGCGCCACGCGAGAAAGTGCTATCCGCTTGTTCCAGTATCTCCAGCCAGCTCTGTTGCAAATACAGCCGTTTAAGCATTGCACGCTGGTCAGCCCGCGGCGGTTCGATGCGCGTTTTCCCTTCGGCATCCGGTGCCGGGATTGCTCTCAGCGTGTCGTGACGCAGACTTTTCATCAGCCGGTGTGCGGCAAGCCAGCCATCAGGTTGCTCACGCAAATATCCCGTCAGGGTTCGGGCCTGAGCCAGCAAATCCTGACCGGACGTGATGCGGCTCAGCACTGGCGCGTCCTGTTCTGCCGTGTGAGATGCCGACTGCGGGCGTGTCTGACTGCTGGCGTTCTGGGGTATTACCGCATCCACGCCACCGGCTTTCATCAGGCGGGCTCCCAGCGCGCTGTACAGGGCACTCAGATCTGGACGTGACGCTTCAGGCTCAGTTTCAAGACTGTCTCGGATGAGCAGCAACGCACCGGTCGTACGCTGGGCATCGTCGCGTACCACTTCTGGCCAGAGTAACAGGCTGTCAAGTAGACGAGAGCCTGCGAGCCACTCCAGCGCCGGTTTCCCGTTCGTCGAGCTGCAAAATGATGGCGACCTCTTCCTCTCCGATGGCGGCCAGACGTTCGCCGTGAGCGGTGTTGCTCACCGCGATATCCTCCAGCAACGCCTGCTTCTCCATAGTCAGTGCCGTGAGCTGCGCCTTCATGCGGGTCAGCGGCTCCGGCACCGTATCCAGGCTCATACGGACACGGGCAGAGGCAGTATCCAGCAAATCCACCGCCTTGTCAGGAAGCTGGCGTCCGGTCAGATAGCGTCTGGACAACGTGACGGCAGCTTTAACCGCCTCATCCGTAATGTGTACGCCATGGTGCTCCGCGTAGCGTGACTTGAGTCCGCGCAGCATCAGGCAGGCGGTGTCGTCGTCCGGCTCATCAACTTTAACCATCTGGAAACGACGCTCCAGCGCGGCGTCGCGCTCAAAGTACTGTTTGTACTCACTCCAGGTGGTGGCGGCGATGGTTCTGAGCTCACCGCGGGCGAGCGCCGGTTTCAGCAGGTTGGCCGCATCGGCGCCGCCCGCCTGGTTGCCCGAGCCGATAATGGTGTGCGCCTCGTCAATGAAGAGCAGAACCGGCTGGGGTGACTGCTGCACCGCGTCGATGATGTTTTTCAGGCGCTGCTCGAATTCCCCCTTCACACCCGCCCCGGCCTGTAACAGGCCGAGGTCAAGGGTGCGTACCGAGACCGGCTTCAGCGCGTCCGGCACATTGCCCTCATGAATGCGCAGCGCCAGTCCTTCCACGAGCGCGGTCTTACCCACCCCCGGTTCGCCGACCAGAATCGGGTTGTTCTTGCGGCGCCGGGAAAGAATGTCCACCATCTGGCGGATTTCATTGTCGCGGCCATAGACCGGGTCGATTCTGCCCTCACGGGCGCGGGCGGTGACGTCGAGGGTGAACCTGTCCAGCGCATTCTGCAACGCCGGGTTCAGCTCTCCTTTTATATCCGCATTCACCGGACGACCGACAAACTCCACCTCATCACCCTGCGTAAGCTCCGCTTCCTGCTGCACCTCCGGGCGTTCATCCGACTGCGCATCCAGAAGTCCACGCAGGCGCTCAAGCTGGCTCTGCGCCAGCGTCAGCAGCGGCCACAGGCCGTCGCAGCGCAGCAGTTTCGGTTTTTCCACCAGAGCCATCAGGAGGTGAATGCTGCGGATATGCTCTTCCTCCGCCAGCGAGGCGTGCAGCCAGGCATCCTGCATCAGTGACTGCACGCCCTCCGAAAGCTGCGGACGGCTGCGCACTGACCGTGGCAGGCTGTCCAGAAAACCCAGCATATCCTGCCATATCGTATCCATATCCCATTCGTAGCGCCGCGCCAGCACCGTCAGGTCGCCCTCACCCTGTTCCAGCAGTTTCAGCAGCCAGTGCTCAGGCAGGATTTCCGCATGGGCGCGGGTCTGGCACAGGGAAGCGGCCCCTTCCATCGCGCGGGCACAGTAAGGGTTAAGACGGCGTAACAGGATGGCTGGATTTTCCATGAGACTCTCTCTTTATCAGTTCCGGACACGCTACCGCCCGTCGCTGTTCCCTGTTATTCAGGAACCCAAAGCGCATCAGGTCGGGCAGGCAGATTGTGTTTTTCTTTGCTGACCACCCGTCAGTGCAGGCGCTCAGCAAAAAAAGCAGACGGCTGACCGTCTGCTCGGGGACTTACGCAGTGGCGCGTTCGTTCCAGGAATCGGAATGAATGATGTTGCCGTCCTTGTAGGTCCAGGTGATTTTTTCGTAGCGCAGTTCAATCTGCTCGAGGTGGTTGTGCTTCTCGAAAGCAGGATCCTTGATGTCATGCATCTTCGGATTCACTTTCACCAGCTTCACGTTCTCAAGCTTCGTGTTGAAGTACTCCACTTCCTGGCCTGCGTCATTGATTCTGTACCATTTGAACTCAGCAGATTTCAGGGTCTGGCCGGTCGTCACCGCCTTGTACAGGTACGGGCTGGAGGAGTCGATTTCCTTGGTGAACAGGAACGGGGTGTGGATACGGGTGCCGGTCAGCTTGCCGGTATTGTTATCGGTCGGGATGTACAGGTTGTGCTCCTGGGCCACCACTTCGATACTGCCTTCACGATCCTGAACGTCCACGGACCCTTTGATGTCCGCGCCGCCGTCGTCCTTCAGCCACAGATAGACTGGAATTGCCATGTTAATTACTCCGTTACATTGTTATCAGCGCCATCATCCTGAGATGACGCTTGGGTCGTGCCCGGCGCCTGACAGGCATTCGCCTGCGGTACCAGACTGATTTCGACACGGCGGTTCAGCGCCCGGCCTTCCGCCGTGTCGTTGGTGGCGACAGGACGGCTTTCACCATAGCCCTGCACCGCAAAACAGCTCTCCGGCACATCGCCGGTATCCCGCATCCAGTCGCGCACCGACTCCGCACGCTTAAGCGACAGCACCTGGTTGGACTGGTCATCCCCGGTGCTGTCGGTATGGCCCGCGACCACAATCAGCCAGCCGGGCTTCGCCTTGATCCCCACAAGCGAGTTCACCAGCAGCTTTGTTGAGGCGGGTTTAAGCGCCCACTTTCCGGTATCGAACAGCGACATGCTGTCGAGGCGGACAATTTTCGGTGCCGGTTTGAGTTCCGGTTCAGGCGGCGGAGGCGGAGGCACATAAGAGCGAATCGCATTCAGCACTGGCATACGCAGACGTCCGCCCTGATACAGACCCAGACTCAGCCGGGCCGGTACACCGTTACGTGCATGGTCGTCCAGCAATGCCGCATCCTCGCGCAGCACGGCAACGGCGTCAGCTTTCGGCCCGGAGTCATTCATCGGTATACGTTCATAGCGTGCAATATCGAAGCTCACGCGTTGCAACAGCTGGCGATTATTCCAGCCACTGCTGAGTAGCGCAGCAATGGTCGCCAGCGTTAAGATTCCGAGCGCACCGCGCCAGGTTCGACCATGCGGTGTCAGGCCTCGTCCTTCTGGCAGTAACGGGAGGACAAAATTCGGGAACAGGGAAATAACCGTACTGTCCGTTCCCGCCGGCTGCCAGCCAGACACCTGCTGCATCGCAGTATGGCGGGACAACCACGCTGTCCAGACAGAGGTGACCATGCTTCCGGTCAGGATCGGACCCAATCCCCACAGAACCGCAACAGGTTCAATGACAGGAATATCGGGGTTTTCATCCATAAGGACAGCCTGGACGTGCTGTTGGAACCAGCTCATCAGGCTGTTCATCAGCACCTGTTGCTGCATCGCAGGCGTTCCGCCAGTATTAACCCATTCAGCAACTGAGCCAGGCGCTGAAGTCCCACTCCAGACCTTTACCCCTTCCCCCAGGATCGCCGTCTGCCAGAGCATGTCATTCATCATCGCACTGCCGACCTGTCCATTCAGAACCAGTGGCACAGAATGGCCGGTTGCTTTACGCAACCGGCTAATCTGCCAGCGCAGGGCAAGCAAACGACTGGTAAGGCGCTCACTGTCAGGGTGCTGCTGCGGACAAACACTGACCATCACTGACAGCTGACGTCCCCAGTCGGGGCGCAACCACAGTACCTGACGGGCGGCCTGCTCCAGTTCCAGATGATCCTCCACACGGATCCAGCAGCCCTGCGTGACAGTAAGCACAGGTGACTGATGCGGCCAGGCAAGCGGCAGATCGCCACAGACCAGTACCACGGGCTGACAATAATTGGCTTCAGGCAGGTCCTCCAGACACAGGGTGAAATCGTGCTGCACGCGACGGCAGGCGACAGCCCAGAACGCTATGATGAGTCCCAGTACCGCCAGCAGGACGAGAATGGAAACCAGACGGGATGCTGGCAGAAACCACAGGCAGACCACTGCACTCAGCAGGGCAGCCCAGAGCGCAAGCCCGCGCTGTTGTGCAGGGCTCATTTCACGGCTCCCGGCAGCAGGGTAAGCAGTGTCTGATCCAGCCAGCAATCCAGTCCCCACCATAATGCGGTGACCACCACCACACTCAGGCCAATGCGCATAGGCCATGATGCCAGCCAACCCCCTATCCCCCGTCCGGCATGGCTTTCCGCCAGAACGGGATGGGGTTGTGAATAGCTGAACGGCGCAACATATTCATTCAGTGCATTCATGAGTTTCTGCCGCTCAGGATCGTTCAGGGAGCGGAAGTTGCCGAGGAATCCGAGCATCATGACTCGCTGGAAGCAGGTCACAACGGCGTGGTCAGGAGCCGGTTCACGCAGCACATCACGCATCCGATCGCATAACGTGTCACCGGCGTCCATGGTGCCAAGAAAGTATCCCTGTAAGGGAATGTCATACCACTGTATACAGGCGTCATCCGCTACACCGCGACCTTTGACCGCCTCATCAAGCAGCGCACACTGTGCCGTAAGAATATGCTGGCAGCTGGCTTCATCGAGTTCGCTCGCTTTCAGTTCTCGCTGCACACGCCCGACATCATCAATGCAGCGCTCCCAAAGCGTACGACCTTCCCCGTCCTGGAATGTCGGGCCGTGACGCAGACTGATCACCTGTAGCCAGGTGTCCTGTAACAGGGCATCAATATCAATGAACGCGGCAGTAGCGCGTTTACGATCATTCATGTTCTCAGTACCGCAAAGAGTTCAAGTTCAGGCTCGGCGAGCATTCCCGGAACGTAAAACATACAGGTGCCGCTCTGGAACATTTCGATGGCCAGAGGATGAGAGACATCAAGGCTGAAATACTGATTTTCCAGACGTAGTGGAATGGCTGCCGGCACATGGCGCAGCGGCATCAGAGGGACGCCCACCCGCGATGAATTGACGATACTCCTGACATGATCGGGACTGCCGACCTTGCACTGGCGCGGGAACTGCTCCTGCAATTGTGCCACCGGCATCGGTGAACGCACGGAGAGGTAATAATCAGCCCCTTCGCGCAGACGTGGATCATGCAGACGGGCCTGCCAGAAGTGAAGCCGGTCATCATGCTCAAGCTCAATTGCCACCACCCGCGACGGCAGGCTGGCTTCCAGAAGATCGCCAAGTAAATCAAACAGCGGCGGGAAGACGTTATTCAGCTGCTCATGCTGCCATGCCGGGATCGCACTGACCTGATGCTCCAGCGAGAATGTCAACAGGCTGCCTGCAAGCCTTGCCAGCTCCGGATAGAGACGCTCAGGCGGGCTTTGCGGGTGGCGCTGAAACTGACCCAGTACGGGCTCAGCACTGTTCAGGGCATTGAGCAGCCAGAACAATGAAACATCGGCTACGGCAAAATCCGCCATGCGCTCATTACTTTCCCGGCGCATGTCCATCAGGCGGCCCAGACGGGCGCGCAGTTGCGTCAACAGTTGCTCCAGCTGGGTCATCAGCCAGCGACTGCCCAGTAACGCCAACAGCGGCGGAAGGTATGTCTCATCAAGTGCCCAGTTCCCCTGCGAATCTTGTTGCAGGCGGGCAACCGGACAGGTCAGGTAATCGCTGTTGTTCTGATGGGCAAATCGCAACGTCAGCTCTGGCCGCATCACTGCAATCTGGCGGGTATCATCGCCAAAAAGGTTGCGGACATCCCGCCAGCGCTGGCGATAGCGAACAGGACGCGCGGCCACCTCATCGGGCTTAAGGCAGTTGCCACCATTCGCGCGCAGCAGCGGAAGAGCCAGAACCACCACCACGTCCTGTGTTTCACTCTCAAGCGCCAGCACCGGTGGCAGGTCGTCAGCATTATCCGTATCGATTAATGTCCCGTCAGGGAACCGGAGGTGCAGATGACGGGCCTGTAGACGGCCCAACTTCAGTACATCCGGTTCGAAAGTGGCATTAATCACCCCCCAGGGATGGGAGAGACCCAGTCGGGCGATACATTCCGCAGACCAGGCCGCATAGGCGGCCTGTTGCTGGAAGTGCTGGGGAGAGACCATCTGGCCCCTGCCCCATAACGGTTGTTCCGTTTTCATGCTTCCTGCCTTACGTTACGCTTTCGCTTTCGGCATCTGGCTCACCAGAGACAGGTTCACATCCATGCCTTCCACCTGGAAGTGCGGCACCGCAAACAGCTTCACGCGGAAGAAACCCGGGTTGTCTTCGATATCTTCCACCACCACCTTCGCGTCACGCAGCGGATGAGAAGCCTGCAACTCATCGCCCGGATCGGTCATTTCCGTCACCAGACTACGCACCCAGGTATTCAGCTCCAGCTCCAGCAGACGGCGGTCCTTGGTGGTGCCAATGTTCTCGCGCTGGATGAGCTTCAGGTAGTGCGCAATACGCGACAGCAGGAAGATATACGGCAGACGGGCGTTGATGCGGCTGTTGGCCGTGGCATCTGCGGTGTCATACAGCGCCGGTTTCTGCGCGGAGTTCGCCGAGAAGAAGCAGGCATAGTCGCGGTTTTTGTAATACGAGAGCGGGATAAAGCCGAGGTTGGCAAACTCAAACTCGCGGGTCTCCGGGATCATCACCTCAGACGGGATTTTCACCTGGTTGCCGGTACCCAGATCGTACAGATGAATAGGCAGGTCTTTCACCGCCCCGCCCGCCTGCGGGCCACGGATCTGCACGCACCAGCCGTTATTGATGAAGCTCTTCACCATGTTTGACGCGAAGGAGAACGACGCGCTGGTCCACAGGTATTTCTCGTGATCCGGGCCTTTCACCTGCTCAACGTAGTTAAAGCTGCGTACAGGTACGGTGTCCGGGCCATACGGCAGACGCCCCAGCACGCGCGGCATCACGAGGCCGATGTAGCGGGCGTCGTCGGTGTCGCGGAAGGATTTCCACTTGATGTATTCCGCGCGGTCGAAGTAGTTGCCGATATCCTTAATTGCAGCCACCTCTTCCATGGAGTCTTTCAGGAAGAATTTCGGCCCGACAGAGCCAATAAACGGCATATGTGCGGCAGCTGACACTTTAGAGATGTTGCGCAGCAGCGCCACATCCTGCGGGCTGGCGTCAAATTCATAGGATGAAATCACGGAACCAATCGGCTCTCCGCCCGGGGTGTCGTATTCGGCGGTATAGGTGTGCCAGTAGAGGCCGCTCTGGATAAGTTCCGGCGCGTCTTCAAAGTCCTGACGCAGATCTTCTTTCGACACATCCAGAATTTCGGTTTTCACGTTCTGGCGGTAGTCGGTGCTGTCCACCAGCTGCTTCAGGCCGCGCCACAGGGACTCCACCTTCTGGAACTCCTGGTGATGCATTACGGCATCCAGCTGACGGCTGATCTGGAAATCCAGCTCAGCGATATGGTGGTCAATCAGCGTTTTGTCGAGCTTCTCCACAGGCTGACCGGATTTGCGGATGCAGTCCATAAACACCTGCATCGCCGCCGTCAGGCGTTCACCCGCCGGAGCGTCAGAAAGCGCGGCGTCATCCAGAAACGCATTGATATCCCCCAGGCTGGAGGCCGGGGTCAGGTTGATTTTTTCAAACAGGGAGGCGTAAACGCCCTCTTTTTCCAGTACGGTGGTCTGCCCCTGCGCGGAGGCGGTTTCAGTATTCACAGACATCAGCATATTCCCGGTTAATCCATTAAATTACACATGCCGCTTATTTCGGGGCCAGTGCACTCATTTCGTCGCGTAATTCCTGAGACAGCGCCGGGTCTTTAAGAATTTTCTCAAGTTCTTTTCTGAAAGTGGCGTTATCAAGAAGATTGGATTTGAGATCGCGTAATAAATTACGCATGGCCAGCATGGCGCGGAGCTGGGGGATCTGGCGGGCAACCTGTTCAGGTTCGAAATCCTTAATATCGGAGAAATTCAGTTTTATGCTTTCTTCCGAACCATCCCCGGCCATTGTGTTAGGAACCGTCAGATTCACTTCCGGGTTAAATTCCGAAAGTACGCTGTTGAAGTTATTTTTATTGACGTTAATTTTCTCCCTTTCCGATAATGGACGATTCTCTTTTCCATTACTGAAATCACCGACGGTGAGGAGTTTAAGCGGCAGTTCGATTTTCTTCTGCGCGCCACCTGTATGCAGAGCCAGCTTTAAGTTTATGCGTGCCTTGGGCACCTCATTCTGGAATGAATCGGCCATAGCAGTCCCTTTCTTTAAAAGAAATAAATGTTAAGTGAGTGACGTTTCTTTACAAAACCATATTAGAGCAAAAGCCCATTTAAAATCAACTTATCAGATCAAAGATCTACCATTAGACTTTTCTTAAGAATATTCCACTAAATTATTGTACTCATAAATGCCATAGATACATGACACACAGTAAAAATTAACTATTTATTCACATTAATTTGGCAGAAATGACTGCTTTGATTGGAAATATTGAACTTATTGTTCCATGAGGTTGAATAATTGATTTACATCAATGCATTTATTAACGCGTCCCTTAACAGTGCAGAGAAATAAGGTTTTAATTCAATAAATGGCCTGAATATGAAAAATCCTGTATCGGACAAATTTAATCTTAAAAAAAGTAATGACTACACTGCTACTGGAATGGCGAATAAATGACTACGCGTTTTTCGATAAACGGGAGGAAGAATCTCTCTGAAGATATTCATCATGACAATGAGTGATGGGCTGATATGAAGGGGATATTCGGAAATAACCAGGCTGTAAAACAATCAACCCTGAGAGCGGGCGCTTATGCGGTTAATGGATGTTAACCATAATCACGTAGCGCCCTGAGCTCTTTTTAGTGCTTTTCAATATACATTGTACGGCTGTACGCAACATCCTCTGGGTTATTTATCGGATAACCTTTAACCCATGGTTTGATGAGACGGCCATTGGTGTACTGATAAATAGGGGCAATCGGTGCTTTCTCGGTGAGGATCTTCTCGGCCATGTTGTAGTCGGCATTACGCGCTTTTTCAGTAGTTTCGAGCGTCGCCTGATGAATAATCTTATCGTAAGCAGGATCGTTGAATCGTGAGATATTCCCGCTATGGGAGGATGTCAGCAGCGACAGGAATGTTGACGGCTCATTGTAGTCCCCTACCCACGATGCACGGATGACGTCAAAATTCCCGGTATTGCGGCTGTCGATGTAGGTTTTCCACTCCTGATTCTGCAACTTAACGTCAACACCCAGATTTTTCTTCCACATGGATGCAACGGCAATCGCAATTTTCTGATGGTTTTCAGACGTGTTGTACAGCAGCGTTAATTTAAGCGGGCGCTGAGGGCCATAGCCTGCCGCCTGCAACAACGTTTTCGCCTGCGCATTTAGCTCCTGTTGCGACATCTGCTCAAATGGCGAGGTTTCCGGCGTAAAACCCGCAGTGACATCGGGAGTAAAATGCCAGGCCGGTTTCTCGCCGGTCCCCAGGACTTTTTCCGCCATAATACGTCTGTCGATAGTCATGCTGAGCGCGAGACGTACGCGGGCATCCGCGGTTGGGCCTTTTTGCGTATTAAACGCGTAGTAATAGGTCCCAAGCTGTGGCGGTGTGTATACCTGTCCCGGAATATCTTTAAGCAGCTTCTGGTACATGTTTTTCGGAAACGATTCTGTAATATCGATATCGCCCGCCAGATAGCGTTTGGTCGCTGAGGACTCCTGGTTGATTGGCACAAAGGTGACTTTTTTAAGCACCGTCCTGCCGTTATCCCAGTAATGAGAATTTGGCTCAACCACCAGTTTTTCATTCACCACGCGATCTTTCAGCACATACGCACCGTTGCCAATGAGCGCGCCAGGGCGCGTCCATTCCTTACCGCTTTCCACATTGGCCTTTTGAACAGGATAAAACGCGAAGTTAGCCGTCAGATTGCTGAACCAGGGCAGCGGTTTGTCCAGCTGCACGCGCAACGTTTTAGCATCCACCGCCGTCACGCCGAGGGTATCCGGAGCAGCTTTGCCGTCGATAATGGCCTGGGCATTGTTAATGCCCGCCAGCGCCGCAAACCAGGCGAAAGGTGACGTTGTTTTAGGATCAACCAGACGACGCCAGCTATAGACAAAATCTTGTGCCGTCACCGGGGTTCCGTCAGACCACTTAGCGTTATCCCGCAACGTGAACGTCCAGACGCGGTTGTCATTGCTCTGCCAGCGCGTCGCCACGCCGGGAACTAACTCCCCTTTTTCGTTCTGATTTACCAGCCCTTCATAGAGGTCGCGGATCACCTGTATCTCGGGCAACCCCACCGCTTTTGCCGGATCGAGCGAAGCGGGCTCATCTTTAATATGTCGAACCAGCTCCTGCTTTTGCGCCAGAACCGTTCCTTCGGGAACCTCCGCGGCATATGAAAGTGAAGAAAGCCCGCACAGCCACAGCGCAGTACAAAGAAGCGAAACAGGATGCTTCATACGATCCCCTTAATGATGTCAGGTAACAGGCAGATGCGTAATTATTTGTTTCGAAACGGAGAAATGCAAATGCTTCCTCCGGAAAGTTGATGTCAGGCAATTTTCCACACACACGGAAACTATTTGATTAAGCGCGGCTTTTGCACAACACTGCCAGAAGTGACTTTATCATCAGGGTTTACTATGGCAACTACCCGACCAAGAACGGAACGCGGCGCCTTCCCGCCCGGGACTGAACATTATGGACGCTCGTTTTTAGGCGCGCCGCTGATCTGGTTTCCGGCACCCGAGGCCGATCGCAATAGCGGCTTAATCATTGCGGGCACGCATGGCGATGAAAACTCGTCTGTCGTGACGCTCTCGTGCGCGCTACGTACGCTGGCCCCCGATTTACGACGTCATCATGTGATTTTGACCGTCAATCCGGACGGTTGTCAGCTTGGATTACGGGCGAATGCACGCGGCGTTGACCTGAACAGGAACTTCCCGGCGGCAAACTGGCGCGCCGGTGAAACGGTGTATCGCTGGAACAGTTCGGCGCAGGAGCGAGATGTTGTCCTGCTCACGGGAGACAAACCCGGTTCCGAACCGGAGACTCAGGCATTGTGCCAGCTTATTCATAAGATCCACCCGGCCTGGGTTGTCTCTTTCCACGATCCCCTCGCCTGTATTGAAGATCCTCGTAATACGGCGCTCGGGCAGTGGCTGGCGGATGCGTTTGCTCTACCTCTGGTGAGCAGCGTTGGCTATGAAACACCCGGGTCGTTTGGCAGCTGGTGCGCAGACCTCAGCCTTCACTGTATCACCGCAGAGTTTCCGCCCATCTCCTCGGATGAAGCGAGCGAAAAATACCTGCGGGCGATGACAGATCTCCTGCGCTGGCAGCCTCAAAGATGAAGTACGCCGGAGGTAAAATTCAGGGCGGGTGATACGTCAACCGCCAGCCAGGTTGGGCCGTCCAGATCGGCAAAACGCACGCTGTTCACCAGCGGGAGCGCAGCGCCGATCGCTCTGGACGTGCACAACATGCAGCCCAGCATCAGAGCAAAGCCTTGCGCCTGCGCATCTTGTGCCAGTGCCAGGGCCTCGGTTAATCCACCTGTTTTATCCAGCTTAATGTTCACCATCTCGTAGCGTCCCTTGAGAGCTGACAGGCTCTCACGGGTATGACAGCTTTCATCTGCACAGACGGGAAGCGGATGAATAAAATTCGCCAGGGCGGCATCGTCTTCTGCCGGGAGGGGTTGCTCCAGCATGGCAACGCCCAGATCGGCAAGCAGCTGACAACGGGCTGCCAGCCCTTCGCTATGCCATGATTCGTTCGCATCGACGATAAGAGTGGCATCAGGCACCGCCGCACGAATGGCGACCATGCGTTCGCTAATCAGACGATCGTCGAGCTTCACCTTTAATAATGTTGCACCGGTGGCATACAACGCCTGAGCGCTGGCGGCCATTTGCTCTGGTTCACCGATGACCACCGTTTGCGCGGTGACGATCGATTGCGGCAGCGTAACGTCCAGCAGCGCAGGCAGCGGTTTTTGTTGTTTCGCCGCTTCCAGACTCCAGAGTGCGCAGTCAATCGCGTTGCGTGCCGCGCCGGCCGGCAACCGAAGCTGAAGAGCCTCGCGCGTCAGACCCGCCTGCAACTCGGGCACCACCGTCATAATTTGCGCCATGACTGACGCCAGGCTTTCTCCGTAGCGAGGATAAGGGGTACATTCCCCGACGCCTTTTACGCCGTCCTCTTCACATTCAACCACGACCACACAGGCCTCATTACGGCTGCCACGCGAGATCACAAACGGGGTGTGCAATGGCCAGGCTTCTTCATAGACCTTAACGCTTCTCATCACTGACTCCTTGCAGGCCGGAAAGGCAGAAAATTGGTTTGCCGTGCTAACTGCGGATGACATACACTAGCCACGACGTTAACTATTTGTAAACAGGAAGATATCTATGTCACAACTCGTTCATTTCCAGGGCAACCCGGTTGCTGTTGCAGGTTCCATCCCACAGTCTGGCAGCAAAGCACAGCCTTTTACTCTGGTGGCTAAAGATCTGTCTGACGTCACGCTGAGCCAGTTTGCTGGCAAACGTAAAGTCCTGAACATTTTCCCAAGCATCGATACTGGCGTTTGCGCTGCATCAGTGCGTAAATTCAACCAGCTGGCGACCGAAATGAACAACACCGTAGTGCTGTGCATTTCTGCTGACCTGCCGTTTGCCCAGTCCCGCTTCTGCGGCGCTGAAGGCCTGAGCAACGTCATCACCCTTTCCACTCTGCGCAGCCCGGATTTCCTGGAAAAATACGGTGTTGCCATCTCCGAAGGCGCGCTGAAAGGTCTGGCTGCTCGTGCGGTGCTGGTGATCGACGAAAACGACAACGTTGTTTTCAGTGAGCTGGTTAACGAAATCACTACCGAACCGGATTACACCGCTGCACTTGAGGCGCTTAAAGCCTAAACGTAAAAAAGCCTCTGCAAAGAGGCTTTTTTATTTATTCGTCACCCTTCTTCTGATTTAACCCATACTCGCGCAGCTTATTCGCAATCGCGGTATGAGACACCCCAAGACGTTTAGCCAGCTTGCGCGTGCTCGGATAGCTGCGATAAAGCTGCGTTAACACCGAACGCTCGAAACGGCTGGTGATGTCATCCAGCGAGCCTTCCATTGCCTCTTCGCCTACCGAGACCGTCCCGGCATCGTAATCCGGCAACAGAATATCCTGAGGGCGCAGTTCATACCCTTCAAGCTGAGTTAATGCGCGATAGACCGCATTTTTAAGCTGACGAATATTGCCCGGCCAGCCGTAACGCGTCAGCACGGTGCCCAGGTCGGCAGAGAGCTTCGGACGCGGCACGCCCTGCTCGTCGGCAAAACGGGCCACGAACAGTTCTGTCAACGGCATGATGTCCTGCGGGCAATCGCGCAGCGGCGGAATATTGAGCGTCAGAACGTTGAGACGATAGTAGAGATCTTCGCGGAATACCCCTTTCTGCACCAGCTCCACCAGGTTTTTCTGGGTGGCGCAGATGACGCGCACATCCACGTGTACTTCATGATCTTCCCCCACGCGGCGAAACGTGCCGTCATTGAGAAAACGAAGCAGTTTCGCCTGCATGCGTGGCGACATTTCGCCAATCTCGTCCAGCAGCACCGAGCCGCCATTCGCCTGTTCAAAGAAGCCTTTTTTACCTTCCGGCGCATGCCCGAACAGCTCACTTTCCACCGCATCTTCAGGAATAGAGGCGCAGTTCAGCGCCAGATACGGTTTTGCCGCACGCGGGCTGGCCATGTGCACAGCATGCGCCAGCAGATCTTTCCCCGTACCGGTATCCCCGGTAATCAGCAGCGGCGCCGTAAGATTTGCCAGCTTGCGCGCCTGGTCGATTACATGACGCATCTTCGGGCTCACCGCAATAATCTGGCTGAATGCGCAGACGTCCTGGCTGGAAAGGTTCTGTAACTGACGCCCCATGCGCACCGTGGAGCGCAACATGATCACTGCGCCGGTCAGCACCCGCGCGGCATTTTCCCCTTTCAGGTAGACCGGCGTGATCTCCATCAGGAAATTCTGTCCGTTGATGACGACGTGCTCGCTATGGGTATTTTGCGGGTTGCTGTCCAGCCAGCGCTGGAAATTAAACCCGGTGATCAGTTGCGTGGCGTGGTGCCCGATAAGTTTTTCCTGAGTCTGCGCAAACAGCTGGCAGCTGGCCTGGTTAACGCGCTCGACTTTATTTTTCAGATCGAGAGAGAGAAACGGCTCCGGCATTGCTTCCAGCAGCGCGCTCAGCGCAAGATGTTCCCGCTCGGACGGCATCCAGGGGATGGTGCGTACATCCGTAACGCCAGCGATACGGCGGATTTCCGCCATCAGGCTACTGAAGGTATTAAATTCAATTTCGGCAAAATTGAGGTAAATTCGCCCGACAGGGTCGATCTCTATGCCACGTAAATCAATGCTACGTAAAACAAGAAGATCGAGTAACTCGCGGGTCAGACCGAGACGGTCCTCACAAAAGACTTCCAGACGCATGGGAAATTCACCGTTTAAGCCAATAACAGTAAAATGATATGTCAGATCACGGTGTTCGGGAAGGTGGCTGTCAACAAATATTGACAGCCCGCACGATTAGTAAACAAAACCTCACTGAGCAGGTTTTTTATTGAGCGTCTCTTTAAGCTGGCCAATTAATTCGCGACGGAAATCCCCCAGCCGCGGCTTATCGCCATCGATCCAGGGGAGTGGACGACAAACTTCCATCGCTTTGATGCCCAGGCGTGCCGTCAGCAGACCGGCACCAATCCCCTGCGCCGCCCGGGCAGAGAGACGCGCCGCAAGATCCTGCGACATCCAGTCCATCCCGACCTCCCGCACCAGTTCGCTTGCCCCGGCGAAGGCGATATTCAGCAATACCAGTTTGAACAGGCGCAGTCGGCTGTAATAGCCAAGCTCAATGCCATACAGTCTGGCGATGCGGTTGATCAGGCGCAGGTTGCGCCAGGCAATAAAGGCCATGTCCACCATTGCCAGCGGACTGACGGCGATCATCAGGGTAGATTCCGCCGCCGAGCGGCTGATCTCACGACGAGCCTGCGCATCCAGCACCGGCTGAACAATGTGGGCATAGAGCGTGACCACTTCCTGGTCATTCTGGGTTTCGTGGATCGCCGCATACCAGCGCTGAAGCGCCGGGTGAGAGTGATCAATCCCGGCCTGAGCCGCAAGCTTTTCACAAAAAGCACGCCCTTTTCCTGTGCCGTGACTGTGCAGCAGATCCCGCGCTTCATCGCGTTCGTGGGCACGCTGACGCAAACGCCAGAGGCGACGCCACTCGGTGACGACTGAGCCAACGCCCGCACCAACAATCAACGCCCCGGCGGCGCATCCCCCCAGCGCCACCCAGTCCTGCGTTTGCCAGGCATTGACGCCCCACTGCACGCCCTGACCGATTACGCTCACCCCAAAAAGGGCTAACCCGGCGGTCACCATCTTGCGCCACAGGCTGCGTTTCGGGCGCAGTGCCGCATCAACAACCGCTTCCGCCTGCCCCTCTTCAACCATCGGTTCGTCTGCCAGCACGGGAGCAAAGTTGTCGGCCTGCGGCCCGCTGAAGGTTTGCGCCGTTTTAAACGCCTCATGCGGGGACTGCTCAAGCTGGCCGGTAAAATCAATGCGTGGTTTTAACGGTTCCGTCATCGCAATTTATCTCCAATTAAAAACTCCAGCGCGGCATCCAGACGGATATGCGGCAATGGCTGGTCAACGTTCATACTCTGCGGACGGAAGGCTTCGAACTGAAAACCCTGGCTTTGCCAGAAAGCCTGGCCCGGCAGACGCGCCGGAACTTCCCCCGGATAGACCGTGAGCGGCGCACCGTCGCTGAGACGGTTGCCCCGCAGGGCCGGAATTTTCTCGCCATTCAGGTCAATCAACCCACTCTGCGTAGCCTGTACGGACGCCAGCCCCAGACAATCCATACTGATCCCTTCGAAGGCCGCATTCTGCCAGGCATCCTGCACCAGCTGTTGCAGCAGGGATACCATGTTGGCGTGCTGATCGACCGTCACATGGTCAGCTTTTGTGGCGGCAAACAGCAGCTTGTCGATGACCGGCGAGAACAAACGGCGAAACAGCGTACGCTGGCCATAATGAAAGCTTTGCATCAGCTGCGTCAGCGCCAGCCGCATATCATTGAACGCCTGCGGCCCGCTGTTGAGCGGTTGCAGGCAGTCCACCAGCACGATCTGGCGGTCAAAGCGTAAAAAGTGATTTTTATAAAAGCCCTTAACCACCTTCTCACAGTAATAATTGTATCGCTCGCGGAGCATACCGGCGTTGGTGGTCTTGTCCGCCTGCGCCAGTTTCGATTCACCGATGCTGTCAACGTCCGGCCACGGGAAAAACTGTAGCGCGGGAGCACCGGCTAAATCACCCGGCAGAACAAAGCGGCCCGGCTGAATAAAATGCAACCCCTCCTGCTTGCACTGATGCAGGTAATCCGTCCAGGCTTCGGCTATGACGGCCAGACGGTTTTCATCCGCCGGTGCCAGCGGATCCAGCCCTTCGCAAAGCTGGCGCCATTTGGTCGACCACTCTGCCCGCTGCCCCTGCAACAGACCGGTCATCTGTCGGGACCAGCTCAGGTAATCCTGCGCCAGCATCGGTAAATCGAGCAGCCATTCTCCCGGGTAATCCACAATTTCGAGATAGAGCGTGGACGTTTCTTTGAAGTGACGCATCAGGGATTCATTCGAGCGGAAACGAAGCGCAAGCCGGATTTCGCTCACGCCACGCGTCGGGGTGGGCCAGGCGGGAGGCTCCCCGTATAACTGCGCCAGACCTTCATCATAGGTGAAACGGGGTATGCCAAAATCACGTTGCGGTACGCGTTTCACCCCAAGCAACCGCTCCTCGCGCACTGCGCTAAGCAGTGGCAGGCGCGCCCCTGCATGCAGGTTCAACAGCTGATTGACCATCGCCGTAATGAATGCTGTCTTACCGCTGCGGCTCAGCCCCGTCACGGCAAGACGCAGATGGCGATCAACGCCACGGTTCACCAGAGAATTGAATTCGTTTTTAAGTCGCTTCATCGCCGTCCTTCATTGCCTGGAACCCTGAAAAAAGTCACTTCAGAATACAGTAAATTGGGGCAGATCGTTGATTATCAATTCTTAATTATTGCTATTGCCGTTTTCTCTCCAGTAAGATGGGCGCAATTGCTGTCCGTCTGGAGTGAGTAAGGTGTATGTCACCCACCATCTATGATATTGCCCGCGTTGCTGGCGTTTCGAAATCAACCGTGTCGCGCGTTCTGAATAAACAAACGAATATTTCTCCTGAAGCGCGCGAAAAGGTGTTGAAGGCGATAGAAGAATTAAATTATCAACCGAATAAACTTGCCCGCGCACTCACCTCTTCTGGCTTCGACGCCATTATGGTTATTTCGACCCGTTCAACCAAAACCACCGCAGGCAATCCGTTTTTCTCTGATGTACTACATGCCATTACGGCAAAAGCAGAAGAAGAGGGTTTTGATGTTATTTTACAAACGTCCAAAAGCAGCGAAGATGATCTGCAAAAATGCGTGGGTAAAATAAAGCAGAAGATGATCAAGGGGATCATCATGCTAAGCTCGCCGGCGAACGAGTCTTTTTTCGCGACGCTGGACGAATATGGCGTGCCCGTGGTCGTTATTGGTAAAGTGGAAGGTAATTACCAGAATATCTATTCTGTCGACACGGATAATTTCCGCGACAGCGCCATATTAACCGACTCATTTATCAAACATGGTCGCACTAAAATTGCCTGCCTGCATGCCCCGCTCGATTATCACGTTTCTATCGATCGCCTGGCGGGCTATAAATCGAGTCTTGAGAAGCAGGGTATTGCAGTTAACCCGGACTGGGTTATTGATGGCGGATATACCCATGAAAGCGCGCTTCAGGCGGCCTGTCAGCTACTCTCTTCAGACAACCCGCCCGATGCGGTTTTTGCGACAGACAGTATGAAATTGCTGAGTCTTTATCGTGCCGCGGATGCGCTAAACCTGACGATCCCCGAACAGGTCGCAATGGCAGGATACAGCGACCCAATGCTATCTCTCATTTTAACCCCTGCGCCTGGCGGCTTTGATATCCCCACCAGAAAGCTGGGCGAAGAGAGCTGCGATGTGTTGTTCAGGTGCATAGCGGGTAAACCTGCCCCGCATAAGATATTGGTTGAAACGCATTTTTCAGATGCGGCTTCATTACGCTAAAAACCAGGGGCAAACGCCCCTGGTGAAGTGTTATCAAAACGCGTAATTCACGCCGATACCGGCATAGTGGAAGCGGTCACTTTCCCCTTCGTCATGGTTTTCCCATTCGTAGGCATATTCCAGCGTCATGGATAAACCATTGTTAAAATCATAGGCGTACAGCATACCCAAACGGTTGAAATCATGTCCTTCACGCTCAGGATCGTCTTGCCAGTCCCAGTTTGACCAGCGATCGAGTCCCAGACGGGTATAAGGCGTTAGCGTCGTCTGACCCAATGAAATCGGCAGATAGGCGCGAATTTCCTGAGTGGAGAATTCACCGTTATTTCGTGAGCCGTCCATATTAAAACCGCGCTCTAAATAGTAATTAACTTTTGCCGAGACCGTTTCGTTAATTGTCCAGGTAAAACCGGTTTCGGTCTCGACGCGGCTGTCAGAATAGCCGGTTTTTTCCAGATCGTTGGCAAACTGATACATGGCAAACCAGCCGCCAAAACGCCAGTCGTCGGTTAGTTTAATATCCCAGTCAGGCTGAACTTTATAGCGCTGCATATTAGCACTACCGTCTTTAGCACCATGCTCATCCTTAAAGTGATAGCCATAATTACGGAAGCCACCGGTCAGGCCGAACGTAAAATCATCGGTGCCGATAAAACGATAGCGTAATTCTACTTCAGGACGATCGAAATAGGTGCCGCGCGTCATGCTACTGTAATCGACCGGCCCTTCCTGATACATAGCCAGCGAAATGGTCCAGGCATCCCATGTGGCATTAAACCACACGGAGGGTTCATATAATCCATCTTTATCGTCGGCCTGACCTTCGACGTTTTCAATTTCATACATGGCGCCAATATTAAATTCCCACTGTTTGGCTGATTCTGTTGCTTGCGCGCAGCTCACCCCTGCGCACAGGACGAGCGCAGCACTTCTTAGTAGAGTACTCATTAAAATATTCCTTTATAATTAACACACAAAAAACCGGAAACTTTCATTTCCGGCGAACACCTTTCTTATCTAATAGCTGTTTCAGTATCAGCATCGAAGAAATGGCACTTATTCATATCGAACTGGATGCCGATATTATCTCCGGCAACGTAATCATCCGCCGCTCCCGCACGGACAACCAGTTCATGCCCACCCACGGTGGCATAAAGCATAAATTCAGCCCCGGTCAGCTCAGCAACGCTGATCTTCGCCGTGATGTTTTCACCGCTTCGCTGTGCGGTGAGAATGTCTTCCGGACGGATCCCAAAGACAACCGCTTTACGCTGGTAACCTTGCGCATTCAGTACGGCCAGCTTGTCCTCCGGGATCTCCAGGCGCAGCGTTTCCGTCACAAAGTAGCGGTCGTCGATCGCGCCACGAATGAAGTTCATCGCAGGCGAACCAATAAACCCTGCAACGAACATATTCGCCGGCTCGTTGTATACCTGCTTCGGCGCGCCCACCTGCTGAATGATGTCGTCCTTTAAAATCACGATGCGGGTCGCCATCGTCATGGCTTCCGTCTGATCGTGCGTCACGTAAATCATGGTGGTATTAAGCTTCTGGTGCAGCTTGCTGATTTCAGCGCGCATCTGCACACGAAGTTTGGCATCGAGATTGGATAAAGGCTCATCCATCAGGAAGACCCCCGCTTCGCGCACTATCGCCCTGCCTAACGCCACGCGCTGGCGCTGACCGCCGGACAACGCACCAGGTTTACGCTGGAGATAGTCGCGCAAGCCCAGGATCTGTGCCGCCCAGGTAACGCGTTCTTCAATGACGGAGGGCGCAATTTTTGCATTTTCAGGCCAAACGCCATGTTGTCGTAGACCGTCATATGCGGATAGAGCGCATAGTTCTGGAAGACCATCGCAATATCACGGGACTTGGCGGGAACATCATTCATGCAAACCCCGTCAATAATCAGTTCACCCGCGCTGATCTCCTCGAGGCCGGCAATCATTCGCAGCGTCGTGGATTTCCCACAGCCCGATGGACCGACGAAGACAATAAATTCTTTGTCTTCAATTTCGAGGTTGAAATCCTTCACCACGTGGACCTGGTTATCATAGATTTTCTGAATGTGTTTCAGAGACAGTTGAGCCATTATTAATTCCTTATCAATACGCCCGGGATGCCCAGAACGCCGTCAGGCGTTCCCAGGTCAGTTCCTGCGTTGAATGAAGTTGTAATCCCGCATGGTTCAGGCCAGGCCCAATCCCGACCGACAGCATTCCTGCGGCGTTAATCGCATCTACTCCTGCGGCGGCATCTTCGATACCAATGGCCTCTTCAGGACGCACGTTCAGTCCTTTACAGGCCGCAAGGAAGATTTCCGGGTCCGGCTTTGAGCGGCAAATGCGCGAAGCATCGGCGCAAAAATCGAAAGCCTGATGAATACCCAACGCGTGCAAAATCCCAGGAGCATTAAGCGATACGGATGCCAGGCCAATTTTGACCTTCGCGGCGCGAATATCCGCCAGCACGTCGCGAATACCCGGCAGCAGCGAATCCTGCGTCAGTGATGCCAGCGACTGGACGTAAAGCGCGTTTTTTTTCGTCGCCAGCGCCAGGCGCTGCTCGTCACTGAACATCCCCTCTTTCCCGCCATGTTTCAGAATGCGCTGGAGGGAGTCCATACGGCTTATTCCCTTCAGCTGTTCGTTAAATACTTCATCGAAGGTGATACCAATCTCCTCCGCCACGGCGCGCCAGGCCAGAAAGTGAAGATGCGCGGTATCGGTGATCACCCCGTCCAGATCGAATACAACAGCGTTAAGTGTCATGGCGCCCCTCCGTGGTAGCGGTCCCATTAACAGATGCAAGAAAGTCCTTACGCTCACAGACCTTTCGCCCTGATACGTGCAGCGTTTTACCCCACAGCGTCAACGTGACAGGTGCGGTGGTTTCAATGGTTAACTGGTCATCTTCACAGGTAATGTGCATCGTTGCGTCCCGCCACCGCAGCGGAAAGGCGAGTTTCTGCCAGTGAGCAGGCAGCTTCGGCGCAAGATGCAGCTCCCCTTCGCTAATGTGCAGGCCAGCAAATCCCTGAATGGCGCCCAACCAGATCGCACCGGTGGCGGCGGCATGAATACCATCATCGCTGCTGTGCGGGTCGTCCCCCAGGTCGATGGCAATCCCATCACGCCAGAAGGCATACGCCCCGTCGGTGTCACCGCAGCGTGCGAGCACAATGCCGTGAATGGCTTTACTCAGGGATGAATCATGGATCGTGCGTGGCTCGTAGAACGCCAGATTGGCGGCACATTGCTGCGGCGTAAACCGTTCCGGCAGCAGGTAGTTAAGCATCACCACGTCGGCCTGCTTCAGGATCTGCATCTCGTTCACTTCCGCGCGAGAGTAATCAAGCAGAATGGTTTGCTTACCCGCTTTGGCTTTATAGCGGCTCAGATCGATGGCAGGTTTTGCCATGAAGGTATCATCCTGCGGGATCACACCCTCTGCGTCGGCCTCTGGCAGCCACAGGCGCGCCAGAAACGTCCCGGCATTCTCCGTAAAACGCGCATCTTCACGCCCAAACATCGCCATAAACTGACGCGCGCAGGCAACGTTGTGCCAGGCCAGATAGTTGGTGTAGGCGTTGTTGTTGACATGCTCGGTGTATTCATCCGGTCCGATTACGTCATGGATCTCAAGACGACCATTAATTTCCGCCGCGCGTCCCATCCAGAACGAAGCGGTTTCCATCAGCAGCGTCAGGCCCTCATTGCGCATAAAGGCATCGTCGTGTGTTGCCTGCCAGTAAGCGACAACGGCCCAGGCAATATCAGCCACGATGTGGTGTTCAGCGAGTGCGGAGGCGACCTTCTGGCGAACCCCGGTGCGGATGTTAATGGCCGCAAATTCTGGCGTCTCTTCCTGTCCGCTGGCGGCGCTTTCCCACGGGAACAACGCGCCCGGCCAACCGTTACGGCGTGCTTTTTCACGCGCGCCCGAAAGATTGAGCCAGCGATAGCGCAGCAGACTGCGGGCAATCTGTGGACGGGTAAACAGATGGAACGGCAGCAGGAAAATTTCGGTATCCCAGAAGACGTGTCCCTTATACCCCTCACCCGTCAGCCCTTTCGCCGCAATACTGCTTCGCTCATCATGAGCAGGCGTCATTGTCGTCAGATGCCAGACGGCGTAATCCAGCGCCAGCTGATCCTGCTGTTCTGCACACGTCACTTCCACCCGAGCGTCACGCCATACCGCTTTCCAGGCGTACGCTGAGCTTTCAAGCAACGCATCGTAGCCTCTTGCGGCGCAGACTTTGAGATCGGCCAGCGCGTTGCGGGCGAAAGACTCCTGAGAGAGCGATTTATCGCAGCGATGCGTCAGCCAGACGATTTTTTCAAGCGTGACAGTGTCACCTTGCGAGATAGTCAGAGAATGATGAACGCTGAGGCGACGATTTTTGGCGGTGAAACAACTGTCGCTCTTAGCGGAGAGCTGACAAAACGCCGAAACAACAACTTCAGACGCCCGGTCCTGCGTTTCATACACACCCTGCATGTAGTGCTGGTCAAAGACCCTGACCGAGATTTCATCCAGGTGCTGCCTGCCGCTGTTCGTTTGTGTCGCATCTATGCCGGTTTTCAGCACGGCCTGAGCGGCGCCGTCAAGCGGTGTGATCGAGAGCTGCATTACCACTAAGGGCAACTGGTCCAGCGAAACAAAACGACGGCTCTCGAGGCGATAGCGTTTTCCGTCCGGCGAACGCCAGACAACGTTACGATGCAGTTCGCCGTTAGCAAAGGCCAGCTCGCGTTGCCACTCAAGAATTTCGCCTGAAAGGAGCGTGAAATTGACGCCGTCCAGCTCAACTTCAATCCCGGTGACATCCGGCAGATTGATCAGCTCAGTGGTTTCGTTGCGTCCCGCGCGATGATACAGCCCCGCGAGATACATGCCTCTGGTCTGCTGGGTGTAATCTTCTTCATGCGTGGCGCGCATGCCCATGTAGCCATTGCCGCAGGCCATAATGGACGCGTACTTATTCAGACTATGCGGGCAAAAGCCCGGATCGGTTAATACAGACTGGTTCAGCATAACGTCACGCTTTCCCCTGTTTCCGCGGCTTCATATAACGCCGCGACTAATTGCTGGATCACCAGCCCCTGCTCCGCATCGGCAATCATGACCGGCTCGCCCAATACGTGGCGAACAAACGCGTCCATACTGCGCAGATGTCTCCGATCGTCAGCTTCTTCACGCTGGATCAGCGTCTGCAAAACACCGGCTTCGTCGTTATAAATGTGTGCCGGGAACAGCGTTGCACCCGCCTTCTCACCGCAGAAAGAAACGTTCATGATCGACAGCTCGCGGATATTAAGCGCAAAAGAGGTGTCCAGACGCAGAATGCCACCGTTGCAGAACTCAATCGTGCCAAACAGGGCATCTTCCACGGTAAACTGCGCAGGATCCCATTCGCCAAACTGGCCGGTGTGTTTCCGGTTCCCCAGTCTCTGGAAGCTGTGCGCGGTTATCGCCGGCGGCTTTTCACACATCACATGACAGCCTGCTTCGAGAGCCGCCATCACATGTTCAAAATGGAACCGGTTAGGCGAACAGACGCTCACCACATCCGGTTTTACTTCCTGCAACATCTCGTGAGCGTCCTGCCATGCCGATGGAATAGCATAACGTTCCGCGAACGCCTGTGCCTGCTCAAGGCGGCTGTCCATGACAGCCACCATTTGAACATCACTGCGCGTGGCGTAATACGAGGCATGCACTTTGTCTGCAACCTGCCCGGCGCCAATAATGGCGACGCGCAGAGGCAAAGGTGTAGAAGCACTCATCACGCTCGTCATCCTTAGCATTCACGCAAGTAAGTGAGAGAGTCCTTATAGGCCTGAGCCGGATCGTCGGCACGCACCCGGCACTCGTACACGACGTAACCCTGATAGTTATCGGCACGCAGCTGATCGAACAGGCTGGCGAAATCGAGGCTGCCGCTGCCCGGCTGATAGCGGTGGTTATCAGCAATGTGCACATGACCCAGCAGGTCGCGGTTGTGATGCAGCGCTTCCGTCAGGGAGTCTTCTTCAATATTCATGTGGTAGAAATCACCGATGATCTGCACGTGCTTCAGGCCGTTCTCTACGATATAACGACGCGCGTCGGCCAGGGTGTTGATCATATGATCCTGATAGCGGTTCAGCGGCTCCAGGTAGACGGTAGTACCGGTGCGCGCTGCCACCTCATCCAGCCAGCGCAGGGAAGCGCTGACCGCTTTGCGATCGCCGTCCAGGCTACGTGGCGAAGTCATTGGCGGCAGACGGAAGGTAAACATCCCCCAGGCAGCCGGAACGATAATCCCCTTTCCGCCCACTTCTGCCAGCGCTTCCAGAATGCGTTCAATCTGCTGTATACCGTTCAGGCGGCGTTCTTCGATGAAATCCCCGATCCAGCCATCGTATCCGCCACAGGCCGTCGTGACCGGCAGGCCGGTGGCTTTGATAGCCGCTTTTACTTCGTCGAGATTTTCCACCAGCAGTCGGCCATCGATTTCGTAGCCATCAAATCCCATCGCTTTGATGTATTCGAATTTTTCCATGATAGCGGTCGGGAAAAAGGCCTGGTTTTGTGTTGCGATTTTCATGATTTGCTGTCCTTAGCTTAAAAAGTGACGCCCATTTTGATACTGAGTTCCGGGTGCTGATCGACATACTTCATATAGCTTTCCGGGCTGGTGGTGAAGGTGACGACCGGGTCGATCAGATCTTCGCAATTGAGATAACCGTTCATCAGCAATTCCCAGCAGGTCTCTTCAATACGCTTGCGGCTCCAGCGCGGATAATCCGGGTTGGGTTCACTGCATGCGCGGGAGAAGACAATTTTGGCGTTGTTGAAGTGTGCCTCGCGACCAAGGTTGAAGCCCGCCGCAAACGGCTTGGCGAAGGCCACGTAGGAGATTGTTCCTCCGTAGGCGAGACCGCGCAGCGCAGATTGCAGCGCATCTGCAAATCCGCTGGTTTCGATGATCACATCCGCGCCCTGCTTGCCGGTCAGTTTCTTAATTTCCAGACCGACATCGGTACCGATTGGGTTCAGGCAGTGGTCTGCACCGTGACGGCGGGCGATCTCACAGCGATGTTCGATAGGATCGACACCAATAACCACTGACGCGCCGGCTTTTTTCGCCAGCTGAATCGCAATCTGACCAATCGCGCCCAGTCCCACAATCACGACGAAATCCCCTACGCGGACGTTAGCATCACGCACGCCGCTCATGGCGAACTGCGCCGGATCGTAGCAAACGGCGTTTTTCCAGGATGCGCCCTGCGGCATTTTGCGCAGCTTATAGTTGTTCACCGCGTTAACAATGACCGTTTCCTGCAACGGGCCGTAGCAGCAGACGCTGTCGCCGATCTGGTATTCCGTCACGTCCGCACCACATTCGATGATGTCGCCGACGATCATGTTCCCCAGCTGGAATTTACCAAATTCGATGCCGCGCGCTGCACCTTCTTCACGCGGGGTAAACATCTGCCACTCCGCGTTGAACTCTTCATCGATGAACGGGCTTGCCGCGCGGAAATCCACGACTTCAGTGCCGTGTTTTGGGGCGCCATAACGGGCACGAATCTTCACCTCGTGTGCTGCAACAGGACGATCTTCGTATTCCACCAGCGCCGCTACACGAGGCGCTGTCGCAACTAATTTTTTCATGACTGACTCCTTGTTAAAATCGGCCGCCTCAGCCCTTCACGCCGCCGGCGGTCAAACCACTTTTAATGAAACGTTCAGACAGGGCATACATAATGACGACCGGAAGTGCCGTTACCAGCGATGCAGCCATCATGCGACCCCAGATGTAATCTGGCGTACTGAAGAGCGTGTTCAGCCCGACCGGCAACGTGAAGTTGCTGGCGCTGGACAGGAAAATGGAGGCGAACAGATAGTCATTCCACGCCACCATGAAGCAGTAGACAAAGACCGACACCAGACCCGAGATCGCCAGCGGCACGGTGATGCGAAAGATGATTTGCAGGCGGTTCAGGCCGTCCATCATCGCGGCTTCTTCGATTTCGTCCGGGATGGTGTCGAAATAGCTGCGCAGCATAAAGACCGCGGTAGGCAACGTCTGCGTCACCATGGTGATGATCAGCGCCAGTTCGGTGTCATAAATGCCGAGCGCGGTGATGATTTTGAACAGCGGCACCACCAGCAGGATCCCGGAGAACATATAGACGGTGTAGAAGCTCGCATTGATCGTCGTGCGCCCTTTAAAGCGCAGTTTGGATAACGCATACGCGCCCAGCGTGCCGAGAAACACCGCAATGACCGAGGAGGTCAGCGACACCACCATGCTGTTACGGAAGTAATCCACAAACGGGAAAATCAGCGGGTTAAAGATGTCGATGTAGTGCTGTAGCGTCCACTCCTGCGGCAGAATGGTCGGGTGCAGCGAGATCGCCTCTTTCGCGCTTTTGAACGACGTCATCAACATCACAAAAAACGGAAACAGCGTGATAATCAGAAATAGCGCCAGTCCCAGATAAAAACCGATACGGCCCAGAACGCGTTTATTTGTTGCCATTGAGGTTTACCCTTTTTCTGGTCAGCAGAATGACCGCGAAGATGATCACAAACAGCACAACGGAAATGGCGGCTGCTTTACCCAGGTCATTGAACGCAAAGGCGGTTTTGTAGAGATATACGCCAAGAATGTCGACCTTGGTGGTGAGCAGATACACATCCGCAAACATGTAGAACATCCAGATGGTTCGCAGCGTGACCACCGTGGCCAGCACCGGCATGATGGCGGGCAACGTCACGATACGAAAACGCTGCCAGGCATTTGCTCCGTCCATCTCTGCCGCTTCGTACAATGATTTATCAATGGTCTGTAAAATCGCGAGGAACGAGATAAAGGCATACGGGAAGTAACGCCAGATGGCGAACAGCACAACCAGGACAAAACTGCTGCCAGGATTATCGAACCACAGCGGCGCCTGATCGTAGAGATGCAGCAGATCAACGCCCAGGTAGTTCACAATCCCGTAGCCGTTGTTGAACATATATTTCCAGGCAAATACCAGTGAAATAGACGGCGTCACGTAGGACAGGATCACCAGTGAACGTGCCGTTTTCCGCATGCGGAATTCACGGTTAAAGAAGATCGCTACGGCCAGCCCCAGCCCGGTGCTGCCGAGCACGACCAGCGCCGTGTACCAGAACGTCATCCACAGGGAGTGCCAGAACGCAGCATCGCCCAGAATGCGAATGTAGTTATCCAGGCCGACAAACACCGCATCAATACGCGGGTTCAGCGGTAAACGTAAAAAACTGATTTCAATGTTGGAAATCATTGGCCAGGCCACCAGGGCCCCCAGCAAAATCAGGCTGGGGGCCAACAGCAGCATGGCGAAAGGCATATCTGAACGACCAGAAAACAACGTCTTCATAATTCCCTTCGCAAAGCGCTCCTATCGTTGTGATATCAGGTCAGTCAGTTTCTTCTGGCTGTTGCTTAACGTCGCATTGAGATCTTTTCGTCCCACCGTCACGTTATGCACCATGGAACTGATAATGCCGGACCCGGTAACGTCTCCCATGCGGGTAAAGTTTTTATCGCCCACGGCGCCAAATACCTGGACGTTCGGGAACTGCGCAATCAGCTCGTAAGGCAGTTGGCCAAAGGCTTTGATCACGTCGTTGTTTTTCCAGCTCTCAGTGCCCACCACGAGTTTGTTCACCGGCAGCGCCGCGCCAGGGGACATCATCACCCAGTCAGACGCGTTTTGAGCCTGCTCCATCCAGGTCACAAATTTTTCTGCCGCCTGCGTTTCCTCTTCGGTCTGGCCGGTCGTGATCGTCAACGAGGTGATCATGCCGTACACGGCTGATGATTTTTCCGTCGGGACCACGAACCCCAGGTTGGCCGGATTGCCATCTTTGTAGACCGCGGGCAGGATATAGGTGGAGTAAACGGCCATAGGCGCAGAGCCGTTCATGAAGGCGTCTTTGATCTCCATGACATCATTGGAGCCCGGCATGGTGTTCGCGGCCAGTGCCCGATAAAACGCCAACGCTTTCGACATTTCAGGGGTATCGATTTTCACGTTGCCGTTTGCATCAAAGACGTTGGCTCCGCCTGACAACGCAAACTGCGAGAAGGCCTGCTCCGTCATGACGCTTTCTGCGGTTGGAAGCGCGATACCGTAATGTTTTTTCGCCGGATCGTTGAGCGCCTGACTGGCTTTCAGCAGTCGCTCCCAGTTGTGCGGTTCTTCGATTCCCGCTGCCGCGAGCGCATCTTTGTGATACCAGACGCCGGACAGCCACGCGCTAACCGGCACCCCCGTCCATGCCTTGCCGTCTTCGGTGCGAACAACGCGTAAAATACCGTCGTAAAAGGTATCTTCACCGACGGCGTTAATCGCGTTGCCGATCGCGTCACGGTCCAGCAGTTGCTCTTTATCCATGACTTTGGCGTAGTCATGGCTGACTTCAATCACTTCCGGCAGCGCGCCGGTACGGGCCAACGTAATGACCTTGGTGTTATAGGCATCTTCCTCAACGGGGACCTGTTTCACCGTAATAGTCGGGTTTTCTTTCTCGAATTTTTCGATCAGTTTCGTAATAACTGCCTGACGCTCCTGTTCTACCGACGAGTGCATAAACTCAATGGTGACCTGAGATGCTTTATCGTCCTTACAGCCTGCTAACAGGGCGCACGAAACCAGTGCTGATAACAGCACAATTTTGGGCATTTTCATTTTAGGGTCCTTTTTAGTTTTCTTTAATCCACATTACCTGCCATGGATTGAGGGTCAGTTCCGTACCGCTAATATCTTGTCCTGAGAGTAATTCCCTACCAAAGAGCGTTTGTCCATAAACGGTCAGCATTTTATTGCTAAAATTAAATAATGCTGTCATTCGCTCGCCATTTTCAGCAACACGAACAATTTTAAGAATATGTTCACCGATTGCGTCAAAAATAGCCTGACTATCCGGATGGAACGCACGCTCGCCGCGACGAATAGCAATAAGCTCACTCAAACGAGAATAAATCTGATAACGTATACTCTTATTATTATTAAGCTCCCGATCAACCTGACCTGCGGTGTATTTCTTCCTGTTTATCGCGCGATTATATCCGAGACGTTCGACACCTTCATAATCGTTACGCGAACCAAGAATGCTTTGAATATATACAGCCGGTACGCCAGGAAAACTTAATAACACAGCATGCGCCAGGATGAACCGCGCAATGCGCTCATCATCTGAGCTGTCTCGCAAACTCAACGCATCAAGATAGGTGACATTAATTTCATAGGGGCTTCGCGTTCCGTCAGGATTATTTTTCCAGTTGACCAGCGCGCCTTCCTGCTGAAGCTTTTCGACCAGCGAAAGGATCTCTGATTCCGGAAGGATGCCGCGTAACGGGTTCAATCCGATACCATCATGTGAAGCCAGGAAATTAAACCAGGTGGTGTAAGTTGAAGGCAGCGCCAGCGAGCCCGCCCACCGGCACAGGGCTTTGACATCCTGACGATGAACGGCGTGCAGCACCAGCGGTGGTAAGGAAAACTGATAGACCATCTGGGCTTCATTTTCACCATCACCGAAGTAAGAGATATTGTCTTTGTGGGGAACATTTGTCTCAGTGATGATCACCGTTCCAGGCGCCACGGCGTCCGTAATGGCGCGGAACAGCTGGATAAGGCAATGGGTTTGTTCCAGATGGATACAGGTGGTTCCCGGGATCTTCCACATAAACCCGACCGCATCCAGACGGATATAACGCGCCCCTTCCATGAGGTAATGGAGCAGAACGTCAACCATGGCAATCAGCACCTGCGGCGAGGCGAAATTGAGATCGATCTGGTCATCGCTGAATGTGGTCCACAGATGACGAACGCTGCCATCATTAAGCGTGAACGGCGTCAGCAGCGGTAATGCGCGGGGACGCGTCACCGCCGATAAATCGGTTTCGGGATCGACAGAAATAAAGAAATCTTCGTAGCCCGGCTTCTGCGCCAGATAATTAGCAAACCATTCGCTTTTCGCTGACATATGGTTGCAAACGAAGTCAAACATTAAGCTGGCAGACTGTTTTAATTCCGCGACATCTCGCCAGGTTCCGGTTTCAGGTGCAACTTCGTGATAATCAATAACGGAAAATCCATCATCCGACGACCACGGATAAAACGGTAACAGATGGACATGAGAAAACGTGCGAGAAAGCCATTCATTATAGAAACGGGTAAATACCGGCAACGCTTTCTCCCCTTTCGCGGAGAACTGATCGGCATAGGTAATCAGCACAACGTCTTTTTCATCCCAGCCTGACTTACGCTTTTCTGTAATATTAACCGCCGCCTTTTCAAGCTTAGTTAATAACACGTTAAGGTGTGCATCTGAAAATGATTCACCGTAAATATGATTGATAAGTTTTTTAATTTTTGCGTTCACATTATTTTCCATGGTAGCGGTCCCACGGATTGGCAATCTACTCCCATGTAAAATATCTGTCAACGGACCCGGGGGCAGAAAGCAGCAATCTCAGCGCAGCGCAACGCATTATTGTGAGCTGCCGCAAAGAAAGCAGAAAAGCAGAAGAAACGCAGAAGGGAAAGTCATGCCCCTTCTCTGGGCGAGAAAGGGCTAATGCGGGAGAAACTAGCGTGACAGGTAGCGCCGGGAAACGCGTTTTGCCAGCTTCTGTAACAGCGGCTCCAGAGCGACCGCCAGCATCATTCTGACCGGCTTGCGGGCAACAGACTTGATCGCCCAACCCGCCACACCGGCCGGGCCATAACGTAACGCCGTCATCAGAACCAGTTTACCTGCGATTTTCAGGCCGGGTTTTACCTTCTGACCGGCCTGTTGCCAGTTTTGTTTCATGTAAGTTCTCTCTTAAAGCTGACGAAAACGACTTCTCAGCGTAAAGGTATCGGAGGTGACATAACGTTCCATCTCGCGCAATCGCTTCTCCCCTGCGCTCAGCTGTTCATCCACCGCGTTCAGGAGATCGCTGCTGGTTGGCGTGTTCTCCGCATCCAGCTCACCTTCCGGCATAGGATCGAGCACAAACGACAGAATGATGTATGCCACCAGCGTAATAAAGGCCAGACCGAAGAAAATCGATAATACAGTAACCACACGCACCAGTTTTACCGGAACATCCAGATAGTGCGCCAGCCCGGCGCAAACACCCCGAACCATGCCCTGCTGTGGGATCCGCCACAGTTTTTTATTCAGATTCAGTCCAGCCATTACCGTTCCCTCCAGTTCGGGTGTTCCGCGTCCAGGATCGCTTCCAGCGCCTGAATACGTTCGCGCATTTTATTTGCCTCGGCAGAGAGCTGCGCCAGCCGCTGTTGTTCACTCTGCGACAGCTCACCGCGTGAAGAGCGGTTGCTGTAGTGCAGCCATAACCAGATGGGCAGAACAAACAGCACGAAAATGGTCAGGGGTATAGCCAGAAAAAGCGCGCTCATGTGTACTCCTTGTCTTACGATGCGGCACGCTCAGGTGCCGCAGGAATTATTATTGGTTGTCTTGTTTCATTTTGGCTTTCAGCGCAGCCAGTTGCTCGCTAATTTCATCATCGGCTTTCAGGTCAGCAAACTGCTGATCGAGGGTTTTCTGTTTACCGATGCTGTGGCTCTCGGCTTCAGCTTCCATGTGGTCGATACGACGTTCAAACGATTCGAAACGGGCCATCGCTTCATCCAGCTTGCCGCTGTCCAGCTGGCGACGCACGTCGCGGGACGAGCTTGCAGCCTGGTGGCGCAGCGCCAGCGCCTGTTGACGTGCACGGGTTTCGCTGAGTTTGTTTTCAAGCTCACCAATCTCTTTCTTCATACGCGCCAGAGTATCATCCACCAGCGTCACTTCGTGTTCCAGCGTGGCAACCATGTCGGTCAGCTTCTGCTTCTCAATCAGCGCAGCGCGAGCCAGATCTTCTTTATCTTTACGCAGCGCCAGTTCCGCTTTTTCCTGCCATTCGTTAAGCTGGGCAGTTGCCTGCTCGATACGACGCGTTAACTGCTTTTTCTCTGCCAGCGCGCGGGCGGAGGTGGAGCGTACTTCAACCAGCGTGTCTTCCATCTCCTGAATCATCAGGCGCACCAGCTTCTGCGGATCTTCCGCTTTCTCCAGCAGCGAGTTGATGTTGGCGTTCACGATGTCGGCAAAACGAGAAAAAATACCCATAATTCAATCCTCATAGTTCTGTTATCGGGCGATGCCCTGCTGAGTAGTTAATACAAATCCCATGCCAACTTTTTATCTTATTGATTTTACTGAGTGTGATTGATATTTATCCAGCCAGCAGCTATTCTCACTTGGTGAATATCACTAAGGAGTGGTTAATTTCATCATGGCTGAATATAAAGATAATTTGCTTGGCGAAGCTAACAGCTTCCTGGAAGTGCTTGAACAGGTATCGCGGCTCGCACCGCTGAATAAACCGGTGCTGATTATCGGTGAGCGCGGAACGGGTAAAGAACTTATCGCTAACCGCCTGCACTTTCTGTCTGGCCGCTGGGACGGTCCTTTTATTTCCCTTAACTGCGCCGCGTTGAATGAAAATCTGCTCGACACCGAGCTGTTTGGTCATGAAGCTGGCGCCTTCACCGGCGCACAAAAACGCCATCCCGGACGCTTTGAGCGCGCCGATGGCGGAACGCTCTTTCTCGACGAGCTGGCGACCGCGCCGATGCTGGTGCAGGAAAAACTGCTGCGCGTCATTGAGTACGGTGAACTGGAACGCGTTGGCGGCAGTCAGCCCCTCCAGGTCAACGTTCGCCTGGTATGCGCCACCAACGCCGACCTGCCCGCGATGGTGGCTGAGGACAAATTCCGCGCCGACCTGCTGGACAGGCTGGCTTTCGATGTTGTACAGCTGCCGCCGCTGCGGGAGCGGCGCAGCGATATCATGCTGCTGGCCGATCAGTTTGCCATTCAGATGTGCCGGGAACTGGGTCTGCCTCTCTTTCCGGGCTTCAGCGAACGGGCCACCGGGACCCTGTTCGGTTACCACTGGCCGGGCAATATTCGTGAACTGAAAAACGTGGTGGAACGGTCCGTTTACCGGCATGGCAGCAGCGAGACCGAACTGGACAACATTATTCTCGATCCTTTTCGGCGCGAGGATAAACAGCTCCCTGCTCCGGCGACGCGCCAGCAGGCTCCGGCGTTGCCGCTCGATTTACGCCAGTTCCAGCATCAGCAGGAGCAACAGCTGCTTGAGCAGAGCCTGAAAGAGGCGAAATATAATCAGAAACGGGCGGCTGAACTGCTGGGCCTGACCTACCATCAGTTAAGGGCATTGCTCAAAAAACATCAAATGCGCTGACATTATCAGCACTTACCCCCAGACATTTTTACGAAGCAGGCGTAAGTGCGATACACTTTGCAGATCGAATCTAAAAACCTTAAAAACTATGCGCCTGGTTTTATCGTCCCTGTTTGCACTCGGTTTGTTCAGCAATCTGGCCTTTGCTGCGCCCGATCGCGCTGTGCCTCCTGATATCCGTGATAGTGGTTTCGTCTACTGCGTCAGCGGGCAAGTTGATATTTTTAATCCGCAAAAAGCGGGGAGTGGCCTGATTGTCGATACGCTGGCCGCACAGCTCTACGATCGCCTGCTCGACGTCGATCCTTATACCTATCGGCTGGTTCCGGAGCTTGCTGAAAGTTGGGAAGTGCTTGATAACGGCGCCACATACCGCTTTCGTCTACGCGATGATGTCGCATTTCAGCACACCCCGTGGTTTACCCCAACCCGTAAGCTCAACGCGGATGACGTGGTTTTCACCTTCCAGCGCATATTCAACCGCAATCATCCGTGGCATAACGTTAATGGCGGGAACTTCCCCTATTTCGACAGTCTGCAATTCGCGGACTCGGTCAAAAGCGTTCGCAAACTGGATAACCGTACGGTTGAGTTTCGTCTGAATCGCCCGGATGCCTCCTTCCTCTGGCATCTGGCGACGCACTACGCCTCGGTCATGTCAGCCGAATACGCGGATCAGCTGACGAAAAAGGATCGTCAGGAACGTCTCGATCGTGAGCCTGTAGGCACCGGTCCGTTCCAGTTAGCAGAGTTCCGCGCCGGACAATACATTCGCCTGCAACGCCACGATCGTTTCTGGCGCGGCAAGCCGCTGATGCCGCAGGTTATTGTTGATCTGGGTTCAGGTGGAACAGGCCGACTCTCCAAACTGCTGACCGGCGAGTGCGACGTGCTTGCCTGGCCTGCGGCCAGCCAGTTGACCATTTTGCGCGACGACCCACGCCTGCGCCTGACCCTGCGCCCGGGCATGAACATCGCTTATCTGGCGTTTAACACCGATAAGCCGCCGCTGAATAATCCGGCCGTGCGCCATGCGCTGGCGTTAGCGATCAACAACCAGCGTCTGATGCAGTCGATTTACTACGGTACCGCGGAAACCGCCGCCTCTATTCTTCCGCGCGCCTCCTGGGCCTATGACGGCGAGGCGAAGATTACGGAATATAATCCGGCGAAAGCGCGCGAACAGCTTAAAGCGCTGGGGGCAGAAAACCTGACGCTACAGCTGTGGGTGCCCACCAGCTCTCAGGCGTGGAACCCCAGCCCGCTGAAAACGGCTGAGCTGTTGCAGGCTGATATGGCGCAGGTGGGCGTTAAGGTGATCATCGTGCCTGTCGAAGGCCGTTTCCAGGAGGCGCGTCTGATGGACATGAATCACGACTTAACGCTGGCTGGCTGGTCCACCGACAGTAACGACCCGGACAGCTTCTTCCATCCGCTGCTGAGCTGTGCGGCAATCAACTCCCAGACCAACTACGCCCACTGGTGTAACCGGGAATTTGATGCCGTGCTGCAAAAAGCGCTGGCGTCTCAACAGCTTGCCTCACGCATTGAGGCCTACGATGAAGCGCAAAATATTCTGGCCAGAGAACTTCCCGTGTTGCCGCTTGCCTCTTCCCTGCGCCTCCAGGCCTACCGTTACGATATTAAAGGGCTGGTACTCAGCCCGTTTGGTAACGCCTCCTTCGCGGGCGTGACCCGTGAGAAAGAACAAGAGGTGAAGAAACCATGATTATATTTACCTTGCGTCGGCTACTGTTACTGCTGGTGACCCTGTTCTTCCTGACCTTTGTCGGCTTTAGCCTGAGCTACTTTACGCCGCACGCCCCGCTTCAGGGCTCATCTCTCTGGGACGCCTGGCTGTTCTGGTTTAATGGCCTGCTGCACTGGGATTTTGGCGTGTCCAGCATCAACGGACAGCTCATCTCCGAACAGCTGAAAGTGGTTTTCCCGGCCACCATGGAGCTGTGTATACTCGCCTTTGGCTTTGCCCTCATGGTGGGGATCCCGGTGGGAATGCTGGCGGGAATTTATCGTAATAAATGGCAGGATAAATTTATTAGCGCGCTTGCCTTAATTGGCTTTTCCATCCCTGTTTTCTGGCTGGCGCTGCTGCTTACCCTCTTCTTCTCACTGACGTTAGGCTGGCTGCCGGTATCTGGCCGTTTTGACCTGCTGTATAACGTGCAAACGGTTAGCGGCTTCGCCATCGTTGACGCCTGGCTTTCTGATTCAGTCTGGCGCGACGAAATGATCGTGAGTGCGCTGCGCCACATGGTGCTGCCGGTGCTTACGCTGGCCGTCGCGCCGACGACCGAGGTGATCCGCCTGATGCGCATCAGCACTATCGACGTCTTCGATCAAAACTATGTGAAAGCCGCCGCCACGCGCGGACTGTCTCGCCTGACGATTTTACGTCGCCATGTGCTGCACAATGCGTTGCCCCCCGTAATCCCACGTCTTGGGCTGCAATTCTCAACCATGCTGACGCTGGCGATGATCACCGAGATGGTTTTCAGCTGGCCGGGCCTTGGGCGCTGGATGATCAATGCCATTCGCCAGCAGGATTATGCGGCGATCTCCGCCGGCGTGATGGTGATTGGCTCGCTGGTCATTATTGTTAACGTTATTTCCGATATTTTGGGTGCCATGGCCAACCCATTGAAGCATAAGGAATGGTATGCCTTACGATAACGTCTACAGCGAAAAGCGCACGCCCGGTGCGCTACGCACCGTGTGGCGTAATTTTTACGGCGACACCACGGCGATGATCGGCTTTTACGGCTGCATTGGCCTCGTGTTGCTGTGCGTTTTGGGTTCGTGGTTTGCGCCGTATGGCATCGATCAGCAGTTCCTTGGCTATCAGCTTTTACCGCCGTCGTGGTCGCGCTACGGGGAGGTTTCGTTCTTCCTGGGGACTGACGATCTCGGACGCGACGTGCTAAGTCGTTTGCTGAGCGGCGCCGCACCTACGGTGGGCGGCGCGTTCGTGGTCACCCTGGCTGCCGCGATCTGCGGCCTGGCGCTGGGCATTTTTGCCGGCTCAACCCACGGGCTGCGGTCGGCCGTGCTTAACCATATTCTTGATACCCTGCTCTCTATTCCTTCGCTGCTGCTGGCGATTATCGTCGTGGCCTTCGCGGGGCCGCACCTCACCCATGCGATGTTCGCCGTCTGGCTGGCCATTCTGCCGCGCATGGTGCGCTCGGTTTACAGCCTGGTTCACGACGAGCTGGAGAAAGAGTATGTCGTCGCCGCCCGTCTGGATGGCGCCACCACGTTTAATATTTTGTGGTTTGCCGTGCTGCCTAACATTGCCGCCGGGCTGGTGACGGAGATCACCCGCGCCCTGTCGATGGCGATTCTGGATATCGCAGCGCTGGGCTTCCTGGACCTTGGCGCGCAGCTCCCTTCCCCGGAATGGGGCGCTATGCTTGGCGATGCGCTGGAGCTGATTTACGTTGCGCCGTGGACGGTCATGCTGCCGGGCGCGGCCATCATGGTGAGCGTGCTGCTCGTTAACCTGCTGGGCGACGGGATCCGCCGCGCAATCAATGCGGGGGTGCAATAATGCCGTTACTCGATATCCGCAACCTCACGATCGAAATTAAAACGGGCGAAGGCTGGGTCAAGGCCGTGGATCGCATCAGTATTACGCTCGCAGAGGGCGAAATCCGCGGGCTGGTGGGCGAATCGGGTTCAGGGAAAAGTCTGATCGCCAAGGCCATTTGCGGCGTGGCGAAGGACAACTGGCGGGTGACCGCCGATCGTATGCGCTTCGACGACATCGATCTGTTGCGTCTCTCCCCGCGCGAACGCCGTAAACTGGTGGGCCATAACGTCTCGATGATTTTCCAGGAGCCTCAATCCTGTCTCGATCCGTCCGAGCGCGTCGGGAAACAGCTGATGCAGAACATCCCCGGGTGGACCTATAAAGGCCGCTGGTGGCAGCGTTTCGGCTGGCGTAAACGCCGTGCCATTGAGCTGTTGCACCGTGTCGGGATCAAAGACCATAAAGACGCGATGCGCAGTTTCCCCTACGAACTGACCGACGGTGAATGCCAGAAAGTGATGATTGCCATCGCCCTGGCGAATCAGCCGCGTCTGCTGATTGCGGACGAACCAACGAACGCGATGGAGCCAACCACCCAGGCCCAGATTTTCCGCCTGCTCACGCGTCTGAACCAGAATAACAACACCACCATTTTGCTGATCAGCCACGACCTGCAAATGCTGAGCAAATGGGCGGATAAAATTGATGTAATGTATTGCGGCCAGACGGTAGAAACCGCGCCAAGCGAAGACCTGGTGACGACGCCGCATCATCCCTACACGCAGGCGCTGATCAGGGCGATCCCGGACTTTGGCAGCGCGATGCCGCACAAAAGCCGGCTGAATACACTGCCTGGCGCGATACCGCTGCTGGAATCGCTGCCCATTGGCTGCCGTCTGGGTCCGCGTTGCCCGTATGCTCAGCGCAAATGCATTGAAACACCGCGCCTGACAGGGCCGAAAAACCATCTGTTTGCCTGTCATTTCCCGCTGAACATGGAGAGAGAGTGAAATGGTCGAAACCTTACTGGAAGTACGTAACCTGAGTAAGACCTTTCGCTATCGCACCGGCCTGTTTCACCGTCAGACCGTCGAGGCTGTTAAACCGCTGAGCTTTACGCTGCGCGAAAAGCAGACGCTGGCGATTATCGGTGAAAACGGCTCGGGCAAATCGACCCTGGCAAAAATGCTCGCGGGTATGGTCGAGCCGAGCGGCGGTGAAATACTGATTGACGATCATCCTCTGGAATTTGGGGACTACTCTTTTCGCAGTCAGCGCATCCGGATGATTTTTCAGGATCCGTCGACGTCCCTGAACCCGCGTCAGCGTATTTCCCAGATCCTGGATTTCCCGCTGCGGTTGAATACCGACCTGGAGCCGGAAGCGCGTCGCAAACGGATTGTCGAAACCCTGCGTCTGGTAGGCCTCCTGCCCGACCATGTCAGCTATTACCCGCACATGCTGGCCCCGGGCCAAAAACAGCGTCTCGGTCTGGCCCGCGCGCTGATCCTGCGCCCGAAGGTCATCATCGCCGACGAAGCGCTGGCGTCGCTGGATATGTCGATGCGTTCGCAGCTCATTAACCTGATGCTGGAGTTACAGGAAAAGCAGGGGATCTCGTATATTTACGTGACTCAGCATCTGGGCATGATGAAGCACATAAGCGACCAGGTGCTGGTGATGCACCAGGGAGAAGTTGTCGAGCGCGGCAGTACCGCTGACGTACTGGCCTCCCCGCTCCATGACCTGACGAAACGCCTGATTGCCGGACACTTTGGTGAAGCGTTGACGGCGGACGCGTGGCGTAAAGATCGTTAGCCGCTGCGTAACCCGCTTGCCAGCAGAGTAAACACCTCTATGGCATGCGGGAGAGTCTTCTGCGGTTCATCACTCGCGGCAATCAGCAGAGCCGCATTCAGAGCAGCGCCATTCAGCAGATGGGCTGCGACTCTGGCATCCATCTTTTTGATTACGTTGCACTCCATCATTTTTTCGATGGTCTGACGGGTCGACTCAAGGCAGCTGTTCTGGCTGGGCCATTGCGCCGGGTCGCCCAGAACAGCCGGACCGTCAAGAAGGACGATACGCTGAACTTCAGGAACGAGCGCCATTTTGATATAGGCGATGCCCTCCGCCAGCAGTCGCTCCCAGTCATCTTCGGCGGCGGCGGCAATCGCTTTTGCGTTTGCTGCCATTTCGCTGTCTATCTGCGCGACCACCGCCGCCAGTAATCCCTTCTTATCGTTGAAATTATGATATAGCGCGCCGCGTGTTAACCCCACGCTTGCCGTGAGTTCATCCATTGACGCTGCGGCATAGCCTTTTTCAGCAAACGCCTTCCGCGCCGCCTGAATCATTTTCTCGCGATTTTCCTGGGCCGTTTCAGCGCGACGTTTTGTAGCCATGGGACTTCCTTAATTAAGCGATAACTATAATTTGACATACGCGACGTATGTGAATTACATTTTTCACATACATCGCGTATGTTACTTCTACCGCGTAAGCACAACAATACCTCTGACAGAAAAGGAAAAGCCATGCCTTCACGTGATCCCGTCTTCCCGGCTAACCGACATGCCCTCTATGAAGAGCATGGCTATTCAGCTGCAATCCGCTCTGGCGATCTGTTATTTGTTTCCGGTCAGGTTGGCAGCCGCAGCGATGGCACACCTGAACCCGACTTTCCCGCTCAGGTGCAGCTGGCGTTCGATAATTTACGGGCGATCCTGGCAGCCGCGGGATGTACTTTTGACGATCTGATTGATGTCACGACGTTTCATACCGATCCTGAAAACCAGTTTCCCGTCATCATGGAGGCGAAAAAACTGGCATTTCCGCACGCTCCTTACCCAAACTGGACAGCAATAGGCGTTAACTGGCTTGCGGGTTTTGATTTCGAAATTAAGGTTATCGCCAGGATCCCTACGCCCGCGAATTAACATCTGGCAGCAAACTGATTTACCGTTAAACTATCACTGACGCACAAATGAAAGACAGCATCAGTAACTATATTCTCTCCTGGGTAGAAGAAAATAACTTTACTATTTTACACATTGATGATTTGGTTGCAGATATTGGATACAGCAGAAGAACCATCGAAACATGGTTTAAAGAGAAGTATCGGCTCTCTCTAGGTGAGTATATTCTCCGACGGAGGTTAAGCCGTGCCGCCATTATGCTGAGAATGACGTCGATTCCGGTGACGGATATTGCGTATTTATTCCATTACCAGAGCAGCCAGGGATTCTCCAGAGCCTTTAAAAAAATGATGGGGCTGACACCCTCTGAGTACAGATGTGCCAGAGGGTGGAATTTTGACATCTTACAGCCCTCTTTTTTATTAAGCGAACTGGAAACGCCTGAGCTCGAGGTCTGCTTTCTAGATGAAACGTTTGTCTATACGCATGAAATTATCGAGCACGATCATCTTTTTGATACCTCGGTGCATGATATTACTAAAAAAATCAAAAAGCTCCTGACAGAAAACCGCCATGATATCGATAAAATTATTCTGATGCCCCGCCGCCCCGAGTTAGGCAAAAGCCGATCGTATCTGGTCGAGGTATTAATATCGTACGCTTTACAAAGCGACACGGTGACAAATAAAAAATCCCGCGTTGTGCGTGGGAGATACGCAAGAATGCCCTTTAGCGGTAGCTGGGAAAGCTACAGCGCGTTTAACAAGATTGGCTTCGTTAAGGCGATGGTAAATAAACGCCGAACGTTGCGCGACGGTATTTACCTGATGAAAATTAATGCGTACAGCGATGAGCGTGTCGATTTTGATGTTTTCATCCCCATCCTGTAACCTCAGCTGCATTCCGCCTGTCTGGTAACGATTCTGTTTTTACCGTTGTGCTTAGCCTCATACAAAGCCTCGTCCACGTCACGCATAATATCATTGCTGTTGACGTTATTCTGAATGGCTGAGCACACGCCGATACTTAATGTGACCTTTACAGGGAGAGCATAATGGTAGCCCGGCCCGGTGCGCTGTTGAACGTTCTGGCGAATACGTTCCGCGACGGCAATAGCCTGCCTACTGTCCGTATCCGGCAGCAGAAGACCAAATTCCTCGCCTCCCAGTCGGGCAAAGATGTCGTTATCGCGAATGCTGTCTTTGATAATATCCACGACCGCCAGAATCACGCGATCCCCCACAAGATGGCCCCAGTTATCGTTAATCGACTTAAAGTTGTCGATGTCCAGCATCATGATGCTGGCCCCCTTTTCTGTCCTGAGCGAGCGGATCCGCGGAAGTGCCTCGTAAAAATATTTACGGTTGTAGATCTGAGTAAGCGGATCGCGATCAACCCGATCGCCGAAAATTTTCAACAGGTTAAAGACATGGAACATTAAGGTACAAATCACAAATAATTTACTGAGGACCTCTACTGCCCGGCTGATATACCAGAGCGACAGATTGTAGGTATCAAGCAGTAAGAGGAAAAAATTGTAAACGATGGCGGAAAGGCAGACCACAATAATACTGTTCCAGATCCCGGACGCCAGGCGTGTCACTGAAATCATATAACAAAGTAAAGCCGACCAGAGCAGGATCAGAACGTTTACGTACCTGATATCCCAGACAGGATGATGATGTTCATCTTCGTATGCTGCAATCGTTAATGTCCAGGCCGGATGGTAGCTGCTGAGATAATGGGCCAGCATCGGAAACATAACCAGTGACATCATTAATGCTAACGTCATGCTGATCTTATTTCGGAATCTGAGCGTAGATCGTATCGTGATTTTCTCCACACGGACCGCCAGCGCCAGTAATACGATAAAGCTCAGCTGCCGGAAAAAATAGAATACCGCCGTATCGTTGGTTTTTGCCGCCTGGGTAAAACCAGCATGCTCCGGAAGCTGAATAACAATGATCGTCTCAATAAAATAAACCAGCCCACTAAGAAATGCCAGGCTCAGAATGAATAATGAAAAACGCGTTCGGTCGGAGGCATACAGCATCTGGATAAAAATAAAGATAATGGTATCCAGAAAGAACAGCGCAATCATGACGATCAAATAGGTGGTCATAGGCACCCTGAAACCAGGATTATCATTCACGCAAAAGGAATTCACCGCGATCATAAGCGCAAAAAGCACCGTACCTGACAGCATGATCAGTTTTTCGGCCAACGTAATATTTTTCATCTTCCTACTTACCGCACACAGATAAAGACGCAAAATGGCATAGCCGTTATCAACCCTCGCGCAATTTTAAAGCGTTTAAAGGGCTAAACGGATCATTTTGCGCAAAAGGCGCTGGACACATCAGCATGAGGGCGGCGTCACGGTGCCCGCTGGTTGGATGAGGCGAACCCCGCGTGCGGTGATATACTGCTGAAATACACACGAAACAGCCTGATGAAGAGCCAGTTCAACCTCTTCCGTGAGCCCATTCACGGCGCAGGAGCGAGAAATATCGTGACACATGGGGCTGTGAGTGGGCTATAATTTCGAGCTAATTTCGAATGATTTTGAAATACTGCCTGTAACGCTATGAATTACAAGGCAAAATAAGCAATGAATATAAGGATTAAAGCTATGGGTTTTCTTTCCGGTAAGCGCATTCTGGTGACTGGCGTTGCCAGCAAACTGTCCATCGCATACGGCATCGCACAGGCAATGCATCGCGAAGGCGCTGAGCTGGCGTTCACCTACCAGAACGACAAGCTGAAAGGCCGTGTTGAAGAATTTGCCGCGCAGCTGGGTTCCAGCATTATTCTGGAATGTGACGTTGCACAAGACGAAAGCATTGATGGCATGTTTGCTGAACTGGCAAAAGCATGGCCGAAATTCGACGGTTTTGTTCACTCCATCGGCTTCGCTCCTGGCGACCAGCTGGACGGCGACTACGTGAACGCGGTTACCCGTGATGGCTTCAAAATCGCCCACGACATCAGCTCCTACAGCTTCGTTGCAATGGCAAAATCCTGCCGCGCGATGCTGAACCCGGGCGCAGCCCTGCTGACTCTGTCCTACCTCGGCGCAGAACGTGCTATCCCTAACTACAACGTTATGGGTCTGGCGAAAGCGTCTCTGGAAGCCAACGTGCGCTACATGGCGAACGCGATGGGTCCTGAAGGCGTGCGTGTTAACGCTATTTCTGCGGGTCCAATCCGTACCCTGGCCGCTTCCGGTATCAAAGATTTCCGTAAAATGCTGGCACACTGCGAAGCGGTTACCCCGATTCGTCGTACCGTTACCATCGAAGATGTGGGTAACTCTGCGGCATTCCTGTGCTCTGACCTTTCCGCGGGCATCTCCGGCGAAGTGGTTCACGTTGACGGCGGCTTCAACATCGCTGCAATGAACGAGCTGGAAATCAAATAAGCTTGTCACTCTCTTCCCGCCAGGGAAGAGAGTTTCCTCCCGCCCCGCCCCTCGTTATTCCGTTCAGCTATTTGTTATCACCTAACAATATTTTTCCCCTCATCCGCCTTACGCCAGGATATTGATCGCCATTTTGAGATCAAGGAACGCCCATGGAACAACGCCGTTTTTCCGGCAAAGGCCACTGGTATCATGAAACCCAGTCGAATCATTCGCAGACGGACGTTCTGCCGCTGGTGCCCGAAGCCGCTAACGTCAACGACCGTTTTTTGCTCGATCTAGCCCTGCCCGATGACATTCTCGCAAGCTGTGCTTGTTGGCTTACGCCTGCCCGAACCCTCTGTCATCTTTTGTTCCCGCTTGATACTCCCGTGAACCGTCTGCATACGCTCAGCGCCTACGACAGGCTGAGCACGGCATTAACGGTTGCCCAGGCGTGTGGCGTTCAGCGGCTCTGTAACCACTACGCTGCTCTGCTCGCCCCTCTTCCGGGGCCGGACTCCTCCCGGGAAAGCAATCGACGCCTTGCAGAAATTACCCAGTATGCCCGCCAGTTAGCCAGCTCACCCGATGTCATCGATGATAAAGCCCAAAACCAGCTTGATGAGGTTGGACTCACAACGTATGACATTGTGCTTATCAACCAGATCATCGGCTTTGTCGGTTTTCAGGCGCGAGTGGTCGCGGTATTTCAGGCATTGCTTGGCCATCCGGTACGCTGGCTGCCCGGGCATCACATTCAGCCCCATACGCTGCCGGTCAGCTTCAGCAGATGGACCGCCACGCTACCCGCGGTTGAGCTAAAATATGCCAGTGCGCTTCAGCTTGAGGCGCTCTCACGCTGGCAGGCGGAACCGGCACTCGAAGCGCTTACTCCTGTGCTGTGTCATGAGCCGATGCTGCTTGATCTGACGGGCGAAATTCTGCTTAACCATCCGCGAAGTGAAGGTCCCGCCTCTTCGATGCTCTCAGCCGCTCGTGCGCTGCTTGTCGCCTCTCCGGATCGCTTTAGCGCCGCCCAGTTAACGCCCCTGACCGGGTCAGGTCTCTCGCCAGAGAAGGCCATCAACCTGCTTACGCGAGATGCATTTTATGGCTGGCTGGACCGTCTGCGCGTGGCGCTCGGTAAAGAGGAATAACCATACTCTTTACCTAAAGAGCGCTTGCTGTAGCAGTGAGATTCGCGTAAAACTGTCAGCCGCTCAATGGCTACGAAAATAGAACATTATGTTTCAGGACAACCCGCTGCTAGCGCAGCTTAAACAGCAACTGCATTCCCAGACGCCGCGTGCAGAAGGGGTCGTAAAAGCCACGGAAAAGGGCTTTGGCTTTCTTGAAGTTGACGGGCAGAAGAGCTACTTCATTCCGCCTCCTCAGATGAAGAAAGTGATGCATGGCGACCGCATTTCGGCCGTTATTCATACCGAAAAGGAACGAGAGTCTGCCGAGCCGGAAGCACTGATCGAACCTTTCCTGACCCGCTTTGTCGGGAAAGTGCATAAAAAAGACGATCGTCTTTCTGTCGTGCCGGACCATCCTCTCCTGAAAGATGCTATTCCGTGCCGCGCCGCGCGTGGCGTTGAGCATGATTTTGTTGAGGGTGACTGGGCGGTTGCTGAGATGCGCCGTCATCCTTTAAAAGGCGATCGCGGTTTTTACGCCGAGCTTACCCAATACATTACCTTCGGCGACGACCATTTCGTCCCATGGTGGGTGACGCTGGCGCGCCACAACCTCGAAAAAGAAGCGCCTGAGGGCGTGGCGACTGAAATGCAGGACGAAGGTCTGGAACGTCGCGATCTGACGGCGCTGGACTTTGTCACCATTGACAGCGCCAGCACCGAGGATATGGACGATGCGTTGTATGCCGAAGATACAGCCGATGGCAAACTGCATCTGACCGTCGCCATTGCCGACCCTACCGCATGGATTGTCGAAGGCAGCAAGCTGGACGAGATGGCCAAAGTGCGCTCGTTCACCAACTACCTGCCGGGCTTTAACATTCCGATGCTGCCGCGTGAACTCTCCGACGATCTTTGCTCGCTGCGTGCGCATGAAGTGCGTCCGGTGCTGGCCTGTCGGATGACCATTGCGGCTGATGGTACCATTGAAGAAGATATTGAATTCTTCGCCGCCACCATCGAATCCAAAGCCAAGCTGGCCTATGACGACGTGTCCGACTGGCTGGAGAACACGGGTAGCTGGAAACCTGAGTCCGACAACATTGCCGCACAAATTCGTCTGCTGCACCGCGTCTGCCTGAGCCGCAGCGAATGGCGTCAAACTCACGCGCTGGTCTTCAAAGATCGTCCGGACTACCGTTTTGTGCTGGGTGAAAAAGGTGAAGTGCTGAATATCGTCGCTGAGCCGCGCCGTATTGCCAACCGCATCGTTGAAGAAGCGATGATATCCGCCAACATTTGTGCCGCCCGCGTGCTGCGCGACAAATTAGGCTTTGGCATTTACAACGTGCACACCGGGTTTGATCCGGCGAACACCGAAGCGCTGGCTGCCCTGCTGAAAACCCATGACGTACACGTCGATCCTGAGGAAGTGCTGACCCTGCAAGGTTTCTGCAAACTGCGCCGCGAGCTGGACGCGCAGCCTTCAGGGTTCCTTGACAGCCGTATTCGCCGCTTCCAGTCCTTTGCGGAAATCAGCACCGAGCCAGGCCCGCACTTCGGCCTTGGCCTTGAGGCTTACGCGACCTGGACCTCCCCGATCCGTAAGTACGGCGACATGGTTAACCATCGTCTGCTGAAAGCGATCATCAAAGGGGAATCAGTTGCCCGCCCACAGGATGATACGACATTGCAGATGGCAGAACGTCGCCGTCTCAACCGTATGGCGGAGCGTGATGTCGGCGACTGGTTGTACGCGCGCTTCCTGAATGATAAGGCAGGGACTGACACCCGTTTCCCGGCTGAAATCATTGACATCAGCCGCGGCGGTATGCGCGTTCGTCTGGTGGATAATGGCGCCGTTGCCTTTATTCCTGCCCCGTTCCTGCATGCCGTTCGCGACGAACTGGTTTGTAGCCAGGAAAACGGGACCGTGCAAATTAAAGGCGAAACGGTTTACAAGGTCACTGACGTGATTGATGTCACCATCGCTGAAGTGCGCATGGAAACCCGCAGTATTATCGCGCGCCCTGCCGCCTGATAACCGCGTAAACTTCCGGCCGTTCCGTTAAGGGGTGGCCGGGAGTTCTCACCTGAATTATCTCCCGCAAAATCATCGTTTTTTCTCACACTTTTCTGTTTCCCATCGCCACATTTCGCCAGAATTATCTACAGTAAAAGAGAGCCGTCATTGTCGACTGCAAATGAATAATTTGTGCGCTACTCAGCAGCCGCGGGAGAAAACGTGATGGACGATCTGGAGCAGAATTTGCTGTTTCGTTACATGGGTACGCATAGCCCCTGGTGGCGACTGACAGCAGACAGCAATGCTCTGCATCTTGCTGCCAGTGAAAGCGCTGACATCATTCAGGTGGTTGCGCTGGATGATGAGCAGGCCGCGCTGATCCGCCAGCTCACCGTGATAACCTCCAGCATTGCCATGACCCTGCCCTTGTACGGTGTGGACGTTCCCGTTCATCTTGTCGGCCGTAAAATTAACAAAAATGAGTGGGCAGGAACGGCATCAGCCTGGAACGATACTCCTTCCGTGGCGCGGGACCTGGCGCAGGGGCTCTCCTTCGCCGAACAGGTAGTGTCCGAAGCTAACTCCGTGATTGTGATCCTCGACCAGAACGGGAATATTCAGCGCTTCAACCGTTTAAGTGAAGAATATACGGGCCTGAAGGAACAGGAAGTTATCGGGCAAAACGTGTTCAAACTGTTTATGAGTCGTAGCGAAGCCGCGGCCTCCAAACGCAACATCACCGGTTTTTTTCGTAACGGCAGCTCGTACGAAGTTGAACGCTGGATCAAGACCCGCAAAGGGCAGCGCCTGTTTCTCTTCAGAAATAAATTTGTTCACAGCGGCAGCGGGAAAAATGAAATCTTCCTCATCTGTTCAGGTACCGATATAACCGAAGAGCGTCGGGCCCAGGAGCGCCTGCGCGTACTCGCCAATACGGATACGATTACCGGTTTGCCTAACCGAAACGCCATCCATGAGCTGATCTCTGATGCCATCACCGCTCGGGGTGACACCCAGGTAGGCGTGGTTTATCTCGATCTGGATAACTTTAAAAAAGTGAATGATGCCTATGGGCATATGTTTGGCGACCAGCTGCTACAGGCCGTTGCGCTGGCGATCCTGAGCTGCCTGGACGAAGGACAAATCCTGGCGCGCCTGGGTGGGGATGAGTTTATCGTGCTGGCCACCGATACCTCGCAGGGCGCGCTGGAAGCCATGGCATCGCGCATACTGACCCGACTTCGTCAGCCTTTCCGCATCGGGCTGATAGAGGTTTACACCGGCTGCTCGCTGGGCATCGCGCTTGCGCCCCAGCACGGTAACGATCGCGAAAGCGTCATTCGTAATGCCGACACCGCCATGTACACCGCCAAAGAAAATGGCCGGGGCAAATTCTGCGTCTTCTCGCCAGAGATGAACCAGCGCGTATTTGAATACCTGTGGCTGGATACCAACCTGCGTAAAGCGCTGGATAACGATCAGCTGTTAATCCACTACCAACCCAAAATAACCTGGCGCGGCGAAGTCAGAAGTCTGGAGGCGCTGGTGCGCTGGCAGTCGCCAGAGCGTGGCCTGATCCCGCCGATGGAATTTATCTCCTATGCTGAGGAGTCAGGGCTGATTGTGCCCCTGGGCCGCTGGGTTATGCTTGATGTGGTGCGCCAGGTGGCGAAATGGCGCGACAAGGGGATCAACCTTCGCGTCGCGGTCAACGTCTCCGCCCGTCAGCTGGCGGACCAGACCATCTTCAGCGACCTGAAGCAGGCGCTGAAAGACCTGAGTTTTGAATACTGCCCGATTGACGTGGAATTGACCGAAAGCTGTCTCATTGAAAATGAAGAGTTGGCCCTGTCAGTGATCCAGCAGTTTAGCCGCCTGGGAGCGCAAATTCACCTGGATGACTTTGGTACGGGGTACTCTTCCCTGTCGCAGCTGGCGCGCTTCCCTATCGATGCCATTAAGCTTGACCAGGCTTTCGTGCGGGACATCCATAAGCAGTCCATTTCACAGTCGCTGGTGCGTGCGATAGTCGCCGTGGCGCAGGCGTTAAATTTGCAGGTCATTGCTGAAGGGGTGGAAAGTGCAAAAGAAGACGCCTTTCTGACGAAGAATGGCGTCAACGAACGGCAGGGTTATCTTTTTGCTAAGCCCATGCCCGCTGCCGCATTCGAGCGATGGCTAAAGCGCTATCAGGCCAGAAATGTCCGTTAGCTGGCTTTGCGTAAGCCCGTCGCCTGATGGCGATTTTGCAGCATAACCAGCCGCTCCATGTAGGCGATATCCTTCGGTTCAAGGCAGAAGGCGGCATCAACCCAATCCTCAGTAATGTCCATCAGCTCGCTTCGCGGAAGTGGCAGCACGCGCGTACGCGCACGCAGCATGGCCCTTACGCCGTTGAGCTTCGGCTGTAGCGTGTCGATAAACGTCCGCACCGAAACATAGCTCTGTAACGGCTCGAATAAGAGATCCACAAGACCATACTGCTCATACCATTCCGCCGTATGCGTCTCACCTTTGTAGATCAGCGCCTCCGCCATTTTCATGCCGGCGCGACGCGCCACCAGTGAATAGCCGCCCATGCCCGGGAACAGATTGAACGCGATTTCCGGAAAGCCTAATCGGGCATCGCGCTGGGCCAGAATGAAATGATGCGCCAGCGCGGCTTCAAACCCGCCCCCTAACGCGCTTCCTTCCACCATAGCCAGCGTGACAGCACCGGTATCAAACCCTCGCGAGGCGGCATGAACGCAGTCCACACAGGCCCGGGCATAGGCGCGTAACGCTTCGCGTCGGTTGTTTTTGATGCACTCAACGAAGAACTGTAAATCACCGCCGGTATTGTAGATGTCGGGGACCAGCGATCCGGTGACCCAAAAATCAACGACAAATCCGGACTGTCGAACCAGCCAGGAGAGATTCATGATCTCCTCGATCAGCGCATGATTGAAGCAAGGCCGTGGCGTGGCACGTAACATCATCCACACCGTACGCCGTTCGGCCTCATAATAAGCCGCCAGTTGAGTGAATCGTTCAGCATCAGTAAACAATGTGCAGGTTGTCTGGTTGATAACTGTCATAGTCGAATTCCTCTTATAAAAAGCGCGTTGCGCGCAGTTTTAGACTAATCCACCCCTACAACCCGCAGCATACGGGGGCCAAATTTATCACTTTCATTTATGAACTTTGGTTATTGCATTTTTTACCTTCTCTTTTGAATCAATTTTCTGCATCATTGATAATATTAACTTTTCGCTTCAGGGTGAGCTTATGTCTAACATTGATGCAACAGCCGTGGCACAGCGTATTGATACTGTGCTGGATATTCTTGTCGCAGGCGATTATCACTCTGCTATCCGTAACCTTGAAATCCTCAAGTCTGAACTGCTGGCTGAGAACGGCGCTGATAACGCTCCAGAATCCACTCAACCTAAAGCCCCGTGGGAAGTGTAGCCACGTCGTTTCCGCCCTTGCCTTTTAAATGGATGCTATGAATTCCCGACAACAAATCATTTTGCAGATGGTGATCGATCAGGGACGCGTAAGCGTGGTCGATCTCGCTAAAGCCACCGGCGTTTCTGAAGTCACCATTCGTCAGGATCTGAATCTGCTGGAAAAACAGAGCTACCTGCGGCGTGCGCACGGATATGCCGTTCCACTGGACAGCGACGACGTCGAAACCCGCATGATGAACAATTATGCGCTCAAGCGGGAGCTGGCGGAGTTTGCTGCATCCTTAGTGAATAACGGTGAGACCGTCTTTATTGAAAATGGCAGCAGTAATGCCCTTCTGGCGCGCACGCTCGCCGATCAAAAAGACGTTACCATCATCACCGTAAGCAGCTATATCGCCCATCTGTTGAAGGAAACTCAGTGCGAGGTGATACTGCTGGGCGGCATTTACCAGAAGAAAAGCGAAAGCATGGTGGGGCCATTAACGCGTCAATATGTTCAGCAGGTTCACTTCAGTAAGGCATTCATTGGTATTGACGGCTGGCAGCCCGACACCGGCTTTACCGGTCGCGACATGATGCGTACAGACGTGGTTAACGCAGTGCTCGCCAAAGAGTGTGAAGCGATAGTGCTGACCGACAGCTCTAAGTTTGGCGCCGTACACCCTTATACGATGGGTCCGGCTTCACGCTTCAGCCGTGTGATTACGGATGAGCGTTTGCGCGATGAATATCGCCAGCAATTAGAACAAGACGGCCTGACTGTCGATATCGTGAAAAAAACGGCCTGATTATCCTGCTGCGCCCGAATAATGGGCGCACTTAAACCTTTCTCTGAGAGTATTCTGACCCTGCCTTTAAGAGTTTTTACCTGTTGAAACCGTTCTAAACACGTAAAATTAATATTAGCGATATAACAGGAAGTGACTATCACCTGCGTGATGATGAAACACCTGCGCGACCAGCTTTCACGGGAACAGAATTTAAGTATGGATATTGTCTATACTTAAAGTGCATTCCTTTCCGTGAATCGATAATTCAGGAGAAAGTATTATGACCTTTACCAGCAAAAAATTAGCCGCCGCTGTTCTGGCAATCACTGTAGCAATGTCCCTGAGCGCTTGCTCTAACTGGTCTAAACGTGACCGTAACACCGCGATTGGTGCCGGTGCTGGTGCGCTTGGTGGTGCAGTATTAACGGATGGTAGTACGCTGGGTACATTAGGTGGTGCTGCCGTAGGTGGTGTTATCGGTCACCAGGTGGGCAAATAATCACCATAACGGCTCTCACCGGTATAATAATATATTTTGTATTTTCAGGTCTGACTTACGCACGTAAAAAAAAGAGCCACGGCAATGTCCGTGGCTCATTTATTTTAGCCGCCCGCCAGTTTAACTTTCATTCCTTTGGCTTCCAGCAGCGTTTTAATTAAATCCCGTTTATCACCCTGAATCTCAATAATGCCGTCTTTTACTGCCCCACCGCATCCGCACTTCTTTTTAAGTTCAGCGGCGAGCTTTACCAGGTCTGCATCATCCAGATCAATGCCAGTGACAAGGCAAACCCCTTTACCTTTCCTGCCGCTGGTCTGGCGCTGAATTCGCACGATACCATCGCCTTTCGGACGTTCAGCTTTCTCTTTTGGCTCTTCAATGCGCCCGGTATCCGTTGAATAGACCAGACGACTGTTGGCGTCACGCATTATGCCCCCTTTTTCAGTGATGCATTAATCGCTTTCAGGGTCTCTGCCGGATGAGCGGATTGCGTCACCGGGCGACCAATCACCATATAGTCTACACCCGCGCTCAGCGCCTGCTCTGGCGTCATGATGCGTCGCTGATCCCCAGACTCGGTGCCTGCCGGACGGATGCCCGGCGTTACCAGTTTAAAGTCGCGGCCTAGCTCAGATTTGAAGCGAACCGCCTCCTGAGCCGAACAGACCACGCCATCGAGACCACACTGTTGCGTGAGGCGCGCCAGACGCTCCGCGTGTTCGGCAGGTGACAACGTCACACCCAGATCGCGCAGGTCGGATTCATCCATACTGGTCAGCACGGTGACGGCGATCAGAAGCGGAGCGTCATTGCCAAACGGCACCAGCGCTTCGCGCGCAGCCGTCATCATGCGTGCCCCGCCGGATGCATGAACGTTAACCATCCACACGCCCAGTTCAGCCGCCGCAGCTACGGCGTGCGCAGTGGTATTTGGAATATCATGGAATTTCAGGTCGAGGAAAACGTCGAAGCCACGCTGGTGCAGATCGCGGACGATTTGTGGGCCGAACAGCGTAAACATCTCTTTGCCTACTTTCAGACGGCAATCGCGGGGATCAATGCCATCAACAAAGGCCAGTGCGGCGTCACGGTTATTGTAATCCAGAGCAACAACTACGGGAGAATCGGTAACTACGCGGGAAGTGGAGGATGTAACAGACGTCATGACCAGCCCTTTTCGTCTATGGGCGCGCAGCGGCGCGGAACAGATAAACGGCGTGCATTCTACCTGCCCTCGGGGTAAATGAACAGAATCGAATGATTTTCCTGCCGAACCCCAGACCGCACGGTGCTGACGAAATCACTGTAACCATTAGTATGTTGTAACTAAAATGCGGAGTTTTAAAAAATCACTGCCCGTCCAGACCTCGGATTGGCTTAATGGTGGACCACGCCCGGCAGGAAGGGCAATGCCAGTAAAGCGAATAGGCGGTGAAGCCGCATTTCTGGCAGCGATAGCGCGGTTTGCTCCGCACCTGCTCACCCACCATGTCTCGCAGCACCATCAGGCTCTCTTTAGCGCGCCCTTCTTCTGCGTCATTAAGGTGGTAATCCATCAGCTTATGGAATACCCGCATGGTAGGATGACGCTGCAACTGACGGGTAATGTATACCTGGGCGGTATCACTCCCTTCGTGCTCTTCAACGACGTCGGACAGCATCAGCTCGGCTGTGGCACCGGTGTTTTCTTCAACGCAGCGACGCAGAAACGCAACCCACTCGTCCTGCTTACCTAACTGCTGATAGCAGGTTTGCAGCATTTCCAGCGTTTCGCTGACCAGCTCTTTGTCCTGATCGATAACGCGAAGCAGGCTCTCCACGGCTTTGGCGTAATCACCGTTAGCCATAAAGACCCGCCCCATCATGATCGAGATGCGCGCGCTGTTGCGATCGGCCGCGGCGCCTTTCTTTAACAATGCCATGGCTTTATCCATGTCATCGCTACCCATCTGCTGGAGAGCCAGCTCGCAATAGAAGTGGGCAATTTCGACGCGCTGTTTGTCTTTACCGAGTTTGACCAGCCGTTCAGCAGTATCAATCGCTTTTTGCCAGTCGCTGGTGGCCTGATAGATTTGCAAAAGCTGCTGAAGCGCACCGATACGGAAGTCCGTCTCATCCACCAGCTGAGAGAACATATCCTCGGCGCGATCGTAAAGCCCCGCGGCCATGTAATCCCGCCCAAGTTGCTGCACGGCCAGCAACCGTTGCTCATAGGTCAACGAAGCGCTTTCCATCAGGGTCTGGTGGATACGAATGGCACGGTCAACCTCTCCGCGCGAGCGGAACAGGTTTCCCAGGGTGAGATGCGCCTCAACGGTGCCGGTATCCTCTTTAAGCATGTCGAGGAACAGATCCACCGCTTTGTCCTGCTGATTGCTCAGCAGGAAGTTCACCCCCGCTACGTAGTCACGGGAGAGTCGGTTTGCTTCATCCTGTTTTGTTTGTTGCGCGCTTCTGCGGCCCATATACCAGCCATAGGCTGCGGCGACAGGCAAAAGCAGAAACAACAACTCCAGCATATTCGATTATTCCTTGACTACCGGCACACCAGAGCTCGCCGGAATGTCAGACGCAGGCGTAAGTTGATGTTCAAGTCGTTTAATTTTACGTTCAGCGCGAACAAGAGAAACACGAACCTTAAGCCAGAACAGGCCGCATACAAGCCAGCCGATGACAAAACCCGCCGCGAATAACACCGCCAGCAGGCTCGACACCCGGTACTCGCCCTGCGCCAGCAGATAGTTAAAACTTACCTGTTGATCGTTTTGCGCGCCCAATGTGACTGAAATGACAAAAATCGCCAACACCAGTAAGAAAATGAGTAAATATTTCACATGACTTCCCGTTATGTGGTTCGAGCGTATAAAGCGTGTTCAACTCACTGCAATCAGCCTTATAAGCTACCATTTTAGTGGCGGGCGCGAAATGGAAAAAGTAACGCGCCCAACATGGATTTATGGTCAAAATGCGGAATATCAACCTTCAGGTTCCGCCAGACTCCCTTTCGGCTATTTCTTCCTTCTCTTCCGGCGGCGGCGTCAATGGTCCGCAAAAACGTTGTGCAAGCCAGGTCGCCAGCGTCACCAGTACCCACGAGATCAGCGTTGCCACCACCAAATCACGCGGCCAGTGCATCCCCAACAGCATCCGGCTGCCCATTACGCCTGTCGCCCAGACCAGCAAAATCGCAATCGTGAGGGTACGCCGACGCGGCCACAGCAGTCCCACGCCAAGTAGCGCCCAGCTGGCAGCAAACATCGTATGCCCGGAAGGAAACGCAAAGCCGGTCTCTTTTTGCCAGTGTTTGCGTATAAAGGTCGGGATATCCTGCTGTTCTGCAAGCTGCTCCTTTACCAACGCACCGCGATCTTTACGCTTTAAATTGTAGAACTCATCCACCGGAACATGATGCGTTTTTTCCAGCCAGACGACGAAAGGACGGGGTTCCTGCACACGATCCTTGACCCACGACTTCACCCCTTGCCCGATAAGTATGGCGCCGCCGAGAATAGCGAACAGTACCAGCGCCGCGCGAAGGCGAAAGCGCAGGCACCACAGGAACCAGCCACAGAGCAGCACGTGCGTAATAATCCCCCACGGCTGGGTGACCGTCTCGGTTATCCAGTATAAGGCTTTCAGCCACGTCTCGTTTTGTCCGGGCTGCCACATCCAGCCGGAGAACCAAACGACCAGGGGTATAACGAGCAATACGGCAGCTCCTGCGGCCGTTCGTCTGGCAATTGAAAGCATGTCCTCTCCTTTTTCACTAAGCACCACAATCATAACTGAATTTCATCATTCTGGTGGATATGTCGGATTGTGCGTTTAACGTTTGTAAAGCGTGGTGGTGATTAGGTGAAGTTGCCGGGCTTGTGGCAAAATAGTCCGATACAGAAAGCATAATGGGGCAAAGGCACGAAACGTGTCAGCCTGGTCTGGAGAATCACATGCAGCTTAAACGTGTGGCAGAAGCCAAACTGCCAACCCCATGGGGCGATTTCCTGATGGTGGGTTTTGAAGAACTGGCAACCGGGCAAGATCACGTCGCCCTGGTGTTCGGCGACATTTCGGGGCAAACGCCGGTGCTGTCCCGCGTTCATTCAGAATGTCTGACCGGTGACGCGCTGTTCAGTCTGCGGTGCGACTGCGGTTTTCAGCTTGAAGCCGCCCTTTCTCATATCGCAGAGGAAGGACGTGGCGTTCTGCTGTATCACCGTCAGGAAGGTCGCAATATTGGACTGCTGAATAAAATCCGCGCCTACGCGTTGCAGGATCAGGGCTACGATACCGTCGAAGCGAACCATCAGCTCGGCTTTGCTGCTGACGAGCGCGATTTCACCCTGTGCGCGGATATGTTCAAGCTGCTGGGCGTGGACGAAGTGCGTCTGTTGACCAATAACCCGAAAAAGGTGGAAATCCTCACTGAAGCGGGCATCAATATTGTGGAACGCGTACCGCTGATTGTCGGCCGCAACCCGAAAAACGCGCACTACCTCGATACCAAAGCTGCCAAAATGGGGCATCTGCTGAGCGAGTAAACGCAAAACGCCCGGCACATGTGCCGGGCGAGTTTTATCAGTCCAACATCTTACGAATCACATAATGTAAAATGCCGTCGTTCTGATAATAGGTCAGCTCTGTTGCCGTATCAATACGACACCGGCAATCCAGCACTTCTGTCGTTCCATCTGCGCGCGTTAACTTCACCGGAACGGTTTTACCCGGTTGCAGATTTTGCAGACCGCTGATATCAATCTGCTCTTCCCCGGTCAAACCCAGCGTTTTACGCGTTACGCCCTGCGGGAACTCCAGCGGCAGGATCCCCATCCCGATCAGGTTTGAGCGGTGGATACGTTCAAAGGATTCGGCAATCACCACGCGAACCCCGAGCAGACGCGGACCTTTTGCCGCCCAGTCGCGACTGGAACCGGAGCCGTACTCTTTACCGGCAATAACGGCCAGCGGCGTACCCTGCTGCTGATACTTCATGGCTGCGTCATAAATTGAAATGACCTCTGTATCCGGCAGGTGGCGCGTCATACCCCCTTCCACGCCTGGGACCATTTCATTGCGAATGCGGATGTTGGCAAAGGTCCCGCGCATCATCACTTCGTGGTTACCGCGGCGCGAACCGTAGGAGTTGAAATCGCGACGTTCCACGCCACGACTTTGCAGATACCGACCTGCCGGACTGTCCGCCTTGATGCTACCCGCAGGGGAGATATGGTCGGTGGTGACGGAATCGCCCAGCATCGCCAGAATGCGCGCGCCGTGAATATCTTTCAGCGGTGCAGGCTCCGCCAGCATTTCGTCGAAGAATGGCGACAGGCGAATATAGGTGGAATCATCCTGCCAGTCATAGGTATCGGAACCCACCACGTCGATCGCTTTCCATTCCGCTGTGCCTTCGAACACTTCCGCATACTCTTTGCGGAACATCTCGGTGGAAACTTTCTCTACCGCGCGCGCAATTTCGCGCGATGATGGCCAGATGTCTTTCAGATAGACCGGTTCATTTTTGCGATCGTGACCAATCGGATCGGTCGCCAGGTTAATGTTCATGTTTCCGGCCAGCGCATAGGCTACAACCAGCGGCGGCGAGGCCAGCCAGTTGGTTTTCACTAGCGGATGAATACGCCCTTCAAAGTTTCGGTTACCGGAAAGTACCGCGCCAACGGTCAAATCCCCCTGCTTGATCGCCATTTCAATAGGTTCAGGCAGTGGACCAGAGTTACCGATGCAGGTCGTACAGCCGTAGCCCACCAGGTTAAAGCCCAGCTCGTCGAGGTAAGGCGTGAGTCTGGCCTGTGCCAGGTAATCGGATACCACTTTCGAACCAGGCGCCAGGGAGGCTTTAACCCAAGGCTGTGGCTTGAGCCCCAGCTCTACCGCTTTTTTTGCCAGCAGCCCGGCAGCCATTAACACACTCGGGTTGGACGTGTTGGTACAGGAAGTGATAGCGGCGATCACCACGGCGCCGTCAGGGAGCTGATACTGATGCCCGTTCAGAACATAGTCCACCGGACGGTGATCTTTTTGTGCGGCGTTAACTTCCAGCTCATTGCTGGCGGCAAAGGCTTTCGGAACGTTGCTCAGGGCGACGCGGTCCTGCGGACGTTTTGGCCCTGCGAGGCTTGCCTCAACTGTGCCCATATCCAGCTCCAGCGTACTGGTAAATACCGGCTCGTCACCCGGGTTACGCCACATGCCCTGCGCTTTGGTATAAGCCTCAACGAGAGCCACCTGCTCCTCGCTGCGACCGCTGAGGCGCATATACTCCAGCGTAACGCTATCAATCGGGAAAAAGCCGCAGGTCGCGCCATATTCCGGAGCCATGTTGGCGATGGTGGCCCGGTCCGCCAGCGGCAGTGAATCCAGACCATCGCCATAAAATTCAACGAATTTGCCCACCACGCCATGCTTACGCAGCATCTGGGTGACCGTCAGAACCAGATCCGTGGCGGTAATGCCTTCGGACAATTTACCGGTCAGCTTAAAGCCCACCACATCGGGAATGAGCATTGATACCGGCTGGCCGAGCATGGCCGCTTCCGCTTCAATACCACCGACGCCCCAGCCCAGAACGCCAAGGCCGTTAATCATGGTTGTGTGTGAATCGGTACCCACCAGCGTATCCGGGTAAGCCACCCACTCTTTATCCTGCAATTCACTCCAGACGGCTTTGCCGAGATATTCCAGGTTGACCTGGTGACAAATGCCGGTGCCCGGTGGAACAACGCTGAAGCGGCTGAACGCCTGCTGACCCCATTTCAGAAATACGTAGCGTTCATGGTTACGTTCCATCTCCAGACGGACGTTTTCGCCGAAAGCATCGTCGTCACCAAAGTGATCGACGGTGACGGAGTGGTCAATGACGAGGTCTACCGGGGACAGGGGGTTAACCTTAGCAGTATCGCCCCCAAGACGCTTAACGGCTTCACGCATAGCTGCCAAATCCACCACCGCTGGCACGCCGGTGAAATCCTGCATTAGCACCCTGGCCGGGCGATAGGCAATTTCTCTGTCTGCATGAGCATTTTTAAGCCACCCTGCCAGAGCCTGGATATCCTCCTCGGTAACCGAGTCGCCATCCTGCCAGCGCAAGAGGTTTTCCAGTAAGACTTTCAACGACTTGGGTAACCGCGAAATGTCCCCAAGCGTTCTGGCAGCCAGCGGTAAGCTGTAGTAGCGCCAGGTTTTATTTTCCGCCTGTAATGTGTCCTTACTGGCTTCGCGTAGGGTTAACGACATAAGCTCCTCCTTAAAAACAGGGATGTCCTGACAATCATCAGGGCTGTAATTAAAGATAACACAAAGATGTCGTAACGTTTTGATAACAACCCAAATTGATAAATTTAGGAATGGTCCAACGCGAGGGATAAAACAAAAACCCCGCCGTGGCGAGGTTTTACGATTTAGTGCAAGGCCAGCCAGAGGAGCTGACACCAGAAGAGGATCGACGCTGAGAATACGCCGAGCCATGACCAGTATTTTACGGTTGTCATGTTATTCATCATAGGGACACCAGACTTTAATTATTTAAGGTTGCGAGGTCTGCCCTCGTTCTATATTGCTGATGTGTATTTATTAAGGAGTACAAAAGTGCACAGTCTATATTCAGACTATTTGCATCATTACGCAAAAATCAAAATTATTGTTTTTTGGGTTCGTCTTCCGCGAACACATCAATAAAGGCCTGCTGCTGCGGCGTCAGTTTCCAGGAAGCTGGCACGCTGGTTGCTGGCGCCTTACGGGCTTTGTGAGCATTGTCACGAAGCTGACACATCTCTTTTCTCGCTTCTGTACGCACCGTCATGACCATAATCAACCCCAGTAATTCCAGACAAGAAGAGCAACCACCACCCAGAATAGGGCAGAGCCAAGAAAGACCGCCAGCCAGGCTTTACGCTTAAGCGCGGGATCCCTTTGCGGTTCTTCACTTCCTGACGGCATTGCTAACCTCATACAATCGATATCGCTTATCATTTAGAGACCAAACAATTGGCACAAGTAATCATCTGATGAGATAAATCCTAAAGAAACTTTAGCCGAAAAGCCAGTGAATTTACGTATCCGAGCCCGGGAAAATTCAATCTTTTGACCCGAAATAAATAATTGAAAAGAATAATTTGCACAGCTGTAAATTAGTTTCTACTTTTGTCGCAAATTTGCGACAGTAAAACCATAGTCATCAAATGGGTTATGACGATATATGACAGTGGGCGTAGATGATGATAATTCTAATTCAGGTTTAAAGCGGAATGACGGTATCTTTCCGCAAGAGAAAGATACCGGGAGTGATTATTTGGCTGGAAGTTTAATGTCTTTAAACATCTCTTCGATGTCTTCATTGGAGCGTAACGCCACAGCTGTATCCACCACATCGCGCGTTAAATGTGGCGCAAAGCGTTGAATAAAATCATACATATAGCTGCGCAGGAACGTGCTGCGACGAAAACCTATCTTGGTGGTGCTGTGACTGAAAATATCATGCGCATCCAGACGCACCAGATCCGGGTCTGAGACAGGATCCACCGCCATGCTGGCAATAACCCCAACGCCCAGGCCCAGACGTACATACGTTTTTATGACGTCCGCATCCGTCGCCGTAAAGACAATCCGTGGCGTTAATCCGGCGCGGTTAAACGCGGTGTCCAGTTCAGACCGGCCCGTAAAGCCGAACGTATAGGTCACCAGCGGGTATTGCGCCAGTTCTTCGATTGTCACTTCGCCCTTCCCCGCCAGCGGGTGATCCGGGGTCACGACAATAGAGCGGTTCCAGTGGTAGCACGGGAGCATGACCAGATCATCGTACAGATGGAGCGCTTCCGTCGCGATAGCGAAGTCTGCATTGCCTTTAGACACGGCCTCTGCGATTTGCGTCGGTGATCCCTGATGCATATGCAGGGAAACGCGGGGATAGCGTTCGATGAAGCCTTTGATTACCCCGGGAAGCGCATAACGCGCCTGTGTGTGCGTGGTGGCAATATACAGAGAACCTTTATCCGGCCAGGTATGTTCCCCGGCGACGGATTTAATGGCGTCGACTTTGGAGAGCACTTCCCGTGCGATGCGTATGATTTCCTGTCCTGCCGGCGTGACCTGAGTCAGGTGCTTACCGCTGCGGGCAAATATCTGAATACCTAACTCATCCTCCAGCATACGCACCTGCTTACTGATGCCGGGCTGAGAGGTATAAAGACCTTCTGCGGTGGAAGAGACATTGAGGTTATGATTGACGACCTCAACGATATAGCGAAGCTGCTGTAATTTCATGCCAGACCATCCGATTTAGCGCATGCGTCAATCGCTTAAGACGATTTGATAATAAGAAACGGGTTAACTATAACCACTATATCATTTATAGCCAGGCTGTATAGTACGGAACAAAAAATAATAACTACGTAATAAAAAAGGGCCGGAAGTCCGGCCCTTTACAGGTAAGTTACGGTAAGGGAAGATTATTTCTTGCCTTCAACCCATTTCCCGTCGACAAAGAAGGCTGACCATCCGGTCGCTTTGCCCTCTTTCTCTGCCGCCACGTACTGCTGCTTCGTTTTACGGCTGAAGCGCACCACGGTTTTGTTGCCTTCCGGATCCTGCTGTGGCGCATCGGCCAGGTAACGCAGTTTCTCCGGCAGACGGTCGCGGAAGCGGTACAGCTCTTCTACCAGCGGCGCACGGGTTTCGCGCGATTTCGGGAAGGTGTTGGCCGCCAGGAATACCCCGGCAGCACCGTCACGCAGCACGAAATACGCGTCTGACTTCTCGCACGGCAGCTCAGGAAGCGGAACCGGATCTTCCTTCGGCGGCGCCACTTCACCGTTACGCAGGATCTTACGCGTGTTTTTACAGTCGTCGTTGGTGCATGCCATGTACTTACCGAAGCGTCCCATTTTCAGGTGCATTTCGGAACCACATTTCTCACACTCAACGATTGGACCGTCATAGCCCTTAATACGGAACTCACCTTCTTCGATCTCATAACCATCGCAGGTCGGGTTATTGCCACAAACGTGCAGTTTGCGTTTTGGATCGATCAGGTAGCTGTCCATCGCCGTGCCGCATTTCTTACAGCGGCGTTTGGCGCGCAGTGCGTTGGTCTCCGCATCGTCACCTTCCAGCACGTTGAGAACTTCGTTCTCCGGCACGAGGTTGATGGTGGTTTTGCAACGCTCTTTCGGCGACAGCGCATAGCCAGAGCAACCGAGGAACACGCCCGTGGTCGCGGTACGGATCCCCATTTTACGGCCGCAGGTTGGGCAGTCGATGCTCGTCAGTACCATCTGGTTAGGCAGCATGCCGCCCTCTTCAGGATCTTTCTCGGCTTTCTCAAGCTGATTGGTAAAATCGCTGAAGAAGCTGTCGAGAACTTTCTTCCACTCTGCCTTATGGCTGGCAACCTCATCGAGGCTGTCTTCCATCTGCGCGGTGAAGTCATAGTTCATCAACTCGCGGAAGTTCGCTTCCAGACGGTCGGTGACAATCTCACCCATTTTTTCAGCATAGAAACGACGGTTCTCGACGCGAACGTATCCACGATCCTGAATGGTCGAAATGATTGACGCATAGGTGGACGGGCGACCGATGCCGCGTTTTTCCAGCTCTTTCACCAGCGATGCTTCGCTGAAGCGCGCAGGTGGCTTGGTGAAGTGCTGAGCCGGGACCAGATCAACCAGCGACAGCTCGTCACCTTTGTTGACTGAAGGCAGCGTTCTGTCTTCATCGCCTTTACGCAGCGCTGGCATCACTTTTGTCCAGCCGTCGAAGCGCAGAATGCGGCCGCGCGCTTTCAGGCGGAAATCACCCGCGCCGACCGTCAGCGTGGTGGAGTCGTATTTCGCTGGCGTCATCTGGCAAGCTACGAACTGGCGCCAGATCAGCTGATACAGCTTCTGGGCGTCCGCTTCCATATCTTTCAGCGATTCAGCCAGAACAGAAACGTCAGAAGGACGAATCGCTTCGTGCGCTTCCTGAGAATTCTCTTTGCTGGCGTACTGATTAGGCCCGTCCGGCAGGTATTTCTTACCGAAGTTGTCCTCGATATAGCCACGCACCATGTTGACAGCGTCCTGGCTCAGGTTGGTGGAGTCAGTACGCATGTAGGTGATGTAACCCGCTTCATACAAGCGCTGGGCCATCATCATGGTTTTCTTCACGCCGTAACCCAGACGGGTACTTGCCGCCTGCTGGAGAGTTGACGTGATAAACGGTGCGCCAGGCTTGCTGCTGGTTGGTTTATCTTCACGATCCAGAACCTGATAACGCGCTTTTTCCAGCAGCGCCACGGCGGCCATGGTCTGATCGCGATTTTCAGGACGGAACGGTTTGTCGTTGTGATGGCTCACCTGCAACGGCAGCGCATCGCCGCCCGGCGTGGTGACATTCGCATCCACTTCCCAGAACTCTTCCGGGACGAACGCTTTGATCTCGCGTTCACGCTCAACAACAAGACGAACAGCCACAGACTGCACACGCCCCGCAGACAGGCCGCGAGCGACCTTTTTCCACAGCAACGGCGAGACCATGTAGCCTACAACGCGGTCCATAAAGCGACGCGCCTGCTGAGCGTTAACACGGTCGATATTCAGTTCACCCGGCTTTTCAAACGCCTGACGAATCGCATTCTTTGTAATTTCGTTGAACACTACACGGCTGTAGCGTTTGTCATCACCCCCGATCACTTCCCGCAGGTGCCATGCAATGGCCTCCCCTTCGCGGTCAAGGTCGGTTGCGAGATAAATGTGGTCTGCTTTTTCAGCAAGCTGTTTCAGCTCGTTAACGACTTTTTCTTTGCCTGGCAGCACTTCGTAATGTGCATCCCAGTTGTGCCATGGGTTAACACCCATGCGGTTGACAAGCGCGCTACGTTCATCCTTTTTAGGCTTTTTAGCCCCTTTGGTGGAGGTAGAGTCTGCGCTCTTTTTGCTGGCTGAGCCACTGGTCGGCAAATCGCGAATGTGACCAACGCTGGACTTAACCACGTAGTCATTGCCCAGATATTTATTGATCGTTTTGGCTTTTGCCGGGGACTCAACGATGACGAGAGCTTTACCCATATTCACCTTTACCTAATTTAATTCTTCCAGGAATACGCCGCACGTTGATTTCCCTTCCGCTGACGATGAGCCATTGATATTGCGACATCGTCAGGGGATATCAACCCCTATGTGTTACCGAACGTCAGAATGGCGACATCCAGGTCATTGAGTTTTCGGGTATTTTTCTCACATCAAAGTTCATTCGTGACGAATTCCCGGTCGAATGTCAAGCAATTCTGTTGCCAGAATGACGAAAGCGCACACTGTACCTGATAAAATTCGTTACGCAACTTTATTAGCATGCAAAAGCAAATCCCGCCAGCCAGCCCCTGTTTCTTATCCCCTCGGATAACAGGGAAAATTTGCCCCCGAAGCGACCCAGGCGTAGACTATTGTCACTGTTTAAGGAGTGGAATATGCAGAATACGACCCAACCCATTGACCGAGCTTCATTGCTTATCGAAGCAAACAAACTCATTCGCGACCATGAAGACACCCTGGCGGGAATTGAAGCGACTGGCGTGGAACAACGTAATGGCGTGCTGGTGTTCAGCGGTGAATACTTCCTTGATGAACAAGGGCTACCCACCCCGAAAAGCACCGCCGTGTTTAACATGTTTAAATACCTGGCGCATACCCTCTCAGAGAAGTACCACCTGGTCGATTAAAACGAAAACGCGAGGCATCTGCCTCGCGTTTTTCTTTACAGCAGCGGCTTTTGGCCGCGCTGCAACCAGCGTAGCAGCAGGCGATCAGCGCTTTCTGCCGCGCTATTGGTAAAACGGTCGAGCAGGCGCTTACGTCGGGTGAAGCGCACCCCCACCAGCTCACGGCCTTCCATCAGGTTGAGCAGGAGGTCGTCGCTGGTACCCACCTCATCCACCAGCCCTTTCTCCTGCGCCTGCGTGCCGTACCAGTGCTCGCCCGTAGCCACCTGCTCAATGTCCAGCGTTGGGCGCATGCGGTGCACGAAATCTTTGAACAGATGGTGGGTTTCGTTCAGATCTTCCCGGAATTTCTGCCGTCCCTCTTCGGTATTTTCACCGAGCAGCGTCAGCGTACGTTTGTACTGACCCGCCGTATGCAGTTCGATGTCGATCTCTTTATTTTTCAGGAAACGATTGAAGTTAGGGATCTGCGCGACCACCCCAATCGAGCCGATAATGGAGAACGGTGCCGCGACGATTTTATCCGCCACGCACGCCATCATATAGCCGCCACTCGCCGCGACCTTATCTACCGCAACGGTGAGCGGGATCTGTTTATCCCGCAGACGTTGTAACTGCGAAGCCGCCAGTCCATACCCATGCACTACGCCGCCCGGGCTTTCAAGGCGTACCACCACCTGATCCTGGGCTGTCGCCACGGCCAGCACCGCCGTCACTTCTTCACGCAGAGAGGAGACTTCATGCGCATCCATGCTACCTTTAAAATCGAGCACATAGACGCGCGGTTTTGCGTCAGCCTGTGGCGTGGCGAGCTTAGCTTTCGCCTTCGCGGCTTTGGCGTCCTGCTTATGTTTTTTCTTCTGGGCTTTTAGCCACAGCTTCTGTTGATGATCGTCAAGCAGCGCCAGAGACATCTCCTCCTGCATCTCTTTATACTGCTCGCTCAGGCGGGTAATGCGTAACTCACCACGCTGACGCTTACGCTGCGTCAGGTTGACAATCAGGACGGCAATCACCGCGACAGCAATAACCACCGTCGCGATTTTGGCCAAAAACAACCCATACTGAGAAAGTAATTCCACGCGTTCCACCTTGATTTAACCACGAATCTTTCACGCCAGTGTACAACAGCCCTGCGCAGGCGTCTCGCTCTGGACATTACCTCTGCGAGGCGGCTTCAGGAATCCCCCGCTTCTGGTTTAAATCTTTGCAAATTGTTAATTTCCCAGCGTTCTGTCCTGTAGACTGATTGAATTCTGACGCTGTTTCGGGCATAAAGCCGAAAAGTCATAAATAAAGGTGCAAGTCACGCCCAATGCGCCTGAGGAGCCACCGTGCATTATCAGCCACAAAAAAACCTTCTACAGAACCGCATCATTCTGGTTACCGGTGCCAGCGACGGGATTGGTCGCGAAGCGGCGCTGACCTATTCTGAATACGGTGCGAGCCTTATTCTGCTGGGACGTAATGAAGAAAAGCTCAAGACCGTCGCCCGTGAAATCGAAAACGCCGGCGGTACCCCCACGCCCTGGTATACGCTCGATCTGCTGACCTGCACGCCAGCGTCATGTCAGGCCCTTGCCCAGCGGATCAGCACACATTATCCGCGTCTGGACGGCGTACTGCACAACGCGGGGTTACTGGGCGAAGTGCGCCCGATGGATGAACAGGATCCGGAAATTTGGCAACAGGTGATGCAGGTTAACGTCAACGGGACGTTTTTCCTGACCCAGGCCTTGCTTCCTTTATTACTCAACTCCGATTCCGGCTCGCTGGTATTTACCTCCTCCAGCGTGGGGCGTCAGGGGCGTGCGAACTGGGGGGCTTACGCCGTCTCAAAATTTGCCACCGAAGGAATGATGCAGGTGCTGGCCGAAGAGTACCAAAGCCGCCACCTGCGGGTTAACTGTATTAATCCAGGCGGTACGCGCACCAAAATGCGCGCCAGCGCCTTCCCGACAGAAGATCCGCAGAAGCTTAAAACCCCGGCCGATATCATGCCCCTTTACCTGTGGCTGATGGGTGACGACAGCCGTCGCAAAACCGGAATGACCTTCGATGCCCAGCCAGGCCGCAAACCGGGGATATCGCAATGAGTGATGATCGTCATCAGCAGCGCCAGCAGCGTCTGAAAGAACAGGTTGATGCACGCGTGGCGGCCGCTAAGGACGAGCGCGGTATCCTAGTCGTGTTCACCGGCAACGGCAAAGGCAAAACCACCGCCGCATTTGGGACCGCCACCCGCGCAGTCGGGCATGGGCAGAAAGTGGGCGTGATCCAGTTTATCAAGGGTGAATGGCCCAACGGCGAGCGTAATCTGCTCGAGCCGCATGGCGTTGAGTTTCAGGTAATGGCAACCGGTTTTACCTGGGATACCCAGAACCGGGAAACCGATACCGCAGCCTGCCTCGCCGTCTGGGAGCATGCCAAAAGAATGCTTTCAGACCCGTCGCTGAACATGGTGTTGCTGGATGAGATCACCTATATGGTGGCGTATGACTACCTGCCGCTGCAAGCCGTGCTGGAGGCCCTCAGGAACCGCCCTGCACACCAGACGGCGATCGTCACGGGGCGCGGGTGTCATCGGGACATTCTGGAGCTGGCCGATACCGTCAGCGAGCTGCGTCCGGTTAAGCATGCGTTCGATGCGGGTATCAAAGCGCAAATTGGGATTGATTACTGAAAAAAAAGCCCGGTATATTCACCGGGCTTTTCAATTAACCGTTGTTATTACGGCTGCCAGAGCGGCGATTGCTGCTGACCTGGCTATGACGTTTCACCGCACGGCGGATTTGATTCGCCTTCATGCGACGACGATCTTTCTCTACCGCCACTTTCGACGTGGTTTCTGGCGTCAGGCCAACCAGATCGCGCAGGTAGTTGGTTTGCGTCAGATCCAGTTCGGTATAGCCGCCACGTGGCAGGCCTTTCGGCAGCAGAATGTCGCCATAGCGGACGCGAATCAAGCGACTCACCTGGACACCGACCGCTTCCCACAGACGACGCACCTCGCGGTTACGTCCCTCTGTCAGGGTAACGTTGTACCACTGGTTAATGCCTTCACCACCGGTAAACTTGATGGTTTTGAACGCCGCAGGGCCGTCCTCCAGCTGAACGCCACGCGACAGGTCGCGCAGTTTATTCTCATCAACCTGGCCGAAAACACGAACGGCGTATTCACGTTCCACTTCACGACTCGGGTGCATCAGACGGTTTGCCAGTTCACCATCGGTGGTGAACAGCAGCAGGCCGCAGGTGTTCACGTCCAGACGCCCTACGGCAATCCAGCGGGCGCCACGCAATTTTGGCAGACGGTCAAACACCGTCGGGCGACCTTCCGGGTCGTTGCGGGTACACAGTTCGCCTTCCGGCTTGTAGTAAGCCAGTACGCGGCAGATCTGTTCAGCAGACTCTTTCACGGAGATAAGATGGCCGTCAATGCGGATCTTCAGCCCCGGTACGATTTCAACGCGGTCACCGAGCGTGGCGATTTTACCGTCCACACTCACGCGGCCTGCTTCAATAATGGCTTCGATTTCACGGCGCGAACCGTGGCCGGCGCGCGCCAGCACTTTCTGTAACTTCTCGCTCATTGAGCTTCCTCAGGTGTCGCCTTCACAGGCGTCGAATCAGGTCAAAAACAGGGCGGCGCCCTGCTTTGATGGCCGCGTAGTATACCTGCTTACACCCTTACAAGAAAGGCTTAACATCGCCCACGCCTTCACGAATCACTTCTGGCGCGTCTTCGGTGAGATCCACCACGGTGGTCGGCTGCTGGCCAAGATAGCCGCCATGAATAATCAGCTCCACCACCTTCTCCAGACGATCTTTGATCTCTTCCGGGTCGGACTCGGTAAACTCACTGCCCGGCAGCATCAGCGATGTGGAGAGCATCGGCTCGCCGAGGGTTTCCAGTAGCGCCTGGGCAATCGGGTTCGACGGCACGCGCATGCCGATGGTTTTACGTTTTTCCTGCAACAGACGACGCGGCACCTCTTTTGTCCCCTTCAGAATGAAGGTGTAGTTACCCGGCGTGTTGTTTTTAATCAGACGAAAGGCCACGTTATCAACATAAGCATAGGTCGACAGCTCAGAGAGATCGCGACACATCAGGGTGAAGTTGTGGCCATCCGGCAGCTGGCGGATGCGACAGATGCGCTCCATCGCCCCTTTATCCTCAATTTTACAGCCCAGCGCGTAGCCAGAATCGGTTGGGTAGACAATAACGCCGCCTTTGCGGACGATCTCCACGGCCTGATTAATCAGACGTGGCTGGGGGTTATCCGGATGGATATAGAAAAACTGACTCATACTTCCCTCTCTTCAATTTGCTGTGGCTGATCCCAGAGCTGCCAGACAGGCTCAACGCCCGCGGGTAACCAGAGCTTGCGCCCCAGTTCAATCCACGCGCAGGGCTGATGGAAATCTGAACCCTGTGACCCAAGCAGACCAAACTGACGGGCGTAGGTCGCGAGCTGCGAACGCTCATTGGGTGCCTGCTGACACTGGGCAACTTCCATCGCCTCACCGCCGCAGTCGGCAAAGTGTGCCAGCAGTCTTTTCAGCCATTTAGCAGAAAGATTATACCGCCCCGGATGGGCCAGCACGGCCTTACCGCCAGAATGATGAATCACATCAATAGCTTGTTTTATTGTACACCACTGTGGGGGAACGTATCCGGTTTTCCCGCGCGCCAGATACTTTTTAAAGACATTCGCCATGGTCGTCGCCTTACCGGCATCCACCAGAAAACGGGCGAAATGGCCGCGCGTCACCGCCCCACCGTTCGCCAGCGTTCGCGCGCCTTCCAGCGCACCGGGGATATGCGCTTTTTCCAGACGTTCGCCAATCATCTCCGCGCGTTGATTGCGGCGTGTTTTTTGTTCTTGCAAAAAAGCACGCATGGCCGGATGTTCTGTATCGATATTCAGGCCAACGATATGAATTTCGTGGTTTTCCCAGACCGTCGAGATCTCAACCCCGGCCACCAGATCCAGCGCCAGTCCGCTGCGGGCAATCTCGGCGCGCGCGGCGGGAATGCCGTCAGTGGTATCGTGATCGGTTATTGCCAGCGTGCCGACACGCATTTCAACGGCGCGATGGACCAGAGCTTCGGGTGTCAGCAGGCCATCTGAAGCCTGCGTATGGCTATGTAAATCATAAATTACGGCGTAGGTGGTATCGCTCAAAGCACTTCCCATAACAGGTTGGAGACATCCGAAGCCCCTATGATACCGACTAACCGTGAAATACTGAAATCAGGGGTTGACAACACGCCATCGAACTAGTTAACTAGTACGCAAGTTCACACGAGAAAGGTATCTGAAAATGACAGCACATTTCGCTCTGCACGGTTGGTGGCGTACTTCCTGATCTTCGGGCAGTGTCACGCGTCTGCGAAATGCAAACAGATACCCGGCCCGCTACCCAGCGGGCTTTTTTTTGAACAGAATATGAGAACAACAACATGCAAACAGCCAAACCTCATCTCGAACTGCTGACCTGCGAGGCGGCCTATCGCCATAACCCTACCGCGCTGTTTCATCAGGTGTGCGGCGCACGTCCCGCGACGCTGCTGCTGGAGTCAGCTGATATCGACAGTAAGGACGACCTCAAAAGCCTGCTGCTGGTTGACAGCGCGCTGCGCATTACCGCGTTAGGTGACACCGTCACTATCAGGGCGTTGTCTGACAATGGCGCGTCGCTCCTGCCGCTGCTGGATGCGGCGCTGCCTTCAGGCATTGAAAATGAACGCCACCCGGACCTGCGTATTCTGCATTTCCCGCCGGTGAGCCAGCTGCTGGATGAGGATGCCCGCCTCTGCTCGCTCTCCGTTTTTGACGCCTTTCGCCTGCTGCAAAATCTGGTGGCCGTGCCGGAAGTTGAGCGCGAAGCAATGTTTTTTGGCGGGCTGTTTGCTTACGACCTGGTTGCTGGCTTTGAAGATTTACCGGAAACCGAGCAGGGAAACCGCTGCCCGGACTACTGTTTCTACCTGGCCGAAACCCTGCTGGTGATCGACCATCAGAAAAAATATACCCGCATCCAGGCCAGCCTTTTCACGCCGTCTGAGTCTGAGAAAAATCGCCTCGCGCAGCGCATCGCCCAACTGCAACAGCAGATGTCAGAAGCACCGCCCGCGCTCCCGATGCAGCGTGTTGAAAAGATGACCTGCGAGGTGAGTCAGACCGACGATCAGTACGGCGCGGTGGTACGTCAGATGCAAAAAGCGATTCGTGCCGGGGAGATTTTCCAGGTAGTGCCGTCCCGTCGCTTCACACTGCCCTGCCCGTCGCCGCTGGCGGCTTACGATGTGCTGAAAAAGAGCAACCCAAGCCCGTACATGTTCTTTATGCAGGACAATGATTTCACCCTGTTTGGCGCGTCGCCGGAAAGCTCCCTCAAGTACGACGCCACCAGCCGCCAGATTGAGATCTACCCGATAGCGGGAACCCGTCCACGCGGCCGTCGTGCCGATGGTTCCCTGGACCGCGATCTCGACAGCCGCATCGAACTGGAAATGCGTACCGACCATAAAGAGCTCTCCGAACACCTGATGCTGGTTGACCTGGCGCGTAACGATCTGGCACGCATTTGTACGCCTGGCAGCCGCTACGTGGCGGACCTGACCAAAGTCGACCGCTACTCCTTCGTCATGCACCTGGTCTCCCGGGTGGTGGGTGAACTGCGCCACGACCTCGACGTTCTGCATGCCTACCGCGCCTGCATGAACATGGGCACCCTGAGCGGCGCGCCGAAAGTCCGCGCCATGCAGCTGATCGCCGAAGCGGAAGGACGCCGTCGCGGCAGCTACGGTGGTGCAGTGGGCTATTTCACCGCTCACGGTGACCTTGATACCTGCATCGTGATCCGCTCCGCCTACGTTGAGGACGGCATTGCGACCGTCCAGGCCGGGGCCGGGATTGTGCTGGATTCTGTTCCGCAGTCGGAAGCCGACGAAACCCGCAGTAAGGCGCGCGCGGTACTGCGCGCTATTGCTACCGCACACCATGCACAGGAGATTTTCTGATGGCTGACATTCTGCTGCTCGATAATATCGACTCCTTTACCTACAACCTGGCAGATCAGCTGCGTGCGAATGGTCACAATGTCGTTATCTATCGCAACCACGTTCCGGCCCAGACGCTAATTGACCGTCTGGCGACCATGCAAAACCCGGTGCTGATGCTCTCCCCGGGCCCAGGCGCACCGAGCGAAGCAGGCTGTATGCCTGAGCTGTTGACCCGTATGCGCGGCAAGCTGCCGATTATCGGCATCTGCCTCGGCCACCAGGCGATTGTCGAAGCCTACGGCGGTTACGTGGGTCAGGCGGGGGAGATCCTCCATGGTAAAGCGTCAAGTATTGAACATGACGGTCAGGCGATGTTTGCCGGTCTGCCGAACCCGCTTCCGGTAGCGCGTTACCACTCGCTGGTCGGCAGCAACATTCCGGCCGGGCTGACCATTAACGCCTCGTTTGAAGGGATGGTGATGGCGGTGCGTCACGATGCGGATCGCGTCTGCGGGATGCAGTTCCACCCGGAATCTATCCTGACGTCCAACGGCGCGCGTCTGCTGGAGCAAACGCTCGACTGGGCGCTACAAAAGCTGGAGCAGACCAACACCCTGCAACCGATTCTGGAAAAACTGTATCAGGCTCAGACCCTGAGCCAGCAGGAGAGCCATCAGCTGTTCTCCGCCGTCGTGCGCGGCGAGCTGAAGCCTGAGCAGCTGGCCGCTGCGCTGGTGAGCATGAAGGTACGTGGCGAAAGCCCGCAGGAGATCGCCGGCGCGGCAACCGCGCTGCTGGAAAATGCCGCCCCGTTCCCGCGCCCGGACTATCCGTTTGCCGATATTGTCGGGACCGGTGGCGACGGCAGTAACAGTATCAATATTTCCACCGCCAGCGCCTTTGTGGCCGCGGCATGCGGTCTGAAGGTGGCGAAACACGGCAACCGCAGCGTGTCCAGCCGTTCAGGATCGTCCGACCTGCTGGCGGCTTTCGGTATCAACCTGGACATGAACGCCGAGCGTTCCCGTGAAGCGCTGGATGACCTGGGCGTCTGTTTCCTGTTCGCGCCGAAGTATCACACCGGTTTCCGCCACGCGATGCCGGTTCGCCAGCAGCTCAAAACCCGTACGCTGTTTAACGTGCTCGGTCCACTCATTAACCCGGCGCACCCGCCGCTGGCGCTGATTGGCGTTTACAGCCCGGAGCTGGTCCTGCCGATTGCGGAGACGCTGCGCGTCCTCGGTTACCAACGCGCCGCCGTGGTACACAGCGGCGGGATGGATGAAGTTTCCCTGCATGCGCCCACGCTGGTGGCGGAACTGAATAACGGCGAAGTGCTGAACTATCAGCTTGAGGCCGCTGACTTCGGGTTGACCTCGTACCATCAGGACGCCCTGGCGGGCGGCACGCCGGAAGAAAACCGTGACATTCTCACGCGCTTATTACAAGGTAAAGGTGAGGCCGCCCATGAGGCCGCCGTGGCGGCCAACGTAGCCATGCTGATGCGTTTACATGGCGAGGAAGATCTGAAAGCCAACGCCCAAAAAGTTCTGGACGTACTGCGCTCCGGTGCAGCTTACGATCGCGTTACCGCACTTGCGGCAAGAGGGTAAATAATGCAGACCGTTTTAGCGAAAATCGTCGCCGATAAGGCCATCTGGGTGGAAGCCCGTAAGCAACAGCAGCCGCTCGCCAGTTTTCAGAATGACGTCGTTCCGAGCAGCCGTCGTTTTTATGATGCGCTCCAGGGCGCGCGTACCGCGTTTATTCTGGAGTGTAAAAAAGCGTCTCCGTCCAAAGGCGTGATCCGCGACGATTTCGACCCGGCGCGTATTGCCGGTATCTACAAGCATCATGCGTCTGCCATTTCTGTGCTGACGGATGAGAAATATTTCCAGGGCAGCTTCGATTTTCTGCCCGTTGTCAGCGGCATCGCGCCGCAGCCGATTCTGTGCAAAGACTTTATTATCGACCCGTATCAGATCTGGCTGGCGCGCTTTTACCAGGCAGATGCCTGCCTGCTGATGCTCTCCGTTCTGGATGACGAGCAGTATCGCCAGCTCTCCGCCGTCGCGCACAGCCTGAATATGGGCGTGCTGACCGAAGTGAGCAACGAAGAGGAGCTGGAGCGCGCCATCGCGCTGGAAGCCAAAGTGGTCGGCATTAACAACCGCGACCTGCGCGACCTGTCGATTGACCTCAACCGTACGCGCCAGCTTGCGCCGCGTCTGGGCGCGGGCGTCACGGTGATCAGCGAATCCGGGATTAACAGCTACGCTCAGGTGCGCGAACTCAGCCACTTTGCCAACGGTTTCCTGATCGGCTCCGCGATGATGGAACACGACGATCTTAATGCGGCCGTGCGCCGCGTGCTGTTGGGTGAGAACAAAGTCTGCGGCCTGACCCGTGAACAGGATGCGCAGGCCGCATATGAAGCGGGCGCGATCTATGGTGGTCTGATCTTTGTTGAGTCCTCTCCTCGCGCCGTTAATGAGGAACAGGCGCACAAGGTGATGGCGGCTGCGCCTCTGAGCTACGTGGGCGTGTTCCGCAATGCGGATATTAACGACGTTGCGGCAAAAGCGGACGCGTTATCCCTGAGCGCGGTCCAGCTGCACGGCGATGAAGATCAGGCGTACATCGATGCTCTGCGACATGTTCTGGCGCCTCAGGTTCAGATCTGGAAAGCGCAAAGCGTTGGCGCCACCCTGCCCGCGCGTAACCTGAAGCATGTTGATAAATACGTGCTCGACAACGGCCAGGGCGGCACGGGGCAGCGTTTTGACTGGTCACTGCTGCGTGGCGAAGTGCTGGACAATGTCCTGCTGGCGGGGGGATTAAGCCCCGATAACTGTGTGGAAGCGGCCAAAACCGGCTGCGCAGGCCTCGATTTCAATTCAGGCGTAGAGTCCCAACCGGGCATTAAAGACGCCAGCAAGCTGGCATCGGTATTTAAAACTCTGCGTGCATATTAAGGAAGAGAAGATGACGACATTACTTAACCCGTATTTTGGTGAGTTCGGTGGGATGTATGTCCCACAAATCCTGATGCCCGCGCTGCGCCAGCTGGAAGAAGCGTTCGTGAGCGCACAGAAAGATCCGGCGTTTCAGGCGGAGTTTACCGACCTGCTGAAAAACTACGCCGGTCGTCCGACGGCGCTGACAAAGTGCCGCAACCTGACCGAAGGCACTAAAACTACGCTGTATCTTAAGCGTGAAGATCTGCTGCACGGTGGCGCGCATAAAACTAACCAGGTGCTTGGCCAGGCGCTGCTCGCGAAGCGGATGGGTAAAACCGAAATCATCGCCGAAACCGGCGCGGGACAGCACGGTGTGGCCTCAGCGCTCGCCAGCGCCCTGCTCGGTCTGAAATGCCGCATTTACATGGGGGCGAAGGACGTTGAGCGCCAGTCGCCAAACGTGTTCCGTATGCGTCTTATGGGGGCGGAAGTGATCCCGGTGCACAGCGGTTCTGCCACGCTGAAAGATGCCTGTAATGAAGCGCTTCGCGACTGGTCTGGCAGCTACGAAACCGCCCACTACATGCTCGGTACCGCCGCGGGCCCGCACCCGTTCCCGACCATCGTGCGTGAATTCCAGCGCATGATCGGCGAAGAGACTAAAGCGCAGATCCTCGAAAAAGAGGGTCGCCTGCCGGATGCGGTGATCGCCTGCGTTGGCGGCGGATCTAACGCCATCGGCATGTTTGCCGATTTTATCGACGAAACCAGCGTTGGGCTGATTGGCGTTGAGCCTGCCGGCCACGGTATTGAAACGGGCGAGCATGGTGCGCCGCTGAAGCATGGCCGCGTGGGGATCTACTTCGGCATGAAGGCCCCGATGATGCAGACCGATGAAGGGCAGATTGAAGAGTCTTACTCAATCTCTGCCGGGCTGGATTTCCCGTCCGTAGGGCCGCAGCACGCGTTCCTGAACAGCACCGGCCGCGCGGATTATGTCTCCATCACCGATGACGAAGCGCTGGAGGCCTTCAAAACGCTGTGCCGCAATGAAGGGATCATCCCGGCGCTGGAGTCTTCCCACGCGCTGGCGCACGCGCTGAAAATGATGAAGGAAAACCCGGAAAAAGAGCAGCTGCTGGTGGTAAACCTTTCCGGGCGCGGTGACAAAGATATCTTCACCGTTCACGATATTCTGAAAGCACGAGGGGAAATCTGATGGAACGCTACGACAACGCATTTGCACAACTGAAAGCTCGCCAGGAAGGCGCCTTCGTTCCCTTCGTGACGCTGGGCGACCCCGGCCTGGAGCAGTCGCTGAAGATTATCGACACCCTGATTGATGCCGGTGCCGACGCGCTGGAGCTCGGTATTCCGTTCTCCGATCCGCTGGCGGATGGCCCGACCATTCAGAACGCAACGCTACGCGCGTTTGCCGCGGGCGTGACGCCGAGCCAGTGCTTTGAAATGCTGGCGGCGATCCGTCAGAAGCACCCGACCATTCCGATCGGCCTGCTGATGTACGCCAACCTGGTGTTCAGCCGCGGTATTGATGCGTTTTACGCAGAGTGCGCCCGCGTGGGCGTTGACTCCGTGCTGGTGGCTGACGTGCCCGTTGAAGAGTCTGCGCCATTCCGTCAGGCGGCAATGCGCCACAACGTCGCGCCGATTTTCATCTGTCCACCGAATGCCGATGACGATCTGTTGCGCCAGATTGCCTCTTACGGACGAGGTTACACCTACCTGCTCTCCCGTGCGGGCGTCACCGGTGCGGAAAACAAAGCCGCGCTGCCGCTGCATCATCTGGTGGAGAAGCTGGCAGAATACCATGCTGCACCGCCGCTTCAGGGCTTTGGCATTTCTTCACCGGATCAGGTTACTGCGGCGATTGACGCGAAAGCCGCCGGAGCCATTTCCGGTTCGGCTATCGTGAAAATTATCGAGAAGAACGTGGATAAGCCAGAGCAGATGCTGGCTGAGTTACACGCATTCGTCACATCCATGAAAGCGGCCACGCGCAAGGCGTAACCGTTAACACCGTCTGGCCCCGGCGTCAGGCGGTTTTCCCTTCTCTCTTCCTGAAAGAAGCAGGTCAAAATTGATCCTGTCGATATTTTCGGTGTGAATGACTTTCCAAACTTTCGCGTAAGCGTATGATCTGGGCTCTTTTTAGCGTTACCCTTCTGAGTTCAGAGGTTATTCATGTCATGGCATTCCTTCAAACAGACTTACCTGGTTAAGTTCTGGTCACCTGTTCCGGCCGTTATCGCGGCAGGCATTCTCTCTACTTATTATTTCGGTATTACCGGCACCTTCTGGGCTGTTACGGGCGAGTTTACCCGCTGGGGTGGGCAGCTATTACAGCTGGCAGGCGTCCATGCCGAAGAGTGGGGCTACTTCAAACTGATCCATCTTGAGGGCACACCGCTGACCCGCATCGACGGGATGATGATCATTGGCATGTTCGGCGGCTGTTTTGCGGCCGCGCTGTGGGCCAACAACGTTAAGTTGCGCATGCCGAAAAGCCGCATCCGCATTATGCAGGCCGTGGTCGGCGGCATCATTGCCGGGTTTGGCGCCCGCCTGGCGATGGGCTGTAATCTGGCCGCGTTCTTTACCGGTATTCCGCAGTTCTCGCTGCATGCCTGGTTCTTTGCCGTCGCCACCGCCATCGGCTCCTACTTCGGTGCTAAATTCACCCTGCTGCCGCTGTTCCGCATTCCGGTGAAAATGACGAAAGTTAGCGCTGCCTCTCCGTTAACGCAAAAACCCGATCAGGCGCGTCGTCGCTTCCGCCTCGGTATGCTGGTCTTTTTTGCCATGGTTGCCTGGGCGATTTGCACGGCGATGAATCAGCCAAAACTTGGCCTGGCCATGCTGTTCGGCGTCGGTTTTGGTCTGCTGATTGAACGCGCGCAGATCTGCTTTACCTCCGCGTTTCGCGATATGTGGATCACCGGACGCACCATGATGGCGAAGGCGATCATTGCCGGTATGGCCGTGAGCGCGATCGGCATCTTCAGCTACGTTCAGCTCGGCGTGGAACCGAAAATCATGTGGGCGGGCCCAAATGCCGTCATTGGCGGGCTGCTGTTTGGTTTTGGCATCGTGCTGGCGGGCGGGTGTGAAACCGGCTGGATGTATCGCGCTGTGGAAGGCCAGGTGCATTACTGGTGGGTGGGTCTGGGTAACGTGATTGGCTCTACCATTCTGGCCTACTACTGGGATGACGTCTCTCCGGTACTGGCAACAAACTGGGACAAGGTCAACCTGCTGAATACCTTTGGTCCACTCGGGGGGCTCCTGGTGACCTACGCCCTGCTGCTTATCGCCTTCTTACTGGTTGTTGCACAAGAGAAGCGCTTCTTCCGACGCGCCACCGCCAAAACTGAAACTCAGGAGAATGCCGCATGAAAGAGATCGTGCCTGATTATCGTCTCGATATGGTGGGTGAACCTTGCCCTTACCCGGCCGTCGCCACGCTTGAAGCGCTACCGCAGCTAAAGAAAGGTGAAATTCTGGAAGTGGTGAGCGATTGCCCCCAGTCGATCAATAACATTCCTCTTGATGCCAAAAATCACGGCTATACCGTGCTGGATATCCAGCAGGACGGACCAACCATTCGTTATTTAATTCAGAAGTGACTTCACGATCTAAAAAGGCCTCTCAGAGGCCTTTTCTAGTTTACTGGCTTTGGCCACCGTCGTCGTCTGAGCTTCGGCAGGCATGAATGAATGGTGAGACGTGTTCCGCAAACGGAACAGATAGCACCGTGAGGTAGGCTATGTGCTGGGCTGAACGTCGTGAACTGAAACTGTTTACCTGCACAAACCGGACACTCAAATTTGATGTTGGGGATATCCCCTCCAGCCAGGTGTATGGAACAACCACCTTACAGCAATCACCGGCTGACAGGGGATATATCTTCTGTCAGAAACGATAGCCTGCTGAGAACATAAATACCCACGGATCCAGATGGGTATTGATACTTTGCTGCTGCCCGTCAGCTTTAAAGCGCACGTCCGTATCAATGTCCATATACCAGACCGAGGCGTTGATCAGCCAGTCACGGTTAATCAGATAATCCAGACCAACCTGCCCCGCCATGCCCCACGAGTCTTTCAGGCTGAGATCGGAGAGCCCGGCCTCTTTACCGGTATCGTTAAATTTCTCATCAAAGAAGGTGGTGTAGTTAACGCCTGCACCAATATAAGGGCGCACCTTGCTGCTGGAATCGCCGAAGTACCACTGCGCCATCAGCGTTGGTGGCAAATGGTGAACCGTGGCAATGTCCCCGGTCGGTCCTAAACCGACGCGGTGACGGAATGGCGTGGCGGCTAAAAGCTCGACGCCAACGTTATCCGTTGCCATATACGTAAACGTCAGGCCTAACTGGGTGTTATTGCTGACGTTAAACCCGCCCATACCCAGTACATTATCGGACCCTTCCGTTGGACGTACCGTTGCCGAACCGGCACGAATAAAGAATTCGCCTGCTTCATGCGCGTACGCGCCGCCAGAGAGACTGCTTAAGATAAGGGCTGCCACCGCTAATTTTTTCATATCCGCTCCATCGTTGTGGTTTTAATTGCGGAGGAGAATATACTCACAAATGAGTAATAAGTGATCTAACACAGATCACATTAAAACCAGTAAGTTAACATTCATTGATCTAGGTTAATTTTTGGTGACGCCTCATAAAGCAATAAGTTGTTACCGCGTCAATTTTTGGCATTTCATGGTTACAAAATTTTCTGTCTTCCCTCTCTTGCGCTTCCTGTAGCGGCTGGATAATTTATCGCTCTCACAATGTGATTTGATGCGTTCTACTTTTGCAGGTGTGCCATGAGTGATCATAACCCGTGCATGACGTGCGGAGCCTGTTGTGCGTATTTTCGAGTCTCTTTCTACTGGGCTGAAGCCAGCGATGGCGGCGGCACCGTTCCGGTTGATCTCACGGAACCCTTAACCCCTTTTCTGCGCTGTATGCGCGGCACCAACCAAAAACAGAGCCGCTGTGTGGCACTGCAAGGTGAGCCTGGGGTATCCACCCGCTGTTCCATTTACGCGGATCGCCCCAGCCCGTGTCGCACTTTCGCGATGTCGGGAAAGGATGGGCAGGTCAATGAGGCATGCAATCGCGCCCGCGCCCGCTATGGATTACCGCCGCTTTACAAAGATATGCTTTTCCATACAAGCCTTGATGCTGCCACCAGCGTGTTATCCGGTGTACAATTGCCGGCTAATTAACACCTGCAATACTCAAGGAGAGTGCATGTCTATCACGGCGAAGTCTGTCTACCGTGACACGGGAAATTTTTTCCGCAATCAGTTCATTACCTTTTTACTGATCGCGTTGTTGTGCGCCTTTATTACGGTGGTGCTGGGTCATGCGTTCTCACCCAGTGATGAACAGATTGCCACGCTGAGCCAGGGGGATCATCTTGCAGGCAGCGCAGGGTTGTTTGACCTTGTACAGAATATGACGCCAGAGCAACAGCAAATCTTGCTGCGCGCATCTGCGGCATCTACCTTCTCGGGCCTGATTGGCAACGCCATTCTGGCGGGTGGCGTGTTGCTGATGATCCAGCTGGTGTCTGCCGGCCAACGCGTCAGCGCGTTACGTGCAATCGGGGCCAGCGCTCCGGTGCTGCCAAAACTGTTTATCCTCATCTTCCTGACCACGCTGCTGGTCCAGATGGGGATAATGTTGGTTGTCGTTCCGGGCGTGCTGCTGGCTATCGTGCTTTCATTCGCGCCAGTAATGGTTGTGCAGGACAAAATGGGCATTTTCACCGCCATGCGCAGCAGCATCAGGCTCGCATGGGCCAATATGCGACTGGTCGCCCCGGCCGTTATCAGCTGGCTGCTGGCCAAAACTCTGCTGTTGCTGTTTGCGCCGAATTTTGCGGTGTTAACACCAAACGTCGGAGCGGTTGTCGCCAATACGCTGAGCAATCTGATTTCAGCCGTGCTGCTGGTCTATTTGTTCCGCCTGTACATGTTAATTCGTCAGTAACTGGGATCGCAGAATGAAGCAGTTTCTTGATTTTTTACCGCTGATCGTATTTTTCGCTTTTTATAAGCTGTACGACATTTATGCCGGCACGCTGGCGCTGATTGTGGCAACGGCTGTGGTGCTGATTTACAGCTGGGTTCGCTATCGCAAAGTTGAAAAGATGGCGCTCATCACCTTCCTGATGGTGGCGGTGTTTGGTGGTCTGACGTTGTTCTTCCACAATGATGAATTTATCAAATGGAAGGTCACGGTGATTTACGGCCTGTTTGCGGGCGCACTCCTCATCAGCCAGTGGGTGATGAAGAAGCCGCTGATCCAGCGCATGCTGGGGAAAGAACTGACCCTGCCACAGGCTGTGTGGGGGCGTCTAAATATCGCCTGGGCGCTATTTTTTATTCTGTGTGGTCTGGCGAATATCTATATCGCATTCTGGCTGCCGCAGAATATCTGGGTCAACTTCAAGGTGTTTGGCCTGACGGCGCTGACTCTTATCTTCACCCTGCTCAGCGGCGTTTATATTTATCGCCACATGCCGCAGGATGACAAGCACTGATCCTTCTGGCCAGATCGCCACGCGGTCTGGCCTCTTTTCCCGCCTTCTCTTTTCTCTACACCCTTCCTGCGAAAATGTCTGAATCATGAAGATTTTATGGAGTTTGCTGTCACTTTATTGTAATGAGAATGACTATCATTAATATTCGTCATCGCATTTTTAACAAATGGAAATGAGTTGATGAATAACATAATAAGATTTGCCCCGGCTACACTTACGCTCGCCATTCTTTCAACGCTTTATCAGAGCGCACACGCAGCGGAAGATCCTCTCGCCGATGGTGAAACAATGGTTGTTCAGGCCACCGCTGAAGAGGCGCTGAAGCAACAGCCGGGGGTATCCATCATCACGGCAAAGGACATAGAAAAGGATCCACCGGTTAACGATCTTTCAGAAATTATTCGCAAAATGCCCGGGGTTAACCTCACCGGAAACAGCGCGACAGGCAGCCGCGGTAACAACCGCCAGATCGACATCCGCGGTATGGGGCCGGAGAACACGCTGATTCTGATTGACGGTGTGCCGGTGACGTCACGTAACTCGGTGCGCTACAGCTGGCGCGGGGAGCGCGACACCCGCGGGGATACCAACTGGGTTCCGCCAGAGATGGTTGAGCGCATTGAAGTGCTCCGGGGACCTGCTGCCGCCCGCTATGGTTCGGGGGCGGCCGGCGGCGTCGTCAACATCATTACCAAACGCCCGACCAACGACTGGCACGGCTCGCTCTCCCTGTACACTAACCAGCCTGAAAATGATAAAGAGGGAGCGACGAAACGCGCTAATTTTGATCTGAGCGGCCCCCTTGCGGGCGATGCGTTAACGATGCGCCTGTACGGGAATATCAACAAAACTGACGCAGATGCTCAGGACATCAACACCGCGCAAAACGGTTCTTACGCCGCCGGACGTGAAGGCGTGCGCAACAAGGACATTAATGCCCTGCTCTCCTGGAAACTCACGCCACAGCAGATTATCGATTTCGACTACAGCTACAGCCGCCAGGGCAATATCTACGCGGGTGATACTCAATACAGCAACAGCAACGTCAGCCCTGACGGTCTGGTGTCGTCCCTGTATGGACACGAAACGAACCGAATGTACCGCCAGTCTTATGGCATTACGCACAACGGCATCTGGGACTGGGGTCAGTCAAAGTTCGGTGTTTATTATGAAAAGACCAACAACACCCGCCTGGAAGAAGGCTCTACGGGCAAAGTTGAGGGGATGATCAATAGCGATAAATACGATACCAGCCGGCTGGAGTCATACCGTTCAACGGGTGAACTGAACATGCCTTTCTTCTGGCTGGTCGAACAGACGCTAACCGTGGGTGCAGAATGGAACCGTGATGAACTGAACGATCCGGCCTCAATGCAGGCGACAAATGTGTCGGGAGAAGTGATTAACGGCGTTCCCGGTACGGCTTCTGAGCGCAACAGCAAAAACAGCGCTGACCTCACTGGCATCTATCTTGAGGACAATATTGAAGCGCGCCAGGGCACCAACCTGATCCCAGGGCTCCGCTTTGATTATCACAATCAGTTTGGCAGCAACTGGAGTCCTAGCCTGAACCTCTCTCAGGATTTGGGTGACATGTTCAAGGTTAAAGCGGGTATCGCTCGGGTATTTAAAGCGCCAAACCTGTATCAATCCAGCGAAGGCTATCTGCTTTCCACCCGCGGTAATGGCTGCCCGAACAACGTTTCCGAAGGAAGCTGTTACCTGTTAGGTAACCCGGATCTGGATCCTGAAATCAGCGTGAACAAAGAGATTGGCCTGGCCTTTGCGCTGGAAGGCTACGAGGCTGGCATAACCTGGTTCCGCAACGATTACAAAAACAAGATTGTTTCGGGAACGGACGTGCTGGGCCAGACAAGCAGCGGCGCAAATATCCTTCAGTGGCAGAACGGAGGAAAGGCTGTTATTGAGGGGCTGGAAGGCAACCTCACCGTCCCGGTTATCCGCGACACGCTAACCTGGCGCACCAATGCGACGTATATGATTCAGTCTGAAAGTAAGGACACCGGCAACCCTCTGTCGATTATCCCAAAATATACCGTCAACACGATGCTCGACTGGCAGGTTAACAGCAAACTTTCAGCGAACATTGGCTGGACGATGTATGGTCGCCAGAAGCCAAGAGAAAATGCTGAAATCCGCAAAGAGCAGAATGCGATGTCAGATAAAGAGATTGGCGCCTATTCCATCGTTGGGATCGGTAGTAACTATCAACTGACAAAAGATCTCCGCCTGAATGCCGGGATCAGCAACCTCTTTGATAAGCAGATTTACCGAGAAAATGACGGTGCATCGACCTATAACGAACCAGGCCGTGCGTATTACGCCGGCGTGACCCTGTCCTTCTGACCCTAAGGCGCCTGCTCTGCGGGCGCTAACCCTATTCTCTCCAGCCAGAAATCATAGTAGCATCCCGCCTGAAGTCTTCAGTTACGAGTTTAAAAACAATGACAACAAATGACGCCCCACAGGGCGAACTGGTTTTACGCACACTGGCAATGCCTGCGGATACGAATGCCAATGGCGATATTTTTGGCGGCTGGTTGATGTCGCAGATGGATATGGGCGGTGCAATCCTGGCAAAAGAGATTGCACACGGGCGCGTGGTGACAGTCCGGGTCGATGGCATGACCTTTCTGCGCCCTGTCGCGGTGGGGGACGTGGTGTGCTGTTACGCACGCTGCGTAAAACGCGGCAATACGTCTGTCTCCATCAACATTGAAGTATGGGTGAAAAAAGTCTCTTCTGAGCCGATTGGTCAGCGCTATAAGGCGACGGAGGCATTATTTATCTATGTGGCGGTGGATAGCGACGGTAAGCCCCGCCAGCTCCCACGGAGCTGATCCTCAGGTAAAAAAAAGCCTCCTTGCGGAGGCTTCTTTTATTCCATCTGTGCCCCGCCGTTCAGGCGGAAGACAATGTTCACAATCAACCCATTGCCGGGTTTACCGGCTTCATAGCGCCACCTGCGCATGGCCGATTTAACTTCGCGTTCAAACATATTCGCCGGCTGTGCGGACAGGATTTCCACGTTATCGACACGTCCATCGGCCGTAACGTCGAATTTCACCCGTACACGCCCTTCAATACGTAACGCCTGAGCACGTGCCGGGTACTGCGGCTGGTTACGGCTCAGCGCGCGCGGGCCCGCGGGCGCCGTTACCGTCGGTTTTGTCGCGGTCGTGGTGTTATTCATCAGCGGACGTGACGGGGCGGCATTTTCAACCGGCTGCGTGGCGCGTGGCTCAACCGGACGCACTTCGCGTTTCGGACGCTCTTCCACCTTTTTGACCGGCTTGGGTTTTGGCTTCGGCTTAGGTTTCGGCTCCGGCTTATGGATCACTACCGGCGCTTCTTTCGGCGGTTCAGGAACCGGCTCGGGCTCTGGCTCCGGCTCGGGTTCAACAACGGGCTGTGGCGGCGGCGGCGCAACCTGCGGCGGCTCAAGATCCGCAGGCGATACCATGGTCACAGAAATTGGCTGCGCTGGCGCCGGCATTTCAATAACCTGATGAACCGAGGTATAGAGCAGACCCGCCACGACAGCACCGTGAATAACGACGGAAAGCAGCGTCGGCCATGGAAAGCGGCGAGGTAAATCAAGGGTCATCGAAGTCATAATCATCAACGTTAAAAAACCGAACCTCGATTTTAAATGCAAATAGCAATCATATTCAATAAGACACTTTGTCCTTGCGCAATTTAAGCGTACATGAGGGCAAAAAAGGGGCATCCAGATCAGGGTTTTAACATTGTTATTATCTTTACATTGCAGTCATTTGCGCTTTCACATAACGTAATTGTCACTTTTACCGGTTAAGGAGCTTTGCCGTGCTTTACGTGATTTACGCTGAAGATGTACCTGATTCTCTGGAAAAACGTCTTTCCGTTCGCCCTGCTCATCTGGCGCGTTTACAGTTGCTACAGGATGAAGGTCGGTTGCTGACCGCAGGCCCGATGCCTGCCGTTGACAGCAACGATCCGGGCGCGGCGGGTTTTACCGGCTCCACGGTGATTGCCGAGTTTGAATCTCTGGAAGCCGCGCAGGCCTGGGCAGAAGCAGACCCGTACGTCGCAGCCGGCGTGTACGAGAAAGTCACGGTTCGTCCGTATAAAAAAGTATTCTGAAACGAAAGGCTCCCTCGGGAGCCTTTTCTTCATTCAGTGCAGCGACGCCAGCCTCGCCGCAAATCCGACAAACAGCAGACCTATCAGCCCGTTCCCCAGCTTCGCCAGTTTCTTTTTGGTTTTGAGGTAACGCGTGACAAACGCGCCTGAGAAAATCAGGAAGCTCATGTACATGAAGCTGATCAGCTCAAGCGTTGTGGCGAGGATCAGGAACGACGTGCCGGTATTCTTCGCATTGACATCAATGAACTGCACGAAGAACGACACGTAAAAGAGAATCGCTTTCGGGTTCGTCAGGCTCAGCACCAGCGAACGCTTAAGGATTGCGCTTGCCGGTTCGGCGCTACTTTCGTGCGCATTTTTTTGACGCGTCATAACGGACCAGAGCATTTTTCCGCCCAGCCACAGCAGATAAAACGCGCCCAGATAGCGGACAATATTAAATAAAACCGGAGTGGTCTGGATCAACGCGGCGACGCCCGCCCAGGCCAGAAACATCAGCACGGCATCACCAATAAACACACCGGTGGCTGCCAGATAGCCTTTCTTAACGCCGTGGCCAATCCCTGTTTTCAGCACAAACAAGGTGTTCGGTCCTGGAACCAGCACGATAAAAAATGCGCCGACAACATAGGTCCAGAAATTCAGTACACCAAACTCCGCAAACACGTCTCACTCCTTTCGCTCAAAAACAGCGGGGATACCGGTAATTACGGTATCCCCTGAATCAGTTGCGCTATTGTACGCCGTTATAGCCATCAAGATAAGTCGCGGCCAGTTCGTTACCAAATAATAGGGCGTCTTTACTGTCCATGTCCGAAGACCATTTATCCTTCGCGTTGCCTGCGAACAATTCCTGCGACTTCGCATTTTCTTTTAGCTGATCGCGAATGCTTTGCGCGTATTCACTGGCTTCAGCCTCAGTCCGCCCTTCCGCGCGGTCAGCTTTGCCACGGGCATAAAGCTCGCGGAACTGCGCCACGTTCAGCTGATAATTTTTCTGCACGCTGGAGGTGTAATTGCCGCCAGTAAAGCTGGACTGATGCGACACGAAATAAAACGCGTGCCGTTCGGGTGAGGTTTTGCTGCTGGCACAACCGCTTAATATCGCAATCCCAAAGAGTGCTGCCATTACTTTTCCGTTCATCCTTTTTTCCTTTAATAACAATGTATTCCCCATGCGAAAACATAATCTGCCAATGAGGAAAATGACGAAAGTCCTAAATCTTCCCTGAGCGCATCCAGCGCCAAAAGTACAATAAAAATCCAGAGATAAGGATTCATCTTTTAATATCATGACGTTATGGGGACTCAGTATATCGCGGAAAGCAGATGGGAAGAGACTGCAAAAATTGATAGCCTGGATGTTTAATGGGCACCTTTACGGTGCCCTTCATGCTTTTCAGATGTCCTGGACCGCGAACAACAGCGCGTTACGGTGTCTGTTCAGGCCACATTTTCTGATGGCGTGGATACGCATATTGCGGCGGGATTGTGCTTCAAGCCAACGAGCCTTACGACGACTCACCTGTCGCAACATGCGCCAGCGCCCAACTTCAGTTCTACTGCGCTTCATGTCTACAACTCTTTCTCTAACAGAGATGCCATTATATGCCTAAGCAGGCGGCAAACCAGCGCTTTTATCTGCCGTTTTTATTTGCCAGATGAATCCTGATGCGTAAACTCATAACAATACGCTTTCAAAAGGATTTTTTATTTATGACAACCTTCTACACCGTGGTGAGTTGGCTGGTCATTTTAGGATACTGGCTGTTAATTGCCGGGGTGACGTTGCGCATTCTGATGAAACGCAGAGCGGTACCTTCCGCCATGGCCTGGCTTCTGATTATCTACATTCTGCCGCTGGTGGGCATCATCGCCTATCTCTCTTTCGGTGAACTTCATCTGGGTAAACGCCGCGCCGAACGCGCCCGCGCCATGTGGCCCTCCACGGCGAAATGGCTTGCCGACCTTAAAGCCTGCAAGCATATCTTCGCTGAAGAGAACAGTAGCGTGGCCGCATCTCTGTTCAAGCTGTGCGAACGCCGCCAGGGGATTGCTGGGGTAAAAGGCAATCAGCTGCAACTGATGACCTCTTCTGATGATGTGATGCAGGCGCTGATCCGTGATATCCAGCTCGCCCGGCATAATATCGAGATGGTGTTTTATATCTGGCAGCCGGGCGGCATGGCGGACCAGGTCGCCGAATCGCTAATGGCCGCTGCACGTCGCGGTATCCACTGCCGCCTGATGCTGGACTCCGCCGGCAGCGTGGCCTTTTTCCGTAGCCCGTGGGCAGGTATGATGCGCAACGCCGGTATCGAGGTGGTCGAGGCGCTAAAAGTGAATCTTTTCCGCGTCTTTCTGCGCCGCATGGATCTCCGCCAGCACCGGAAAATGGTTCTGATCGATAACTACATCGCCTACACCGGCAGCATGAACATGGTTGACCCCCGCTTCTTCAAGCAGGATTCCGGCGTGGGGCAATGGATCGATCTGATGGCGCGGATGGAGGGACCGATCGCGACCTCAATGGGCATCGTCTACTCCTGCGACTGGGAAATTGAAACCGGTAAACGCATTCTTCCCCCACCGCCGGATGGCAATATCATGCCGTTTGAGGAAGCCAGCGGGCACACTATCCACACTATCGCCTCCGGTCCTGGCTTCCCGGAAGATCTGATCCATCAGGCACTGCTGACCGCCGCGTACTCCGCGCGGGAATATCTGATCATGACCACGCCCTATTTCGTTCCCAGCGACGACCTTCTGCATGCCATCTGTACAGCGGCACAGCGCGGAGTGGATGTGAGCATTATTATGCCGCGCAAGAACGATTCGCTGCTGGTGGGATGGGCAAGCCGCGCGTTCTTTAGTGAGCTGCTGGCCGCAGGCGTTAAAATTTATCAGTTCGAAGGCGGCCTGTTACACACCAAGAGCGTGCTGGTGGACGGAGAGCTGAGCCTGGTGGGTACCGTCAACCTCGATATGCGCAGTCTGTGGCTGAATTTTGAAATTACGCTGGTCATTGATGACGCCGGGTTCGGTGGCGATCTGGCGGCGGTTCAGGACGATTATATCTCCCGCTCACGCCTGCTGGACGCCAGACTGTGGGCGAAACGTCCGCTGTGGCAGCGAATTGCCGAACGACTGTTTTACTTCTTTAGTCCGTTGCTGTAAAACGTGCCCAACGATGTTTAACAGGTAGTCATCATGGAAATGGATCTGAACAATCGCCTGACCGAAGACGAAACGCTCGAACAGGCCTACGATATTTTTCTCGAGCTGGCGGTCGATAATCTCGACCCTGCTGACGTCATTCTTTTCAACCTGCAATTCGAAGAGCGTGGCGGTGCTGAGCTGTTCGATCCGGCTGAAGACTGGGCCGAACATGTCGATTTTGATCTCAACCCGGACTTCTTCGCCGAGGTGGTGATTGGCCTGGCAGATGAAGACGGCGGAGAAATTAACGACATCTTTGCTCGCGTCCTGCTGTGCCGCGAGAAAGATCACAAACTGTGCCATATCCTCTGGCGCGAATAATAAAAAAGGCTGCCCGCGCAGCCTTTTTTATTTAATCCGGTAAGGCATTTCCACAGCGGTGACAAAACCGCGCGCCGGGTTCATGATTCCCCTGCTGACAATTCGGACATTTGCGTTGCTGCTTGCTGTTCTGGAAGGCGCTGCTCATATGGGTGGTAATTAACCCCGTCGGAATCGCTATCACAGAATAGCCGATCAGGATAAGAACCGATGCCACAATACGTCCGAGCGGCGTATGCGGGGTAATATCGCCATAGCCCACGGTGGTCACCGTGACGATAGCCCAGTAAACAGACGCATTAAGCGTGGTAAACCCGTATTTCGGCCCTTCGATTAAATACATCAGGGAGCCAAAAACGATCATCACGATAGCAATAAACGAATAGAAGAGAATCAGCTGGTGGCGGGCGCTGACAATGGCAACCCAAAAAACCCGCAGCGACGGCATAAAGCGCAGCAGTTTGAGAATCCGTAACACACGAATCGCCCGCATTGCACGCCAGGCAAACACATAATTCAGGCTGATCTCAGGCCACAGCCACATGACATACAGCGGCAGGATGGTGGCTAAATCAATAAATCCCCAGAAGCTGAAAACGTATTTCGCCGGATTTGGCCAGCTAATGACCCTCAGCACATATTCCGCAGTAAACACCAGCGTGACAATCAATTCCAGCCAGACGAAAACGTGCCACTCCTCATACGTCATGTGGTACTGCGTTCCGGCGCCGGATTCGATAAAGATAATAATGACGCTAATCAGCGCAAATAAACCACACAGACCTTCGAAGCGGCGACCGGAAACCGTTTCAGGATCAAATAAAAGGTGATACAGCCGCTGACGGGCCGACGTGAATAATCGCGACACATTAACCTCGAAAAATAAGGGCTGACATCATGTCAGCCCTTGCGATTATAACGGGTCTACTTTCAGGCAGGAAACCGCATGTCGGAAACTGCCCTCCAGAACCGGCCGTGTTTTTGCACATTCCGGCCCGGCTATTGGGCATCGCGTACGGAATACGCAGCCTGAAGGCGGGTTGATTGGCGAAGGCAGTTCACCTTCCAGAAGCTGAATGGTTTTATTTTTTTCCAGATCGGGGTCCGGAACGGGAACCGCAGACATCAGCGCTTTGGTATAAGGGTGCAGAGGATTGTGGTACACCTCATCATACGTGCCCAGCTCCACGGCGTGGCCCAGATACATGACCAGCACACGGTCCGAAATGTGTTTTACCACCGCCAGATCGTGGGCGATGAAGATCAGCGACAGCCCCATTTCCCGTTGCAGTTTCTGTAGCAGGTTAACCACCTGGGCCTGGATGGAAACGTCCAGCGCCGAAACCGGCTCATCACAGATAATCAGTTTTGGTTCAAGGATCAACGCGCGTGCGATACCGATACGCTGGCACTGACCGCCGGAAAACTCGTGTGGGTAGCGGTTGATGAGGTTAGGCAGCAGACCCACCTTGAGCATCATCGCTTTCACCCGATCGCGAATTTCCTGGCGCGGCATCTTCGGATGATAGGTGCGCAGCGGCTCGGCAATGATTTCGCCAATGGTCATACGCGGGTTCAGGGACGCAAGCGGATCCTGGAAAATCATCTGGATGTCGCTGCGCACGTCGCGCCATTCATCCGGCTTCATCCCCAGCAGATCTTTGCCAAGCCAGGCCACTTTCCCGTCGGTGGCTTTCACCAGGCCGATGATCGCCCGCGCAAACGTCGATTTGCCGCAGCCGGATTCGCCTACCACGCCCAGGGTCTCGCCTTCGTACAGGCGTAGCGTGACGCCATCCACCGCTTTCAGGGTTTTGGCAGGCTGCCAGAACCACTGTTTACCGTCTTTGATATCGAAATGGACCTTCAGGTCAGCGATTTCGAGCAGCACATTTCTTTTTTCGTCGATCGCGTTCATACCAGCTCCTCCAGCGGCTTAAAGCAGGCGCGCAGACGGCCTGGGGCAAACGCTTCCAGCGGCGGTGCGCTGTTACAGATTTCCATCGCATGCGGACAACGCGGCTGGAACGGGCAGCCTTTTGGCAGACGCAGCAGGTTTGGCGGGTTACCCGGGATAGTCAGCAGCGACTCCCCTTCCGCATCAAGACGCGGAACGGCATTCAGCAGCCCGATAGAGTACGGATGGGCTGGCTGATAGAACACATCGCGGGCATTACCGTATTCCATCGTGCGGCCTGCATACATGACTAACACTTTGTCGCAGATCCCGGCAACGACGCCTAAATCGTGGGTGATCATAATGATGGCGGTGTTGAACTCGCGCTTCAGCTCGTTCAGCAACGTCATGATCTGCGCCTGGACGGTCACGTCCAGGGCGGTGGTTGGTTCATCAGCGATCAGCAGTTTTGGCCGACAAAGCAATGCCATCGCGATCATGACGCGCTGGCGCATACCGCCGGAGAATTCGTGCGGATACATGCGCATGCGCTTGCGTGCCTCAGGCATTTTCACCGCATCCAGCATTTTGACGGACTCTTCAAACGCTTCGGCTTTGCCCAGCCCCTTGTGGAGCATCAGCACTTCCATCAGCTGTTCGCCCACCCGCATATAGGGGTTCAGGGACGTCATCGGATCCTGGAAAATCATTGAAATCTGCTCGGCGCGCAGCTTGTTCAGCTCATGTTCCGGCAAATTCAGGATCTCTTTCCCGTTAAACGTCGCCGAACCGCCGATCACGCCGTTTGACGCCAGCAGGCCCATCAGCGCGAATGCGGTCTGGGATTTACCGGAACCGGATTCGCCCACAATGCCCAGCGTTTCACCGGCACGCAGGTCGAAGTTGAGATCGTTAACGGCAGTAACATCACCGTCAGGGGTTTTAAACGTCACGCGGAGGTCTTTAACGTCCAGCAGTGCGCTGGTCCGCTGTTGCGCCTGTGGCGCGGTTGCCGTTTCAATAATGGTCATGACGGCGCTCCTTAACGGTCTTTCGGGTCGAGGGCATCACGCAGGCCATCGCCGATAAAGTTGAAACAGAACAGGGTGACGACCAGGAAGCCCGCCGGATACAGCAGTAACCACGGTGACACTTCCATGGAGTTTGCGCCATCACTTAACAGAGCGCCCCAGCTACTCAACGGCTCTTGCGTACCTAATCCCAGGAAGCTCAGGAAAGATTCAAACAGGATCATACTTGGCACCAGCAGGGAGGCGTACACCACCACCACGCCCAGCACGTTAGGAACGATATGACGCACCACAATATTGGCGGTAGAAACGCCGCCAACCTGTGCGGCTTCGATAAACTCCTTACGTTTGAGGCTCAGCGTCTGGCCGCGCACAATACGCGCCATATCCAGCCAGGACACCATCCCGATCGCCACGAAGATTAGCAGGATATTTTGACCAAAGAAGGTCACCAGCAGAATGACGAAGAACATGAACGGGAAGGAGTTCAGGATTTCTAGCAGACGCATCATCACGGAGTCCACTTTCCCGCCGAGGTAACCGGAAAGCGAGCCGTAAAGCGTGCCGACAATCACCGCCACCAGCGCCGCCGCGATGCCAACCATCAGGGAGATACGGCCGCCAATCGCCACACGCACCAGCAAATCACGCCCGGAGGAGTCGGTGCCGAAATAGTGCCCGGATTCCATATCCGGCGCGCTGGACATCATGCCCCAGTCCGTATCGAAATAGGTGAACTGAGAGAGCATTGGTGCCAGGGTTACGAACAGCGCGATTAGCACCAGCACGACCAGGCTGGCAACGGCGGCACGGTTATGCATAAAACGACGGCGGGCGTCCTGCCAAAGGCTACGACCTTCGACCTCCAGCTTTTCACTGAAGTTTTCCAGCGCCTCGCTGTTTTTCTTACTCAACATCATGGCGTGCTCCAGTTAGTAACGGATTTTCGGGTCGATAACGGCATACAGCACATCGACAACGGCATTAAACAGAATGGTCAGCGCGCCCACGAGGATCGTCAGGCTCAGCACCAGCGAATAGTCACGGTTAAGCGCCCCGTTAACAAACAGCTGCCCGATGCCCGGCAGGCCATAAATGGTTTCTATCACCATTGAACCCGTGATAATGCCGACAAAAGCCGGACCCATATAGGAGAGTACCGGTAACAGTGCAGGCTTGAGGGCATGACGGAAAATAATCCGGCGCATCGGCAGCCCTTTCGCACGGGCGGTACGGATGAAGTTCGAGTGCAGGACTTCAATCATTGAACCGCGGGTAATACGGGCGATACTGGCGATGTAGGCCAGAGATAATGCCACCATCGGCAATATCATGAACTTCAGCGCCCCGCCGTTCCAGCCGCCCCCGGGAAGCCATTTCAGGGTTATGGCGAATATCATGACCAGCAACGGCGCGACAACGAAGCTGGGGATAACCACCCCGGTCATTGCGACCCCCATTACGGCGTAATCCCATCGGGTATTTTGTTTTAGCGCAGCGATAACGCCCGCAGTGACACCGAGAACAACGGCCAGGATAAATGCAGCAGCCCCTAATTTAGCCGATACCGGGAAGCTGGACGCCACCAGGTCGTTAACGGAATAGTCTTTATATTTAAATGACGGACCAAAATCACCGTGTGCAAGTTGCTTCATATAGTTGAAGTACTGCGTGGTGATAGGATCGTTTAAATGGTATTTCGCTTCGATGTTGGCCATAACTTCTGGCGGAAGCGTGCGTTCACCGGTAAAAGGACTGCCCGGTGCAAGACGCATCATGAAGAAGGAAATTGTAATTAGAATAAATAACGTTGGAATCGCTTCAAGACAGCGACGCAGGATAAATTTCAACATTGCCCGTACCTTCTGGCGTGTGCCTGATGAATGTTACAAAATAGACACAGTGGGGCAAGCTCGCTCGCCCCACGTATTGCCATTAATGCTTGATAATATAAAGATTCTTAACGGAAATATTATCCAACGGGTCTTTACCGGTATAACCCCCTACCCATGGTTTCACCAGGCGGGCGTTAACGTAGTAGTAAACCGGAACGATCGCAGAGTCTTTATCGAGCTGTTGTTCTGATTTCGCGTACAGATCGGCGCGCTGGGCTTCATCTGCCACCTTCAGGGTTTCGCCAATCAGCTTATCAAACGCCGGGCTCTTATAGTGTGCGGTGTTGTTCGAACTGTCGCTCAGCATGGTGTTCAGGAATGAGGTCGGTTCGTTATAGTCCGCACACCATCCTGCACGTGCCACGTCAAAGGTTCCCTGGTGGCGCGTATCGAGGAAGGTTTTCCATTCCTGGTTTTCCAGCTTCACGTTCACGCCGAGGTTTTTCTTCCAGATTGACGCGACGGCAATAGCCAGCTTTTTATGCAGATCGGAGGTGTTGTACAGCAGGCTAAAGGTCAGCGGCTTGTCGGCGGTATAGCCAGCTTCAGCCAGCAGTTTTTTCGCTTCTTCGTTACGTTTTTCCTGGGACCATTTGAACCATTCAGGTTCAACCAGCTTCATACCGTCGGTGTAAGGCGGGGTGTAGCTGTAAGCCGGCAGGTCGCCCTGATTCTTCACTTTATTCACGATAATGTCGCGATCCAGAGCCAGCTTCAGTGCGGTACGAACACGTACGTCGGTGAACGGTGCTTTCTGGTTGTTAATTTCGTAATAGTAGGTGCACAGATACGGATCGACGTGAACTTCTTTAGGTATCTCTTTTTTCAGCTTCTGGAACAGTTCAATCGGCATATTGTTATAGGTCATGTCGATTTCACCGCTGCGGTAGCGGTTTACGTCCGTCACTTCAGAAGAGATTGGCAGGTAGGTGACCTGATTGATAACGGTCTTCGCATTATCCCAATACTGCGGGTTGCGCTCCAGCACCATACGTTCGTTAACGACCCAGTCCTTCAGCTTATATGCACCGTTGGTCACGATATTCGCAGGCTGCGTCCATTTTTCACCAAATTTTTCTACTGCGGATTTTGGTACCGGGGAGACGGACGGGTGAACCAGCAGCTTATAGAAGTACGGAACAGGTTCGCTCAACGTCACTTCAAAGGTGTTGGCATCGATGGCTTTTACGCCCAGGTCGGTAACTGGCTTTTTACCCGTGATGATGTCATCGATATTGGCAATATGGCCATACTGGAGGTAACTCGCATACGGGGAGGCGGTATTCGGATCCGCCAGACGCTGCCAGCTATAGACGAAATCTTCGGCGGTAACCGGCGTACCGTCGGACCATTTCGCATCTTTACGCAGATGGAAGGTCCAGACTTTAAAATCTTTGTTGTCCCATTTTTCCGCCACGCCCGGAGCCGGGTGGCCGTCTACGTCAGTCACCAGCAGACCTTCAAACAGATCGCGGTTAACGTTAGACTCTGGAACACCTTCAATTTTGTGCGGATCAAGAGACTGCACTTCCGCACCGTTATTACGTACCAGCGTTTGCTTCTCAGCCAGTTGAACACCAGCAGGAACGTCCGCAGCCATTGCAGCGTTGCCCGCGATTAGCGCAGTTAAAATCCCCGCCGCTACCAGATTTTTTTTTGTGATGATGGACATTGTGTTGATACTCCACTCATTATAATGACCGGCCTTCGCCAGTTGTGTAATCCCCTGTTGGGGCCTGTACAGCGCAGGAGTTTTTTTTGCTACTGTCAGGTTCTTTTTTTACTTCTTGCTATCACCGACTTCATTATTACTGACCGCTCATACGGCGGTCTTGCGTCGATTCTTTACACCTCTCCCCTGTCAGAGAGATGCGTTGGATATCTTATGTGAGGGCTATATGAAAATAGTTCTCATCAACTTGTTTAATGCTGCAAAATATAAGGCCGGAAAGTACCAAATGGTGCCAACTCTCGCCAATACATTTTGCAAATTTGTTAAGCATTTCTCTTTTACGATGGCTGGCATAACTGTGGTGCCAACCCTGGCTTACGCCGAAATCAACAAAAAGAGATGTAATTCATACAGATAAGAAATTTTGTTGCTACAAACGCGACGACAAAGCTTGGCTGAACGATTTTTCACGATAATTTAACAATTGATTATTATTTAGCACATTCGTCTGAGTCAGCGTCGAAATTACTAATATCATTTCGGTTATCTGTCAGCAAGCCCCAGAGTATCATGTGAGTAAAATAACAAAGGGTTTGAGGGATTTATGCGCGGCAAGGGGAAATGAAAATAAACAACCCCTTGAAAAACAACAGAAGAGGATTATTAGTAGAACTTATTATGACTGGCGCCTATTTCAACTTTATTTATATGATTTGCAGATAATCACGTAAAAAAAACGGAGCCGCTGGCTCCGCTCTTTCAAATGAAAGTCAGTGTACTAACCCGGGGAATATACTTTTAATACCGGTAACGATAAATTCGATGCCCAACGCCATTAACAACAGACCCATGATACGGGTAATCACGTTGATGCCCGTTTGTCCCAGCAAGCGAACCAGCCATGGCGCCATACGAAATACACCCCAGCAGCACAGCGCGAACAGCGCAATAGCGACGGAAAAGCCAATCAGGTGCATCAGGCTGTGGTAGCGCGTTCCCCAGACAATAGTGGAACTGATCGCCCCCGGGCCCGCCATCAGCGGCAGTGCCAGTGGCACGACCCCGATGCTCTCGCGGATAGCTGTCTCTGATTTTTCCTGCTTGTTCTGTTTATCCTCCCCCAGCTTGCCGCTGATCATCGACATGGCAATCGTCACCACCAGGATCCCGCCTGCTATACGGAACGAATCAATCGAGATGCCGAAGACCTGAAGAATGGCGTCCCCGAGATAAAGAGACGTAAGCAGGATGATCGCCACCGACAGGTTTGCCGTCAGGTTGGTTTTATTTCGTGCCGCAGCCGTCTGATAGCTGGTCATACTAATGAAGACAGGGATGATCCCTACCGGGTTAACCAGAGCAAACAAGCCGATAAAAAACTTGAAATATGTAGGGAAATCAAAGAGCGTTTGAATCACATTAAGCTCCGCAATTGAGCATGGCCAGGGAGAAACTGCGTGTCATGATAAATCCGCGCTGAAGATACGCTTTTTAGCCGCATACTTCACCAGAAATCTGTTCTTAAACGTTATCAATTCATGATGTTAAACATTTGTGTAATCAATGATATCGCTGCTTCCAATAGTTACTTAATTATTTAACAGTAGAATAATTAGCACAAAATAACCCTGCTGAAAGGTATCAGCTTAGGACAAAATTGATCTCGATCATAATTTTCGTACTCAGAAGTGAGTAATCTTGGTTACGCCGCCAGGGAGATCACCTATCAAAAAGGTATGATGCTAAGGTAAGGCTCTTTTAGTAAATTAGTGAGCTGGAGCAGTGAGTAATCCTTTGTTTTACTGTGTGTTACGCAAGTGGGATCGGCTCTGACTATACTGTCAGACGTATCGAGCGCTGGTTTACTAAAAGAGTTTAAACATTATCAGGAGAGCATTATGGCTGTTACCAATATCGCTGAACTGAACGCCCTCGTCGAGCGCGTAAAAAAAGCCCAGCGTGAATATGCCAATTTCACCCAAGAACAGGTTGATAAAATCTTCCGCGCGGCCGCTCTGGCTGCTGCTGATGCTCGAATCCCTCTCGCTAAAATGGCCGTTGCCGAATCCGGCATGGGTATAGTTGAAGATAAAGTGATCAAAAACCACTTTGCTTCAGAGTATATCTACAACGCCTATAAAGATGAGAAAACCTGCGGTGTGCTGTCAGAAGACGATACTTTCGGCACCATCACCATCGCAGAACCGATCGGCATCATTTGCGGTATCGTTCCAACCACTAACCCAACCTCTACCGCCATCTTCAAATCTCTCATCAGTCTGAAGACACGTAACGCAATCATTTTCTCCCCGCATCCACGTGCGAAGGACGCCACCAACAAAGCAGCAGATATCGTGCTTCAGGCTGCCATTGCGGCGGGTGCGCCAAAAGATCTCATCGGCTGGATCGACCAACCTTCTGTTGAACTGTCCAACGCACTGATGCATCACCCGGACATTAACCTGATTCTGGCGACCGGTGGTCCTGGTATGGTTAAAGCTGCGTACAGCTCCGGTAAACCAGCCATCGGCGTAGGCGCAGGTAATACCCCTGTGGTGATCGACGAAACGGCTGATATCAAGCGTGCTGTTGCCTCTGTGCTGATGTCTAAAACCTTCGATAACGGCGTTATCTGTGCATCTGAACAGTCTGTTGTCGTGGTTGATTCGGTATACGACGCCGTTCGTGAACGTTTCGCCAGCCACGGCGGCTACCTGTTGCAAGGTAAAGAACTGAAAGCCGTTCAGGACGTGATTCTGAAAAATGGTGCGCTGAACGCGGCTATCGTAGGTCAGCCTGCGTATAAAATCGCTGAGCTCGCTGGCTTTAGCGTCCCTGCTACCACCAAGATTCTGATTGGTGAAGTGAAAGTCGTTGATGAAAGTGAGCCGTTTGCTCACGAGAAACTCTCCCCGACGCTGGCAATGTACCGTGCGAAAGATTTCGATGACGCGGTAGATAAAGCAGAGAAGCTGGTGGCGATGGGCGGTATCGGCCACACCTCTTGCCTGTACACCGACCAGGATAACCAGCCTGAGCGTGTTGCTTACTTCGGTCAGAAGATGAAGACGGCACGTATCCTGATCAACACCCCTGCTTCTCAGGGTGGTATCGGTGACCTGTACAACTTCAAACTCGCACCTTCCCTGACTCTGGGTTGTGGTTCCTGGGGTGGTAACTCCATCTCTGAAAACGTTGGTCCAAAACACCTGATCAACAAGAAAACCGTTGCTAAGCGAGCTGAAAACATGTTGTGGCACAAACTTCCGAAATCTATCTACTTCCGCCGCGGCTCTCTGCCAATCGCGCTGGATGAAGTGATTACTGATGGCCACAAACGTGCGCTCATCGTGACCGACCGTTTCCTGTTCAACAATGGCTATGCAGACCAGATCACCTCTGTTCTGAAAGCGGCTGGCGTCGAAACTGAAGTCTTCTTTGAAGTTGAAGCTGACCCAACCCTGAGCGTTGTACGTAAAGGCGCTGAACTGGCGAACTCCTTCAAACCTGATGTGATCATCGCACTGGGTGGCGGTTCCCCAATGGACGCCGCGAAAATTATGTGGGTGATGTACGAACATCCGGAAACTCACTTCGAAGAACTGGCGCTGCGCTTTATGGATATCCGTAAACGTATCTACAAGTTCCCGAAAATGGGCGTGAAAGCGAAAATGATCGCCGTCACCACCACTTCCGGTACTGGTTCAGAAGTGACGCCATTTGCCGTTGTGACTGATGACGCAACCGGTCAGAAATACCCGCTGGCTGACTACGCACTGACGCCAGATATGGCTATCGTTGACGCCAACCTGGTCATGGAAATGCCGAAATCACTGTGTGCGTTCGGTGGTCTGGATGCGGTAACTCACGCTCTGGAAGCTTACGTTTCCGTACTGGCTTCTGAGTTCTCTGACGGTCAGGCTTTGCAGGCGCTGAAACTGCTGAAAGAAAACCTGCCAGCTTCTTACAACGAAGGTTCGAAAAACCCTGTTGCGCGTGAACGTGTACACAGTGCGGCAACCATCGCGGGCATTGCGTTTGCTAACGCCTTCCTGGGTGTCTGTCACTCCATGGCGCACAAGCTAGGTTCACAGTTCCACATTCCTCACGGTCTGGCGAACGCCCTGTTGATCAGCAACGTTATCCGCTATAACGCCAACGACAACCCAACCAAGCAGACTGCATTCAGCCAGTACGACCGCCCACAGGCGCGCCGTCGTTATGCTGAAATCGCAGATCACCTGGGTCTGAGCGCACCGGGCGACCGTACTGCCGCGAAGATCGAGAAACTGCTGGCATGGCTGGAGAGCCTGAAGGCTGAACTGGGTATTCCTAAATCTATCCGCGAAGCAGGCGTTCAGGAAGCTGACTTCCTCGCTCACGTAGATAAGCTGTCTGAAGATGCATTCGATGACCAGTGTACTGGTGCTAACCCGCGCTACCCACTGATTTCCGAACTGAAACAGATCCTGCTGGATACTTATTACGGTCGTAACTTCACTGAAAGCGATGTCGCTGCCGTAAAAGTTGAAATCCCCGAAGTTGTAAAGGCTGACAAGAAAGCGAAGAAAAATGCTTGATTGACAGTATGATAAAAAAACCCGCCGCTGGCGGGTTTTTTTATATCTGAGGATCCGTAAAACATTCTTATTATTTTCGATTGTCGCCCTGTAACGCCGTCAGCGAGCCTACAGCCAGCGCCTCTTTATAATGCTTGCGGCAGACCGAGACATAACGTTCATTGCCTCCTATCACCACCTGCTCGCCATCAGCATAGGGTTTACCCGACTGGTCCAGGCGAAGAACCATACTTGCCTTGCGGCCACAAAAGCAGATTGTTTTCAGCTCAACCAGCTTATCCGACCAGGCGAGCAGATACTGACTGCCGGCAAATAACTCCCCACGAAAATCGGTACGTAATCCATAGCAAAGAACGGGAATATCCAGCTCATCAACGACCTCTGAAAGTGCATGGACCTGCTCTCGGGTCAGGAACTGGCTTTCATCTACCAGCACGCAATGGACAGGCTTAGAGGCATGCTCGGCACGAATGTCCTCCAGCAGGTCCGTTTCAGGGTTAAACAGCCTTGCAGGCGACGAGAGCCCTATTCTTGAGCTCACCTTCCCTGCCCCAAAGCGATCGTCGATTTCGGCGGTATAAACAACGGTACGCATCCCCCGCTCCTGATAATTGTATGAGGATTGCAGTAACGCCGTCGATTTCCCTGCATTCATTGCCGAATAGTAGAAATAAAGTTGTGCCATTGGCCGAAGAACCCTAATCAATGTGTAATATTCCCGATGGATCATTGTACCATATTTTGTACCGTCATCAGCGGCGGGCTGCGCTCTCCAGCCTGCCATGCATCAGTAAATCCTTCGCGAATAGCGCAAAATAATGCGTTAAAACAGGCAGTAAAGGCATTAAACACTGACAATAAGGTGAGTCCGCAACCAGAGATAACACTTCTTTTTATAGTGTCTTCTTCGTTCATTAAAATTCACTATTTATTAACTATTCTTGTCTTCGCTGCGCTTACTCGGGGTAATACAAAAGGCTGATATTTATCAACCGCAACTATAATTCCTGAGGTAAAAGTCACAAAACATACACGCAAATGACGCGCTTTTGCCGTTTGAAACGATATCTCACAGACCCAACAAACAATGAAATTTAAGTTAGCGTAATTAATAATAGCGTCGTTTATTTTGTATTTTTTGAATTCCTTACATTCCCACCTATTGCACAAGTGAAATTAAGGCTCTATTATTAGGACAACAAACCCACCCCCATTATAAGTTTGAGATTACTACAATGAGCGAAGCACTTAAAATTCTGAACAACATCCGTACTCTTCGTGCGCAGGCAAGAGAATGTACCCTTGAGACGCTTGAAGAAATGCTCGAAAAATTAGAAGTTGTAGTTAACGAACGTCGTGAAGAAGAAAGCGCTGCTGCGGCTGAAATCGAAGAACGTACACGTAAACTGCAACAGTATCGTGAAATGCTGATTGCCGATGGTATCGATCCAAACGAATTGCTGAACAGCATGGCTGCGGCTAAAACCGGTACCAAAGCAAAACGCGCGGCACGTCCTGCTAAATATAGCTACATCGATGAGAACGGCGAAGAGAAAACCTGGACCGGCCAGGGCCGTACTCCTGCTGTAATCAAGAAAGCAATGGACGAACAAGGTAAACAACTGGATGACTTCCTGATCAAGGATTAATCTGGAAAGATTCTGAAAAATCCCGCTTAATGCGGGATTTTTTATGCCTGTAATATTTGCCCGAACATCTCCTTACATTCTGTCATATTGTGAGGCTCCCTATTTAACGTCCCTGACAATCCCCCGCCAATTACGGAGCGACAGGCATAAAAAAACCGGTGGGCATCGCTCCACCGGTCTTGTTCACTGGGCTGTGAGTTTATTACTTAATACCCACGCTACCTTTGAGCCAGGCTTTAAATTCTTCACCCAGGCTGTTATGGCGAATACCATATTCGACGAATGCCTGCATATAACCGAGCTTATTCCCGCAGTCATGGCTCTTACCTTTCATATGGTAGGCTTCCACGGTCTCTTTCTCGATCAGCATATCGATAGCATCCGTCAGCTGGATTTCATCGCCCGCACCCGGAGGCGTTTTCGCCAGCAGAGCCCAAATTTCAGCGCTCAGTACGTAACGACCAACGACAGCAAGGTTAGACGGCGCGACGTCCGCTTTAGGTTTTTCAACAACGCCAACCATCGGTACGCTTTCGCCAGGTTGCAGGTCAACGCCTTTGCAGTCAACCACGCCGTAAGCGGTCACGTCGTCGACTGGCTCAACCATAATCTGGCTGCTGCCGGTTTCGTCGAAGCGTTTAATCATTTCCGCCAGGTTTTCCTGGGAAAGATCGGACTCGTACTCATCAAGAATCACGTCAGGCAGAATAACCGCGACCGGCTCATCGCCCACTACCGGGTGTGCACACAACACTGCGTGCCCCAGGCCTTTCGCCAGCCCCTGACGAACCTGCATAATGGTAACGTGTGGAGGGCAAATAGACTGCACTTCCTCCAGCAGCTGGCGCTTAACGCGTTTTTCCAGCATTGCTTCGAGTTCGAAACTGGTATCGAAATGGTTTTCGATAGAGTTTTTAGATGAATGCGTCACCAGCACAATTTCGGTGATACCTGCTGCAATACATTCATTCACGACATACTGGATTAATGGCTTATCAACCAGAGGCAGCATCTCTTTTGGGATTGCCTTCGTCGCTGGCAACATCCTGGTACCCAATCCCGCCACCGGGATAACGGCCTTTCTGACTTTCGAATTAAGGGCAGCCATTGAAATTCTCCTGAACTGTTCAAGTTTTGAACTTTTATGCATTGAATAACGCGTTGAGTATACAGTCTCAGCCACTAATACGGGTCTGAAAAGAACGCGTTGCCGATCAATTAAGACAAATACGCATGAAACTTGCAGCAATAGTAGCACTGCCAGCAAAAACACAGGTAAAGCAATCTGAAAAATAAAATCTGACTGCTTACTCCGTGGACAACATTAAGCGTAACCGCCCTCCGGCACCCCAAATTTGGCACTGCCAGGAGGTGCAGCGATGGCTAATTTGATTAAGGTAAGTATTTCCCAGCGTACCCAACGGCACGCCGTTGCTCACCTGAATATGGTGTTCGCCAGTATTCAGCGTGGCATTTAAACCCGCAGAGACCAGAATAAGGTTATTCAACCCGCTGTGATAATAGCCAACCAGAAGCGGGAACTGCCCCGGCAAATTGGCCTGGCGAAAAAGTTGGTTGACCTGTTTTAGTAAACTGCCTAACTCAGGAAGTCGTTGCCCCTGATGGGATAATTGTTCCTGTAGCAATCCATTAAACAGCGCACGGAGTAATAAGGCCGCCAGAACGCCGTTATCTCCCGCCCGGGTAACATCCAGGCAATAAAAAGCGAGGTCAGAATCTGATAACGGCGCAATATCCAGCACCAGCCCAGGCTGGTCAGCCGCTACCAGCTGGCGATAATTTACTCTGCAATGAGAGATATTTTGCTGCACCGGCGGCTGAAGTTCCTGAAGCAGCTTCGCGGCCGCGAGCGGATTACTGACTAAAGCATCCCAGTCCTGGAAAAGACGTTCTTCTTCTTCCACCCGGGAATTAAACATATTGGGATACAGGCAGGCCAACACCGTTTCACGCAGACGGTTCAAATCTTTAACCGGTTTGAGCAGAATATCCTGCACACCTAAACGCAACGCCTTAGCAATATCCGCCATATTTTCGGTTGCCGAGATCACCAGTATCGGTGTCTGATAACCTTCATTACGCAGGTTTTCCACCAGCATTAATCCGTCCATGCGCGGCATTTCAAGGTCGCAGATCATCAGATCAGGCGCCATGCTGGCCATTTTTTCCAGTGCCTCGACGCCATCTTCGGCAAGGGACGTGGTTGCACCCAGTGAGGATAACCACGAATCCAGTAGCGATCGGAAAACGGGCTCGTCTTCTACTATCAAAATATGTTTTCCGGCCAATGGCTGTGTCATGGTTCCTCCCCTGGCTGACAGTTACTCAATAGTGGCATGCTATTGGTACTATCGCCTGTCAGATTTTGCTGAAGTAATCAAAAAAGTGCTCAACGTGCTGTACGCACAAAAGGCAACAGTTCATCTATTTTCTTTTCGACGGCTAACGAGCCCGCTGCTATGGCGGCCTCAGCCCGGTGGAAATCAAGGGTAGAGATTTGTGGACAATAGGGTTGAATAAGAATATCCGGAGGATCGCCAGCCATACGGTTTCGCTTCAGGCGATTCTCAAGGATTTGAATAGAGGTCGTCATGATTTCAATGGCGTTCGGCGCGGTCACCGCGCGACGGGCGGTCAGGCGCCCTATTCTGCCGCGTAATCGCGCATGCCAGGCAAGTTTCTCTTCTTCCGTGTCATCGCTCTGAAGATTAACCGGCATCAAATCCTGCTGCATAAGGTGTGCGTCGTGCTGTAAATCCACGGCAATAACGATATCCGCCCCCATGGCGCGCGTCAGAGAGACAGGGACAGGATTCACTACGCCCCCATCAACGAGCCAGTAGCCGTTGTGAGGCACAGGCGCCATTAACCCCGGCATGCTACAGGATGCACGAACGGCGAGATGTATATCCCCTTCAGTGAGCCATAACTCCCTGCCCGTACTGAGGTTGGTTGCAACGGCCCCGAAAGGCATTTGGCAGTGGCTGAAGTCAGCGAGGGGCATTATCTTACGAAACTGATTGAACACGCGTTCGCCGCGCAGCAGGCCGCCACGCTGCCAGGAGAGATCCATCAGGCGCAGCACATCCCAGTAACTGAAGGAGCGCACCCAGCTTTCAAGCTCCGGAAGCTTACCGCAGGCGTACGCGGATCCGACCAGCGACCCGATAGAACATCCTGCGACAATATCAACGTCAATCCCCATCTGGTTTAAGGTATTGATAACGCCAATATGTGACCAACCCCGGGCTGCACCTGAGCCCAACGCCAGTCCAATTTTTACCTTTCTCATTAGCCCTGTTTTACTTCCCCTGGATTCCCGACATAGCGTCAACGCACCTGCTCAGTTAACATATTGCTACCTTAAGCGTTTAACGCCTTATTTTTTGTTCCAGGAAGAGAATCGTGTCTCAACTCTGCCCCTGTGGTAGCGCTCTGGAGTATAGCCTATGTTGCCAGCGATATCTTTCTGGCGAGCAGGTTGCACCAGACCCGTCACACCTTATGCGCTCGCGGTATACTGCTTTTGTGATCAAAAACGCAGACTACCTGATTAAAACCTGGCATCCGTCCTGCCATGCTGCCGATTTTCGCCAGGAGATTGAAGCCGGATTTGCCAACACCGTCTGGCTGGGCCTCACCGTCTTTGAAGCCGCTCCCGGCCGCGATGCCAACGAGGGCTATGTCAGTTTTGTCGCCCGCTTTAGCGAACAAAACAAACCCGGCGCCATCATTGAACGCTCACGGTTCTTAAAGGACAGCGGGCAATGGTATTATATTGACGGCACACGTCCGCAATTCGGTCGTAACGATCCCTGCCCCTGTGGTTCAGGAAAAAAATTTAAAAAGTGTTGCGGCAGTAATGCCTGACAACTCAGACTTCGCAAATACATAAACAGGATTTCCCGGCGATGCAATCATTACAACGTAAAGTTCTGCGCACTATCTGTCCCGATCAAAAAGGGCTGATCGCACGAATTACCAACATTTGCTACAAGCATGAACTGAATATCGTGCAGAACAACGAGTTCGTTGACCACCGTACCGGTCGCTTCTTTATGCGTACCGAACTGGAAGGCATTTTCAACGACACAACCCTGCTTGCCGATCTGGACAGCGCCCTGCCGGAAGGCTCGGTGCGTGAGCTTAACCCGGCGGGCCGTCGCCGCATTGTCATTCTGGTCACCAAAGAGGCGCACTGCCTGGGCGATCTGCTGATGAAAGCCAACTACGGTGGCCTGGACGTCGAAATTGCCGCCGTCATTGGCAACCACGAGACGCTGCGTACGCTGGTTGAACGTTTCGACATTCCGTTTGAACTGGTCAGTCACGAAGGCCATACCCGTGAAGAGCACGACAACCTGATGGCTGCTGCGATTGAAGCGCATAACCCGGACTACGTGGTGCTGGCGAAATATATGCGCGTGCTAACGCCATCCTTCGTGGCGCGCTTCCCGAACAAGATTATCAACATCCACCACTCCTTCCTGCCCGCCTTTATTGGCGCGCGTCCGTATCACCAGGCATACGAGCGTGGGGTGAAGATCATTGGCGCAACCGCGCACTACGTGAATGACAATCTGGACGAAGGCCCAATCATCATGCAGGACGTAATTCACGTGGATCACACCTACACGGCAGAAGATATGATGCGTGCTGGCCGTGACGTTGAGAAGAACGTACTGAGCCGTGCGCTGTATCAGGTACTTGCCCAGCGCGTCTTTGTGTACGGCAACAGAACGATTATTCTTTAATCCTTCGGAAAATGAATTGATTAGCTTTACGCCTTTACGGATAAAAAGCAGGCAAACAGCTTCATTTCCCTAAAGGAATGCTTTACAGGGGCGTCTCATTTGATATGATGCGCCCCGCTTCCAACAGGAAGCAGGCCAGTTAAAAGCATTACCCCGTGGTGGGGTTCCCGAGCGGCCAAAGGGAGCAGACTGTAAATCTGCCGTCATCGACTTCGAAGGTTCGAATCCTTCCCCCACCACCATCTCCAGCTTTACCTCAAAATATGAATTACCCCTGGTGGGGTTCCCGAGCGGCCAAAGGGAGCAGACTGTAAATCTGCCGTCATCGACTTCGAAGGTTCGAATCCTTCCCCCACCACCATCACTTCCAGATTCTTAAGCACTCATTCAAGCACAATGCACCATATTTCTCGATGCCGGGAGTAATCCTTCCCTGCCTGTTTTCCACGGTGGCGCTTCGCTTACCGGGGCTACAAATAGGGTCTGTAGGCCGGGTAAGGCGCAGCCGCCACCCGGCATCCGCACGCCCCGCTGGATCGGGGACAAAAAAAACCCCGCAAATGCGGGGTTGTATTAATACAGCGAATCAGCGACGAGCACGCACAATCTGATATTTGCGCGTCAGGTACTCCACCGGCGCACTCCAGATGTGCACCAGGCGAGAGAACGGGAACAGCACAAACAGGGTCATACCCAGCACCAGGTGAACGCGGAAGATAAACGCCACGCCGTCCAGATGCTCAGAAGCGCCCCCGCGGAAGGTCACGACAGACTGCGCCCATCCCACCAGCTTCATCATTTCGCTGCCGTCCATATGCTGCGCAGAGAACGGAATGGTCAGCAGACCAAGCGCACACTGCACCATCAGCAGGGAGAGGATCAGGATGTCCGCTCCGGTCGTGGTAGCCCGCACGCGTGGGTTGAACAGACGGCGTTTCAGCAGCAACAGACCACCCACCAGGGTCATCACGCCGCAGGCGCCGCCGGCAATCATCGCCATCTTCTGCTTCACGTCAATCGGCAGCCACGCTTCGTACATCCAGTGCGGGGTCAGCATCCCCAGGAAGTGACCGGCGAAAATCCCCAAAATCCCGATGTGGAACAGGTTTGACGCCAGGTTCATCCCTTTACGATCCAGCATCTGGCTGGAGGCAGCACGCCAGGTGTACTGGCCATAGTCATAACGCAGCCAGCTTCCCACCAGGAATACGGTGCCCGCGATATACGGGTAAATGTCAAAGAAGAACATATTCAGGAAGTGCATTAGTGCTGTCCTCCGTTAGAGATATTCAAATATTGCGGAGCCACCGCTCCGGCAAAACGACGCTGATGCGCGGAGATTTCAGATTCGCCACAGCTCTGGTCAGCAAAGAATTTCACCTGCTCCTCTTCCCAGACGGCATCCAGTGCTTGTGGGGTATCGTCACGGGCTTCATCCGCGATTTTTTCCGCCACTTTTTGACTGTCAACCGAGGCGTTAGCCAGTTTCACCAGCAGATCGAACAGGACTGCATAGCTGCTCTCACGTTGCTGGAGACGCGCGCCGAGCAACGCCAGAATGGGAGCAATGTCCTGCAACCCGCCCAGCGCTTCCTCTTTCGGCAACTGCGCCAGATATTCCAGATACAGCGGCAGGTGATCCGGCAGCTCGCGGCTGTCGAGTTGCAAACCGTGCTGCTCGTACTGGCCCATCAGATCCACCATCGCCTGACCACGGTCGCGGGATTCACCGTGAACGTGTTCGAACAGCAGCAGAGACGTGGCACGGCCCCGGTCAAACAGCTGGCTGTAGTCCGCCTGCGCATCAAGAAGATCGCGTGCCAGCAGATCGCGGAGGAAAACGCCCAGCTTCTGGGCATCCTCTTTATCCAGGTTTTCAGATGACGCGAGTGCATCAAAGAGTTCCTGTTGATGCTGCACAAGCGCAGCATCAGGGTACTCGAGCAGACGCGAAACAATGACGAGTTCAATCATTGGTGCGGCTCCGTTTTGCTGGTCACATCCATCGCGTCAATGCGGCGGCTGTTGAACAGGTTGAATTTGCTGTCTGACCCGTGGCAACCGTCGCCAAAGGTAAAGCCACACCCACTTTTCTCCGGGAAGGCCTCGCGAGCCAGTTCACGGTGGCTGCTCGGCACCACGAAACGATCTTCGTAGTTAGCGATTGCCAGATAGCGGTACATCTCCTGCGCCTGCGCTTCGGTCAGACCAACCTCCTCCAGCGCGCGGGTATCGTTAACGCCGTCAACGGTTTCGGCACGTTTGAAGTGACGCATCGCCAGCATACGTTTCAGCGCCAGCAGGACCGGCTGGGTATCCCCTGCGGTGAGCAGGTTGGCCAGATACTGAACCGGAATACGCAGGCTTTCCACGTCCGGCAGAATGCCGTTGCTACCCAGTTCACCCGCGTCCGCCGCAGACTGAATCGGAGACAGCGGCGGCACGTACCAGACCATCGGCAGCGTGCGGTATTCCGGGTGCAGCGGCAGGGCCAGCTTCCAGTCCATCGCCATTTTGTACACCGGGGACTGCTGTGCGGCGTCAATCACGCTCTGCGGAATACCGTCTTTCAGCGCCTGCTCAATAACCTTCGGATCGTTTGGATCGAGGAAGACGTCCAGCTGACGCTGATACAGATCTTTCTCGTTCTCGGTGCTTGCGGCATTTTCAATCGCGTCCGCGTCGTACAACAGCACGCCGAGGTAGCGGATACGACCTACGCAGCTCTCTGAGCAGACGGTCGGCATACCGGCTTCGATACGCGGGTAGCAGAAGATGCACTTCTCAGACTTACCGCTCTTCCAGTTGAAGTAGATTTTTTTGTACGGGCAGCCGGTGATGCACATACGCCAGCCGCGGCACTTGTCCTGGTCGATCAGCACAATGCCATCTTCTTCACGCTTGTAGATGGCGCCGCTTGGGCAGGTCGCCACGCAAGCCGGGTTAAGGCAGTGTTCGCACAGGCGCGGCAGGTACATCATGAAGGTGTTTTCGAACTGGCCGTACATCGCCTTCTGCATGTTCTCGAAGTTCTGGTCTTTGGCGCGTTTTTCGAACTCGCCGCCCAGAATCTCTTCCCAGTTTGGACCGCTGGTAATTTTGTCCATGCGCTGGCCGGTGATCAGCGAGCGAGGACGGGCGATCGGCTGGTGTTTGCTTTCCGGCGCGTTGTGCAGGTTCTGGTAGTCGTAATCAAACGGCTCGTAGTAATCATCAATGCCCGGCAGATGCGGGTTAGCGAAGATTTTACCCAGCAGCATGGCACGGTTACCCATGCGCGGTTGCAGTTTGCCGTTGATTTTACGGATCCAGCCGCCCTTCCACTTCTCCTGGTTTTCCCAGTCGGTCGGGAAGCCGGTGCCCGGCTTACTTTCCACGTTGTTGAACCAGGCGTACTCCATACCTTCACGGCTGGTCCAGACGTTTTTACAGGTGACTGAGCAGGTATGACAGCCGATGCATTTATCCAGATTCAGCACCATGCCGACTTGTGAACGAATTTTCATTTTACGCTCTCCTGTACCTGGTCATTACCTTCGCCATCTAACCAGTTAATATTCTTCATCTTACGTACCACCACGAACTCATCGCGGTTCGATCCTACGGTGCCGTAGTAGTTAAAGCCGTAGGCCAGCTGGGCATAACCACCGATCATGTGGGTCGGCTTCGGCGTAATACGGGTCACGGAGTTGTGAATACCGCCGCGCTGCTCGGTGATCTCAGACCCCGGCAGGTTAACGATACGTTCCTGCGCGTGGTACATCATGGTCATCCCGGCCGGTACACGCTGGCTCACCACCGCACGTGCCGTCAGGGCGCCGTTGCTGTTGAACACTTCGATCCAGTCGTTATCTTCGATACCCAGATCTTTGGCGTCCGCTTCGCTCATCCAGACGATTGGCCCCCCGCGCGACAGCGTCAGCATCAGCAGGTTGTCGCTGTAGGTGGAGTGGATACCCCACTTCTGGTGCGGCGTCAGGAAGTTCAGCGCCTTCTCAGGGTTACCGTTCGATTTCGCGCCCATCACCGCTTTCACGGAGCGGGTGTCGATTGGCGGACGGTAAACCAGCAGGCTTTCACCGAAGTCACGCATCCACTGGTGATCCTGATACAGAGACTGGCGGCCAGAAAGCGTGCGCCATGGGATCAGCTCGTGAACATTGGTGTATCCGGCGTTATAGGACACATGTTCATCTTCGAGGCCAGACCAGGTCGGGCTGGAGATAATCTTGCGCGGCTGGGCCTGTATATCGCGGAAGCGGATTTTCTCTTCCTCTTTATTCTTCGCCAGGTGCGTGTGGTCACGACCGGTAAACTCACTCAGGGCCGCCCACGCTTTCACCGCCACGTGGCCGTTGGTTTCCGGGGCCAGGGTCAGGATCATCTCTGCCGCATCAATTGCCGTGTTCAGCATCGGCTGGCCTTTCGCCGGACCGTCTGCTTTGGTGTAATTGAGCTTGCGCAGCAGATCCATTTCGCTCTGGGTGTTCCAGGCGATGCCTTTACCGCCGTTACCGATCTTCTCCATCAGCGGGCCGATAGAGGTAAAGCGTTCGTAAGTTGCCGGGTAATCACGTTCAACCGGAATAATGTGCGGCGCGGTTACGCCCGGGATCAGATCGCACTCGCCTTTTTTCCAGTCCTTCACGTCCAGCGGCTGCGCCAGTTCGGCAGCGGAGTCGTGCTGGATTGGCAGCGTCACCACGTCGGTCTCTTTGCCCAGGTGCCCTACACAGACTTCAGAGAATTTCTTCGCAATGTCTTTGTAAATTTCCCAGTCGCTTTTTGATTCCCACGCCGGGTCAACGGCCGCCGACAGCGGATGAATAAACGGATGCATATCCGACGTATTCATGTCGTCTTTTTCGTACCAGGTGGCAGTAGGCAGCACGATGTCGGAGTACAGGCAGGTACTGGACAGACGGAAGTCCAGCGTCACCACCAGATCCAACTTGCCGTCGAGACCGTTGTCTTTCCACTCCACTTCTTCCGGCTTCACGCCGCCCTGCTTGCCGAGATCTTTACCCTGAATACCGTTTTCGGTACCGAGCAGGTATTTCAGCATGTACTCGTGGCCTTTACCGGAAGAACCCAGCAGGTTAGAGCGCCAGATGAACAGGTTACGCGGATGGTTTTTACCGTTCTCCGGCTGTTCTGCCGCGAAGCGGATTGAGCCGTCTTTGAGGGATTTAACGGTGTAGTCCACCGGTGACATGCCCGCCTGCTTCGCCGCTTCCGCAATACGCAGCGGGTTCGTACCCAGCTGCGGCGCAGACGGCAGCCAGCCCATACGCTCAGCGCGCACGTTGAAGTCAATCAGGTGGCCGCTGTAGCGGGATTTATCCGCCATCGGCGACAGCAGCTCCTGGGCGGTAACCGTCTCGTAGCGCCACTGGCTGGAGTGGTTATAGAAGTAGGAGGTGCTGTTCATGTGACGAGCCGGACGCTGCCAGTCAAGGGCAAACGCCAGCGGTTGCCAGCCGGTCTGCGGACGCAGTTTTTCCTGGCCCACGTAGTGCGCCCAGCCGCCGCCGCTCTGCCCGACGCAGCCGCAGAAGATCAGCATGTTGATCAGGCCGCGATAGTTCATATCGAGGTGATACCAGTGGTTCAGACCGGCACCGACGATGATCATGGAGCGACCGTGGGTTTTGTCGGCGTTTTCCGCAAATTCGCGGGCGATACGGGTGATCTGGGCGCGTGGCACACCGGTGATCTGCTCCGCCCAGGCTGGGGTATAAGCCTTCACGTCATCATAGCTGGTCGCGCAGTTTTCGTCGTTCAGGCCGCGCTCCAGGCCGTAGTTCGCCATGGTCAGATCGTAGACGGTAGTGACCAGAGCAGTAGAACCGTCCGCCAGTTGCAGGCGCTTCACCGGCAGCTTGTGCATCAGAACGTTTTGCAACTCAACCTTGTTGAAGTGCTCGGAACCTTCACCACCAAAGTACGGGAAGCCGACATCGGCGATCTCATCCTGGCTGCCCAGCATGCTGAGACGCAGCTCCGTCTCTTCACCCGTAGTGCCGTTACGCTGCTCCAGGTTCCATTTGCCTTTTTCGCCCCAGCGGAAGCCGATAGAACCGTTTGGCGCCACCAGCTCGCCGTTGCTGTTGCAGGCGACCGTTTTCCACTCCGGGTTGTTTTCCTGACCCAGCGCATCCACCAGATCCGCGGCACGCAGCATACGGCCTGCGGCGTAATAGCCGTCACGCTCTTCGAGCATCACCAGCATTGGCATGTCGGTATAGCGACGCACGTAATCGGTGAAATACTGGCTTGGCTTGTCGAGGTGGAATTCACGCAGCATGACGTGGCCCATCGCCAGCGCCATTGCGGCATCGGTACCCTGTTTCGGCGCCAGCCACAGGTCGCACAGTTTGGCGATTTCGGCGTAGTCCGGGGTCACGGCGACGGTTTTGGTCCCTTTGTAACGTACTTCGGTAAAGAAGTGCGCATCCGGGGTACGGGTCTGCGGAACGTTAGAGCCCCAGGCGATGATATAGCTGGAGTTGTACCAGTCAGCGGACTCCGGCACGTCGGTCTGCTCGCCCCAGGTCTGAGGCGACGCTGGCGGCAGGTCGCAGTACCAGTCGTAGAAGCTCAGGCAGGTACCGCCGATGAGTGACAGGTAGCGCGCGCCGGAGGCGTAAGAGACCATCGACATCGCCGGGATTGGCGAGAAGCCTGCCACACGGTCAGGACCGTAGGTTTTCACGGTGTAGACGTTAGAAGCCGCAATCAGCTCGTTCACCTCTTTCCAGGAAGAACGAACGAAACCACCGCGACCACGCGCCTGTTTGAAGCTTTTCGCTTTGTCGGCATCTTCAATAATGGAGGCCCAGGCATCAACCGGATCGCTGTGCTGCACTTTCGCTTCACGCCACATTTTCATCAGGCGTTTACGCATCAGCGGGTATTTCAGACGGTTGGCGCTGTAGAGATACCAGGAGTAGCTGGCCCCACGCGGGCAGCCGCGCGGCTCGTGGTTCGGCATATCCGGACGGGTACGCGGATAATCGGTCTGCTGCATTTCCCAGGTCACCAGACCGTTTTTAACGAAAATCTTCCAGCTACATGAGCCAGTGCAGTTTACGCCGTGGGTAGAACGGACAACTTTGTCATGCTGCCAGCGTTGACGGTAACCGTCTTCCCAGTCCCGGTTGGTATCCAGAACCTGGCCGTGCCCATCGGCAAAAGTTTCACCCTTCTGTTTGAAGTAGCGAAACCGGTCCAAAAATTTGCTCATCGGGTATCTCCTGTGTGGAGCCTGTGGCTCTCTAAATCGACATTGCTGATTTGCAGCGAAGGTAACGCTATGAAAGATGGTGAGAATTGATAACGATCAAGACGAAGGGGGACTCTGAGGGGGGGTATTAGATCAAATACCACCAAAGCGGTAGCCGTTAATATTTTTTAACTTTATGATTTATATAGATATATTTTATTTATCGTACAATAAGCGAGGCAAAATTTAACATCTTAGGTATTAAGGGGTAGAAACACCTGTAAAGCGATGGCGATCACAGCGTTACCTGCGTATGACCACAGGAAAAGCTATTAGTATGTTGTAACTATTTAGCGATTAAAAAAAGCGCGGCACTCAGGCCGCGCAAACGGATAATCAAGCTTACTTGTTTTTCTTGGTATTACGGCCATATACCAGCCAGGTGATGACCACGCAGGCGATATAGAAGACGAGGAATATTTTCATCGCACCCGCCGGAGAGCCGGTCAGATCCAGTGAGATGCCGAACGCTTTTGGAATAAAGAAGCCGCCAATCGCGCCAATCGCAGAGATAAACCCAAGCGCCGCAGCGGTATCGGTGGCGGCTTCACGCATTGCCTGCTCGTCGCTCCCACCCTGCGCTTTGACGCGGTCCATGGTCAGCTTGCGGAAGATGACAGAGATCATCTGGAAAGTAGACGCACTGCCCAGCCCGGCGGTCAGGAACAGCACCATGAATACGCCGAAGAAGGCAAAGAAGTTACCCCCCTCACCACCCGCAGGCAGCGTCAGGAACAGCAGCGCACAGAAGATGGCCATCACAACAAAGTTCACCAGCGTAACGCGCGTTCCCCCCAGACGGTCGGAGATCATCCCGCCCAGCGAACGTGCCAGCGCGCCGATAAACGGACCGAAGAAGGCAAACTGAAGGATCTGCACGTCCGGGAACTGGGTTTTAGACAGCATGGCAAAACCTGCGGAGAAACCGATGAACGAGCCGAAGGTCGCCAGATACAGCAGCGCCATCACCCACAGGTGGCCACGCTTCAGCACTGGCAGCTGCTCGCTCAGTGACGCTTTGGACGCGGACAGATCGTTCATGAAGAACCACGCAGCCAGGGTAAAGACCACCAGGAACGGTACCCAAATCCAGGAGGCGTTTTGCAGGAACAGCACGGAACCGTCGGGCTGCGTCACACCGCCGCCGCCAAAGGCCGCAAAGATGGAGACAGAGATCGCCAGCGGGGCAATCAGCTGCATCACGCTCACGCCCATATTACCGAGGCCGCCGTTAATGCCCAGCGCACCACCCTGCTTCGCTTTCGGGAAGAAGAAGCTGATGTTTGCCATACTGGACGCAAAGTTCGCCCCCGCAAAACCGCACAGCAGAGAGATAATCACGAATACGCTAAACGGTGTGGAGGTATCCTGCACCGCAAAACCGAGCCACACGCACGGTACGATCATGATCCCGGTACTGAAAGCCGTCCAGCGACGACCACCAAAGACCGGCACCATAAACGCGTAAGGAACGCGCAGCAGTGCGCCTGAAAGCGACGGCAACGCGGTCAACATAAACAGCTGATCGGTGGTAAAGGTAAAGCCCACTTTTGGAAGGTTAACCGCAACCGCACTAAACAACATCCAGACGCAAAACGCCAGTAACAGACATGGAACGGAAATCCACAGATTACGACTTGCTACACGATGGCCGCGCTGTTGCCAGAACGCCGGATCCTCTGGACGCCAGTCTGTAATAACGGCACCAGTTTCCCTTTCGGGAGCGGAAGAGTGACTCATAGACACCTCTGATTCTCGAATGATGCTGCAAACATTAGGGCTTTAGAGCGGCGGTAAGTTGATATAAATCAAAGGAAAAGTGGGAGGTTTTGCGGCGAAAAAAAAGCCATCACTCTTAATGAGTAGATGCAAAACGTAAAAAAGGTGTGGTTTTTCACGGTGCTGACGCATCCCTGCTTCGTCCACCCACTAACCGCTACCCCTCTGGCAATTTAGAGGTAATCCTTTATTGGTATGGGTATACTCCAGGGTATGCACCAGAATAGCGCCATTCCTGCAATCAGGTCACGTCAGGAGCCCGGCAACTCTATGTTAAAAAGATGTTTATCTCCGCTGACGCTGGTTAACCAGCTGGCGCTTATTGTTCTGCTGTCCACCGCTATCGGCGTGACCGGCATGGCTATTTCTGGCTGGCTGGTACAGGGTGTACAGGGTAACGCGCATGCCATCAACGAGGCAGGCTCGCTACGTATGCAGAGTTACCGGCTGCTGGCGTCGGTGCCGCTGACGCAGGCTGACCAACCGCTTATCGACGAAATGGAGCGTACCGCATTCAGCCCTGAACTGGAAAGAGCCGCCATCCGTGACGGTCAGCAATCTCAGCTTAAGGCGCTTCAGGGCTACTGGCATACCCAGCTGGAGCCTGGGTTAAAGCGGGCGGAAGACCGGGAAACGGTCGCCCGGGACGTCGCCGGGTTTGTGTCACGCATCGATCATCTTGTCTCCTCATTCGATCGCACCACAGAGTTACGCATTGACCGTGTGGTGATGGTTCACCGCGCAATGGCGCTGTTTATGGGTTTGCTGCTAATTTTCACGGTTATCTGGCTGCGCGCGCGGTTGCTTAACCCCTGGAAACAGCTCCTGGCGATGGCCCGCGCCGTCACACAGCGCGATTTTACCCAGCGCACGCACATCAGCGGGCGCAACGAAATGGCGATGCTCGGCGAGGCGCTCAACACCATGTCGGCAGAGCTATCAGAAAGCTACGCGGTACTGGAACAACGCGTCCAGGAGAAAACCGCCGGGCTTGAGCAGAAAAACGAGATCCTCTCTTTCCTCTGGCAGGCGAACCGTCGCCTGCATATGCAGGTCCCGCTTTGCGAACGTCTCTCGCCGGTACTGAACGGCCTGCAAAATCTGACTCTGCTCCGCGATCTTGAGCTTCGGGTTTACGACGTTGAAGATGAGGAAAACCATCAGGAATTTACCTGTCAGTCGGACATCTCCTGCGACGATAAAGGGTGTCATCTGTGCCCGCGCGGCTTGCCGCCACTTACCACCAGCGGCACGACCCTCAAGTGGCGGCTGATGGACAGCCATACCCAGTACGGTATTTTGCTGGCCACCCTGCCCGCCGGACGTCACCTGAGCCACGACCAGCAGCAGCTGGTCGATACGCTTGTTGAGCAGCTCACGGCCACGCTGGCGCTCGACCGCCACCAGGAGAAACAGCAGCAGCTGATCGTGATGGAGGAGCGTGCCACCATCGCCCGCGAGCTTCACGACTCCATCGCCCAGTCCCTCTCCTGCATGAAGATGCAGGTGAGCTGCCTGCAAATGCAGGATGAAGGCATGCCCGAGAGCAGCAAACAGCTGCTCAGCCAGATCCGCAACGAGCTTAACACCTCGTGGATTCAGCTTCGCGAGCTGCTGACCACCTTCCGTTTGCAGCTCACCGAGCCGGGGCTGCGCCCTGCGCTGGAATCCAGCTGTCAGGAGTTTAGCGCCCGGCTGGGCTTCCCGGTGAAGCTGGATTACCAGCTGCCACCGCGTTTTGTCCCCTCTCACCAGGCGATCCACTTGCTGCAAATTGCCCGCGAAGCCCTGAGCAACGTGCTCAAGCATGCCGAGGCGACGGCCGCCACGGTCACCGTCAGCTGCCAGGATAATCAGGTGAAGCTCAGGGTTCAGGATAACGGCCGCGGCGTGCCGGAAAATGCCGAACGAACGAACCACTATGGTTTAATTATCATGCGAGACCGCGCGCAAAGCCTGCGCGGTGATTGCCAGGTTCGCCGGGGAGAGTCAGGTGGCACCGAAGTTGTGGTCACCTTTATACCCGAAAAGCCCCTCATAACTGCTCAAGGAGAAAACCATGACTAATCAGGAACCGGCATCTATCCTGTTGATTGACGATCATCCGATGCTGCGCACTGGCGTTAAACAGCTTGTCAGCATGGCGCCAGATATCACCGTCGTCGGGGAAGCCAGTAACGGCGAACAGGGTATTGAACTTGCCGAATCGCTCGATCCTGATTTGATCTTGCTCGATCTCAACATGCCGGGCATGAATGGCCTGGAAACCCTCGACAAGCTGCGGGAGAAATCCCTCTCTGGCCGGGTGGTGGTCTTCAGTGTCTCAAACCATGAAGAAGACGTGGTCACCGCTCTCAAGCGAGGGGCAGACGGCTATCTGCTGAAAGATATGGAGCCGGAAGATCTGCTTAAGGCGCTGCAACAGGCTGCCGCAGGCGAGATGGTGCTGAGTGAAGCGTTAACGCCGGTACTGGCCGCCAGCCTGCGTGCGAACCGCGCCACGTCTGATCGTGACGTCAGCCAGTTGACCCCGCGCGAGCGTGACATTCTGAAGCTGATTGCCCAGGGGCTGCCGAACAAAATGATCGCCCGCCGTCTGGACATCACCGAGAGCACGGTCAAAGTGCATGTCAAACACATGCTGAAAAAAATGAAGTTAAAATCCCGCGTCGAAGCCGCCGTCTGGGTGCATCAGGAGCGCATTTTTTAACTTACTCATCCGGCAGCAACTTCCACCGTGGATCGTCGGCAGGCATTGCGACGAGCGGTTGCACCACGGAAAGCGTGATCTCATTGGAGGAGACACGCTGCCCATCCTTATCTTCCACCACGGCCGTAAGCCGCCATGTATTTTTCGCCCCTTCCGAATCATCCCATGCAGGCATGATCACACTCCAGCCATCGCTGCTGTTGCCGTTTGCCGGTGAGGTCAGGCTGAGCGCCTGGGTATCACCCAGCCAGTGGATCTGCCGGATACCGTGCGTGCTGCGAATTTGCAGCTTCAGCATCACCGTTTCGCCTGGCTTAAGATCCCACGGCGGCGTGGCCAGATATACCGAGAGGGTTTTGCGCTGACGGAATTCCATCACGGGCAGATTATCGCGATCGGGTGAATCATAGCGGCTGCCCCGCAGCGAGCGCGTCGCCGCCACTTCCCCGGCGGAAAGCTGTTTCGCCAGCGGCACGCCAAAACGATAGTTGAGCTTCAGCCCGAGGTTATTCTGGCTAACGCCGCTCTCCCCCTGCTTATGGGCAGCGGTCAGGGTGACCAGCGGTACGGGGGTATAGTTCAGCCCCAGGTTGACCGCAACCGGGTTGTGATACCCCGTACCGCTGTTAAACAGATCGACGTTATCGCCAAAATACTGTTCAAAGCTGACGCTGGTGTTCAGGTGGTGAAACCAGGGAAGCCAGGCTTTGGCCGTTACGTCGTATCCGCGCGCCATGCGCTGCTCGCGGATGTCGGAACGCGGCTGCCAGCCAGCGAACGGCTGGTAGTAATTGGCCGACAGGCGCAGGTTTTCACCCCACGCCTCTGCGCCCAGCCCGGCACGTTGCAGGTTGTCTTCCAGCAGGTTGTCGTAAAAAGTGTTGTAGCCCAGCAGCCAGTTTCCGGCAACCCAGCGCTGACCTGCCCCGACGTTACTCACCAGCCCGTCTGTCTGCTGCGTCAGCCCAAGCTGGCTCCAGCTCAGATAGCGGGTATTGTCGTTCCAGGGGATAAACCAGCTTCCGCTGCTGCCGTTAAAGTTGCCGTCGTCATCCACCAGCACATTGACGTTGGCGTTTCCCCAGGGTGAAAGCCAGGATTCAATCTGCTCGTTGACTTCCCCGCTCACGGCATCCCGCACCTTGCCAAACGCGAACTGTCGCGCCTGCTGCCCGGCCGTCAGGCCGTTATCGGTCATACTGGCTTCACCGAAGGCCTTAGCCATTTCAGCCAGATGCTTTTCGCCTTCGCTGGTCGGTTGCGCCATGCCGAGATCCGGCAGACTATCGCCGTTGTTATCAAACGGATTTTGCGCCTGCTGCACGAAGGATTTCGGCGCACCATGAACGGCTCCAGCCGTAAAAAGGGGGAGTAACAGCAAAAAACGGATGCGGGACGATACAGCCTTCAACGTCGTCAATCAGAACCTGTGTTTATGAACAAACACTTATTATGTTAACGCCATAAGCCCTGAAAACCAGTCTTAAGAGAAATTTCAGGAATATCCTGAAAAGATTTGTCGGGTGGCGGCTTCGCCTTACCCGACCTACAAATTCGTACCGGTGCGAAGCCGCCACCCGACGCCCTTTCACTATTATCCCAACAGCGCTTTCAGCTCCGGCACGCAGGAACCACAGTTCGTGCCGCAGCGCAGCTTCACGCCCAGCGCTGGGGCAGAATCACAGCCTCCGGCTATTGCCTTACGTATCGTATTTTCACCCACGCTGAAGCAGCTACAGATAATTCGCCCGGGATCGGCATCTTCGTCCGGCCGTTGCCCGTGCAGCAGCGCATGGCGTTCAGCAAGTTGGACGGGCGCAGCAGCAAAGGCTTCTTCAATAAACGCATGCGCCAGCGCCGGCAGCGTATGGCCCTCCCAGTAGCCCAGCATCAGCTCACCGTGATGCCAGGCGAGCACGCTGCTGCGTTCTCCCGTCTGTGCCACCTGTAACTGCCAGCCCCGACCGCTGGCGTACGCCATGATCCACGACAGCAACGGCTGCTCCCCCGCCACCGTCAGACGTGAGGCTTTACGCCACCAGCAGACCGACGGCGGCAGCGCTGGCAGCTCGCGGGCATACAGTTCACCCTGCCAGGCGGGTAGCCAGGGCATGATCCTCACCGCGGTTTGTTTACTCTCCGGCTGGCCGGACCCGGCATCAACCCGCCCTTCCACCAGCGCATTGACCTTACCCTGCCGGGCAAATTGTGCGTTCCAGTGCATCGGCGCAAACAGCTCGCCTGCACGCTGCGCGGTGGAGATACGTACTCTGGCAACCATCACTCCGCGCGGGGAGCTTACCCGCGCCAGCTGGCCGTCAGTCAGCCCGGCGCGCGCCGCATCGGTTGCGTTCATCTCAACAAAAGGCTCATCGATATGCTGCATCAGACGCGGAACATACCCCGTGCGCGTCATGGTGTGCCACTGATCGCGGATCCGCCCGGTATTCAGTATCAAGGGGTACCATTCGTCGACGCCTGCCCCATGCGGGGAGGGGTCAACCGGAACAAGCGTTCTTTGCGGGAAATCACCGGCATGCCACTGATACGGCGCCAGCTCGTCCCACGCCTCTCGCGACAGCGACGCCAGTTCGCGCAGGTTTAGCGCCCGTTCGCCGTTATTTTCAAACGCCGTCAGCGCCGCATGTTCACAAAATATCTCCTGAGGGTGTTCCCAGGCGAAGGCATCGCCATAACCGAGCTGGTCTGCGATCCGGGCGATGATCCACCAGTCCGGTCTGGCCTCGCCCGGCGCAGGCAGAAAGGCGCGCTGGCGGGAGATACGGCGTTCAGAATTGGTCACCGTGCCGTTTTTCTCGCCCCAGCCCAGGGCGGGAAAACGGATATGGGCAAACCGGCTGGTGTCCGTCTCCTGCATCACCTCAGATACCATGACCAGCGGGCAGGCCGCCAGCGCCTGGCACACCGCGTGGCTGTCGGGAAGTGACACGGCAGGGTTGGTGCCCATGATCCACACCGCCTTCACCTCGCCGCGGGCAATGGCGTCAAACAGTTCCACCGCCATCAGGCCCGGGGTCTGCGCCAGCCGTTCCGTTCCCCAGAAACGCGCCACGCGCGAGAGATCGTCCGGCTCGAAGTTCATGTGCGCCGCCAGCTGGTTCGCCAGTCCCCCCACTTCCCGCCCGCCCATGGCATTTGGCTGTCCGGTCAGCGAAAACGGGCCGCAGCCAGGACGGTTGAACTTCCCGCTGGCAAGATGCACGTTAATGATGGCGTTGCACTTGTCGCTGCCGCTGGAGGACTGGTTGATCCCCATGGTGTAGAGCGTGATCGCGCGTGGCGCGGTGACAAACCAGTCGTAGAAGGTGCCAATCTCGTCTGAAGGCAGATCGCAAAACGCCGCCACGCGAGGGATCGGCCACTCGCCGCGCCCCTGAATCAGATTGAGCAACCCCACAAACAGCCCGGCGTCACTGCCGGGTCTGAGCGCGAGGTGGAGATCGGCGATATCGCAGGTGGCGGTTTTACGCGGATCGATCACGACCACTTTCATCTGCGGATTGTTGTGTTTTGCCTGCACCAGCCGCTGATACAGCACCGGATGCGTCCAGGCCGCGTTCGAGCCAACGAGTACCACCAGATCGCTGTTTTCCACGTCCTCGTAGCTGCACGGCACCACGTCTTCACCGAAGGCGCGTTTGTAGCCCACCACCGCCGATGACATGCACAGCCGCGAGTTGGTATCAATGTTCGCCGCCCCGATAAAGCCTTTCATCAGCTTGTTGGCGGCATAGTAATCCTCGGTCAACAGCTGGCCGGAGGCATAAAACGCCACCGCCTGCGGCCCCCATTCGTTGATAATGTTCCGCAGCCGCTCGCCCGCTTCGCCCAGCGCCTGCGGCCATGCCACCTCCCGGCCATCGACAACCGGGCGCAGCAGTCGTCCCTGTAGCCCCGTGGTTTCCCCAAGGGCGGATCCTTTTACGCACAGACGACCGAAATTCGCCGGATGAGTTTCATCCCCCCGAATGCTCACCTTTTCACCGTCTGCGCTGGCGACCACGCCGCAGCCCACCCCGCAGTAAGGGCACGTTGTCCGGGTTTCCGTCATGAGGCCTCCGCGCGCATCACCAGCTCTTCATTTCCAACCCACACCTTGCCGTTTTCGATTTTTACCGGCCAGGCACGCACCGCAGGCGCCCCGCTCTCAGCCTGACACCCGTCGCGCAGACGAATACGTTGCTTGTAGAGCGGCGAGATCACCACCGGTTCCCCCGCCGCATCGCCGAGGATGCCGCGTGAAAGCACGTTCGCGCGGCTGCCCGGCTCCCGATCGTCGAGGGCATAAACGGTTTTGCCAAAGCGGAACAGCGCAATCGGTTTGCGCCCAAGATGCGCGCCAATGCCCGCCTGCTCCGGGATCTCGTCGATATTACAAATTTCCTGCCAGCGCTTGTTCCCCTCCGCGGCGGGGACGTTTACCGCGGTGCGGAACAGCGCCAGGCGGTCAGGATCGTTAAGGGTGGTTTGCCATTCGCACTGGTAGGTCTCCACCACCCGGGCTATCTCCTGCTCCAGCTCGTGGGCGATCCCCAGGCTGTCGTTGAGGATCACCTCGCGCAGATAGTCGAGGCCGCCTTCCAGGTTATCCATCCAGGTACTGGTGCGTTGCAGACGATCTGCCGTGCGAATGTAGAACATCAGGAAACGGTCAACGGTGCGGATCAGCGTTTCGTCGTCCAGATCGCTGGCGAAGAGATCCGCGTGGCGCGGCTTCATCCCGCCGTTGCCGCACAGATAGAGGTTCCAGCCTTTGTCCGTGGCAATCACCCCTACGTCTTTGCTCTGCGCCTCTGCGCACTCACGGGTACAGCCGGAGACCGCCATTTTGATTTTGTGCGGCGCGCGCAGCCCCTTGTAGCGGTGCTCCAGCCTGACCGCGAGGCCGGTGGAATCCTGCACGCCGTAGCGGCACCAGGTCGACCCGACGCATGATTTCACCGTGCGCAGGGATTTCCCGTAAGCATGTCCGGTCTCAAACCCGGCCTCTACCAGCGCCTGCCAGATTTCCGGCAACTGTTCGAGCGTGGCGCCAAACAGGTCAATACGCTGCCCGCCGGTAATTTTGCTGTAAAGGCTATAGCGTTTCGCGATCTGGCCGATGGCGATCAGCCCGTCGGCGGTCACTTCACCCGCAGGCATCCGCGGGACGATGGAGTAGGTTCCGTCCTTCTGAATATTGGCGAAATAGCGGTCGTTGGTGTCCTGCAACGGCAGATGCGCCGGTTTCAGCAGATACTCGTTCCAGCAGGAAGCCAATACCGATCCCACCAGCGGCTTACAGATCTCGCACCCGTGTCCCTGACCGTAGCGGCTGATAAGCTGGTCGAAGGTGCGGATATGGTTGACGCGCACCAGGTGATAAATCTCCTGACGCGAGTACGGGAAGTGTTCGCAGATATCCTTTTTCACCTCCACGCCCTGCTCTGCAAGCTGGAACTCCATCACCTGCTTCACCAGCGCGCTACAGCCTCCGCAGCCGGTCGCCGCTTTGGTGCACTGCTTAATGGCGCCGATATCCGTCGCACCCGCGCTTACCGCCTGGCAGATATCCCCTTTGCTGACGTTATGACACGAACAGATCTGCGCGCTTTCCGGCAGCGCCGCCACGCCCAGCGCTTTCGGCGCGCTGCCTGACGATACGGGTAAGATCAGCGTTTCCGGCTCTTTTGGCAGGCTGATGCCGTTGAGCATCATCTGCACCAGCGTGGCGTATTCGCTGGCATCGCCCACCAGCACGCCACCCAGCAGGGTTTTGCTGTCGTGGCTGACCACAATCTTTTTGTAGATTTGCTGCGGCCCGTGCGTCCACTGGTAGCTCAGCGCACCCGGCGTGCGCCCGTGAGCATCGCCAAACGACGCCACATCCACGCCCAGCAACTTGAGTTTGGTACTCATATCCGCGCCGGTGAAGCGCTTCTCCTCACCCGCCAGCACAGCGGCGGCCACGCGCGCCATCTGGTAGCCCGGTGCCACCAGGCCAAAGATTTTCCCATCCCACAGCGCGCATTCACCGATGGCAAGCACATCCGGATCCGAGGTCCGGCAGCCGTCGTCAATGCAGATCCCGCCGCGCTCGCCGACAGCCAGCCCGCTGCTGCGCGCCAGCGCGTCCTGCGGACGAATACCAGCAGAGAAGACCACCATGTCCGTTTCCAGCTGTTCACCATCGGCAAAGCGCAGCACCAGCCCGTCGTCTGCGGTGGCAATCTCCGTCGTCGATTTACTGGTGTGTACCCCTACGCCCAGCGCCTCAATTTTCTTGCGCAACATTGCCGCGCCGTCGCTGTCGAGCTGCACCGCCATCAGGTTAGGCGCAAACTCCACCACGTGGGTTTCCAGCCCGAGCTGCTTAAGCGCATTCGCCGCCTCCAGCCCCAGCAGGCCGCCGCCAATTACCACGCCGCGGCGAGAGCCTGCCGCATGGGCCGCAATGTTGTCCAGATCGTCGAGGGTGCGGTAGACAAAACAACCCGGCAGATCGTTGCCCGGAACGGGTGGTACGAACGGGTACGAGCCGGTCGCCAGCACCAGCTTGTCCCAGTGAGTCTCATGGCCACTGGCGGTACGCACTACGTGTGCATCACGATCGATAGCGACGATCTGCTGCGAGAGGCGCAGCTCAATGCCGTTATCGGCAAAGAACGCCCCCGCCACCAGCGAGAGCGAGTCCGCGCTGCGTCCGCCAAAATATTCCGACAGATGCACGCGGTCATAGGCGGCATAGCGCTCTTCGCCAAAAACAATAATCTGATACTGCTGATGCAAATTGCGGTTAACGCAGTCTTCGAGGAAATGATGGCCGACCATACCGTGCCCAACCACCACCAGAGTAGGTTTTGTCATAGCGTTCTGTCCTGCAACCTGCGGTTGCGTTGTGAAACGATCGAACAGCCAGTCCGCGTGGGCGGGCGCAGCCGTTGCCAGTAAATCGGTAAAGGTTGCCGCGCTGCGGCAGTCACCCATCAGCAGCACGCCAGCCAGCGCCCCCTGATGGATCAGTAAACGTCGATAGTGACGGGTCAGCGGGTCCCATGAACTCCAGACCACATCGTCCGCCTGCGCCGTCGCGCGTCCGAGGCTGAACAGCGCCACGCCGGTCATCTTAAGGCGCACGCCGTTGTCGGTCAGGGTAAACGGCGCGGTGACCTCCCCGGCCAGCCGCGCGGCAAGAATATCCGCCTGCGCCAGACAGGGGGCGACCAAGCCAAACGTCTGGCCGTCAATTTCGCAGCACTCGCCGATGGCGTAGATATCCGGCACGGAGGTTTGCATCTGCTGATCCACCACGATGCCGCGCGCGCAGCGAATGCCGCTGGCTTTTGCCAGCGCGACGTTGGGCTGTACACCCGTAGCCAGCACCACGCGCGTGGCGGCGATGCGGCGTCCGTCGAGCAACGTCACGGCATCGTCAGCGATGGCCGTGATGCCGGAGGCGAGTTCACAGCGTACGCCCCGCTTCGCCAGCGCCTCGTCAAGCAGCAGTCCCGCCTGCTGATCCAGCTGCTGTTCCATCAGCCACGTGCCGCGATGGATAAGCGTGACGTTGTCACCGTTTCGCGCCAGGGCTGCCGCTGCCTCCACGCCGAGTACGCCGCCGCCCAGCACTACCGCCGGCCCGGAGATATTCTGGATGGCGCGGGTCTCTGCCAGGGTGCGAAAGGTGAACACATGCGGTGCATCGCCGCCGGGGATCGGCGGCACTACAGGGGTAGACCCGGTGGCAAACACCAGCGCATCCCAGCCCAGCGTGCGAGCAGAGGTATGCACTTCACGCGCGTTGACGTCTACTGCGAGCGCCTTTTCTCCTCGCAGCACCGTCACGCCTCGTGCCGTGTACCAGTCTTCATCGTGCAGACAGATGTGCTCCGCCTGCTTTTCGCCACCCAGCACCGGTGAAAGCTGGATGCGGTTGTACGCCTGCTCAGGCTCGTCACCGATGACGGTGATAGCGAAACGACCGGGAACACGCCCGGTGAGCGACGCAATCAGCCGGGTTGCCGCCATACCATTACCGATAATGACCAGTCGCATCGTGCCCCCTCATTACGCCGCTTTCGGCTGTTTTTCGTAGAGGAAATGGAGGATCTGCTGGCGCATGTGGTGATAGCGGCTGTCATCCGCCAGCTGCACCCTGTTGCGCGGGCGCGGCAGATCGACGCGCAGGATCTCACCCACGGTGGCCGCCGGGCCGTTGGTCATCATCAGTACGCGGTCAGAGAGCAGTACCGCCTCGTCCACATCGTGGGTGATGAGCACGATGGTGGTGTTCAGCGCCTGCTGGATCTGCATCACCGAGTCCTGAAGATGGGCACGCGTCAGCGCATCGAGCGCGCCAAACGGCTCATCCATCAGCAGCACTTTCGGCTTCATTGCCAGCGCCCGGGCAATCCCGACGCGCTGCTTCATACCGCCGGAGATCTCCCCGGGGCGCTTATGCAGCGCGTGGCCCATCTGCACCCGGTCGAGGTTGTGCTCAATCCACGCTTTGCGCTCGGCCTTACTCATGGTGTGACGGAAAACCTGATCCACCGCCAGCGCCACGTTGTCGAAGCAGGTCAGCCACGGCAGCAGCGAATGGTTCTGGAACACCACCGCACGCTCTGGCCCCGGCCCGGCGATTTCGCGGTTGTCACAAATCAGCCCGCCTTCTGTCGGCAGCGTGATCCCGGCGATCAGGTTTAACAGCGTCGACTTGCCGCAGCCGGAGTGACCAATCAGACTGACGGTTTCGCCCTCGTGGATATCAAAAGAGACGTTTTGCAGCGCCAGAAACTCGCCGCTGGCGGTGGAAAAACGCTGGCTCACGGCCTGGACCTGAATTAACGGTTTCATCTTCACTCCTTATTTTTCCTGCCAGCTAAAGCGACGGGCGATCAGCATCAGCCCCTGCTCCAGCAGCAACCCGACCACGCCAATGATGACGATGGCGATGAGAATGTTTTCGACGTTGAGGTTGTTCCACTCATTCCAGATCCAGAAGCCAATGCCTATACCTCCGGTGAGCATCTCGGCGGCGACAATCACCAGCCAGGCAATGCCAATGGAGAGGCGTACCCCGGTCAGCACCGCAGGCAGTACGGCGGGAAAAAGAATGCGACGCATGATGGTCCACTCTGAGAGTTGCAACACCCGGGCCACGTTGAGGTAGTCCTGCGGAATACGGCGTACCCCTTCAGCGGTGTTGATCACCATCGGCCAGATGGAGCAGATAAAAATGGTCCAGCTCGATGCAGGCTCCGCTTTCTGGAACAGCAGCAGGCCGATAGGCAGCCAGGCCAGCGGGCTGACCGGACGCAGGAGCGCGATCAGCGGGTTGAACATGCGCGAGAAAAAGGTGAAGCGGCCAATCAAAAAGCCCAGCGGAATGCCCGCCATCGCTGCCAGACCGAAGCCGATGGCGACGCGCTGCAACGACGCCAGCACGTTCCAGCCAATGCCCATATCGTTTGGCCCGTCGCGATAAAACGGATCGGCAAACAGGGTCATGGCCGAATCGAGCGTGCTGAGCGGCGTCGGAAAGCCTTTACTGTTTATCGCCGCCAGCTGCCAGAGCACCACCAGCAGGCCGAGACCGAGCAGCGCCGGGATGACGCGCTGTAAAAAATCATTCATCCGACGCGTAAACACTGGCGTACGACGGCGAACCTGTAGCGGAGGCAGGACAATCACTTCCCCGCTCTCTGACGTCTCTTGTGGTTTTGTATTTTGCAGATGCTGCATACTCAGGCCCCTTTACGGTGAATGGCGAAGCGGTTGGCGTACCCTTCCGGATCGGTGCCGTTCCAGACGGTGCCGTCCATCAGGGTGCTGCTGCGATACGGTGATGACGGTGTGGACATGCCGCCCACGGCAGTCGCGGCATCCTGCCAGACCGCGGTCTGGTTAATGCGCTGTGCAATGCCCGCGTAATCCGGCGCGGCGTTGAGCAAGCCCCAGCGGCGGAACTGGGTTAAGAACCACATCCCGTCTGAGAGATACGGGTAGCTCACGGCACCCTCGTTGAAGAAACGGATCGGGTGCGCATCCTGCCAGCGCTGACCGACCCCGTTGTCGTACTCGCCAAGCATACGTCCGGTGAGATACTGTTCCTTGCAGTTGAGCCAGGCGCGGCGCGAGAGGATCTGCGCGGTTTCGCGTTTGTTTTCCGCTGACGCCTCGATCCAGCGCGTGGCTTCCATCACGGCGCTCACCAGCGCCCGTGCGGTGTGCGGATTTTTCGCCACCCAGTCGCGTCGGGTGCCGAGGATCTTTTCCGGGTGATCGGCCCAGATGGACTGCGACGTGGCGGCGGTAAACCCGATGCGGTCGTTAATCGCCCGCGCGTTCCACGGCTCGCCAACGCAAAACCCGACCATGTTGCCAATGCGCATGTTCATCACCATCTGCGGCGGCGGCACCACCACGGTGCGCACGTCGTCAAACGGGTTAATCCCCGCGCTGGCCAGCCAGTAGTAGAGCCACATGGCGTGCGTTCCCGTCGGGAAGGTATGCGCGAAGGTGTAGGTTCCCGGCGCCTGCTGCGCAATCAGCTTTTTCAGCCCGTCGAGGTCACGAACGCCCTTCTCCGCCAGATCGCTGGAGAGCGTAATGGCCTGACCGTTCTGGTTGAGGGTCATCAGGTTCGCCATCTGCTGCGGCTTGCCCGCGATACCCAGCTCCAGACCGTACAGCAGGCCGTAAAGAATATGCGCAGCGTCCAGCTCGCCCGCCACCAGCTTGTCGCGCACCGCCGCCCAGCTCGCCTCTTTGGTAGGTACAATGGTAATGCCGTGTTTTTTATCGAACCCTTTCAGGGCCGCGATAACCACGGGCGCGCAGTCGGTCAGGGGGATAAACCCGATACGCACGGTATCCTGCTCCGGCTTATCTGACCCCGCCGCCCATGCGGCCTGCATGACACCCGGCAACAGCATCGCACCACTCGCCAGCATGCTGGCCTGCAATAACCGCCGTCTCGACAAATCCGCCATAATTGCTCCTGAAAAAAGGCAAAAAAAAGCGCCCGACGGTGCTGAAGCACCGCTGGACGCCTTTATCCCGAAGACGCATGCACCGCCGTTGGCGCATCGTCGAAAATGGTTAATCTGTTAATGCAAAGGTAATGCCAGCTTTTCATCCCTGGCGTTACGGGGTTTCTGCAAGAAGAGCGCTGTATTACGCACCTCAATCAGGCATAAATTGCCCACTGACTGTGCAACTACTCCCCAGGGGGTATCTTCCACAGATTTTTCACCGTAAGCAGCGCACGGGCGATATCTACCATGCGTTGGTTTTTATCCATCGCCATTTTGCGCAGGGCGGTCCACGCCTGCTCCTCGCTCATGTTCTGGTGCGTCATCAGCACGCTTTTGGCTTTGTCGATGGTCTTACGCTCCTCCAGCGTGTCGCGCAGGGAAGCAAGCTGACGGGAGAGTTGCTCAATTTCACGCGCCTGCTGGCGCACCAGCGGCAGCAGCGGTTTATCCGGAAATCGCGCCAGGATATCGTCGTGTTCATCGTCTGCGTGCAGGTTTTCGCTATAGCGGCGTTCCTCAACTGCCGTCATTAGATCGGCAATTGCCACCTCCTCCAGCGTGCGCAGGTGCTCAAGGCGCGCGGTTTGCAGGGCAAACCATTTGAGGGCGGTATCGCCGTTATCTGCCGGAGGCTGGCGGGTGCACGCTTCACGCCTGAGTTTTTCAGTCTCCAGACCCGGCTGGCAGTTGAGGATAAACGTCTCCTGCACGTCTGGAGTGCAATGGGAGATAAAAACCTCAAAGCAGGCCTGCTGGCCATCAATGCGATCCACCAGCCGCTGGCGGGTTTCATCGTCAAAGAATCCCTGGGTAAAACCAATAGCCCCCAGCGCCCGCTCTTGTCCCACAAGTTCTTTGCCCTGCATCAGGCTGTAAAGGGCCACAAATCGGCCCGCGATGTGCGGATCGTCAATGCTGTCGCTGAGTTGGGGTACGATACTGAGCAAATGACGCAGTATGCGGCTGTAATGTTCCATCGCCTGCGGCGCGGTGACGCATTGACCTTTAACGCCATCACGCAGCGCCGTTAGCGTCTCAAGGCCGTGCAGTGCGCTGGCAATACGTTCGCACAGGGCGCTGCCCGGCAGCGGTTCGTTAAACTGAAGGTGCAATGCGGCGAGGTTTTCATCCACCAGGGCCCTGCTGGCCTTGCATTCAGGCGCGTACAATTTGCCCTGCGAGCAGAGCCAGACATTTGACGCACCGCGCTCGCACTGTAGCATATGCACCAGTCGACTGATGCCGTTCACCAGTGCGCCCAGCTGCGCCAGTCTGCCGAGCTGTTCCTCGCGCAACATTCTCGCACGCTGGAACCATTCGGTTGCGCCAGGGGAACTGCCAGCCACTATCGTCATCGTTTCTCTCCCCGATACGTATTCTTCGGTACGAGAAGCAATATTCGTGCCTTTTCAAAGAACAGGAGTCAACATGCAGAAGATTGTGATCGTCGCCAACGGTGCGGCCTACGGCAGTGAATCCCTTTTTAACAGCCTGCGCCTGGCAATCGCGCTGCGCGATAAGGAGAGTGAGCTGGAGCTGCGCCTCTTTTTGATGTCCGACGCCGTCACGGCCGGGCTGAAGGGGCAAAAACCCGCAGAGGGCTACAACATTCAACAAATGCTGGAGATCCTGACCGCGCAAAACGTTCCGGTCAAACTGTGCAAAACCTGTACCGACGGGCGCGGCATTACCGGGCTGCCGCTGATTGATGGCGTGGAAATTGGTACGCTGGTGGAGCTGGCTGAATGGACGCTTTCCGCCGATAAAGTATTAACTTTTTAATAATAACCCGCTAAAAATATTATTTTCTTATGTACGCGGTTTCAGCATCAAGTTTACCTGCACCGTTGCCGATAGGCATGGAAACAACACAGCAGGTATTACACTTATGTTCAGATCCATTCGCGCCCGCATCATTGCCGCGACGACAGGCTGTCTGGTCGTCGCCCTTCTTCTTAATACCATTATTAACTTTCAGGTCACGCGCCAGGATAATCAGCAGTCGCAGCGCGATATTCTGACCAGCACCAGCGCCAGCCACAACATGGCGATTGCCGACTGGGTGAACAACAAAATGACCGTCATCACCTCGGCGCAGCCAGTCGCGCTCAGCGACGATCCGGTTCCGGTGTTTAAACAGCTTGCGCTGGCGGGTGGATTCACCAACGTCTACGTGGGTTATGCCAGCAAAACGGCTAAATTTTCTGACCCAACCGGGGTACCCGCTGATTACGATCCCACCCTTCGCCCGTGGTATCAGCAGGCCGTCAGCGCTGATGGCCCGGTAGTGACTGCACCCTATGTGGACGCGGGCACCGGGAAACTGGTGGTGACGTTCGCGGTACCGGTTAAAGAGCAAGGTGCCCTGAAAGCGGTGGTGGCGGGCGATGTGGCAATGGACAGCGTGGTAGCTAACGTGCGCGGTATTCACCCGACCCCGGCCAGCAGCGGACTGCTTCTGGACAGCAACGGCACCGTTATTGCCGGCAGCGATCCTGCGCTGACGCTTAAGCCTTTTACGGAGACGATCAAAGGGACCGATTTTGCCGCCCTGAAAAGCGGCAACCTGATTGACGGAACGTTTAACGGACGCGAAAAAACGTTCCTGGCCACCGCCGTACCGGGGACGCACTGGCTGCTGGTTGTGGCGCTCGATAACAGCGATGCCACCGCCGGGATGCGGTCATTGCTGAAAGCATCTGCACTATCTCTGGCGATCCTTGCCCTGCTGAGCGGAGCCCTCATGCACCTCCTGATTGCCCGCCTGCTTAAGCGGCTGTCCGGTATCCGTGACGCGATGAACAGCATTGCCAACGGTACTAACGATCTGTCGCAGCGTCTGCCGGATAAGGGGGGCGATGAAGTGGCGCAAATTGCGCAGGCGTTTAACGCCTTCAGCGATAAGCTTTCTGTGGTGATGGTCCAGCTGCGTGATGCCAGCGCCTCAGTGAAAAACGCCGCGCATGAGATTGCGGCAGGTAATCAGGATCTTTCCGGGCGTACCGAGCAGGCGGCATCAAGCCTTCGCGAAACCGCCAGCGCCGTGGAAGAGATCACGGCCTCCGTTACGCAGTCAAACGAGTCGGCAGCAGAAGCGAACGAACAGGCGAGCAAGGCCTCTGCCGCCGCATCCCGCGGCGGCGACGTCGTCGCTCAGGCCATCAGCACCATGCAGTCCATCGAACTGGCTTCCGCGAAAATCGGCGATATCACCAGCGTCATTGACGGCATCGCCTTCCAGACCAATATTCTGGCGCTTAACGCCTCGGTGGAAGCGGCGCGTGCCGGGGAGCAAGGCCGTGGGTTCGCGGTCGTTGCGGGGGAAGTACGTAACCTGGCCAGCCGCAGTGCTCAGGCGGCGAAGGAGATCAAATCCCTTATTGATTCCACCACCGAAAGCGTTGCAACCGGCTCCCGGTTTGTGCACCTTGCGGGCGACAGCATGGATGAGATCCGCGCCAGCGTCGGGAGCGTGTCAGGCATTATGCGTGAAATATCCATTGCCACCCGCGAGCAGATGAAAGGGATCCATGAGATTAACCACGCGGTGACTCACCTGGATCGCATGGTGCAGCAGAACGCCGAACTTGTTGTACAGTCTGCTGCGGCGGCCAGCGCGCTGCAAAGCCAGGCAGGCGACCTTGCTGAGACCGCTGGCCATTTCCGCATATAATTTTTCCCGGGCGCGCGTTAAGCAGGGTAAACGCGCGTCCGCTGAAAGGTTTCAGGGATTTTGTCATTTTTGTTTAATCGTTGCGCCATTTTTTGATCGAAATCAGCATCCCACCCCTGCCCCTTTGGTGTTATGCAATGAGTAAATTGTGAACAACATCACGCTCGGGATGGGCAAAAACGACGGGGTATAAAATGGCACGAGTTAAAACGAGTCTGAAACTGTTTGGCGGGGATACGGTAGTGGTGCGTTGCTCAGAGCGTTGCCGCATCCATCTGATGAGTACAAAAGGACAGAAGCAATCGCAGGCAGATATCCTTACCGTCCAGGACGATAAGGCCTGGCTGACGGTGCCTTACACCGGCACCTGGGATGTGCTGATCGACAGCCACAGCCAGTCGCTCGAACATTCCGTAAGTTACGTGGCGGCATAACCGTAAACGCCCGGTCAGCCGGGCGTATTATCAGGCAAAACCCGGCCGCAGCGTATTGCTGAGCGGGTTCCCTTCCAGCAGCGCTTTCACCTTCACCACCAGCTCACTCAGACAGTCGTCCTGCATACCGAGACGCGTCAGCTCCTGATCGAGCGAGAAAAGGTACTGGGCGTTAGTGCCCAGCGGTCCGCTGGCGGCGGCAATCAGCGGGGCAATCACCTGGGTTCGGGTATCGGCTTCATACAGCGGGTGGCGCGGATCCATAATGAACACCAGCGCGTTGACGGTGCGCCCGTCATCCAGTTCCAGCTTGCACCAGCTGGGCATATAGCAGCCCGTGATCATCTCGCGCTTCCACAGCAGCGTCAGCTCATCTTCCAGCGTGGTATCCGGCAGCCGGTATGCCACGCCCGTGGTGCGCCCGCCCTCTTTTAGTGCAAGCATGCGGCCAGGCTGACAGGCGCTGCCACGTCCGGCGGTCAGGCGCAAACAAAAGGCGCGGTGCCACCCTGGCAGCGTTCCGGTTGCTGATTCAACAAATTCGAGCGCCGGGTTCCACATCAGCGAGCCGTAACCAAAGATCCAGACCGGGCCATCATCCGGGCGGCAGGCCAGCGTTGCCGCAAGCGACGCCGCACGTTGTTCAGCCGACCACAGAAGCGATTCCTCAATAGCACCAAATGCCGTCTTACAATCTGCCTTCATCAAGAAATCACGCGTTAACACATTCCACCTCCGCCACTGCATGCTTCCTTGCGACATCTGTAATTCGCCTTCCCGGCATTCTGTGCTGTTCATTTTAACAGCAGTTGAGCAACGATAAGCAATTCGCGGGCCAGATGCAATACAGCGGCAGGTCAACCGCCTGAAATGTCAAAATGGAGGCAGCGTGTTATTTGGCGGCTATTTCTTTTTGTGCCATTTATCATCGTCCCCTTTCTCATAGTCATTTTTCACGGCGGCCCAGGCCACCTTATGCGCCGTCTCTTCACGGCTGGCATCGTCCCGGCGATCTTCTTTATCTTTGTACTGATCCCAGGCGCTGTTAAAGGCTTCTTTGTAGATATCCTGGGCGTGGGCAGGCAATACGTTTTGCACGTTATCCGGTAATTCGCTTTTCGATTTGTATGGCATCGTTAACCTCTCTTTTGGCTAAAAGATAAGTGTGGACGACGATACGCGAGGGTGCCACTCGACAGAAAGAAATGAACAATATAAAAATGTAATTCATTGTTATTAAACTAATATTTAACAGAGATAAGGCATTATAAGCCTCAGACATAAAAATTATAATAAAGGGTAAAATTAAGTAAAAAATACAGGGTATTTAACAGATTTCTGTTAATTTAATACCTTTAAAATCTATCTATAATTACAAGCACCTGCATTGTTGGAGAAACACATGACAGCAACACACGAGGCGGTAAAAACCCGCCACAAGGAGACCTCTCTCATTTTCCCGGTTCTGGCACTGGCTGTGCTGCTCTTCTGGGGAAGCAGTCAGTCATTGCCAGTGGTTGTGGGGATCAATATTCTGGCTCTGGTGGGTATTTTAACCAGTGCATTTAGCGTGGTACGCCATGCGGATGTGTTAGCCCACCGTCTTGGAGAGCCGTATGGGTCATTAATTTTAAGCCTTTCGGTTGTGATTCTTGAAGTCAGTTTAATTTCCGCATTAATGGCCACCGGCGACGCCGCGCCAACGCTAATGCGCGATACGCTCTACTCCATCATTATGATTGTTACCGGCGGCCTGGTCGGTTTTTCACTTTTATTAGGTGGTCGCAAATTTGCCACCCAGTACATGAACCTCTTTGGCATTAAACAGTACCTGATCGCCCTGTTCCCGCTGGCGATTATTGTGCTGGTATTTCCGATGGCGCTGCCGGGTGCAAATTTCACCACCGGCCAGGCGCTGCTGGTGGCGCTGATTTCCGCGGCGATGTACGGCGTGTTCCTGCTGATCCAGACCAAAACGCACCAGAGCCTGTTTGTTTACGAGCATGAAGACGACGGCGACGACGATGACCCGCATCACGGTAAGCCGTCGGCCCACAGCAGCGCGTGGCATACGGTTTGGCTGATCGTGCATCTGATTGCCGTTATTGCGGTCACCAAGATGAATGCGAACCCGCTGGAGGCGCTGTTAACTGAACTGAACGCGCCGGTCGCCTTTACCGGTTTCCTGGTGGCCCTGTTGATCCTGTCGCCAGAAGGTCTGGGAGCGCTGAAAGCGGTGCTCAATAATCAGGTGCAGCGGGCGATGAATCTGTTCTTCGGCTCCGTTCTGGCGACCATCTCTCTTACCGTTCCGGTGGTGACGCTGATTGCCTTTATGACGGGGAATGAATTGCAGTTTGCGCTGGGTGCGCCGGAGATGATTGTGATGGTGGCATCCTTGCTGCTGTGCCAGATTTCCTTCTCCACCGGCCGCACCAATGTGCTGAACGGCGCGGCGCATATGGCGCTGTTTATTGCGTATCTGATGACGATATTTGCGTAGCCTTTTTGCCCAGCGGCGCTTCGCTTGCAGGGCCTACGGGTTTTGTAGGCCGGGTAAGCGCAGCGCCACCCGGCAATATGCCCCATAAAAAAACCCGCCGAAGCGGTTTTTTTTATTAGTTGCTGGTATCCAGCTCGTCGAAGCTCTTCACCAGATCGTCAATCGCTTTGATCTGTTTCAGGAACGGCTCCAGCTTATCCAGCGGCAGCGCGGATGGACCGTCGCATTTCGCGTTAGCCGGATCCGGGTGCGCTTCAATGAACAGACCCGCCAGGCCGGTTGCCATACCGGCGCGCGCCAGTTCGGTCACCTGCGCACGACGCCCGCCAGACGCGGCGCCAAACGGGTCGCGGCATTGCAGGGAGTGGGTCACGTCGAAAATCACCGGGGACTGGTTAGAGACGTTCTTCATCACGCTGAAGCCCAGCATATCCACAACCAGGTTGTCATAACCGAAGTTTGAACCACGGTCGCAGAGGATCACCTGGTCGTTACCGCCTTCGATAAACTTGTCGACGATGTTACCCATCTGGCCAGGGCTCACGAACTGCGGTTTTTTCACGTTAATCACGGCACCGGTTTTCGCCATCGCTTCTACCAGGTCAGTCTGGCGAGCAAGGAACGCCGGAAGCTGAATCACGTCTACCACATCAGCCACGGGCTGTGCCTGAGACGCTTCGTGCACGTCGGTGATCACTTTCACGCCAAACGTCTGTTTCAGCTCCTGGAAAATCTTCATCCCCTCTTCCAGGCCCGGGCCACGGTAGGAGTGAATGGAGGAGCGGTTGGCTTTGTCAAAAGAGGCTTTAAACACGTACGGGATGCCCAGCTTTTGGGTCACGGTCACGTAGTGTTCGCAGATGCGCATAGCGAGATCGCGGGATTCCAGAACGTTCATACCGCCAAACAGCACGAACGGCAGATCGTTTGCCACGTTGATATCACCAATGCTAACCACTTTTTGTTTCATAGGATCGCCTTATTCAGGTGTGAATCGGAATTAAGATTAATGCAGTGTAATGTGTTTATGCGCGATCGCGTTAATCTGCGCGCGGATCATCTCGCTGATCGGGTCTTCCGGACATTGCTCGACGAAATAATTCAAATCATTCAGCGCCACGTGCTCGCAGTCGAGCTGCGCATAAATCAGGCCGCGGTCGCGGATTTCGTACGGATCTTCCGGATTGAACTGCAACAGCACTTCGCTTGCGCGCAGAGCCAGCTCCATCTGACGCTCTTCCATCAGCGCAGACTTCAGCGTATCCAGGAGCTTGCGGATCACTTCGGCGTTATCGGCTTCATCGAGATCTTCATTGAACAGCTCAGCTATCGGGCTGATGTTGCCTTTCAGCCAGACGTCCAGCGTATGCTCATCCAGCGTGTCGCCGTTAAACGGATTGATTAACCACATCTCACCGTCCAGCCACTCCGCCCGCAAAATCATCTGCGTCGGGAAAATGACCGGCACCAGTGGAATATCCAGCTCGTGCGCAACCCACAGTAAAATGGCGCCCAACGCGACGGCACTGCCCTGACGATTTTTCAACACCTGGTCCAGCCACAGTGCGTCAGACAGGCGGTACACGCCTCGCGTGTCGCAGAAACCCCATTCGCCGTAGAAAAGCTCAATCAGCTTCTCTAATTGCCAGTCCTGCGGACGTGCCTGATTGATCTCTTCGCGCGCCAGGCTGACCAGATTCTCCAGTTCAGCGTAAACGTACTGTGACGTAAAATCGTCGCGGATCATCTCTGAAATCAGGATCATACCATCGCAGAGCGGCACTTTGTTAAATTCGAAATCGGCTAAGGACCTCATGACTTACCCCAGTAACGGTATTCTTGTGGTGGCGAGTTTAATGATGATGTACAGCACCACCAGACCCAGCAAAAAGGCGATAAACCCTGTCTGCTGGCTGCGCGGACGATGACGCCCAAGCGCGATAAAACCCAAAACGATGTAGATGATAACGCCAAACAGCTTTTCAGTCAGCCATGCGCCTTTATCAGTAAATGGCAGATAGCCGGTTTTCCACATTAACCCGGCTCCGGAAAGGAACAGCACCGTGTCGATACAGTGCGGGGCGATGCGTACCCAGCGGGCGTTAATCAGCGGATTGTTGCTGTAGCGCCACCAGTAGCGGGCAATGAAAAAGCCAATGGTCAGGGCAACGGAAATCAGATGAACGGAGATCAGCAGCGTAAACAGGCTCATGACCACTGCCCCAGCGTCAGACGTTCATTGCCGCCGTAATCCCGGCAGGTTTCCACGGCAGCGTATCCGGCACGCGTAAACAGCGCTCGCACCGCCTCTCCCTGCGTCCAGCCATGTTCCACCAGCAGCCAGCCACCGGGAAGCAAATGTTGTCGTGACGTTGTCACAATGTGATCGAGATCCGCAAGTCCCTGATTCGCAGCGACCAGCGCGGTCAACGGTTCAAAACGCACGTCGCCCTGCGCGAGATGCGGATCGTCTTCGTCGATGTAGGGCGGATTGCTGACAATCATTTCGAACACACGGCTTTCAAGCGCGGCAAACCAGCTGCTTTGCAGAACGGAAACATTGTTCAGCCCCAGCCGTTCAACGTTGCGCCGCGCGAGGGCGACCGCATCAGGCATCACGTCTACCGCCGTCACGGTGCAGTCCGGTCGCTCGCTGGCAAGCGCCAGCGCAATCGCGCCGGTGCCAGTACCGAGATCGAGGATCTGACACGGCTGCGCCGGTAACCGCGCCAGCGCCTGCTCCACCAGACACTCGGTGTCCGGGCGCGGGATCAGCGTGGCCGCTGAAACGTACAGCGGAAGTGACCAGAACTCGCGCTCGCCAACCAGATGCGCCACCGGCTCGCCGGTTTTACGGCGGGCAAGCAGTGCCTCCAGCTGCGATTGCTGTTCAGCGGTCAGCGCGGTTTCGCCGAAAGCCAGGAGATATGTGCGGGCTTTACCCGTCACATGCTCAAGCAGAATTTCGGCGTCGCGCTTCGGGCTTTCACTTGCAGAAAGCTCACTGGCGGCATGGCGTAACCAGCGCTGAAAATCCATTAATCCTGCTCGGACAGTGCCGCCAGCTGGTCGGCCTGGTATTCCTGCACGATAGGCTCAATCAGCATATCGAGCTTGCCTTCCATCGCCTCATCCAGACGGTAGAGCGTCAGGTTGATGCGATGGTCGGTTACGCGACCCTGCGGGAAGTTATAGGTACGGTTACGGTCGCTACGATCGCCGCTGCCCAGCAGGTTACGGCGGGTAGAGGCTTCCGCCTGCTGGCGTTTCGCCATTTCCGCCGCGTGGATACGGGCGCCCAGCACGGATAACGCTTTAGCTTTGTTCTTGTGCTGGGAACGTTCATCCTGACACTCAACCACAATCCCGGTGGGCAGGTGAGTAATACGGATAGCGGAGTCGGTGGTGTTAACGTGCTGACCACCTGCCCCTGATGAGCGGAAGGTGTCGATGCGCAGATCTGCCGGGTTGATATCCGGCAGTTCCGCTTCCGGCAGCTCCGGCATCACCGCCACCGTACAGGCTGACGTATGAATGCGTCCCTGAGATTCTGTCGCAGGCACGCGCTGCACGCGGTGACCGCCGGATTCAAACTTGAGACGACCGTACACGCCGTCGCCGCTGATCTTGGCGATAACCTCTTTGTAGCCGCCATGCTCGCCTTCGTTGGCGCTCATGATCTCCACGCGCCAGCGACGGGATTCGGCATACCGGCTGTACATACGGAACAGATCCCCGGCGAACAGCGCCGCTTCGTCGCCACCGGTACCGGCGCGGACTTCCACAAAGGCGTTACGCTCATCATCCGGATCTTTCGGCAGCAGAAGCACCTGAAGCTGCTGCTCCATCTCTTCTGAACGCGCTTTCGCATCCTGTAACTCTTCCTGCGCCATCTCGCGCATCTCAGGATCGTCGAGCATCATCTGCGCGGTTTCGATATCTTCCTGGACCTGTCGCCAGTCGGTAAAGCATTTTGAAACATCACTTAACTGCGCGTATTCACGCGACAGCGCGCGAAAACGTTCCTGGTCGGCAATGGTCCCGGCATCACCGAGCAGCGCCTGGACTTCTTCATGGCGCTCGTGCAGAGCTTCCAGTTTAGCGACGATAGAAGGCTTCATAGGCGTAAATGCACCTTGTCTTAGAAAATGGGTATAGGGCGCTATTCCAGCCCGAGGCTGTTGCGCAGAATAGTCAGGCGTTCATCGTCCCCGTCACGGGCAGCCTGCTGAAGAGATTTGGTTGGGGCATGGATCAGGCGGTTGGTCAGTTTCCAGGCCAGATCCTGCATAATCGCCTGCGCGTCGCCGCCCTGTTCAAGGGCCGCTAACGCTTTGGCCGTCAGGTCATCACGCACCTGCTCCGCCTGACCGCGGTATTCGCGGATGGTCTCGCTGACGCTTTGTGCGCGCAGCCAGGCCATAAATTCGCTGGTTTCCTGTTCAACGATGGTTTCCGCCTGCACAGCCGCCGCCTTACGCTGGGCAAGGTTGTGCGAAATGATGCTTTGCAGGTCATCCACGCTGTACAGGTAGGCGTTCGCCAGTTTGCCCACTTCCGGTTCGACATCACGCGGAACGGCGATATCCACCAGCAGCATCGGCTGATTGCGGCGGGATTTCAGCGCACGCTCGACCATCCCTTTCCCGATAATCGGCAGCGGGCTGGCGGTAGAACTGATAATAATGTCCGCCTCTTTCAGACGTTCATCGATGTCGCTCAGCGCAATCACCTCAGCGCCCACTTCATCTGCCAGCACCTGCGCACGTTCGCGGGTGCGGTTGGCGATGATCATCTTCTTCACCTTGTGTTCGCGAAGATGGCGCGCCACCAGCTCGATGGTTTCGCCCGCTCCCACCAGCATTACGGTGACGGTCGACAGGGATTCAAAAATTTGACGGGCAAGGGTACAGGCCGCGAAAGCAACCGAAACCGCACTGGCGCCAATGTCGGTTTCGGTTCGCACACGCTTCGCCACGGAGAATGACTTCTGGAACATTCGTTCCAGTTCGCTGGCTTTCAGATGCCCTTTCTGGGAATCCGCGAAGGCTTTTTTCACCTGCCCAAGAATCTGCGGCTCGCCCAGCACCAGCGAATCCAGACCGCTGGCCACGCGCATCAGATGGCTGACCGCATCGTTATCCTGATGCCAGTACAGGCTGTTGCGCAGCTCTTCTTCGTTGAGGTTGTGGTAGTCACACAGCCAGCGGATCAGCGCCTCGTGCAGGTTGTCCTGCTCTTCTACGCTCAAATACAGCTCGGTACGGTTGCACGTCGACAGCACCACGCCACCCTGCACCATCGGCTGTGCAAGCAGGCTGTCCAGCGCCAGGTCGAGCGTATCCGGCGAAAACGTAACGCGTTCTCGCAGTGAAACCGGGGCCGTTTTGTGGTTAATACCGAGTGCTAATAGGGTCATGTTGAGCGGGAGTAGTACCAGCGTTAATAAGGTTAGCAGGACGCATCATACAGGATGCGCGAGATCAATAAAAGAGACTGCCCCCTTTCGGAGTAATAGCTTACGCCACGCTTTGAGATAATTTGAACGTAGACGGTGGCACCCTTCAACGCTAGCATTAACAGTTATAACTGCAACGTATCTCAAGGATTTGTCATCATTATGACCCGAATGATTCGCCTGCTGCCTCTGGCGGCCCTGGTTCTGACCGCCTGTTCCGTTCATCAGCCGAAAGGCCCGGGCAAAAGCCCTGACTCACCGCAGTGGCGTCAGCACCAGCAGGACGTGCTGAAATTAAGCCAGTACCAGACCCGCGGTGCATTTGCTTATCTCTCTGACGAACAAAAAGTTTACGCTCGCTTCTTCTGGCAGCAAACGGGTCAGGACAACTATCGCCTGCTGCTGCTGAACCCGCTGGGCAGCACCGAGCTGGAGCTTAACGCGAAGCCTGGCGAAGCGCAGATCACCGATAACAAAGGCCAGCACTACACGGCAACCGACGCCGAAGAGATGATTGGCAAGCTGACCGGAATGCCGATTCCGCTCAATAGTCTGCGCCAGTGGATCCTCGGCCTGCCGGGTGACGCAACCGACTATACGCTCGACGATCAATACCGTCTGAGCCAGGTGAACTACACCCAGGGCGGTAAAACCTGGAAAGTGGTGTACAGCGCGTATGACAGCAAGACGCAACCGTCGCTGCCGTCCAATATGGAGCTGACGCAGGGTAGCCAGCGTATCAAGCTGAAAATGGACAACTGGATCGTTAAATGATGACCCACTGGCCCTCTCCCGCAAAACTGAACCTGTTTCTCTACATTACCGGGCAGCGCGCTGACGGCTATCACACCCTGCAAACGCTGTTTCAGTTTGTCGATTACGGCGACACCATCTCCATCGAACCACGTCAGGACGGGCAGATTTGCCTGCTGACGCCGGTCGACGGCGTGGCGCATGACGATAACCTGATCGTGCGCGCTGCCCGCCTGCTAATGAAAACGGCGTCGACGTCGGGTCGTCTGCCGGCGGGAAGCGGTGCGGATATCCGTATCGACAAACGCCTGCCGATGGGCGGCGGTCTTGGCGGCGGCTCATCAAACGCCGCGACTGTACTGGTGGCGCTTAACCACCTCTGGGGCAGCGGTCTGACGACGGACGAACTGGCAGCGTTAGGGTTGACGCTGGGCGCCGATGTACCGGTGTTTGTGCGCGGCCACGCGGCGTTCGCTGAAGGTGTCGGTGAAATCCTCACGCCGGTCGATCCGCCGGAAAAATGGTATCTGATCGTTCACCCCGGCGTGAGCATTCCTACCCCGGTCATCTTTAAAGATCCTGACCTGAAAAGAAATACCCCGGCACGGTCAATAAAAACGTTATTAAATTGTGAATTCAGCAACGATTGCGAGGATATCGCAAGAAAACGTTTTCGCGAGGTTGATGCGGTGCTTTCCTGGCTGTTAGAATACGCGCCGTCGCGCCTGACCGGTACAGGGGCCTGTGTCTTTGCTGAATTTGACACCGAAACCGCCGCCCGTCAGGTGCTTGAGCAAGCGCCGGTTTGGCTGCATGGTTTTGTAGCACGCGGGATGAACACCTCCCCCCTACAGCAGGCCATTCTGGCGCAGACTGAGTTTCGGTGACAACGTCACCCTGTTCCAGACGTTGCATCGCGCTCTTTAATACACCGCCTGGATAGCGTTTGCTTAGGCCCCGCAGTTTGCGGCGAACGCTATCCACCACTGGACGCATGCCTGAGGTTCTTCTCGTGCCTGATATGAAGCTTTTTGCTGGTAACGCCACCCCGGAACTAGCACAACGTATTGCCAACCGCCTGTACACTTCCCTCGGCGACGCCGCTGTAGGTCGCTTTAGCGACGGCGAAGTCAGCGTACAAATTAACGAAAATGTACGCGGTGGTGATATTTTCATCATCCAGTCCACCTGTGCTCCAACGAATGACAACCTGATGGAATTGGTTGTTATGGTCGACGCGCTGCGTCGTGCTTCTGCTGGCCGTATCACTGCTGTTATTCCTTACTTTGGCTATGCACGTCAGGACCGTCGCGTCCGTTCCGCGCGTGTGCCAATCACCGCTAAAGTTGTCGCTGACTTCCTGTCCAGCGTCGGCGTTGACCGCGTACTGACGGTTGACCTGCACGCAGAGCAGATCCAGGGCTTCTTCGACGTGCCGGTTGATAACGTATTCGGCAGCCCAATCCTGCTGGAAGACATGCTGCAACTGAATCTGGACAACCCGATTGTGGTTTCTCCGGACATCGGCGGCGTGGTACGTGCTCGTGCTATCGCGAAGCTGCTGAACGATACCGACATGGCGATCATCGACAAACGCCGTCCGCGCGCTAACGTTTCTCAGGTGATGCACATCATCGGTGACGTGGCTGGCCGCGACTGCGTGTTGGTGGACGACATGATCGATACCGGCGGTACGCTGTGTAAAGCCGCTGAAGCGCTGAAAGAGCGTGGTGCGAAACGCGTATTCGCTTACGCCACTCACCCGATCTTCTCCGGCAATGCGGTAAACAACCTCCGTAACTCCGTCATTGACGAAGTTGTGGTCTGCGATACTATTCCACTGAGCGACGAGATCAAAGCGCTGCCAAACGTGCGTACGTTGACTCTGTCCGGGATGCTGGCCGAAGCGATTCGTCGTATCAGCAACGAAGAATCGATCTCTGCAATGTTCGAACACTGATCGAACACGGCCAAAAAACCCGCTACGGCGGGTTTTTTTGTTTATAGTATTTATTTGTATGACTTATGCCTCCTTCACCTGCCATTCACATGACAGATGATGCGCACACGGATGATAGATAATTGTGAAAAACGTAACCTCCTCACATGTTCTGCCCTTTCGCGCCCTCATCGACGCCTGCTGGAAAGAGAAATACACATCGTCACGCTTTGTTCGTGACCTGATAGCCGGGATCACCGTCGGGATTATTGCCATCCCGCTGGCGATGGCGCTGGCGATTGGTAGCGGCGTCGCGCCGCAGTACGGGCTGTACACCTCGGCCGTTGCGGGGATTGTGATTGCGCTGACGGGCGGGTCCCGCTTCAGCGTCTCCGGCCCGACTGCCGCCTTTGTGGTGATCCTCTACCCGGTTTCCCAACAGTTTGGTCTGGCAGGCCTGCTGGTTGCCACCCTGATGTCCGGCATCTTTTTAATTCTGTTTGGTCTGGCCCGCTTTGGTCGCCTGATTGAATATATTCCCCTTTCCGTAACGCTGGGGTTCACCTCGGGGATTGGGATTACCATCGGGACCATGCAGATTAAGGATTTCCTCGGCCTGCAAATGGCCCATGTTCCGGAGCACTATTTACAGAAAGTGGGCGCGCTGTTTATGGCGTTGCCGACGGCCAACCTGGGCGATGCAGCCATTGGCATCGTTACCCTCGGCACACTTATCGTCTGGCCTCGCTTAGGCATTCGTCTCCCGGGGCATCTGCCCGCTCTGCTGCTGGGCTGCGCGGTGATGGGCGTTGTCAACCTGCTCGGTGGACAGGTCGCCACCATTGGCTCCCAGTTCCACTATGTTCTGGCGGACGGCTCACAGGGCAGCGGCATTCCGCAGCTGCTGCCACAGCTGGTTCTGCCGTGGGACATGCCGGGCTCAAGCTTCACCCTAAGCTGGGATTCCCTTCGCGCTCTGCTGCCTGCCGCGTTCTCCATGGCAATGTTGGGAGCGATTGAATCCCTGCTCTGCGCCGTCGTGCTCGACGGCATGACCGGCACTAAGCACAAAGCCAACAGCGAGCTGGTCGGCCAGGGCTTAGGGAACATCGTTGCACCGTTCTTCGGCGGTATTACCGCTACGGCTGCGATTGCCCGTTCCGCCGCGAACGTACGTGCGGGCGCGACATCACCGGTTTCGGCGGTCATTCACTCCCTGCTGGTGATCATGGCGCTGCTGATCCTTGCCCCGCTGCTTTCATGGCTTCCGCTCTCGGCCATGGCTGCGCTGCTGCTGATGGTGGCATGGAACATGAGTGAGGCGCATAAGGTGGTTAACCTGCTGCGCCGTGCGCCGAAAGACGACATTATCGTGATGCTGATCTGCATGTCGTTGACCGTACTGTTCGATATGGTTATCGCCATCAGCGTCGGCATTGTGCTGGCCTCGCTGCTGTTTATGCGCCGCATCGCGCAGATGACGCGTCTCTCCCCGGTTAACGTTGAGATGCCTGACGATGTGCTGGTGCTGCGCGTGATTGGCCCGCTGTTCTTCGCCGCGGCGGAAGGTCTGTTCAGCGATCTGGAATCCCGCATCGTGGGCAAACGGATTGTGGTGCTGAAATGGGATGCCGTCCCGGTGCTGGATGCCGGCGGTCTGGATGCCTTCCAGCGCTTTGTTGCCCGCCTGCCGGAAGGCTGCGAGCTGCGGATAAGTAACCTTGAATTCCAGCCCCTGCGCACCATGGCGCGCGCGGGCGTGCAGCCGATCCCTGGCCGATTGTCCTTCTACCCTAACCGTGAAGCTGCGTTAGCGGATCTGTGAGTCATCTGATGCAGAGACGCGTCTTTGCATCATCACCCCGATCGCCTGCTGGAGCCATTCAAGCACGGCAGGCGTCATCCACGTGCCTTTCATCAGATGCGGCTCCTGCTGCATGGCGAGGCGAAATTTTTGCTGGGTCTGCGGGTTTGTTCCCGCATAGGACTGGAATAAAACCAGCCAGTTTTCTGCCAGCTTTTGCGCATCGTCAGAAGCGGGACTGAGATTATCCCGCTGCGCCTGATGCAGCTTCGCCACCAGCGGCGGCCACTCCATCATCCGGTCAAAGTAGTGCGCCCGGGTAAAGGCCATCTCTTCGGCAGTGAGATATTTCTCCCAGATGCTGAGCTTTGATTCGGCAAACGCCCGCGTGATGTAATCAGTTATCTCCGGCGTAATGCCGGTTTGCTCCTGCATCTGCGGCTCCACGCTGTGCATCTCGTTCAGACGGGTCAAAAATTCCGGTTTGCCTGCGGTATCCTGCTCCAGGCGTCCCATCCACCGTGAAGCCAAATCGCTCGCCCGCGCGTCCGTGACGCTGACGTTCTGTTCCAGCAAGTGTTTAACCTCCGTCACCAGACCCGACCAGATATCCGCCAGCGCCTCTTTCTCTACCGCAAACGGCAGTTGCTGCAACTCTTCTTTGCTAAACCAGCGATCGTACATATTCATTAACTCCAGAGTCTGTAGCCAGGATTCCAGATCCGGCGTCGCATCGTCGGTCAGCCCGGTACGCAATTCCACCAGCCGGTTGCGCAGCGTATGGATGCTACGCAGTTGCTTGTCCAGCAGAGTGATTTGCCCGTCGAGTAATTCGGCTAATGACAGCGAACGCTGTTCCAGAAAATCCCTGATTTCGGCAAGCTCCAGTCCGGCTTTTGCCAGCGCCTGGATCATATGCAGACGCTGCACATCCGCCAGGTTATAAAGCCGGTAGCCTGCCGCGCTTCTGGCAGAAGGTAACAACAGCCCTGTTTGCTCGTAGTGATGCAAAGTCCGCACGGTGATCCCGGCACGTTTCGCCAGTTCACCCACCTGTATCAACATAACGGCTCCTTTTGTTCTGCCAGTGTCGTTACTCTGAAGCCTTACGTTACGTGAGGGTCAATGCGTCATGCAAAAAAAACGACTTCAGATGAAGTCGTTTCGGTGTTCTTTATGGGGCACTAGCTATGCTTGCGCTGGTCGCGGCGGCATCGTTTATCGTAATGGCGCACCCACCAGTATTTATCGCAGACTTCCTCATGTCCGCTCACGCGCGCCCCGGCGAGCCACAATACCGCACCAAGGAAGATACTCAGCACCGCGCCATGCGCAAAGTATTGTGGGAGGTCAAGCTGCGGTAATTGGTTTAAGATTGAATAACCGACACCGGCGACCATCACGAACAGTCCCAACCCCATTAGCACGTTACCGAGCATTGAAGCGTTTTTGCGTTTCATATGTCACCTCCGGAACTTTGGGTTGTCAGGGGAAAAGCCCCTTCTCCTTGTGTGTAAAGTATAGACAACGCCTCTTATATGAGTTGCGTGAATGATCACATTTACTGATCACTCCCGGACAAAAATTTACAAATAAGACATTGAACAGCTTGAAATTCTAATTGTTCAAAGAGGAAATTATTCGCATTTCGGTGTACAGCAGGCAGAACTTTGTCAAGCGGCGCGCCAGACAGTAAACTACGCGCCAGATCTGGAACCCATTAGGAAGTAAATCGTGACGATTAAACTGATTGTCGGCCTCGCCAATCCGGGCGCAGAGTATGCCGCTACCCGCCATAACGCCGGTGCCTGGTATGTTGATCTGCTGGCGGAGCGTTTGCGCGCTCCCCTGCGTGAAGAACCCAAGTTTTACGGGTATACCTCACGCATCAATCTTGCGGGTGCTGACGTGCGGTTGCTGGTGCCAACCACCTTTATGAACCTGAGCGGCAAAGCCGTGGCGGCCATGGCAACGTTTTATCGCATCAATCCGGATGAGATCCTGGTGGCCCACGACGAACTGGACCTGCCGCCAGGCGTGGCGAAGTTCAAACTGGGCGGCGGTCATGGCGGCCATAATGGTCTGAAAGACATCATCAGCAAACTGGGTAATAACCCTAATTTCCACCGTTTGCGCGTGGGAATCGGCCATCCGGGCGATAAAAACAAAGTTGTTGGTTTCGTATTGGGTAAACCCCCGGTTTCTGAGCAGAAGTTGATTGACGAAGCGGTGGACGAAGCGGCCCGCTGCACCGAGATTTGGCTTCAGGACGGCCTGACGAAAGCCACCAATCGACTGCACGCTTTCAAAGCGCAATAAACGGCGCCCTGGGGCTTTTTTACCGCGCGTCGCGCGGGTTACGTGTATAATAGGCGTAGTTATTTACTTTTCTTCAATCGGTTATCGTTAACGGATTGATTATCAAGATATTAAGGTGATTTAGAAATGGGATTCAAATGCGGTATCGTCGGTCTGCCAAACGTGGGCAAATCCACCCTGTTCAACGCGCTCACCAAAGCAGGTATTGAAGCGGCGAACTTCCCGTTCTGTACCATCGAGCCGAACACCGGTGTTGTTCCTATGCCCGATCCGCGTCTGGACCAGCTCGCGGAAATCGTGAAGCCACAGCGCATTCTGCCAACTACCATGGAGTTCGTGGACATCGCGGGCCTGGTAAAAGGCGCATCCAAAGGTGAAGGCCTGGGCAACCAGTTCCTGACCAACATCCGTGAAACCGAAGCGATCGGCCACGTTGTACGCTGCTTCGAGAACGACAACATTATCCACGTTAACAATAAAGTGGATCCAGCTGACGACATCGACGTCATCAACACCGAGCTGGCCCTCTCTGACCTCGACACCTGCGAGCGCGCCATTCACCGCGTGCAGAAGAAAGCCAAAGGCGGCGACAAAGACGCGAAAGCGGAACTGGCTGCGCTGGAAAAATGTCTGCCACAGCTGGAAAACGCGGGCATGCTGCGCGCGCTGAAAAACCTGACTGAAGAAGACAAAGCGGCGATCAAATACCTGAGCTTCCTGACCCTGAAGCCAACCATGTACATCGCCAACGTTAACGAAGACGGTTTCGAGAACAACCCGTATCTGGACAAAGTGCGTGAAATCGCTGCGGCTGAAGGCTCTGTAGTGGTAGCGGTTTGCGCTGCCGTTGAATCCGACATCGCTGAGCTGGACGACGCCGACCGCGAAGAGTTCATGGCCGAGCTGGGTCTGGAAGAGCCGGGCCTGAACCGCGTGATCCGCGCGGGCTATGAGCTGCTGAACCTGCAAACCTACTTCACCGCTGGCGTAAAAGAAGTGCGTGCGTGGACCATCCCTGTGGGTGCGACCGCGCCTCAGGCGGCTGGTAAGATCCACACCGACTTCGAGAAAGGCTTTATTCGTGCGCAGACTATCGCGTTTGAAGACTTCATCACCTACAAGGGTGAGCAAGGCGCGAAAGAAGCAGGCAAGATGCGTGCGGAAGGGAAAGATTACATCGTTAAAGATGGCGACGTGATGAACTTCTTGTTTAACGTTTGATTTGTTTTGAATGAAAAAAATCCACGCTTTGGCGTGGATTTTTTTTCGCGTGTCCTATCAATAGATAACTAGTTTGCCCGCTGGCCAAGTACCTGACCATCCACAGGGCATATGCCCAGCTTCATAAACATTAATTAAGCCTTCAAAAGCGAATGGCTCATGTAGTAAAGAACTATACGCATCTTCAAGCAAGTAATTCACAAGGTCCCATTTTAAGTTCTCAGTCATTGATCCTTTCTCAGACTCTGGGAAGATTATTTTTGGGATAATATCATTCTCCACAACTTTCTTAGCTTCTTTGACCAAAGAGTTCCAATATTGATATTTGTTAGTGTGTTTTTTTGCGAGATAGCCCGTTATTTCATAACCAGCCTCCAAGGTGGCACTTTCCCATTCATCGCTATTCAAGCCTTTTATAAATAAGCTAAGGGACTGAGCCTGGATAACACCAGGGAGTGTCGTTGCTACACCAAGATTAACAAACCAATTAATATTATTTAACCTATGTATTGCTAACTGGGATATCTTCATTTTTTAACCTGATTTATTCTACATGGGATTCTAGCTGCTTTCATACCACCAAGCCTGTCATGCTGTTTTATAATAAAACCCTATGATTTGTGTCACAGAGCTTTATTAAAAATATGAATATCAAAACAACAGCAATCGAAGTAAATAAATCGATTAAATTTTTAAATATTCTTTAAGAAAGATCTTCTTCTGCTACTAATCCATTAACAAAATTGGCAAATGAATTTGTCAGATATCTTTGAAGTTTTATGTGATTCTCTTGCATAGTCAAATCCTCATCAAAAGAATCTGTAGCAAAATATACTATTGAGTAATTGTCTAAATCTAGACAGAAGAAATTCCCTCCCCAATCATTTGCGAAAGGAAGCAGGTTTTTAGGAATCACTTCCCTATCCAACATGCTGATATAACAACCGTCGATTAAAGATCTAGGGTCATTATTTGTCTGACTATTATAAACAAACGGTTTAAACCCTGCCACCTCTACTGGCTCAAAATCTTCATCACCGTCCCACCAACTTTTCTCAGGAGTGCCACCATTAAATTGCAGATAATGTGAAACGAAATCATCCGGAAGAGTAATAGATAATTTCTCTTCCGTTTTAGTAATATCTGCACGTCCAATCTTTTTTTCACAGTTACTGAAATGGTTCATAGGTTATACCTCACTGATGACAGTTTGCACGCAATTTTTTCGGGACACGCCCCTTCAACCAGCCTTTAGAATGAGAAACAGCAATGGCTTCTTGGGAACCATATTTTACACCAAAATATTTCTCGAATTGTGAGACTGAGCCTTTATGTGGGAAAGTAGCTTCATGCGCAGAAGTTTTTACTAATTGCATTGTTGTCCTTCCTGTGGCTGGGTCAAAATCATCGACATGATGCCATGTATATCCAGTTGCATCGCTTTTAGAAATACCGGCTGCCTTGAAAGCCTCGGTGAAATCTCTATCTCGAGTTCCTTGCATTGTAATAGATACAATATTCTGTTTTGTTCCATTGATTGGGAAAAGATCTGGGCTTCCTGTAAAGTCGACTCCCTTTAATGCCAACCCCCACGGATCCACCCAACCCAGCGTATTCGGCGCATACTGGTAAAGGTTTATCCCCCCCGCCAGCCCTATCGGGTCCTGCTGCGTAAATCGTCCGCAGTCCGGGTCATAATACCGGAACAGATTGTAGTGCAGCCCTGTCTCACGGTCCAGGTATTGCCCCTGCATACGCAGGTTCTGGGAATATCCTGATACCTGCGTCTCGCTTTCCCGCAGCAGTTTGCCCCAGGCGCTGTTCACGCCTTCCCAGCGCACCTGCCCTTCGATATCCGTCATCCGCTCCGGCGTGCCGTTGGGCTGGCAGTGGAACCAGAAGATTTCCGGGGCATCAACGCCGTCGATACGCGCCAGCGGGTCGTAGCTGTCCTGATCGCTGTAGACGTAGGTGAGCGGCACATCTCCGTGCACCTCCTGCAACAGCCGGAACCCTTCCCAGACAAACCGGGTGGTGACCGGCTTGCCGGTTGGCTGTCCGCCCAGCATCTGGCGTCGCGTTTTGCTGATGCGTCGCCCGAGCGGGTCATAGCGGAAGCTGACCTGCGTCTGCGGCCTGTTGCAGTCCCGCGGCTGGCTGATGACCTCCGTCAGGCGGTGCTCGCCGTCGTAGCGGTAGTGCCAGCGGGTCTGGCCGTTATCCTTCTCCACGGTGCGGCCGTGGATGTCATAGCGCCAGCGAATGCCGTTCAGCTGCGTCAGGCGGTTGTGCGTGACCTTCTCAGCAGAGCCTTCGAGCGGGTTACCGGCAGCATCCCAGCGCCACTGCTCCTGGCCGGGCAGCGTGCCGTCCTGAACCAGCAGACGTCCGGCGCTGTCATACTGCCAGCGGTACCAGCTGAACGGGTTATCGTCCCGCTCTTCCCGCACCAGGTTATTGCGATAGTCGTAATCCCAGCGGCGGGACCAGCGGCGCGGCGACGGGCGCTGGGCATTGCCGGTAAAGACGTCCCGGCGATGCAGTCGGCCAAGGCGGTCGTATTCGCTGCGGGTGGTCAGCAGCCCCTGCGTACGGCTGGTTTCACGGTGGAGTTCGTCGCGGGTAAAGTCGGAGACCGACAGCTTATCAAGCGCGATGCTGAGCAGATGCCCGCTGCCGTAGTAGAACTGTTTCAGCTCCCGGCCATCGGGCAGCGTGACGGAGGTGCGGTTACCCAGCGCGTCATACTCCCACGCCAGCTCCCCGTGCTCGCCCGTTTCGCGCGTGACGCGCCCGAGCGCGTCATACTCAAACACAAGCTCCTGCTCGGCCTCGGCACTCCAGGCATCGGCTGAAAGCGCGGGATGCAGCCCAATCCGGCTCAGAAGGCCGGACGGGGTGTAGTGGTAGCGGGTCTGCCCTTCCGGCGTGGTGCGGGCGACCAGCTGGCCGCTCGCGCTCCAGGCGAAAGCGTGGGTGATGGCCTCCGGATGTCCGGCGGCAAAGGTGCGCGCTATCGTACGTCCGCAGGCATCGTAGCGATACTGCGAGGCCACGCCATCGAGTCCCACCTCTTCCAGCAGCAGCGAGTCTGCGCCCCAGCGGAACTGGTACGCTTCGCCGTTTTCGTTTTCCAGGGCAATCAGACGCCCGCGGCTGTCCCAGCGGCGGCGCACCTCTTCACCCTGCGTATTGCGGGTGGCGGTTAAGCGCCCTGCCTCGTCGTATCTGAACTCGCTCTCTTTCCCGTCGGCGCCCGCATGCTTCACCGGCAGACCACGTTCGTTCCATTTGAGCGACTCGGTCCAGCCTTCTGATCGGTCGAGCTGCACCGGACGCCCCGCGGCGTCGTAGCGGTAACGCGTCTCTTCGCCGTCGGCGCTTATCTCAGCCACCAGCCAGCCCAGCGGATGATAACGGTATTGTGTCACGCGGCCAGAACAGTCCGTCGCACGCACCATCTGCCCGGCTTCGTTGTACTCCTGGTAGCGGCTGTTCCCGGCGGCATCAACTTCTTCCACAACCTGACCAAACTCGTCCCGACGCAGCAGCGTGGTCTGCCCCATCGGATCCACCACGCGTTTCAGCCCGTGATGTTCGTCATACAGGAACCGGGTGGCGCTACCGTCGGCTTCGATGATGGACGCCGGAAGCGCACGGTGCTCCAGCCAGGTGGTGGTGCGGGTATTGCCGTCGGCGTCGATCTCCTGCACCCGGTTGCCCATCTCGTCATAGACGAAGGTAACGGCATTACCCAGCGGATCGATGCGACGCGTGAGGAGTTCGTTGTCATCCCACTCGTAGCGCCAGTTCTCACCGCGCTCGTCAACGTAGCGAACAATCAGGTTTTGCGCGTTCCAGTAATGCTTTCGCGTCTGACCGTCGTAGTGATCGACGGTCGTCAGCCCGGCGGCTAAATCGTAGGTAAAGCGACAGCCGTCGCCGGTGCTGGTGCGATTTTCCACCACGCGCCAGTGGTCGAATTTTTGCCAGCGGTATTCGCTCTCCAGCCCGCCCGGCAGACGGTGCCAGACCATCAGGCCATCATCGTTATAACGGTATTCACGGGTTACCACGCCGGAGGCATCCGTTGCGCTGGCCAGCTGGCCGCGCGCGTCGTACCCCCACTGCATCAGCGGCCATGTCTGGTTGCCGTCAAAATGGCTGGCAGCGGTAACGCGCTGCGGGAAACGTTCATCGTCATAGCGCAGGGTGACATCGATCGCTCGCGGCTCATCGTGCAGACCGACCAGCCGCCCGTGCTCATCCCATTCCGTCAGCAACGCGTTGCCGTACTCGTCGCTGAGGGAGGCCAGGCGCAGGATGGAGGGGTTAGCGCGGGTCGGTTTATACAGACGCCACACCGCGCCGTCATCGTCAGCTATCGCCACGTCGCCGCTCTCATTGCGGCGGATAATGATGCCTTCGCTGATGCTGTAAAACGCGCGGTCGACCGGCGGCAGTTCAAAGCTCAGCTCGCGCCCGGTTTCATCGAACCAGGTGGCGTTGTTTTCTTCCAGCGCCAGATAGCTGTCAAAGGTGGTAGCCCAGCCCAGACCGAAAAGCCCTTCGCGGGTGGTCAGGCTGTTGTAGCTGCGCTGCCAGCGCAGCGGAAAGCGCCCTGGCAGCGAGAAATCGAGTTCGTCGTCGTCATTCAGCACCTTCACGCCGGTAGCGGCGTGAACCGGGTGCGAGGAGCCGAACACGGCGTTGACGGCCATATCCGCCAGCATCCCGCCACCGGCAGCAGCCAGCGCGCAGGGCATGTTTTTCAGGATCTTGCCTGGCCGCCCGCGCAGCAGGGAGAGCGCAATCATCCCCAGCGCCAGACCCGGCGTTTTACCGCTTTTGATATCGCGGACCGTGAGCGTGTCGCCGCCTATGATCACGTTCGGGGAGACGTCGTCGGAAACGGTGCCCTCGCAGGTGGTGCGATCTTTTGCGCGCACCGCAGGCTGTCCGTTGATGAAGACGCTTTTCGAGCCTTCCGCCAGATACTGCGGCCCGGAGTGTTTATCACACGCCACCTTGTCTTCTTCCAGCGGCGAGGTCCCTGCGGCGGCAGAGGCGACGCTCGGCTGCCACATCTCGCTGCCGAACTGTCCGGCAGCGGAGAGCAGCATGCCCGCGTAGTCGGCAAAGCTGCCCGGCGACTGCGGCTCAGGGGACGGGGTATCGGCAGGGGTTAACGTCCCGGCGGCGCGTGCAGCGGGAAGTTTATTTGTCAGAACATTGCTCGAACCGGTGGTGATTTTGCCCGCGGGCGACGGCGGGAAAAGCGCGTTACCCAGCCCTTCAGCGGCGTTGCTGATATCGTCGGTGATCCCGGCGACGTTCGCCAGAACCCCGCCGATAATGCCGCTCAACAGACAGCTGGATCCAATCGCCGCCACGCCTGCTGCTGCGGCCCCGGCTCCCAGCAGTGGGGCCGCGACGGTCGCTGCCGCGCCCACCGCCGCGCCAATCACCGCATAGGCGGCACCTTCCGCCACAATGCTGGTAATATCAGCAAAAATGCTGGAGTGAATAATCTCGTCGCCCTTACGGGCCGCGTTGTTATCGCTCATGCCTTACACATTCCGGTTGTCGTTTAGCGTCAGACTCTGCTTCAGTGCGCTCCAGCGCGCCTCGTCCTCTTCCGTAAAGGCTTTTAAGGCCGAGAGGGTAAAAATTATCAGTACCGGTTTGCCCGGCGTCTGCACGGCCAGCTGTTTTTGCCACAGGCGCTGGCCGTTACGGTCAAAGGTGGTCTCAACTTCCAGCCCGTTAATTTTTCCGTCAGGCCCGGCTTTTACGTGCTGAAATTCGCTCTGGGCGATCTCACCCATCTGAGGACGCAGCACGTCCCACTGGCGGTGAAACTCTTGTTCGTAGTCGCTGCCATCCGGGATAACGCCGCGGCTGACCACCACGGACAGCCCGCTTTCGTCATCGCGAATGATGTTCATGCTGTTGTCCTGCCAGGCGGCAGGAAAAAGGGTAAAGGAACCTTCCTGGAGGGTGTATTTCATCGGTGAACTCGCGTCTAAAATTGCTAAAGGGTTTTACGTGCCGCCACGGACAACCCGGCGGCAGACAGAAAGCGGTTACTCTTCCGGGGGCGTAAATTTCTCCTGCACCGCCGCATCAATATCCCCTTTATGCCCTGACCCCGGCGCCGTTGTGCCCGGTTGGGTGCCCGACGTATTCAGGTGCAGCTTGCCGCCCGTGGTGATATAGCCGTCCCCTTCAACGAAGAAGTTGAACTCTTTGCCGATCAGGTTAATTTTGCCGTTAGCGTTAAGCTCAATAGCACTCTCGCCCGAGACCAGCCGCAGCTTCGTCCCGGAAGCAATAACATACTGCTCCACCGCTGCATCCAGCTTGCCTTTCCCCGTCAGGATCTCGGTTCCGCCTTTCACCGCCTGGATCTGATTAGCCTCCACGCGATGCAGCTCATTTTTCTTCACGTAATGGCTGCGCGCGCCGCCAACGGTGTGCGTTTCATCATTCTTGACGCTGGTGTCCATATTACGCTCGGCCTGGATCCACACCTGCTCTGCGCCCGCCTTGTCCTCAAAGCGCAGGGCGTTGGCGTTGTCCACGGAACCGTCCTTGGTGCGGCTCATAAAGCCCATCTGCGTCGCGGCAGCAGGCAGCGCCCACGGCGGCATGCTGGCTTCGTTATACACGCGACCAGTGATAATCGGACGGTCCGGGTCGCCGTTGATAAAGTCCACCACCACCTCATCGCCGACGCGCGGGATCTGCACCCCGCCGTAGCCCTGGCCCGCCCAGGCGCTCGACACGCGCACCCAGCAGGAGCTGGTGTCATCGCCCTTCGCCAGACGGTCCCAGTGGAACTTCACCTTCACGCGGCCGTATTTGTCCGTCCAGATACTTTCCCCCTGCGGTCCCACGACTTTCGCCGTCTGCGGGCCGTAGGTGCGCGGCCACGCCGTGCTCTGCGCCGGACGGTAGGACACCGACGCCGGGATAACGGTGAAATCGGTGCGGTGAATGGTTTCCCCCTCACCGCTCGCGTAGCGGTTCTCCTCGAAGTGGTAACCCGCCGCCGTCACCAGATACTCGCCGTTGTCACTGAAGAACGGCGCGTTGGTCAGGGTAAAGATGTGGCCCGGCGCAATGCCCGCCGCCGTGGCCGTCGCCTGAATCTGCTGATGCTCCACCTGCCAGCGCTCCTGACGGATGCGGGCGTAGAACTCCGCATGGCCTGTCTCCACAAAGCGGCCCGGCCAGTCGTACACGTCGATGCTGCCCGGTTTCGGGGACGCCGGGTTCTGCTGCGCCTGGAACAGCCACGCGTTCGGCTTGCGGAAGTCATAGTCGTCGAGGCTGTAAATTCCCGGCGTGACGCTGTCCTCCAGCGCCCACTGGCTGATGCCCTCTTCATCCGTACTGCCGCCGGACGGCGTCTGATGGTAAGGAATGACCTCATAGCCGCTGAACGGCTGGTGCTGGGTCGCGGCGTCGGTCAGTACCAGGGTATGCTTGTCCGCCTCGTGGCTGAAGTAGTACGCAATCCCCTCCAGCTCCATCAGGCGGCTGATGAAGTCCAGGCTCGATTCCTGATACTGCACGCAGTAGTCCCACACGCGGTAGCTGCCGGTGAGTTTGTCTTCGAGGTTAACCTGGTGCTCTCCCAGCAGGGTTTTGACAATCTGCGGTACCGTCTGGCCCTGGAAGATACGCAGGTTACGGTCGCGCTTCATCGGCCACAGGTCCGGCTCCACCGTCAGCTGGTACACCGCGTAGCGGGTGCCCGTCAGCTCCACGGCGCTCACCGCCACGCGCGTCACCTTGCCGTTGATATAGCGGGGGGTGAGCAGGTTCTGCGTGGGGATGGTCACCGTGACCGGCTGGCCCAGCAGCTTGCTGCGGTCAATGCGCGCGTCCGTACCAAGCAGGGTCAGCGTCAGCGCGAACGACTCGGACATCGCTTCGCGGCCGGAGAGTTTCCAGAAGAGCAGCCCCTCGACCGGGAGCTGGACGGTAATTCGGTTGAGCATAATCTTTATTCCGTAATGGTTTATGCTGGGAACGTTTATGAACGTAAAGCTAATTTCGACGAGGTGGTTTTGGATTGATGCAATGCTGGGTTGATTTGTCTGGAGGTACGAACTTTCGTTTTTATAAATCCAAAGAGTGCAGGCTAATGGAAACTCCGGAAAAAACCTTATCTCTGGCTTTCATGAAAGTTGAGCAATCACTTAACCGGCGCAGGTGGCCACACGCCCCCTTTCTGAATAAGTTTCTCTTTTATTTCGTTTAACTTCTCGTATTGCTCACTGCCTCGATCAAGTCCACTCAGCGCGTCCGCAAGCGCATTGCTCATTGACCAGCCATTTTTAGCCTTAACTGACGGGTCCGCTCCACGATCGAGCAGTAACAAGACATGATCGTAAGCCTGGTTATCCAGCGCATCAAACACCAGCGTTTTACCCAGTGAATTGGTTGCATTGACGTCAGCTCCGCTATCGAGCATGGCTTCCAGCGTCTCTGTATTTTTCGCTTTTAGCGACTGGAAGATGATGGGTTCGTGGAAGACCTTATCTTTCACATTGGGCGAAAGGCCACCGTCCAGCATAGCGTTGATCCAGTCTGCGCTGTCCCCCTTCAGGGCAAATTCGGCAGGGCTGCTTTTTCCCTGCGGTCGAGGCTGGAGCGGATCTGCGCCGGCCTTAACAAGCAACGTAATCACCTTTAAATGGGGCGATGTTTTTTTATCATTAATCGCGTTGCCGATGGCCCAAAAAAGCAGGGTCATATCCTGCTTTCCCGGTTTATTAAGATCGCTTTCTGGTGCAAGCGTCTTCACCGCGTCGACATCACCTTCTTCAATCGCTTTCGCCAGTTCAAGCTGCTGACCGCTGAAGTAGTCCTGTGGATTAAGGTCCATATCCTGCTTACACCCCTGAATCATGAATAAAAAACATAACGCGACAAAAGCCATCAACCGTTTTTTCACAATCGACTCCCGATTATCGAAATATCCTCGTCCTTCTGTTGCTCTATGCAATCAATCGCCTGATTAATCCCGTGGCGGTCCAGCGCGCTTCCGGTTCCACCGGGAAGATCGTGGGGTATTCCGGCAGCATTAGGGCTCAGCGCAGAGATTTCCTCTTTGAGGATCCACGAAGGGACATGCCCTTTCATCGTTTTCAGATCCTCCCAGGGGTTAACTTCCTGAATCTTCGTCAGCAGCTCACCTTCAACCCGATAAGCCTGGATATTATCCGTACTGCCTAATATCTTGCCGCCGTATTTTTCTACGGTTCCGGCATTCAGGCCGGCGGCGTTGAACGTCCACCCCGCTTTTCCGCTGCCCATAGAGGTTGCAGAGGCGAGGCCACCGCCAAGGGAATGACCGGCAATATCAATATTCTGGCCTGACCTTGCCAGCTCCTTACCGATACTCACGGCCTTTTTATAATAATCTGAAGCCATACCCATGCCCTGTGAGAAGTTATTCGACCAGTCAGCCCCGTTTACCACCGGCGCCAGCTCCCCTTTGGTCAGTAAAGAGGAGACATTCTCAGACAGAGAGGCGAAACCAGGCTCGCGCGATCCCCTGAATACCAGCGTGGGGTTCATATCTGTACCAAACACTTCCGGCTTCGGTTGATAGACGCGCGCCAGAAAATTGGGGGACGTATCATCGTCAAAGAGCATTGATTTGTTCAGCCCGAACTTTCCTAACAGCGCATCGTCATTACTGATATCTGTCCACCCCTCCGGCACGCCCGGTGTGGTTTCCAGCGGGTTCACGGTCTTATAAATATTTTCCGCAAGCTTCGCTTTTTCCACCGCGATATTATTCGCCGCCAGACGCTTCGCGGCGATCTGGGCATCCGGATAAAGGCTATTGCTCCCCTTCGCAATCAGATCTTTACGCGCCTGCCAGCGCTCTGCTTTGGTCATCTTCTGAAGCTGCCCGGCATAGGTTTTACCGTCCTTGCCCGGAGTAGGTTCATCCGGCAACTGTGCCGTTTTAGATTTCACCACCTGTTTTGGCAGTACCGTTGGCGCAGGGCGAGATCCGTACGTTCTCACCATGGTTTCGTAGCGGTCGACAATCGTACTCACCGGATACCAGCCCAGGCCGACCAGCGAGGCAGCCTGGAGTTGCCCTTTGGCATTGATGTAAAAAATTTCCGTTACTGATGACCAGTCACGAAAACTTTCGTCAATGGCAACCACTCTGCCCATCTCTAAATCCTGCGCGATCAGCGTGCGGGTATCGCGCCCGGACTGATAAGGATTCGCACCGGTGATCGTGCGCAGCAGATCGTAGCGCGTGAAGAGCGAGCGCAGCGAATGGTCGGGAACCGACATAATCCACTGTCCGGCAACGGACGGGCGGATTATTTTCGCAAACAGCGCTGGCGAGACGTTCTCGTGGAACAGATAGACAAACTTGATGTTATACATTCGCTCCGTCCTGTTACCCGCAGGCTTACGGATTCACCAGCCAGGTGCCTGGCTTCGCAATATCCAGCGTCTGGGTACGCGTTCTTCCATTGCCTTCCAGTTCAATGCGGGTCTCGCCCGCAGGCAATTTCAGCGATGCGTAACCGTTATTGCCCGGACGCAGCGCTTTAGACTCGCCGTTCACCTTCAGCGTCTCACCATCAAGCATGCGGATGTAGACCAGCGCGACCGGGCTGGCGTCGACAGGCGGCGCACTCTGCTGCGCCGTAGCAGGTGGCGCAACCGGCTCGCTCACGTCTGCCGTTGCCGGTCTGGTTTCCGCCTGGGCGGAGGTCTCAGCCGGAGGGCTCACGGCAGGCGTTTGCGCCGTCTGCTCTGGCGTTTCCTGACTGTCGCCGCCGAACAGCATCGCACCGGCAACCACCCCAACCAGCACGCCCGCGGCCACCAGCCCCGGAAGCTTGTAACGTCGCCAGTCCAGCGCGGAAGCAGATGTCTCCTCTTCCACCGGCACCAGCATCGTGCCGGTCTTCTTCGCGGTAAGCACCTCGTCGATACCGGCGACGGGCATCTCGATCAGCGCCGCGAACTCCTCAATGGATTGCGGACGGTCTTCCATATGCAGCGCCAGCGCCTTGTCGATGGCCTGTAGCAACGGGATGGAATAGCCCTGCGGCATCAGCTCCACCAGCGGTTTGCAGGTATCCTGAATCGAACGCACCACGCTGACCGGCGGCGGAGAGCCGACGATGAGGGTGCGCAATACGGCGCCGAGCGCGTAGATATCCGTCCACGGCCCCTGCTCGCTTTCATTGTCGTCGGTATACTGCTCGATAGGCGCGAAGCCCGGACGCAGCATGGTTTCCGTCTCATCCGAGAGATTACCAATGGTGCGGCGCGCCGATCCGAAATCGAGCAGCACCGGCAGGCCGTTATCCTGAATCTGAATGTTATCCAGCGAGATGTCGCGGTGCAGATAACCCTCGTCGTGGATCGTTTTGATGGCGCCGAAGAGCATTGGCAGCATGCGGCGGATCCACGCCTCGTTAATCAGCTCCGGTTTCTCTTCGCGCAGACGCGACAGCGTGGTACCGCTGTAAAACAGCGTCCCCATATAGGCCGTGTCGTTTTGCACCCAGAAACGCAGTACGTGCAGCAGGTTCGGGTGGTTAAAGCGCGCCAGCAGGCGGGCTTCCTGGATGAAGCTGTTCAGACCGGCAGAAAACGCTTTGCCGAAGCGCTCGCTGCGCAGCACCAGCGTCATATCCTCGCCGCGCACGGCGAGGGAGGAAGGCATAAATTCTTTGATAGCGATAGTGCGTTCGAGCTGGTGATCCCAGGCGCGATAGACGATGCCGAATCCGCCGCCGCCAATCACCTCTTTTATCTCAAACTCATTGAAACGGTACCCGACCGGGAGCGCGTTTGGGACAGTCCGATTGTTATCATTATCCGTCATCTTTTACAGTTCTCTTGATGATTATTACGCGGCAAACTGACAGTGGAACTCGCCCTGCTCGCAGGTGACATGCAGACGTCGGTACTGCTCGTCGCTGCGGCTGGCGGTAAGTAAAATCTGGCTCATCTGAGGCAGCAACGTATTGGTCAGAATCGCATCCACCATACGCCCGCCCGACTCAACCTCGGTACAGCGCTGAACAATCTGTTCGACCACGCTGTCGTCAAATTCAGAAATAATGTTGTGATTCTCTTCCAGACGACGCTGAATTCGCCTGAGCTGAAGACGCACAATCTGCCCCAGCATCTCGTCGCTCAGCGGGTAATACGGCACCACCAGCAGGCGGCCCAGCAGCGCAGGCGGGAACACCTCCAGCAGCGGCTGGCGCAGGGCGCCGCTTAACGCGTCAGGCTCCGGCATCAGTTCCGGGTCGGCGCACATGGCTGCGATCAGGTCGGTGCCGACGTTAGAGGTCAGAATAATAATGGTGTTACGGAAATCAATGTGACGCCCTTCGCCGTCCTCCATCCAGCCCTTGTCGAAGACCTGGAAGAAGATCTCGTGCACGTCCGGGTGCGCTTTTTCAATTTCATCCAGCAGCACCACGCTGTAGGGACGGCGGCGCACGGCCTCGGTTAAGACGCCGCCTTCACCATAGCCCACATAGCCCGGAGGCGCACCTTTTAACGTCGAAACGGTGTGCGCTTCCTGGAATTCACTCATGTTGATGGTAATGACGTTCTGCTCGCCGCCGTAAAGCGACTCCGCCAGCGCCAGCGCGGTTTCAGTTTTACCCACGCCGGATGGCCCGCAGAGCATGAATACGCCGACCGGTTTGTTCGGATCGTCAAGCTTCGCCCGCGAGGTTTTTACCCGACGGGCAATCAGATCCAGACCGTGACGCTGACCAATAACCCGCTGGTTCAGCGTGTCGGCCAGATTCAGCACCGCGTCGATCTCATTTTTCACCATCCGGCCCAGCGGGATCCCGGTCCAGTCTGAGACCACCGCAGCCACCACGTTCTCATCCACCGCGGCAAACAGCAGCGGTTCGTCACCCTGTAAGGTCTTCAGCGCCTGCTGCTGTTCTGCCAGCTGGCCGCGCAGTTCAGCCGTATCCTCATCACCCGCCGCAAACAGCGCGGCACGCAGAAGGATAATCTCCTGCACCCGCGTGCGCTCTTCTTCCCAGCGACGGGCCAGGGCTTCGCGCTGGGTTTCGAACGCGTCACGTTCGGCGGTTAAGGCCGCCACACGCGCCGGATCACCCGCCCCCACGCGCGCTTCGCGTTCAGCAATCTCCAGCTCCACGTCCAGGGCCGCCAGGTGACGCAGACAGTCTTCCAACTGGGCAGGCGGCGCGCTCTGGCTGACGGCCACGCGCGCGCAGGCGGTGTCCAGCAGCGCCACCGCTTTATCCGGCAGCTGACGCGCAGGAATATAGCGATGCGACAGTTTCACCGCCGCGCTGACCGCTTCGTCGAGGAGTAAAACCTGATGATGAGTTTCCAGCGGCGACACGGTGCTGCGCAGCATCAGCACGGCTTTGGCTTCGTCCGGCTCGTGAACCTGTACGGTCTGGAAACGGCGGGTCAGCGCCGGATCTTTCTCAATGTATTTTTTGTATTCCGCCCAGGTGGTCGCGCCGATGGTGCGCAGTTGCCCGCGCGCCAGGGCAGGTTTGAGCAGGTTAGCGGCATCGCCGGTGCCCTGCTGACCGCCAGCGCCAATCAGGGTGTGGATCTCATCGATAAACAGAATAATTGGCGTGGCGCTGGACTGCACCTCGTTAATCAGCGCCTGGAGGCGCGCCTCAAATTCCCCTTTCATGCCCGCGCCGGCCTGAAGCATGCCGATATCCAGCAGCCACAGCTGAACGTTTTGCAGCGGCTCCGGCACGTCGCCGTCAGCGATACGCAGCGCAAGCCCTTCCACCACCGCCGTTTTCCCGACGCCGGCTTCCCCGGTCAGCAGGGGGTTGTTCTGGCGACGACGCATCAGAATATCGACCATCTGGCGGATCTCTTCATCGCGCCCCACAACCGGGTCGATTTTCCCTTCCCGGGCGCGCGCCGTCAGATCCTGACCATACTGCGCCAGCGTGCCCTGCGCAGCCGGTACTGCCCCGGCAGGCGCGTCCGCAGCGGCGGCGGCCTGCTGGCTCTCTTTGCTGCTGGCGCAAATGGCGTCGAACTGCTCGATCAGCACCTCGACGTTAAGACGGGTGAACTGCGCCGAAATGCTTTTCAGCACATTAGCCAGATTCCACGTTTTCAGTATGCCGATCAGCAAATGGCCGCCGCGGATGCGGCTGACGCCAAACTTCAGCGAGCCGTAGACCCAGGCGCGCTCGACGGCGCTGTCGATATGCTCGGAAAGATCAGACACGGAACTCGCGCCACGCGGCAGGGCATCCAGCGCCGCCACGATATCGCGTGTCAGCTGCTGTTCATCAAGGGCGAAGTGACGGATGACCTGTTGCAGATCGCCATCCTGCTGCTGCATCAGCTGATGCAGCCAGTGCACCAGCTCAACGTACGGGTTGCCGCGCAGCTTACAGAAGGCAGTCGCGCTTTCCAGAGAGGTAAATAACAGCGTATCCAGTTTGCCGAAAAGCACGGCACGGCTAATTTCTGACATGTTAGTTTCCATTAACAATGATTCGGTATACGGAAGGATTATCGCTCTGCGCGATACACCAGATCGCCACGCGGAACAGGCTGAGGCTGAAGGCCGAGCCAGGTGTTGTACCCTAATCGCCCGGCGCTACCGAGCGTAGCGCCCTGCACCGCATCGGCGCGCAGGATCACCCGTGTTTCCCATTCAAATTCCACCCCGGCGTACTGTCGCACCCAGTCGCGCAGCTCGGTCACCCACCCTTCGCCCGGCAGAAAACGGTTGTAGTCGTCTGCGCTCAACGGGCCAATCTCAAGCCGAAATTTATGCTGCACGTCGCGTACCGCAATGCCGAGAAAAGCGGACTCTCCCATGCGCGGCATACGCCGCCCCTCGCCCAGCTGTGCCTGCTCCCGCGTTGAGAGCGGCATCCACTGCGGGACGTTGGCCACCAGCCTGACCGGCACGTTGAAATAGTTGCGCAGGATTTTCTCCAGCCCTTCCGGGTCCCGCCCGTGTCGGGTCAGGTGCCCGGCGTGAGTAAAGCGGGCGTGCGCGCTTAGGCTGCCTTTCGACATCTGGGCAGGCTGCCCCATGCCAATCAGCGATGCCAGATACCCTTCGAAGCGCCTGTTGTCGTCGCGATCCTGTGAAACGGCAGGCTGCGCGTCCGCCCATGCGCGGTAGAACAGCAGCGTCAGGCGGTGGTGAAAGAGGTCGGCAAACGCGCTGAGGCTGTGATCCTGATGATGATGAATACGCTCGCGGGCATACTCAGTCATGTGCACCGGCAGCGGGCCGTTAGGACCAAACAGGCCGAAGCTCAGTATGGAAACGTCATGCAGTCCGTTCTCTTCCCGCTGCCGGACCTCAGCAACCGTTGACGGCGCAAAGCCCATTGAAGGCTGCTGACCAATACGCAGCGGCTCAAATTTAGGCAGCGGCGCGCGCCCCAGCGGGTAACGTTCACCGCCCTGGGCATCAATGCGTCTTAACAGCTGGAACAGATCATAGCGCCACGGCGTCTCGCGCACCCCGCGCCAGAACGCATCGGGCAGCGGCGTCAGGCGATGCACGCGCAGCGTTGCAGGGGCAACTTCACTCATACCAGCGCCCTTTTACCCATGCGCGGCGCCCAGTAGCCGATTTCACCACGCTGCTGGCTCTTGAGCGTGAACTCCGTAAAACTGTTGATGGAGACCAGGCGGGCAAAAAGGCGTTCCAGCACGCTGCCGAAAAGCCATGGGCTGGCGCCGGAAAAGGCGCGTTCGTCCACCGTCAGGGTGATGCCGATCCCGCGGGCGAACACCACCGGGCCGGGTTCAGGCACGCGACGGTGCACCGGCTCCAGCACGCAGTGACGAACGCCATCCACCTGACGAGCAACCGGCGTCTCGGCCAGGTTGGCGTACAGCCCTAACAGCTGACGCAGCGCGGCAGCGCCCTCTTCGTTTTCGCTGTCCATCAGGCTGAGGTAGTTCATTTGCAGCTGGCTAATGAGCCGCCAGGTGCTGAACCCTTCGGCCAGCGCCGGACGCGGCGGCGTCGGGCCTTTACGCAGGGTTAACGCCTTCACCGGCATGGAGTCGGCCATAATAAACTGCCCCAGCTCCTGCTGGAGCATCAGCGGCAGGTCACGGCTGGTGCACAGCACCTCGGCGGAAATGTAGCGCAAATTCTCCTGCCACGGCGCGTGCTGCGCATCCACCAGCGAGACGAAGACCTCCGAGCCGATATAGCCCGTGCGGGTGCCATAGCGCAGCGCGTGCTCGGAGAGAACGCGCTGCTCACGGCGCAGGGAAAAATAGGCGCCGTAGTTGCCCGCGTCGCCACTCCAGGTACTCCAGAACGGACGAAACGTCTGGTCGTCCCGTTGCCCATCCGCGCTGGCATAGATTTTTTTCACGGCATAAATTTCATAATCCAGCGGGCGGATGTTATCCACCACCAGGTGGTATTCATGCTGGCTTTCGCTCAGCTTCTGCCGGGCCGCCACTTTCGGGAACAGGTTGATCACCGGCGTGCAGTGCAGCGCCAGGTGGCTGGCATCCACCACGCGCTCCAGCTGATCGTCGCTCTTGTCGAGCAGAATGAAGATATCAAACGCTTTTTCGTCTTCGCAGCGCTGGATCAGCTTGCCCAGCCCGCTCAGGCTGATGAAACGAAAACGCGCCGGGAACGCAAAGTACTCCTGCAACAGGCGATAGCCGTCGAAGTTGCGCAGATCGTCCGGGAGCAGCGCCTGGTCCGCATTAAAGCCTTCCTGACGCAGGGCGTCAGACGACAGCAGCTGGCGCTGGGGCTGCTTGCTGACCGTCTGGCAGACAATACCCGCGTGGTGCTCCATCACCAGCTCCAGCAGCTTCAGCGCCTCGATGTCCGGGCCGCTTAAGAAGAACTCCAGGCGGTCAAAGTCCAGGTGCCCGAGATGCTGCGGGCCATCGCAGGCAATGCGGATCCGTAAGGCGCTGCTGATCCCCCGCTGGCTCAGGCCGAGCTGAGCCAGCGGCAGATCGGCGGGAACGCCGCCCAGCTCGATCCGCTCAATTTTTAACGGCAGCAGGTTCACCTCGTGCGCCGTGGTATAGCTGCACGTAACGCCGGTTTTTTTCAGCGCCAGGCTGTCCATCATGGTGCCGCGCGGCACAATAAAGCCTTTGCTCAGGTCGCCGCGGCTGCTGTCGGGCTGAATTTCAGCGATCGCCATCGACGGCGTAGGCGCCAGATAATTTGGCGCAATCATCTCCAGCATACGCTGTGAAAAGCGCGGGAATTCGGCGTCCATTTTCATCTGCACGCGGGAGGTCAGGAAGGCGAAACCTTCCATCAGGCGCTCAATGTACGGGTCCGCCACTTCGATGCCGCGCATGCCGAGCCGCCCCGCCACTTTCGGGTAGCGCTCGGCGAACTCTGCGCCCATCTCGCGCAGATAGGCCAGTTCACGGTTGTAATATTCGAGCAGTTTGCTTTCCATAATTACCCCGCATCCTTCAGTTCAAAATGGCCGTTCTCAAGATCGACGTCGGTGCGAAAGAGAAACTCCAGCGGATACGGCACGCACCACAGGCGACCTTTGATTTCGATAGACAGAACGTTGTGCAGATCTAACGAAGAGGTATCGGACACGCAGCGAACCTGAAGCCCCTGCGGCAGGATCCGCGGTTCAAAGTTAATAATCGCTTCGGTGAGCTTGCGCTGAATGTCGTGCCATTCAATATCGGACATTCTTTTCCCCGCCAGCGGCGCCACGCCAAAATTCACGACGGAACGGCTCACCTGCGTCAGCCCGCTCAGATCGCTGGAGGCATCGTGGTTAATGGTGTTAAACAACCACTGTAAATCCCGCAGGACGTTACGACGCAGCGCGGCGTGGGTAATCAGATTGCTGTTGGCGGACTCGCGTTTTTTTTCCGGATCGTTATCCGTCAGGCGATCCAGCAGTGAGGGCTGCATTTTGTCGCGCGCCCCCACTTTCTCCTGCCTGCTGCGGGCCTGCCAGCCGCTGCGCAGCAGATCGCCTTCGCCAGCGGGATTACTCATCCGCACCATCCGAGGTAAATGTCACCAGGCTCAGGGTAAGCAGCGGGCTTTCGCTTTGCTCGCTCAGCCAGGCTTTCTGTCCCATGCCTTCATACAGGACGCCGTCATCGTCCAGCGGGAGCCATTCGGTGGTGCGCCCCAGCTTAACGCTGTCTGGCGCCCCGTCAGCAAACGGATAACGAGCCGGGATCTGACACACCTGCTCGGTGCCGTCCATGAGGCGGACCAGCGCATGACGCCACACCAGATCGGTCACGCTGGCCGGAGCCTGAAAACGGATCGCGTCGATGGCGCAGAACGGCACCCAGAAATAACGGCCATTGACCAGGGTTTCACACACCGGCCCCAGACGGGCATCGCCGTCCATCAGCCATTCAAAGGTATGGCTCTCTTCATTCTCCAGCGTGACCTGCCCGCGGCTTGCCGGGGCCTGTTCGAGTGCCGCCAGGCGCAGCGTTTGCGCTTGCCCTGCGCTTTCGGTCAGCGCCTGGGCTAACGTCGTCAGCCACGGCCACTGCGCCTCGGGCATTGCCGGTCGTACCTCTCCCGCGAACACGCGCGCCCGCTGCTGTTCACCCTGAATGGCCTGCTCCAGCAGCGTTACGGTCGGTTTTGCCTGCGGCTTCAGCGCCAGCCAGCTTTTCAGCTGGGTCAGGGCGCGCGCCCAGTTGCCGCTGAGGATCAGAAACTGCACAAACGCAGCGCGCAGATCGGCATCCGCCGGACGGGCTTTGATATCGGCTTCCAGGCGAAGCAGCGCGTCGCTAATCGACTCCCCCGCCAGACGTTGATAAAGCGTATTCATAGCCCCTCCTTAATTCGCCGCGCGCCAGGCGCCCACTGCCGGATCGCGCAACTGCGGACGCAGCGTGTCAATCAGAACAACGTTCAGCTCCGCGCCCGGTGCAACCCATGCGTTCCAGATCTTCTTCACCTCTGCGATACGCGCCTGGAGTCTGGCGTCGTCGCTGGCGATCTCACGGGTGATTTCCACCGCCACCGTGCCGTTGCTCTTCCAGCCGTTCAGGGTGCTGTCGTACGGCAGGATCATCCAGCTCTGGTCGCTGTTCTGGGTGCTGAAGACCATGCGCTCTTTGTTGACGGAGGTGATCAGCGCCTTTTCAGGATCGACCGCGTTGTTCAGCCCCATCACCGGGAAGCCGTGAATGTAGGTGACCGGAATCGCTTTCTGCGTCCCGTTACGGTTCTGCGTCACCACGGTGTGGCCGCTGAGCCAGCTGCCGTTGCCGCAGCGGGTGGTGTCGGAATCCGGAATAAACAGCGCTGGCGCGGAGGAACCGCCCTCCCAGAAGGTGCGCAGATGGCAACCGTCCTGAAGGGTGAACTCCTGCCATGGCGTACGATCTGCCGCCACGGTGTGCGTCTCCGGATTCTGGTCAGGCGGCAGCAGCGCGCCTGAGGTGGTGGTCGTTGCCGCCGCCGTTTCCTGCTGCTTCACCACCAGCGCCCAGTCCTGCGCTTTAGCCGCTGTGCCCCGGGCAAGCGTCGTGCCTTCCGGATCGTTAAGCGTCCAGTTCAGGGTATTCAGCTTGCTGCACTGGTGCTCCAGCAGCGAGCCAAGGCGCGGCACGAAGTTTTCCAGCACCGAAACCTCTTTCTTGCCGTTCGCCACGATACGCAGCGCCACGTCCGCCTTACACCAGCTTTGCGGCGTATTGTCTTTAATGTTGTCGATCCAGATATCCAGCTTCTGCGCAGGGGACTGCACGATGCGGAAGTTTTCAGCCTGTGCGGTGGTCGCCACTGTCAGAAGAGCCAAACCCGATAGCCAAAGTTTCATATCAATCCTTGTGTGTCTAATCAGTTCCGCAGGGAAGAAATTGTGCTGCGTCAGAGAGCGTATGCAGCAAAGTGGTGTCCTGAGGGTTGCCCATCCACACCGCCACGGCGGTATAGTTATCCTGAGCATTGCCCTCCTGTTCGGCATTCTTTTGAATGATTTGGTTCATTAAGGTCAGCCACTCCTGTGGCGTATTGACCATGTGCAGCGACTGCTTCATCTGCTCTTCGCTGACGCCGTGCCAGAAACCGTCGGTGCAGAGCAGGAAGGCATCACCGTCCTCAACCTGCACGACATCGCTGTAGCTCGCTTCCGGTCCGCCATTCTCAATACCCAGCGCCAGATACAGCAGGTTGCTGTTGAGATCGTCGGTCTGATGCCCGGCATCTTTCATCTGCTGGACGAGGCTGTGATCGGTGGTGACATGCCACAGCCAGCCGCGGCGAAACAGGTACAGGCGGCTGTCTCCGGCGTGCGCCCAGTAAGCCAGACGGTAATCCCTGTCGATAAACAGGCTGACCAGCGTGGTGCCCATCCGGCGATAGTCCTGCACGGCCTGTTGTTCGCTGAGGATGGTGCGGTTCGCCGTTTGGACGTAGTCACGAATATGCTGCGCATTCAGGTGCTTGTCGCCGTCAAAGCGGGAAATAATGCTGTTGCGGGCCAGCTCAGCGGCCACCTCGCCGCCCGGCAGGCCCGCGATGCCGTCACAGACGACAAAGCAGGCTGAACGTTCCCCGATGGTTTCTCCCGTCTGATCCTGGTTGCTGGCGCGCGTCCCCTGGCGGGAGAGAGAAGCCGTTGCGATATTCATTTTTCTTCCGATCCGCTTTGTGAGTCTTTGTACTGATTGACCTCCATGTCATAGGCATGGAGGAAGGCTTCGCCAAACAGGGTATGGAAGTCGTCCTCGATCTCGCCCGCCGTCTCGCCATAGCTGCGAACGAAATAATCCCACAGCGCGGCTTTACGGCTGCCCGGCAGCGCCAGGCGTGACGTCATCCCGTTCTGCTTCGCCTGCTCTTCCAGTTGTTCCGGGTTAAAGGATTGCAGCATGGCGGCGATAATGGCGCGGATACCAGAGATCATCCCTAGCTGGTGTGCCTGGAGATCGATCAGCGCATCACGCACCGATTTGGTCGGCGGCATAAAGCCCGGCATCGGCGTGCCGAACATCTGGATCAGCACCGTTTTCCCGGTCGGCAACAGTTTGAACGGGTTGTTCGCATCGTCGAGCACCATGGTCATATCGGCTTTCACCCCACGCTTGAGGATGGAGCGCGAGGAGAGCAGCGCCACGGTCCCCTGCGAGAACATGCCCAGGATCTGCCCCAGCTGACGCATATTTTCCCGGTCGAATTGCGGTACCGGCTGCATTTCGCTCAGGCCCATGCCCTCCAGCAGCGCCTCCAGCAGTTCGCCCTGAAGCACCTCGCCCCGCTCGCCGGTCTGCGCGGAGGCAGCAGGCGATGCAGCGTTTTTAACCGGGTCGATACGCAGTCGGCCTTTAGGCGCCTGCGCGTTGCTGCGCGCCACGGCCTGCGGTGTTGGCATGGTGAAGCCAGCGTAATCGGGGCGCGCGGGCTCCTCTTCCGCGCGCGGCGCGTCCTGTGGTTCAGTCGGTTCCGGATCGAACAGCGGTGAGCTGGCCAGCGCATCCTCTTCCTGTGCGGCTTGCGGTTCAGGCTTTGGCTCCGGCTTATCGGCCACGATTTCATCCGGATGGGTTAACGGCGCGCCGCCCATCAGGCCGAGAGGGTCATCGTGACGCGCGGCAGGTGCGCTCGCCGACCCGCCAAACAGGGCTAACGGATCGAGTTCGTCAGACGCCTCTTCCTTTGGCTGGGCAGGTTTGCTTTCGTCCGGCTGTACCAGCGTTGAAGGGGTGACATCGTCAAAGATGCTCTCTTTTTTAAACAACGCTTCATCACTGAACAGCGTGTCCGGGTCAACGTTTTTACGTTCAAGCGACGGTTCGGCGTCGTTAAACATTGCCAGCGGATCTTCGGCATTCCGCTCCGGGGCCGCAGGCTGGGAGAACGGGTCGTGGGAGGCCGCGGGCTGTGGTTTTGCCCGGTTGCTGGAGATGCTGTCGGAGATGGAAAACTCCTGCATCAGGCTGTCCCAGATTTCCGACGGCACGGCCGTAGGTTCAGCTTTTCCGCGAGGCGCGGCGCTGGCCGGTTTCGGTTGCGGTGCTGGCGCAGGTGTCGCCGCTGGACGCGCCTGCTGCATGCTTGCCGCCATGCGGCTTACGGGCTGGGTGTCATGAATGAGTTCGCTGACTTCAATGCGATAATCATCAATACCGAGAATATCCCCATCCTGAAGCTCAACCTGACGCCCACGCTCCAGCGGGATATCATTCAGTACCACGCGGGTAACGCTGCCGCGGTTCGTGACGCGGCATTCGCCACTGGCGTCGACGTGAACGATGGCCTGCAAACGCGAGATGGTGCGGTCATTGTCCGGCAGCACCAGATTGTTATCCGTACCGCGCCCAATGGTGCCGCCCGGGGCATAAAAATCACAGCTGCTTTGCGGCGGCTGATGACCGGGTTTCGTAGAAATAATCGTGAATCGCATGGCGTATTCCTGCTGGTATGATTAGCGCTCAAACGCTGCCGCTCTCGGGGGTGAGAACGGCGGGGTTTGGGGGTTAATTCAGAAAGGCATCGTTAAAATTTTCAACATAAAATTAGACACTATTAATGCTCGAAAGAATTAACAGCAGTAAAAATATAACAGTGGCAATAAGTATTTTTCTTCTATACGACTTAACCCATGACAAATCAAAATCAGAAAAAATTTTATTGCACGACTGTGGCTCAAGCCAACGACACTCAGTTAATCTCACACGCTTACCCTGTAAGACCCGTGATAAAATTGTGGTGAGGAAACCAAATCCCCAGAACCCAAGATTTTGCCAGGTTTGATAATCTTCTTTTTTGAGCAACTGTTGATTTGTTAATATCGCATATATTTGAGTAACCTGGCGATAATTTTTCCGATAGTCTATATAAAATGAAATAACTATGCCTATAAAAGCAATAAAGAGACAGATAATAACAGCAGAGTAAATATTATTAAAAATCACTTTATTCTCCGCTAAAAATTAAATTGTTTAGCTGTTCTCCTGCAAACCCACCGATTTGTGTTCCGCCCGCTGCCCCGACTGCACCAACCACTAAACCACAGATGAGTGTACCTGTCCCCGCTGTGGGCACACCTAATGCAAGACAAACAGGAGCCGCAAGGGAGGAGCCTAATGCAGCACCAGCGACACCGCCTCCAAATTTGCTATATTCTGTCACTGCAACTCTGCTGCACTCATGTTCTCTTCCAGTAGTGCAGGCATGATAAACTTCGTTAGACGTATTCATAAAAGAAAAACCTAAAGCAACCCATCCACCTGCTTTCAGGTAAGAGGAAATTCTGGCTGCTCTGTCAATATATGTTGAGTAGCCAGGGATTGCACCAATACCAACTGTACTCCATTCATGGACTATTGATTTCGTGGACAGTCCTAATGCTCTCTTAAGATCCGCATAATCTTTAAACTTAAGCTGTTTTTTAGTTATTTTATTTAACAAGGGTTTCAATTGCGCGAAAAGCGCATTGCGCTCAGCATAAAATTGTTGGCCAAAAAGCGCACCTTGTGTCCTGTACTGATTTTGATAGGTGGCTTCAATTTTAATTAAAATATTTTCAATTTGCTTAAAATATGACTCACCTGTACCGCTCACGCCCCCGACGATTGTATCGCCCCAGCCTGTCATGGCTTTTATATTATCATAATTATTTTTCAAAAACTCAGCGGTGGCTCCATCCAAAGTCGCAAGCGCGTTGGTCACCTTCTTTTTCGCAATGGCTAAGCTATTGATCTGTTGAGTTTGATTATCGCCAAGCGGATCAGCAACAATTAATATTTGTCCGGGTTTGAGCCACGCAGTGTCTTTATTCAATTGCATAAAATACTCGGATTTTTCATTGCGCGCAGTGCCAAATAGCTGTCTTGCCTGAAAATCCAGAGTGCCGGGTTGCTGAACGACACAGTAACCTGGAGCAACGTTTGACGGACTTGCCATGGAAACTCCTTGTATTTTTAATGTGTAGCCTTTGCAGAAAGTTTATTTTTGGACATTGAGTTGGCGAATCGCATCGCTATGGGAAATTAAGCTGCACTTTAATACCTCATAGTTTACCGGTGCCGTACCACCTAGCTTTTGTTTCAGTAAGGAGTTAATAACCTCGTCGGCTTTTTCGAAATTCTCGGCAGGCAGGTTACTGACTTCCAGCCATGCTGCGGCGCTTGCCTTTGCATCATTTTTCAGCGTCGCACTGTCCGCAATCTTGCCGATACAGCGATTCTGCACCCAGTTTTCAAAAATCTGTTGTTGAGAAAAGGTGTTAACGTCCGGGAGAGTATGGGCGATGGTATATGAGGTATTTAACGCGAGTACGAAAGCGAGTAAACGTTTCATTTCAGGCTCCAGAGCGTAGCGCTGCCAGGAATAAACGAACCATTACCGGGAGAACCCAAGAAATGGCAATCATCGGAGCAAATATTCCCATTCCAGAGCGTGACATGTCCAGTGGCATCGCTCCAGCCGTGACCGCTAAAGATAATAATACCTTGTTTACCTGCAAATTGGCTTGGTGTTGGAGACGTCACCGTCATATCTGCATTACCCAGTACAGTTGGCAGAAAAGCAATCATATCCTTTACGCGATACATGTAACGTTTTTTATCACTCCCCGTAACCGTCGCATATCTGCTGTTGGAGGGAATTGGAACGCCACAATAATTTAAAACGTAGCTCATACGAATGGGGCATGCATTTTGAAAAATTCCGGCTTCAATATTGTGCTGGACTTTTCCACCCAATAATTTGCCCACCGTTTCGACATTGACATTAACTTCTCTGAATCTGTTCCAGGCGGCACCAAAAGCAGGACGCATAAGTATTTTCCCTTTTAGAAAGTACAGGCTAAAGTGAGCCCTTTCGGGCCCACTCCTGTTACGCTTCTTTATTTTCTTTGATGTTCCAGCCAGCGCTGCTTTCAGCACCTTTACCACCGGCAGTGGTCTGCTCCCAGTACTGCTGTTTCACTTTCGCAGCCTGGAATGCATAGGTCACGCCAACGGTATCGCCGTTGTCTGCACCCGTGTACTGAACGGAAGTCACGAGAACGTCTTCCAGGGTGATGCGGGTGTATTCAACCTGCTGACCACCCGCTTTGCAGACGGACAGTTCAACTTTGGTCAGGTGTTTACCGCTTGCGCAGTGTTTCAGGATTGCTGTAGTGGATTTGTCGATCAGAGCGTTAACGTGCAGATCGTTAAAGTTCACTTTACCGGCACCGCCGCCACCGCCAACGCTCATATTACCTGGCTGGGACGCGCCCCAGGAGAAGGAGGTAATATCAGTCCAGCCGGTGTGGTTAGAATCTTTAGATTCGCCCGTAACACCCTCGACCTTCAGAAACATATCAATAGCCATAATATCTACTCTTCGTGGATGAACAATATTGCTTTCGAAAAAGCTCTTATATGGCAAACAGGAAAGCATGGGGCTGAATAAAACCGTCCATATTTTACCTCTGCCTCATATCAAACGACCCGTGTCATTTGACAGTCTTACATTCCCCCGAAATAACGGAATGAATGTGAAGTCTTTATTACTGTGCTTTATTGTGGAACCAGTTAAGGACAGCATTAGCAATTTAGCCGTCTTTCTTGCCGGGTGGCGCTGTGCTTACCCGGCCTACATTGAGCAACGATATCAATTGATTGCACGTTTGATTGTAGGCCCGTGCAAGCGTAGCGCCGCCGGGCGAAACTCACAAAACGCACGTAGTCAGCAGTCTGACGCTCTTACGCGTCCTTCGTCTTCAGCGACGGCAGTTTAGATACCAGACGCAGGGAAACGGTCAGACCTTCCAGCTGGTAGTGCGGACGCAGGAAGAACTTCGCGGCGTAGTAGCCCGGGTTGTCTTCGATTTCCTGCACCTGCACTTCCGCCGCCGCCAGCGGTTTGCGGGACTTGGTTTCCTGGGAGGAGTTAGCCGGGTCGCCGTCCACGTAGTTCATCACCCAGTCGTTCAGCCAGCGTTCCATCTCTTCGCGCTCGCGGAAGGAGCCGATTTTGTCGCGCACGATGCACTTCAGGTAGTGAGCAAAACGGCAGCAGGCGAACAGGTACGGCAGACGGGAGGCCAGGCGCGCGTTAGCGGTGGCATCCGGGTCGTGGTACTCGGCCGGTTTTTGCAGGGACTGCGCGCCGATGAAGGCGGCGAAGTCGGAGTTTTTGCGGTGCACCAGCGGCATAAAGCCGTTTTTCGCCAGTTCCGCTTCACGACGGTCGCTGATGGCGATCTCGGTCGGGCACTTCATGTCCACGCCGCCGTCATCGCTTGGGAAGGTGTGGCACGGCAGGTTTTCCACCGCCCCGCCGGATTCCACGCCGCGAATCGAGGTGCACCAGCCGTACTCTTTGAAGGAGCGGTTGATGTTGGCCGCCATCGCATAGGCAGCGTTTGCCCAGGAGTAGCTGTTGTGGTTCGCGCCGTCGGTCTGCTCTTCAAAATCGAAGCTGTCCACCGGGTTGGTGCGAATACCGTACGGCAGGCGCGACAGGAAGCGCGGCATCACCAGACCCAGATAGCGGGCATCTTCGGATTCACGCAGTGAACGCCAGGCAGCGTATTCGGTGTTCTGGAAGATTTTGGTCAGGTCGCGCGGGTTAGCCAGCTCCTGCCAGGACTCCATCTGCATCACGCCCGGCGCGGTGCCGGTGATGAACGGACAGTGGGCCGCAGAGCCGATGCGCGCCATCTCGCCCAGCAGCTCAACGTCCTGCGGGCTGTGGTCGAAGTAGTAGTCGCCCACGATGCAGCCAAACGGCTCGCCACCGAACTGGCCGTACTCCTGCTCGTAGATTTTCTTGAAGATCGGGCTCTGGTCCCAGCCCACGCCCTTGTAGCGCTTCAGGGTGCGGCCCAGCTCCTGCTTGGAGATGCTCATAAAACGGATCTTCAGCATCTCGTCGGTTTCGGTGTTGTTCACCAGGTAGCTCAGGCCGCGCCAGGCGCTCTCCAGCTTCTGGAACTCCTCGTGGTGAATGATCTGGTTCACCTGCTGCGAAAGCTGCTCGTCAATACCGGCAATCAGGTTCTGAATGGTGCGGTAGGTATCGTTTGAGAAGGTCACGGTGTTTTCCAGCGCCTGCTGCGCCAGGGTTTTAACCGCGCTTTCTACGGCAGAGCGCGCCTGATCGGTTTTCGGGCGGAACTCTTTATTCAGCAGCGCGCTGAACTCGTCCTGGCTGAACGCCTGGCCCGCCTGCTGATCGTGTTGTTGAGTCTGGTTGCTCATCGATTATTCCTCGCTACCTTTCGCACTTTCGTCATTTTTTGGCAACTGGCTCAGGGATTTGAGCAGCGTCGGATCCTGGAGAATTTTCGCGATCAGCTCTTCCGCACCGTTTTTACCGTCCATGTAGGTCAGCAGGTTGGAGAGCTGGGTACGGGCTTCCAGCAGCTTGTTCAGCGGCTCTACTTTGCGGGCCACCGCGTCCGGCAGGAAGTCGTCCATGCTGTCGAAGGTCAGATCGACGTTGAGCTTACCTTCGCCGGTCAGGGTGTTATCCACCTGGAACGCCACGCGCGGCTTCAGCGCCTTCATGCGTTCGTCGAAGTTGTCGATGTCGATTTCCAGGAACTTACGCTCGTCGACGGCTGGCAGATTTTTCACCGGCTTGCCAACCAGATCGGCCATAACGCCCATCACAAACGGCAGCTGAATTTTGCGTTCTGCGCCGTAGATCTCTACGTCGTACTCGATCTGCACGCGGGGAGCACGGTTGCGTGCGATGAATTTCTGTCCACTGTTACTCATTGCCATGATGTTCTCCATCAAAGATGCGCGGTGAAGGTGAAACGGCAGACTCCATGCCTGTCGTCATAATGCCAGGACGCGTCATTCGCGGCGTCCAAAGATGTTTTCCAGTTGGTTAACGCCGTCTGGCGCCAGGTCGCGAATAATGTCCATAAAGTTGAGTTCAGACAGCCGCTGCACCCGTTCAATCATCAGCGGTGCGGGATGGCTGGGTTCGTACTGCGCAAAATACTGCTTCGCTTTTTCCAGCATCAGCTGGGCGTCGGCGCGGCTGGTCACCTGCACGCTGCGCCAGTCCGTCACCTGCTGAACGGGCGACGCGGCCACCGGCTGCGGCTCGGCGTGCTGTTCAGCCTGCGCGTCACGGTTCGGCAGCAGCTTGCTGATATCGGTCACCTGACAGGCGCTGGAAACCAGTCCGACAGTTTTCAAAAGCTGTTCCATCTCCGGGACGCCACTTTCCCCGAGATAGCCGGTAAGCAGTTCGCGGATGGCCAGCAGGCGTTCGTTGATCACGATTACCGCTTCGGTGCCGGGCTGATCGCCCCGGGCCAGCTCATCGATCAGTCGTGGACGACCGCCCGGATAATCCGGACACTCGGTTTTACTGCCGTCAAGCAGCGCCTGGGCGTCACGGAGTGAAATCTCATCGCCGTTTGAGCGGAGCAGTGAGGCGTTACGCACCGCGACCGTCAGGTCAGATTTATCACTCAGCCCGGCGAGGGCATTGATGCGGTAGAATGGATCGGTTTCGCCATACTCTTCCAGCAGAGGGTAAAGTTGCTCCCAGTATCGGGACAGGGCTTCCTGCACCAGCACTAGCCCGTCGGCGTAACCTGCCAGACCGCGACGACGTGTCCAGGCATGGGTTAACGCCAGCATGACGCGAAGATCTTTGGTGCGACCCAGCAGGCTGGTGGCGAGTTTTTCCACCGTGTTCCAGTCGGCAGGCTCTGCCGGAATGATGGTGTCGCCAAACTGCTGCTCGGCTTTGCCCTGACTGGCCTGACCCATGGCCTGGAAATCGGCGTCGTACTCCAGATTTTCACCGCAGGGGTTATCGGGGCTTATCGGCGCGAGAAATTCATCGATATTCATAAGATCCCTGCTTATTCAAACATAGGCGGGTAAAGACCGTGGCGGCCCGGACGGGCGCCGCCTGCCGGATCGAACAGCAGCGTAAAGAGCTGCCCGGTGAAGTTTCCACTGTGGACGTGGGTGTACAGCGGATAGCCGTCGCAGCGGTTTGTCCACCAGTAGCTGGTCTGGCGCAGCGGATCAAAACACTCCGCCGCCTGCGGCCAGCCCAGCGTGCTCTGACCATCGTCGTCATAGCCAATCACGTCGAGAATGTCGGAACGCTTTTGTGGCTCAACCGGCTGGGGCGCCGGGATGGTCATCAGCATTTCATCCAGCTGGGAGGCAGAATAGCTGTTACGCACCGCGTGCAGCCCCAGACGGCCAAGCTGCTGGTACCAGCTTTCAGCCTGCCCGAGCAGGCGGGATGACCACTCGGCGGGGGTGAAGCTCAGTTGCAGGCATACCGGATAGTGGCGGCCTACGCTGTCACGGCCCGGCAGCAGGCAGCCCATCTGAATCATCTGGCTACCGAGCATCGGCGGGACGACAAAGTTCCACACCGGGGCTTTTGAAAACGGGCGCTCGCCGCTGCGCTGCTCTTCCTGTTGCCAGGCCAGCAGGCCGACCTGGAACCAGTGCGACCACTGGCGTTGCAGGGTATCCGGAAAGCGACGCTGCAAAAAATCTCCGGCGCTGGGTAATTTGCCATACCAGCTATAACGGTTCATCGCAGGGGTATTCGTCATACGGCTGTCCTTGCGGTTATGGGCATGTGAAACGGGGAAGCTGGAACGGGTTGCGGATGCTGTTCGGGGCAAACTCCAGCGTGACCTGATGTCCGTCGACGTTGAAGGTGGCCTGACGGCTCAGGCTACCCGCGCCAGGGCTGGTGCGCGCCTTGTCGAAAAAGCGGTTGAGCGCCCAGGAACCGTTAGTTACCAGCGTTGCGGTGCTGCCATTGGTCAGACCGAGCTGCATACGCACCTGGTTCGTCCCGCCCGGCCCCGGCCAGTTCATGATCTGCACCGCCTGCGGACCGTGGCTGTAGCGCAGCAGCTGGCCGTCCACGTCCAGCGTCAGGTTCAGAATGGTGTTGTCCATCCGCACGGTGCGCACCGTGACCTTAAAGGATGGCGTGGTCGCGCCGTTGGCAAAGAAGGCATCGCGGACAGACTGCGCCTGCTGGAACGGACGCAACAGCCCTTCGCTGCCCGGCAGCGTTTTACCGTCGATGCCCGGCATAAAGCGCCAGTTCGCCTGGGTGGTGTCCACCTTGTTGGTCAGGTTGTCGCGGAAAAAGGTGTCCATCAGTCCGGTGCCCGGCGCGAACATGCGGGCGAGATCGTCCGGCGTCACCTCGGTGCTGGCGCTGCGCACCAGTGGATAACGCCCGGCAATCGCCTGACGGCAGAACCCACCCACTTCCACGTTAATGCGCTTACGCACGTTCTCCAGATCGCGACGCTGGGTATCGCTGCTGGCGCCGACGGCCATATTGCTGAACATGGTTTGCAGCCCGCCCGGCAGACGTCCCGCGCTGGCTTGCAGGCGGCTGATTGCATCGCCGCCCGGCGCGGGCATACCGCTGTTTGCCGCATCCTGAACGGCGGTCAGGTAGCGATAAAGCTCGTCAACCTGCTTAAGAAAATCGTCAAAGACGATGGTCTTGCCACCCTTCTCCAGCGGCTGCGCAAGCTCAATCATCGGCGCATAGTGGTCAGTCACCAGTTGTTCAGGCGCCTGCGTCACAACCGCGCCCTGCGTCGGGGCGTTGTCACCGTTGCTGAACAGCGCTTCCAGCGTGCGGGTGGCGCGGTTGCTTTGGTCTTCCGCTTTCTGCGCATCTTCCGGCGCAGGCGCAGTGCGCGACAGGGTCAGCACCTTGCTCAGGTTAAGCACCAGACGGCGCAGCGGCGAGTTGGTGCCTGAAAGCAGGCGCGCGGTGTTGATGCGCTGGGAAAGATCGGCGCTGTTGTTGAGCTGAATGTCAGCGAGAAAGCGATCCCAGTTGACGATAAAGTCGCGCATGTAGAGCTGGCGCACGGCGTTGTCGATCTGCTGTTTATCTTCCTGAGCGGTGGTCGCTCCCAGTACCCAGGCATCGTCCTCGTGCAGGGCGGTGGTCACACTGTCGATCTGGTCGTTGAAGCTCTTCCAGTAGCCGTCCGGCGTATAAAGACCCGCTACGCCCTCACTCACCGGCTTGCCGCTTTTACGGGAAAACACCAGCTCGCTCTGCGGGCCGCCGAGATCTGAAAGCGAAACCGGCTTCAGGTTCTCATCATGCTCCAGCAGACGTTTCAGGCGGCCGTAGACGCGTGTTGAGAGCGGCTGCTGGTTGATGAGCGCCCTTTCACGGGCCACCAGATCCTCATCCTGCGCATACGGTGAAGCCTGAATTTTTGGCTCCAGCAGCTGGGTCAGGTGCCATTCCAGCTCCTGAAGCTGCGCCTGCGTCACATTCTGCGGCAGGTTGCGTTGCAGGTTAAGCATCACCCACGAGTGCAGGAATTTGCCGTCATAGTGCTTCGGCTGGTAGAGCATCTGATAGGCTTTCAGCGCCTCATAGCTGTACTCCACATCGCTGCCGTTGTCGTTGCGCAGCCAGGTGGTAATGTGCATCGCCACGGCGGGCAGCAGCATCTGATCCAGCGCCTTCTGGTACAGAGACTGCGAGGCATCGCTGACGTCATCCCCGCGATAAAGCCCCATGCGGCGGGAAACCGGCGGGTCGTTAACGTCGAAGGCATTGCTTTTCGGCAGATCCACCAGGCTGTTAAGCAGCGGCAGAAGCACAAACAGATCGCGCTGGGGCTGGTTTTGCAGCGCCTTGCTCTGCTGCTCCAGCATCGGCACTTTTGCATCCACCTCTTCCAGATAGGCTTTATTCTTGGCGTAGCTGGTCAGCCACAGGCCACCCAGGATCACCAGCAGAGCGAGCAGCGCCGCGTAGCCGGACCACATCACCGCGCGGTTGCGTAGCTCCCACCAGCGGTTTTCCCCGGCGATGCCCGCTTCCTGGAAAATGACGTTTTGCAGCAGGTTTTTAATGAAGAAGCTTTGGCCCTTCGCGCCCGGGATCGGCGCCTCTTTGCTCACCGAATCCCAGCGCGTGCTTTCCCCCCCTTCAGGTAAGGAGAGCGCGCGGTTCAGCTCGCCCATCACGCGGTCAAACGGCATCCCTTCCTGAGTGCCGCTGGCAAAGTAGATGCCGCGCGGAGAAAATTCGGTTTCGAAGTTTGAGCGGGCAAAGACCGTGCTCAGGTAGTCAGCCAGCAGCGGACGCAGCGCGGCGAACTCCTGCGGGAAGAGATAGGCTTCCGCACGGGTTTTGGCGTCATGCTCTTTGAGCATGGTTTCCGGAAGGCCAGCATCCAGACGCTGTTGCAGCAGGGAAAATTCCTGCTGGAAGTTGCCCATCAGGTCGTAATCGGCGTGTTTGGTCTGCTCCCACGGCAGCGTAAAGCCCCAGATCTGGTCGCGCTGGGCTTTGTCGTAATCCGCAAACCAGGCGCGGAAGCCTTTAAGCAGGTCCGCTTTGGTCACCATCACATACACCGGGAAGCGAATACCCAGCTGTTCATGCAGCTCGGAGAGACGCTGGCGCAGGTTGACCGCCTGCTGGCGCGAGGCCTCAGCGGACTGCGAAAGCAGGTCGGAAATGCTGATGGTGATAATCACGCCGTTAATGGGCTGGCGACGGCGGTATTTACGCAGCAGGTTGATAAATTCCAGCCACTCCCCGGCGTCCTGAACCTGCTCGCTCTCCTGAGTGGTGTAGCGCCCCGCGGTATCCAGCAGAACCGCCTCGTTGGTAAACCACCAGTCACAGTTGCGCGTGCCGCCAATGCCGCGCAGCGCGGTTTTACCGAAGCGATCCGCCAGCGGGAATTGCAGCCCGGAGTTGGCCAGCGCGGTGGTTTTACCTGAACCCGGCGCGCCAATAATGACGTACCACGGCAGCTGATAGAGGTACTGTGTGCTGAAGCGCTGCGTCCACTGCGCGCCATGTCCCGCTTTGCTGAAGTGGGCTTTTTTCAGCATCTGGGCGGCTTCATCGAAACGCCCGGCAAGGATCTGCTCCTCGCTGTTCAGACGTTTCTGCGGATCGGCCGCCTCCGGGCTGGTGGTATTTTCGTTGAGCTTGTCCATCAGCTTACGGTTCAGCCAGGCGTTATACAGCCGCGGCAAAATGTGGCTCTGGGCCCAAATCAGGTAGACCACCGCAATGCTGATGACGCGGTTCTGCTCTGATTCAAGGGGCCGGGTATCCACGATGGACAACAGCGGGCCAATCATCCAGATGACCGCCGCGAGCGCCGTTACGCCCAGGAAGCTCCACAGAATGCGATTGGTCAGTATAGAAAGTAGAGTTGTCAGCATCCTTAGTTTCCTTGCGGCAATCCGTTCAGCTCGGCCTGGGTATTGTCAGGCGATACCAGCAGCGTAATCTCTACGCGGCGGTTACGGGCGCGATTTTCAGGCGTGGTGTTAGGCGCTACCGGGTTGATCTCACCCCGCCCTTCGGCTTTGACGCGCTCAGGCTGTGAGAGGCTACCCTGGAGCTGTTTTTGCACCGAACGGGCGCGCTCAAGCGAGAGTTCATAGTTGGAGGCGAAGCGTGCGCTGCGGATCGGCACGTTGTCGCTGTACCCCACCACCAGAATTTTGCCGCTGACGTTATTCATCGCCTGGGCGATGCGGTCGATGACCGGCTCATAGCGATCGCGCACCACCGTTGAGGCCGAGGCAAAGAGTCCGTCCCCTTTCAGGATCACCACGCTGCGATCCGCCTCATCCTTAACGGCCACCAGACCGGCATCAATTTCTGGTTTCAGGAAGCCGCGCAGGTTCAGCACCGCTGGCAGCTGACGCGCAGGCTGCTGGATGGTGGTTTCCGGCAGTTGGGACTGGTAAATTTTCGCCAGCACCGGGCTGGTGTTATCACCCAGACGCCAGTTCAGCACGATATAGAACAGGCAGGCGATAAAGCCGACCAGCGCCACGCACGCCCAGAGTGGGATCATCGGCCGCCAGAGCTTGCGCAGTACGGGGCGATCTTCCGGGTGCGGCGAGAGCGGCGGCGGGTAGCTGCCGCGCACGCCACGGATCATCTGCCACAGGCGCTGTTTGATGGTTTCAAGCTGGGTCCGGCCATTGTCCAGCACGCGGTAGCGGCCTTCAAAGCCGAGCAGCAGACAGTAGTTGATCATCTCCAGCAGCAGAATGTGTTCGCGCGGATTCTGCGACAGACGCGCCAGCAGCTGGAAAAACTTCTCACCGCCCCAGGTTTCGTTATGAAACGTCACCAACAGACCATTGCTTGACCAGACGCCGCTGCTTCCCCACGGGGTCAGCGCGGCGGCTTCGTCCAGCGCCGTGCAGAGGCAGTAGCGCGCGCCGACAATCACTTCATACGGTAAGCCCGCCTGCTGGCATCGCACTTCGAAACGGCGAATTTCGTCAATCAGGCGCTGGCGCAGCCCGACCTGATCGTCGTGGGAAACCGAATGACGGATTTGCGGAATCGCATTGAGCAGCGGATTGGCGGCCGCCACCAGCTGATTGTTCCCACTGGCTCCGGTAAACACGGCATCACTGCCGGTATCCTGTCGTTCCTGCATATTAAGCGCTCGCTTTATTATTCTGTCGGGCTACGGATGGCCCAGAACTCCATATCGAGACCCGGGAATTCCCCTGCGAGATGCAGCGCAAATGCCCCGGACTTGTCCATCTCGTGCCACAGTTCGCTGCCCCTCTCGAGTTCGAAATAGCTGTAGCCTGCATGCCACGGGATCTGCGGCGGCGCGACGGGCATTGCCCGAAGCATGATGCCCGGCAGCTGGAGCTGAACCAGATCGCGAATTTTCGACACTGGCGCAACCTTCATCTGGGCAGGGAAATGGGTTTGCAGGTGTTCGCCGGGGACATTGGCTTTTACCGCCAGCACGAAGCCAAATTCGCGGACCATGCTGGTCTCCGGCACGGTGGCGATGTTCAGCCCGTGGGAGCGTTCGTGCAGCGGCAGCTGGATGGCATGATCTTCCATGACCAGCGACAGCCCCTGGCGCAGCATCAGCATCAGTTTGCTGAAGCAAACGGCGAGATCGTCATGGTCGTAGACCGGCAGTATGCTCTCTGCGGTACGCTGCGGCGTCCAGGTGGCGAGCTCCGTGGCAAACGGCAGCCAGCTGCGCCAGAGCGCTTCAGGGTGAAGCAACGGCAGCGTTTTTAAATGTGAGACGTCGCCAAGGTGGCGGTTGATCAGCGAGAGAAGCGTGAACTCAACCATCTCGGACGTATTGAAACGCCCCGGCTGGCGCAGTCGACCGCCGATCTGCTGGCTACGCTGCACCAGCAAGCCGTGCAGGTCATTGATCATACCGTACAGCTGCGGGCTGTTATTGGCGTTCAGCATTGGCGGAATGTAGCTGTTATCCAGCCGCACGTGGTTGTCGTTGCGCTTTTCGGTGACGTACGCCACGCCGATGGCGGTCCATTCTGCCGTCAGATCTTTCTCCAGCATCAGGGTCAGACGCAGGCGGCCAAACTGGACCGTCGCCTCCCCAACCGACATGGCGTTGTCGTCTTCCACCTCTTGTTCAAAGGTAATAAAACGCGCCAGAGAAGACTGCTCCTCGCTGAAAATCACCTCTTCACGGCCACCGCGACGAACCGGCAGCGCAAGCACCACCTTTTCATTGGTGAGATTATCGGGAATTTTTAGCGGAGCCGGACCGTTGCGGTCGCTGCGAACCTGGAAAAAGGTGCCGTCAGGCAGCAAACCGCTACAGTAGCTCAGGGCAATACAGCCCTGGCGAAGCATCGCTTCATCCAGCTCAAGGTCGAGAAAGCCCCAAAGATACGATCGCTGCAAGGCCCCCCACTCACGAACGTGGTTGAGGAGGTAACTTTCTGTCCGCTGAAAATGGTGGGGACGCAGGAACATGCCCTCGGTCCAGACGACCTTTTCTGCTTTCGTCATGATGATCTCTTTCCTGTTATGAAGGGCGTTACTGGCTGATGACCCGGATACCATTTACGTCAAGAAAGACGCTGGCCTGGAGTTCATCTGCGGACCATTTCCAGAACTGGTAAATCGCGTTTTCGCCGGGAACAGGCAAAGGAAGTGAGACGCGCCATTTTTTGCCGTCCAGCGCCTGGTATTCCGCCATCACGCCGATATAGCGCGCTTCCGGTGAGCTTTGTCCGCTCAGGGTTTTCGAAAGCTGGCCCGGCATCAGGAAGAACACATCGCTGTTCAGCAGATTCGCGCCAAGCGTGGCTGACGCGTTGTTCTGTAAGGAGTAGAAGTCACTGGACATGAAATCCGCATCGGATTTCAGCAGCAACACTCTGACCTTAAGCGGTGCAGAATCATTGATTTGAGGATGAGCCTGAAACTGAAGATTGTAGCGGGAGGGGTCGCTGTGTGAAGACGACGTACAACCACCGATCAGCGCGAGAATCAACGCAAAAAAAGGGAACCACATCCGATGAAAATTTTTATTATTCATAAAAATATGCTCGTGAAACCCGTTTAGTTCAGGATCCAGGTACCGTTCGCGCTGTCTTTGCAGGCTTTGCTGTTGCCATCGACATCAACACAGGTGGTTTTCTTACGCGCTTTCGGGCGCAGTGCCTGTTTACGCACGGTGGCTTCGTACTGGTCAGCCTTGATCACGGCACGCATCGGCACGTAACCAATCAGCTGTTCACTCCCTTCATCGGCCAGCGCCATCCAGAAATGTTCAACCTGCCCCAGCACAACGTAAGTTTTGCCGGTCTCAAGCGTACGGATCACTTTTCCGCCGTAGTCAGGACGGCTCATCAGGGATGCCGGGTACATGGCACGGTACGGTTCATTCACCTGAGTGAACTCCGCCGGAGGGGTAACAGCGTGACGGTGCGTCAGCGTGATGCCATTCACCTGGCTGGTCACAATCGTATCATCGGTGATCGCTGGTTTCTGCGGCGCCTTACAGCCCGCCACCGCCATAACAAACAAAAGTGATAACAATACGCGCAGTTTCATATGCTTTTCCGTAGCGATATTTAGAGGATGAAGAGAGGGGATAAAATTTGACTTAGGTGCTATTGTTAAAATAGTCGGAATATTTTCAGCAGGTAACTATTTTAAGGCATAGCTACCGCACGAACCCGACAGAAATGGGCCCAGCATGCTCCTGACATATTTTGACAAACGGTAGACAAGTTTACATGAGCTTGTCATCAATTCAATATTTCCCACCTGCTTAATGGCGTTTAATGATACGCCCAATGCATTATAGGATTAATCTCATAAAAAATGCGCACTTAGGTAAAATCGTCTTTTTCTTAGACAGATTTCGAGCATAACTCTATGAAAATTAATGGCTAAACAGGAAAAAGAGAACCACTATCATTAACGTAACCCCTTATTATCTCCACTACCATAATTAGTAGAATTTCATTTTTTCTGTGCGCTGCGGGATATATCTGGGATATTTTCATTGTTGCATTAAGAAGATAACTTTTATTGTGCACGAGCGTCCCGCATAAACAAATGGCGGCTAAGAAAATGGCAGAAATTTAATTTCGCGATCCGAAATAACCTGAGCAAAATTCCCCTTTGGGGTTATTTTTTGCACCTAAACAATTAAGCCCGGCTACATCTTTTTGCTCTCTCATCGTTCAGCGCGCTCCCTTGCAGCCCATAAACTGGGGGGGTTCAGCGGCGCTGACAGTGAACCTCACGCAAGAAGTTTTACCGTTACTACATATTTATTTTACTTCTTCCCAACATCTGCCGTTCTACTCTTTCACCCGGCACGCCTCATTTGTCTCTTCTACAATGTTCGCCTGCCGCTTGACTTATTTTGTGATAAAGGTACTTTTCAGGACATGAAGAAGATCCTGATTATCGTTCCCGATGGTGGCATGTTGTTTGAGGCCGCCGGTATCGCCGACATTCTGATGCAGGCCAACCGGCTGCACCCGGACGGCCTTGCGCAGCCCCGCTACCGCACCATTATCGCCACCACCCAGCCTCATCTGGTGATCCACGGCCAGTCCGGCTTGAACCTGCTGGCGGACTATCGCCTGCCGGAGCTTGATCCGCGCGAGCCGCTGGACACGATCATCATTACCGGCCGCGGCATGAATGAGCTGGAGAGCACCGCCGTGGTGGACTGGCTGCACCTGGCCGCGCCGCATGCGCGACGCGTCGCCTCTGTCTGCGGCGGGGCCCTGCTGCTGGCACAGGCCGGACTGCTCGATGGGCGCCGGGCAACGACCCACTGGCGGCTTCTGGAAACCCTGAAAACCCGCTATCCTGCGGTCAACGTTGAGGGCGGCCCGCTCTATGTTCAGGATGGCCCCGTCTGGACGTCCGGCGGCGTCAGCTCCGGGTTTGACCTGACGCTGGCGCTGGTGGAGGATGATTACGGCTTCACCCTCGCCCGCAATGTGGCGCAGGATATGGTGATGTACCTGCGTCGGCCTGGCGGCCAGCTACAGTTCAGCCGCTATAATCTGGAGCAGTCCGGCGCGACCGGACCAGTCAGCGAACTGCAAAGCTGGATCCTGCAAAACCTCACCGCAGATTTGTGCGTCGAAAGGCTGGCCGAACGGGTCGCCATGAGCCCGCGCAATTTCACCCGCGTGTTCACGCGTGACGTGGGCGTGCCTCCGGCCCGTTATGTCACCGAAGCGCGTCTGGCCGCCGCCCGACAGCTTCTGGAGCAGACCCAGGATCCGCTTGAGGTCATTGCCGAAAAAAGCGGGTTTGGTACCAGCATCAACCTGCGCCGCGTTTTTGAAAAGCAGCTTCATCTTACGCCGGGCGAATACCGCCAGCGCTTCCACTGCCGTAGAATGGCGTAATATGATCCTTTTTTGTCATTTACGCCATACGACCTGACGCCTACAGTAACTCCAGACAACACAGATAAGGAGTGCATCATGGTTAAGGTCGGTATTAACGGTTTCGGCCGTATCGGACGTAATGTCCTGCGCGCGGCGCTGGGCAACCCGGATCTCCAGATTGTGGCCATTAACGATCTGACGGACAGTAAAACCCTCGCCCATCTGCTGAAATATGACTCTCTGCTCGGCACGCTGCCGGTGCCTGTGGAAGCGGCGGACGGCGCGCTACAGGTTGACGGGCAACGCATCACCGTATTCAGTGAACGCGACCCGGCAAACATTGCGTGGAAAGACGCAGGCGTTGAGGTGGTAATCGAAGCTACCGGCTTCTTCACCGAACGTGAAAAAGCGGCGGTGCATATCACGAGCGGCGGCGCAAAACGCGTCATTATTTCCGCCCCGGCTAAAAATGACGATCTGACGGTGGTGATGGGCGTCAACCACACGCTGTACGATCCGGCCCAGCATTTTGTGGTCAGCAACGGGAGTTGCACCACTAATGGTCTGGCGCCAGCGGCGCAGGTGCTGCACCAGCAGTTTGGCATTGAGCACGGGCTGATGAACACCACGCATGCCTACACCAACAGCCAGGCGCTGCATGACCAGCCGGAAAAAGATCTGCGCGGCGCGCGCGCGGCAGCATTATCCATTGTGCCTTACTCCAGCGGCGCGGCAAAAGCGCTCGGGAAAGTGATCCCAGAGCTTGACGGTAAACTCACCGGGTATTCCCTGCGCGTGCCGGTTCCGGTGGTGTCGATTGTCGATCTGACGGTGACGCTGAGCCGCAACGTGACCGCCGAAGAGGTGAATGACGCGTTCCGTCAGGCTGCCGCCAGCGGGCCGCTGAAAGGCATTCTGGGCTACAGCGATGAACCGCTGGTCTCCCGTGATTATCAGGGCGACCCGCGCTCATCCATCATCGACGGGCTTTCAACGCTGGTAATTGGCGGGAATATGGTGAAGATCCTGTCGTGGTATGACAACGAGTGGGGCTTCTCGAACCGTCTGGTGGATCTGGCGGTGCTGATGGATAAGAAAGGGTTGTAGCCGATCGTATTGCCGGGTGACGCTTGCGCATACCCGGCCTGCAAAATGGCCCCTCTGCCTGCTAACAGAGGGGCATCATGACACTCTTCAGAAATAATATTTAAACCGCACACGACCGCCATAACGATCGTCGTTCTTATCGCTTCCCTTTTTCGGCGACGCGTTCACCCGCGAAGCGTAGGCGCCCAGGTAAATGTTAAAGTTCTTCATCTTCATTACGTTGGGAATAAGGTACGACGCATGGACAGTGTGAATATCATACTCACCCGGATCGGTGATCCAGCAATCATTCTCACACTCTGCGTCAAAGGTTGAAGTGTTAAATTCGTCGATTTCGTTATGCGCATAAATATAGCCCAGCTCAGCGTTACGCCACAGGGCATTGACGCCGGATGTGAAGTCCGTTTCGTCTGCGGCGTCAAGATACGCTGTGTTGAGATTCACGACTATGCCATCCTCAGGATCGGCTTTCAGACCATCCCAGGTCATGGTGAATCCGTAACCGGTGCGGTCAGACTGATCGACCCAACGACCCGCGTCATCCCGATAGCCATAAGCATTGTTGACCAGATTGGTTTCCATGGCGACGGCCGTTGAGAACGGGCCGTCCTGCCACGAAATAACTGGCCGGACATAGGCGACGTTCTTATCATTTTCCAGTTCCGCGCCATGGTAGCGCTGGTCGACGTACAGATCGCTGCCGTCTTTGAACAGCGTATTCAGCTCGAAATACCAGTTATCCAGCGTTTTACTCATCAGGAAGTTACCGCCGCTGTCGGTACGGCCACGCCCCTCTTTCAGCATATAAATGTAACCATAGCCGTCGCTATAAAGATCGTCCGCTGTATTGCCTGAGTATTCAACAAAGGTATCCTGGTTGAGCGGGAACATATCGTAGGCTTCAAAACGTCCAACTTTAATTTCCCAGTCGTTTTCTGCGCCAAAGAAAAATACCGCATCATCAAGGTACATTTGCCCTGCCAAATCGCCCAGTGGTTGTACAGAAAATCCGGAAAAATGGCCGTTATCCATTTTTCGATAACCATCAAACCCCAGCAAAATACGACCATTAATATCCCACCGTTCTTTATCTCCCGGTGCCCAGTCGCTATTAGCACTTTGCTTAACAGAAGTCAGACTGCCGGTTTTGCTGGCAGCATCCATATTAAATTCCACATCGCCATAAAATTTTATATCTCCAAAGCCCGAAAGCGTCAGCTTCGGTGGTGCGTCTTTATTGACGGGCTCTTCTGACTGGACGACCACGGGAGCAGCCTGCTGACTGGCCGCCTGCTGTTGTTTCAACGCCTCGATTTGCGCCTCCAGTTGCGCCAGTTTTTCATCTACGCTCGTCGCGCTTTGTGCCGCAAAAAGAGAGCCAGAACAGAGTGCCCCCACGAGGACAACCATTTTTTTTAATTGCATAGAATCCATCCTGAAATAAAAGTGAATACCCGAAGTGATGGGCCACTCTATTTCGTCTAAATGTTTTTCGGCAGGCTATTATGTTTTTTGTTATGTCGGTTATGTTTTTTACTTTGTGTGACCTTCACGGAAAGTTATTCGCGGAATGTAATAAAGAAACACAACCCCGTTCACAGAATTAAAAAAGGTTGCAACCCATAAGCCTGGTCAATATTCATAGTGTGCCCTGACAGGATATTTAATTAAAATCATTCCCCAAAAAACATTCCCCGAGTAAATAGTTTTCGGCGCGCTTCTCGCGTCCGGGCGCGGCGGTAAATTGTCTGGTAATGCGCAAAATGGGATATCTAACACGCGAAGCGGGCAATATTCGTCTAAGGTTTTCAGGTGATTGACGACAGCGGTGACGCTGCCCAGCGACGAATGGAGATGAACCGATGATAAAAACTCGAATGCTACGCCCTGGCTTGTTACACCTTACGTTGGCAGGCGCCCTACTCGGTGTTACCGCATTTGGTTATGCTGAAGACCAGCCAACGAGCCAGCAAAGCTCACCTGATATTCTCCTTGGCCCCCTCTTTAATGAAGTACAGAGCGCCAAACTGTTCCCGGATCAGAAAACCTTCGCGGATGCCGTTCCCAAAAGCGACCCGCTAACCATCCTGGCGGATTACCGGATGCAGCATACCCAGTCCGGTTTTGACCTGCGCCACTTCGTAGAGATGAACTTTATCCTGCCGAAGGAAGGTGAGAAATACGTTCCCCCTGAAGGCCAGAGCCTGCGCGAACACATAGACGATCTGTGGCCTGTACTGACCCGCACCACTGACAAAGCGAACAAATGGGACTCCCTCCTGCCCCTGCCAAAGCCCTATGTCGTGCCGGGAGGACGCTTCCGCGAAGTCTATTACTGGGACAGCTATTTCACCATGCTGGGGCTGGCCGAGAGCGGCCACTGGGATAAGATCGGTGACATGGTGGACAACTTCGCTTACGAGCTTGATACCTGGGGCCATATCCCTAACGGTAACCGCAGCTACTACCTGAGCCGCTCTCAGCCGCCGTTCTTCTCGCTGATGGTGGAATTGCTGGCCACGCATGACAGCGACGCGTTGAAGAAATACCGTCCGCAGATGGAGAAAGAGTACGCTTACTGGATGGAGGGGGCTGATGGGCTCCAGCCTGGTCAGGCGAACAAACGCGTGGTGAAGCTGGATGACGGCTCGATCCTCAACCGCTACTGGGACGATCGGGACACGCCGCGCCCTGAGTCGTGGCTGGATGACGTGACCACCGCCAAAAATAACCCTAACCGTCCGGCCACCGAAATTTACCGCGATCTGCGCTCTGCCGCGGCCTCGGGCTGGGATTTCAGCTCCCGCTGGATGGACGATCCACAGAAGCTGGGTACCATCCGCACCACCAGCATCGTGCCGGTGGATCTGAATGCGCTGATGTTTAAGATGGAAAAACTGCTGGCCCGCGCCAGTCAGGAAGACGGCGATAACGCCAGTGCAAGTAAATATGACGCGCTGGCCTCCGCACGTCAGAAAGCCATGGAAAGCCACCTGTGGAACGATAAAGAGGGCTGGTATGCGGATTACGATCTGAAAACCGGGAAGGTGCGTAATCAGCTGACGGCCGCAGCCCTCTTCCCGCTGTATGTGAAGGCCGCATCACAGGATCGCGCGGATAAAGTGGCCGCAGCCGCGTCGTCACGCCTGCTGAAACCGGGCGGTATTTCTACCACCACCATCAACAGCGGGCAGCAGTGGGATGCGCCGAACGGCTGGGCGCCGTTGCAGTGGGTAGCGGTGGAAGGGTTGCAGAACTATGGTCAGCAGAAAGTGGCGATGGACGTAACCTGGCGTTTCCTGAAAAACGTTCAGCATACCTACGATCGCGAGAAGAAACTGGTTGAGAAGTACGATGTCTCTTCGACCGGTACCGGCGGTGGCGGCGGTGAGTATCCGTTGCAGGACGGTTTCGGCTGGAGTAACGGCGTGACGCTCAGGATGCTGGACATGGTCTGCCCGAAAGAGAAGCCGTGCGACAGCGTACCGGAGAATCAGCCTGCGGCAAACGATGATGTTGCACCTGCGAAACAGGCGGCGCAGTAGCGCCCCTCACCCTGACCCTCTCCCCGGTGGGGCGAGGGGACGGTTCCGTGCAATAGATTGGCCCGGTAGCGAAGCGCCACCGGGCTTTTTTCAGAAGCTGTAACTCGCCCCGACCTGGAACGTGCGGTCGCGGCCTATCCAGCAGTTGGTCGCGTCATAGCAGGTGAGCGTCTCTTTGTTGGTGACGTTCTGCGCGCTCGCTTTCAGCGTCAGCCCCTCCAGCGATGGCGCCAGCTCGCCCATGCGGTAAGATGCCGCCAGATCGTATTGCGTCGTACCGCCCAGCTTGCCTGCGTCGTTGGCTGGCGAGATCTCCATCGGCCCGGTGTAGCGTGCCCCTGCCCCCAGCGTTAACCCTCTCAGCGGTGTGCTGTCAAAGGTGTAATCTCCCCACAGATTAAAGGCGTTCTCAGGGACCTGCGTCGGTCGTTTGCCCTGGTATTTGTCATCTTCGGTATTGATGGCGTGGGTGTAGGCATAGTTGGCAATCAGCGTCAGGTTATCCGTTGGACGACTCATAGCGGAAAGCTCCGCACCTTTCGATTCCACTTCCCCGGTCTGGCGATAGTTGAGGAAGCCCGGATCGCTGGTCACCACATTTTTCTGACGAATGTTAAACACCGAGGCGGTGAAGGTGGTTGCGTATTCCGCCAGCAGGTATTTCACCCCACCCTCCACCTGCTTGCTGGTGGTGGGCTTAACGTCTTTCGCGGTCAGCGTGCCCTGCGGCGATACCGGGGCGAACCCTTCCGAATAGCTGATAAACGGCGAGAGACCATTGTCGAAGGCATAAAGCGCGCCCAGTCGCTTGGTGAGGCGATCCTGCGATACCCAGGCTTTGTCACCGTTTTGCAGATAGTTGGTGGTGACAGAACGGTAGTCGTCATAGCGCAGGCTGGCCAGCACGTTCAGCCCGCCAAACGCAATCTGATCCTGGAGGTAATAGCCATTCTGCTGATAGCTGAGACGGTTTTTCTGCGCGGTTTCAAGCCCCAGCGCATCGTTATCGATCTGCGAGTGATCCGGATTACGCATATCGATACCCGGTGTGGACGAGGCGTAACGATAATGGAAGTGAGAGTTCAGCTTCTGGTAGTCAAAGCCCGCCAGCAGATGATGTTTCCAGTCCCCCAGCGCGACGGTTCGGGTGACCTGGTTATCAATGTTGAAGCTCTGTAAATCTTCATCCGTGGTATAGGCGAAGCGGTTAAGCTGGTAGACCTCGCTGCCCGTCCCGGTTGAATAGGCGCTGCGCTGGTGGGTGTCCACGTCAAAGTAGCGCGCTTTCTGATTAAAGCCCCAGCCACTGTCAAACTCGTGCTCAAAGCTGTAGCCCAGCATCCACTGGCGCTGCTTAAAGCCGCTCCACTCATCCCCGGCATAGTCACGACGATCGGCGTATTTAGACCGCAGATAGCTAAGCGGCATCGGATCAGACGGCGTCAGGCTCGGCGTATTTTGCGCCAGCGCGTCAATGGTCAGGCGCGTTTTGTCATCCGGCTGCCAGGTCACGGAGGGGGCCACCAGATAGTTTTCATAGCGCGTGGTGTGCGCCTGTTCGTCACTCTCTGTCGCTTTACCCAGCAGGCGATAGTTCCAGTCGCTGGTCGCAATCTGCCCCGTGGAGTCCAGGTACCCCTCTTTCAGATTGCGGTTTCCGGTGTTAAAGCCCAGTTCTGTTTTCGCCTCTTTCTGCGGCTTTTTACTCTGAATATTGACCAGCCCGCCCGGGGAGCCGCCGCCATACAGCACGGATGACGGCCCCTTCAGGATATCGACGCTCTCAATCAGCAGCGGATCGATTCGCGCTTTGGTGTTCCCGGTGACGTTATAGGGAAGTTGCAGGCCGTTGTAGAACTCCTGCTCGACGTTGAACCCGCGGATTTTGTACTCGCTCATGTAAGAGGTGCTCCCGCGCACCTCCGTGGAAACGCCCGGCGCATAGCGCAGGATCTCGTTTACCGAACTGGCGTGCCGCTGCTCAATCTCTTTAGCGGCGATGGTGTTGATCACCTGGGGCGTTTTACTTTCCGCGACGGCTGATTTCGTGGCGCTGTTGGTCCAGGCAGGGAGCGCGCTGCCCTGCTCTGTACCGGTCACCACGATGGTGGGTTCTTCTGCAAAAGCCTGTGTTTGCAATGCCAGCGTGACGGCGCCTGCCAACGCGCATAACGCAAAACGTGAGGTGCTCATAGTGTCGTCTTGTTATTAGATGGTATTGGGAACGCCAATTATTATCATTTCCATTAGCAAATCAATATCGGCGGAGAAAAACAGATCGTTTGTATTAAGTTTCATGCCAGCGTGCCGATAACCCAGAGACAGTCTGTCATCTATCGAGGAGCCATCTGGCGTGAGTAGCTACAGTGAGCAGTTCCTGAAACAAAATCCGCTGGCTGTATTAGGGGTGTTACGCGACCTGAAAAAGGGCGAGGTGCCGCTGCGCATCAACTGGTCAACCAGCCAGTTTATCAGCAAGATCCTGGACGTGACGGCAGAACACCTGATCGTGGATCTGGGTAGCCAGAGCGAAGAAAACCGTGCCGCGCTCCAGGCAGAAAACCTCTCGGTGATGGCCGAAACGCAGGGGGCTAAAGTCGAGTTTATACTGCCCCGCCTGACCACGATCGCGTACCAGGGTTTGCCTGCGTTTATCGCTCCCCTGCCCGCTAACCTCTGGTTCGTGCAACGCCGCGAGTTTTTTCGCATCAGCGCCCCGCTTCACCCGGCCTATTTCTGTAAGGCAAAAATGCCGGACAAAAAAGAGATCCGCTTTCGTCTCTTCGACCTGTCACTGGGCGGGATGGGCGCGTTAATGGATACGCCGAAGCCGGAAGGACTGGTGGAAGGCATGCGTTTTAGTCAGATTGAGCTGGATATGGGCGGATGGGGACGCTTCTGGTTTGACGCCCAGCTGATTGCCATCAGCGAGCGTAAGGTGGTGGACAGCAAAAACGAAACCATTACCACGCCGCGACTGAGCTTTCGCTTTCTGAATGTCGGGCCAGGCGCCGAACGCGGACTACAGCGCATCATCTTCTCACTGGAGCGTGAAGCGCGGGAACGCGCGAACAAAGTGCGCTGAAAGGCGTCGGGCAGCATACTGCCGCCCGACAAAGGCGTTACATGGCGTCCATCGCTTTCTGTACTTTCCAGATATAACGTGGAGCCTGTGCTGACGGATGATTCTTCACCACGTGCTCGAAGAATTCATCTTTATCCATATCGTTAATCTCTTCTATCGCCTCTTTGCGATCGGATGAGAAGGTTCGGAGCAGCGCGCCGGCTCCGTTAACGTACGACACCACCAGCGCATATTGCATCACTTCCGGATCGTCAATCCCCTTCAGAATGCCATGCTCGAGAATGCTCAGGTAAGCGGTTCCCATAGAGATATTACGTTCCGGGTTTTTCAGCTCGCTGGTGGATGGCTGTCCCTTCCAGCCCATGTAGCGATAGACCTCTCTTCCCGCCGTCGAGGCTTTTAACTGCATCAGCCCCACCGCATTCGATTTACTCACCAGCGTCGGGTTGCCGCCGGACTCCACGGCAATGATCGCCGTGATCAGACGCGGGCTCACGCCCCAGGCCTTCCCGGCTTGTTCGCTGATCGGCATCCACTGCATGGCCCGCTTTACCGGCACTTCAGGGTTCCAGGGGGGATTTTGATAATCATGTTTTGAACTACAGCCAGCGAGCAGCACAATCAAAAAAGCAAACCATCTCAATTTCACGTCATCTATCCTTATAGCCGGTCATCGCGGTACGTCGCCCCTTGAAGCAGGCGGCGTATAAGCGGCATGATATAGACAATTAGATTCTCATTCAGCAAGGAATTGCCATGCCTCAGTTTCATCTCATCGCACCGTCAGGCTACTGCATCAACCAGGAGGCGGCACAGCGGGGCGTTCAGCGCCTGCTGGAAATGGGCCATCAGGTAAAAAATCAGACAATTATCCCCCGCCGCATGCAGCGTTTTGCCGGTACCGAGGCGCAGAGACTGAGTGATATCAACAACCTGGCGACGCTGGAAGGTGAAAACACTATTGTGCTGGCCGTGCGCGGCGGCTATGGCGCAAGCCGGCTGCTGGAGAGCGTCGACTGGGCCGGGCTGGCCGCGCGCCAGCAGCAGGATCCGCTGTTAATCTGCGGACACAGCGATTTCACGGCGATCCAGCTCGGCCTGCTTGCGTTGCATAACGTCATTACCTTTAGCGGCCCGATGCTGGCCGGCAACTTTGGTGCGCCGGAGCTGGATGCGTTTACGCAGGACCATTTCTGGCGCGCCCTGCAAAACCCGACGTTCACCATCGAGTGGCAAGGCAATGGACCGCACTGGGAATGTGAAGGACAGCTGTGGGGCGGCAACCTCGCGATGCTGGTGTCGCTGATTGGAACGCCGTGGCTGCCGCAGATCACGGACGGCATACTGGTGCTGGAAGATATCAACGAACACCCGTTCCGCGTCGAACGTATGCTGTTGCAGCTGTATCACGCCGGGATCCTGGATCGGCAGTCGGCCATTGTGCTGGGCAGTTTTAGTGGTTCAGCCCCCAACGATTACGATGCGGGCTATTCCCTGGAGACGATGATTGATTTCATTCGTTCCCGGCTGGATATCCCGGTGATCGCCGGTCTGGATTTCGGCCATGAGCAGCAAACCGTTACCCTGCCGCTGGGTGCCCAGGCGCACCTTGTACACGATAATTCAGGCAGTCGGTTAACAATCAGCGGTCATCCGGTCTTAAAGGCATAAAAAAGCCGTTATTCCCCCTCAATAAAACGCAGTTAACGTTGTTATTATGTTAGGGTTTTAATAACAGCGTTCACATTGAGGTGGGAGTAAGACGACATTGGGTGCCACAGCGATAATCAGTCTCTTCATTCTGGGTTCCATCCTGGTAACCTTTAGCATTTTATTAAGTTCATTTTCATCGCGTCTTGGCATACCTATTCTTGTCATTTTCCTGGCTATCGGCATGCTTGCCGGGATCGACGGTATCGGCGGTATCCCCTTCGATAATTACCCTTTCGCCTATATGGTGAGTAACCTCGCGCTGGCGGTGATTCTGCTGGACGGCGGAATGCGCACCCAGGCAAGTTCGTTTCGCGTTGCCTTAGGCCCGGCGCTGTCTCTGGCGACCGTCGGCGTGCTGATCACCTCCGGCCTGACCGGCATGATGGCGGCCTGGCTGTTTAACCTCGATATAATGGAAGGCCTGCTGATTGGCGCGATTGTCGGCTCTACCGATGCGGCGGCGGTTTTCTCACTGCTCGGCGGCAAGGGGCTGAACGAACGCGTTGGCTCCACGCTTGAGATTGAATCCGGCAGTAACGATCCGATGGCGGTGTTCCTGACCATCACCCTGATTGAGATGATCCAGCAGCACGAAACCGGCCTGAGCTGGATGTTCGCCTGGCACATCCTCCAGCAGTTTGGCCTCGGGATTATCATTGGTCTCGGCGGCGGTTACCTGTTACAGCAGACGATCAACCGTATTACGCTGCCTTCCGGCCTTTACCCGCTGCTGGCCCTGAGCGGTGGGATCCTGATCTTTGCCGTCACCACCGCGCTGGACGGCAGCGGTATTCTGGCGGTTTACCTTTGCGGTTTCCTGTTGGGCAACCGACCGATTCGCAACCGTCACGCCATTTTGCAGAACTTCGACGGCCTGGCCTGGCTGGCGCAGATTGCCATGTTCCTGGTGCTGGGCCTGCTGGTGACGCCGTCGGACCTGCTGCCTATCGCCGTACCGGCGCTGCTTTTGTCGGCCTGGATGATCTTCTTCGCCCGTCCGCTGTCGGTGTTTGCCGGGCTGCTGCCGTTCCGCGGGTTTAACCTGCGTGAGCGGATATTTATCAGTTGGGTGGGGCTGCGCGGCGCGGTGCCGATTATTCTGGCCGTGTTCCCGATGATGGCCGGGCTGGACAACGCCCGTCTGTTCTTCAACGTCGCCTTCTTCGTGGTGCTGGTGTCGCTGCTGTTCCAGGGGACGTCGCTGGGCTGGGCGGCGAAAAAAGCCAAAGTGGTGGTACCGCCCATTGGCTGGCCGGTCTCCCGCGTGGGGCTGGATATTCACCCTGAGAATCCCTGGGAACAGTTTGTCTACCAGCTAAGCGCCGATAAGTGGTGCGTGGGCGCGTCCCTGCGCGATCTGCATATGCCCGCTGAAACGCGCATTGCCGCCCTGTTCCGGGATAACGCCCTGCTTCACCCGACCGGCAGCACGCGGCTGCGTGAGAACGATATCCTCTGCGTGATTGGCCGCGAGCGCGACCTGCCGGCCCTCGGCAAGCTGTTCAGCCAGTCGCCCCCGGTGGCGCTGGATCAGCGTTTCTTCGGCGATTTTATCCTCGAAGCCAGCGCCCGCTTTGCGGATGTGGCGCTGATTTATGGCCTGGAAGGTGGACTGGAGAATCGCGATAACCAGCAAACCCTGGGTGAGATTATTCAGCAATTATTAGGGGCTGCGCCGGTCGTCGGTGACCAGGTGGAGTTTGCCGGGATGATCTGGACGGTAGCGGAGAAAGAAGATAACGCGGTGCGCAAAGTCGGCGTAAGGCCGATGGAGGAGGAGGCGGAGTAGCTGCTTTTTTGCCGGGTGGCGGCTTCGCCTTACCCGGCCTACAAAACCCCGAACGTAGGCCGGGTAAGCGCTAGCGCCACCCGGCACACACAAGTTACACCGTCACAACAGGCACTCTTGGCGCCAGAGCGCACATCAGTTCATACCCGACGGTGCCCGCCGCAGCGGCCACATCATCAATTTTAACCTCGTTGCCCCACAGCTCAACCGGCGATCCGATGCCCGCCTGGGGACACGGCGTCAAATCGATGGCCAGCATGTCCATGGAGACGGTACCTACCGTGCCGGTGCGCACGCCATCGACCCACACCGGCGTGCCGCTCGGGGCGATGCGCGGATAACCATCTGCATAGCCCCCCGCCACGATACCGATGCGCTGTTCACCTGCTGCCCGATAGCGGCTGCCATAGCCCACCGTATCGCCCGCTTTCAGGGTTTGCACGCCGATAATCTCGCTTCGTAACGTCATCACCGGCTTCAGGCCGCTGTTGGCGATATCCTGCCACTGACCTGAGGGTGACGCGCCGTACAGAACGATCCCTGGACGCACCCAGTTGTAGTGCGCCTCGGGATGCCAGAGCGTTGCCGCTGAGTTCGACAGCGAGCGCGGACAGTCCAGACCTTCTGCCGCCTGCTCAATGCGGACCATGGCATCGGCAATGCCGTCCGGCTTTTCCGCATCGGCGAAGTGCGCCATCAGCGTCATCTCACCGACGTTTTTCAGCGCACGAAGCTGCTGCCAGACCGTATGCACCCGTTCAGGCTGGAAGCCCAGACGGTTCATCCCGCTGTTCACTTTGAGATAGATATCCAGCGGGGCATGCAGCTTCGCGTCCTGGATGGCCTTGATCTGCCAGTTACTGTGAACGCTGGTCGTCAGGCGGTACTTATCCAGCAGAGGCAGATCCTGCGCATGAAAGAATCCTTCCAGCAGCAGGATCGGTCCTTTCCAGCCGCGCTCGCGCAGCAGGATGGCCTCTTCCAGATTCAGCAAGGCAAAACCATCGGTGCCGCCGAGCGCACTCCAGATACGGTCGATACCATGACCGTAGGCGTTGGCTTTCACCACCGACCAGACACGAGAACCCGGCGCAGCACGGCGAACAATTTGCAGGTTATCCTTCAGCGCCTGCAAATCCAGCTGGGCCAGAATAGGACGGGACATGACGACTCCTTAATTATGCGCGCCGTGCAGGTGTTGTGGACGCGATGGGGTAAACCCTGATTGATAGCGTGCGGCGCTCAAATCGTCAAACGGAATTGCCGGCGTCCGTCCGGAGATCAGGTCGCTCAGCAGCTGGCCCGAACCGCAGGCCATGGTCCAGCCAAGCGTGCCGTGGCCGGTGTTGGTCCACAGATTTTTATATGGCGTACGGCCCACAATCGGCGTGCCGTCCGGGGTCATTGGGCGCAGGCCGGTCCAGAACGTCGCCTGCTCAATGAAGCCGCCGCGCGGGAAGAGATCGCCCACGACCATCTCCAGCGTTTCACGACGCGGTTTGAGCAGCTCGGTATTGAAGCCCACGATTTCCGCCATGCCCCCGACGCGGATCCGGTTATCGAAGCGGGTGATGGCGATTTTGTAGGTTTCATCGAGAATGGTCGAGACCGGCGCGCCGCTGTCCTCTTTCACCGGGATGGTCAGGGAGTAGCCTTTCAGAGGATAGACCGGGATATCCAGGATCCCTTTCAGCATCGCGGTTGAGTAGGAGCCAAACGCCATCACGTAGGCATCGGCTTTAATTACCTCTTCCCCACACTTCACGCCGTAAATCTTCTCCCCTTCCGACAGCAGTTTGTCGACAGAAGTATTGAAGCGGAATTTCACCCCGGCCTGCTCACACATGCGCGCCAGACGCTGGGTGAATAGCTGGCAGTCGCCGGTTTCATCGTTCGGTAAACGCAGACCGCCCGTCAGCTTATGCGCGACATCGGCAAGCGCTGGCTCCACCTGCGCCAGCTGGCTGGCTTCCAGCAGCTGATACGGTACGCCCGCATCTTCAAGCACGGCGATATCGCGGGTCGCGTTTTCGTACTGTTGCGCGGTACGGAACAGCTGAAGCGTGCCGCCCTGACGCCCTTCATATTCAATGCCCGTTGAGGCACGCAGCGCCTTCAGGCAGTCGCGGCTGTATTCCGCCAGCCGCACCATACGCCCCTTGTTTTCCATATAGTGGCGGGTGTCGCAGTTGCGCAGCATCTGCCACATCCACTTAAGCTGGAACTGCGTGCCGTCAAGGCTGATCGCCAGGGGCGCATGTCGCTGAAACATCCATTTGATCGCCTTCAGCGGAACGCCCGGGGCCGCCCACGGCGCAGCGTAGCCCGGAGAGATTTGCCCCGCATTCGCCGCACTGGTTTCCAGCGCCGGACCGGATTCGCGATCGATAACGGTAACCTCATGTCCCGCCTGACTTAAATACCAGGCGCTGGTTACGCCAACGACACCACTTCCCAGTATGACAACACGCATAGCCACTCCATTATGAGCAAAAGAACAATCATCTAATTACAGATTGATAACCTAGTTGAAAATATTATTCAACATATGACTTTTTTATGGTGACTCAACTCACATATCCCGCTGTATCAGGGGATGGCGCTTATTTGGGATCTCCTGCTGCGCGTTATTTTTAACCAGTAGAAAATTCTGTGAGCACCGCTTTATTTGCCGTATCGAAAACGCGAAATCGCAAAGAAAAAATTTCTGCGCCCCGCGTATTTGAATGGGGTGATCTATGCTTGAAAGGAGGCTCTCCAGTCAGAGAGAGCGACCAACAACGAGGGCGCGCTAATGGCTACACTAGATTCCATGTCCAGGGACAGCACCCGTCTGAGCGATGGACCCGACTGGACCTTCGAGTTGCTGGATGTCTACCTGGCGGAGATCGACCGGGTGGCCAAACTCTATCGTCTGGATACCTATCCCCATCAGATTGAAGTCATCACCTCGGAACAGATGATGGACGCTTACTCCAGCGTCGGGATGCCAATTAACTATCCGCACTGGTCGTTTGGCAAAAAATTCATTGAGACAGAGCGGCTGTATAAGCACGGGCAGCAGGGACTGGCGTATGAAATCGTCATTAACTCTAACCCGTGTATTGCCTATCTGATGGAAGAGAACACCATTACCATGCAGGCGCTGGTGATGGCGCACGCCTGCTATGGACATAACTCGTTCTTCAAAAATAACTATCTGTTCCGCAGCTGGACGGACGCCAGCTCCATCGTCGATTACCTGATCTTCGCCCGCAAATACATTACCGACTGCGAAGAGCGCTACGGCGTGGACGAGGTGGAGAAGCTGCTGGACTCCTGCCACGCGCTGATGAACTACGGCGTTGACCGCTATAAGCGTCCGCAGAAGATCTCATTGCAGGAAGAGAAAGCCCGGCAGAAGAGCCGCGAGGAGTATCTGCAAAGCCAGGTGAATATGCTGTGGCGCACCCTGCCGAAACGTGAAGAGGAGAAAACCGTCGCCGAGGCGCGTCGCTACCCTTCCGAGCCGCAGGAAAACCTGCTCTACTTTATGGAGAAAAACGCCCCACTGCTGGAGCCGTGGCAGCGTGAGATCCTGCGCATCGTGCGCAAGGTGAGCCAGTATTTCTATCCGCAGAAGCAGACCCAGGTGATGAACGAAGGCTGGGCGACCTTCTGGCACTACACCATTCTTAACCACCTGTACGACGAAGGAAAAGTCACCGAGCGGTTTATGATGGAGTTTCTGCACAGCCACACCAACGTGGTATTCCAGCCGGCATATAACAGCCCGTGGTACAGCGGCATTAACCCGTACGCGCTCGGCTTTGCCATGTTCCAGGATATCAAGCGTATTTGTCAGTCGCCCACCGAAGAGGACAAATACTGGTTCCCGGATATTGCCGGTTCCGACTGGCTGGAAACGCTGCACTTCGCGATGCGTGATTTTAAGGATGAGAGCTTTATCAGCCAGTTCATGTCGCCGAAGATCATGCGTGATTTCCGCTTCTTCACCGTACTGGATGATGACCGCAACAACTACCTGGAGATCTCCGCGATCCACAACGAAGAGGGCTATCGCGAGATCCGCTCGCGCCTGTCATCCCAGTACAACCTGAGTAATCTTGAACCGAACATTCAGGTCTGGAACGTGGATCTGCGCGGCGACCGCTCCCTGACGTTGCGCTATATTCCGCACAACCGCGCGCCGCTGGACAAGGGGCGTAAGGAAGTGCTGAAGCATGTGCATCGCCTGTGGGGATTTGACGTGTTGCTGGAGCAGCAGAACGAAGATGGCAGCGTGGAGCTGCTGGACCGGTGTCCGGCGCGGTTGAATACGCTGTAGTTTGTTGCCGGGTGGCGGCTACGCCTTACCCGGCCTACGGGTTTTGTAGGCCCGGTAAGCAAAGCGCCACCGGGCGAAAAAAAACCTCTCAATCGAGAGGTTTTTTATTTTAGCGACTCTGAATCGCTAAATCACCCGGCAGCGTTTTCTGCATCCGATGCCAGATTTCACCGGAGTCGTGGCCGTAACGACGCACCGTTTCATAGACCTGATCGTGCAGCCCTTCGGTGCAGAGTTTGCTCAGTTTATGGTAGAAGCCGAGCGCCAGGCTGCGGGCTTCAGGGTTAGCAAAATAGTGACGACCAATGCGCGTATATAACCCTTTCATTCCATTCAGGATCAGACCGTAAACCGGATTGCCGGAAGCAAACGCCAGACCGCGGAACACATTGTAATCCAGGGTCGCAAAGGCATCCGCGTGGTCTTCCACCTCATTAGCGGTGGCAAGCACTTTCAGCGCATCTTCAGGATGCTGACGAAACGCGGTGCGGATGAAAATGGTGGCGATGTTGGTGCGCACGGAAAGCAGATTATCAATCAGCTGCGGTACGCTTTCGTGGTCGAGACGCGCCAGCGTTTCCAGAATGTTCAGCCCGGACGTTTCCCAGAAGTTGTTCACCTTAGTGGGTTTGCCATGCTGTATCGTCAACCAGCCATCGCGCGCCAGACGCTGGAGCACTTCTCGCAGCGTGGTACGGGTGACGCCAATCAGTTCAGAGAGTTCGCGTTCAGCAGGTAGAATTGATCCCGCAGGGAAACGATTATTCCAGATGCTTTCAATGATGTACTCTTCCGCGAAACCCGCCGGGCTCTGCGCCTTAATGACCATAGTGAGATTTCCATTACACAGCTTTAGCAAATTGCACTCATCATACCAGAGGCGCGCAGAGGCAGATAGCGCAGCAGAGACAGAAAAGAGGGATCGCCGTTTCATTTTTATGAAATTTACAAATGGCTTAATCCCCCGCTCTGCCGCCATTTTTGCGTATACTGATGTCTTGTCTTATTTGACGGGTAAAGGACGTCTGTCGTGGAAATTTCATTTGGGCGCGCGCTGTGGCGCAACTTTTTAGGTCAGTCACCTGACTGGTACAAACTTACTTTACTGGTATTCCTGGTCGTTAATCCCGTTATCTTTTTGCTGGATCCCTTCATTGCCGGGTGGATGTTGGTCGCCGAGTTTATCTTTACCCTGGCGATGGCGCTGAAGTGCTATCCGCTGTTGCCCGGCGGGCTGCTGGCGCTGGAAGCCGTGGTCATTGGAATGACCAGCGCGGAGCATGTTAAAAACGAGATAGCGTCGAATCTTGAAGTCCTGCTGCTGCTGATCTTCATGGTGGCGGGGATCTACTTTATGAAGCAGCTTCTGCTGTTTATCTTCACCCGTTTGCTGCTGAGCATTCCGTCGAAAACGCTGCTTTCGCTGGCGTTTTGCCTCGCCGCGGCCTTCCTCTCTGCCTTCCTGGATGCGCTGACGGTCGTTGCGGTGGTGATCAGCGTCGCCGTCGGCTTTTACGGGATTTACCACCGGGTGGCCTCGTCTCGTCCTGGCGATAACTTGCAGGACGACAGCCACGTTGAGGCGCACAACCGCGATGTGCTGGAACAGTTCCGCGCGTTTCTGCGCAGCCTGATGATGCATGCGGGCGTGGGGACGGCGCTGGGCGGCGTGATGACCATGGTCGGGGAGCCGCAAAACCTGATTATCGCCAAAGCGGCTGAATGGCATTTTGGCGAATTTTTCCTGCGCATGGCGCCCGTCAGCGTGCCCGTGCTGGTCTGCGGGTTAGCCACCTGTGTGCTGGTCGAAAAATTCAACCTCTTTGGGTATGGCGCGAAGTTGCCCGATCAGGTCCGCCAGGAGCTGCATAAGTTTGACGAGCAGAGCCGCAAACAACGCACGCGCCAGGAGACGCTGCGCCTGATTGCACAGGGTTTCATCGGCGTGTGGCTTATCGCTGCGCTGGCCTTCCACCTTGCCGAGGTGGGGCTGATTGGCCTGTCGGTAATTATCCTTGCAACCAGCCTGGGCGGCGTTACGGACGAACATGCTATCGGAAAAGCCTTTACCGAAGCGCTGCCGTTTACCGCCCTGCTGGCGGTGTTTTTCGCGGTCGTGGCGGTGATTATTGACCAACATCTGTTCGCGCCGATCATCGCGTTTGTGCTTCAGGCTACGCCAGATTCGCAGCTAACGCTGTTCTATTTGTTTAACGGTCTGTTGTCCTCTATATCCGATAACGTCTTTGTCGGGACGGTATACATCAATGAGGCCAAAGCCGCGATGGAGCAAGGGATTGTCAGCAGTGAACAGTTCGAGCTGCTGGCGGTGGCGATCAACACCGGAACCAACCTCCCCTCCGTGGCAACCCCGAACGGTCAGGCGGCATTCCTCTTCCTGCTGACCTCGGCGCTGGCACCACTCATACGACTTTCTTATGGAAGAATGGTCTGGATGGCGCTGCCGTATACGCTGGTGCTTACCCTGGTTGGTTTGCTGTGCATCAAAATTACTCTCGTTCCCTGTACGCAATGGTTATTGCAAGCAGGTATACTTGCGGCGCATTAAAATTCGTTTACACTGCGCTGTCTAAGCATGTTCCAGGGAAATGATTATGTTGCGATTTTTGAACCAGTGCTCACGCGGTCGCGGAGCGTGGTTGTTGATGGCCCTGACCGCCTTTGCGCTGGAAATGGTCGCGCTGTGGTTTCAGCATGTGATGGGGCTGAAACCTTGCGTACTGTGTATTTATGAGCGTTGTGCTCTGTTCGGCATTATGGGCGCGGGTCTGGTAGGTGCGATTGCACCCAAATCACCGTTACGCTATGCGGCAATTGCCATCTGGCTATACAGCGCCGGGAAAGGGATTGCGCTTGCCTGGGAGCACACCCAGATGCAGCTTCACCCGTCGCCGTTTATGACCTGCGATTTTGCCGCCCGCTTCCCGAGCTGGCTGCCGCTGGATAAATGGCTGCCGCAGGTGTTTGTGGCCTCCGGTGACTGCTCTGTACGCCAGTGGGAGTTCCTGACGCTGGAGATGCCGCAGTGGCTGGTGGGCATTTTTGTCGCCTACTTTGTGGTGGCGCTGCTGGTGCTGATTGCCCAGCCGTTCAAACCAAAGAAACGCGATCTTTTTGGAAGGTAAAAGCAAAACGGCAACGTCAGTTTTGTTGGTCGGGGAAGCGCAGCGCCACCCGACAAAATTGCGCACAATAAAAAACCCGCCTCGGCGGGTTTTTTATTATCACCGATTAGGGTGATTCATAATGTGGTCTTCCCAGTCGCGCACCTCGGACTCTTTCACCGCAATGTGGCGCACGGAAATACGTTCACCGTGCATCGCCGCTTTCGACCCCGTCAACAGCGGATGCCATGTCGGCAGATCCTTTCCTTCCGCCAGCAGGCGATACGCGCAGGTATGCGGCAGCCACTCAAAGGTCGGCAGATTTTCACGGGTTAACTTGATGCAGTCCGGCTCATATTCGAAACGGCGCTCATAGTTGCGGCACTGGCAGGTTTTGATGTTTAACTGCTTGCAGGCTACGTTGGTGAAATAGATCTCGTCCGAATCTTCATCCATTAGCTTATGCAGGCAGCACTGCCCGCAGCCGTCACACAACGATTCCCACTCCGCGTCGGTCATGTCGTCGAGAGTTTTGCTTTGCCAGAAAGGAATGTCGTTCATCGGGATGTCCACACGTCAAAATAGAGCGCACCTTATAACGAGTCTGGCACGTTGATGCAAGTTTTGCCGCCCTTTTCAGGCGGCAAGGTGCTTTTACAGCACGCGGGTTTTCAGCGACAGGCCGTTAAAACTGACGTCCAGTTCGTCGCTGCTAAGCAGCGGCCCCACACCTTCCGGAGTGCCGGTGAGGATCACGTCGCCAGGTTTCAGGGTGAAGAAGCGGCTCATGTAGGCAATCAGCGGAACGATCTTATGGATCATGTCAGCGGTTGTTCCCTGCTGGCGGATCTCGCCGTTGACCTTCAGGCTGAGCGGCGTGTTCTGCGGATCGTCGGTAAATTCACTCACCGGAACGAAACCGGAAATCGGGCATGAATTATCAAAACCCTTGGCTTTTTCCCACGGCTGCCCCGCTTTCTTCATTTTGCCCTGGACGTCACGCAGCGTCAGGTCGAGCGCGACACCGTAACCCGCAATCGCTTTCTCTACATGCTCTTCAGTTGCCTGGCGCAGCGTCGCGCCGATCAGCACCGCCAGCTCCACTTCATGATGCACCGAGCCCAGTCCCTGCGGCAGAACCAGCGGCTGGCGAATATCGCACAGTGCGGTTTCTGGCTTAATAAACAGAACCGGCTCTTCCGGCACGGCGCTGCCCATCTCCTGAATATGTTTTGCATAGTTGCTGCCCACGCAGACCACTTTGCTGACGGGATAATCCAGTAATGCACCTTGCCAGTTATGATGTTGATACATGGTCGACCCCTAATCGGTTGATGAGTTGTTCCCGGAAGGACCCGGGCTTATTTCTTTCCGCTCAGCTCAAGGTGCTGTTTTAATAAATTCTCCGGTGGCGGCGGAAGCTGTAAATAATAGCCCTGCTCGATTAACGCCTTTTTGACTTTCTCAAGATCGGCGTTCACCAGCTTCTTACGGCCGTCCAGCGGCAGCAGCATCGCCAGCTGCGGTCGGCCAAAGCTTTTCATTAATTCTTCAGGCACGCGGGAAAAATCGTCTTTCTTTTCGACATAAAGGTAGGTCTGGTCGCGGCTGGTACTTCTGTAGATCACACAAAACATGTTTTTACTCTGAATTAACGGGTGGTTGCTTGCCTCAATATACTCCTGACTATAACATGCCTGATACTCTTCGGAATATCGCGGCGATGTGTTGCGGTTAATAGCAAATTGAGTAAGGCCAGGATGTCAAATACGCCCATCGAGCTTAAAGGCAGTAGCTTCACCTTATCAGTGGTTCATTTGCATGATGCAAAACCCGAGGTTATTCGTCAGGCGTTAGAAGACAAAATCGCGCAGGCTCCCGCTTTTCTTAAGCATGCTCCTGTCGTCGTCAATGTAAGCGACCTTGAGGGGCCGGTTAACTGGAAGCGACTCCAGCAGGCCGTCGTCTCCACGGGGTTGCGCATCGTGGGTATTAGCGGCTGCAAAGACGCAGAGTTAAAAGCCGAAATTGAACGCGCGGGTTTGCCCTTGTTAAACGAGGGCAAAGAAAAAGCCCCGCGAGCAACGCCTGCAACTGTTCCCGCTCCCCCGCCTCCGGCGCAAAATGTAGCCCCAGTCACAAAAACGCGATTGATTGATCTGCCGGTTCGTTCCGGTCAGCGCATTTATGCGCCAAACTGTGATCTGATTGTTACAAGCCACGTCAGTGCGGGCGCAGAACTGATTGCAGATGGCAATATTCACGTTTACGGTATGATGCGTGGGCGTGCGCTTGCGGGCGCCAGCGGCGATCGAGAAGCACAAATTTTTTGTACTCACCTGACGGCAGAACTGGTGTCTATCGCAGGTGAATATTGGCTGAGCGATAAAATCCCAGCCGAATTTTATGGCAAAGCGGCCCGTCTGCAACTGGCAGATAACGCTTTGACCGTTCAACCGTTAAATTGATCCCTTTTAACAAGGAATTTCTATGGCACGCATTATTGTTGTGACTTCGGGTAAAGGAGGCGTTGGCAAGACCACCTCCAGCGCGGCCATCGCTACTGGTTTGGCCCAGAAGGGAAAGAAAACCGTCGTAATCGACTTCGATATCGGTCTGCGTAACCTGGACCTGATCATGGGTTGCGAGCGTCGCGTGGTGTATGACTTCGTGAACGTCATTCAGGGCGATGCCACCCTTAACCAGGCGCTGATTAAAGATAAGCGTACCGAGAACCTCTACATTCTTCCGGCGTCCCAGACCCGTGATAAAGACGCCCTGACCCGCGAAGGCGTGGAAAAGGTGCTCGACGATCTGAAAAAGATGGAGTTCGACTTCGTGGTCTGCGACTCCCCGGCCGGTATCGAAACCGGGGCTTTGATGGCGCTCTACTTCGCGGATGAAGCCATCATCACCACCAACCCGGAAGTCTCGTCAGTACGTGACTCCGACCGTATTCTCGGCATTCTGGCCTCGAAATCCCGTCGCGCGGAAAATGGCCAGGAGCCAATCAAAGAGCACCTGCTGCTGACCCGCTACAACCCTGGCCGGGTGAACAAAGGTGACATGCTGAGCATGGAAGACGTGCTGGAGATCCTGCGCATCAAACTGGTTGGCGTGATCCCGGAAGATCAGTCCGTGTTGCGCGCCTCTAACCAGGGCGAGCCCGTGATCCTGGATACACAGGCAGACGCAGGTAAAGCGTATGCGGATACCGTTGACCGTCTGCTGGGAGAAGAACGTCCTTTCCGCTTCATTGAAGAAGAGAAGAAAGGTTTCCTCAAACGCCTGTTCGGAGGATAAATTATGGCATTACTGGACTTTTTTCTCTCGCGGAAAAAAAGCACCGCCAACATCGCAAAAGAACGTCTGCAAATCATTGTGGCGGAACGTCGTCGTAGCGACGCCGAACCGCACTACCTGCCGCAGCTGCGCAAAGACATTCTGGAAGTGATCTGCAAATACGTGCAGATTGACCCGGAAATGGTCACCGTTCAGCTGGAGCAAAAAGACGGGGATATTTCGATTCTGGAGCTGAACGTGACGCTTCCGGAAGCGGAAGAGTCGCGTTAATCCGTTTGTGGTTTTGTAGGCCGGGTAAGCATCGCGCCGCCCGGCAATTTCCCCGGTGGCGCTGCGCTTACCGGGGCTACAATTCTTTAGCGCGGATACCCTTCCAGCAGGATATTCAGGCGTTCGGCCATCAGTTCCCCCCGCCATCCGGCGACCAGTTCCGGTAAACCATTTTGCGGTTTCAACTTCCAGTGCCAGTTCAGCAGCTGGTTAATCTGACGACGTGAAGCCAGCAGTTCGGCACTCAGTTTGCTTTCCCCCGCCACCGTCTGCACCAGCGCTTTGATATCTTTGAACGCCTTGCGGTAGCCCGGCATATCCATCAGGTTAAGCAGCGGTTCTGGCAGTGCGTCCTCTGGCAGCTGCTGAGCTTTCTCTACCAGCGCGAGCAGCGTTTTACCGTGGAAACGGATCTCACTTCCGGAAAGGCCAATGCTGTCCAGTTCACCAAGGCTACCCGGCATATAGCGCGCCACCGCCCACAGGTGTTCTTCACGCACCACGAAGTTAACCGCCAGATCGCGCTCACGCGCTTTACGCAGACGCCAGTCAGCCAGCAATTGCAGACAGGCCAGCTGGCGGGTGCGCAGCTGCCAGGCGTTGGTGATGTCACGCCAGGCTTCTTTCGGATCAACCACTTCCTGGCGACGCTGCTGCGTCATGCGGCACTCGTCCAGTGCGGCAGACAGCCAACCGGACGCCTCAGCCTCTTTCATGAGCTGGCCGGCAATTGGAAGAAGATAAAAGACGTCTGCCGCGGCGTATTCAAGCTGACGCGCCGTCAGCGGACGCGCGAGCCAGTCGGTACGCGATTCGCTCTTATCCAGCGTCAGACCGGTGTACTCTTCCACCATCGCCGCAAAACCCCAGGAGAGCGGACGACCGCTGAACGCCGCGAGGATCTGGGTATCAATCAGCGGCTGCGGCATGATGCCAAAGGTGTTGAGAAAGACTTCCAGATCTTCACTGCCCGCGTGCAGATATTTGGTCACGGCGGTATCCAGCAACAGCTCGCGCATTGGCGCCCAGTCGGTAATGCCGAGGGGGTCAATCAACGACACGTGTTTGCCGTCATACATCTGAATCAGACCCAGCTGCGGATAGTACGTTCGGGTGCGGACAAATTCCGTATCCAGGGCGATAGCGGGAAATTCACGCGTCACCTCGCACAGCGAAGCCAGCTCGTCGTTGGTAGTGATCATCTGGTAATTCAAATCGGACTCTCTTTTGTTTGCGCCCATAAAAAACGCCGGATTAACCGGCGTCTGGGCGATTAACGTGAAGCTCAGGCCTTATTGTCCACTTTGGCACGGGCTTCGTCACGTAATTCTCGTCGTAATATCTTCCCGACGTTGGATTTCGGCAGCTCATCCCGGAATTCCACCAGCTTCGGCACTTTATAGCCCGTCAGCTGACGGCGACAAAACGTTATCAGCGCATCCTCGGTCAGAGAAGGATCTTTCTTGACCACAAATATCTTCACCGCTTCACCGCTGCTGCCGGAAGGAACGCCCACCGCCGCCACTTCCAGCACGCCGCTGTGCTGCATCACCACGTCTTCGATTTCGTTCGGATAGACGTTGAACCCTGACACCAGGATCATATCTTTCTTGCGATCGACGATGCGCAGGAAGCCTTCGTCATCCATCACCGCGATGTCGCCCGTGTGCAGCCAGCCGTCTTTGATGATCTCATCCGTGGCATCCGGACGTTGCCAGTAGCCCAGCATCACCTGCGGCCCTCTGACGCACAGCTCTCCTGGCTCACCGTGAGGCACTTCGTTATCCTCATCATCCACCAGTTTTGCTTCCGTCGACGGGACCGGCAGACCGATACTGCCGCTGTGATAGTCGATATCATGCGGGTTAACGCTGACCAGCGGGGCGCACTCCGTCAGGCCATAGCCTTCCAGCAGATATTGCCCGGTGAGTTTCACCCAGCGCTCGGCAACCGCCTGCTGAACCGGCATCCCGCCACCCGCAGAGAGGTGCAGCGTGGAGAAATCGAGCTGCTGGAACTCTTTATTGTTAAGCAGCGCGTTAAACAGGGTGTTCACGCCGGTCATGGCGGTGAACGGGTATTTCGCCAGCTCTTTGACCAGCCCCGGAATGTCGCGCGGGTTGGTGATCAATACGTTTTGACCGCCAAGCTCAATAAACAGCAGGCAGTTCATGGTCAGCGCAAAAATGTGATACAGCGGAAGCGCGGTGATCACCAGCTCCTTGCCCGGGTGCAGCAGCGGCCCGTAGGTGGCATTAACCTGCTCAAGGTTCGCCAGCATATTACGGTGGGTCAGCATCGCCCCTTTGGCCACGCCGGTGGTACCGCCCGTGTATTGCAGAAATGCCAGATCCTCGGACACGATCTCCGGCTTCACGTACTGCATCCGGTAGCCCGCATGCAGGGCGCGGCGGAAGGAGATGGCATCCGGCAGATGGTATTTCGGCACCAGCCGCTTAACGTATTTAACGACAAAGTTGACCAGCGTACCCTTCGCGGTAGAGAGCTGGTCGCCCATGCGCGTCAGGATGACGTGTTTAACCTGGGTTCTTTCAACGACTTTTTCCAGCGTGTGGGCAAAGTTGGAGACAATCACAATCGCCGCCGCGCCGCTGTCATTCAACTGATGTTCCAGCTCGCGCGGGGTATAGAGCGGGTTAACGTTAACCACGATCATCCCTGCCCTGAGGATCCCGAACAGCGCCACCGGGTATTGCAGCAGGTTTGGCATCATCAGCGCGACGCGATCCCCTTTCTGCAAGCCCAAACCTTCCTGTAAATAGGCTGCAAACGCCCGGCTGCGCTCTTCCAGCTTACGGAAGGTCATCACTTCGCCCATATTCACAAATGCAGGCTGGTCAGCGTAACGCCGTACCGAGTGTTCAAATAATTCAATCAGGGATTGATAACGGTCAGGATTGATCTCCGCAGGGACATCCGCGGGATAACGGTTAAGCCAAACCTTTTTCAATGCATCACCTCTGAAATGAGTGTTCGTCGTCATCACAGCCCCGATAATAAACAGTTTGTTAACATTATATTAACTCAGCGTACCAGTTTATTAATTGTTCAGATTGCAGGTTGCGAAGCGCGTCACTCTTTTTTTTCGTTTTATCCGTAAAAAAACAGAGACAGCGGCTGAGCCGCTGTCTCTTTCCTAACAATAACAGTAAGTTACTCAGTTACGATTGTTTGAACCTGTGCAGGGCCTGGATTGTACCAACCCCAGCCACCGTAGCCGTATCGATACGGATGCGGTCCCCACATCCACGGATCGATTGGCTGTGGCGGCATCACCACCTGCTGGGCGATACGCCAGCGTTTGTAGCCGTTCACCTGCATGGTAATAAATTTGTATGGCGTATTGCCGATTTTCCCCGCCACCAAACCGGTAATCGGCCCGACGACGGTTACCAGCTGCCCGCGGAAATCTACCGGATCGAGGAAGCCGCTGACGTCAGCGTAGATCCGCCCGCGCGAGGCTTCACCCAGAACAGGCCGCGCGCCGTCGTCCAGCGGGACAGTGGCAATCTCCAGTCGGGTTTTACCCTGCTGGTTTATCACTTCAACCACCTTGCCGCCAAACCGCGCTTCCTGCCCGACATACAGCTCCGGGGCATTCATCACGCGTACCAGATCCTGCTGTGGCGTCGGGCTAGTGCCCTTGATCGCATCAGGAACGGTGACGCACCCGCTCAATGCTATGGCAACCGCGCCTGCCATAAGAAAGCGTACAACTTTAGTCTGAACCGCCATGATGCGACTCCTTTTTCTCAGTTCCTGTTACTGAGATTCACTCGCGGCCAGGAAGTTTCTTCCACGCGACGGTGTTTCGTAAATAAACCGGTTCAGCATGTTCAACCGCCACGGTTTTTCCTGCGGCAAGTAGCTGACAGGCAATCGGCAGCATATCTTCTGCGGCGGGCAGGAGCATGTTACCGTCCACCAGCGTAAGGCCGGTGTCCTTCGCCATCTCAGGCCATGCCGGCCAGCCGGTTCCGACCGTCGCCCACTCACCGGAGAGCTGTTTCAGGCGTCCGGTGACGGCTTCAGGTTTAAGCACCGCTTCCGTCTCTTCGCCGTGCCAGACGCCGTTTTCGTCACGGGTGTACCCCGCCCAGTAGACTTCCCCCATGCGGGCATCAATCGCAGCCAGCACGCGGGTGGCCCCGGTCATGCGCCAGGCGCCCTGAGCCATGGTCGCAAGCGTTGAGACGCCGATCATCGGCAGGTCAGCGCCCAGCGCCAGCCCCTGCGCAATGCCAATCCCGATACGTACGCCCGTAAAGCTTCCCGGACCACGGCCGTAGGCCAGCGCGTCGAGGTCGGTTAAGGAGGTGTTGCCCTCGGTTAAAATGGTTTTTACCAGGGGCAGAATACGTTGCGTGTGTTCCCGTGGGCACTCTTCGAAATGAGCAAAAGTCGTACCGTTGTTCCACAGGGCAACGGAACAGGCCTCTGTCGCGGTATCAATAGCCAGAATTCGCATCAGTCGTCGCGCTCTCGCAATGGTCAGTCACAAAATGGCGCGCATCTTAACACACTCCGGGAAGAATTACTCCGCCGTCGGGTTCGCCAGGAAGCGGACCGCGCGTTTAATATCCCGCGTGCGCGGCGCGGGCGGCAGGCTGGCGAGGAAGGTGGCGCCGTAGGGACGCATCACCAGGCGGTTGTCGCAGATCACCAGCACCCCGCGGTCGGTGACGTCGCGGATCAGTCGCCCTACCCCCTGTTTAAGCGTGATGACCGCGTCCGGCAGCTGGACGTCGTCGAACGGATCGCCCCCGCGCAGACGGCAATCCTCCATGCGCGCTTTCAGGAGCGGATCGTCCGGCGATGTGAACGGCAGCTTATCGATAATCACCAGCGAGAGCGTATCGCCGCGCACGTCCACCCCTTCCCAGAAGCTGCTGGTCGCCACCAGCAGGGCATTACCGGCGCTGACAAACTGCTGGAGCAGCTGGCCTTTGCTGGTTTCCCCCTGCAACAGCACCGGTAGCGTCATGGTGGCGCGGAACTGCTCGGCCAGATCGCGCATCATGGCGTGTGAGGTGCAGAGCATAAAGCAGCGCCCGTTGTTGGCCTCAATCATCGGCTTCAGCATGGCCGCCAGATGGCGCGCCGCGCCCGGCTGGTTAGGCAGCGGCAGATTGCGCGGCACGCACAGCAGCGCCTGTTTCTCATAGTCGAACGGGCTCGGCAGAAGCAGGGATTCCGCCTGCTCAATGCCGAGGCGCTCGGTAAAGTGGTGCAGATCGTCATTGACCGACAGCGTGGCCGAGGTAAAGACCCAGGTGCCGGGCTTTTGCGCCATCACCTCTTTGAATTTATCAGCAACGGTCAGCGGCGTGAGCGCCAGGGTGAAGTGGCGCGAGGTACATTCGTACCAGTAGCTATAGCCCGGCTGGTTGATCTCTTTCAGCCGCTTCAGCCGCCCACGGTAGAGCGTGGCGCGCTCGAAAGCGGCGTCCAGCAGCGCTGAACGTCCGAGGGACAGCTTCGCCACGTCGTAACAGAGTTCAAGGGCATCATCGAGCAGCAGCAGCGCGCGCTGGATATTTTTGTCTGCGAGCAGTTCGCGCAGGTTGCCGCGATAGCCCGGCTCGCCAAGCTGTAAGCGGAAATCCTGTGCGCATTGCGCCAGGCGGTCCGCGCACTTCTGCAACTGCTGGGTATCTTTGAGTTCGGTGCGATAGGCAATGGTAATATCTTTCGCCAGATCCTGAAGCTGACGGCTGGAGAGCGACTGACCAAAATACTGGCTGGCGATGTCCGGTAGCTGATGGGCTTCATCGAAGATCATCACCTCCGCCTCCGGGATCAGCTCGCCGAAACCACTGTCTTTGACCACCATATCCGCAAGAAACAGGTGATGGTTCACCACCACCACGTCGGCGTCCATCGCGGTTTTACGCGCTTTCACCACAAAACAGTCCTTATACAGCGGGCAGTCGCTGCCGAGGCAGTTGTCATTGGTGCTGGTCACCAGCGGCCAGGCCGGGGAGTCTTCCGGCACGCTCGCGCAGGTGCTGATGTCCCCCTCCTCCGTCTGGTTGGCCCAGGCGCGCAGGACGATCACATCGCTCAGGGTTTGTACCGGCAGGTCGCCGCCCGCCAGCGCCTGCTGTTCAAGGCGCTCCAGACACAGGTAGTTAGAACGCCCTTTCAGCAAGGCCAGACGCCCTTTGTATTTCAGCGCTTTCGCCACCGTGGGTAAATCGCGGCTGTAGAGCTGATCCTGGAGCGCTTTTGATCCCGTAGAGATGATCACCTTCTTTTTCGCCCGCAGCGCAGGAGCGAGGTAAGCATACGTTTTCCCCGTACCGGTGCCGGCCTCCACGACCAGCGGCTGCGCCTTGTCGATGGCGTGCGCGACGGCATGCGCCATCTGACGTTGGGGTTCGCGCGGTTTAAAGCCGGGAATAGCCTGTGCTAAGTGACCTTCTGGGGAAAAATCGTCTGCCACGGTGTTCTCTCACTGTATTTTTGCACAGGGATTATGTCAGCCCCTTCTCTCCGGTGCCACCCCAAATAGTGACGACGGCGGAACATTGTGGCAGTCTTGCCGCCTGACGACGAAAGATAACGAGGATACGTTTATGACAATTACGCGCATTGATGCCGAAGCCCGCTGGTCTGATGTGGTGATCCACAACCAGACGCTGTACTACACCGGCGTCCCTGCCAATCTGGACGCTGACGCCTTCGAGCAGACCGCCAACACCCTGGCGCAGATCGACGCCGTACTGGAAAAACAGGGCAGCGATAAATCCCGCATTCTGGATGCGACGATTTTTCTGGCGAATAAAGACGATTTCGCGGCGATGAATAAAGCCTGGGATGCGTGGGTGGTGGCGGGTCACGCGCCTGTACGCTGCACCGTACAGGCCACGCTGATGAAACCGGAATATAAGGTTGAGATCAAGATTATCGCGGCAGTGTAAGCCGGTTATTCTTCATCTTCATCCTCAAAGCGCGCCACGATCCGCTCGCCGGTATGGGTGGCGCGAAGTTCTTCCGCGACCTGGGAAATTGCCTGTCCGCTGCTCATCCCCTGGGACATCAGCTCCTGAATACGTTCAACGGCTTTCTGCTGTTGGTCATGGCTGAGAGAAGGTAAACCTGCAAACATCGTTAACTCCTGCTAAATTATTCGCGCTAATTATTTCACGCTGCCCGGTAGTATGCCATACATGAACATGCGCTTCCCCACTGTTATGACCTTGCCCTGGCGTGCAGACGCCGCCGAGTTCTGGTTTGCCCGTCTGAGCCACCTGCCTTTTGCGATGCTCCTGCACTCCGGGCATGCGGATCATCCCTACAGCCGCTTTGATATTCTGGTGGCCGACCCGGTTAAAACGCTGACGACCGATGCGCTGTCGCCAACTGACGATCCGCTGATGCGACTCCAGAACGAGATCCATGCTCTGGGCTTATCTGCCACACCGGATCCGGATCTGCCTTTCCAGGGGGGCGTGCTGGGCCTGTTTGGTTACGATCTGGGTCGCCGTTTCGAAACGCTGCCCGAGCATGCGCAGGCGGATATTTCCCTGCCGGATATGGCGGTGGGGCTGTATGACTGGGCGCTGATCGTGGATCACCGTAAGCAGACGGTTTCTCTGCTAAGCCACCGGGACGTGCAGGCGCGTCTGTCCTGGCTTGAGGCGCAACGGCCCGCCGCCCCGGAACGCTTTATGCTAACCTCCGGCTGGCGCTCGAACATGAGTGCGGAGGAATACGCGGAAAAATTCTCCCGCGTGCAGGCGTATCTTCACAGCGGCGACTGTTATCAGGTCAACCTCGCCCAGCGTTTCCAGGCGGCATACGAGGGAGACGAATGGCAGGCGTTTACCCGCCTCAATGCCAGCAATAAGGCCCCGTTCAGCGCATTTTTACGCCTAGAACACGGCGCCATCCTCAGCCTTTCGCCTGAGCGTTTTATTCACCTGGCTGACGGTATGATTCAGACCCGCCCGATAAAGGGCACCCTGCCGCGCCTTGCCGATGCCGACGCCGACCGTCAGCAGGCGGAGACGCTGGCGGCCTCGCCGAAAGATCGCGCTGAAAACCTGATGATTGTCGATCTGATGCGCAATGATATTGGCCGCGTCGCCGAGCCGGGCAGCGTGCGCGTGCCGGAGCTGTTCGTCGTGGAGCCATTCCCGGCGGTGCATCATCTGGTCAGCACCATCACCGCACGTCTGCCGGCCTCGCGAACCGCCTGCGATCTGCTCCGCGCCGCGTTTCCGGGCGGCTCCATTACCGGCGCGCCGAAGGTCCGGGCGATGGAGATCATCGACGAACTGGAACCGCATCGCCGCAACGCCTGGTGCGGCAGCATCGGCTATGTGAGTCTGTGCGGCACCATGGATACCAGCATCACTATTCGCACCCTGACGGCCTGCGACGGTAACCTGTACTGTTCCGCAGGCGGTGGCATTGTGGCCGACAGCCAGGCGGAGGCGGAATATCAGGAAACCTTTGATAAAGTGAATCGTATCCTGAAACAACTGGAGAACTCACGGTGAAGAAAGACAACCTGACGCTGGATGATTTTCTGTCGCGCTTTCAGCTTCTGCGGCCCCAGGTTAACCGCGCCACGGTGAATCAACGTCAGGCGGCGGTGCTGATCCCGGTCGTGCGTCGTGAGCAGCCGGGTCTGTTGCTTACCCAGCGCTCACCGCATATGCGAAAACACGCCGGTCAGGTTGCGTTCCCGGGCGGCGCGGTGGACAGCACCGATGCATCCCTGATTGCCGCCGCACTGCGCGAAGCGCATGAGGAAGTGGCGATCCCCCCGGAGGCGGTCGAGGTGATCGGCGTGCTGCCGCCAGTGCACAGCGTAACCGGTTTTCAGGTCACGCCGGTCGTTGGCATTATTCCGCCCGATCTTCAGTATCACGCCAGCGTCGATGAAGTTTCAGCGGTATTCGAAATGCCGCTGGAAGAGGCCCTTCGTCTGGGTCGCTATCACCCGCTGGATATTCACCGCCGCGGACACGATCATCGGGTCTGGCTGTCGTGGTATCAGCATTATTTTGTCTGGGGCATGACGGCAGGCATCATTCGTGAGCTGGCCCTGCAAATCGGCCTGAAGCCTTGACTATACTTTACATTCCACCCTTTTCTGGCAGGTTTGCGATCGGCGTCGCGCTATTAGCAAAACCATCGTTAACCATTAGTTTAATTCATGTGAATAGTTAAGCCGAGGTTGGTGTTCCCTCTTACACTATGCGCAGTTATAACATCGTTACTGGAACCCCAGTAACCCTGTCAGGAGTGTGAAAGTGATTAGTATATTCGACATGTTCAAAGTGGGGATTGGTCCATCTTCTTCCCACACTGTAGGGCCGATGAAGGCCGGTAAACAGTTCGTCGATGATCTGGTCGAAAAAGGATTACTGGAAAGCGTTACTCGTGTCGCCGTAGACGTTTACGGTTCACTGTCATTAACGGGTAAAGGCCACCACACCGATATCGCCATTATTATGGGTCTGGCGGGCAATATGCCGGACACAGTTGATATTGATGCCATTCCGGCATTTATCCGCGACGTGGAAACGCGCGGTCGTTTGCTGCTGGCTAACGGCCAGCACGAAGTGGACTTCCCGCAGGATGACGGGATGCGTTTTCGTAGCGACAACCTGCCGCTGCATGAAAACGGCATGACCATCCACGCCTGGAGTGGCGAAAAAGAGATCTACAGCAAAACTTACTACTCCATAGGCGGCGGCTTTATCGTTGACGAAGAACACTTTGGTAAAGAGAGCGCGGGCGACGTCAATGTGCCCTATCCGTTTAAATCGGCCACCGAGATGCTGGGCTACTGCAAAGAGACCGGTCTGTCCCTGTCAGGCATGGTGATGCAGAACGAACTGGCGCTGCACAGTAAGAAAGAGATCGAAGACTATTTTGCTAACGTGTGGCAAACCATGCGCGCCTGTATTGACCGCGGGATGAACACCGAAGGCGTTCTGCCTGGGCCACTGCGCGTACCGCGTCGTGCCTCTGCGCTGCGCCGCATGCTGGTCACTACCGACAAGTTCTCCAATGACCCAATGAACGTGGTCGACTGGGTGAACATGTTTGCTCTGGCGGTGAACGAAGAGAACGCCGCAGGGGGCCGCGTGGTGACCGCGCCAACCAACGGCGCGTGCGGTATCGTTCCGGCGGTGCTGGCCTATTACGATCACTTTATTGAGCCCGTGACGCCGGACATCTACATCCGTTATTTCCTCGCGGCAGGCGCTATCGGCGCGCTGTACAAGATGAATGCGTCCATCTCCGGCGCTGAAGTGGGCTGTCAGGGTGAAGTGGGCGTGGCCTGCTCCATGGCGGCAGCGGGTCTGGCGGAACTGCTGGGCGCAAGCCCTGAGCAGGTGTGCGTGGCGGCGGAAATCGGCATGGAGCACAACCTCGGCTTGACCTGTGACCCGGTTGCCGGTCAGGTGCAGGTGCCGTGCATTGAGCGTAACGCCATCGCCTCCGTCAAAGCGATCAACGCCTCGCGTATGGCGATGCGCCGTACCAGCGAGCCACGCGTGTCGCTGGATAAGGTTATTGAAACCATGTACGAAACCGGCAAGGACATGAACGCGAAGTACCGTGAGACCTCGCGCGGCGGTCTGGCCATTAAGGTGCAGTGCGACTAAGCCTTCCTTTCGCCCATCTGCAACGGATGGGCGAATTTTCCCCTCTCGTCTCGTCGCTTCACGTATTCCCCACTACACTGTCACTGTTGCGTCTGGCTTTTCCGGCCGGTGCTTAACAGGCGACCGTTCATGCAAACTGCACAAACGATCATTAAAGACTATCGCCGAAAACGCGTTATCGTCTGTGTCACGGTTGCGCTCGTTACGCTCGTCCTGACGCTGGGTATTCGCTTTATTTCACAGCGCAACATAAATCAGGATCGGATCCACGACTTTACCCACCACACCGTGCGTGCGCTTGATAAGGTGCTTCTTTCGTTAGAGGCCCAGCGGGAAACGCTACTTTCACTGGTTGGCATACCCTGTTCCGAAGCAAATCTGATCCTGCGAAAACAGGCGGCGATCCTCCAGACCGTACGTTCCATCGCCCTCATTCAAGACGGAATACTGTATTGCTCAAGCGTCTTTGGCAGCCGTAATGTGCCCGTCAGTGAGTTTGTGCCGGAGCTGCCGGTCAGTGAATCCAGGCTGTTGCTGCTGACCGATCGGTGGCTGGTAAAAGGCAGCCCGGTACTGATTCAGTGGTCTCCCCTCGCGAGCGACGGCAACGACGGGGTGATGGAGGTGGTGAATATCGATCTCATCACTAAAATGATTCTCGAGCCGCAGCGGCCGCAGATCACCGACGTTGTCCTGAGAGTAGGAGATAACTTCCTCCGCGACGGGCAACAGGTGACGACTACGCCGACCTTCGATGAAAACGCCTCCCTGCTGGAACAATCGTCACAGCATTACCCTTTCAGCGTCACGGTGAGTGGCCCCGGGCCTGGCGAAATGGCGTTAAAAAATCTGCCCACCCAGCTGCCGCTGGCGTTAATGCTCAGCTTACTGATGGGCTATATCGCCTGGCTCGCCACCGCGCGGCGCATCAGTTTCACCTGGGAAATCAATATGGGAATTGCGGCCAGGGAGTTTGAGCTCTTCTGCCAGCCGCTGGTGAATGCCCGCACCCGGGAATGCGTCGGCGTCGAGATCCTCCTGCGCTGGAACAACCCGCGTCAGGGATGGATTTCGCCCGATGTCTTTATCCCTCTGGCCGAAGAACATAACCTGATTGTTCCGCTTACCCGCTACGTCATCAGCGAAACGGTGCGGCAGATAGGCTATTTCCCGGCCTCGCGCGATTTCCATATCGGCATTAACGTGGCCGCCAGCCATTTTCGCCGCGCTGCGCTGATCCAGGATCTCAACCGCATCTGGTTTAACGCCAGCCCTGTTCAACAGTTGATCGTGGAGTTAACCGAACGCGATGCGTTGCTGGATGTGGATTACCGCATCGTGCGGGAGCTGCACCGCAAAGGGGTGAAACTTGCGATTGATGACTTTGGTACCGGCAACAGCTCACTTTCATGGCTAGAAAAACTGCATCCGGATGTGCTGAAAATTGATAAATCCTTCACCACCGCGATCGGCACCGACGCCGTGAACTCAACGGTAACGGATATTATTATTGCGCTGGGTCAGCGGCTGAATATTGAACTGGTTGCGGAAGGGGTGGAAACCGAGGAGCAGTCACGCTACCTGCGCCGTCACAGCGTACATATTTTGCAGGGGTACTTGTATGCGCGGCCAATGCCGCTGCGCGAGTTTCCGAAATGGCTGGCGGAAAGTCACTCTCCGCCAGCCCGCCACAACGGACACATCGTGCCCTTACTGCCGTTACGCTAGATAGCGTTACTCTTCTTCGTCGTGTGCAGAGTGCTCTTTAACAATACGCACCATATCAACGCGATAGTCGTTGGCTTCGACGATAGTAATTTGCAGCGGCGGCAGCTCCAGCACATCACCAATACGCGGGATCTGCCCGTTAACGGCAATCACCAGCCCCGCGACGGTGGCAATGTCTTCATCATCATTGACCACGTTTTCGACGCCCAGCGTGTGCGAGAGCGCGTGCAGGTCGGTGGTGCCTTTCACCAGCCAGCCGTCACCGTCGGCAACGATTTCCGGGGTTTCATCCGCATCAGGGAATTCACCGGCAATGGCTTCCAGCACGTCCAGCGGCGTCACCAGGCCCTGTACCACACCAAATTCATTGGTGACGATAACAAAGCTCCCGCGGGCACGACGCAATACGCCCAGCAGGTTGATCGGATCCAGCGTCTCCGGTACTACGATGGCGGGCGACGCGGCCGCTACGGCCTCGACGTTAACGCCCTCTTCCAGCGCCACCAGCATCTCTTTCGCGCGTACGACACCGATGATCTCATCCAGCTCACCCCGGCAGACCGGGAACAGACTGTGTGGCGAGGAGAGCAGCTGCTGACGAATTTCGTCGACGCTCAGGTTGGCGTCCACCCAGCTGATCTCACCGCGCGGCGTCATAATGCCGCGCAGGGAGCGGGAAGCCAGCGAAAGCACGCCGTTGATCATGTAGCGTTCTTCTTCCACAAACGCGCCTTCCGGCACCGGAACCGGGTTACGGTTCTCGTTATCAGCCTGCACGTTGACCTGACGACGTCCACCCATCAGTCGCAGAATCGCATCTGCGGTACGGGCTCGCAGCGGCTGATTCGACTGCTGCTTAATAAAGTTACGGCGCGCAATCTGGTTAAACAGCTCGATCAGAATCGAGAAGCCAATCGCGGCGTACAGGTAGCCTTTCGGAATATGGAAGCCAAACCCTTCTGCCACCAGGCTCAGACCAATCATCAGCAGGAAGCTCAGACACAGCACAACGACCGTCGGATGCTGGTTGACGAAACGCGTCAGCGGTTTTGACGCCAGCAGCATTACCGCCATCGCAATCACCACCGCCGCCATCATCACCGGCAGATGGTTCACCATGCCGACTGCCGTAATCACCGCATCCAGAGAGAAGACCGCATCAAGCACCACAATCTGGAGAACAACCACCCAGAAGCTGGCGTAACCCTTACCGTGGCCATCATCGTGCTGCCGGTTCTCCAGCCGTTCATGCAGCTCTGTTGTGGCTTTGAACAGCAGGAACAGGCCCCCCACCAGCATGATTAAATCGCGGCCGGAGAAGGTGAAATCCATGACGGTGAACAGCGGCTTCGTCAGGGTAACCATCCACGAGATCACAGACAGCAAGCCCAGACGCATGATCAGCGCCAGCGAGAGGCCGATCAGACGGGCTTTATCACGCTGTTTCGGCGGGAGCTTATCCGCGAGGATGGCGATAAACACCAGGTTATCAATACCGAGAACGATCTCCAGCACGACCAGCGTAAGCAAGCCTACCCAGATTGACGGGTCCATTAAGAATTCCATGACACGCTCCTGCTAAAGGAATGACAAAACGGTGCCCCGCTAATTTCGGGCATTTCAAAAGGAATGAGAGTCGATGCGTGGCGAAGATCGCCGATGAATAAGGCGCGGAGTGGCCTGGAAGATGACTGACGTCGGTGACGGTCCATATAGTGGGCTGTAGCCCTATACTCCTGAATAATTAAACGGACGCTAAACATATCAGAGACAATTGGTTTTTAGCAAAGATTTACGTTCCTTTGCAAACTTCTGTAACACACGCGGATTAACTTAAAGAAAAATCTGTAAGGCTTAGCTAAATTACGGATCTTCATCACATAAATTATTTTTTCACTATCTAAAATAATTCGCGGAAGTCTTAGTTTTTTGAACTCTAACCCTTATCTGAATCGATTCGGTTCGCCAATACGATTCTCAGTACGCCTGCCTGGCAGACGTATACATGATAATAAAAGGAGGTAGCAAGTGACCATTGCTATTGTCATAGGCACACATGGTTGGGCTGCGGAGCAGTTACTCAAAACGGCAGAAATGCTGTTGGGCGAGCAGGAAAACGTCGGCTGGATCGATTTCGTTCCCGGTGAAAATGCCGAGACGCTGATTGAAAAATACACTGCTCAGCTTGAGAAGCTGGATACCAGCAAAGGCGTGCTGTTTCTCGTGGATACATGGGGCGGCAGCCCGTTCAACGCTGCCAGCCGCATTGTCGTCGATAAAGAGCATTATGAAGTCGTCGCCGGGGTGAATATCCCGATGTTGGTGGAAACCTTCATGGCGCGTGACGACAACCCAGGTTTTGATGAACTGGTGGCACTGGCGGTGGAAACCGGTCGCGAAGGCGTGAAGGCGCTGAAAGCGCAGCCGGTTGAAAAACCGGCCCCTGCCCCTGCTGCACCAAGGGCGGCAGCACCGGCGAAGCCAATGGGTCCGAACGATTACATGGTTATCGGCCTTGCGCGTATTGATGACCGTCTGATCCACGGCCAGGTGGCAACACGCTGGACCAAAGAGACCAACGTACAACGCATCATCGTGGTCAGTGACGAAGTGGCCGCCGACACTGTCCGTAAAACCCTTCTTACCCAGGTTGCACCGCCGGGCGTCACCGCGCACGTCGTGGATGTCGCCAAAATGATCCGCGTTTACAACAACCCGAAATATGCGGGTGAGCGCGTGATGCTTCTCTTCACCAACCCGACAGACGTCGAACGCATTGTTGAAGGCGGCGTGAAAATCACCTCCGTTAACATTGGCGGTATGGCATTCCGTCAGGGCAAAACGCAGGTCAACAACGCGATTTCAGTGGATGCGAAAGATATCGAGGCCTTCAACAAACTGAATGCACGCGGTATCGAACTGGAAGCCCGTAAGGTTTCCACGGACCAGAAACTGAAAATGATGGATTTGATCGGCAAAGTGGGGAAATAAGCCCGGGCCGGTTTTTCATATAGAGCTTATGTAATAGGAGAAGTGCAATGGAGATTACTACTCTTCAGATTGTGCTGGTGTTCATCGTCGCATGTATTGCGGGTATGGAGTCCGTACTTGATGAATTTCAGTTCCACCGCCCTCTGGTGGCCTGTACGTTGATTGGCGCCGTTCTCGGTGACATGAAAACCGGTATCATCATCGGTGGTACCCTGGAAATGATCGCCCTCGGCTGGATGAACATCGGTGCGGCAGTTGCGCCAGATGCCGCGCTGGCGTCCATTATTTCAACCGTTCTGGTTATCGCTGGTCATCAGAGTATTGGTGCCGGTATCGCGCTGGCCATCCCGCTGGCCGCAGCGGGTCAGGTGCTGACCATTATCGTCCGTACTATTACCGTTGCCTTCCAGCATGCGGCGGATAAGGCGGCCGAAAACGGCAACCTCACCGCGCTCTCCTGGATCCACGTTTCTTCCCTGTTCCTGCAAGCGATGCGTATCGCAATCCCTGCGGTTATCGTGGCGATTTCTGTCGGTACCAGCGAAGTTCAGGGCATGCTGAATGCGATCCCTGAAGTGGTTACCAGCGGTCTGAATATCGCCGGGGGTATGATCGTGGTGGTCGGTTATGCGATGGTCATCAACATGATGCGCGCGGGCTACCTGATGCCATTCTTCTACCTCGGCTTCGTTACCGCTGCGTTCACCAACTTCAACCTGGTTGCGCTGGGTGTGATTGGTGCGGTGATGGCGATTCTTTATATCCAGCTCAGCCCGAAATACAACCGTGTCGCGGGTGCCCCTGCGCAGGCTGCTGGTAACAACGATCTCGATAACGAACTGGACTAACAGGTGAGCGAAATGGTTGATATGACAAAAACTACCACTGAGAAAAAACTCACTCCGGGTGATATTCGTGGCGTGTTCATCCGTTCTAACCTGTTTCAGGGTTCATGGAACTTCGAACGTATGCAGGCGCTCGGCTTCTGCTTCTCCATGGTGCCGGCCATCAAACGCCTGTATCCGGAAAACAACGAAGCACGCCGTCAGGCAATTAAGCGTCACCTGGAATTCTTCAACACCCATCCTTATGTTGCGGCGCCTGTTCTGGGCGTGACGCTGGCAATGGAAGAGCAGCGTGCGAACGGGGCTGAAATCGACGATGGTGCCATCAACGGTATCAAAGTTGGTCTGATGGGGCCGCTGGCAGGCGTGGGCGACCCGATCTTCTGGGGTACCGTGCGTCCGGTCTTTGCGGCGCTGGGCGCCGGGATCGCCATGAGCGGCAGCCTGCTCGGTCCTCTGCTGTTCTTCATCCTGTTCAACGCGGTGCGTCTGCTGACCCGTTACTACGGCGTGGCGTACGGTTATCGTAAAGGGGTGGATATCGTTAAGGATATGGGCGGCGGCTTCCTGCAAAAACTGACTGAGGGGGCGTCAATCCTCGGCCTGTTTGTAATGGGGGCGCTGGTTAACAAGTGGACGCACGTGAACATCCCGCTGGTGGTATCGACGATCACTGGTCAGGATGGTCAGACGCGCGTTACCACCGTGCAGACGATTCTGGACCAGCTGATGCCGGGCCTGGTACCGCTGCTGCTAACCTTCGCCTGTATGTGGCTGCTGCGTAAGAAAGTGAACCCGCTGTGGATCATCGTTGGCTTCTTCGTCATCGGTATCGCGGGCTACGCCGTCGGCCTGCTGGGTCTGTAATAAAATGCGTTACCGACCGGGGGCTTGCCCCCGGTCTTTTTATCTGGAGGATGAATGACTGTCACGGACACCGTACTGGTTTTATTTATTGTTGCCCTTCTGGCTTACGCGATCTATGACGAGTTCATTATGCCTCGCCGCCACGGCGAGACGCTGCTGACCCTTCCCCTATTACGCCGTGGACGCATTGATGCGTTTATCTTCGCCGGTCTGGTAGTCATCCTGATTTACAATAATGTGACCAGCCACGGCGCAATATTAACCACATGGTTATTATGTGCGCTGGCATTAATGGCGATTTACCTGTTCTGGATCCGCTCGCCAAAACTCATTTTTAAAAAACACGGATTCTTCTTCGCTAATGTCTGGATAGAATATAACCGTATTAAAGAGATGAATTTATCCGAAGACGGGGTTCTGGTGATGCAATTAGAACAACGCCGCCTGCTCATCCGGGTCAAAAATATTGATGACCTGGAAAAGATCTACAAATTACTCGTTAAAACTCAATGAGTTAATATTATAGCATCGGCTATATATTGCATTATTCTTAAACCAGCAATATAGCCGGTGCTATATCTCCTCTGTTAATTGCCTTATATTTGTTAACGATATTTTCACGCATAAATCTAAATGAAAATCGTTATCAATATAGTGGCTATATAAAGCCATCTTCGTTGTTGTTTTATATTCTCAAAATATGTTAAGGTTGCGCCCGTCGTTGGGGAGTAGCCGATTTCCTGCCTGCGGGAAATGTACGTGTCAACATACTCGTTGAAAAACGTGGCGCGTACGGATCGTTTTCAGCACACTGACTGTGCCAAAAGCGATCAGGCGAGACCATAGATACATCAACTGCTGTTTACTGGGGGCAGTGATGTGTCATATGGATATCCCCGGTCTGGACGCTCTTATGAATATCTCCGCTACGATCCTTCTGGCTTTTGGCATGTCCATGGACGCATTTGCCGCCTCTATTGGTAAAGGTGCCACCCTCCATAAACCTAAATTTTCCGACGCCCTGCGTACCGGTCTCATCTTTGGTGCTATCGAAACGCTGACGCCGCTTATCGGCTGGGGTCTGGGGATGCTCGCCAGCCAGTTCGTGCTGGAGTGGAATCACTGGATTGCTTTCGTGCTGCTGGTGTTCCTCGGCGGACGCATGGTGATTGAAGGCTTTCGTGGTAACGGCGATGAAGATGATGCGCCGCTGCAACGCCACGGCTTCTGGCTTCTGGTGACAACCGCCATCGCAACCAGCCTGGATGCAATGGCCGTGGGTGTCGGTCTGGCGTTTTTGCAGGTCAATATTATCGCCACCGCGCTGGCGATTGGCTGCGCCACGCTGATCATGTCAACGCTGGGGATGATGGTGGGTCGGTTCATTGGCCCGCTGTTAGGCAAACGAGCCGAAATTCTGGGCGGTATCGTGTTGATCGGGATTGGTGCCCAAATCCTTTGGGCACACTTCGCGGGTTAACCTTCGCGCTGCCAGCAATGGATGCTGAAATCCGTCTGGCAGCGAAATTCTGTCTGCGCTGCCAGCGTTTCCCACACCTCTGGTTTTGCCCGCCATGCAAACGGCGTCATTTGCAGTAACGCCACGGCTTCACTTCCCTGCAACGTCATTTCATACGCTACCGACTGCGCCTGCTTTAACGCAAAGCCCGCCAGCTGTTCAGAGTGCGGCGCATGCAGGTGAACTTCATCATAGATCAGCCCTTTTAACTCCAGCAGATGACGCGGCCCTGGCGTGACGGTGATAACCCAGCCGCCAGGCTTAACGACGCGCGCCAGCTCCTCTGCCTTGCACGGCGCATAGATACGCACCACGGCGTCCATACTCGCTTCCTCAAACGGCAGGCGGTGGCTGGAGGCCACGCAGAACGTTACCGCTGAGTAGCGTTTTGCTGCCGCACGGATAGCCACTTTCGACACGTCCAGCCCGTAAGTTTCGGCACCCTTCTCAGCCGCCACGTCAGCAAACGTGGCGGTGTAGTAACCTTCGCCGCAGCCGATATCCAGCATGGCGGATGCGCCTTCTGTCAGATATTGACGGAGTAAGGCGACAACGGCATCCCTGAGCGGTTGATAGTGCCCGGCATCGAGAAACGCCCGGCGCGCCTGCATCATCTCCGCGCTGTCACCCGGGTCCCGGGAGCGCTTGTGTTGTACCGGCAGAAGATTTACATAGCCCTCTTTCGCCCGGTCAAACTGATGTCCCTGTGGACAGATAAACGTTTTCTCCGCGCGCGTCAGCGGCGCGTGGCAAAGGGGACAACTGAAAGACATGACAGCTCCAGGGCGTAAACCAAAAGGCGAAGTGTACCGCTATTCGCCAGGGTTATAAACGGCTGGGTGACGCATCACGATCAGATGGTCAGAATCTGCCGGCAGCCCGTCTGGCTTCACATTTTCCAGGCGCAGGACGTTACCCATAATTTCGCTGAACACGGGCGCAGAAACGGCCCCGCCATAGTAGGCACCGTTTTGCGGATCGTTGATCACCACCACCAGCGCGAAACGGGGATCGCTGGCAGGCGCAACGCCTGCGGTATAGGCGACGTATTTATCCACATACTTACCATGTTCATCGATTTTTTTGGCCGTCCCGGTTTTTATCGCCACGCGATAGTTACGCACCGCCGCTTTGACCCCGCCACCGCCGGGTAACGCAACGCTCTCCATCATGTGCTCCACCTCGTGAACAATTTCCTCGGGCATCACCCGCTTGCCAATCACCGGCGGGTCGATTCGGGTGATGGACAGAGGCCGTTCAATGCCATAGCTGCCGATGGTGGCATACACATGCGCCAGCTGGAGGGGGGTGACCATCAGGCCATACCCAAAGGCAAAGGTCGCCCGGTCTAACTGGCTCCAGAATTTTCGCTGCGGCAGTAAACCTGCGCTTTCTCCCGTTAAGCCAAGCCCGGTACTCTCGCCAAAACCAAAGTGTTTATAGGTATCCAGTAACCGTTGCACGGGCATCGCCAGCGAAAGACGGGACACGCCCGTATCACTGGATTTTTGCAGGATCCCGGTCATCGTCAGCTCGGGGTAGTAGCCCACATCGCGGATACGATGGCCATCAATAGTGTAGGGATGCGTGTCTATGACGCTGTCAGGCTGTACCAGCCCCTGCTGTAGCGCCGTCATCAGCACCAGAGGCTTAACGGTCGAGCCAGGTTCAAAGGTGTCGCTGATCGCGCGATTGCGAAAATCATCCAGCGTTGCCCCTTCCCGGTTATTGGGGTTGAAGTCGGGGAAGCTCGCCATTGCCAGAATTTCGCCCGTCTGGATATTAATCAGCACCGACGCGCCTGATTCGGCTTTGTTCCACGCTACGGCATTATCCAGCGCGTCTTCGGTGATAGTTTGCAGGCGTTCATCGATACTAAGCTGGATATTATGTGCAGGTACGGGAGCCACCTCCGTAAGGTTCTCCACCACATGTCCGTAGCGATCTTTCCTGACCAGCCGCACGCCTGCCTTCCCGGTAAGCTGCGTGTTAAAGCTTTTCTCGACGCCCTCAATGCCCTGACCATCAATATTGGTGAAGCCAATCAGGTTCGCCGCCACGTGCCCGGCAGGATAAAAGCGGCGGGACTCATCGCGAAGGTTGATACCGGGGAGACGCAGCTTATCGATCCACTTTGCCTGGGCGGGATCAACCTGACGGGCCAGGTAAATAAATCGCCCGTGCGGGTTACTGTTAATTCGCGATGCGAGCGTGCTCAGAGAAAGGTGTAAGGCATTTGCCAGGGCCTGCCAGCGCGAGTCAAAACCGATCCCCCCTTTTTCCAGCACTGTTTTGGGATCGGCCCAGACGGCCTGGACGGGTACGCTCACCGCAAGGGGTCGCCCTTCACGGTCAACAATCATCCCACGCGGGGCGTCTATCGCCACTTCGCGCAGGGAGCGCATATCCTCCTGCTTCACCAGATTATCCGGTTTGATAATTTGTAGCCACGCTACGCGGCCCAGCAGAAACGCAAGGCTACAAAAGATGGCGAGACACAGAAGTGCAAAACGTGCCGGAGTAAAATTTCCGGTGGTGGTTATTGTCTTTTTTTTCACCTTAACCCCAGGGCTGTTAATCAACGCCCTGATTTAACGAGAAAAGCGGATAATAAGGCGGGAAAACAATGCTAATAATCTCGCGGGTTTGCAACAAGATAATAACAGAGGAGGATTACGTAATATTTTGAAAAATAAGCGAATAAAAAAGCCCCGCATTGGCGAGGCTTATGTCTGAGATCGAAGCGCTGAGCGCTTCAGTCAGCAGTGATTCGATCAGATAGCAGTTACGTTAACCGCAGCTGGGCCTTTCTGGCCATCCTGAATTTCGAACTCAACGTTCTGGCCTTCAGCCAGAGTTTTGAAGCCGTTACCCTGGATTGCAGAGAAGTGTACGAACACGTCTTTGCTGCCGTCAGCAGGAGTAATGAAACCAAAACCTTTAGACTCGTTGAACCACTTAACTTGACCTTTAATCTTTGCCATTTGCAAAATTCCTTAGAGTGTTTTCTTAGCCCGCGGGCTTTGACATAGATAAAACTGAGACATTACTGCTTGAGGCACTAATATAAGGTTCGGCAGAGAAGCGGTATTCAACGACAACGTGTTTACTCAGGACTTCTTTACTGAAAATGCCACACATAAACAGAACTGTACCTCGTTTGACCCAAAACGTGTTATCACACACAACGTTTAATATGGCAAGCCATTTTTAAACGTGTCTCGATCCGCCGCACAAATTCAGACGTTACTCCATAACAATCTGCACAGTTATGCGAATTGTCAAATGAAGCGCCACCTGACCTCACTGCCCGCAGGGTGCGTTGACGCGCCCTGTAATCAAAGACTTTTTAAACATAGCTCAATCATTTCAAAGCGTCCATCCCAATCCCAGAATTTCTTTAAAGGAATGACTGAGTTAGAACATTTTGTGAAAAGTTATGCTGAAAACATTGCAACGCACCAACATGTGTCAGGGAATATACGATGTTAATTACATTTTGCTAACTGTATTAAAAACCACCATTTAATAAGTGTTATTCTGCACCAAAATAATGAAATTTTTATGACTCTGCCTCAAAACAAGGCAAGCAAAACGTTTCGATAAAAATAAAACACTTCAGGAAAGATAAAGCACACTATTTATTCAACGAAACTGAATTTGTTAAATAAGGATAAATATTCGCCAGTTTTCAGTGTGCTAAAACATGAGTTAACTGCTGCTTAATTAAATGCCGGGAAGTTGTGGGATGCATTTGATAAGGGAGGGGATTTACGCCGTACGTCAGGCCACCTCCCCGCTCCTGGCAGACTATCGTTCAGCTACCAGGCGAATGAAGTCTTCCTCGTCTTGTTGTTGAGCAACAGCGTCCTTCGGTACCGCTTTCTCCTCCGGCTCGTTGGCTTCGCACAAACGACGCAGCAGCGCAGTCTGCCGTTTCTGCTGATCGAGCAATGCTTCCAGCAGCTCAATCTGCTCGTTTGTGCGGGAGCTGGCGCGGTTAACGAAAAACCACAGCACCAGCCCAACGACCAGCACCACCAAAGACATTACCAGGGATGCAATGCTCAGCAGCCCCGAATTCAGTAACTCACCCATTTCACCACCTCAGTAAAAACCGCCATTTTACCACTGCCGCCGCGTAAGGACATCACTCAGCGTAAAAATGGTCTCTACCAGGGGATAAACTTATTGATTGAACAAATGCCGCTAAAGAACTGTACATCCTGATCGCACATCACATTGATAGTCTGCGTCCACAGCACCACGCATGCTATCAACACTATAATCAGAATTACCCAGCGTATTTTTTTCACTCCACACTCCGTCTTATGACCTGATACAGCCAGGTTATCACGGTTATCTTAAACAGGGGCTAACTGTACCTTCAACAGACGCTTTTCGGAATCGTGCACTTGTTTCACTGCGTAAAGCCGTTACGCTTACTCTATGACAACAAAGAAAAAAGAGGCAACGATGCGTTTACTTATTCGTACAGTAATTGTACTGGCCATTGTCTGGATCGGCCTGTTATTAAGTGGGTACGGCGTGTTAATGGGGAGCAAAGAAAATGCCGCGGGTCTGGGTATCCAGTGTAAATATCTTACCGCCCAGGGGATAAGCACGGCTCAGTACATCCATTCCGACAGCGGGATCATCGGGTTAACCAACTGTCCTGTGCTGCGTAAATCATCTGTTGTGGTTGATAACGGTTAATCAGCGCTGAACTTCGCTTACAGAAACGCCGCAAAAGTGCGGCGTTTTTATTGGTGGCGTCGATCAGAACGGATAATCGTTATAGCCCATCTGCTCTGAAATTTTGCGCGCTGCGGTATGCAGAATCGCCACATATTCATGAAGACGCTCTTCAGAGAAACGCAGCGTTGGGAACGAAATGCTCAGGCCCGCAATGACAACGCCGAAGCGGTCAAACACCGGCACACCGATGCAACGCAGCCCCTCTTCCTGCTCTTCGTTATCTTCCCCGTAACCCTGCTCACGCACTTTATCCAGCACGCTCAGCAGTTCTTCCGTACTGGTAATCGTGCGGTCGGTGCTGCGTTTGTACTCCACCCCGTCAAGGATTTGCTTCACCTCTTCGCGATCGCGCCAGGCCAGCAGTACTTTACCAATTGCGGTGCTATACAGCGGGTTACGACGACCAATGCGTGAATACATGCGCAGGTTGTACATGGAGTCAATTTTGTGGATGTAAACAATGCTGTCTTCATCCAGCGCACCGAGGTGAATTGTCTCTTTCGTCAGTCGTGAAAGTTCACGCATCTGAATGTCAGCGCTGCGGATCAGATCCACGTTCTGCAAGGCACGGGCGCCCAGTTCAAACAGTTTCAGGGTCAGAGAATATTTTTCTGATTCTCCTTCCTGCGCGACATAACCCAATGATTTCATCGTCTGCAAAAAGCGATAAACGGTGCTTTTCGACATCATCACACGCTGCGACAACTCTGTAATACCAATTTCACGCTCTTCTCCGAGCGCCTGCAAGATGCCAAACACCTTCAGCACGGAAGAAACAGAATCTGGCTGCTTATCCAAATCTGCGATTGCCATTTATCACCTCATGGAGAGTGTTTTATAAAAATCAGAACCGGTTTTTATTATAAATTCGTGTGATGCGTGCTGCAATCTATCTGGGTTTACTTCGTTACAAATCTGCGACATAAAACCGAAATAACGATGCTAAAATAGTTACTCTGAAAATAATTTCACGCTGAGTCATTCTTTCCCCATGCAAAAAAACGTTTCTGATGGCCTGCCCTTACCGCAGCGGTACGGGGCAATTGCCACTATTGTCATCGGTATTTCGATGGCTGTCCTTGACGGTGCGATTGCCAACGTGGCTCTTCCTACCATTGCCAAAGACCTTAATGCTTCGCCGGCAAGCTCCATCTGGATTGTGAACGCGTACCAGATAGCGATTGTGATTTCCCTTCTGTCACTCTCTTTCCTGGGCGATATGTTTGGTTATCGCCGGGTTTACCAGTGCGGGCTGGTGGTCTTTACCCTCACCTCGCTCTTCTGTGCCCTTTCAGATTCACTGCACACCCTTACGCTGGCGCGTATCGCGCAGGGCTTTGGCGGCGCGGCGCTAATGAGCGTGAACACGGCCCTGATACGGCTTATTTATCCTCAACGCCACCTGGGGCGCGGCATGGGCATTAACTCCTTTATTGTGGCCGTGTCGTCCGCCGCCGGCCCAACGATTGCCGCCGCCATCCTGTCCGTTGCCTCGTGGCAGTGGTTGTTTGCCATTAACGTGCCGCTGGGCATTGTGGCGATCTTCTTCGCCCTGCGCTATCTTCCGGAAAATGGTCCGAAAAGTACCATGCCACGTTTCGATCTGCCCAGCGCCGTGATGAACGCGCTGACTTTTGGCCTGCTAATTACGGCGCTGAGCGGATTTGCGCAGGGACAGTCTCTGTCGCTCATTGCCGCAGAAATCGTTGCCATGCTTATCATCGGCTTTTTCTTTGTACGACGTCAGCTGGCGCTGCCCGTGCCGTTACTGCCGGTGGATTTGCTGCGTATTCCGCTGTTTTCGCTATCCATTTGTACCTCCATTTGCTCGTTCTGCGCCCAGATGCTGGCGCTGGTTGCGCTGCCGTTCTTTTTGCAGAGCGTGATTGGCCGTTCAGAAGTGGAGACAGGCTTGCTGCTCACGCCCTGGCCGCTGGCAACCATGGTGATGGCCCCGCTGGCCGGTTACCTTATTGAGCGCGTCCATGCCGGGCTTCTGGGGGCGATTGGGCTGGTTGTCATGGCGGTGGGACTGTTTTCGCTGGCGCTCCTGCCCGCCTCGCCGGGGGATCTGGATATTATCTGGCGCATGATCCTGTGCGGGGCCGGTTTTGGTCTGTTCCAGTCCCCTAATAACCACACGATTATCACCTCTGCCCCACGTCATCGCAGCGGTGGCGCCAGCGGGATGCTGGGCACGGCAAGACTGTTAGGGCAAAGCACCGGGGCCGCACTGGTGGCGTTGATGTTTAACCTTGCCGGGCAGAATGCGACACACGTTGCGCTGATTACCGCAGGGACCTTGGCGACCCTCGCGGCTGTCATTAGCGGCCTTCGCGTCACCCAGCCAAAGGCGCAGGCATAAAAAAACCGGGCGGAGAATGGCTCCAGCCCGGTTCTTTTTCAACCCGATTACGTTACTTCAGGTATTCCCCGCTACGCAGCGCTTCAATACGTTTATCCAGCGGCGGGTGAGACATAAACAGCTCGCTCAGCGACTTTGATTTGCCGTTGATGCAGAAGGCCATCATGCTGTTTGCTTCCTGCGGCTCGTAGCTGGTTTTAAGACGTTGCAGCGCAGCAATCATCTTTTCACGACCCACCAGTTTCGCGGAACCGGCATCCGCGTGGAACTCACGATGACGGGAGAACCACATGGTAATGATGCTTGCCAGGATACCGAACACCAGCTCCAGCACCATTGAAACAGCAAAATAGATCAGCGGGTTGCCGTTGCTCTCTTCACCCTCATCACGGTTGCCACCCATAAACCCGGCAGCAATCTGTGCCAGAATACGAGAAATAAAGATAACGAAGGTGTTCACCACACCCTGGATCAGGGTCATGGTGACCATATCGCCATTGGCGATATGGCTGATCTCGTGAGCAATAACCGCTTCCGCTTCGTCACGGCTCATGTTTTGCAGCAGGCCGGTACTGACGGCCACCAGGGACGCGTCACGACGCGCACCGGTAGCAAACGCGTTAATATCCGGCGCGTGGTAGATGGCTACCTGCGGCATGGCAATGCCCGCCTGCTTTGACTGCTGAGCTACCGTGCTCATCAGCCACTGCTCCATATCGTTACGCGGTTGCTCAATAACTTCACCGCCCACGGATTTCAGTGCCATCCACCTGGACATCAGCAGTGAAATGAAAGAGCCACCGAAACCAAACAGCAGCGCCATAATCAACAGACCCTGAACGCTGCTCGACTGAATTCCCGTCAGGCTTAGCACCAGCCCGAATACCACCATCACCGCCAGGTTGGTGAGCAGGAAGAGCGCGATTCGCATCATAATATTCTTTTAACCTCAGTTTAACAAAACGCACTATGCGATTACCCACATCGTATGGGTATTACGGCTATTTTCAAGCATCCAGACGGCGTAAGTCACCAGAAAGACACAACTTTACACAATTGGAAATCTGCCTGACGGAAGGAGGAGGTACATAAAGAAACAGGCACAATTTCTTGTGCCTGTTGGGGGATTATTTTGTCGGAGCAGGTTGCAGGGCGGGTTTCTCTTTTTCCAGCTTCGCCAGATCAAGCGCGATATGCACCGTCTCGTCCAGATACGGATCGGGCTCCTGGTAATCCTTAGGCAGATCGTCCAGTTTTTTGAGCAGAGGCTTGCCTTCACGTTTGAAGCGATCGTTGATACGCGCCAGACGTGTCGCGTCATCTTCATTGTTCTCTTTCTCACGCTGGGCGTAGTTCAGAGACACAATGTTCCGTTTCGCTTTCAAAGCGTTGAAACGCGCGATGTCCTTCATGATGTACTGGAATTCCGGATCCTTCCCGATGCGATCGTTGTGATTTTTCAGCAGTTCTGGTCCGAACTGTTTCATATCACCTGATTTCACGAATGTCGCGGCATCAATGCTATCCCACGGCAGCGCGTTATCTTCAAACTTCTCGCCCGTTTCCGTCTCTTCGGTACCTGTCGGCATCATGATATCCGGCGTCACGCCTTTGCGCTGCGTACTGCCGCCGTTTACGCGGTAAAACTTCTGAATGGTGTACTGTACTGAGCCCAGCGCTGGCCATTCAGGGCGCAGCATCTGGTCGTAAATACGGTTCAGAGAGCGGTACTGCTGAACGGTGCCCTTGCCAAACGTCGGTTCGCCGACGATTAACGCCCGGCCGTAATCCTGCATGGCAGCAGCGAAGATTTCCGATGCAGAGGCGCTGAAGCGATCGACAAGCACCACCAGCGGACCCTTATAGTAGACCACACCATCGGTATCGGCATCTTCACGCACTTTACCGTTGTTATCGCGCACCTGTACCACCGGGCCAGACGGGATAAACAGCCCGGAAAGCGAGACGGCCTCGGTCAATGCCCCGCCGCCGTTGCTGCGCAGGTCAATGATCACGCTGCTGACATTCTGCTTTTCAAGCTTCTGGAGCTGCACTTTCACATCATCGGTCAGGCCGACGTAGAAACCAGGGATATCCAGAACGCCAACCTTCTCTTTACCCACGGTTTTCACCGACATTTTCACCGCGCGATCTTCCAGACGGATACGCTCACGGGTCAGAGTAACGATACGGGTTTTGGTCCCCTTACCGGCTGGCAAGATCTCCAGACGAACTTTGCTGCCCTTCGGCCCTTTGATCAGCGCAACAACGTCATCAAGACGCCAGCCAATCACGTCCACCATGCTCTTTCCGGTTTGGCCCACACCGACAATACGGTCGCCTACGCTGATCGCTTTGCTTTTCGACGCAGGGCCACCGGCCACCATGGAGTTGATTACGGTGTAGTCATCGTCCATCTGAAGCACAGCACCGATACCTTCCAGAGACAGGCTCATTTCGGTATTGAACTGTTCGGTGTTACGTGGAGAGAGATAATTAGTGTGCGGATCAATTTCATGCGCAAACGCGGTCATCGCCAGCGAGAAAACATCTTCACTGTTGGTCTGCGCCAGACGACGAATAGCGAATTTGTATCGACGATTTAACGTCTCACGGATCTCTTTCTCGTCATTGCCTGTAAGCTTGAGGCTCAGTTCGTCATATTTGACTTTTCCGTCCCACAGCGCATTCAGTTCAGCCTCGTCTTTCGGCCATGGCGCTTTGCTGCGGTCCAGATTAAAGGTGTCGTTGCCGGTGAAGTCCATCGGACGTTCCAGCACTTTCAGCGCGTATTGATAACGCTCAAAACGGCGCTTTTGCGATAAGTTGTACAGATCGTAGAACAGATCGAGCTTTCCGGAGCGCAGCTCATCACCCACTTCGGATTTGCGTTTAGCGAACTGTTCGACATCGCTGGCCAGCAGTACGTTATGGCTGTAATCCAGCAAGTTCAGATAACGGTCAAAGATTTTGGCCGAAAAGGCCTGATCGAGATCGAACTGACGATAGTGCGAACGAGTAAAGCGCGACGTCACGCGCTCACTCACCGTCGCGTGCTGAGTCTCTTCCTTGAGAACCGGAATTTGATCAACACGCGTAATATCGTCCACAGCGAAAGCATGGCCTGTTATAGCAAACAGGCCAGCCAGCGCGGTGAGCTTAAAAAAAGTGTTCATGCCAGGCTCGGCCTCCGTTTCAGAACAACAAGTGTTCTGCGCGTACAATCATTGACATACCAGAAGTCAGCTGTACACGAACGCCATCTTTGGTGATTTCCAGTACGGTGGCGTCCATCGCGTTGTTACCCGCTTTCACTTTAAGAGACTGACCTACGCTCAGCGCATTGATGTCAGAAACCGGGGTGTGACGCGGCTCTTCGCGCGGGGCACGTGGGGCTTTAGCTGCGGGTTTGTCAGCACGCGGTTTGCGATCGTTATTTTCAGTACGACGCGGTGCCGGGCGCGGTTTACGCTCGCGACGAGGGGCGTCTTCCTGACCGTTTGCCGCTGCGGCTTCGCGTTTTTTCGCCTGCTGTTCCGCACGCTGTGCCTGCACGCGAGCTTTGGCTTCTTCAAGCTGCTTACGTGCATGTTCTACGTGCTGCTCGTCCAGCTCACCGCACGGGTTGCCGTCAAGGTCGACACGGGTCGCACCCGGCTTGATACCGTACAGGTAACGCCAGCTCGAGGTATAAAGGCGCAAGGCAGAACGAAGCTGCGTTTTGCTGAGGTTCATCTCCCCCTCAACGCGCGCGACCAGATCCTGAAAGATACCGACTTTCAGAGGACGCGCTTCACCTTCAGCGCTGAAGCACTGCGGGAAACGCTCGGCCAGAAATGCGATAACTTCTTTACTGCTATTCAACTTAGGTTGATTTTCCATGAAATTTCCTGATTACAACGGACGTTGCCAACAAGCGCAGGCATGAACAGGCGACATTATAATGACGCTATCAGTAAATGCTACGTTATCCGTTGATTATCCTGCGACGCTCGCAAAGAATTTATGATAATCGGTCTCTGCCAGAACATTTTCCAGGTTTGCGGCCAGCGCGCGCAGCCCCTGCTCATCCTCGGCAGTAAAGCGGCTGAAGACCGTGCTGTCGATATCCAGAACGCCAATAATCTGATTTTTAACCACCAGCGGCAGTACGATTTCAGAATTGCTGCTGGCATCGCAGGCAATGTGGCCGTCAAACGCATGAACATCTTCGACACGCTGAACCTGACGGGTCGCCACTGCGGTACCGCACACGCCACGACCTACCGGGATGCGTACGCAGGCGAGTTTACCCTGGAAAGGCCCCAGCACCAGCGTGTCACCTTCCAGCAGATAAAAGCCCGCCCAGTTCACGTCAGAAAGGCGTTCGAACAGTAACGCACTGGTATTTGCCAGAGTGGCTAAGAAACTGGTTTCCCCTGCCATTAATGCCTTAAAATCGCGATTCAGATCCGCGTAGAATTCTGTTTTGTTCATTATTCAATCACTTAGTTATCTTACATAGTTACCGCATAGCCTATTAAAATAAGCATTAAATGCGCTCATGCTCAAGATGAATCCGTTCATGAGTTATTATAACTTTCAACAATACTAATCTGTGTGCGACTGATGGCCCTAAAAACACCCCAAATTACGCCGACACGAAAGATCGTTGTCCGTACGGTAAGCCAGGCTCTGCCCCGTGCACATTATCAGCGTTGTCCCCAGTGCGATACGCTTTTTATGTTGCCGAAGATGAAATCGCACCAAAGTGCTTTTTGTCCATGCTGCGATGCCAAAATCCGCGATGGCCGGGACTGGTCATTGACGCGTCTGGCGGCAATGGCGGTCACCATGCTGCTGCTGATGCCCTTCGCCTGGACCGAGCCGCTGTTAAAGCTCTACCTGCTTGGCGTGCGTATTGACGCTAACGTGTTGCAGGGGATCTGGCAGATGACGCGCCAGGGCGATCCGCTTACGGCCGCCATGGTGCTGTTCTGCGTCGTCGGCGCGCCGTTGGTGCTGGTCGCGGCAATTGCCTACCTGTGGTTTGGCAACATTCTGGGGATGAACCTGCGCCCTGTCCTGCTCATGCTGGAAAAGCTCAAGGAGTGGGTGATGCTGGACATCTATCTGGTAGGCATTGGCGTGGCCTCCATCAAGGTGCAGGATTATGCGTTTTTACAACCCGGCATTGGACTTTTCGCGTTTATTTCACTGGTCCTGCTGAGTATTTTGACCCTGATTCATCTCAATGTTGAACAGCTTTGGGAGCGATTTTACCCGCAGCGCCCCGCGACCCGGCCTGATGAAAACCTGCGCGTCTGCCTGGGCTGCCATTACACCGGTTTTCCGGATAAACGCGGGAGGTGCCCACGCTGCCACATTCCGTTAAGATTGCGACGCAACAACAGCCTGCAAAAGTGCTGGGCGGCGCTAATCGCCTCCCTGGTATTTTTGTTCCCGGCCAACATGCTGCCGATCTCCGTAATTTATGTGAACGGCGCCCGTCAGGAAGATACTATCCTTTCGGGGATTATCTCTCTGGCGCACAGTAACGTGGGGGTCGCCGCCATTGTTTTCATCGCCAGTATTCTGGTGCCCTTTACCAAAGTGGTGGTGATGTTTACGCTGCTTATTAGCATTCACTTTAAATGCGAACAAGGACTACGCACCCGCATCCTGCTTCTGCGATTTGTGACCTGGATTGGTCGCTGGTCGATGTTGGATCTGTTCGTGATTTCGCTGATGATGTCGCTCATCAATCGCGATCAGTTACTTGCTTTTACCATGGGACCCGCAGCTTTTTATTTCGGCTCTGCGGTGATATTGACTATTCTTGCAGTGGAATGGCTGGACAGCCGCTTACTTTGGGACGCACATGAGTCAGGAAACGCCCGCTTCGCCGACTGAAGCGAGAATTAAAACAAAACGCCGCATTTCGCCATTCTGGTTGCTGCCTGTCATCGCGCTGATGATCGCAGGCTGGCTTATCTGGACGAGCTATGAAGATCGCGGAAGTACCATCACGATTGATTTCCAGTCTGCGGACGGCATTGTCGCCGGACGTACCCCCGTTCGCTTCCAGGGGGTGGAAGTGGGTACCGTGCAGGATATTTCCCTTGGCAAAGGGCTGAACAAAATCCAGGTCCGGGCGAGCATTAAGTCTGATATGCAGGATGCCCTGCGCGCCGAAACGCAGTTCTGGCTGGTCACGCCTAAAGCCTCCCTGGCCGGCGTTTCCGGGCTGGATGCGCTTGTGGGCGGTAACTATATCGGCATGATGCCCGGCAAAGGTGAGCCACAGGATCACTTTGTTGCGCTGGATACCCAGCCGAAATATCGGCTGAATAACGGCGATTTGATGATCCATCTCCGCGCGCCGGATCTCGGCTCGCTGAACAGTGGTTCTCTGGTCTATTTCCGCAAAATTCCGGTAGGCCGCGTTTACGACTACGCCATTAACCCGAACAAAGATGGCGTGACTATTGATGTACTCATCGAGCGCCGTTTTACCAACCTGGTGAAAAAAGGCAGCCGCTTCTGGAACGTCTCAGGCGTCGATGCCGACCTGAGCTTAAGCGGTGCGAAAGTGAAGCTTGAGAGCCTGGCGGCGCTGGTGAATGGCGCTATCGCCTTCGACTCACCTGCTAACTCCAGCCCTGCCGCCGCAGAAGATACCTTTGGCCTGTACGCCGACCTGGCGCACAGCCAGCGCGGTGTCATCGTCAAGCTGACCCTGCCGGATGCCAAAGGCCTGAAAGCCGGTTCGACCCCGCTGATGTACCAGGGTTTAGAGGTCGGGCAACTGACAAAATTAACCCTCAATGCGGGCGGTTCCGTTACCGGCGAAATGACGGTGGATCCGAGCGTGGTGGATCTCCTGCGGGAAAAAACGCGCATTGAACTGCGTAATCCGAAGCTCTCCCTCAGCGACGCCAGCATCAGTTCTCTGCTGACGGGAAGCACCTTTGAGCTGATCCCCGGCGAAGGTGCGCCGAACAAAAACTTTGTTATCGCGCCGGCGGATAAAGCCCTGCTGCAAAAACCGGGCGTGTTGACGGTTACGCTGAATGCACCGGAAAGCTACGGTATTGAAGCCGGGCAACCGCTGATCCTGCACGGTGTGCAGGTGGGCCAGGTCCTCGAACGTAAGCTGTCGGAAAAAGGGGTCTCCTTCTCCGCCGCCATCGATCCGCAGTACGGCAACCTGGTCCACGGCGACAGTAAATTTGTGGTTAATAGTCGGGTCGACGTGAAGGTGGGTCTGGACGGGGTTGAGTTCCTCGGCGCCAGCGCCAGTGAGTGGGTTAACGGCGGGATCCGCATTCTGCCGGGCAGCAAAGGTGCGCTGCGCGAAAGCTATCCGCTGTTCGCCAATCTGGACAAAGCCATTGAAAATAGCCTCGGCGACCTGCCAACCACCACGCTGACCTTAAGCGCTGAAACGCTGCCGGATGTCCAGGCAGGCTCCGTCGTGCTTTACCGTAAGTTTGAGGTGGGGGAAGTGATCACCGTTCGTCCTCGTGCGGACGCGTTTGATATCGAACTGCATATCAAGCCGGAGTACCGCAAGCTGCTCACGCCAAACAGCGTGTTCTGGGCTGAGGGTGGCGCGAAAGTGCAGCTCAACGGCAGCGGGCTGACCGTACAGGCATCGCCTCTCTCCCGTGCCCTGCGCGGTGCGATCAGCTTCGATAACCTGAGCGGCGCCGGCGGCAACATGCGTAAAGGTGACAAGCGGATCCTCTTCCCGTCCGAAACCGCGGCGCGCGCGGTCGGGGGGCAGATTACCCTGCACACCTTTGATGCCGGTAAACTGGCAGAAGGCATGCCCATCCGCTATCTCGGCATTGATATCGGGCAGATCCAGAAGCTGACGCTGATCACCGCACGCAATGAAGTGCAGGCGACCGCCGTGCTTTATCCGGAATATGTGCAGACGTTCGCCCGGGCAGGCTCGCGCTTCTCGGTAGTTACGCCGCAAATTTCTGCCGCAGGGGTTGAGCATCTCGATACCATACTTCAGCCGTACATTAACGTTGAACCGGGTCGCGGCAACGCACGTCGTGAATTTGAGTTGCAGGAGGCCACCATCACCGACTCCCGTTATCTGGACGGTCTGAGCATTGTGGTTGAAGTGCCGGAAGCCGGTTCGCTGGGCATCGGTACGCCGGTCCTGTTCCGCGGCATTGAAGTAGGGACAGTAACAAGCCTGACGCTGGGTAATCTGTCCGATCGCGTGATGGTCGGCCTGCGCATCAGCCAGCGTTATCAGCATCTGGTGCGCAACAACTCGGTGTTCTGGCTCGCTTCAGGCTACTCGCTGGACTTCGGCCTGACCGGTGGCGTGGTCAAAACGGGGACCTTTAATCAGTTCATTCGCGGCGGCATTGCCTTCGCGACGCCGCCTGGCACGCCTCTGGCGCCTAAGGCGCAGGCAGGTAAACACTTCCTGCTGCTGGAAAGTGAACCGAAAGAGTGGCGCGAATGGGGAACGGCGCTGCCGCGTTAATCTCGCAGGCTCCGGTGTCAACGCGCCGGAGCCTTTATGTTACACTGCGCACCTGAATGTTTCCCTGTGGTGTGCCCGTGGCTCAAAACTCCGTATTTCTTCCCGAACAATTCCTCGCACAGATGCGCGAGGCGCTTCCAGCTCATCTCTCTTTCGACGATTTCGTTGCCGCCTGCCAGCGCCCTTTGCGCCGGAGTATTCGCGTCAATACGCTGAAAATCAGCGCCGGGGCGTTTCTGGATCTCGTCTCCCCCTACGGCTGGCAATTAACGCCAGTGCCGTGGTGTGAAGAGGGTTTCTGGATCGAACGGGATGACGAGGAGAGCCTGCCGCTCGGCAGCACCGCCGAGCACCTGAGCGGGCTGTTTTATATTCAGGAAGCCAGCTCCATGCTGCCGGTTGCTGCGCTGTTTGCCGACGGGAACCAGCCTGAGCGGGTTATGGATGTCGCGGCGGCGCCGGGCTCTAAAACCACGCAGATTGCCGCCCGGATGAATAACCGCGGCGCGATCCTCGCCAACGAATTTTCCGCCAGCCGCGTTAAAGTCCTGCACGCCAATATCAGCCGCTGCGGGATCCACAACGTCGCGTTAACGCACTTCGATGGTCGCGTGTTTGGCGCTGCCCTGCCGGAAGCCTTTGATGCCATCCTGCTCGACGCGCCCTGCTCCGGCGAAGGCGTGGTGCGTAAAGATCCTGATGCGTTAAAAAACTGGTCCGTTGAAAGCAACCTGGAGATCGCCGCCACACAGCGCGAACTGATCGACAGCGCGTTTCATGCCCTGCGCCCAGGCGGGACGCTGGTTTACTCTACCTGCACGCTGAATCGCGATGAAAACGAGGACGTCTGCCTGTGGCTCAAGCAACGCTATGCGGATGCCGTCGAGTTTCTGCCGCTGGACACCCTCTTCGACTCGGCCAGTCATGCGGCCACGCCTGAAGGCTTCCTGCATGTCTTCCCGCAGATTTACGATTGCGAAGGCTTCTTTGTTGCCCGTCTGCGTAAAACCCGCGCCGTCGATCCCTTGCCTGCCCCTAAGTTTAAGGTCGGCAACTTCCCGTTCACGCCGGTCAAAGGCCGTGAGGCGGCACAGGCGCAAGCGGCTGCGAGCAAAGTCGGCCTGCACTGGGATGAGAGCCTGCGCCTCTGGATGCGTGACAAAGAGCTGTGGCTGTTCCCGGTCAACATCGAACCGCTGATTGGTAAGGTGCGTTTCTCCCGCCTCGGTATTCGCCTGGCGGAGATCCACAACAAAGGCTATCGCTGGCAGCACGAAGCGGTCATTGCGCTGGCCGGCAGTGAGAACACCTTTGCCCTGACGCATCAGGAAGCGGAAGAGTGGTATCGCGGTCGTGACGTTTACCCGGAAGACGGCCCCTCACAGGATGAAGTCATCGTGACGTATCAGGGCTATCCGCTGGGGCTGGCGAAAAAAGTCGGCTCGCGGCTGAAAAACAGCTATCCGCGCGAACTGGTACGCGATGGCCGCCTGTTTACCGGTAACAACCGCAGCGCCTGAAAAAAAGCGCATTTTTTTACTGGCGATTTCGCTCTCCTTGTCTAGGATCAAGAATGGGTGACTGCACTGGTCATACCAGATTTTGGGCAACAAACCGGAGAGCATTATGACGAAAACCAGCGTACGCATTGGCGCTTTTGAAATCGACGACGCTGAATTGCGCGGCGAATCACAAGGCGAACGAACGTTAAGTATTCCCTGCAAATCCGATCCGGATTTGTGCATGCAGCTGGACGCCTGGGATGCAGATACCAGCGTCCCGGCGATCCTTGATGGGGAACATTCCGTTCTGTACCGTGAGCATTACGACAGTAAAACCGATGCCTGGGTCTTGCGTCTTGCCTGACTCAAAGAGAACCCGCCCGAAGGCGGGTTATTTATTACTGAAGCTGCGCCAGCGTCAGAAAGCCCCCGAATACTGCCCCCGTATCAATGTAGTGCAGATTGTTAAAATCGTAGCGTTTGTCCACAGGCGTATGTCCAAACCAGAAGTGATCCGCACCGCTAATGCCCTGCCCTTTGCCCACCATAAAACCCATTAGCCGGTCGCGATCCCACAGCACGCGCTGGGCATCCACCGGCTTATGCCAGCCATATTCGGCGGAGGGATAATCCGCATGAGCAATCACGTTCAGACCGTTTTTGCAGGTTATTTCAATAATGTGCGGTAAGTCCCGACACGCATCGAGTAAACCCTTCGCCTGTTTTTGTTGAGCGTCCTTAAGCCCGGTAAACCAGTTACCGCCATTTATCGACCAGAGACTAAAATCATTATTTTCAAGCGCATCTAACGCCATTTGCTCGTGATTACCGCGTACCGCATAAAACCAGTTTTCCTGCATCAGCTGTAAACATTTTACGCTGTCAGGCCCGCGATCGATAATATCCCCCACCGAGATCAGCAGATCCGTATCAGGATTAAAATGCCGTCGTTTCAGCTCATCCATAAGCCACTGATAGCAACCATGAATATCGCTGACAACCCAGACATGACGCCAGTGTTCTCCCTCTATTTTCTGATACATAACGCCTCCTGTAAGAAGTATAGCTGCCACAGAAAATGTCATGAGCTGGCGTTGGATTTTGCGAATCCAAACAAACCATAAACCAGCAGGAAATAAAGATCGCTGCGCTATTAATCCCTTATTCCCTGGCCTTTAAAATAGAGCGGAATAAAAAGAGGGATTTTCACGTGTCAAACATACACCTGCAAAACGATGTTTTTTATCCGCATCGCACAAATATTATTTCTGAACTGGTGAGAGGAAAACGCGTTCCCGGCCCAATCTGGCACAAACGTGATTACCGGTTAAAGTTCCTTCTACGCTCGCTTTTATTCTGGTCCTCCACCCATCGCATGCTGGAGGCCCTGTCCGGGCGCGATGATTTCGACAGGCTGCTCACCTCTCAAATTACCTTGCCGAGCAAAACTCACCGCCAGTATCTGATGCGCGGCCTGAACTCAAACGATCGGGCCGATGCTATCGTCAGCCACTATCAGTGGATTGATAGTCTGAAAAACATCGCCCTCGCCCACGCGCTGACCAGCCCGCAAGAGGTGCCGGTTGTCCGGTTCGAGGCAAAAAACGGCGAAATCTATACCGTCCACGCCTCGTCCGCAGGTAAGGCCGAACGCGAAGGCGAAAGCACGCTTTGGCTGCACGACAATGACAATACGCTGCTTGCCAGCCTGACGTTCTGTGTCGCACGCAGTAACGGCCGTACGGTGCTGGTGATCGGCGGCCTTCAGGGTCCACGTCGTCATGTTTCACGGGAGGTGATTAAGCAGGCTACCCGTGCCTGCCATGGGCTTTTCCCGAAACGCGTGCTGATGGAGGTGATCTTCCAGCTTGCCTCACGCTCGAACATTAGCGCGATTTTTGCCGTCAGCGATGAAGGCCATGTTTTCCGCGCGCTGCGCTACCGTCTGAGCAAAGGCCGTCATTTTCACGCCAGCTACGACGAGTTCTGGGAAGGCCTGAACGGAAAGAAACTCTCCCCCTTCTGCTGGCAGTTGCCGCTCCAGATGGAGCGTAAAGCACTGGAGGAGATTGCCAGCAAAAAACGCGCCGAATACCGTCGCCGCTTTGCGTTACTTGATGATATTGCGGCTTCCGTACATGCGCGCATTGATCCCGCAGCCGCCTCAGGCAAAAAACAAACAAAAATTTAACAAAACAGCCAAAAAGGACTGGACTTACGCCTGCCGGGTTGTGGTATGTTTGAGGCAGGCGCACAGGAAGTGAACCTTCTGCTGAGACGAAAACCGGATTTTATCGTTTATTTTCAAGCAGATAAAAAGAGACCGAATACGATTCCTGTATTCGGTCCAGGGAAATGGCTCTTGGGAGAGAGCCGTGCGCTAAAAGTTGGCATTAATGCAGGCTCAATCGCCTTGCCCTTTAAGAATAGATGACGACGTCAGGTTTTCCAGTCCACAGTAAAAGTGGTCTGAAAAAAAGCGTCAGAACATCACTAAATGTGAAAAACCGCAGAGCTTTTACAAGCACCTGCGGTTTTTTTTTACTGGAAACCTGACGGCTAGCAGAGCTTTTCAGCGCGCTCAATAAACGGTGCCAGACTCTTCTTCTGCCCGGGGTTTGCCGGGTCATCTACCTGGATCACGCTGACAGGCTGTCCGTTACTTTTCCCGCTGGCAACCTGCTGCTCCGCCACGTCATTTAACGGATACTGCACGAGCGTACTGGGATTGATGACATACAGCGCGTTACCGGGACGGCAGGTAAGCATGACTTCTTCACGATTAAATGCCCAGTTGTCCTTACCCACTTCAAACCGGCTGACAGTGATGACCTGCGGCGCGGCTAACGCACTGCTGGCACAGGTGAGAAGTAAAAGAGAAAGCAGTGTCTTTTTCATATGTTATTTAACCTTGTCAGAAGGGTTCCCAGGTCGCGAACAGGCTGACGGCGGCCAGTACCAGCGCGCCCAGCACCACCTCTGCCTGTGTCATCCTGATAAAAATCTGTTGTTCCCGCCCGGCCTCCGGGCGAAAGCGTGGCACAAGAAAATACCGATTCGCCAGCGCAATTGCCACCATCATCATGACCAGCGCACATTTGAACAACAACAGCTGGACATAAGGCGCCTGCCACGGCACGTTTATGCCAACAATAAAGAGCGTATTGATTATCCCGGTCAGCAGCACGCCTGCCACGGCGTAATGCCCCACGCGGGAGAAGCGCATCATGGTAAAGATAGCGGCTGGCTGCCAGCGGCCTTTCGCCAGACGCATACAAAACAGCAGCGGCAGTAAACCACCCACCCAGGTCGCGGCGCAGAGCAGGTGAAGCGCATGGTTGAGACGATGCAACGCTCCCGGTGCGCCACCGTTCATCGCGGCATGTCCCACGCCCGCCAGCAGCACCAGCTGCCCCATCGCGAGCAGTAACAGCCGTGAGCCTTTTTGCGGGGTAAGCCATGCAGCGCCCGCCGTCACAGCGGCCAGCACCATTTGCCACAACCAGACGCCGCCAAATTGCGTTCCCAGCACGCTGCGCCAGACCGCCGGACGAATGACATCGCCCCAGCCGTTGCCCATCAACCCACTTTGCAGGCCAAACATCAGCAGAGCCGCTATCAGGCTGATTAAGGCCGCGAGTTTCTGCTGCCGCTGGAAACGCCGGGTCATGAGGCGCTGCAACGAAGACGGCGCAAACCAGACGCTGTAAAGCGCGTTGCCGAAAAGCAGCATCAGCGCAGCAAAATGGATAAAGCGTAACGCGACGTAGCTCAGGGTCAGCATGCTATTTCACGCTAAAGTGATAGCTGCCTTTGGTTTTGTGGCCATCCACGGAGACCACATGCCAGTCCACCGTGTAGGTGCCGGACGTCAACGGTTTCTCAAGAGGAACAATCAGCTTTGCGTTATCCTTCTCGTCACGCTTCACCGCGCCGGTCTGGATCTTGTGCTGCTGCGCGTCCGTCACCACCACGCCGCTGAAGGCAGGCTCAATGCCTTCCGAGAAGTTCAGGGTAATGACCTCTGGTGCCACCGCAACGGTATTTTCCTGCGGGGATTGCTGCTTAAGATGCGCATGGGCCAGAACTGAGGGCGTGATGGCTGAAGAGAGCAGAAAGACCAGCGCGCACGCGACACGGGAAGGGGTAAAATGCATCACAATCATTCCTTTTCGTTATGCCTGAATGCTAAAGAATAACTCTGTATAATTAACGAGTCGAGGAACATCCTTTGCTCCCTTGTCATCGTTGAACAATCGCGGTAACGTTGCCGCCGCAGAAAAAGGAGAAGGAAATGAACGTTAATCTGGCCGCCCTTCCTCAGGACGAGATGGACAAAGTGAATGTCGATCTCGCCGCCGCGGGGGTCGCATTCAAAGAGCGTTACAACATGCCCGTCGTGGCTGAAGTGGTAGAGCGTGAACAACCCGCGCATCTGCGCGACTGGTTTCGCGAACGTCTCATTGCGCATCGCCTCGCCTCCGTCAATCTCTCGCGCCTGCCGTACGAACCTAAAGTTAAATAAGCTTAACGTCTCGTTACACTTCCTTACGCGTTATGTGGCAGGATAAGAAAACCCTGATAAATTTAGGTGTAATCTTAAAATCCCAGCGACTTAGTGTATAAGGAAGTCACGATGTCACGATGGAATATTGCCGCGGCTCAGTATGCCCCGCGGCACAACTGTGTTGATGAGCACGTAAAACATCACCTGCACTTTATTGCCGAGGCTGCCTGGCATGGGTGCGATTTAATCGTCTTTCCGGAGCTTTCGCTTACCGGCCCAGGCGGAACATCCTTACCCCCACCCCCTGACGATTTGCAGCTTGCCCCCCTCCTTCACGCCGCCCAGTCACGTTTCATCACGGTGATTGCTGGTATTACGCTCCAGCAACACGGCCAGCCCCAGAAAGGACTCGCGCTTTTCACCCCTAACCTGTCGACCATTCGGCGTTATCCGCAGGGCAACGGTGCGGGTGTTATTCCTGGCGATAAACGGTTAACCATCGTGGATAACCAGGCTGACGCCCCGGAACTGGACCCGGAGGCAACGCTGTTCACCAGCAGCCTGGCCGTGGGCGAGCATCGCTGGCGGCAATCCATCGGTTCGTTACAACGCTTCGCGCACAAGTACGCCATCGCGGTATTAATGGCGAACGCGCGCGGCGGTAGCGCGTTATGGGATGAAAAAGGTCAGCTGATCGTACGTGCCGATAAGGGAGAACTGCTGCTAACCGGTTCTTTAGGCCAACAGGGTTGGCAAGGCGATATCATTCCATTAGGCTAGGCATTTTTGGATCAGGAGCGATCAATGCTGCGCGTTATCGATACCGAAACCTGTGATTTGCAGGGTGGAATTGTGGAAGTCGCTTCTGTCGACGTGATTGATGGAAAGATAATCAACCCCATGAGCCATCTGGTGCGCCCGGATCGTCCCATCAGTGCGCAGGCGATGGCGATACATCGCATTACGGAATCGATGGTGGCGGACAAGCCGTGGATTGAAGAGATCATCCCTCTATACCACGGTAGCCAGTGGTATGTGGCCCATAACGCCAGCTTTGACCGCCGCGTGCTGCCGGAGATGCCCGGCGAATGGATTTGCACTATGAAGCTGGCGCGCCGTCTCTGGCCGGGGATCAAATACAGCAATATGGCGCTGTATAAGTCGCGCAAACTCAGTGTGCGGACGCCGGAAGGGCTGCATCATCACCGCGCTCTTTACGACTGCTACATCACCGCAGCGCTCCTGATTGATATCATGAATACTTCCGGCTGGACGCCAGACGATATGGCGACCATTACCGGGCGCCCCGCGCTACTGACCACCTTTACGTTCGGAAAATATCGCGGGAAGCCAGTATCGGAAGTGGCGGACAAAGATCCGGGCTATCTGCGCTGGCTGTACAACAACCTCGACAGAATGAGCCCGGAACTGCGCCTGACGCTGAAGCATTATTTAGGCGAAGCCTGAGTCCCCGCCCGGCCTGGCAGCGTATCCTGCGCCAGGCCAATCAAAAAGGCGTACTCCAGCGCCACCCCTTCATAGGATTTAAATCGCCCTGATTTCCCTCCGTGCCCCGAGTCCATATCGGTACACAGCAGCAGCAAATTATCGTCAGTTTTCAGCTCACGCAACTTCGCCACCCATTTCGCGGGCTCCCAGTACTGTACCTGAGAATCGTGCAGGCCGGTGGTCACCAGCATATGCGGATAGGCTTTCGCCTCGACGTTATCGTACGGGCTGTACTCTTTCATGTAGCGATAATAGGTTTCATCCTGCGGGTTCCCCCACTCCTCAAACTCCCCGGTGGTCAGTGGAATGGACTCATCCAGCATGGTCGTCACCACGTCCACAAACGGCACCTGGGCGATAACGCCTTTAAACAGTTCAGGCCGCTGGTTGATCACGGCGCCCATAAGCATGCCCCCGGCGCTGCCCCCCATGCCAAAGCAGAGCTGCGGATCGCCATAACCCTGCGCGATCAGCGCATCGCAAACATCAAGGTAGTCATTAAAGGTATTTTTCTTTTTGAGAAATTTTCCGTCTTCATACCAGTGCTGACCCAGCTCGCCGCCGCCGCGAATATGGGCAATCGCATAAACAAAACCGCGGTCGAGCAGGCTCAGCCTGCTGCTGCTGAAATCGGCGTCCATGCTGGATCCATAGGAGCCATAGCCATAGACGAGGATGGGGTTTTTACCTTTGTTGAAGTGCGCCTTGTGATAGACGAGCGACACTGGGACTTCAACGCCGTCGCGTGCGGTCACCCACAGGTGCTCACTGCGATAATTTTCCGACTCAAAACCCCGGACCTCCGCCTGTTTAATCACCTGACGCTGCCCGGTGTCCATATCCAGTTCAAACAACGTATCCGGGGTGGTCATCGACGAATAGCCGTACCGCAGGCGGGACGATTCCGGTTCCGGGTTAAAGCCGATCCACGTCACGTAAGCCGGGTCATCGAACGCAATGCCCACCACTTCGCGGGTTTTGCGGTTGATTTGGCGGATACTGGTCAGTCCGCGCTGACGCTCTTCCACCACCAGCCAGTCGGTAAACAGGGTGAACCCCTCCAGCATCACCTGATCGCGCGCGGGAATTAACACTTCCCATTTGCGTTCATCGCGCACTTTGGTTTTATAAAGGCCAAAGTTTTTGCCCTCGCGGTTCGAACGCAGGTAAAAGCTGTGCTGGAAGTGATCCAGGCTGTACTCATGATCTTTACGGCGCGGCAGGAAGCACAGCGGCTGCGCATCCGGCAGCTCTGCATCCAGCAGCAGCACTTCTGAGGTGGTGGCACTGGAGAGGAAAATGATCACGTAGTGGCGAGACGACGTTTTGTGCAGGCTGACATAGAACGTCTCATCTTTTTCCTCATACACCAGTTCATCGTCGGCGGAATCGGTCCCCACCGTATGACGCCAGACCTGATAAGGCAGCAGCGTTGAGACATGCTTTTTAACGTAGTAGACCGTTTCTGAATCGTTACCCCAGACAAAATCGGGGGAGACATTATCCAGCATTTCGGGATACCAGTTTCCCGTTTCAAGATTGCGGAAACGCAAACCGTACTGGCGGCGGGAGAGGTAATCCTCAGCCAGCGCCATAATGGCGTTATCGGGGGAAATGGACATGCCGCCCAGCGTATAAAACTCACTGTGGGCCGCACGTTTGTTAGCATCCAGCAGGATCTCCCATTCATCCCACTCGGCGCTCAGCACAGACTGGCGCTGGTAGATGGGATATTCGTTTCCCGGCTCATAAATATGGCGATAGCGATAACCGTTTTTGCACCACGGGGCAGAGACATCACGCTGGGGGATACGCTGCACCATTTCCTTCAGAAGTTGATCCTGAAGCGCCTGCTGGCTGGCCATGACCTGGCGGCCATAGTCGTTTTCCTCGTGCAGATAGTCCAGCACCTCTGGCCGGGAACGAGAATCGTCCCGCAGCCAGTAGTAGTTATCGATACGCGTATCGCCATGCGTGGTGATCGCATAAGGAGTACGTCGGGCTTTTGGAGGCATGGCATTCTTACTTTTTCGTTTTACATCCTATAAGGTTGGCAAAACACGCGTATGATGCAAGCGAAACATGGCCTTCTAGCCCACGAGGGTCTGCTTCTGCTGCTGAATATCCTGCTCAATTCCCTCACGAACGTCCTGTGGGATCTTCAGCGCATCGCCCAGGGCGTTCAGGTAGCTGCGCTCCATAAAGTGATCGATATCGATGGCGGCACAGCTCAGAAAATAGAGTTCCAGCGCCTCTTCTTCGTTTTTCACGCTTTGCGCCAGACGCTGCGGATCAAGCGGCTGTTCGATGGCCTGCGCCACCAGCGCCCTGCCCTGCTCCTCAACGCCCGCTTCCCGCATCTGCTGTTCAATTGCGGCACGTTCAATGACATCAATATGCCCGTCGCTCTTGGCCGCAAAGACCAGGGCGAGGATCAACCGCTCGGTGCGTAAATCTAACGGCGATACCTGCTTCCCGTACTGCGGTTCATCCTGATGCGCGCTGCGCACCTTGTCTTTGTATTTGTTCCATAAGACGGAGCCTGCAATAGCCCCTCCGCCCGCCAGCAGCGCGCCGGTACCGTATTTGGTAAGCAGTTTCCGCGATGATTTATTGGCAACCAGCAAACCGGCCAGCCCGCCGAGCGCACCCGGCACCAGCAGCTTGCTCAGACCCTGCTCGCCGGACGACGAGCCTTTTTGTCCCAACAGGGATTGCAGTTGATTCATCCAGCCTGACATATTTTTCCTCACGTAACAGTGCGTAACCTTCACAGCCTAAGCGAGCGGGTGTCAGGAAATGTCTGTCAGTACTAAAGAAGCGCAAATTTCCCTGCTGTCCGGTTATCCCCATACAAGACAGACGCAAACGTTTTCGTTTATACTGCCCGCATCTTTTTCAGGGGGATTTTTATGACTCGTTTAGGAACCGCGCTGCGTCCCGCCGCGACGCGCGTCATGCTGTTGGGATCGGGTGAACTGGGTAAAGAAGTGGCCATTGAATGCCAGCGTTTAGGTGTGGAAGTGATTGCGGTGGACCGTTACGCGAATGCGCCCGCCATGCACGTCGCGCATCGCTCGCACGTCATCGATATGCTTGACGGTAATGCGCTGCGGGGGTTAATTGCCGACGAAAAACCGGATTTCGTGGTACCTGAAATTGAGGCCATTGCCACTGAGATGTTGATTGCCCTTGAACAGGAAGGCCAGCGCGTGGTGCCCTGCGCCACTGCGGCAAAACTGACCATGAACCGGGAAGGCATTCGTCGCCTGGCGGCAGAAGAATTACAGCTCCCGACCTCCAGCTACCGTTTTACCGGGGATAAAGCTGCGTTTCTCCAGGCCGTAGAGGAGATTGGCTACCCGTGCATCATTAAGCCGGTAATGAGCTCCTCCGGCAAAGGGCAGAGCTTTATCCGCGACAGCAGCACGCTGGACAACGCCTGGGACTATGCCCAGCAGGGAGGCCGAGCCGGGGCCGGGCGCGTCATCGTGGAAGGCGTGGTGAAGTTTGATTTTGAAATTACCCTGCTCACCGTCAGCGCCGTGGATGGCGTTTATTTCTGCGACCCGATTGGTCATCGGCAGGAAGACGGCGATTATCGCGAATCCTGGCAGCCGCAGCAGATGAGCGCGCTGGCGCTGGCACGCGCACAGGAGATCGCCCGCAAGACGGTGCTGGCGCTGGGCGGCTACGGCCTGTTCGGCGTGGAATTGTTTGTTTGCGGCGACGAGGTGATCTTCAGCGAAGTCTCCCCTCGTCCGCACGATACCGGGATGGTTACGCTGATTTCACAGGATCTCTCTGAGTTCGCGCTGCATGTACGCGCTTTCCTCGGCCTGCCGGTTGGCGGCATCCGTCAGTACGGCCCGGCAGCCTCGGCGGTGATCCTGCCGCAGCTGACCAGCCAGAATGTCACCTTTGATAACGTCGAAGGTGCGGTTGGCGCAGGCTTGCAGGTCCGGCTGTTCGGCAAACCGGAGATCGACGGAAGCCGTCGTCTGGGCGTGGCATTAGCGACCGGGGAAAATGTGGACGAAGCCGTCGCGAGAGCAAAAAGAGCGGCTGCGAACGTCAGCGTAGCAGGATAAAAAAACGGGCCGAAAGGCCCGTTTTAACTGTCTGGCTGGCCGGGTTAGGCGCAGCCGACACCCGGCAAACAAACTTACTGTTTCGCGCCTTCTACCGCTTCGCGAGCCAGTTTAGTGATGCGATCCCAGTCGCCTGCTTCCAGCGCATCCGCCGGAACCAGCCAGGAGCCGCCGATGCACAGCACGCTTTTCAGCGCCAGATAGTCACGGTAGTTGGCCGGAGAGATGCCGCCCGTTGGGCAGAAACGCACCTGGGAGAATGGGCCCGCAATGGCCTGCAACGCTTTGGTGCCGCCGTTCGCTTCAGCCGGGAAGAATTTGAACTCTTTCAGGCCGTAGTCCATGCCCAGCATCAGTTCAGAAACGGTGCTGATACCCGGGATCAGCGGAATAGAACCTTCGGTTGCGGCTTTCAGTAGCGGCTCAGTCAGCCCCGGGCTGATGGCAAACTGTGCGCCCGCTTCGGTCACTTCCGCCAGCTGCTGCGCATTCAGAACCGTACCGGCACCAATGATCGCTTCCGGCACTTCTTTGGCGATAGCACGGATCGCATCCATCGCACAGGCGGTACGCAGGGTCACTTCCAGAACGCGAACGCCACCCGCAACCAGTGCCTTCGCCATTGGGACAGCGTGCTCCAGTTTGTTTACCACAATAACCGGCACGACAGGGCCAGTGGTCAGGATTGCTTCTGCACTTGTTTTCCAGTTTTTCATCAGAGTTTTCTCTCGCCAGATCGTTAAAATCAAGTCGTCTTAAAACGTAATACAGGTTGCGCCCTGCTCCGCACCGGAGAGTTTCTCACGCAACGCACCAAACATTTCGCGTCCGGTACCCACGCGTGACGCGCTCAGGTCAGGAATATGTGGCTGACGCGCCGCCAGCTCTGCTTCATCCACCAGCAGGGTTAACTCGCCTGTCTGACCGTTAACGCGGATCATGTCACCATCACGCACTTTCGCCAGCAGGCCGCCGTCGTAGGCTTCCGGGGTGACATGAATCGCTGAAGGCACTTTACCGGATGCCCCTGAAAGGCGTCCATCGGTTACCAGTGCGATTTTGAAACGGCGGTCCAATAATACACCAAGCGGCGGCATAAGTTTATGTAATTCTGGCATCCCGTTCGCTTTTGGTCCCTGATGACGCACCACGACCACACAGTCTTTATCAAGCAGACCCGCGTCAAAGGCAGGTAAAACGTCGTGCTGGCTTTCAAACACCACCGCCGGGGCTTCGATAACCTGATTCTCTTCCGGCACGGCAGAGGTTTTCATCACGGCACGTCCAAGGTTACCGCTCAGCACTTTGGTGCCGCCGTGAGGAGAGAACGGCTGTTCGAAGGTTGCGATAACCTGAGGATCGAGCGAGTCGCTCGCCCCTTCGCGCCAGTCCAGCTCACCGTTGTTCAGCCAGGGTTCAAGGGTATAGCGATGCAGGCCAAAGCCCGCCACCGTGTTGACATCCTCATGCAGCAGGCCGCCTTTCAGCAGCTCGCGCATCAGCACCGGCACGCCGCCCGCGGCCTGGAAGTGGTTGATGTCCGCCGGACCGTTCGGGTACAGACGCGCCATCAGCGGTACCACGGAGGAGATATCGGAGAAGTCATCCCAGTTGATCAGAATGCCCGCCGCGCGCGCCATCGCGACAAGGTGCATGGTATGGTTGGTTGAACCGCCGGTCGCCAGCAGGGCGACAATCCCGTTTACGATGACTTTTTCATCCACCATTTTGCCCATTGGCATCCACTCGTTGCCGTTACCGGTCAGGCGCGTCACCTGACGGGCTGCGGCTTCGGTCAGCGCTTTACGCAGTGGCGCATCCGGCTGGATGAACGACGAGCCCGGCAGCTGCATACCCATAAACTCCACCACCATCTGGTTGGTGTTGGCCGTACCGTAGAACGTACAGGTGCCCGGCGCATGATAGGACGCGGCTTCCGCTTCCAGCAGTGCCTGACGGTCCGCTTTTCCTTCGGCATACAGCTGGCGGATACGGACTTTTTCCTTGTTTGGCAGACCACTAGCCATCGGGCCTGACGGCACAAAAATCGCTGGCAGATGGCCAAACGACAGCGCGGCCATCACCAGCCCCGGGACGATTTTGTCGCACACGCCCAGATAGAGCGCGCCATCAAACATGTTGTGAGAGAGGCCCACTGCCGCCGACATGGCGATCACTTCGCGGCTCAGCAAGGACAGCTCCATACCGTCCTGGCCCTGGGTTACGCCATCACACATGGCCGGCACGCCGCCTGCAACCTGGCCCACCGCGTTCACGCTGTGCAGCGCATTGCGGATGATAGCCGGGTAGGCCTCATACGGCTGGTGGGCTGAAAGCATGTCGTTATAGGAGGTAATGATGGCGATATTGTTACGCAACATGCTTTTCAGCGCGTCTTTATCACCAGGCTGGCAGGCCGCAAAGCCGTGGGCCAGATTCCCGCAGGCCAGCTGAGAGCGATGGACAGTTTCACTCTTCGCCTGTTCGATGCGGGCAAGGTAGGCAGCACGGGTCTCTTTCGAGCGTTCAACGATGCGTTGTGTTACGCGTAACAATGTCGGATTCATAAAAGCTCCTCTAATTTATCTGTCCAGGCTCGGGAGTTTACACAGTTTCTGACGGTTGTTAACAACGCTGAAACGCCTGATATCCGGAGCACAGGGGCAAAATGTCTGAAGGGAGTGTAATAAAAAAAGCTCCGCGGGTGAATCCACGCGGAGCTTAAAAGATAAAAATTATGCCACTTGCTGTGTTAGATCATGTTACCGGTAAAATAACACCTTTGGGCTAGAGAAAGTGGTTATTCAAACTCGTTCCAGGAGCGTCCATCACGGGTGATCATCGCAACGGAGGCGACAGGTCCCCATGTTCCCGCCTGATACGGTTTTGGCGCGTCCTGATCGGCTGCCCACGCTTCGGTGATAGAGTCGACCCACTTCCACGCCTCTTCCACTTCATCGCGGCGGACGAACAGCGCCTGGATACCACGCATGGTTTCCAGCAGCAGACGCTCGTAAGCATCGGCGAGATGCGTCTGGTTGAAGGTTTCAGAGTAGCTCAGGTCCAGCTTGGTAGTTTGCAGGTTGTGTTTGTGATCAAGGCCCGGCACTTTGTTGAGGATCTGAATATCCACACCCTCGTCCGGTTGCAGACGGATGGTCAGTTTGTTCTGCGGCAGTTCCTGCCAGGATTCTTTGAACAGGTTCAGTTCCGGATTTTTGAAGTAGACCACCACTTCGGAGCATTTTGCTGGCAGACGTTTACCGGTACGCAGGTAGAACGGCACACCGGCCCAGCGCCAGTCGTCGATATCCACACGGATCGCCACAAACGTCTCGGTGTTGCTGGACTTGTTCGCGCCCTCTTCTTCCAGATAGCCAGGAACTTTTTTCCCCTGGGCAAAACCTGCGGTGTACTGGCCGCGCACGGTTTTCTCACGCACGTTGGAGCGGTCAATACGGCGCAGTGATTTCAGCACTTTCACTTTGGCGTCACGAATGCTGTCGGCCGTCAGATCTGACGGTGGAGACATGGCAATCATGCACAGAATTTGCAGCAGGTGGTTCTGGATCATGTCACGCATCTGGCCGGCCTGGTCGAAGTAGCCCCAACGGCCTTCGATGCCCACCTCTTCCGCCACGGTAATTTCCACGTGGTCGATAGTGCGGTTGTCCCAGTTGTTCACGAACAGGGAGTTGGCAAAACGCAGCGCCAGCAGGTTCAGTACCGTCTCTTTGCCCAGATAGTGGTCAATACGGTAAACCTGACACTCCTCAAAGAACTCGCCCACCTGGTCGTTGATTTCACGCGAGGTCGCCAGCGACGTACCCAGCGGTTTCTCCATCACCACGCGCGCCGGTTTGGCGTTCAGCTTCGCCTCGCCCAGACCTTTGCAGATGGCGCCGAAGGTGCTTGGCGGCATGGCGAAATAGTTAATAGTGACACGATTTTCCTGGTCAAGCATTTCACCCAGACGGGTAAAGGCGCCTACATCGTTGACGTCCAGGTTGCAGAAATCGAGACGCCCGCTCAGCTTATCCCAAAGGCTTTCATCGATTTTCTCTTTCATGAACGTTTCGAGCGCCTCGCGCACGACTTTGGTATAAGCCTCCTTATCCCAGTCTGCGCGTCCTACCCCAAGGATCCGGGTATCGGGATGGATCTGGCCCGCTTTTTCGAGCTGATACAGGGAAGGCAGCAATTTTCGGCGTGCAAGATCGCCTTTAGCGCCGAAAATGACCAGGTCACATGCCTGGGCTGTTTGCGTTACCGCCATGTCATTCTCCTCAGTTAGATCGCCTGGTACTCTGCCAGGTATCGTTGTAATTTTATTACAATGCACTGTACTGCTTTTACGCGTTTCCTGAAACCATTAGCGCTTAACGTCGCGTGCGATACGGTAATTTTTCGTCGCCCGGGCCATTACGCCCGTCTGATGACGCAACAAACGTCGATTCTTTGCGCAACAGGGTCAGAGCAAAACCCGACGTCGATCAAGTAATGAAAAAAAACAACAACATTTCTTGTCGACGATTACCCTTTCGGGAGTCCCGGGGGTAATATCGGCTAAATCGAATCAAGATTTCATCTCTTTATGAAATCGTTTATGCCCTCATGAGCGTCTTGTTAACAATGAACATGCTGGAAAAAATCCAGTTTCAACTGGAACACCTTAGCAAATCCGAGCGCAAAGTGGCTGAAGTTATTCTCGCCGCGCCCGCTCAGGCGATTCATTCAAGCATCGCCGCTCTGGCACAGGAATCGGGCGTCAGCGAACCGACGGTCAATCGATTCTGTCGTAGTCTGGACACGCGCGGCTTTCCTGATTTTAAACTGCATCTGGCCCAAAGTCTGGCAAACGGCACCCCGTATGTTAATCGCAATGTAGATGAAGACGACAGCGTTGATGCTTACACCGCAAAAATATTTGAATCGGCTATGGCCACGCTCGACCACGTTCGCCAGTCTCTGGACATGAGTTCAGTGAATCGCGCGGTCGATCTTCTCACGCAGGCCAAACGGATTGCCTTCTTTGGCCTTGGCTCGTCCGCCGCCGTGGCGCATGACGCCATGAATAAGTTCTTTCGCTTTAACGTGCCGGTGATTTACTCCGATGACATTGTGCTGCAACGCATGAGCTGTATGAATTGTAGTGAAGATGATGTCGTGGTACTCATCTCCCATACGGGCCGCACCAAGAGCCAGGTGGAGCTGGCGCAGCTCGCGCGTGACAACGATGCGATGGTCATCGCCCTGACGACGGCAGGTACGCCGCTGGCCCGGGAAGCGACGCTCGCCATTACCCTGGACGTACCGGAGGACACCGACATGTACATGCCGATGGTCTCCCGCCTGGCGCAGTTGACGGTCATCGACGTGCTGGCGACCGGTTTTACCTTACGCCGGGGCGCAAAATTCCGGGATAACTTGAAGCGGGTCAAGGAAGCCCTGAAAGAATCGCGTTTTGATAAAGAATTGCTTATAAAGAGCGATGTTCCCTAATAACTACGATGTACGATTTACGGCATTCGGTCCCCTCGCTACTGCCTTGCGATAGATGAAGGCCGATTCTATGTTCACGCAACACCAAAGTTGTTTCAGTCAACGGAGTATTACATGTCCAGAAGGCTTCGCAGAACCAAGATCGTCACCACCTTAGGCCCGGCCACCGACCGCGATAATAACCTCGAAAAGATTATCGCCGCGGGTGCCAACGTGGTGCGCATGAACTTCTCTCACGGTACGCCAGAAGACCATAAATTACGTGCCGACAAAGTGCGTGAAATCGCAGCTAAACTGGGCCGCCATGTTGCTATCCTCGGTGACCTGCAAGGTCCAAAAATCCGCGTATCGACCTTTAAAGAAGGCAAAGTCTTCCTCAACATCGGCGATAAATTCCTGCTGGATGCCAACCTGAGTAAAGGCGAAGGCGATAAGGAAAAAGTGGGTATCGACTACAAAGGTCTGCCTGCTGACGTTGTGCCTGGCGACATCCTGCTGCTGGACGACGGACGCGTACAGCTGAAAGTGCTGGAAGTTCAGGGTATGAAGGTATTCACCGAAGTGACCGTCGGCGGCCCGCTCTCCAACAACAAAGGCATCAACAAACTCGGCGGTGGCCTGTCTGCCGAAGCGCTGACCGATAAAGACAAAGCGGATATCGTGACCGCAGCGCAGATCGGCGTGGATTACCTGGCCGTCTCCTTCCCGCGCTGCGGCGAAGATCTGAACTATGCTCGCCGCCTGGCGCGCGATGCAGGCTGCGATGCGAAAATCGTTGCGAAAGTGGAACGCGCTGAAGCGGTCTGCGATCAGGACGCGATGGACGACGTGATCCTGGCGTCTGACGTGGTGATGGTTGCCCGTGGTGACCTGGGCGTGGAAATTGGCGATCCTGAACTGGTCGGTATCCAGAAAGCGCTGATCCGTCGCGCGCGTCAGCTGAACCGCGCGGTGATCACCGCCACCCAGATGATGGAATCCATGATCACCAATCCAATGCCAACCCGTGCGGAAGTCATGGACGTGGCGAACGCCGTGCTGGATGGTACCGATGCGGTGATGCTGTCAGCGGAAACCGCGGCAGGTCAGTATCCGGCAGAAACCGTGGCCGCCATGGCGCGCGTGTGCCTGGGTGCAGAGAAGATCCCAAGCATTAACGTCTCCAAGCACCGCCTGGATATCCAGTTCGACAATGTGGAAGAAGCGATTGCGATGTCTGCGATGTACGCAGCCAACCACCTGAAAGGGGTCACGGCGATCATCACCATGACCGAATCTGGCCGTACCGCGCTAATGACGTCCCGTATCAGCTCCGGTCTGCCGATCTTCGCCATGTCCCGTCACGAGCGTACGCTGAACCTGACGGCGCTGTATCGCGGCGTGACGCCAGTATACTTCGACAGCACCAACGACGGCGTGGCCGCCGCGCACGATGCCGTGAACCTGCTGCGCGACAAAGGTTATCTGGTATCCGGTGATATCGTTATCGTGACGCAGGGTGACGTGATGAGCACCATCGGCTCAACCAATACCACCCGCGTACTGACCGTAGAGTAAGCTCCAATCCCCTCTCCCCTAAGGGGAGAGGGGTGAAGGTTTCCTATTTCTTCGGGAAAAGCTCTTTACGCTTGTACGGCTCTGTTTCGCCAGGTTTACGCGTTTTGAGCAGCTTCAGGATCCACGTATATTGCTCCTTATGCGGCCCCACCAGCACCTCCACCTCTTCATTCATGCGACGTGCGATGGTGTGATCGTCTGCGGTCAGCAGATCGTCCATCGGCGGACGTACCTCAATGCTCAGGCGATGCGTTTTACCGTCATAAACCGGGAACAGTGGGATCACGCGGGCGCGGCAGACTTTCATCAGGCGACCAATCGCGGGTAGCGTAGCTTTATAGGTTGCGAAGAAATCGACAAACTCGCTGTGTTCCGGGCCGTGGTCCTGATCGGGCAGATAGTAGCCCCAGTAACCCTGACGTACCGACTGAATGAAAGGCTTAATGCCATCGTTTCGGGCGTGCAAACGCCCGCCAAAGCGACGGCGCACGGTATTCCAGACGAAGTCGTAGATTTTGTTTCCCTGATTATGGAACATCGCCGCCATTTTCTGGCCCTGCGACGCCATTAACATCGCCGGAATGTCTACCCCCCAGCCGTGCGGCACCAGGAAAATCACCTTTTCATCATTGCGACGCATCTCGTCGATGATCTCCAGCCCTTTCCAGTCAACGCGTTCGACGATCTTCTCCGGCCCTTTCAGCGCCAGTTCCGCCATCATCGCCATGGCCTGTGGCGCGGTGGTATACATGTCATCAATGATTGCTTCGCGTTCGGCGTCGCTTTTATCCGGAAAACAGTACAACAGATTTATTTGCGCGCGGCGGCGTGCGCTTTTACCTAAGCGCCCTGCCAGGCGCCCCACTTTGCCGAGCACCGGATCGCGGAGGGAAGCAGGTAGCAACGCCATGCCAGCAAACGCGTATACGCCAAGCCAGGCGCCCCAGTTACGCGGGTGGCGAAAAGATTTTTCAAACTCGGGAATGTACTCAATATTGTTTTTTTTGGTTTCCATGCGGGTTCCAGGGTCTGGTGACGCAAAAATATATTCGGATAGTGTAGCGAGGCTGCCGCCCGCGCACAAAAGAAAAAGCCGGCGCATACTGACGCCGGCTTTTTAAATCAGGAGAGCTTAGTCGAAGCGCAGCTGCGGCATCACCTCTTTCACCTGCGCCAGGTAATCTTTGCGATCTTTGCCGGTCAGCCCTTCGGTGCGCGGCAGTTTTGCCGTCAGCGGGTTAACTGCCTGCTGGTTGATCCACACTTCGTAGTGCAGGTGCGGCCCCGTCGACCGGCCGGTGTTACCGGACAACGCGATGCGATCGCCACGTTTCACTTTCTGGCCCGGTTTGACCAGCAGTTTACGCAGGTGCATGTAGCGGGTGGTGTACGTACGACCGTGACGAATAGCAACGTAGTAGCCAGCAGCACCGCTGCGTTTCGCCATGACCACTTCACCATCCCCTACCGCCAGCACTGGCGTGCCCTGCGGCATGGCGAAGTCAACGCCACGGTGCGGCGCTACGCGGCCAGTTACCGGGTTCAGACGACGCGGGTTGAAGTTGGAGGAGACGCGGAACTGTTTCGCCGTTGGGAAACGCAGGAAGCCTTTTGCCAGACCCGTACCGCTGCGGTCATAGAACTTACCGTCTTCCGCGCGAATGGCGTAGTAGTCTTTGCCGTCTGAACGCAGACGAACGCCCACCAGTTGGCTCTGCTCGCGCTTACCGTCCAGCATTTCGCGGGACATCAGGACAGAGAACTGATCGCCTTTTTTCAGTTTGCGGAAATCCATCTGCCACTGCATGGCTTTGATCACCGAGCTGATTTCAGCGCTGGTCAGGCCGGCATCGCGTGCGCTGGAAACAAAGCTGCCGCCGACGGTCCCTTTCATGACGCTGTTAACCCAGTCGCCCTGCTGCAATTCGCTGGTCATTTTGAAACCGTTTGCAGTGCGATCGTAGGTGCGGGTTTCGCGACGGGACATCTCCCAGGTCAGACGTTGCAGATCGCCGTCGGGCGTTAGGGTCCAGGAAAGCTGCTGACCAATTTTCAGGTTACGCAGCTCTTTATCGGATGCGGCGAGCTGGCTGATGTTGCCCATGTCGATACCGTACTGGTTCAGGACGCTGCTCAGCGTATCGCCAGTAGAAACAACATATTCATGAATGCCGGCTTCATTCTGGATCTTGTCATCCAGCTCATCCTGGGGAATCGCTTCATCTTCCTGAGCGGCCTGATCGATAGGCTCGCTGGCCTCAGGCAGCAGAGAGCGGATCTCGCTCTTCTCCAGTTCGATGGTTTTAATGATTGGGGCGGAACTCGGGTGGTAAACATAGGGCCGCCAGACGGCGACCGCTAATGTGAGAACTGTAAGCGACCCCAGCATAACGCGGTGGGGTCGAGGCAGATTGTTAAATGCCAGGGCGACAGAGCGGGCTATCTGTTGCACGTATTCACTTCCTCGTTAATCTCCTTTCAGGCAGCTCGCATACTGATTCGCCAGTTGGCTGAGGAACTGCGAATAGCTCGCTTTGCTCAACTGGATGTTCGTACCTAGCGGGTCAAGGGTTCCCATGCGCACGGATGTTCCCCTGGCCACGGCTTCTACGACCGCTGGCCTGAACTGTGGCTCAGCAAAAACGCATGTCGCTTTTTGCTCAACCAACTGTGTTCTGATTTCATGTAAACGCTGCGCACCAGGCTGAATTTCAGGGTTGACGGTAAAATGCCCCAGCGGGGTCAGACCGTAATGTTTCTCGTAATACCCGTAGGCATCATGAAAAACAAAGTACCCTTTTCCTTTAAGCGGTGCGAGCTCGTTACCCACCTGTTTGTCGGTTGCGGCTAATTGAGCCTCAAAATCCTTCAGGTTGGCGTCGAGTTTGATTCGACTTTGCGGCATAAGTTCCACTAATTTGTCGTGGATTGCAACCGCTGTAAGCCGCGCTATCTCTGGGGAGAGCCAGAGATGCATGTTGTATTCGCCGTGATGGTGATGGTCGTCACCTTTTTCACCGTGAGCATGGTCGTGGTCGTGTTCGTCACCCTCGTCCTCAGCTCCTTTCATGAGTAACGGTTTCACGCCGGACAGCCCGGCAATCGTCACCTGTTTCTCAGCGGGAAGCTGACTGGCTGACTTCTGCATGAACGCTTCCATCTCAGGACCAATCCAGACCACTAAGTCCGCGTTCTGTAAGCGTTTTACATCAGATGGACGCAGGGAATAATCATGCTCGGAAGCACCATCAGGCAGCAGAACCTGGGTCTCAGTGACCCCATCCGCGATGGCAGAGGCGATAAATCCAAGCGGTTTAAGCGAAGCGACAACGGCGGCGTTAACATCTTGTGCTGTTGTACCCCAAAGAGCAGCGGATAAAGCTGCGAAAAGAAGCGTATTTTTCTGTAACATAATGCGACTAATCATCGTAATGAATGCGTGGAATGTGATATTATAACATTCGATGACTTCTGCAAGCTTAAATTGACATGACGACTTTAGTTTCTCTTGAAAATGTTTCGGTCTCATTCGGCCAGCGCCGCGTCCTTTCTGAGGTGTCGCTGAATCTGAAGCCCGGCAAAATACTCACGCTGCTCGGCCCTAACGGTGCAGGCAAGTCGACGCTGGTACGCGTCGTATTAGGCCTGGTAGCCCCTGACGCAGGTGTTATCGTCCGCCAAGACAAGTTGCGTATCGGCTATGTGCCGCAAAAATTACACCTCGATGCCACCCTGCCCCTGACGGTGAGCCGCTTCCTGCGCCTCCGTCCCGGTACGCGTAAAGCGGATATCCTCCCGGCGCTGAAACGCGTTCAGGCGGGACATCTTGTTGAGGCGCCCTTGCAAAAGCTGTCGGGCGGTGAAACCCAGCGCGTATTACTTGCCCGCGCCCTGCTCAGCAGCCCTCAGCTGCTGGTCCTGGACGAGCCGACGCAGGGTGTTGACGTCAACGGTCAGGTTGCGCTGTACGATCTGATTGACCAGCTCCGTCGGGAGCTAAACTGCGCGGTGCTGATGGTGTCCCATGATCTGCACCTGGTGATGGCCAAAACCGACGAAGTGCTGTGCCTGAACCATCACATTTGTTGTTCCGGCACGCCAGAAGTGGTGTCAATGCATCCGGAATTTATCTCTATGTTTGGCCATCGTGGCGCCGAGCAGCTGGGCATCTATCGTCATAATCACAATCACCGCCATGATTTACAGGGACGAATCGTCCTGCGTCGGGGAAATGGACACTCATGATTGAACTGTTACTGCCCGGCTGGCTGGCCGGGATTATGCTTGCCTGCGCCGCGGGTCCACTCGGCTCGTTTGTCGTCTGGCGCAGAATGTCCTATTTCGGCGATACGCTGGCCCATGCTTCATTGCTGGGTGTGGCGTTTGGTTTGTTACTGGACGTGAACCCGTTTTATGCGGTGATTGTCGTCACGCTGCTGCTGGCTGCCGGTCTGGTCTGGCTGGAAAAACGCCCTCACCTGGCAATTGATACCCTGCTCGGCATTATGGCGCACAGCGCCCTGTCGCTGGGCCTGGTGGTAGTGAGCCTGATGTCAAACATCCGCGTAGATCTGATGGCCTACCTGTTTGGCGATCTGCTGGCCGTCACGCCCGAAGATCTCATTTCCATTGCCATTGGCGTGGCGGTGGTGCTCGGGATCCTGCTGTGGCAGTGGCGGAATTTACTGGCTATGACCGTCAGTCCGGATCTGGCCTTTGTCGATGGCGTGAAGCTTCAGCGCGTGAAGCTGCTGTTGATGCTGGTGACGGCGTTAACCATCGGCGTGGCGATGAAATTTGTTGGCGCGCTGATCATCACGTCGCTGCTGATAATTCCTGCCGCCACTGCGCGCCGTTTTGCGCGTACGCCGGAGCAAATGGCCGGTATCGCGGTGATTATCGGAATGATTGCGGTGACGGGCGGGTTAACCTTCTCGGCGTTTTATGACACGCCAGCGGGGCCGTCGGTGGTACTGTGCGCGGCGGTGTTGTTTATTTTCAGTATGATGAAAAAGACCGCGCAGTAGTCAGCATGTCCCCGGTGGCGCTTCGCTTACCGGGGCTACAATTTATCGCTGCTTACGGCATCGCGGGCGGCGTAATGCCGAAATGATTCCACGCCCGCACCGTTGCCATACGACCACGCGGGGTACGCTGCAAGAAGCCCTGCTGGATCAGATACGGCTCCAGCACGTCCTCGATAGTCTCACGCTCTTCGCCAATTGCCGCCGCCAGGTTATCCAGCCCTACTGGCCCGCCAAAGAACTTATCCAGCACCGCCAGCAGCAGCTTACGGTCCATGTAGTCAAAACCTTCGGCATCGACATTCAGCATATCCAGCGCCTGGGCGGCGATCTCGGCCGATATGGTGCCGTCGTGCTTCACCTCGGCAAAGTCACGCACCCGGCGCAGCAGGCGGTTGGCGATACGCGGCGTACCGCGGGAGCGCTTCGCCACTTCAAACGCCCCCTCTTCGCTCATATCCAGCCCCATGTAGCGCGCGCTGCGCCCTACAATATGCTGAAGGTCGGGCACCTGATAAAACTCCAGACGCTGCACGATACCAAACCGGTCGCGTAGCGGAGAGGTCAGAGAGCCGGCGCGGGTCGTGGCGCCAATCAGGGTAAACGGCGGCAGATCGATTTTGATCGAGCGCGCGGCCGGGCCTTCACCGATCATGATATCCAGCTGGTAATCCTCCATTGCCGGATAGAGCACTTCCTCCACCACCGGTGAAAGACGGTGGATCTCATCGATAAACAGCACGTCATGCGGTTCGAGGTTGGTCAGCATCGCCGCCAGGTCCCCTGCTTTCTCCAGTACCGGGCCGGAGGTGGTACGCAGGTTAACGCCCATTTCATTGGCGACGATATTCGCCAGGGTGGTTTTACCTAACCCCGGCGGCCCAAAAATCAGCAGGTGATCGAGCGCATCGCCGCGCAGCTTTGCCGCCTGGATGAAAATCTCCATCTGAGAACGAACCTGCGGCTGGCCGATGTACTCATCCAGCAATTTGGGACGGATCGCGCGATCCACCACGTCATCTGGTTGAATAGTGCCTGCCGATACCAGGCGGTCTGCTTCAATCATCCTTTACCTCACAATGCAGCGCGCAGCGCTTCACGAATCAGAGTTTCACTGCTGGCATCCGGTTTAGCAATTTTGCTCACCATCCGGCTGGCCTCCTGAGGTTTATAGCCCAGCGCCACCAGCGCGGCAACCGCTTCCTGCTCGGCATCATCATCCGATGCAGGCGCGCCCGGGGAAGTCAGCACCAGATCGGCTGCCGGCGTGAACAGATCGCCATGCAGACCTTTGAAGCGGTCCTTCATCTCGACAATCAGGCGCTCGGCGGTTTTCTTCCCGATGCCCGGAAGTTTAATTAACGCAGCTGGATCTTCACGCTCAACGGCGTTCACAAACTGTGGCGCTGACATACCGGACAGAATCGCCAGGGCCAGCTTCGGCCCGACGCCGTTGGTTTTAATCAATTCGCGGAACAGTGTGCGTTCCTGTTTGTTATTGAAGCCGTACAGCAGCTGAGCATCTTCACGCACCACAAACTGGGTAAAGACAACCGCCTCTTTGCCCGCCTCCGGCAGCTCATAGAAGCAGGTCATCGGCATATGGACTTCATAGCCCACGCCACCCACCTCCAGCAGCACTAACGGGGGTTGTTTTTCAATGATGATGCCTCTGAGTCTGCCTATCACGTGACGCTCCTGCGTTCTGGAAGAAATTATCTGCCGACATAATAAAAAAAGGCTGGATAAACATCCAGCCTGATTTGTCATTATCGTAACCTGCCTCGCGCCAGATTGAGCCGCGACTCGCTCATTTGCATCGCATTCTGGCTGACGTGACAGTGGGTAATCGCAATGGCCAGCGCATCCGCGGCGTCGGCCTGCGGGTTCGCAGGGAGCTTCAGCAGGGTACGCACCATGTGCTGCACCTGGCTTTTCTCCGCGCTACCAATGCCCACCACCGTCTGCTTAACCTGACGGGCCGCGTACTCAAACACCGGCAGATCCTGGTTCACGGCGGCAACAATCGCCACGCCGCGCGCCTGACCGAGCTTTAACGCCGAGTCAGCGTTTTTCGCCATAAAGACCTGCTCGATGGCGAAATAGTCCGGCTGGAACTGGGTGATGATCTCCGACACGCCCGCATAGATGAGCTTCAGGCGCGACGGCAGATCGTCCACTTTGGTGCGAATACAGCCGCTGCCGAGGTAGGTTAGCTGGCGTCCCACCTGACGGATAACGCCATAGCCGGTGACGCGTGAGCCGGGGTCAATCCCGAGAATAATCGACATCACGCGTCTCCCGTAAACGGTTTACAGGCTCTCATCAGAGAGTCGCTGCAACCTCATCAGAGATTTCACCGTTGTGATACACTTCCTGCACGTCGTCGCAGTCTTCGAGCATGTCGATCAGACGCAGCAGTTTCGGTGCGGTTTCCGCATCCATGTCCGCTTTGGTAGACGGGATCATGGAGACTTCAGCGTTATCCGCCTTCAGGCCAGCCGCTTCCAGCGCATCGCGCACGGCACCCATCTCTTCCCATGCGGTGTAAACATCAATAGCACCGTCGTCGTAGGTCACCACGTCTTCCGCACCGGCTTCCAGCGCCGCTTCCATGATCGCATCTTCGTCGCCTTTCTCGAAGGAGATGACGCCTTTTTTGCTGAACAGGTACGCTACAGAACCGTCAGTGCCCAGGTTGCCGCCAGTTTTGGTGAACGCGTGACGCACTTCCGCAACGGTACGATTACGGTTGTCGGACAGACACTCAACCATCACCGCCGTACCGCCAGGACCGTAACCTTCATAAATGATGGTTTCCATGTTCGCGTCTTCATCACCGCCCACGCCACGTGCGATGGCACGGTTCAGGGTGTCACGCGTCATGTTGTTGGACAGGGCTTTATCCACCGCCGCGCGCAGACGTGGGTTAGAGGCCGGATCGCCGCCGCCCAAACGCGCCGCTGTCACCAGCTCACGAATGATTTTGGTAAAGATTTTACCGCGTTTGGCATCCTGTGCCGCTTTGCGGTGTTTGGTGTTGGCCCACTTACTATGACCTGCCATAAAAAGTTCTCCAAAAATCGCGCCTTCTCAGGCAGCGTTAATTACAAATTCTTCAATCGCCTGCCGGTTGCTCCACGACTTGGTCAGTGCGGCGGCATCCGCCGCATTCACCCAGCGGTAGGTCAGGTGTTCCGTGAACACGATCTCCCGCTCATGGGGAAGCGCAAGGCAGAACCACGATTCTGTATTGCGCTCAATTCCCGGTGCATAGCGATGACGTAAATGGCTAAAAATTTCAAACTCCACCGTGCGCTGACAGTCCTTCAGGGTCAGTTGCTCGCGAGCAACGTCAATGGCGACCTCTTCCTTTACTTCACGCGCGGCGGCCTGCGGCGCGGTCTCCCCCTCTTCCAGGCTGCCGGTAACCGACTGCCAGAAATCCGGATCGTCGCGCCGCTGCAACATCAGCACCCGCTTCGTGTCTTCTGCATAAATGACCACCAGAACCGAAACGGGACGCTTATATGCCATATCAGTTTTTCTCTTCCTTCTTCACCACCTCAATGCCCAACTCAGCCAGCGCGGCCGGGTTGGCAAAGCTTGGCGCTTCAGTCATCAGACACGCCGCTGCGGTGGTTTTCGGGAAGGCGATCACATCACGGATGTTGTCGGTGCCGGTCAGCAGCATGGTCAGACGGTCAAGACCGAAGGCCAGACCCGCATGCGGAGGGGTACCGTACTTCAGGGCGTCCAGCAGGAAGCCAAACTTCTCGCGCTGCTCCTGCTCGTTAATGCCCAGAATGCCGAACACGGTCTGCTGCATTTCACCGCTGTGAATACGCACGGAACCGCCGCCCACTTCGTAGCCGTTGATGACCATATCGTAGGCGTTTGCCACCGCGTCTTCCGGCGCCGCTTTCAGCTCTGCCGCCGTCATCTCTTTTGGCGAGGTGAACGGGTGGTGCATCGCGGTCAGGCCGCCTTCACCGTCGTCTTCAAACATCGGGAAGTCGATTACCCACAGCGGCGCCCATTTGCTTTCGTCGGTCAGGTTCAGGTCTTTGCCAAGCTTCAGACGCAGCGCGCCCATCGCATCCGCAACCACTTTCTTGTTGTCTGCGCCGAAGAAGATCATGTCGCCATCCTGCGCGCCGGTGCGCTCAAGGATCGCTTCCACGATGTCCGCATTCAGGAATTTCGCCACCGGGCTGGTGATGCCTTCCAGACCTTTTGCACGCTCGGTTACTTTAATATAGGCCAGACCTTTCGCGCCGTAGATCTTGATGAAGTTGCCGTAGTCGTCAATCTGCTTACGGCTCAGGGCAGCACCGCCCGGAACGCGCAGGGCAGCCACGCGGCCTTTCGGATCGTTAGCCGGGCCAGCAAAGACCGCGAACTCAACGGCTTTCACCAGGTCTGCCACGTCCACCAGCTCCATCGGGTTACGCAGGTCTGGTTTGTCAGAACCGTAGCGACGCTCGGCTTCCGCGAAGGTCATGACAGGGAAATCGCCCAGCTCAACGCCTTTCACGTCGTTCCACAGGCTACGCACCAGGGCTTCCATCACCTCACGCACCTGCTCAGCGGTCATGAAGGAGGTTTCCACATCGATCTGGGTAAATTCTGGCTGACGGTCAGCGCGCAGGTCTTCGTCGCGGAAGCATTTCACGATCTGATAGTAGCGATCGAAGCCGGACATCATCAGCAGCTGTTTGAAAAGCTGTGGTGACTGCGGCAGCGCGTAGAATTTGCCTTTATGGACGCGGGATGGCACCAGGTAGTCGCGCGCGCCTTCCGGCGTGGCTTTGGTCAGCATCGGGGTTTCGATATCAAGGAAACCGTGGTCATCCATAAAACGGCGCACCAGGCTGGTGATTTTCGCACGGGTTTTCAGGCGCTGAGCCATTTCCGGACGACGCAGATCCAGGTAGCGGTATTTCAGACGCGCTTCTTCGGTGTTGACGTGGTTGGAGTCCAGCGGCAGCGCTTCCGCGCGGTTGATGATCGTCAGATCGGACGCCAGCACTTCGATTGCGCCGGTCGCCATGTCGGCGTTGACGTTTTTCTCGTCACGCGCACGCACGGTGCCCGTCACCTGAATGCAGAACTCATTGCGCAGCTCAGAAGCCAGCTTCAACGCATCAGCGCGATCCGGATCGAAGAACACCTGAACGATACCTTCGCGGTCACGCATATCAATAAAGATAAGGCTACCAAGATCGCGACGACGATTGACCCAACCACACAGGGTGACCTGCTGCCCGACGTGGGACTGACGCAGCTGCCCGCAATATTCTGTACGCATGAGATATCCCTTAATTAGCCGCAGGCTGATTGTCGCCTGTCTCGCAGGCTACGATGTCGCAGCTTTCTGTATGTCACAACTGGATGAAAAAAGGCGGCTATTATACTGGAAATTCTGCCGCACGATAAGAGCGAAGCACGGCCTGACGCGCGTTTGCTGAACTCTTATTGCCTATTCTCACAAAAATTAACAAAATTATCCGACCGATAACAGGCCATCACGTCGTAAGGTGTAGAAAAGCAATTCATTTGACGGGAGTGACGATGTTTACACTAGATGCCACCAAAACCGCCCTTGTGGTCATTGATTTACAGGAAGGCATTCTGCCTTTTGCCGGTGGACCGCACACCGCTGACGATGTGGTCAGCCGCGCTGCGCGCCTGGCAGAAAAATGCCGCGCCAGCGGCTCGCCTGTTGTTATGGTGCGCGTCGGCTGGTCCGCTGATTTCGCCGAAGCGCTAAAACAGCCGGTTGATGCCCAGGCCCCGGCGCAGGCGCTGCCGGACAACTGGTGGACATATCCTGTCTCGCTCGGTAAACGCGACAGCGATATAGAAGTTACCAAACGCCAGTGGGGCGCATTCTACGGCACCGACCTGGAGCTCCAGCTGCGCCGTCGCGGGATCGACACGATTATTCTGTGCGGGATCTCCACCAACATTGGTGTGGAATCCACCGCCCGTAACGCCTGGGAGCTGGGCTTTAACCTGGTGATCGCGGAAGATGCGTGCAGCGCAGCCTCTGCGGATCAGCATCAGGGCAGCATGACCCATATCTTCCCGCGTATCGGTCGCGTGCGCAGCACGGATGAGATCCTCAGCGCGCTATGATGTACGTGGGCCTGCCCCAGTGGTCGCACCCGAAATGGGTGCGCCTGGGTATTACCAGCCTTGAAGAGTATGCCCGACACTTTAACTGCGTGGAGGGCAATACCACGCTGTACGCCCTGCCCCGCGCGGAGATCGTCGAACGCTGGCGCGAGCAAACCACCGACAACTTCCGCTTTTGCTTTAAATTCCCGGCGACCATCTCCCACAACGCCGCGCTGCGCAACTGCGATGATTTAACCCACGAGTTTTTCACCCGGATGTCGCCTCTGGCCAACCGTATTGGCCAGTACTGGCTCCAGCTTCCCGCCACGTTTGGCCCGCGCGACCTGCCCGCCCTCTGGCAGTTTCTCGACGCCCTGCCACATGGCTTTACCTACGGCGTAGAAGTGAGGCATCCGGAATTCTTTGCCAAGGGCGACGCGGAGAAAGCGCTCAATCGCGGCCTGCATGAACGATCGGTCAACCGCGTGATCCTGAAGAGACCTTTCTATTGATACACTCTAAAGATGGGATTTGTAGCGGAGGATTAAGCGGCTTCAAGGATGTGACTAAGGGCAATCATTCGGATTCGTTCTTGTGTGTAACCTGCTAAACGGTACTTCTGAACTAATGAGTAACCAACCTCATCAAGACGGTTAAGAGCCTTTTCAGACAGCTTCACAATGATGTTATTCCGGTTGTCTCCACCTTCTGAGTGGAATGGCGCTCTTGCTGCCTTAGCGGTTACACGTACAATCTGTGGCTTTGGTTTAGGCGGCTGTCTACGTGTCTTTGAACAGTCCACACAGCGACCGGATGAAATGTACCTAACCGTTGAGCCACAATGAATACATGGCTTATCAGGTGTGTTAACCGTGGTTGTATTAGACATTAGTTAGTAACCCCTCTAGATAGTCTGTGACTCGGGCTTGCTGGGAACGTGTTGAACCATCGTTTGAAGAACGTCTGATTAATTTGCTCATTAACTGAGGATGAATCTTACCAACCAGATTGTGACCAACAATTAGACGCTTTTCAGAATCGTAATAGTTAATCGGTGCGTTAATCGAATCTTCCATTATCATCTCCCGCTTACCATCTGTTTAATAGCCTCTTTCAAGGCTGCATCTCTTTGCTGTTCAATTGTTGGCTTAGGCTTCACCTTATACGTAGTGACCGCTTTAGCTGGCTTCACAGTTGGTTTAGGCTTATTACCTGAAGCAAGTAGCTTATAGGTTGATTCACTAATCTCTGCTTGACCGTTGAAATATTTGAATTCCATTGAGTCAGTAAGATGATTATAACTACCACGCTTTGACAGCCCTTTCATTGGAATACTCATTATTCGGTTACCTCAGTTACAATAACGTTCAGGTAATCAGTAAAGTCTTTTACAGCATCCAGAGCTTTACGGGCCTCAATAACAATCTGATTACGCTGATGGACAGCCTCAGAGGCTTTCACTTTCAAACGCTCAATCATCTTATCAATGGTTGATTCAGCTTCAGCATTCGCCTTGTCAGTTGCGTCTTTCAGAGCATTCTTTTTTGTTGAGATGAAATAGATTAAGCCCATTCCTACACGGTGAACCATATAACCCTGTTCAGCCATGCTTTGAATCACTTGTTGCTGGTTAGTTGGATAAACCTTCTTCACAATGAATCCATGACGTTCAGACGGATTAGCCAGATATTCAGCGGTCTTTTGTTGAATAAGCACAGAACGAGATTCTACAGCATCCTGATATTCAGATTCTGTTTTAGACATCTTTTCAGAAGCCTGTTGTACTTTCGGGAAATACAGCTTTTCAATATGCTGTTTCTGTTCGAACGGTAACAGGTGGCTGATACTTGCAACGGGTGATTCAATTTTTACAGCTTGATTTAACGTAGTCATTAGTAATTACTCTAGTCTGGTTTGCTTAGATTTCAGAAAGCACAAAACCGCATCCAGCCAACTTAATGTTACGGGACACGGTTCAATGTTTTCAAATTAGGTTGTTCATCTTCTCAAGAGGAATTCCCGTCACTCATTCGGGATGGATGCCTGAGAAGATAAACAAAAAGGAAACTGATGAGTCAGATAATAAATCGGTGATTGATGGATGGTGAAATATCTTTAACTCATATAATCATTGTTACATGAAATTACTTATTGTCAACGGTTGTTTATTAATTCTTTCGCAGGTTGCTTTGATGAGTAATAAGCGGGTAGATTTTGTCATCATTTTTTTAATATGATACTGCTTGTTGGGGGTTAGACTTAGTAAATCACCAATCTTTCTTAATTCAACATTGATAGTGTGACAGGTTTTTCTTGTAACTTTGTAGTATGTCTTCATTCATAACCGAATCCCTTTCTAAGACAAATAAAAAAAAGGCCACTCATTAGAGTAGCCCTTTACATTGCTTTCTCAAATACCTCTTGAACGACCTGTACCAGTTGATTTTGAGATTTAGCAAACCAGATAAAACAATTATCTCACGGGAATAGCATTCTGTAAAACCCAAACAGATATGTAAATCACAACCCTCATTACTTTTTTGTTTCGTCTAAAACTCGTTTGAACTACGCTCAAAAAGTTGAAAGCCCCCCATTACACAAAATCATAAAATTATGATTTACAAGGACTTATCCACATAAAGACATTCAGTTAACAACAAGTCTGCGTTATGTTACGTGTGATGCCGTTAGAAATAAATTGACACATCCTGTCAAAAACTGCTATCACAATCACGTACAAAAAGTACGTTCAAATGATACACAAACCGAAACAATGTAGCACCCATATAAGGAATGTTATTATGAGTTTACAGGTTTTGAGAGATTCAGTTCAAAGACGCAAACCAATCTCATTTCATTACAACAAGCCAGGAAAAACACCGGGCGAGAGAATTGGAAACGTTCATGCAATCTTCATTATGAGAAAAAAAGATGGCACCGAATCCACTAAATTGCACATTGTCCAGACATCCGGCGTAACAGACAGTGAGGCTGATTTCCCTGAGTTCAGAATGTTTGATATAGAGTCTCTATCAAATATCACAATTCTCGAAGGTGAACCCCAATTCCCAATTAATGATAAATATAACCCTGAGTACGACGGCTATAAGAATGTAATTGCTAAGGTTTAAAAATGAGCCTGAATCACTCTTTCCTCATAGGCTCAGATGAATCAAGTGAGCTTATGCTAAACATTTCTGGTCTTGATGCTAACGCTAAAGAAGTGGATTCCTTATGTGCCAATTTCTTTGCACACTGTGCTAAGACTGGCACACCCAAATTCACATGTAAGCTGACAATACAAAATCTTCAAAATCTCTATAGCCATCTATCCAGCTATAGCATGGTATGTGATAACACTTCATCAAAGACTGGAAGATTCATTGAGGTCAGAGATAATTATAATGAGATAATCAGCATTCTTGAACACGCTGACAACAATTCATTAGTTATGGCCTTGCAGCACCTTGTAAGCAGTAAGTTAACCAACAATGACATCAATACAATATTAGGGAGAAAGGAATCTCTCGAGACCTACGAAAAAATGCTCACTGAGCCTGATAGTTATAAGGAGGCAGACTGGCAACGTTTTTTTGAAACCAATGAATGGATTTTTGGTTATGGCTTAAAGTATAAATTCCTAAAAATTCTTCAAAGGGAAGCTCACATATCAAGAACTGATTTAAACGGCGGAAATGATGTAATTGCTGATTTTCTTATATCTGACTCAAGATTCACCAAGATTGTGGAGTTAAAAACACCAACAACAAAACTTTTCACTAAGCGACAAGGGCGCTCTGATACATGGTTCTTATCCAGTGAATTAACCGACGCTGTTAGTCAGATATTGGCGCAAAAGGCAAATTGGGAGATTGAATCTCAGTCTAGAAATTACACTACAGACGGTGAACTTATACATGAAGACACATTTGATACAGAATGCATTTTAATTATAGGTTCATTATCTTCAATTGAGGGTAATGAGCGAGAAAAACTAATTAAAAGAAAAACCCTCGAGCTTTATAGGAGAAATTTAAAAAATATAGATATCTTGTTTTATGATGAGTTGCTTGAGAGGTCGCGCTACATTGTCAGAAGTGCTGAAGTAATAGAAGATAAGCTTCTCTCAGCATTGTAGATGTACTTAAAAGAAGGAAGGGTAGCATTATAACAAATAAAATATTTATCGTGGTGTTTCGAGTAATGTCATGAGTATGATACCTTCTCAGCATACCGGAACACCCTCTTTCAAATAACATTAATGTGTTTCACATAGGACATTAGAATCATACTTTCCAGAGTCTTTCTGATGGTTGCTCCAGCATTTACCGCTTTCAGTTTCACCAGTTGATTATCTGTCTTTTTAATCCGCACTGCTTTTGTCTTGTTCATTTAAATGACTCCTTTGATAATCAGAGTGATGACTTGTGGGATTCTTACTTCAAAGTGTTCAGCCAGAGCTTTTAATTGCTGGTAAGCTGGTTCACCGATATGTGTTAATGTGTGGTTCATTGTTATGCTGCCTTTTGAATGTGTAAATCAAGGATGTCTTCTAATTCCCTGTCAGAATCGAATCTATCGTTTTCATAGTCACTGTTAAACATTACCTGAATTTCGCCTTTATCATGGCAATGTTCAATCATTGTGATTGCTAACTGCAATGCCTGAGTAATGTCATTACACCAGCTTTTACTAAAGCCTGTTTCATCCTCTACAGCGGCTGCTGTAATAACGCTTAATCGCTTCAATAAATTAAAGCAGAAAGATGGGGATAGTTTATCTGGACAACTATTAACGCAGCCTGTGAATACATCCTCAACTTTTGAAGGAAGGTTACTTACTGAGTCTTTATCAATAAAATATTGCTGAAGTGTATTCTCCATAGCCTTACGGGGTGTTCCTTTTCTGCGGTAAGGTTTATTGCTTGCGGGTAATGGGTTATTGAAGCTGGTGTAACCTAATTCGATGAGGGTGTTTTTAAGAGATTCGCGGTATTCGGGGGTATCTATTAAATCGTGGTCATCTGAGAAGAAGCCTTTACCTGTGATTGGCTTTCCAGCCGGAGTCTTGACTCCATTGAATACTTTAGCTTTGTACATTACATAGTGGATACCTCAATTCGTTATCTAATAAACCATAATAACCTAAATTTAACATTTTGTCAACATTATTAACAATTTGTGACAGGCGCTTTTAGATTTCAGTCAATGAAAAAACCCTTATAAATCAATAAGGTTTAAGTCCGGTATATATAACTGGAAGGATACTATTCAGGCGCTTGGAAAAGGTTACTTTTCAGAGGCTGTGTATGCAGGGCTGGTATAGGGTGTTTGCGGTAGGTTCTCCCGCCCAAAGGGGGAACCGTTGAACCGCGTTAAAAGGGGGTTGTACAGATTGATTGAAAAGGAATTTTAAGAGGGCTAACGCCCTGAATCACCATGATTTATTTACATCAACCGATTGTAATTGATTGTTTTTTATGCTACCCTAAAAACCTCTTAACAGATTCTTTTTGTTCTTTGTTTTTCATCTTCTTGTCTCTGAGTATCTTTTAAGAGTTCTTTAAAGAAGCCCTTCTAACCTCACCTTGCTTCGCTCATCGGTGATTCTGGTTACACCTTGTAGCCTTGACAGTAAATCATATCGGGATCCGTGAAAGAGGCTTTGAAGCTGGTGGATGAATTTTCACAAATATTATTTTTCTAAAAAATTTCCAGACCTATTTTTATTTCAGCTTCACCAGAAACTTTCGGCATATCTAGAGCAACTTTGAAGATTTTGGATAGTCAGAAATCTGTCTGCTTAGTAGCGCCCTTTTCAAAGGTTCCGTACTAACGGCAAAAAATGAACATATCTGAGCCTGTACAGCTTTCTAAGCGGTTATTTAATGATGGCAACCCTAACCCATAGGTTGATATAAAGACTGCTTAGAATTCGTTACAGGAATCCTGATAAACGCCAGACATAAAAAAGCCCCAACGAAGGGGCATTGTGAATCACCATACAATTGTTACTTGTTCAGTCGATAGAAAGTCGCCTTACTAATCTGTAACTCACCCTGCACCTGCTTTGGTGACATTCCCTGTGAAAGAAGTTCCTGAACCTGTTCAGAGGTTGCTTTAATTGGTCTTCCACAGTGAACACCCTCAGACTGAGCACGTTTAATCCCTGCTGTTCTGCGCTCTGCTATCAAGTCTTTCTCTAAAGAAGCCAATCCAGCCATCATAGTGAGCATAGCCTTACCCACTGGTGTAGACAGGTCGAATCCTTCACGGAGACTGATAACCTTCACTCCTTTGGCCTGAAGAAGTTCAACCGTTGAGAGAACATCAATAGTGTTACGGCCTAAGCGGTCAATCCCAATAACTACCAGCGTATCCCCTTCACGAACATAGTTAAGCAGGTCACCGAACCCTTTACGCTCTGTTGCCTTAATGCCACCTGATACAGCCTCATCAGAGAACCACTTGTTTACCTGATAGCCAGCCTCATTGATTTGTTTCTTCTGGTTCTCAATAGTCTGGTCAGAAGTTGATACACGGACATAAGCGATTACAGATGACATTATGGTGATTCCCTGAAAGTTGTCTCAAAACCTAGTCTCAAAATAATACCTGTACCAAAAAACAAAATCAACCTTTTGAGACAACCTAATCACACCTTTCGAGACCCTTTTCAGGAGTATCAAAACCACTTCCTTTTGAGACTGCATCGACTGAGGGCTGATTGTAACCAAATGACCAATCAATTATCTTTGAAGCCACTGATAGCCCCTAACATAGACGGTAAGAGCATGTTACACACAGCGGCATTGATTGCCCCAATCATCGGTTATTGTTCGTTCAGTTGTGGGATGACCTCATACTTATGGTGTAAAGGTAAAGAGTTGAGCAAGTTGGGGTGGGTACTTGCTATCTTTAACGTTGCAGCCTTTTTATACCTGAATCACATATTGCTTATTGACCTGATTCAACGTGTGGCTGATACGTCTGATGGCTATATAAGCATCTTTGATGATGACTTTGTGTCGGATGTTTCCCGCAACACCATTCAGATTATGATTACCTACATAGCGGCCTCAACTGCTGGTGGTTACTTTGGAGCAAAGAAGAAATTTAAACAGGATTAAATTCACTGAATAATGCCTGTTCTGAATAAAGAACAGTTAATAGGCTACAGCTATTGAAATTACTGATAATGATAGGGATTTCTGCGCCATCTGGAAATACTGTTTTTTACTGTTAATTTAGCCATCTAATCGGCTACTTTTCAGCATTCACAAGTTGTTCAAAGGGTCACTATGGAAATTTCAGAAATCAAAAAGGAATCCCGTCTAACCATAGCGACCTTAAAAGAGTTAAACAGGGATCCCGAAGTAGCAGCAGATTGCGTTTGTAAGAACGGCAGGAGCCGCCGCACCAGCGACCTTTAACGCACCTGTAAAAGCCTTACCAGTCATCTTACCAATCCACGCCCCAAAACCTTTTTCAACCTCTTCTTTTGAAGCTGGTTTAGGTGATTGCTCAACAAGCCGTTTTAATTCAGCAACATCATTATCATCAAGCCCGTGACTCTTTAGTTCACGCTCAAGGGATGCAATGTCACCTACTGAGATAGAGTTTTGCTGATTAATGTCACCAGTGTTGCCCGCTCCGATTGCTCCAGCGTTATTCACTGAACCATGAAAGATATTCGTATTGTTAACCGTCATTGGTGCAACCTCTTTTTCTTCTCTAGTAAATATTAGCCCTTCTCCGAGTATTCCCTTTTTCTCTAACTCAAGCGACCAATCAAGAATTTTATTCCTCACAGTGGTAATTATATGCTGAATTTTACCAGCACTGAAAAACCAACGAATTTCATATCTTGAACGCTGACCAGATAAAAGCATCTCAGCAAGTGGAGCAGGTACAGTGAGACTGACAGTCCCTGCATCTTTGACCTTCGAATGAGCCATTGATGAGACTGATTCAGTAAGCGCAAACGTCGTGAACTGCTTTGTTATTTTAGGGTCAGATGTCCCCAAATCTACGGGAATCCATCCATTAACAGGATTGAATGCTTTCAATATGCCTTGTCCAGACCTATAGTCAGGCGCAGAGGCAATATTAGGGTATCCATTAAGCTCTAATTCTATCCATTCAACAAGGTCTTGAAGGTCTAACTTAATCGCAATCATCTTTGCTTTCATTAGAACAGCAACGATATCTGAATTTGGGTCACTCGCAAGAGCCTGAAGCTCAATAACTGGAGAATGTATCAAATTAAACTCCTTAACAATCGATGCAATATAGTTATCTTTGTAAATTGAAGTAGCTATACAAATCATTCATTAAAATGCTAGGGACGTTCGCTCCCTCTATAACAAGACCACCCTTTAAAGCTTTTGCTGTCATAACTCCAATCCAATCACCAAAGTATTCTCTCACCTCATTTTTGTTTTTAGGAAGTGGCGACTCACTAATAACCCTTGCTAAATCACTAATATTATCATCAGCTAAACCATATTCTTTGAGCGCCAGATTAAGAGACTCAAAGTCGTTAATAGTGGTTTTATTATTTTGATAAATGCTACCGTGATTACCTGCCCCTATCGCCCCTAAATTATGAACTGAACCATAAAAATTATTAGTGTTGTAAAAAGTTGCAGGTGCAATTTCTTTTTCTTTTTCACTAAAGACTACACCTTCACCCAATATTCCCTTTCTTTCTAACTCCAAAGCCCATGTTAATATCCTATTCCTTACAGTAGTTACTATACATTCCAACTTTGAAGCATTGATAAACCAGCAAACTTCCGAAGGAGCACTATTTGAAGGGAAAAGCATTTTTATTTTTTCGGCTGACATTCCAAGTCGCAGGTTATCATCTGCTTCACGAAGATTTCTCAATGCTGAAATTGAGTCACTTAAACCATACTCTTGAATCATTGTTATAATTTCTGGTTTAATATCACGATACTGGACATTTATCCATCCGTGATAGGGATTCCATCCTCTAACTACACCTTGCCCTATACGATAATCAGGGAGAACAACACTATCAGGATAGCCATCAAGCTCACAATCAAACCATTCTGCCAATTCGGGCAAATTCAACTTCACTGCAATCATTTTGGCCTTTATTAAAACCCCAACAATGTCATTACTGACATCAGCAGCCAAACCCTGCAACTCATGAACTGGCGAAGTTTTCATTAATTAACCTTGTTGACAGTTTTAAAGTTAGTTTACTAAACATTCACAATGATGTAAGCAAAGTTTTCACAGCGACTGATTAGGTTGCTCTTCCATCTCTTTCACCCACTCTGGAGCCTCTTCTAAGGCTATGTGACGAGGCTTAGTGGTGAACTCTGCAAAGTCGAATTCATCACCGTCAATCAGCGGCAAAACTTCCAGCCATTGAGCACCGTCTACCACTCTATCTAATGGAAAGTTAAGCAACTTCAAGCCGTTGTGTAAGAAGACATCACACTTCTTTCCAGCCGTGTTTAGTCTAATCTCTTTAACGATACGCTTAATGATGATTTGAGCCTCTATCCGGTCTTTCTTCACAGTCAAATCAAGGTGGCTGATTGTCTCAAGCTGGCTTGATTGCTCTCGCTGGTGAACCTCTGAGACAGCCTTTTCAGCGTCCTTAATCTGACTGTTCAGAGCTTTCAAATCTTTAGCCATTGATTCGGTATCATCTGCCAGCATCGCCAGTTTGATTAGCCTCTCACGCTGTTTCTGAAGTTGTTCTAACTCAGCTTGAAGACCACCAATAGTAGAGCCGTTATCACGATTGAGTGAAAGACGGTTAGTGTTGTAAAGCAGCCCCTGAACCAATGCGCGGTCAGTCTGTAATCTGCTGAACCCAACGCTGTTACAGCGCCCTTCACTTTTCATCGAGCATTTGTATATACCAGACCTCTTAGCAGAGACACCCGCAACAACGACAACAAAGCCACACTCAGAGCACCTGAGAACGCCCTTGAAGAGATTTGTTAGCAAAGGTAGGTCAGAGGAAGGTTTACGCCCTGAACCCTGTTTAAGCTGCTGTACAGCGTAGAATTGCTCATCGGTGATTATTGAGGGGTAATAGTTTGGTATCTCTGAAACCCCCTTTACAGCCATTGATTTAGAAGGAACTTTGAAACCAATCACTGAACGGTTTGAAAGTAACTCAGTGACCGACGATTGAGACCAGCCACCTGTAACGGATTTGAACTGGTTCAGGGTTGAAAAACCTTCATCATTCATTTGTTTGGCTATCTTGACGTGAGACAAGCCCTCTAACCGTAGCTGAAAGACACGTTGAACAGCTTTCACATTCTCAGGGATGAATTCAAAGTGTGAACGGTCTTCAGATACTTTTAACCATGCTGCACAGCGCTTAGACATGATTTCACCGTTAGCAGCACGTTCCCTCTTAGCAGCCCATACAGAGCGCAAACGGGTAGATTTCATCGCTGACTCTTCATGTGCTCTTTCCATGACCAACATCGCTTTAATCATGGATAGTGAATCTTTCAGACTTTCTTTCGTGTACCACTCGTTATCGACAAGTGTCACCACTTCAACGCCAGACCTGAGAATCTTTCTAAGCTGCTCCCCTGCTGTGTCGATGTCCTGACGGCTTACCCTGTCCAGAGATTCAACAAGTAAGACTGAACCCGCCTCAATGTAGCCAGACTCCACAGCGGCTAGAAATTCAGCAAAAGCCCCTGACTTAGCATTAGCACCAGAGAAGCCGCTGATACCCAAATCCTGAAAGCGTAATGATTCGTCTAAATAGTAATCAGGATTCCTTTTTAACCAATCGTTAATGTACTTGCTTTGACGCTTAGTAGAATCACCAACTGATTGAATCTTCGTAGAAAATCGTATGTATGAGATTGCTTTTGGCATGGGGTTTATGATGGGTTATGAAGAGATTGAAAAAGTGTATCATAAGAAAGGTGTAATCCTCGACAGCCGCCCTGTGCACAGCGCAATCCCGCACAGCGAAGCGGTTGTTGATGCCCAGCGCAAAAAACCGAAAGTGCCCGTCCACGCGATCGTAACGGCGCAGAACCCGATGGTCCGGTTTATCGGCAGCGATAACATGCAGCAAAATGAGGAGATGTTCGCCGTCTGGCTGCAAACGCTGGCGAAATGGGAGCACACCACCACGCCGTACCTTTTTTTACATACGCCGGATATCGCGCAGGCGCCTGAACTGGTCGATGCTCTCTGGCAGGCCTTGCAGCAGGCGGTTCCGTCGGTTGGCCCCGCGCCGTCCATCCCACAACAATCTTCTCTTTTCTGAAATCACCCCCTATCATAGAGACGTGCCATCTGCCAAAAACAGGGAGTTAGTATGGTCAGCGCGCTGTATGCGGTGTTAGGTGCATTACTGCTGATTAAGTTTTCATTTGATGTTGTGCGCCTGAGAATGCAGTACCGCGTCTCGTACGGTGACGGGGGCTTTTCTGAGCTACAAAGCGCAATCCGCATCCACGGCAACGCGGTCGAGTACATTCCCGTCGCGTTAATTTTACTGCTGTTAATGGAGATGGATGGCGCAGAAACCTGGATGGTGCACGTCTGTGGGCTGCTGCTGATTGCAGGGCGTTTGATGCATTATTATGGTTTTCACCACCGCCTGATCCGCTGGCGTCGTTCCGGCATGAGCGCGACCTGGTGCTCGCTTTTGCTGATGGTGCTAGCTAACCTTTGGTATATGCCGTGGGAGTTGGTTTTCTCCTTCCATTAGCGCACAATATGCCCCTTTATTTTTCCCGGATTTTTACGTTATGTCAGATCGCGACACGCTTTTTTCCGCGCCTATCGCCAGCCTGGGCGACTGGACCTTTGATGAACGGGTAGCCGAAGTCTTCCCGGATATGATCCAGCGCTCTGTTCCCGGTTATTCCAATATTATCTCCATGATCGGCATGCTGGCGGAGCGTTTTGTTCAACCCGGCACGCAGGTCTATGACCTGGGCTGTTCGCTGGGAGCGGCAACGCTGTCCATTCGTCGTAACGTTCATCACGAAGGCTGCAAGATTGTGGCTGTCGATAACTCACCGGCCATGGTCGAACGCTGCCGTCGCCACATTGACGCATATAAAGCCCCTACGCCTGTGGAGGTGGTAGAAGGCGATATCCGCGATATCGACATCCAGAACGCCTCAATGGTGGTTCTGAACTTTACCCTTCAGTTCCTGGTGCCGGACGATCGTCAGCGGTTGCTGGATAAAATTTATCAGGGCCTGAACCCGGGCGGCGCGCTGGTGTTGTCTGAGAAATTCAGCTTTGAAGACGCCAGCGTGGGCGAACTGCTGTTCAACATGCACCATGATTTCAAGCGTGCAAATGGCTACAGCGAGCTGGAGATCAGCCAGAAGCGCAGCATGCTTGAAAACGTCATGCTGACGGATTCCGTAGAAACCCACAAAGCGCGCCTGCGCAAAGCCGGATTTGAACACAGCGAACTGTGGTTCCAGTGCTTTAACTTTGGTTCTCTGGTGGCGCTTAAAGCCGGAGACGCAGCATGATCGAGTTCGGTAATTTCTATCAGCTGATTGCCAAAAACCACCTTTCCCACTGGCTGGAAACCCTGCCTGCGCAAATTGCCACCTGGCAGCGCGATCAGCAGCATGGTCTGTTGAAGCAGTGGTCCAACGCCGTGGAGTTTCTGCCTGAACTGACGCCTCATCGTCTGGATTTGCTGCACAGCGTGACGGCGGAGAGCGAAGAGCCGCTCCCGGCCGGGCAGATCAACCGCATCGAAACGCTGATGCGTAACCTGATGCCGTGGCGCAAAGGGCCGTTCTCGCTGTACGGTGTAAATATCAACACCGAGTGGCGCTCTGACTGGAAGTGGGATCGCGTTCTGCCGCATTTATCCGACCTGACCGGGCGCACCATTCTGGACGTGGGCTGCGGTAGCGGCTATCACATGTGGCGCATGATCGGCGCAGGCGCGCATCTGGCCGTCGGTATCGATCCGATGCAGCTGTTCCTGTGCCAGTTTGAAGCGGTGCGTAAGCTGCTGGGTAACGACCAGCGTGCGCACCTGCTGCCGCTGGGTATCGAGCAACTCCCTGCCCTGAAAGCGTTTGATACCGTTTTCTCGATGGGCGTGCTGTACCACCGTCGTTCCCCGCTGGAGCATCTCTGGCAGTTGAAAGATCAGCTGGTCAGCGGCGGCGAACTGGTGCTGGAAACGCTGGTCATCGAAGGCGATGAACATGCCGTTCTGGTGCCGGGCGATCGCTATGCGCAGATGCGCAACGTTTACTTCATCCCTTCCGCGCTGGCGCTGAAGAACTGGCTGGAGAAATGTGGATTTGTCGATGTACGCATCGCCGATGTGTGCGTGACGTCGGTTGAGGAACAGCGCCGCACCGACTGGATGATCACCGAATCGCTGGAGCAATTCCTCGACCCGGACGATCACAGTAAAACCATCGAAGGCTATCCGGCCCCGATGCGTGCGGTATTGATTGCGACCAAGCCGTAGCCTTTAGCCGGGTGGCGGCTGCGCCTTACCCGGCCTACGCGTGATTTCGTAGGCCCGGTAAGCGCAGCGCCACCGGGCAAAAAAGAAAAAAAGGCCCCTGTGTAATTTGCAGGGGCCTGGTACAAGCAAGCATCATATTGGGCGACATGATGCGCGGTAAAAATCGGTACGTTGCTACACGTGATGACGTTCAATCAACGATTTCATTACCGCAACCGACTCTCCATCCACACCGTAGCGTGAGTACTCATCCGCTTCAGCATCCGTCGACATTGACAACCCTGTATTGCGATAACGCATGGGTGAAGGTATCCATTTACCCGCCGAGCTGTGCAGCTCTTCCACCCCTGCGTTTAAAAACAGTTCCAGATTGCTGGCGCGTACTCCTGCGCCCGCCATGATTATTGGAACACCGGAATATGCTTTTAGTTCCGTAATTAATTTCAGTCCTTTTTCAGCCGAGGACTGCTGGCCCGACGTCAGAACGCGCGCCACGCCCAGTTCTGCCAGCGTATCAAAGGCTTGTATCGGATCCTGACACATATCGAACGCACGATGAAAAGTGACCGCCATCCCCCGGGCGGCGCGCATGACCTGACGCATACGCGGAAGATCGATGTTGCCGTCTTCGTCCAGCATACCGATCACCAGCCCCGGAAAACCGGAATCACGGACGAGGGCGATATCCTCAAGCATGGCACTGAACTCACCCGCCGTATAACAAAAATCACCGCCGCGCGGGCGAATAATCGGGTGCACCGGAATAGTGATGGCCTGACGGGCTGATTTCAGCACGCCAAAGGACGGGGTTAATCCTCCTTCTTTCGGTGCCGCGCAAAGCTCGATGCGATCGGCCCCCTGCCGTTGCGCAGTGACGGCACACTCCACGCTGTAACAACAAATTTCCAGCAGCGCCATGTCATCCTCCTTAAATTTCACTCAACGTACCATCGTGGCACGTTGCCCGATTGGTGTCTGGATCGACGCTCACAATGCTTACGCTTCGCTGGCGACGATCTGCTCGATAGTCCAGGGATGGAATTTCACCGTCACGTTGCCGTCCGTTACGGCAAGCGTAGGGTTCGGTAAGCGTTCGCGCTCCCCTTTTGGCGAGCTGGTTTTGACGAAAATACCCGGCTGGCTTAACCCCTCGTCGAAAAGCAGCGCCAGCGCACGGGCGTTCAGCGTCTCGGGCTCCCCAGGCAGAACAATTTCGATATGCTCCCAGCCTTCGTGCGGATAACGCTTCTCTCCTGGCCAGGGCAGTTCCACAACGGTGAATTGCCAGTGCGCCACCGTTACCGGCGCGTGAAGTTTGAACAGGCAGATCGGGCGACCGTTAATGATATTCTCCGACAGCAGTTCTCCGCACTGCTCAAAGCCACGCCGCCAGCGTTCGGCGGTGGCATTCTGGTGGCAGCGCAAAGAGATGTGATCGGCCTCAAGCGGCGCGATATCCAGCCCGAGACGGGTGGCAAGTTCTGTGAACGCCTGAGTGAAGCGCGGTAAATCTGCGGAAATATCATGCAGTTCGTCAATGGTATGCCAGTTCGCCATAGGTCAGTCTCGTTTCGTGTCGCAAAGCCGCTAATTTACTCTGTTGCCCTCTGTCGACCAACCGCAGAATCACGGTTTTTTCGACTGCATGATTATGCATACCGTCTTCGCCTGGATTCTGAGCGATCTTCGCCCCCCGCAGGGCTGACGCCCGAAGGCATTTGCAGTATACTCCCGCCCTAAATTCTTAAACTGGCGTGGGTGTTTTTTACCCGCATCAAAAACGTAAGGTATCCAGGTGAATATTCAGGCTCTTCTCTCAGAAAAAGTCAGTCAGGCACTGATTGCCGCAGGTGCGCCTGCGGATTGCGAACCACAGGTTCGTCAGTCAGCGAAAGTACAGTTTGGCGACTATCAGGCTAATGGCGTGATGGCAGTGGCTAAAAAACTGGGCATGCCGCCGCGACAGCTCGCTGAGCAGGTACTGACGCATCTGGATCTCACCGGCATCGCCAGCAAAACCGAAATCGCCGGTCCAGGCTTTATCAACATTTTCCTTGAGCCTGCGTTCCTGGCAAGCCACGTTGACGCGGCGCTGAAGTCTGACCGTCTGGGCGTGGCTCAGCCAGAAGCGCAGACCGTGGTGGTTGACTACTCCGCGCCAAACGTGGCGAAAGAGATGCACGTCGGTCACCTGCGCTCCACCATCATCGGTGACGCGGCGGTGCGTACCCTCGAGTTCCTTGGTCACAAGGTGATCCGCGCTAACCACGTAGGCGACTGGGGCACGCAGTTCGGCATGCTGATCGCGTATCTGGAAAAGCAGCAGCAGGAAAACGCAGGCGAAATGGCGCTGGCGGACCTGGAAGGTTTCTACCGTGAAGCCAAAAAGCACTATGACGAAGATGAAGCCTTCGCCGAGCGCGCGCGCAGCTACGTGGTGAAACTTCAAGGCGGCGACCCGTACTTCCTCGAGATGTGGCGCAAGCTGGTGGACATTACCATGTCCCAGAATCAGCTCACCTATAACCGTCTGAACGTGACCCTGACCCGTGACGACGTGATGGGTGAAAGCCTGTATAACCCGATGCTGCCAGGCATTGTGGCGGACCTGAAAGCTAAAAATCTGGCGGTGGAAAGCGAAGGCGCAACGGTGGTGTTCCTTGATGAGTATAAAAACAAGGAAGGCGAACCGATGGGTGTGATCGTCCAGAAAAAGGATGGCGGCTATCTCTACACCACCACCGACATCGCCTGTGCGAAATACCGTTACGAAACCCTGCATGCGGATCGCGTGCTGTATTACATCGACTCCCGTCAGCACCAGCACCTGATGCAGGCGTGGACTATCGTGCGTAAAGCGGGTTATGTGCCGGATTCCGTGCCGCTGGAACATCACATGTTCGGCATGATGCTGGGTAAAGACGGTAAGCCGTTCAAAACCCGTGCGGGCGGCACCGTGAAGCTTTCCGATCTGCTGGATGAAGCGCTGGAACGCGCGCGTCGCCTGGTGGCCGAGAAGAACCCGGATATGCCTGCTGACGAGCTGGAGAAACTGGCTAACGCGGTTGGGATCGGCGCGGTGAAATACGCGGATCTCTCCAAGAACCGTACCACCGACTATATCTTCGACTGGGACAACATGCTGGCGTTTGAAGGCAACACGGCGCCATATATGCAGTACGCTTATACCCGCGTACTCTCCGTCTTCCGTAAAGCCAATATCGACGAAAGCGTGCTGGCGAATGCTACGGTGACCCTTACCGAAGACCGTGAAGCACAGCTGGCTGCCCGCCTGCTTCAGTTCGAAGAGACGCTCTCCGTGGTCGCGCGTGACGGTACGCCGCACGTTATGTGTGCATACCTGTACGATCTGGCCGGTCTGTTCTCTGGCTTCTACGAACACTGCCCTATCCTCTCTGCTGAGAGCGAAGCGGTGCGTCACAGCCGCCTGAAGCTGGCGCAGCTGACGGCGAAGACCCTGAAGCTCGGTCTGGATACCCTGGGTATCGAAACCGTAGAACGTATGTAAAAAAGAAACCCGGCGAGCGCCGGGTTTTTTATTATCAGAAATATTTCCGCAAATATTCCGTCAGACACAGAATCGCCATTGCCTGGCCATACGGCATCGAGGTCAGCGGTATCTGGCGGTAAAACGCCAGATCGCTCCCCATCCCCGTCCCGAAGGACGTTTGCAGCAGCTCCCCTTCCGGCGAGATGTTTTGCACGATGCCGCGAATCGCTTTCTCCGCCACCTCTGCGTACTCTGCGCCGACATAACGCTTGCGCACGGCTTTCAGAATGCCGTAAGCAAACCCTGCCGTGGCCGACGCCTCCAGATAAGAATCAGGATCGTCCAGCAGCGTATGCCACAATCCGCTCTCGTCCTGACATTTTGCCAGTGCGGCGATCTGCGCGTTCAGTACCTGCACCAGATAGCGACGAACGGCGTTGTTTTCCGGCAGATCCACCAGCTCGAGGAAATCCGGGATCACGATGGTCAGCCAGCTGTTGCCGCGCGCCCAGCGAGCCCGGGCAAAGTTGTGATTGCCGTCGTAATTCCAGCCGTGGAACCACAGTCCGGTCTCCCGATCCATCAGGTTCTGTACGTGGAGCAGGAACTGATAGATCGCCTCCTCGACGTACTCCGGCTTGTTCAGCAGCTTGCCGATTTTCGCCAGCGGCAGCACCGTCATCATCAGCGTGTCATCCCACATCTGCTGATGGTTCTCTTCCGCCAGGGTGATGTGCTGCATGCCGCCATGTTCGGTGCGCGGCATCTCATTCATCGCCCATTCCGCCCAGCTTTCCAGCCACGGCAGCCAGGCAGGGTTTTTGGTCTCTTCGTAGCGATACGCCAGCGTCAGGAACGGCGACATGGTATTCACGTTTTTGGTGGTTGCGCCTTCAGCGAAACGGTCAGCAAACCAGCTGTCGATAATCTCGCGCATGCCTTCGTCACCGGTCTGGCAGTAATACTGCCAGATACCGTATAAACCGACGCCGTGGGTCCATTCCCATCCGGCCCAGCCTTTGGTGTCGATCACGCGCCCGTCGTCCAGCCGCAGCAAAAACTCACCCGTTTTGTCGTGGATATTGACCAGGTTATGCGTCACCTTTTGAATCAGCGATTTCAGCTCATCCCTGGCGATAAAGCGCTCAGGCTGACGCAGTAACGGGCTATGTTTGACAGGCCAAACTTTCATCATCTTAACCTCTGTTGTATGTCGAATTCAGTACCGCGCGATCCTTCAGCGAAGGGGCCACCGGCTTATTGCGATTCAGATAACCGATGTTGTTGTTGCCCCACAGGGATTCATACGGCATTCCCGCCAGCATCTCCACGGTAGCGCGGGCCTGCGGGGTCACCGCCTCTGGCATCGCATGGCCGGACTCGCGCATTTTCGCGGTCTCTTCACGCAGGGTGCTGTGAGTCTGCAAATTGAGTTTGAAGCGCAGGGAGACAAGGAAGCCGCAGAACAGCACCAGAATAGTGCCAACGCTCAGGATCATCAGAATGGTGTGGCTCACTTCCGCAGGTTGCACTTTTTGCCCGCTGACAAAGCCCGACATCTGCATCACGATCCCCACCAGCATCACCGCACCGGCCTGAGACGCTTTACGGGTCAGCGTCATGATGCCCGCGAAGATCCCTTCGCGACGCTGACCGGTGATCACTTCGTCCACGTCAGCAATGTAGGTGTAGGTATTCCACGGTACGTAGTTGATACCCCCGCGGCCAAGACCGGCAACCGCAGAGATCAGCAGCAGCAGAGCGTAAACGTCGCTCAGGCCCGCGTAATAAAGCACCGCGTAAGAGAGCGAGGCCAGACCAAACAGCACGACCACCATGCGGTAAGACGGCGCAGGTCCGAAGCGAATGCACAGCGGGATCATGCCGATCACGGCGAGGAACTGGAAGATGGCCATCGTGCCCAGCAGGTTGGACGCCATTGACGCCTCCTGCATCAGCACAAATACCACGTAATAGGTGAACACCGCATTAAAGACGTCCTGGGCGATGTAGCCGCCAAGGTACATCCCCAGATGCTGGCGGAAAATCTTGATGCGCAGCGTCGAACTTAATTCGACAAAAAGACGGTTCAGGCTCTGGCCCAGGGTCAGCTTTTTCTTCTCTTCCTCGGCACGCAGAGCCGCTTCAGACCACTCTTCGCGCGGACGCTCCCAGGTGAAGAACCAGACGAAAGTAAGCATCAGCGCGCAGAGTACGGAGAAGACCAGGCTTGCATAGAAGAAGGAGATCGCGTTGTCTTTGCCGAAATGCGTGAGCAGGATCCCCGGCAGGAAGGAGGCCAGAATGGCGGACATCTGCGCCATAGAGATTCGCGCCCCGGAGAATTTGGTTTTCTGTTTGAAATCGTCCGTCATCTCCGGCACCAGCGTTTCGTATGGCACCAGGATCATGGTGTAGACGATATCAAAGATCAGATAGGTCAGCAGGTAGTACCAGAAACTCATGTCCCCTACCCACATCAGCGAGTAGCTGAAAACGCAGGGAATACCGAGCAGGATGAAGAACTTACGACGGCCAAAGCGCTTGCCCAGCCAGGTGGTGCCAAAGTTATCGGTTAAAAAGCCCATTAACGGGCTGACAACCGCATCCAGCACCCTCGCGGCAGCGAAGATAAAGGTTGCTTCAATCGGTGTGAGTCCACAGAAGGTGGTATAAAAATACAAAAGCCAGGCGGCCGTCAGGGCGGTAGTCCCCGCCCCGAGGAAGTCCCCTGACCCGTAAGCAAAATAATTTGCGAGTCCAATTTTACGTGTTTTCATTGCCGTCAACCCTAATCAGTTTTGGGAGACTCCCTGTAAGCAACCTCGTCCGGGAGTTTTTACACGGCTACAGTAAAAGTATCGACCTGTTGATACCTTTCTGTTTCTGCCATCACAAAGTGGTGAATGGCAAAAACGCAAAGAGTGTCAATACGCGTGTCACTGATTTATAAAACAGCGTTTCTTTTGTATCAAAAGGGAAGGTCATTTTTGCGAGCCAGCCTTCAGAAATGCCTGGAGACTGGCGAAAAGGCGGGCAGTTAGCGGTAGTTGACGAGCACCTCGTTGCGCTGAACCTTCAGCGCCGGGATGAGACGTCCACCGCCTGGCACTTCCCAGATAAAGCGTAAAGGCTCCTGAGCAGACACCCCGTTGAAGGCCTGGGTAGTGCCACGTTGACCCTCGATTTCCGCGCAGCGGGTCAGCGAGCACAGCCGCACCCGCAACCCGGCCGGTGTGAGTCCCGTCAGGGTGTAATTCCAGGCCACCAGCGTCATCTGCCCGGACACGGGCTCAGAGGCGGACAGCGGACGGGAGGAGATCGACTCACCCCGATGGTTGAGCGTCAAGCCGATACTGCTGGCCTGCCATGCCCCCTCGCCTGCGGCCTGCGCCGCCAGCGGGAAAAGTAAGATCCACAGCCACTTACGCATTATTTCCCTCCTATGGTCGCCGTCATGCGAATATTGCGGTTATCGGACAGCTCCATATTCGACAGCACTACCAGCTGGTTCAGGCTCCGGCGCAGGAAGCGCGACAGCAATGGACGCAGCGCGTGATTCACCAGCAGCACCGGCGGCGCGCCCAGCATCTCCTGACGCGCCAGCGCCTCCTGGGTTTGCGCCAGTAATCTGTCCGCCAGACCCGGCTCCAGCCCGCCACCGCCCTGCAACGCCTGAAGCAGCAGACGTTCCAGCGGCGTGTCCAGGCCAATGACCTGCACTTCGCCGGTTCCCGGGAACCATTGCTGGGTAATGGCGCGTCCGAGCGCCACGCGCACCACCGCCGTCAGTTCGTGCGGATCGCTTTGCAGCGGCGCATGTTCGGCCAGCGTCTCAAGGATGGTACGCATATCGCGAATGGGCACCTTCTCATCGAGCAGATTTTGCAGCACTTTGTGCAGGGTGGTTAAGGTCAGTACGCCCGGCACCAAATCTTCGGTCAGCTTCGGCATCTCCTGCGTTACGCGGTCGAGCAGCTGCTGCGCCTCCTGACGTCCAAACAGTTCCGCGGAGAACTGGCCAATCAGGTGGTTGAGGTGCGTCGCCACCACGGTACTGGCCTCAACGACCGTGTAACCCTGAATCTGGGCCTGCTCTTTCAGGGCGCTCTCAATCCAGATTGCCGCCAGACCAAAGGCCGGGTCGGTCGTCTGCTCACCCGGCAACGTGCCTGCGGCGGTGCCCGGGTTAATCGCCAGCCAGCGGCCGGGGTACGCATCACCGCTGCCGATTTCCACCCCTTTCATCAGGATGCGGTAGCGCGCGGGCGGGAGATCCATATTGTCCCGGATGTGGACCACAGGCGGCAGGAAGCCCATATCCTGGGCGAATTTTTTACGAATGCTGCGGATACGGCCAAGCAGCTCACCATCCTGCTGGAAATCCACCATCGGGATCAGGCGGTACCCCACTTCCATCCCCAGCGAATCTTCGAGCTGTACGTCGTTCCAGGTGGCTTCCACCGCCTGGGTGTTCTCAGGCATTTTGACCGGCGCAGGCTCTGCCTTAGGCTGCGTTTCCCGGCCACGCATCCACCAGGCAAGCCCCAGCAGCGCAGCGGTGAACAGCAGGAATACCAGGTTTGGCATGCCCGGCACCATACCGAGCAGGCCCAGCACCGCCGCGGAGAGCAGCATAACGCGCGGGTTGCTGAAGAGCTGCCCCACCATCTGCTCGCCCACGTCCTGATCGGTACTGACGCGAGTCACAATCACGCCCGCCGCGGTGGAGATCACCAGCGCCGGGATCTGCGCCACCAGACCATCACCAATGGTCAGCAGCGTATAGCTTTCCGCTGCGTGGCCCATGTCCATGCCGTGTTGCAGCACGCCGACAAGCAGGCCGCCGACGACGTTAATCACCATGATCAGAATGCCCGCGATGGCGTCACCGCGCACAAACTTACTCGCACCGTCCATGGAGCCGTAGAAATCTGCCTCCTGGGTCACTTCAGCACGGCGTTTTTTCGCTTCATCTTCCGCGATCAGCCCGGCATTCAGGTCCGCGTCGATGGCCATCTGCTTGCCCGGCATCCCGTCGAGCACGAAGCGCGCGCCCACTTCTGCGATACGCCCCGCCCCTTTAGTGATAACCATGAAGTTAATAATCACCAGAATGACGAACACCACGATACCGATGGCGAAGTTGCCGCCCACCAGGAAGTGACCGAAGGCTTCGACCACCTTGCCCGCCGCCGCCGCGCCGGTGTGCCCTTCCATCAGGATGATACGCGTGGAGGCAACGTTCAGCGCCAGGCGCAGCAGCGTGGTGAACAGCAGGATCGTTGGAAACGCGGCGAACTCCAGCGTGCGCTGGGTGAACATCGCCACCAGCAACACCATGATGGACAACGCAATGTTGAAGGTGAAAAGCAGGTCGAGGATAAATGCCGGTAACGGCAGCACCATCATCGACAGAATTAGCAGGATCAGAATCGGTCCGGCAAGGATCTGCCATTGCGTCGATTTCAGGTTGCCGGGCAGGCGCAACATTGCCACCAGATTAGCCATCAGTGTCCTTCTCGTTCAAAAAATCCAGTGCTTCAGGCACCGGCAGGTTCTCAGGTTTTACAGGTCGTTGACCGCCCGCTAAACGCCAGCGTTTCAGTTGCCACACCCAGGCCAGCACCTCTGCGACAGCGGCGTAGAGCTGGCCCGGGATTTGTTGTCCAATTTCCGCGTGGCGATACAGCGCGCGAGCCAGCGGCGGTGCTTCCAGGATCGGCACACGGTTTTCCGTGGCGATTTCACGAATGCGCAGCGCAATCAGCCCGGCCCCTTTCGCCACCACTTTCGGCGCGCTCATTTTGTTTTCGTCGTACTGAAGCGCCACGGAGTAGTGAGTCGGGTTGGTGACGATGACGTCGGCTTTCGGCACATCTTCCATCATGCGCCGACGCGCGGCGGCGCGCTGCATCTGGCGGATACGGCCCTTAACGTGCGGGTCGCCTTCCATCTGCTTATATTCATCGCGGATGTCCTGACGCGACATTCGCAGCTTTTTGATATGGGAATAGATCTGGAAGATAACGTCGAACGCCACCATCGGAATAATGCTGAGTACCACCAGCAGCGAGCATAACCCGACCAGGTTCAGGGCATTCTTCATCGCCGTCATCGGGGACTCGCTGATCAGGCGCATCATCTCCGGCCAGTGGTGCCACAAAAAAAACCCGGCGGTACTGCCCATAAGAAGCGATTTCAGGATCGCTTTAAGAAGCTCAGCCCCGGTTTGCGCGGAAAACATTTTCGCAATGCCGGGGAACGGATTGAGCTTAGAGAATTTCGGTTGCAGCGATTTTCCGCTGAACACCAGGCCACCGAGCATGACCGGCGAAACCAGGGCCACGATGACCACGCCCGCGATCAGCGGCAGCAAGGCGAGCATCGCGCTTTTCACAAGGTTGATGATCTGAATGAGGATCAGATTGGGGTCATTGACCATGCTGTGATCAAAACGTAAGCCAGCCGAGAGCATTCCCGCCAGTCTGCGGGCGAGCATCTCCCCGCCCCACCAGATTATGCAGACGCCCACCACCAGGATCAGCAGGGATGTCAGCTCTCGGGATCGGGGGATCTGCCCATCCTCACGGGCTTTTTCAAGTCGGTGGGGTGTGGGGGCTTCTGTTTTGTCGTCGTTCTCTTCTGCCACTGTGCCTGCTCGCAGCCCATTAATTCACGGGTATCATGCCAGCGCAGAGAAAATCCAATGGCGGGAAAAGCCCGTTTATTCGGGCTCTTTTCGCTGTTTTTATTCTGAGCTGCCTCAGGCCGCGTTAACGACCTGAGGCAGAACGCGCAATCAGAAACCAAGACTGTCCAGCAGATCGTCCACCTGATCCTGGCTTGCCACCACGCCCGCTTTGCTGGTGTCAAGCTGTGGACCATTGAGCAGGCTTTCGTTCTCGCGTTTCGGACGGGCAGCCGGTTCCGGTATGTTCTCCAGCAGCACCATCAGCAGCTGACGTTCAATCTCCTGAATCACATCCATCATGCGCTTGATCACCTGGCCGGTGAGGTCCTGGAAATCCTGTGCCATCATGATGTCCAGCAGTTGGGCATTGGTGAAGCTGGTGTGCCCCGGCACGTCACCCAGGTACTGACGGGTATCCGTTACCAGTTCGCGGGCATCCGCCAGCTCAATAGGGTTCTCAAACCACTCATCCCAGCGTTTGCTCAGCGCTTTCGCCCCCTTCTCCATCGCATCCTGGTGCGGCTGCGAGGCTTCAACGCTGTTCAGCGCACGCTCGGCCGCCTGCGCGGTCATCTGTACGACGTAGTCCAGACGGTCGCGCGCGTCAGGGATGGCTTCCGCCGCTTCGGCGATAGCCTGGTCCAGCCCCAGCTCACGCAGGCTGTCGCGCAGCATGCGGGTCAGGCTACCAATGCGGGCAATAATGTCGCTCGGCGAATGTTCTTCAACGGGTTTCATAGCAGGTTGCAACATATCCATCACCTCACATGCCGAGTTTCTCGAAGATCTTCCCGAGCTTCTCTTCCAGAGTCGCCGCGGTGAATGGCTTCACCACGTAGCCGCTTGCGCCCGCCTGTGCAGCGGCAATAATGTTCTCTTTCTTCGCTTCTGCGGTCACCATCAGCACCGGCAAAGAGGCCATGCCCGCATCCGCGCGGATGGTTTTCAGCAGTTCGAGACCGTCCATGTTCGGCATGTTCCAGTCGGAAATCACAAAACCAAACCCGCCAGCCTGGAGTTTGTTCAGCGCATCCACCCCGTCTTCTGCTTCTTCAACATTGTTGAAGCCCAGCTCTTTCAGCAGGTTGCGCACAATGCGACGCATGGTGGAAAAGTCATCCACAACCAAAAACTTAAGTTCTTTATCCGCCATAAAATAATACTCCTGAGTCAAATACGTATTGCCTGTCCGGCACTGATTTTCGCCAGCATCTGCTGGCTTACCTGGCTAAGATCGACCACTTCGCTTACGCCACCCATATTGATGGCCTCGCGCGGCATGCCGAACACCACACAACTTGCTTCATTCTGCGCAATCGTCCAGGCACCAGCCTGGTGCATCGCAAGCATTCCGGCGGCGCCGTCGTTGCCCATCCCCGTCAGGATCACCCCAACGGCGTTGCGCCCCGCATGTTTCGCCACCGAATGAAACAGCACATCCACCGACGGACGGTGCCGGTTAACCGGCGGCCCGTCATGAATTTTGATTTGATAGTTCGCCCCGCTGCGCGCCAGCTCCATGTGCTTGTCACCCGGGGCGATATAGGCGTGACCCGGCAGCACGCGCTCGCCATCTTCCGCCTCTTTCACGCTGATCTGACACAGCTTATTCAGGCGCTCCGCGAACGAACGGGTAAACCCTGGCGGCATATGTTGCGTAATCAGGATACCCGGGCTTGAGAGCGGCAATGGCTGGAGTACATGGCGAATTGCCTCTGTTCCTCCGGTTGACGCCCCAATGACCAGCAACTTTTCCGAGCTGAGTAACGGCCCTGCCTTCAGGGTTGCCGGAGCTGCCATCGGCTTGTGGGCCGCGAGTTTTGCGCGCGACGCGGTACGGATCTTCTCGGCGATCATCTCGCTGTACGCCAGCATCCCCTCGCGAATGCCGAGCTGCGGCTTGGTGACAAAATCCACCGCCCCCAGCTCCAGCGCGCGCAGGGTGATTTCTGAACCTTTACCGGTCAGAGATGACACCATCACCACCGGCATCGGGCGCAGGCGCATTAATTTTTCCAGGAAATCGATGCCATCCATGCGCGGCATTTCAACATCCAGCGTCAGCACGTCGGGGTTATATTTTTTGATTAAATCCCGCGCGACCAGCGGATCGGGCGCTGTCGCCACCATCTCCATATCGCTGTGGCTATTGATGATTTCGGTCATGATCTGACGCATCAGCGCCGAATCATCGACAGACAATACCCTGATTTTACTCATGCTTTTTCCTTACTCAGCGCATATACCGTTTGCCCACGCAGGCTAAACTCACGCACGAGGTTGCTGAAGTTTTCCGAGTGCCCGGCAAACAGTAAACCGTCAGGCTTGAGCAACGGAACAAAGCGACGCAGGATGTCCTGCTGCGTCGTTTTATCAAAATAGATCATCACGTTACGGCAAAAAATGGCGTCGAATGGCCCCGGCACGTTGTACTGCTTATCCAGTAAATTAACGGGAGCAAATTCCACGCAGTTCGCCAGCTCCTGGCGTACGCGCACCAGTCCTTCATGCGGGCCGGTACCGCGCATGAAGTAACGCTGTAGCTGCTGAGGAGACAGCGTTTTAAGCTCATCCTGGCGATAAACGCCGTTACGGGCTTTTTCCAGCACTTCGGTATCGATGTCGCTGGCGTACACTTTCCAGCGGCCCGGCGCCATGCCCAGGGTGTCCGCCAGGGTGATGGCCAGCGAGTACGGCTCTTCCCCGGTAGAGGCCGCCGCGCTCCAGACGCGATACTCCCCGCTACGGCGACGGGCGTGTTCCGCCAGCACCGGGAAGTGATGCGCCTCGCGGAAAAACGCGGTCAGGTTGGTGGTTAATGAGTTGATAAATGCCTGCCATTCGGCGCTGTTCTGGTTCGCTTCGAGCATGCTCAGATAGCGGCCAAAATCATCCAGCCCCAGCGTACGCAAGCGCCGCACCAGCCGGTTGTAGACCATGTCTCGCTTATGGTCCGCAAGCACGATCCCCGCACGCTGGTAGATTAACTGACATATCCGACGAAAATGCGCGTCGGACAGCGCGAGGCGCTGTGTCATCTGCAACAATAATGACGTTTGCCCTGAGGGCATGGGTGATGTCATAGCGCCTTCTTAATCACATTCAGGATACAACGGGCACGGCCTGTGACCGTCCGACTTCTGTTACTGCTTCAACGTGCTCTTTCACATTAAATACGGCGACCAACCCGGTAAGGTGATCCGCCTGGTTTGCCAGCTGATCGGTAGCCGCCGCCGCCTCTTCCACCAGTGAGGCGTTCTGCTGCGTAACCTGATCCATCTGTGTAACGGCCTGCGCCACCTGCTCAATACCACGGCGTTGTTCATCAGACGCCGAGGCAATCTCGCCCATAATGTCGTTAACCCGCGTCACGGAGGTGACAATCTCGTGCATGGTCTGCGCGGCGGTATCCACCAGCGCGGAGCCCTGCTGAACGCGGGAGACCGACTCTTCTATCAGCCCTTTGATCTCTTTCGCCGCATTGGCGCTGCGGCTGGCGAGGTTTCGGACTTCACCGGCAACCACCGCGAACCCGCGCCCCTGCTCCCCGGCACGCGCCGCTTCAACGGCCGCGTTCAGCGCCAGAATATTGGTCTGGAACGCGATACCGTCGATGACGCTGATAATGTCGCCAATTTTCTGCGAGCTGGCGGCAATCTCCTGCATCGTGCTGGCGACGTGAGAAGCCTGATCGCCCCCACGTTTCGCCGTCATCGCCGCCTGTTTTGACAAGTCGGACGCCTGACGCGCGTTATCGGCGTTCTGGCTTACGGTCGCGGTCAGCTGCTCCATGCTGGCCGCCGTCTGCGCCAGCGATGCCGCCTGCTGTTCGGTGCGGGATGAGAGGTCGTTATTGCCTGCCGCAATCTCGGAGATCCCGGCATGCATGGCGTAACTGCCCTGGCGAACGTTGCTTACCGTTTCCCGCAGCGACCCCTGCATCGCCTTCAGGCTGGCGAAAATCGCTGATATTTCATTCCTGCCATACACGGCCACCGGACGCGCCAGATCGCCCTTCGCCATACTGTCGAAGTGGCTGCTGACGATGGCCAGCGGCTGGACGATCATTTTGCGCGACCACCACAGCGAGCCGCCGGTCAGCAGGGCGGCCAGGATCACCATGGTCAGGAAAATCGCCCCTGACATGCGGTAGCTGGTACGGCTGTCCGCACCGGCACGCGCCACAAACTGGTTAATATCCTGCTGCCAGGCGTTAAAGCTGCCGTCGAACGCCGCCTGAGACGCCTGCACCGGCGCGGTCAGGAAGTCAGAAAGCTGGTTGTTCTCCAGCCACGTCGCCTGATGGTCGAGATCGCCGTACCACACATCAAAGGTCTTTTTCATGGCGACTTTCAGCGCTTTCTCTTTCTCACTGACCGCCTCCTGCGCCGTAAAGGCCTTAAACTGCGCGTCGGCCTGCTTCAGGCTGCTGCGGGCCACGACCATCAGCGCCTTAATATCCTCCGGCGGATAGCTCAGCGCGGTTAACGTCCCTGCTTTGTTCAGCGCAGTGCTTGCCTGCAACAGCACGGCACGCGTTTGTGCCAGTGCGGAGCGCTGCTGATTACTCGTCTCAACTTCCTGCAAATTCTGATAGCCATCGCGAAACGCCCAGAAAGACAACCCGTTACTGCCAACCTGCAAAACCCCACACAGGATCAGAATCAAAAACAGTGTGGTCGAGATACGAATACGATTTAACATCCACGCTCCCATCAAGCGGCAAGCAGCCGCGGTTTAATTGTCAGTCAAAATGTTTCCCAGTTTTCATCTTGTCCGGTCACCGCTGCGCGCGTACGTGTTGTCACGGGCGCCGGGGTTGCTTCGCTGTACGCCGACCGCGAGCTGACCGTATTTGTCGTTTTTGAAGTAAGACGGAACGCCGAGACGGCCATTTTCAGGCGGCTCGCCTGGTCCTCCAGCGCAGCGGCCGCGGCAGCGGACTCCTGCACCAGGGCGGCGTTTTGCTGCGTCACACGATCCATTTCCGATACCGCCAGGGCGACCTGGTCAATACCACGACTCTGCTCATCCGATGCAGAGGCGATTTCACCCATGATGTCCGTCACGCGCGTCACGGCATTCACGATGTCATTCATGGTTTCACCCGCACTTTCCACCAGCACCGAGCCGGTATCCACGCGTGAAACAGAGTCTTCAATCAGGGCTTTGATCTCTTTCGCCGCATTGGCGCTGCGGCTGGCGAGGTTACGCACTTCGCCGGCGACCACGGCAAACCCGCGCCCCTGCTCGCCCGCACGCGCCGCTTCAACGGCCGCGTTCAGCGCCAGGATATTGGTCTGGAAGGCGATACCGTCGATTACGCTGATGATGTCGGCGATTTTCTTCGAGCTGTCGGCAATGTCATGCATGGTTTTCACCACGCCGTCGACCACCCGACCGCCGCGCTGGGCGGTGTCGGACGCGCTTTCTGCAAGCTGCGACGCCTGGCGGGCATTGTCGGCATTCTGCTTCACGGTCGCGGTGAGCTGCTCCATGCTGGCCGCCGTCTCTTCCAGTGCGGATGCCTGCTGTTCGGTACGGGACGAGAGATCGTTGTTGCCCATCGCGATTTCACTCGTGCCGGTATAGATGGCATCCGCCCCCTCGCGCACGTTGGCGACGGTATCAATCAGCGAACGCTGCATATGGTCGACGCTGGTTGCCAGCTCGGTGATCTCATTGCGCCCAGAAACGGTCAGCGTTTTCGTGAGATCGTCCCGGCCAATATCACGGATATGGGCAATGACGCGGCCAAGCGGGTTAAGCAGGATATGACGAATGCCGTACCACACGGCCACCAGCACGATGACCAGCGCGAGGGCGAGAACCGCCATCTGCCATTTCGCGAAACGGTAGTCGTTCTGGCTTTGCGTAAAGGCGGAGTGATAAAGTTCGCCGCTGGCTTTGGCGTACTCGCCGAGCGCCGCGCCGAGGGCGTTCTGCATTCCCTGGGTCGGCTGCGCGAAATAGGCGTCCATATTGCCCTGCTCCAGGAACTGTACCAGCTCCGTGAGGCCGGCGAAGTAGGCCTGATATTTTTCATCTATGTTCACGCTCGCCTGCGCCATTGCTGGCTGAGGGGCGATTTTTTTGAAGGCGTCGTAATGTTTCGCCGCGTCTGCCAGCGTGGCGCGCGCATTCTTCAGCAGTTCCGTTTTTGCGCTGCTCTGTTGGTTATTCGGGTCCATCATCATGCGGGCAGACGAGCGGCTCAGGTTGATACGCGTCTGCAACATCAGATCCCAGGTCGTGGTCAGTTCGCTTTGCTGCATTCGCAAATCGTTCGAGGCCGCGAAGCTGTCCTGGTTCTGTTTTAACGACGAGAAAAAGAGGCCGCCAGAAATAAGCTGAAGAAGTGCGAAAATGACCAGCACCATCATAAGCATTGTGACAACGCGGATACGGTTCAACATACAACACCTTCTCATAGATTTATTAACGGTGTTATCGGCACAGGCCACAGGAACTTTACATTTGCGAAAGGGAAAAGCGCGGAGGGTCAGAACGCGACGTCGACAATCAGCGTGTCGGTGTAGGTTCCGGCAGGCGGCGTGGCCTGGCTGGTCAGAACTTTGGCGGTGTAGTTGTAGGTACGTAAAAGCCCGTCCGTACTGACCTGCGATGAGCTGGCGCTGGCCCAGCGCTCGCTGCCGCTGCTACCCCAGCGGTTGCTGGTCGCCTCTTTGTAGATGTCGTAACTCATGAAGTTGCTGCCGCTGACCATACGACGCACGTTGTTCAGGGCATTTGCCCCATTATTAATGCCTATGGTGTAGGTGCTGCCTTTGGTGCAGGTGACGGCAACCGACTGTGAAACGGTGGGAAAATTTTGCACCAGCGGCGCGCTGTTAAAATTCACGTCCGGCGTGGTCATGGTGCTGCAATCGTTGGTGACGGTCATGTTGAGGAGGATCGAGGTGGTTGCCGTGCCGGTTTGCGGGGTCAGGCACGCTCCGACCGCGCTAACGGCGCACACGTTGTAGTTAATGCTGAACGTTAACAACACCTGATACGGCCCGGCGGTGACGTTCTGCCCCATTACGGTCCGGAAATAAAGGGGAATGTTGTAGCGCCTTGAACCCAGCAGCCCGAGCAGCGTGTTTCCGCTCCAGGTATAGGCTTTGCTGATTTGTATTTCACTGTTTCCGCCGCAGCCGGACGCCCCGCACAGCCGCGCAGGGATGACATCGGTAATAGCCGCGTTGTCCGTACGCTTCATGGTCGCCCGGCTATTCGCGAAGACGGATGCCGAGGTGTAATTCAGCGTCACCGAGTCGTTGGTTAACAGGTTGAGAACGGTATCGCAGGTCACCACCAGCGTGCCCGTCGTTTCCACTTCCCCGGTGCCGCTGAGTGCGAACGAGGTGACGCTGCCAAACGAGGCATTCACCGTACTGACGGTACAGGCCGCCCAGCTGCCGCCGGAGCACAGCAGCAGGAGCGCGATTAACAGGCGTCTCACGGCGCCTCCCGACAGGTCAGCGGACCGTAGGTTTGCAGCTTATGTTCAGGGTTTGCGCCAACGGTCAGCGTTGCCGTACAGCGTTTACCCTCCGGGGTGATGACCTCGAGCGGATTCACGTCGTTGAGGTTTTCCAGCCAGGCGAGGCCGTCGTAGCCGACAACCGCGCTGCTGCGGGACGCGCGTCTGACCTGGCTTCCTACCGGGATCGCATTGCCCTGCGCATCGTGCAGGATCACGCTGGCAACCCGCTCCTGCTCCATCGGAAAATCCACCAGATAACCGTTATGCCGACGAATCGCCACCCGACGCTCGGTCTCTTTCAGCCGGGTATCCGCGGGTAAGTTCAGGGTATCAATGCGGTAACTTGCCGGGTAATAGGCGGAAACGCCGCTCACCAGCAGATAGCCTTTGTTATTGGTTTTTCCGACCGGCTGGTTTTCGTAGCTGACGGGAACATCCGGATGACCGTCGGTGCTGATCACCACAAACGCATCGTTGATTTTGTTCGCCGCAAACAGCTCACCGTCCATCAGCACGACAGAGCCCATCGCCTCGCCCCACCAGGTCATCATGCCCTTCTCACCGTAGCCGCCGCCCTGTAGCTCCACGTTGTTATTCCGCCAGCCGAGCGTGGCCTGCTGATAGTTACTCGACCGCGACTGGTTGGCCCAGGCCATGTTCCAGCTAAATCCGCCGTCTGAAGGCATCGAGTGGTTGTAGTTAATGCGTTGAGTGCTGCCTGCGTCAGGGGTGTTTTCAAAGGTGACGGCGGCGCTGTCACGTTCGCCGAGGGGAACCTGCAACGACAGCGCAACCGTCCAGTCGCCCCGCTGCTGGTCACGGCTGGCAGCCAGATAAATACTGCTTGAGCCCCACATATTACGGCTCCAGGAGAGGTTGAGCAGCTCAGTTTTCTGGCTGTCAAAACTCTCAACGCCGATCCACGCCGCGCCGATATTGCCGTATCCGCCGAGGTTAAAGGTTAAGGAATACTGGTCGGTATTGCGGCTCAGGCTGGCAACGGGGTTATCATTTTCATCATAAACGGTGGGCTGATCGTACAGGGCGAGATTGCCAAAACCACGATCACGTCGGGTATGCTGGGTCGCTACGCTAAACTCGCTGGTGTTGTATTGATAGCCCCAGTTTATCTGGCCGCCGCTATCGCCGCGCATGCGGCTTTGGGTCCACGAGGTATTTACCACGCCAAAACGCCCGAGCTTCAGTACCGTGCCCGCGCCGCCAAGCGCCAGCGACTCCGCCCCTTCAGCATGCCCCTCCAGCGTCAGCCAGTCGGTCACCCCGTAGCGGTACGATCCGCTGCCCGCCGCCGGGCCATAGTCAAAATTCTCAATACCGTAATTACGCCGCAGGCTGCCCAGCGTCACGGCGCCGTCGCTTAACCCCTGCTTAAGCAGATCGCTGCTGACATAAAACGGCAGCGTGGTACTCACCTGACGACCCAGCGCATCAGTGGTAACCAGTACCGCATCCCCGGCACCGTTGATATACGGCAGATTGGTGAGGGTAAACGGCCCCGGCTGAAGGCGGGTGGAGCCGGAACGGTAGCCATTAATAAAGAGATCGACCGAGGTCGGGACAGCCGCCTCGCCGGAAAACGCCGGCAGCGGCCAGGTCACCAGATCCGGACGCAGGGAGAAGTCGCGCCCGTAGCTGATCCCGCCCATGCGCACGCTGGTGCTCCAGCTCAGCGCATCGCTGATGACGTCCCCGGCGGACCAGGTGGTGGCATCCTCTTCGTTGGTGATCAGTAAGGTAGAGTCATAACGCACGTACCCTTCCTGCTGCCCGCTGTTACCGGTGAAATTCTGCCGGGCGTAACCCGTCGATGAAAATGAATAATCCTCATTGAAATAGCGGAACTCGTGCCATACCGATGCCTGGCCGCCCGTGTGTTCGGAATGGTTGGTATAAACGTCGTAATTGAGCAGCGCGCCGCGGCCATAGTGCGGTTTGCTTTGCATGCTCTGTTCGCTGAACGGCGTGATCCGCGCCGCGACCCAGTCCCGGGGGACCGTCAGCAACAGGCGCTGGGCCGTACTGTCGTACTCTGCGCGTATCGACGTAAGCGTCGAGAGATTCACCTCTCCGGCTGGCACATGCGCGGGCGGCAGCCCGGCGCGGAGCAAATCCGCGCCCGAAATAAACCAGGCGCCCTCACGCTGCGTCACCGGCACCACCAGACCCGTGTCATAGTGGTTCAGCACCAGGGCGAGCTGGAATACTGCTTCGCCGTTTATCGTCCGTGCATCCGGCGGCGGCGGTAAACTGTCGTCGCCGGTTTCGGCAAAGGCGCTGGTACTGACGCAAAGCAGGATCATCATCGCCGGTTTCAGTTGACGGGCGTCGATTGCCATTGCGTATCCCTGGCATTAATTTGCGCGCTCATCCGGTTCGGCTGATAAATCCCTGCCGGAAGCGGCCAGCTTCGGGTGCTGCCTGGCAGCACATAGCCCAGCAGCCCCTCCGCAACCGTGCGTTTTTGCCCGCCCTGCTCAACCGCAACCTGGCTGAGCCGGACGTGCACATCCCCCTGATTACGGACCTGAAGCGCGGGTTTCCCCCCTTCCTGAACGACCCGCCAGCTCAGCTGTTGAGTATTCGCCAGCGCGTGGTGCGCCCCTTCGTTGAGGGTGGGGATCCCCTGCCCATAAACAAATAAGGGAATGGAATAGCGCATTTGCAGTTTGAGGCCCATGGACGGTTCCGCTTTGGCATCCGGCTGGGGAATTTCATCCACAATAATGCGGTAGGCCTGCTCAACCCCCGACGGGATCGTCCCCTGCTTGATCAAGCGAATAAGCTGTTTACTGCCTTTGGCGATGGTCACGATCGGCGGGCTGGCGACCACATCCTGCTGGGCGGTGTAACGCTCATATCCTCCCTCCTGCTTCCAGCGCACAATACGCACCTGCATTGTCGTGGCGCTGTTGCCCTGATTCTGGATCCACAATTCAGTTGCTCTGGCCTCTGCCGAAAGCCACGGATCGATCGGCCACAAAAGAATGGTTGCCGCTGCCTGCGCCTGGCCCGCTGCCAGAGCCGTTGCCCCCAACAGACCCACCAGGCCTGATCGCCTGAAAAATGGCTTCATCGATGTTCTCCCTTTCCTACCATGACAAGGTCACGGTGAGTTGATCTGAATATGTTCCCGGCAGGCTAAACCCCGTCAGGAGCGCGACGCCAAAAAGAGGCAGCGCGATGTTATTGCTGTTGGTATAGGTAATCGGTATGGCCTGGTTAACCCCAATTTCGCTGTTCGCCGCCAGAGAGCTGCTGCTGTAAAGCCGGTAACCAACAACTTCGGTCCCACCTGAACGCGTCATCCGTCGCACCGAGCTGTAATTCTGGCCGCCGTCAATGCTCATGCTCAGCGCCACGCCCGGCGTGCAGGCGATGGACAACGCACCGTCGGCGACAAAGCTGGTGCTGACCGGCGTGTTGTCCACGCCGTTACGGGTTCCAAAATCCAGCGTCCCAAAGCGCCCGCCCGTGCCGGTACTCACCGAGCACCCTGGTACTACCGTCGCGCTCACCCTGAAGGACTGGGAGGTCACCGCCCCGGCGTCGCAGATCATCATCAGCCCGACGAGCAGGGCCAAAAAAGGGTGCACGACGCCCTCTGCGCTTTCGCGCAGACATAAACACAATGCCTTCATGGCTGAATCAGTAGGTGACGCTGACGTTAATCGTGTCGGTATAGGTTCCCGGTACAACCGTTACGCTATTGCCGCCGCCCGTTATGCGCCCGTAGAGGGTATAGCTGTTCACCCCGCCCGCTGTGGAAGCTACGGGCAACGCGGCGTTGTTAGCGATAACGTTGTTGTACCCGCTGTCGCTATAGAGGCTGTATGCCACGCCCTGTGCCGCATTGGCGGTGTTCACCAGATAGCGGGCGGGTGTGCCGGGGGTGCCGACAACGGTTCCGGGTGCGGTCGCGTTGGTGTTGCCGGTGATCGCCACCGTGTAACTGGCAGTGGTACATTGAATGGTAAAGGTGTTTCCGCCGCTGGCCCCGGTTAACTGGGTTGTCAGGGTGGAGAATGTCGCAGGATGGGTCCCGAAATCGAGTGTCCCGAAGTTAATGCCGTTTTGCGTTGGCGAGCCGTTGATCAAACAACCGTTCGTCAACGTCAGCGTCGCCCCGATAGTACCGCTACTGGTGACTGCCAGCGCCTGACCGACAGTCGCCGCCGTCAGCAGTGTACCCGCGCAGATAAAAAGAAGTGTTCTTTTCATTTACCACCCTCCAGAAGAAATAATGGTCCGCTTACCCTATTTTATTCATACTGTTCAGTATGTTAGCCCCGCTTAAACATTCCCCGGCGCGGTTACTGAGAATTTAGTTTATGGTTCACGCTTCAACCACTTTCAGCGAAGGTGAGACACCCGCCCTCCAATTAACAGATTATTAACAAACATTACAAAGAGTTAGCAAAATAAAACGGGCATTATTCTTGCTTAATTTGAGGATATATCGCCTGTAATGTGATCCGCATCACAATATATCGTCATTGTAAAAACAACGAATTTCATAAAAATTAAAAACAAGTTGTAACTCACGCAGCTTTACTTCAATTTATGCCCCGAATATTTTCCTGCGCTTAAATAAAAATTTTGTATGCATTGACGCAGGAAACTCTTTTAGCGCATAGAGGATCTTTTTGTGGCAAGTGCAAACAAACTCACGCTCTTCATCGTGATTTTCATGCTGGCGGGCATTCTTTCAGGTGCGGCAATCCATGAGTATGCTTCGCCCGACGCGATACAGGCCTGGTCGGAGAACATCACCCTGCTGACCGATATTTTCCTGCGGCTGATTAAGATGGTGATTGCCCCGCTGGTGTTCAGCACCCTGACGGTGGGCATTATGAAGCTGGGTGAAACGTCGACGATTGGACGCGTCGGGGGTAAAGCGATGGTGTGGTTTATCAGCTCATCCGTGCTTTCCATTCTGGTGGGGCTGTTTATTGTTACCCTTGAACAACCCGGCAGCGGTCTGAACCTGAGCATTCCGACAGAGACGGTTGATACCGGCCTGGCCGTTAGCGGGATGTCGCTGAAAGCCTTCCTGTCACACACCATTCCAACCAGCATTGCCGGCGCGATGGCGAACAATGAGATCCTGCAAATTGTGGTCTTCTCGATGTTCTTCGGCATCGGCGGCGCGTCATTAGGTCAAAAATTCAACGCCCCGCTGGTGGCGGCGCTGGATGTGGTCTCCCACATTATGCTGAAAGTGACGGGCTACGTGATGTACGTTGCGCCGCTGGCCATTTTTGCCGCGATTTCGTCCGTGATTGCCACTCAGGGTCTGGGCATTTTGCTGAACTATGCCTCGTTCATTGGCGGTTACTATGTGGCGATCCTTCTGACCTGTCTGGTATTGCTGGCGGTAGGTTACATGGTACTGAAAAATGAGATTTTCCGTCTGGTGGCGATGCTGAAAGATCCGGTGCTGGTCGCGTTTACCACCAGCAGCTCAGAAGCGGCATACCCGAAAACGCTGGAGCAGTTAGCGCGCTTCGGCTGTTCACGTAATATCGCCTCTTTCGTCCTGCCGATCGGCTACTCGTTTAACCTGGTCGGCTCCATGGTGTACTGCTCGTTCGCCTCGATGTTTATCGCCCAGGCATACAACATTCACCTGAGTTTCACCGAGGTGACGGTGCTAATGTTAACGTTGATGCTGGCCTCGAAAGGGATTGCGGGCGTACCGCGCTCGTCGCTGGTGGTGCTGGCGGCAACTATTCCGAGCTTTAACATTCCGGTGGCCGGGATCCTGCTGCTGATGGGGATTGACCATTTCCTGGATATGGGACGATCGGCCATTAACGTGCTGGGGAACGGGATTGCGACGGCGATGCTGTCGCAGAATGAAGGGGCGCGGGAAGCGGAATCAGCGCTGGTGGAGCAGGAGGCGTAAGGATACAAAAGAGCCGGGTGGCGCTGACGCTTACCCGGCCTACGTGTTCGAGCCATTTGTAGGCCGGGTAAGGCGAAGCCGCCACCCGGCTTTGTTTTATGCTACGTGATTCGCCGCGATATCCAGCAGCGCCATCTCTTCGCTGTTCAGCAGCTTCTCAATATTCACCAGAATCAGCATACGCTCGCCGAGCGCACCCAGCCCCGTCAGGTATTCCGTCGACAGCGTGACCGCAAACTCCGGCGCAGGACGGATTTGATCGGCGGTCAGCGACAGCACATCAGACACGCCATCCACCACGATCCCCACCACGCGCTGCCCCAGATTCAGGACGATCACCACCGTGTTATCGTTGTACTCCACATCGCCCTGGCTGAACTTCACGCGCAGGTCCACGATAGGCACAATCACACCGCGCAGGTTGGTCACACCCTTGATAAACGCTGGCGTGTTCGCAATGCGCGTTACCTGGTCGTAACCGCGAATTTCCTGCACTTTCAGGATGTCGATACCGTACTCTTCATCACCTAAAGTGAAAACCAGGAATTCCTGTCCAGATGGCTCGCCCGCCAGTTTCGTTACGTTACTCATACCGGTCATGTTATTACCTTTTACTTAATCAGGCGGCTGTGTTCGCCACACGTTGTTCACGATTTAATCCCTGAAGTGCCGATACATCGACGATCAGCGCGACGCTACCATCACCCAGGATGGTGGCAGCAGAGATCCCCGGCACTTTTCGGTAGTTACTTTCCAGGTTCTTAACCACCACCTGATGCTGACCAATCAGCTGATCGACCAGCAGCGCGTAGCGGCGTCCGGCGCTTTGCAGGATCACAACGATACCCTGCGTGGCCTCGGTTTTTGCCCCGTCCACTTCAAACACTTTCCACAGTTCCACCAGCGGCAGGTACTCGCCGCGCACTTCGAGCACGCGCTCGCCGCCCGCCAGCGGATGCAGATCTTCTTCACGCGGCTGGAGGGACTCCATCACCGCGTTCAGCGGCAGAATAAAGACTTCGTCCGCCACTTTAACGGACATGCCGTCAAGAATGGCCAGTGTCAGCGGCAACAGGATACGAATCGTGGTGCCCGCGCCCTGCTTAGACTGGATCTCAACGTGACCGCCCATCTCCTGAATGTTACGTTTCACCACGTCCATGCCCACGCCGCGGCCGGAAACGTCGGTGACCTGCTCTGCGGTTGAGAAGCCCGGGGCAAAAATCAGCATGCCCACTTCTTCGTCGGTCATGTTTTCGTTAACCGCCATTCCCTGCGAAATCGCCTTCGCCAGAATGCGCTCGCGGTTCAGGCCGGCGCCATCATCGGTCACTTCGATGCAGATGTTGCCGCCCTGATGTTCCGCTGACAGGATCAGGTTGCCCACGGGCGATTTTCCAGCTGCTACGCGGTTTTCCGGCAGCTCGATGCCGTGGTCGAGGCTGTTACGCACCAGGTGCGTTAACGGATCGATAATGCGTTCAATCAGGCTCTTGTCCAGCTCGGTGGAGCTGCCCATCAGCGTGAGTTCGATCTGTTTGTTGAGCTTGCCGGCCAGGTCGCGCACCAGGCGCGGGAAGCGGCTGAAGACATATTCCATCGGCATCATGCGGATGGACATCACCGATTCCTGCAAATCGCGGGCGTTACGTTGTAACTGGCCCATGCTGGTGATGAGATCGCCATGGGTCACCGGGTCCAGCTCGTTGGAGCGCTGGGCCAGCATCGACTGGGTGATGACCAGTTCACCCACCAGGTTGATCAGCTGATCCACTTTCTCCACCGCCACGCGAATGCTCGTGGACTCGCTGGAACGCGCCGCCGGTTTTTCACCGCGGGCCGGAGCGGCCGTCTCTTTTGGCACGGCTTTCAGGGCCGGGGCAGCGGCAACTACCGCAGGGGTATTCTCTGCCGGAGCAGGCGCTTCAACGGCCGCCGCCTCGGTTTCAAACGCAATCTGATCCGCTTCAATCACGAAGCAGAGCACCGCCACGATGTCATCCTGGCCAATCCCGCCGTCGAGCGTCGCGGCCAGGCTGTCTTTGCCCTTCACCACGTTGCTGAGCGTCGCCAGGTTCCCCAGCTCCTCTTCCAGCAGGTTGACCTCGTTCTCTTTCAGACGTGACAGTACCACGCGCAGTTTTCCTGCGGGCGCGTCAGGCGCCGTATCGGGTTCGGCCACGGCGTCAACAACGCTCAGTTTTGCCGCAGGGACAGCGGGCGCAGACGCCTCACCTTTGGCTTCCAGCGCTAACTGACGCAGCGCGTTGCAGATGTATTCAAAGCTGGCGGCATCAGGCTCTGCCGAACTTTTATAGGCGTCGAGCTGTTCCTGCATAATATCTTTCGTTTCCAAAAACAGGTTGATAATGTCGGTATTGAGCTGCATCTCACCGCGTCGTGCTTCATCCAGCAGGTTTTCCATTAAATGGGTGGTTTCCTGCAAAATGGTAAATCCAAACGTTCCGGCTCCGCCTTTAATGGAATGCGCCGCACGGAAGATGGCATTGAGCTGTTCTGAGTCCGGTGCCTCGGGCACCAGATCCAGCAAATGTTGCTCCATATCGGCCAACAATTCGTCGGCTTCATCAAAAAATGTCTGGTAAAAATCGGTAATATCCATGCTCACGCTATCACCTCGGATTGGCTGGTGGCGATGTTGGAACGGCAGCCGAAGGGACGGCCCCAGGCTGTTTTAAATCGTCCAGTGACTCATTCTGACTTTCGGCGTTTTCATGCAGGATGGCCTGCTCCGCCTGCTGGTTCAGCACTAAAAGACTGATACGACGGTTGATGGCGTCATCCGGTCCGCGGTCGGTAAGGCGCATGGTTGCAGCCATGCCGACCACGCGCAGGACCTTGCCATCATCAAGCCCACCCGCCACCAGCTCGCGACGCGAGGCGTTGGCGCGATCGGCAGAAAGCTCCCAGTTGCTGTATCCTTTCTCTCCCGTGGCGTACGGGAAATCATCCGTGTGTCCGGACAGGCTAATGCGGTTTGGAATACCGTTCAGCACCGGTGCAATCGCACGCAGAATATCGCGCATGTAGGGCTCCACGTCGGCGCTGCCGGTTTTAAACATCGGCCGGTTCTGGCTGTCGATGATCTGAATACGCAGCCCTTCCTGTACCAGGTCAATTTTCAGGTGCGGACGCAGCGCGCGCAGCTTAGGGTCTGCTTCAATCAGCTGATCCAGGTCACCGCGCAGTTTTTTCAGACGCGCCTGCTCCATCCGTTTTTTCAGTTCGTCGATGTTCGGCTGTTTTTTCACTTCGCCCTGCTGCTGGGTGTAATCGTCACCGCCGCCGGGGATCGGGCTGTCGCTGTTAGAAATGCGCGGCCCGCCGGTAACCGCCGTCGCCAGCGGCGTTCTGAAATATTCCGCAATCTGAATAAGCTCCTTCGGGCTGGAGATGGAGATCAGCCACATCACCAGAAAGAAGGCCATCATGGCGGTCATAAAGTCGGCGTACGCGATCTTCCAGGAGCCGTGAGAACCGTGCCCGTGCCCCTTATGCTTGCGCTTTTTTACGATGACGATCGGATGGGACTGGTTTTTCATGCGTCCTCAGTTGTCGTCTGTTGGTTAGGGTTTTTCACCGCGCGCACGTGCTCTTCCAGTTCGATAAACGACGGACGTTCGCTGGAGTAAAGCGTCTTACGACCAAATTCGACGGCAATCGGTGGCGCATAGCCGTTGAGGTTTGAGAGCAGCGTAATTTTCACGCACTGCATCATTTTGGTGGTTTCGGCGCTCTTCTGGCGCAGCACGCTCGCCAGCGGGGAGATAAAGCCGTAGGCCAGTAAAATACCGAGGAACGTCCCCACCATCGCGTGGGCAATCAGCGCCCCCAGTTCAGCCGCCGGGCGATCCGCCGAGGCCAGGGCATGAACGACGCCCATGACCGCCGCCACGATGCCGAACGCCGGAAGCGAGTCGCCCACCAGCGCCAGGCTGTTGGCCGGTACTTCGGATTCGCTCTCGTGGGTTTCGATCTCTTCGTCCATCAGGGCTTCAATTTCGAAGGTGTTCATGTTGCCGCTGATGATCAGTCGCAGGTAATCGACGATAAAATCGAGCATCATCGCGTCGGCCAGAATACGCGGGTAGCTGGCGAAAATTTCGCTCTCTTTCGGGTTTTCGATGTCCCGCTCCAGCGAGAACATCCCCTGCTGACGTGACTTCGCCATCAGGCGATAGAGCAGCGCCAGCAGATCCATATACATGCTTTTGGTGTATTTCGAGCGACGAAACAGCAGCGGAATCGCCTTCAGCGTGCCCTTGATCGATTTGCCGTTGTTACCAACGATAAAAGCCCCTACCCCTGCACCGCCGATGATGACAAGTTCAGCCGGTTGATAGAGTGCTCCAAGGTGCCCGCCGGTCATCATGTAACCGCCGAAAACTGTACCGAGAACTACCAGGTAACCTAATAAGATAAGCACGACATCATCCTTCCGCTAGTGACTATGGCAGGACGTTCATTTCGAGCGCATGACCTGAACGCAGGGTAAAAAAAAGCAGCGGTAATCGCTTACCGCTGCTGGAATCTTGCCCACAGGTTCGGGTTAAACAGCGTGTTCGATCTGTTCATCCAGCAGTTGTGGAATAATATCGGCAGCATCCCGGGAAAGTTTACGTCTTTTTACGGCTCGGGATGGAGGCTGGCACAAACTACAGGCGAAGCTGCCCGCAGGCTGGTGCGCGTGGGTAATGAAATTGCCGTCACAGCAGTTGCAGCGGGACAATTCAAGCATTCCGCTTTCAACAAAACGCACCAGCGTCCAGGCGCGGGTCAGCGCCAGCAGGGGTCCCTCTTCCTGCTGCGGGCATTGCTCAAGGTAAAGTTTGTAGGCTTTGATCACGGCATCAACGCCGCTGCATAAGCCCGTTTTAAGCAGGTACTGCCAGGCGTTACAGAACATGGAAGCATGAATGTTCTGCTCCCAGGTCATGAACCAGTCAGTCGAAAACGGCAGCATGCCTTTTGGCGGCGGGCTACCACGCAATTCTTTGTACAGCTTGATCAGACGACCACGGCTCAGCTGCGTCTCGCTTTCCAGCATTTGTAAACGCGCACCGAGCGTGATGAGTTCCATCGCCAGCTGGATATCACGGGCTTCCTGAACAATGCTTTTTTCGCTCATTGTTAAGCCCTTTTCTTCCGGGCTACGTCATCAGGCTGGCTGATTTCGTTGAGCAGGCGGGTGGAGAGAAGAATACCAGTGTGGATCTGTTGCAGATCGTCCACGCGGGATTCCTGAGTCAGACGCGTAATGGTCTGCGGGTTATCAAAACGGAACTGGCAGACAAGTTGATTGGTTTCAGCCAGCTTGACCATTTGCGGGAGGGTTAATCCACCCAGCATGGTTGCCATCTCTTCGTTAACACCCAGACGAAACATCGCTGACGGTTTGTCCTGACTAATCAAACGCTGCGCGAGCAATAAATACGACAAATTGATGTCATAAATATGTTTTAGCAACTCGGATGTATGCATTTTTCCCATCCCGAATAACCAACTATTATTTTTATGCGGAAAGACCGCACCCCGTGATGTCGCCGGGAAATCACCCGGTATAAAAAGAAAAGGCCAAATGCATAGTTGAATTTAGGTTTGTACGTCGTAAAGCGCGTGACCGGTTAACATGGCCAAAATGTCGGTTACACATTTTATCTTTTCTTACAAATAACTAAGATTTTTCCTAATTCGACGCAAACTCTACTCGTCAGTTTTGACACATACAATGCAGCCCCCCCTGGAATTTAAAAAAAATGTGATCTCCGTCACATAATTTACGCGAATGTAACCCATAAATCCATCAGCGTGACTTGTAATTTGACTATTTATTGAGCAACTAAAGCTTGTTTATATTCTTATGGAACGAATACTCATGCAGAAGGATGAGGGGATCGGGTATGAAAATTGCTACGTCGAAGAAGCACTGCCCTTTCGCGTCACAACGGGCGCGAACGCCAGAGAAGAGGCGGAGTTAATTAAGTAAAAACAGCAGCTTAAGTTTTCCTTTCGAGAAAAAAGTTTCCATGGGTAACCATCACGCTTGCGTTGACGATCGGTTAACGCGATTTAACAGCACGGAAGGCTAAATGTGTGATTTACGTTAAGTTGTTAATTACTTTCATTTAGCGTCCCCATTTCGTTATTCTTCTTATAAGAATAATTAATGAATAATTATGATAAGCTTCACACTATTGTCGCATGTGCCTCTTGCAGAAGCGGCAGATTCGCGGTAAAGCTTGAGAAACGTGTCATTCTGACATAAAAGGAGTGTGTGATGAGTTACTCCCATCTTCTTGTTTCTGTTGCGGTTTCCCCCGAAAGTCATCAACTCGTCGCCCGTGCCGTTTCCATTGCCCGCCCGAATAATGCCCGCATAAGTCTGATTACCCTGGCTGCTGAACCCGAAATGTATAATCAACTGGCAGCGCCAATGCTGGAAGATATTCGTGAGGTTCTTCAGGAGGAAACGCAGCAATTTCTGCGCGAGCTGGTTGAGCGGGCAAAATATCCTGTCCACCAGACGGTGATTGCCACCGGCGAGTTAAGTGGACATATTCTCGACATTTGTCAGAAACAGAATGTTGACCTGGTCATTTGTGGAAATCATAACCAGAGCTTTTTTTCCCGGGCGGCATGCTCGGCAAAATCCATCGTTTCGTCAAGCCAGGTGGATGTCCTGCTGGTGCCTCTCGGGGGCAATTAATGCCCCCGGAGAAAATCAGGCGAGTTTAGGGAAGGTCGCGATCTTTTTTTGCAGATCACCTTCCTGAGTTTGCGGCTGGATCGCGCGCAAATCGTCAATAAAACGCGCCTGCCAGCGGTTGATATCATTCTTAACGATGGTCTCCATCATTTCTGAATGACGTGAAATACGTTCCGCAAGCGGCATGGTTAACGCGCGGTTCAGGGCATTTGCCACATCATCGCGATCGTAAGGGTTCACAATCAGCGCCGAGGTTAACTCGTTTGCCGCACCGGCAAATTGGGACAGCACCAGCACGCCCGGGTCAGCAGGATCTTGTGCTGCTACATACTCTTTTGCCACCAGATTCATCCCGTCGCGCAGCGGGGTGACCAGCCCGACGTCCGCATAGCGGAACACTTTCATCAGGATTTTGCGCTCAAAGTGCTGATTCAGATAGAAAAGTGGAGTCCAGCCAAGCTGACCATAGCGCCCGTTGATGCGCCCTGCTTCGGTCTCCAGCTGGTGACGAATATCCTGGTAAGCCTGAACCTCACCGCGCGAGGTCGGCGCTATCTGGGTATAGCGGATCTTGCCGTGATGCTGCGGGAATTTATCCAGCAGGGTTTCATAAGCGAGGAATCGCTCCGGCAACCCTTTGGAATAATCCAGTCGTTCAACCGAAAAGATATTCTTAACGTGCTTGAGTTCGTCCTTGAGCTGGGCAAGCTTCGGCGGCAGCGGACCAGAGGCCTGCTCGGCGATTTCGTCTGGCTCAATACCAATCGGGTAGACTTCGGTATGGAAATTTCGTCCCCACGCGGTGTGAGATTTGCCGCCGTGAGTGACCAGCCGGGTTTTACCCGACACGCTGTCGAGGAACGCCAGCCTGTCATTTTCCGTCTGGAAACCGAGCAGGTCGTAATCAGACAATGCTTCAAGAATTTCATCATGCTGCGGCAGCGCCGTAAAGATCTCTGGGGTCGGGAACGGAATATGCAGGAAGAAGCCGATCCGGTTCTTCACACCCCGTTTACGCAGCTCCCTGGCGAAGGGCAGCAGATGGTAATCGTGGATCCATAAAATATCGTCATCTTCGATCAGCGGCAGCAGTTTATCTGCCAGCAGCGCGTTTACGCGCATGTAGCCTTCATAGGATTCACGCTGGAATTTCACCAGATCCAGACGATAGTGAAACGCTGGCCACAGCACGGCGTTTGAGAACTCGGAATAATATTCATCGTAGTCCTTCTCACTAAGGGCGAAGGAGGCCCACGTGATATTGCCCCGTGACACCTTTTTTAGCGGTTTCTCATCATTACTGATTTCCCCGCTCCAGCCAAACCAGAGACCACCTGCGGCTTTGAGGGCACCTAATACCCCGACCGCCAGGCCACCGGCACTGGCTTTTTTATCATCCGGCGGTGCGATGCGATTAGAGACGACGACTAAGCGACCCATAATGATTTCTCCCGTTGTTTTGCGCTATTTGTTGTTGTTGCTGGTTAGCGACGTCAGATATCCACTGCCAGACGCTGGCGACATTTTCCAGCCGCCATCCGGCAATGGTTTCACCAGATCCAACCTTAACAGACATGCCCTGGGCCTGGTTTACCACCCTGAACCCGGCCTCGTCGGTCAGGTCATCCCCAAAAAAGACTGGCGTACGCCCTTTGAACGGCGCTTCCGCCATAAACGCTGCAATGGCAGCGCCTTTATTAATTCCTGCCGGTTTAATCTCGACCACACATTTACCCGGCTGTAACGCCAGCTCCGGATGGGCTTCCGCCACGCTTCTTGCCACCGCAAAGGTCGCCGCCTCATGATGGGGCGCCTGACGGTAGTGCAGCGCAAAGGCCATGCCTTTGGCTTCCAGTTCCGTGCCGGGAAGCATTTCCAGAGCCGAAGAGAGTTGCGTATGCAGCGCCTGAATCAGCGTGTCGGGGAGTGAAACTATATGCAGTTGATCATGGATATCGCGGCGCTCCGCTCCGTGCACACCGGCCAGCGGAAAGTGATAAGGACTGGCGAGCACGTCCAGCTCGGCCATTGAGCGCCCTGAAATCAATGCCAGTGCCCCCTCGTTCTGTCGGGAGAGCTGCTGCAAATTCTCTAACACCGTGTCCGGTACAACGACGTCATCCGGATGCGGTTCAATCCCGGCGAGCGTCCCGTCGAGGTCAAAAAAGAAAGCAAATTTTCCGGGCAGTACAGGCGGTGCGGTTAACAAGTCAGCCACCCTAATCCTCCTTACAGTGAACAAAACAGCCATGTAAGTATAGACAGTGTGACGGTGCTCGCCATTTGGCAACCGGCCCGTCAGCAAAACTGGCGGGCCGGTCAGGGGGTCAACTATGGTTAATAGTTGAGCATATTGATGGCTAAAAATAAATCAGACAGTACGCTTCGCTTTTTGCTTGTAACGGTCGAAGATCACCGCTGCCAGCAGGATCAGGCCGCGTACGACGTACTGAGAGAACGGAGAAATATTAAGCAGGTTCATGGCGTTCTCCACGGTCCCCAGAATCAGGATCCCCGCCACCACATATGAGATTTTTCCGATGCCGCCCTTGAGGGAAACGCCCCCTAAAACGCAGGCTGAGATGACGATTAGCTCATAACCAATGGAGGTCATTGGCTGGCCGCTGGTCATACGCGACGCCAGAATAATCCCCGCCGCCGCCGATACCAGCCCGGAAAGCACGAAGATAATGATCTTGGTCCGTACGACCGGAACACCCGCCAGACGCGCCGCCTCTTCATTGCCGCCAATCGCCAGCGTGTTACGGCCAAACGTGGTGCGGTTAAGCAGGAAACCGAACAGGATCAAACAGCCTACCGTCAGCCAGATTGGCGCAGGCAGACCCAGCCAGTTGGCATAGCCCAGCGTGAAGAAACGCTCGTCTTCAATCCCCACGGCTTTCCCGTCGGAGATGATATAGGCCAGACCGCGCACGATTTGCATGGTCGCCAGCGTCGTAATCAGGGCGTTAATCTTCAGGCGCGCAATGACAAACCCGTTCACCAGGCCGCTCAGCACGCCGAGCAGCAGCCCGGCCAGCACGCCGATCCACAGGCTTTCGGTCATGTTGATCACCACGGCAGTGGTGACCCCTGCACAGGCAATCACCGAGGCAACCGACAGGTCAAAATCGCCGGAGGCCAGGCAGAATAGCATTCCGCAGGCCACCATGCCGGACATGGAGATAGCCAGCCCCAGCCCCTTCATATTGATGAACGTGGCGAAATTCGGCACAAAAATCGCGCAGGCGACGAACAGGGCAGCAAAGACCACCAGCATGCCGTACTGGTCCCAGATGCGGCCAAAACTGAAAGCCGACTTCGGCGCTCCGGATGTAGTAACAGAGGACATCATTGACTCCTTACTCAGGCGACAGCCTGGCTAACTTTAGGCATGGCGAGACTCAACGCCTGTTGTTCATTCGCCTGTTCATGCAGCAATTCACCGGCAATTTCACCTTCACGCATCACAACAATGCGGTCGGCGACGCCCAGCACCTCAGGCAGATCGCTGGAGGCGAACAGGACCGCCACACCGCGTTTTGCCAGTTCATAGATGACGTTATAGATTTCGTGTTTCGCCCCCACGTCGATACCGCGCGTTGGCTCATCCAGCAAAATGACCTTCATATCTTCCGACAGCCAGCGCCCCAGAATGGCTTTTTGCTGATTGCCGCCGGACAGGTTCATGATCAGCTGTTCAGCCCCGGGGGTTTTGATGTTCAGCGAACGGATATGGTGATCCGCGTTGCTCGCCTCCCAGCCGTCGTTAATCAGACATCCCGCGCGGATGAACTTGCGCCGGGCAGAGATGTTGATGTTGTCGCGCACCGAGTGCACCGGAATAATGCCCTCGGCCTTTCGATCCTCCGGGCAGAGCATAATCCCCGCGTTAATCGCCTGCGCAGGCTTCTGAATATCGACCTTTTTCCCGTCGACGAAAACCTGGCCCTGAGTTATTCGGGTGCCGCCAAACAGCCCTTTCATCAGCTCGCTGCGCCCTGCCCCCACAAGGCCAAACAGCCCGACGATTTCGCCGCTGCGCACCGAGAGTGAAATGGGCGTGCGCACGCCCGGGGCTTTGACGTTATCCAGACGCAGACGCTCAGGGCCATACTCGCGCGGTTTCCAGTGGTAAATATCCCCCAGATCGCGTCCGACCATCGCCTGCACCAGTTGGTCATGGTTGACCTGCTGCATATCGGTGAAGGTGCGCACGTAGCGGCCATCTTTAAACACGGTGATGGCATCGCTTAAGGCAAAAATCTCTTCCATTCGGTGAGAAACGTACAGAATGATGCGGCCCTCTTTGCGCAGCTCGCGGATCACGCGAAAGAGATTTTCTATTTCACGCGCCGAGAGCGAGCTGGTTGGCTCGTCAAAAGCGATAATTTTGGCGTTACGTGCCAGCGCTTTGGCAATTTCCACCATCTGCCACTGGCCGATGGAGAGATACTTAAGGGGCGTTTGCGGATCGACATCCAGCCCAAGGTGCTTGAGCTGCAAGCCCGCTTCATAGTTGAGCAGCGAGCGGTTGACCACGCCGCTTTTATGCGGAAGCTGGCCCAGATAGATGTTCTCCGCCACGGTCATTTCAGGAATGAGATGCAGCTCCTGATAGATGATGGCGACGCCCGCATTTAACGCTGCCGTGGTGTCGGCAAAGGCCACCTCTTCGCCGCGAATAGCCAGCGTGCCGGTGGTGGGTGTGTAGTTGCCGCTGAGAATTTTTAGCAGCGTGGATTTTCCCGCGCCATTCTCCCCCATCAGGGCGTGAACCTGGCCGGCATAGCAGTCGAAGCTGATATCGGTCAGCGCGTTTACACCGGGGAACGTTTTACCGATGCCGCGGAAAGAGAGATACGGATCAGACTGTTGCATAACGACTCCGTGATTCCTGTAGTGTGTACGTCTGGCCCCTCACGGTGAGTGAGGGGCGCAATCACAGCGTATTACTTACCGCCCAGTCCTTTTTTCGCCAGCTCCTCTTTGAAGTTATCGCGGGTGATCAGCACCACATCGGTCACTTCGGTGAATTTCGGCGGCTCAACCCCTTTGGTCACCCAGTTGTAGAGCATTTCGCTGGATTTATAGCCGTGGACATCCGGGCTTGGCAGCAGAGAGCCGTAGAAACCGGTCGCCTGCGCTTTAGACAGTTCGCTCACGGCGTCAACGCCGTTGATGCCGATCCCGATCACGTCCGGTGCTTTAAAGCCCTGGCCTTCCGTTGCACGCACGCCGCCCAGTACGGTGTTGTCGTTCATCCCCACCACCAGCCAGTGCTTCACTTCCGGATGCTGGACGAGCATGGAGTTCGCCGCATCAAAGGCGCCCGGAATATCGTTGGATTTGGTCGGGACTTTGTAGATCTGTTTTTCCGGGAAGCCAGCCGCTTTCAGGGCGTCCATGGACCCGGTAGTACGACGACGGGCGGTGTCCAGCTCGTCAGCGGTAATGGCCATCACGGCGGTCTCTTTGACATCCCAGCCGCGTTTTTGCATCTCTTTGTAGAGCTCCTGGCCCTGACGCTCACCGATTTTAGTGGCCGCCATCATTACCAGCGGAACGGTATCCATCGGTTTACCTTTGGCGTTCACGAACTGATCGTCCACCGCAATCACTTTCATGTCGTAACCGCGCGCTTTCGCGGCAATCGCTGACCCCAGTTTTGGATCCGGCGTACAGATAACGAAACCTTTCGCGCCGCTGGCCGCCAGGCTATCAATGGCGTTCAGCGTTTTCTCACCGTCAGGTACGGCGATTTTAATTACCTCAAATCCCAAATCTTTTCCGGCTTTATCAGCAAATTTCCATTCGGTCTGGAACCACGGCTCTTCCGGCTGTTTAACCAGAAAACCGAGCTTTAAATTTTCAGCGATAGCGGATTGTGACATAACGGCAGCCAGGCCGATGGCCGCCAGCGCTTTAGTAAATTTGTGCATGGTAAACTCCAGCTTTAGCATTCTTATCTGTAGGGAATAATGGCGAACAACTTATTTAATCGGACTTAAAACAAGGCATTAGCGCTTACCTCGTCATAAGCGTTATTGCTGGAGATAGTTTTAGCGGGAAATTAATCATCCATAAGAGAGCGACATCACACCGCAGAATTACAGTAATTGCGTACATAAATTCAGCGAAAAATGACATAAAAAAGGACGTAATTGTCCTACAAATGGAAAGGAGTTAAGCAGGATTATCCATAAGGTCAGCTAAGAAATCCCTGTAACCCGGACGCCTTAGCGCCCGGCAGAAAAAATTACCAGCGGTAATAGATGTGTTCAGCATGATCGCGCACGGGGGCGTCGTCACCCAACAGACGAGCAGAGAGCGCCAGCGCAAAGTCAAAAGCGTGCCCCAGCCCCTTGCCGCTGATGAGGTTATTATCTACCACGACCGGCGCATCCACATATACTCCATCATCAACGCTCTGCCAGAGGTCGCCGGAACAGACGTAGCGGCGCCCCTTCAGTAGCCCGTTACCGCCCAGCACCCGCGCGGCCGCAGAGCAGATTGGGCAGATGAGTTTGCCCTGCTCGTCATGCGCGGAAACAAAGCGGAGCACCTGCTTGCTAGCCGCAAGATTGACGCTCCCCTGCGGCCCTCCGGGCAACACGACTGCGTCATACAGCGTATTAATGCGCTCCGTTAACGTACTGTCAGCCACCATGGGGATATTGTGGTAACTCACTACCGCACGGGACTCCGCACAGGCCAGCGTCTCCACCTCAATCTGTAAACGCCGCAGAATATCAATCGTGATAATCGCTTCTGCTTCTTCAAAACCGGGTGCCAGCAGCACCGCAACGTTAGCCATCATAAACCTCAACGAATGAAACGATGTAAAACAGTGTTTCATTTTCACTCTTTATCAGATCACAATCTTGCGACGCGATCACAGAACCGTATATTGAGTGAAAATTGATTTAGCTCAAATTTGATACGACAGGATATATTTGCAGATATTATTTCTGATTTAACACTTTTACAGAATTTCCCGCCAAAGAACGTTTCCTGAAACGATAAAAATGAGCAATATTAATTTCACACCCATTAAAATCAACAAGTTATATTAAATCCAATCTCTTACCCCTCTTTCTGTTCTGGGCTATATTTAAATTTGTAATGTATGGTAAACACAGCCCAATTAAGAGTTTTCTTAAGTCAAAGAGAAGCGTATGCTTATTTTAATCGAACACAGGAAGTGAATTTTCGAGTTTTTACCTTGCAGAAATCTATTTCTGCCATTCAATCGTCAATACCTGCCGGGTCAGGTTAAGTAGCGGACATCAAGTCCCACAGTCAATAAGGATATGAGAATGACTAACCAAACGATGATGCAAAAACTGAATGCCCAGATGAACCTGGAGTTTTATGCTTCAAATCTGCATCTGCATTTGAGCGCGTGGTGTTCCAGAAAAAGCCTCAACGGCACTGCCACCTTCTTTCGTACTCAGGCGCAAAGTAACGTCACGCACATGATGCGCGTCTTTAACTTTTTGAAAGCTGTCGGGGCAAACCCTACCGTCAAAGAGCTTGAAACGATTGAAGATAATTACACTTCTCTGGAAGATCTGTTCCAGAAAACGCTCGAAGAGTATGAGCAACGCTGTGCGAAGCTGAGCAAACTGGCTGATGAAGCCAAGGCGCAACAGGACATCATTACCCTCAAGTTTTTACGCGATATGGACAGAGAGCAGCAGCAGGATGGCATGCTGCTGAAGACGCTCGCAGATGAAATCCGCAATGCGAAACGCGCGGGGATTTGTCTGGAGCAGACGGACCGCCATCTTCTCGACATTGCTACCGTGCAACACCACTAAGTCCTTCACCCGCTCCCGTCAGGGCTGAGAGTTCCCCACAAAATAATGCCTGCACAGACGGCCCCCTCTCCCTTGAGGGAGAGGGCTGGGGTGAGGGGGAACATACGGCTCTGGTGGTCATTCCGTTCACTTTATGTTCCTTGCTACTCTGTCACGGCATGACCGGTGAACGTGCCAGGGTGGCTCAGTCGCCACCACCCTGGCGACCCGGGCTTCCGGCGGAAAATCGCCGCTTCGCGGTGCCTTCGGCTTATTCCTTCCGGCTTATCGGGGACGGGCGGAGGTAACATCCCTGTAAAGCCCGCCCTCTCGGCGCATCCCTGCGCCTCGCCCCGGCCTACAGGAAACGCCTCAGCGATTTACAGCCGGACCGAGGCATCGCTGAAAGCCCTCAGTTATTCTGAGGCAACGTTATAGCTTGTGCTTTCAAATTACTGGGGATCCCTCAGCCCGACAGGGAGTGGGTACCAACTCCCTGCTTTTGCTGACATTTAACAAATCAGATCTTGCTCCCAATGAATAACCATACATCGTGTAATGATTTGTTTAATTACATTCATTAACGAGGGAGCATCATGATCACCATTGAGTTTATTGTCATTATCCTCTGCCTGCTGATAGGCACCCGCTTCGGCGGGATGGGCCTGGGGCTGATAAGCGGCATCGGCCTGTTTGTTTTGAGTTTTGTCTTTGGTCTGCAACCCGGTAAACCGCCGGTTGACGTAATGCTCACGATCCTCGCCGTCATCGGCTGTGCGGCCACGCTACAGACCGCCGGTGGCCTGAATGTAATGATGCAGTTTGCAGAGCGCCTGCTGCGTAAACATCCCCAGCACATCACCCTTCTCGCACCGTTTACCACCTGGATGTTGACCTTCCTGTGCGGGACCGGGCACGTCGTCTACACCATGTTTCCCATTATCGCGGATATCGCCCTGAAAAAAGGCATACGCCCGGAACGCCCGATGGCGGTGGCCTCGGTGGCATCTCAGATGGCGATCACCGCCTCCCCCGTTTCCGTGGCCGTCGTTTCGCTGGTCTCGATTCTTGGTGCGCAGCACGGTATCGGCCACGCGTGGGGGATCCTTGAAATTCTTGCGGTCTCCGTACCGGCCTCACTGTCTGGCGTCGCCATTGCGGCACTGTGGAGCTTGCGTCGCGGGAAAAACCTCGCAGACGATCCTGAATTTCAGGAAAAGCTGAAAGATCCGAAACAGCGGGAGTTTATCTATGGAGGAACGGAGACGTTGATGGATCAACGTTTCCCGAAACAGGCCTACTGGTCCACGTGGATCTTCTTCGCCGGGATTGCCGTAGTGGTCCTGCTGGGTGCGCTGCCCGAGCTGCGTCCGGCGTTTGAGATCAAAGGCAAAATGACGGCCCTGTCGATGAACCTTGTCATTCAAATGATGATGCTGATCGCCGGGGCCATCATGCTGATGACCTGCAAGGTGAATGCGTCGGCCATTTCAAACGGGGCGGTGTTTAAGGCGGGGATGGTCGCGATTTTCTCGGTGTTTGGCGTGGCGTGGATGAGCGATACCTTTTTTCAGGCGCATCTCGACGAGCTGAAAATGGCGCTGGAGGGGGTGGTGAAAAGTCATCCCTGGACGTATGCCATCGTGCTGTTCCTGGTATCAAAACTGGTCAACAGCCAGGCTGCGGCCTTGACCGCGGTCGCCCCGATGGGGTTGATGCTGGGCATCGATCCGAAAATGCTGGTGGCCTTCTTCCCGGCATCCTACGGCTACTTTGTGCTGCCCACCTATCCGAGCGATCTGGCCTGTATCGGGTTCGATCGCTCCGGCACCACCCGCATCGGTAAATTCATCATCAACCACAGCTTTATTCTGCCGGGGCTGATTGGCGTCAGCTGTGCCTGCGTGGTGAGCTATCTGCTGGTGCAGACGTTCTTCTGATCCTTCTGCGGGCGACAGGCTCTGTCGCCCTTCGACGTAAAAGCAGAAAAGAGTTTCTAATTTTAAAACATCGGTTTATTTTAGTGTGACTCACCCTGCGGTGTGAAGCGGAGTTCAATCAGCGCAATCGCTTTCTGGATCGCGCGGAGCGTAACCGGGTCCGCCGCAGCAGGATGGTTGGTGAAATCGATGTTTTTCAACTGGGTCGACATCTTTTCGCGTACCTCAACCGGCGCGATAACGTCAATCACATCAAGGATTTGTTTGATAACCAGCTGGCAGGCGACGACGTCAGATACCAGTTCCTGATCGGCGCTCAGGTTTTGTGACATGGGGTTCTCCTTATTCAAAGGGCGCCATAGTAGCAAAACAGACGCCCTTCCATCTCCCTCTCGTCGTCCGCAGACATAAAAAAACCTGCCGAAGCAGGTTTTTTTATCAGAACATCGCACCCGGTGGGACGTCTTTAAACGTTGTGCAGTAGTTTGCCCACATGCTTTTCAGGATTTTGCGCAGTTTCATTATGTTGCTCCAGTAACGTGTTATGCAGGTGTTATTGTCAATACGCTTATAATATGACCACCATCACAAAAATCAACCATTTTGTGACCTGCATCACGGTTATTAAACCCTCAGTGCTGCTGGTTTGTTAAAAAAAGCCATGATAAATCCGCACGTTACAGGCTTATAAATTCCAGTAAATGTTTATAAAATTTTTTGAGCGGGCAGGAAGAGAATGAGTGAAAACGTATCCGGCAAAGAGAGCCGTGGATTATCGCCTGCGGCGCTGCTGGTGGCCGGTGCTTTCTTTATGGAATTTCTGGATGGGACGGTGATCGCCACCGCGTTGCCGGATATGGCAAAAAGCTTCGGCGACCAGGCGGTGGATCTGAATATCGGCATCAGCGCCTATCTGATCACCCTGGCCGTACTGATCCCCGCCAGCGGCTGGATCGCCGACCGCTTCGGCGCGCGAAAAGTGTTTGCCCTCGCGCTGGCGATCTTCACGCTGGCCTCGGTATTTTGCGGCCTGTCCACCACGCTCGATCAGTTCGTTGCGATGCGCGTCCTCCAGGGCATGGGTGGCGCGCTGATGGTGCCCGTAGGTCGCCTGGCCGTGCTACGCACCACGCCAAAACATCAGCTCATCACGGCAATCGCCACCCTGACGTGGCCTGCGCTGGTCGCGCCGATCATCGGCCCGCCGCTGGGTGGGTTCATTACCAGCTATGCCGACTGGCGCTGGATCTTCTTTATTAACGTGCCGCTGGGGATAATCGCCATTTTGCTGGCGCTGCGCATCATTCCAGACCTGCATGAAGATACGCGCCGACCGTTTGATTTACCGGGTTTTGTTGTCACCACCCTTGCCATGGTGAGCCTGGTTTATGCGATGGAGTTGATGGGCGCAGAGCCTCTGCGAACAGGATTAACCGCCACGCTGTTTATCGTCGGTGTCGTCGCCTTAAGCCTGGCGCTGCGTCACTTTAAGCGGGCAACCTGGCCGATGATCAGGCTCGATGCGATGCAGGTGCCGACGTTTCGCGTCACCCTGTACGGCGGATCGCTGTTTCGCGCCTCCATCAGCGCGGTTCCGTTCCTGTTACCGCTGATGTTCCAGGTCGGCTTTGGCATGGACGCGTTCCATTCTGGCCTGCTGGTGCTGGCGGTTTTCGTTGGCAATCTCACCATTAAACCGGCGACGACGCCGCTTATCCGCAGCCTGGGGTTTAAGCGGCTGTTGCTGATTAACGGTGCGTTGAATGTCCTGGCGTTGCTGGCCTGCGCGTTTCTTACGCCGCAGACGCCCGCGTGGCTCATCATGCTGATCCTTTATCTGGGCGGCGTTTTCCGTTCGATTCAGTTTACAGCCATCAGTACGCTGGCTTTTGCGGATGTGCCATCGGCGCAGATGAGCTATGCCAATACCCTGTTTTCAACCGCAACGCAGCTTGCCGTGGGGCTTGGGATCACGCTCGGGGCGATTGGTATTCGTATCGGGGAAAAAGTCAGTGAGGCGATGGGGATTGCCGGTATGCCGGGAATGAGCTTCCGGCTGGCATTTGTGGCAATCGCGCTGATCTGCCTGGTGGGAATGGTTGACACGCTGCGTCTGACCAAAGATGCGGGCAGCGCGGTCTCATCGAAAAAGTAACGCTATCTGCCGGGCAGGCAACGCACCGCCCGGCAAAGTAAATCAGCCAACAATACCGCGCACGAAGGCTTCAATCTCTTTGTCCTGGCAGTTCTCGAAGAAGCACTGCTGGAAGCGCTGGCCTGATACGGCGGTTTTAACCAGCTCAGGATCGATTGCTCGCAGGGTATCCAGATAGTTTTCTTTCACCACCGCCGCTTTCACCTGGTTCAGAATCCCGGCGTTACGCACCTGCGGCTCTTTACGCTCTGGTGGATAGCCTTCGCCATTGCGTCCGGTAAACGCTTTCTCAAAGATAAAGCGTACGTTCAGTTCTGCCCCCCAGCCGAAGCCCTTCGCAAACGGCAGAGAAAGCGCGTTACCGTTGTTGATTTGCGCAAACAGGAAAGCATCCGCAGGATCGATGCAGTAACCGCAAATCACACCCGGATGGATGTTCAGGGACATCAGCGCGCCCTGCCCGGTACCGCAGCCGGTAACAACAAAATCAACGGCTTTAGCGTTAAGCAGAATGCTCGCCATGATGCCCAGGTGAATATAGGTGAGATGATGATCGTTCTCATCACTCATACCGACGTTATAGACCGGAAAACCTTTCTCATCAGCAACGGCTTTCAGCTCATTAAGGATGATGGGATTCTTAGCGGCCTGGCTGTTTTCCATCATCAGTGCAATTTTCATCTTGTCTCTCCTGAATGCATGGCGGGCGATCCCGCTGTGGATACCTTTTCAACTTAACCTTACTATCAAACAAACGCACTTTCAAATTAAGTGAAAACTTGTTTTAAAAAACAAAGATGCGCTCACAATTTCGCGCGGTGGCCCGGCTCGTTGCACAGTGAGAGGGCAGATCCTCCGGCTATTCCAGCCATTGCGTACCATCGCGTTGGTTACAATGGCGTATTTCCCGTCACGCAGAGTGAACCATGAAACGTGTAATCATAGCCGGAACGATCCTGTTGCTCGCCGGGTGCAGTATCAACCGTCAGGCAGAAGTCAGCAGTACGGATGCCCCAAACGGAATTGTGCGCCTCGACTATGGCCAGGCCATGCTGCAAAACGCCTGGTCTGATGACTATGTTAATAACGGTACGGCAACCAAAGCCTGCCAACACATGGGCTATGCCACCGCGTCAGCCTACGGGCAGCCGATTAAAACCTGCACCCTGATCAGCGGCTCACTCTGTCTGAACGAAAGTGTGACCATTCAGTATAAATGTCAGGGATATGCCGTTACCGCTTCCAGTCAGAATCCGTGGTATTAACCGCTACTGCCAGTCATACTGGCAGTTTATTTAATAAGAACTAAAACAATTCTCATTAATAAATATAAAGGGCGGCAATGCGTTTTATTCCCATTCGTATTTTTAATAAAGAAATATTTATTTTACTTTTTGCAAATAATTAAATAACAAATTATAGTGTCGCTCATCGTGAACCAGAATTAATAAACCGGAGCTGCACCATGTTAAAAACTGAAATGATCGACAAGCTCAATGCGCAAATGAATCTTGAGCTTTTTTCTTCCCTGCTTTATCAGCAGATGAGCGCCTGGTGCAGCTATCACAGCTTTGAAGGGGCGGCCGCCTTCCTGCGTCGTCATGCCCAGGAAGAGATGACGCACATGCAGCGTCTGTTTGATTACCTGACGGACACCGGCAGCCTGCCGCGCATTGATAACGTGGCATCGCCTTTTGCCGAATACGGCTCTCTTGATGAGTTGTTCCGCGCCACCTATGAGCATGAACAGCTGATCACCCAGAAAATTAATGAACTGGCTCATGCCGCCATGACCAGCCAGGATTATCCAACCTTTAATTTCCTTCAGTGGTATGTGGCTGAACAGCACGAAGAAGAGAAGCTGTTTAAATCCGTGCTGGATAAATTATCTCTGGCAGGTAAATCCGGTGAAGGTCTGTACTTCATTGATAAAGAGCTGTCGACGCTCGATACCCAGAATTAACAGAAAAGCGGTGCTGAGTTTTCAGCACCGCATTATTTAATGGCGGCAGATTTTACTTTCGTGAGTGGAAAATCCGTCTGCTGCTAGAATGAATTTTCCGCGCGCCGCCAGAAACGCCACCAGCTCCGCGGCCGTCATCTCCGAAGCTGAACAGGTATGGAAACGCGCCGCTTCGCCAAAGCGGGCATGTATCGCCTCAACCAGACTCTCCTCCGTATAGCGCTCACCTGACTCAATCATCATATTCAGCACGTCGTGTCCGTGAATTGACATGGTTACCTCTCGCAAATAAAAAGCAGACTAAACGTTCCCTCCACGGCACGCTTTGCGCTGGCTCAGGTTACCCTTTTCTTTTTGTAAATTAATCATTACACCCCATGTAACGGTGATTTGACGAGATGGTGCTTTTCCCTTACTCTGCGCCGCAGAATGAGTCGCGGTATGGAAGCGTTGTAGAGGAAAGCGTGAAGAACAGAACTCTGGGAAGTATTTTTATCGTCGCCGGAACGACAATTGGCGCAGGAATGTTGGCCATGCCGTTGGCTGCCGCCGGCGTCGGGTTTGGGGTTACCGTAGTGCTGCTTGGCGGTCTGTGGGCCCTGATGTGTTACACCGCGCTATTATTGCTGGAGGTTTATCAGCATGTCCCTGCCGATACTGGCTTAGGCTCCCTGGCTGCACGCTATCTTGGACGCTACGGGCAGTGGATCACCGGTTTCAGCATGATGTTCCTGATGTACGCCCTGACTGCCGCTTACATCAGCGGCGCCGGGGAGCTGATTGCGTCAAGTATCAATGACGGCTTCGGTGCGTCGCTTTCACCGGAAACAGGTGCCATTGTCTTTACGTTGATCGGTGGCGGCGTAGTTTGCGCGGGCACATCGCTGGTCGATCTGTTTAACCGTTTTTTGTTCAGCGCCAAAATTCTCTTCCTGATTGTGATGCTGGTGCTGCTGGCACCGCATGTGCACAAGGTTAACCTGCTCTCCCTCCCGCTGGAGAAAGGTCTGGCGCTTTCGGCCATCCCGGTTATTTTCACCTCCTTCGGTTTTCACGGCAGCGTGCCGAGCATCGTGAGCTATATGAACGGTGATATTCGCAAGCTGCGCCGCGTCTTTGTTATCGGCAGCGCCATTCCGTTGATTGCTTACCTGTTCTGGCAGCTGGTGACGCTGGGCAGTATTGATTCCAATACCTTTATCGGACTGATGGCAGAGCATTCTGGTCTGAATGGATTCCTGGTTGCCCTGCGTAACGTGGTGGCCTCTTCACACGTGGAGCTGGCGGTACATCTGTTTGCAGACCTGGCGCTGGCAACGTCCTTCCTCGGCGTAGCGCTTGGCCTGTTTGACTATATGGCGGATCTGTTCCAGCGTCGCAATACCGTTGCGGGACGCTTACAGACGGGGGCGATGACCTTCCTGCCGCCGCTGGCCTTCGCGCTCTTTTACCCGCGCGGGTTTGTGATGGCGCTGGGGTATGCTGGCGTGGCGTTATCGGTACTGGCCCTGCTGCTGCCTTCCCTGCTGGCGTGGAAGAGCCGCCAGCAACATCCGCAGCAGGGGTATCGCGTAGCGGGCGGTACGCCAATGCTGTGCGCGGTGTTTGGTTGTGGGGTGGTGATTATTCTGGTGCAGGTGCTGATTGCAGCGGGGATGCTGCCGGAAGTGGGATAACTTATTTATACAGGTCCTGAGGTACTGTTCCGTTCACCTTAAGATCAACAGAATATAATTTTTTCACAGCATGTGAACGGGATAAGGGGGCCGCCGCGGCCCCCTTATCAATCCCCGCGGCCCCGCGGAAAATCGGTGCTTCGCACTGCGCTCACCTCCCGACCATCTGCCTGCGGTCGGCTCAACTCGACATCCTGTCTCGATTCGCCTCTGGCCGCCATCCATGGCGTCCAGCCCTTGTCATCTGGTCTCCGGTTCGCCGATTTTAGCGGGGACTCAACACCCGTGCCCCATTCAGGCCACAGTAATAATTGATTTAATGCAGGCAGCAGCTTTTAAACTTCTTCCCACTCCCGCACGGGCACGGATCGTTACGCCCCACCTTCGACCCGTTCACGATCGGCTTTTTCGCTTCCGGCTGCTGCGGGTTAGCCACCCAGTAGTTATACAAACGCAGCGCCGCAGGCTGAATGCTTTCGATGCTGGCCATGTACTCCTCTTCGGTCAGCGCATCCAGCTTCTCGCTGTTCTCTTCCGTCCCGTGCAGGGCAATCACCGCCAGGTCCGCTTCCAGCGCTTCCGGAAGGGATGACCAGTCCGTCAGCGCCACGCCGCGCATGTAGCCATAGCACCACTCTTCCACCACGGTATAGCTCTGACCGTCAACGTCGTTATAGCCAAACAGCGGTTCAAACTGATCCGGGTATTCGCTCAAACGCTCGGCAATATCGTTCATGTGCTTAAAGCAGAGATCGATAAAACGGTTCATCTCACGATCGTTTTTCCAGCGCGGAATATATTTCTCACCACCCCAGACCGCCACCAGCCAGGTGTCGGGCTCCACCACAACGGGACCGGAAAGTACTGCGGTAAGCATGCCGTCCAGTTCGGACACGTCAATCACGGATGCATCGTCGTGACCGTAAGAGATTAATGTCTCTTCCAGCCACGCCATCTCGCTTTCATTTAATGGGCCTTCAGCCATTGCTGATACTCCTGATAAAAAAAACGATCCTGACATATATCGCCGCGCGTGCCTATCTGAAGTTTAGGTCTTTATTGCTGCAAAAACGTGCAAATCGTGACCGTTGCACAACTTATGGGCTTTGTTGTTAAGGAGATGTGATCTCCGCTGTAAATTCATCTCATCCCGCAAAGACGCATAAAACGGCGCTCTATACTCAACGTGTTGTGACCCGGTCAAGGGATTAACCATTCTGGCAACCTTTTTGCTTAATGTTCTGCGCGCTTCGCGGTGCGTGGGATCCTCGCCGTATTAAGCATGAGATTGCTTCTAAAGTGCATTTTGTTCTCGCTCTTGTTTTTGGATTTACGATGCCATCAGGCGTTCGGGTTTATACCTGGTGCAAAAACCTCTTTGCTAAGGAACATAATAATGTCGCTGAAATTTACCAAAACTCCCCTCTCCCTGGTGCTGGCCGGTTGTCTGGTGACGGCCTTTTCCGCGCAGGCCGATATCGTCATCGGCGTGGCCGGGCCGTTCACAGGCCCGAACGCAACCTACGGCGATCAATACTGGCATGGCGCTACGCAGGCGGCGGAAGACATTAACGCCGCCGGTGGGATCAACGGTGAGAAAATCAAACTGGTTCAGGGCGACGACGCCTGCGAGCCCAAACAGGCCGTCGCCGTTGCCAACCGCTTAGTCGATCAGGATAAGGTGAAAGCGGTCGTCGGCCACTTCTGCTCCTCGTCGACCATGCCCGCCTCCGAGGTCTACAGCGATGCAGGGATCCTCTCCATCACCCCCGGCTCAACGAACCCGCTTATTACCGAACGTGGCATGAGCGATATATTTCGCATGTGCGGACGTGACGACCAGCAGGGCCAGGTCGCCAGCGATTTCATTCTTGATAAGCTGAAAGCCAAACGGGTGGTCATCATCCACGATAAAGACACCTACGGTCAGGGGCTGGCGGACGCCACTAAAGCGGCGCTGGCGAAACGCGGCGTGAAGGAGGTGATGTACGAAGGGTTATCCCGCGGGGAGAAAGACTTTAACGCGCTGGTGACCAAAATCGGCGCACAAAAACCGGACGTGGTGTTCTTCGGGGGCTGTCACCCGGAAGCGGGCCCGCTGGTTCGCCAGATGCGTGAACAGGGCGTGCAGGCGAAGTTCTTCTCGGGAGACTGTATCGTCAATGAAGAGATGGTCACCGCCGCCGGTGGGGCGCAGTACACCAACGGTATTTACATGACCTTTGGTAAAGATCCGCGCCAGATCCCGGACGGAAAAGCCGTCATCGAGAAATTCCGCGCCGGTAAATTTGAACCCGAGGGATACACCCTCTACGCCTACGCGTCTGTGCAGGCTATCGCGGCGGCATTCAAGGCCACAAAAGGGACGGATTCCGCAAAAGCCAGCGAGTGGCTGAAGGCCAACCCTGTCGACACGGTGATGGGTAAAAAAGCCTGGGACAGCAAAGGTGACCTCAAAGTCTCTGACTACGTGGTCTATCAGTGGGATGACAAAGGCAAATATAAAGAAGTGCCATAACGGGACGGAATCTGCTCAGCGCCGGCAGGTCTGACTGTCGGCGTAACCCTTTATTCAGGTGCGCGACCATGAGTACATTCTTCCTGCAACAATTAATTAATGGCTTAACGCTGGGTTCGGTCTACGGTCTTATCGCCATCGGCTACACCATGGTGTACGGCATCATCGGTATGATCAATTTCGCCCACGGCGAAGTGTATATGATCTCCGCCTATCTCTCGGCCATTGGCCTGGCCCTGCTGGCGTTTTTTGGACTCCACTCCTTTCCGCTGCTGATCCTGGGGACGCTGGTTTTCACCATCGTGATCACCGGCGTTTATGGCTGGACGATTGAGCGCATCGCCTATAAGCCGCTACGCAACTCGACGCGTCTGGCACCGCTGATTTCGGCCATCGGGATGTCGTTGATACTGCAAAACTACGTCCAGCTCAGCCAGGGCCCGCGCCAGCAGGGCGTGCCCACCATGCTTGATGGCGTGCTGCGTTTTCACCTCGGCGAAGGGTTTGTCCAGATAACCTATACCAAAGTCTTTATTCTCATCGCCTCGTTCGCGGGCATGCTGGTGCTGACCTGGATTATCAACCGTACCCGCTTAGGACGCATGTGCCGTGCGGTACAGCAGGATCGTAAGATGGCCTCCATCCTGGGTATCAACACCGACAGAATTATTTCGCTGGTGTTTGTTATCGGCGCAGCCATGGCCGGGCTGGCGGGCGTGCTAATCACCATGAATTACGGCACCTTTGATTTTTACGTCGGGTTTGTTATCGGCATCAAGGCCTTTACGGCGGCGGTGCTGGGCGGCATCGGCTCTCTGCCCGGTGCGATGCTTGGCGGGCTGATTCTGGGCGTCGCAGAAGCGCAATTCTCCGGGATGGTGAACTCGGATTATAAAGACGTGTTCTCGTTTGGATTGCTGGTCTTAATTCTGATCTTTCGTCCTCAGGGGCTGCTGGGCCGCCCCGTCGTGGCTAAAGTGTAAGGAACAACGCGATGACCTCTGACGGTTTTTCCCTGAAGCGCTGCATTCTGGACTCGATTTTTTCCGGAATGATCGCCCTGATTATTTTCGGCCCGATTGCGGGCGTGATACTGGATGGTTACAGCTTTACCTTTGACGGCCAGCGGCTGGCGTGGATTGTAGGCACGGTGATGGTGGGACGCTTTTTACTGAGCGCCTTTTCAGCTACGGCGGCCGGAAAACGTTTACAGGCGCGGTTTGAATCCGACAATGCGGGCGTGTATGTCCGGCCACCGGCATATAAAAGCCGCATGCGCTGGATCATTCCGCTGATTGTCACACTGGCGATCTGCTTCCCGTTTGTGGCCACTAAATACGTTCTGACGGTTGCCATTCTCGGACTGATCTACGTCCTGCTCGGTCTTGGGCTGAACATTGTTGTTGGCCTGGCAGGGCTGCTGGATCTGGGTTATGTCGCCTTCTATGCCATCGGCGCTTACGGGCTGGCGCTCGGGTATCAGTACCTGGGGCTTGGGTTCTGGAGCATGCTGCCGCTGGCGGCGCTAATGGCCGCGGGCGCGGGCGCCCTGCTCGGCTTTCCGGTGCTGCGCATGCACGGGGATTATCTCGCCATCGTCACGCTCGGGTTTGGCGAGATCATCCGCCTGGTGCTGAACAACTGGCTCACCTTCACCGGCGGGCCTAACGGCGTTTCAGCCCCTGCCCCGACCTTTTTTGGTCTGGAGTTTGGCCGACGCGCCAAAGAAGGCGGCGTCCCCTTCCACGAGTTCTTCGGCCTGACCTATAACCCCAACTTGAAGTTTATCTTCATCTATGCGGTGCTGTTCCTGGTAGTCATGCTGGTGCTGTACATTAAACACCGGCTGACCCGAATGCCCATTGGACGGGCGTGGGAAGCGCTCCGTGAGGATGAGATTGCCTGCCGTTCAATGGGGCTGAATCACGTTCTGGTCAAACTCTCGGCCTTCACCCTGGGCGCATCGACGGCAGGTATCGCCGGAGTGTTTTTTGCCACCTACCAGGGGTTTGTTAACCCGACCTCTTTCACCTTTTTTGAATCGGCCCTGATCCTCGCCATTGTGGTCCTGGGCGGGATGGGCTCCACCGTCGGCGTCGTACTGGCCGCCTTTGTGCTGACCGTCACGCCGGAACTGCTGCGCAGCTTTGCGGAATATCGCGTGCTGCTGTTTGGCATGCTGATGGTGGTGATGATGATCTGGCGTCCTCGCGGTCTGATCCGCATCAACCGCAGCGGATTTGCCGTGCGTAAAGGAGTGGCGCCATGAACGCAACGATTTTACGTGTAGAACATCTGATGATGCACTTCGGCGGGATCAAGGCCTTAAACGACGTCAATCTTGAGGTGCAGCGCGGCTCCATTACCGCACTCATTGGGCCTAACGGCGCGGGAAAAACGACCGTCTTTAACTGCCTGACCGGTTTCTACCGGGCCTCCGGCGGCAACATTCTGTTCAATGCACGAAATAAAACCACCAATGTCATTCAGGTGCTCGGCCAGAAATTCCAGCCGGGCGACTGGCTCAACCCGGCGCAGCTTGGTCAACGCCTGTTCTATAAGATGTTTGGCGGCACGCATCTGGTGAACCGCGCGGGTCTTGCGCGCACGTTTCAGAACATCCGCCTGTTCCGCGAGATGTCCGTTGTGGAAAACCTGCTGGTGGCACAGCACATGCGCGTCAACCGCAATCTGCTGGCGGGGGTGCTGAACACCCCTGCGTATCGTCGCTCAGAGAACGATGCGCTGGACCGGGCGTTTTACTGGCTGGAGGTGGTGGATCTGGTGGATTGCGCGAACCGTCTGGCCGGGGAAATGTCCTATGGCCAGCAACGACGCCTCGAAATCGCCCGCGCCATGTGTACCGGCCCGGAGATGATTTGTCTCGATGAACCTGCTGCCGGCCTGAACCCGGTGGAAACGCACAAGCTGAGTGAGATCATCCGGTTCCTGCGCGACCACCATGACATCACGGTTTTGCTGATCGAGCATGATATGGGGATGGTGATGGGCATTTCAGATGACATCATTGTGCTCGATCATGGCGATGTGATTGCCAGAGGTAAACCGGCTGAGATCCAGCACAATGAAAAAGTGATTGCCGCGTATCTGGGCACCGACGAAAGCGAGGTAAATCTGTGAGCGAACCGATGCTTCAGTTTCAGGATGTGGATGTTTTCTACGGGGTGATCCAGGCGTTGAAGCAGGTTTCGCTTGAGGTTAACAAAGGGGAAACCGTGGCCCTGATTGGCGCTAACGGCGCGGGGAAGTCAACATTACTGATGTCTGTCTTTGGTCAGCCCCGGATCCGCAACGGGCAGATCCTCTTCTGCGGCGAGGATATCAGCCACAAATCCACCCACTATGTTGCCACCGGTGGCATCGCGCAGGCACCTGAGGGACGACGCATTTTCCCGGATATGTCTGTAGAAGAGAACCTGCTGATGGGGACAATCCCCGTCGGCAATCAGCATGCAGCGGAAGATATGCAAAGCATGTTCGACCTCTTCCCCCGCCTCAAGGAGCGACGTAACCAGCGGGCGATGACGCTCTCCGGCGGTGAACAGCAGATGCTGGCTATCGCCCGCGCGCTGATGAGCCGTCCTAAACTTCTGCTGCTGGATGAACCCAGCCTCGGCCTCGCGCCAATCGTGGTTAAACAGATTTTCCAGACGCTGCGCGAACTGGCCCGTAACGGAATGACGATTTTTCTGGTCGAGCAGAATGCGCACCACGCGCTGAAGTTGTCCGACCGCGGCTATGTGATGGTTAACGGGCAGATTCGGTTAAGCGGCAGCGGCGAGGCGTTGCTGAAGGATCCGGAGGTGAGAAAGGCGTATCTGGGTGGCGTGTGAAACGAAAAGGCTATAGTGAGAAAAACTCACAGTGATTGCGATTATTAATCGTTTTTCAAAAACGTACGCCTTCCAATATTATCCTCTCGACCTACCCGGACGGTGGGCCAATTAAAACATTCAGGCGCAAACTGAATAGTCATAATGTGAGGAACCGGGGCAAACATGACACTTGATGCTTTATTTCAGTTAATGAAAATTATATCGCCATCTGAAACCCCATCAGGTGGCGATTTAGCGAATTTTATGACCATGCTTATCTCCACCAAAAATCATTCTGACGCCCTGTTACCGTTTTCGCAGCGCGCGTATATGCTTTCAGTTGCCTATCGCGATCCCCAAAAAGCAGCTGCGTTGCTTTCATCCTGTCAGCCCGAAGCAGGCAACCCTCTCCCGCTGCTCAACTTCTCTGGCTGGCCGGACGTGCGTTACGCCACTTCTGGTGAATTACAGACGCCGGAGTCTGAGGACTATTTTAACAAGATTTCGTCTGCCGCCACGCTATTACGCGCGGCAATTATTGACGCTGAACAGCAGAAAAACACGCCAGCATTTTATATTCTGGATAAGGTGCTCAGCCTGAACAGCGCTTTACCAGAACGCTATAAAAAGATGGCAAACATCTCTTACTCATAACGGTATTAATACACCCGGCTTTCATCGTATTCCAGATAAAGAATATCCAGAGCCGGAACGACCGGGGTATGGTTTTGCAGCCAGGCCAGAAGATGTTGAATGCTCTCTCTTTTGAGTGAATTTTTTGGCCAGACGAGGTAGTAGCCATCCCCGGTCGCGATAGCTTCCCTGAAAGGCAGGCCCAGCAGGCCACTTTTCAGGGCATCAAGCGTGAGATGCAGGTCGGCGATAGCGATGCCGTGCCCGTTCATCGCGGCGATACTCCCCTGTTCAAGGGTATCGAACACCATACCGCTGCTCATATCGAGCCCCGGGAACAATCCTGTTCTTCGCAGCCAGCGTCGCCAGTCCCGTCTGTCCGGTGAAGGATGGATCAGATCGCATTGCGGAAGCCGCTGCCGGGCCGGTTCGATAAGTGATGGGGTACAAACCGGGATAAGCCATTCATGAAAAAGCAGCTGGCTTTCCGTTGTGTCACCAAAACGCCCATTGCCGAGAAGAATGGCGCAGTCGTAGGGCTCAAGATTGAAATCAACGGTATCAATGTCCATCCAGACGCTGGCAATCTCAACCTGTGGTTTTGCATGGTTGTTGCGAAAAGATCGCAGCACGTCGAGAAGCCATCTCATGGTCAGGGTACTGGGTGCTTTAAGCCGCAGCAGGTGATTTTCACTGCGAAATGCCCGGCAGGCCCATTCAATGCTCGTGAAGCTTTCGTTCAGCTGTCCGGCAAGCACTCGCCCGGCTTCAGTGACCTCCACGCGAGGACCTTGCCTTCTGAAAAGCTCGCAGTCGAACCACAGTTCAAGGGTACGAACATGTCTGCTGACCGCGCCCGGCGTAATATTGAGCGTTTCAGCGGCTTTACTGAAGGAGTTCAACCGCGCAGCAACTTCAAAGGCACGCAGTGCATACAATGGCGGTAAAGACATAGCGTCCCTTAAATGAGGTAATGGCATGGGGGATCAGGATCGCAAACCTGCAAATTTTCACACTGCAAATCGCGCCCGCTACACGATAGCATAATGGGTATCTGTTTAATTCCGTTGAAAAGGATCGTTGTTTTATTACGTGAGGGTCAGAAATGAAGGTTATTGATTAGCAGAATGGCAGGCACAAAAAAACCACCTTTCGGTGGTTTCACGACACTGCTTATTGCTTTGATTATTCTGCTTTTTCCCATGGTAGCCGGAGTGGGACTTGAACCCACACAGCGCGAACGCCGAGGGATTTTAAATCCCTTGTGTCTACCGATTCCACCATCCGGCCAGGGAAGAAAGTGGAGGCGCGTTCCGGAGTCGAACCGGACTAGACGGATTTGCAATCCGCTACATAACCGCTTTGCTAACGCGCCTTAAATCTGTTGTCTTTCGACCTGCACCCGCAAACTGCCGATGCACTAATCTGGAGCGGGAAACGAGACTCGAACTCGCGACCCCGACCTTGGCAAGGTCGTGCTCTACCAACTGAGCTATTCCCGCATGTCATCAAGTAACTATTTAACTACTTCCTAACCACTTGATTTCATTGTCGTCCGGCTAACTGTGCCGCCGTTCGATGCGTTGCATTCTACTGATATGACGTTTTGAGTCAACGTTATTTTTTGCATCTCAGGATCGTTTGCTGAAAATTAAGCCGAAACGATCACTGTTCAAGCAAATCACCGCGCGCAGCGTTCAAATATTGCAGCATTGACCACAGCGTCAGCACCGCCGCAACCCACAGCAGACCAATGCCGGCCCACTCTACCCAGGCATTGGGACGCCACAGCATCCATACCAGCGCCGCCATCTGTGCGGTGGTTTTGACTTTACCGATCCAGGACACCGCCACGCTGCTGCGTTTACCCAGCTCCGCCATCCACTCGCGCAGGGCAGAGATAATAATCTCACGGCCAATCATGGTCGCGGCAGGCAGCGTCACCCACCATGTATGATAATGTTCCGCCACCAGCACCATCGCGATTGCTACCATCACCTTATCCGCAACCGGATCGAGGAACGCGCCAAAGCGGGTGCTCTGGTTCCAGCGACGCGCCAGATAACCGTCAAACCAGTCCGTCACGGCAGCAATCAGGAAAATAAGCGCACAGGCAAAAGGCGCCCAGACGACCGGCAGGTAAAATGCCAGGACGAAGAACGGAATGAGCACAACGCGAAAGAGAGTGAGCAACGTAGGGATATTAAATCGCATGATGACGGTAACTGTCTGTTGTCAGTAAAATTTAGCTCTATGTTGCTACAGAGCCCTCAATGTTTCAACGAGTAGTAGATCTTTTCTGCCAGCCCTTGCGAAATACCCGGCACTTTTGCAATTTCTTCCATACTGGCGTTGAGTAATCCTTGCAATCCGCCCATATACTTCAACAGCATCTGGCGACGTTTTGGCCCGACGCCTTCAATCGTCTCAAGGGTACTGGTATTTTTCACTTTCGCCCGTTTTTTACGGTGCCCGCTGATGGCATGATCGTGCGACTCATCGCGGATATGCTGGATCACATGCAGCGCAGGGGAATCTGGCGGCAGGCTAAAGCCCTCGCCTTCCGGCTCAAAGAACAGCGTTTCCAGGCCAGCCTTACGATCTGCCCCTTTCGCTACCCCCAGCAGCAGCGGATGGTTCTTATCCCACTCCACGTCGAGCGATTCAAATACCGCCTTCGCCTGCCCCAACTGCCCTTTCCCGCCGTCGATAAGGATAACGTCCGGGATTTTGCTCTCTTCAATCGCTTTACCATAGCGACGGCGAAGCACCTGGTTCATGGCGGCATAATCGTCACCGGGCGTAATGCCGGTGATGTTATAGCGACGATACTCTGCCCGCAGCGGACCATTGGCATCAAAGACCACACACGACGCCACGGTCTGCTCACCCATCGTATGGCTGATGTCGAAGCATTCCATGCGTTTCACTTCCGGCAGCTTGAGCAGCGTAGCAAGCGCGGTTAAACGCTGGCTGACAGTCGACTGCTGGGAAAGTTTAGTGGTCAGCGCCGTGGCGGCATTAGTTCGCGCCAGCTTCAGATAGCGCGCGCGATCGCCGCGCGGTTTCGTCTGGACATTCACCCGGCGGCCTGCCAGCTCTGAAAGCGACTCCGCCAGCAGGGTTTTATCGTCGAGCGTGAAGTCGAGCAGGATCTCCGAGGGCAGCGTACGCATCTGGCTGCCCTGCAAATAAAACTGACCGACGAAGGTCTCCACCACTTCACCCAGCTCAGTGCCGCCCGGCACTTTCGGGAAGTAGCTGCGGCTGCCGAGCACTTTACCCTGACGAATAAACAGCACATGAACGCAGGCCAGACCGGCATCAAAGGCTACGCCGATAACATCGAGGTCGTCGCCCGTATTGGAAACAAACTGCTTCTCAGTCACCCTGCGCACCGCCTGAATCTGGTCGCGGATGCGTGCGGCCTCCTCAAATTCCAGCGCCGCGCTGGCTTTTTCCATACGGGCAATCAGTTGCGTCAGCACCTGATCGTCTTTCCCGGCTAAAAACAGGCGGACATATTCCACCTGCTGCGCGTACTCTTCTTCGCTCACCAGCCCTTCAACGCACGGCCCCAGGCAGCGGCCAATCTGATATTGCAGGCATGGCCGCGAACGGTTGCGATAAACACTGTTTTCGCACTGGCGAACAGGAAAGATTTTTTGCAAAAGCGCCAGCGTTTCCCGCACGGCATAACCGTTCGGGAAGGGGCCGAAATATTCACCTTTTGCATGCTTAGCGCCACGATGCATCGCCAGCCGCGGGTGCGTGTCGCCGCTCAGAAAGATAAACGGATAGGACTTGTCATCGCGCAGCAGAACGTTGTAGCGCGGCTGATACAACTTAATGTAGTTGTGCTCAAGGAGCAGCGCTTCCGTTTCCGTATGCGTTACGGTGACATCAATGTTGTGTATAAGTGCGACCAGCGCTTCGGTTTTACGGGAGGCAAGGTTGCTGCGGAAATAGCTGGAAAGGCGTTTCTTCAGATCTTTCGCCTTACCGACATAGATAACCGTACCGCCAGCATCGTACATACGATAGACGCCTGGCTGGCTGGTGACGGTTTTCAGAAATGCTTTTGAATCGAACGCTTCACTCACTGACTTATTAACGACTCCGCATTGCACAAACCATGGCGAATGGCCAGGTGAGTCAGTTCGACATCACCGTGAATGTTCAATTTACTGAACATTCGATAGCGATAGCTGTTGACCGTTTTCGGGCTGAGATTCAGCTGCTCTGAGATCTCATTCACCTTCTGACCTTTAGTGATCATCAGCATAATCTGCAATTCGCGCTCAGACAAACTGGCAAACGGAGATTCCGTTTTTTCCGGTTCAATCTGACTCAGAGCCATCTGTTGAGCAATATCAGAAGCGATGTAGCGCTGCCCGGCGTGTACGGTGCGGATCGCATTGACAACTTCCTGCGGCGCGGCGCCTTTACTGAGATACCCGGCAGCACCCGCCTGCATAACCCTGGCAGGCAGCGGATTTTCGGTATGGACGGTCAGCATGATAACTTTGGTATCAACGAACATGCGCGCGATTTTGCGCGTGGCTTCAAGCCCGCCAATACCGGGCATGTTCATATCCATCAGCACCACGTCTGCGGAGTTAGCGCGACACCATTTGACGGCATCTTCGCCACAGCACGCCTCGCCGGCAACTTTAATACCCTTTATATCTTCAAGAATGCGTCGTATCCCTGCGCGCACCAGTTCGTGGTCATCAACAAGAAGGACGTTGATCAAAGGAAATGTCTCCAGAATAGGGATAACGCTACTGACTGCTAATTGGGTTTATATTAACGGTTTTCCATGCAAGATTAAAACGCTAAAAAATCGGCTATTCGATTCTGGTCTCGTTTTTGGAAATTAAGCTGTACAGTAAGTGGAAAGAAAACCCTTGCCCGCCGGGCTTTTACCGCTATTTTTTAGCATCGACATTCGAAAAGTTACTAAAACAGTTGTTAACTCAAACGAAAAAGAGCGCGCGATTTTTTGTAACAACAATTAACGAATGGCGAACCGGGGATAAACATTTAATTGTCGCTAACATATTGGACAGGGTACCTTCATAATCCGCGCCGCCCAATAATCACTGCGCGATAAGTATAAAAAACAACCACTGCATTTTTTGCCGTAGCTTGTGGTATACTCCGCCGCCTTAACTTTCATCGTCGCGCTCATGCGCTGTTTTATAATGAGGAAAATAAATGAGCACACCTGAATTTGCCACTGCCGAGAATAACCAGGAACTGGCACAGGAAGTAAACTGCCTGAAGTCGCTGCTGACGCTTATGCTACAGGCGATGGGCCAGGCTGATGCTGGTCGTGTGATCATTAAAATGGAAAAACAGATCGCGCAGATGGAAGACCAGGCGGAATCCGCTGTTTTTGCCAATACGGTTAAGCAAATTAAACAAGCCTACCGCCAGTAACAAAAACGGCTGGATGCAAAGCATTCAGCCGTTTTCTCGTCTGACACGCAGAACGTGATATCAGTCAGATAAGCCCCGTCGCCGCGGCATAACACGCTATCTGGATCTTATTCGGTGCGTTGAATTTCTTCTGCATATTCTTTTGATGGAAATTGACGGTATTTTCCGAGATGGAGAGAATGATGGCGATTTCTGCCGACGTCTTCCCTTCTGCGGTCCACTTCAGAATTTCCCGCTCACGCTTGCTGAATTTCATTTCAGGCGGCATCACCGTCTCATGTTCAAAGCGTAACAGTGTGGTGAGCGCCATCTGGACGAGCATTTGTAAACGCAGCTCAACTTCTTCACTGGATATCGAGTGTGCCTGTAAGCTGGTACATGACACGGAGAGGAAACCGAGCGCATGATTTGGCATCATCAGACACTGCGTTATTCCCTTGCGTAATCCGTGGTCCCGCGCGCCGTCCCATAATTGCTGGGCATCCGTGAATAATTCATCCGTCCAGGGCAAATGTCCCTGAATGAAATTCTCCGGCTTCAGCACCGGGTCAATGGCGAAATAATTCTCGGACTGATATTGCGCCATCCATTGTTGCGGATAACTGGAATGGACGGAGGTTCGCGGGCGGGTAAATGGCACAGGGTGTCGAACACAAAGCGCATAATAATCGAATTCAAGCGCCTGCGTTTGTCGCTGAAGTTCCTGATATACCTCTTCGGCACAGGTCATTTCCTGAAACCGGAGGAAGCATTCCCGTCGCCAGGTGAAAAAGTCTATATCCCTCATACTTACTGAATGAAGCCTCTGATAAAGATAATCATTATTATGGTGAATATAACCTAACACATAAAGCATGATTATTTATATAAAATATCGGCCACAGGCAGATTATCTTTAATTTGGCGATGGCTTATCCACATCAGTCGGAATAAAAAAGCAACAGAACGGAGTTTAAGGGAGGATAATTTGCTCCAGAAGCGGCATCTGGAGCAAATTGAACGCTAAAATGCTACTGCATTAAGAATTTTTCAAGGAACTGACGGGTTCGGGGCTGCTGCGGATTGGCAAACAGCGCTTTAGCCGGCCCCTGCTCAACTATTCTCCCCTGATCCATGAAAATAGCCCGATCGGCAACGTCGCGAGCGAAGCTCATTTCATGCGTCACAATCACCATCGTGCGTTTCTCCTGCGCCAGCTGTCGGATCGTGTTCAGTACTTCCCCGACCAGCTCAGGATCGAGCGCGGACGTGGGTTCGTCAAACAGGATCACATCCGGGCGCATCGCCAGCGCGCGCGCAATGGCGACACGCTGCTGCTGCCCGCCAGATAAGCGACGCGGATAGCTCGTCTCCTTCCCTGCCAGCCCAACCTTCGCCAGCAGCTCGCGGGCGCGGACCGTCGCGTCTTCCTTAGGTTCCCCCTTGACGATGACCGGCCCTTCAATAATGTTTTCCAGCACCGTGCGGTGCGGAAAGAGATTAAAGCTCTGGAACACGAAGCCGACATGCTGGCGCAGGCGGCGAATCAGCCCTTTTTGCTGGCTGATGGGTTTCCCGGTATCAATGGTGATATCACCCACGCGGATCGTCCCGCCTTCGGGCTGCTCCAGTAAATTGATGCTGCGCAGCAGCGTGGTTTTGCCTGACCCGCTCGGGCCGATAATTGCTACCACTTCGCCCTGCTCAACCTCAAGATCAATGCCATGCAGCACCGTTTGTCCATGGAATTTTTTCACCAGGTTTTTGACGTCAATTGCACTCATTTTGGATCACGCTCCTGGCGGTTAAGCTGGTTTTCAAAATAGTTTTGCAGAGCGGACAGTACCGTCGCCATCACCCAGTAAATCAGCGAGGCCGCCAGATACATGGTAAACACTTCCAGCGTGCGCGAGGTGATCAGCTGCGCCTGACGGAACAGCTCCGGCACCTGAATGGTCGCCGCAAGCGAGGTGTCTTTCACCAGGCTGATAAAGCTGTTGCTCAGCGGCGGCAGCGCCACGCGCGCCGCCTGGGGCAGGATCGCCCGGCGCAGCGTCTGCCACGGGGTCATCCCGATACTGGCCGCCGCTTCCCACTGTCCTTTATCGATGGAGGAGATCGCCGCACGCAGCGTTTCAGAGGTGTACGCCGCGGTATTCAGCGACAGGCCTATCATCGCCGCCGGGATCGGATCCAGCTCAATACCGAACTGTGGCAGACCGTAGTAAATCATAAACAGCTGGGCGATAAGCGGCGTTCCGCGGAACACGGAGATGTAAAACCGCGCCAGCCACCGCACCGGCCAGATGTTCGACATGCGCATCAGTGCCAGCACAAACCCGAGCACCAGCCCGAAGAACATCCCGCCGATACTGAGCTGTAAAGTAAACACCGCGCCCTTAAGCAAGAACGGCAGCGAATCAATAACCAGTTGAATACTTTCTTGCATTATTATTTTTCTACCTGATTTTTAGACATGAGGATGATAGGCAAACAGCGCAGGCGCCCCGCCAGTATGAACAAACAAAATGGGTCCTTCATCCTTAAAGCGCTTGCGGGCGATGCCGTCGATCAGGCCCGCCATTGCCTTGCCGGTATAGACCGGGTCGAGCAGAATACCTTCGAGACGGGCCAGCAGCTTAACGGCCTCCATCCCTTCATCATTGGGGGTGCCATAGCCCGGCGCGAAATAGTCCTCCCACAGCAATATCTCCGCCTTCGCCTGAAGCGCAAGCTGTTCAGCCACCGCCTGTTGCAGGGTGACGACTTTCGGCTTCTGGTCCGCAACGCTTCTGGAAACCGTCACGCCAATCAGCTCGACCTCCGGCATCAGTTGCTCAAGCCCGACCGCTAAACCAGCATGGGTCCCCGCACTGCCGGACGCCACCACCACCGAGGATAAACTCACCGCGCCTTCGCACTGCTGAGCGATTTCCAGCGCGCTCTCAACATAGCCGAGGGCACCCAGCGCATTCGAGCCGCCAACCGGGATCACGTACGGACGAAAACCCTGCGCTTCCAGACGCGTCGCCAGCTCGTCGAGCTGTGCAGCCGGGTCGGTCAACGCGTCGACCATTTCAACCTGCACGTTGAACAGATCCAGCAGCAAACGGTTACCGTTAGTCAGGTAATTCTCTGCCTGCGTCCCGATCGGGTTCTCCAGCAGGGCAACGCAGTGGAGTCCCAGCTTCGCCGCCACTGCCGCCGTCTGGCGAACGTGGTTAGACTGAATTGCCCCGGCGGTGATCAGCGTGTCCGCGCCTTCGCGCAGGGCATCGGCGGCGAGAAATTCCAGCTTGCGCAGCTTATTTCCGCCCATCGCCATGGGCGTCACATCGTCACGCTTAATGAAAATATCGCGCCCCAGGTAGTCAGAAAATCGCGGCAGATACTCCAGCGGCGTGGGTGCGCCGATAAATTCCAGACGGGGAAAGCGCGTTAAATTCTGTAGTGACATGGTTCCTCCGGTCACGCAAACAATTGTTATTTCATTATGCACGCAGACGCGCGAGAAATAAAAAAGGCGCTTTTAAAAGCGCCTTTTTTTGTCAGTCAGAGACTTATTTCGTCACGTCTGCGCCGAACCACTTCTCAGAAAGCGCCTTCAGGCTGCCGTCTTTCTGCATCTCAGCAATGGCGCCGTCGATGGCTTTCAGCAGATCCTCGTTACCTTTACGCACCGCCACGCCGGACTCCTGACGGGAGAACGCATCACCCGCGACAGCCAGGGTATTGTTGGTTTTCTTCACCAGATCCAGCGCTGCCAGGCGGTCAACCAGAATGGCGTCAATACGGCCTACGCGTAGATCCTGGTATTTCGTCGGGTCATCATCGTAGGTACGGATGTCCACGCCCTGCACGTTCTGGCGCAGCCACTCTTCGTAGTTGGTGCCCAGACCGACGCCGACTTTCTTACCTTTCAGATCCGATGCGGATTTGATACTGCCTTCGTTACCTTTCTTCACCAGCGCCTGAATACCGGACACGGTGTACGGCGTGGAGAAGTCATACTTCTTCTTACGCTCGTCAGAAATGGTTACCTGGTTAATCACCACGTCAATACGTTTGGAATCCAGTGACGCCAACATCCCGTCCCATTTGGTGGGTTTCAGGGAGGCTTTAACGCCGAGGTGTTTCGCCAGCTCCTGCGCAAACTCCACTTCAAAACCGGTCAGTTTACCGTCGTCGCCCTGGAAGCTGAACGGAGGATAGGTTCCTTCCAGCCCAACCAGCAGCGTGCCGCGCTCTTTAACTTTGTTGAGCAGATTCTCTGCCGCGAACGTTTTCACACTCATCCCCGCGACCAGCGCAACGGCCATCATCCCCATCAGCGCCTGACGACCCAGAAGTGCTAATTTCATAAGTACCCCGATACAGTGGAATTTTTGAGTAGTGTAGAGAAATCGCCTGCAACGTCAAAGGCGGCTGCGCTACATCTTATTCTTTTTTAATATATATCAGAAGTTGTTCCGGCGCGGACTTTCTGCTTTATGACGCCCGGCATCTGGACTTTATATTGCGCGTACTTTCGCAGCGCGATGCGGTAATTATTGGTACTGGTGGCGGGCAACCAGGGTTCCAGATTTTCATCCAGGTATCCGGTCGTCAGCAGATCGCGGGAGATATTTTGCATGGTCAAATGCTGACCCAGGCGGCGCAGGCGAACCACGTATTCACGCACGGTGCCGTGACTCATCTCCGTTTGTTCAAACAGGAATTGCTTGAAGCCGATAATATCGAAGAAGTCGCTTTGCTCTTTGCAATGGAGATCGCCACAGAAACGGCAAAGCGCTACCCACTCTTTTTGCTCTTCAAGCCAGGCGGCTTCATCCATCAGCGTGTCGAGGCGGGAAATCGCAATCTTGTTCACGATTTCACCGCGACGAACCAGCGTGATGCGGTCGAGTAATTTTTTACAGTGGGCGCAATGCGTCTGGCTGTGTTTAAAGTCTTTCAGGTAGCGGCTTAAAGGCCGTCTTTTAGATTGCTGCACCGTCATGATAACTCCTGGTTGTCAATACGTTGTGCGGCATTTCCAAGGCGAATGACTCACCTATAACTTACCCAGTTTTGTGCGCAGGCGTTTAATGGCCTGGCTGTGCAGCTGGCTCACCCGAGACTCGCCCACCTCCAGCACGGCGCCAATCTCTTTGAGATTGAGCTCTTCCTGGTAATAGAGGGTTAACACCAGTTGCTCCCGTTCCGGTAAAGCTTCGATCGCTTCCATCACGCGCTGGCGTAAATTCCCTTCCAGTAAATGGTGTAACGGGTTTTCTTGCTGGTGTTCATCGGTCACCAGCTCGATGCTATCGCCATGCTCTTCGCGCCACTCATCATAAGAGAAGAGTTGGCTGTTATTGGTATCGAGCAACATCTGGCGATACTCTTCAACAGGAATGCCCAGACGCTCCGCTACTTCGGTTTCCGTCGCGTTGCGCCCCAGCTCCTGTTCCAGCTGCCCCATCGCATGCGCCACTTCGCGCGCGTTGCGGCGTACGCTGCGCGGCACCCAGTCGCGGCTGCGCAGCTCGTCCAGCATCGCACCACGAATACGCTGCACTGCGTAAGTCGTAAATGCCGTTCCTTGCAGAGCGTCGTACCGGTCAACTGCATTCAATAACCCGATACCGCCCGCCTGTAGCAGATCGTCCAGTTCCACGCTCGCCGGCAAACGCACCTGGAGGCGCAATGCTTCGTGACGCACCAGCGGAACATAACGCTGCCACAGCGAGTGTTTATCCATTACACCTTCAGCGGTATAGAGTGAATTCACGATAAACAGCCCTGCGTTAGTTGAGTTATCGGCATGATTATCCGATTCTGGAGGGGTTTTAATCGGGTGAATAGTGGGTGAAATGAGGGGTTATTTGGGGGGTTACGCGTAAATGCGGACAGAAAAAACCCCGCCGAAGCGGGGTTTAAGCGTAATCAGGCGATTAGCCTTGCAGCAGAGACAGAACCTGCTGAGGAACCTGGTTAGCTTTGGACAGCACGGAGTTACCGGCCTGCTGAACGATCTGCGCTTTAGACATGTTGGACACTTCGGTCGCATAGTCGGCGTCCTGAATACGGGACTGCGCTTCAGACAGGTTGGTGGTGGTGTTGTTCAGGTTGGTTACGGCAGAGCTCAGACGGTTCTGGACCGCACCCAGTGAAGAACGGAATTTGTCTACGGACGCGATAGCTTTGTCCAGCAGAGCCAGTGGATCGTTGGTAGATGCGCCAGCAAACTCACCTGTAGCGGTCACATTAGTAGTACCGTCAGACTTAGTACCAGTGCTCAGATTGATAGATACTGCTTCTACAGTAGTACCAGTTGTGGTCGGGGTACCCAGAGTTGCATCACCGCCGTTGTTGACCAGTACGTCAGTACCTGCATCAAAGTTTTTGCCCTGAACAGATACAAAACCAGTTGGGTTACCAGAAGCACTGGTGCCAACCTGTACCAATTGGCCAGCCTGAGTTGCGGTGTCAATGCCATTAGCAACATCACTATAAGTAATATTTGCTTTGTTTAAAGTTACTTTGCCAGTTGCATCTACAGTTGCCGCATAGGTTTTGTCGCCATTTTGTACAACATACTGGTCAGTCAGATTACCGTCTTTATCTTTCAGGTTATGGAGAGAAAGATTAGACGTATCAGTCAGTTTCAAATCAGATTTGACTGTCGCATCGAAGGAGATTTCAACAGGCGGGTTACCTGCTGTTGCACTTGGCAACTGAGTAATTGCATCACCAACAGATACAGAACTTTTAGAAACGGAGAATCCATTCAGACCCAGTGTAGAAGAGTCAATCTTCTGAAGGTCAATGTTGATAGTTTGGCCATCGTTCGCGCCAACCTGGATCGCCATAGAACCGTTTTTAGCCAGCACGTTCACGCCGTTGAACTGAGTCTGACCAGATACGCGGTCGATTTCAGACAGACGGGATTTGATTTCGTCCTGGATTGAAGACAGGTCAGAATCGGAGTTGGTGCCAGTCTGAGACTGAACGGTCAGCTCACGGATACGCTGAAGGTTGTTGTTGATTTCAGACAGCGCGCCTTCAGTGGTCTGCGCCAGAGAGATACCGTCGTTAGCGTTACGTGCAGCCTGAGTCAGGCCTTTGATGTTAGAGGTGAAGCGGTTAGCGATAGCCTGGCCCGCAGCGTCATCTTTCGCGCTGTTGATACGCAGACCAGAAGACAGACGCTCGATAGAAGAAGACAGAGCGGACTGGTTCTTGTTGATGTTGTTCTGAGTGATCAGCGAGAGGCTGTTGGTATTAATGACTTGTGCCATGATTTCGATTCCTGTTGTTCATCAAATCTGTTTGGTTAGATTTGGGTTTCCACCCTTCGGCTTCATCGCCGTCAAAGGTGTTATCGTCTGGTCCAAACCAACCTTTAGATATTTTTTCAGGATCGCGTTAATTTTTTTAGCCACGGAAAAGCTCTTCTCTATTACCGTTATTCCCGCCATTAAAAAAAAGAAATTAACCGTAAACTTTCCCCCATTAAGGCCGATAACCCCACTATTCGTTCTACGTGTCGATAGATTAAGGAATAAATATGGCAAGTATTTCATCATTGGGGATTGGTTCGGGTCTTAAGTTAGCAGACATTCTGGATAGTCTGACCACGGCCGAAAAAGCACAGCTGACGCCAATTTCCAAACAACAGACATCGTATACCGCCAAGCTGAGCGCTTACGGCACGTTGAAAAGTTCACTGGAAGCGTTTCAGACCGCCAACACCGCGCTGAATAAAGCCGACCTGTTTACAGCGACCAGCACGTCGAGCAGTACCACGGCATTCAGCGCCACCACTACCGGCAGCGCGATTGCCGGTAAATACACCATCAGCGTGTCGCAGCTGGCGCAGGCGCAAACCCTGACGACCAAAAACGCGCAGCCGGATACCAAAACGGCCATTGCCACGGCTGACAGCAAGATCACCTTTACCGCCGGTAACGGTAAAGATCCGGTGACCGTCGATATCAGCGCGGCAAACTCCTCGCTGACCGGCATTCGCGATGCGATTAACAAAGCTGACGCCGGCGTGACCGCCAGTATTATTAACGTCGGTAATGGTCAGTACCGTCTGTCCATCACCTCCACCGAAACCGGGGCGGACAACGCGGTCAGCATCAGCGTGAGCGGCGACAGCGCCCTGCAATCCTTTATGGGTTACAACGGCACCAGCACCGACGCCAGCAACGGCATGACAGAAAGCGTCACCGCGCAGAACGCCAAGCTGAAGGTGAATAACGTCGATATCGAAAACAGCAGCAACACCATCAGCGATGCGCTGGAAGATATCACCCTGAACCTGAACGACGTCACCACCGGTAACCAGACGCTGACGATCGCTAAAGATACGTCGAAAGCGGAAACGGCGATGAAAGCCTGGGTGGATGCCTACAACACCCTTCAGGACAGCTTTGCATCATTAACCAAATATACGGCGGTTGATGCGGGTACAGATGCGCAGGACTCCAGCAACGGTGCCCTGCTCGGGGACAGCACGCTGCGTACTATTCAGACGCAGCTGAAAACCATGCTGGGCAACTCCGTCGGCGGAACCGCCTATAAAACGCTGTCTCAGGTCGGCATTACTTCAGATCCAAGCACGGGCAAGCTGGAGCTGGACAGCGACAAGCTGAAAAAAGCGCTGACGGATAACCCGTCTGCCGTGAAAGATTTGGTTGTGGGTGACGGTAAAACCACCGGGATCACTACCACCATGGCCACCCATCTGACTGACTGGCTTTCCAGTAAAGGCATTATCCAGGCGGCCAAAGATGGCGTCAGCAAAACGCTGAACAAGTTAACGGATCAATATAACGCCGTGAGCGAACGTATTGACGCGAGAGTGGCGCAGTACAAAGCCCAGTTTACCCAGCTGGACGTACTGATGACCTCGCTGAACAACACCAGCAGCTACCTGACGCAGCAGTTCGAAAATACGTCCAGCAACAAGTAGTAAACGCTAATCAGACCCGAGGGGGATAACATGTACGGCGCAAAAGGCACGCAAGCCTACGCAAAGATAGAAGTTGAAAGCGCGGTGATGAGCGCCAGCCAGCAGCAGCTGGTTATCATGCTATTTGATGGAGCCCTCAGCGCGCTGGTACGCGCGCGTCTGTTCCTGGCAGACGGTAATATCCCGGCAAAAGGGCTGGCGCTCTCAAAAGCCATCAACATTATCGAAAACGGGCTGAAGGTTGGCCTGGTGGAAAATAACGGTGATGAGCTTACGCAAAACCTGATTGCCCTTTATGCCTATATGGTACGTCGCCTCCTGCACGCCAATGTGAATAACGACGCCAGCGCCATCGAAGAGGTGGAAAACTTGCTGCGCAATATCGCTGACGGGTGGAAGGAGGTTGCCGGTACGCCACAACTGATGCAGGACGCCGTCTAATGAGTAACGCACCGCAACTTTATGCCCTTTATCAGCAACTCCTTGAGCAGAGCCAGTTGATGTTGCGACTGGCCCGGCAGGGACTATGGGATGATCTGATCATCTGTGAAACCGACTATGTTAATGCGGTGCACTCACTGGCTCGTCTCACTCAGGAAAGTGAACCTTCGATGCAGATTCAGGAGCAGCTTCGCCCGACGCTGCGGGTGATCCTGGACAACGAAGGCCAGGTAAAAACGTTGCTGCAAGCCAGAATGGATGAACTGGCGAAGCTGGTTGGGCAATCCTCCATCCAGAAAACCGTTCTCTCCACCTACGGTAACCAGGGCGGTCATGTCCTGGTTCCGCAAAGTAATAGCGATATTAATTAGCCATTTAACTGGCGGGCAAACGTTAACCGTTTCGTTCGCCAGGCATTTCTGCCAAACCTGCTCCATACTTGAGTTTCGCGACCTCATGGAGATGGTGCATGCGCAACCCAACACTTTTACAATGTTTTCACTGGTACTACCCCACCGGCGGTGAACTGTGGCGAGAAGTCACGGCATTAGCCCCCAACCTGAACGAAATCGGCATCAATATGGTCTGGTTACCGCCGGCATACAAAGGGGCATCCGGCGGCTATTCCGTCGGGTATGACTCTTATGACCTTTTCGACCTCGGTGAGTTTGACCAGAAAGGCAGCGTCGCCACCAAATACGGCGATAAAGCCCAGCTGCTGGAGGCCATCAACGCCTTAAAAAGCAACCAGATTGCGGTGCTTCTGGACGTGGTGGTCAACCATAAAATGGGGGCCGATGAAAAGGAACCCGTCCGCGTGCAGCGTGTGGATGCTCAGGATCGCACCCAAATCAGCGATGAGATCATCGAATGCGAAGCCTGGACGCGTTACACCTTCCCCGTTCGGGCCGGGCAGTATTCGCAATTCATCTGGGATTACAAATGCTTCAGCGGTATCGACCACATTGAAAACCCCAATGAGGACGGTATCTTCAAAATCGTGAACGACTACACCGGCGAAGGCTGGAACGATCAGGTCGACGACGAGATGGGCAATTTCGATTACCTGATGGGTGAAAATATTGATTTTCGCAACCATGCGGTGACGGAGGAGATCAAATACTGGGCGCGCTGGGTGATGGAGCAAACCCACTGCGACGGCTTCCGCCTGGACGCGGTAAAACACATCCCGGCCTGGTTCTATAAAGAGTGGATTGAGCACGTCCAGGAGGTGGCCCCGCAGCCGCTGTTTATTGTGGCGGAATACTGGTCTCACGAAGTGGATAAATTGCAGCACTACATCAATCAGGTGGACGGCAAAACCATGCTGTTTGATGCGCCGCTGCAAATGAAATTTCACGAAGCGTCACGCCAGGGACGCGACTACGATATGAGCCAGATTTTCACCGGTACGCTAGTGGAAGCCGATCCGTTCCATGCCGTGACCCTGGTAGCCAACCACGATACCCAACCCTTGCAGGCGCTGGAAGCCCCGGTTGAAGCCTGGTTCAAACCGCTGGCCTACGCGCTCATCCTGCTGCGTGAAAACGGCGTGCCGAGCGTGTTCTATCCGGATCTTTTTGGCGCCAGCTATGACGACACCGGCGGGGATGGCGAGACGTATCACATCGATATGCCGGTGATTGAACAGCTCCACGAGCTGATCCTCGCCCGGCAGCGTTTTGCCCACGGCGTGCAGACGCTGTTTTTCGATCATCCAAACTGCATTGCGTTCAGCCGCAGCGGGACTGAGGAGCACCCGGGCTGTGTGGTGGTGCTGTCGAATGGTGATGACGGCGAGAAGACCATCTGCCTCGGGGAAAATTACGGCAATAAGACCTGGCGTGATTTTTTAGGCAACCGCGAGGAAACCGTGACCACGGCGGCGGATGGCGAAGGGACGTTCTTCTGTAACGGGGGAAGCGTCAGCGTCTGGGTGATTGAGGACGCGCTGTAGTGCTGGGAAAGTGCGGCCTGATGCCCTCACCCCGACCCTCTCCCACCGGGAGAGGGAGCAAACCCTAAAAACGGCAATATGATTGCCGTTTTGCTTTTACCGCTACGGAAGCTTACTCTCCAGCGGATTCTTACTCAGGTAATCTGCGCATTCCACTGTTGGACGGTCAACCTTGTACAGTTCCATACCGTCATACTCCAGCGCCGCCCCATTACGCTCCAGCGGATAGACATCCAGCTTACGGGTCACGTTGTAATAATCATCTGAACGCAGCATGATCTTACCCGGCACCGCGATAACGCGCTGCCACTGACGGCAATCCAGCGTATCCCCCTCTGGCGTCACCACCAGCGTGGCGATCGCTTCCGGGCTCACCATCGCGCTCTGCGGCCCTTTCGACTGCCAGTAACCTGCCAGTTGCGAAGGTACCGGGTGCTTAATCACTTCCTGATAGTTATCTACCTGAACACATCCCGCTAACGTCAGCATCGCAGCCACAATTGCTACTTTTTTCATCATCTTTCCTGCATGCGAAGAAAAAAATATTGTGGCATTAAAGCCATCAGGCTGCCAGCGTAAGATGGGTATTGATTAAACCTGCATCCCCATCACTTCCTGGTATGCCGACACCAGCTTGTTACGCACCTGCAACCCCATCTGCAATGACACCGACGCTTTTTGCAGATCGGCCATCACATCGTTGAGCGCCACGCCGGGTTCGCCAAGGGTAAATCTCTCAGCCTGGGTACGGGCCGCGTTTTGCTTGTCGCTGATCCGGTCCAGCGCCGCATGCAGTTGACCGGCGAAGCTAACGCCCGGCGGCTGGTCAGCCACGCTCTGATTACGGGCGGTCATCGCCGTTGCCTGTAACTGACTGAGTACCCCTTCAATGCCCTGTATAGCCATGACTCTCCCCTGGATGGTTTTTTACGAGGTCAAGACTAACAGCTTGTCAATAAGATAATGGCGGTAAATAGCGTTAAAAAACCAGGTTATTTGACGCATAGAAAATCCCGAATCATCAAATAATGGCAGGGCCATCAGTATGGAACTTTTGTCGTGTTTGCCGACCCGGGAGTCAGTTTTGTTTCTCTACACGAATAACGTAAACCACCAGGATTTAAGAGGTGCGCAATGAGTGCGACAGCAGCATCGACAGCGCCACAGAATAAATCACTCGAGTGGATGAACCGCCTTCGCGCCAACCCTAAGATCCCGTTGATTGTGGCAGGCGCTGCCGCCATTGCGATCGTTGTCGCGATGGTCTTATGGGCAAAAAGCCCGGATTACCGCACGCTCTACAGCAACCTTTCTGACCAGGATGGCGGTGCCATCGTCACCCAGTTAACCCAGATGAACATCCCGTATCGCTTTGCCGATAACGGTGGTGCGCTTGAAGTACCGGCAGATAAAGTGCACGAGCTTCGCCTGCGTCTCGCCCAGCAGGGGCTGCCAAAAGGCGGCGCGGTTGGTTTTGAGCTGCTGGATCAGGAAAAATTCGGCATCAGTCAGTTCAGCGAGCAGGTTAACTATCAGCGCGCACTGGAAGGTGAGCTGGCCCGTACGATTGAAACTTTAGGCCCGGTGAAAAGTGCCCGTGTGCACCTGGCGATGCCTAAGCCGTCCCTGTTTGTCCGTGAACAAAAGTCCCCTTCGGCCTCTGTGACCGTTAACCTCGAACCTGGCCGTGCGCTGGATGAAGGGCAGATCAGCGCCGTCACGCACCTGGTCTCCAGTGCGGTGGCCGGCCTGCCGCCGGGTAACGTTACGCTGGTGGATCAGAGTGGTCATCTGCTGACGCAGTCCAACACCGCAGGGCGCGATCTCAACGACGCTCAGCTGAAATACGCCGCGGATGTGGAAGGCCGTCTCCAGCGTCGCATCGAAGCGATTCTGGGCCCGGTGGTCGGCAGCAGCAACGTACACGCGCAGGTCACAGCGCAGATTGATTTCTCGAATAAAGAACAGACCGAAGAGCAGTACGCCCCGAACGGGGATGCCTCCCGCGCCGTGTTACGCTCGCGTCAGATCAATGAGACGGAACAGGTCGGCGGACAGTATCCTGGCGGTGTGCCGGGCGCGCTCTCTAACCAGCCTGCGCCTGCCAACGCCGCGCCAATCTCCACCCCGCCGGCAAACCCGCAGAACGGTCAGCAAACGAATCAGCAGACGACCTCGACCGCGAACAGTACCGGCCCGCGTAACAGCAGCCGTAACGAAACGACCAACTACGAAGTCGACCGGACTATCCGCCATACCAAACTGAACACGGGCGATATTCAGCGTCTCTCTGTTGCCGTGGTGGTGAACTACAAAACGCTGCCGGACGGTAAACCGCTGCCGCTCACGGCGGAGCAGATGAAGCAGATCGAAGATTTAACCCGCGAAGCGATGGGCTTCTCTGAAAAACGTGGCGATACCCTCAACGTTGTGAACTCACCGTTCAACCCGGTGGATGAGACCGGTGGCGAACTGCCGTTCTGGCAACAGCAGGCGTTCTTCGATCAGCTGATGTCCGCAGGCCGCTGGCTGCTGGTGCTGATTGTCGCGTGGCTGCTGTGGCGTAAGGGCGTTCGTTCTCAGCTACAGCGCCGTGCTGAAGCCGAGAAAGCCGCGCTGGAACAGAAGAACGCGCGTCCGGACGAGGAAGAAGCGGTTGAAGTTCGTCTCAGCAAAGATGAACAGATGCAGCAGCGCCGTGCTAACCAGCGTATGGGCGCAGAGGTGATGAGCCAGCGCATTCGCGAAATGTCAGATAACGATCCGCGCGTCGTCGCGCTGGTCATCCGCGGTTGGATGGGTAACGAACATGAGTAATACGCTTACAGGCACCGATAAGAGCGTCATCCTGCTGATGACCATTGGCGAAGATCGCGCGGCAGAGGTGTTTAAACACCTCTCCCAGCGAGAAGTGCAGATCCTCAGCGCGGCGATGGCCAACGTGCGCCAGATCTCCAACAAGCAGCTGACCGAAGTACTGGCGGAGTTTGAGCAGGAAGCCGAGCAGTTTGCCGCGCTCAACGTCAACGCCAACGAATACCTGCGCTCCGTGCTGGTTAAGGCGCTGGGCGAAGAGCGCGCCGCCAGCCTGCTGGAAGATATTCTCGAAACGCGCGACACCGCCAGCGGGATCGAAACGCTCAACTTTATGGAGCCGCAAAGCGCCGCCGATCTTATTCGCGACGAGCACCCGCAGATTATCGCCACCATTCTGGTCCACCTCAAACGGGGTCAGGCAGCCGATATTCTGGCGCTGTTCGACGAGCGCCTGCGCCACGACGTGATGCTGCGTATCGCCACCTTCGGCGGCGTCCAGCCAGCCGCGCTGGCGGAGCTGACCGAAGTGCTGAACAACCTGCTCGACGGCCAGAACCTCAAGCGCAGCAAAATGGGTGGCGTGAGAACGGCAGCGGAAATCATCAACCTGATGAAAACGCAGCAGGAAGAGGCGGTTATTACGGCGGTACGCGAGTTCGACGGCGAGCTGGCGCAGAAAATTATCGACGAGATGTTCCTGTTCGAAAACCTGGTCGAAGTGGACGACCGCAGTATCCAGCGCCTGCTTCAGGAGGTGGACTCCGAATCGCTGCTTATTGCCCTCAAAGGCGCCGAGCAGCCGCTGCGCGAGAAATTCCTGCGCAACATGTCCCAGCGTGCGGCCGATATCCTGCGCGACGACCTGGCCAACCGTGGCCCGGTGCGTTTGTCTCAGGTGGAAAACGAACAGAAAGCGATCCTGCTTATTGTTCGTCGTCTGGCAGAAACCGGCGAGATGGTGATTGGCAGCGGAGACGACACCTATGTCTGATGAACTGTCGTGGAAGCGCTGGACGCCTGACGACCTCTCCCCTCCCACCGCAGAGTTCACCCCTGCCGTTGTGTCGTCCGACGAGGGCGACGCCGGGGCGGGCATACCCGAGCTGAGTGAAGAGGAACAGCGCGCCCAGATGCTGGCCCAGATGCAAATGCAGGCGCACGAGCAGGGCTTCAACGCCGGGATGAACGAAGGCCGTCAGACCGGGCACGCACAGGGTTATCAGGAAGGGCTGGCGAAAGGTTTAGAGCAGGGCATCGAGCAGGCGCGCCAGCAGCAGGCGCCGCTGCATGCCCGCATGCAGCAGCTGGTGAGCGAGTTTCAGCACACGCTGGATGCGCTCGACAGCGTGATTGCCTCGCGCCTGATGCAGATGGCGCTGGAGGCGGCCCGTCAGGTGATCGGCCAGACGCCGGTAGTGGATAACGCCGCGCTGATTAAGCAGATCCAGGCCCTGCTCCAGCAGGAGCCGCTGTTCAGCGGCAAACCGCAGCTGCGCGTTCATCCTGATGATTTGCAGCGCGTGGAAGAGAGCCTCGGCGCGACGCTGAGCCTGCACGGCTGGCGGCTGCGCGGCGATCCGTCGCTCCATCACGGAGGCTGTAAGGTCTCGGCGGATGAGGGCGATCTGGATGCCAGCGTCGCGACCCGCTGGCAGGAACTGTGCCGCCTGGCGGCACCGGGAGTCGTCTGATGACCGCTCGCCTTACGCGCTGGCTTAACACGCTCGATAATTTTGAAACGAAGATGGCGCAGCTGCCATCCGTTCGTCGTTATGGACGCCTGACGCGCGCCACCGGTCTGGTCCTGGAAGCCACGGGGCTGCAACTTCCGCTCGGCGCCACCTGCGTGATTGAGCGTCAGGACGGGGGGGAGACGCGTGAAGTGGAAAGCGAAGTGGTCGGGTTCAACGGTCAGCGCCTGTTTCTGATGCCCCTTGAAGAAGTGGAAGGGATTTTGCCCGGCGCCCGCGTCTACGCGAAAAACATCAGCGGTGACGGCCTGCAAAGCGGCAAACAGCTCCCGCTCGGTCCGGCGCTGCTGGGCCGCGTGCTGGACGGAAGCGGCAAACCGCTCGATGGCCTGCCCTCCCCTGATACCACCGAAACCGGCGCGCTGATCACCCAACCCTTCAACCCGCTGCAACGCACGCCAATCGAGCACGTACTGGATACCGGCGTGCGGCCGATTAACGCCCTGCTCACCGTGGGACGCGGCCAGCGTATGGGGCTGTTTGCCGGCTCCGGCGTGGGTAAATCGGTCCTGCTCGGCATGATGGCGCGTTATACCCAGGCGGACGTTATCGTGGTAGGCCTGATTGGTGAGCGTGGTCGCGAAGTCAAAGATTTCATCGAAAACATTCTGGGTGCGGAGGGCCGCGCCCGCTCGGTGGTGATCGCCGCGCCTGCGGACGTGTCGCCGCTACTGCGTATGCAGGGTGCCGCCTACGCCACGCGTATTGCGGAAGATTTCCGCGACCGGGGCCAGCACGTGCTGCTGATTATGGACTCCCTGACCCGCTACGCGATGGCGCAGCGTGAGATTGCGCTGGCCATCGGCGAGCCGCCCGCGACCAAAGGCTACCCGCCGTCGGTCTTCGCCAAGCTCCCGGCGTTGGTTGAGCGCGCGGGGAACGGCATCAGCGGCGGCGGCTCCATCACCGCGTTCTATACGGTACTGACCGAAGGCGATGACCAGCAGGACCCGATTGCCGACTCCGCGCGCGCGATCCTCGACGGCCATATCGTGCTGTCGCGCCGTCTGGCCGAAGCCGGGCACTACCCGGCAATTGATATTGAAGCCTCGATCAGCCGTGCGATGACGGCCTTGATCACCGAGCAACACTACGCCCGCGTGCGTAACTTCAAACAACTGCTCTCCAGCTTCCAGCGCAACCGCGATCTGGTAAGCGTCGGGGCGTACGCCAAAGGCAGCGACCCGATGCTCGATAAAGCGATTGCCCTGTGGCCGCAGCTGGAGGCATTTCTGCAACAAGGTATTTTTGAACGCGCCGACTGGGAAGATTCCCTCCAGGCACTGGAGCTGATTTTCCCGCAGGTGTAACACAGGTGGAGGGCGAAGGTCATGGCGCAGAACAGCGCGTTATCAACGCTGAAAGATCTGGCTGAAAAAGAAGTTGATGATGCCGCATTGCAGCTTGGCGCAATGCGACGCGGGTGCCAGCAGGCTGAAGAACAGTTGAAGATGTTAATCGACTATCAGCATGAATATCGCACCAACCTTAACACCGACATGACGCAGGGCATTGGTAGCCAGCGCTGGATTAACTATCAGCAGTTTATCCAGACGCTGGAAAAGGCGATTGAACAGCATCGCCAGCAGCTCAACCAGTGGACGCAAAAAGTCGATACCGCGCTGAATTTCTGGCGCGAGAAAAAACAGCGGTTGCAGGCCTGGCAAACCTTACAGGACCGGCAGATTGCAGCTTCGACCCTGGCGGAAAACCGTCTGGATCAGAAAAAAATGGATGAGTTTGCCCAGCGCGCATCAATGAGGAAACCAGAATGATCACACTGCAACAACTGCTGATGACCGACAGCGACCCGTCCGGCGGCACGCTGACCGGGAAAGGCGCTGAGGGCGCGCGAGATTTTCTCTCTCTGCTGGCGGGCGCGTTGACCGAAACCACCGGCAAAGGCAAAGATGCCCCGCTGACGCTGGCGGACCTGAAAGCGGCGGGCAGCAAGCTGTCGACAGCGGCAAAGGAAAAAAACGGTGATACCACGCTCCAGGCCAAAATCGCCGAGCTGCTCTCCCGTCAGGAGACCCTGACTGGTGAAGATACCGCCGTCTCCCTGCAAAGCCTCGTCTCCGGCCTGAAACCCGCCGCGAATACGGATGCGCTGAAGGCGCTGACCCAGCCGGAGGCGAAAACAAACAGCGAGACCACGACTGAAGAAGAGGAGCTGGCCGGGTTAAGCGCGCTGATGGCGATGTTACCGCACCAGCAGACCACCATCCCGGTAGCGACGCAGCCTGCGAGCACCGGGGAGATCGCCCCCCGTGCCGCCCTCCCCTCTGCGCTAGCCCAGACGGACAACGGCCAGCATCAGCCGCTTAGCCATGCGTTAACGGGTAAGGAAAAAATGCCGGTTCAGGACAGCGACACATCGCTGCCCGCCACGGCAGCCGTTACGCCAGCCGTCGCCGCCGTCGCGGAGAAGCAGGACGTAGCGAGCGCGGCGTCGTCCGCCGCCAGCCCAACCGCGACGCTGGCGCCGATCGTCAGTCACCTGGCGCCATCCCAGCCTGCCGCTACCGTTGCGACAGCGCCGGTGTTAAGCCAGCCGCTGGGCACGCACGAATGGCAGCAGAATCTGAGCCAGCACATCACCTTGTTCACAAAGCAGGGACAGCAGACCGCAGAGCTGCGTCTGCACCCGGAGGATCTGGGTCAGGTGCAAATTTCGCTTAAGCTGGATGACAACCAGGCGCAGTTGCAGATGGTTTCGCCCCACAGCCACGTCCGCGCGGCGCTGGAAGCGGCCCTGCCGATCCTGCGCACGCAGCTTGCGGAAAACGGCATTCAGCTTTCCCAAAGCAGCGTCAGCAGCGAGGGCTTTGCCGGGCAACAGCAGTCCTCATCCGGGCAGCAACAGCACGCTTCGCGTTCCGGCCAGCATGGCGGGTTTAACGATGAGAGCGAAGAGTTATTGCCTGCCCCTGCCGCCCTGCAATCCGCCGCGCGCGGCAGCCGTGCCGTAGACATCTTTGCCTAAACGCCAGAGGTAACGTGATTATCCCCGTCTTTTCCACGCTTTGACCTAAGCCGGACACGGGATAATCACCGTATTAAGCTGTACCGAAACAGGAAGCTCGTATCAGATGACAGACTCCGCTATCACCAAAAAAAGCAAGCGTTCCATCTGGATCCCGCTGCTGGTGTTGATTACCCTCGCGGCCTGCGCCACCGCAGGCTACAGTTACTGGCGTATGCAGCAAGAACCCTCCAGCGCGGCCGCCAAAGCTGAAGCGCCGCCTCCACCGGCGCCGGTCTTCTACCCGCTGGATACGTTCACCGTGAACCTGGGCGATGCGGATCGCGTGCTTTACGTGGGTATTACGCTGCGTCTGAAAGATGAAGCGACCCGTGCACGTCTGAACGACTACCTGCCAGAAGTGCGTAGCCGTCTGCTGCTGCTGTTTTCTCGTCAGGATGCCTCAGCGCTCGCCACCGATGTGGGCAAGCAAAAGCTGGTCGATGCCATTAAACAGACGCTGGCGACCCCGCTGGTAAACGGCCAACCTAAGCAGGAAGTCACTGACGTTCTGTATACAGCCTTCATTCTGCGGTAACGACATGGGCGACAGTATTCTTTCTCAGGCAGAAATCGATGCGCTGCTCAACGGCGACAGCGATAAAAGTGACGAACCGAAACCGGGTCTGACCGGCGACGATAATATTCGTCCCTACGATCCCAATACCCAGCGTCGCGTGGTGCGCGAGCGTTTACAGGCGCTGGAGATCATCAACGAACGTTTCGCACGTCAATTCCGTATGGGGTTGTTTAACCTGCTGCGTCGTAGCCCGGATATCACCGTCGGTGCGATCCGCATTCAGCCGTATCATGAGTTTGCCCGCAACCTGCCGGTGCCAACCAACCTTAACCTGATCCATCTGAAACCGCTGCGCGGTACCGGCCTGGTTGTGTTCTCGCCAAGCCTGGTGTTCATCGCGGTGGATAACCTGTTCGGTGGCGATGGCCGTTTCCCGACCAAAGTGGAAGGCCGCGAGTTTACCCATACCGAACAGCGTGTGATTAACCGCATGCTGAAGCTGGCGCTGGAATCCTACAGCGACGCGTGGAAAGCGATTAACCCGCTGGAAGTGGAGTACGTGCGTTCCGAGATGCAGGTGAAGTTTACCAACATCACCACCTCCCCGAATGACATCGTCGTGAACACCCCGTTCCACGTCGAGATCGGCAACCTGACGGGCGAGTTCAACATCTGCCTGCCGTTCAGCATGATTGAACCGCTGCGCGAACTGCTGGTGAACCCGCCGCTGGAGAACTCACGTCACGAAGATCAGAACTGGCGTGAAAACCTGGTGCGTCAGGTGCAGCATTCGCAGCTGGAGCTGGTGGCCAACTTCGCCGACATCTCCATGCGGTTATCGCAGATCCTGAAATTACAACCCGGCGACGTTTTGCCGATAGATAAACCTGACCGCATTATTGCCCATGTGGATGGCGTACCCGTGCTGACAAGCCAGTACGGCACGATTAACGGCCAGTATGCGTTACGCGTTGAGCACTTGATCAACCCGATTTTGAATTCGCTGAATGAGGAACAGCCCAAATGAGTGACATGAACAATCCGTCCGATGAAAACAGCGGAGCACTGGACGATCTGTGGGCTGACGCGTTAAACGAGCAGAAAACGACGCCGACGAAAAGCGCGGCAGACGCGGTCTTTCAGCAGTTAGGCGGCGGCGACGTCAGCGGCACGTTGCAGGACATCGACCTGATTATGGACATTCCGGTCAAGCTGACCGTTGAGCTGGGTCGCACCCGCATGACCATTAAAGAGCTGCTGCGCCTGACGCAGGGTTCCGTGGTGGCGCTTGACGGTTTAGCGGGTGAGCCGCTGGATATTCTGATCAACGGCTACCTGATTGCACAGGGCGAAGTAGTGGTGGTGGCCGATAAATACGGCGTACGTATCACCGACATCATTACCCCTTCCGAACGCATGCGTCGTCTGAGTCGTTAAGTATGAAAACCCAGGCAACACTGTCCGCGCCCTCCGCCGTACCCGGCTCACCGCTGCTCCAGGTGAGCGGCGCGCTGTTCGGTATTATTGCCTTTATCCTTATCGCCGCCTGGCTGGCAAAGCGTTTCGGTCTGGCGGGGAAAACGGCCGGTACCCGCGGGTTGAAGGTCAGCGCCAGCACCCCGCTAGGACCGCGCGAGCGCGTGGTCATTGTGGAGGTGGAAGATGCACGACTGGTGCTGGGCGTGACCGCCTCCAGCATTAACGTCCTTCACACGCTCCCCCCTGCGCCTGTCACGGTGGAGGCTAACGCCCAGGCCACTGCGGATTTCCAGTCCGTAATGAAGAGTTTGCTCAAGCGTCCCGGGAGATCCTGATGCGCCGTTTGTTATTCCTTACGCTGACAGGCCTGGGCCTGTTCGCGCCCTCTGTGTATGCGCAACTGCCGGGGCTGGTTTCCACGCCGCTGGCGAACGGGGGACAAAGCTGGTCCCTGTCCGTGCAGACGCTGGTATTCATCACCTCGCTGACCTTTATTCCGGCGATCCTGCTAATGATGACCAGCTTCACCCGCATCATCATTGTGTTTGGCCTGCTGCGCAACGCGCTCGGCACGCCGTCCGCGCCGCCCAATCAGGTGCTGCTGGGTTTAGCCCTGTTCCTGACCTTTTTCATTATGTCGCCGGTGATCGACAAGATTTACACCGAGGCTTATCAGCCGTTCAGCGAAGATAAAATTTCCATGCAGGTTGCCCTGGAAAAGGGGGCACAGCCATTACGTGAATTTATGCTTCGCCAGACGCGCGAAGCGGATCTGGCCCTGTTTGCCCGTCTCGCTAACACCGGTGAGTTACAGGGACCGGAAGCGGTGCCGATGCGCATTCTGCTCCCGGCGTATGTGACCAGTGAGCTGAAAACGGCATTCCAGATTGGCTTCACCATTTTCATTCCGTTCCTGATTATTGACCTGGTGATCGCCAGCGTCCTGATGGCGCTCGGGATGATGATGGTCCCGCCCGCAACCATTGCCCTGCCCTTTAAGATCATGCTGTTCGTGCTGGTCGACGGCTGGCAGCTGCTGGTCAGCTCGCTGGCGCAGAGTTTCTACAGTTGAGGAGCGCGCAATGACGCCTGAGTCGGTCATGATGATGGGCACGGAGGCGATGAAAGTCGCGATTGCCGTCGCCGCGCCCCTGCTGCTGGTTGCGCTGGTCACCGGTCTGATTATCAGTATTCTCCAGGCCGCCACGCAGATTAACGAAATGACCCTGTCGTTCATCCCGAAGATCATTGCCGTATTCGTGGCGATTATCGTTGCCGGGCCATGGATGCTCAATTTGCTGCTGGACTATATGCGCAACCTGTTCACCAATCTGCCTTACATCATCGGCTGACGGACGATGCTGCATTTCACCAGCGATCAGTTTGTTCAGTGGCTCGGGATCTATTTCTGGCCGATGCTGCGCATCATGGCGCTGATCTCCACCGCCCCCATACTCAGTGAAAAGTCGGTGCCTAAACGCGTCAAAATTGGGCTGGGCATCGTTATCACGATTATCGTTGCCCCTACCCTGCCGGCGGTGGATATCCCGATCTTTTCCCCGAATGCGATCTGGATTGCCCTGCAACAGGTGATGATTGGCGTGGCGGTCGGGTTTACGATGCAGCTCGCCTTCGCCGCGGTACGAACGGCGGGTGAACTTATCGGTTTGCAGATGGGCCTGTCTTTCGCGACGTTCGTTGACCCGGGCAGCCATCTGAATATGCCCGTGCTGGCGCGTATTATCGACCTGCTGGCGATGCTGTTGTTTCTCTCGTTCAACGGCCACCTGTGGCTCATCTCGATGCTGGTGGACACCTTCCACACGCTGCCGATTGGCGACAACCCGGTAAACAGCAACGCGTTTCTGGCGCTGGTGCGGGCTGCCGGGCTGATCTTCCTCAACGGGCTGATGCTGGCGCTGCCGATCATTACCCTGCTGCTCACCGTTAACCTCGCATTAGGTTTACTCAACCGAATGGCTCCGCAGCTGTCGGTATTCGTCATCGGCTTTCCGGTGACTTTGACGGTTGGCCTTTTATTAATGTCATTATTGATGCCACTTATCGCCCCCTTCTGCGAGCATTTATTCAGCGAGATATTCAATCTGTTAGCGGATATTGTCAGCGAACTTCCACGCAAATAATAACCCCCAGTGTTTGCAATGTCTTTCTGAGGATATTCCTAAAAATAATCTCGAAAAACATCTACCAGGATATATCTGACGCGGTTTAAATGTTTCTAACCACCTCACAATACTTAATATTTACTTTACTTTAAGATGATTCCTGGCAAATTATACGTAACTTTACGGGATAGTGAGTTCGCCTGAAAGTCTTTGTCATGCTCACAGGTTTTATTAGATTTTTTCCATCCCGTATGGCTGTTTATGAGCTCTCAGGCAGGTGGTGAATTATCGTTACGCATTGAGTGAGGGTATGCCATGTCAACGATCATTATGGATTTATGCAGCTACACCCGGCTAGGGTTAACCGGGTACTTAGCAAGCAGAGGGGTAAGAAAGAGAGACATCAACGATGCACACACCGTTGAAGAACTCGCAGCCGCTTGTGACGCCCACAAGCCCGGCGTGGTGTTTATTAATGAGGACTGTTTCATTCACGACCCCGCTAACAGTCAGCACATTAAGCAGATCATTAATCAGCATCCTAAGACCCTGTTTATTGTTTTTATGGCGATCGCCAATATTCATTTCGATGAGTATTTGTTGGTGCGTAAAAACTTATTAATCAGTTCGAAATCGATTAAACCAGAGTCACTTGATGACATTCTGGGCGATTATTTGAATAAAGAAGTTAAGAATGTAGGGGCGGTTAACTTACCCACCCTATCATTAAGCAGAACTGAATCAAGTATGCTAAGAATGTGGATGGCTGGACAAGGGACAATTCAGATCTCAGACCAGATGAATATCAAGGCAAAAACAGTATCGTCACACAAAGGAAATATTAAAAGGAAAATTAAAACGCATAATAAGCAAGTGATATACCATGTCGTACGCCTGACAGATAATGTGACGAATGGGATTTTCGTTAATATGCGCTAATTTGCACGGCCATGTTGTACCCTACCTTGATCTCTGGCCTGGCCAGAGATTTTGCTTTTCAGTAGCCGGGGCCGGGGAGAAGATGCCCCCGACGCCGCCCTATTCCGCCGTTTCCACAAAGATCCCATCCGGGTGCCCCAGTTCGTTGAAGAACCAGATGCCGAGCGGGTAATCTTCCAGCGACACCAGATACATTGTGCCTTCATTAAACTCTTCTATAGCCAGCACCACGCCCGGGCGGCGCGGCCCACCGTCCGTTTTGACGGTTACCCGATCGTTGACCTTCATACATTCCTCCTGTGGTTTTGAGCCAGTGTAGAACAAATTGCATTGCCTGGCATCGCCACCTGGCGCGAATGGCGTTTTTGTGTGCGGTCTATACTTAACTGTTGAGACGATTAAATGAGGAACCCGCCATGAAGACCGACAAAGAGTACAGCGACACCATTAAGCGTGAGGTTGAAGTGGATGTCGATGCCCTGCTTGCCGCCATCAATGAAATCAGTGAGTCCGAAGTTCATCGCGCGGAGGATAATTCCGACCGTGTCGTGGTCAATGGTAGGGATTACCATACCTACCGTGAACTGGCTGAAGCATTCGAGCTGGATATCCATGACTTTAGCGTCTCGGAGACGAACCGCTAAGGCGAAAAAAATCCCGGTCATGGGGATGACCGGGATCAAACTTGCTTATGCAAGAAGCACTTGTAAATTCGTTACACCAGGAAATCTGATGCAGGTAAGACATTATCCCCAACGGAATAGTCTTACAAGCATATATTCTCTTAGCGAATATTATATTTTATACATGTGAATTTTGGTTATGAGTATAAACATGCGCCGCGTGTGGGTTTGTCGGGATCGTTTCCACTTCAACGGCGCGTCAATGCCTGTTTTTTTAAGATTTATCTTAGGTGAAATCATCACCCGGGAGACGTTATGCCTTCGTTTGAGGAGACTCTGCTTGTTTTTACCGACCTCGACGGCACGCTGTTGGATTTTCACACACTCGACTGGCAGCCTGCGGCCCCCTGGCTGGAAAAGTTAATGGATGAACAGGTACCGGTCATTCTGTGCAGCAGCAAAACCGCGTCCGAGATGGATGACATCCAGCAGGAGCTGGGGCTTGGCGGGTTGCCCTATATTGCGGAAAACGGCGCGGTGATCCAGCCTGACGTACGGTGGGAAAACGCCGCACGGTTCATCTCAGAAAAGAAGCATGACGATATCCGGCAGTGTATTGCCCGGGTACGTCAGAAAATGCATCTTAAATTCACCACCTTCGATGACGTGGATGAGCGCGTGGTCGCCGGATGGACTGGGCTGAGTCGTCCCCGCTCAGTGCTTGCGCGTAAACACGAGGCTTCCGTGACGCTGATCTGGCGTGACAGTGATGAACAAATGGAACGCTTTGCCGCCGAACTCGCCCGGCAGGGGCTGAAGATCGTCCAGGGAGCACGCTTCTGGCATATCCTGGACACCTGCTGCGGCAAAGACGCGGCGGTTCACTGGCTTGTGGACCAGTATCGCCTGCACGAGGGTTCCGAACCGACGACGCTGGGCCTGGGCGACGGCCCGAATGATGCCCCGCTGCTGGACAGCGTAGGCTTTGCCGTCGTGGTGAAAGGCTTCAACCGGGAGGGCGTCAGCCTTAAGAACAACGATCCCGCCCGGGTTTATCACACTCAGCACACTGGGCCGACCGGCTGGTGCGAGGGGCTTGATTACTTTTTGACGTGATCCTGCCAGATGACCCGGTTACGCCCGCGCTGTTTCGCCTCATACAGACGCGCATCGGCGGTGGATTGCAGATTTTCGAAGTGATAATTGCCCTTCTCCTGCGCGCCAGAGACGCCAAACGACGCACTTACGCGCAGGGTGGTACTTTTCTTAATCAGGATCTCTTTGCTGTCGATACGCTCGCGGATCTGCTCTGCGACGTCCGCCGCCTCTTCAAGCGTCATGCCCGGTAGCACCACACAGAACTCTTCGCCCCCGACGCGTCCGGCAATATCTTTAGTCCGGAGGGTGCTGGCAATCAGACCCGCGGCATGGGACAACACCTTATCACCCGCCTGATGCCCGAACCGATCATTGATGCTCTTGAAGCAATCAAGATCGATCTGAATGACCGAGAAAGGCAGCGACTGCTGTTCACACTGCTTCGCCAGCATTTTCGCCTGCTCGAACAGCGACCCACGATTATTCAGCCGGGTCAGAGGGTCGTGCCAGGCCTACCATTGCAGCGAGTTCTGCATCGAATACATATTACTGACCATGCGCCGGATCACCAGCCATGAGATAAGCAGCATCGCGGTGAACAGCGCCCAAAGCAATGCCAGCACAATGCTGATGCTGCCGAAATCACCGCGCACCCCTTCATCCAGGGTGTGCACGCGCAGGACGATGCCATCAAAATGGTCGAGACGCTCCCAGCTCACAAAACGACTCCCCAGGCGAATGCCGCCTTCGGAATCCGATTCTATCGCGTGCGCTATCTGCGCTAATTCGCGCGCGTCAAAATGATTAACGTCCGCAGCCGGTGATTCAGACGTTGCAAGCTGAGTAAGCCGACTGTCATACAGTTGGTATTCCCCTTCCGGGTTATCGCCCACGGCTTCCACCAGCAGGCGACGCAGGGTGGCAAAGGTGAAATCCATCGCCACCACGCCATACCAGACGTGATTGTAATAAACCGGCACGCTGGCGGTGATCAGCGGCTTTTTGCCGACAAAGGTCGAAGGCGGCGAGATAAACCAGCGCACGGCACGCGCACGGTTTTCACGCTCGGACTGTTGGGTAAACCAGGGCTGAGTGACCAGATGGTAATAGCGCTGCACGATATCGCTGGAATTTCCCGGCGTATCCGTTTCCAGAAAGAATCCGGCGCGAGAGACATAAATCACGCGCTCTTCGTTGCGGGAAGGGCTGGATGCCAGACGCAGCAAATACCCCACTTCAAGCGCGGCGGACAGTTCATTATCAAGGTACTCATCATCACGGTTCAGAAGGGTCGTCTTTTCAACGAAGGCATCCGAAACACCGTTGATCGGTAACGTGCGCTGTTTATCAACCGCAATTTGCCAGCTGGGGGACGTGCGCAAATGCGCAAAACGCTTTACCGCATCATGCAGCACGCCAAACGCCAGCGGCGTTTCCAGCGCATCACGCATGCTGTGGCGAAAAAACAATATCTTATCGACGCTGAACTGAAGCTGTCTGTCCAGCGCACTGGCAACCGTTTCCAGATGGTTACGCTGGCTGGAGATATAAGCATCTTCCAGTACCACAACCTCGCGCCAGGTCAGGAGGGTGGAAAAGATCAGGACAACGATAAAACAGAAGTTAACAATCAAACGGGGATTGCTACGCTTATGCAGCCACTGCAAAAAAGATTGTTTTACAACAAAGGTATCGTGCTGCACACACACTCCCTGATTGTCGCTCACCATCCGATATGATAAGTCTTCTGCCAGTAAAAACGCCCGGCAAGGCCGGGCGTTGTGTGATTAAGCCTTGTCGCGTTTTTGCCTTTTATTAGCAGGCTGAAGCTCGTCTTCGCGAAAAGCCTCCCGCTTAATGCCGTATCCATCATGCCACCGACACTCCACCATTCCGCTGGAATACCCGGTGACGATCATACCTGGACCACCATTTTTGGGCTTAACTTCATCACTGATCAAAAAGACCATACCTGCCTCCTGTATCAGGGTGAAACGTTTTCAATTTAGACGAGGAATGGTCTTTTTGCATCCGGGGTCAGCAATAATTAATGCGATTTCCCGCGTACTTTTTCAACCAGCTTAACAACGGCTACCACAATCAGACCGACGATAAAGCCCAGTACGAGGTTAAGCAGTGTGGGCAGGATCGCAGCAACTACCGCTCCCTGGCCTGACGCAAAATGTTCAATCATGTGATGCAGCGAAGCAACACCGTGCACGATAATTCCGCCGCCGACCAGGAACATCGCCAGGGTTCCCACCACCGACAAGGTTTTCATCAGCCACGGCGCCAGCACCAGCAGGCTTTTCCCAATGCCGCGCGCAATTGCGCTGGATTTTTTTTCCAGCCAGAAGCCGATATCGTCCAGCTTGACGATCAGCCCGACCAGGCCATAAACCCCTATCGTCACGAGGATCGCAATGCCGGACAGGATCAGCACCTGGTTCATCAGAGGGGCATCTGAGACGATCCCCAGCGTAATCGCCACAATCTCGGCCGAGAGGATAAAGTCCGTGCGGATCGCACCTTTGACCTTATCGCGTTCAAACGTTTTTGGATCCTGTGCGGCCAGCGCTTCCAGACGCTGCTGGCGCATTTCCGGGGTGTCTTTCTCTTTGCGTGCAGCGAACATATGCAACACTTTTTCGGCACCCTCGAAGCACAGGAACGCCCCGCCAATCATCAGCAGGGGCGTAATGGCCCAGGGTATAAAGGCGCTAATCAGCAGCGCCAGCGGAACGAGGATCACCTTGTTAATAAAGGACCCTTTCGCAACGCCCCACACCACCGGCAACTCACGGTTCGCCCGCACGCCGCTGACCTGCTGCGCGTTAAGCGACAAATCATCTCCCAGTACCCCGGCGGTCTTTTTCGCCGCCAGTTTTCCCATAACCGAAATGTCATCCAGCAAGGTGGCGATGTCGTCCAGTAATGTTAATAAGCTACTTCCTGCCAAAATCTCTTTCCTTCTTTTTTTGCTAATTAAGTGAATAGTATGGAACAAAACTCACCGCCCGGAAACTGGCACCTCGCGTCAACAAAAATTTCACATCAACAACACAATTAAAGCACTCGCCAGGCTGATAGTTTTGGCGTTAACTATGAGCGAACTTTTTATTTCGTCGTGAGGGACTATGCGTTTCCGGCATTTATTACCGCTCATTGGAGCACTCTTTTCCCTGTATATCATCTGGGGGTCCACCTATTTTGTCATTCGTGTAGGCGTGGAAAGCTGGCCCCCGCTGATGATGGCCGGTATTCGTTTCCTTACGGCCGGCGTGCTGCTGATGGCGTTTTTATTGCTGCGCGGCCACAGACTACCGCCGCGGCGTCCCCTGCTTAACGCCGCCCTGATTGGCCTGCTGCTGCTGGCGGTGGGCAATGGCGCGGTAACCGTCGCCGAACACCAGAACGTGCCGTCGGGCATCGCCGCAGTGGTCGTCGCAACCGTGCCGCTGTTTACGCTCTGCTTTAGTCGCCTCTTCGGGATCCGCACCCGTAAGCTCGAATGGCTGGGCATCGCGATTGGGCTTGTGGGTATCATCCTGCTGAACAGCGGCGGTAACCTGAGCGGGAACCCCTGGGCTGCCGTTCTGATCATGATCGGCTCCATGAGCTGGGCCTTCGGCTCGGTCTACGGTTCACGCATCGAGCTGCCCTCCGGGATGATGGCAGGTGCGATTGAGATGCTCGCGGCGGGCATTGTGCTGCTGATGGCCTCCGCGTTGACGGGTGAAAAACTGACGGCGATGCCAGACCTTTCAGGTTTCCTGGCCGTCGGGTATCTGGCGCTGTTTGGCTCCATTATCGCCATCAACGCCTATATGTACCTGATTCGCAACGTCTCACCGGCGGTTGCCACCAGCTACGCCTACGTTAACCCGGTGGTTGCCGTGCTGCTGGGTACCGGTTTTGCGGGCGAAGTGCTGTCGACGATTGAATGGCTGGCGCTGGGTGTGATTGTCTTTGCCGTGGTACTGGTCACGCTGGGTAAATATTTGCTGCCCGCGAAACCGATTGTCACGAGGTGTGAGGTGGAGAAACCGTGATCGGGTGAATGCCCTGGGTATCGATCTGCGCGGCCTGACCGCCGCCGCAGATCCACTCTTCCAGCCGCTCCGTCAGTTCCACGTCATTCAGCTTCATTCTTCCGCGCAGCGCGCACTCCCAGACAATCAGCACCCGCCAGCCCTGAGCGTAAAGCTGAGAAACATCGCGTTTATCACGCTCGACGTTTCTGCCAATCTTCTCCAGCCAGAAGTCGGTGCGTGTCGCCGGGACTTTAAACAGATAGCAGTCGTGATGATGCCAGAAACAGCCGTGGGTAAAGATGATGCACTGGTACGCGTCGATGACAAAATCAGGACGCCCGGCAAGCGTGGCATCCTGAACCCTGAATTCAAACCCGGCGGCGGTCAGAAGGCCCGCGATCCGTTTTTCAATCGCGGTATCACGCGTGCCGATGGCACGCATGTTTTTACTGCGCGTGGCCTTATTGTGAACGTCCGCCATCGACGGCCTCGCTCTGACGAAGCTGAACGGCCTTGCTGATGCGTGAGGCCAGCAGTTTAGCTACCGCGGCAAAGGCTGGCACCACCACCGAGTTGCCAAACTGACGATAGGCCTGGGTATCCGACACCGGGATGCGAAAACTGTAGCCCTGCGGCGTCTCAAAGCCCATTAAGCGGGCGCACTCGCGCGGCGTTAAGCGCCGCGGTCGGTGCTGTTGGTTCTGGGGATCGTCAAAATCTTTTTCGCCCAGCGCCTTATCCCAGCCGCGATCGATAAGAATTTCCGCACCATCTTTGTAATAGCGCGCCGACAGCGTACGCGTCACGCTGTCAGGATTAAGCGGATTGACCATGCCAAACCCAAAGCCATTGCCTTTGGCCTGATGCTTTTTGGCATAGCGATAGAGGTATTTCCACAGCACCGGGGTCAGAATGAATTTCGCATCGACGGCGGGCTCCAGCAGATCGGCCACCGTCGGGCGGCGCGCCGGATACAGCGAGGGCAAATCACGCAGCGTAAAATCGCCTTTCAGATTGAGATCGCGGCGGAAGCCCACCAGCACGATGCGTTCGCGGTGCTGCGGCAGGAAGTGTTTGCCGTCGATAATTTTCGGATCGTCCGGCCCCATGTCCTCTGCATCCGCCACGTCGTAACCCAGTTCATCCAGCGTTTGCATGATAATGCGGAAGGTTTTGCCGCCGTCATGACTCTTTAAATTCTTGACGTTCTCCAGCACAAAAATTGCCGGGCGGCGGGCATCAATAATCCGGGCAACGTCAAAGAACAGTGTGCCCTGCGTATCGCAGGCAAAGCCGTGTGCGCGTCCCAGCGCGTTCTTCTTCGACACGCCAGCCAGCGAGAACGGCTGGCACGGAAAACCTGCCAGCAGCACGTCGTGCGCCGGAATGGTATTGCGAATGTGTTCGGCGGCCTCTTCATCGCTGACGCCGGTTTTGTGGCTCAGCGTGACATCACGAATATCCGCGTTGAACTGGTGCGCGTCGGGATCGCAATACCAGTTGGCTTTATAGGTACGGACGGCATGTTTATTCCATTCACTGGTGAACACACACTGCCCGCCAATAGCTTCAAAGCCATGGCGAATGCCGCCGATACCGGCAAAGAGATCGATAAAGCGAAAGGCATAATTTGGATGCGCAGCAGGCGGACGCGGCAGCAGGTTGCGCAGATAGCGGAACTCACCGTCGCTCAGGCGGTGCCCTGCCCTGTCGCTTATCAGCAGCCGCTTGAGTATCGCCGGGCTCCAGTGGCTCTCGCCATGGGCCACCAGCTGGTTTGCCAGCGTTTTAGCATCATACATTTCCAGCAGCTGACGCAGGAGTGCCTGCACGGCTGCCGTTGATTTCTCAACCCGCTCAGGCGCGGGCACAGTCACTGATCGATTTTCCTGCATTCTCTTAACCGGACAATAAAGACAGAAAACAGAGTACCACAGTTCAGGATCGCACACTGCGACGGAAATGGGTCAATATCTGGCTGTCGGTTCCGAGGTAATCGCCCTGTAATTCGGCACTCAGCTTCGCCATAAACTGGATCAGGAAATCGGCATTGTGACGCGCAAGTTCGCGCCCCCGCGCGGTTTGCATGGTGTCAGGCAGGCGCAGGAGTTTGGTCTGAAAGTGGTCGAGCGCGAAGGCTTTATCATCCAACTCTCGTGTTCCGGCGAACGGGTCGTCGGCATCAAACAGCGCGGCGCCCAGCGCACCGGAGACGGCAAAGACGCGCGCCAGGCCGATAGCGCCTAACGCCTCCAGCCGGTCGGCATCCTGCACAATTTTGGCCTCCAGGCTTTGCGGCGCGATACCGGCACTGAAGCTGTGCGCTTCAATAGCATGCTCAACGGCTGCATAACGATCCGGCGGAAAATCAGGAAAGTCGCGACTGAGGATCTCGCGCGTTTTTCGCGCTGCCAGCCGCGAGGAGTGGCTACGTTCCGGGTGATTTTTCGGCAGGCTGACAATGTCATGGAAGTAGCATGCGGTCAGCACAACCAGCGGATCGCTATCCTCGTCAGCCATAATACCCTGCGCCGTCATCCAGACGCGGTGAAAATGGGCGATATCGTGCGCCGCATCATCAGTAAAATGATTTTCGTCGAGCCAGCGCTCAAAACGGTGTTGCCACTGCGCAAGTTCCATCATCCTGTCCTGTTGCTCAAAAGTGAGTGAATTATAATACACCCGAATTAAAATCCTTTATAAATAGAATTACGAAATACTTAATAATAATTACCCGCTATATTTTCAATGAATTAATTCACGTGAAAAATAAAGAGATAAAAAGAAATATTTTGTAATATTTTTACCACTTTAATTACATTTATTTTTGAACCTAAATAATAATCCATAGAATAGTATCAGCCATGTAGTTACGGAGGGTAATTACATATATTCAGACAATTTATATTTAAAGGGAATATATAATGAAAAGAAAAGTTCTGGCAATTCTCGTACCCGCGTTATTAATGGCTGGCGCAGTAAATGCGGCGGAAATGTATAACAAGAATGGCAACAAAGTTGACCTGTACGGTAAGGTTGATGCGCGTCATACCTTCTCCGACAACCCAGGCGACGACGGCGATGAAACCTATGTACAGGTGGGTTTCAAAGGCGAAACGCAGATCACGAACGACCTGACAGGCTATGGCCAGTGGGAATATAAAACCTACGCTAACGACACCGAAGGCGCAGGGGATAAATCTTTCAACCGTCTGGCATTCGCTGGCCTGAAATATGGCGACTACGGCTCATTTGATTACGGCCGTAATTACGGCGTCGTGTATGACGTTGAAGCCTGGACCGATATGCTGCCGGTATTTGGTGGAGATTCTTACACCTGGACGGATAACTATATGGTTGGCCGTACTAACGGTGTGGCGACCTACCGTAACAATGATTTCTTTGGTCTGGTCGATGGCCTGAACTTTGCGCTGCAATATCAGGGAAATAATGAAGGTGGACCAAACGAAAATCAGGAAGGCACCAAAAACGGCCATGATGACGTTCGTTTCCAGAACGGCGACGGCTTCGGTATGTCTACCACCTATGACTTCGATTTCGGCCTGACGCTGGGTGCGGCTTATTCTTCCTCTGACCGTACTAACGACCAGGTCGCTTACGGCGCTGGCACCTATAACCGCTTCAGCAAATATGCTGGCGGTGAACGTGCGGAAGCGTGGACAATCGGTGCTAAATACGATGCTAATGATGTCTACCTGGCCATGATGTATGCGGAAACCCGTAACATGACTCCGTACGGCAACGATGGCATCGCCAACAAAACACAGAACTTTGAAGCCGTAGCGCAGTACCAGTTTGACTTCGGTCTGCGTCCATCCCTGGCGTGGGTCTATTCTAAAGGCATCGATTTGGGCGGTAACGATTATCACCCAGGCAATGGCTATGACTATGTAGACCAGGATCTGGTTAACTACATCGACGTGGGCATGACCTACAGCTTCAACAAAAACTTCTCCACCTACGTTGATTATAAAATCAACCTGCTGGACGAAGATGATGCCTTCTACAATGACAACGGTATTTCTACCGATGACATCGTTGGCGTAGGCATGACCTACCAGTTCTAATCCCCATCAATATTAAAGCCCGCGATGCGGGCTTTTTTTATTTGACGCTGAAATATTACGGCGCTTCCTGCAAGGCCAGGCGAACAAACCCGTTATTCTGCGCCAGCAATTCGTGCGCTTTCCAGGCATCCAGCCCCGTCAGCACCATCAGTACCGCCGTTTTGCACTGGTGGTTGCAGCTTTCCAGCGCGGCCTTCGCCTGCGCCCGGCTACATCCCCCCGCTTCCATCACAATGGCAATTTGTCGTTCGGCCCATCTGGTATTGCTTGCCTCCAGATCAACGCGCAGGTTGCTGTACACCCGTCCGGAACGTACCGCCAGACCGGTGGTGATCATATGCAGGATCATGCTTTGCGCAATGCCTGCTTTAGCGTTGGTATACCCGGCCACCACGTCCGCGCCCAGTTCGGGGGCAATGACCATGCTCGCCAGCTGCGCCGCTTCACTTTGCGCATCCTCCGTAATGATCGCAACCGTTGAGCCCAGAGACCACGCATGACGCATCGCGCCCCATACCCATGGGGTTTTGCCGCTGACGGACAGCGCCAGCATCATGTCATGCTCGCCAAATTCTATCGTCTGAAGGTCGGCAACGCCGCGCGCGTAGCTACCGGCGTGATCGCCTGCTGTCATCACAATGACGGGATGTTTTCCCGGCGCAAACGCTTCTGCCGCCTGTTCAGCCACGCGTCCGGACGCGCCCGCGCCGGTCAGTACCAGACGTCCGCCGTGGCTAAGCGTCGCCGCCGCGTTATCCACCACGCGGGCCAGCATACTTAAGTGAGGGGTAAGTGCAGAAGAGATTTGCGCGTCATCCTGGTGTATGACGTTAAGCATATCCAGCGTCGATAATCTGTCGATGTTCGTGGTGCTGGCGTGCCGTCTTTCCCTGGCCGTACCGGTAAGCATAATGCTCATAAACTGCCTCCTTATTATGAGTACCCTCACACTATAAAGTGTTTTATATAGGTCACCTGAGAGGAGGCTCACGAAACGCCTCTCTTTACATGGCTTTATGAAACGCCCGTCATCAGCGATAATTAGCCCTTTCTTATTCATCGCGGAGTGTTAATGAGCGATTTGCAGCCCTTCCCCCCGACGCGCAAGCGCCCTATGAAGCTGAATACGCTGGTTACGCTGATGGTGTGCGCGATTATCGGCTCGGTGCTGCTGGTGGTCTTCGCGCTGTACTCTGTGCAGATCACCCGCGCCACGCGTGATGACGTGAAAGATACCGCGCTGGGTATCGCCAGGACGCTGGCCGACAGCCCGGAGATCAAGCGTGGCCTGATGGAATCGCCGCAGGCTGGCATCATCCAGCCGATTGCCGAGGCGGTGACGAAGCGCAACGACCTGCTGTTTACCGTGGTCACCGACCTGCGTGGGATCCGCTATTCCCATCCAAACGAAGCGCTGTTAGGTTTGCATTTTATTGGCGACGATCTGACGCCCGCCCTGGAAGGGAAAGAGAATGTCTCCGTTAACCGCGGCGCGCTCGCGGAAGCGCTGCGCGTCTTTACGCCAGTGTATGACGACCAGCACGACCAGATCGGCGTGGTGGTGGTGGGTATTTCGCTGAATAAAGTTGAAGATCAGATTGCCCGCGGGCGGCTCAACGCCGTGTGGACCATCTTATTCAGCGTTCTGATGAGCTCAGTGGCGATATGGGGTCTGGTCCGGGTTCTGAAACGTATCCTCTTTGGGCTGGAGCCTTACGAAATCTCAGCCCTCTTTGAGCAGCGCCAGGCCATGTTGCAGTCCCTGCGCGAAGGCGTGATGGCCGTGGATATGCACGGGCGCGTGACGATGATTAACCACACCGCCAGAGAAATATTACTCCTGACCTCGGGCCAGCACTCCGAAAGCAGCAGTGAACCGCTTCTGGCCAGCCTGCGCGAAGTATCCAGGACCGGCATTGCCCGTCAGGATCAGGAGATCGGCTGTAACGGGCGGCTGCTGCTGTGCAACATGGTCCCCGTGAAAAGCCAGAATCAGGTGATCGGGGCGATCAGCACGTTCCGCGATAAGACCGAAATCAGCCAGTTAATGCAGCGTATCGATGGCATGGTCAGCTACGTTGATGCCCTGCGCGCTCATACGCACGAGTTTATGAACAAGCTGCACGTGATCCTCGGCCTGCTGCACATGAAGCGCTACGATAAGCTGGAGGAGTACATCATCCAGACCGCGCAAAATTATCAGACGGATATCGGCGCAATACAGCGCAAAGTTAAATCGCCGGTCATCGCGGGCTTCCTGCTGGGTAAAATTAACCGCGCTAAAGAGGCCGGAGTGACCCTGACGCTGGCGGAGGAGAGTCAGCTTCCCGACACCGCCAATGAAGAGCAGGTTGCGGTGCTGATCACCGTGCTGGGCAATTTAATCGAAAATGCCCTGGATGCGATGGAAGGCCAGCCGGAAGGCGAGATCGGCCTGCTGCTGCATTATCAGAACGGCTGGCTGAGCGGTGAGGTCAGCGATGACGGTCCCGGCATTGATCCCGAGCGGCTGGAGGCTATTTTTACAAAAGGCTACTCAACAAAAGGTGAAAACCGCGGCGTTGGGCTGTTCCTTGCTCGTCAGCAGATCCAGAATCTGGGCGGAGATATTACCGTCGAGTCGGAGCCTGGCGTATTTACCCAATTTTTTGTTCAGATCCCCTGGGATAGCGAGAGGAATATCGCGTGATAAATGTGTTAATTGTCGATGATGACGCCATGGTAGCCGACCTCAACCGTCTGTATGTTAACCGCGTTGAGGGTTTTAGCTGCTGCGGCGTCGCTTCCACGCTCAACCAGGCCGAGGCGTTGATCGCCAACCCAGGCCAGCCGATCGATCTGGTGCTGCTGGATGTCTATATGCAGCAGGATAACGGGCTGGATCTGCTGCCCATCATCCGCGCATCGGGCCGCCCGATTGACGTCATCATGATCTCGTCGGCCTCCGACGCCGCAACGATCCAGACCTCAATGCACTATGGCGTGGTGGATTACCTGATTAAACCGTTCCAGTTCCCGCGTTTTGAAGAGGCGCTGAACGGCTGGAAGGCAAAGCGCAGCCTGATGGGATCGCATCAGTATTATGAACAGGCCGACGTCGACAGGCTGATCCACGGCGGCGCGCCGGAGCTGGCCGACAGCAAAAAATTACCGAAAGGCCTAACGCCGCAGACGCTGCGCACCATTTGCCAGTGGATCGACAGCCATCCGGAGATAGAATTTTCCACCGACGATCTGGCGAATGCGGTCAACATTTCCCGCGTCTCCTGCCGCAAATACCTGATCTGGCTGGCGCAAATTAATATCCTGTTCACCAGCATTCACTACGGCGCTACCGGCCGGCCGGTATATCGCTACCGTTTGCAGCCGGAACAGGTCGGCCTACTCAAACAGTACTGCCAGTAATTCGGTAGCTGTCGTCCAGAAGGGTAAAACGGAAGTGGTGCATCGAGGAGATCACCACTTCTTTTGTTTTGGTGACAAAGATGGCTTCAATATCGGGGCGCGAACGCAGCGCGGCGCAGCCCTTTTCCACGCCCATGCCGTAGATCAGCGTGGTCCAGATATCGCCGTCGAGGGAGTCTGGCGAAATAATCGTCACGCTGTCCAGTTCGTTATCCAGCGGGTAGCCGGTGCGTGGGTCAAGTATGTGGTGATAACGTTTGCCGTTCAGCTCGAAGTAGCGCTCATAGGTGCCTGACGTCACCACCGACCGGTTTTCGACCGTCATGGCACCAATCAGCGCGTCACCGGCGAACGGTTTTTTCAGGCCGACGCGCCAGCCGCCCTCCGGCGAGCCTAACGTCTGGACGTTGCCGCCAAGGTTGATCAGCCCAAGTTCAACGCCCTCTTTATGCAGGTAATCCCGTACCCTGTCGGCGATATAGCCTTTAGCAATGGCCCCCAGATCGATCTCCATTCCCTGGCGAGTAAGGAACACGCTGCTGTTGGCTTCATCCAGCACCACGTCCGCAGGATGCGTGATGCCCAGCAAGGCGGCGATCTCGTCCGCGGGCGGTACAGCGTCCCCCTTAAAGCCAATTTTCCAGCGCTTCACCAGCGGGCCGATCGCCAGGTTAAAGGCGCTGTCTTTAAGCAGGCTGGCCGCTTTCGCGCAGCGGATCAGCTCGAACACCGGGCGACTGACGGCAACCGGATGCTGACCGGCCGCATGGTTGATGTCCATTACCTGAGAGTGCGCTCGGTTAACGGTGAGCAGATCTTCGTACTGTTTGATCAGGCGAAACACGCGAGAGGCAAGCGCTTCGTCATGGGAAAAGAGTTTCAGGAGGATGGGCGATCCCATCAGAACGGCGGAGTAGCTGTAAACGCGATGGCTATCAGGCATTTCATGAGTCCTCAGATGTAGCCCCGGCAGGCACCGCGCCGCCGGGGAAACAGGAGCCTTACCGTGTTTTCGAACGCATAGCCGCCTGATGTCCTGCAAGCGTACCAAAAATAATGATATCTGCCACCGCGTTACCGCCGATGCGGTTACCGCCATGGATGCCCCCGACAACCTCACCCGCAGCAAACGCTCCCGGCAATACGTTGTGGTTGCTGTCCAGCACGCAGGTTTCTGTGTTAATGGTCACGCCGCCCATGGTGTGGTGAACGCCCGGTGCAATCTGAATGGCGTAGAACGGCCCTTCGTTGATTGGCGCACGCAGCGCGGTGGTGCGACCGAAATCATCGTCGTGCTGTTTCTCCACAAAGCCGTTGTAACGTTCCAGTGTTGCCAGGAACTGGTGGTGATCCATCCCCAGCTCTTCCGCCAGGGCTTTTGGCGAGCTGGCGCTGGTAACAAACCCTTTTGCGATGTACTCATCCGCGGCTTTGTTTTTGGCGCGAACATGCTCGTCAAAGACGATGTAAGCGTATTTCTCCGGCAGCGCGATGATCTGCGCCGAGACTTTGTCGCGGGTCGACATTTCGTTATAGAAGCGGTTGCCCTGCTGGTTTACCAGAATCGCCCCGCCGCCGCGGATGGATTCGGAAATCAGATACGACGTTTTCTGCTCAACGGTTGGGTGGATCTGAATTTCGCCCATATCCACGGTGCCCGCACCGATACGCTCCAGCAGCGCGATGCCGCCCCCGGTCGCCCCTTTGTGGTTGGTGGTAACGAACCCTGCCAGATCCGGACGGTATTTCACCACCATCTGGCTGTTGGCGCTGAAGCCGCCCGTTGCCACAATCACGCTTTTGGTTGCCACGGTGAGGGTTTCGTTCTCTTCGGTGGTCAGACGCACACCGGTCACTTCGCCGTTCTCGAAGATGATGTCGCTCACGGAGGTATCCAGCATCACCTCGATGTTACGCTTGTTGACGTTACGCACCAGGCCGCTGATCAGATACCCGCCCACTGCGGAACCGTCTTTCGGACGGTGCGTACGGTCGATGCTCATCCCGCCGGTGGTGGTAATGTCGTTCAGCATAATGCCGCGCGTGGCCAGCCATTCGATAGCCTGCGGCGCGTTCTCGACAAAGCGACGCAGCAGTTCAGGGTCGTTCTTGTTGCCACCGCCTTTCAGACTTTCCTGGTAGAACAGCTCTTTGCTGTCCTGAATACCTTTCACGCGCTGGAAGCGGGTCTCCGCCGCGTTCATCCCGGCCGAGGCTTTAATGGTGTTCCCGCCGATGGTGGGCATTTTCTCGACGATCAGCACGCTCGCGCCTTCGTCATGCGCCTGAATCGCCGCCGCCAGACCGGCGCCGCCGCTGCCGACCACCACCACATCCACGCTTTTAGTCTCATTCGGGTCAGCGCCCTCTTCCGCCGCCAGCGCTTTGCTGGATTTCAGCATCGCCTTCGAGACCGCTTTTTTCACCGCCTCGCTCTGGCTGGTCGCGCCCGTAATCGCGTCCACGTGCGGGGTGTTGGCATCCAGAATACGGGTACGGATCTCTTCGAAGCTGGTGACAAACTCGACGTCTTCACTCGGGCCGGAGGCCAGTTCGATATCGGCGATGCGGTCGGTTTCGAGGCTGACGTTAATCACCAGCTCGTTAGCATCGTCCTGCACTTTTTCAATAAAGGTGCCCGGTTTGAATTTAGATTCGCCCATGCTCATGTCGCGGATCATCGCTTCCACCAGCGAGAAGCGCCACAGCGGTTCCGGGATGCTCAGTTCTTCGCGTCGGGTACTGTCCATAAACAGCTCCAGGCTTTCGCCCGCCGCGATGCGATCGGTCCAGTCCGGATAGGCGATGGTGGCGCGGCCAACGGCAATCAGGTCGTAACCGTGATCCAGCGCTTCATTCACATCCGTGGCATTCACCACGCCGCCAACGCCCATCACCGGTACCTGCGCCAGCGTGTCAGAGCGCATGGCGCAGTATTTTTCGATAAGTGGCGTCGGGTCCTGAGTATCGACGATAGAAGGACGCAGGGCGGCGCCAAGGGAGAAGTGGAGATAATCTACCCCGCGCGCGGCCAGTTTTTCCAGCAGATACAGGGTGTCTTCGAAGCGAATGCCCGGGACTTCAAGCTCTTCCGGAGAGAAACGGTAGCCAATGATAAACGCGTCGTCCGCGTACTGGCGCACCATCTTGTGGGTAATGTCCAGCACCGCCAGCGGGAATTTCGCGCGGTTTTCGCGGCTGCCGCCCCACTCGTCGTCGCGCTGGTTAGAGTTCGGGGAGAAGAACTGCTGGATCAGATAGGTATTCGCCCCGTGGATTTCGACGCCGTCGAACCCGGCCTGAATTGCGCGGCGCACGGCTTCGCCGAACTTGCCGATCATGCCTTCTACCTCTTCCGCGGTCAGGGCAACCGGCGTGGCGGCACCGTCACGCGGCGCGGCAACGGCGCTTGGGCCAACCGGCGTGCGGCCCCCAATCAGTTTTGGGTCGACCATGCGGCCGCCGTGGTAGATTTGCAGCAGGGCTTTGGAGCCTTTTGACTTAATGGCGTCAGCGATTTTTGCCAGCCCGGCGATTTTCTCGTCGTTATCAATACCAATTGCGCCCGGGAACGCCAGGCCGAGATCGTCAACAAAACAGCACTCAACGATGATGGTGCCGATGCTGCCCGCGCGGGCGCGGTAGTACTCCACCAGCTCGCTGGTCACGGTGCCATCGTAATAACCGGTACAGGTTGTCATCGGGGCCATTAACAAACGGTTTTTCAGTTCAGTACCATTCGGTAATGTGAAGGGGCTTAAAATACGTTCGTTAGTGCTCATAATAGAAACTCCAAACTTTAAAAATTAAGAATTCGTTATCGGGATGATTTTTTATTTCGTGTTTTTTGCCGATGTCATGATAGTAATATAAAGCTTTTTTAAGTTTCTAAAGTCATTACGTTAGTTAATAAACTATTTAATCCCTTCGATAACATTAATAACACATTGGTGTTAGCAGGAATGTTTCACTCGTTCACAAGAATTTAAAAAAAGTTAAATTATAAAAGGTCAAACCAATACACCAAATCTAGCAAAAAACCCTATAAAACAATGATAAACAAAAACACCAGAATTTAAATGTTATAGTTTTGATACATAAAATGCGTAAAATTAGCGAATAACCACACTACTCAGAGTGGTTATTATAAAAAATATAAAAATAGCCATTCAGTTCCGTTTTTTTGATCGCGATCAATAGTTATGGCATTCAAAAGAGCAATATAAAAACATCATCATTTTTTATTTAGCGCAAACCAAAATGCGTTAAATCGCTATTAGTGAAAACACAAATCCGCACCTTAAATAACTAAAAAAAGCAAAAAGGATATTTCAATCGAATTTGTGTTTTCGCCGGGCGACGAATTTTTGACAACTTAAGACGTGAAACTATGAATACAAAAACTGCTGTAACGCCTCCTGCGGCGAATCTGGCATCAAATGGAACAGCAAAACGACTGCTGATGATGGCTTTGCCCGTCATTGTTGCCGTCCTGCTGTTGTTTGTCCCCGTTCCGGAAGGGCTGCCGCCTTATGCGTGGCACTACTTCGCCATCTTTGTCGGCGTCATCGTCGGCTTAATTTTCGAACCGCTGCCGGGCGCCGTGATCGGTCTTACCGGCGTCGTGGCGATTGCGCTGTGCAGCCAGTGGGTACTCTTTAGCCCGGAACAGCTGGCTGACCCAAAATTCAAGCTGGCGGGCGCCTCCTTTAAATGGGCGGTCAGCGGGTTTGGTAACTCCACCGTCTGGCTGATTTTCGGTGCCTTTATGTTCGCCGCAGGCTACGACAAAACCCGCTTCGGCCGCCGTCTGGCGCTGATTCTGGTGAAGTACCTGGGCCGTCGCAGCCTGACGCTCGGTTACGCCATTACGTTTGCGGACCTGCTGCTGGCCCCGTTCACTCCGTCCAACACCGCGCGCAGCGGCGGGACCATCTACCCGATCATCGCCAACCTGCCGCCGCTGTACGGTTCAAAACCCAATGACCCAAGCGCGCGCAAAATTGGTTCGTATCTGATGTGGGTAGCCATCACCGCGGCCTGTATCACCAGCTCGATGTTCCTTTCCGCTCTGGCACCTAACCTGCTGGCGCTGGCGCTGGTAAAAAGCACGGTTGGAATTGATATCTCCTGGGGGACCTGGTTCCTCGCCTTCCTGCCGCTGGGCATCCTGCTGATCCTGACCATGCCGCTGCTGGCCTACTGGTTCTACCCGCCGGAAGTAAAAGTGAATAACGAAGTACCGCTGTGGGCGACCCGTGAACTGGAAAAACTGGGCAAACTGTCGCGCAATGAGATCCTGCTGCTGGTGTTCGTGTGCTGTGCGCTGCTGATGTGGATCTTCGCCGCGGCGTGGATTGAACCGGCCATGGCTGCCCTGCTGATCGTTGGCCTGATGCTGTGGACCGGCGTGCTGGAGTGGAACGATATCACCGGTAACAAAGCCGCGTGGAATACCTTCGTCTGGTTCGCCACCCTGGTGGCGCTGGCGGATGGCCTCTCCTCCACCGGTTTTATCAGCTGGCTGGGTAAAGAAGGCGGCCTGCTGATGAGCGGTATTTCTCCGGGTGTCGCCACCATCGTGCTGCTGCTGGCGTTCTACCTGCTGCACTACCTGTTCGCCAGCACCACCGCGCACACCACGGCGCTGCTGCCTGCGATGCTGACCATCGCCTCCACCATTCCGGGCATGAATATGGAAGTGTTCGTTCTGCTGATGGTGACCTCGCTGGGCGTGATGGGGATCATCACCCCCTACGGTACGGGTCCAAGCCCGATTTACTACGGTAGCGGCTACCTGCCAACCAAAGACTACTGGCGCCTCGGCACCATCTTCGGCGCCATCTTCCTGGCAGCTCTGCTGCTGATTGGCTACCCGTGGATGTCCATGATGTTCTGATTCCTGACCGCCGGGCTAACCCTCCGGCGGTTTTATTTTTATGGAGCAATACGCTATGTCGAACAAACCCTTTTTCTACCAGAACCCCTTCCCCCTCGCGCATGACGACACCGAATATTATCTGCTGACCAAAGAGCACGTTTCCGTTGCCGAGTTCGACGGTCAGGAAGTGCTGAAAGTCGAGCCAGAGGCGTTGACCCTGCTGGCACAGCAGGCCTTCCACGACGCGGCATTTATGCTGCGCACCTCTCACCAGAAGCAGGTTGCGGCTATTCTGAGCGACCCGGAAGCCAGCGAGAACGATAAGTACGTTGCCCTGCAATTCCTGCGCAACTCCGAGATTGCGGCGAAAGGCGTGCTGCCCACCTGTCAGGATACCGGTACGGCAATCATTATGGGTAAGAAAGGCCAGCGCGTCTGGACCGGCGGCGGAGACGAAGCGGCGCTGAGTCAGGGCGTGTATAACACCTATATTGAAGACAACCTGCGCTACTCGCAGAATGCGGCGCTGGATATGTATAAAGAGGTGAACACCGGCACCAACCTGCCCGCGCAGATCGACCTCTACAGCGTTGATGGTGACGAGTATAAATTCCTGTGCATGGCGAAAGGCGGCGGTTCCGCCAACAAAACTTATCTGTATCAGGAAACTAAAGCGCTGATCACCCCGGCGAAGCTGAAAAATTATCTGGTTGAGAAGATGCGAACTCTGGGTACCGCGGCCTGCCCGCCTTACCATATCGCCTTCGTTATCGGCGGCACCTCAGCGGAAGCCACGCTGAAAACCGTCAAGCTCGCCTCTGCGCGCTACTACGATGGCCTGCCAACCGAAGGCAACGCGCACGGCCAGGCGTTCCGCGACGTCCAGCTTGAGCAGGAACTGCTTCAGGAAGCGCAAAACCTCGGCCTTGGCGCGCAGTTCGGCGGGAAATACTTCGCGCACGATATTCGCGTGATCCGTCTGCCGCGCCACGGTGCCTCCTGCCCAATCGGCATGGGCGTCTCCTGCTCCGCTGACCGCAACATCAAGGCGAAGATTAACCGCGAGGGGATCTGGATTGAGAAGCTGGAGCACAATCCGGGCCAGTATATTCCTGAATCCCTGCGCCAGCAGGGAGAAGGCGACGTGGTAAGCATTGATCTGAACAAGCCGATGCCCGACATTCTGGCGCAGCTTTCCTCGCACCCGGTATCCACCCGCCTGTCGCTGAGCGGCACCATCATCGTGGCGCGCGATATCGCCCACGCGAAGCTGAAAGAGCTGCTCGACAACGGGGAAGAACTGCCGCAGTACGTTAAAGATCACCCGATTTACTACGCAGGCCCGGCGAAAACGCCAGAAGGTTACGCGTCTGGCTCCTTAGGCCCAACCACCGCCGGGCGTATGGACTCCTACGTAGACTTACTGCAATCCCACGGTGCGAGCATGATCATGCTGGCCAAAGGTAACCGCAGCCAGCAGGTCACCGACGCCTGCCATAAGCACGGCGGCTTCTACCTCGGCAGCATCGGCGGCCCGGCGGCGGTGCTGGCGCAAAACAGCATCAAGAGCCTGGAGTGCGTGGCGTATCCTGAACTGGGAATGGAAGCCATCTGGAAAATTGAAGTGGAGAACTTCCCGGCGTTTATCCTGGTGGATGACAAAGGCAACGACTTCTTCCAGCAGATCCAGAATAAACAGTGCAAAGGGTGCTCACAGCGCTGAGCGTTTCCATAACGCCGGAAGCAGCGACAGCGTATCGTTGATCAACCCGCGCTTGTCGCTGCCCGGCTTCCAGATAGTGACCATCGTCTGGCTTATCCCCTGGCTGCCCACTTCGGTGGGCAGCCTTTTTACATTTTTCCACTGCGTTGCCTGAAGATGGGTCGGTAAAAACCCCCAGCCGCAGCCCTGCTCCAGCAGGCCGCGCAGCATCTCCAGTTCGTTAGTGAAAAGCGTGTGCCCTGAAATTTGCAGGCGACGGGCAACCGGCTCGTCTGACGCGGGATGCATAATCACCTGTGGCACCAGAGAGAGATTGAGCAGCGACACCGGCGACGCAACCTCCGCAAAAAGCGCCGTTGCGGCGTAAAAATCCATTTCGATCGCCCCCAGCGCCCGCCACTCCATCTCATTGCCCACGCTGCGGTTGCGCGCCTGGCAGATCCCCAGATCGGCCTGACCGTTTGCCAGCATCGCTTCCGCCTCATCGCGCGATGCGCTGGTCAGGCTCAGGCGGATCTTTTTCGTCGCCAGTGTGGCAATCAGCGCCTGTAAAAAAGCTCTGGGGGTGAACGGATCGTAAGCGAGGGCGATGTCCTGCGTCGCGCTGTCCGGTACCGATCTGGCAAACGCCTCAAACGCTTTGACCTGGCGCATCAGCAGGTGCGCCTGCCGCTGAAGCTGCTCCCCCTCCGGCGTCAGGCGCAGGCTGCGCCCCTCCCGCAGGAACAGAGCATAGCCCAGCCCATCCTCAAGGAAATCGATCAGATCCCGCAGGGTAGTACGATCTTTGCCGAGTTTACTGGCCGCCTTCATCAGGCTGCCGTGTTCAGCGACGGCAGTGAACGCCTCAAGCTGGGCAAAGGAATAGATCAGTGATGCCACGCCATTCTCCACGCAATTTTTACGGGGGATTTTCCCCCATAACGCGTTTTTTATTATAGGCCGCAGGTTCTTAAACTGAAGTCCTTCCTGAGCCAAACGAGATAAATATGAAAATCAAAACAAACCGCACGCTGCTCGCGGCGCTGGTTGTCAGCAGCCTGCTCTCGCCCGCCGTTATGGCGGCCTGCAACGGTACCGACCTCACCACCTGTCCGGCGCCTTTCGATGCCAGACTCCCGGACGCGCATACCATGCTCACCTGGAGCCAGGCCGATCGCGTGGTGGGCTTTCGCAATGACTACCGCAACTACGCAGGGGATGTGTTCCGCCACGGCAACGCTACGCCGCTGCTGCCCGCAGAAAAACCGCTCACCGATGCCCGCTATCAGGTGAAGGGTAAGAGTTACACTCTTCAGGATTACCTGAAACGCCAGAACGTCAGCGGCATGCTGGTGCTGAAAAACGGCAAAGTGGCCTATAAATACCTGGGTGAAGGCAATACCGACTCAACGCTCTGGACGTCGCGTTCCGTGGGCAAATCGGTGGTCTCCGCGCTGGTGGGTGCTGCAATTAAAGAAGGGAAAATCCACTCCCTGGACGACCTTGTCACCCAATACGAACCTGACTTAAAAGGCACCGCCTGGGAGGGCGTAACGCTAAAACAGCTCATCACCCACACCTCTGGCGTGGCGTGGAACGAAGATTACACCAACCCGCAATCTGACTTCGCCCGGCTTACCGAATGCGAAGCGAAGCCGGGCACCTACAACTGCGTGCGCACCCTGGTGAAGGGGTTACACCGTGAACACCCGGCGGGCGAAAACTGGTCCTATTCCTCGGGTGGCGCCTGGCTGCTAGGCGATGTGCTTGAGCGCGCCACCGGCATGACGCTCGCGGCGTATCTGGAGAAGACCATCTGGCAGCCGTACGGCATGGCGAGCGACGGCGTGTGGCATGCCTACAGCAAAGGCCAGCACGACGTGGGTGCGCATGGGTTCAACGCCACGCTGGAAGACTGGGGGCGTTTCGGGGAGTTTATCCTGCATAACGGTACGCTGCCGGACGGGAAGCAGATCCTCCCCGAGGGCTGGGTGAAACAGTCCTCAGCCTGGACACAGGCCAAAGGATCGGTGTCCGACGCGCATCCGAAGGGGTTATACGGCTACCAGTGGTGGAACAACGAAGTACCAGCCACCGCCACACACGTGGAGCCGAAAGTCGAAAATTCGCTGAAGGATTCCCTGTGGGCGCTGGGTATTTTTGGTCAGATGATCATGGTTAATCAGAAAGAAAATCTGGTTATCGTCCAGTGGTCCACCTGGCCGCAGGCAGAGCCGTCATTCAGCGCCCAGCCGCTGGAAGCGTCGCTGATGTTTAGCGCGATTGCGAACGCGCTGCGCTAATAATCCCGAGCCAGGCCCCGCCTGGCTTCTCATCTGCGCGATGTCACAAAACTGATATATCAGCAACTTAGCGAAATCGAGTAAATAAAAGATCACCGAAATGTTAAGTTATTGTTGAATATGTAAATACTGGTCAACGCTTTGTCATTAATGCACCACACGCATCGGTTCATGCGCTATTTGCGCTTATTAATTTCCACTTCCTGATCCAGTTTTCAGAAACAGACGAGCATAACGTCACTATAAAACTGGAGATAATCATGGTTTCCTCAACCTCACCTGCAACGCTTCGTGCCAAAGCGGGCGCGATTTTCCGCGTCACGTCGGGCAACTTTCTTGAGCAATTCGACTTCTTTCTGTTCGGCTTTTATGCCACCTACATCGCCCATACTTTTTTTCCGGCAAGCAGTGAATTTGCGTCCCTGATGATGACCTTCGCCGTCTTTGGCGCGGGCTTCCTGATGCGTCCGATCGGGGCCATTGTGCTGGGGGCTTACATTGATAAAGTGGGTCGCCGTAAAGGGCTGATCGTCACCCTGTCAATTATGGCCGCCGGAACCTTCCTGATCGTGCTGATCCCTTCTTACCAGAGCATTGGCCTGTGGGCGCCGCTGCTGGTGCTGACCGGCCGCCTGTTGCAGGGTTTTTCGGCAGGCGCCGAGCTGGGCGGGGTTTCGGTTTATCTGGCGGAGATCGCCACGCCGGGCCGCAAGGGTTTCTACACCAGCTGGCAGTCGGGTAGCCAGCAGGTCGCCATTATGATCGCGGCGGCGATGGGCTTCGCCCTGAATGTGGTGCTGCAAGAGAGTGCCATTCGCGAATGGGGATGGCGTATTCCGTTCCTGTTTGGCTGTCTGATTGTGCCGTTTATCTTTTTCCTGCGCCGCAAGCTCGAAGAGACCGAGGAATTCAGCGCCCGTCGCCACCATCTGGCAATGCGTCAGGTCTTCACAACGCTGCTCGCCAACTGGCCGGTAGTCGTCGCGGGCATGCTGATGGTGGCGATGACCACCACCGCGTTTTACCTGATCACCGTTTACGCGCCGACCTTCGGTAAAAAAGTCCTGATGCTCAGCGCGTCGGACAGTCTTCTGGTCACGCTGCTGGTGGCGGTGTCCAACTTCATCTGGCTTCCGGTGGGCGGCGCGCTGTCGGATCGCTTCGGGCGTAAACCGGTGCTGATCGCCATGACGCTGCTGGCGCTGGCGACCAGCTATCCGGCGCTGACGATGCTTGCCGCAGCCCCGAGCTTCTCCATGATGCTGACCGTGCTGCTGTGGCTCTCTTTCCTCTACGGCCTGTATAACGGCGCGATGATCCCGGCCCTGACGGAGATCATGCCAGCAGAGGTGCGCGTGGCGGGCTTCTCACTGGCTTACAGCCTGGCAACGGCGGTCTTTGGCGGTTTCACGCCGGTGATTTCGACTGCCTTAATTGAGTACACCGGCGACAAAGCCTCTCCGGGCTACTGGATGAGCTTTGCCGCCGTTTGCGCCCTGCTGGCAACGCTTTATCTCTATCGTCGTCGCACGTTAATCCTGCAAACTGCCGTTAAGGAGTGATCCCTCATGCTTACATTCAGAATGGTGATTGCCGCCCTGACCTTCGCCACCCTCAGCGCGGGCGCGCTTGCGCAGGATGTGACGGTGATGATTTCTGGCGGCTTCAAAGCGGCGCTGGAGAAGCTGACGCCGCAGTACGAAGCGCAAAGCGGCGACAGGCTCATTGTGATCTCCGGCCCGTCGATGGGCAAAACGCCGCAGGCCATTCCGGCCCGGCTCGCCCGGGGCGAAAAAGCGGACGTGGTGATTATGGTGGGCGATGCGCTGGCGAAACTGGAACAGGATCGCAGGACGGTGGCGGGCTCCCGCGTGGAGCTGGCGGATTCGCCCGTCGGGATGGTCGTCAAAGCGGGCGCGCCGGTGCCGGATATCAGTACGGTGCCTGCCCTGCGGCAAACGCTGCTGAAGGCGCATTCCATAGCTTATTCCGACAGCGCCAGCGGCCGGTATGTAGAGAGTCAGCTGTTCCGTAAGCTGGGCATCGACGGCCAGGTTCACGATAAAGCGCACCGGGTTGAGCGCATCCCGGTGGCGTCTGAAGTGGCAAAAGGGAAATACGATCTCGGCTTTCAGCAGGTGAGCGAGCTTCTGCCGGTCCCGGGGGTGACGTTTGTGGGTAAGTTGCCTGACGACATGCAGTACATTACCCGTTTCGCCGGAGCCGTAACGCAGAAGGCTGACCATCCCGAACAGGGAAAAGCGCTGCTGGCCTTTCTCTCTTCGCCACAGGCCGCCAGCGTCATTACGGCAACGGGCTTAACGCCCGTCAGTGCACCTCGCGATACTGCTCGGTAATCAGCGTTTCGAGTTCGGCAGCAATATAGGACTGGATCCGCCCGCGGCGGCGGATCAGCCCCACGGTTCGCCTGACCCCAGGCTCGGTTAAAGGTACCGACGTCAGCAGCGAATGCTCTGCGCGGGGCATTGACATGGCGGGAACGGCCGCAATGCCGATCCCGGCTTCAACCATCCCCAGCATGGTCGTCACGTGCCGCGTTTCGCAGATGCTGGGGCGCTCAGGCCGAATATGCCCGACCCGCTGGTCGAGAAGATTGCGGTTGCCGGAGGTCTTATCCAGACCGATATAATCCTGCTGATAAAAAGCCTGCCACGTCAGGCTTTTTCTTTTTGCAAGCGGGCTGTCGCGCCGGCAGGCAGCCACGTAGACATCCTCCACCAGCGGGACAAACTCGATGTCGGGCTGCAAACTCCGGGCAAAGCAGATACCAAAATCCGCCTGTCCGCGGGTGACGGCCTCGATAACATTTCCGGCGCTGCTGTCGATCAGTTTTATGCGCACGCGGGGGTAACGGGACTGAAAGCGGCGGATAACATCCGGCATAAAGTAACAGGCGGCGGACGGCACCGTCGCCACGGTGATTAGCCCCGTACGCTCCTCGCTGGCCTTATCGATATCCGAAAGCATGGACTCCACATCAGCAAGCAGCTGTCCGCATCGGTCGGCAAAGGTCTGTCCATACAGGGTCAGCGTGACGCGCCGGGTGGTTCTGTCGAACAGTTTTGTCCCCAGTGCCGCCTCGAGCTTTTCAATTCTGCGACTCAACGCCGACTGGGAAAGGCAGATAGACTCCGCCGCAAGACGGAAATTGCCATATTCCAGTAAAGCGCGGAAGGCATAGAGATCGTTGAGGTCAAAATTGACGGGCATACTGACGGGATCCTTAAGCACGGTAGGGTAAGAAGAGATTTATCATAGTCGTGCACGACATACTTCACAAAATGAAGGGGATACCCCTAAAGCGCTATCAACCTGACGGCACATAGTGATAGTTTATGCGGGCTGGATTCCTCTTAAACAGGCTGCCAGTCTGCATGCAGCCGAAGAGGAGTGTCATACTGCTTAACAGAGTATGTTGGCATGCTAACAGCCCCTGACCTTTCCATTTTGTTCACGTGCGAGTAACGAGCAAAGCGATGATTAAGTGGCCCTGGAAAACGAACGACGCTGGTCGAAATATGGCGCTGCCCTGGGATGAGGCTCTGGCGATCCCCGTGCTGGCGAATCTCTTGCCTGAAGAGCAATCAAAGCTGATTCAGCTGGCCGAGCGTTTTTTACAGCAAAAACGGCTGGTACCGCTACAGGGCTTCGAACTGGATCCGCTTAAAAATTCCCGCATCGCCCTGCTCTTCTGCTTGCCGGTGCTGGAGCTGGGTATCGAATGGCTGGATGGCTTCCACGAAGTGCTGATCTACCCGGCGCCGTTTATCGTCGATGATGAGTGGGAGGATGACATCGGGCTGGTGCACAACCAGCGTATGGTGCAGTCCGGGCAAAGCTGGCAGCAAGGGCCAATCATCCTCAACTGGCTGGATATTCAGGACTCGTTCGATGCCTCGGGCTTCAACCTGATCATTCACGAAGTGGCGCATAAGCTGGATACCCGCAACGGCGATCGCGCCAGCGGCGTGCCGCTGATCCCGCTGCGTGAAGTCGCGGGATGGGAGCACGACCTGCACGCGGCGATGGAAAACATTCAGGATGAGATAGACCTGGTGGGTGAAAGCGCGGCCAGCATTGATGCCTATGCCGCGACCGATCCCGCCGAGTGTTTTGCGGTACTGTCCGAGTATTTCTTTAGCGCACCTGAGCTTTTCGCTCCGCGCTTCCCGGCGCTGTGGCAGCGTTTTTGCCAGTTTTATCAGCAGGATCCGCTCCAGCGTCTGCGGCAAAGTGAGGACGCAGCCAGCACATCCTCTCATCCGTTCCACTAATGTTCAGCAGAGGTACGATCGGTCGATCGTACCCACACGCTCACCGCGAGAAACAGCAGCGCCATTCCCCATGCGGCAGTAATCAAAAACTGCTCACCGTAAAAGCGCGTCACCACGGGTACCAGCAGCGCGCTGGCCCCGTACCCCAGCGTATGGCTGGTGGCGATCACCCCTGCGCCTTTGCCCGTCGTCAGCCGATCGTTGAGCAAAAGCTGGTATCCCGGCGTTGCCATGGCGGCCCCCAGCGAAGTGATGACAATTCCCACGTAGAACAGGGCTAAACTGGCGAGACACATCAGCCCAAGACCCGCCACCATCAAGACCGCGGCAATTAAGAGTAAAACTCTCGGGGTAAAATGCTGCGGGCGTACCACCAGAAACTGCGCCGCCAGGGTCGCCAGCGCGGCCAGGCTCAGCAGCAGCGCGACATGATGGCTGATTTGCACGGCATCGCCATTAAATAACGGGTGAAGATGCGGCGATAAACCAAGCTGCATCAGGCTGACCAGCGCCGCCAGCAGCAGTGCCAGCACCAGGAAAGGCAGCATGGAGGCCTGTAACCGCGTCGACTGGTGCGCCACTGGCGGCAGCGGGGGATCGGCGGCTTCGCGCAGCACCAGCAGCAGCGCGATAAACGGCGCCAGCGCCATCAGCCAGAGCGGTGCGACCGGGCTGACGCTGAGCATCAGCGCGGCCAGGGGCGGTCCCAGCAGACGCCCGCAGCTAAGGCCAGAGCTTATCGTCGCCAGCGCCGCCATCCTTTTATCCAGCCCCGCGCGTTGAATGGCCCACGTCTGGGCCGCAGGCACCAGCCCTGATACCGTCAGGCCGTACAGCATGCGCGACAGCACCAGGCCTGCCATTCCCCAGAGAGCATTCAGCGCGCCGTTCGCCATCGCCCACACCACCAGCGCCATCACGACAAAGCTCGCCAGATAGCCTCCCAGCGAGGCCAGCATAACGATCTTACAGCCGTGCCGCTCGCTCTGGCGTCCCCACCAGGGCGATGCGGGTAAAAAGAGCATCGAGCCGAACATCAGCAGCCCGGCCCAGACGGAGAGCGACAGTCCGGTCAGGGAGACCAGCTGCGGCAGCATAACCAGCAAACCGTTTTGCCCAATACCTAATAAACCGGCGCCCAGTGCCAGGGGCCAGTTAGTTTTAGGGGTCACAACGTCAGTGAGATTCTCAGTACGGGTGCGCATAAAATTGTGAAGATAATGTCAATAAATGTGTGGAAATTATGAAGTTTATGAAAACAAATATTGCAAAAATAGTTGCCACTGTAAACAGAATGAATATCATAACGAGAATTATTATCAGTCATGGAATGAGGTACAACTATGCGTACTCTGCCCCGCTCCGCCGGTACAGATGTTGCGGCCCAGTGTTTTTTGAACGCGCTGCTGCGCGAAACGAAGGACTGGCATTATCTTCCCGCAACCCGTGCGGATGAGTTATCACAGATTCATATCCCGCTCTCCCCAACCCAGGCCATTCGGGTTCCGGTACGCTATTTCTCCCCCACGCAGCATCACCAGTATCGTTTTCCGGCAACGCTGATTCAGGCCGACAGCGACGGCGGTGACACGGTCACATTTCATCAACTGATTGATTTCATTCTTCAAAAAGAGACGGTAAAAGGCGAGCTGGATGCCGATACGCTGGCTCGCTTTAAGCAGCGCGTCCTGGAAAGCCATACGCACACCTGGCAGGCCATTGATTTACGCCACAACTGGGCAAACCTGCGCGATAAGCCGCTGACGTTTGCCGAAGCGGAACAGGCGCTGCTGGTCGGCCATGCTTTTCATCCTGCCCCAAAGTCGCACGAGCCGTTCAACGAGGCCGAGGCGCGTCGCTATCTGCCGGATTTCGCCTCCCGCTTCCCGCTGCGCTGGTTTGCGGTTGAGCATGAGCTGATTACCGGCGACAGCCTGAATGTCTCCCTGCGGGAACGTCTGCTGCGCTTTGCAGCGCAGAGCGCGCCGGCCCTTCTCGGTCACTTCACCGACACCTGCTGGCTGCTGCCGATGCACCCGTGGCAGGCCGACTATCTGCTGGAGCAGGACTGGTGCCAGCGTCTGGTAGAAAAAGGCGCCCTGCGCGATCTGGGCGAAGCCGGTGCGCAATGGCTGCCCACCAGCTCTTCCCGCTCGCTGTACAGCGAAACCAACAGCGACATGATTAAGTTTTCCCTGAGCGTGCGGCTGACCAACTCCGTGCGCACGCTGTCGGTGAAAGAGGTTAAGCGCGGCATGCGCCTGGCACGGCTGGCGAAAACGGCACGCTGGCAGGAACTCCAGGCGCGCTACCCGACCATGCGCGTGATGCAGGAGGATGGCTGGGCGGGGCTGCGCGATGAGCACGGCGTCATTCAGGAAGAGAGCCTGATGGCCCTGCGCGTCAACCTGCTGTTCGATACCCCTGAAACGCAAACCAACGTGCTGGTGAGCCTGACCCAGGCCGCGCCGGACGGCGGCGACAGCCTGCTCGCCGCGGCGGTGCGTCGTCTGAGCCAGCGTCTGGATCTCCCGCTCGCCCAGGCCGCGCGCTGCTGGCTGGACGCTTACTGCGACCGGGTATTGCTTCCGCTGTTCAGCGCCGAGGCGGACTACGGTCTGGTCCTGCTGGCGCACCAGCAAAATATCCTCGTTGAGATGCAGCAGGATTTCCCCGTTGGGCTGATCTACCGCGACTGCCAGGGCAGCGCCTGGACCGAAGGGGCCGACGCGTGGCTGAAAGAGGCAGGTGAAACCGAGGTGGAAAACCGCTTCGGTGAGAGCCAGCTGCTGCGCTACTTCCCTTATTACCTGCTGCTGAACTCTACCCTTGCCGTCACCGCCGCGCTCGCCGCCGCCGGTTTCGACAGCGAAGAGAACCTGATGTCCCGCGTGCGTGACGCGCTGGCCGAACTGCGCACCACGGCGAAGCAGACCCGCTGCCTCGATTACGTGCTCGACAGCCCGACCTGGAACTGCAAAGGCAACTTCTTCTGCTACCTGCACGATCGCAACGAAAACACCATCGTCGATCCGGCGGTGATCTATTTCGACTTTAGCAACCCGTTTTATAAGGAGAAGGCGTGATGGCAAACGCGAATATCGTCCATTCCGGCTACGGCTTTCGCTGCACGGTCACGGAACAAAACCTGCCGCTGACGCTGGGTCTCGACGGCAGCGCGGTGCTGGAGCGGCTGACCGGGCTCCCGGACGGCTGGCTGGTGGACGCCCTCGACCAGCTGTTTGTTGCCGCGCCCGCCCTGACCGGCATTACCCTGCCGTGGGCAGCCTGGCAGGATGAACCTCAGGCGCAGGCACTGTTTAGCCTCGTTCACGGGGATTATCTGGCGCGTGAAAACTTCTGGCAGCTGCCGCTGTGGCTGAAAGGCGAACGTCCGCAGGCGAGCGGCGGAATGCAGTTTGACGAAAGCCGTCAGCTGTACTTCCCGCTGCGCCCTCGCCGCCCGCAGGGTGAGGTGTATCGCCGTTACGATCCGCAAATTAAACGCACCCTGAGCTTCCGCGTGGCCGATGTGGCCCAGGACGGCGAGCGCTTTACCCGCTGGATGAATAACCCGCGCGTGAACGCTTTCTGGGAGATGGCGGGACCGCAGGCCGAGCAGGAGAACTACCTGCGTCGCCAGCTCGACTCGACCTATTGTTACCCGGTGATCGGCTGCTTTGACGATCAGCCGTTCGGCTATTTTGAACTCTACTGGGCGGCAGAAGATCGCATTGGCCGCCACTACCGCTGGCAGCCGTTTGACCGCGGGCTGCACATGCTGGTGGGTGAAGAAAACTGGCGCGGCGCGCAATACATCCGCAGCTGGCTGCGCGGCCTGAGCCACTATCTGTATCTCGATGAACCGCGCACCACGCGCATTGTCGCCGAGCCGCGCTTCGACAACCAGCGTCTGTTCCGCCATCTGGCGTCCGCCGGTTTCGACACGGTGAAAGAGTTCGACTTCCCGCACAAACGCTCCCGTCTGATCATGAGCGAGCGTCATCACTTCTTCCACGAGGTGGAACTGTGAACGCACTCTGGCAGAAAGTGAACCGCGAGATGGTGGCGAAGATCCTCGCCGAACTGGAATATGAACGCACCCTGCGCGCCGAGCCGGTTTCGGCGGACAACTGGCGCATCAGTATAGGCAACGCGTGCTGGCAGTTTCGCGCCACGCGTGGGATATGGGGCTGGCTGCATATTGACCCTGATACCCTGACCACCACCAGCGGCGCGGCGGTCGAAGCGGAAAACGCGCTGCTGCAACTGGCCACCGTGCTGGAGATGAGCGACGCGCAAACGGCGGAGCACATGGAAGATCTCTACGCCACGCTGCGGGGTGACATGCAGCTGTTGCAGGCGCGTGAAACGCTGGATGCCGATGCGCTGATCCACCTCGACCCGGACGAACTACAGTGCCTGATGCGCGGTCACCCGAAGTTTATTTTCAACAAGGGACGCCGCGGCTGGGGGCTGGATGCCCTGCGCCTGTACGCGCCGGAATATCGCGGGCGTTTCCGCCTGCACTGGGTCGCCGTGCAGCGCGAGCGTCTGGTCTGGAGCAGCGACGCCGATTGCGATATTAACGCCCTGCTCTCCAGCGCCATGGACGATGCCGAGCGCGAGCGGTTCGACGCCCGCTGGCAGGAGCTGGATCTGGACGACAGCTGGCTGCCGGTGCCGCTGCACCCGTGGCAGTGGCAGCAAAAAATTGCCATTCATTTCCTGGCGCAGCTCGCGCGCGGTGAGATGGTAGAGCTGGGTGAGTTCGGCGATGAGTATCTGGCGCAGCAGTCCCTGCGCACGCTGACCAACGCCAGCCGTCGCGCGCCGTATGACATCAAGCTGCCGCTGACTATCTACAACACCTCCTGCTATCGCGGTATTCCGGGCAAGTATATCGCCGCCGGTCCGCTGGCCTCGCGCTGGCTACAGCAGCAGTTCGCCAGCGATGCCACGCTGATTCACTCCGGGGCGCAGGTGCTTGGCGAACCCGCAGCCGGATATCTGTCGCATCCGGGTTATGCCGCATTGCCTGAGGCGCCGTACCGCTATCAGGAGATGCTGGGGGTGATCTGGCGCGAGAACCCATCCTGCTATTTACAGGATGGCGAACAGGCGGTGCTGATGGCGGCGCTGATGGAAACCGATAACCAGGGGCGCCCGCTGATTGACGCGTGGATAAAACGCTCGGGGTTAACCGCTGACGCATGGCTGGAAAAGCTGTTTGAGGCGACGGTGATCCCCTTCTACCACCTGCTCTGCCGCTACGGGGTGGCGCTCATCGCCCACGGCCAGAACGTCACGCTGGTGATGAAAGATTACGTTCCGCAGCGCATTTTGCTGAAGGATTTCCAGGGCGACATGCGCCTGGTGGATGAAGATTTCCCGCAGATGCAGAGCCTGCCGGAGCAGGTAAAAGCGGTGACGGCGCGCCTCAGCGCGGATTACATCATCCACGACCTGCAAACCGGCAACTTTGTCACGGTACTGCGCTTTATATCCCGCCTCACCCTGCAATGCGGCGTGAGCGAAACCCGCTTCTATCAGATCCTGGCGCTGGTGTTACGTCGCTATATGGCCGCCCATCCGGATCTTGCGGCGCGCTTCGCCAAATTCGACCTGTTTAAGCCGCAGATTATTCGCGTGATCCTCAACCCGGTCAAACTGACCTTCTCTGAACACGACGGCGGCAGCCGCATGCTGCCGAACTACGTCTGCGATCTTGATAACCCTCTTTTTCTGGTCTCCCAGGAGTCAGCGCAATGAAAACCTATGATTTCATCGGCATTGGTATCGGTCCGTTCAACCTCAGTATTGCCGCGCTGGCAGAGGGGCTGGACGGTTTTAGCTCGCTGTTTCTTGAACGCAAGCCGCACTTCTCCTGGCACCCGGGGATGATGGTGCCGGACTGCCATATGCAGACCAGCTTCCTGAAGGATCTGGTCAGCGCCGTGGAGCCTACCAACCGCCACAGCTTTCTGAACTATCTGGTACAGCGCAAAAAGTTCTACCGTTTCCTCACCACCGAGCAGCGCACCGTGTCGCGCGAGGAGTTTGCCGACTACCTGTGCTGGGCGGCGGATAACCTCACTAACCTGGCCTTCAGCCAGCAGGTACAGCAGGTCAGCTTTGATGAGCAAAACGGCCTGTTTGAGGTCGTGACCCAGCGGGATCGCTTCCTGGCGCGCCACGTCTGCGTGGGGATTGGGAAGCAGATCAATCTCCCAGACTGCGTCACCGCGCAGGACGACACCTGCTTCCACGCCAGCGAAATGATGCTGCGCACGCCGGATTTAGCGGGCAAGCGCGTCACCGTCGTCGGCGGCGGCCAGAGCGGTGCGGATCTGTTTTTAAATATCTTCCGTGGGGAATGGGGGCAGCCGCTGAGCCTCAACTGGGTGTCGCGCCGCAACAACTACAACGCGCTGGATGAAGCCGCGTTTGCTAACGAGTATTTCACGCCGGAGTACGTGGACAGCTTCTCGACCTTTGGTGACGACGCCCGACGTCAGATGTTGCAGGAGCAGAAGATGACCTCCGACGGGATCACCACGGAGTCGCTGCTGGCCATCTATCGCGCCATGTATCACCGCTTCGAAGTGCTGCGCGAAAAACCCTGGGCGCATCTGATGCCGTCCCGCTCGGTGACGGCGCTGACGCGCCAGGAAACCGGACATCGCCTCAGCATCCAGCATCACCTGGACGGCGGGCGCGAACAGCTGGAGAGCGACGTGGTGATTTTCGCCACCGGCTACCGCGCCGTGCAGCCCGCGTTTCTCGCCCCGCTCTCTTCCCGACTGCGTCTGGATGAGAATGAAGCCTTCTGCATCAACAACGATTTCACCCTTGAATGGGACGGCCCGCAGAGCAACCGCCTGTTTGCCGTCAATGCCGGGATGCACCGTCTCGGTATTGCCGAACCCCAGCTCAGCCTGATGGCCTGGCGCGCGGCGCGAATTTTGAATCGCGCTCACGATGACGAGCCGTTTGAGCTGGCAACCACCCCCGGCGTGATCCACTGGCGGAGCACCACCAGCCCGGAGAGCAGCCAGGTTTTTAAAACATTAATGAAGACCACCGAGTACTGACACACACATTCAGGATCAACATAACAATGAAACGTTCTCATCTTTGGGTTTTAAATCCGTGCTTGCTTGCCATGCTTTCTACCTCTGCGTGGGCGGAAGAACAAAAGGAAGAAGATATTGTGGTCTCCGCCAGCCGGGCACATCGCAGCGTGGCAGAGATGGCGCAAACCACCTGGGTTATTGAGCGGGCGGAAATTGAGCAGCAGGTTCAGGGCGGGAAAGAGATTAAAGACGTGCTGGCCCAGCTGATCCCCGGCATGGACGTCAGCAGCCAGGGACGTACCAACTACGGCATGAACCTGCGCGGTCGCTCCATGATGGTGATGGTGGACGGCGTACGTCTGAACTCTTCCCGCAGCGACAGCCGCCAGCTCGACTCTATCGATCCGTTCAACATTGACCGCATCGAAGTGATCTCCGGCGCCACCTCGCTGTACGGCGGCGGCAGTACCGGCGGTCTGGTGAACATCGTCACCAAAAAAGGCCAGCCGGAGACCGAAGTGGAATTCCAGACCGGGGCAAAAAGCGGGTTTAACAGCCATAACGACCATGATGAGAACGTCTCCGCAGCCGTGAGCGGCGGCAATGACAACGCCTCTGGCCGTCTGTCGGTCTCCTATCAGCGCTACGGCGGCTGGTATGACGGCAACGGCGACGAGGTGATTATCGATAACACCCAGACCGGCTTGCAGTATTCCGACCGTATCGACGTGATGGGGACAGGCACCATCAACATCGACGATCATCAGCAGCTCCAGTTAACCACGCAGTACTACAAGAGCGAATCCGACGGCAAGCACGGCCTGTTCCTTGGGGAGAATTTCGCTGCGGTCACGGGCGATGCCAAAGCCTATAATAAAGATAACCTGAACTCTGACCGTATCCCGGGCACAGAGCGTCACCTGATCAACCTGCAATACTCGAACACCGATTTCTGGGGTCAGGATCTGGTTGCGCAGATTTACTACCGTGACGAGAGCCTGACCTACTACCCGTTCCCGACGCTGAGCAAAGGCGCGGTGACCAGCATTGGCGCGTCCCAGCAGAAAACCGATTTTTACGGCGGCAAGCTGACGCTAAACAGCAAGCCGATGGACGACCTGACCCTCACCTGGGGTGTGGATGCCGACCACGAAACATTCGATGCCAACCAGCAGTTCTTTGACTTGAGCAAAGCGGCGGCGAGCGGCGGCATGGAGCTGGACAATGCCTACAACGTGGGCCGTTATCCGGGTTACAGCATTACCAACCTCGCGCCGTTCCTGCAAGCCAGCTATGACATTGACGCCATCACCCTGAGCGGCGGCGTGCGTTACCAGTACACCGAAAACAAGGTGGACGATTTTGTCGGCTACGCCCAGCAGCAGGCAATCGCCACGGGCAAAGCGACCTCCGCTGACGCGGTGCCGGGCGGGAAAACCGACTACAACAACTTCCTGTTTAACGCCGGGATCCTTGGACGTCTTACCGAACAGCAGCAGCTGTGGTTTAACTTCTCCCAGGGCTTCGAGATCCCGGACCTGGCGAAGTACTACGGCTCCGGCACCTATCAGCTGGTCGATGGTCACTATCGCCTGCAAAACAGCGTCAACGTGAACGACTCAACGCTGGACGGTATTAAGGTCAATGCCTACGAGCTGGGCTGGCGCTTCACCGGCGATAACCTGCGTACCCAGGTGGCGGCGTACTACTCGCTCTCGGATAAAACCATCACCATCAACAAGAGCGACATGACCATCAACCTGGAGGACGACAAACGTCGTATCTACGGGGTTGAAGGCCAGGTGGACTATTTCTTCACCGACAGCGACTGGAGCACCGGGGCGAACTTTAACGCCATCAAGTCCGAAACGCGTGAAAACGGGAAATGGGAGAAGCTGACGGTCGACAGCGCCAGCCCGTCTAAAGCCAGCGCATGGGTTAACTGGGCGCCGGGCGACTGGGCCCTGCGCGTGCAGAGCACACAAACCTTCGACGTGTCTGACGCCGACGGTAAGAAGATTGATGGCTATAATACCGTTGATTTCCTGGGCAGCTACGCCCTGCCGGTGGGCAAAGTCAGCTTCAGCGTGGAAAACCTGCTGGACAAAGACTACACCACCGCCTGGGGCCAGCGCGCACCGGGGCTGTATAGCCCAACCTATGGCTCACCGGGTCTTTATACTTATAAAGGCCGTGGACGTACGTTTGGCCTGAACTACTCCGTTCTGTTCTGATCCTGCGCGCCGCCTGCGGGCGGCGCATTTTGCTGTGCAATTTGAAAGCAAATTTGCTATTAAATCATCGGTTTGCTGAAATTCTCGGCAAACGAACAAAAACGATGTTTTCCCCTTTGACAAGGCGCACGCAGGTCGATAATATGCGCCTCGTTCACACGATTCCTCTGTAGTTCAGTCGGTAGAACGGCGGACTGTTAATCCGTATGTCACTGGTTCGAGTCCAGTCAGAGGAGCCAAATTTGAAAAGCCTGCTTTTAAAGCAGGCTTTTTGCTTTTCAGCGCATGAGAAATGCAGGACGGCGCCCGTTGCCGTTTTAGTGTTTACCCCCACCTCCTCACCTGTCCCTGTTATATATTCCACTAATAAATAGAATCATTAATATTAATAACACATAACTATCATTCATCAAATATCGATCGGCAAAAACTATTAATTACATTCCGTGTGATATTCATCACAAAACGGGATTGCTCAACGTTTATTATTTACCGCATAGCAAAAGCAAATCGTTAGACCAGGAAAAATAATCTCATCAAGAGCTAAAGTTTTTTACTTATATACCCTATGGAGGTAATTGCTTTGCCATGGAAAGACCCATCATCAAATGCATTTTTTAGCTGGCTTTACATAATATTATTTGGCGCGTGGGGAGGACTTGTCAGATATCTCCTTGACGTTAAGTCTGGCCAGTCGGGAAGAAGTTTATTTTCTGCGTTAGCACAAATTATTGTATCAGGATTTACCGGTGTACTTGCTGGGTTGATGTCACAAAGCCTTGGTTCAGTATTTCATACTTCACTTGCAGTCAGCGGTATATCAGGTGCAATGGGTGTTGTTGCTCTTAATTATTACTGGAAGAAAATCTCTGGAGATAGTAATGATAAATCATGAATTTAGTAGAAAGACTGAAAAGAACCTTAAAGGAGTACATAAAGATCTTTCGGAGGTGATGAGAAAAGCATTGAAATTATCGCCTGTTGACTTCGGTATTTCTGAAGGGGTAAGAAACCAAAAACGACAGCTTGAGCTATTAGCATCAGGGAAATCCTTAACGTCTAAAAGCAGGCATTTAACGGGGCACGCCGTCGATGTATTCGCGGTCATCAACGGTACCGTTTCATGGGATTTTAAACATTATCAGACAATTGCAACGGCTGTTTTTCAGGCCGCTAAGGAGTTATCAGTTGATATTGAGTGGGGTGGCAACTGGACGGAAATAAAGGATGGCGTTCATTTTCAGCTATCACGAAAGATGTATCCTGAATAGAACCTAACACTTTTGACATGTATATTTCCGCAGAGAATACAGCGCATCGTTATTTTCCGGATGATTAACCATGTTCTTTTTACATAAATTTTATAATAGGAGAATGAGAATACAAAATCGCTTTTAATTATCACAGCACAAAATTATCCGTCAGGCGTTTATTTACTCGTTATTTATACAGGCGATGCTTAATTGCGCTGACAAAAAAACCATATATCTTATTGAATGAAATAAAAGGAATACCATCATGACAATTACTTATATTAAAACTGAACTTGCACCAGCCGACAACCAGCTCGCTGCATACCTTTATTTTACCTCAGATACCCCGGTAAGTTATTCTTACACTGTTACAAAAAGGACGACCAGTCCAACCAGCGTAGATTTTACCTATACATCGGATCTCATTTATGGTGTTACTCAAACCATTAAAATCCCTGTTATTGGTCTTTATGCGCAATATGCAAACAGTGTGCAGGTCGTATTTAAGGATGACACGGGTACTGAAGTTTTCAATCAGCCATTTATCATCAGTACAGAAGATCAGGAATATGATACATCTGTCATCTTCCACCTCGATATTGAGCAAACCGATCCTGCACTATTTACCTCTGTATGGGGAAACAGTTGGTTAATGGAATCCACTGGCCGAGGTTATGACCAAAATGGTGACCTGCGTTTTAACTTCTTATCGGTTTATCATCTCCAACCGCTGCGGATCCACAATGGCTACCTCTATACCGGCAGCGACGAAGATATGGCGTGGTACGGCCGTCGCTTTTTCAAAATTGATATCATGGGCAATGTCGTCCTTGAATTCGACATGCGTGATGCTGATGGCAATCACTATGCAAATACTCATGATGTAGTCTGGGACTCCGCGGGCGACATTTATATGTTTGGCACCGATAGCCCTAACCGACTAACCAACACGATGGCGCAAGATGCGCTGGTTCTGAAATTTAACGATCAGACAGGGAAAATGATTTGGGCGAAAAACTATACCAGCGAATATAGTGGTTCTCAAATTCTGAATAACAATACGCCTAATGATGTCCATTTTAACTCTCTTACATGGATTGCAAGCAGCCCAAATAACGAAGAAGCCATTATTGTCCATTCTCGCACAACGAGTACAACTTTTGGTATCTCTATCGTTGATGGCAGTATCTTGTGGGCAATCGACACAGGTAATTTCAACCCTCAGTTCCCGGCAAAACAAGCGACTATTCATATTGATAATTCGGGTATTACTCATTTTGAAAATGGTGCCCATACGGTGTGCATTACGAATAATAGTGCTTTTTCTGCCAGTATCGATCCTACCGCAGGAAAATTTGTCTTATCAGTGTTCGATAACCGATCTTGCGTAGATGAAAATGGCAACCCCGTTATTCGTCCGATAAATGACGCAGCGACGTCGGACCCCTATCAAACAGATCCAGCCCGCATTCTGTTCTATGCGGTCGACTTAGCAGCAGGCACCGCTGTTGAGATTCATGCGCCTGTTGAACTCCCAACGACGCCTATCCTCCAATGGACCGACTTTATGGGAGGCGTGTTTGATCATGGTGATTATTTCACTATTTTTACCTGCCATGCGCGCTCATTCTTTATCAGTGACGTAGACGGTAATATGGTTGCCTCTATCTATGATGTGATTTCTTTATCTGATGGCGCTCCTCAATACCCTGGGGAGGCCTACCGTGCAAGATTATTTAATGAAACGGAGCTTACTGACGTCATCACTGCGGCATCTATTTATGCAAATTAATCAAATGATGTAACAATCTGGAACAGATGCAATTGATCACTGCATATGTTAATAGGGGGTCATGTCGAGCCATGACCCCTTGATGCTATATACGAAGCGCACAGGTCATGACTTCATCGCCGAAAAGATTGAGCCATTATTCATACCTGAAGGCGCTAATGTAAATTTATCGTTATAGTCTTGCGCCAGGGAAAGTAGTATTTGCGTCACCCGCCCTGCGGATAGTTGCGCGCTGCGACTAAAATGCGTTTGTTTATATAGCCAGTTGATAAAGCACCTGCTGGCCGTTAAAGAGAGCCTTTTAGCGTTACTGCTATCCCCCCCTGTTAATGAGCAAACCATCTTACGGTTTCTTCCCTGCTCCCAAAGCTGCCACTGACTTTGCCACCAGCCATGCTGTGACGTTCTCTGAAAATTCCAGGGTATATCACTATCATTATCGTTGATTTCTTCTTCTATAAACCACATTTCACCTTGCCCCAGGCGAAACAAATTTGCCCAGGCGGTAATGACTGCTCCCCGAAGAAAACATTCGTGTGAAATAACATGCATCTTTACCTCAGGAAAGAGGAGATTCAGTATTCGAAAATGCCCGTGAGCCGCTATCACCGGGCGCACAATCGAACCTCTGGCGTTACATTTCAGAGCCGCGCTTCCATACTGTATTTCATCGAACTGGCTCCGGCGCAGAAACTGTGTCTCTCGCATATCAACGCGTTTTACAATATCAGCGTGTTGCAAATCAGGCTCGATATTTCCCTTCCAGTGATAACGTAATGTTTCCCCACTTTGATGCTCAGTAAAATTAGTGGAGAGATGAATAATATTACCGCGAATGGCATCAAAACTGATCAGGACATACAATTTCTGTTCTGCAATTCTCCCCTGGAACGGTACAACCAGTGACACAGTTTCAATACGTTCTGGAGACACTATTTTTCTTTGCTTTTGCTGTTTGGGTGTCCAGACTTTTTTGCAGGCGCGGCACTGAACGCGCTGTGTCCCCCGTGGGTTATAACCATAACAAATAGTTTTCGCGCAATAACATTCAGGGCAAAAATAACCGTTTTCTAAGGCATAGGCGCTTAAGCAAGAAAAAAGCCATTCATTAAATTGTTGTTCATTAAACAGAGGGGGATAACTCCCACATGCCCGGCAGTGCAATGCTGGATATCCCAGCCTGTAGTCTGGCCAACTGTAATCTTCAGATGCTGAGACTGGCAGCCCTAAATTACGGCAACCAAACGATTTACAGGTATTAATCGTAAACAGAATCAATATTAATCACCAACGATTTGAATGGGTCGGTGATTTTGCCGCATAACTCTTGCATAAGTGTGTGAGCAGGTTCGCATAAAAAATCCTTTCAGAACGTAAAGTAGCGAATCTTTATATGACTGAAAGGAACGACTTATGAAGATAAAGTTAATCGCTGCGGGTATTCTGACGACGCTACCATTTTGGGCCTGCGCTAAGGATGTCACCATCCTTTATACCAATGATCTCCATGCTCATGTAGAACCTTATAAAGTGCCATGGATTGCTGACGGCAAACGGGATATTGGTGGCTGGGCGAATATCACTACTCTGGTAAAAGAGGAAAAATCAAAAAGTAAAGCGACATGGTTTTTTGATGCAGGTGACTATTTCACTGGCCCTTATATTAGTAGCTTAACGAAGGGAAAAGCAATTATTGATATTATGAATACCATGTCGTTTGATGTTGTAACGATAGGTAATCATGAATTTGATCATGGCTGGGATAATACATTATTACAGCTAAGCCAGGCGAAATTCCCTGTCGTACAGGGCAACATATTCTATGAGAACAGCAGCAAATTATTCTGGGATAAACCTTATACCATCGTCGAAAAAGATGGCGTGAAAATTGGCGTCATTGGTTTGCACGGCGTGTTTGCCTTCAATGATACCGTCTCCGCGGCAACGCGCGTAGGCATTGAAGCGCGGGATGAAATTAAGTGGTTACAGCGCTATCTGGATGAACTGAAAGGCAAAGTCGACCTGACCGTATTGCTGGTCCATGAAGGTACACCGGCGCGTCAGTCCAGTATGGGAGGGACCGACGTACGACGTGCACTGGATAAAGATATTCAAACTGCAAGCCAGGTGAAAGGTCTGGATATTCTGATTACGGGACATGCGCATGTCGGTACGCCGGAACCGATTAAAGTTGGCAATACGCTGATCCTCTCGACCGACAGCGGCGGCATTGATGTGGGGAAACTGGTACTGGACTACACGAAGCCGCATCAGTTTACGATGAAAAATTTTGAGCTTAAAACCATTTACGCCGATGAGTGGAAGCCCGATCCGCAAACGAAACAGGTTATAGACGGCTGGAATAAGAAACTGGATAAAGTAGTTCAACAAACGGTGGCGCAGTCGCCGGTTGAGTTGACGCGCGCGTATGGTGAATCAGCCCCGCTGGGTAATCTGGCTGCGGACGCTCTACTGGTGGCTGCGGGTAAAAATACTCAGCTAGCCTTGACCAACTCGGGCGGCATTCGCAATGAGATCCCGTCGGGCGCAATTACGATGGGTGACGTCATCAGTACGTTCCCCTTCCCTAACGAGCTGGCCACAATGGATCTTACGGGTAAACAATTACGCACGTTGATGGAACATGCCGCAAGTTTAAGTAATGGCGTCTTGCAGGTTTCAAAAGGCCTGGAGGTGAAGTATGACAGCAGTAAACCAATCGGTCAGCGGGTCGTCGTATTTACCCTTAATGGCAAGCCGATTGAGGATGCGACAGTCTACCACATTGCCACTCAGAGCTTCCTTGCTGACGGCGGCGATGGTTTTACCACCTTTACCGAGGGTAAAGCGCGTAATACAACAGGCGGTTACTACGTTTCTAATGCCGTGATCGATTACTTCAAAGCGGGCAACACTATTACGGATGAGCAGCTCAACGGCATGCGCGTTGCTGATGTGAAAAAGTAAAGGTTCTTACCATACAGGCTTTTGGCGCCGCATTGGTGATGAATGCATTGAAATAAAATAAACGTTTAAGGGTTCATACCTCTACATGGACCCTTTTCAAGCTATTATTTTTTCAAGGGAATTGATTATGAAGAAAAATATAAAGCTGAGCCTGATTACGTTATGTTGGTTCGCAACGTTAACCGCCTCAGTTCATGCAAAAGATGTAACAATTTACTATACCAACGATCTACATGCTCATGTCTCTCCTGGGAAACTACCCACCATTGACAAAGAACGTCTGGTAGGAGGTTTTGCGAATATAGCGACCATCGTCAATGATGCTAAGAAAATAAGTAAAGATGTTTTTTTCTTTGATGCAGGTGATTACTTTACCGGGCCCTATATAAGTACCCTGACCAAAGGCGAAGCCATTATTGATATCATGAACACCATGCCCTTTGATGCTGTGTCAGTGGGAAACCACGAATTTGACTATGGCGTTGATAACATGGTTAAGCAGTTATCAAGAGCACACTTCCCCATTTTGTTAGGTAATGTTTTTTATACCAACAGTGAAAAGCCCGTCTGGAATACCCCCTGGACGGTTGTCGAAAAAGATGGCATCAAAATTGGCGTAATCGGGGTACATCAGAAATTTGCATTTTATGACACGATTGCAGCTAAGGCTTACGCTGGTTCAGAGGCGCGTGATGAAGAGCCTTATATTCAAAAAGGGCTTGATGCCTTAAAAGGTAAAGTGGATATCATCGTGCTGCTTATTCATGAAGGTACGCCAGCGCGCCAGTCAAGCTATGGAAACAAAGACGTAGCCAGAATGCTACAAGCTGATATCGATACCGCGAAGAAATTTAAGGGTATTGATGTATTAATCACAGGCCATGCCCATGTAGGGACGCCAGAACCGATTAAAGTTAATGACACTCTCATTGTTTCAACGGATGCCTATGGTACTGACATTGGTAAATTAGTATTGGATTTTAACCCTCAGACGAAGAAAATTGAGCGTTACAAAGGTGAATTAATCACTGTATTTTCTGATGAATATAAACCTGATCCAAAAGTACAGCTTAAAATTGATGAGTGGAATGCCAGTCTGAAAAAAATCACTGGCCAGGTTATTGGTTCGACAACGGCGCACTTTACGCGTTCATATGGGGAATCATCACCCGTCGGTAATTTGATAATTGATGCCATGATGGCAAAAGTGCCGGATGCCGTCGTTGGATTACAAAACAGCGGAGGGATACGTGCTGATTTCCCACAGGGAAATTTAACCTACGGCGATGTTATTACCACCTTCCCGTTTAATAATGACCTGGTTGAAATGGATCTTACCGGAAAAGATCTCACCGATTTAATGATCCATGCGACTAATCTCACCAATGGTATTTTGCAAGTATCAAAAAGCGTTCATGTTGTCTATGACAGTACAAAACCGCTGGGCAAACGTCTCATTAAATTCACTGTCAATAATCAACCCATAGATCCGACCAGGATATATCGGGTTGCTACACACTCATTTTGTGCGACAGGTGGCGATGGATTTGAAGCATTTTTAAAAGGGAAAAATATTAAAACTATTAACAGCACTACCTCTGCCGATTCAATTATTGATTATGTGAAGGCGCATAGCCCAGTTAAACCCGATCATGAAATGAGGGTGACTGATGTAAGCGCAGCAAAATGAATTAAACAAGAAGTGATTAAATACTGACATGTATTTTAAATACCACTCGCTTTTCAACATACTCCCATTAAAGGAAATACACGCATGAAAAAAATGAAATATCTTTTACCAGGCGCATTGATAATGCTCCCCATGATTGCGTTTGCGGACTCTGGTAATAATGAATATCTATCAGACTGGTGGCATCAAAGCATTAATATAGTCGGCAGCAACTCTACTCGCTTTGGGCCACAAAAAAGGTCCGATCTCTATCCAGAATACCGTGCGTGGGCACATGTGGATTGGTTTGATTTTTACGGCTATGCGGATTTACCTAAATTTTTTGGTTTGGGAAATGACAACGACATTGGTATTTGGGACAATGGCTCGCCATTCTTTACAGAAATAGAGCCACGTTTTAGTATCGGTAAATTAACGGGACTTGATCTGAGCGTTGGTCCATTTAAAGAATGGTATTTTGCTCACAACTATATTTATGATGCGGGTACTAACGAAGGACAGCGTCAAAGTACCTGGTATATGGGAATTGGGACGGATATTGATACGGGATTACCGATGACTTTATCTGCAAACATCTACGCTAAATACCAGGGGAATAATTATAACGTCGCCAACGAAAACGAATGGGATGGATATCGCTTTAAATTAAAATATGCTATTCCTTTAACTACACTGTTTGGCGGCAAGCTAAATTACATCGGTTTCACCAATTTTGATTTTGGCTCAGACTTAAAAGACGAATCAGGTGGCGAGCAACCCTTTTACTCCCGTACTAATGATTCAATAGTTTCTACCCATATCCTCAGCTTAGTTTACTCTCACTGGAGCTATGGCGCCACCCTTCGTTATTTCTATCATGGTGGGCAATTTGAAGAAGGCAGTAAAGCATATAATAGCAAAGGGCAGATCACCCGTATAGACTCTACGGGGTGGGCCTACTATTTAACTGCCGGATACACTTTTTAAATATGTCTAAAAGGAATTAGCCATTAAGAAATAAAATAATAATGCCATTCATTTATGGATGGCATTATTTTATTTAACCCGGTACACGTATCACCCAGGAAGACTTAGAGCCACTCTTACCGTTCCCGGCAGACAATGCGCCGCCGGGCAAAAACTAAATCTGATAATCAATCGCCACCTCTTCCGGCTCCATCACCTGGCGTTTGATCTCATCTACAGAGAGCCCCGCATTGCACAGCTCGATAAAACGCCACACATAGTTACGCTGAAGCTGCCCGCGCTTCAGCCCGAGCCAGACGGTGTTCGCATCGAACAGATGACGTGTATCCAGACGCACCAGATTACCAGCCTCATATTCTCCGCCAGACTGCTCGGCCACCAGGCCAATCCCCAGCCCTAACTCGACGTAGGTTTTGATCACGTCGGAATCCTGCGCGCTCAGCACCACGTCCAGCGTGAGCCCTTTACGCTTGAACGCTTCATCTATGCGCGAACGCCCGGTAATGCCCTGCCGGTAGGTGATAAGCGGCCATTTGACGATCTCTTCCAGCGTCAACGGCGAAACCTGATTCAGCGGGTGATCGGCGGGTAACAGCAGGCTGTGGTGCCAGCGGAACCACGGGAACGCCACCAGCAGCGGGTCGTTGCTCAGACGTTCACTGGCGATACCGATATCGGCCCCGCCGTTATGCAGCAGCACCTCAATTTCCTGCGGCGTGCCCTGGATCAGTTCGAGACGTACGTCAGGGAAGATCTCACGAAATGCTTTGATAACCGTCGGAAGGCTGTAACGCGCCTGCGTATGGGTGGTGGCGATAGTCAGCACACCCGAAGCGTCGTTGGTAAAGAGATCCGCCAGCCGACGAACGTTGCTGGCCTCGTTGAGAATGCGCTCAGCGATGGTCAGCAATGCCTTGCCTGGCTCGGTCATACCCAGCAGGCGCTTGCCGCGACGGATAAAAATCTCAATGCCTAACTCCTCCTCCAGCTCGCGGATATGTCGGCTGACGCCCGACTGAGAGGTGTAAAGCATATTGGCGACTTCGGTCAGGTTGTAATCCCGCCTGGCCGCCTCACGAATAATTTTAAGTTGCTGGAAATTCACAATTCACTCCGGCGCATCTGACATAAGACTATTGTTAGAGTCAGCCGGGCTGGAGAACAAATAATAAAAACCAGCATCTTATGCTTATTTGGAATATCAGCTGACGAGTTGTAGCTCGCGATTTTCCAGGGACGGCTTACTGACCAGAGACATCAGGATCTCTTTCACCGCCTGCGCCTGCGGTGACAGGGAGCCGCGCGCGGACATATTCAACGACAGCGGTAAGCTCATGGATGGCGTGGTGATGCGGGCCATCCAGCCGTTCGCCGCGCTGCACAGTGAACGTGCGGCAGACTCGGGCAGAACCGTTACCCCCATGCCGCTGGCAATGGCGGCAGTCAACGTGGAGATGGAATCAATCTCGCCGATAATTTTCGCCGTCAGACGGCGCAGCGAGAACGCTTCGTCAACGCGCACGCGCACGGCACTGTAGTCGCGCGGCAGGAACAGGTTCATCTCTGCCACAGCGGTTAAATCAATGCTCTGACCGGGACAATCACGGGTACCGACCAGGTAAAGATCTTCCTTCAGCAGCGGCTGGCTGGTGATCCCGGCAACCGGGGAGCGATCGTACAGCACCGCCATATCCAGCTGACCGTTGAGCAGTTTGTCATTGAGCACGGAACCACTGTTCTCATGCAGATAAACCAGCACTTCCGGTAGCTCCGCGCGCACCGCCTGAAGCAGTGGCATGGTGACAGACGATGCGGCCGTTCCCGGCGCCAGGCCAATGGAGACATGGCCGCTCAGGGTCTGACCCACATTGTGCACGGCAAGCTGCGCCTGTTCACACTGACGCAGGATCGTGCGGGCATGGGTATATAAAATTTTTCCCGCTTCGGTAGGCGTTACGCCGCGCTTGGTGCGGATCAACAGTTGCTGGTCCATTTCGCCTTCCAGAGTCGCGACCTGCTGGCTCAGCGCAGGCTGCGCGATATGCAGCACTTCAGCCGCCTGGGTCAGGCTGCCGATATCGACGATTTTTACGAAGTATTTCAGTCGTCTTAAGTTCATGTTGCCCCCTGTTCGAAAATAGCGTGCCGGTAACGGCTGTGTTGTTAAACAGGTTTTGCAATATGGATGCCAGTTTTTTGCAGCGGGTGTATGTCGCTGCTAAGCGGCTGAAAATAAGGAAAGCCAATCACTGGTGCCTGTTTTGAGTCGAGGACAACGGTTTCCGATCTGCCCCATTCGGGGTATATCTGCACAATAATGGTGCATTCCGTTGGCAAAAACGTCACTTTGCTGGTTTTGTCAGCAAACAGTTCAAAGTCGGCGATCCATCCTTTGACAAGGCGTACGCAGGTCGATAATATGCGCCCCGTTCACACGATTCCTCTGTAGTTCAGTCGGTAGAACGGCGGACTGTTAATCCGTATGTCACTGGTTCGAGTCCAGTCAGAGGAGCCAAATTTGAAAAGCCTGCTTTTAAAGCAGGCTTTTTGCTTTTCTGCGTTCGGTCAGTTTGTCGGGTGGCGCTGCGCTTACCCGACCTACATTCTGCGTTCGGTAAAATTGTCGGGTGGCGGCTTCGCCTTACCCGACCTACGGTCCTGTAGGCCCGGTAAGCGCAGCGCCACCGGGCATAGCAAGCTTCACCGGCATCCCCGACCGCCGTTCCAGCTCAGCGCCCGCCCCTTCATTTATCAGCTGCGTCCTTTGCGTGGCCGAAATGGGTAGCGGCACCTTATTTGTCGATTCAAATTCCGCGCGATTGCGTGAAAGCGGCTCGTGAACCTCTACCCAACGGCTACCGTCCGGCTCGGTAGTCACTTTTACGGGCTGATCGATAAGCTGTACCCGCGTCCCCACCGAAACGTTATCGAACAGGTATTTGATATCGTTATTACGCAGGCGAATGCAGCCCTGGCTGACGCGCAGACCAATGCCGAAATTTGAGTTGGTACCGTGGATCGCGTACAGCCTGCCGATATAGAGGGCATACAGCCCCATCGGATTATCCGGCCCGGCGGGAACGAACGCAGGCAACGTTTTCCCCTCTTTCGCGTAAGCGCGTCGCGTATTTGGCGTGGGTGACCAGGTTGGGCCTTCCTGTTTGCGCTCAACGGCGGTTACCCAGTTACGCGGCGTTTCGCGCCCGGCCTGACCGATGCCAATAGGCAGCACCTCAACCGTGTTGCTGCCGGGTGGATAATAGTAAAGTCGCATTTCCGCGACGTTCACCACAATCCCCTCGCGCACCGTTGGCGGCAGAATAAGCTGCTGGGGTACCACCAGCTGTGTTCCGGCTCGCGGTAAAAACGGATCCACCCCCGGGTTGGCTTCCAGCATATTGCTCAACCCCTGTCCGTGCTGCGCTGCAAACGCTTCGAGCGGCAGAGTATTGCCCTCAGGCACGGTGATGGTGATCGGCGCCCCCACCAGACGGCTGCCCTCGGGAGGGAGGGGGTAGGTTACAGCAGATGCAGCGGGAACCAGAATACCAAGCGTAAAAACGAACGAGGCAAATCGAATCATAGTGTTCTGTACTCAGTCAAAGAGAAAGCCTGCCGGTGGGCAGGCTTAGCCTACTCATTCAGTCATCTTTTCGTCGTGCGCCATCTCCGGGTAAGGACTTTTTCTGCTTCAACAATCATGAACATCGCAAACCCAATCAGGAAGGTAATGATCCAGTAGCGGAACGGTAGCGCTTCGGTACCGAACAGCATTTGCATGAACGGCGCATAGATGATCAGAAGCTGAAGGGCCAGAAGTACGCCGCTCACGATCCATATCCCCTTGTTAGCCAGCAGACCTTTACTCAGGGAGAAGCCGTCGGTGACGCGGCAGTTGAGCATGTAAAACCACTGGGCGGTGACCAGCGTTTGCAGCAACACGGTGCGGATGAACTCCGGTGAGTAGCCGCGTGGTTGCAGCCAGGCCTCCAGCACAAAGGCGCTGATGGCAATCATCAGGCCGACAAACACCACTCGCCAGATGGCATAACCGTCCATCACATGCAGGTTAGACTTACGCGGCGGCCGGTTCATGATGTCCTTCTCACCCGCTTCAAACGCCAGGCCAAACGACAGCGTTGCCGAGGTTGCCATGTTCATCCACAGGATCAGTACCGGCGTTAATGGGATCAGGTTCCCCGCCAGCAGGGCAATAATGATCAGTAAGGCCTGGGCGATGTTGCTCGGGATAACGAACAAAATGGTCTTTTTCAGGTTGTCGTAGACCCGACGCCCTTCATGGACCGCCCGGGCAATGGTGGCAAAGTTATCATCCGTTAACACCATATCGGCGGCTTCTTTGGTGACTTCAGTACCTTTGATCCCCATCGCGATGCCGACATCCGCCCGCTTCAGCGCAGGCGCATCGTTCACCCCGTCCCCGGTCATTCCGACCACTTCCTGCTTACTTTGCAGCGCCTGCACCAGGCGGAATTTATCTTCCGGGCTGGTGCGGGCAAAGATATCGTATTTTTGCGCCGCCTCGCTCAGCTGGTGGTCGTCCATCGCCTCCAGTTCGCGCCCGGTAATGGCGCTCACCGCGTTGCCAATACCCAGCATCTGTCCAATGCTCATCGCCGTTTGTGGATGATCCCCGGTAATCATTTTCACGCGAATGCCCGCCTGCAAGCAGTCGGCAATGGCCGAAATGGCTTCCGGGCGCGGGGGATCCATCATGCCCGCAATGCCGAGCAGTATGACCCCTTCTTGCAGATCCGCATGCGTCAGCTCGCGCTGCCCGCTGGCAGCCGGTTTCCAGGCCGCAGCCACCATGCGCAATCCCTCGCGCGCATACTCTTCAATCTTCTCTTCCCAATAGTGCAGGTTGAACGGCTCCAGCCCGTTTTGGGTCTGCTGGTGCTGGCAAAGACGGAAAAGGACGTCCGGCGCACCGGTGATTAACATCACCTCTTCGTCGCCCAGGCGATAGAGGGTGGACATGTATTTATATTGCGAATCAAATGGGATTTTACTGCGCAACTCGGCGTCAATTGCCGGAAGCGGGATTTTGGCCGCCAGCACCTTCAGCGCGCCTTCGGTTGGACCGCCGGTGATTTTCCACAGCCCCTGCTCATCTTTGATCAGCTGGCTGTCATTACAGAGATCGACGGTGCGCAGATAGCGCTCCAGCACAGATCCCGGGGTCACGGTGACCGGTGTCGGATCGTCAACGGGGTGAATAGTACCCACCGGCTCGTAGCTGTCTCCCTCCACGCGGTAGGTGGTGTCCGCGGTAATCACCGCTTTTACCGTCATCTCATTCATGGTCAGGGTGCCGGTTTTATCCGAGCAGATAACTGTCATCGCCCCCAGCGTTTCCACGGTAGGCAGCTTGCGAATAATCGCCTTGCGACGCGCCATCGCCTGCACGCCCAGCGAGAGGATGATCGAGATAATGGCCGGTAATCCTTCCGGCACCGCCGCTACCGCAAGGCTAATCAACGACAGCACCAGCTCTGATACGGGCATATCACGGAAGATAAGACTGAAAACGAACAGCGCCAGCATCATCACCAGAATGGTGATAAAAATGGTCTTGCCGAGCTTGTCCATTTGCACCATCAACGGGGTACGGTGTTTTTCAATGTCTGACATCATCTGGTTGATATGGCCGAGTTCGGTCTCCCCACCAGTCGCCACCACCAGCCCTTTTCCCGCGCCGGAGCTGACGGTGGTGCCAGAATAAAGCAGGTTGTAACGGTCGCCTAACGGCAACTCCCCGTGGAGCGCATCGCTGCTTTTCTCCACTACCGTGGATTCGCCGGTGAGAATAGCTTCTTCCACCCGCAGATTGTGCGCCTCTGTCACGCGAAGATCGGCAGGAATGCGATCCCCGGCTCGTATCACGACGATATCTCCGGGCACCAGCGCTGTCGTCGGGATAGTTTCATGGTTGCCCTGCCGGATGACCACAGCCTCGCTGGAGAGCATATTGCGAATACTTTGCAGCGATTTCTCCGCATTGCTCTCCTGAATATGGCCAATCAGGGCGTTAATGATGGCTACCCCAAGAATGACAAACATATCCACCCAGTGTCCCATTATCAGCTTCAGCAGCGCCGCCGCCAGAAGAACGTAAATGAGAACATCGTTGAAATGGGCCAGAAAGCGCAGCCAGCCAGGTTTACCCGGTTTTTGCGGTAAGGCATTTTCGCCGTATTTTTCCAGCCTGGCGGTCGCTTCTGTACTGCTGAGTCCGTCGAGGCTGGATTGGATATTTGTCAGGGTTTCATCAACGGTCTGTTGATAATACGGGCGGTGAGGCTTTTCTGTTATCATCGTTCCTTCCTCGGGTTCTTTTCAGAAATCACCTTGCTTTCATGACATTAACGAATAACGAAAACAGGAACATGCGCGTAACGAACGATACTCGCCGCCTCTGACCCTAATAAATGAGTTTGAATATTTGGATTACGCGATCCCACAATAATCGCACCGACGTTAAGCTCATCCGCCAGTTTGATTACCTCATCACGTATATTCCCGCTGCGAACATGTAGATGGACATTTGCTTCCGGCAGGTTGATTTTTTTTACCAGCGCAGCCAGTTTTTCTTTAGCATTATTAATCATATATTCATCCATCTTTCTCGCGTCTGCAATAAAACCACGGGTCAGTTCCGCCGAGAACTTTGGCATAACGTACAGCAGATGGACATTACCCGATGCGCTTTGCGCCAGGAATTGGGCATGCTGTAGCGCTTTATCAGACAATGCTGTTTCGTATACATCCACCGGCACCAGAATCGTTTTATACATATCAAGCATCCTTTTTTATAACCAACACAACAGTGAGTGAATCAGGAGAGATCGCATCAAACCCATGGGTACAGGCGTGAATGCCTTTTACGGAAAAAAGGAATGGATGCTATTAAACGTAGCACAGGAATATCAGGATGTTATTCAAAGGGGATACACCATCGTAACGCTTGTTTCGCCTGAGTATGTCACGCCACTAATAATGGTTATTTAACATTTATTTATTCACCGACTATGCTCATAGTCAGGCATGCAACACGTTTATTCTCTTTATCCCGCGCCACCTTCAACCTCATGGAGGAATGCATGTACGGTTTAAGCCTGATTCGCCTTGGTTTGTTTATTGCGCTCGCCATTATCGCCAGCACAGCAATCGGTCTATTTACCTATGTGGTCGTCTCGGCCCTGGCAGAATAGCGCCACCCCAGCATTGATGACGAAATAAATAAAACAATTATTATCAGGGGAATACTGTGAAGCGCTACCTCTCTCTTCTGCCTGCTGTTTTATTGCTGCTGACGGCGTGCGATCCGAAACCCGACCGCGCCGCGCCCCTGCCGAAAATGGTAAAAGTCGCAGAGGTGGTCAAGGCCGGCAACGCGCAGCAGCGCGTGTTTCCCGCCCGTATTGAATCCGGCGACGCCACGGATCTCGCGTTCAAACGAGCCGGGCAGATTGAGACCCTGGACATTCGCCAGGGTGCCGTTGTCAAACAGGGGCAACGACTCGCCAGCCTCAACGCCCGTGAAGCCCGGCAGCGCCTGAACGACAGGCAAACGGCGGCGACCCTGGCTCAGCGGCAATTCGACCGCTTCCAGACCCTGGCGGGACGCCAGGCCGTGTCGAAAGCCGAGATGGATGTCCAGCGCGCCAACCGCGATTCAGCAAACGCCGCGCTACAGATTGCGCGCGAAGAATTAAGCCAGATGACGCTCGTCGCCCCCTTTAGCGGGACAGCGGCCAGCATCCATGTGCGAAATCATCAGGTCGTCTCCGCCGGCCAGCCCGTCGTCACTTTGACCCGTACCGATCTGCTGGACGTGGTGTTCAGCCTTCCAGAGAACCTGTTTAACACCTTCGATATTCGCAATGCGCAGTACAAACCGGTAGTGAGGATCAACGCCCTGCCCGGTCGCGAGTTTACCGCTGTGTACAAAGAGCACTCAGGCAGTAGCGACAGCAACACATTGACCTGGCAGGTGATTTTAACCATGCCCCGCCCGGATGATTTTCCCGTCGTGGGCGGCGTCAGCGGAACGGTCACCATCAATTTAACCAACCTTCCGGCTGGTGTGGGCAGTGAGGCGCTGGTAGTGCCGGTTGAAGCGGTCTTTAACCCGGATAACCGCCCGCGCAATGAGCCACATGTCTGGGTGGTGACGGGCGAAGGCGATACGTTGCAGCTTGAAGATCGTAAGGTCAGCGTGGGGCAAGTCAGCGCTGAGGGGGTCGTCATCGTCGGTGGGCTTAAGGCCGGTGAACGCGTGGTGGCCGCAGGCGTTGGGGAGCTACATCCCAACCAGCCGGTACGTATCTGGACGCGTGAACGGGGACTGTAATGGATATCTCTCGTCAGTTTATCAGCAACCCGGTTCGCGTCTGGCTGACTATTTTGCTGCTGGGCGTAGGCGGCATTATTGCCCTGTTGAACATTGGCAGACTGGAAGATCCGGCGTTTACCATCAAAACGGCGGTGGTGATCACCCATTATCCGGGCGCGTCGGCGCAGCAGGTTGAGGAAGAGGTCACCCTGCCGCTGGAAAATGCGCTTCAGCAGTTACCTTATCTGGATAACGTCAGCTCCATCTCCTCCAGCGGCCTGTCGCAGATCACGGTCAATATAGCCTCGCGCTACCACTCAAATGCACTGCCGCAAATCTGGGATGAACTGCGTCGCCGGGTGGGAGATGCCGCCAGACAGTTTCCACCCGGCGTAGTGACCCCGTTTGTGAATGACGATTTTGGCGATGTGTTCGGCTTTTTCTTTGCCATTTCCGGAGATGAATTCAGCAATCCGGAACTGGTCCGGTATGCCGAGCAGCTGCGCCGGGAGTTGGTCCTCGTGCCAGGCGTGGGCAAAGTGGCCATCGGCGGAGCCCTCACTCAGCAGATTAACGTGGACATTTCTCTGAGCAAAATGGCCGCGCGCGGGATAACGCTGAACCAGCTTTCTGCCCAGCTCAGCAGGCTGAACGTGGTCTCCAGCGCGGGAGAGATCCCCTCCGGTACCGAGTCAATTCGTCTGCATCCTACCGGTGAATTCGAAAGTATTGACGAGCTGGCCGATCTCATCGTGACCCCGCCCGGCGTTGGGGCGGCTACCCGCTTACGGGATATTGCCACCCTGTCACGCGGGCTGGATGCGTCCCCTGCCAGCATCTACCATGCCAACGGCAAAAAAGCCGTCACCATGGGCGTCTCCTTTATCCCCAGCGTTAACGTGATCGACGTGGGACATGCCCTGGAGGCGAAGCTTGAGCAGATGTCAGCCGAGAAACCGGCAGGTATCCATATCGACCTGTTTTACGATCAGGCGGCGGAGGTCGGGCATTCCGTTAACGGATTTATCATTAACTTCCTGATGGCGCTGGCGATTGTCATCGGCGTGTTGTTGATCTTTATGGGCTTACGCAGCGGGATCATTATTGCCTTTTCCCTCGCCCTCAACGTGCTGGGCACGCTGCTGATCATGTATCTCTGGGGTATTGAACTACAGCGCATTTCACTGGGCGCGCTGATCATCGCCCTCAGCATGCTGGTCGACAATGCCATTGTTATTGTCGAAGGGGTACTGATAGCCCGGCAGCAGGGCTCGTCCCTGATGAACGCCATTAGCGACATTATTCGCCGTTCTGCGCTGCCGCTGCTGGGTGCAACGGTCATCGCCATCCTGGCCTTTGCGCCCGTCGGGCTGTCACAGGATTCCACCGGCGAATACTGTAAGTCGCTGTTTCAGGTCCTGCTGATTTCGCTCATGCTGAGTTGGTTCTCAGCCCTCACCATAACGCCAGTGCTGATTAAGTGGTGGCTGTTTAAACGAGATGCTGCACCGCCAAAGGCCGACGAAACGGATCCCTATGACAAACGCATCTATCGGATCTATCAGGGTGTGCTCAACGCGCTGTTACGGCGTAAAGCGCCAACGCTGGTAGTGATGGCCGCACTGCTGGCCGCCGCCATCTGGGGCTTTGGCTCGGTGCGGCAGAACTTCTTCCCCTCCTCCAGTACGCCAATTTTCTTTGTCGACCTCTGGCTCCCTTACGGTACCGACATTAACTGGAGCGAGAAAATGACCGGTGATATCGAGAAAACCATTAACGGCCAGCCAGGCGTGGAAACTACGGTCTCGACGATTGGTCAGGGAAGTATGCGATTTATTTTGACCTACAGCGGACAGCGGCAGTACAGCAACTATGCGCAAATTATGGTGAGAATGGACGACCAGCGTAACATCCCCGCCCTGACCCGCCACGTTGATGAGTACATCGCACGAAACTATCCGCAGGTTAACGCCAGCACGAAGCGGGTGATGTTTGGCCCCTCCGGCGACAGCGCCATTGAAATACGTATTAAAGGCCCCGATCCGGACAGGCTGCGTCTGATCGCCAGCCAGGTAGACAACATCCTTACGCGCGATCCGGCGACGGACAGCGTCAGGAACGACTGGCAAAATCGCAGCAAAGTGATCCGCCCGCAGTACGTCACCGCGCTGGGACGTGAGCTTGGCGTGGATAAGCAGGACGTCGATAACGCACTGGAGATGAATTTCTCCGGCAGTCGGGCAGGACTGTACAGAGAAGGCAGCGACCTGTTGCCCGTGGTGGTGCGCCCGCCGGAAAGCGAGCGGCTGGACGCCAATCACCTGAATAACGTTCTGGTCTGGAGCCAGACCCGGCAGCAGTATATTCCGCTGAGCAACGTCATCAGCGGCTTCTCGCTGGAGTGGGAAGATCCGCTGATCCTGCGCCGTGACCGCTCCCGCGTGCTGACCGTGCAGACCGACCCTGACCCGCTAAGCCAGCAAACCTCCGGCGATATTCTCGCCCGCGTGAAGCCGCAAATAGATGCCCTTCCCCTGCCCCACGGCTACAGCATTGAGTGGGGCGGGGACGCGGAGAACTCCAGCGAAGCGCAGCAGGGGCTATTTACCACGCTGCCGCTCGGCTATCTGGTGATGTTTGTGATCACGGTGCTGATGTTCAGTTCGGTGAAAAACGCCGTCGCCATCTGGCTGACCGTGCCGCTGGCGCTGATCGGCGTGACGCCGGGGTTTTTAATTACCGGCATCCCTTTTGGCTTTATGGCGTTGATTGGCCTGTTGAGCCTGAGCGGGATGCTGATCCGCAACGGCATTGTGTTGGTGGAAGAGATAGAACAGCAGAAAGCGCAGCAGGATCAGCACAGTGCTATCGTGTACGCCGCCACGTCGCGCCTGCGTCCCATCCTGCTCACCGCCTTTACGACCGTACTCGGCCTCGCCCCTCTGTTGCTGGATGTGTTCTTCCAGAGCATGGCCGTTGTGATTATGTTTGGGCTTGGGTTTGCTACAATCCTGACGCTGCTGGTACTCCCCGTAATTTACGCGTGTTTCCATCGTAAGGACAAAGCTGAACAACAATGAATGCGACAGGGCTGAATATCATCAAGACGCTGGGCTGTATGACGGCGGTGACCTTTTTCACCATCTACAACACCTGGGATCATTACGATTATGACTATCACTGGATCCTCGGTTTTTTAACCTTCATTTCGACCATCGCCACGCCGTTATTTTTTGTGGTTGCAGGGTATCTGGACGGGCAATCCCGACACGGCACGCGCTGGCAGCTGGATAAGATCAAAAGCCTGGTGATCGTCTTTCTGTTCTGGGTAACGATTTACTACCTGTGGGAGCCCTATCAGCGCGGATATCTGATCCAGCCCTGGTTCGTGTTCGCGTTTATCGTGATTTACACGTTTCACCCGGTGGTGGAGCGGCTCAGTCAGCGACGAATGCTCTTTTGCGGGGTCATTGCCACCCTGCTGCTTTTCTCATACGGGTACGATTTGCTGTCAGCCCTCTATCCTGATGCCCACGTCCTTTCATTGTCGCCGCAGTATCGCCTGTGGACGTGGCTGCTGTTTTATCTGACGGGGCAGCTCTTTTGCGATCCGCAGATCGCGGCGTGGATCGGCCGCAAAAATGTGGTCAGGGCCGCGGTGATTGCCATACCGTTTATTTATCTCTTCACGTGGTTTTACGAGCGGCACTTCTTTTTTGCGCTATTTAAAGCAGACAGAAACGCCTTTATTCTTACCGGATCGCAAATCTACATTCTGATTATTGCCCTGGTGATTGCGGCCAACGGAGTGCGGTTTCGCCGCAATGCGGAGTTTAAAGAGTCCGTGCTGGCCGCCATTAGCAAAACCATGACCGGGGTCTATATTATGCACTACTCGGTGTTTCACCTGCTGACCGCGCTCATTCCGGTGACGTCTCTGAGCACCAAGCTTGCTCTGATTGTGCTTACCTTTGTTACGTCGGTCCTGTTTTCGCTGCTGATCCTGTCCAACGCAGTGGCCAAAAAAGTGATCACCCTCTAAAAGCCCAGGCGCAGCCAGGCAAACAGCACGTTGCCGTTGTTGTAGGTTCCGGGGATATAGGTGAACTGGACGGTGACGCGCTTATATCCGGCAGAGAAAAGCGGGAAGATAAACGGCAGCGGGACATAGTTGGCAAAGTCGTCGCGTGCCGTGATCCCCGCAGCGGCCCCCAGCCCCAGACGGAAATCTTTTGCGTTATCCAGATACCAGCCTTTCTCCCAGCCGTAGCCCATCGCAGGCTGCCATTCGTTATGTGAATCTTTGAACATCATGGCAAAGAGCGCGCTCCAGTTGCCCTCGTCGTTGTAGCGGGACACGCCCAGCCCCCCGCCCCACGGCATTTCGTTGTAGTTGTCGGTTTTCTCTTTGTCATACATGAATCGAGCATGCCAGCTCAGAAACGGAAGGTAGAGATCGTAACGATCCGGCTGTTCCCAGGTTTGCGCAATATCGTCCGTTACTGCATCCCACCAGCGGTGAATACGCTGTTCGCCATAGACTTTCGGCTCCGCATGCAGCGGAGATACGACTAAAACCAGGACTACCCACAGTGCAGGAAAGAGGCGTTGCATCGTTATACCCTCAGCTTACGTCACGCAGCGATCGTTATTACTGTAAACCATTCAGCCCTAACCGGAGCCAAACAGGCTGATTTATGTTGTCGCCCGATAAGATGAAATTTATTTATTCTGCGCTTTCAGGAAAGATAAAAACGTTTTCTCAGGCCGCCTGTCGCGGTAGTCTCATACATTCCGTCAATATGACGGCCGCGATGTGAGTGACCTTTTCTTATACCAATAATTAAAAATCAGTACAGACAGGACAACTATGGACTCCACCCTTATCTCCGCTCGCCGCAACGAGGAGACACCTTCGCTTAACCGCGCCCGCCGCGCCGCTTTAGGTAGCTTCGCAGGCGCCGTCGTCGACTGGTATGACTTTCTGCTCTACGGTATTACCGCTGCGCTGGTCTTTAACCGTGAATTCTTTCCCCAGATCAGCCCCGCCATGGGCACGCTTGCTGCGTTTGCCACCTTCGGCGTCGGTTTTCTGTTTCGTCCTCTGGGCGGGATAATTTTCGGCCACTTCGGTGACCGCCTTGGCCGGAAACGTATGCTGATGCTCACCGTCTGGATGATGGGCATTGCCACCGCGCTGATCGGTATTTTGCCCTCCTTTGCCTCGATTGGCTGGTGGGCTCCGGTGTTGCTGGTTACGCTGCGCGCCATTCAGGGCTTTGCCGTCGGCGGCGAATGGGGCGGCGCGGCATTGCTGTCCGTGGAAAGCGCGCCGAAGAATAAGAAAGCGTTTTACAGCAGCGGCGTGCAGGTGGGTTATGGCGTGGGTCTGCTGCTCTCCACGGGCCTGGTGTCGCTAATAAGCCAGCTCACGACAGACGAGCAGTTCCTGAGCTGGGGCTGGCGTATTCCGTTTATCTTCAGCATTGTGCTGGTCGTGGTGGCCCTGTGGATCCGTAACGGCATGGAAGAGTCGGCTGAGTTTGAACGGCAGCAGCGCGAAAAACCGGTCGCGAAAAAACGGCTGCCGGTGATGGAAGCGCTGGTGCAGCACCCTGGCGCTTTTCTGAAAATCATTGCCCTGCGCCTGTGCGAACTGCTGACGATGTATATCGTCACCGCCTTTGCCCTGAACTACTCCACGCAAAACCTCGGCCTGCCGCGGGAATTGTTCCTGAATATTGGCCTGGTGGTGGGCGGGATCAGCTGCCTGACCATCCCCTGCTTCGCCTGGCTGGCGGATCGCTTTGGCCGTCGACGGGTGTATATCACCGGGGCGCTCATCGGCACACTCAGCGCCTGGCCGTTCTTTATGGCGCTGGAGGCACAGTCGGTCTTCTGGATTGTCTTCTTCGCGATCATGCTTGCGAACATCGCTCACGATATGGTGGTCTGCGTGCAGCAGCCAATGTTTACCGAGCTGTTTGGCGCAAGCTACCGTTACAGCGGCGCGGGCGTGGGATATCAGGTGGCGAGCGTGGTCGGCGGTGGGTTTACGCCGTTTATCGCCGCCGCGCTGGTGACGTTCTCGGGCGGTAACTGGCATAGCGTGGCGATTTATCTGCTGGCGGGTTGCCTGCTTTCTGCCGCCACCGCCCTGTTGATGAAGGAAACCGTGCACAGCTGATCTCCTCACTTTTGTTTCACAGGCGTGTGACATACTATCGGGTAAAGCCGCACACCTGTGGAACAAGGAGACAGACATGAATAATAAGGGCTCCAGCCTGACCCCGGCTCAGGCGCTGGAAAAACTCGACGCGCTGTATGAACAGTCCGTCAATGCACTGCGCAGCGCCATCAGTGACTATATCGAAACAGGGAAGCTTCCCGATGAAAAGGCCAGAACTCAGGGCCTTTTTGTTTATCCATCGCTCTCTGTCACCTGGGACGGCAGCGCCAGCAGCAATCCGAAAACCCGCGCCTATGCGCGTTTCACCCACTCCGGCTGTTACAGCACGACCATCACGCGACCTGCGCTGTTCCGCCCCTACCTGGAAGAGCAGCTTACCCTGCTGTATCAGGATTACGGCGCGCATATCAGCGTTGAACCGTCCCTGCACGAGATCCCTTACCCGTACGTGATAGACGGTTCAGCGCTGACGCTGGATCGCTCCATGAGCGCGGGGCTGACCCGCCACTTCCCGACCACTGAGCTGTCGCAGATTGGCGATGAGACGGCGGACGGGATCTATCACCCGGCAGAGTTTTCACCGCTGTCGCACTTTGATGCCCGCCGTGTCGATTTCTCGCTGGCACGCCTGCGCCACTACACCGGCACCCCAGCCGAACATTTCCAGCCGTTCGTGTTGTTTACCAATTACACCCGCTATGTGGACGAATTTGTCCGCTGGGGCTGTAGCCAGATCCTCGATCCGGACAGCCCTTACATCGCCCTATCCTGCGCGGGCGGGATATGGATCACCGCCGAAACCGAAGCACCGGAAGAGGCCATCTCCGACCTGGCATGGAAAAAGCACCAGATGCCAGCCTGGCACCTGATCACCGCCGACGGTCAGGGCATTACGCTGATTAACATCGGCGTTGGCCCGTCGAATGCGAAAACCATCTGCGACCATCTGGCGGTACTGCGCCCGGACGTCTGGCTGATGATCGGCCACTGCGGCGGCCTGCGTGAAAGCCAGCTGATTGGCGATTACGTCCTTGCCCACGCTTATCTGCGTGACGACCATGTCCTTGACGCGGTTCTGCCGCCGGATATTCCTATCCCGAGTATCGCTGAAGTGCAGCGCGCCCTGTACGACGCCACCAAAGAGGTGAGCGGCATGCCGGGTGAAGAGGTGAAGCAGCGCCTGCGTACCGGTACGGTCGTTACCACCGACGATCGTAACTGGGAGCTGCGCTATTCCGCCTCCGCCCTGCGTTTCAATCTCAGCCGTGCGGTCGCAATCGATATGGAAAGCGCCACCATTGCCGCGCAGGGCTATCGCTTCCGCGTCCCTTACGGCACGCTGCTGTGCGTGTCCGATAAACCGCTGCACGGCGAGATCAAACTGCCGGGCCAGGCGAACCGTTTTTACGAAGGGGCGATCTCAGAGCATCTTCAGATTGGCATTCGCGCCATCGATTTACTGCGTGCAGAGGGCGACAAACTGCATTCCCGCAAGCTGCGCACCTTCAATGAGCCACCGTTCCGCTGATAACAAGGACCCACTCACCCGGCCTGGGATTCCGTAGGTCGGGTAAGCGGAGCGCCACCCGACAATTTCACGAACGCAGAAAAGCAAAAAGCCTGCTTTAAAAGCAGGCTTTTCAAATTTGGCTCCTCTGACTGGACTCGAACCAGTGACATACGGATTAACAGTCCGCCGTTCTACCGACTGAACTACAGAGGAATCGTGTGAACGGGGCGCATATTATCGATGCGCCCTGAGGATGTCAAAGGGTGAATGCAGATTTTCAATCGTTTGCCGATTTATTCTCCACTTCGCACATTTGTCAGGCACTTGCCGTTTCCGAAACCTCCTGCTCCGGTTTTTTTCGCGGATATTTCCACAGCCAGCGCCCGCTCACCATGCGCCAGTAAAACAGCGCGCCGCGAACGGCCCAGTCAAGGAACATCCCCAGCCAGACGCCGACTACGCCCATACCCAACATTACCCCCAGCGTGTAGCCCGCCACAACGCGACAGCCCCACATGCCGAGCATGGAGACCCACATCGCAAACCGGGCATCGCGCGCCCCTTTCAGCCCGGCAGGAAGTACCCAAGACGCGGCCCAAATTGGCATAAACGCCGCGTTGAGCCAAATGAGCACCTTCACGACCTCTTTCACGTCATTTTCATGCGTATAGAACGAGGCCATCAGCCCGGCAAAAGGCGCAGTTCCCCACGCAATCGCCGTCAGTCCAATGGTTGAAAGCCAGAAGACATGCCGAAGTTGCCGTTCCGCCTGCCCTATCTGCCCCTTTCCGAGACGTCTGCCGGTGATGATCGTCGACGCCGACCCCAGCGCGTTTCCCGGCAGGTTAATGAGTGAGGCGATGGAGAAGGCAATAAAGTTGCCGGCGATGACGTCTGTTCCCATCCCGGCAACAAACATCTGCGTCAGCAGTTTCCCACCGTTAAACAACACGGATTCGATGCTGGCCGGAATCCCGATCCCCATCACTTCCCAGATAATGGCGAAGTTAAGCGGACGGAAATAGCTTTTCAGCGTCAGGCGCAGCGATGGCGTAATTCCCGCCATCAGTACGCCAATTATCGCCGCCGCACCAATATAGCGGGAAATGGTTAGCCCCAAACCCGCGCCGACAAAGCCCAGCCCCTCCCAGGAAAAGACGCCGTAAATCAAAACGCTGCTGATAATGATATTCAGGATGTTCATGCCGCCGTTGATCAGCAGCGGAATTTTGGTATTTCCTGCTCCACGAAGCGCACCGCTACCAATCAGCGCGATGGCAGCCGCCGGATAACTCAGCACCGTCATTTCCAGGTAGGTGAGAGCCAGATCCTTCACCTCGCTGGTCGCTTCTCCCGCGACAATGTCGATAATTTCTTTGCCGTAATAATGGATAACCGCCGCAAGGATGATCGAAAAGAGGGTCATGATCATCAGCGACTGTCTGGCCGCTTCGCGGGCACGCTTCGGATCGAGCTTGCCCAGGCTAAACGCCACCACCACCGTCGTACCGAGATCGATAGCGGCAAAGAAGGACATCACCACCATATTGAAACTGTCCGCCAGCCCTACCCCGGCCATGGCTTCTTTACCGAGCCAGCTCACCAGAAAGGTGCTCAGCACGCCCATCAACAGGACGCAGGTATTCTCCAGGAAAATAGGCACAGCAAGGGGGGTGATTTCACGCCAGAAGAGAACTCGATAACTCTTACGTTTTGCATACCAGGGCGTGCGCATAATCGCCTGGCGTAGGGGTGCGGTGACGTTCAAAAATGGACCTTAGCGAGAAAGTTGAAACTCCATTTCAAATGATGGGGCAGAAATGCGTATCCTGCAAAGTATTTTCCATAAAATTATGTGTGGATTTACAACAAAATGACCACAGAATCATCAAACAAACGCTTTTGCCTGAGATCAGGTTTGACAAAAGTTTTTTCGCCGCTAAGATAAGCCTCCACAACGATTCCTCTGTAGTTCAGTCGGTAGAACGGCGGACTGTTAATCCGTATGTCACTGGTTCGAGTCCAGTCAGAGGAGCCAAATTTAAAAAGCCTGCTTTTAGAGCAGGCTTTTTGCTTTTCTGCGTTCGGTAAAATTATCGGGTGGCGGCTTCGCCTTACCCAACCTACGTGATAACAGTCCTGTAGGCCCGGTAAGCGCAGCGCCACCGGGCAACAGAGTGTGCGATTACTCGCCTTTCGCGTCGACGTTTTTGATTTCGCCCATCACTTTCAGCTTCTTGGAGATGTCGCGACGCTCTTTGGACAGCTCAGCGTTTTTGATGATGTAGTCATCAACGCGATCTTCATAATCGCTCTTCATGCTGGCGATGATGCCCTGAATAGCTTCAACGCTCATGCCTGGCTTGATGTAGTCGCTCAGGTTGTCCAGCAGCAGGACACGTTTCTGGTTGTCACGGATCTTCTTCTCTACGTCCTGGATTTCGCGCTGTAGCTTGTTTTTGCGGCGGAACAGGCGGACGAACTCCAGAACATCCTGGAACGAAGGCTTGGTAGTTTCCATTTTTACACCCCTGATAATGTGAGATTCGGATTCGTTAAAGCAACCGTTTTAACAGACAGCGGCTGCGAATGACAATGAGTATATCGTTTAAAACCATCATAACCCTAATTGTTGCTGAATCGAAGCAGCAGGCATCACATACGCTTTTTATTTGCGCAGTGCCCGGCAAATCAGCTGCGATAACAACTCCAGCTGTCGCGCCAGCTCCATACTCAGCCAGACATAACCATGGATGGGCGTTTCCGCCACATTGTCGCCCTGGCGCTCATTCATCAGCTGTTTGAGCTCGGCGACGATTTCGTTCAGCCGCTCGCTGTTCGCCCGTATCGGCTGCGGGTTACCTTCATAGAGCGCATGAGCGATGGTCAGCAGGGTCTGTTGCGTCATCTGCTGCGTCTCTTTCAGCGTATGCGCGTTGAGCATCAGAAGATGGCTGGGACGTGAGGCCCAGTGGGCATTGATTTGCAGTTCAAGCATACAGACCAGATTACGGCTGACCGTCTGAATAGCTTCAAAAATGGCTTTCTGGATATGGGTTTCTTTGCTTGCTGGCGTAATTAACCCACGCATTTTGACCACATCATTGAGGATTTTTTGCAGGTGCTTTTCCAGCCGCGGGCGCTCAATCAGATTCGGCGAAAACCCGGCCTGGTAGACCCGGTTAAATGCCGTGACGTAGTTTGCCATCTGAATGCGCCAGTGCAGGAAGGCACGCTGCGGCCAGATGCCGGTAAACAGCATGGCGAGCAACGAGCCGAGGATGACGTCCCCGCTTCGCCACAATGCGGTGGTCATATCGCCCGCCGGTGCGCCGACCACAACCGCGAGCGTAATGCCAATCAGCAGCGCCTGATACGGTTTCTTGCCGAGGGCCAGCCATCCGCAAAGAAACATCGCCACCGCGCACCACAGCAGCATGAACGGAAACGAGATCAGCTCCAGCTTCAGGGCGATAAGCCCAAGCGCCGAGCCTAAAACGGTGCCGCCTATGCGTTCGAAAGCGCGAGGGACCACGTTCCCCCAGAATGAGATTGGCCCCATCACCACCACCAGCGTGATCAGCGGCCACGTTCCTTCCGGGATATCCAGCAAACGAACCAGTACGAAGGTCAACACAAACGCCAGCGCAATGCGGCAACCGTGCACTACGCGATAATGTTTGTATAACCGAATTTCAAAAGGGGTTAATGACTTGTCGGGGCGCACACCCGTCTCCAGCTCTGCGGCAAACCACAATTGTACTGTGTTTTCAGCCGGGTGGATCGCGCCCGGCTGAAAAACCCTGCGTTTCGCAGGATTATCCCACTTTGTGCTCTACCGGTACAAACATCTCAATATCCCAGTAGCCGTCCGCATTGCCATCGTTCAGATAGCGTTCGAAGCAGGGTTTTGCCGCGATCTGGAATTTGCTGTCTTCCAGCAGGGAGTTGAAGAACTGATACCACGGAGTGGCGAAATCATGATTTTCGACGCGCGCGGCGGCAATAGCATACTCTCCGGCAGCAATTTCGGTCATCATTACCCCTTCGCTGTTTTCAGGAATAGTGAAATCGTCCGCTACCGTTACGGCGGTAACGCAGCGGAGCTTTTCTGCCGGCACGTCATCCGGATTGTCATAATAAACGGCCACCCACTCCTGCGGCTGAATATGACGCCCGTCTACCCACATGACCAGCTGTTCAAATCCCTTCTTGACCGTCTTTTCCCACGGCCCCACGAGATGAAAGCCAGCGATCGTACGTTTCTGTTGCTGCCTGATGCTGTAGTCCATGCTGCCTCCGTTTATTACTGTATATATATACACTGTAAAGCAGAATCGAGATTATCGGCAAACCGGGAGTGTTTATTATGTGAGCAGACTCGCAACACTGCCAGTCTGCCCGAAAAGGTTAGAGTTTATGATGCAGATAATCGCCGAGGCGGGAGAAAAGGCCGCCCTTTTCAACGCTTTCCAGCGTAACCAAAGGCCAGTGCGCGACCACCTTGTCACGATCGTACAGCTGGATCTCCCCTACCCGCTGATGCGCGGCGATCGGCGCTTCCAGCTCTTTTTTATCCATCACGTATTTCGCCTTGATGTTCGGCACTTCCGTTTTGGGTAATGCCAGCCAGAAGTCCTGATCTGTGCCCAGCGCGATCTGCTCTTTATCGCCGTACCAGATGCGCTCGGTTCCCACTTTTTTACCGTTATGCAGGATCTGCACCGTATCAAAATTTTGCTGTCCCCAGTGCAGCAGCTTGCGCGCCTGATCTTCACGTCCTTTCGGGCTGTCTGCCCCCATCACCACCGCAATCAGTCGACGCTGACCGTCCACCGCGGAGGCAATCAGGTTAAAGCCTGCGCCCGAGGTGTGTCCCGTTTTCAGGCCATCCACGTTCATGGTCTTATCCCACAGCAGGCCGTTGCGGTTCTGCTGGGTGATGCCGTTCCAGGTCAGGCTCTTTTCGCTGTACATGTGATAGAACTCAGGCTCGCCGTGAATGATGGCCCGGGAAAGCACGGCGAGATCGTAAGCGGAACTGTGCTGACCCGGTGCATCCAGCCCGTGTACGGTTTCGAAGTGGGTATCGCGCAGGTTCAGCTTTTCAACGTAGTCATTCATCATCCTGACGAACTGCGGCTGACCGCCCGCCACGTGATCCGCCAGCGCCACGCAGGCGTCATTGCCGGAATCAACAATCAGGCCGCGGCTGAGATCGCGCACCGAAACCCGATCGCCCTCCTTCAGAAACATCAGCGACGAACCGTCAAAGACCGGATTGCCTTTTGCCCAGGCGTCACGTCCGACCGTCACAATGTCATCGGGGCTGATGCGGTGGCTATCAATGGCACGATCGACAACGTACCCCGTCATCAGTTTGGTCAGGCTCGCCGGATTACGCTGCTGATGTTCGTTGCCCGCCGTTAAGATTTGACCCGTGGTGTAATCCATCAATACCCAGGAGCCAGCCTGGATGGCAGGCGGCTGAGGTGAAAAATCCAGCGGCTCGGCAGCCAGCGCGGATGAAATACTCGAAGCGAGTAAAGAAACAGCAATAAACAGACGGCGTTTCAACGGTATATCCTCAGGTCAGTAAAAATCGATGACCTTTTTACGGGAGTTCTGATGTCGTTACCTGCCTTAATTGCAAAAAAATGTGACAACGCGCAGATTTTTTCGGAACAAATCTCGCAAATTTCTTGCCTGACCGTGCTTTTTATTCGGACTGCTCACCCCAATCGTTTACCATAGAGACGTCAATTTTTAACAGGATGAGATTACTGGTGTCTGACTCTGCCGCGCGCCCGACTTTTTTGTTCCACGATTACGAAACCTTTGGCACCCATCCGGCGCTGGACCGCCCGGCGCAGTTTGCGGCTATCCGAACCGATGACGAATTTAACATCATCGGTGAACCCGAGGTGTTTTACTGTAAACCCGCCGATGACTATCTGCCGCAGCCGGGCGCGGTGATGGTGACGGGCATCACGCCTCAGGAAGCGCGGGATAAAGGCGTTAGCGAAGCAGAATTTGCCCGTCGCATCCACGACCTGTTCACGGTGCCCAATACCTGCGTGGTGGGTTACAACAACATCCGTTTTGACGATGAAGTGACGCGCAATATCTTCTACCGCAACTTCTACGATCCGTATGCATGGAGCTGGCAGAACCGTAATTCACGCTGGGATTTGCTGGATATCATGCGCGCCTGCTATGCGCTGCGCCCGGAGGGGATTAACTGGCCGGAGAACGACGACGGCATGCCGAGCTTCAGGCTCGAGCACCTGACGCGGGCCAACGGCATCGAGCACAGCAACGCCCACGACGCGATGGCAGACGTTTACGCGACCATCGCAATGGCGAAACTTGTAAAAACCGCGCAGCCGCGCCTGTTTGAGTATCTGTTGAGCCATCGCAGCAAGCAAAAGCTGATGACGCTGATTGACGTGCCGCAGATGAAACCGCTGGTGCATATTTCAGGGATGTTCGGGGCGTGGCGCGGGAATACAAGCTGGGTGGCGCCGCTTGCCTGGCATCCGGACAACCGTAACGCCGTCATCATGGTGGATCTCGCCGGAGATATCTCCCCGCTGCTTGAGCTTGACAGCGACACCTTACGTGAACGGCTCTATACGCCGAAAGAGGCGCTGGGTGACCTGGCAGCCGTACCGGTAAAACTGGTGCACATCAATAAATGCCCGGTGCTGGCGCAGGCTAACACGCTGCGCCCGGAAGACGCCGACCGGCTGGGGATTAACCGTCAGAACTGCCTCGACAACCTGAAAGTGCTGCGCGACAACCCGCAGGTGCGCGAGAAAGTCGTCGCCATTTTTGCCGAAGCAGAACCGTTCGTGCCGTCTGAGAATGTGGATGCGCAGCTTTATAACGGCTTCTTCAGCGACGCCGATCGCGCGGCGATGAATATCGTGCTGCAAACCGACCCGCGTAACCTGCCCGCGCTGGATATCACCTTCGCAGATAAGCGCATTGAGAAGCTGATGTTTAATTATCGCGCGCGTAACTATCCCGGCACGCTGGATGAAGCAGAGCAGGAACGCTGGTTACAGCATCGGCGCAACGTATTTACACCGGAGTTTCTCAATAGCTACGCCCAGGAGCTGGAGATGCTTTACGGTCAGTATGAAGGGAATGCTGAGAAGCAGGCGCTGCTGAAAGCGCTGTTCCAGTATGCGCAAGAGATTGTCTGAATAGCGGGTACAAAAAAGCCGGAGGCGATGTCTCCGGCTTTTTTTTGCCGGGTGGCGCTAACGCTTACCCGGCCTACGGTTTAGAAGTCCGTAGGTCGGGTGCGTAGCCGCCACCCGACACAGTCTTACGCGACGTCTTCGTACTGAGGAACCGGGTTGCGGAAGCTTCTGGTCACGCAAGCCAGGTAAATCAGGCCGATTGCACCCCAGATCAGCCCCAGAACCATTGAGCTCTCTTCCAGGTTGATCCACAGGGCGCCCACTGTCAGGGCACCACACACTGGCAGCACCAGATAGTTGATGTGGTCCTTCAGCGTCTTGTTGCGCTTCTCACGGATCCAGAACTGCGAAATCACGGAGAGGTTAACGAAGGTGAACGCCACCAGCGCACCAAAGTTAATCAGCGCAGTGGCCGTTACCAGGTCGAATTTAATCGCCAGCAGGGCAATCGCGCCCACCAGCAGCACGTTCCACGCCGGGGTACGCCATTTAGGATGCACGTAACCGAAGAAGCGGGTTGGGAACACACCGTCACGGCCCATCACGTACATCAGACGAGAAACGCCCGCGTGCGCTGCCATACCGGAAGCCAGTACGGTGACGCTGGAGAAGATCAGCACGCCCCACTGGAAGGTTTTACCCGCCACGTACAGCATAATTTCAGGCTGTGATGCATCCGGATCTTTAAAGCGAGAGATATCCGGGAAGTACAGCTGTAAGAAGTAAGACGCACCGATGAAGATCAGGCCGCCAATCAGCGCGGTCAGGAAAATCGCTTTCGGGATCACGCGCTCAGCGTCTTTGGTCTCTTCAGACAGAGAAGAGATACCGTCGAAGCCCAGGAACGAGAAGCACAGGATAGTCGCACCGGTGATCATCGGCACTACGTGCGCGCCTTCAGACCAGAACGGACGGGTGCTGGTCAGCGTACCTGCGCCTTCACCGTGGGAAACGCCGTAGATGATCAGGCCAACGATAACCGCAACAATACCCATCTGAAGGATCACAATCAGGGTGTTGAAGTTAGCCACGGTCTTGATGCTGCGCAGGTTAGAGATGGTCATAAAGGCCACCAGCGCCACAACGAAGATCCACGACGGCACGGAAGGCACCAGCGCTTCGAAGTAAATTTTTGCCAGCAGAATGTTGATCATCGGCATGAACAGGTAGTCCAGCAGTGATGACCAGCCCACCATAAAGCCAACCGCCGGGCTAATGGATTTCTGAGCATAGGTGTACGCAGAGCCTGCGGACGGGAAACGGCGAACCAGTTTACCGTAGCTCAGCGCTGTAAAGAGGATGGCGACCAGCGCAAAGGCGTACGCCGTTGCAACGTGACCGTCAGTAAGGCCTGATACGATACCGAATGTATCGAACAGCGTCATCGGTTGCATATAGGCAAGGCCCATCATAACAACCGGAATCAACGTAAGCGTTTTACGTAATTCCACGCGAGAGGTGTTTGGAGTTGCGTTATGCGACATAGTTATTCTCCTTTACGGTAATAACCGCCACGTAAGCGAAAAATTGCCCCATTTCTTTCTTCCTCAGCGACAACAACTGTCGGATTTTAGTAAATATCTATCCGGTACGAAGCCCGGCCTCTTGGTTTTTAGTTTCGTTTCGTACATGCAAAAAAAAATAACCGACGCCTTTTATATCGTCGATTATTCATTTGTTTGCAGCGGCGGCATTTTGCCCTATTCCAGATACAAAAGGCAATACATTGAGAAACCTGCCCATAAATTAATTTTACTAACTGATTGATTTCCCATCACCTGCCTGAGTGTAAACTGTAGCGATAGCACTATTTGCTAAAATTTCGTCTCGCCACCAGGCGCTGGCAAGCCCGGCGGTCTGTTCATTCCAGCCCACCCATACCGATTCGTTACTGCTCTGCGCTAAAACCTGTTTTTCCACCAGCGCTCCGCTGTCAATAAACCGCTGCGCTAAATAACGGGGAAGGTAACCGCACCCCAGGCCGCTTATTTGCAGCTCCAGCTTGGTTTTAAAATCAAAAACGGTGATGGCCTCCTGCTCATCCAGCAGCTGCGATGAAATGCCGCATTCGGGGCGAGAACTGTCTCCAACCACAATGGCACGATAGTTTTTAATGACGCGTCGGGTAACAGGCTCCGGTTCATTCGCCAGCGGGTGATGAGGCGCAACGGCAAAAACCTGCTCCAGAACGCCCAGCCGCGCAAAACCAAATTCACTTAACTGGGGAGGCTCATGCAGCGCCCCAACGATGATATCCGCCCTGCCCTGCGTCAGGGCCTCCCAGGAACCGCCCAGCACGCCATTAATAAAAACCAGCCGCGTGACGCTATGGCGCTGATAGAACGCCTCAATAAGCGGAGTAAGCAGGGAGAAAGGGAAAGTATCATCAACCCCAATCACCAGCTCATTTTCCCAGCCCTGGTGAAGTTTGACGGCCTGTTTTTCCAGCTCGCGAACCGTATGCAGCACGTCACGCCCTTTTTCCAGCAGCATCTGCCCTGTGCGGGTGAAACGCGCGCGATGCCCGGTGCGGTCAAGGATTTGGATATTAAGATCGCTCTCGAGCTTTTGCACGGTGTAGCTCAGAGCCGAAGGGGTTTTATAGAGCTTCGCCGAGGCGGCGGCAAAGCTCCCCTCTTTTTCCAGCGCATCCAGAATAACAAGAACATCCAGCAGCGGTTTCATCTTCGCCCCCTTGCGGTGTGCGATTGTCTCCGCCGGCGCAATTATTCCATGGGCATAACCAGCGGATCGGGATACTGATATTCAAATCCCAGTTCATGGCAAATACGATTGCCATCAATAATTTTGCCTTTGCGTTCCCCCTGCGCCTCGCTGAATACCGGCGGCGCCAGACCCAGCTGGCGCGCCATCAGCGGATAAAAGGTACTGCGCGGCGGATGCGAAGACGCACATATATTATAGATGTGCCCCCCTTTCGGAGCCTGCAAAAGCAGTTCAATTGCACCGATAACATCCTCAAGATGCACAAGATTCACCCCGTGCTGGCCATCCGGCGCGGATTTACCGGCAAAGAAGCGCCCCGGATGACGGCCCGGCCCCACCAGCCCAGCCAGACGTAAGATATCCACCTGCGTACCAGGCAGATTGTGCAGCCAGTCTTCCAGCTCTTTCAGCACCCGGCCGCTGGCGGTCACCGGACGGCGCTCGGTGTTTTCTTTCGCCGTACCGTCGATATCGCCATAGACGGAGGTGGAGCTGGTGAAAATGATACGCGGGATATGGTGCGCCAGGGCGCTGTCGACGATCTCCTGCACCGCCTGCAAGTAAAAAGACTCACCCGGGCCGCTGCGCCGCGCCGGTAAGGTAATGACCAGCGCGTCCACATTCATCAGTTCATCCAGCTCGTCGGTATCGCAGATAAGCTCGGGTTCGAGACGCAGCTCGACACCATCAATGCCGCACATGCGTGCCGCTTCAACCCCATCCCGGGTGGTCTTACTCCCTGTCACCTGCCAGCCTTTCGCGGCTAATGACATCGCCAGTGGCATTCCTAACCACCCTAACCCGACAATCGCGACCTTTTTCATGACATTCTCCGCTTAACGACGCTTGTTATAAGGCTACGCCAGCCTGGTGGAACGCACAATTCATACCATCAATATGAAATGAATTAATGATCAAAAAAAACCCTTGCTTTATGGCGTACAACTGGTTTAGGTTAAAAGACATCAAATGCATAAGCATTCAACGAGAATTTATATGACACGCGTTCCTTTTAAAAACCACCATCATCACCATCATCCTGACTAGTCTTTCAGGCGATGTGTGCTGGAAGACGTTTGGATCTTCCAGTGGTGCATGAACGCATGAAAAAGCCCCCGGAAGATCTTCTTCCGGGGGCTTTTTTTTGGACCGCATTCAGACAGGTTAAAACAGGTTAACGAGGAACACAGAATGTTAGATAACTCACGTTTACGCATAGCTATTCAAAAATCAGGCCGTTTAAGCGACGATTCACGCGAACTGCTGGCCCGCTGCGGGATTAAAATCAACCTGCACACCCAGCGCCTGATCGCCCTGGCTGAAAATATGCCGATCGACATTCTGCGCGTACGTGATGACGATATCCCGGGCCTGGTGATGGATGGCGTCGTTGATCTCGGCATCATCGGCGAAAACGTACTGGAAGAAGAGTTGTTAACCCGCCGCGCGCAGGGCGAAGATCCGCGCTACTTTACCCTGCGTCGTCTGGACTTCGGCGGCTGCCGCCTGTCGCTGGCTACGCCGGTCGATGAAGCCTGGGACGGCCCGGCCGCGCTGAACGGCAAACGTATCGCCACCTCTTACCCTCACCTGCTGAAGCGTTACCTCGATCAAAAAGGCGTGCAGTTTAAATCCTGTCTGCTGAACGGCTCCGTTGAAGTGGCGCCGCGTGCGGGCCTTGCCGATGCCATCTGTGACCTCGTCTCCACCGGCGCCACGCTCGAAGCGAACGGCCTGCGCGAAGTGGAGGTGATCTACCGCTCCAAAGCCTGCCTGATTCAGCGCGACGGCGAGATGGCCGACGCCAAACAGCAGCTCATCGACAAGCTGCTGACCCGCATTCAGGGCGTGATTCAGGCGCGTGAATCCAAATACATCATGATGCATGCGCCGACCGAGCGCCTGGACGAAGTGATTGCCCTGTTGCCGGGCGCTGAGCGTCCAACCATTCTGCCGCTGGCGGGCGACCAGCAGCGCGTGGCGATGCACATGGTCAGCAGCGAAACCCTGTTCTGGGAAACCATGGAAAAACTGAAGGCGCTGGGCGCAAGTTCCATTCTGGTGCTGCCAATTGAGAAGATGATGGAGTAACGACCATGAGCTTTAACACAATCATCGACTGGAATACCTGTAGCGACGCGCAACAGCGCGAGCTGCTGATGCGCCCGGCAATTTCCGCCTCGGAGAGCATCACCCGCACCGTGGCGGAGATCCTTGATAACGTCAAAGCCCGCGGGGACGACGCGCTGCGCGAGTATAGCGCGAAGTTTGATAAAACTGAGGTCGACGCGTTACAGGTTACCGAGCAGGAAATCATTGATGCCAGCAATCGTCTGGGTGATGACATCAAACAGGCGATGGCCGTCGCGGTGAAAAATATTGATACCTTCCACACCGCGCAGAAATTGCAGGCGGTGGATGTGGAAACCCTGCCCGGCGTACGCTGCCAGCAGGTGACACGCCCGGTGGCGTCCGTCGGCCTCTATATTCCCGGCGGCTCTGCCCCGCTGTTTTCGACCGTCCTGATGCTGGCCACCCCGGCACGTATTGCCGGTTGTCAAAAGGTGGTGCTCTGCTCTCCGCCACCGATCGCCGACGAGATCCTGTACGCGGCGAAGCTGTGCGGCGTGCAGGCGATCTATAAAGTGGGCGGTGCGCAGGCGATTTCCGCCCTGGCGTTCGGGACGGGATCCATTCCGAAGGTCGACAAAATCTTTGGCCCGGGCAATGCCTACGTGACCGAGGCGAAACGCCAGGTCAGCCAGCGTCTGGACGGCGCGGCGATTGATATGCCTGCCGGTCCGTCTGAGGTGCTGGTGATTGCCGACAGCGGCGCTACACCGGATTTCGTGGCCTCTGACCTGCTCTCGCAGGCCGAGCACGGCCCTGACTCGCAGGTGATTTTACTGACGCCAGATGCCGACATGGCAAAACGCGTGGGCGACGCCGTTGAGCGTCAGCTGGCTGACCTGCCGCGGGCGGAAACGGCGCGTCAGGCGCTATCCGCCAGCCGCCTGATTGTGGCCCGCGATCTTGACCAGTGCATCGCCATCTCCAACCAGTACGGTCCTGAGCACCTGATTATTCAGACCCGCAACGCGCGCGAACTGGTCGACAGCATAACCAGCGCAGGCTCGGTGTTCCTCGGGGACTGGTCACCGGAATCCGCCGGGGATTACGCCTCCGGCACCAACCACGTGCTGCCGACGTATGGCTATACCTCAACCTGCTCCAGCCTGGGGCTGGCGGATTTCCAGAAGCGCATGACCGTGCAGGAACTCTCCCGCGAGGGATTTGCCTCGCTGGCGTCGACCATTGAAACCCTTGCCGCCGCCGAGCGCCTGACTGCCCACAAAAATGCCGTGACGCTGCGCGTTGCCGCCCTGAAGGAGCAAGCATGAACATCGAAGAATTAGCCCGCGAAAATGTCCGTCGCCTGACGCCCTATCAGTCTGCGCGTCGTCTGGGCGGGAACGGCGACGTCTGGCTGAATGCCAACGAATATCCCACGGCGGTGGCCTTTGAGCTTTCGCAGCAGACGCTGAACCGCTACCCGGAGTGTCAGCCGAAAGCGGTGATCGAGAACTATGCCCAGTATGCAGGCGTGAAGCCTGAGCAGGTGCTGGTCAGCCGTGGGGCGGATGAAGGGATTGAGCTGCTGATCCGCGCGTTCTGCGAACCGGGTAAAGACGCGGTGATGTACTGCCAGCCCACCTACGGGATGTACAGCGTCAGCGCCGAAACCTTTGGCGTGGCCTGCCGCAACGTACAGGCGCTCGACAACTGGCAGCTGGATTTGCAGGGCATCGCCGATAACCTCGACGGCGTGAAGGTGGTGTTTGTCTGTAGCCCGAACAACCCCACCGGGCAGATTATTCATCCGCAGGATATCCGCACCCTGCTGGAGATGACGCGCGGCAAGGCGCTGGTCGTGGCTGACGAAGCCTATATTGAGTTCTGCCCGCAGGCGACGCTGGCAGGCTGGCTTGAGGAGTATCCGCATCTCGTTGTGCTGCGTACCCTTTCCAAAGCCTTCGCCCTCGCCGGCCTTCGCTGCGGATTTACGCTGGCGAATAAAGCGGTTATCGACCTGCTGCTGAAAGTCATCGCCCCGTATCCGCTCTCAACGCCGGTTGCCGATATTGCGGCACAGGCGCTAACTCCGCAGGGCATCAGCGCGATGCGCGAGCGTGTGGCGCAGATCCTGGAAGAGCGTCAGTATCTTGTCGATGCCCTGAAAACGATTCCGTGCGTGGAGCAGGTGTTCGACTCGGAAACCAACTACATCCTGGTGCGCTTCACCGCCTCAAGCGCGATATTTAAATCGTTGTGGGATCAGGGCATTATCTTACGAGACCAGAATAAACAACCTACCCTGAGCGGCTGCCTGCGTATTACCGTCGGCACCCGTGCAGAGAGCCAGCGCGTGATTGACGCCCTGAAAGCGGAGAAAGTATGAGTCAGAAGTATCTCTTTATCGATCGTGACGGCACCATCATCTCGGAGCCACCCAGCGATTTTCAGGTCGATCGTTTCGACAAGCTGGCGTTTGAACCCGACGTGATCCCGGTGCTGCTGAAGCTTCAGAAAGCAGGCTATAAGCTGGTGATGATCACCAACCAGGACGGTCTGGGCACCGACAGCTTCCCTCAGGCGGACTTTGACGGCCCGCACAACCTGATGATGCAGGTGCTGACCTCGCAGGGCATCGCCTTCGACGAAGTGCTGATCTGCCCGCATATGCCTGCCGACGTGTGCGACTGCCGCAAGCCAAAGGTGAAGCTGGTTGAACGTTATCTGGCGGAAGAGGCGCTGGATAAAGGCAACAGCTATGTGATCGGCGATCGCGTCACGGATATCACGCTGGCGGACAACATGGGCATTGCGGGCCTGCGCTATAACCGCGACACGCTAAACTGGGCGATGATTGGCGAGCAGCTCACCAGACGCGACCGCTATTCCCACGTTGAACGCAACACCAAAGAGACGCAGATCGACGTGAAGGTCTGGCTCGACCGCGAAGGCGGCAGCAAGATCCACACCGGCGTCGGTTTCTTTGACCACATGCTGGATCAAATCGCCACGCACGGCGGCTTCCGCATGGAAATCGCGGTGAAGGGCGACCTGTATATCGACGATCACCACACCGTGGAAGATACCGGCCTGGCGCTGGGCGAAGCCCTGAAGCTGGCGCTCGGCGACAAGCGCGGCATCAACCGCTTCGGCTTTGTTCTGCCGATGGACGAGTGCCTGGCGCGCTGCGCGATGGATATCTCCGGGCGTCCGCATCTGGAATATAAAGCCGACTTTACCTACCAGCGCGTGGGCGATCTCAGCACCGAGATGGTGGAGCATTTCTTCCGCTCGCTTTCTTACACTATGGGTCTGACGCTGCACCTGAAAACCAAAGGCAAAAACGATCACCACCGCGTCGAAAGCCTGTTCAAAGCCTTTGGCCGTACCCTGCGCCAGGCGATCCGCGTGGAAGGTGACGCCCTGCCCTCGTCGAAAGGAGTGCTGTAATGAACGTGGTGATTCTGGACACCGGATGCGCCAACCTGAACTCCGTACAGTCGGCGATTATGCGCCACGGCTACGAGCCGGTGGTGAGCCGCGACCCGGACGTGGTGCTGCGCGCGGATAAACTCTTTCTGCCGGGCGTTGGCACCGCCCAGGCGGCGATGGATCAGATCCATGAGCGCGAGCTGGTGGATCTCATCAAAGCCTGTACTCAACCGGTGCTGGGCATTTGCCTCGGCATGCAGCTGCTTGGCCGCCGCAGCGAAGAGAGCAACGGCGTTAATCTGCTGGGCATTATTGAAGAAGACGTGCCGAAAATGACCGACCACGGCCTGCCGCTGCCGCACATGGGCTGGAACCGCGTTTATCCGAAGGCGGGCAACAGGCTGTTCCAGGGTATCGAAGACGGCGCGTACTTCTATTTCGTTCACAGCTACGCCATGCCAGTGAATACCTATACCATCGCCCAGTGCAATTACGGCGAGGCGTTCACCGCCGCCGTGCAGAAAGATAACTTTTACGGCGTGCAGTTTCACCCGGAACGCTCCGGCGTCGCCGGTGCGCAACTGCTGAAAAATTTCCTGGAGATGTGATGATAATTCCCGCTTTAGATTTGATTGACGGCACGGTTGTTCGTCTCCACCAGGGCGATTACGGGCAGCAGCGCGACTACGGCAACGATCCGCTGCTGCGGTTACAGGCTTACGCCGCCGAGGGCGCTGAGGTGTTGCACCTGGTCGATCTGACCGGCGCGAAAGATCCGGCGAAGCGCCAGATCCCGCTGCTTAAAACACTGGTGGCTGGCGTGGACGTCCCCGTGCAGGTAGGCGGCGGCGTGCGTACGGAAGCCGATGTTGCCGCCTTACTGGACGCGGGCGTGGCGCGCGTGGTGGTCGGTTCGACCGCAGTGAAAGATCCTGAGACGGTCAAGGGCTGGTTCCGCCGCTTCGGTGCGGATGCGCTGGTGCTGGCGCTGGATGTGCGCATTGACGCGCAGGGTAACAAGCAGGTCGCAGTCAGCGGCTGGCAGGAAAATTCCGGCGTAACGCTGGAAGAGCTGGTCGGGATGTATCTTCCGGTAGGGCTGAAGCACGTCCTGTGCACGGATATTTCACGCGATGGTACGCTCGCAGGCTCTAACGTCTCGCTGTATGAAGAGGTTTGCGCCCGTTATCCGCAGGTGGCGTTTCAGTCCTCTGGCGGTATCGGCGACCTGGCGGATATCGCCGCTCTGCGCGGAAGCGGTGTACGCGGCGTGATCGTGGGTCGCGCGCTGCTGGAAGGCAAATTTACGGTGAAGGAGGCGATTCAATGCTGGCAAAACGGATAATTCCCTGCCTGGACGTGCGTGATGGTCAGGTTGTAAAAGGCGTGCAGTTCCGCAACCACGAGATCATTGGCGACATCGTTCCGCTGGCAAAACGCTATGCCGAAGAAGGCGCAGACGAACTGGTATTTTACGATATCACCGCCTCCAGCGATGGCCGCGTGGTGGACAAAAGCTGGGTGGCGCGCGTGGCAGAGGTGATTGATATTCCCTTCTGCGTGGCGGGCGGGATTAAATCTGCTGACGATGCGGCGAAAATTCTCTCTTTCGGTGCGGACAAAATTTCCATTAACTCCCCTGCACTCGCCGATCCAGAATTGATTACGCGTCTGGCGGACCGCTTTGGCGTGCAGTGCATTGTCGTGGGAATTGACACCTGGTTTGATGCCGCAACGGGCAAATATCACGTCAACCAGTACACCGGCGATGAAAGCCGCACGCGCGTCACCCAATGGGAGACGCTGGACTGGGTGCAGGAAGTACAAAAACGCGGTGCGGGTGAAATCGTGCTGAACATGATGAACCAGGACGGCGTACGCAACGGTTACGACCTCGAGCAGCTGAAAAAAGTGCGCGCGGTCTGCCAGGTTCCGCTGATTGCCTCCGGCGGCGCGGGCACCATGGAACACTTCCTTGAAGCCTTCCGCGATGCGAACGTAGACGGCGCGCTGGCCGCTTCCGTGTTCCACAAACAGATTATCAATATTGGTGAGTTAAAAACGTACCTGGCTGACCAGGGCGTGGAGATCAGGGTATGTTAACAGAGCAACAACAGGCGCAGCTGGACTGGGAAAAAACTGACGGATTACTGCCGGTGGTTGTACAACATGCCGTTTCAGGCGAAGTGCTGATGCTGGGATACATGAACCAGGAGGCACTGGCAAAAACGATCGACAGCGGCAAGGTGACGTTTTTCTCGCGCACCAAACAGCGCCTGTGGACGAAAGGGGAAACCTCGGGCCACTTCCTGAACGTGGTCAGCATTACGCCAGACTGCGACAATGACACCCTGCTGGTGCTGGTCAACCCGATTGGCCCGACCTGTCACAAAGGCACCAGCAGCTGCTTTGGCGAGGCGAGCCACCAGTGGCTGTTCCTCTATCAGCTGGAACAGCTGCTGGCAGAGCGTAAATCAGCGGATCCCGAGAGCTCGTACACGGCGAAGCTGTACGCCAGCGGCACCAAGCGTATCGCGCAGAAGGTGGGTGAGGAAGGCGTTGAAACAGCGCTGGCGGCCACCGTGCATGACCGTGAGGAGCTGACGAATGAGGCGTCGGATTTGATGTATCACCTGCTGGTGCTGCTCCAGGATCAGGAGCTGGATTTAACGACGGTGATTGAGAATTTGCGGAAACGACATAAATAAAAAAAGACCGGGGAGACCCGGTCTTTTTTTGTGTGTAAATCAGGCTCTTGGCTTGTAGTTTCTCAGCGCGTTACGGCCGAGGACGACAGCAGAACCGATGATCCCGCCGAGGAGAACGGCAAGGATGAGGGTGATGGCCTTTTTAGGGCTGTCACGACGGATAGGTAGATTAGGTTTCATAACGTAACGATAGACGTGAATAGTGTCTGGGTTAACGTTGAGGTTCTGAATATCAAGTAAGTTTTGTTTGGTCTGGTAGTAAGCGCCTGAGAAGACCAGCGGACGTGACGCTTCGTTATCAATCATTGACTTGAGCGCTACGGTACCCAGCAGGAACATGGTTTCCTGAGTGACATCCTGCGTTTGCTGGAGCTGTGGAGTACTAATTTTAGCTGCTTCCGCATTCTTGTAAGCTTCAGAGATCTGTTTGATACGCAGATCTTTCTGCTCCTGTGCAACTTTCTCCTGGTTCTGAAGCGAGTCGTTCAGGGTTGTGATCTGCTGCTTGAGGTTATCTCTGAGGTCAAGCGTCAGTTCTTTAGCCGTCTGCTCATCAACCTGCTGAATATACTGAGCTAATTGCTTTTGAGCTGCATCAGCGGATTCGCCCTGATAGCTTACGGTTAAAGGTAAACTTTGCCCTTTTACGGTAGGCTCAATAGTCAGTTTTTCCGGATCTTCCTGATTCTCCAGCGCCTGAGCTAATGCCGAGAAGGAGGAATTAAAACGACCAATAGCACGATTCTGAATATCCAGCATGGATGGAGCTGCCCCACCATAGAGGATATTCAACGCATTGGAATAAGTGGCGATTTGTGCCGCATCTGGCTGGGCTATGATGGCGGATGACGTCCATTTCTCTTTAGCAACAGTGATGTAAACAAAGGCGAGAACGATAAAAGCAGCAACGAATGCTCCAATTACCCACTTACCACGCCACAGCTGTAGCACTAAATCCAGTAAATCAATTTGCTCCGGGTCATTGTTGCGTGTGACCAGGTTATTGTTGTTTTGCGTCATACAATCCCTAACAGATGAAAAAGGGCAAAAATAATCTTGTTTCCTTAGTGTATCTGTTGCTGGCGATTTTTCTATAAGAATCCGATGAGTTATATCGGAAAGATGGGTTATGTATGTCGATTCCAACGCGTTATCATAGATGGACTTTGATGCCCAGTGGCATCAACAAGAACACAGACTAAATGAGGAAACTATGAAATTTCTGGTAACGGGCGCGGCGGGCTTTATCGGTTCTCATGTCAGCAAGCGCCTGCTTGATGCAGGGCATGAAGTTGTTGGGATTGATAATCTGAATGATTACTATGACCCTAACCTCAAACTCGCTCGCCTCGAACTGCTCAAATCCGAGAGTTTCACCTTCTACAAGCTGGACTTAGCGGACCGCGAGGGCATGGCAAACCTCTTCGCTGATGAGAAGTTTGACCGCGTAATCCATCTTGCCGCACAGGCGGGCGTGCGTTACTCGCTGGAAAACCCGCATGCCTACGCTGATGCGAACCTGGTAGGTCACCTGAACGTGCTGGAAGGCTGTCGCCACAATAAGGTTCAGCATCTTCTGTATGCTTCATCCAGCTCTGTCTACGGCCTCAACCGTAAGATGCCGTTTTCTACTGACGACTCCGTAGATCATCCGGTATCGCTGTATGCCGCAACCAAAAAAGCTAACGAGCTGATGTCGCATACCTATTCGCATCTGTACAATCTGCCTACCACTGGCCTGCGCTTCTTTACCGTGTATGGCCCATGGGGCCGACCGGACATGGCGCTGTTCAAATTCACCAAAGCCATGATTGAAGGCAACAGCATCGACGTATACAACTACGGCAAGATGAAGCGCGACTTCACCTATATCGATGATATTGCGGAGGCGATTATTCGCCTACAGGACGTTATTCCTCAGGCCGATGCCGACTGGACGGTCGAAGCCGGTTCGCCAGCAACCAGCTCTGCCCCGTATCGCGTGTATAACATCGGTAACAGCTCACCTGTCGAACTAATGGATTACATCACCGCGCTTGAAGAGGCGCTGGGGAAAGAAGCGGTGAAAAATATGATGCCGATCCAGCCGGGGGACGTGCTGGAGACCAGTGCGGACACCAAAGCGCTGTATGACGTTATTGGGTTTAAACCACAAACCTCAGTCAAAGAAGGCGTGAAAAACTTCGTCGACTGGTACCGCAACTTCTATAACGTTTAAAAACAAAAAACCCGGCACAGTGCCGGGTTTTTTTTATCACGATTTTGATCAGTCGCTGCCGAACAAATCGCGGGTATAGACTTTATCTTTCACATCCGCCAGCTCTTCCGCCATACGGTTGGAGATAATTACATCCGCTTCTTTCTTAAACGCATCCAGATCGCGGATCACACGCGAATGGAAGAACTCATCTTCCTGCATCGCCGGTTCATAAATAATGACCTGCACGCCCTTCGCCTTAATACGCTTCATGATCCCCTGAATGGAAGAAGCGCGGAAGTTATCGGAACCGCTCTTCATGATCAGACGATAAACACCCACCACTTTCGGCTGACGCGCCAGAATGGAATCCGAGATAAAGTCTTTACGCGTGCGGTTGGCATCCACAATGGCGGAAATCAGGTTGTTTGGTACCGCCTGATAGTTTGCCAGCAGCTGCTTGGTATCTTTTGGCAGGCAGTAACCACCGTAACCGAAGGACGGGTTGTTGTAATGGTTACCGATACGCGGGTCAAGACACACGCCCTCGATGATCTGACGGGTGTTCAGACCTAAGCTCTCGGCATAGCTGTCCAGCTCGTTGAAGTAAGCCACACGCATCGCCAGATAGGTATTGGCGAAAAGCTTAATGGCCTCTGCCTCGGTGGAATCGGTGAACAGGACAGGAATATCTTTTTTGATTGCGCCTTCCTGAAGCAACGCAGCAAAACGCTCTGCACGCTCGGAACGCTCGCCAATCACGATACGGGATGGGTGCAGGTTATCGTATAACGCCCTGCCCTCGCGGAGAAATTCCGGCGAGAAGAAGACATTATCAATACCCAACTCTTCTTTAATCGATTTGGTGAAACCCACTGGAATTGTCGACTTGATGATCATCACTGCGTTCGGGTTGATTGCCGTAACGTCTTTAATCACCGCTTCAACGGTAGAGGTATTGAAGTAATTGGTTTTAGGATCATAGTCGGTTGGCGTGGCGATGATGACGAAATCCGCATCGCGGTAAGCGTCTTCTTTGTCCGTGGTAGCGCGGAAGTTCAGCGGTTTGGTCGCGAGGTACTCTTCAATCTCTTTATCGACGATCGGGGACTTCTTCTGGTTAAGCATGTCCACTTTTGCCTGCACGATATCCAGCGCAACCACTTCATGGTTTTGTGCAATCAGAATACCGTTTGAGAGACCAACATAGCCTGTTCCGGAGATGGTTATTTTCATTTGTTTGACTTCTACACGTTTGAGTTTTTGATGACCATAACACAGTCACCACAATGATTAACTAAGCGTTTTTTATCGCTAACCTTCATTCGCTGTCAAGGTTTCAGTTTTTTTGAAAAATGTTTTTGCTCAACAAAAAGTCCTGTCGTTACACTAAGCAAAGTACCTGTTTTACAGCGACAATAAGACGTTAAAGAGCAGTCGATAGTAAGCAGAGGAAAACTGCTTACTTCGTCAAATCAGACTAATCCCTTGGTCAGATTCAGCAGATACTGACCATACCCGGTCTTTTTCAATGGATCAGCGAGCACACGAAGTTGTTCGGCATCAATAAAACCTCGTCGGAACGCAATCTCTTCAGGACATGAAACTTTTAGCCCCTGTCGCTCTTCAATTGTGGCGATAAAATTGCTTGCCTCGATCATACTCTGATGCGTTCCGGTATCCAGCCAGGCATAACCGCGTCTCATCATCGCGACAGACAATCGTCCCTGCTGCATATAGATGCGGTTGATGTCGGTAATTTCGAGTTCACCTCGCTCAGACGGCGTTAAACTTTTGGCCATCTCAATCACATCGTTGTCGTAAAAATAAAGACCGGTTATTGCGTAATTACTCTTGGGTTGCTGAGGCTTCTCCTCAAGGCCAATTGCAGTACCGTCTTTATCAAACTCAACGACGCCATAGCGTTCCGGATCGCTGACATGATAGGCGAATACGGTCGCCCCCTCTTGCTGGCTTGCTGCGCCTTCAAGCAGTCTGGGGAGATCGTGTCCGTAGAAAATATTATCGCCTAATACCAGTGCACAATTATCCCCACCGATAAACTCTTCACCCAAAATAAACGCCTGAGCAAGGCCATCCGGGCTCGGCTGCACTTTGTACTGGATATTCAATCCCCACTGGCTACCGTTCCCGAGCAGTTGTTCAAAACGGGGAGTGTCCTGAGGCGTGCTGATAATCAGAATATCCCGTATCCCTGCCAGCATAAGCGTAGAGAGTGGATAATAGATCATTGGCTTATCGTAAATTGGCAACAATTGCTTACTTACGGCCATTGTCACGGGATAAAGACGTGTACCCGATCCGCCAGCTAATATAATCCCTTTACGTTTCGTCATTTACTTACGCTCCCCATAATTCTGCTCAATCCAGCTCTTATAGGCGCCGCTTTTCACATTCGAAACCCACTTCTGGTTATTCAAATACCACTCAACCGTTTTACGGATGCCGCTTTCAAAGGTTTCCAGGGGAGTCCATCCGAGCTCGTCGCTAATTTTATGAGCATTAATTGCATAACGTCTGTCGTGACCTGGTCGGTCCGCGACATAAGTAATTTGTGCGCGATAGGATGTTTCTTTCGGTACCATGTCATCGAGCAGATCACAAATGGTCTGAACGACTTCAATATTTTTCTTCTCGTTATGGCCACCAATATTATAGGTTTCGCCCGGCTTACCCCTGGTCAGAACCGTATACAGTGCACGAGCATGATCTTCAACGTATAACCAGTCACGGATCTGATCGCCCTTTCCGTAAATCGGCAATGGTTTATTATCCAGCGCATTAAGGATAACAAGAGGGATCAGCTTTTCAGGAAAGTGGTATGGGCCATAATTATTCGAACAATTCGTCACAATCCCGGGTAAACCATAGGTGCGTATCCAGGCACGAACTAAATGGTCGCTGGACGCTTTTGACGCTGAGTAAGGGCTACTTGGCTGGTACGCTGTTTTCTCGGTAAACAGCGGTAACGGGGTAGAGTCATAATGTTCATCAGGATGAGGTAGATCGCCGTAAACCTCATCAGTTGAAATGTGATGGAAACGGAAAGTAGATTTTGCTGCCTCATCCAGTGAAGACCAGTAAGCACGACTTGTTTCTAACAGGATATACGTGCCAACAATATTGGTTTCAATAAACGCAGCGGGACCGGTGATAGAACGGTCGACATGGCTCTCGGCAGCCAGGTGCATTACCGCATCAGGCTGATGGGTAGCGAAAATACGCGCCATTGCCTCTTTATCACATATATCGGCATGCTCAAAAACATAGCGTTCGCTATCGCTTACTTCACGCAAGGATTCCAGATTACCGGCATAGGTCAATTTATCAACGTTAACAACGCTATCCCGAGTATTGCTAATAATATGTCGGATAACCGCGGAACCGATAAAACCGGCACCGCCAGTAACTAGAATTTTCACGCAATCAATTCCATTAATCAGTAGGTGGATCGGGCAAGATAAAAAAGCCCGGTATCGCTACCGGGCTTGATGGCATGGCTAACCGTATATTAATCCAGCCATTCGGTGTGGAACACGCCTTCTTTATCCGTACGCTTATAGGTATGCGCACCGAAGTAGTCACGCTGTGCCTGAATCAGGTTCGCTGGCAGAACGGCAGCACGATAGCTGTCATAATATGCCACCGCAGCGGAGAAGGTCGGAACCGGGATACCATTCTGCACGGCGTACGCAACAACATCACGCAGCGCCTGCTGATATTCGTCAGCAATTTGTTTGAAGTAAGGTGCCAGCAGAAGGTTTGCGATACCCGCGTTTTCAGCATAGGCATCGGTGATTTTTTGCAGGAACTGAGCGCGAATGATACAGCCGGCACGGAAGATCTTCGCAATCTCACCGTAGTTCAGATCCCAGTTATTCTCGTCAGATGCCGCGCGCAGTTGAGAGAAGCCCTGCGCGTAAGAGACGATTTTACCCAGATACAGCGCGCGACGGACTTTCTCAACGAACTCCGCTTTATCACCAGCGGGTTTGGCCTGAGGACCAGACAGCACCTTAGATGCCGCAACACGCTGCTCTTTCAGAGAAGAGATATAACGTGCAAATACGGATTCGGTGATCAGGGATAATGGCTCACCCAGATCCAGAGAGCTCTGGCTGGTCCATTTTCCGGTACCTTTATTCGCAGCTTCATCCAGAATCACATCAACCAGGTATTTACCCTCTTCATCTTTCTTGGTGAAGATATCTTTGGTGATGTCGATCAGGTAGCTGTTCAGCTCGCCTTTGTTCCACTCGGTAAAGGTCTCTGCGAGCTCCTCGTTGGAGAGGTTCAGGCCGCCTTTCAGCAGAGAGTAAGCTTCAGCAATCAGCTGCATGTCGCCATATTCAATGCCGTTGTGAACCATTTTCACGTAATGACCAGCGCCATCAGGACCGATATAGGTCACGCACGGCTCGCCGTCTTCAGCTACGGCTGCGATTTTAGTCAGGATAGGCGCGACCAGTTCGTACGCTTCTTTCTGACCGCCAGGCATGATGGATGGACCTTTCAGAGCGCCCTCTTCACCGCCGGATACGCCGGTACCAATGAAATTGAAGCCTTCAGCAGACAGTTCACGGTTACGACGAATGGTGTCCTGGAAGAAGGTGTTGCCGCCATCGATAATGATGTCGCCTTTATCCAGATACGGTTTCAGTGAATCGATAGCGGCATCGGTACCTGCGCCCGCTTTCACCATTAACAGGATACGACGAGGTGTTTCCAGAGACTCAACGAACTCTTTAACCGTATAGAAAGGAACCAGTTTCTTGCCTGGATTCTCAGCGATGACTTCTTCGGTCTTATCACGGGAGCGGTTGAAAACGGAGACGGTATAACCACGGCTTTCGATGTTGAGCGCCAGGTTGCGCCCCATCACTGCCATACCGACAACGCCGATCTGTTGCTTGGACATGCTTTACTCCTATGAAATTTGGTTATCATTAAGAACAACTGTAAATGCTTGAGATGATAACATATCAATAAATAATATGTTAATTAACAGTTTATTATTTCATACCATTAGGGTTTTTAACTTGAAAATTCCATGCGTCCTTCAACATTTCGTCTAGTGTTTTACATGCTCGCCATCCCAGCTCTTGTTGAGCAAGGGCTGGGGAGGACCAGCACTCGGCAATGTCGCCCTCACGTCGGTCAGTTATTATGTATGGAATTGATATACGGTTAATTTTCTCGAAAGTGTGAATAAGGTCGAGTACTGAATATCCTCTTCCAGTACCTAAATTATATATTTTGTATTTGTTTTGTTCTTTTATTCGTTTTAATGCAGCTATATGTCCTAAAGCAAGATCTTGAACATGAATGTAATCTCGCACACCAGTTCCGTCTTTAGTATTGTAATCATCCCCAAAAACAAAGAGCTGCTCTCGTTTTCCTATAGCTACCTGAGTAATATATGGAAGGATATTGTTAGGTATGTCTTGTGGATCTTCTCCAATTAATCCACTAGGGTGAGCACCTACAGGATTGAAATATCTCAAAGAAGTTATATTCCATTCTGAATTAGAACGACATAAATCTTCTAATATATGTTCAACCATTAATTTAGTATAACCGTATGGGTTTTGGACTTCTCCTGTAGGTGAGGACTCCGTCAATGGTAGCATTCTCGGATTTCCATAAACAGTTGCTGATGAACTAAATATTAGATCCCTAATCCCAAAATAATCCATAACCTTAACTAAATTTAGAGTACCAGTTATGTTATTGAGATAATACTTGATAGGTTTACCAACTGACTCACCTACTGATTTTAAAGCGCCTAAATGGATTACCTGATCAATATGATAGTTAGAAAAAAAAGATTTTAACTCATCAAAAGATAATAAATCCCCCTTGTAAAGGAAAGGTTTTCTACCGGTAATCTGATGTATCTTTTCTACAACAATTTCCTTGGAATTTGAAAGATTATCAAATAGAAAAACATTATAACCCTTAAGTAGTAACTCCACTGCTATATGGCTACCAATATATCCAGCACCACCAGTAAGTAAAATATTCATAGGTCACCTTTATAAGATTCTATTAATTAAGCAAACTTTCGTATAAAGATTCTATTTCCTTAATCCTTGATTGAATACAGTGATCTTTTTTAACTATATCCATAGCATTATGACTAATTCTCTTTCTTTCGTCCGCCAATGACATTAATTTTATTTTTGTTAGCAAACTATTCACCGAATCATTCTTAAACAATATACCGTTGATATTATCTTTGATTAAGGATTTGTTACCAGCTATATCAGAAGCGATACAAGGTAAACCCGCAGCTTGCGCCTCAAGTATGGCCAATGGCATACCTTCCCATTTTGAAGGTAAGATAAATACATCGCTTAAAGAAAGAATTTCAGCAATATCATTTCGCCATCCCAATAAAATAATTTTCCCAGCATTTATCTCTTTAGCCGCTAATTCCTCAATTTTAATTCTCAGATCACCATCGCCTACAAGTATAAAGACATCATTTGATTCAGAATTACATCGCAAATACTTTTGTGCCGCTTGAACTAACAAGAGTGGATTTTTTTGATCCCATAATCGACCAACCATTGTAAATATAAGTGAAGCGTGTTGGAGGTTGAAATTCGCCCTTAAAAGTTTTTTTTGTTTTTCTTCTACGGGGTGAAATTTATCTAAATCAACACCGTTAGGCAATATACAAATCTTTTCCTTAGGAACCTTCAGAATATTTATACATTTTTTTTTATCTTCGTTATGTAAACAAATAATTCTGTCACTAAAAAAAGCACTTACAAATTCTACAAACTTATATACGAAAGATATAGCTTTATTATTAGTACTTTCGAAAGAAAATCCATGTACTGTATGTATTACAATTGGTACACCAGCTAATTTTGCTGCAATTCGGCCAAGAACACCAGTCTTAGCAGAATGTGTGTGGACAATGTCTGCTTTAATGTATTTAAATAACGATAATAAATTAATAAAAGATTTAAAATCTTTGAATGGCGATATATTTCTTACAAGCGAGGGCACATAAAAACATTTAACACCAACTTTTTCGGACTCTTTGGTTAAATCGCCGGGTTCTTTGCAAATAAGAATTTTCTCATATCGATCACTATTCAATAATAGGAATTCTTGAAGGGATACCCGTTGTACTCCACTTAATAGCGGAAGCAATTGTACATGCACGATCTTTATCTTTTTACCAACTTTCATCAAGCTTTACCTAAGACTGAATTAATTATTTTCAAAAAATTATCAACATATTTATCATTATCGAATCGGTTATTAACAAAAGCATTGCGAGCTTGTTTTAAATGTTTCTTTTTAGTATATAGAGAAATTTTATTAACTGTAAAATCATCAAAATCATCTAGCCTCGAGTAAATAAAACCTAAATCATCCATTAATATAATATCTTTTATTCCATCAACCGGTCTTGCTATTACATACAATCCTGCCTGCAACGCTTCTATGACTGAACGTGGCAATCCTTCCCTCAATGAAGAAAAAATAAATACGTCATATTCTTCTAATTCATTAATAACATTATTACTATATCCTTTGATCTGTACTTTATCCTTTAATAAACAATCATCTGAAATTTTCTTTTCTAATGTTTTGTAATAATCGTAATCTTCAGGTTCATATGAACCGATAATATCTAATGTACATTTCGAATTAATTTTTTTATCAAGTCGTTTAAATACATTTAAAACTTCGATTTGGTTTTTACGAGCATTAATTGAACCAACAGTGACAAACTTAACTTCATTCAAGATACTTTCTTTGAGCTTAAGATCATGATTTGGAAATCCTGTAAGAAGCTTCTCGGTTTTTGTTCTTTTAGATAAATGTGTAGATTCTTGTAAATCTGAAGATATAAATATAACAGTAGAGAAGAAGTGCGATAGTATATAAACAATTTTTTTCTGTTCTTCACGAATGCGTATATACCATATCATCTTTCTTTGATAAATTATTATCAATGGCAATAGTAAAATACAGGTTCTAATATCATTAATACATATAACATCATATTTTTTTAATTGAAAAATGTACTTAAAAAGTATCTTGCACCATGTCAAGAATAATACACAAAGATACCATATTTTCTTTAAAAAGGTATTGTTAACCGATATAGAACGTAGTAGATAATAGTTTAAATCAAAGCAAAATATATTAAATCCTTTATAACTAGCCTCTTTAAGAAGGTCGCCTTGCGCAACTGACGCAATAACAACTTCTAAATTGCGTTCTTTAAGTTTTTCCGCTAAATTAAGCATGCTTTTCTGCGCGCCATAAAGAGAATTATAATAACTATCGATGAAGAGTATTTTTGTTTCTTTAATCATAATATTTTTATTTCCTTGTATTCGGAAATATGTTTTTGAATTAATATATTATTGCTTGGAATACTTTTCGTCACAATCGAACCAGCGCTAATAATGCAATTATCTCCAATCGTTACACCTCGCAAAATCAGCACATTACTACCAATCCATACATTATGCCCAATATTTACAGGGGAACAAATGAAGGAATCTCTTTTTTCAATATTTCCTTTACGATAGTCATGATCGTGATCATAAATTTTAACACTCTCACCTATTAAGACGTTATCCCCTATTGAAATACTTTGCTGACAATTAATTGAAACGTTATTATTAAAAAAAACTGACTTCCCTATTTTTATCTTTCCGCCTTTACAATTAATACACATACCTCTGCGAGCGCGAAACAGATCCTCTATAACAACCTCTCCTTCTTTTTCAATAGTTAATACGCCAAAAAAATGTGATTTTATAGGATTAACATACAGTCTCTTAAACAAAACCTTGTAAATAGTTGTATTTAAAATTTGCCCAAACTTACGGAAAGCTTTAATTAACATAATTTATTCCATATAATTTTTTAAAATAACACATGTCAATTTCGAGTGAGAATTTCATGTTATCAATTTGGCAATTACTATGGTTATTCTCTTTGTATTCAAGTATAGCCAATTTCCAAATATCCACATCAAGTTTGATAAAATGTGCTAAACCAATATTACATTCCTGTGTTACATTTTTTGATACTAAACATGGAATACGACATTTTTGAGCTTCAACAACACTCAGTGGTAATCCTTCCCATAATGAGGGCAATATAAATAAATCAGCATTAAGTAAAATCTCGTAACTTGGATCTTCAATAAATCCGGGAAAACTTATATTACTTATATTACGTCGAACGGCATCACTATGTATTTTTTCTAATCCGGCACCTAAGCAGTAAAATTGAATATCTTTATTTTCTAATAAACTTTCGGCCAGATCCAAGATAAAGGGATAATTCTTAGCCTCTGAATTACGTCCTATATGGTAAATTTTGTAGCTTGATCTTTTTTGCTTATCTTGCTCTTCTTTAGCGGTAAGTTTTTGGGGTTCTGGCACACCGCAGTGATGGATAAAGTAATTCTCGTCAAATAGTGAATCGCCCGCTTTTTTTGATACAGCTATTCTATAATCGCTGAAGTACCTAATAAAAAACTTCATTATAGCTATATAGCATTTCCGCAACTTGCTAATCTTGAAATCAATACTTCTTCTATCTGAATGGGAATGCACAATTCTTATATTTTTAGAAAAGAATTTAGCAAGTGTTAAATAAATACCTGAAGAATAACCGGGATGGAAGTGTATAACGTCTGGCTCTATACGTCTGATTAATTTTACAAAACTTGAAATTCTCCCAATAATTGAGTTTGAACTTGAAAAGAATATTTTTCCTCTTGGTAATTGTATTTGCGGGACTATTTTATCACGAGAACAATCCAATGAAAATACATAAAAATCAATTTCGTTTTTATTATTTAACTCATAGTTGATCATATTGCAAACCCATTTCTCTATACCACCTACGTCTAACGTCCCAACAATGTGAAGTACTCTACGCTTCATAACTTAAACCTTTATTAATTTTGATAAATCCAAAGTGCGATAAAAACAGAAAAGAAAAGGGTAGGTAATAAAAGCTATACTTGGGATTATCATATATCTAAAGCGATAAAATGCCCATATCGTTACTATAATTTGCAATATAAATAAAGTTAATAATAAAAACCTCTTTGGTAATAAGAACGTGCTTTCTTTTGAGATCAGATAAAATGTTGTTGTTAATATTGTCACATATTGATAACGCTCACTAATAACCCAGAATTGAAAAGTAATTATTGATATACATGAAATGAGAACAGCAGTTATAAAGATAATATTTTTCCGATTAGATATCAATAATATAAAGACTGAAAAAAAGAATGGCAATTGAGTAATAAACTGTGCAATTCTAGTATTTAAATCGAACTCCGCAGAACTACCCCAACGATCACCAACAATATAAATTTTATATATTTGATCAATGTAGGGAATGAATGATAATGATGAAATAATATTTTCAAGGATCGCAAGAACACCAACAAACCCAGATACCACTATGCATGCAATGAGGCATATCTTTAGCATCCGCTTGGAGAAAAATTTATTTAAAAAATTTATAACTATAATGATAAAAAGTAAAGGGGCTACAAAACTATGTACTAATGTTGAAATTATACCCCAAAGAATTGCTTTAAACATTTTTTTATTATAGGCATATTGCAATGCGTAAATAAATAGTGCACTTGACAATCCACTTCTTATTCCATTACTCAAAGATAAAAAGGATATAGTCAAAAACCACAGCAAATATAAATATATTCTAGTGCTATCTCGCAGTGATGCTGGTAAATTTCTTTTCAATGATGTCAATAAAAAAAAGTATCCAAAAAATGTGCTAAAAAACGGTACCCATTCTTTATTGAAGCCGAGATCTCCTAGTGCCTTCATATAAAAATAGAATAAAACATTAATCCCCTCATCAAAGATAAAATAATAGTTGATTCCTTTCAGCGCTTCAAATTTGTAATAATGAGTAGCTAAATCCATTGTTTCATAAGGAACCAGATTATAGGCTGTAATCCCTCCCATTAATGAGATTAAGAAAATACTAATAGATTCAATTCTAGCAAGTACAATAATAGAAGATAATGTACCCAGCATAGGATTTATTATAAATAATGTAAGAGTCAAAAATAAATTAGCGTTCACGAATTTTCCCTATATTTTATTTAGGGTGTGGCGTATATATACGATCATGCTCTTTATTATACATATGTATTTTGCTGCATGATATTTCGGAATTTTATATTTTATAAGGTAGCAATAAAATCTGTTAAATAAATTATTTTTAATAGCTTGCTCCCGCTTAAATTTAATAGTTTTACTATTTATAGCGTTAGCTTTTTTGTCATTTTCTTTAGTTTCTTTCAACTTCGATACTAGCCCAGAATCTATGAAATTACATGCTATTATTTTTCTGATAAGACTGTAATATTCTTTACTAGGTACCCAATCTGTAATTTGCCCTTCAGAAATTCGATACTGCGTAAGGGATTCAGATAAGTTTATCATTTCTCCAAACTTAATCATCCGTGTCCAAAGATAATAATCTTCACATATTCCTGATAATTCATTTGGGTATCCTCCAGCTCTTATAAATATATCTTTCCTAAACATAACCGAAGGATGGGCAAATAAATTTTGCCGTAATAATATTTTTGATGCGCTAAAGCGAAATACGTAAGGGAATGTCCTACCAATAACAGCCTCTTTGGAGTTAATATAATCAACAGCTGTTCCTACCAGACATACTTGTGTATTACTTTTAAGAACATCATATTGTTTTTTAAATCGGTTTGGTAGAGCTACATCATCACCATCAATTCTAGCTACAAATGCAGCATTAGATTTAGAAATGCCATAATTTAAAGCGCTACTTATCCCACTATTTTCTTGGTAAAAATAACGTATGCGCGCATCATCATACTCAGTTATGATTTCAGCACTTCTATCTGTAGAACCATCATCCACGATGATAACTTCGAAATCTATATTTTCCTGAGCAAGAACAGAATCGATGGTTTTTTTTATTGTTGTTTCACAGTTATAAACTGGAATAACAACGGAAATCGAAGTAGTTCTATTTGTCATTGCGCTTTACCCAAAAATATATTGTTTTTACAGTATTTTTATCATACACATAATAAGTCATAAAATATACGCAACAACCGAATAGTAAACCTCCAAGCTTAAGAAATTCATTTGACAAATTATTGATTATTAGATGTGAAACAAAAAAAGAAACCAGCGATATTATAAAAGCCGGACTGATAATACTCAGCAATTTCATGAAAGTTGTATCTAAAAATTTATTTGTATAAATTGAATTTATATAAGTTGCAATAACGGAGTACAAAACCAACCCCCAACACATCCATTCTATACCAAATTTAATAGTAGCTATCATTAACAATGATATAAGTATTTTTTTAAATACTTCTAGTTTCAGGAAAAGATCTGATCTTCCGTATACATTAAGAACATTTAAACTTAGTGCATGAATAGGATAAAAACAATAACAGAAACATAACACGAAAATATAACGGGCAGTAATTATCCATTCTTTACCTAATATTATACTAACTATATTTTCACTAAAAAAGGCCAACCCAAATATTAATGGAAAAAAAATAACAGTTGCGTACTTAACTGTTTCTTCGTATTGTTTGTTCAGCATTGTTCTATTATTCTTGATCTCGCTAAAATAGCGATAAGTAACTCGTTGTATTATTGCCGAATATGTATTAGTTGGTAACAGAGTTAAATTTTTAGCTTGTGTAAAAAAACCAACTTGTGAAGTGTTGAAAAATTTGCCTATAACTAATTGGTACAAATTATCGAAAAATGTGTTCAATAAAGATGCTACTAATAAATTGCCGCTAAATCTCGAAGTAGCATAAAAAAATCTTCTATTAAAAACTAGATTAGGAACCCATTTACATTTATAAAAATACATAATTGTTGATAATAATGAAAAAAGGATATTATTGAATACAATCGACCAAACTCCTCCTCCATTAATAGCTACAACAATACTACCAACACCACTAATTAACACTGATAAAAATGATATTTGTGATTGACTTTTGAAATCTAGATTGATCGTAAGTTTGGTTCTATGAACTATGCATAAGGCATTGATGATGATAACCAAACCTAAAATTTTTATTATCTTTTCTAATTGCGGTTCGTTGAAAAAATGACTAATTTCTTTTGCACTAAAGAAAATTACAATGTATAAAAACAATGCAGTCCCGAAATTAAACCAAAAAATTGTTGAATACTGCTTTTGTGTATTGTTATTGCGCCTTATCAAAGCAGACGAAAAACCGCTGTCAACTAGTGTTTGTGAAACAGCTATAAAAATTGTTAACATACCAACTAAGCCATAAGCTTTAGGTCCTAAGATTCTCGCTAATACTAACAGGACTAATAACTGTGCAAATTGCGTTATAATGCGTTCAATTGCACTCCACTTAAATCCGGCTTTAAGATCATGCTGCTTTTCTTTCAAGTATTTACCTTTTCGAAACAAATGCTACCGCCCCTGGCTTAACAGCTACCAGTGCACTGAGCTAATGTTAATAGTGATTTTGGAATCTAAAAAGAGGAAAAGTTGGTGTTAATTGTCGTCCTAATTGCTTTAAGAAACAAGCACAAATCACCATTCATTTGAATTTGATAACTTTATGTAACTGATAGAAAGCCAATTTTACCTTAGGCGACAATAAAAAACGGCAATGATAATTTGTTTATGATAAACATAACCAAACAACATCTGCCGTTTATGCATTCGAGAGATAAATCAACCGTCAGCCAGCAACTTCTCAATCCGGCTTCTGAACTTCGCCCCTTCCTTCAGATTACGCAGGCCATAGTTCACAAACGCCTGCATATACCCCATTTTCTTACCGCAGTCATAGCTGTCGCCGGTCATCAGCATCGCATCAACCGACTGCTTCTTCGCCAGCTCAGCAATCGCATCAGTCAGCTGGATACGATCCCAGGCGCCCGGCTCGGTTTTTTCCAGCTCAGCCCAGATATCCGCATTCAGCACATAACGGCCGACAGCCATCAGGTCGGAGTCCAGGGTCTGCGGCTGATCGGGTTTTTCGATAAACTCAACGATCCGGCTCACCTGCCCTTCCGACTCCAGCGGCTCTTTAGTCTGAATAACAGAGTACTCAGAGAGATCGCCCTTCATACGTTTCGCCAGCACCTGGCTACGGCCCGTCTCGTTGAAGCGTGCGACCATTGCCGCCAGGTTATAACGCAGCGGATCGGCAGAGGCGTTATCAATGATGATGTCCGGCAGTACCACGATGAACGGGTTATCACCCACTACCGGACGCGCACAGAGGATTGAGTGGCCCAGACCCAACGGCTGCGCCTGACGCACGTTCATGATAGTCACGCCAGGAGGACAAATAGACTGAACTTCAGCCAGAAGCTGACGCTTAACGCGCTGCTCAAGAAGCGCCTCGAGTTCATAAGAGGTGTCGAAGTGGTTCTCGACGGCGTTCTTAGAAGAGTGCGTCACCAGAACGATTTCTTTGATCCCCGCAGCAACAATCTCGTCGACGATGTACTGAATCATCGGCTTGTCAACGATCGGCAGCATCTCTTTAGGAATGGCCTTTGTGGCGGGCAACATGTGCATGCCCAGACCCGCTACCGGTATGACTGCTTTCAAATTAATCATTATTTCTTCCACCTTAAAATGGTTGACGAATTATAGCTTTTAAACCTGTTTTCGCCAGCATGTTTTGCCGTAAATATGAAGTAATCCTAAGTCACCCCACCACAAATTACAGTAGTTGTAATCTGAATAGTTCGCGATTCTGATCCAGAATAGTCGCAAAATAGACTTTATGATTACCTGTGCGGCAGCGCAAAATTCAACCGTTCCGTATTCACCACATGTTGATCGACCCGATCAATATCCACCGAACTCTGTCCTTTTTCATTTACCGCATGAATGTTTGCCAGCGACAACAGCGTCTCGTTTTTGGCCATAAACTTCCCGCGCACGTCTTTGCGCAAGTCGAAGTTCATCGTCAGGGCGGGCCCCGTCGAGGATTCCTGCATCACGTTGATATTACGTAAGAAAAGGTGCTGTGGCTTGTTGTGCAGCTCAAGCGTTGCCCGCTGCATGTTGACGTTGGTAATGGCGACAAACGACGTGGCATTGCCCGAAGAAATCTGTATCCCGCGCAGCTTATACGCCAGCTGTCGGTTATCCAGGCGTATATCGTTAAGTTTGAAGTTTTGCGGTATCGACAGATAATCGCCCTTGATCACGCCATACCCGATTAACATTCCGGCGCTGTTCACCATATCGATATTATCAATAACGAAATTATCACAGCCATAAATAGCTACCGTTGCGTTATCAATTCCGGCCTTTTTACTGAAGTCGGGAGTAATATTGCTGGCCTTGATATTACGGATCACAAAGTGTTTACCGTTTTCAACATGGACCAACTGCCGACAGTTGCTGCCGGTGATATTTGCCACCACGAAGTTTTTAACGGTCTGCTGTTCCGGATAGTCATTGTCGTACGTGCTGCCAGCCAGCCCAATGCCTATCCCCCAGTTGATCTTGCCGTTGGTGCAGTTGATGTTATCGATCACGTGGTTAGAGATCAGGATATTGCGGTCGTTAATCGCCACGTTCCACTCAATCGCGTCACCCTGCAAATGGCTGAATTTACTGTTGGTTATGCGCGCACCGTCCACCTGATTATGAAAACCCTGGCGCAGAATGGCGTAGTTGGCCTGGCTCACGGCAATGCGATCGATAAGCAGGTTACGCATCACTCTCGGCTTTTTACCGCCGATGTAGATCTGGGTGACGGGGCCGAAGCCGCTCATCGCCAGCCCTTTAATGACACAGTCGGAGCCACGCACGTCCAGCGTAATGTTATGCGTGCGCCCCTCTCCTTCCCCAATGACCTTACAGCCTTCCTGGAGCACAAACCGCCCGCGGCCGTTGCCCTTCAGCGCACCGCGGATCAGCAGGGTTTTGCCATCAGGAATGAAAATGCCGGTATTGATGTTTTCACAGGTTAACCCGGCGGGAACAACAACGGTATCGCCCTCGGTAAATGCCTGCTTAAAGGCGGCGATCCAGTCGTTATTGTTGTAGCGATCGACAGAAACCGTCTTCCCGGTTGCCGCCCGCACAGCGCGGGGCGACAGCAGCGGCATGGCAGCCAGGACGGATAAAGAAGAGACAAATCGGCGTCGGGTAATCTTTTTCAGCATACAACCTCAGCGTTACAGCGTTTGCAGCAGGCTCGCTAACTGGCGATTGATCACCTGCTGATTAAATTCTGCTTCAACTTTTTGCCGCGCATTTTGCAGCACAGGGATCAGCGTCTGCTGATCGATATCACTGAACGCAGCCAGACGATCCGCCAGCGCCAGCGCATTGTTTTCAGGGACCAGCCAGCCGGAGTGTTCAGAGGTGATCAGCTCCGGGATACCGCTGTGCAGGGTCGAGACCACCGGAATGCCGACCGCCATCGCCTCCATCAGCGCCACGGGAATGCCTTCCATATCGCCGTCAGCGCCGGTTACGGAAGGCAGCAGGAACACATCCGCGTCATCAAGCATGGCTTTCACTTCGTGGCTCGGCTTGAAGCCCGGCATCTCGACCACGTCTTCCAGCTGATACTGTTCAATCAGCGTGCGCAGGCGACGCTCCCACGGCCCGATACCCAGGATGCGGTAGTGGAAGTCCACGCCGCGCGCCTTCAGCTGGCGACAGGCTTCGATGGCTACGTGCAGCCCTTTCTTTTCGGTCAGGCGGGCAACAGAGATAATTTGCAGCGGCTTGCCCGGCACCTTAACCGGTCGCTGAGTGAAACGTTCCATATCCACGCCCATGCGTGAAACGGTGATTTTCTCGCTCGGGCACCCCATGGTTTTCAGGCGTCGGGCCCACAGGTTGCTTATCGGCAGCATCATGTCGCCGCGGCGAAACAGCTGCTGATATTCCGGCGTGTAGTGGTTCAGTACTTCCCGGCTGGAGATGTCGATACCGTGGAAAATGGTTGCGATTTTGCCGTCAATCACCCTCAGCTCACGCAGTTTTGCCGCAGTTACGCCCGCCGGGCCAAAGTGGGCGATAAAGACATCGGCCCGGTACGGCTGGGCCGTTTGCCCGCAAATGGCGGAAAGGATCAGGTTGCGGGCCTCCGCCCCATAGCGCGACATATTCAGCGCCCGCCACGTCGAGGCGCGATGCAGGCCGCGCAGCGTCTGGCTGGCGCGATGGCGCAGTTTGTTCATTCGTCCGGTGGGTTCGTCCTGCAACCAGCGGGTTTTCGCCTCCAGCCCATACCGGGTATACGCCGCATGGGTGTTTTGCGTATCGCCCTTTTGCAGGGCGATAATCTCCACGTCATATCCCATATCGATAAACGCAGTGATTTGGTTCAGCACAAAGGTTTCAGACGACAGCGGAAATTTCAGTAAGAAGAAACCAACCTTCATTTCCCCTCCCGGACGCGGTCGAGTACGGATTTCACCATGCCAATACCTTTTTCGCGTTCGGCTTTTACCGCCACCGCCAGACGTTCGTTGATCGCAGGCAGCTGGCCGAGCGTGTCGCCCACCATCGCACCCAGCGATCCGTCCAGCAGATGACGAATATCGACGGCCATTTCCGGCATACCGAGCTGCTGCATAATGCCCGCAGACTTGTGCTCGTAGTTAATGGCGATGGCTGGCGTGCCGAAGTTCATCGAGATAATGGCCGAGTGCAGACGCGTGCCCACGGTCAGGTCGCAGGCGGAGAGCAGCTTGCCCATCTCCAGATCGTTCAGCTCGTCCATCACCACGTGATAGCGGGACGGATCGTTCACCAGGTTGCGCAGGTTGAGCGCCACCATACGGTCATCTTTGTTGTAGCTGTCGATACCGGTACAGGTGGAAAGCGCCAGCACCTGGTAACCGCTGTCCAGCACGCGGTTCACCACATCGGCAAAGGCTTTCTCGTACGCCGCCTGGGTCGTGCCGAGGCGTTTATCGAACGGAGCAAGTTCACGCAGGGTAATGGCGACGGTTTTCTGCTTTGCCGCCACGTCGAGCCAGTGCTGTACCGCGTAGCTGGCCTGAAAACTGTCATCCTGATGATCCACCAGCCAGGCGGTGTCTACACCGTGCTCCACTTTGGTGGTGTCGATTTCACTGCGCTTCATCATGTCGAGGCTGACCGATTCACGCAGGATCAGCGCGTCGCAATGGCCGAAGACATAGTTTGCCAGCTGGTTAAACTGTGGATCCTGGAATGGCCCGACGCTGTGGCCGATCATAAACAGCGGTTTTTTCGCCATGAAGGTGCAGAGTGCATGCTCAAACTGCGGCACGCCGTAGAGATCGACGAAGAACGAACCGCCCACCTGAATAATCGCGTCATAGCCGGACAGCAGACGCACAAAATCGGTAAAACCCTGCGCGATGGCGATGTTGCGCAGCTTGCCGGTATCGGTCACGCGAGAAAGCAGCACCTGATGCTGGTAGCGGCGACGCAGCACTTTCTTCACGCGCCCCATCACGCCCGCAGCGTTGTTGTGCTGTTTCATCTGACTGTAGAGCGGGTCGCCCATCACCGGGCGGTTCAGTAACCAGGATGAGCTGACCGGATAACGGCTCATCACATCCACTTCAGTCTCAGGCTTAAGGGTGTTAATTGCATCCAGTAAACCGCGCAGGATGGCGCTGTCGCCACGGTTGCCGCAGGTATGGTTGCCAAGAATAAGTAATTTCATAATGGCCTCGTAAAATTAGCCTGCGCGAAGCAGCGTTTTCATTTTTTCGTTACGGCAAAACTGGCGCTTCATCTCGACCACCAGCGCATTGCGTGACAGCACAATCATCACGCCGAACGCCAGCGCGCCTGCCGCGACCTGCACCGCAAGCAGCGCCGCCAGCGGCAGATGCCCGTTGAGCACCACGCCCAGGCCGTAGCTCACCGCAAGCGTCGGTAAGGAGAGGTAAAACGGCAGCCACAGGCTGAGGATGTACTGACGGTAGCTGGAACCCAGCACCGGTTTGATCATCACGAAGTAGCTCAGCACGGTATTGACGATCTGCACCAGCAGGAAGCCGAGCGTCACGCCAATGGCGCCCGCCATGTGGCCGCCCACAATAATTGCCGGAATAAACAGGAAGGTTTTAAACACGTTGAACTTGAAGCTGATATCCACGCGCGCCTTCGCCATCAGCAGAGAACCAATCGGGTTCCCCACCGAGCGCAGCAGCCCCACGACGCACAGCAGTTGCAGGATCGGGATGATGCTGTTCCACTTCTCGCCAAACACCAGCGGCACGAAATTGCTGGCGACCACCATCAGTCCCAGCAGGACCGGGAAATTGATGATCCCCACCACGGAGAGCAGCTTGTAAAAGTTCACGCGCAGCTTTTCGGTATCGTCCTGAATTTTGGCGAACGCCGGGAACAGCACGCGGGTAATGATAGGGTTGAGCTTCATCGGCGGGACAACCGCGACGTTATACGCCAAGTTGTAGCCACCCGCGACGCTCGCGCCCAGAATGCGCGCCAGCACCAGCGTGGAGAGGTTAGTATTCACGTAATTGATAATGCTGTCTGCCGTCAGCCACGCGCCGAAGCGCAGGTTGGATGAAACAGACGCCAGCGAAAAATGCAGCCCCGGGCGATAAATCTTACGGCCAAAGAAACCGAACAGCAGCGTGCGCACGGCAGAGTTAACCAGGTAGCCGAGGATGGCTGTCATCGCCAGCGGCCAGAAATGGGCGCTAACCACGGTGAAGGTAAAGCCCGCCAGCACGGCGCTGGTTTCAATCATGCCGATTTTGTTGAACTCCAGCTCCTTCTGCATCAGCGCGCGGAACTGCTGCCCGTGCGGGATCACCACGAAAGCGAACGACAGGGTGCGCATCAGCGGCGCCAGGTCCGGGTTATGCAGCACGCCGGCAATCACATCGCTCAGCAGGAACACCAGTACGAACACGAAGATCCCCAGCCCGACGTTCAGCCAGTAGAGGGTGGTCAGCTCCAGATGGCTGATCTCCTTGCGCTGGATAATGGAGTTGGCGATACCAAAGTCCGACAGCGTATCGGCCAGGGCGATAATCACCAGCGAGACGGTCAGCAGACCAAACTGGTGGTTATCGATAATGCGCGCCAGCACCGTCATCTGCACCAGGCCGAGGCCAATAATGACGATGGTGGCCATGGCTGACCATTTCGCGCCGCTGATGGTTTTTTCTCGTAAGCTCATCTTAGTACGCCGCTTTGTTCACGAAGCCTTTGAAAATGGTCAGAAAAACAATCTTGATATCGAACCAGAGGCTCCACTCGCGGATGTACTCCAGATCGAACTCGATACGTTTTTCCATTTTTTCCAGCGTGTCGGTCTCGCCGCGCCAGCCGTTGATCTGCGCCCAGCCGGTGATGCCTGGCTTCACCTTATGGCGCAGCATGTAGCCTTCAATCAGGGTGCGGTACTGCTCGTTATGGGCCACGGCGTGAGGACGAGGCCCGACGATGGACATCCCGCCGGTGAACACGTTGATGAACTGCGGCAGCTCATCGAGCGAGGTACGGCGCAGGAAGTTGCCCACGCGGGTGACGCGCGGATCGTTCTGCGTCGCCTGGGTCACCACCTTGTCGTTCTCCATCACCTTCATAGAGCGGAATTTCCACACCATGATCGGCTTACCGTCCATGCCGTAGCGGGTCTGACGGAAGATGATCGGCCCCGGCGAGCTGAGCTTCACCGCCAGCGCAATGCAGCACAGCACCGGGGAGATGAGCAGCAGGATCAGGGACGAAAGGACGATATCTTCCACGCGCTTCAGCACGCGGTTAATCCCCGACAGCGGCGTGTCGTACAGTGGAACAACCGGTACCCCGTTCACCTCTTCAATACGGGAGTGGAGAATATTGAAGGTGAAGACATCCGGGATGAGGATCACCGAGCAGGTGGTATCCGCCAGCTCGCGCATCAGTTTCTTGATGCGGGATTCATCTTTCATCTGCATGGCGATGTAGACGTTATGAATTTTGCCGGCTTTCGCATCGTCAATAAGCTGTTCGTAGTTACCTGCCCAGTCGGACGGCACGCCGCCGGGCTTCGCGTCGTGATAAATCCCGACCACTTCAAAGCCTAACCACGGCTCTTTGCGGAAGCTGTCGAGCAACACCTGTCCCACCGGCAGGTCGCCCGCCACGGCAACGAAGCGACGGTTATACCCGCGGTTGCGCAGCCAGCCCGCGCCAAAGCGGATCAGCGAGCGGCAGACCACCATGCCAATGCTGGTTAACAGATACCAGCAGAGATAGGTCACAAGACGGTTATCAAAATCATGGCTGAACGCCACCAGCCCTGCGCTGAAAACCAGGCTTAAGGTCCAGTTCTGGAGCAGCAGCATCAGTTCGGTGGTCATTTTGACGCCGCGCCATGAACGATAGAAATCGGTCATGCCGCCGATCATCTGAAACACCACCAGCGCAATCAACGCCATCAGCAAGTGCATGTATAAGAACGACTGCCCGCTGACCCAACACACCGCCCACAGTCCGCCGACCATGATGGTGATATCAGAAAAACGCTGCACCATAGAGATTAACGATGCATTCGTTCTCGCTCGTTCGCGCTTTTTTAGATTTGTCATCGTTGTTCCTTTAGTTCTAAACCTTACCCCTCACCCTACCCCTCTCCCCAAACGGGAGAGGGAACTTGAACACCCTCTCCCCTTTGGGGAGAGGGCTGGGGTGAGGGGCAGTATTTACTGATTCAACAGCGCCAGAATGTCCTTCGTTCGGGCTTCCATCAGCGCGGTATCGGCGCGGGACTCCACGTTCAGGCGCACTACCGGCTCGGTGTTGGAGGAGCGCAGGTTGAAGCGCCACTGCGGGAACGCCATGCTGATACCGTCGGTACGATCAATCTCCAGCGCATGAATGGCAAAGTGGTGTTCTACGCGGGCAATGGCCTCAGCGGGCTGCGCCAGTTTGCTGTTGATCTCGCCGCTCGCCGGGAACGCCGCCATGCGGTCACGCACCAGTTCACCCAGGCTCTGCCCTTTCAGGCACAGCAGCTCAGTCACCAGCAGCCACGGGATCATCCCGCTGTCGCAGTAGGCAAAATCACGGAAATAGTGGTGGGCGCTCATCTCGCCGCCGTAGATGGCGTCTTCCTCACGCATACGCTCTTTGATAAACGCGTGGCCGGTTTTGGACATCACCGGCTCGCCGCCCGCGGCCTTCACCACGTCGACGGTGTTCCAGGAAAGACGCGGATCGTGAATGATTTTCGCCCCCGGGTTTTTCTCGAGGAACGCTTCCGCCAGCAGGCCAACGATGTAGTAGCCTTCGATAAACTGCCCTTTCTCGTCGAACAGGAAGCAGCGGTCGAAATCGCCGTCAAAGGCGATACCCATATCGGCGCCGTGCTCAATCACCGCGTTGCGGGTGTCGTCGCGGCACTCCGGCAGCAGCGGGTTAGGAATACCGTTCGGGAAGTTGCCGTCTGGCGTGTTGTGCACTTTGACGAAGGTCACCGGCACGTTCAGCGCCTTAAAGCGGGCTTCAAGTGCATCGACAACCGGGCCTGCCGCGCCGTTGCCGGAGTTAATCACCAGCTTCAGCGGTTTGAGGTTCGCCACGTTGATGTAGCCCAGCAGGTGGTCGATGTACTCTTTTTGCAGGTTAATCTGCTTATAGCTGCCGCGTGTGGCTTCATTCACCGGCGGGAAGTCGTTGGCCTCGGCCAGACGCTGCACGTCACGCAGGCCGGTGTCACCGCTGATAGGACGCGCGCCCTTGCGCACCAGCTTCATGCCGTTGTAGTCCATCGGGTTATGGCTGGCCGTCACTTCGATACCGCCGTCCACGCCCAGGTGGAAGGTGGCAAAATAGATCTCTTCGGTACCGGAAAGGCCAATGTCCAGCACATCGACGCCCGCGTCCTGTAGCCCTTTCGCCAGCGCCAGCTTCAGGGATTTGCTGGTCAGACGCACGTCGCCGCCCAGCACGATAGTTTGTGGTTTCAGGTATTCGCCGTACGCGCGGCCGATGCGCCACGCAATGTCTTCGTTCAGCTCTTCGCCCAGCTTGCCGCGAATATCGTAGGCTTTAAAACAGGTTAATTTTTCCATGATGACCCCTTTTTCAGGCAACAGTTGGCCCTGACCATGTAATGGCCAAATTTATTTTTGTCATTCGTAGGCCCGGAAAGCGCAGCGCCACCGGGCATGATGCGGAGTGCTACACGCGCCCGTAGCGATCCTGGAAGCGGATGATGTCGTCCTCTTCCAGATAGGAGCCGGAACGCACCTCAATTAAGTCGAGCGGAATTTTCCCCGGGTTTTCCAGACAGTGCGTGGCGCCCAGCGGAATATAAATGGACTCGTTTTCACCGAGCAGCTTCACTTCACCGTCGATGGTCACTTTGGCGGTCCCCGCCACCACCACCCAGTGTTCGGCGCGGTGATGGTGCATCTGCACCGACAGCCCTTCTCCCGGCTTCACGGTGATGCGTTTCACCTGGTAACGCTCGCCGGCGTCGATGGAGTCATATTTGCCCCACGGGCGGTAGACTTCGCGGTGAATATGGTGTTCGTGGCGGCCATCGGCCTTGATCTGCTCCACCACTTTTTTAACGTCCTGCACGGCATTACGGTCGGCAATCAGCACCGCGTCTTTGGTCTGCACGACCACCAGATCTTTCACCCCTACCGTGGTGACGAGGCCAGATTCGGCGTAGACGTAGCTGTTTTCCGTTTTGTGGCTGATCACATCCCCGTGATGGACGTTACCCTCCGGGGTATGCGCGCTGATCTCCCACAGTGACGACCACGAGCCGACGTCGCTCCAGCCCGCATCCATCGGTACCACTACCGCATCTGCCGTACGTTCCATTACCGCATAGTCAATGGACTCTTCCGGACAGGCGAGGAAGGCTTCTTCGTCCACGCGGATAAAATCGAGATCCGGATCCACCACCGCCATCGCTTTTTCGCAGGCGCGCAAGATATCCGGGCGATATTTTTCCAGCTCTTCCAGGTAGCGACCGGCGCGGAACAGGAACATACCGCTGTTCCAGTAGTATTCCCCGCTGGCCACGTACGCCTGCGCGGTTTCCAGATTCGGTTTTTCGACAAACTGCGCCACGTCAAAGGCCACGCTGTCGCCTTCACCAGGCGTAACGCTGCCGCGGCGAATGTAGCCATAGCCGGTTTCCGGGAGATCCGGCACGATGCCGAAGGTCACCAGCTTGCCGTTCTCAGCGTAAGGAATCGCGGCGCGTACCGCATCGCGGAAGGCCTCTTCCTGCTGGATGACGTGGTCAGCCGCCAGCACCAGCATCAGCGGGTCGCAGTCCGGGCTGCTGCGTTTTGCCGCCAGCGCCGCGAGGGCAATGGCAGGCGCCGTGTTGCGTCCGGCAGGCTCCAGAATGATATTTTCGGTCAGTTTGTTCAGCTGGCGCAGCTGCTCGGCAACGATAAAGCGGTGCTGTTCGTTACAGATCACCACCGGGCTTTCACACTCCACGCCGTGCAGACGGTTAACCGTCGTTTGCAGCATGGTGAGGTCGCCTTTCAGGCACAGAAATTGTTTTGGATAAAGCACGCGGGACAGTGGCCACAACCGGCTCCCGGATCCACCCGCCATTACGACCGGATACAAAGTGGTTTGACTCATGATTTATCCCCGTATATCTGCAATAAATTGGCTCAGCACGTTCTCTTTCTCGAGCGTGCGTTCGGCATATTCACGTGCCACCGTGTTCTCTTTTGGCATGGCGAGTGCCTGCTCAATTCCGGTCACCAGCGCAGGAACCGATTCCGGCTCCACACAAACGGCAATGCCCGGGTAGCTGTTGCACAGCTGGCCTAATTCTGTTGCGGCTTCTGCCGTAATCACCGCGTTTCCGCCCACTGCCAGAATGTTGGTCAGCTTGGACGGCAGCACCGCATCCGCCGCGCCGCGTTTTTGCACCACCAGATGGCAATCCGCCATTTTCAGCAGCGCGGGCAGCGCGTCATAAGACTGAAGCGGGAAAAAGCGGATGTTGGTCAGTCCGCGCTCGCTGGCCATTTTTTCCAGCCGCGCTTTACCGCCGCCCTGCCCGACTATCACGAACATCCACGGGTGTTCGCTCAGCTGAAGCGCGGCGTCAATCACGCTCTCCAGCCCCTGTTTTTCGCCGATGTTGCCTGAGTAAAGAATGATTTTTTGCTCAGCAGGCAACCCGAGCTGCGCGCGTAACGCCTGCGCATCCTGGTCTGTCACATCGCGGAAGCGCGCCACTTCGGACCAGTTCGGAAAGAAAATCACTTTTTCCGCCGGGACGCCCTTCTCCTGCGCCTTGTTCATCATCGAGCGCGAAATGGTCGAGACGTAATCCACGTTGTGCAGGCCGCTGCGCTCAAAGGCGCTGGCGAGCTTCGCCACCTTGCCGCCCTTGCCTTTCCCGGCCATCCCCAGCCCGAGCATGGCGTCCACTTCATAATCCTGAATGTGCAGCAGGGTGCGCGCGCCGGAGAGTTTGCCCAGCAGGCGCATGCCTGGCGTGCAGAACAGCGTCGGCACCACGCCGATGATGCGATCCGGCTTCCAGCGACGCTGCGCCATCAGCGGGAAGAAACTGCTCAGGGCAAAGCTACCCAGATGAATTAAACGTTTCAGCGTCGAGGGCTGTTTCGGCACGTAGAGCGGGCAGCGCCAGACGGTCGCGGCGCCCTCTTCGCGGCGGTAGCGCCAGCTGGAATAGCGTTCGCCTACCTTCCACTCCGGGTAGTACGGCGGGGCAGTAATCACCCGCACGTCATGTCCCTGGCTCGCCATCCACTCGACCATCTCGCCGGTGTATTTCCCGATACCGGTAAGCTCCGGCGAGTAGTTAATTCCGTAGACGAGGATTTTCATAGACCTGGCACCTCGGCCTGACGTTCCGCAAGGAAGTACGCCCGACTGTTGTCATGGACGTTGTCGCTTGCCAGCAGCGCCTCTGGCGTTAACCAGCGGTAATCGTCATGCTGAGAATCAGGCAGACGCAGGTCTGCCTCACTCACCTTCAGGCGGAACCCCAGCACGATGTAGTGCGTGGTGAACCCGGTGCCTGAAAAGTTATCGTCATAGAAGTGCTGCCAGACCCCGTAAAACTGGCCCGCTGCCATCGGCAGTTGCAGGCCCAGTTCCGCCAGAGTGAGACGCTCAAACGCATCGGTAAGCGTCTCATCCTTCTGCACGCGCCCGCCGGGCACGAACCAGAAGCCCTGTGCAGGACGATTGGTTCGTTTCCCCAGCAAGAACTCGCCGCGTTCATTCTCCACGATCAAATCGATTGAGATCAGCGGAGTGGAACGCACTACCGTGGCAAAATCTTCCTGACTTAAAAACATCATTACCCCCGGAAGCGGTGCTGGTTTTCCAGGAACCACTGGTAGGTGCTGGCCAGCCCCTGCTCCAGTGAGACCTCGTGATACCAGCCCAGCTGATGCAGACGGGTCACGTCCAGCAGCTTGCGCGGCGTGCCGTCCGGTTTGGTGGCGTCAAACACCACGCGTCCTTTGTAGCCCACCACCTGCGCGATGGTCTGCGCCAGCTCGCGAATGGTGCAGTCCACGCCGGTCCCGACGTTAATGTGCGACAGCATCGGCTCGGTGTTTTCCTGCCACACCTCGCGATCCAGCTCCATGACGTGAATGCTGGCCGCCGCCATGTCGTCCACGTGCAGGAACTCACGCATTGGCGTACCGCTGCCCCACACCACCACGTCCGGGGCGTTTTCGGCAGTCGCCTCGTGGAAACGACGCAGCAGCGCCGGGATCACGTGCGAATTGCTCGGGTGGAAGTTGTCGTGCGGTCCGTACAGGTTGGTCGGCATCACCGAGCGATAGTCGCGGTTATACTGACGGTTGTAGGATTCACACAGCTTGATCCCGGCAATTTTGGCAATCGCATACGGCTCGTTGGTGGCTTCAAGCGTGCCCTGCAACAGTTCGCTCTCGGCGATCGGCTGCTTCGCCATTTTCGGGTAGATACAGGATGAACCGAGGAACAGCAGCTTATTCACGTTGTACAGATGCGCCGCGTGAATGATGTTGCTCTCAATCATCATGTTCTCGTAGATGAAATCCGCCGGGTAGGTGTTGTTAGCGACAATGCCGCCCACCTTCGCCGCCGCCAGATACACCTGGTCGATACGTTCGCTGGCGAAGAAGTCCTGCACCGCTTTGCTGTCAAGCAGGTTCAGCTCGTCGCGGGTGCGAACAATCACCTCAACGTCGCCGCGCTGTTCCAGCTGGCGAACAATCGCGGAACCCACCATTCCGCGATGACCGGCGACAAAAATACGTTGTTTTGTCATTCTCAGGACTCCAGCGCGATGGCAACCTCGTAGCCATGAGACTTGAGCAGGGAGTGTTTTTTCGCTGCTTCAAGATCTTTGGCCACCATCTCGGATACCATTTCTTGCAGGGTGGTTTCTGGTTTCCAGCCCAGCTTCTCGTGCGCTTTGGTTGGGTCGCCCAGCAGGGTTTCCACTTCAGCAGGACGGAAGTAACGCGGATCAACCTGGACAATCACGTCGCCTGGCTTCACGCCCGGTGCGTCGTGGCCGGTCACGGAAACAACGATACCCTTCTCTTCCACGCCGGTGCCTTCGAAGCGCAGCTTGATGCCCAGCTGTGCCGCAGCCATCTCAACGAACTGACGCACGGAGTACTGCACGCCGGTCGCGATCACGAAGTCTTCTGGCTGTTCCTGCTGCAACATCATCCACTGCATTTTCACGTAGTCTTTCGCATGGCCCCAGTCACGCAGGGAATCCATGTTGCCGAGGTGCAGGCAAGACTCCAGGCCCTGAGCGATGTTGGCGATCGCGCGGGTGATTTTGCGGGTCACGAAGGTTTCGCCGCGACGCGGAGATTCGTGGTTGAACAGAATGCCGTTACAGGCGTACATGCCGTAGGATTCACGGTAGTTCACGGTGATCCAGTAAGCGTACAGTTTCGCCACAGCGTACGGAGAACGTGGGTAGAACGGCGTGGTCTCTTTCTGCGGAATTTCCTGCACCAGACCGTACAGCTCAGAGGTAGATGCCTGGTAGAAGCGGGTTTTCTTCTCAAGACCAAGGAAGCGAATCGCTTCCAGCAGACGCAGCGTACCCATCGCATCCACGTCAGCGGTGTACTCCGGGGACTCGAAGGAAACCGCAACGTGGCTCATTGCCCCCAGGTTGTACACTTCGTCCGGCTGTACTTCTTGCAGGATGCGGGTCAGGTTGGAGGTATCGGTCAGGTCGCCGTAGTGCAGATGGAATTTCGGGTTTGCCGCATGCGGATCCTGGTAAATGTGATCGACACGCTCGGTGTTGAATGAAGAGGCACGACGCTTAATACCGTGAACTTCATACCCTTTTTCCAGCAGCAATTCTGCCAGGTAAGAACCATCTTGTCCGGTAACGCCGGTGATGAGAGCGACTTTAGACATGTTTATATTCCTCTGTACTTATCAAAGTTTTTCAGTTTCAACGCGTTCGCGTATCACCACTGCGGGGTTGCCACGGCAAATTTTATTTGCCGGTAGCGATTTAAAAACGCTGCTGCGGGCACCGACTACCGTGCCATCGCCAACAGAAACACCGGGTGCAACAAAGACATCTGTTGCCAGCCAGCATTTTTCACCAATCACAATTGGCGAAGCGGTAATATCAAAATGCGGGCTCATAAAATCGTGGCTGCCGGTGCACAAATAACACTTCTGTGAAACCACCGAATTTGCGCCAATCGTAATCTCGCCAAGGGTATATAACACCGCGTCATCCCCAACCCAGGCGTAATCCCCAAGCGTTAATTTCCAGGGATAAGTAATTTTCACCGAAGGTCGAATGACTACGTTTTTTCCTATTTTTGCGCCAAACAGACGCAGTAAAAATGCGCGCCAGCGGTACAGTATTTGCGGCGACCAGGCAAATAACGTTGCCTGTACAGCCCACCACAGTTGAACTTTAATACCGCTCCCGCCCCGAAAACCTTTCGGCACGGAGAATCCATTTAATTCCTGCATTACGTTTCCTTATATCTCAGGCTTTGTTATATAAGGCTTTCGCTTTACCCGTCGTTTTCAGACGTAAGAAATAAGATAATTCCGCCCAGAACCCCGGCACGCGTAATATTTTACGCTGCACGTTTTTGGCATCCTGGCACAGTTCCAGATTATTCGAGGTTGACACGCCACCCATTGAAAATTCAGATACCAGTCCTTTAATTCGACGGAACGGGTAGCCAGATTTGTACAGGCTGGCGGCCAGGGCATAATCTGATGACACTTTATAGCGCAAATCGTAAGGCTGTTTTTTCAGGCCGCTCATTGGGAAGAAAATAGCCTGATGGCTGGCCGGCAGGCTGTGGTAGATATACCAGCCTGGTTTCGCGCCGCGCAGCACTTTTTTCCCCTCGCCGAAATCAAGCAGCGCATCACCAATAAACATGGCATCTTCTTTCTGGCGCGCCAGCTGACGGGCAAACAGCGCCACATCTTCATGGAACACATCGCCGGAATTGAGGAAGATGGCGTAACGCCCCTGCGCCATGTTGATGCCTTTATTCATGGCATCGTAAATGCCTTTATCTTTCTCGCTGATGTAACGTAAGTTGAACTCACCGTTGAGTTTTTCCAGGAACTCCGCCGTGCCGTCGTTCGAGCCGCCATCGACCACGATCCACTCAAAGGTGAGGCTCGGATCGCGCGCCAGGTTGCGCAGCGAGCGCCAGGTTTTTACCACCCCTTCGTAGTTACGAAAGGCGACAGTAATGACGCTAAGAAACATAAATCACCTCATTTCTTCATACGCTCGTAATATTCAGCGCTTTGCGCAAAATAAACGGACATACAATTAAGAATGCATATTCCGGGCTAAATATTGACCCGGTAAAAAACAACGACACCGGTGTGAACAGATAAAGTTGCACGCGAAAGTTCTGGTTATCACCAAACGCGTTAATCATCATTTTGAAAACTTTAAACAGATACCACAGTGTCAACAGTACGGCGAACCAGGAAAAATAGATAATTAACAGATACAGACCATTGTCTATGGTTTTACCGACATCCGCACCGTTAAAGATTCCGAATGATGCAACATATTCGTAAAGTGAGCCGAATCTTACTACGCCATCAATATGGGTTAAGGAATAACCCACCATCACCAGTGGACCAATGATGCGATAATAGGACGACGAACCTTCCGTTCCCAAATCACCCAGACGTTCAGAAATGTACGGAAACGCAAATATTACGCCCACTAAAAATACCGTCAGAGAGATTATCGCCAGCGGCAGTTTTTTCTTAATCGCCTCTTTGTTCAGGTACTGGAACGCCCACTCCAGCAGGTAAAACAGAATAAACGTCATTACCCCGGAGAACGACCCTGACAGAACGATTCCTGCAAGAATCATAGCATCGGTCTTGGGGGTTTTGATACCGAACTGTTTGATGCTGAGCCAAATTGAGATTAATGCCAGAGCAAAAAACGCCGGTTCAAAATAGAGCGCGGTTGTACGCTTGCCACCAAACTTAATGAAGTTCAGTACATAGCTGTTACTGTATATAAGATATTTCGAAATTATTTCCATCAGGCTACTGCCGCCTGTGAGAATAATTTGCGCCATCTCCATTGCCGCAAGCACAACAATCAGCCCGACGACAATATAAAAGAACCTGAGGATTTTCCTATAATTGTGCGGAGAAATAGTTTTAAAGCGAATACTCCACACCATGCCAATAATGATAACGATATAAACAAACAGCATGGTGGAGGTGACATATTTGCTGGCGTCCAGCGACTGACCAAAGATGTAGTTAAACGCCGTCAGACCAAACCCGATGCCCAGTGAAATCATCAGCTTTTTGAGGTTAAGCTTGTCAACGTAAAGCAACAGCAGAACCGGCAGGAAGGTGACGATAGTGATCGGGAAGCTTTCACCGAGCTGGGCAATCTTGACGTTGACCAGCAGGTAGATCAGCGGCAGCAGCAGATAACTACAGATTCTGATAGAACGAGACATACTCCTCCAGCATCTGTTGTCCACTGTACGCTTTGCGGCTACGGTTGCGGAACGATTCCAGGTCCGTGCCAAAAACAGCCTGCGCGATATCGGCCTTCGACAACTGCACCAGCGGCAGCACCTCGTTTTCACTTAAGGTTTTACCGCCGGATTTCTCCAGCACTTCCCGCGCGGCGTCGCTGTGGGTGGCAATCACCGGCACGCCGATGGAGAGCGCTTCGCACAGGATCAGCGGGTAGTTGTCCACGCGGGAACTGAACACCAGCGCGTCCATACCGTTGAGCGCGCTCATCAGTTTACGCTTGTCGGTTTCAAACCCGTGGTTCACCACGTTAGCGCCTTCGAACGGCGAGAATTTGCCAAAGGTATGCAGCTCAATTTTGTCGCCGAGCGCCATCATGTCGCGCACCAGCTGCTGGTTGGTTTTGCCGTCGTAGCGCAGGTCATGGGCGACGACCGCAATTTTCGGCTTACCGGGGGTAACGGCTACGGGCGTCAGTTCGGCCAGGATCGCTTCCGTCGCCACATCAATACCGTTGTTGATGATCTGGCAGCGCCCTGCCCCGTACAGGCTATTAAAAGCATCCGCCACGTGCTGGCTTGGGGAGATAAAGGTGCAACCGAGCGAGAGCATATCGCGGAACAGCTGACGCTTACCCTCAACCAGCTGATGCGCGCGATCGACCTTCACCGGCGGGTAGTTGCTGAGCGTAGGGCATTTCTGGCAGTTATCTTTCCAGCCTTCGCAGCCGTCGGTAAAGGCGCAACGTCCGGTCACGCTCCAGTGGTCGTGCAGCGTCCAGACGAATCGGGTATCCGGCTTGTGCGCCTTGACCTTGCCACAAAACGCCACCACCTCTTCCAGATTCAGCCAGTAGCTGTGCAGCACGTGGAAGTGCAACACCACCGGGCCGCGGGTGCGGGTGACGGTGCGGTAGAGATTATTCAGGTTGCCGAACAGGTCGCGGTTAAACAGGCGGAACAGCGCAATATTGGCGATGGAGGTCAGACGTGGCGTCTGCTTCAGCACCTGCGGAAAGTTATCATGGCTGACGCTTTTCTTGCCGCCTTTGCCGTAACCGTAAACAAAGCGCGACTGGAGTCCTTTTTGCAGCGCGCGCTGGTGCAGATCCAGCGCTACGCCTGCCGCCCCGCCCTCTGCGAGGCGTACGTTAAATTGCAGAATGTTCATTTAATCACCTTCACGCGGGCTTTCTCGCCCACCACCAGCGCGTTGTCCGGAATGCTGTCCAGCACCACGCTGCCTGCGCCAATCGTCACGTTATTGCCCACGGTAATGTCCCCGATCATCACCACGTTGGCGCCCAGCTCGACGTTATTGCCAATCACCGGGCAGGCCAGGCTGTCCGGCCCGCGGTTGCCGATTGTCACCCCGTGGCGAATGGTGAAATCATCACCCGCGACGACGAACTTGTTGATGACCACCGCATAGCCGTGATGAATGGTAAAGCGGCGGCCAATGGTGGCTGCGGCCTGAATTTCATAGCCAAAAAAGCATTCGGTGATGATGCGGTACAGCACCAGCACCGGCGCGGCCCAGATATTGTTCAGCACATTTTTTTTGCGCCACACCGAGCAAAAATGCGCAATACGGTAGGCCAGAACCATGCAGCACGGGCGCAGGCTCCAACTGTTAGCGCGGCAATCTTCCAGAAACATTATTTCCCCCGAAGCCCGTCAGCCAGACGCTTGCCGTTACGTACCGACAGCAGCGTCAGCAGCGTGCGCCAGTTCATGCGCTTGTTACGGATCTGATACAGGGTGAAGAGCTGATACTTCCGGCTGGCACGGTCAAACTTGTCCTTGTGCTTGCGGTAAAAATGGAAGTAGCCCGAGAATTTCTTCGGCGACGAGGTGATTTGCATCTCCCCGTGATTGATGTGCAGGATCTGCGTGGCCTCTTCCACTTTCCACGGCTCGCCGTACTCCACCACCATCCGCAGGAAGATGTCGTAATCCTGCGCGGCCTTCAGCTCGGTGTCGAACAGGCACTCCTTAAAGCGCCATGCCCAGGTAAACACCTGGTTGCCAATAATGTTGCGCTTGTAGAACAGGCGGCGGGAATACGGTGATTTCGGATACAGCGGCAGGCTGGCCGGCTGCGAATAGACCTCGCCCTGGCAGACATAGTCATTGGCATACAGAAACGCGTGGGTCACCAGCTGCGCTTTGTGCGACAGGAAGATCGACAGACGGTTTGGCGTCCATTCGTCATCGTCGTCGATACCGGTCAGATACTGCCCTTTCGCCTGCATAATCGCCTGGTTGCGCACCGCACACGCCCCGGAGTTGATGGCGTTGTGGGTGTACACCACGCGCGGGTCGTTCAGGTCTTCAACAAACTTTTGCAGTTGTTCGTAAGAGGAGGAACAGTCATCCACGATAATCAGTTCCCAGTTATCGTAATCCTGACGCAGGACCGATTTAATCGCGCGGATCGCCAGCTGCTGACGATTCCATGTCGGCATATAGATAGAAATCAAAGGGCGTTGTGTGGTCATGGTCTTCCCCTTATCCCTCACCCCGACCCTCTCCCGGAGGGAGAGGGAGAAAAGCTGCACCATGCAGTCCTCTCTCCCCCCTGGGGAGAGGGTTAGGATGAGGGGGATTATTATTTACTGTCAGACTTGTATTCGTACTCGTAGTAGCCGTAATCCTGATACCCGGTCGCGCGGCGGAAGATGGAGTTCAGAATGACCCCCTTCACCTCAATACCGTTCTGCTCAAAGCGGCTCAGGCTGGTTTCCACTTCCTTCAGGGTGTTCACCGCATAGCGTGCGACCATCAGCGTGGTGCCCGCATGACGCCCTACCACGGCGGCGTCGGTGACCGCCAGAATTGGTGGGGTATCGATCAGCACCAGGTCGTAGTTTTTGCTCGCCCACTCAATCAGCTGCGTGAAGCGCTCGCTCATCAGCAGTTCAGACGGGTTCGGCGGCACCTGGCCACGCGGGATCAGGTCAAATTTCGGAATCGACGTCGGCTTGGCGCTCTCGCTGATTTCCCCTTTACCGAGCAGGATTTCCGACAGACCGTTAACGTTGTTGGTCCCCAGCAGCTCATGGGTGTAGCCCTTACGCATATCGCAGTCGATCAACAGCACGCGCTTGTTGGTCTGGCTCACCACCGCCGCCAGGTTGGCGCAGACGAAGGTTTTACCGATTGACGGGCTGACACCGGTCATCATCAGGACGTTGTTTTTGGCCTGCATCATGGCGAAGTGGAGGCTGGTACGCAGGCTGCGCACCGCTTCAATCGCCAGGTCAGTCGGGTTACCCACGGCCAGCAGCTGGCTCTGTTTGTAACGCTTGACGCCCTTAACGGTTTTCACGCTGTCACGGGACTTCTGCCACTCGGAGAGCGGGATGCTGGCGTACACGCTGATCCCGTTCTCTTCCAGCACCTGCGGGCTTTCGATACCGCGGTTGAACAGCGAGCGCAGCAGCACGCCGACGATGGAAAGCATCAGGCCGAGAATAATACTGCCGAGGATAATCAGCGCTTTCTTCGGCTTCAGCACGCCCGGCTGGGTAATCGCCGGGTCAACGATACGCACGTCGCCGACGGTGCTGGCTTCGGTGATTTTCAGCTCCTGCTGTTTGTTCAGCAGCTGCATGTAAACCTGCTGGCCGGATTCCACATCACGCGTCAGGCGTACAATTTCCTGCTGCGTCTTCGGCATCGCGGTCACGCGGTCATTCAGCTTCGCCTTCTCTTCTTCCAGGGTACGACGTTTCTCCAGCAGCGTGCGGTACGCCGGGTGACGTTTGGTATAGAGCTTGGAAATCTCCGCCTCTTTGAAGGTCAGCTCGTTCAGCTGCGCATCAATATTCACCATGGAGTCGAGAACCGATTTCGCCTCCAGCGGCAGATCGACGGAATCCTTATCCTGACGGTACGCGTTCAGCTTGTTCTCAGCGTCATCCAGACGGGCGCGCACCTCCGGCAGCTGTTTACTGAGGAACGCCAGGCTTTTTGCGGCTTCCGCTGACTTGCGCTCAACGTTCTGCTCAAGATAGTTGCGGGTAATGCTATTAAGGATGTCGCGGATTTGATCCTTGTCTTCACCGGTGAAGGTCATGCTCAGAACGCCGGTGTCCTTGCCGTTTTCGGTGACGGTCAGGTTGTTTTGCAGGTTGTTGATCATCCCGAGCGTCGAGAATTTGGTGACCGTAAACTCCCCGCCCTCATGCGCCTGAATTGCGCTGACCTTGATGCTGACGCCCTCTTTGGTCAGCATCTGCCCCACCTCGCCGCGTGCGCTGAAGCCCGCGTCGCTGGTCAGCTGATACTGTTTTGGTCCCAGCACGGTCAGGGTAAAGGTTTGGTCCCCTGCCCCTTTTGGGATCACGAAGTCAGTCACTTTTACCGTATCGTTACTGCGACCCATCAGGCGATCCCAGCCTGCGCCAAACACCGGGAAGGTATTTTTGGTGACCGCGATATCCAGCCCCAGATCGTGAACCGTTTTGCCCAGTACCAGGCGCGACTGAATCAGCTGAATTTCGGCTTCCGATGCCGGCGGCTTGTTGGCCAGCGCCGAGCCGATATCCTGAACCAGCGAGTTTCCGGTATTTTGTTCGATCTGCACCAGCGCGTCGGCGCTGTAAATAGGCGTCGCGAACAGCGTATAAACGATCGCCGCCACGGCAAAGATGGCGGTAATACCCAGCACCCACCATTTCGCTTCAATAACGGTCCCGACCAGGCGACCGATATCGATTTCATCACTGCCCGACGTCGGGGCGGCAGAAGGTCTTGTTTTTTCTGTCATTGTTATCCCTGCTGAGCTTTCAGTGCCTGCGCCCACTGACGGGCAGACTGATCTAGTAAGGTGTATACCGCCTCAAAGGCCTCGCGGCTCTTGCGATACGGATCGGGAATTTCGCGCTCACCATCCCAGTGACCAAACAGCATCACCTTGCCGCGCATCTCCGGTGCGATATCGCACAGCGCGTGAATGTGGCGTTTTTCCATCGCGAGGATCAGGTCATATTCCCGGCACATCCGGCCAGAGACCTGACGGGCAACGTGCCCGTCGAGTGAGAGGTTATGCTCAAGGGCAACGCTTGCGGCACGTTCGTCGGCACCTTTTCCTACCAGCGCGCCCAGCCCTGCGGAGTCGACCGTTAACGCAGGCTGGTAATTTTTCAACAGCCTTTCAGCCGTGGGGGAACGGCAAATGTTCCCCACGCACACCACCAGAATTTTGTTAAACATCGCGGCTTACCAGTTATGAACGTCGCTCGCCGTATCCGTCATGTAGCGAACGCCACTGATGGTAGGCAGCAACTGGTTGATCAGACGGTTCCAGCGGGCAACCGGCGCGGTGGTGACATAGACCACATCGTACGGCTGGAGACGGAACGACGTTGCCATGACCAGCGACGTCGCGTCGGACATATCCAGCTGGTAGATGTTGGCAATTTTGCCCTTCGCGTTCTCGCCTTTGATAGGACGGATCACGAAGATACCGCTGGCGTTGGAGGCGGTCAGATCGATGCCTTCCGCATTGCCCAGCGCTTCGGTCAGGGTCATACCGCTGAAGTCCATCTTGAGGGTGCTCTGTTTCTTCACTTCACCCATCACGAACACTTTCAGATCGTCGTTGCGCGGCACGTACAGAATATCGCCCGGATAAAGGAGGCGGTTCTGGGTCAGGTCACCGTTTTGCATCAGCGCCTGAAGCGAAATGCGCTGCTCTTTGCCGTTGTGGGTCAGCACCACGTTGCGCCAGTCAGCGCCGTCGGTTAAGCCGCCTGCGGCATTGATCGCATCGAGAACGGTGAGCGGGACGTTGGTGATCGCCTGCTGGCCGGATTTATTGACCTGGCCAGAGATATAGGCTTTCTGGGATCGGAACGCGGCGATATTAACGTCCACCTGCGGGTCAGCAATGTACTGCGCCAGGCGGCCGGTAATATCACTACGGATCTCAGCAAGCGTTTTGCCCGCGACGTGCACTTTGCCAATGTAGGGATAGAACATGGTGCCATCGGACTGTACCCAGTTACCGGTGTCACTTGAGCTGCGGTACTGGCCCGCAGGCGTGGTCAGTTCAGGGTGATCCCAGACGGTCACGTTAATGACGTCACCCGGACCCACGCGATACTGGTAAGAGGCAATTTCCTGGTCCAGAGACATATTTGGCTGAGCAACATTTGGACGTGGGCGTAATTGTTCCACCAGACGTGGGGTTAATGGATACACATTCACCATTTTGTCGAGATCAAAATCAGCATCCTGCTGTTTAATCACATCCTTGCCCATTGTCGACATATTGCTGCCGGGAAAGACCGTGCAACCACTCATCAAGGTCACAGACACCAATAATGGCATCAATTTCATTTTGGATTTCATCATTGATTATTTATCACTTTGGCAGAGTAATTATCCTGTGCAATTAAAATAAGCGCGGGTCGTGGTGACAATCAGAAAGCAGTTAATCATTTAGCAATATAACTGGCATCAGTCCTAAAAAAAGCTTATTCATCCATTGGCTATTGACAGAATAATTGAGGCTGATTCACACGCTTTCAGGCACGCTACCGCCCTTGGCTTTCAGTTACCAATCCACTGACTAAACAATGCGTTATGGTTAGACACCCTCTTGGATAAGGCCTTTTGCGAAATATATCAAACGCCTCACAGGGGCGATTGATAATGTATAACCTTCACCAAAGACCGAAACAAAAATAGCAACAAGGAGATTTAACATTTGATGCTGGAAGAATTGTTGCAGCTAACCTAATAGCAGGCAAGGAGACAACCGTCCTAATATTCGTTTTTAAGATTAATATTAAGAGCAAAGTTTTAAGGTTTTCGGATTTTCTTTATATTGACAAAATAGATCGCCGGACCATTTATTGCGATATATCCTAAATATCGTCTTATGTAATTAAATCTTCGCAATTAACTTATTTACACCGCCCGGCAAATGGGGTTTACCTGAGTGTAGCATTAAGAGAAATCTCACCCCGGCATTGCAATTTCCGTCGGCTTTATCCATGATCGAAGTGTGACATTAGTCATATAACAGAAGGTATTGCATTTACTATGGAATGGATTGCCGATCCATCAATCTGGGCCGGGCTGGTGACGCTGGTCGTCATCGAATTAGTGCTCGGCATTGATAACCTGGTGTTTATCGCCATCCTTGCCGATAAATTACCCCCTTCACAACGCGACCGCGCCCGCGTGACGGGTCTTCTGCTCGCCATGGTGATGCGTTTGCTGTTACTGGCCTCAATCTCCTGGCTGGTGACGCTGACCAAACCCTTATTCAGCGTGCAGGGTCTGAGCTTTAGCGCCCGCGACCTGATCATGCTTTTCGGCGGATTGTTCCTGCTGTTCAAAGCCACGGTTGAGCTTAATGAGCGGCTGGAAGGAAAAGACAGTGAAAACCCCACCCAGCGACGCGGTGCAAAATTCTGGCCAGTGGTCGCGCAGATAGTGGTGCTGGATGCCGTCTTTTCTCTCGACTCCGTGATCACGGCCGTCGGGATGGTTGACCATCTGGCGGTGATGATGGCCGCGGTGATCATCGCCATCACCCTGATGGTGCTCGCCAGTAAAGCCCTGACGCGCTTCGTGAACAGTCACCCGACTATCGTCATCCTCTGTCTGAGCTTCCTGCTGATGATTGGCTTTAGCCTGGTGGCGGATGGTTTTGGCTTCCATATCCCGAAAGGGTATCTGTACGCCGCCATTGGTTTCTCGGTGCTGATTGAGTTTCTCAACCAGCTGGCCATTTTCAACCGTCGCCGTTTTCTCTCCGCGAACCAGACATTACGACAGCGCACCGCAGATACGGTGATGCGCCTGCTGAGCGGCAAAAAAGAGGATGCCGAGCTGGATGCTGAATCCGCGGCGATGCTTGCCGACCACAGCGACGGGCAGATCTTCAACCCGCAGGAACGCCGGATGATAGAGCGCGTGCTTAACCTCAACCAGCGCTCGGTGAGCAGTATCATGACCTCCCGCCATGACATTGAGCATATTGACCTGACGGCGCCGGAAGAGCAGATCCGCGCCCTGCTGGATAAAAACCAGCACACCCGCGTGGTCGTGACCGGCGGTGAAGAGGAAGAAGAGCTGCTGGGCGTGGTACACGTGATTGACCTCCTGCAACAGCAGCTCCACGGCGAGCCGCTCAACCTGCGGGCGCTGGTGCGCCAGCCGCTGGTCTTCCCGGAAGCGCTGCCGCTGCTCTCCGCGCTGGAGCAGTTCCGCAACGCTCGTACCCACTTCGCGTTTGTCGTTGATGAGTTTGGTTCTGTGGAAGGGCTGGTAACGCTCAGCGACGTGATGGAAACCATCGCCGGTAATCTGCCTAATGAGGTGGATGAGATCGATGCGCGTCACGATATTCAGAAAAACGCCGACGGCAGCTGGACCGCCAACGGCCATATGCCGCTCGAAGATCTGGTGCAGTTCGTTCCGCTTCCGCTGGATGAGAAGCGCGAATACCACACCATCGCCGGTTTGCTGATGGAATATCTGCAACGTATTCCGCAGCCGGGCGAAGAGGTCCAGGTGGGGGATTACATGATCAAAACCTTGCAGGTAGAGAGCCATCGCGTGCAGAAGGTGCAGCTGATACCGCTGCGCGGTGAAGATGAGATGGATTTTGAGGTGTAAAAAAGCCGGGTGGCGCTTCGCTTACCCGGCCTACGGTGTCTGGCTTTTATAGGCCGGGTAAGACAAAGCCGCCACCCGGCACAACAGGCATCACAGCTTATCGAGCAGCTTTTTCACGTCCTTACCTGACTGAGACTCTTTATTGCGGTCCGCCCAGTCATTCAGCCGACGTTTCGCTTCATCCTGAAGGTGCTTCCGAAGGATCTGATCGACCTGCAAACTGTAATTCAACTCCTGCCATTTTCCGTACACGCGCAGCGGTATCGGCGTCTCTTTCAGGAACTCCACAAGCTGGCCTTCGCCTTCCCAGCCAGCCTTCACGCGGACGTTGAAGCGGGTGTCTGCCGTCTCTTTCACCAGATCCAGCGCGCCGGTTCCGGTCAGCGCCAGCAGTGACGAAGTCCCCTGCATGTCGTCCAGCGAGAGCTGACCGTTGTCGAGGGCAAGCTCGCTGGTAAAGCTGTCCAGACGGGTTGCGCTGTCGTAGTTTTCATTCGCTTTCACGCTGCTGCTGCGCTCTACCGCCTGCTGCACCAGCTGCTGGAAGTTCAGCCCTTCCATGCGCGAATCTTTCAGCTCAACGTGCGCCTGCCCCTGCCAGCTACGACGGAAAGCGTCCGCATCAATCTTCGTACCAGAGAAATCCCCTGCCAGCGACAGCTGCCCCGTGAGGGCAATCGGGTAATTAAAGGCTTTCAGGATGGTGCCAATCTCAACGTTTTCCAGACGCGGCTGGAACGCGGCGCTGGCAACGTCTTTGCGTACATCCAGCGTGCCCGGCAGGGAGAGGTTCCCTGCTCCCATTTTTCCGCTGAGCTCGGAGATGACCAGCAGGCCGTTGTGGTTGAACATCTGGCTGCTGACGTCAGTAAAATCAATCCCACGCCAGCGCACGCTGTTCGCTTTCAGCAGAATGTCGGCGGTGAATCCGCGCAGGCCGTTGTAGTCAGGCTGATCGAGATTTGAGGAGATCACCGGACGCGACTGCGTGACCTGGCTTTGCCCCACCTGCGTGGCTCCCTCATCGGTCGCGTTCACCGGCTGGGGCGGAAGCAGGTTCTCGAGGTTCAGCTTGTCGAATTGCAGATCCAGCACCCACTTAGGTTTCTCATCAAGCGTGACGCTCGCCTGCCCCTTCAGGGCACTGTCGTTGGCCTGGAGGTTGAGCGCGTTCAGTTCGAGCTGTTTGCGCTCTTCATGCCACACCGCCTGCATCGTGCCCTGGCCGGCAATCCCCTTCGCGGGTAAATCCGCGCCGGTCAGCTGCCAGTTAAGCTGCTGAACGTCCGCCGTCAGCTGGTGCGGATAATCAGAGGCGTTCACGTTCGCGTTCATCGACAGGTTGAGATCGCGCTGATTGCGGTTGATCCGCCCGGAGAACTCCATGGTGGCTTGATGGTTGGCATCCTGCTCCATCCTGAGGTTGATATTGCGTACGGTGATCTGTTCGTCATCTTCATGCTGGAAAACCAGCACGCTGTCAGCAACTTTCAGATTACCAATATCGAACGACCAGCCGGTGTCAGACGGGACGTCAGGCAAGGTGTTTTCACGCGGTGCGACCGGAGCATCCGCCTGACGAACGGCTTCGGTTTGCGGCGTAAGCTGAATCACCGCCCCTTTCAGCATCACCTGTTCAACCTGGAGCTGATGGGATAAGAGCGGGATGAGCGCGACATCAAGACGCATGTTATCCGCCGTGACCAGCGGCTGCGCGGCACCCGGCGCGATGAGGGACATACGTCCGGAGAGAATGCTGAGCTGAGGCCAGACGTGCCAGCGCAGCGGCCCGTCCAGCTTGAGTTCATACCCGCTGCGCGCTTCCACCTGCCGCACCATGTAGGCCCGGAAGTCATTCGGGTTAACCAGCAGCACCAACGCTGAAAGGCCAGCCACCAGCACCACCAGCAAAATCATCAGCGTTGTCAGAACTCTTCTCATGGCTTCCTCAGTGAACTCACAGATCAGTCTTTATCGATACGACTGGCAACCGCACCCTGCTGGTCGCGATATTTTGCGTCCTGACGGCGGTTATAAGGACGGTCTGCCGGGCCGGTCAGCGGTTCAAAGCTCAACGCACCAATCATCATTCCCGGACGAAGCGCCAGCGGCAATTTACCGGCGTTAAAGAACTCCAGCACGATACGGCCAGACCAGCCCGGATCGATACGGTGCGCGGTGACGTGCACCATCAGGCCCAGACGCGCCAGGGAAGAGCGTCCGTCAAGCCAGCCGACCAGGTCCGCAGGCAGCGTGACCGATTCAAAGGTCACCGCCAGCGCCAGTTCGCCAGGATGGAGATAAAACGCCTCTCCTTCTTCGATGACGATTTCGTCGCTCATGACGCGATCCAGCGCCGCACTGACTTCGTCTTTTGGCCCGCTGAGGTCGATAAACGGTGCCGTGTGGCCGCTGAAGGTGCGGAATTTATTCCCCAGACGCACATCGACGGTCACGCCGTTAATACGCTCAACCGGCGGACGCGGGGTGATAGACAGGCGGCCTTCATCCAGCCAGGCTTCTATATCGCGGTCACAAAGACGCATGGCACTTTCTCCTTTCGTGCATCGCGCCCTGAAGCCTTACGGCGTCAGGGCAAAACCAGGTTATCTCTGAACGGTACACAATTCACACGGCTTATTCAAAAAACTGACTGATTTTCGCTTTTAAGATATCAATGGCAATACGGTTTTTACCGCCGCGAGGCACGATAATATCGGCGTATTGTTTCGAAGGCTCAATAAATTGCAGGAACATCGGGCGAACGGTTTTCTGATATTGCGCCATCACGGAGTCCATGGAGCGGCCGCGTTCGTTAACGTCGCGTTTAATACGCCGCATCAGACAGATATCCAGCGGAGTGTCGACGAAAATCGAGAAGTTCATAGATTCGCGCAGACGGGCGTCGGTGAGCAGCAAAATCCCTTCAAGGATAATCACCTTCTTGGGCTCGATACGGATCGTTTCCTGGGTGCGGGTATGTTCCACGTAGCTGTAGACGGGCAGCTCAATCGCCTCGCCGCGCTTCAGCGCTTCCAGATGCTGGAACAGCAGGCTGTGATCCATCGCACTGGGGTGGTCGTAGTTGGTTTTTACGCGCTCTTCCATCGAAAGATGGGATTGATCTTTGTAATAGCTATCTTCGGGAATCACACCGATATGCTCATCACCCACTTGTTCACGCAGTTCGCGATAAAGCGTACTGGCAATAAGACTTTTACCTGAAGCCGATGCGCCGGCGATGCCTATGATGACGCACTGATGAGACTTATCAGTCATAAATTTAGCGACCTGATTAACCTGGATGTAAGGAAGGACGACGCCGGAGCGTCAAACGCGGCAATTATAGGGATTTCGGGGGCGTGATACCAGTCGAATGCGCAGGTTATGCGAGGCGGGCTGAAAAGCGCTGTTTCACGCCTTTAGCAAAATTTTTACGCGCGGTTTTTCGCCATTTCATCACCCTTCTTCGCAGAGTAACTATTTTATAAGTCTATGAAGTCAAAATCTGACCACTCAGCATATGAATTGTAAAATGTTTGTACTAGCATAAACCAAATTATTAATTTCACGCGTCCGGACCTGGCTCCTGACAACATGGCGTCCCTGGATAGAGCGGTAATGAATAAACAATACCAGCGGGTTTTGGTTACTACCCCACATCCTTTACTGCGGCTTGTCTGTCTGGGTCTGGTCACGTTCATCTTCACCTTATTTTCCCTCGAGCTGACTCGCTTCGGTACGCTGCTGGCGCCACTATGGTTCCCGACTTCAATTATGATGGTGGCGTTTTACCGCCATGCGGGAAAAATGTGGCCCGGCATTGCGCTCGCCTGCTCCTTTGGCAATATTTTTGCCTCGTGGATGCTCTTCTCATGGGCATCGATCAACATCACCTACACGGCGATCAATATCATTGAGGCCACGGTTGGCGCGCTGTTACTGCGTAAGCTGCTCCCCTGGTATAATCCGCTGCAAAACCTCAACGACTGGGTCCGGCTTGCCCTCGGCAGTGCCCTGGTGCCGCCGCTGGTGGGGGGCGTTCTGGTTCATTTTCTGGTGCCGAGCGCGGAGCCGCTGCGTAATTTCCTTGTCTGGGTACTTTCAGAAGCCATTGGCGCACTGGCGCTGGTGCCGTTAGGTCTGCTGTTTAAGCCGCATTACCTGCTGCGCCACCGCAACCCGAAACTGCTGCTGGAAACGCTGGTGACCCTGGTCGTCACGCTGGTTCTTAGCTGGACGGCAATCACCTGGCTGCCGTGGCCATTCACCTGCATTATCGTTCTGCTGATGTGGAGCGCGGTACGTCTGCCGCGTATGGAAGCGTTCCTGATATTTTTATTCACCATCATGATGGTGTCCCTGATGATGGCGCGAAATCCGCTCTCCATGACGCCCTCCAGCATGATCGTCACCTTCAACGCGCCGTGGCTCCCCTTCCTGATGATGCTGCTCCCCGCCAACATTATGACGATGGTGATGTATGCCTTCAGGGCCGAGCGTAAACATATTACGGAAAGCGAAGAACGTTTTCGCAATGCGATGGAGTATTCCGCGATTGGTATGGCGCTGGTGGGCATTGAGGGCCAGTGGCTCCAGGCCAACAAGGCTCTGTGCAATTTCCTCGGTTACAGCCAGTCTGAGCTTCAGTCGCTCACGTTCCAGCAGTTAACCTGGCCGGAAGATTTAAATACCGACCTGGAGCAGCTGCAACAGCTGATTCACGGCGAGATCAACACCTACACCCTCGAAAAACGCTACTACACCCGCAGCGGCGAGGTAGTGTGGGCGCTGCTGGCCGTCTCCGTTGTGCGCCATGCCGACGGCACCCCGCTCTACTTTATTGCCCAGATTGAAGACATCAACGATCTGAAACAGACCGAGTGGGTGAATAAGCGTCTGATGGAGCGTATCACTCTCGCTAACGAAGCCGGCGGAATCGGGATTTGGGAGTGGGATCTCGAGCCGGACGTAATCAGCTGGGATAAACGGATGTTTGAGCTGTACGAGATCCCCTCGCACATTAAACCCACCTGGCAGCTCTGGCATGCGGCCATGGTGCCTGAAGATCGTACGCACGCCGAACAGGTCCTGCGTGAGTCACTCCAGGCCAGGGTACCTTTCAAGCTGGAATTTCGCATTCGCGTCAAGGATGGCATTCGCCACATTCGTTCGCTGGCGAACCGGGTGCTGAACAAACAGGGCGAAGTGGAGCGGCTGTTAGGGATCAACATGGATATGACCGAGGTGAAGCAGCTGAACGAGGCGCTGTTCCAGGAAAAAGAGCGCCTGCATATCACCCTCGACTCCATCGGCGAAGCGGTGCTGTGTACCGACATCGACATGAACATCACCTTTATGAACCCGGTCGCCGAGAAGATGAGCGGCTGGTCGCAAAGCGAAGCGCTGGGTCAGCCCGTTCTGAAGGTGCTGCACATTACCTTCGGCGAGAACGGTCCGTTAATGGAAAACATCCACAGCGGCGATATGTCCCGTACCGATATCGAACAGGATGTGGTGCTTAACTGCCGCAATGGCGGCAGTTTCGACATTCATTACAGCATTACCCCCCTCAGCACTCTGGAAGGGCACACCATCGGCTCGGTGCTGGTGATTCAGGACGTCACCGAGTCGCGCAAAATGCTGCGCCAGCTGAGCTACAGCGCTTCCCATGACGCCCTTACCCACCTGGCGAACCGCGTCAGCTTTGAAAACCACCTTAAGCGCCTGTTGCAGACGGTACAGGAGACCCATCAGCGTCACGCGCTGGTCTTTATCGATCTTGACCGTTTCAAGGCGGTGAACGATACGGCAGGCCACGCGGCGGGCGACGCTCTCCTGCGCGAACTCTCTTCGCTAATGCTGACCATGCTGCGCTCCAGCGACGTGCTGGCGCGTCTGGGCGGCGACGAGTTTGGCCTGCTGCTGCCGGACTGCAACGTCGAAAGCGCACGCTATATTGCGGGCCGGTTGATCGACGCCATCAACAACTATCATTTTTCCTGGGAAGGACGCCTGCACCGCATTGGCGCCAGCGCGGGGATTACGCTGATTGACGACACCAATTACCAGGCTGCGGAAGTGATGTCTCAGGCCGATATCGCCTGCTACGCCTCGAAAAACAGCGGGCGCGGCGTGGTCACCGTCTACGAACCCCAGCAGGAGCGGATCCACAGCACGCGCAGCATGATGTCGCTGGACGAGCAGTGGCACATGATTAAAGATAACCATCTGCTGATGATCGCCCGCAGCGTCGCCTCGCCGCGCATTCCCGAGAGCAGTAGCTTCTGGCTGATTTCCTTGCGGCTGTGGACCAGCCAGGGGGAAGTGCTGGAAGAGCATGCCTTCCGCGCCGGGCTGGCGGAGCCGGAGCTGCTGCACGCCCTGGACCGACGGATATTCAGCGAATTTTTCCGTACCTATGCCGCACAGGTGGCGGCCAAAGGAATGGGCGTCGCGCTGCCGCTCTCAGAAGCGGGTTTAGCCAGCGTCACGCTGGTGGATGAGCTGCTCGACCTGATCACCAGAGGTCCGCTGCCGGCGCGGCTGCTGCATCTGGCGATCGCCGTTGATGTGCTGAGCAATACGGATGAAAACGTGCAGCAGGGTCTGCAAAAGCTTCGTCAGGCCGGCTGTCGCGTGGTGCTGACCCGGGTCGGACGCGATATGAACGTCTTCAGCCAGCTCAGCGCCAACACCGCCGATTATCTGCTGCTGGATACAGACATGGTGACCAACGTCCACGGCAATCTGATGGATGAGATGATGGTGACAATCATTCAGGGCCACGCCCAGCGTCTGGGCATAAAAACCATTGCCGGGCCATGCCATCAGTCGATCATGATGGATACGCTGTCGGGCATCGGCGTTGATTTTATTTACGGCGACACCATCGGGGAAGCGCAGCCGCTCGATCTACTGCTGAATACCAGCTATTTCGCCATCAACTGACGGCGACCAGCCGTCGGTGTACCAGATATGTAACAGCGCATACGAGCGCCACGGCTGCCAGCGTTCGGCATAGCGACGGATCTGCGCGGGCGTCATACCGGCAAAGCGCTGTTTAATCAGATAGTCATCCGGCAGGAAAACATCCTTCGCCTGCCAGCCGCGCAGGGCCAGATAATTCGCGGTCCAGCGCCCGATGCCGGGGCGCTGCTGTAGCGCCTTCATCCCGGCCTCAACGTTCGCAGGCGGGAACAGCGGGAATTCACCGTCCACCACCGACTGCGCCAGATGAATCAACGACTCCGCACGCCTGAGCGGCATCCCGAGGGCTTTCAACGCCAGCGGATCTGCCGCGGCCAGCACCTCTGGCGGAGGAAAGCAGAGATAGCCCGGCGCATCCTCAATGGGTTCACCGCACAGCGCCACCACCCGTGACGCCAGTTTTGCCGCCATCGCCACGCTCACCAGTTGCCCGAGAATGGCGCGCACGCCCTGCTCGTATGCATCCATCGCGCCGGGCAAACGTAAGCCCGGCCGCGCCGCGCCGAGCTCGCCGAGAGTCTGCGCAATGTGCAGCGGGTCGCAATCGAGGTCAAACAGGCGGGAGATGCGGTCGAGGCAGATATCCGCCACCGGGATCAGGCCAGGGCTGAGCGACACCGCCAGCGTAGGGGTTGCGCTGTCTGGCGTAACCCGGAAAACGCCCTGGTGCCCGGCATAGCCAAAACTGCGCTCGTAGTAATCCTCCGTAACGGTTTCAACCCCCGTGACCGCACGCGCGGCAAGAAAGCCAAACATCCACGACCAGTCGTAGGGCGGTTGCCAGTTCAGGGTGTACATCGTCTCTCCTTTTGTATTTACCTCAGCATAAACCGAAAGATCGCCTTGCGCCTTGCTTTCATATTCCTGTTGTCGCCTGGCAGACATTTCGCTAAAGTCTCGCCCCTTCTCACCGGCATGGGGATTTATTGTGTTTATTGGATTCGACTACGGCACCGCAAACTGCTCGGTTGCGATAATGCAAAACGGACAACCGCAGCTCCTGAAAATGGAAAACGGCAGTACGCTGTTGCCGTCAATGCTTTGTGCGCCCACGCGTGAAGCGGTGAGCGAGTGGCTGTTCCGCCACCATCAGGTTCCGGCCACGGCGGCGGAGACCCAGGCGCTGCTGCGCCGTGCGGTCAGCTTTAACCGCGAGGAAGATATCGACGTTACCCCGTCCAGCGTGCAGTTCGGCCTCTCTTCCCTCGGGCAGTACATTGAAGACCCGGAAGAGGTCTACTTCGTTAAATCGCCGAAATCCTTCCTCGGCGCCAGCGGCCTGAAGCCGCAGCAGGTGGCGATGTTTGAAGATCTGGTCTGCGCGATGATGCTGCACATCCGCAATCAGGCGCAGTCCCAGGTGCCGGATGCCATCACCCAGGCGGTGATTGGCCGTCCGATTAACTTTCAGGGGCTGGGCGGCGACGAAGCCAACCAGCAGGCGCAGGGGATCCTTGAGCGTGCAGCGCACCGGGCAGGCTTCCGTGACGTGGTGTTCCAGTATGAGCCGGTTGCGGCGGGGCTGGATTTTGAAGCCACGCTGACGGAAGAGAAACGGGTGCTGGTGGTGGACATCGGCGGCGGTACGACGGACTGTTCATTACTGCTGATGGGTCCCCAGTGGCATCACCGTCGCGATCGTGAAAATAGTCTGCTGGGGCACAGCGGCTGCCGCGTGGGCGGTAACGATCTTGATATTGCCCTGGCCTTCAAGAGCCTGATGCCGCTGCTCGGTATGGGCGGTCAAACCGAGAAAGGCATCGCCCTGCCGATCCTGCCGTGGTGGAACGCGATTGCCATCAACGACGTCCCTGCCCAGAGTGATTTTTACAGCACCGCGAATGGCCGTTTCCTCAACGATCTGGTGCGTGATGCGCAGGATGCAGAGAAGGTCGCACTTCTGTATAAGGTGTGGCGTCAGCGCCTGAGCTACCGCGTGGTGCGCACCGCCGAAGAGAGCAAAATTGCCCTTTCCGATCGTCCAGAGCATGCGGTTTCGCTGCCGTTTATCAGTGACGATCTGGCTACGGCAATCACCCAGGAAGGGCTGGAAATGGCGCTGACTCAGCCGCTTCAGCGTATTCTGGAGCAGGTGCAACTGGCGCTTGAGAACGGCAACGTGAAGCCGGACGTAATTTACCTGACTGGCGGTAGCGCCCGTTCGCCGCTGATCAAGAAAGCGCTGGCGGAACAGCTGCCGGGGATCCCGATTGCCGGCGGCGACGACTTTGGCTCCGTTACGGCAGGGCTGGCGCGCTGGGCGCAGGTGGTGTTTAGCTAATGGGGTTGTGCCGGGTGGCGGCTTCGCCTTACCCGGCCTACAAGATCCTCCAACCGTAGGCCGGGTAAGCGCAGCGCCACCCGGCGAAGGCGAAACAGCGCGCCACACTCAGACAATTCCCGACAGTCTTCCATATTTCCTCCATTTTTTCGCTGTGTTAGCTGACTAAACTAGTATCATTCCCCGAAAGAGTTTCAGGATGAGAACGTATAACGATGAAAGGCAGTAACAAATCCCGCTGGGCAATCGCCGTTGGTCTGATTGTGGTGGTCCTGGCCGCCGCCTGGTACTGGCACAGCCAGTCCGCGAACTCCACGGCACCTGCTGGCGCTAATAGCCCCTCACAACGCTCAACGGGCGGCGGGCGCCACGCTATGCGCGGCGGTGCGCTGGCACCGGTGCAGGCGGCAACGGCGGTGAATAAAGCGGTGCCTCGTTATCTCTCCGGGCTGGGAACCATCACCGCCGCCAACACCGTGACGGTACGTAGCCGCGTGGACGGTCAGTTGATGGCCATCCATTTCCAGGAAGGTCAGCAGGTAAAAGCCGGCGATCTGCTGGCGGAAATCGATCCAAGCCAGTTTAAGGTGGCCCTGGCGCAGGCGCAGGGGCAGCTCGCGAAAGACAAAGCCACCCTCGCCAATGCCCGCCGCGATTTAGCCCGCTATCAGCAGCTGGTAAAAACCAACCTCGTGTCGCGCCAGGAGCTGGACACCCAGCAGTCCCTGGTCAGTGAATCTCAGGGCACCATCAAGGCCGACGAAGCCGCGGTCGCCAGCGCCCAGCTCCAGCTCGACTGGAGCCGGATCACCGCGCCGATTGACGGCCGCGTGGGCCTGAAACAGGTTGATATCGGGAACCAAATCTCCAGCGGCGATACCACGGGCATCGTGGTGATCACCCAGACGCACCCTATCGATCTCGTCTTTACCCTGCCGGAAAGCGACATTGCGACGGTGATACAGGCGCAGAAGGCCGGAAAAGCGCTGGTGGTTGAAGCCTGGGATCGCACCAACAAGCAGAAGCTGAGCGAAGGTTCGCTGTTGAGCCTGGATAACCAGATCGACACCACCACCGGCACCATCAAGCTAAAAGCACGCTTCAACAATCAGGACGATGCCCTGTTCCCGAATCAGTTCGTCAACGCGCGAATGCTGGTCGCGACCGAAGAAAACGCGGTGGTGATCCCGACGGCGGCCCTGCAAATGGGCAGTGAAGGCAACTTTGTCTGGGTGCTGAACAGCGAAAACAAGGTCAGCAAACACCTGGTGAAAACCGGCATCCAGGACAGCCAGACGGTGGTGATCAGCGCCGGGCTGTCCGCTGGCGACCGCGTCGTGACCGACGGTATTGACCGTCTGACCGAAGGGGCGCAGGTCGAGGTGGTGGAAGCACAGGATACAGGAGCAAAAGCCTGATGCAGGTGATGCCGCCGAGCTCTACAGGTGGGCCATCACGCCTGTTTATCTTACGTCCGGTTGCGACGACCCTGTTGATGGTGGCGATCCTGCTGGCCGGGATCATTGGCTACCGTTTTCTGCCCGTGTCGGCGCTGCCGGAAGTGGACTACCCGACCATTCAGGTTGTCACCCTCTATCCGGGCGCCAGTCCGGATGTGGTGACGTCCGCCATCACCGCCCCGCTGGAGCGTCAGTTTGGCCAGATGTCTGGCCTGAAGCAAATGTCGTCCCAGAGCTCCGGTGGCGCTTCGGTCGTCACGCTTCAGTTCCAGCTCACGCTGTCGCTGGACGTCGCTGAGCAGGAGGTGCAGGCCGCGATTAACGCCGCCACAAACCTGCTGCCGTCTGACCTGCCGAATCCACCTGTTTACAGCAAGGTCAACCCGGCGGATCCGCCGATCATGACCCTTGCCGTCACCTCCTCCGCCATGCCGATGACCCAGGTGGAAGACATGGTTGAAACCCGCGTGGCGCAGAAGATTTCGCAGGTGACCGGCGTGGGGCTGGTGACGCTGGCGGGCGGTCAACGCCCCGCCGTGCGCGTCAAACTGAATGCCCAGGCCATTGCCGCGCTGGGGTTAACCAGCGAAACCATCCGCACCGCCATCAGCAGCGCCAACGTCAACTCAGCGAAGGGTTCGCTGGACGGCCCGACCCGCGCGGTCACGCTCTCCGCCAACGACCAGATGCAGTCCGCCGATGAGTACCGTCAGCTGATCATTGCCTACCAGAACGGCGCGCCGATCCGCCTGGGCGACGTGGCAACCGTTGAACAAGGCGCGGAAAACAGCTGGCTCGGGGCGTGGGCCAATAAGCAGCAGGCGATTGTCATGAACGTTCAGCGCCAGCCGGGCGCGAACATTATTGATACCGCCGACAGCATTCGCACCATGCTGCCGCAGCTGGTGGAAAGCCTGCCAAAATCGGTCAGCGTGAAAGTGCTCTCTGACCGCACCACGAATATTCGCGCGTCAGTGACCGACACCCAGTTCGAGCTGATGCTGGCGATTGCGCTGGTGGTGATGATCATCTACCTGTTCCTGCGCAACGTCCCGGCAACCATCATTCCCGCCGTCGCCGTGCCGCTCTCGCTGGTCGGAACGTTCGCGGTGATGGTGTTCCTCGACTTCTCGATTAACAACCTGACGCTGATGGCGCTCACCATCGCCACCGGGTTTGTGGTGGACGACGCCATCGTGGTAATCGAGAACATCTCGCGCTATATCGAAAAAGGTGAAAAGCCGTTAGCCGCCGCGCTGAAGGGCGCGGGGGAGATCGGCTTTACCATTATCTCGCTCACCTTCTCGCTGATTGCGGTGCTGATCCCGCTGCTGTTTATGGGCGATATCGTCGGGCGGCTATTCCGCGAGTTTGCCGTGACGCTGGCGGTCGCCATTCTGATCTCTGCCGTGGTGTCGCTGACGCTGACGCCGATGATGTGCGCCCGCATGCTGAGCCACGAGTCCCTGCGCAAGCAAAACCGCTTCTCGCGCGCCTCCGAGCGGATGTTCGAGCGCATTATCGCCGCCTACGGCCGCGTGCTGGCGAAAGTGCTGAACCATCCGTGGGCAACGCTCGGCGTGGCGCTCGGCACCCTGGCGCTCAGCGTCATGCTGTGGATTTTCATTCCGAAAGGCTTCTTCCCGATTCAGGACAACGGCATTATTCAGGGCACGCTTCAGGCGCCGCAGACGGTCTCCTTCGCCAACATGGCGCAGCGCCAGCAGCAGGTGTCTGAGATCATCATGAAAGATCCGGCCGTGGAAAGCCTGACTGCCTACGTGGGCGTGGACGGCACCAACCCGTCGCTCAACAGCGCGCGCCTGCAAATTAACCTTAAACCGCTCGATGACCGCGACGATCGCGTTAACGCGGTGATTGAACGCCTGCAAAGCGCGGTGGCGCGCGTGCCGGGCATTGAGCTGTATCTGCAACCGATCCAGGATTTAACCATTGATACGCAGGTGAGCCGCACGCAGTACCAGTTTACGCTCCAGGCCACCTCGCTTGAGGCACTGAGCACCTGGGTGCCGCAGCTGGTGGACAAGCTGAAAGCACTGCCGCAGGTTTCTGACGTCAGCAGCGACTGGCAGGATAAAGGGCTGGCGGCGTACGTGAACGTCAACCGCGATACCGCCAGCCGTCTGGGCATTACCATGTCCGACGTGGATAACGCCCTGTATAACGCCTTTGGCCAGCGCCTGATCTCCACCATCTATACCCAGGCCAACCAGTATCGCGTGGTGCTGGAACATAACACCGAAAACACGCCCGGGCTGGCCGCGCTGGACACGGTGCGCCTGACCAGCAAAGACGGCGGGATTGTGCCGCTCAGCGCCATTGCCAGCGTGGAAGAGCGCCACACCCCACTGTCGATTAACCATCTCGATCAGTTCCCGTCCACCACCATTTCGTTCAACGTGCCGGACGGGTATTCCCTGGGCGAAGCGGTGGAGGCCATTCTGGGCGCGGAGAAAGAACTCAGCTTCCCGTCCGATATTCAGACCCAGTTCCAGGGCAGTACGCTGGCGTTCCAGGCCGCGCTGGGCAGCACCGTCTGGCTGATTGTCGCGGCGGTGGTGGCGATGTATATCGTGCTTGGCGTGCTGTATGAAAGCTTTATCCATCCGATCACCATCCTCTCCACCCTGCCGACAGCGGGCGTGGGGGCGTTGCTGGCGCTGATGCTGGCGGGGAGCGAGCTGGACGTCATTGCGATCATCGGCATCATCCTGCTTATCGGCATTGTGAAGAAAAACGCCATCATGATGATCGACTTTGCGCTGGCCGCCGAGCGCGAGCAGGGTATGGCGCCGCGCGAGGCCATTTACCAGGCCTGTCTGCTGCGTTTTCGTCCGATCCTGATGACCACCCTCGCCGCCCTGCTGGGCGCGCTGCCGCTGATGCTGAGCACCGGCGTGGGGGCCGAACTGCGCCGTCCGCTGGGCATCGGGATGGTGGGCGGCCTGCTGGTGAGCCAGGTGCTGACGCTGTTTACCACGCCGGTTATCTACCTGCTGTTTGACCGTCTGGCCCTGTGGACGAAAAGCCGCTTCCCGAAACGTGAAGAGGAGGCGTAAGTGAAGTTTTTCGCCCTCTTCATTTACCGTCCGGTGGCGACGATTTTACTCTCCGTCGCTATTACCCTGTGCGGCGTGCTGGGCTTCCGGCTGCTGCCGGTGGCCCCGCTGCCGCAGGTCGATTTCCCGGTGATCATGGTCAGCGCCTCGCTGCCGGGTGCCTCGCCGGAAACCATGGCGTCATCGGTGGCGACGCCGCTTGAGCGCTCGCTTGGGCGAATTGCCGGGGTTAACGAGATGACCTCCAGCAGTTCGCTGGGCAGCACGCGCATCATTCTGGAATTTAACTTCGACCGGGACATCAACGGCGCGGCGCGTGACGTGCAGGCCGCGATAAACGCCGCCCAAAGCCTGCTGCCAAGCGGCATGCCGAGCCGTCCAACCTACCGTAAGGCTAACCCATCCGACGCGCCGATCATGATCCTGACGCTCACGTCAGAGACCTACTCCCAGGGCGAGCTGTACGATTTTGCCTCCACCCAGCTGGCGCAAACCATCGCCCAGATTGACGGCGTGGGCGACGTGGACGTCGGCGGCAGCTCCCTGCCCGCCGTGCGCGTGGGGCTGAATCCGCAGGCGCTGTTTAACCAGGGCGTATCGCTGGACGACGTGCGTTCCGCCATCAGCAACGCCAACGTGCGTAAGCCGCAGGGCGCGATTGAGGACAACAGCCACCGCTGGCAGATCCAGACCAACGACGAGCTGAAAACCGCCGCCGAGTATCAGCCGTTGATTATTCACTACAACAACGGTGCGGCGGTGCGCCTGAGCGACGTCGCCAGCGTCACCGATTCGGTGCAGGACGTGCGTAACGCCGGGATGACTAACGCCAAACCGGCGATTTTGCTGATGATCCGCAAACTGCCGGAAGCCAACATCATCCAGACGGTGAACAGCATCCGCGCGCGCCTGCCGGAGCTTCAGGAAACGATTCCGGCGGCCATCGACCTCCAGATTGCGCAGGACCGCTCCCCTACCATTCGCGCCTCGCTTGAGGAGGTAGAGCAAACGCTGATTATCTCCGTCGCGCTGGTGATCCTGGTGGTGTTCCTGTTCCTGCGCTCGGGGCGCGCCACGCTGATCCCGGCGGTGGCGGTTCCGGTATCGCTGATAGGCACCTTTGCCGCCATGTACCTGTGTGGGTTTAGTCTTAACAACCTGTCGCTGATGGCGCTGACGATTGCCACCGGGTTTGTAGTGGATGACGCCATCGTGGTGCTGGAGAATATCTCGCGCCATCTGGAAGCGGGCATGAAGCCGCTCCAGGCGGCGCTTCAGGGGACGCGCGAAGTGGGCTTCACGGTCCTGTCCATGAGCCTGTCGCTGGTGGCGGTGTTCCTGCCGCTGCTGCTGATGGGCGGCCTGCCGGGGCGACTGCTGCGCGAATTTGCCGTCACGCTTTCCGTCGCCATCGGTATCTCCCTGGTGATTTCGCTGACGCTGACGCCGATGATGTGCGGCTGGATGCTAAAGCGCAGCCAACCGCACTCGCAGCCGCGCAGGAAAGGCTTTGGCCGCGTCCTGATAGCGATGCAGTCAGGCTATGGCAAATCGCTGAAATGGGTGCTGAACCACTCGCGTCTTGTCGGGCTGGTGCTGATCGGCACCATCGTCCTCAACGTCTGGATGTATATCACCATCCCGAAAACCTTCTTCCCGGAGCAGGATACCGGCGTGCTGATGGGCGGTATTCAGGCGGACCAGAGTATTTCGTTCCAGGCGATGCGGGGCAAACTGCAAGACTTTATGAAAATCATCCGGGAAGATCCGGCCGTGGATAACGTCACCGGCTTTACCGGCGGCTCGCGCGTTAACAGCGGGATGATGTTTATTACCCTTAAGCCGCGCGGTGAACGTCACGAAACGGCGCAGCAGATCATTGACCGCCTGCGGCTGAAGCTTGCCAAAGAGCCGGGGGCAAATCTGTTTTTGATGGCCGTTCAGGATATCCGCGTCGGCGGACGACAGGCTAACGCCAGCTATCAGTACACCCTGCTCTCAGATGACTTAGCCGCCCTGCGCGAGTGGGAGCCTAAGATCCGTAAAGCGCTGGCCGCGCTGCCGCAGCTGGCGGACGTGAACTCCGACAGCCAGAATAACGGCGCGGAGATGGCGCTCACCTACGATCGCGAAACCATGTCCCGCCTGGGCATTAACGTTGAAGCGGCCAACAGCCTGCTTAACAACGCCTTCGGGCAGCGTGAAGTCTCCACCATCTATCAGCCGATGAACCAGTACAAGGTGGTGATGGAAGTTGATCCGCGCTACACCCAGGACATCAGCGCGCTGGACAAGATGTTTGTGATCAATAATGACGGCAAGGCGATCCCCCTGTCGTACTTCGCCAGCTGGCAGCCGTCGAACGCGCCGCTGTCGGTGAACCACCAGGGGCTTTCCGCCGCCTCGACCGTGTCGTTTAACCTGCCAACCGGCTCGTCGCTGTCTGAGGCCAGCGACGCCATCAACCGCGCCATGACCCAGCTCGGGGTGCCCTCCTCCGTGCGCGGCAGCTTTGCCGGTACGGCGCAGGTGTTCCAGGACACCATGAACTCGCAGGTCATTTTGATCCTGGCGGCTATTGCCACGGTTTATATCGTGCTGGGCGTGCTGTACGAAAGCTATGTGCACCCGTTGACCATTCTCTCCACGCTGCCTTCTGCGGGCGTGGGGGCGCTGCTGGCGCTGGAGCTGTTCGGTGCCCCGTTCAGCCTAATCGCGCTCATCGGGATCATGCTATTAATAGGTATTGTGAAGAAAAACGCGATTATGATGGTCGACTTTGCCCTGGACGCCCAGCGTAACGGCAACCTGACGCCGGACGAGGCGATATTCCAGGCCTGTCTGCTGCGTTTTCGCCCGATCATGATGACCACGCTGGCCGCGCTGTTCGGTGCGCTACCGCTGGTCATATCCGGTGGTGACGGCTCTGAACTGCGCCAGCCGCTGGGGATCACGATTGTCGGCGGCCTGGTGATGAGCCAGCTGCTGACGCTCTACACCACGCCGGTAGTCTATCTGTTCTTTGACCGACTGCGGCTGCGTTTTTCGCGTAAAAAGAGAACCACGGTGACCGAGTAAATGACCGACCTACCCAGTAACGTTCGCTGGCAATTGTGGATCGTCGCGTTCGGCTTCTTTATGCAGTCGCTGGACACGACCATCGTGAACACCGCCCTCCCCTCGATGGCGAAAAGCCTGGGGGAGAGCCCGCTGCACATGCATATGGTGATTGTCGCCTACGTGCTGACGGTCGCCGTGATGCTGCCCGCCAGCGGCTGGCTGGCGGATAAAGTCGGTGTGCGAAACATCTTCTTCACCGCCATTGTGCTGTTTACCACCGGGTCGCTGTTTTGCGCCCAGGCCAATACCCTCGACCAGCTGGTGATGGCGCGCGTGCTACAGGGCGTCGGCGGCGCGATGATGGTGCCCGTCGGGCGGTTAACGGTGATGAAAATTGTTCCGCGCGCGCAGTATATGGCGGCGATGACCTTCGTCACCTTGCCCGGTCAGGTCGGCCCGCTGCTTGGCCCGGCGCTGGGCGGTATTCTGGTGGAGTATGCCTCCTGGCACTGGATCTTCCTGATCAACCTGCCGGTCGGTATTATCGGCGCGATTGCCACCCTGACGCTGATGCCGAACTATAAAATGCAGACCCGGCGCTTTGATTTCGTTGGCTTTATCCTGCTGGCGGCTGGCATGGCGACGCTCACCCTGGCCCTCGACGGGCAAAAAGGGTTGGGGATCTCCTCCCTGTCGCTCGCCCTGCTGGTGGCGCTGGGGATCACCGCGATTCTCTGGTATCTGTGGCATGCCAGAGGCAACGCTAACGCGCTGTTCAGCCTGAATCTGTTCAGGAATCCCACCTACCGTCTTGGTCTCTTCGGCAGCTTTGCCGGACGCATCGGCAGCGGCATGTTGCCGTTTATGACGCCGGTATTTTTACAGATTGGGATGGGCTTCTCGCCGTTCCACGCCGGGCTGATGATGATCCCGATGGTGCTCGGCAGCATGGGGATGAAGCGTATTGTGGTGCAGGTGGTGAACCGCTTTGGCTATCGACGGGTGCTGGTGGCCGCCACGATCGGGCTGGCGTTGGTTTGTCTGCTGTTTATGGCCGTGGCGCTGCTGGGCTGGTACTACATCCTGCCGCTGGTGCTGTTCTGCCAGGGGATCATCAACTCCATGCGCTTCTCGTCGATGAACACCCTGACGCTAAAAGATCTGCCGGACGAGCTGGCGAGCAGCGGTAACAGCCTGCTGTCGATGATCATGCAGCTCTCCATGAGCGTGGGGGTCACGGTCGCCGGATTGCTGCTCGGCATGTACGGGCAGCACCATCTCAGCGCCGACACCCCCGTCGCGCATCAGGTATTTTTATACACTTACCTCAGCATGGCGGTAATTATCGCCCTGCCCGCTTTTATCTTTGTCAGAGTACCGAATGACACGACCAAAAACGTCGTGATCCGACGCGGCAAAAGGAGTGCACCATGAAATTCTGGCGTCCGGGGATCACCGGTAAGCTTTTTGTGGCGATTTTCGCCACCTGTATCGTTCTGCTGATTACCATGCACTGGGCGGTGCGGGTCAGCTTTGAGCGCGGCTTTATTGACTACATTAAGCACGGTAACGAACAGCGACTACAGGGCTTAAGCGACGCGCTGGGCGAACAGTATAGCCTGCACGGTAACTGGCGTTTTCTGCGCAATAACGATCGCTTTGTGTTTCAAATCCTGCGCTCGCTGGAGCACGATAATGACGACGACCGCCCGGGGCCGGGCATGCCGCCGCACGGCTGGCGCACCCAGTTCTGGGTGATAGATCAGGAGATGCGCGTGCTCGTTGGCCCACGCTCTCCGGTACCGCCGGACGGTACAAAGCGCGCCATCACCTCGAACGGCGCGACGGTGGGCTGGGTTATCGCCTCGCCGGTCGAGCGGCTGACGCGCAACACCGACATCAACTTTGACCGCCAGCAGCGTCAGACCAGCTGGCTGATTGTCGCGCTTTCTACCCTGCTTGCGGCGCTCGCCACCTTCCCGCTGGCGCGCGGCCTGCTGGCGCCGGTTAAGCGCCTGGTGGAAGGCACGCACAAGCTGGCGGCGGGTGATTTCTCGACCCGCGTGGACACCCGCAGCCAGGATGAACTGGGCAAGCTGGCGCAGGACTTCAACCAGCTCGCCAGCACGCTGGAAAAAAACCAGCAGATGCGCCGCGATTTTATGGCCGACATTTCGCACGAGCTGCGCACCCCGCTGGCGGTGCTGCGCGGCGAGCTGGAGGCGATTCAGGACGGCGTGCGGCAGTTCACCCCCGAATCCGTGGCCTCGCTACAGGCGGAAGTCGGCACGCTGACCAAGCTGGTGGACGATCTGCATCAGCTTTCCATGTCCGACGAAGGCGCCCTGGCCTACCAGAAAGCCCCAGTCGACGTGATTAATATCCTTGAAGTTGTGACCGGCGCATTCCGCGAACGCTTCGCCAGCCGTGACCTGAAAATCAACCTCTCGCTGCCGGACAGCGCGGTGGTATTTGGCGACAGAGATCGCCTGATGCAGCTGTTCAATAATCTGCTGGAGAACAGCCTCCGCTACACCGACGGCGGCGGCGCGCTGCATATCTCCGGCAGGCAGGAAAACGGGCGCTTTGCCCTGACCTTTGCGGACTCCGCCCCTGGCGTGAAAGATGCGCAGCTGGAAAAACTGTTCGAGCGCTTCTATCGCACCGAAGGTTCACGCAACCGCGCCAGCGGCGGCTCCGGCCTTGGCCTGGCGATTTGCGTTAACATTGTGGAGGCCCACGGCGGCACCATCCGCGCCGCCCATTCGCCTTTTGGCGGGGTTAGCATTACAGTAGAGTTACCTCTGGAACGGGATTTATCGAGGGAAGCATGACCGAGTTACCGATTGACGACAACACACCGCGTATTTTGATCGTGGAAGACGAGCCTAAACTTGGGCAACTGCTGATCGACTATTTGCGCGCTGCGAGCTACGCGCCAACGCTTATCAGCCACGGCGACCAGGTGCTGCCCTACGTGCGCCAGACGCCGCCGGATCTGATCCTGCTGGATCTGATGCTGCCGGGTACCGACGGCCTGACCCTGTGCCGGGAAATTCGTCGTTTCTCCGATGTGCCCATCGTGATGGTGACGGCCAAAATCGAAGAGATCGACCGTCTGCTGGGGCTCGAAATCGGCGCCGACGATTACATCTGCAAGCCTTACAGCCCGCGGGAGGTGGTCGCTCGGGTGAAAACCATCCTCCGCCGCTGTAAGCCGCAGCGTGAATTGCAGGTGCTGGATGCGCAAAGCCCGCTGATCGTCGATGAAAGCCGCTTCCAGGCGAGCTGGCGCAGCAAACTATTGGATCTCACCCCAGCGGAGTTCCGCCTGTTGAAAACGCTCTCCCACGAGCCGGGAAAAGTGTTTTCCCGCGAGCAGCTGCTCAACCATCTGTATGACGATTACCGCGTGGTGACCGACCGCACCATCGACAGCCACATCAAAAACCTGCGCCGCAAGCTGGAGGCGCTGGACGCCGACCAGTCGTTTATTCGCGCGGTGTACGGCGTGGGTTATCGCTGGGAAGCGGATGCGTGCAGGATTGCCTGAATAACCCTCCCTCACCCTGCCCTCTCCCCAAAGGGGAGAGGGTTAGGGTGAGGGGCAAAGCTTTACCTCTCTTCCCCGCAGCGCTACAATGCCCGCCCTTAAAGTGGGGGATCTCCCCTTACCGCTGCACCAGGTGCACGCGGATCTGACCTGTCATCAGAACGAGAACAAACATGTTTAAACCGGAACTCCTTTCCCCGGCGGGAACGCTGCAAAATATGCGTTACGCTTTCGCCTATGGTGCCGACGCCGTTTACGCGGGCCAGCCGCGCTACTCGCTGCGCGTGCGTAACAACGAATTCAACCACGAGAATCTTCAGCTCGGCATCAATGAAGCGCATGCCCTGGGCAAAAAATTCTACGTGGTGGTGAACATCGCGCCGCACAACGCCAAGCTGAAAACGTTCATTCGCGACCTGAAGCCGGTCGTGGAGATGGGGCCGGACGCGCTGATCATGTCGGACCCGGGTTTAATCATGCTGGTTCGGGAGAACTTCCCGGAGATGGACATTCACCTCTCGGTGCAGGCTAACGCCGTCAACTGGGCAACGGTGAAATTCTGGAAACAGATGGGGCTGACCCGCGTCATTCTGTCCCGCGAGCTGTCCCTCGAAGAGATCGAAGAGATCCGCACCCAGGTGCCGGATATGGAGATCGAAATCTTCGTTCACGGCGCGCTGTGCATGGCCTACTCCGGCCGCTGCCTGCTCTCTGGCTACATCAACAAGCGTGACCCGAACCAGGGCACCTGCACCAACGCCTGCCGCTGGGAATATAACGTTCAGGAAGGCAAAGAAGATGACATCGGCAATATCGTGCACAAACACGAGCCGATCCCGGTCACCAACGTTGAGCCAACGCTGGGTATCGGCGCGCCTACCGACAGCGTGTTTATGATCGAAGAAGCCAAACGTCCGGGCGAATACATGACCGCCTTCGAAGACGAGCATGGCACCTACATCATGAACTCCAAAGATCTGCGCGCCATCGCACACGTCGAGCGTTTAACCCAGATGGGCGTACACTCCCTGAAAATCGAAGGCCGCACCAAGTCTTACTACTACTGCGCCCGTACCGCACAGGTGTATCGCAAAGCCATCGACGATGCCGCCGCCGGCAAACCGTTCGACACCAGCCTGCTGGAAACGCTGGAAGGTCTGGCGCATCGCGGCTATACCGAAGGTTTCCTGCGCCGTCACACCCACGACGACTACCAGAACTACGAGCATGGCTACTCGATTTCCGAACGCCAGCAGTTTGTAGGCGACTTCACCGGCGAACGTAAAGGTCCGCTGGCCGCCGTCGCCGTAAAAAACAAATTCACTAAAGGCGACAGCCTGGAGCTGATGACGCCTCAGGGCAACATGAACTTCCGCCTCGAGCACCTGGAAAACAAAAAAGGTGAGGCGATAGAGGTCGCACCTGGCGACGGCCATGTGGTCTGGCTGCCGGTTCCTGAAGAGGTAGAACTGGAGTTTGCGCTGCTGATGCGTAATTTTGAAGGTGAAAATACCCGAAATCCACACGGCAAATAGTCAATCAACGGGATTTTTTCACGCTGGGATAATTCTTAGAATCGGATCACATACCGCTTCGTTCAATACGGGTATTATCCCCCCGCTGAAAAACATAACCCATAAATGCTAGCTGTACCAGGAACCACCTCCTTAGCCTGCGTAATCTCCCTTACGCGGGCTTATTTTTTGCCTTTCATCCTGTTCTTACCCGCTTTTTCCTTCTCTGGGATACACTCTTTCTATAGTTAAAAAAGGGAGCAACCCGGATGGCATCCTATCCAGACAGTTTATTAATTCTCAATGGCAAAAGTGCAGGCAACGATCTGTTGCGCCAGGCGATCACCGAATTGCGTGAAGATGGCGCGCGCATTCACGTGCGGGTGACCTTTGAAAAAGGCGATGCGGCACGCTATATCGACGAAGGCATCAGGTTAGGTGCTGAGACCATCATTTCAGGCGGCGGTGACGGAACAATCAACGAGATCGCTGGCGCGCTTATTGACCTCAACACAGCACATCGCCCGGTGATGGGCATTTTACCGCTCGGTACCGCCAATGATTTTGCCACCAGCGCCGGCATACCTGAGGATTTAGGCAAAGCGCTGCAACTGGCTATCCTCGGGAAAGCGACCGCCGTCGACATTGCGCAGGTGAATGAAAGAACCTGCTTTATCAACATGGCAACGGGCGGTTTCGGCACGCGGATCACCAGCGAAACGCCGGAGAAGCTGAAAGCCGCGCTGGGCGGCGTCTCGTACCTCATTCACGGCCTGATGCGCATGGACACCCTCAAGCCCGACAGCTGTGAAATCCACGGTGAGAACTTCCACTGGCAGGGCGACGCGCTGGTGATTGGTATCGGCAACGGACGTCAGGCAGGCGGCGGACAGCAGCTTTGCCCGGAAGCCCTGATTAATGATGGTCAGCTACAGTTGCGCATTTTTACTGGCGACGGGCTGCTGCCCGCGCTGTTTACGACGCTGACGCAGCCAGAGGAGAGCCCCAATATTATCGCCGGGAAATCCGCGTGGTTTGAAGTGATCGCCCCACACGGCATGACCTTTAACCTTGATGGCGAACCGCTGAGCGGAGAGAAATTCCGCATCGAAGTGGTTCCGGGCGCGTTGCAGTGCCGATTACCGCCGGATTGTCAGCTCTTGCGCTGATGGTTTGCCGGGTGGCGGCTACGCCTTACCCGGCCTACAGGACCGATCGCGTAGCCGCCACCCGGCTACCTAATACACCGCCACCTCCCGCGCCATCTCGCGGGAATACTGCTGTGAGGCATTGACCAGCATCCGCGTATAGTCGGTTTTGGCCTGCCCGGCGACCAGTTCGTCCACCGTCAGGCTTTCAAGGATTTTGCCATACTGCATTACCGCCACCTTCTGACACAGATGGGCAATCACGCCCAGATCGTGGGTGACCATCAGGTAGGTCAGGTTCGACTCACGCTGAAGTTCCGCCAGCAGGTTGAGGATTTCCGCCTGAACCGAGACGTCCAGCGCCGAGGTAGGTTCATCCAGCAGCAGCACCTGCGGCTCCAGAATCAGCGCCCTGGCAATCGCCACGCGCTGGCGCTGCCCGCCGGAAAGCTGGTGCGGATAGCGATCGCGAAACGCCCGGCTAAGCCCAACTTTATCCAGCAGGGCGTGAACGCGCCGCTCCCGATTTTTTATGCGGTGAATGTGCAGCGGCTCTTCCAGAATATCGCCGATGGTGTGACGCGGATGCAAAGAGCCGTACGGATCCTGAAATACCATCTGCACCCGGCGGCAGCGTTCCTGGCTGATACGTTTTCCCAGCCGCTTGCCGTTAATCGCCAGCTCGCCCTCCCAGTGGGTAAACAGCCCGGCAAGGCATTTCAGCACCGTGGTTTTGCCCGAACCGGACTCCCCCACCAGGCCGTAAATCTCGCCGTCCCTCACGCTGATATTCACATCGTCCAGCACCTGATTACGCTTCTCGCCCTCGCCAAACGTCAGGTTAAGGTGTTGTATCTCGATCATCTCTGCTCCTTACTCGTTGAGCCAGCTGGCCTGACGCTGTAATACCGGCAGCGTCGGTCGGCGATGGTTGATTTCCGGTAGCGCGCTGATGAGCCCCTGGGTGTAGGGATGCCTGGCGTTGTGCAGATCCTTCGCGGCAATCGACTCCACCACCCGTCCGGCGTACATCACCAGCACCCGGTCGCAGAAGCTGCGCACCAGGTTGATGTCGTGGCTGATAAAGATCAGCCCCAGACCACGGGACTGCACCAGGTCGTCGAGCAGGCCCAGCACCTGCAAACGCACCGACACGTCCAGCGCCGAAGTCGGCTCGTCGGCAATGACCAGCTCCGGATCGGCGATCAGCATCATGGCGATCATGATGCGTTGCCCCTGCCCGCCGGAAATCTCGTGCGGACAGAGGTGATACACCCGCTCCGGCTGGCGAATGCGCACCACGTCGAGCATCTCCAGCACTCTGGCTTTGGCTTCCGCCTTGCGCCCCGGATGATGGGTCAGCCAGGCTTCGGCAATTTGGTCGCCCACGCACACCACCGGGTTAAGGGAGTATTTCGGGTCCTGCATGATCATCGAGATGCGCTTGCCGCGAATGCCGCGCATCTGCGCCTCGCTGACGGCCTGTAAATCGACATCGCCAAACTGCATCCGCGCGGCGCGGATCTGCGCTTTGGCCGGATGCAGGCGTAGCAGCGCCCGCCCGACGGTGGATTTACCGGAACCGGATTCACCGACAATCGCCAGCTTTTCGCGTCCGAGCTGGAAAGAGACGCCGCGCACCGCGTGGGTGACCGCGTCGCCGTTGATAAAATCGACGTGGAGATCGCGCACGTCGAGCATCGGGTTATTCGCTACGAGGATCGAGGATGTCACGCAGGCCATCTCCTAAGAAGTTGAACGCCAGACTGTTGATCAGGATCGCCAGCCCCGGAATAGTCACCACCCACCAGCACTCCATCATGTAGGTACGACCGCTGGAGATCATCGCTCCCCACTCCGGCTCCGGCGGCTGTGCGCCAAGGCCAAGAAAGCCCAGCCCGGCGGCGGTGAGAATGATCCCCGCCATGTTCATGGTGATGCGGATAATCACTGACGGCAGGCACAGCGGGACGATGTGACGCCACAGTACGCGCACCGGGGAAGCACCCTGAAGCCGCACGGCGGAGATAAAATCGGCCTGGCGCAGAGAGAGAGTTTCGGCGCGCGCCAGACGGGCAATCGGCGGCCAGGCGGTGAGCGTAATCGCAATCACCACGTGCTCCAGCCCCGGCCCGAGCGCCGCGACAAACGCCAGCGCCAGCACCAGGCTCGGGAAGGAGATAAAGATATCGGTGACGCGCATCAGCACCGCGTCCACCCTGCCGCCGAAGTAGCCTGCGGTGACGCCCAGCAGCAGCCCCAGCGGGCCAACGGTCACGGAGACCAGCAGCACGATGTAGAGCGTGATGCGCGCGCCGTACACCAGCCGGCTGAAGATGTCCCGGCCAAACTCGTCGGTGCCGAACCAGTGCAGTGCGTTCGGGGCGACCAGCGCGTTATTGAGGTCCTGCACCAGCGGGTTGTACGGCGCGATCAGCGGGGCAAACGCCGCCACAATCAGCAGCAGCAGGATAATCCCGCCGCCGATGGCGGTGAGCGGATTGCGCGCCATCTTGCCGATGAAGCCCGCGGCGCGGCCCAGCGTGCGTCTGATACGCTGGCGGCGTTCGGATGGCCCGGTCCCCAGCGGCGAATCCAGAGAAACGGTCATGATTTCGTCCTCGGGTCAAAGAGTTGATACAGCATGTCGGAGAGCAGGTTCAGCATCACGAAGATGACCCCCACCAGCAGCACGCAGCCCATGACCGCGTTCATATCCCCGAGCAGCAGGCTGCCGGTGAGATACGAACCGAAGCCCGGCCAGGAGAAGACGGTTTCAATCAGCACCGCCCCCTCCAGCAGCGAGCCGTAGGCCAGCGCCACTACCGTCAGGAGCTGCACGAGAATGTTGCGAAACGCGTGATTCCAGATCACCTGACGTTCAGTTAAGCCCTTCACCCGGGCAGTGATAATGAACTCCTGCGACAGCTGCGCCAGCATGAAGCTGCGGGTCATGCGGCTGATATAGGCCAGCGAGTGGAAGCCAAGCAGCGACGCGGGCAAAACCAGATGGTTAATGGCGTTCCAGAACACCGCGCCGTTCCCGGCCAGCAGCGCATCCACCGTCATCAGTCCGGTGCGGCGTGGGACTACCCCCTCCAGTCCGAGATCCAGACGTCCCGCGCCTCCCACCCAGCCAAGCCAGGCGTAGAACAGCAGCAGCCCCATCATCCCGACCCAGAAAATCGGCGTGGAATAACCCGCCAGACTGATGATGCGCACCACGTAGTCGGAAACGCTGTTGCGCCGCGCCGCCGCCAGTACGCCCAGCGGAATGCCCAGACCCGCACCGACGATAATCGCCATCGTCGCCAGCTCGAGCGTCGCCGGGAAGACGCGCAGAATATCGGCAGTTACCGGTTTACCCGTCAGCAGGGCATTGCCCAGATCGCCGTGCAGCAGGTTATTGAGGTAAATACCGAACTGAGCCAGCAGCGACCGGTCGAATCCCAGCTGGTGATAGACCTGCTGATAGGTGCTGTGGTCGGCATCCGGTCCGACAATCGCCAGCACCGGATCGACGGGCATTACGCGGCCGATGAAAAAGGTCAGCAGCAGAAGGCCGAACAGCGTCACCACCACCTGCGTTAACCGCTTTGAGAAGCGCCGGGTCCGTGAGCCGGGCGCGAGAATTGCCACACTCATTTGTCACCTCCGGTTTTGTAGACCTCACGCAGGAAGGTGGTGGCCGACGGGTGCGACTGGAAGTTCTTCACCTCGTTACGCACCACCACCGAATCGACCATCTGTGACAGGGGGATCATCGCCGGGATCAGCGCGTCGTAGCGGACCTGGATCTGCTGGTAGTCGGCGATCTGTTTTTCCGGATCGCGCTCCAGCAGGGCCTTGTCGATCATTTCGTTGAGCGGCTTGTCGTAGAAGCTGGTACGCCAGCCCTGGAAGTTGGTCAGACGGGCTTCATCGCTGTTGTCCGGGTTATAGACCAACGCCCGCAGGCTGGAGTGCGGATGGGGTTCGACGCCGCTACCGCCGCGCCCCACCAGCATGTCGAACTTGCGCTCGCGCATTGCGCCGTAAATCTGGTTCCCGGTGCCGGTGATGATTTTGGCGTTGATGCCCGCCTGCATCAGCGTCGACTGCACGGCGATGGCGATATTGAGGAACGGCTGATCCGCCAGCACCCGCAGGGTGGTGTCAAACCCGTCCGGGTAGCCCGCCTCCGCCAGCAGCTTTCTGGCGCGCGGGATATCGAGCCTATAGCCCGGGTCCGGCAGCGTGGACGGCATACCCGCCTTGATCGGGCGCTGGTGCAGCACGCCGTAGCCCGGCATCAGCGCGCTGTTGATGCCCTGATAGTCAATCAGATAGCGCACCGCTTCGCGCACCTTCGGGTTAGCGAAATGGGCCTCTTTCATGCTCATCGCCACGTAGTAGACCGTGCCTTTCTGCACGGCTTCGACGGTGAGCTGCGGGTCTTTGCGCAGGGCGTTAATGTCCGCCACCGCCATGTTGTTGGCAACGTCGAGGTCGCCTTTCTCAATCATCAGGCGCAGGGTTTGTGACTCCTGGAAATGACGCAGCACCACCCGGCTCATTTTGGGTTCTTCCCGCCAGTATTGCGGGTTGCGCTGCATGCGCAGCACATCCTTCGCCTGCCAGGTTTCCAGCATAAACGGGCCGGAACCCGCTTCGTTGATGGTAAGCCAGCGGTTGCCCCAGTCGTTATTCACCGCGTGCTGCTGCACCGTTTTGCTGTCGAGCACGCCGAGGTTGCCGAGCGCGCCGAGGGAGTAGATCACCAGCTGCGGATCGTTAGGCTTAGGCAGAACAATTTGCACCGTGTAGGCATCGGGGGCGCTGATTTGGCTGTCGATGTTTTGCTTAGAAAATCCATACGACTTCCACACCGAGGCCTGGGCAAGGTTGAGGTGCAGCAGACGGCGCATCGACCAGACCACATCCTCCGCCGTGAGCGGGTTGCCAGAGTGGAATTTAACGTCGTCACGCAGGTGAAAGGTCAGGGTTTTACGGTCCGGCGAAATATCCCAGGACGTCGCCAGCGCGGGCCTGACGTTGGTGAGCGCGTTCGGGTCCAGCTCCACCAGCGAGTCGTAGAGATTGACCACAATGCCGACCACTTCGTTACCGGTCATTGCCGCCGGATCGAGGGTCAGCAGGTTATTCATGTTCATGCCGATGATGAGCTGGTCGGGCGGCGTTTTCGCGTACGCCGCACCGCTCCCCATCATCAGCGAGAGCGCGAGCAAGCACGCCCCGGCTAAGGGAGATCGTTTCATGTATATATCGCCTGTAGGGTACGTTTTTATCTGTCAGTCGTGGCTGACGGTATTGGCTTCGATATATGCAAAATTAATGTCTTCGCCCAGTCCCGGGCGGGTCGGCAGACTGACCATGCCGTTTTCGTCCATCGGGTCCACCAGGCTGTTGAGGTACGCCGCCGGTTGGTCGTAGTCGAGGAACGGGTGCAGCAGGCCGCGCTCGTACCAGCGGCAGTTTTTGATGGCGCCAATCACCGCCAGGCTGGCCGCGCCGTTGCCGTGTATTTCGCAGTCCATGCCAAAAGATTCCGCCAGGTTCGCCACCTTCAGCGTTGGGGAAATGCCGCCCACGCCGTTCGACCCTGCGCGCAGGATGTCGCAGGCCCCGGCTTTGATCCAGTCAGCACGGCTGTGGTGCTTTCCGCCCAGGCTTTCCGGCCCGATAACCGGAATCGAGAGGTTCTCCGCCAGCCACGCGTAGGAGGCCATGCTCTCCTCTTCCATCGGCTCTTCAAACCAGGCGAAGTCAAGCTTTTCCAGCGCTTTGCCGATGTACAGCGCCTCGGTACGGCTGTACCAGTGGTAGCCGTCAATCATCAGGTCAATGTCCGGGCCAACCGCTTCACGCACGGCGGCACAGGCTTTGACGTCCATCTTTGGATTGGGGGCGAAAGAGACCGGCGGCATCCAGGTGTGCAGCTTGATGGCCTTGTAACCGCGCGCCACCAGCTTTTCGGCAAAGCTGGCGTACTCCTCCGGCGTGGATAATCCGCCCGGCAGATCGTCGCCGCACATGGTGCTGCCATAGGCCGGCACCTTATCGCGATAGCCGCCAAGCAGTTTCCAGACCGGCAGGTTGAGCTTACGGCCAATCAGATCCCACAGCGCCTGTTCAACGAAGCCCAGCGCACGCTCGGTCAGCTGATGCGCGCTTCCCCGCTGCCAGTGTGCCAGATCCTGCCAGATGCGTTCCCGGTTGAATGCGTCCTGCCCCACCAGCACTTTGCGAAAGAAGGTATTGACCACAAAGGGGCGCACCACTTCCGGCGGCGCGAACGAATATCCGCGGGTGCCCTCTTCTGCCGTGATGGTCAGCATTGCCATTTTGGCCATGCTCTCCGGCCCAGGATGCGAATGCCCCGCGGCGTCAGAGACCCGACGCGTCGGGTACTGAAAAACGGTGACGTTTACAGATTCAATTTTCATTATCGGTCCTTAAGTCCGGCGATAAGCCCAGAAGCAGAAAATGACAAAGGGGTTTTATGATTTTAAAAATGCGTTTCAGTATGTAATTTAAGCATAAAAAATCAGCACGTCCTCGGACAAAACGCGTTAAGGAGAGGCTATTTTTTGGGCATATGCACAGTCGGACGTGACAATTTTCACAAAAGCGCGGGGAAATGTGAGGTTGATCGGGAGACGTTATTTGAAGGTAAGCGCAGAAGCAGGAATATGCTGACCGGCAACAACCCGCGGAAACTTCTGCGCTTACAAATCAGTCAACTAACCCGCTTCCGGGGCTGGAACGGCAAGCGTTTCCAGCAGCGCATGCATAGACGCATACCGGCCACTGGCATTGTTAAAGCTGGCATGATGGCACGCTGGCGAGACGATGAGGGTTTTGAGCCCCGCACTAAGGGCGGCACGGTAGCCGCTCTGGCTGTCCTCAATCACTATGCACTGCGAGGCCGTCAGGCCTAATTTTCGCAGCGCCGAGAGATAGACGGCAGGGTGCGGTTTTCCGTAGCGTTCATCGTCGGCGCTGCAAATGACCTCAAAATAGTGACCCATCCTGAGTTTCTTAAGCACCGCATGCACGATTTCATGCGACGAAGAGGTGGCAAGTGCAATCCGGTAACCTGCCTCACGAAAATACGACATCACGTCGTAGATGCCCTCTATCGCTTTGCCTTCCCGGCCAATCAGTTCGATGATGCGCAGACGAATGGCTGCTTCAATCATTTCAGGATCGGCCTCAAGTTTGCAGTATTCGCACCAGGTCCGGGCAATCTCATCCAGCCGCTTGCCTTTCGTCAGTGACTCACACTCTTCGTCGCTGACCTCAGCACGCCAGCCTGCCAGAGCTGCTTTTTGCGCCTGACGCCACAGGCCTTCGGAGTCAATGATGACGCCATCCATGTCAAAAATTACCGCCTTAACATCCATCATACGTCTCCGTGAATGGCCCGACGCTGCCGTCAGGCCTTAATAAATTACGAAATTCCGACCGTTTCACCCTTGCAGGTTTCCTGACGAACAAACCCAGGCTGTTCAACCCGAATAAACGGACACAGGATAAAGGCCACGACATACAGCGCCGTGTAGGCAATGACCACGCCGAGCGTGCTGAACCAGGGCAGCAGCACCACGGCAATCGCCGGCGCAAGGAAGTTAGACAGGCCGGCTGACAGGTTATACACCGAAATCGCCGCCCCCTTGTGCCGCGGCTCCAGCGCCGGGAACACCGCCGCCATCGGTACGAAGGCCGCCACAAAAATCCCCAGCGCGATAGCCGGCACCAGTGCCATGGCAAAGTTATGCCCGAAGTGCTGCGGAATGTAGTAAAACGCCAGGCTCGAAAGCGCCATCCCGATGCAGCCAAACCAGCGCACCACCCGCATCCAGCCCATTTTTTCCGCCACCACGCCCCAGAAGACGTTCGAGAAGATGGTGGTGAAGAAGAATACTGCCCAGACCTGAAGCCACTCGGAGGTGGTGAAGCCCAGTTCGTCAACAAACATCATCGGCATGATGACGGCAAACCCGAACAGGGAGAGGGTGTTGATGATACGCACCATGCTGGAGAGCAGAATACTGCGGTTGGTGTAGAGCAGCGTCGCCGCACGGCCCAGCTCGGCGAATTTTTCCCGGGTGGAGAGAGTCTGCATATGCCGTGGCGTTTCCACCTTACGCATAGAGACCAGCGCAATGATCCCGCCGGTTACGCAAAACGCCAGTGCCAGCCACAGGGTGCCCATCTCCCCGATGTGCGGAATGGTAAAGCTAGGAATGTAGCTGCCGAACACGCCGATGCCGATAGAGTAAACCGCCCAGAACCAGCCCAGCGCCGCGCTGGTACTGTCACTGCGAACGTTATGCACAATGGCGACGATAAAGGCATAGAGGAACAGCGGATAGGCCAAGCCGCGGATCCCGTAGAACAGCAGAATTAATGCGTAATTTGCCTGACCCAGACCAAAAACGAGAAACAGGACGTGGAAAACGCACCACAGGACGAAGCCAATCAGCATGGTTTTTTGCGGGGTGATGATTTCAGCCACCACGCCGGAAATCCATGCGGAGAGCGCCGCCGCGAGACCGTAAAGCGTGAAGGCGAAAGAGGCTTCAGCAGGCGTGAAGCCCAGCGCCTTAATATAGTGCGACAGGAATGCCAGCTCGAAACCATCGCCCGTCATAAAGACCGCGATAGCGATATACCCCCAGACCAGACTCAGGGGTAATCCCAGCCATTGTTTGTTATTTAACGACATATTGACCTCGTTTTTAGGGTACAGGGAACCGCTCCGGCAGCATCGCCGGAGGGTCTTTGCCACAGAATTATGGGTTTCGGTAGTTCAGGTCGTTTTGGTAAAGCGCGTTAAACTGCTGGTAACGCGTCATCAGCGCACGGTGGCGCGCCGGATCGCTGCGCCAGGTTTTATAGACTTCAGGTTTTTCGCACACGGAAGCCAGCGGCTTACCGGCTGCGAGACAGGCCAGCCGTGCAGCCCCCAGCGCACCGCCGGTTTCGCCGCCCTTATGCGTCACCACCGGCATCGCCAGAATATCGGCCAGCAGCTGGGCCCAGAAGGGGCTCCGCGCCCCGCCGCCGACGAGGGAGCACTGTTCAATCTGCGTGCCGCTCTCCTGCAACACGCGAAGGCCATCGGCAATACCGAAGCTGACGCCTTCCAGCACCGCATACCCCATCAGCGCACGCTGGCTGGAGTGCGTTAGCCCCCAGAACATGCCCCGTGCACAGGGATCGTTATGCGGCGTACGTTCCCCGGAAAGGTAGGGCAGGAACATCGGCGCGCTCGCTTTCTCCGCATCGCTTAGCTGGGCGATCTCCTCAAGCAATGCCAGCTCCGTGACGCCCACCAGACGGCAAAACCACTGTAGACAACTGGCGGCGCTTAACATCACGCTCATCTGATGCCACAGGTTTGGCAGCACGTGACAGAACGCGTGCACGGCAGACTGGGGCGCCGGACGGTAGGCATCCGTGACCACAAACAGCACGCCGGAGGTTCCCAGCGAAATAAACGCATCGCCCGGCGAAACGGCCCCAACCCCTATCGCGCTGACGGCGTTATCTCCCCCGCCGCCGGCAACGATAACCGAGGGGTTCAGACCCCACCGCTGCGCTACCGCAGGTTCGAGTAGCGCCGAGACCTCACACCCTTCCACCAGCGCAGGCATGGCGGCACGCGACAGCCCACATTTTTCCAGCAGTGCATCCGACCAGTCTCGTTTTCCCACATCCAGCCACAGCGTCCCTGCCGAGTCCGACATATCAGAGATTTTTTTTCCGGTCATTTTGAAGCGCAGATAATCCTTCGGCAGCAGCACGGTGGCGAGACGGCTGAAGTTCTGCGGCTCATGACGGCGCACCCAGAGCAGCTTTGGTGCCGTAAACCCCGGCATTGCCAGGTTCCCCGCCACCTGGTGCAGCTCGGGCGCCATCTCTTCCAGCTCTGCGCACTCCTGCGCGCAGCGGGTGTCATTCCACAGGATGGCCGGACGCAGGGGTTCACCCGCGGCATCCAGCAGTACCGCACCGTGCATCTGTCCGGAAAGGCCAATGGCTTTTATCGCCTGCCAGTGGTGGCCGCACTTCTCCCGGAGGGTGGCAATCAGGTATTCGGTTGCCTCCCACCAGGCTTCCGGCGATTGTTCAGACCAGTGCGGCTTCGGACGCTGTATCGTCAGCGGCGCGCTATGGGTGGCGACAACGCCGTTGTTTTCGTCAATGACCAGCGCCTTTACTTCTGATGTGCCAAGATCGATGCCCAGATACATACCCACCTCTCACTTAATCAGCGCGTAGACGTCAGCGATTTTTTCACGCAGAAGCGCGGCAAAATCTTCCCGGCCGGTCAGATCGCCAAACAGGGCGGTATCGCTGGCATATCGGGCTATCGGATCGTCCGATTCGAACATCGCATGTACCGCAGAGGCGTTGAGGATACCGTCCTGGTATTCATATGGCAGCTTGCCGTGATGCCACTGCTCCATATAGACGTAGAACAGCGCAGGCAGCATAGCGGTAGCGTCAGGACGTACGCCGCGCTGGTAACATTCACGCAGCGTTGGGGCTATCATCGCCGGGATCTTCGAGAACCCGTCGGCCGCGACGCGCTGGTTGGTGTCCTGAATCCAGGGGTTGGTAAAACGCTTAAGCACCACGTCGCGGTAGGCTGGCAGATCGATGCCATTATCTCCCAGGCAGGGAATGACATCTTCCGTCACGTAGCGGTCGGCAATCTTGTAGATAAATTCTGTCAGCGTGCTTTCATGGATATACTGCTGCCCGACCAGAGTACCCGCCCAGGCGATACAGCTATGGGAGGCATTGAGGATGCGGATCTTCGCCTCTTCATAAGGGATGACGGATCCCACCAGCTCCACGCCCACCGTTTCCAGCGCGGGACGAACGTCGCGGAAATTGTCTTCAACCACCCACTGAATAAAGCGTTCCCCCATAACCGGGGCGTTATCGTCTATGCCCGTCCGGGCCTTAATGCGCGCCGGGAGATCGGCCGCCGGACGCGGTGTGATGCGATCCACCATGGTATTCGGACAGGTCGCATTAGCGCTCAGCCAGTCGATGACCCTCTGTTTGCCGCTGAGGGTTAAGAATTCAATCAACCCGTCGTGGAAGCGCTCGCCGTTATGCCGCACGTTGTCACAGTTAAGCAAGGTTACCGGACCCGCTCCGTTCGCCATACGCGCTTCGAGGATGCGGGCAATTGTCCCGTAGATGGTTTTACAGCCGCCCTTAATATCGCTCGCCAGATCGGCATTGGCCACATCCAGCCTGTGGCTGGTATCCAGATAGTAGCCCCCCTCCGTCACGGTAAACGCGATGACCCGAGTCTGCGGGTTCGCCCCTTCGGCAATCAGCGGCTGCAAATCCGCCTGCCACGGGATCAGCGTCTGAATCGAGGCGATCTCTTCATAGTCTCTCTCGCCTTCCGGGCTGACGGTCTCCAGTACATATCGCCCCTTCTGCGCGGCCAGCGCCTGCACCACATGTTCAGCATCGTTGCGTATGTTGCCCGCAGCGATGTGCCAGCGCGTATCGCCGCCGGCAATCAGGCGGTGCAGATACCACGCCTGATGCGCACGATGAAAAGACCCCAGCCCAATATGTAGCCATGTGTATTTCTCGGTCATTGTTCTGTTCTCCAGTGAGGTTATGGCTGAACTGTAGATGATCATTTGATTAAAATAAGAGCTACAGATCACAAAAGAACAAATGACCATTCAAATAACAAATGACCAATAAAGAGCAAACCGCTTGCCTCAGCGCGGAGCACCCGCCAGAATGACAGACAATTGTTGTGGGTGTTGACCGCCCTCAACCCCACTCTTGAGGCAGGGAAACGTGAGCAAAGAAGATGACATCAGGCTCGATCAAAAAGTGCGGGCGGCATGGATGTATTACATCGCCGGGCTTAATCAAAGCGAAATTGCCAGCCAGCTCGGCACATCAAGACCGGTGGTGCAGCGGCTGATTGCCGCCGCGAAAGAGGAAGGCATTGTCTCGATTGGGCTTCATCACCCTGTCGCTAACTGCCTCGATTATGCGCAACTTCTCGCGGAAAAATATCACCTGACCCACTGCAACATTGTGCCCGTCTACCGCAATGAAAGCGCGCTGGATAGCGTGACGTTTGGCTGTTATCAGCTGATGGCCCGCTACCTGCAAGGTGATAAACCCACGGTTGTCGGAATTGGCTCCGGACTGACGCTAAAAAAAACCATCAAGCGTATCGATTTTGACAGCCACAACACCCGCTGTGTCGCCCTGATCAGCGCCATGAACGAGCACGGGCAATGTAACTATTACGATGATGTGCCGTTGCTGCTGGCGCGTAAAATTCAGGGAAAATATTACCAGTGGCCGGCGCCGCGCTATGCTCAGTCCAGCGAGGAGCATGAGATGTGGTGCTCAAACCGCCTGTTCCGTAACGTCTGCGCCGTGGCGGATGCAGCCGATGTGATTTTTGTCGGCATCGGGGCGCTGGGCAGGCAGAGCCCTATCTTCAAAGACGGGTTTATCGATGAGGCACAGCTGGAAGAGCTGACCCAGCGCGGTGGCGTTGGCGAAATACTCGGACGCTTTATCGATGCCGACGGCAAGGTCATCGACAGCCAGATTAATTGCTTTATTACCAGCTACGATATTCGCCAGAGCCAGTGTCCACGTATTGCGGCCGCCTGCGGCGAGGATAAACGCCCGGCGATCCTTGCCGCCCTCAAAGGCGGCTGGGTAAACGGTCTGGTGACGGATGAACAGACCGCGCGCTGGCTGCTGACGCGTCAGGGCTAGGCCGTGACGCTCTGGCTGCCAATCAGTTCCGGTGGGATCTCAATACGCCTGACCGAGGTATCACCGGAATCGAGAATTTCAAATACCTTCTCCAGCATCGCCGGGACGTCCTGGCGCACCATGTCGATATCATGTCCCAGCAGAGAGACAAATGGGTCCCAGTCAAAACAACCCATCGGCGGCTGATTTTGGCCGGTCTGCCCGTATTGGGCCAGCCAACGTACCACCCCCTCCAGCGAAATGGTCGAATTGACAAACAGCCCCTTTAGCGCCGTCGATGGCGACGGGAAGGTGGCTCTGAGCTGCTCCTCCACGCGCGATGACGAGTACCCGGTGACCAGCAGCTGCTGTTCCGGAACGGTCAGCCCATGGGCCTGATGGGCATCAAGGAACCCGCGCAGGCGCTCTGTGGTGTTGTTATCACTCCGGCGTCCGCCAACGAAGGTCAGCGGAGCCAGCGAACCAAACCGTTTAAAGCTGCTGGCGAGGATCCGCTCTGTCAGCATCTTCGCGCCGCCGTAGTTATCCGAAATGATAGAGGGCGCCAGGGTACCCGGCAGATCAAGATTTAGCGTAGGTACGCCCGCCTGATGACAGAGTTCAGCAATTTTGTCCGGGTGTGTCGCCCCCGTGGCAATGACCCAGTCAACCTGCCAGGAGAGCATGGCACGGGCGGCATCCAGCTCGAGTTCCGGCTGTCGGCGTGTGCAGGTAATAATCGGCAACAGCCCTCTGGCACGCGCCATCTCTTCGAATTTTTCCGCTATAGAGCCGAAATAGCGGTTGTCATATTTCGGCACAATCATGCCGATAACGTTCGATTTCTTGCTGCGCAGCAGGCTTGCCTGACGGTTAACCGCGTAGCCCTGCTCTTGTGCAATGCGGGTTACCTTCTCTGCCAGGCTGGCGCTGATGCGGCGTTTCTTCCAGTTGCCATTCAAAATAGCACTCACCGCGCTGGCAGAAACGCCGGTGAGTTCCGCCAGATCGTAAATGGTCGTTTTCTTCGTTTTCTCAACGCGCGTCACAAAATCGCCTCTTCATTTTGAATGTCTCTTGCTGGAGAAATAAGCAAGTGCTAGATCTGCTTCATCGATTGAGCAGTTTGCTTCACGCGTCAGTCAGAACCCCCGTTCTTCACGCGAAAGCAGACACACCCTAAAAATCATCTCTGCATAAAGGATTATAAAATGAATCACTCTGTCCCCTCCATGAATAGTTCCCTTCAGGGCAAAGTCGCTGCTATCACTGGCGCCGCCTCAGGTATTGGCCTGGAGTGTGCAAAAACGCTGCTCGGCGCTGGCGCTAAGGTGGTGTTAATCGACCGGGAAGGCGAAAAGCTTCAGCGCCTTGTCGCCGAGCTGGGCGAGAACGCGTTTGCCCTGCAAATCGATCTGTTCAAACCCGAGCAAGTCGACGCGATGCTGAGCGACATTGTCGGCCTCGCCGGCGGCCTGGATATTTTTCACGCCAATGCAGGCGCCTACATCGGCGGGCCGGTTGCTGAAGGCGACCCGGACGTCTGGGATCGCGTACTGAACCTGAATATCAACGCCGCCTTCCGCTGCGTTCGCGCCGTACTGCCGCATATGATTGCGCAGAAGTCAGGCGATATTATCTTCACCAGCTCCATTGCGGGCGTGGTGCCGGTTATCTGGGAGCCGATCTACACCGCGTCCAAATTTGCCGTTCAGGCGTTCGTGCATACCACCCGTCGTCAGGTCGCGGAACATGGCGTACGCGTCGGAGCCGTTCTGCCTGGGCCGGTAGTGACGGCTCTGCTCGACGACTGGCCGCAGGCCAAAATGGATGAAGCGCTGGCAAACGGCAGCCTGATGCAGCCGATTGAAGTCGCAGAATCGGTGTTGTTCATGGTGACCCGTTCGAAGAACGTTACCGTCCGGGATCTGGTGATTCTGCCTAACAGCGTCGATCTTTAAGGGCCGTAAGGATGAAGAGTACACCAGAAACCGTTATCGGCGTAGACGTCGGCTCCGGCAGCGTTCGCGCGGGCATTTTCGATCTCAGCGGCAGGCTGCTTTCCCACGCGACGCAGAAAATTGCCACCGTGCACCGCAGCGGAAGCCGCGTGGAGCAGTCCAGCGCCGAGATCTGGCAGGCCGTTTGCCGCTGCATCCGCGAGGCGCTGGCGCGCTCCGGGACGACTCCGCAGAGCGTTGCCGGCATCGGGTTTGACGCCACCTGCTCGCTGGTGGTGTTGGACAACAATGGCGAACCGCTGGCGGTCAGCCCTGACGGTGAAGCGGAAAACAATATCATCGTCTGGATGGATCACCGTGCGACAGACCAGGCGGAGCGCATCAACGCCACCCATCATCCGGTGCTGGACTACGTTGGCGGGAAAATATCGCCCGAAATGGAGACGCCCAAGCTGCTGTGGCTGAAAGAAAACCACCGAGAGGTCTACGATCGCGCCTGGCAATTTTTCGATTTGGCCGATTTCCTGACCTGGCGCGCGACCGGCGATGTCACCCGTTCCATCTGTACCGTAACCTGTAAATGGACGTGGCTGGCCCATGAGAATCGCTGGGACCCGGACTATTTCCGCACCGTTGGCCTGGACGAGCTGGCCGGAGAAGATTTTGTCCGCATAGGGCAGCATATTGCCGCCCCCGGCACCCCTTGCGGCGAGGGCTTAACGGAGCAGGCCGCGCGTGAGATGGGCTTGCTGCCAGGCACGCCGGTGGCGGTAGGGTTAATTGATGCCCACGCTGGCGGCATCGGGACGTTGGGCGTTGGCGGCGGCGCGCTGAACAATCTTGCGTATGTCTTTGGCACCTCATCGTGCACCATGACCAGCGCCGAGAGCGCCGTTTTTGTGCCCGGCGTTTGGGGGCCTTATTTTAGCGCGATGGTACCTGGACTGTGGCTGATTGAGGGCGGACAAAGCGCCGCGGGTGCCGCTATCGATCGGTTATTAAGTTTCCATCCTGCCGCACCGCAAGCGCGCCAGCTGGCACAGGAGTCAGACCTGCCGCTGCCGGTTTACCTGGCGGACAGGCTTTTACAGACCTTCGCCACCGCCTCAGAGGCGGTGAACCTGGCAGCAGGACTGCACGTGGTACCCGAATTTCTGGGTAACCGCGCGCCCTTTGCCGATCCCCATGCGCGGGCCACGATCTGCGGGCTGGGCATGGAGAACGATATCAATAACCTGATCGCACTGTATGTGGCCGGTCTGTGTGGTATCGGTTACGGTTTGCGACAAATCATTGACGCCCAGCGTGAATGCGGCGTACAGACCGAAAATATCGTTATCAGCGGCGGCGCGGGCCAGCACCCTTTCGTTCGCCAGCTGCTGGCAGATACCTGCGGGCTGCCGGTGTTAGCGACCCAATGCAGCGAACCGGTATTACTGGGTTCGGCCATTCTCGGGGCGGTGGCGGGAAATATAGCGCCTTCAGTGACCGATGCCATGAAACAATTTACCCACGTGGATAAATATTTCTATCCGCAAGCGAACTTTCAGTCCCTTCATCTGCGTCGATACGAGGCTTATAAGCAGTTACAACAAACTGCGACAGTAATCAGAGAATAAATACACGTCAGTATATTTAGAGAAAAAGACAATAAGAAAACTCACGCCGGAATATTTCCGGTGTGGGCTTACCTGTACGCTACAAACGAGGTCAATATGTCCGAAATAAATAAACAGTGGCTGGGATTGCCGCTGAACCTGCTATGGGGATATCTGGCGATCGCGGTCTTTATGACGGGTGACGGTTTCGAGCTGGCATTCCTGTCGCACTATATTAAATCACTGGGCTTCACGCCTGCTGAAGCCTCTTTCGCCTTCACGCTTTACGGTCTCGCGGCGGCGCTCTCCGCGTGGATCTCCGGCGTGGTGGCTGAAATCATCACCCCGCAAAAAACCATGCTGATTGGCTTCGTCCTGTGGTGCGTTTTCCACGTCCTGTTTCTCGTTTTTGGTCTGGGTCAGGCAAATTACGCATTAATTCTGCTGTTCTATGGGATCCGCGGTCTGGCCTACCCGTTATTTTTGTACGCCTTCATCGTGGTCATTATTCATAATGTGCGTAGCGATAAATCCAGCTCGGCGCTGGGCTGGTACTGGGCGGTTTATTCCGTAGGTATTGGCGTGGCGGGCAGTTATATTCCGAGCTTTACCATTCCGCACATCGGGGAGATGGGCACCCTGTGGCTGGCACTGGCGTTTTGTCTGGCGGGGGGAGTCATCGCCATGGTATCCCTGCGCAGCGTCAAAACCCCAACGCACATGCATAATCTCTCCACCCGGGAAAAATTCGCCGAGCTGGGCCGTGCGGCGACGCTGCTCTACACCAACCGCAGTATTCTGCTCTCCAGCATGGTGCGTATCATCAACACCCTCTCCCTGTTCGGGTTTGCCGTCATCATGCCGATGATGTTTGTTGACGAACTGGGCTTCACCACCTCCGAGTGGCTTCAGGTCTGGGCGGTATTCTTCTTCACCACCATCTTCTCGAACGTCTTCTGGGGCGTGGTGGCGGAAAAAATGGGCTGGATGCGGGTGGTGCGCTGGTTTGGCTGCATCGGGATGGCGCTCTCGAGCCTGGCGTTTTACTACATTCCGCAGCACTTCGGGCATAACTTTGCCATGGCACTGGTGCCGGCCATCGCGCTGGGGATTTTTGTGGCGGCCTTCGTACCGATGGCGGCGGTGTTCCCGGCGCTGGAGCCGCGGCACAAGGGGGCGGCGATTTCGGTGTATAACCTGTCAGCCGGTCTGTCAAACTTCCTTGCGCCGGCGATTGCCGTGGTGCTGCTGCCCTGGTTCAGCACGCTCGGCGTGGTCATCGCCTATACGGTGCTTTATCTGCTGGCTTTTGTTCTGTGTGCCTTTATCCGCGTCACGCAGCCGGGCTTAGAAAAAGCAAATAGCAGCAAGAGAGGGATGGCGGGTCTGCTGAATACTCCTCATCCTGAAACGCTGAAGGAGTAAGCGAGAGAACTTTCCTGCCGGGTCACGCTTATCCCGGCAGGAAGATGCGTGCGATTAGGCAATCGTCACTTTATTGTCCAGATAGACATCCTGAACCGCATTAATCAGCTTCACGCCGTCGGCCATGGATTTTTTAAACGCTTTGCGGCCCAGGATCAGCCCCATTCCGCCGGCGCGTTTGTTAATCACCGCCGTGCGCACCGCGTCGGTCAGATCGGTTTCACCGCCTGCTGCACCGCCGGAGTTAATCAGCCCGGCGCGGCCCATGTAGCAGTTAGCCAGCTGGTAGCGCACCAGATCGATAGGGTTGTCGCTGGTCAGCTTGCTGTAGACGCGGTCGTCGGTATAGCCAAAGTTCACCGCTTTATACCCGCCGTTATTCTCGGCCATTTTCTGTTTCACGATGTCCGCGCCGATGGTTGCCGCCAGGTGATTTGCCTGACCGGTCAGATCCGCTGATACGTGGTAATCCACGCCGTCTTTCTTAAACGCGTTGTTACGCAGATAGGCCCACAATACGGTCACCATCCCCAGCTCGTGCGCGCGCTCAAACGCGGCAGAGATCTCTTCTATCTGCCGACGCGACTGCTCAGAGCCAAAATAGATAGTCGCCCCGACCGCTACCGCACCCATGTTGAACGCCTGTTCGACGCTGGCGTACAGTGTCTGGTCGTATTCGGTTGGGTAGCTCAGGGTTTCGTTGTGATTCAGCTTGACGAGGAACGGAATGCGGTGAGCATAGCGGCGGGAAACGGAGGCCAGCACGCCATAGGTCGATGCCACACAGTTACAGCCCGCTTCAATCGCCAGCTCGACAATGTTTTTCGGGTCAAAGTAGAGCGGGTTAGCAGCAAACGACGCTCCCGCCGAGTGCTCTACGCCCTGGTCAACGGGCAGAATGGAGAGATACCCGGTCCCGCCCAGACGACCGGTATTGTAAAGCGTCTGCATGTTTCGCAGTACGGCAGGCGGACGGTTGTTGTCGACCATGACGCGGTCTACGTAATCATGGCCAGGCAGATAAAGCTGATCGGCTGGAATGGTCATACAACGATGCTGTAAAAGGCTGTCGGCGTCTTTGCCAAGCAGTTGCGCAATATCAGTCATAGTGATGCTCCCGTAAGTCCGACATGATGTCGGAGCGTGTGATCCAAGCCCACGTTTTTGCAGGCAGACTAAGCCTGGTACCGACTTAACCTATTTTCCACCATTTGCAACTTTTTTAAGCACAATCTGCTGGCTCGTTTCGTGTACAACATTTTTGTTACACTGATCAAACAATCGCCTTAAAGGTATTTAAAAGGTATTATCACATGGTATGTTACATGCGTACCTCTGACATGCAGGATTAAAAAATGAAAACGAAAGTCCAACTGTCATTCATGATGTTCGTTGAATGGTTTATCTGGGGCGCATGGTTTGTGCCGCTGTGGCTGTGGCTGAGTAAGAGCGGGTTTACCGCCGGGGAAATTGGCTGGTCGTACGCCTGTACCGCGATTGCCGCGATCCTCTCTCCCATCCTGGTCGGCTCGCTGACGGACCGTTTCTTCGCCGCCCAGAAAGTGCTGGCCGTGCTGATGTTCGCTGGCGCGATTCTGATGTATTTCGCAGCACAGCAAACCCAGTTCAGCACCTTCTTCCCGCTGCTGCTGGCCTACTCCCTGACCTATATGCCGACCATCGCGCTGACCAACAGCATCGCCTTCGCGAACGTCGATGACGTGGAGGCTGATTTCCCGCGCATCCGCGTGATGGGCACCATCGGCTGGATTGCCTCCGGCCTGGCGTGCGGCTTCCTGCCGCAGATGATGGGCTATAGCGACATCTCTGACACCAATATCCCGCTGCTGATGACCGCTGCCAGCTCCCTTCTGCTTGGCGTCTTCGCGCTGTTCCTGCCGAATACCCCGCCGAAGAGTACCGGCAAGCTGGATTTCAAAGTGATGCTGGGGCTGGATGCGCTGATCCTGCTGCGCGATAAAAACTTCCTGGTGTTCTTCTTCTGCTCGTTCCTGTTCGCCATGCCGCTGGCCTTCTACTATATCTTTGCCAACGGCTATCTCACCGAAGTGGGGATGAAAAACGCCACCGGCTGGATGACCCTCGGCCAGTTCTCTGAAATCTTCTTCATGCTCGCTCTGCCATTCTTTACCAAACGCTTTGGTATTAAGAAGGTCTTGCTGCTGGGCCTGATCACCGCCGCCATTCGCTACGGTTTCTTTGTTTACGGCGGCGCCGAGCAATACTTCACCTACGCCCTGCTGTTCCTCGGTATTCTGCTGCACGGCGTAAGCTATGACTTCTATTACGTCACCGCGTACATCTACGTGGATAAAAAAGCGCCAGTGCACATGCGCAACGCGGCGCAGGGCTTGATCACGCTGTGCTGTCAGGGCTTTGGTAGCCTGCTGGGTTACCGTCTCGGCGGCGTGATGATGGAAAAAATGTTCGCATATAAAGAGCCGGTGAATGGGCTGACCTTCAACTGGGCCGGAATGTGGACGTTTGGTGCAATCATGATTGTGGTGATTGCCGTACTGTTTATGCTGTTTTTCCGCGAATCGGATAAAGAGATCACCGCAATTGAGGTGGTTGATGGCGATACCGCGCTGACACGAGGGGAAGTTAAATGAAACAAGACCGTATTCTCGGTGCTCTTTACGGGCAGGCGTTAGGGGATGCGATGGGGATGCCGTCGGAGCTGTGGCCGCGTAAGAGGGTGAAAGCACACTTCGGCTGGATCGACCGTTTCTTACCCGGCCCGGCTGAGAATAATGCCGCCTGTTACTTTAAGCAGGCCGAATTTACGGATGATACGTCGATGGCGCTGTGCCTGGCCGACGCGATTATCGAATGCGACGGGGAAATTAACCCTGACGTTATCGGTAAGCATATTCTGGACTGGGCGCTGGATTTTGACGCGTTCAATAAGAATGTGCTCGGCCCGACCTCCAAAATTGCCCTGAACGCCATCCGTGACGGCAAGCCGGTAAGCCAGCTGGAAAACAACGGCGTCACCAACGGGGCGGCGATGCGCGCCTCCCCGCTGGGATGCCTCCTGCCAGCCACGCGTCTGGCGCACTTTGTGGAACAGGTTGCGTTAGCCTCCAGCCCGACCCATAAATCGGATCTCGCCATCGCCGGTGCGGTGGTAATCGCCTGGGCGGTTTCACGCGCTATCGACGGCGAACGCTGGCATCACATCGCCGATGCCCTGCCGGGTATTGCCCATGCGGCGCAGGAGGCGAACACGACCACCTTCAGCGCATCGCTTTCCGCTCGTATTGAGCTGGCCCTGAAAACCGTGCGCGAAGCCAACGGTACCGAGTCCGCCAGCGAGCAGATCTATCAGCTTATTGGCGCGGGCACGAGCACCCTTGAGTCCGTTCCGGCGGCGATTGCGATGGTCGAACTCGCGGGTACCGATCCGAACCGCTGCGCGGTGTTATGCGCCAACCTGGGCGGTGATACTGACACTATCGGCGCGATGGCAACGGCCATCTGCGGCGCGCTGCACGGTGTACAGGCCATTGATCCGGCACTCAAAAACGAACTTGATGCCGTAAACCGGCTCGATTTCAGCCACTACTGCGAAAAACTGCTGCACTTCCGGGAGCAAAGGGAGGGCGTATGAGTGCTTTTGCCCGCCGTCTCGAAACCCTTCACGCCACGCGCCCCGTAACGGTACTCGGCGCGGCGGTCATCGACGTGATTGCCGACGCCTACGCCCTGCCCTGGCGCGGGTGTGATATCGAGCTGAAGCAACAGGGAGTGAATATTGGCGGCTGCGCGCTGAATATCGCCATCGCCCTGAAGCGGCTCGGCATTGCTGCGCAAAACGCCCTTCCCGTCGGCCACGGCGTGTGGGCCGATATTATCCGTAACGCCATGGCGAAGCAGGATCTGCACAGCGCCGTGGAAGCGGAAACGGGCGATAACGGCTGGTGCCTGGCGCTGGTGGAGCCTGACGGTGAACGGACCTTTATGTCGTTTAGCGGCGTGGAGAACCAGTGGCAGCAGCGCTGGCTGGACGGGTTAAGCGTGCCGGCAGGGAGCCTGATCTCTTTGTCCGGCTACCAGCTGGCGTCCCCCAGCGGTGAGCTGCTGACGGCCTGGCTGGAAAGTCTTCAGGATGCGACGCTCTTTATCGATTTCGGTCCGCGCATCGCGGATATTCCCGACCCGCTGATGGCGCGGATCATGGCCTGCAAACCAATCGTCTCGCTCAATCGTCAGGAGGCGGAACTTGCCGCCGAATGGCTTGGCGTAAACGTGGAAGAGCTCGGCCCACGGTGGCAGCAGAGGTTTGGCGCTGCGCTGATCGTACGCCATGATAAAGACGGGGCGGTCTGGTACGACGGTGACGCTTCCGGACACGTTCCGGCGTTTCCTGCTACCGTGGTCGATACCATCGGCGCGGGTGACAGCCATGCGGGAGGTACCCTTGCCGGGCTGGCCGCGGGATGGTCACTGCCAGAGGCGGTGCAGCTTGGCAATGCCGTAGCCGCCTGGGTAGTCAGCCATCGCGGTGGCGACTGCGCCCCCACGCGCGAGGTCCTACTCCTCGCACACAAAGACGTATAGGTCGCTGCGGCAGTAGCTGATGCTGTACTCAATTGGCCGGTGCTGTTGATCGAGCGCGACTTGCTTGATCACCAGCACCGGTATCTTATCGTCCATCTTGATATGCGCCTGAAACTCGCTGTCCGGCATCCGGGCGCTGACGCGGGAACGGGTGCGCTGCGGAAAGATATTCTGGCTGCGGAAGTAATCGTAAAGCGAGACGCCGATGTCGTCCGGATTGGGGATTAATCCTACCGGTACCCAGGACTCCTCTATTGATACCGCATCGTCATCCACGTAGCGGATGCGCTTAAGCAGAAATACATCGCTGTCCGGCGTAAGGGAAAGGTGGCGGGCGATCTCCTCCGGACATTTCACGACGCGTTTATTAACCCACAGCGTGTTGGGCGTTTTGCCCCGCAGCACCACCTGCTGAGAAAACCCGCGCGCCTCTTTTAGCGAATATTCAAAGATATTGTTGATTTGCGTACCGTATCCACGCGCGCGGGTGACGACGCCGGCCTCTTCCAGCGCCTGCATCGCTTTACGCACAGTAATGCGCGACACACCGGCCAGCTGGCTCAGATCGCGCTCGCCAGGCAAAATATTACCGTGCGCGAGCACGCCGCTGCGTACCGCGTTTTTAACCGTTTCGGCAAATTTCAGGTACAACGGCGTGTTGTCCGGTGCGGCAATTCGTTCCTTGAGTTGAGCAATTAACCGGGTATGCGCTTGTTCCATCTCTGTTTTTCTCTGGCATAAGGTTTTATGCCAGTATACGGCTTACCACCATGCATGAAAATGGTGAACCGGCCCAATACCGTGACCCACTTCCAGAGAATCGGCTTTTGCCAGCGCGCACGAGAGCCAGATCTTCGCCTCCTGCACCGTATCCGCCCAGTTCGCGTTTCGGGGACGCAGCGCCGCCAGCGCCGCCGAGAGCGTACATCCCGTGCCGTGGGTGTTTTTGGTCTGTACCCGCGGGGCGGTGAAACGTTGAGCGCCATCGCGGGTGAAGAGCCAGTCCGGGCTTTCTGCATCATCAAGATGACCGCCTTTCATCAGCACCGCGCTGCATCCCATCGCCAGCAGCGCATTGCCCTGCTCTTTCATCTCACGTTCGTTTTGCGCGTGTGACGCATCCAGCAGCGCGGCGGCTTCAGGGAGGTTTGGCGTGATCAGCGCCACCTGCGGCAGCAGCTTTTTACGCAGGGTGTCGACGGCAGAGGCGGAGAGCAACGGATCGCCGCTTTTGGCCAGCATCACGGTATCGAGCACCACGTTTTTTATCTGATAACGTTTGAGACGTTCAGCGACCGCTTCAACAATGTCCGCCTCTGCTAGCATGCCGATTTTGGTGGTGTCGATGCGTACATCGCTGAATACCGAATCCAGCTGTGCGGCGACAAAATCCGGCTCAATACGATATACCGACTGTACACCGCGCGTGTTTTGCGCCACCAGCGCGGTGATAACCGAGCATCCGTAAGCGCCGAGCGCAGAGAAGGTTTTCAGGTCTGCCTGGATCCCCGCTCCGCCGCTGGGATCGGTTCCCGCAATAGTCAGGGCATTAATGCGTGTCATACCAGCTCCTCCAGCGCGTAAAGCGCATCCAGAAACGCCGGGGCAAAGCTGCCGGGGCCGCGGCTGTGAGTCAGTGCAGCTGACCCTGCGCGCTTCATAAAGCCGCAGGCTGCCGTCGCATTATCAAGCCTGTCGCCAGGCAGCGAGCAGCAGGCGGCGACGACCGCCGAGAGCGCACAGCCTGTTCCCACCACGCGGGTCATCAGCGGGTCGCCGCCCGCGACCGTACGGGTTCGCTGACCATCAGTGATGTGATCCACTTCTCCCGTGACGACCACAACGGCGTGGGTCTGACGGGCGAGCGTCTGCGCAGCGGTCAACGCGCTCGCCGCCGTATCGGTGGAATCCACCCCGCGCCCGCCCGCACTCATTCCGGCAAGGGCAAGGATTTCGGAGGCGTTTCCACGAATGGCCGCAGGTTTAAGGGACAATATTTGCTGGCAAAAGCGGGTGCGGTACGCCAGCGCGCCAACCGCAACCGGATCCAGAACCCAGGGCGTACCCGCGGCTACCGCGCTCTCAATGGCCCGACGCATCGACTGGGCGCGCGGCGCGGTGAGTGTACCCACGTTGATGAGCAGGGCATCGGCAAGCGCGGCAAACTGTTCCGCTTCCTCGGCTTCGATCACCATTGCCGGGGAAGCGCCCAGCGCGAGCAGAACGTTGGCGGTGAAGGTCTGCACGACATCGTTGGTCATACAGTGCGTGAGCGGGGAACGGGTTCGGAATTGATGTAAAACGTGTGAGTCGAGCAGGTCAGGCTGCATGGTTTCGCTCCTGCCGTGCGTGAAGAAGCGATGACCGGGTAGGCATCTGACTTCCCTACGCTGGCATTATCCAGATCAGGTAATACGGGTATTTCTCAGCCTTCACAAAGAAGGGCACCCCGAGTCAAATTACTTATAAAACAGCTATTTACGAAATAGCAATTCGTAGTCATGTAGTGTAACCGGGGGGTAGCCCGGGTGCAAGGGGTTTTGGGCTGTCCGTTAATCCCCTGTAACGAACAATAAACGACAAGATATTAACTACCCTCTATATGTATACATTATTGTTCAGTTAATTATCCCGCCAGATTTGTTAAGAACACATGAAAAATATTATTTACTCACTGTGCTGAGAAATATTATTTTTATCCATAATGACGCACCGGGAGTGCTTTTATAAGACAGCCCACCTTCTTTCGTATGAAATAAACCCACATATTAATGTAAACATTTATTTTGCAGAATTTTATCTCTGTCAAACACTTAATTTAACTCTCTCATTTACCACCTCATTTTCACCTTAATGTTTACATTAATAACAACCGCAAAATGACTTTTACGCCGTCGGAACTATTCATAATATTTATGACTTAGATCAACATCATTGGTTTGCGTTTAATTGATAGTTTACTCGCGTTACTAAATAAGATTTAGACAACGTTCACCCGTTTTTTAAATCCACAAAACAAAGCGATTCAGCTTCAGTATTTTTCGACAATTAATGATGTGAGCTTTTCAAATGAAATCTATGAATAAAACCTTTATTGCTATTTTTGTAATGGGCGTTGTCTTAGCGGGTACAATGAGCCAGGCTGAAGCCGCGAATACGGTTTGGGACGATCGGCAAATCACTAATATTGTAAATGACCATCAGGATCAGATTACACAAAACAACGCTGATAGCATTAACCGTGATATCGCAACGGATAACCGCTTAACGCAGGTTAATGACGACCTTCAGTCCACAAAACCAGGCGTGTTAGTCGTGGATAAAATGGCTAACGACGCACATCAGAAAGCGTTGCTTGTCGATACCGCCAGTCTGAAAAGTGAGACGGCCCTACAGGGTGTAGCGACTAACGGCACAGCCATTATCAACCTTCAACACGTCGATAATATTCAGGATAGCCGCCTTACTGCTCTCGAAAATGCACCTAAACCCATCAACGGTACAGATGGAGCGAAAGGTGATAAAGGGTGATACTGGCGCACAAGGCATTGCGGGAAGAAATGGGCGCGACGGTGTAGACGGTCATAACGGTAAAGATGGTGTGACAACCACCATAACACAACGATAGCTGGATACGGCTACCCAGGCGAAGGTCGCTAAAAATAGCCTGGCTGTTACCGCCGCCACGCAGGATCTGCAAGCCACCAGGCAGACATTACTGGCAATGAATACTAACACCAGCCAGCAATTTAAATCTCTGCGTGATGAAGTGGACAATAATAAGAAGCAGGCCAATGCCGGTATTTCAGGGGCGATGGCGGGTTTGCCACAAGTGCAAACCAATCAACGCGTCATGTTCTCTGCTGGCGGCGCGACTTACAACGGCGAGAGCGCGCTTGCTGTCGGTGCATCCGTTAACTTTAATTCCCATGTCATCGCGAAAGTGAGCTTCTCAGATGATACCGCGAATAATATGGGCGCTTCGGTTGGGATTGGAATGGGCTTTTAAAGCGTAAAACAATCATCGGGACAAATATAAAGCCTCATTTTAGCGGATGAGCATTTCGTTGATACAAAAAGATGTCTAAATATATTTTTATTTCGGTAGCCCTGTATCTGATGCTGATTTCGGTCGGGATCTGGATCGGCGTGATGTATGTCTCCTGGTATTTGTGTCGTTTTTAAGGCGGTAAAATGAAAAAAGTAATGATGTTCGTTATAGGTACTGCGGTGCTTGCAGGTTGTGTCTCGCCGGCGCACGCCATAAACGCCCATTATCGCGCTCAATTAGAGCGTTCGGGATGCACGCAAATGAGCGCTGGCGATGGCTCTTGTGATATCAGCAAAACCAAAGCGGAAAACGCGGCACAACACGAACCAACGACATCCGTTCACGATCCCCTGCGTGAAGCCTCGTTCTCGTCGGATACGGTTAACGCCACGCTTTCTAACGGCTTTTTTAGCGCCACCGTTAACGGCAAGAAAGCCAGCGTTAAACGCCTGAATGCGAATTTCTATGAGATCCGTGGTAATGGTTTTGTGATATCGCTAAGCCTGGATGAAAACGGTATTACGGACGCGTCGTGGAATAAAACGAAGGGACGCGAACACGGTATTTTACGCGTTAGCCAGAAATAAACAGCGTAAGGAGGCTCACTGCCTCCTTTTCACCTGACAATCGCACGATTTGTCACACTCTTTTGTCTGATTTTACAATGCGGATAAATCATACGTAAGCTACTGTTTTTATTTAGCATAAAGTGCAATCCCCCCCATACAAACGGCGATCTTCCCTGCCCTGTGCCCTGTGTCACAAAACAGTAAGCAAATTAACCATTGAGCCCGGTGACAAAAGGCTCTATATTGGCGGCGTTTTTTTCAGGCCCCATCTGTTTTTTAACTTTTTATTCAATCGTTGCTCATAACGAAGCGGCGGTTGTAGGAGTGATATGATGACGGATAAAGTCCGTATTGACACCGTAGATGCCCACAAAAGCAACGAAACCTATCTGGCCCGTCAGGCCGAATTTGAATCTAACGTCAGGAGTTATCCGCGCAAATTGCCTTTAGCGATTACGAAAGCAGAAGGCGTGTGGATCACCGATGCAGATAATAAAGAATACCTTGACTGTTTAGCAGGCGCAGGCACCCTCGCGCTTGGACACAATCATCCTGATGTGCTGAAAAGCATCCAAAATGTCATTACCAGCGGCTTGCCGTTACATACCCTGGATCTGACTACGCCGTTGAAAGACGCGTTTTCAGAATACCTGCTCTCTCTGTTGCCTGGTCAGGGCAAAGAGTACTGCCTGCAATTCACTGGCCCGTCCGGGGCTGATGCCGTTGAAGCGGCGCTGAAGCTGGCGAAAAAAGTGACCGGTCGTAGCGGTATCATCAGTTTCTCTGGTGGTTACCACGGTATGACCCACGGCGCACTGTCCGTCACCGGCAACCTGTCTCCGAAAGAAGCGGTTGACGGTATGATGCCAGAAGTCCAGTTCATGCCTTACCCACACGAGTACCGTTGCCCACTGGGTATCGGTGGTGAAGCGGGCGTGAAGGCGCTGACCTACTACTTCGAAAATCTGATTAACGACGTCGAAAGCGGCGTGCGTAAACCTGCCGCGGTGATCCTCGAAGCCGTTCAGGGTGAAGGTGGCGTGAACCCGGCGCCTGTTGAGTGGTTGCAGCGCATCCGTAAAGTCACTCAGGAACACGGTATCCTGCTGATCCTCGACGAAGTCCAGGCTGGCTTTGCCCGTACCGGTAAATTCTTTGCCTTCGAACACGCTGGCATTGAGCCAGACATCATCGTGATGTCTAAAGCAGTCGGTGGCGGTCTGCCGCTGGCCGTGCTCGGTATCAAAAAGCAGTTCGATGCATGGGCGCCAGGTCACCATACCGGTACTTTCCGCGGCAACCAGCTGGCGATGGCTACCGGTCTGACCACGCTGAAGATCCTGAAAGACCAGAACATCGCGGGCAAAGTAGCTGCACAGGGCGAATGGCTGAAAGGCCAGCTGAAAGAGATGGCGAAACGCTATCCGGTGATCGGCCACGTTCGCGGTCTGGGCATGATGATCGGTATTGAAATCGTTAAGCCACATGAAGCCGCCGATCACATGGGTTGCTTCCCGGGCGATGGCGAGCTGTCTGCACTGATCCAGAAGAAATGCTTCGAAGCCGGCCTGATTCTGGAGCGTGGCGGCCGTAACGGTATCGTTCTGCGTCTGCTGCCTTCTCTGCTGATCAGCGATGACGAGCTGAAAGTCTTCCTGGATAAATTCGAGCAGGCACTGCTTGCTGCGGGCGTTAGCCCGGCGTAACCGGAGTTGTTGAATACGATGTCTGATTCAAACCCAATTTTGTTCTCCTCTGCGCAGAGCATTGAAGCTTACCAGCAGGTGATTGAACAAAGCACTCAGGCTGTGATGCAGTGGCTGAAACAGCCTGAGATGTACCAGGGCAAAACGGTCGCGGAGCTGCGCGACCGTATTAAGCTGGATTTCAACCCGAAAGGGCTGGGCAACGAAGCGGCGATCGAACGCGCCGTGGAGTTCTTCCTGAAAGACAGTTTGTCCGTTCATCACCCGCAGTGCGTGGCGCACCTGCACTGCCCAAGCCTGGTGGTTAGCCAGGCGGCGGAAGTGCTGATCAACGCCACTAACCAGAGTATGGACTCCTGGGATCAAAGCCCGTCCGCAACCATCATTGAGATCAAACTGATCGAATGGCTGCGTACCCGCGTGGGTTATCAGGCTGGCGACGCAGGCGTCTTCACCAGCGGCGGCACCCAGAGTAACCTGATGGGGCTGATGCTGGCGCGTGACGCGTTCTTTGCGCGTCAGGGCCACTCGGTTCAGCAGGACGGTCTGACAGGCGATCTGCGTAAGATCCGCGTGCTGTGTTCGGAAAATGCCCACTTCTCCGTGCAGAAAAACATGGCGCTGATGGGTCTGGGCTACCAGTCCGTGGTGCAGGTGAAAACTGACGAATTCTCCCGCATGGATCTCACCGATCTGGCGGCGAAAATCGAACAGTGCAACGCGAACGGCGAGCAGATCCTGGCGATTGTGGCCACGGCCGGTACGACCGATGCGGGTGCTATCGATCCGCTGCGTGCTATTGCTGAGCTGGCTGCGAAACAGAATATCTGGGTGCACGTTGATGCGGCCTGGGGCGGCGCGCTGCTGATGTCTGAGCAGTATCGTCACTACCTGGACGGTATCGAGCTGGTGGATTCCGTCACCCTGGACTTCCACAAGCAGTTCTTCCAGACCATCAGCTGCGGTGCGTTCCTGCTGAAAGAAGCGCGTCACTATGAACTGATGCGCTATCAGGCGGCCTATCTGAACTCTGAGTTCGATGAAGAAGCTGGTGTACCTAACCTGGTCTCCAAATCTCTGCAAACCACGCGCCGTTTCGACGCGCTGAAACTGTGGATGAGCCTGGAAGCGCTGGGTCAGGAACAATACGCGGCAATCATCGATCACGGCGTGACGCTGGCACAGCAGGTTGCGGCTTACGTGAAAGAGCAGTCTGCTCTGGAACTGGTGATGCAACCCCAGCTGGCAAGCGTGCTGTTCCGATTCCGTCCGCAGGCGCAGATGGATGACGCCGGTATTGCCCTGCTGAACCAGAAAATTGGCGATGCGCTGCTGGAGTCTGGCCGTGCAAACGTCGGTGTGACCGAGCATAACGGTATCACCTGCCTGAAGCTGACCCTGCTGAACCCAACCGTGACGCTGGAGGACGTAAAAATCCTGCTGTCCCTGGTTGAGCGTACCGCGCAGGAAGTGATGGCGAAGTAATACTTATCCCTCTCCCACCCGGGAGAGGGATTGTTTTTCCCGCGCTAACGCCTTTCCCCTTTTTTCCTCGAAGCATAACCGTATTCATACTGGCTGTACCCCGAGCTGTAATACAGCGCTGCGGATTTAACAATATCGTTGAGGATTGTGCCGCTGACCTTCACGCCGACGTGCTGTAACCGTTTAACGGTATTCTCCATCTCTTTCACGCTGGTTTTATCGAAACGGGCAACCATTAGCGTTGTTCCGGCTGCTCTGGCGACCAGCGCGGCATCGGTGACGGCCAGGACCGGCGGAGTATCAATGATGACAATGTCATATTGCTCGTTAACCCAGGACATGACGGAAAGGAATCGTTCGCTTAACAGCAATTCTAACGGGCGCAGGGGGTCCGGGCCGCAGGTGATGACGTCAATTCACCCTTTTTCAGCATGCTGAATGACCTCCGCTAAGTCGCGTTTCCCTTCGAGCAGGCAGGACAATCCGTGGCGGTTCTCCAGACCAAAAATATTATGAACATAGCCCTGGCGCATATCCGCATCAATAAACAGCACCCGCTGACCGCTCTGCCCGGCGATGGCCGCCAGATTCGTCGCCACCAGCGTTTTTCCGCAGTCCTGCGTGGGGCCAGAAATCATCACAATGCGGTTCTCAGCCTCCATCATGGTGAAATGCAGACTGGTCCGCAGCCCGCGTACTGCTTCAACAAACATATCAGCAGGGCGATCGACGGGCAGGAAAGGCACATCCGAGGTTTTGTGTTTCCAGCGACGAGAAAACGGATTTTTTCTGCGCAACTGCGTTTTACTCCACAGCCACTGTGAACGTGGCAACGTAGCCAGAACCGGCATCCCCTGCGCTTCCAGCTGTTCGGAAAGCGTGATCCCACGTTTGAACGCCTGACGTACCAGCACGGTCCCCATTGAGAGCATTAGCCCGAACAGCGCGCCAAGAACGATGATTAACGCTTTACGCGGCTTTATCGGGTCCGGCAGCGTAACAGCCTCATCAATGATCCTCACGTTTCCGACAGCGCTGGAGCGGGAAATATTCAGCTCCTGCTGGCGCGTCAATAGCTGTAAATAAATCGTGCGACCCGACTCAACATCGCGGCTCAGGCGTAAAATCTCCTGCTGCGTGGAGGGCATAGCTGACACACGGTTATTGAGACGCTCCCGTTCCCGCTCAAGGGTCTGTCTCTTTTCATGCAATGCACGATAGGTAGGGTGACTCTTTTTAAAGAGCTGGGAGATCTCTGCCTCCCGGAACGTCAGCTCATTTAGCTGATTCTCAACGTTAACAACCTGATCCAGGACAGATTTTGCCTCCAGAGACAGGTCCACCGAGTCTCGCTGCGCCCGGTAGGCATTCAGCCGCGCTTCTGCCTGATCAAGGTCCGCGCTGATTTTCGGCAACTGCGCCTGTAAAAAATCCAGACTACGAGAATCCTGAGCCTCCTGGCGCGCGATATTTTGCTGGAGATAATTTTCAGCAATTGCATTCAGCACCCGGGCGATGCTGTCAGGATCTTCGCCCGTCAGGGTTAAGGTCACGATACCGCTCTGTTTCTCCGATTCCGCAACCGTGAGACGCTTCTTCAGCGCGTTGATCGTCTCAAGCCGCGTCAACGACTTAAGCGAAAATTGCGTGCCTGGCATCGCCTCAATCGACGTCACCAGCAGAACGATCCCTTGCGTAACCAGCGTTTTCCCAACCTGGCCGTCGGCCTCAATGTTTTCGCCCGTCAGGTGATATTTTCCCGCTTCCTGTACGGTCAGCGTGAGCTCTTGCGCTTTGCCTTCCACCTGCGGGATCTGGAGTTCGCCTAACGTGATTTTGCCCTGCTCACGCCCTTGCAGACGCTGCCAGAGACGCCCCACCACAGGCAAAACGCGCTGCTTTGCCTGCTGTGTCAGAGCTAATTTGTCAACGGTCTCGCCGAGGATCATGCGTGATTTCAGCAGTAAAATTTCAGGGGCAACATCCGGCGACACATCGGTGCCCAGCTGGCTCAAACCTTTGAGCAGGTTGTTATTCTGTTTGTTTTCAATTTGCACCATGGCATCCGCCTGATAAACAGGTGGCGCAATCCAGGCATAGAGACCGGCGCACAGGATGAACAGGAACGTCACGCACAGAATCATCGTGCGGTGGTCGATCATCTCGACGAGCAAACGAACGAGATCGACTTCATGTTGTTGGGGTGCCGCTGCACCATAATTGTCTGTTGTGTAAGACGACATTAATGCTTCATTCCTTTCTGACCTAAACGACGTGCCCATTCCTGACTGGCTTTACCCAATAGCCCAAACACATATTCAAACGCTTCCCGGCTTTGACGGTAGGGATCGGGGATCTCCTGCGGCTCCAGCCATTGCCCAAAAAGCAGCGACTTTCCTCGAATCTCCGGCGCCATGGCCGCAATGAAGCGAAGATGTTCCGGCTCCATAACCAGGATAAGATCGGATCCCTGCATCAAATTGCGTGTCAGCCTGCGCGCCACATGACCGTCGAGGGAAATCCCATGCCGCCAGGCTACGTCCTGGGCGCTGTCATCCGCCGGGCACCCTTCAAGCCCGAATATGCCCGCCGAGGCGATATATCTGTCGGGCAGGTGCTGGCGTAAAAGCCGCTCCCCAATCGGAGAACGGCAGACATTTCCGGTGCAAACCACGAGTATTGATTTGAACATTATTGCGGCCACGATCTGATGTAACGAACCGTTTCGGTAAGGTCATGCACCCCGCTGATGGTCGGAACAAGCTGTGATATCACGCGATTCCAGCGGGACAGTGGTGCAGTGGTGACATAGACAATGTCATAGGGCTCAAGCTGAAACTCGGTGCCTAACACCATGGCTGATGCGTCCTGAGCATTGAGCTGGTAGAGGTTGGCAATTTTTTCTGAACGCTCGCTTTTCGGCAGCGAACGAATGACAAAAATTCCGGTGGCATCGGCCATATTCTGGTTCAGCCCACCGGCATTGCCCAGCGCTTCGGCCAGGGTCATGCCGCTGCGATCCATTTTCAGCGTGCTCTGTTTAACGACCTCGCCCATGACGAACACTTTCAGCGCATCGTTACGGGGGACAAACAGAATATCGCCGGGATAGAGCAGCTTATTTTGCGTGAGATCGCCATGCTGCATCAGCGCATATAGCGAGAGGCGCGTGTCCTTCCCATTATGCGTCAGCACGACATTGCGCCAGTCCGCGTCGGCAGAGAGCCCCCCAGCGGCGTTCACGGCATCCATGACCGTTAACGGGATATTGGTAATAGCCTGCTGCCCTGACTTCACCACCTCGCCCGTCACATAGGCTTTTTGTGAGCGAAAAGAGGCGACGCTGCATCCACCTGCGGGCTTTCAATAACATTGTTCAGCCGGGCCGTGATCTCCTCGCGTACCCGTGCGACCGTTTTGCCAGCCACCGGCAATTTACCGACATAGGGATAGAAAAGTGTGCCGTCGGCATTGACCCAGTTACCGGTGTCACTGGCGCTACGATACTGCCCTGCCGGGGTTGTCAGTTCAGGGTGATCCCAGACGGTGACGGTCAGAATATCCCCAACGCCGATACGGTATTCCCAGTTTTTGACCTGTTCATCCAGATTAGGATTTGCCTGAGATTTCAAAACCGATGGCCGCAATTTTTCAATTAACGAAGGCGTAAGAGGATAAACATCAATCCGTTTCTCAAGACGATCATTTGCATCTTCTGCGGCAATTATCTTTTTCCCAGCGAGATCGAGATGCTGGCCAGGGTAAAATACGCAGCCAGATAAGGGGGTAATAATTAAAAATAATATCGATACAACTGTTGTGTTTTTCATTTATTACATAATATCTTTTATAGTAGTGATTATCGTATACAGGATAAAACAGTAACATTTCACTCAAGCACAAGTTGCTGTTATTCAATGAATTAACAGAACCACAAAGAGTATTTATAAAACCACACGACATTCCTTTGGACAGACTTTTACAGCCCTGCATTGTCTTAATCAGGCATTCGGAAAGAGGGTTTCAGGCAATCTTAAATGTTCTATTTGTTGAATGCATGCCTGAATCTTAGTAAATTTGCCTTGAAAATGTTTTTTCAGAATTAATTAATAAACCAATAATTATGTTATCTGTATAAGCTCATATTTATTCGTCGAAGTAATAATTAATGACGGTTGCGACTACACAAAACCGTGCACTTTTGTTACATTTTTTGCAAACTCACCCTGTGAGGATACTTAAAATGAACTGTCTGCCATCCGTTAGCGGATCTGCACACAAAAAGTATCAGTAACGATATGACTGGAGAAAAAATGGCTAAGCGTAAATTGTTGCTTCTGGGTGTATTACTGTCACTGGCGGGGGCCGCGCACGCTGCACCGCAAACATCGACAGCGCCTTCCGGCATCAAGGCCTATGAAGAGCAAGAGTTTATTGCCGATTTTACGAAGTTTAAAATCGGCGACACCGCGCCCGCGCAGTATCAGACGCCTGAGTACACCATCAAACAGTACCAGCTGCGTAACCTTCCCGCGCCCGATGCCGGCACACACTGGACCTACATGGGTGAGAATTATGTTCTGATTGGCGATGCCGATGGCAAAATCTACAAAGCCTATAACGGAGATATTTTCTATCACCGCTGATACGATCCTAATCCGTCCGTGGCAGGAGAGCGATCGCCCTTTCCTGCGCACGCTCTTCCTTCACGCCCGACGTGAAGCCTGGCCGTGGATGGACAGTTCTGCGTGGCAGCTTGAAGATTTTGACGCGGCAACCCTGGACGAAGGGATTTGGGTGGCGGAGCAGGATGGGCACCGACTTGGCTTTGCCTCAGTCTCGACGAACGATAATTTTCTGCACAACCTGTTTGTCGATCCGAACTATCAGAGCCTGGGCGTCGGACATGTGTTGCTTGAACACGTGCAGAAGACGTTTACCAGCACGGGTTCACTCAAGTGTCTGGTGAAGAATGAGCGGGCGGTTGCGTTTTACCAGCGCCACGGCTGGCACATTGAGGCGACGGGAGATTCTCCGGACGGAGAGTATTATTTGATGCACTATCGGCTTGGGTAAAGTCAGGTGGCGCTACGCTTACCTGACCTACAAAATCGAGGTAGGCCGGGTAAGGCGAAGCCGCCACCCGGCACTAACGCGCAGAGGCGTTACACCGCGCGGAAGGCGATTTCACCCGGAATGACTTCGCCCTGCCAGTAAAGCTGCGCCGCAACGCGCCCCGCCAGCTGACGATAGATTTCCGTGAATTCGCTATCCGGACGGCTGACCACCGTCGGCTTACCGCTATCCAGATCTTCACGCAGTGTGATATGCAGCGGCAGTTGCCCCAGCAGTTGCGTGTGGTATTGCGCCGCCAGCTTTTCGGCGCCACCGGTACCAAAGATAGGCTCATGGTGCCCGCAGTTGCTGCAAATGTGCATGCTCATGTTCTCGACGATACCCAGTACCGGCACCTCCACCTTCTCGAACATGACGATGCCTTTTTTGGCGTCGATCAGCGCGATATCCTGCGGCGTGGTGACCACGACGGCGCCGGTAACCGGAATGTTCTGCGCCAGCGTCAGCTGGATATCACCGGTGCCCGGCGGCATGTCCAGTACCAGATAATCGAGGTCAGGCCACATTGTCTCCTGCAACATTTGCAGCAGCGCCTTGCTGGCCATCGGGCCACGCCAGACCATTGCGTTATCGTCCGTGACCAGGTAACCAATGGAGTTGGTCGCCAGACCGTGCGCCACGATTGGCGCCATGTGGGTGCCGTCCGGCGAGGTTGGACGCTGGTTTTCCGCCCCCAGCATGTTTGGAATGGACGGGCCGTAGATATCCGCATCCAGAATGCCGACTTTCGCCCCTTCAGCCGCCAGCGCAAGCGCCAGGTTCACGGCGGTCGACGATTTACCCACCCCGCCCTTGCCCGAGCTGACGGCGATGATGTTCTTCACGCCGTTAACGCCCGGCTGATTTTTCACGCGCTTGAGCGTGGCGATGCTGTGGCTTAGCTTCCAGTCAATTGCTTTTGCGCCGGTAATGCGCAGCAGCTCAGAGCTGGTTTGCTCTTTCAGGGCATCAAAGGCGCTGGTCCAGACGAACGGCATCTGTAGCTCAATGTGCAGCGTATCGTCCAGCCATGCGACGTGATGAAGCGCTTTCAGCGTCGTGAGATTGTGCTTCAGGGTTGGATGCTGAAAATTAGCCAGCGTCCCGGCGACCATTGCTCGTAAGGCTTCCGGTGATTTGGCCTGGGATTGAGAACTCATCCCGACTCCTTTGTTCTTGTGAATAAGACCTTAGACAAACAAGTTTACCTGAAAGGCCGCGGTTTGTGCTTACTTAATAATGCCCCTTTTGGTAATATCGAAAACCCTTTTCACAGTTAAAAGAAGTAATGCCTACTATGACTCAAGTCGCGAAAAAAATTCTGGTAACGTGCGCCCTGCCGTACGCCAACGGCTCAATCCACCTCGGCCACATGCTGGAGCATATCCAGGCTGATGTCTGGGTCCGTTACCAGCGAATGCGCGGCCACGAGGTGAACTTCATCTGTGCGGACGATGCCCACGGCACGCCGATCATGCTGAAAGCGCAGCAGCTGGGCATTTCCCCGGAACAGATGATCGCCGAAATGAGTCAGGAGCATCAGACCGATTTTGCTGGCTTTGACATCAGCTATGACAACTATCACTCCACGCACAGCGACGAAAACCGCGAGCTGTCAGAGCTGATCTACACCCGTCTGAAAGAGAACGGTTTCATTAAAAACCGCACCATCTCTCAGCTGTACGATCCGGAAAAAGGCATGTTCCTGCCGGACCGTTTCGTCAAAGGCACCTGTCCGAAATGTAAATCCCCGGACCAGTACGGCGATAACTGCGAAGTGTGCGGCGCAACCTACAGCCCGACCGAGCTTATCGAACCGAAGTCCGTGGTCTCCGGCGCGACGCCGGTAATGCGTGACTCCGAGCACTTCTTCTTCGACCTGCCGTCGTTCAGCGAAATGCTGAAGGCGTGGACCCGAAGCGGTGCGTTGCAGGAGCAGGTCGCGAACAAAATGCAGGAGTGGTTCGAATCCGGGCTGCAACAGTGGGATATCTCCCGCGATGCGCCCTACTTTGGCTTCGAAATCCCGAACGCGCCGGGCAAATATTTTTACGTCTGGCTTGATGCGCCGATTGGCTACATGGGGTCGTTCAAGAATCTGTGTGACAAGCGCGGCGACACCGTAAGCTTCGACGAATACTGGAAGAAAGATTCCGATGCCGAGCTGTATCACTTCATCGGTAAAGACATCGTTTACTTCCACAGCCTGTTCTGGCCAGCAATGCTGGAAGGCAGCAACTTCCGCAAGCCGACCAACCTGTTCGTACATGGCTACGTAACGGTGAACGGCGCGAAGATGTCTAAATCTCGCGGGACGTTTATTAAGGCCAGCACCTGGCTGAACCACTTTGACGCGGACAGCCTGCGCTACTACTACACCGCGAAGCTCTCTTCCCGCATCGACGATATCGACCTGAATCTGGAAGATTTCGTACAGCGCGTGAACGCGGACATCGTCAACAAGGTGGTGAACCTGGCGTCCCGTAACGCAGGTTTTATCGCCAAACGCTTTGACGGCGTGCTTTCTGCCGAACTGGCCGATCCTGAGCTGTATAAAACCTTCACCGACGCCGCCGCTGCGGTTGCCGAAGCCTGGGAAAGCCGTGAATTCGGTAAAGCCATTCGCGAAATCATGGCGCTGGCAGACGTGGCCAACCGCTATGTGGACGAGCAGGCGCCGTGGGTGGTGGCGAAACAGGAAGGCCGCGACGCCGACTTGCAGGCGATCTGCACCATGGGTTTGAACATGTTCCGCGTGCTGATGACCTGGCTGAAGCCGGTTCTGCCGCAGCTGGCAGCCCGCGCGGAAGCATTCCTGAACACCGAACTGACCTGGGATGCCATCCAGCAGCCGCTGCTCGGCCACAAGGTGAACACCTTCAAGGCGCTGTATAACCGCATCGAGATGAAGCAGGTTGACGCGCTGGTGGAAGCATCCAAAGAAGAGGTGAAAGCGGCTGCCGCACCGGTGACCGGCCCGCTGGCGGACGATCCGATTCAGGAGACCATCACCTTTGATGATTTCGCCAAAGTCGACCTGCGCGTGGCGCTGATCGAAAACGCGGAGTTCGTGGAAGGTTCTGACAAACTGCTGCGTCTGACCCTGGATCTGGGCGGCGAGAAGCGTAACGTCTTCTCCGGCATTCGTTCCGCGTATCCCGATCCGCAGGTGCTGATTGGTCGTCAGACCGTGATGGTGGCAAACCTGGCGCCGCGCAAAATGCGCTTCGGCATCTCTGAGGGGATGGTGATGGCCGCAGGCCCGGGCGGGAAAGATATCTTCCTTTTAAGCCCTGACGAAGGCGCGAAGCCGGGTCAGCAGGTGAAGTAATAAAAAAGCCGGATGAGAATCCGGCTTTTTTTTGCCCGGCGGCGCTACGCTTGCACGGGCCTACGGGTTTTGTAGGCCGGGTCAGGCGAAGCCGCCACCCGGCTAAAATTACCCCTTCTGGTTATGCACCCGCTGCGTCAACCCACGCAGGAAATAACGCAGAAACTGATCCCCACACTCGCGGTAATTCTTATGATCCGGGGCGCGCATCATGGCAGTGATTTCCGGCATCGACACGCGAAATTTCTGCTCGGTCATGATCGCCAGAATGTCGTCAGTTTTCAGGGAGAAAGCAATACGCAGCTTTTTCAGCACCGTGTTGTTATTCACCCGACGCTCCAGCGCCAGCTCAGGCGCAGATTCATCTTTGCCGCGCTTGTCGTAGATCAGGCCATTCAGAAAGCCCGACAGAATAATGTCCGGGCAGCGAACAAAACCTTCTTCATCTTCTTTAGTCATCCAGGTGTCGAACCCGGCGGACGTGGATTCCATGTCGGAGAGCGCAAGAATGCGCACCATGTCATTATTGTTCGCTTTCAGGGTGTAGCGCAGGCTACGAAGAATATCGTTACTTAGCATAGAGCCTTCGAATGTCGATGATGCAATGGCGCGCAGTGTACCAGTTTTACAGCCCTATCGCCTCTTTCAAACTTTTCAGGTAGCGACGACTGACGGGAACGGTTTGCCCGGCACGTAACACCAGCTCGGCCTGGCCGTTATCTTCCAGACGGATCTCTTTCAGGTGCGCCATGTTCACCAGATACTGACGATGGCAGCGGATTAGCGGCGTGCGGCTCTCCAGCGTGCGCAGGGTCAGCTCGGTAAAGCCTTCGTTACCTTCAGCGCTGGTGACGTATACCCCGCTCAGACGGCTGCTGACAAAGGCAACGTCGTCCATTTGCAGGAGGTAAATCCGGCTGTGCCCGGTACAGGGTATAAACTTCAGGGGCTGCTGATGCTCCGGCAGCAGCGTCACGTCCTGCACGGTACGCTCCTGATGCAGGCGGGTCAGGGTCTTTTCAAGGCGTTTCTCTTCAATCGGCTTCAGCAGATAATCAAATGCGTGCTCTTCAAACGCCTTTACCGCGTACTCATCAAAGGCCGTCAGAAAGACGATATAGGGACGGTGCTCCGGGTCGAGCATGCCGACCATCTCCAGCCCGCTGATGCGCGGCATCTGAATATCGAGGAACAGCACGTCCGGGCGCAGTTTATGCACCGCACCGATGCCTTCAATCGCATTGGCACATTCCGCCACAACCTCGATATCACTCTGCTCCTGCAACAGAACACGCAGGTTTTCCCGTGCTAACGGCTCATCATCGACAATCAGCACTCTTAACATGCGTTCTCCTCCAGCGGCAATCGTAAAGTAATTCGGGTATAGCGGTCTGGCTCACAGGCGACGGTGATACCGCAGTCGTCACCAAAATGCGCGCGCAGGCGTTTATCCACCAGGCTCATGCCCAGACCGCCTGACGCGGAAGCTTCATATAGCCCCGCGTTGTCTTCAATATCCAGCACCAGATGGTGGTTAAAACGGGAAGCGGAAATCATAATCTCTCCACTTCCCAGCAGCTGCGACGTCCCATGCTTAATGGCATTTTCTACAATCGGTTGCAGGGTAAAGGCCGGAAGATGCTGATACGCCAGATCGTCCGGGACGGATAACGACACCTGTAAACGTGACTGGAAGCGCGCTTTTTCAATTTGCAGATAGGCGTTTACATGCTCAATCTCGTCCGCGAGGGTGACGATCTCCGAGGGTCGCTTCAGATTTTTGCGGAAAAAGGTCGAGAGAAATTGCACCAGCTGCGCGGCCTGATCGCTGTCGCGGCGGATCACCGCCTTCAGCGTGTTGAGCGCGTTAAACAGGAAATGCGGGTTCACCTGAGCGTGCAGGAGCTTAATTTCTGACTGCGTCAGCAGCGCTTTTTGCCGTTCATACTGCCCCGCCAGGATTTGCGCCGAAAGCAGCTGGGCGATCCCCTCCCCCAGCGTGCGGTTGATGGAGCTGAACAGGCGGTTTTTGGCTTCGTAAAGCTTAATAGTGCCCATGACGCGCTGGTTTTCACCCCGCAGGGGAATGACCAGCGTAGAGCCGAGTTTGCACTGCGGATGCAGGGAACAGCGGTACGGCACTTCATTTCCGTCGGCATACACCACTTCACCCGTTTCAATAGCGCGCAGGGTATAGGCCGAGGAGATCGGTTTGCCCGGCAGATGGTGGTCGTCGCCGGTACCGGTAAACGCCAGCAGCTTCTCGCGATCGGTAATCGCCACGGCTCCGATATCCAGCTCTTTATACAGCACCTGCGCCACCTTCATGCTGTTCTCCTCGTTGAATCCCTGCCGCAGGATCCCTTCCGTCGACGCCGCAACTTTTAAGGCGGTGGCAGAAAATGCCGAGGTGTATTTTTCGAACATGGCGCGTTTGTCGAGCAGAATGCGCATAAACAGCGCCGCACCTACGGTATTGGTGACCATCATCGGTGCGGCAATGCTGCTGACCAGATGTAACGCATCGTCAAACGGGCGCGCGATCAGCAGGATGATCGCCATCTGCGCCATTTCCGCCACGAAGGTAATCGCCCCTGCGGTAAAGGGACTGAACACTTTATCCGGGCGACCGCGCTTAATCATATAGCTGTGGACGAGACCACCGAGCAGCCCTTCGACGATGGTGGAGATCATGCAGCTCAGCGCCGTCATACCGCCCATCGAATAGCGGTGCAGGCCGCCGGTTAACCCCACCAGACCGCCGACAACCGGGCCTCCGAGCAGCCCGCCCATTACCGCGCCGATGGCGCGCGTATTGGCGATGGAATCTTCGATATGGAGACCAAACCAGGTCCCCATAATGCAGAATATGGAAAATACGACGTAGCAGAGGAATTTGTGCGGCAGACGGACGGTGACCTGCATCAGCGGGATAAACAGGCGCGTTTTGCTCATCAACCAGGCGATGACAAGGAACACGCACATCTGCTGAAGCAACAGCAGCACCAGATTAAACTCGTACATACTCACAAACCGCACATTCTAAAAACGCGTAACATACACTGATAGCGGTTAACTTTCTTTGAAACGTGCCAAAAAAGCGATAAATCGTGTCCGCCATCACACCTTTTGCCGGAGATAACCTGTCTTTCGTATAATTTGTACAAAAAAGAATCAAATCTTCCTGGTTCCGCAAAGTGGGTCTACAGTTAAGCTGGGGACGCGCAAGCCTGGGGGCGAAAATGGCGCTTTACACAATAGGTGAAGTGGCACTCCTGTGTGATATCAATCCCGTTACGCTACGGGCGTGGCAGCGACGGTATGGATTGCTTAAGCCGCAAAGAACGGACGGCGGGCACCGCCTGTTTAACGATGCGGATATTGACCGGATCCGCGAGATCAAAAGCTGGATCGACAATGGCGTACAGGTCGGCAAGGTAAAATCGCTTCTGAGCCAGGACGATCCAGATACGCAACTTCTCTGGCGCGAGCAGCAGGAAACGCTGCTGAGGCTGTTGCAGAGTGGCAATTTGCAGCGTTTGCGCGGCTGGATCAAAGAACAGGGTCGAGACTACCCGGCGCAAACCTTGATCACCCATCTTTTTATTCCCCTACGGCGTCGGCTTCAGTATCAGCAAACCACCTTACAGGCACTGCTCAGCATGCTTGATGGCGTGCTGATTAACTATATTTCCGTCTGTCTTGCCTCAGCGCGGAATAAAAACAGCAAAGATGCGCTGGTGATCGGCTGGAACGTACACGATACCACCCGGCTGTGGCTCGAAGCCTGGATTGCCACCCAGCAGGGCTGGCGCGTTGACGTGCTTGCCCACTCCCTGGCCCAGCTCAGACCGGAACTGTTTGAGGGACAGACGCTGCTGGTCTGGTGCGGCGAAGTCCCCTCCGCTTCCCAGCAGCAGCTCCTGACGGAATGGCGCGAACATGGTTATCCCGTTTACTCGCTGGGGCCAAATGCGTCGTAACGGCATTTAATGGTTCATTAACAGCTGCGCTTCACCGTATAATTGTTCCGTTAACAACAGGAGCACATGATGAAGGCAACGAAACTGGCCGTAATTACCCTCTTTGCACTGATGGCCATCAGCGGTATCGGTGGCGTTATGCTTGCAGGTTATTCATTTATTGTTCGCGGCGGTGTTGGCTGAGGTATCCGGCCAGGCGTTCAAACAGGCGATCCACCACAATCGCCGCCAGCGCAACCAGAACCGCCCCCTGAATAATGTAAGCCGTATTAAACCCGCTTAACCCGATAATGATCGGCGTTCCCAGCGTATTGGCTCCGACCGTCGAGGCGATGGTTGCCGTACCAATGTTGATAATCACGGACGTTCGCACGCCGGCGATAATCACCGGTGCGGCCAGCGGCAGTTCGACCTTCACCAGCCGCTGCCAGGCGCTCATCCCCATCCCTTCCGCTACGCTCAGCACCGATGCAGGCACCGCCGCAATCCCCGCCAGCGTCCCTTGCAGAATGGGCAACACGCCGTACAAAATCAGCGCAATGATGGCAGGCTCCTGCCCAAAACCGATCGCCGGCACGGCAATCGCCAGCACGGCCACCGGCGGGAAGGTCTGCCCCGTTGCGGCGATGGTCTCCACCAGCGGACGAAACTCCCTGCCCGCGGGTCTCGTCACCGCAATCCCGGCGCCTGTGCCCAGCACGATGGCAATCACGCTTGACACCGCCACCAGCCAGAAGTGCGCCAGGGTGAGATTAACAAAGCTCTCCTGCTGGTACACCGGGCGCGGCAGCCCGGGAATAAGCGCATTAAACAGCGCCGCGCTGTGCGGCATCAGGTAGAGTAAGGCGATAAACAGCCCTGTCAGCCAGAGTAACGGATCACGGACCCACTTCACGCGTCACCTCCCCCGCCAGCAGATCGCGAAAATGGATCGTCCCGCATGGCGTCCCCTGCCCGTCCGCAACGGGTAACACCTCGCACTGCCGGGCGACAAACGCCGACAGGGCATCGCGCAGGCTCATCCCATCGTGCAGCGGTTCACCACCGATTTGCGCATCCTGCGGACGCAGATAGTCCCTGACGGTGCGCAGCGAGAGCAGCCTGACGCCAAGCTCGCTGCGGCCAAAAAATTCACGCACAAAATCATTCGCTGGCGAGGTTAACAGCTCAAGCGGCGTACCCTGCTGGACGACTTCGCCGTGATCCATCAGTATCAGACGATCGGCCAGCCGCAGCGCTTCGTCGATATCATGCGTCACCAGCACGATGGTGCGCCCTAGAATACGGTGGATGCGACTCATCTCCGCCTGAAGTGCGCCGCGGGTGACCGGATCCAGCGCGCCGAAGGGCTCATCCATCAGCAGCACCTGCGGGTTAGCGGCCAGCGCGCGCGCCACCCCGACCCGCTGCTGCTGTCCGCCGGAAAGCTGGTGCGGATAGCGGTCGCGAAGCGACGCGTCCAGGCCCAGCAGCGCCATCAGCTCGTCGACACGCTCATTGATCTTCCCCCGGGACCATTTTTCCAGCTGTAGCACGGTGGCAATGTTCTGGGCCACCGTCCAGTGGGGAAACAGGCCGATGGACTGAATGGCGTAGCCCATACGCCGCCGCAGTTCCAGCACCGGCAGGCTGCGGATCTCCTCTCCGGCAAAGCGAATCGTCCCGCTGTCATGTTCCACCAGCCGGTTGATCATCTTCAGCGTCGTCGATTTTCCCGACCCCGACGTCCCGATCAATACCGAGAACGCCCCCTCGGCAAAATGCAGATTGAGGTGGCTTGCCGCCGGACGGCCCGCAAAGGTTTTACTCACATCATGAAATTCAATCATTGGCTCTTCTCCTGAGCAGCGCGAGCCACAGGGCAAACAATGCATCCAGTACGACCGCCAGCGCAATCGTCGGCACAACGCCCAGCAGCACCAGATCCAGCGCGCTGCTGAGCAGCCCCTGGAAGACCAGTGCCCCAAAGCCGCCCGCCCCGATCAGCGCGGCAATCACCGCCATCCCCACGGTTTGCACCGTCACCACCCGCAGGCTGCGAACCAGCAGCGGAAGCGCAAGCGGCAGCTGTATTTTCCAGAAACACTGGCGCGCACTCATCCCCATCGCATGGGCGCTTTCCAGCACGTCAGGCGGAACCTGGCTTAACCCCGCCACCACGCCGCGCACCAGCGGCAGCAGCGCATACAGCACAAGGGCGATAAGGGCAGGCGTCAGCCCGGTTCCGGCAATGCCTGCCGCGGCCAACGCAGGGAAGGATTTCACCAGACCGGCCAGGGGGGCAATCAGCAGGCCAAACAGGGCAACGGAGGGGATGGTCTGAATAACGTTGAGCACGGTAAAGACGGCACCCTGGCGGCTGGGATGCCGGTAGCACCCGATGCCCAGCGGCACGCCCAGCAGCAGCGCCGGGATCAGCGTCCCGAACAGGATCGTCAGATGTTGCGCCAGCGCGTTGTCAAACACCTCCTGGCGGTTGGCGTACTCTTTTAACAGCGAGAGTTGATTCAGATCGCCGCTGAAGAGGATCAGCAGAGGGATAACCCAGAATTGCGCGTTCAGCAGCCAGCGCCAGACGGGTAGCGGTGTGAGACGGCGAATGGCATCGCTACAGACCAGCAGACAAAGTGCCAGCCACAGCCACAGCCCGCTGCCAATCGACGTGCGCGCCAGCGGGCTTTCAACCGAGGCCATCTGCGTTGCCGCCTGTCCCGCGCTCCAGAACAGCACGATAAACAGTGCTTCGCTGAGCAGAAGCGTCAGCCAAAGGGCGGCTCGCCCTGGCCAGAAGGCTAAGGCTACAGTACTCGCCAGCGCCGCGCCCAGCAGTAGCGGCGTAAATGACCAGATCTGCCAGAGCGCGCGCGGTTCGCCCGACACCAGACGGTTTGGCGCGACATTTACAAAGGGTAACGCGACCGCCGCAATGGCCACACAGGCCAACAGCAGCAGGACGCGGTTATGACATTTTATTGGCACAGCCTTGTCCCGTTACTTCACAAGCCCTTGTTGTTTCAGGAAGTCGGCAGCCACCTTTTTGGCATCCAGCCCCTCAACGGCAATGCTGGCATTCAGCTGTTGCAGCGTTTTCGCATCCAGTTTTTCAAACACCGGTTTGAGCCATTCCGCAATATCCGGGTAGGCTTTCAGCACCGCCTCGCGCACGACCGGGGTTGGAGCGTAAATGGGCTGAACGCCTTTCGGGTCGGTCAGGGTTTGCAGACCAAGCGCCGCGACCGGGCCGTCGGTGCCGTAGGCCATCGCCGCGTTGACGCCGGAGGTTTGCTGCGCCGCCGCCTTAATGGTCACCGCCGTGTCGCCGCCCGCCAGCGAGAGCAGCTGAGACTGATCGAGCTTGAAATCATAGGCTTTTTCAAACGCTGGCAGGGCATCAGCGCGCTCGATAAACTCTGCCGAGGCCGCGAGCTTAAACTCGCCCTTCTCTTTCAGGTAGCGGCTGAGATCGTCAAGCGAGGTGAGCTTGCCTTTCTCGGCAATATCTTTACGCACCGCGATGGTCCAGGTGTTGTTGGCCGGTGCCGGCGTAAGCCAGACCAGCTTATTTTTTTCCGCGTCCAGCTTTTTGACTTTTTCGTACCCGGCTTTGGCATTTTTCCAGGCCGGATCGTTTTCATCCTTGAAGAAGAATGCCCCGTTGCCGGTGTATTCCGGGTAGATATCCAGCTCGCCGGACGTGATGGCACCGCGTACGACAGGTGTGGTGCCAAGCTGTACTTTATTGACCGTTTTCACGCCGTGGCTTTCGAGTACCTGCAAAATGATATTGCCGAGCAACGCGCCCTCGGTATCAATTTTGGAACCCACCTTAACCGGCTCTGCGGCCTGTAGCGGCAGGCTTAGCGCCGCCAGAAGCACCGCCGATCCTGTTATCCCCTTAATAATCGTCATTCTGCTTTCCTCATTATTTTGTGGCCTTTTTCATAGGCTTGAGACAAAAGCGTAGCTTAAAACAGCGAATTTAACCGTTTTTCGTACAAGATGAGAGGCATCCCCCGCCAGGCGGGGGATGGGGAGGAAGGTAAGATTATTGCAGCTCGAATTCGGCTTTGTTCACGCGGGCGGAATCCACGCCAATGAAGACGTTGAATTTGCCAGGCTCGGCATCGTATTTCATCTGCTGGTTCCAGAACTTCAGCGCATTCACGTCAATCGGGAAGCTGACCGTTCTGGTTTCGCCCGGTTTCAGGTTGACCTTCTCGAAGCCGCGCAGCTGTTTCACCGGACGGCTCATGGAGGCCGTGACATCCTGAATGTACATCTGGATCACCGTCGCGCCTTCGCGTTTGCCGCTGTTGGTCACCTCCACGCTGGCGGTCACTTTGCCGTCATGCTTCATCGTAGGCGCTGACATTTTCACGTCAGAGACCTTAAAGGTGGTGTAGCTCAGGCCATAGCCAAACGGATACAGCGGGCCGTTCGCCTCATCGAAATAACGAGACGTGTACTTGTTCGGCTTGTCGGCGTTATACGGACGACCGGTGTTCAGGTGGCTGTAGTAAACCGGGATCTGCCCGACGGAGCGCGGGAAGGACATCGGCAGCTTGCCGGACGGGTTGTAATCGCCAAACAGCACGTCGGCAATGGCGTTACCGCCTTCGGTACCGGCGAACCAGGTTTCCAGAATGGCGTCAGCCTGCTGGTCTTCTTTCACCAGCGCCAGCGGACGCCCGTTCATCAGCACCAGCACCAGCGGCTTGCCGGTGGCTTTCAGGGCCGCGATCAGATCGCGCTGGCTTTGCGGGATGGTAATGTCGGTACGGCTGGAGGCTTCGTGCGCCATCCCCTGCGCTTCACCCACCACCGCGACCACCACGTCGGACTGCTTCGCGGCGTTCACCGCTTCGTCGATCATCTCTTTCGGCGTGCGCGGATCCACCTTCACCGCTTCCTCGTACTGGTTGAGGAAGGTCACGATGTCTTTATCGTTGGTGACGTTCGCGCCTTTGGCGTAAACCACTTTTGCATTATCACCCACGGCGCTCTTAATGCCGGTCAGCACGGTAACGGACTGATCCGCCACGCCTGCGGCGGACCAGCTGCCCATGACGTCGCGCTTGCTGTCGGCCAGCGGACCAACCACGGCAATGGTGCCGGATTTTTTCAGCGGCAGCGTGTCGAGACGGTTTTTCAGCAGCACCAGGCTTTCGCGCGCTACTTCCCGGGCTTCCTTACGGTGCAGACGGCTTTCGGCGTTAGTGTCCGCCGGGTCTGAATCCTTCGGCCCCAGATGGCTGTAAGGATCGTTAAACAGCCCCATGTCATATTTCACGTTCAGCACGTGGCGAGCGGCGTCGTCCAGCTCTGCCATCGTCACTTTGCCGCTCTTCACCAGCCCCGGCAGGTATTTGCTGTAGTACTCGTCGCTCATGCTCATGTTGATGCCGGACTTGAGCGCCACGCGTACCGCGTCTTCCGGATCGGACGCCGTGCCGTGTTTAATCAGCTCTTTAATCGCGCCGTGGTCAGAGACGGTAATGCCCTTAAAGCCCCACTGGTCGCGCAACACGTCTTTCAGCAGCCACGAATCGGAGGTGGCAGGCGTGCCGTTGAGAGAGTTCAGCGCTACCATCACCGCGCCGCTCCCCGCGTCCAGCCCTGCCTTGTATGGCGGCATGTAGTCGTTAAACAGGCGCTGTGGGCTCATGTCGACGGTGTTGTACTCTTTACCGCCCTCCACCGCGCCATAGGCAGCGAAGTGCTTGACGCTGGTCATGACCGAGTAACGATCTGCCGGGCTTTTGCCCTGCATCGCTTCCACCATGGTTTTGCCCATCGTGGCGGTTAAATACGTGTCTTCACCGAAGCCCTCCGAAGCGCGGCCCCAGCGCGGATCGCGGGAGACGTCAACCATCGGCGCCCAGGTCATATTCAGGCCGTCGTCTGCGGCTTCATATGCCGAAACGCGCCCGACGGTTTTCACCGCATCAAGATTAAAAGAGGAGGCTAAGCCGAGGCTAATCGGGAAGACGGTACGCTGGCCGTGCACCACGTCATAAGCGAAGAACAGTGGAATTTTCAGGCGGCTCAGCTCCATCACCTGATCCTGCATCTTGCGGATATCCTGGCGGGTAACGGTGTTAAAAATGGCCCCTACCTGCCCGTCTTTGATCATCTCGCGAATGGCTTCTTTCGGGTTATCCGGACCGACGCTGATCAGGCGCAGCTGGCCGATTTTCTCATCGACCGTCATCTTTTTGAGTAAATCCGTGACAAAGGCGTCGCGGGCTTCGGGCGTGAGCGGGTGATTACCAAACAAATCCTCTGCCAGCGCAGGTTGCAGCGCCAGGCTGACGGCGACACCTACAGAACATAGCCATTTCATGTTGTTATTCTCTCTCATCAATAACCGCGGGAAGCACCCGGCCAGACCGTGCGAAAAGCGCAGTGTGCCATAAAGCCTGAAAACCTTGCAGGGTTATTCTCTGATTTTTCTCATGAATACCCGACCGCTCAACGGCTAATCGCGCTATGCTTTACAGCGAGAAATTTGCCCCACCACAAGGAGTGGAAGATGTCTTCTGTTCGAACTGACGATAACACTACATTTATTAACGAACTGTCTCGCCTGGTTGGTCACTCTCACCTGCTTACCGACCCGGCCAAAACCGCCCGCTATCGGAAGGGCTTTCGCTCCGGCCAGGGCGACGCGCTGGCGGTAGTCTTCCCCGGTACGTTGCTCGAACTGTGGCGCGTGCTCAGCGCCTGCGTTGCGGCAGACAAGATTATTTTAATGCAGGCTGCGAATACCGGCCTGACCGAAGGCTCCACGCCGAACGGCAACGATTACGATCGTGACATCGTGATTATCAGCACCCTGCGCCTCGACAAACTGCACCTGCTGGACAAGGGCGAACAGGTGCTCGCCTTCCCCGGCACCACGCTTTACTCGCTGGAAAAAGCGCTTAAGCCGCTGGGACGCGAACCGCACTCGGTGATCGGCTCATCGTGCATTGGCGCCTCGGTGATCGGCGGGATCTGCAATAACTCCGGCGGCTCGCTGGTGCAGCGCGGCCCGGCTTACACGGAAATGTCGCTGTTCGCCCGTATCGATGAAAACGGCAAGCTGACGCTGGTTAACCATCTGGGGATCGATCTGGGCGTAACGCCAGAGCAGATCCTCAGCAAACTCGACGATGACCGCGTAAAGGACGAAGACGTTCAGCACGATGGCCGTCACGCGCATGACCACGATTACATCACCCGCGTGCGCGATATCAATGCCGATACGCCGGCGCGCTATAACGCCGATCCGGATCGCCTGTTTGAATCCTCCGGCTGCGCGGGCAAGCTGGCCGTTTTTGCGGTGCGCCTCGATACCTTCCCGGCAGAGAAAAAGCAGCAGGTGTTTTACATCGGCACCAATCAGCCGGAGGTGCTGACGGAGATCCGTCGTCATATTCTGGCCGAGTTCACTCACCTGCCGGTGGCAGGCGAGTATATGCACCGGGACATTTACGACATCGCAGAGCGCTACGGCAAAGATACCTTCCTGATGATCGACAAGCTCGGCACCGACAAAATGCCATTCTTCTTCACTATGAAGGGCCGCACCGACGCGATGCTGGAGAAAGTATCGTTGTTCAAACCGCACTTCACCGACCGCTTTATGCAGAAGCTGGGTAACGTCTTCCCGGCGCATTTACCGGAGCGGATGAAGACCTGGCGCGACAAGTATGAGCACCATCTGCTGCTGAAAATGGCCGGGGACGGAATTGCCGAAGCGCAGAGCTGGCTCACCGAATTCTTCAAAACCGCCGACGGGGATTTCTTTGCCTGTACGCCGGAAGAAGGCAGCAAAGCCTTCCTGCACCGCTTCGCCGCGGCGGGTGCTGCCATCCGTTATCAGGCGGTGCATTCCGAAGAGGTGGAGGATATTCTGGCGCTGGATATCGCCCTGCGTCGCAACGATACCGAGTGGTTTGAACATCTGCCGCCGGAGATCGACAGCAAGCTGGTGCATAAGCTCTATTACGGCCACTTTATGTGCTATGTCTTCCATCAGGATTACATCGTCAAAAAAGGGGTTGATGCACACGCGCTGAAAGAACAGATGCTGGCGCTGCTGCACGAGCGTGGCGCGCAATATCCTGCCGAGCACAACGTAGGACACCTGTACAAAGCGCCGGAGACGCTTAAACAGTTTTATCGCAAAAATGACCCTACAAACAGTATGAACCCGGGCATTGGTAAGACAACGCGGAAGAAATACTGGAAAGAGAGTGCCGAAACAGAGGAACACGATACGCAAGCCTCTGATGAACTCTTATAGCCAAATTTAAGAGATTGTTAAGCCCTCCTCAAACGTACTAGAGTATCTGCCTGTTGCCAGAGAAACGTTTCTCTGGCTTTCCAAACAAGGAGCGGGCAGAACATGTCGGCTGTAGAAATTTTCCCCGAAACTGAAATCGAGGTGCGCGACGCCCTTCCTGACGATGCGCATGCCATCTCGGCGATATACGCCTGGCATGTGCTTCATGGCCGTGCGTCCTTCGAGGAAGTTCCTCCCACCGTCGATGAGATGCTTCAGCGGATGAAGAGCGTGACCGACAGCGGTTTACCGTGGCTGGTTGCGCTGTATCGCGGCATTGTTGTCGGCTACTGCTACGCCACGTTTTATCGTCCACGCCAGGCCTACCGGTACACCCTTGAGGAATCCATCTATGTGGATGCCAGCACTACCGGGCGCGGGTTTGGCTCGGCCTTACTCCAGGCACTGATCGCCCGTTGTGAACAAGGACCCTGGCGGCAGATGATTGCCGTGGTTGGTGACGGAAACAATAATGCGGGATCGTTACGGCTGCATAAAAAACATGGCTTCGAGGTTGTCGGTCAACTGCGCAGCGTGGGGTATAAGAAGGGGGACTGGCGGGATACGTTGATCATGCAGCGTCCACTCAACGATGGTGACTGGACGCTGCCGGAGTAGGCGCTTTCGCCCGGTGGCGCTTCGCTTACCGGGCCTACGTATCGGGGCCGCTTTAGGGCCGTAGGCCGGGTAAGGCGAAGCCGCCACCCGGCACAGACAGGCGGCTCAGTCGTTCTGCGCCGTCGCCATCTGTTCCGCTTTCTGCTTTTTATACGCCAGCGCTGAAGCCGGCACCGGCTGCACTTTCCCGGTTTCAATCCAGGTGCGCAGGCGGCTGGCGTCCGCAAAGTGGGTATATTTGCCGAAGGCATCCATCACCACCAGCGCCACTGGCTTACCGTTAAACACGGTGCGCATCACCAGGCAGTGCCCTGCCGCATTAGTGAATCCGGTCTTGGTTAACTGAATATTCCAGTTATCGCGATACACCAGATGGTTAGTGTTGCGGAACGGCAGCGTATACGCCGGGTTCGAGAATGTCGCCATCTCCTCACGCGTGGTACTGAGCTGACCGATCAGCGGGTATTGCTTACTGGCGATCAGCAGCTTGGTTAAATCACGCGCCGTCGAGACGTTATGAATCGACAGACCGGTTGGCTCTACGAAATGGGTATTTTTCATCCCCAGCGCTTTGGCTTTGGCGTTCATCGCGCGGATAAACGCGTCGTAACCACCAGGATAATGGTGGGCAAGGCTTGCCGCCGCGCGGTTCTCAGAGGACATCAGCGCCAGCAGCAGCATATTTTTACGGCTGATTTCACTGTTCAGACGCACGCGAGAGTAGATCCCTTTCATCTCTGGCGTGTGGCTGATATCCACCTTCAGCTTTTCGTCCAGCGGCAGTCGTGCATCAAGCACCACCATCGCGGTCATGACTTTGGTTATGGAAGCGATCGGGCGCACCAGATCCGGATGACTGGCGTAGATCACCTTGTTGGTATTCAGGTCAACGATCATCGCGCTGCCGGACGCAATCTGGGGTTGCGCAGCAGCGGTGGCGACTGCGGTCGTTTTGGCGATGGCTGGCGCGGTAGCGGAGACGCCCAGCAGCAGCGCAAGACTAAGGAGTGACACTCGAAATTTCAGCATGATGAGACTTCTGATAATAATTCACGCACGTTATGACGTACACCGCCTGTGTCAACGGATAAACACAGGCTGGCTTCGGCATCATAGCGGTCACCGTGCGTTGTCGCCAGCGGAGAATCATAACCAGATGCTGCATTGCTGGCATTTACGCCAGCAATGCAGGGAACTTAAAAGAGACGGTATCCATAACCCCAAAGAATAACTGTCAGGGCCAGTAGCGCCTCAAGGACCAGTACGCCGATGGCAAGCGTAGAGCTGGAGAAGCTCAGGCCCTCTTCTTTATTGATATTGAGGAAGGTTGGCACCCCTACATACAGCAGATAACCGGTGTAAAAGAGGGCAACCGTACCGATCAGCGCGCACAGCCAGACCAGTGGATAGAGCGCGACAATACCGCTCAAAAACAGCGGGGTCGCGACGTATCCGGCGAAGACCATACAGTGTGCCAGCGACGGGCGCTGCGGATAGTTGCGCGCCATCCAGTGGATGACCCGCCCCATCACCGCCACCCCGGCCAGCATCAGGCCATAAAACAGAATGGCCAGGTACAGTCCGGTAAACCAGGAAAGCTGAACCACGGTGCCGTCACCAAAGTTCCAGCCTATCTGCGTAGTACCAATAAACGCGCAGACCACCGGCACCGCTGCCATCAGCAGGACATGGTGGGTATAGTGATGCGCGACCGTTTCGTTCTCGTTACGGATCACCTGCATTTCACGATCGGGATGGGAGAAAAGTCCCCAGACATGGTTCATAACGCCCCCTTGTTGTCGGCCCGTCAGCGATAGCTTAAGTATAATGCAGGCTTTAGATTATTTTATGTACAGTGGGAAATTTCCGTTGATTGCCGCGCGGTTGATGGATGGGGTATATGATTAACGCAGGCACAGTAAGGGAGATGACGTTTACGTAATGGATATCAACGGTCTTATTGAACAATATGGATACGCCGCGCTGGTGATCGGCAGCGTCGCGGAAGGCGAAACCATCACGCTGCTGGGCGGGGTGGCCGCACATCAGGGATTGCTGAAATTCTCGCTGGTGGTCGCCGCCGTCGCGTTGGGCGGTATGATTGGCGATCAGCTGCTCTACTTTCTGGGGCTGCGCTTTGGCCCGACGCTTTTGCAACGTTTTGCTAAGCATCAAAAGAAAATTCGCCGTGCTCAGCGGCTTATCCAGCGACGTCCCTGGCTGTTTGTGATTGGTACCCGCTTTATGTACGGCTTTCGCATCATCGGGCCAATACTGATTGGCGCGAGCCGCTTACCGCCGAAAATCTTCCTGCCGCTGAACATTCTCGGGGCGATTGCCTGGGCACTGATTTTCACCACGCTTGGCTACGTGGGTGGCGAAGTAATAGGTCCGTGGCTGCATAATCTCGATCAGCATCTTAAACACTGGGCCTGGTTGATCCTGGTTGTTGCGGTGGTGATTGTGGTACGGCTGTGGCTCAAGCATCGCGAAAAGCGGCGGGATGAAGAGTGAGTGCGGCCTGATGCCCTCACCCCGGCCCTCTCCCACAGGGAGAGGGGGTTTTTAGTTCCCTCTCCCACAGGGAGAGGGTTAGGGTGAGGGGAACCTATCCCTCCGGCTTAAACTGCGGATTCGCCAGCATAAAACCGCCGTCGACGATAAACGACTGCCCGGTGGTGTAGCTGGCGTCGCTGTCACACAGCCACGCCACCAGGCTGGCAATTTCTTTGGTATGCCCTGGCCGTGCCAGCGGGATTTCCGGCATTGCGCCTTCTTTCACTTCGCTGTCGTCCATATCATTCATCGGCGTGGCGATCGCTCCGGGCGCAACGGCGTTCACCAGAATCTTATGTTTAACCAGCTCCAGCGCCATCGACTTTGTTAACCCGCCCAGCGCATGTTTGGCCGCCGTATAGGCGCTGGCGTCCGGCAATGGCGTATGTTCATGCACCGAGGTGATATTCACGATCCGCCCCCCTTCCCCCTGCTTCACCATCTGACGCGCCGCGATTTGCGAGCAGAGAAACGCGCCGTCCACGTCAACGGTGAATATGTGCCGCCAGTCGTCAAACGACAGGTCCAGAAATGGCGCTTTCTTCATCGCCCCGGCATTGTTAACCAGCACATCCAGCCGCCCGAAACGCGTAATCAGGGTTTCAATGGCCTTTGCGCCTTCCGGCAAATTGCTTAAGTCGAGATGAATGGCCTCGGCACGCTGCCCGCGCGCTTCAATTTCACGGCAGGTTGCCAGCGCCCCTTTCTCATCTGAATGCCAGGTTACTCCGACATCAAACCCGCGTTCGGCCAGCATCAGGGCCGTCGTTTTGCCAATTCCTGAATCCGATGCGGTAACAATTGCGACTCGCGTCATACTCACCTCCTGATAATCTGCAAAGAGGTAAGTATAGATAATGCGCAATGTTAGCCGTGATGATATCCGCCACCCAGCGCGGAGGTGAGCTGGAGCGTGGCATCCACGTACTGACCTTTCAGCATCAACCCGGTAATACGCTCTTTGAGCGCCGGAATTTTTGCTTCACTCACCCGGGAGCCGGCAATGATCCCGGCGCTGAAGCGCGCCTGTGCCAGCGCAACGACGCGCGCCGCATCTTTTTCGATCTGCTGCTGGTGCTGATTTTTGGCGGTCAGCGTTTCCACTTCGCTGGCCGTCCGGGCAACCTGGTTTACGGCATCTACCACGGCCTTGTTGTAGTTCGCCACGGAGAGGTTGTTTTGCGCCTGGGCGATATCCAGGTTCGCATTCAACCGACCGCTGTCAAAAATTGGCAGCGTCAGCCCGGCGGTTACGCCCATTTGCTGCGCAGATGAGCGGAACAGGTCACTCAGGTGCAATGCATCCTGCTGCAAGAATGCCATCAAATTGATGTCAGGGTAGAACGCGGCTCTGGCGGCATCCACTTCGCTCATGGATGCTTCGATATACCAGTGCGCCTCCTGCAAATCCGGGCGCCGAGCCAGCAGTTCATAACCGAGCGTTGATGGCAACGACGCCTCTGCGTCAGGTAAGGCATGCCGGGCGAGCGTGACTGAAGGGGTATGGGTCAACGCATTCAGACGCGCCTCAATGACCTTCATTTTGCCGTGCACGTCAGCGAGCTGTTCATCGGTTTTGCTGGCATTAATATCCGTTTCAACGCCTTCCACCGAGGAGGTAATGCCGTGCTGATAAAGCTCACGATCGGCACCGATGATATTTTCCTGCTCCCGTTTGATTTGCGCGAGTACGTCACCCACCGCGGCCTCGGTCTGCCAGTCCCAGTACAGCCGCGCGACGCTGCTGGCGAGCAGCTGGCGGGTCTGCTCCAGCTCCGCTTTTTGCGCATTCACCTGACCGATGCGGGCCTCAATTTGGGCGCGGTTTTTACCCCATAAATCCAGATCCCAACCCGCCGTCAGACCAAAGGTGCCGTTGGTGTACCAGGGGCCGGTTGTCCCCGCCGCCGGGTCGGTCAGCGCAAATGGCCCCATCAGCCCCTCTGCCGACATTTTTTGCCGTTCAACATCTGCGGAAAAATCCAGCTGTGGACCCTCAGCAGCGACAGCGGCTTTCGCCTGTGCTTCCGCCAGGGTGATACGCTGACGGGCAATTTGCATATCCGGCGCATCCGCCAGCGCTTTGTCGATCAGCGCGTTGAGCTGGGGGTCGTTAAAGTCTTTCCACCATTCGCTTTTTGGCCAGTCGGCATGACGCAGTTGGGTATTTACAGCTGCGGCGGCGGCTTGCGTTTTTACTGGAGACACCGTGGCATGTTCCGGCGCGCAGGCGGCCAGCATAAAAACAAGAGGAGCACTCAGAGATAAAGTAAGAGAACGTTTCATTACGCCATGAACTCAAAAAAATAAAGGCGCAACTTACGCTTACTGACGTTCCGTTTTTTAGTAACGCGTGGCAATCCGCATATTGTTATACATTTTCATATCCGGAAATTTATTCTCCAAGACAATGATTTAATTTCATGTATTCATGCTAATTATGAATTGGCTGCTACACTTACTTCGACAGACATACGCAGGAGAGGCGAATGAAAATATTGTTGTGGGTTATTTTGATTATATTTCTGATAGGGCTGCTGGTGGTAACCGGCGTATTTAAGATGATTTTCTGATTCTGTTGCCCGGCTCCGCGCCGGGCAAACACTTCACACTTCGCTCAGGATTTTGACTGGATCACCCGGGCAATATCCGCAGACGTCTGTAGGGTACGGATCTCCTGAAATAATCCCAGCGCGTCGTCGTACTCTTTACGCAAATAACTCAGCCACTGCTTAATGCGCGCGACGTGATACAAGCCGGTATCGCCCTGCTTTTCCAGCCGCGTGTATTTTTGCAGTAGTTTCACCACATCCGCCCACGGCATCCGCGGCTCATTATATTTCACCACCCGGCTGAGGTTCGGCACGTTCAGCGCACCGCGGCCAATCATCACGGCATTACAGCCGGTCTCTTTGAGGCAGGCCTGCGCGCTCTCATAATCCCAGATTTCGCCGTTGGCAATCACCGGGATCGTAAGCCGTTTGCGGATCTCGCCAATCGCCTGCCAGTTAATGCGCTCGGCTTTATAACCATCCTCTTTGGTTCGCCCGTGCACCACCAGCTCGGTGGCGCCCGCCTGCTGCACCGCGTCAGCAATTTCAAACTGCTTATCGCCGCTGTCCCATCCCAGACGCACTTTGACCGTCACCGGCAGATGCGATGGAACCGCCTCACGCATGGCCTTTGCGCCGCGATAAATCAGCTCCGGATCTTTAAGTAGCGTCGCCCCCCCGCCGCTGCCGTTGACCAGCTTTGACGGACAGCCGCAGTTAAGATCGACGCCGTACGAACCAAGCGCTACCGCGCGGGCGGCGTTTTCAGCCAGCCACTCAGGATACTGGCCGAGCAGCTGGACGCGCACCAGCGTACCGGACGGAGTGCGGCTCTGACGATGCAGTTCCGGGCAGAGACGATAAAATGATTTTTCTGGCAGCAACATATCGACCACGCGCAGAAACTCCGTCACGCAGAGATCGTAATCGTTCACCTCGGTAAGCAGCTCGCGCACGAGAGAGTCGAGCACACCTTCCATCGGGGCCAGTAAAACACGCATTCTGAGTACCTGTGAAAAAAGACGCGCTATAGTAGCTGCTCTCTATGTATGTTGAAAGCCCGGCGTTCCATTGCGGAATGTCTGGTATGCCCAAAATTCATGATGTGATCCGTGGCACATTTTCAGGTTTAATTGTATGATGAATACGTCTCAGCAAGGACTTTCACCATGAGCAAATCACTGAATACTATCTGGCAATACCTTCGCGCCTTCGTCCTCATTTATGCCTGCCTGTACGCCGGCATTTTTATCGCTTCGCTGCTGCCGATTACGATACCCGGCAGCATTATCGGCATGCTGATCCTGTTTGTGCTACTGGCATTACAGGTGCTGCCCGCGAAATGGGTTAATCCAGGGTGCTTCGTTCTCATTCGCTATATGGCCCTGCTTTTTGTGCCTATCGGCGTTGGGGTGATGCAGTATTACGATGTGCTTAAAGCGCAGTTCGGCCCGATTGTGGTCTCCTGCGCCATCAGTACGCTGGTGGTATTCCTGGTCGTCAGCTGGAGTTCACACATTGTGCATGGCGAACGCAAGGTCGTCGGGGAGAAAACAAAAAAATGATGGCGAATATCTGGTGGTCCCTGCCGTTAACCCTGGTGGTGTTCTTTGCTGCGCGTAAGCTTGCGGTGCGTTTCAAAATGCCGTTGCTCAATCCGCTGCTGGTCGCCATGGTGGTGATTATTCCTTTTCTGCTGCTCACCGGCATTCCTTATGAGCGTTACTTCGCCGGGAGCAAGATCCTCAACGATTTGTTGCAGCCTGCCGTGGTGGCGCTGGCGTTTCCTTTATATGAGCAACTGCATCAGATCCGCGCGCGCTGGAAATCCATCATTACCATCTGCTTTGTGGGTAGCCTTGTTGCGATGATCACCGGTACCTCGGTGGCCTTATTGATGGGCGCGTCGCCGCAGATCGCCGCCTCTATCCTGCCTAAATCCGTCACCACGCCGATTGCCATGGCCGTGGGCGGCAGCATCGGGGGCATTCCGGCCATCAGCGCCGTGTGCGTGATTTTTGTCGGTATCCTGGGCGCGGTGTTTGGTCATACGCTGCTGAATATCATGAAAATTCGGACCAAAGCGGCACGCGGTCTGGCGATGGGTACCGCCTCGCACGCGCTGGGCACCGCACGCTGCGCGGAACTGGATTATCAGGAAGGGGCATTCAGCTCGCTGGCGCTGGTCATCTGCGGGATTATCACTTCCCTGGTCGCGCCGTTTATCTTCCCGATTATTCTGGCAGTCATGGGCTAAAATTTGCGATGCGTCGCGCAATTTTCATTTTCATTTCATAAGTTGCACACATAATGAGATTTGGATCACATATAAAGGCCGTACGGCTCCGTACACTACCGATCCATTAACCTTGATGAGGCAACGTCATGCATCCACGTTTTCAAGCTGCTTTCTCTCAGCTTGCAGAGAATTTGCAATCAGCCCTGGCTCCGGTTCTGGCGGATGCGCATTTCCCCGCCCTGCTGACGGCAGATCAGGTCACGGCCCTTAAACAGGCAACGGGGCTGGACGAAGACGCGCTGGCTTTCGCCCTGCTGCCCCTGGCGGCTGCCTGCGCCCGCGCTGACCTTTCCCATTTTAACGTAGGCGCAATTGCGCGCGGCGTGAGCGGAACCTGGTACTTCGGCGGAAACATGGAGTTTCTTGGTGCGACCATGCAGCAAACCGTCCACGCGGAGCAGAGCGCCATCAGTCACGCCTGGCTGCGCGGCGAAAAAGCCCTGCGCGCCATCACCGTCAACTATACCCCTTGCGGCCACTGCCGCCAGTTTATGAATGAGCTGAACAGCGGTCTTGAACTGCGTATCAACCTGCCAGGACGCGCACCGCATACGCTGGGTGATTACCTGCCGGATGCTTTCGGCCCGAAAGATCTTGAGATCAAAACCCTGCTGATGGACGAGCAGGACCACGGTTATGCGCTCTCGGGAGATGAGCTGAGCGAAGCGGCCATTGCCGCCGCCAATAAAAGCCACACGCCCTACAGCAAATCTCCAAGCGGCGTCGCCCTTCAGTGCCGCGACGGCCGCATCTTCACCGGCAGCTATGCAGAGAACGCCGCATTTAACCCGACGCTGCCTCCGCTCCAGGGTGCCCTGAACCTGCTGAGCCTGAACGGGTATGACTACCCGGATATTCAGCGCGCAATCCTGGCTGAAAAGGCCGATGCGCCGCTGATCCAGTGGGACGCGACCGCAGCCACGCTGAAAGCGCTGGGCTGTTCAACCATCGACCGCGTGCTGCTGGCATAATCTGTTCGGCGGGCAGAGTTGCCCGCCAGTCTGACGAAAAACCCCTCAGTTGAATCGCTGTTTCTTGCGCTAACCAGGCGGGTACAGTAGCCTGAGGGAAATTTCATCATCGGTACGAGCCATCTGCATGTTAAAGCGCGTGTTTTACAGCCTGTCTGTCCTGGTCGGCATACTGCTGTTGATCGTGCTGGGTCTCGACCGCTGGATGAGCTGGAAAACAGCCCCCTACATTTTTGATGACCTACAGGATCTCCCCTACCGTCAGGTTGGTGTGGTGCTTGGCACCGCCAAGTATTACCGCACTGGCGTCATAAATCAGTATTACCGGTATCGTATTCAGGGCGCGCTGAACGCCTATAACAGCGGCAAGGTGAACTATCTGCTGCTGAGCGGCGATAACGCGCTGCAAAGCTATAACGAGCCGGTGACGATGCGCAAAGATCTGATTGCCGCAGGCGTCGACCCAGCCGATATCGTGCTCGACTACGCCGGATTCCGCACGCTTGATTCCATCGTGCGTACCCGCAAGGTGTTCGACACCAATGATTTCATCATCATTACCCAGCGTTTCCACTGCGAGCGGGCGCTGTTTATCGCCCTGCATATGGGCATTCAGGCGCAGTGTTATGCGGTGCCATCGCCAAAGGATATGCTGAGCGTGCGCGTACGTGAGTTTGGCGCTCGTTTTGGCGCGCTGGCTGACCTGTACTTATTCAAACGTGAACCGCGCTTTTTAGGCCCGCTGGTGCCGATCCCAACGATGCACGAAGTGCCGGAGAATGCACAGGGTTACCCGGCGGTAACGCCAGAGCAGTTGCTGGAAATTCAGAAGAAGTAATAACTTTTGTCGGGTGGCGGCTTCGCCTTACCCGACCTACGATCGCGATTTTGTAGGCCCGGTAAGCGTCGCGCCACCGGGCAAAAAAAGGCCCGCTACGTGAGCGGGCCTTTTCATTCTGAAGATCTTACTTCTTACGCGCGTACTTCAGTGAATCCAGCGCAACCGCGAAGATGATGATGGCGCCCTTGATGATGTACTGCCAGTAGGGGTTCACGCCGATGTAGGTCAGGCCGTAGTTGATAACGGTGAAGATGATCACACCGGTCACCACGCCCAGCACGGTCCCCACGCCGCCGCTGAAGGAGACGCCGCCAACCACGCAGGCTGCAATCGCATCCAGTTCGTACATAAAGCCGAGGTTGTTGGTTGCAGAGCCGATACGGCCCGCTTCCAGCATCCCGCCGAAGGCGTAGAAGACCCCGGACAGGGCGTAAATCATCAGCAGGTTCAGAGCCACGTTGACCCCGGATACTTTCGCCGCTTCAGGGTTACCGCCGATAGCAAAGATGTTTTTACCGAAGCGGGTTTTGTTCCACAGGATCCAGACGAACGCCACCGCAATCAGCGCATAGAAGGTGATGTAGGAGAGACGGAAGCTGCCCAGCGCAACAAACCCCTGCGTGAAGGTCGAGAAGCCGCTGTCGAAGCCAGAGATTGGAGACGCGCCGACGAAATCGTAGTACAGGGAGTTGATACCATAAACGATGATCATCGTGCCAAGCGTGGTGATGAATGGCGTAACGTTCAGGTAAGCAATGATGATGCCGTTAATCAGGCCAATTACCGCGCCGATGGCGCACACGATCAGGATCACCACGAAAATCGGCATGGTCGCCATCTCCGGGAACACCTTGTTGGCGTTTTCCATCGACTGCAACAGGGTTGCCGCAATGACCGCCGCCAGACCCACCTGGCGCCCTGCCGAAAGGTCAGTCCCCTGGGTAACGATAAGTCCCGCCACGCCAAGCGCGATAATAATACGTACGGAAGACTGGGTCAGAATGTTACTCAAGTTCAGCAGACTTAAGAACGTAGGGTCCTGGAAAATAATAATCGCCAGCAAGACTAAAAGAACAACGTAAATACCGCCTTCTTTCAGATAAGTGAGAAAACTTTTTTTATTTAACGCACTCATGAGGAGCCCCTGATCTTAAAGGTGCAAAGACGCAAGACGCAAAATTTCGTTTTGCGTTGTCGTTTTGGTTTCAACAATACCGGCAACGAGACCATTGCTCATAACCAGAATACGGTCTGTGATCCCTAACAATTCCGGCATTTCGGAAGAAATAATAATGATCCCTTTATCTTTTTTCGCCAGCTCGGCGATCAGCTGGTAAATCTCAAATTTTGCACCCACGTCGATACCGCGCGTAGGTTCATCCAGCATCAGAATTTCAGGCTGGGTTAATAGCCAGCGACCAATAATGACTTTCTGCTGGTTCCCTCCCGAGAGTGAGCCAATTTGCGTGCGGTGGCCCGGCGTTTTCACGCGCATGGAGTCAATCACCCACTGGGTATCGCTCTTCATGCGGGAATTATCCAGCAGCCCGACTTTATTTTTATAATTGCGAATATTAGAAATTAACGAGTTAAAGTTAATATCCAGATAAGCGTAAATACCGGTGGAACGACGCTCTTCCGTCACCAGCGCAAAGCCATTATTAATGGCTTCGTTGGCGTTGTGGTTGTTGATCTTCTTACCGTGCAGCGTAATGGTGCCTTCGGCTTTCTCACGGATACCAAACAGGGTTTCCACGATATCGGTGCGCTTGGCGCCCACCAGCCCTGCGATGCCAAGGATCTCCCCCTTGTGCAGATCGAAAGAGACATCGCGGATAGACGGCTGACGCAGCGAGGTCAGGTTACGCACCTCCAGAATCACTTCGCCTGGCTTGTTTTCTTTATCCGGGAAACGCTGGTTCAGAGAACGGCCAACCATCATGGCAATGATCTTGTCCATATCCAGCCCTTCCAGCGGCTGGGTGGCGATCCACTGGCCGTCGCGCAGGATGGTGATTTCATCGCACAGCTGGAAGATCTCTTCCATTTTATGTGAGATATAGACAATGCCGCAGCCGCGATCTTTCAGCTTACGAATAATGGTAAAAAGATGGTTAACCTCTTTTTCCGTTAATGACGATGTCGGTTCATCCATGATCACGATTTTCGCATCATAGGAGAACGCTTTGGCAATTTCGATCATCTGCATCTGGGAAACGGATAATGTCCCGACGCGTGCGCGCGGGTCGATATCAATATCCAGCTCATCAAAAATGGCTTTGGTGTCGCGATACATTTTATCCTGATCAACAAAGACACCTTTGGTTGGATAACGACCCAACCACATATTATCCATAACTGAACGTTGCAGAACCAGGTTTAATTCCTGGTGTACCATCGAGATACCGTTCTCCAGCGCTTCTTTCGCTGAATGGAAGTCGATCTCTTTTCCCTGAAAAAGAATGCTGCCAGAATCTTTTTGATAGATCCCAAAGAGGCATTTTAATAATGTTGATTTACCCGCACCGTTTTCACCCATTAACGCATGAATAGAGTGTGGACGAACTTTTAAATTAACATTATCGAGCGCCTTAACACCGGGGAATGACTTGTTGACACCGGTCATTTCCAACAAGTATTCACCGGACGATTGAGTAGTTGTGCTGACCATAATTATACCTTGTTGGCCTCGCATATCGCGTTATAAAAGGGCGCAACGAATTGCGCCCAGTGAAGACAATGCAGATAACTTATTTACCGATAAACTCAGCCAGGTTGGACTGGTCTACGCCCACGTAAGGAACGCGAACGATTTTGTTGTCAATTTTCCAGTTAGTCCCGTCAGCGGCGCCTTTACCGTCGGCCAGGTTTTTCGCCAGATCGAAGGTGGCTTTCGCCTGGTTGTTGGCATCGTTCAGCACGGTACCGGCCATAGCGCCAGATTTCACCAGCGCCAGCGCTTCTGGCAGGGCATCCACACCGAATACAGGAATGGCGGATTTGTTGTGGGCTTTCAGCGCTTCTACCGCACCCATTGCCATCGCATCGTTGTTGGCGATGACCACTTCAATTTTGTTGGCGTTCGGACCAGACAGCCACGCGTCCATCTTATCTTTCGCCTGAGCGGTGTCCCACATTGCGGTGTCTAACGCCAGCTGCTGGGTTTTCAGGCCCTTGTCGTTCAGCTCTTTAATAACGTAGGTGGTACGTGCTTCAGCATCCGGATGGCCCGGTTCGCCTTTCAGCAGAACGAACTGAATCTGACCATCTTTGTTCAGATCCCAGTTCGGGTTCGCCGCCCAGTGTTTCGCAATCAGATCGCCCTGGATAATCCCGGACTCTTTGGAGTCGGTACCCACGTAATACGCTTTATCGTAGCTGTCCAGCGCCTTACGGGAAGGTTCTTTGTTGAAGAAGACAATTGGCACGTTCTGGCCGCGCGCTTTCTCGATCACCGTGCCTGCCGCCGCCGGGTCAACCAGGTTGATAGCCAGCGCTTTCACGCCTTTTGCCAGAAGAACGTCAATCTGATCGTTCTGTTTGGACTGGTCATTCTGGGAGTCATTCATCAGCAGCTGCACGTCTGGCGCTGATTTAGCATCTTTTTCAATTGCTTTACGCACAACGGACATGAAGTTGTCGTCGTATTTATAGATAGTCACGCCAATACGGGTATCCGCTGCGTGCGCTGCTGCGCCAAAAAGCATGCTTGCCATGACAGCAGACAGAGTCAACACCTTCTTATTCATGGTATCTCCGGTTTTTTTTATGCAGGGTAGTTCTTGTGAAAAACGGTCGGCGGGCAGATGTTAATAAAACGTTACTGATCGCCGAAGTTCACTTATAAAATGTCCAGCTTCCGTGTTCGGTAACGCTCCAGAAATGCGTTTTATTCGTTGTTTGAGGCATGCTGGTAACGGTAAAAGTGAATAATCACCGTTACATTGTGTTTCAGCCCCTAAAACGCTGACATCATAGACAGCGGCTTGTTAAGATACTGTGAATTTACTCACAGATTGAAAACGGTTACATCACGTGATGTTATCAGTTAGTGATCGGAGCCACAGTTTGTCGGATAGCGACCGAATGGCGGCGAACTAAAGTCGGCATAAAACAATGCGTTGCGTCAGGATCTAACAGCCCTGCCGCCCCCTGTAACGCCAGCTCTGTCGCCAGTTTCGCCATCGACGCAATGGGGTAACGCACCGTTGTCAGCTGCGGATCGGTGTAACGGGCAATCGGGATATCGTCAAAGCCGATCAGCGATAAATGCTGTGGCACCGCAATGCCGTTGTCTTTCAGCGCGGTAAGCGCACCTGCCGCCATGCTGTCGTTATAGGCAAACACGGCCGTCAGCTGAAGATTACGCCCCAGCAGTTCCACCATTGCCGCTTCACCGCCCTGCATGTCCGGCGAACCGGTACCTACCCAGCTTTCCAGCGGCGCAATGCCCTGCTCTTTCAGGGCGTTTTGCCAGCCCTCGCGGCGCATCATGTCGTCTTCAATACCGTGGCTGGAGGCCAGATAACCAATGCGCTGATGGCCGTTGCTGATGAGCATCCGCGTCGCCATCATCGCGCCGCTGATGTTATCCAGACCGACGCAGCGGTGCGCGTAGCCGGGGACGATACGATTGATCAGCACCATGCCGGGGATTTGCTCCATAAACCCGGCCAGCTCTTCATCGCTCAGGGCTTTAGAGTGCACAATCAGGGCGTTACAGCGCTGGCGGATCAGTACCTCAATGGCATAACGCTCTTTTTCAGCCTCGTGATAGCTGTTGCCAATCAACACATATTTCTGGTGCTGCTGGGCAACGACGTCCACCGCTTTGACCAGCGCGCCGAAGAAGGCGTCCGACACGTCCATCACCACTACGCCAATGGTATCGCTGACCTGCGTCGCCAGCGCCTGGGCATTAGCGTTTGGCCGGTACCCCAGTTGGGTCACGGCTTTCATTACGGTTTCACGCGTTTCAGGGCTGACCAGCGCACTGTTGTTCAGCACGCGGGAGACAGTAGCAACAGAAACACCCGCCTGGCGGGCGACGTCACGAATGGTGATCATATTCACCACCCTTTAAAGGATTGCAGCAACTCACAGACACCCCCTGTGTTTAGCAAGGTGGCTATTCTGGCAGCGAGAGAGAGGAGACTACGTGAAGAAGCTCACACAGATGAAAACGCTTACATCCGTTTTGTTAATGATTGTGATCCAGATCGTTATCTGGATGTATTACGCAATGACACGCCCGAAGCACGGACGGTTAACCGTCGCCATGCCCATTCCAGCGGCCCCTGGCGGAAAAAACGCAGCCAGATAACCGAAAACACCACGTTAACAATCCAGACCGGAATAACAAACGCCAGCAGCGTCAGGCGGTCGAATTTCATAAACAGGCCGAATCGGTAGAAAAGCGTGGTGCATATCAGCGTTTGCAGGATGTAATTGCTTAACGCCATCCGCCCAACGCAGGCCACCGCACTGACGATCCACAGGCGGGAAAGCTGGGGCCAGAAGCCGTAGATCAGCGCCGCATAGCCAATAGTCTGGAACGGCGCGCTCAGTTCGCGCGGCACCTGCAACAGGAATGCACACCAGCGGTAATCCCACTGAAGATGCCACTGCATCATCACCGCCGGGAGGTTGATGATCACGCCGAGCAGCACCAGCCCTGCTCCCGTACGACGATAGTGTCGCAGGCTAAATTCCCCTTTCAGCCAGCCGGTGCGCATCAGGGCTGCGCCCATCAGCATCATCCCCGCCAGTTGCCAGCCGTATTGCGCGCCCAGCGCCAGCAGATTATCGCCGAGCATATCGGCCCGGTTGCCTATCGCTTCCATGCCGCCTTTCAGCTTCCAGAACTGCTCATATTGCAGGTTGGCCGCATCCGGGATCCATGAACGACTGGTGGAAGCATCGGCAATCATGCCAAGCAGCAATAACACGGTCAGTCCCATGACATAGAGCATCACGCCGGTATTAAACAGGCTTTTCACACCGGGCGCGTCGCGGATCAGCCGCCAGCAAATCAGCCCCACCAGACCATACGCGAGCAGAATATCGCCGTCCCAGAACAGCAGCCCGTGAATAAAACCGAGGATAACCAGCAGCGTTAAACGCGACTGGATCCAGCGCGTACCGCGTTTAAGGAGAAGCTGAAGTCCCGCGCCAAACAGAAGCGCAAAGAGGGTCAGGAATTTAACCTGTGCAAAGAGATCGAGGATTGCCCACGTCCAGGCGTCGCTGCGCGTGATGTCGCCATACCACGCAGGATTCAGATAAGCGGCCTTCGGCAGACCGAAGGCGCTGATATTCAGCAGCAGGATACCGAGAATGGCGACGCCGCGAACAAAATCGAGCGTGACGTTTCGCTCCATGGTCCCTGCCCTGTCTGATTAGTTGTGGTGACGCACGGCGCGCAGGAACTCCTGGCGGGTGTTCTGGCTCGATTTGAACAGGCCACCCAGCGAAGTGGTGGTGGTTGCGCTGGTTGCATCACGCACGCCGCGCGCTTTCACGCAGTAGTGCACCGCGTCGATAGACACTGCCACGTTGTTAGTACCCAACAGAGTTTGCAGTGCGGTCAGGATCTGCTGCGTCAGACGCTCCTGCACCTGCGGACGCTGGGCAAAGAACTGCACGATGCGGTTGATCTTGGACAGGCCAATGACCGTATCTTTTGGAATATAGGCCACCGTCGCTTTACCATCGATGGTCACAAAGTGATGCTCGCAGGTGCTGGTCAGCGTGATATCGCGTACCGTCACCATCTCATCGACCTTCATCTTATTTTCAATGACGGTGATTTTCGGGAAGTTCGCGTAATCCAGGCCGGAGAAAATTTCGTCGACGTACATCTTCGCGATGCGGTGCGGCGTCTCCATCAGGCTGTCGTCGCTCAGATCGAGATTCAGCAGTTGCATGATCTCCGTCATATGGCCGGCGATCAGACTCTTGCGGGTATCATTGTCCAGCTCCTGCACGGGCGGGCGCAGTGGCGTTTCAAGACCGCGCGCAACCAGCGCTTCATGGACAAGGGCTGCTTCTTTACTGAGTGATGACATTCTTTTCTCCTGCAGGTGTGGCGTCTTTTGCCCTCGTTGTGGCAAAAGTGTGCGCTCATTGTGCGTGAGGCGACGCACATAATCCAGTATTCACGACGATAATTATTGCAATTGCTGTTGCCTTTCAGCCTGACGGTTCCAGACTAACGCTCCGCCAACGAACAGCGCGATCCCCGCCAGCCCCAGCGCAGGTTCCAGCCGATGCGTGAGCCAGGTCGACAGTGCCGACGTGACCGGACCCACCAGCTGACCAATGGCATACCCGGTGGTGAGCAGTCCCGCCATATAACGCGTGTGGTCTGGCGCCAGCTCGCGACCGTACAAAAGAGAGAGCTGCACGGCGCAGAGGAACCCGCCGCCCACCAGCAGCCCACCCGTCAGCAAGCCGCCTATGCCCGGCAGCAGCCAGGCCGCCAGCACGCCAATCCCCTGTAACCACAGAACAATCGCCAGCCTGCGGTTAGCGCTTGATGTATGCCGCAGGGCAATGCTGAGCGCAATTCCCACCACCGAGGCGGCGCCAAATATCGGCCAGACAAACTGGGCAAACAGGCTGCCGGGAAAACGCACCGCCGCCATTTGCGATAAAAAGGTCGCCGGGAGGATATAGCCGAACCCTGCCAGGCTGTAGCTCCAGACCAGACGCTTGAGATCTGCGGTCAGCAGCAGCGGTTCAGGCGCGGTACCGGGCCGATGGAGCTGCCCGGACCGCGGCAGGTAGCGCGCCACCAGCACAATCAGCACCAGCGCCAGTACGCCGTAGATTTGCCATGCCGCCCCGGCGGACAAGGATTTCGCCTGAATATAGACCGCCAGCAGGCCGCTCAGGGCGATGCCGGCCCCGGGTCCGGCAAAGACGGCCGCACTGAGTCCCGGTTTGCCCAGCTGCCCCAGCCGCTCGTTGGTCCAGGCGGCAATCAGCACCATCGACCAGCCGCTCATGCAGCCGATCACAAAGCGCAGCAGACCGTGAACAACGGCATTATCTGCCGCCGCGGAGAGCAGCGTTAGCGCCACCGCACCGGTGATGCCAAGCCAGAGACGCGTTTCAACGAAGCGATGGGCGCGCATGGCATCCCATGCCCCCACCAGATAGCCCAGATAGTTCATTGCCGCCACCAGCCCCGCGCTGGTAAGCGTGAGTTGCCCGGCGGCTATCATCAGCGGCACCTGAGGCGTGAAGGCGAAGCGCCCTATCCCCATCGCCACGACCAGAACCACAAATCCGCTGAGCGCGATACGCAGCGCCATGATCGCTCCAATTGTTAAAGAAAAGTAAATTTATGATGCAACATCTCGCCGTCCTGCGAAAGTGAAAGTTGCTCACAGGTCAATGAAAACTCTGTATTATGCGTTTTATGAATCGTCTTACCTTTAAGGAGCCCTGCATGGAACTGCTCGAAGAGCATCGTTGTTTTAAAGGTCGACAGCAGCGCTGGCGGCACGACTCCACCACGCTGAATTGTGCTATGACGTTCAGCATTTTCCTGCCCCCTGCGGACAATCCACCGGTGCTGTACTGGCTTTCAGGCCTGACCTGCAACGACGAAAACTTCACCACCAAAGCGGGTGCCCAGCGTATTGCCGCCGAACTGGGCATTGCGCTGGTGATGCCAGATACCAGCCCGCGTGGCGATGACGTGGCCGACGATGCCGGATACGATTTGGGTAAAGGCGCCGGGTTCTATCTCAACGCCACGGAACAACCGTGGGCGAGCCATTACCGCATGTATGACTACATTCGCGATGAACTGCCTGCCCTGGTGCACTCTCAGTTCGCGGTCAGCGAGCGCTGCGCGATAAGCGGACATTCGATGGGGGGCCACGGGGCGCTGATAATGGCGCTGAAAAATCCGGGGAAATACACCAGCGTGTCCGCATTTGCGCCGATTGTGAACCCAACGCAGGTGCCGTGGGGGCAAAAAGCCTTTACGCACTATCTGGGTGAAGATGCAGAAAAATGGCAGGAATGGGACAGCTGCGCGTTGATGCTGGCGAGCGATTCGGTGAATGCGATCCCAATGCTTATCGATCAGGGCGATGCGGATCAGTTCCTCGCCGGACAACTACAGCCTGCGGTGCTGGCGGAAGCCGCGCGCCAGAAGGACTGGCCGCTAACGCTGCGCATTCAGCCGGGATACGACCACAGCTATTACTTCATGGCGTCCTTTATTGAGGATCATCTCCGCTTCCATGCGGAGCATCTGTTCAGATAAGTTCCGCCTTTTGCCCGGTAGCGCCTCCTGCCTACCGGGTCTTCCCCTCCCCCTCTTTACATACTTCTATCCGCTTGAATCCAGCCTGATTTCTGTCGCCGACACCCAAACACAAATGATTTCAATTATCATTTGTGTTTACAATTCTACATTCTTTTGTACAATTCCAGGCTCTTCTCCATCTCAAAGAGTTCTTACAAGACAAAAACATACAGTTCTCAGGGTTATCCCGATGGAGTTTTATTCATTTTTATACGGAATGTACAAATGACAATACCGCGCATTAAGCTCCTGGCCGTCGCCATTGGCGCTGCCACATGTTCCCCCTTCGTTCACGCAGCCGATCAGGACACCGTTGTCGTCACCGCGACGGGTTTTGAACAAAAAATCCAGAATGCCCCCGCCTCCATCTCTGTGATTTCAAAACAGCAGATTGAAGATAAAGCCTACCGTGATGTTACCGATGCCCTGAGAGACGTCCCGGGCGTTGTCGTCACTGGCGGCGGGAGCAGCAGTGATATCAGTATTCGCGGCATGGCCTCTCAGTACACCCTGTTCCTGGTGAACGGCAAACGCGTCAGTACGCGAAGCACCCGCCCCAACAGCGACAACTCGGGTATTGAACAAGGCTGGCTGCCGCCGCTGGAGTCCATTGAGCGCATCGAGGTCATCCGCGGCCCGATGTCCTCGCTTTACGGCTCCGATGCTATGGGTGGCGTAATTAACGTCATTACCAAAAAAGTCTCGAACACTAAAGCCTGGACCGGTTCGTTGCATGGCGATGCGACCTTCCAGGAAAACAATGATTCCGGCGATATCTTCCAGACCAACGCCTACGCTTCTGGTCCCCTGATCGACGGACTGCTGGGCGCAAAAGTGACGGGGCTGTTGTCACGCCGCGCAGAAGATAAAATCGTGAACGGCTATAACGAGCAGAAAATGCGTAACGGTGGCATTACGCTGAACTTCACGCCGGACGAGAAGAACGATTTCGACCTCGACTTTGCTCGCGAGCTTCAGGACAGAAACAGCACCCCGGGGATGTCGAAAGCGGCTGAAACCTGCCGGGGAACAACCTGTACGCCAAATACCAAAAGCGACTCGCGCTATGAGCACACGACCTACTCCTTAACGCACAGCGGGTATTACGACGACTTCAATACCACCAGCTATATCCAGCAGGAAGAGACCAATAATCCAGGTCGCAAAATGCGCTCCTATAACACCACCTTCAACAACCAGAACCAGATTTTCCTCGGCGATCATACGTTGACCCTCGGCGGGCAGTATCGTTATGAGAAACTGCGCGACAAGGGTAATCAGCTGGAAGCTGCTGACGGCCTGAACAAACTGACGCGCTGGAGCTGGGCCCTGTTTGCCGAAGATGAATGGGCAATGACGGAAAGCTTTACGTTGACCGGCGGCCTGCGTATGGACAAAGACCAAAACTACGGTACTAACTGGACGCCGCGCGGTTACGGCGTATGGCACCTGGCCGATCAGTGGACGTTAAAAGGCGGGGTTTCGGCTGGCTATCGTGCGCCGGATCTGCGTCAGTCGTCTGCCAGCTGGGGCCAGGTAACGGGTGGCGGCCGTCTTGACGGTATCATCGTTGGCAACCCGGATCTGAAACCAGAGAAGAGCCTGAGCGAAGAGCTCGCCCTGCTCTGGGATAACAACGATAACCTGAATGCCGGCGTAACGCTGTTTAATACCGACTTCAAGGACAAGATTACGGAAGTTCGCCGCTGTAACAGCAGCGCCGATCCCGCCTGTACGATTGGCGATCACAGCTATGATTTCGTCAGCGATCGCGTCAACGTGGACAAAGCCAACATGCGCGGTGTGGAGTCCTCCTTCGGGTGGAAAATCACGCGCGATGTGAACTGGACTGCAAACTACACCTATACGGAGTCTGAGCAGAAGAGCGGCCAGTTCTCCGGCAAGCCACTGAACAAAATGCCGAAACACATGTTCAACACCACCCTGGACTGGCAGGCGACGCCAGATGTCGGATTCTGGAGCCGTCTGAACCTGCGCGGTAAAACGTCTGAGTACCTGAGCCGCACGTCAATGTCCCAGGGTACGCCGTCCTACACTCAGGTTGATGTCGGTATGCGCTACAACGCCAACAAAAACCTGCTGGTTACTGCCGGTGTGTATAACGTGCTCGATAAGCAGATTGATTACGATACGTATGACACCGTGCTGGATGGCCGTCGCTATACCGTCGGCATGACCTACAGCTTCTGATCTGCCCATAAAAAAGCCCGCTCAACTGAGCGGGCTAAAAGAGAGGAAGTGCGGTTATTGTTTAAATCGTTCCGGGAAATCCATTTCACTGTAGCGAACGAAGCGTGTTCCTTTCGTCAGTTTGTAGCCAAACCAGATGATCAGGAACAGCGGAATGCCAATATAGGTGGCCGTGACGGCGCCCCAGTCAATGGTGTCCGCAAGGAAGGCCTCATAGTTCTGACCCAGGGTAATAATCAGGCACAGAACGAAGGCGAAGATCGGCCCCAGCGGGAAGAACCCTGACCGGTACGGCAGATTATTCAGATCATGACCCTGCTTGACGTACCCGCGACGGAAACGGTAGTGGCTGATGGCAATGCCCAGCCAGGCAATGAAGCCCGTCATACCAGAGGTGTTAAGCAGCCACAGGTAGACCGTCTGATTGCCGAACATGGAGGTCAGGAAACAGAGACCCGCAATCACCGTGGTCGCATACAGCGCGTTGCGCGGCACGCCACCGCGAGACAGTTTCGAGAAAATACGCGGCGCTTTACCGTCGCAGGCCAGGGTGTAGAGCATGCGGGTGGAGGCGTACATCCCGGAGTTACCCGCAGACAGTACCGCCGTCAGGATCACCGCGTTCATCACCGCCGCGGCAGAGAGCAGACCCGCGTGCTGGAAGACTAGCGTGAACGGGCTGACGCTGATGTCTTTCACATCATTACGCAGCAGGCTTGGGTCGGTATACGGAATGATCAGGCTGATAATCAGGATCGCGAACACATAGAACAGCAGGATACGCCAGAACACCTGACGCACCGCGCGCGGAATGTTCTTCTCCGGGTTTTCGGATTCACCGGCCGCGATACCAATCAGCTCGGTACCCTGGAAGGAGAAGCCGACAATCATCGCCACGCCAATCATCGCCGAGAAGCCCCCGGCAAACGGCGCATCGCCTATAGTCCAGTTACTCCAGCCCGCCGGTTCAGCCCCTTTGAAAATACCAACGATCATCGCCACACCGACGACGATAAAGATGATGACGGTTGCCACTTTAATCAAAGAGAACCAGTATTCCGCTTCGCCAAAGCCGCGCACGGAGATGTAGTTCAGCAGGAAGATGACCGCCAGGAACAGGGCGCTCCAGATCCAGCCTGGCGTGTCCGGGAACCACCAGGTCATCACCAGCTGTGCGGCGACGAGGTCAACGGCGATGGTCACCGCCCAGTTGTACCAGTAGTTCCAGCCCAGCGCGAAGCCGAAGCCTTCCTCAACGTATTTTTGTCCGTAGGTCGAAAAGGAACCAGACACCGGCATGTATGCCGCCAGTTCACCCAGGCTGGTCATCAGGAAGTAGACCATCAGGCCAATCAGGATATAAGAGAATAGTGCCCCACCCGGGCCGGCTGCCGAAATTGTTGCGCCAGAGGCAACGAAAAGACCCGTACCGATGGAGCCGCCAATGGCGATCATCGTCAGGTGACGCGCCTTAAGTGCGCGACGTAGCGCGGGCGCTTCTGTGGTTTTAGTTTCTGAAACCATGTGAAAATGCTGTCCATTCAATAAATGAGGCGCGATTGTAGCAGACGATCTGCGTTGCTTCCGGCAGAAATGCTCAGTTATAAGAGAGCTTCATGACTCGGCCAGGATTATAAGTAAAGCATAAAAATGTGGGGTGATAAGCGCACATAGCCCCGGTAAGCGAAGCGCCACCGGGGAACGTTAAATGGCGCAGTAGCGCAGAAAACGCTGGAGCGAGCTGGAAAGGTGTTTCTGACGATGATGGATGCACCACAGCGTGCGCACCAGCTTCGGCAGCGGAACGGGGATCTCAACCAGAGAGCCGGTCTCCAGCTGTTCGGCAATCACCCGTCGGGAAAGACAGCTAATGCCCAGGCCATGACGCACCGCATGCTTAATCGCCTCGGAGTTACCTAACTCCATCCCTAACTGGAACTGCGGCAGATGGGACAGCAGCAGATAATCGACAATCTCACGCGTGCCGGAGCCCTGCTCTCGCAAGATCCACTGCGCCTGCGCCAGACGCTCCAGCGTCACCTCGCCCTGGAGTAAAGAAGAGGCCGGGGAGGCAAACACCACCAGCTCATCCTCCAGCCAGGGTTCCGCAATGATATCCACGTTGTGGCACGGCCCTTCGATAAGCCCGATGTCCACGCGGAAATCGATCACCGCGTTGATCACATCCTGGCTGTTGCCGACGCTCATTTCCAGCGGCAGGGTCGGAAAATCCCGGCGGTAGCGGGCAATCACTTCCGGCAGGATGTAGTTACCGATCGTGCTGCTGGCGTAGACGCGAATAGCGCCGTTGTCCTCGCGGAACAGCTGTTCGATCTCCGTTGCCTGCTCCAGCAAGGCCAGGGCACGCGGGTACAGCAGGCGGCCATGCTCGTTCACCACCAGCCGCTTTCCTACCCTGTCGAAAAGCTGAACGCCCAGTTGCCCTTCAAGATCGGTCAAGGCCGCGCTAACGGCGGACTGCGAGAGCGCCAGCATTTGTGACGCCTGGGTTGTCGAGCCGCTTTTCAGCACCTCGGCAAAAACTTCCAGCTGACGCAATGTAATGTGCATGGTTGCTTACCACTTATAAAGATTGATTATAAATATATAATCAATTTTATTTTTAAGCCAGAGCGCCGTAACCTTTAGCCAGACAAAGGAGAAGGTTATGTCAGAAATCACCTTACAACATCATCGTACAGTGTGGCACTTCGTGCCGGGTCTCGCGCTCAGCGCCGTGGTGACCGGCGTGGCTTTATGGGGCGGGAGTATACCGGCGGTTGCCGGCGCAGGGTTCAGCGCCCTGACGCTGGCCATTCTGCTTGGCATGGTGGTCGGGAATACCGTTTACCCGCACATCTGGAAATCCTGCGACGGCGGGGTAATCTTTGCTAAACAGCATTTGCTGCGCCTCGGGATTATTCTTTACGGTTTCCGCCTCACCTTTTCGCAGATTGCGGACGTTGGCGTCAGCGGGATTGCCATTGACGTCCTGACCCTTTCGAGCACTTTTTTACTGGCGTGCTTTATCGGCCAGAAGATCTTTGGGCTGGACAAACAGACCAGCTGGCTGATCGGTGCGGGTAGCAGCATCTGCGGCGCGGCGGCGGTACTGGCAACAGAACCCGTCGTTAAAGCCGAAGCCAGTAAAGTCACGGTTGCCGTCGCGACGGTAGTTATCTTCGGTACGCTGGCGATCTTCCTGTATCCGGCCATGTATCCGCTGGTGGCGCACTGGTTTAGTCCGGAAACCTACGGCATTTATATCGGCTCAACCATGCACGAAGTGGCGCAGGTGGTGGCGGCAGGTCACGCCATTAACCCGGAAGCGGAAAACGCGGCGGTCATCGCCAAAATGCTGCGCGTGATGATGCTGGCCCCGTTCCTGATTTTCCTCGCGGCGCGGGTTAAACAGCTTGCTCCGGCAGGCGGCAGCGAGAAAAGCAAAATCACCATTCCGTGGTTTGCGATCCTGTTCATCGTGGTCGCTGTCTTCAACTCTTTCCACCTGCTGCCAAAAGCAATGGTGGATATGCTGGTGACGCTGGATACGGTCCTGCTGGCGATGGCGATGGCGGCGCTGGGCGTCACCACACACGTCAGCGCGCTGAAAAAAGCCGGCGCGAAACCGCTGCTGATGGCGCTTGTGCTGTTCATCTGGCTAATCGTTGGCGGTGGTGCGATTAACCTTGCGGTACACAGCCTGTTGGCATAAACCATCTCGTCCTTCTCCTGTTAACCCGCTATCATAGGCATTTCGGGTTAACAGGAGTCTTTTTATGAAATATGTTGGAGCGCACGTCAGCGCTGCCGGTGGCCTTGCGAATGCCGCCATTCGCGCCGCCGAAATCGAGGCGACCGCTTTCGCCCTGTTCACCAAAAACCAGCGCCAGTGGCGCGCCGCAGCGCTCACCGCTGAAGTGATTGATGATTTCAAAGCCGCCTGTGAGAAATACCACTACGGGCCTGGCCAAATCCTTCCCCACGACAGCTACCTCATTAACCTCGGTCACCCGGTTGCCGAGGCGCTGGAAAAATCCCGCGAAGCGTTCCTGGATGAGGTTCAGCGCTGTGAACAGCTGGGGCTGACGCTGCTGAACTTCCATCCCGGCAGCCATCTGATGCAGATTGACGAAGACGCCTGTCTGGCGCGCATCGCCGAGTCCATCAACATGACGCTGGATAAAACCCAGGGCGTGACGGCGGTGATTGAGAATACTGCCGGTCAGGGCAGCAACCTCGGCTTTAAGTTTGAGCATCTGGCGGCGATCATCGACGGCGTGGAAGATAAATCCCGCGTGGGGGTGTGCATCGATACCTGTCACGCCTTTGCCGCCGGCTATGACCTGCGCACAACCGAGGCCACGAAAAATACCTTCGAGGAGTTCGAGCGTATTGTCGGTTTTAAATACCTTCGCGGTATGCACTTAAACGATGCGAAAAGCGCGTTCGGCAGCCGCGTTGACCGCCACCACAGCCTGGGCGAAGGCAACATCGGCCATGATGCGTTCCGCTTTATCATGCAGGACGCCCGCTTCGACGGTATTCCGATGGTGCTCGAAACCATTAACCCGGATATCTGGGCGGAAGAGATTGCCTGGCTGAAGGCGCAGCAAACCGCTGAACAGGCGGCATAAAAAAAGCCGGGCTGCTTACGCACCCGGCTTTTTTTGTAGGTCGGGTAAGGCGAAGCCGCCACCCGACACCGCTTTTAGGCTGCTTTTGCGACCACTTCCGCTTCCGGGCGCTTCAGCACCGCGTAAGACAGGCCTGCCACCAGCGTACCGGCAACAATCGCCAGCAGATAACCCAGCACCGGCGTGATGGCGCCAGGGATGAGCAGGACGAACAGACCGCCGTGCGGCGCCATCAGTTTCGCACCTACCGCCATGGAGATAGCTCCCGTCACCGCACCACCCACGATACAGCACGGCAGAACACGCATTGGATCGCGTGCCGCAAACGGGATTGCGCCTTCGGTGATGAAGCACAGGCCCAGCACTAGCGCCGCTTTACCGCCTTCCTGCTGCGCTTTATCGAACTTACGGCGGGCAATAATCGTCGCCAGACCGAGCGCCAGCGGAGGCACCATACCGGCCGCCATGATCGCCGCCATCGGCGCGTAGGTCTGGGTACTCAGCAGGCCAACGCCAAACGCATATGCCGCTTTGTTCACCGGACCACCCATGTCGGTACACATCATACCGCCGAGGATTGCGCCCAGCAGCACCGCGTTCGCCGTCCCCATGGTTTGCAGCCAGTGGGTCAGACCTTCCAGAATGCCCGCGACCGGCTTACCAATCAGGTAAATCATCGCCAGACCGACCACCAGGCTGGAAATCAGCGGGATGATCAGGATAGGTTTCAGCGCCTCCATACTCTGCGGTAGCTTCAGCTTCGAGCTGATCAGCTTCGCCACATAACCGGCGAGGAAACCGGCAATGATACCGCCGATAAAGCCAGAACCGGTGCTCACGGCGAGCATACCGCCGATAAGACCCGGCGTCAGACCCGGACGGTCAGCAATGGAGAAGGCGATAAAGCCCGCCAGCACCGGCACCATCAGCGCAAACGCGGAGCCGCCGCCAATCTGCATCAACGCAGCCGCCAGCGTGCCCGGCTCTTTAAACGCCTCGATACCAAAGGCGAAGGAGAGCGCAATGCACAGGCCGCCCGCCACTACCATCGGCAGCATGTAAGACACGCCCGTTAACAGGTGACGATAGGCACCGGCAGACTCTTTCTTGCCTTCGGTCGGCGTTTTTGCCGCACCGGTTGCCTGATACGGTTTGGCTTCTGCCAGCGCCTTATCAAACTCCTGCGCGGTCTTCTTCAGCGCCAGGCCGGTAGAGGTACGGTACATCGGCTTGCCGGCAAACTTCGCCAGATCCACTTCGATATCCGCCGCCACAATCACCAGATCGGCTTCCGCCACCTCTTCCGGCGTGATGGCATTGCCCGCACCAACAGAGCCGCGGGTTTCAACCTTCACCCACCAGCCACGTTTTTTCGCTTCGGTTTCAATGGCTTCAGCCGCCATAAAGGTGTGCGCCACGCCTGTCGGACAGGCCGTTACCGCAACAATGCGTTTCGGCCCAGCGGCGGCAACCGGCGCCGCCTCAACAGGTGCGCTGTAAACCGTCGCATGACCTTTTGCTTCGCTCAGAAACAGTTCAGGGTGTGCCACCGCGCGATTAATATCACCCAGCCACACTTTTTTACCGTTCAGGGCGCTGTCCGCGGGGATTTTGTCGCCCAGAACAATCGCCATTTCAGCATCACCCGGGTTATCAATGATATCCAGGTGCGCTTTTTGTGCCGCCGCGCCCAGCAGGGTCTTCGCCATATAGGCACGAGCCTGTCCGAGACCGGAGTCAATGATCAGCAGCGTTTTCATTATTCCTCTCCTGCTGTTAGTTAAAAGGTTTTAAGTCAACGCGCGCCATCATCGCGGCTAACTGGGTACGATCGGTAATACCGACATTGCTCTGGCTCACGGCCAGGGCCGCAACGGCGGTAGCAAGACGTAAGGTATGTTCACTGGATTCGCGCATCAGCAGACCGTAGATCAGGCCGCCAACCATCGAATCCCCGGCACCCACGGTGCTGACCACCTCCATTGAAGGCGGTTTGGCAATCCATTCCCCGGAGGCGTTAACCCACAGGGCACCTTCTGCACCCAACGAAATCACCACGTGAGCGATACCCTGCTCGCGCAGCGCATGGGCAGCGTCAATCACATCCTTTAATTCTGGCAGCTTACGGCCCGCCCAGATCTCCAGTTCGCGGCGGTTAGGCTTAACCAGCCATGGCGAGGCTTTCAGACCGGCGACCAGCGCGTCGCGGCTGCTGTCGAAAATAATGCACGGGCACTGGCTGCGCAGGCGCGTCATCCAGTCGGTGAACGCTTCCGGGCTGACGCCGGACGGCAGACTGCCGCTGACGCACACCATGTCAAACTGGCCCAGCCAGCTCAGGGAATCGGCAACAAAGCGCTCCCAGTCAGCCGGGGTCACTTCGAAGCCGGAGAAGTTCAGATCGGTCACTTCACCGTCTTTCTCGGTCAGCTTAACGTTGATGCGGGTACGGCCTTGCACAACCTGAAAACGGTTAGCGATGCCCAGTTCACTGAACAACTGCTGAAAACCGTCCTGGTTGTCTTTACCGAGGAAGCCGCCAACGGTGACGTCGATGCCGAGATCTTTCAGCACCTTCGCCACGTTAATCCCTTTTCCTGCGGCATGCAGGCCGGTCGTCCGCACCAGGTTGACTTCGCCACGCTCAATTTCCGGGCAGAAACCCACCAGATCGTAAGCCGGGTTCAGCGTAATGGTCGCAACACGTCTGCTCATTATGCGCCCTCCCCCAGACCGGCCGCGATGGCGTCGCCAATCGCTTTCAGCGCCTGTTCAGCATCCTCCCCCTGCGCGGTAAAGCGCAGACGATGGCCTTTCTTCACGCCCAGCGCGACAACTTTCATCAGGCTGCGCCCGTTGGCTGGTTTACCCGAACCGTCCAGATTGGTCACGGTGATCTCACTTGCAAATTGTTTAATGGTATTCACCAGCATGGTGCCCGGACGGGCATGCAGGCCGTGTTCGTTACGCACCACGTACTCTGCGCTCAGCAGGTCATCCGTCAGCGCATCGTCGCTGGTCAGCAGGGCCAGCACCGTCGCCGCGTCTGCGTTCAGCAGTTTTTCAGCTTTATTGTTCAGCAGCAGTTCGCCCAGACGCTTCAGCACGGATACCGGCTGATCGTCCGCCATGGCGACCGTTACCAGCATCGCGGCGCGTTCGCCGTCTGTCTCAAAGGCAACCGCAGCACGGCTGACCGCGATAGCGCTACGCAGGTTGCCTTCAGCACTGTCGTTCAGCCAGATGCCCTGACCCAGGTTTAATGGCTTATCATTGATGGCGCACGTCACAAAAGTGGTATCTGCCGCTCCCACTTCTTTCAGGCGGGCCGCGTTCAGCGCCTGGAGCGTCAGCAAATCGGACGCAACGACGTCCAGCGTCAGGGTTTCATTATCCAGCTTCAGCGCTTCGCTCTGTTTTTCGCCCATCAGCAGGGCACGCAGCTCTTCAGCAGTGGTGGCGGATTTAAGCTGTTCCGCGACGGCATCATCGCTCAGCACGTGCGTCAGCTGACGCAGCAGGCCCAGGTGTTCGTCACCGCTGGCCGCGATGCCAATCGCCACATAAGCCACCTGCCCCTCGCCCCACAGCACGCCCTGCGGGAACTGGAAGACCTGCACGCCGGTTTTCAGCACCTGATCGCGGGTGTCCGTGGTGCCGTGCGGAATTGCAATACCGTTACCGAGGAAGGTGGAGGTCTGCTGTTCACGCGCCAGCATGCCGTTGACGTAGCCGTCAGCCACGTTGCCAGCCTGCACGAGCGCAGCGGCGACCTGGCGAATAGCCTCTTCTTTATTCCCGGCCTGTTCGCCCGGGTGAATATCCTGAACAGATAACTGGAACATGATTCTCCTCTCCTGCTGAAATTGAATCGTTTCAGCTTAACTGAGAAACCAGGCGCTAACCTGCTTCTTCAGGACAGGCAAGATAGCGCTGAAACGTTTCAAGAAGTCTTGTCTTTTCTACAAAAGGTTGCAAGAAAAGTTACATTTCTTGTTGCAGAATTTAGAAGTGCAGCACATTTCTTCTTCAGTCGGGAGGTTTTTGCTGATGTTCAGCAAACAGGTTCAGCACGCTTCAGCGAAACGGCGATAAACTGAAATGCTATTTTGATTTATTGTGGCAATCTTGATTTTGCCCTCTGTTTATTTAATGACAGGCGGCGTAAACTCCGCCTCTCTCTGTTACTCGCAAAGACTGAACATGCATAACACCCCCGCTGCCGCCTCACCAAAGCCTTTTGATTTGACGTCAACGGCGTTTTTGATCGTTGCTTTTCTCACCGGTATTGCCGGTGCGTTACAAACGCCTACGCTGAGCCTGTTTCTGACCAACGAAGTTCACGCCCGCCCGGCGATGGTTGGCTTCTTCTTCACCGGGAGCGCCATCATCGGCATTTTCGTCAGCCAGTTTCTAGCCGGGCGTTCAGACCGCAAAGGCGATCGCAAAAGCCTGATCGTTTTTTGCTGCCTGCTCGGGGTGTTTGCCTGCCTGCTGTTTGCCTGGAACCGTAACTACTTCATTCTGCTGTTCGTGGGCGTCTTCCTGAGCAGTTTCGGCTCGACCGCCAACCCGCAGATGTTCGCCCTTGCCCGCGAGCATGCCGACCGCACCGGGCGAGAAGCGGTGATGTTCAGCTCGATACTGCGCGCGCAGGTGTCGCTGGCCTGGGTGATTGGCCCCCCGCTCGCCTACGCGCTGGCGATGGGTTTTGGCTTTACGGTGATGTACCTCAGCGCAGCCGTGGCCTTCGTGGTATGCGGCGCAATGGTCTGGTTCTTTCTGCCCTCCATGCGCAAAGAGCCGAAAGTGGCGACCGGTACGCTGGAAGCTCCGCGACGTAACCGGCGCGACGCGCTGCTGTTATTCATTATCTGTACGCTAATGTGGGGAACCAACAGCCTCTATATCATTAATATGCCGCTGTTTATTATTGATGAGTTGCATCTGCCGGAGAAGCTGGCCGGGATCATGATGGGAACCGCCGCGGGGCTTGAGATCCCCACCATGCTGATTGCGGGCTATTACGCGAAGCGCTTCGGCAAGCGCTTTTTGATGCGCGTCGCCGCCGTAGCCGGGCTGCTGTTTTATGTCGGTATGCTGACGGTTCATACGCCAGCCCTGCTTCTTGCTTTACAGCTGCTGAACGCCATTTACATCGGTATCCTGGCCGGTATCGGCATGCTCTACTTCCAGGATCTGATGCCGGGTCAGGCTGGCTCTGCCACCACCCTTTATACTAATACCACCCGCGTGGGCTGGATTATTGCAGGCTCACTGGCGGGCGTTGTGGCTGAAATCTGGAACTATCATACGGTGTTCTGGATTGCGCTGGTGATGTGCGTCCTGACGCTGAGCTGCCTGACGCGAATCAAAGACGTTTAAGGCGCGGTGAGCGCTTCCAGCTCAAGCAGATAAGTGATGGCCTGCTGGCGCGTACTGCCGCACATTTCGGCGGTTGGCTGGAGCCCGGAGCACACCTTCGGGCGCAGGGGCGAGCCAAAGATCATGCACAGGTTAGTGTCAGAGAGCTGAACGCAGCGGGTATTGGCAGGCTTGCCCTCCGGCATGCCTGGAATGGGACTTGAGATGGACGGTGCGGTACAGCACGCGCCACAGTCGGAACGACAATCCATACATGCTCTCTGTTGGTGGCAGATGCCCGCGCAGTCGGGCATTGCGCGCACAGTAACACCTTTTATGTATTGATAGCAAAACCCACGAATTCCGCTTGCCTGAAAGGCCGCGCGCGAGTAATTTGGCGCGATATTTTTTACCTCCCGTAAACAGGATTACTGCAATGCCAAGAGCGAACGAAATTAAGAAAGGTATGGTACTGAATTACAACGGCAAACTGCTGATTGTGAAAGATATCGACATTCAGGCACCCAGCGCCCGCGGCGCAGCAACGCTGTACAAAATGCGTTTCTCCGATGTCCGCACCGGCCTGAAAGTGGAAGAACGTTTTAAAGGCGACGATATCGTTGATACCGTGACCCTCACCCGTCGCTACGTTGATTTCTCCTACATCGACGGCAACGAATACGTGTTCATGGATAAAGAAGATTACACCCCGTATATCTTCACCAAAGATCAGATCGAAGAAGAGCTGCTGTTTATTCCTGAAGGTGGGATGCCGGACATGCAGGTGCTGACCTGGGATGGCGTGCTGCTGGCGCTGGAGCTGCCGCAGACCGTTGATCTGGAAATTGTTGAAACGGCGCCGGGCATCAAAGGCGCGTCTGCAAGTGCGCGTAACAAACCGGCTACCCTGACTACCGGTCTGGTCGTACAGGTGCCAGAGTACCTGTCAGCGGGCGAGAAAATCCGTATCCATATCGAAGAAAAACGCTATATGGGTCGTGCTGACTGATTGCGGCGTTTGCCGGGTGGCGGCTGCGCCTTACCCGGCCTACAAAAACACAAAAACCGGCCTCAGAGCCGGTTTTTCGTAGGCCCGGTAAGCGTAGCGCCACCGGGCGATCAGGCTTAAAGAAGTTCAGGATACTTCGTCATTTTCAGCGCCAGCTCGATACCGCGCACTTCCGCCATCCCTTTCAGACGGCCAATCGCCGAATACCCTGGATTCGTTTTCTTGCGCAGATCGTCCAGCATCTGGTGCCCGTGATCCGGACGGAACGGGATAGGACGCACATCCCCCGCCTGCTTACGACGTACCTCTTCAGAGAGAATGGCATCCACCACCGCAACCATGTTCACGTCGCCGCCAAGATGGGCTGCTTCGTGGAAGGTTTTCGGGTTCTCTTCACGGCAGGTTGCACGCAGGTGGGTGAAATGAATGCGATCGCCGAAGGTTTCGATCATCCGCACCAGATCGTTATCCGCCCGCACGCCATACGAGCCCGTACACATGGTAAAGCCGTTGTAGATGCTGTCCACCGTCTCTTTCAGCCACTGCATATCTTCAATGGTCGACACGATACGCGGCAGGCCAAGAATAGGACGCGGTGGATCGTCCGGATGAACCGCCAGCCGCACGCCGACTTCTTCTGCCACCGGCACGATAGCGCGCAGGAAGTGCGCCATGTTTTCACGCAGCTGGTTTTTATCGATATCGCCATATTCCGCCAGGCGCGCGCGGAACTGATCGAGGGTATAACCCTCTTCCGCACCGGGCAGGCCCGCGATGATATTGCGAACCAGCTTCTCAATGTCCGCTTCACCGGCGGCATTGAACCACGCCAGCGCCTGCTGCTGCTCTTCGGCGGTGTAGTCTGCTTCCGCCCCCGGACGCTTCAGAATGTGCAGTTCGAAAGCCGCAAAAGCGATTTGATCGAAACGCAGCGCCTTCGAACCATCGGCCATTTCATATTCCAGGTCGGTACGCGTCCAGTCCAGGATCGGCATAAAGTTGTAGCAGACGGTATCAATACCACAGGCTGCCAGGTTACGAATGCTCTGCTGATAATTCGCAATCCAGGTATCACACTCACCGGAGTGGGTTTTGATATCTTCGTGAACCGGAATACTTTCCACAACAGACCAGGTTAACCCCTTCTCTGCCAGCTGAGCCTGACGCTTTTGGATTTCCTCTACCGGCCACACTTGACCGTTCGGAATATGATGCAGCGCCGTGACCACACCCGTTGCGCCAGCCTGACGCACATCATCAAGAGAAACCGGATCGTTCGGCCCGTACCAACGCCAGGTTTGTTCCATTGCCCCACCCTCTCAAGTTGTTATACCAATATGTGTTACTTCAATGACGACTACCATACATGTTTAATCGAAGTGGTCAATACAGCACGCGACATTGATTGATCAAACTCACATAACAGGGATATTTACGGCTTACCAATTTAATTTGTTGTCATATAACTTTACACTGGCATTGTTAATTAATGGTTAATCAGGTGTGTATTACATGAAGACTATTGCCTCCACCGCGCTTCCTGCTCATGTCCAGCAGCCCCGCTACGATCGCGAGCAGTTACGCTCCCGCATCGTCCATTTCGGTTTTGGCGCGTTCCACCGGGCGCATCAGGCGTTGTTAACAAACCGGGTACTGAATGCCAAAGGAGGCGACTGGGGAATTTGTGAGATTAGCCTCTTTAGCGGCGATGTCCTTATGGGCCAGCTCCGGGCGCAGGATCATCTGTTTACCGTGCTGGAGAAAGGTGCCGAAGGCAATCAGCCCATTATTATCGGTGCGGTAAAAGAGTGCCTGAACGCCAAACTCGACTCGCTGGCAGCCATTATTGAGAAATTCTGCGAACCGCAGGTGGCAATTGTCTCCCTCACCATTACCGAAAAAGGCTACTGTATCGATCCGGCGACGGGAAAACTGGATATGCGGAACAGCCGCATCCTGCACGATCTTGAGCACCCGTCTGAGCCGCATTCCGCACCGGGTATTCTGGTTGAAGCCCTTCATCGCCGCCGCGAGCGGGGCCTGCCGGCGTTTACCGTGCTCTCCTGCGACAATATTCCCGACAACGGCCATGTGGTGAAAAATGCCGTTCTCGGCATGGCCGGAAAGCGTTCCGCAGAGCTGGCCGCATGGATCGAGGCGCACGTGAGCTTCCCTGGTACCATGGTCGACCGAATCGTGCCCGCCGCCACCGACGCCTCACTCGCGGAAATCACCCAGGAACTTGGCGTTGAGGATCCCTGCGCCATCAGCTGTGAACCGTTCATTCAGTGGGTAGTGGAAGATAACTTTGTCGCCGGGCGTCCGGAGTGGGAGGTGGCAGGCGTACAGATGGTTGAGGATGTCCTGCCCTGGGAGCAGATGAAGCTGCGGATGCTGAACGGCAGTCACTCCTTCCTCGCGTATCTGGGCTACCTTGCCGGCTACGCGCACATAAATGAATGTATGCAGGACGACAGTTTCCGCGAGGCGGCCGGCAGGCTGATGCTGAATGAGCAGGCCCCTACGCTGCGCATCACCAACGTTGATCTGACAGCCTATGCTGACAGCCTGCTTGACCGCTTCGCCAACCCGGCCCTACAGCATCGTACATGGCAAATCGCCATGGACGGCAGCCAGAAGCTGCCTCAGCGCATGCTGGATGGGATCCGCGTGCATCTTGAGCGTAACACCGCCTGGCCATTACTGGCGCTGGGGGTGGCGGGCTGGATGCGCTACGTCAGCGGTACGGACGAACAGGGCAACGCCATTGACGTACGCGATCCGCTGAGCGACAAGTTTCAGGCCATTGTCGCTACCAGCAGCGACGCAGAACGCGTTAGCGCCCTGCTGACGCTAAATGAAATCTTTGGCGACGACCTGCCGCAAAACCCTGTCTTTGTCGAGGCAATCACCAGCGCGTACCAGCGCCTCGTCCGGCTCGGCGCGCGCCAGGCCGTTATCGAAACGTTAAAAATTTAGCGATTATTGCGTTTAAGGCGAACGGTTTTGTGCTCCGTTCGCCCTCCCTCTTCTCAATGCCCGATTTTTTCGTCAGGATGATAGATAGTTGTTACTACATCACAATTATTTATCGGAGCGCACGTGACCAAAACCAACCTGATCACCGGTTTTCTCGGCAGCGGTAAAACTACGTCCATTCTGCATTTGCTGGCCAATAAAGACCCGGCGGAAAAGTGGGCCGTGCTGGTCAACGAATTTGGCGAAGTGGGGATCGACGGCGCGTTGCTCGCCGACAGCGGCGCGATGGTGAAAGAGATCCCGGGCGGGTGTATGTGCTGCGTGAATGGTCTGCCGATGCAGGTCGGGCTGAATACGCTGCTGCGTCAGGGCAAGCCGGACCGTCTGCTGATTGAGCCCACCGGGCTGGGGCATCCTAAGCAAATCCTTGATTTACTGACCGCCCCGGTATACGAGCCGTGGCTTGAGCTGCGTGCGACGCTTTGCCTGCTCGACCCCCGCCAGCTGCTGGATGAAAAAGCGATCAATAATGACAATTTCCGCGACCAGCTCGCCTCGGCAGATATTATCGTGGCGAATAAATCCGATCGCGCGACGGCTGAGAGTCAGGCCGCGTTCCAGTCCTGGTGGCAGCAGGCTGGCGGTGGACGTCAGTATGTGCAGACGACCCAGGGCAACATTGATGGCGCCCTGCTCGACCTTCCCCGCCTCAACCAGACGCAACTGCCTGCCAGCGCTGAGCATTCGCATAGTCACGGCGCGAAGCAAGGCCTGGCTGCACTGAGCCTGCCGGAGCATCAGCGCTGGCGTCGCAACCTGAACAGCGGCCAGGGGCATCAGGCCTGCGGGTGGATCTTCGATGCCGATACGGTTTTCGACACCATTGGTATACTGGAATGGGCGAGACTCGCGCCGGTTGAGCGGGTAAAAGGGATCATGCGCACTCCGGATGGTCTGGTGCGCATTAACCGTCAGGGCGAGGATTTCTTTATTGAAACCCAGAACGTCGCGCCACCCGACAGCCGGATAGAGTTAATTAGTGCGGTTAATACCGACTGGAATGCCCTCCAGTCAAGCCTGTTGAAGCTTCGTTTAAGTTTGGGCGGCTAACGTTGCCCCTGATTTCACACATTGCTGAAGACTATGACGACTCGACTTCCTGCTATTTTATTGCTCAACGCTGCCGGCCTGGCGATCTTTTTCTCCTGGTATATCCCGGCGGATCACGGTTTCTGGTTCCCGCTGGATTCCGGGCTGTTCCACTTCTTTAACCAGGCGCTGGCGAAGAGTGAAGCCTTCCTGTGGCTGGTGGCGATCACCAACAACCGCGCGTTTGACGGCTGTTCGCTGCTGGCAATGGGCTGTCTGATGCTCTCCTTCTGGCTGAAGGAAGACAAAACGGGTCGTCGCCGTATTCTGATTATCGGCCTGGTGATGCTGCTGACGGCCGTGATTATCAACCAGCTGGCGCAGCATCTGATGCCGGTTAAACGCGCCAGTCCTTCGCTCTTTTTCCCGAATATTAACCGCGTCAGCGAGCTGCTTCATATTCCAACCAAAGATGCCTCGAAGGACAGTTTCCCGGGCGACCACGGTATGATGCTGCTGATTTTTGCAGGCTTCATGCTGCGCTATTTTGGTAAAAAAGCCTTCACCATCGCCCTGGTTATTGTGGTGGTATTTGCATTCCCGCGGGTGATGATTGGCGCTCACTGGCTGACAGATATCGCCGTAGGCTCCCTCACGGCGGTGTTAATTGGTTTACCGTGGGTGCTGATGACCCCCCTGAGCGATCGCATAATAGACATTTTTGATCGCTATCTTCCTGGCAAATTTAAACAAGCTGGAAACAAATAAATAACGAAAATTAACACCATTCATCAGGGATCGTTTTCGATCCCTGCGTCACTTCTTTTCGGCGTCATTCAACGCTGTCATCATCCCGTCATACAATTCGTGATAAAAATGAAGCAATTGCAGGGATTACCGATATGAATGGCGGCATTTTGAGCAATTCCGCGCTGTAACTTTGTGTATCACATTTTCTTATAAAAAAACGGACTTTTTTGCTCGCAATACCCCGTGCAATCGGTTAACCTCGAACTCGTTTTGCCCCACTGAGATAATTATTATCATGGTGAATAATTTTGTGCGTTGAGCCACAGTTTTCACCATAAAGAATTGTCTCATTGTGAACAGATTATTAGTCTCGTCACGGTTGGCATTTTTATAACGATATTTTCGTTAAGGACTTCAAGGGAAAACAAACAAAATGGTCAAATCTCAACCAATCTTGAGATATATCTTGCGGGGGATCCCGGCGATTGCAGTGGCGGTTCTGCTTTCGGCATGTAGTACGACGAACACCGCGAAGAATATGCATCCTGAGACGCGTGTTGTGGGAATGGAAGATTCCTCTTCACTGCAAGCCTCTCAGGATGAATTTGAAAATATGGTACGTAATCTCGACGTTAAGTCGCGTATTATGGATCAGTATGCTGACTGGAAAGGCGTGCGTTACCGTCTGGGCGGCAGCACCAAGAAAGGCATCGATTGTTCCGCGTTCGTACAGCGTACGTTCCGTGAGCAGTTTGGGTTAGACCTTCCGCGTTCTACTTATGAACAGCAGGAAATGGGTAAATCCATTTCGCGCACTAAACTGCGCACGGGCGATTTAGTCCTGTTCAGAGCGGGTTCAACCGGTCGACACGTTGGCATCTATATCGGTAACGATCAGTTTGTCCATGCTTCCACCAGCAGTGGTGTGACGATTTCCAGCATGAACGAACCTTACTGGAAGAAGCGCTACAACGAAGCTCGCCGCGTTCTGAGCCGTAGTTAATATTGCTGTCGTATCGTTGGTTATCCCTTGGCTGGCGATACGATAAAAAAAGCACTGCTCCGGCAGTGTTTTTTTTTGCCCGTTACACTGATAACTATCCAGCGGCATTTCAGGAATCACGACATCTATGTTTACCCGCTACTTCTCCAGCAACCGCAAGATTCTGTTTCTCAGTTTCCTTACGGGGTTATTCACTGCCCTGCTCCTGGGAGCATTACAGTTTTACTGGAGTTATCACAAGCGAGACGTCAGATTCGATACCCTTATTACCGATTTAAGCGTCTACATGGAGAGCTATTTCGATGAGCTCAAAATGTCGATTGATACACTCCAGCCACTCACGCTAAACAGCTGCGAGGAAGTGAGTGCCGCCCTGACCTCCCGGGCGGCCTTTAGCATCAATGTGCGCGCCTTTTTGCTGGTCAGGGATAAAAACGCCTACTGCTCTTCCGCCACCGGCCCGATGAATGTCCCTCTGGAAGCGCTTATTCCTGAACTGCACATCAATAAACAGGTTGATATGGCGCTCCTGCCGGGCACTCCCATGCTGCCGGACAAGCCCGCGATTGCCATCTGGTATCGCAACCCACTGGTGAAGGACGGCGGTGTATTTACCTCCGTTAATCTTAACCTGACTCCTTATCTCCTCTACACCTCAAGGCAGGATGAGTTTGCCGGTATTTCCATCATTATTGGCGATTATGCGTTATCAACCCATTCCGGAACGCTGGTCCCTGCACGTGATTTGCCTGATATCCCGGTCCGTACCGCCACGCTGAAAAATGTGCCTCTGACCATCCATGTTTATGCGGAAGCCTGGACGACCGATGATGTGCTGTACGCCCTGTTTTTCGGCCTGGTCTGCGGTATCGCGGCGGGCCTGTTGAATTTCTATATTCTTACTATCCGTCTTAATCCGGGGAAAGAGATCCTAACGGCCATCAAACGCGACCAGTTTTACGTGGTCTATCAACCCGTCGTGGATGCGCAGTCGCTCAAAATGACCGGGCTGGAAGTCCTGATGCGCTGGAAGCATCCGGTGATGGGAGAAATTCCACCGGATGCCTTTATTAATTTCGCTGAAGCGCAGAAGCTGATTGTCCCACTGACGCTGCATCTTTTTGACCTGATTATCCGCGATGCCCCTGTCCTGCAAACGGTGCTCCCGCCTGGGGCCAAGTTTGGGATCAACATAGCGCCCGGGCATCTGCATGCGGAAAGCTTTAAAGAGGATATGCGCGCGTTTGCCGCCGCCCTTCCACCCGATCACTTCCAGATTGTGCTGGAAATAACCGAGCGCGATATGATCAACCACCGCGAGGCTAATCAGCTGTTCGAATGGCTGCACGAAGAAGGTTTTGAAATTGCCATCGATGATTTTGGCACCGGCCACAGCGCGCTGATCTATCTGGAACGCTTTACGATGGATTACCTGAAAATTGACCGTGGCTTCGTGAATGCCATCGGGACTGAAACCGTCACCTCGCCAGTGCTTGACGCGGTGCTGACGCTGGCAGAACGCCTGAATATGTTAACCGTTGCCGAGGGTGTTGAAACGCCGGAGCAGGCGGCGTGGCTGCGCGAGCATGGCGTGAACTATCTTCAGGGCTACTGGATCGGCCGCCCGATGCCGCTGGAGCAGTTCAGGACGTGGCAACCCGACATCACGCTCGGGGAATAATTTCACAATCACGGCGCTGTCCCTTATTATTCTGTTCAACCGAGCCTGCCTGTGAACAAAGGGATCCGCCGCACTATGATTATGCGCGTTGTGTTGACGCTATTGGCGCTGGTGAGCCTGTCGAGCCAGGCGCAGACCATCAAAGAGAGCACGGCCTTTGCCGTCATTGGCGAGCCGAAGTACGCGGTTAACTTTAACCACTACGATTACGTTAACCCCGCCGCCCCGAAAGGCGGAAACGTGACGCTTTCCGCCACGGGAACGTTTGACAACTTTAACCGCTTTGCCCTGCGCGGCGTGGCGGCAGCGCGTACCGAATCCCTCTATGACACGCTGTTCGTCACCTCCGACGACGAGCCCGGCAGCTATTATCCCCTGGTTGCTGAGAACGTGCGTTACGCCGATGATTTCAGCTGGGCAGAAATCGCGATTAATCCGCGGGCGCGTTTTCACGACGGTACGCCGGTTAGCGCCCGTGACGTGGCATTCACCTTTCATAAATTTATGACCGAAGGCGTGCCGCAGTTTCGTCTGGTGTACAAGGGCACCACGGTGAAAGCCATCGCCCCGCTGACCGTGCGAATCGAACTCCCTGAGCCGAACAAAGAGAATATGCTGAGCCTGTTCTCCCTGCCCGTCATGCCCGAATCCTTCTGGAAAAATCATAAGCTGAGCGATCCCCTCTCTACCCCGCCGCTGGCCGGAGGGCCGTATCGCATTACCGACTGGCGAATGGGCCAGTACGTGATCTATTCCCGGGTGAAAGATTACTGGGCAGCCACGCTGCCGGTAAACCGGGGCCGCTGGAACTTCGATACAATCCGCTACGACTACTACCTGGATGATAACGTGGCCTTCGAGGCATTTAAGGCGGGCGCGTTTGATTTACGTGTCGAGAACAGCGCCAAAAATTGGGCGACCCGCTATATCGGAAAAAATTTCGCGAAAGGCTATATCGTTAAAGACGAACACAAAAACGAATCCGCGCAGGACACGCGCTGGCTGGCGTTTAATATTCAGCGCCCGGTTTTTTCCGATCGTCGGGTGCGTGAAGCCATTACCCTGGCGTTTGATTTCGAATGGATGAACAAAGCGCTGTTTTACGGAGCCTACAGCCGGGCGAACAGCTATTTCCAGAATACTGAATATGCCGCCCGTGATTATCCCCACGCGGACGAGCTGGTTTTGCTGGCGCCAATGAAAGCGGAGCTCCCGCCGGAGGTGTTCACCCGCGTATTTGAACCGCCCAAATCCGACGGAAACGGGTTCGACCGGGACAACCTGCTGAAAGCCAGCAACCTGCTGGATGATGCTGGCTGGGTGCTGAAAAATCGGCAACGGGTTAATGTGCAAACCGGTAAACCGCTCAGCTTCGAACTGCTGATTGCCTCCGGCGCAAACGATCAGTGGGTGCTGCCATTTAAGAAGAACCTTGCCCGGCTTGGCGTCACCATGAATATCCGCCAGGTCGATATGGCCCAGTTAACCAACCGCAAGCGCAGTCGCGATTACGACATGATGCAGACCCTGTGGGCCGCGCAGCCGTGGCCGAGTTCAGATCTGCAAATCTCCTGGGCATCGGGGTATATCGACTCCTCCTACAACGCCCCGGGCGTAAAGAGCCCGGTGATAGATGCGCTGATTGCAAAAATTGTCGCCGCTCAGGGCGATAAGAACAAGCTTCTGCCGCTTGGCCGCGCGCTCGATCGGGTCTTAACCTGGAACTATTACATGCTGCCGATGTGGTATATGGGCGAAGATCGCGTGGCCCGCTGGGATAAATTCTCCCTGCCTGCCGTTCGCCCGGTCTACACCCTCGGCTTTGACACCTGGTGGTATGACGTGAATAAAGCCGCAAAACTGCCCGCAGAGCGGCGTTAAGGAGTGACGATGGGCGCTTATCTTATCCGCCGGCTGCTGTTAGTGATCCCGACGCTGTGGGCCATCATTACCATTAACTTTTTTATCGTCCAGATCGCCCCCGGCGGTCCGGTGGACCAGGCAATTGCGGCTATAGAATTTGGTCACGCTGGCGGCATGCCGGGCGGCGGCGGTGAAGGAATGGGGGCCAGCCATGCCCGGACGGGCGTGGGCAACATCAGCGAAAGCCACTACCGGGGCGGTCGCGGACTGGATCCGGAGGTGATCGCCGAGATCACCCATCGCTATGGTTTTGACAAGCCGCTGCACGAGCGTTATTTCAGGATGCTCTGGGATTATGTCCGTTTCGATTTTGGCGACAGCCTGTTTCGCAGCGCCTCGGTGTTAACCCTGATCAAACAAAGCCTGCCGGTTTCCATCACGCTCGGACTGTGGGGGACGCTGATTATTTATCTGGTCTCCATTCCGCTGGGGATCCGAAAAGCGGTCTACAACGGTAGCCGTTTCGATATCTGGAGCAGCACATTCATTATCATCGGCTACGCTATCCCGGCGTTTCTGTTTGCCGTGCTGCTGATTGTCTTTTTCGCCGGCGGCAGTTATTTCGACCTCTTCCCGCTGCGCGGGCTGGTCTCTGCGGATTTCAGCACCCTGCCGTGGTATCAGAAAATCACCGATTACTTCTGGCACATCACGCTTCCGGTGCTGGCGACGGTCATCGGCGGTTTTGCGGCGCTTACGATGCTGACCAAAAACGCCTTTCTTGATGAGATCCGCAAACAGTACGTCGTCACCGCGCGCGCCAAGGGTGTCGGTGAAAGGCAGATCATGTGGAAGCACGTTTTTCGTAACGCCATGCTGCTGGTGATTGCCGGTTTCCCCGCCACGTTCATCAGTATGTTTTTTACCGGCTCGCTGCTGATAGAGGTGATGTTCTCGCTCAACGGATTAGGGCTGCTGGGCTATGAGGCCACCGTCTCCCGTGATTATCCGGTGATGTTTGGCACGCTCTACATTTTCACCCTGATCGGCCTGCTGCTGAACATCATCAGCGATATCAGCTATACGCTGGTCGATCCCCGTATCGATTTTGAGGGCCGCTGATGTCGCGTTTAAGCCCCGTCAATCAGGCCCGCTGGGCGCGTTTTCGCCACAACCGTCGCGGCTACTGGTCGCTGTGGATCTTCGCCGTCCTGTTCGCCTTAAGTATGTGTTCGGAACTGATTGCCAACGATAAACCCCTGCTGGTGCATTTCAAAGACCGCTGGTATGTGCCGGTGCTGACCACCTACAGCGAAAGCGATTTTGGCGGCCCGTTTGCGACGCCAGCCGAGTACCAGGATCCCTGGTTACGTGAACAGATAGCGCAGCACGGCTGGGCTATCTGGGCACCGATTCGTTTTGGCGCGAACAGTATTAACTTCGCCACGTCCACCCCCTTCCCTTCGCCGCCTTCCGCGCAAAACTGGCTGGGAACGGACGCCAACGGCGGCGATGTGCTGGCGCGCATTCTCTATGGCACCCGCATCTCGCTCCTGTTTGGGCTACTGCTGACGCTCTTTAGCAGCGTAATGGGCGTTGTGGCGGGCGCCGTGCAGGGCTATTACGGGGGTAAAATAGATTTATGGGGACAGCGCGTGATTGAAGTCTGGTCCGGTATGCCGACGCTGTTTCTGATTATCCTGCTGTCCAGCGTGGTACAGCCTGGCTTCTGGTGGCTGCTCGGGATCACCGTCCTGTTCGGCTGGATGGCGCTGGTCGGCGTGGTGCGCGCGGAGTTTCTGCGTACGCGGAATTACGACTATATTCGCGCTGCGCAGGCGTTAGGCGTGAGCGATGGCGCAATCATCTTCCGTCACATGCTTCCCAATGCGGTGGTGGCGACCCTCACCTTCCTGCCGTTTATTTTGTGCAGCTCCATTACCACCCTGACGTCGCTTGATTTTCTTGGTTTCGGTTTGCCGCTGGGCTCACCGTCCCTTGGCGAACTGCTGTTGCAGGGCAAAAACAATCTCCAGGCCCCCTGGCTGGGCATCGCCGCATTCCTCTCCGTGGCGGTGCTGCTTTCCCTGCTGATTTTTATTGGCGAAGCCGTGCGCGATGCCTTCGATCCCAACAAGGCGGTATGACATGACCCGGCCTCTTCTGAGCATAGAGAATCTGTCGATTGCGTTTTCAAAACAGGGCGAATCACGCACGGTGGTGACGGACTTATCGTTGCAGATCCAGCGCGGAGAGACGCTGGCGCTGGTCGGGGAATCCGGCTCCGGTAAGAGCGTTTCGGCGCTGTCGGTGCTGCGCCTGCTCCCTTCCCCGCCGGTCAGCTATCCGCAGGGGGATATTCTGTTCCATGGACAATCGCTGCTGAACGCTGACGAGCAAACCCTGCGCGGCATTCGTGGCAACACCATCGCCATGATTTTTCAGGAGCCGATGGTGTCGCTCAACCCACTGCATACGCTGGAAAAACAGCTCTATGAAGTGCTGTCACTTCATCGGGGAATGCGTAAAGAGGCAGCGCGGGGTGAAATTCTGGACTGCCTTGAACGCACCGGTATCCGTAATGCGGCGAAACGGCTGAACGATTTCCCGCACCAGCTTTCCGGCGGCGAGCGCCAGCGCGTGATGATTGCAATGGCCCTGCTCACGCGCCCCGAACTGCTGATTGCCGATGAACCTACTACCGCGCTGGACGTCACGGTACAGGCACAAATTCTGCAACTGCTGCGCGAACTGCGCGACGAGCTGAACATGAGCCTGCTGTTTATTACGCACAACCTGAGCATCGTGAAAAAGCTCGCTGACACGGTGGCCGTGATGCAAAACGGCCGCTGCGTGGAACAGAACCGGGCATCCGCCCTGCTGAGCGCGCCTCAGCACCCGTATACACAGCGCCTGCTCGATAGCGAACCCGCTGGCGACCCGGTTCCGCTTAACGCTGACAGCGCGCCGTTGCTGAGGGTTGAGGGGCTGTCGGTGTCATTCCCGATCCGCAAAGGCATTTTGCGTCGCGTGGTCGATCACAATCATGTTCTGAAAGACATGAGCTTCGCTCTGCGTCCGGGCGAATCGCTTGGGCTTGTGGGCGAGTCCGGTTCAGGCAAAAGCACCACCGGCCTGGCGCTGCTGCGCCTGATCGCCTCTCAGGGAAGCATTGTTTTTGACGGCATGCCGCTGCAAAACCTGAATCGCCGGATGATGCTTCCCGTGCGTCCGCGGATGCAGGTGGTATTTCAGGATCCAAACTCTTCGCTTAACCCGCGCCTGAGCGTATTACAGATTATTGAAGAGGGCCTGCGCGTCCACCAGCCGACAATGACGGCGCAACAGCGTGAAATCGACGTGATGCGGGTGATGGCGGAAGTGGGTTTAGATCCCGAGACCCGGCACCGGTATCCGGCTGAGTTTTCCGGCGGACAGCGCCAGCGTATAGCGATTGCCCGCGCGCTGATCCTGAAACCGGAGCTGATCGTGCTGGACGAGCCAACCTCTTCCCTGGACCGCACCGTGCAGGCGCAAATTCTGGCGCTGCTGAAGGGGCTACAGGAAAAACATCGGCTGGCCTATATCTTTATCAGCCACGATTTACAGGTGGTGCGTGCGCTTTGCCATCAGGTGGTGGTATTGCGGCAGGGAGAAGTCGTTGAGCAGGGAGAGTGCCAGCGCGTATTCACCGCGCCGACGCAGGATTACACGCGCCAGCTATTGTCCGCTGACTAGCACTCAGAAAGGATATTGACCGGAGAACGGCTCGGCAATGGCCACGCCGAAGTTTTTCAGACGACAGGTGGCGGCAAACTCATCCTGGCTGTTAACAAACAGGCACGGCTCACCTTCGCATTCCAGCACGGAGCTGTCCACTTCGATGTCCGTCAGCGCCTGGCTGAGACGTTCCATGACCGGCCACGCATTTTCATCGCTCGGGCTGAGCAGTTTGAGGGCCACCAGACAATTATCCTCCCCGGCAACGCTTTGCGGAATCGGTTCAACTTTCGAACCTGCAAAACCCGTCGACCAGCGATAGCTCTGGGGCAAGCGATGGACAATGGAGAGTTGTAATGTATTCACGTTCAGATCCCCGGAAGCAAATTTACTTCACAATTTATTTACATTTATAGTAACACATCATCGCCAACCTGCACTGTTTAGCGGATTTTATAGGCGTTGCAGGCTCGCGTCGGCGCTATATGTACCCGTTTCTGCGATCTAACTCAACCTTTTTAAATACAATGATGTGACTTTTTACATAAATAGATTTTACATAAAAGAAACAAACACAGGGTAAACGAACGGAGGGTTGGTTGATATGGGTCAACAAAAAGGCCCGTCACGGGCCTTAAGTGGTCATTTATGCGCCGTCTTTCGCGGCCGGCTGGCGTAAAGATAGAAGAGAATGGAGCAGGTCGCGCAGAGGGCAATCGCCCACAGCATCGGCCAGGCGGTATTAAACGTCGCCGTCGAGAGCAGCGCCCCGACTATCGCGCCAATTCCGAAACGGAACGTTCCTGCCAGCGACGAGGCGGTGCCCGCCATATGCGGAAATTCGTCGAGGATCACCGCCATCGCGTTGGATGAAACCATCGACACGCAGCCGACAAACGCCGCCACGCCCACCACCAGCGCCCAGAAACCGACGCCCAGCAACGCGCTCAATACCAGCCAGATAGCCATCACGAACTGGATCCACAGCCCGGCGCGGAACATATTCAGCGCCCCAACCCGCCGGACAAAGCGGCTGTTGATAATGGTCATCACAAACAGGAACACAATATTCAGCGCGAAGTAGTAACCAAAATGCTGGGGTGACACATGGTTCAGTTCGATGTACACAAACGGCCCCGCGCTCAGGAACGAGAACATTCCGGCAAAGCTGAAGCCGCTGGCCAGCATATAGCTGAGCACACGCTTATGGCGAAACAGCGAGGCAAAGTTGCCAAGCGTGGTGCGAATGTGGAACTTCTGACGTCGCTCGACCGGCAGCGTTTCATCGATAAAGACGAAGATCATCACCGAGGCCAGCAGCGCGGCAATCGCCAGGATCCAGAAAATCGCATGCCAGCTGAACCACACCAGGACCGCCCCGCCCACCATGGGGGCGACCAGCGGCGCAATTGTCGTGACCAGCATGACGAACGACATCATGCGTGAGAACTCTTCCTTCGGGTAGACGTCGCGCATCAGCGCGTTAATCACCACGCTTGCCGCAGCCGCCGCCAGGCCATGGAAGAAGCGCATCACAATCAGCTGATCGATACTCTGCGCCAGCGCGCAGGCCACCGCCGCCGCGGCAAATATCAATGTCCCGCCCAGGATAACCGGTTTACGCCCCAGGCTGTCGGCCATTGGGCCATAAAAGAGCTGACCGAGGGCAAAACCAAGAATGTAGGTGCTGAGCGTCATCTGCGCGCTGCCTGCCGGTACGCCAAACTGAGCGGAAATCACCGGCAGCGCGGGCAGATACATATCGATAGACAGCGGCATCAGCATGGCCAGCAGGCCAAGGATAAATACAATTTTAAACGACGAGTGTGGCCTGGTGGTCACAGGGTTCTCCTGAATTTAGCGTGAAGGCAGCCCGACGCTGGCAATCTCTTCTTCCGTCAGCGGGCGATATTCCCCTGGGGCCAGGTCTGGATCGAGTTCAATCGCGCCGATACGTTCACGATGCAGCCCCACAACGTGGTTGCCCACGGCGGCAAACATCCGCTTCACCTGATGGTAGCGGCCTTCACTGATGGTCAGACGGACGTCCGTGGGGGTGAGGATTTCCAGCACCGCCGGTTTGGTCAGATCCTTCTCATTATGCAGCTGAACGCCTTTCGCGAATTGCTCTGCCGTGTCATCCGAGACCGGAGACTCAAGCATCACCCGATAGGTTTTCTCACAGTGATGGCGCGGGGAGGTGATGCGGTGCGACCACTGGCCGTCATCGGTCATCAGCACCAGGCCGGTGGTATCGATATCCAGTCGCCCTGCCGCATGCAGCTTGTGCGCCACAGGTTCGTCGAGGAAATAGAGCACCGTCGGGTGATCCGGATCGTCCGTTGAACAGACGTAACCTTCCGGTTTGTTGAGCATGAAGTAGCGCGGGCCATTCTGCTGGGTCAGCGGGTTGCCGTCATACTCCACCTGGTGCTCAGGCTGGAGTTTAAAAGCGCTGTCTTTCACAATGTCGCCGTCCACGGTTACGCGGCTGGCGCGAATTTCACGCCCGGCAATAGCGCGGCTTACGCCGAGTTGCTGAGCGATAAACTTATCAAGTCGCATGAAATCTTTTTAGCCTTAATGGTGCTGGAAGTCGGACTACGCGTCCGAAAAAGAAGCAGTCAGAAACAGTTCAGTATAATGGTCTGGTTGCGCCACTCAAGGGAAAAAGTTTCGTGGCATACTATATGCGAGTTAACTGAATAGAGAAGCCATGACGTTCACATTACGCCCCTATCAGCAGGAAGCCGTTGATGCCACCCTCGCCTGGTTTCGCAAGCATCGGGAGCCCGCCGCCATCGTTCTCCCGACCGGAGCCGGTAAAAGCCTGGTGATTGCCGAACTGGCGCGCCTGGCCCGCGGACGCGTGCTGGTGCTGGCGCACGTCAAAGAGCTGGTGGCGCAAAACCACGCCAAATATTGCGCGCTCGGCCTGGAGGCCGACATTTTTGCCGCCGGACTGAAGCGCAAAGAGAGCCACGGAAAAGTGGTGTTTGGCAGCGTACAATCCGTTGCGCGCAACCTGGAACTGTTTCGCAGCGAGTTTTCCCTGCTGATTGTCGATGAGTGTCACCGCATCAGCGATGACGACGACAGCCAGTATCAGCAAATCCTCACTCATCTGAAAAAGGTGAATCCTCACCTCCGTCTGCTTGGCCTCACCGCCACGCCGTTTCGTCTGGGCAAGGGCTGGATTTATCAGTTTCATTATCACGGCATGGTGCGTGGCGATGAAAAGGCCCTGTTCCGCGACTGTATCTATGAGCTTCCGCTGCGCTACATGATCAAGCACGGCTACCTGACGCCGCCGGAGCGGCTGGATATGCCCGTCGTGCAGTACGATTTCAGCCGCTTACAGGCGCAGAGCAACGGGCTGTTCAGCGAGGCAGATCTTAACCATGAGCTGAAAAAACAGAAGCGGATCACGCCGCATATCATCAGCCAGATTGAAGAGTTCGCACAAACGCGCAAAGGGGTGATGATTTTTGCTGCCACTGTCGAACACGCGCGCGAAATTACGGGGCTGCTGCCCGCCGACGACGCGGCGTTAATTACCGGTGAAATCCCCGGCCCGGAGCGCGACAGCCTGATTGAGGACTTCAAAGCTCAGCGGTTCCGCTATCTGGTGAATGTCTCCGTACTAACCACCGGCTTTGACGCCCCGCACGTCGACCTGATTGCGATTCTTCGCCCGACGGAATCCGTCAGCCTGTATCAGCAGATTGTTGGCCGCGGGCTGCGTCTGGCGCCGGGCAAAACCGACTGTCTGATCCTTGATTACGCCGGTAACCCGCACGATCTCTTTTCGCCGGAAGTCGGCACGCCAAAAGGCAAGAGCGACAACGTGCCCGTTCAGGTTTTTTGCCCTGCCTGCGGGTTTGCCAACACCTTCTGGGGGAAAACCACCGCCGACGGCACGCTGATCGAACATTTTGGCCGCCGCTGTCAGGGCTGGTTTGAAGACGATGAAGGCCATCGCGAACAGTGTGACTTCCGCTTCCGCTTCAAAAACTGCCCGCAGTGCAATGCCGAAAACGACATTGCCGCCCGCCGCTGTCGGGAGTGCGACACGGTCCTGGTCGACCCGGACGACATGCTGAAAGCGGCGCTGAAGCTGAAAGATGCGCTGGTGCTGCGCTGTTCCGGCATGGCCTTACAGCCCGGCGCGGATGAAAAAGGCGAGTGGCTAAAAATTACCTACTACGACGAGGATGGCGCAGACGTCAGCGAGCGGTTCCGGGTCCAGACGCCCGCCCAGCGCACCGCGTTCGAGCAGCTCTTTATCCGCCCGCATACCCGCACGCCTGGCGTGCCGCTGCGCTGGATAACCGTGGCCGATATCGTGCGCCAGCAGGCGTTACTGCGCCATCCTGATTTTGTTGTCGCCCGTAAAAAAGGGCAGTTCTGGCAGGTGCGTGAGAAGGTCTTTGACTATGAAGGACGCTTTCGCCGGGCAAACGAATTGCGCGGTTAACGGGACTTTTCGTTGATGCGCGAGCCATTTGAGTATAAAATGCCGCCCGCTTCACATCCGTGAGGCAGAACACTCACCTGCTGCTGGGTCGCCTGTAGTAGGGTTTTAAATACAGAGAGAAATCAATGTTCACTATCGAAGCAGAAGTACGTAACGTGCAGGGTAAGGGTGCGAGCCGCCGCCTGCGTACCGCAAACAAGTTCCCGGCTATCGTTTACGGTGGCGAAGCTGCTCCAGTTGCTATTGAACTGGATCACGACAAAGTATGGAACATGCAGAACAAAGCTGAATTCTACAGCGAAGTTCTGACCATCGTTGTTGACGGTAAAGAAGAAAAAGTGAAAGTTCAGGCTGTTCAGCGTCACGCGTTCAAGCCAAAACTGACTCACATCGACTTCGTTCGCGCGTAATCGCAAACCTGTCGAGAAAAACCCCGCGTTTGCGGGGTTTTTTTATGGCTGTTACTTACCGCCTGAAGTGCGACGCTGAAGCTGGTCGCGCAGATTCGGCGGTGTGCCTTTAATGGTCAGCGTGTCGGTGGCCGGGTCCCAGAAGATACGTTCCCCGAGCAGCATGGCATCAAAGTTAATGGTTAACCCACCGCCGCTACCGGCAAATTTCGTCAGCTGACGCAGCGTACTGCGATCCGCCGGGAAGCTCTCTTCCAGCTCATAGCCTTTTTCCGCAGTAAATTCCTGGAAGCTGACTTCGCTGACGCCTGCCAGCTCTTTGGACAGCGACTCCAGCTCAATCTCTTCTCCAGCCTGTAGCTGCTCGTTGCAGTAGCTGTAAACCTGCTGACGCACGGTCTGACGCTCAGATTTATCAAGCTGCGCCTCAGCCGTAAAGTCATCCACCGCCTGGAGGAGACCTTTGTTCTGCGCTTTGGCATTCAGCCCTTCGCTGGCGCCGAGGAAGTCCATAAAGAAATCCGCCACTTTGCGGCCCACGCGGCCTTTAAGGAAGGTCAGATAGCGCGTTGATTCCGGGTTGGTTTCCCATTCGGTTAAATCGATACGCGCCACAATATCCGCATGGTTGATATCCAGGTAGTGCGTTGAGCTGATATCCAGCTGCTCGTTCACGCGCATACTGCTTAAGTTATTCAGCACGGTGACCAGCAGATACTCTACCGCCAGATAGCGGTAGTGGCAGAACAGGACGATACCGCCATCGGCGAAGGGATATTTCGCCAGCTCGTCACGCAGACGGCCAGTAGCAGCGCGGCTGAATGCCAGGAAATCCTCTTCGCCCTGACGTTGCAGGCGCAGGCTATCCGCCAGTTCGCTCTCTTCGCTGAACAAGCCATAGGCTTTATTTTTCGCGCTGTAGACGCGATGCAACTCCGCCATCATCTCGACAACGGTAGGCGTTGGTTCCAGTAACGAATCGCGCAGCACCACTTCAAGGGTTTGCTCATCACGCTTGATAAGCTGGTGCAAGGCAATCTGGTTGATTTCCAGACTCATGATAAACTCTCCTTTTAGACCGGGCGGTATTCAACCACCACCAACGCATGTGTGCAACAGAAGATAAAAAAGGGGAAAAAAAGCTGTTGCTACGGTAATATGTCGCCCTTCTCTCAACAAACTGATTTTGATTTATGCCACAACATTCCCGCTACAGTGACGAACACGTTGAACAATTGCTCAGTGAGCTGGTCAACGTACTGGAAAAACATAAAACGCCAACCGATCTCTCCCTGATGGTTTTGGGAAATATGGTTACCAACCTGATCAATACCAGCGTTGCTCCGGCTCAGCGTCAGGCGATCGCCAAATCTTTCGCCCAGGCTTTGCAGTCCTCCGTTAGCGACGACCAGGCACACTAAGGGAAACGAACAACAGTTTATGGTGACGAATCGTCAGCGCTACCGTGAAAAAGTCTCCCAGATGGTCAGCTGGGGGCACTGGTTTGCCCTGTTCAACATTCTGTTGGCGATGGTGCTCGGCTGCCGTTATCTGTTTGTGGCGGACTGGCCAACCACGTTAACCGGGCGCATCTACTCGTGGATGAGCCTTGTTGGTCACTTTAGCTTTCTGGTCTTCGCCACCTATCTGCTGATCCTGTTCCCACTGACATTTATCGTCATGTCGCAGCGGCTGATGCGCTTCCTGTCCGCCATTCTTGCGACGGCGGGCATGACGCTGTTGCTGATCGACAGCGAAGTCTTTACCCGCTTCCACCTGCACCTGAATCCTGTTGTCTGGGAGCTGGTGATTAACCCGGATCAGAACGAGACCGCGCGCGACTGGCAGCTGATGTTTATCAGCGTGCCGATTATCCTGCTGATCGAAATGCTGTTCGCCACGTGGAGCTGGCAAAAACTCCGCAGTCTGACCCGACGCCGCCATTATGCGAAGCCCGTCGCGGCGCTCTTTTTCGCCTCATTTATCGGTTCGCACCTGATGTATATCTGGGCAGATGCGAACTTCTACCGCCCGATTACCATGCAGCGCGCAAATCTGCCGCTCTCCTATCCGATGACGGCGCGTCGTTTCCTCGAAAAACACGGCCTGCTGGACGCGCAGGAGTATCAGCGTCGTCTGGTCGAACAGGGTAATCCGGAAGCGGTCAGCGTGCAGTATCCCCTGAGCGATCTGAAATATCGCGACATGGGCCGCGGTCAGAACGTGCTGCTGATTACCGTCGATGGCCTGAACTATTCCCGCTATGAGAAGCAGATGCCAGCGCTGGCTGAATTCGCTGAGAACAACATCGTATTCACTCAGCATATGAGCTCCGGTAATTCGACCGACGCGGGTATTTTCGGCCTGTTCTACGGCATTTCACCGAGCTATATGGACGGCGTGCTGTCGGCCCGTATTCCGGCGGCATTGATTACCGGGCTTAATCAGCAGGGCTACCAGCTGGGGCTGTTCGCCTCTGATGGTTTCAACAGCTCGCTGTACCGCCAGGCGCTGCTGTCTGATTTCTCACTGCCCGCCGCGCAGAGCCAGTCTGACGATCGGACCGCTGACCAGTGGATAGACTGGCTGAAGCGCTATGCGCAGGAAGATAACCGCTGGTTCTCCTGGGTTGCGTTTAACGGCACAACGCTTGATGACAGCAATCAGAAAGGCTTCGCGCGCCGCTATAGCCGTGCGGCGGGCGATGTCGATGCGCAGATCGGCCGCGTGCTGACCGCCCTGCGCGACGCGGGCAAGCTGGATAATACGGTCGTGATTATCACGGCGGGGCATGGCGTGCCGCTCGGCGACGAGGCGAAGGGCATGGAGTGGTCGCGTCCGAACCTGCATGTTCCCCTGGTGATCCACTGGCCGGGCACTCCCGCGCAGCGCATCAACATGCTCACCGACCATAAAGACGTCATGACCACGTTAATGCAACGGCTGCTGCACGTCAGCACACCGGCAATTGAGTACTCGCAGGGACAAGACCTCTTTAGTGCCACGCGGCGTCATAACTGGGTCACGGCTGCTGGCGGAAACACGCTGGTGGTGACCACGCCAACGTTGTCCCTGGTGCTGAACAGCAATGGCAATTACCAGACGTATAACCTCGAAGGTGAGAAGCTGAAAGACCAGAAGCCGCAGCTCAGTTTGCTGTTGCAGGTGCTGACAGACGAGAAGCGCTTTATCGCTAACTGATTATTTATGAATCAGTTAGCGTTGCTTGCCCCTTGCATTCAAAAAGGAATCGAGTAGTATTCCTTTTATGCGTCGGCACGTAGCGCAGCCTGGTAGCGCACCGTCATGGGGTGTCGGGGGTCGGAGGTTCAAATCCTCTCGTGCCGACCAAAACTACACAAAAAACCAGCCGCTTATGGCTGGTTTTTTATTGCCTGTCTCCGCATGCGCAATGCTTAGTGTTTTTCACGCCCACCGAGAAAGAAAATCCCCAGCGGAATCGCCAGCAGGACGGTGAACACCAGGCTGTAAACAAAGATCATCGCCGATTGCAGGACAAACATGCTGGTTGTCCAGGCAGAGAGCGGGATGTTGTACTGCTCAATCACACCGACAATGGTTGCTCGCCCCACGCATGCAGCAGCAATCATAAACACAACCAGTAACGCCAGCAGGAACTTGCGGCCTTCAGGTGTCTTCAGTTTTTCCCGTACCATCTCCCCTCCCTTTACAGATGAATAACAATAATTAACGCGTAAAATAACACGATTGCCGCATCGACTCCAACACAGCATTAAACACCAATAAATGAACATAAAAGCAGTGCATTACTCCGTTTAAAATGAAAATATGAGTAAATTGCGCCAACTATTCACGTGCTATATGTTAGTCTTTCCAGGATCGTTTTAACAAAAAGGAATGACAGTGAAAAACGCACCTAAATTTGCCATCGCCCTCATCGCCGCTGCGTGCGCCAGCACCAGTGTTTTCGCCAGCGAAACCCGGAAAGAGCAGCCGCTGGAAAAAGTTGCTCCGTATCCGCAAGCGGACAAAGGGATGAAGCGCCAGGTTATTCAGCTCCCGGCTCAGCAGGATGAAGCAAATTTCAAAGTTGAGCTGTTAATCGGCCAGACGCTGGAAGTGGACTGCAACCAGCATCGCCTGGGCGGCCAGCTGGAAAGCAAAACGCTGGAAGGCTGGGGCTATGACTACTATGTCTTCGACAAAGTAACCTCGCCAGTCTCCACCATGATGGCGTGCCCGGACGGCAAGAAAGAGAAGAAATTTATTACCGCGTATCTGGGTGATAACAGTCTGCTGCGCTATAACAGCAAGCTGCCGATCGTCGTATACACGCCGGAAAACGTGGATGTGAAATATCGCGTATGGAAGGCGGATGAGACGGTAGGACAAGCGGTAGTTCGTTAAAAATAAGTCGGGTGGCGCTCTCGCTTACCCGACCAGGAAAGGGTGCGTTCTGGTGCCCTCACCCCAGCCCTCTCCCTCAAGGGAGAGGGGGCCGTCTTTGTGGGGAACCCTCAGCCCACCGGGAGAGGGAGAAAACACTAAAAACGGTAACGGATGTTACCGTTTTGCGTTTACCTTACAGCGCGATATCCGCTACCGGCTTGCTTTCCGCCTGAGGCTTCAGCTCTGCCTTTGGCGCAGAATCCGCAGCCTGCGGTTTGACGTATTGTAGTTGCAGAACGCGGCTGGTGTATTCCAGCTCTTGTTCCGTGGCTTCAACGTTACCGTTCAGCTTCGTACCGTAGGATGGAATAATGGTTTTCAGCTTCGCCTGCCATTCCGGGCTGGATACTTTATCCTTAAACACTTTTTCCATCAGGTGCAGCATGATTGGCGCAGCGGTAGACGCCCCCGGAGATGCCCCCAGCAGCGCGGCAATGGTGCCATCCTTATCGCTTACCACTTCGGTACCCAGGCGCAGCACGCCGCCCTCTTTCGGATCGCGTTTGATAATCTGCACGCGCTGACCCGCCTGCCACAGACGCCAGTCTTCTTTCTTCGCCTGCGGATAGTACTCTTTCAGCGCCTCGAAGCGTTCTTCATCAGAGAGCATCACCTGGCTAATCAGGTATTTCACCAGATCGAAGTTATCCAGCCCCACGTCCATCATTGGCTTAACGTTTGACGTCGTGGTCGCGCTCAGCAGATCCCACAGGGAACCGTTTTTCAGGAATTTGGTGGAGAATGTGGCGAACGGCCCGAACAGCACTACGCGCTTACCGTCCAGCATGCGGGTGTCGATATGCGGAACGGACATCGGTGGTGCGCCCACAGAGGCCTGACCGTACACTTTAGCCAGATGACGGTTAACCACTTCCGGGTTTTCCGACACCAGGAACTGGCCGCCGACCGGGAAGCCCGCGTAGTCGTCCGCTTCCGGAATACCGGACTCCTGCAACAGTTTCAGCGCCGCGCCGCCCGCACCAATAAACACGAACTTCGCCTTAATCACATGCTCGGCTTCGTTGTTTTTCAGATCGGCAACGGTCACGCTCCAGCTATTATCCGCGTTGCGCTTGAAACCACGCACTTCGGAGCTGAGTTGCAGGTTAAAGTTCTCTTTTTTCTTCAGAGAGGACACCAGCTGACGGGTGATTTCACCGTAGTTAACGTCAGTACCAATTTCAGTGCGGGTCGCCGCTACTTTCTGGTTCGGATCGCGGCCTTCCATGACCAGCGGCGCCCACTCTTTGATTTGAGCGTGATCTTCAGAGTATTTCATCCCGCGGAAAAGCGTGCTCTGTTGCAGGGCAGCGTAGCGCGCGCGCAGGAAGTTGACGTTTTGATCGCCCCACACAAAGCTCATGTGCGGTACGGTGTTGATGAAGGAGTGCGGATTGTGCAACACACCGCTGTTCACCTGGTGAGACCAGAACTGACGTGAGATCTGGAACGCTTCGTTGATCTCTACCGCCTTCTCGATACTAATGGAACCGTCCTTTTTCTGCGGCGTATAGTTCAGTTCCATGAGTGCCGAGTGCCCCGTCCCGGCGTTGTTCCAGCCGTTAGAGCTTTCCTGTGCCACGCCATCGAGGCGCTCGACCATGGTCATGGACCAGTTCGGCTCTAATTCCTGAAGATACGTTCCCAGCGTGGCGCTCATGATGCCGCCACCAATTAAAAGGACATCCGTTTCCTGCTCTTTTGGTGCGTCAGCCTTCGCCGCCAGCGAGACGACGTTCAGCCCCACGGCCAGAGAAAAGAGCACGGCAGTCATTTTTTTCATCATTTATGCCTTAGTTGAATAGTGCTTGATGCGTGGAAATTACAGGTGAAACACGCTGCGGTGGCACGGTAGCAACTTTTAAATATTGTTTAAAGGTTACGAAATTATTGTAATTGTGAAATTTAATGATGGATTGTTTGTAGGGATTTGGCAGACAGGCTGGCACCCGACGATTTTCCTGGCTATCATGCTGCACTTTGTGATCGCGCGCACGGAAGCCTGCCCCTACCAGCGAATTGTTATGTCATTACCCCACTCGTCTGTACCTCAAGAAGGCCATGTCGCCACTGTTTTACGTTCGCCTCACCGTCTGATGCGCGAAACCCTGGCCGGTGTGATTACCGCGCTGGCGCTGATCCCGGAAGTGATTTCGTTTTCCGTGGTCGCGGGCGTGGATCCGAAAGTGAGCCTTATCGCCTCCGTGGTGCTCTGTTTCGCCCTTTCCCTGCTCGGCGGGCGTCCGGCCATGGTGACGGCGGCGGCAGGTTCCGTCGCGCTGGTGATTGGGCCGATGGTCCATCAACACGGCGTACAGTACATTCTGCCCGCGGTGGTGATGGCAGGCGTGATTCAGATCCTGTTCGGCGCGCTGGGTATGGCGCGGCTGATGCGCTTTATTCCCCAGTCGGTGATGACCGGGTTTGTTAACGCCCTTGGCATTTTGATTTTCTTTGCCCAGGTGCCCCATTTCTGGAGCCGAAGCCCGCTGATTGTGGGCCTGTTCGTGCTGACGCTGCTGATTGTGCTCTGGGTGCCACGCTATATCAAAAGCGTGCCCTCCCCGCTGATTGCCATTGTGCTGCTGACTTTGTTCACCGTCACCAGCGGGCAAATCCTGCCGACGGTAGGGGATGAAGGTTCCATGGGCGGCGGTTTGCCGGGCTTTACGCAACTGCTGGTGCCGCTCAATCTGGAAACCCTGAGCATCATCTGGCCGTGCGCGCTAAGTATCGCTTTCGTTGGCCTGCTGGAATCCTTGTTGACGGCAAAACTGGTGGACGAGCTGACCGCTACCCCCTCCAGTAAGCGCCGCGAGAGCATCGGACTGGGCGTGGGCAATATTATGGCCGGGTTCTACGGCGGCATTGCGGGCTGCGCGATGATTGGGCAGACCATCGTTAACGTGGAGATGGGGAAAGGCAGAAGCCGTATCTCCACCCTTGCGGCGGGCATCGTATTGCTGGTGCTGGTTACGGCGCTCAGCGAGGTGATGGCCAAAATTCCGATGGCGGTACTGGCGGGAATTATGGCCATTGTGGCCGTCAAGACCTTTAGCTGGCATAGCGTTCAGCCCGGAACGCTGAAAAACGCGCCGGTGGCTGAAACCGTCGTGATGCTGGTGACGGTTGTGGCAACGGTTTTCACCGGCAACCTGGCGATTGGCGTGCTGGGCGGGATTGTGATGATGTTCATCCTCCCTGCCCGACTTAAGCAAAAAGCGCTGGCTACAGAAGAAAAATCGTCGCCAGTCCAAGAAAAATAAAGAAACCGCCGGTATCGGTAATGGCGGTGATCATCACGCTCGACCCCACCGCGGGGTCGCGCCCCAGCCGGGTCATGGTCAACGGGATAATCACGCCCATCATCGCCGCCACCAGCAGGTTCAGCACCATCGCCAGCATCATGACCCCGCCCAGCGCCATATCATCATACAGCCACCAAGTAATGCCGCCCATGATGCCGCCCCAGACCAGGCCATTAATCAGCGCAACGCCCATCTCCCTGAAAATCAGCCACGAGAAATTACCCGGCTGTATGTTTTCCAGCGCCAGGGCGCGAACGATCATGGTGATAGTCTGGTTACCGGTGTTCCCGCCGATCCCCGCCACAATCGGCATCAGCGACGCCAGGGCCACCAGCTGGGAAATGGTATGTTCGAAGCCGTCAATAACGCGGGACGCCACGAACGCGGTGCATAAATTGATGGCGAGCCACGCCCAGCGCGTTTTGACGGCCTTGCCGACGGAGGCATGAACGTCATCTTCGGCACTGATCCCGCCAAGGGCACGCAGGTCGTTATCGGTCTCTTCATAGACCACGTCAACGATCTCATCGATGGTCAGACGCCCCATCAGCTTGCCCACCGAATCCACCACCGCCGCGCTCACCAGGTCATCACGTTCGAAGGTACGCGCCGCTTTTTCGGCATCGTCTTCCGGCGAGAAGACCATCGGCTCGGTTTCCATGACCTCACTCACCCGCTGCTGGGTGCTGTTCAGCAGGATCGTTTTCAGCTCCAGCTCCCCGAGCAGGGTTTTATCCCGCGAGGTGACGAACAGTTTATCGGTGTTGTCCGGCATACTGCCCAGGCGACGAAGATAGCGCTGCACCGTACCCAGGGTGACGTCCGGGCGCACGGTGATGACGCCAAACTCCATGATCGCGCCGACGCTGTTTTTCTCGTAGTGCATCACCTGACGCACGCGCGCCCGCTCTTCAGCAGGCAGGGAAGCCAGCAGGCGTCCGGTCAGGTTGCGCGGAAGATGCTGAACGAGGTAAATCTGCTCATCGATATCCAGCGTTTGCAGGGCGTCAAGGATGTCCCGGTCGCTCATCTCATCGATAAGGTCATCCCAGACGTTTTCCGAGGCTTCAAGCAATACCTGACCGCGCTCGTGATCCTGCACCAGCCGCCACAGGGCGTGGCGCTCCTCGGAAGGCAATGCCTCCAGGGTGTCCGCCAGGTCCGGGGGCGGTAAATGTGCAACCAGCGCACCTACCTCAGCAATATCGTCGGCCAGCGTGCCGACATCATATTGCTCAGCCAGGGTTAGCTTACCCAATAACGTTGACGTGACCGCTTTATCGGTCGTCAGGAGCCAGATGAGCCGCGCACGCTCCTGGTCACGCTGCCTGGCGCTGTTTTTCTTTAATACCGACATCAATCATAAATCCATTAAATGAGTTGGCGTTAAGCATAGCGCGGGGATATGTAAATAAGAATAAACGGCGGGTCGGGATGGAGAAAAAAACGGCATATATGAAAAATTAGTGTGCCGGGCGCCACCCGGCACAATTGCAATCAGGCCGTACGCGCCACCGCGTCCCGTGACGCCGCATCGCGCTCATCGCCGGTCAGCTCGCTCAGCTTGCCGTCGCGCATCTCCAGCAGACGGTCGGCGTGAATGAAGTAGTGATCGTCATGGCTGATGGCAAAAATGGTTTTTCCCATCGCCTGCATCAGCGGCAGCAGGACCTGATAAAACTCGCGACGGAAGTGCGGGTCCTGATCGGCGGCCCACTCATCCAGCAGGATGATGTCACGCTCCTCGGCCAGGGCCAGCAGCAACGCCACGCGCTTCTTCTGCCCTTTCGACAGCTTCAGATTCAGGATTTTGCCATCCTGGAGCTCCAGCTTGTGCGACATTTGCAGGTGCGCAAGCCACTTCTCCACCAGCGCCGGATCCGCCTGCTGCCCTTCCGGTCCCAGCAGCCGGTCGAACAGCCAGACGTCGGTAAATACCGCCGAGAAGAGCTTGCGGTAGTCCTCCGGTTTCTCCGCGCTCAGCGCTTTACCATCCAGCAAAATTTCACCCGCCTGCGGCTGGTAGAGGCCCGTCAGCAGCATCGCCAGCGTAGATTTGCCGCTGCCGTTGCCGCCGATAAGGAACAGCAGTTCGCCGCGGTGAATGGTCAGGTTTATCGGCCCTACGGAGAAGGCGTTATCCTGATAGCGGAAGGTAACGTTACGCAGCTCCAGCGTTTGCCAGTTCGGGAAGGCCTGCGGGCGCGGGAACTCAGCCTTAAACGGCGCAAGGTCGAATTTCTTCAGCTTGTTGAAGGCCACCTGAGCACTCAGCAGCGTTGGCAGTGCGCCAACGGCCGAGAGCAGCGGCGTGCGTAAAAACAGCAGCGTCAGGGAGTACGTTGCCGCCACGTTGGTATCCGCCCACCCCAGGCTGTTCGCCATCCAGAATACCAGGCCAATCGCGCCCAGCATCATGATGTTGGACCAGTTCACGGCGCTCAGGTGGAACGTATCGGCTCGAATAATGTGATGACGATATTCGTGCGCATCCGGGATATAGAGGTGGTTGAAGATATGCTCGGCGCGCTCGCGGTTCAGCGTCAGCTCTTTGCGCCCTTCCAGCACCGTCTGGTAATCGTTATAGAGCTTGTCTTCCGTTTCGCGCAGCACCGCCATGTGCTTATAAACGCGTGATACCAGCAGGAACCCGCCCCAGATGGTAATAACAATCCACAGCGCAGTCACCGCCAGCATCTTGCTGGAGAGCCAGGCGAGATAGGCTGCCGAGCCAAAGGTCAGGATGATCCCCTGCACCAGCTCCGGCAGGCGCACAAAGGCGATGGTAATGGCGCGCACATCGCTGGTCAGCCCCGCCAGCAGAGAGGCACTTCCCAGCTGTTCGATGCGTTCCACCTGAGTATCAAGGATCCGTTTGATGAACTCGCTGCGCAGACGGAAAACGAAATGGTGGCCGAGGGCGGTCAGCGCCAGCTGTGACCCGAGCGTGACTGCCATCAGCAGCAGCAGTAAACCCAGAAATTCCGGCAGGACGGAGAGTGACGTGTCGACCATTTCGATCAAACGCACGTTAATGAAGGCAATCAGGCCGATCCCCAGCGCCGCGCTGGCAAGGCTTAACGCCATCACCGCGATAAAAGGCCAGCGATACTGCCGCCAGACAAGAAGAAGTAGTTGCATGCAGAGCAATCCGGACAAGAAAAATCAGCCAGCAGTGTAAACTGCCTTTCACACACATCAAGAATAATTCTTATTTTTATTCTCTGTATGCCGCCTGACGGAACGTGAGGTTGTAGCGAAATGCCCCCGCCACCGGGTGATCGCCAGGTTTAAGCGGCTGAATACCGTGGTAAAAAAGCCGTGATTCACCGCCCCAGACCACCACATCACCATGCTCCAGCATCAGCCGTTTGAGCGGGTCGTTGCGCCGCAGGCCGCCAAACTGAAAGACAGCGGGCAGCCCAAGGGATACCGAGACGATCGGCGCGCGCAGGTCCGGCTCGTCCTTATCCTGATGCAAGGAGAGCTTTGCCCCAACGGCATAGCGGTTGATAAGACAGGCATCGGGTCGAAAATCAGGATAACCGGCCGCCACGGCGGCGTCATGACACAGCGCCTGAAACGCCTCCGGCATCGGCGGCCACGGCTGATCCGTCAGCGGATCGTTCGCGGCATATACATAGCCCCGCTCATTCGTCGCCCATCCCAGTTCGCCGCAGTTGGTCATCGCCACGGACATGGTATACCCGCCCGGCGTAACCATATGGCGAAACGGTGAACAAGCGGTAACGGCATCAATACCGTCGAACAGCGCCGCCGCGCGGGAAAGCGCGAAGCGTCTCAGGATCGTCGCCCCCGGCGCGAGCGGCTCGTGCCAGGGTTCAGCATCAGCAAAAAGATCGAGCATTATCCCTCCGGGTTGTTCGCCTCACGTTTCAACAATAGCATCTTACGCGCTGCGCCCCAGCGATAACCCGACAGCGCACCGTCGTTACGCACCACGCGGTGACAGGGGATGACTATCGCCAGTTTGTTGGCACCGCAGGCCCCCGCCACGGCACGTACGGCATTGGGTTTACCAATGGCCTTCGCCACCTGCTGATAGCTTGCCGTTTCACCGCAGGGGATATCCCGCAGCGCCTGCCAGACCTGCTGCTGGAAGGCGGTACCACGGATATCCAGCGGCAGCATCAGCGGCGTCGCGCGGCTGTCGACAGAGGCAATAACCTGCCGAACACGCCCGGCAAACGCGCCTTCCATCGGTTCACGGACGGCAAGCGGAAACAGTGACAGCAGCTCAGCCGTCAGCCCGGCGTCGTCATCACCAAGCAGTATTGCGCAGATCCCGCGCTCGCTTTCCGCCACCAGACAGCGGCCCAGCGAGCAGTCACTGATGGCATAGCGGACCGCAGCCTCTCCGTTGCGGTACTGTTTTGCCGTCATGCCCAGCGCGCCGTTGGCTTTACGGTAGTAGCTGCTGCCGTCCGGAAAGCCAGCGGCCAGTACGGCGTCGGTGATTTTACCGCCCTGTGCAAGCAGGGTGCGCAGGCGTTGTTCACGCGCGGCCTGCTGCCATGCTTTCGGCGTCATGCCGGTGACGGATTTAAACAAGCGGTGGAAATGGAACGGACTCATGGCAACCTGCTGCGCCAGTGCCTCCAGGTTCAGCGCGGCATCCTGTTCAAGCAGTCGACAGGCCAGTGCAATGTTGGCCTTTTTCTGCGCCATAGGGTCGACCTGGTCCGGCCTACAGCGCTTACAGGGGCGGAAACCCGCCTGCGCGGCCTGGTGAGCATCAGGATAAAAGCAGACATTTTTACGCAGCGCGTGGCGGGCGCGGCAGGACGGACGACAATAAATGCCGGTCGTCTGCACGGCAAAGACAAACTGGTTATCCGCACGCGGATCGCGGGCCAGTACGGCCTGCCAGCGATCCTCATCGGTAAGATAGGTTGTGTTTTTCATTATCGGCTCCTCTTACAAGCATACGCTCAGCTTGCCTGAACGCCACCGAACAAAAACCCGCAACCTTGCTTTTTAATTTTTTTCGCTCACCAGGAAGCTATTGAACTGCGGCGAACTCCAGGTTTTAAATCCGTCAGCCTCTTTGGTGATCATATAGACGGCCAGCCCTTCCTGACGCACCACCTCTTTGGCCTTCTCCGTGCCGAGCACCATCAATCCGGTATCCCAGGCATCCGCTTCCAGCGCGGTTGGGGCTATCACCGTCACGGACACCAGGTTGTGGATAATCGGGCGTCCGGTTTGCGGATCAATCACGTGCGAGATACGTTTGCCATCCAGCTCGTAATAGTTGCGGTAGCTTCCGGAGGTGCTTATACCGTGCCCGTTGATGTCGACAATCGCCTGCACCGCGTTCTGCTGATCGGTTGGTTTTTGGATGGCCACTCGCCACGGCCTGCCGCTGGCGTTCATGCCCCGGCTGACGAGCGCGCCCCCGACGGAAACCAGATAACGCGGAATGCCTTCCTGCGCCATCAGGGCCGCGAGATGATCCGCAGCATACCCCTCGCCTACCGTGGAGAGATCCACAAACAGGTCGGGAATATCTTTTTGCAGGTATTGCTGACCGTACTGGGAGATCACCGCCAGATGCTGTAACCCTGTACGGGCGCGGGCGTCGTCGATGGCGGCTTGATCGGGTGTAGTCACCGGCTGCTTGTTGGGGCCAAATCCCCACAGGTTCACCAGCGGCCCCACGGTCACATCCATTGCGCCGTTGGTTTTGTAGCCCACGCGCATCGATTCCGTGACGATATCGGCCATCGCTTCGCTCACCGGCCACAGCGAGGTGCTGCTGGAGCGATTGAAACGCATCAGCGCTGAGTCATTTTTATAGGTAGAGAGTAGCTGATCGTCGGCATCCAGCTGCGCCTGAATTTTACCGCGTAATTCTTCAGCGCGGGATTTATCAATATCCATCACGCTGACGCGCCAGAAGGTCCCCATGGTTTTCCCTTCCAGCACCGTCGCGGCGGGTGCGTCGATTTTTGCGGGCTGTGTGGAAGAGTCACACGCGGTCAGGAGTAAAAAAGTCGCCAGAACGCTGGCGCGTAAAAAAGTCATATCCATTGGTTTTTATCCTCATGCCAGGGCGGCAAGAGTACACTAAAACAGCGTATTTGTAAGACCCTAAAAAAGCATGAAAAAAGGGGCCTGTTGGCCCCTTTGTCGCTGTATGAGCAATTAGAACTGGTAAACCAGACCCAGCGCGACGATATCGTCAGTACCGATACCTGCTGCGCGAGTGAAGTCGTTCTCATCAACCAGGTTGATTTTGTAATCAACGTAGGTGGACATGTTTTTGTTGAAGTAGTAAGTCGCGCCAACATCAACATATTTCAGCAGATCCTGGTCGCCGTAGCCGTTTTCCAGGTCCTTACCTTTAGATTGCAGGTACGCCACGGATGGACGCAGACCGAAGTCGAACTGATACTGCGCAACCACTTCGAAGTTCTGCGCTTTGTTAGCCCAGCCCAGGTCGCCCGCACGGGTCGCGTTGTAAGTCTGAGTATACTGTGCAGCCAGGTAGATGTTGTTCGCGTCGTATTTCAGACCACCGGTATAGGTCTCTGCACGATCGCCTTCACCGTAGTAGCCCGCAGCGTTCTGGTCAGCAGTACGTTTAGAACTGGTGACTGCCGTACCGATAGCGAAGCCTTCGCCCAGATCGTAGGTCAGAGAGCCGCCGTAGCCATCACCGTTCTGACGCAGCGCGTCACGACCGTTGTTGGTCTGGCCTTCGCCGCTTGCGCTGCCGTTTTTACCCTGGTACTGCAACGCGAAGTTCAGACCATCAACCAGACCGAAGAAGTCCTGGTTACGGTAGGTCGCGAAGCCGTTACCACGCTGCTGCATGAAGTTGTCAGAACCGTAGGTATCGCCGCCGAATTCCGGCAGAACGTCGGTCCAGGAAGTCACATCGTAAACAACGCCGTAGTTACGACCGTAGTCGAATGAACCCGCATCAGCGAATTTCAGACCTGCGAACGCCACACGCGTCCATGAGTTGTTTTCGTTCTCACCAGAGTTACCCTGGATCTGGTATTCCCACTGGCCGTAACCGGTCAGCTGGTCGTTAACCTGAGTTTCGCCTTTGAAGCCCAGACGCATGTAGGTCTGGTCGCCGTCTGCACTGTCGTCATCAGAGAAATAGTGCAGACCATCCACTTTACCGTACAGATCTAATTTGTTGCCGTCTTTGTTATAAATTTCAGCCGCATTTGCTGCGCCTGCCACCAGCAGAGCTGGTACCAGGAGGGACAGTACTTTAACTTTCATTTTATTAACCCTCTGTTATATGCCTTATTATTTACCACTGCTTACTGATCAACCCTCTTAACCAGTCGGCAAGTTCATTCTCCTCAAAAATGCAGAATAATCCAACAGGAATATGATACGAAAACTTTGAAGATGTTTCACTTTACCATCAACATGTTTCAATTTGTAAATTTGAAGGAACTTTTACAGAGCATAAATAGTTTAAAAATATAGCACGGATAATCAAAACAAAAATATATTCTATTTAATACAAGTAATTAGCTTAAAAAACGGTACAGCACTGAATGACAAAAAAATTCCCTTCAACACCACTAAAATAACTCTCGCTATCATCATTAACTTTATTTATTACCGTCATTCAGTTCTGAATGTCTGTTTATCCCTAATTGAACCGGATGCTTCGCATTCGGTTTTTTTTTACCTTTCTTTACGTCAGCCTACATTTTATGTGCTATCCCTCAGAAATGATAACGACTATTAACTAAATCCAGCATCCGGCTTTCGCTGAATTCTTTTTTATGCTATTGAAATTAATTTCTTGTTTATTCGTGCTATTTTCCTGCCGGTGCGATCGCGTATTTATACATTTCACGGGGTTTTGTACACCTTTCATCCGGGGACGTTGAAGCCGCTTACCCGGATAAAAAGTCAAGGTCATACCGTTAACGACGCTGGAAATTCAGTTATTACCCTTTATACTGCCCTCTCCCATTACCGCGCGGCCATTACGGGTTAAACACATCGATGAGTCAGACTGAAACTACCGCCCCGAGCAAATTCTCCCTTCTACCGGGCAGCATCACCCGTTTCTTTCTTCTGTTGATCGTTGTGCTGTTAGTCACAATGGGGGTGATGGTTCAGAGCGCCGTTAATACCTGGCTTAAAGATAAAAGCTATCAAATCGTCGATATCACCCATGCGGTGCACAAGCGCATTGATACGTGGCGCTATGCGACCTGGCAAATCTACGACAATATCGCTGCCGCGCCTGCCACCTCGTCAGGCGAAGGGTTGCAGGAAACGCGCCTTAAGCAGGATGTGTATTACCTTGAAAAACCGCAGCGCAAGACGGAAGCCCTGATTTTCGGCTCGCACGACAGCGCAACGCTTGAGATGACGCAGCGGATCTCCTCCTATCTGGACACCCTGTGGGGCGCCGAGACCGTACCGTGGTCAATGTATTACCTGAACGGTCAGGACAACAGCATGATCCTGATCTCGACCCTGCCGCTTAAGGATCTTTCGTCCGGCTTTAAAGAGACCACCGTTGGCAGTATTGTGGATTCCCGTCGGGCAGAAATGCTGCAACAGGCCAACGCGCTGGACGAGCGAGAAAGTTTCTCGTCACTACGCCGTCTTGCCTGGCAGAATGGCCACTACTTTACGCTGCGAACCACTTTTAACCAGCCGGGCCATCTGGCGACCGTGGTTGCCTTCGACCTGCCGATTAACGATCTCATCCCACCGGATATGCCGCTGGACAGTTTCCGTCTGGAGCCAGACAACAGCACCCAAAATATGCGCACGCCGTCGGATAAAGAAGGCGCGGACAGCGTAGCGATCTCCTTTAATGGCTCAAAGATTGAGATTGCCTCATCGCTCAACTCAACCGGTATGCGTCTGGTGTGGCAGGTGCCTTTTGGCACCCTGATGCTTGATACTCTGCAAAACATTCTGCTGCCGCTGTTGCTGAATATTGGCCTGCTGGCGCTGGCGCTGTTTGGCTACAGCACCTTCCGTTTCCAGTCGGGCCGCCAGAGCGACTCGACGTCGGTATCAGCCGGGACCAGCAACGAGTTGCGCATTCTTCGTGCCCTGAATGAAGAGATTATTTCTGTGCTACCGCTTGGGGTGCTCGTTCACGACCAGGAGGCTAACCGCACGGTAATGAGCAATAAAATTGCCGATCACCTTCTGCCGCATCTTAACCTGCAAAATATTACGGCCATGGCGGACCAGCACCAGGGCGTTATTCAGGCCACCGTCAATAATGAACTGTATGAGATCCGCCAGTTCCGCAGTCAGGTCGCCTCGCGCACGCAAATCTTCATCATTCGCGATCAGGATCGCGAAGTGCTGGTGAATAAAAAGCTCAAGCAGGCGCAAAGGCTGTACGAGAAAAACCAACATGGCCGCGCGGCGTTTATGCAAAATATTGGCGATGCCTTTAAACAACCGTTGAAGTCACTCGCCACGCAGATTGCTGATCTGAGCACGCCGGAAAGCCGACAGCTAAGCAGCCAGGCCGATTCACTGGTTCGTCTGGTGGACGAAATCCAGCTTGCGAACATGCTGGAAAATGATATCTGGAAAGGCACCCCTACGCTCTTCTCTATCCAGGACCTGATTGATGAGGTGGTGCCGGAAGTCCTGCCGGTGATCAAGCGCAAGGGACTCCAGCTGCTGATCAACAACCATTTACCGGCCAACGACGAACGTCACGGCGATCGCGATGCCCTGCGTCGCATCCTGATGATGTTGATACAGTATGCCGTCACCACGACGCAGATCGGCAAGATCACCCTTGAAGTCAGCACCGATGAGTCCACCGACGATCGTCTGACGTTCCGCATTCTGGATACGGGCGAAGGCGTCACAGTGAGCGAAATTGATAACCTGCACTTCCCGTTCCTGAACGATACCCAGCGCGACCACTACGGCAAGGCGAATGCCCTCACCTTCTGGCTCTGCGATCAGCTGGCGCGTAAGCTGGGCGGTCATCTGAACATCAAGGCGCGCGAATCCCTCGGCACCCGCTACTCTTTACACGTGAAAATGGCGGCGAATCCCCAGGAAGAGGATGAAGAGCGTCTACTGGACGATGTGGTGGTGATGGTGGATGTGACCTCCAGTGAGATCCGTAATATCGTCGTTCGTCAGCTGGAAAACTGGGGGGCGTCCTGCATTACCCCGGACGAAAGGCTCGCGAGTCAAGAATTTGATCTATTTTTAACTGATAATCCGTCTAATCTTACTGCCTCAGGCTTGCTTTTAAGCGATGATGAGCCAGGCGTGCGGAAAATCGGCCCTGGGCAGCTGCGCGTCAACTTTAATATGAGCAATGCAATGCAGGAAGCTGTATTACAACTGATTGAAGAGAATCTGGCGCAGGAAGAGATCCTGGAGTCACCGTTAGGCGGCGATGAAAATGCCGAACTCCATGCCAGCGGATATTATTCGCTCTTCGTTGATACAGTACCAGATGATGTTAAGCGGTTGTATACTGAGTCCGCTGCGCAGGATTTTGCAGCGCTGGCACAGACAGCACACCGGCTTAAAGGGGTGTTTGCCATGCTTAATCTGGTTCCCGGCAAGCAGTTATGTGAAACGCTGGAACATCTAATTCGTGAGAAAGATGCCTCTGGCATTGAAAAATACATCAGCGACATTGACGCTTACGTCAAGAGCTTGCTGTAGCAAGGTAGCCTTATACATGAACAATATGAACGTAATTATTGCCGATGACCATCCGATTGTACTGTTCGGTATTCGCAAATCACTTGAACAGATCGAGTGGGTGAATGTAGTCGGTGAATTTGAAGATTCCACAGCCCTCATTAACAATCTGCCTAAACTTGATGCGCACGTGCTCATTACCGATCTCTCCATGCCTGGAGATAAGTACGGTGATGGGATCACGCTCATCAAATACATTAAACGCCACTTCCCGGACATTTCGATCATTGTTCTGACCATGAACAATAACCCGGCGATCCTGAGCGCCGTTCTGGATCTCGATATTGAAGGGATTGTGCTGAAACAAGGCGCACCTACCGATCTGCCAAAAGCGCTGGCGGCGCTACAGAAAGGGAAGAAATTCACTCCTGAGAGCGTCTCACGCCTGCTTGAAAAAATCAGCGCGGGTGGTTATGGCGACAAGCGTCTCTCGCCTAAAGAGAGTGAAGTTCTGCGTCTGTTCGCTGAAGGTTTCCTGGTCACTGAAATCGCCAAAAAGCTGAACCGCAGTATTAAAACCATCAGTAGCCAGAAAAAATCCGCGATGATGAAGCTGGGTGTGGATAACGATATCGCCCTGCTGAACTATCTCTCTTCCGTGACGCTGAGCGCAACGGACAAAGATTGATCTTCGCTGTCTACGCCGGGTGGCGCTCGCGCTTACCCGGCCTACAGCCGCCGGAGAAATAAAAAAGGCCCTTTCGGGCCTTTTTTATTGTCTCGCTTTTCGTACCCGCTCCGCATACACGGATAGCGTCTGCTTCAGTACATCCAGCGTGACCGGCTTCGACAGGCAGCTGTCCATTCCCGACTCCAGACAGCGCTGCTTTTCCTCCGCCAGCGCGTTGGCTGTCACCCCTACCACCGGCAGCGTCAGCCCCAGCTGTCGGATACGCTGCGTCAGACGATAGCCGTCCATGTTAGGCATGTTCACATCGCTGAGCACAATATCAATATGGTTCTTACTTAAGACATTCAGGGCATCCACGCCATCATTGGCCGTTTTACACTGATAGCCCAGAGAGCCAAGCTGATCTGCGAGCAGACGACGGTTAATTGGATGATCGTCGACGACCAGAATCATCATATCGTCGTTCACCGACGCCAGTTCATCAGGGGAAGCCAGCACGGTCGCGCCGTCGCTGTCCTCAAGCTGCACGCTGTAAATACGCGCCAGCAAGCCCAGCAGCTCGTGCGGTGTCGCCACGCTGTGCACCCATACCCCAGGCGAACGCTCAAGCGGAATACCGATATGACGGCGGCAGAACATCACTACGCCGCGCCCCGCCCACGCCTGCTCCGGCTCAACGTCGGTGATCAGCATGTCATCCGCGTCCGGCGTCTGGCCTTCGTAGCGTGAAACCCGCACGCCGCTGCTGGTCAGCATCGAGGTCAGGAAATCATGTAAGGAGGCGTTGTGCACCGCCAGCCAGCAGTGCTTATCGCTCAGCCCGTCGACGGTGGTTTTCGCCGGATAGTGCGCCGAATAGAGCGGAATACGAATGGTGAACTGGCTGCCCATGCCTGGCTCTGTATCGACGGAGATATCTCCATCCATCATACTGATAAGCTTCTCGCAAATCGCCAGACCTAGCCCGGTCCCCTGGAAATTACGCTGGACGCCGGTTCCCACCTGGAAGAACGGATCGAACAGGCGAACGACCTCTTTCGCCGGAATGCCAACACCCGTGTCGCGCACGCGAATGGTCAGGTACTCCCCTGCCCGACAGACGTGCAGCACAATACAGCCGATATCGGTGAATTTGATGGCGTTGCTCAGCAGGTTTGAGATGACCTGTTGCAGACGCATCGGATCGCCATGCAGCGTCAGCGGCACATCCGGCTCGATAAAGCAGTACAGCCCAAGCTGTTTACGCACCACCAGCGGCAGGTAGTTAGCGCAGATATGGTTCATCACTTCGCGCGGGGAGAACTCGCGCGGCTCTATTTTCAACTGCTCGGATTCAATTTTAGAGAAGTCGAGAATATCGCTGATGATTTTCAGCAGCAGGCTGGACGAGTTGTTCATGGCCGTCACCAGCCGGTCGACCCCTTTCGGCAGCTCTTTGGTCTGGAGCAGATCGAGGTTACCGATAATGCCGTACAGCGGCGTACGCAGCTCATGGCTGACGGTCGCGAGGAACATCGATTTCGACTGACTGGCCTGCTCCGCCGCCTGCGCCATATCCTGCAACGACTCTTCCATTTTCACGCGCGCAGAGACGTCCACCAGCACGCAAATGGCCACGTTTTCATTGCGGTAGCGAGAATGGACGAAGCTGATTTGCAGGTTGGTGTGGGTGCTGGTCAGCACATCCACAAAGTTAACCTGCTGACCGCAGATGATCTGCGTTAACCGCTGGCGGTCTTCATGCGTGAGCATGTTCAGGTAGTTATGGGCAAGCTCGTTACTGAGGATATTTGTCCCGTCCTGAGTACGCAGGATGCAGATCCCTACCGGCGCCGAGGCGACAATTTTACGGTTAAACTGCTCATGCTCTTCCAGACGCTGAGCATCCGCTTCTGCCGGAATAAAGATCCGCCGCTCATACATTCTCGCCAGCATAAACAGCGCGACGCCTACCGCGATGTTCAGCAAAATGGCGTTAAGGATCAGGATGCGAATGCGCTCCAGGACCTTGTCCACCGGCAGCGAGTAGACAATGCTCAGCGACGATGGCGGTAAACTTTTCTTCAGCACCAGCTCGCGGAACCCGGAGGTATAGCCAAACCATGACCGCTCCTGCATCCAGCTGGGTTCCACCTTCAGGCGGTTTTCAGGCCCGGTAAGGGAGATGAGCGGATGGCCGTTTTCATCCAGAATGGTCACGCCCATCGGCAGACTGCCCGGTGTGAAGAAGTTTTCCATGCGGATGGTTTGTTCAATCCCCAGCAGCGCTTGCAGGCGGTTTCCGAGGTAAACCGGAGTCAGGGCATAGAAATAGCCGACGCCCATGCGCGGCCCCTGGCTTATCCAGAAGATGTTGTTCCCGCGCTCTTCCTGAGGCGCATTGCGGTATTTCACTATACGCTCATGCAGGCTTTTCAGCGCGTCTTCGCGTTCGACGGGCATATCCCGCAGGCCGAAATCCGCCATGCAGAGATTTTCGTTGCCAATCAGGTAGACGCGGTTCAGATCGTAGGCGGCCGAGAAATTATCGCGCCAGTAGCGCATAAACCATGAGAGGGACTCCAGTGAACCACGCCAGGCTTTGCTCATGGCGGAACAATCGGAGTCCGGGAAGAGCGGTTCGAAATCAGGTACTTCGGTTTTTTCATCCCGACCGCGGATAGCAAGAATGCCGTTCTCCGCCGTGAGTCGATTCTCAGCAATATACTTAAGCTCTTTCATCACGTCAGACGTGCGCTGGATATAGCGCTGAGCCTGATCCGAGCTTAAGTTAAACTCCTGGCGGATCTCCGCTTCTTTCTGGTGTAACGCGTTAACGATGTAAAACACCGAGAGCAGTGCCACCAGCAACCATAGCAGTAGCGCAAGCGCCCGAAACAGATAGCGAGAGACTTTTAACGTGGTACGAAAGGAGACGAGGTATTTCAAAGGGGCGAGGCTCCGCCGTCGGGGTCAAAAAGAATGTGGTTAAGGTAGCGGTAAACGCGGCTTGTCGCAACGTTCACTTGTCTGCTTGCGCAAAACAAAAGGGCCGGAAACCGGCCCTTTATGCGTCAGGAGACGTTACTCGTCAGCGTCATCCGCTACTTCATCATCGGTGTCCGCTTCCGGGGCGATTTCATCATCCCCTTCCGCAACGCTGCCGTCGATAGAGTCGAGCTCTTCGTCATCCACCGGCTCAGCAACGCGTTGCAGACCGACGACGTTTTCATCTTCCGCAGTGCGGATGAGGATAACGCCCTGGGTGTTACGACCCACCACGCTGATCTCAGACACGCGGGTACGCACCAGCGTACCGGCATCGGTGATCATCATGATCTGGTCCGCGTCGTCCACCTGCACCGCGCCAACAACGGAACCGTTGCGCTCGGTCACTTTGATGGAGATAACGCCCTGCGTGCCGCGTGACTTGGTCGGGTATTCGCTTTCCGCCGTACGTTTACCGTAGCCGTTCTGGGTGACGGTCAGGATTGCGCCTTCGCCACGAGGAACGATCAGGGAAACCACGCTGTCTTCACCCGCCAGCTTGATACCACGCACGCCGGTCGCCGTACGACCCATTGCGCGCACGGCGTTCTCTTTAAAGCGCACCACTTTACCGGCGGCAGAGAACAGCATGACTTCATCAGAACCGGAGGTCAGATCCACGCCGATCAGCTCATCGCCTTCGTTCAGGTTCACCGCGATGATCCCGGCAGAACGTGGACGGCTGAACTCGGTCAGCGCGGTTTTCTTCACGGTACCGCTCGCGGTCGCCATAAAGACGTTCACGCCCTCTTCGTACTCGCGTACCGGCAGAATGGCGGTGATACGTTCGTTCGCTTCCAGCGGCAGCAGGTTGACGATTGGTCGACCCCGCGCGCCACGGCTCGCTTCCGGCAGCTGATAGACTTTCATCCAGTACAGACGGCCCCGGCTGGAGAAGCAGAGGATCGTGTCGTGGGTGTTGGCCACCAGCAGACGGTCAATGAAGTCTTCTTCTTTAATACGCGCCGCAGATTTGCCTTTACCGCCACGACGCTGTGCTTCGTAGTCGGTCAACGGCTGATACTTCACGTAGCCCTGGTGAGACAGCGTCACTACCACGTCTTCGCGGTTGATCAGATCTTCAATGTTGATATCAGAGCTATTGGCTGTGATTTCGGTGCGACGCTCGTCGCCGAACTGATCGCGAACCAGTTCCAGCTCTTCACGGATCACTTCCATCAGGCGCTCTGCGCTACCCAGGATATGCAGCAGCTCGGCAATCTGCTCCAGCAGCTCTTTGTACTCGTCGAGCAGTTTTTCATGCTCAAGGCCGGTCAGTTTCTGCAAACGCAGATCCAGAATCGCCTGGGCCTGCTGTTCAGTCAGGTAGTACTGGCCGTCACGCACGCCGAATTCCGGTTCCAGCCACTCAGGACGCGCAGCGTCATCACCGGCACGTTCCAGCATTGCCGCCACGTTGCCCAGATCCCATGGACGCGCAACCAGCGACGCCTTCGCTTCTGCCGGCGTCGGCGCACGGCGGATCAGCTCGATGATCGGGTCGATGTTCGCCAGCGCAACGGCCAGTGCTTCAAGGATATGGGCACGGTCGCGCGCTTTGCGCAGTTCGAAGATGGTACGACGGGTCACCACTTCACGGCGGTGACGCACGAACGCGCTCAGGATCTCTTTCAGGTTCATGATCTTCGGCTGGCCATGGTGCAGCGCAACCATGTTGATACCGAAGGAGACCTGAAGCTGAGTCTGGGAGTAAAGGTTGTTCAGCACAACTTCACCCACCGCGTCGCGCTTGATTTCAATCACGATGCGCATACCGTCTTTATCAGACTCGTCACGCAGCGCGCTGATGCCTTCAACGCGTTTTTCTTTTACCAGCTCGGCGATTTTTTCAATCAGTCGCGCTTTGTTCACCTGATACGGGATCTCGTGAACAATAATGGTTTCACGGCCGGTTTTAGCGTCCGCTTCCACTTCGGCGCGGGCACGGATGTAAATCTTGCCGCGACCGGTGCGGTACGCTTCTTCAATACCGCGACGGCCATTGATGATTGCCGCCGTCGGGAAGTCCGGGCCCGGGATGTGTTCCATCAGCCCTTCAATGCTGATGTCTTCATCGTCAATGTAGGCCAGGCAGCCGTTGATCACTTCCGTGATATTGTGCGGTGGAATGTTGGTTGCCATACCGACGGCGATACCGGACGAACCGTTCACCAGCAGGTTTGGGATCTTCGTTGGCATAACGTCAGGAATTTTTTCCGTGCCGTCGTAGTTATCAACGAAATCAACCGTCTCTTTTTCCAGGTCAGCCATCAGCTCATGGGCAATCTTCGCCAGACGGATTTCCGTATAACGCATTGCCGCGGCGGAGTCGCCGTCGATAGAACCAAAGTTACCCTGACCATCTACCAGCATGTAACGCAGCGAGAAGGGCTGCGCCATACGGACAATGGTGTCGTACACCGCGGAATCACCATGAGGATGGTATTTACCGATTACGTCACCAACGACACGGGCAGATTTTTTGTAGGCTTTATTCCAGTCATTGCCCAATACGTTCATGGCGTATAGTACGCGACGGTGTACCGGCTTCAGGCCATCGCGGACGTCCGGCAGCGCACGGCCAACAATGACCGACATCGCATAGTCCAGATAGGAGCTTTTCAGCTCTTCCTCGATGTTAACCGGTGTAATTTCTCTCGCAAGGTCGCTCATCTAACCGCTATCCCTCTACTGTATCCCGGATTCAAAGGTCGCAAATTATAACACAGCCGCGGTGATACAGGTAAACCTATACGCTTTATTCACAGGGATTGCCTGATATACTCATTTGTCTTGCTAAATAAGGAGTAAAAGCGCCCATGAATGCCGAAAAATCCCCGGTGGCTCACAACGTTGACCACGAAGAGATTGCCAAATTTGAAGCGGTGGCGTCCCGCTGGTGGGATCTCGAAGGTGAGTTCAAACCTCTGCATCGTATTAACCCGCTGCGTCTGGGCTATATCGCGGAGCGTTCCGGCGGTCTGTTCGGTAAGAAAGTGCTCGACGTCGGCTGCGGCGGCGGCATCCTGGCGGAAAGTATGGCGCGTGAAGGGGCCACCGTCACCGGTCTGGACATGGGCTTCGAACCTCTACAGGTTGCGCGTCTTCATGCGCTGGAGTCCGGGGTACAGGTAGAATATGTCCAGGAAACCGTGGAAGAGCACGCGGCAAAACATGCGCACCAGTATGACGTGGTGACCTGCATGGAGATGCTGGAGCACGTTCCCGATCCGCAGTCGGTGGTCAGCGCCTGTGCAAAACTGGTGAAACCGGGTGGACAGGTCTTCTTCTCGACCATCAACCGCAACGGCAAAGCCTGGCTGATGGCCGTGGTAGGCGCGGAATACGTGCTGCGCATGGTGCCGAAAGGGACGCACGACGTGAAGAAGTTCATCAAGCCTGCCGAACTGCTGGGCTGGGTTGACCAGACATGGCTTAAGGAGCAGCACATGACGGGCCTGCACTACAATCCGCTGACGGATAAATTCAAACTTGCCCCGGGCGTGGATGTTAACTATATGTTGCACACAACCGCCAAAAACGACTAACGTCATCCGTTATTCTTATAATGATTGCGCGACATCATGTTGCGCAATTCTGACCTCCCGTTGAAGAAATCAGCACTCGATCAAATTTTGAATTTTTTTTCTTAATTATTGACATCTCTTCCAGGCCTTACGGCACGAGGACTTAGCCTTTTTTACCCTTTCACAACCTCAATTTAACGTCAAAATCAACCCTTGTGCTGAAAAGATTCGATACTAGAATACTCACCATATAGCGTTCTTCTTATCGCAAAACCCCTATATGTAGTATTTATCCACAGAGTTAGTCACAAGACGGTTCTGTGGATAAGCGGGGGATATTTTTTTATTTCACGGACAGGTAAAAACCCACATGAATCAGAGTCTGCTGGTGACAAAGCGCGACGGTACCACCGAGCGTATCAATCTGGACAAAATCCATCGAGTTCTCGACTGGGCAGCAGAAGGACTGAACAACGTATCTATCTCCCAGGTTGAACTGCGTTCTCACATTCAGTTCTACGACGGCATCAAAACGTCTGATATCCACGAAACCATTATCAAAGCCGCGGCAGATCTGATCTCCCGCGACGCACCGGATTATCAGTACCTCGCTGCGCGTCTGGCGATTTTCCACCTGCGTAAAAAAGCCTACGGCCAGTTTGAGCCGCCGAAGCTTTACGATCACGTGGTGAAAATGGTTGAGCTGGGCAAATACGACACGCATCTGCTGGAAGACTATACGGAAGAAGAGTTCGAGCAGATGAACGGGTTTATCGATCACTGGCGCGACATGAACTTCTCCTACGCGGCGGTGAAGCAGCTCGAAGGCAAATACCTGGTTCAGAACCGTGTGACGGGCGAAATCTACGAGAGCGCCCAGTTCCTCTATATTCTGGTGGCCGCCTGCCTGTTCTCTAATTACCCGCGTGAAACCCGTCTGGACTACGTGAAGCGTTTCTACGATGCGGTCTCTACGTTCAAGATTTCTCTGCCTACGCCAATCATGTCTGGCGTGCGTACCCCTACCCGTCAGTTCAGCTCCTGCGTACTGATCGAGTGTGGTGACAGCCTGGATTCTATCAACGCGACCTCCAGCGCCATCGTGAAATACGTCTCCCAGCGTGCCGGTATCGGCATCAACGCCGGCCGTATCCGTGCACTGGGCAGCCCGATCCGCGGCGGTGAAGCGTTCCACACCGGCTGTATTCCGTTCTACAAGCACTTCCAGACGGCAGTAAAATCCTGCTCTCAGGGCGGCGTGCGTGGTGGTGCAGCGACCCTGTTCTACCCGATGTGGCACCTGGAAGTGGAAAGCCTGCTGGTTCTGAAAAACAACCGCGGCGTGGAAGGCAACCGCGTGCGTCACATGGACTACGGCGTGCAGATCAACAAGCTGATGTACACCCGTCTGCTGAAAGGGGAAGACATCACCCTGTTCAGCCCGTCCGACGTCCCGGGTCTGTACGACGCCTTCTTCGCCGATCAGGACGAATTCGAGCGTCTGTACACCAAATATGAAAAAGACGACAGCATCCGCAAGCAGCGCGTGAAAGCGGTCGATCTGTTCTCCCTGATGATGCAGGAACGTGCTTCTACCGGCCGTATCTACATCCAGAACGTTGACCACTGCAACACCCACAGCCCGTTCGATCCGGTGGTTGCCCCAGTGCGCCAGTCCAACCTGTGCCTGGAGATCGCCCTGCCGACCAAACCGCTGGAAGACGTGAACGACGAAAACGGTGAAATCGCGCTCTGTACGCTGTCCGCGTTCAACCTGGGTGCGATTAAGAGCCTGGACGAACTGGAAGAGCTGGCGGTGCTGGCGGTTCGTGCGCTCGACGCCCTGCTGGACTACCAGGATTACCCAATCCCGGCGGCAAAACGCGGCGCAATGGGCCGTCGCACTTTAGGTATCGGCGTGATCAACTTCGCCTACTGGCTGGCGAAAAACGGCAAGCGTTACTCCGACGGCAGCGCCAACAATCTGACGCACCAGACGTTCGAAGCGATTCAGTACTACCTGATGAAAGCCTCTAACGAGCTGGCGAAAGAGCAAGGCGCGTGCCCGTGGTTCAACGAAACCACCTACGCGAAAGGCATTCTGCCGATCGACACCTACAAAAAAGACCTGGATGCGATCGTCAGCGAGCCGCTGCACCTCGACTGGGAAGGCCTGCGCGAGTCCATTAAAACTCACGGCCTGCGTAACTCCACGCTCTCTGCCCTGATGCCGTCCGAGACCTCTTCGCAGATCTCCAACGCCACCAACGGTATTGAGCCACCGCGTGGCCACGTCAGCATCAAAGCGTCGAAAGACGGCGTGCTGCGTCAGGTGGTGCCGGATTACGAAACGCTGGGTGACAACTACGAGCTGCTGTGGGAAATGCCAAACAACGACGGCTATCTGCAACTGGTGGGTATCATGCAGAAGTTTATCGACCAGTCGATCTCTGCCAATACCAACTACGACCCAACGCGCTTCCCGTCTGGCAAGGTTCCGATGCAGCAACTGCTGAAGGACCTGCTCACCGCCTACAAATTTGGCGTGAAAACGCTGTACTATCACAACACCCGTGATGGTGCGGAAGACGCCCAGGACGACCTGGTGCCGTCAATTCAGGACGATGGCTGCGAAAGCGGCGCATGTAAGATCTAAGCACTTCGCCGGGTGGCGCTACGCTTACCCGGCCTACGGTTTTGTAGGCCCGGCAAACGCAGTGCCGCCGGGCAATAAAATCTCAACAGGACTCACCGCAATGGCATATACCACCTTTTCACAGACGAAAAACGACCAGCTCAAAGAGCCGATGTTCTTCGGCCAGCCGGTCAACGTGGCACGCTACGATCAGCAAAAATATGACATCTTCGAAAAGCTGATTGAAAAGCAACTCTCCTTCTTCTGGCGTCCGGAAGAAGTTGACGTTTCCCGCGACCGTATCGATTTCCAGGCGCTGCCGGAACACGAAAAGCACATCTTCCTCAGCAACCTGAAGTACCAGACGCTGCTGGACTCCATTCAGGGCCGTAGTCCGAACGTGGCGCTGCTGCCGCTGATCTCGATTCCTGAGCTGGAAACCTGGGTAGAAACCTGGGCGTTCTCCGAGACGATCCACTCCCGCTCTTACACCCACATCATCCGCAACATCGTGAACGATCCGGCGGTGGTGTTTGACGATATCGTCACCAACGAGCAGATCCAGAAGCGCGCGGAAGGCATTGCGCACTACTACGACGAGCTGATCGAGATGACCAGCTACTGGCATCTGCTGGGCGAAGGCACGCATAACGTGAACGGCAAAACCATTACCGTAAACCTGCTGGCCCTGAAAAAGCAGCTGTACCTGTGCCTGATGAGCGTTAACGCGCTGGAAGCGATCCGCTTCTACGTGAGCTTCGCCTGCTCCTTCGCCTTTGCCGAGCGCAAGCTGATGGAAGGCAACGCCAAAATCATCCGCCTGATCGCCCGTGACGAAGCCCTGCATCTGACCGGGACTCAGCACATGCTGAACCTGCTGCGCAGCGGCGCGGACGACCCGGAAATGGCTGCGATTGCCGAAGAGTGCAAGCAGGAATGCTACGATCTGTTCGTGCTGGCCGCCCAGCAGGAGAAAGAGTGGGCAGACTACCTGTTCCGCGACGGCTCCATGATTGGCCTGAACAAAGACATTCTGTGCCAGTACGTGGAGTACATCACTAACATCCGCATGCAGGCTGTGGGTCTCGATCTGCCATTCCAGACGCGCTCTAACCCGATTCCGTGGATCAACACCTGGCTGGTGTCCGATAACGTGCAGGTTGCGCCGCAGGAAGTGGAAGTGAGTTCTTATCTGGTCGGTCAGATTGATTCTGAAGTCAACACCGACGACCTGAGCGATTTCCAGCTCTGATGAGCCGCGTAACGCTGAGCCTTTCTGGTACAGAGGTGTTGTGCCAGGAAGAGCACCCTTCTCTGCTGGTGGCGCTTGAAGCGCATCAGGTAGAAGTAGAGTACCAGTGTCGTGAAGGCTACTGCGGCTCCTGCCGCTGCCGTCTGGTCGCAGGCCAGGTAGACTGGCTGACCGAACCGCTGGCCTTTATCAGTGAAGGGGAGATTTTGCCCTGCTGCTGCCGGGCAAAAGGCGATATTGAGATCGAGATGTAATTATGTCGGGTGGCGCTTCGCTGACCCGACCTACAAAACCGCAGTTCGTAGGCCGGGTAAGGCGCAGCCGCCACCCGGCAATTTCAGCGTTTATCCTTCAAAAAGCTCACCGCTTTATCCGGGAAATCCGTAAACACCCCGTCCACATCCGCCTGGTTATACAGTACGTCGTAAAGCTGATTCACGTCCGTCGCATACTCCGGCAGCTGGTCTGCGCGTACGGTATACGGATGCACCTGCATCTTGCTCGCATGCGCCTCTTTCACCATCGCCGTCAGCTTCACGTGACCCGGCGTTGAGCCTTCCGCCACCAGCATGTGGTAATCCGGCCCGATGCCGTCGGCGTACTGCGCAATCTGCTTCATCGCGCCCGGCTTAAACATCCAGTCGTAGGTGTAGTTCACCCACTTCCCGTCCGGCTGTTTTTCCTGGGTTTCATTCCAGTCGGTATACGCAATCAGCTGCACCAGATTGAGATCCATCCCCATTTTCGGCTCCAGCTCGGTTTTGATGCGCTTCAGTTCCGCGGCGTCGAAACATTGCAGGAAAACCTTATCCTGCTTGCTGGTGTAGCCGTACTTTTTCAGTACCTCCAGCGTCTTCGCGGCAATGTCCTTCCCTTCCTGATGGTGGAACCACGGCGCTTTGATTTCCGGGTAGATACCGATATTTTTTCCTGTCGAGTGGTTCAGCCCCTGAACAAACTCGATCTCCTCTTCGAAGGTGTGAATACGGAAGTCAGACTTGCCCATCGGGAAACGTCCCGGATAGACCTGTACCTTCTTACCGTTTTCAATCTCGAAGCCCTCGGTAAACTTCAGCGAGCGGATCTCCGCCAGCGTGAAGTCGATGGCGTAGTAGCGACCATCTTTACGGGCGCGATCCGGGAAACGTTCCGCCACGTCCGTCACGCGGTCAAGATAGTGGTCATGCAGAACGACCAGCTGGTCGTCCTTCGTCATCACCAGATCCTGCTCCAGATAATCCGCGCCCTGGGCATAGGCCATCGCTTTTGCCGGCAGCGTATGCTCCGGCAGATAACCGCTGGCGCCACGGTGGGCGATCACGATCTTATCCGCCGCCAGCGCGGAGCCTGTCATCAGGCCCGCCAGCAGCAGACCTGTCGCTAACTGAGTTAATTTCATCGCAATGCTCCTTATTGACGACGCGCCAGCACTTCGGCGTGGTGACGTTTTTCACCAATCATCACAACAACCAACAGCAGAACAGCCAGCACGCTGCCGCCAATCATCACCATAAAGCCGCCGTCCCAGCCGAAGAAGTCGACGGTGTAACCGACGATGGCGCTTGCCGCCACTGAACCGCCGAGGTAGCCAAACAGACCGGTAAAGCCTGCCGCCGTGCCTGCCGCTTTCTTCGGCGCCAGCTCCAGGGCATGCAGACCAATCAGCATAACCGGACCATAAATCAGGAAGCCGATGACGATCATACAGGCCATATCCACACCCGGATTCCCCGGCGGGTTGAGCCAGTAAACGACCGTCGCGATGGTGACCAGCGTCATAAAGAACACGCCCGTCGCCCCACGGTTGCCCTTAAACACTTTGTCCGACATCCAGCCACAGATCAGCGTGCCGGGAATGCCCGCGTATTCATACAGGAAATAGGCCCAGGAGGATTTATCCAGCGCGAAGTGCTTCACCTCTTTCAGGTAGGTTGGCGACCAGTCGAGGATGCCGTAGCGCAGCAGGTAGACAAATACGTTTGCCACCGCGATGTACCACAGCAGCTTGTTCGGCAGCACGTACTTCATGAAGATCTGCTTTGCCGTCAGCTCTTCTTCGTGCTTCTCGCTGTAATCATCCGGGTAGTCGTTTTTGTACTCTTCAATCGGCGGCAGGCCGCAGGACTGTGGGGTGTCGCGCATCAGAGCGAAGGCGATAATCGCCACCAGAATGGCGCCAAAGGCTGGCATATAGAGCGCGGCATGCCAGTCGTTGAACCAGGCCATCCCCAGCAGGAACAGCAGCGGTGGAAGCCCGCCCCCGACGTTATGCGCACAGTTCCAGACCGAAACAATTCCACCACGCTCTTTCTGTGACCACCAGTGAACCATGGTGCGTCCGCATGGCGGCCACCCCATCCCCTGGAACCAGCCGCAGAGGAACAGCAGCACGAACATGATGGCAATGCTGGAGGTCGCCCACGGCACAAAGCCCATGAACAGCATCACCGCTGCCGCGAGGATCAGACCGGCGGGCAGGAACACGCGCGGATTCGAACGATCCGACACCGACCCCATAATAAACTTCGAAAAACCGTACGCGATGGAGATCCCCGACAGCGCAAATCCCAGATCGCCGCGAGAGAAGCCCTGCTCCACCAGGTACGGCATGGCGAGCGCAAAGTTTTTACGTACCAGATAGTACGCCGCATACCCGAAGAAGATCCCGAGGAAGATTTGCCAACGCAGACGGCGGTAGAGAGGATCAATCTCTGCCTCTGGCAGTCGCGCCCGATGTGGCGCAGGTTTAAAGATACTGAGCATAACAGCCTCCGTGGCCTTTCAAAAAATGACCGGGCATCTCGCGCCCGGCTACAGAGGCGGCGATGTTAAGAAATCACGGTGAATGTTACTGTGAATCAACGCACAGATTGTTACAGAAATATGACAGAATGCGCAAAAAAGCGCATGAAATCACGTTTCACTTTCGAATTTCGCGCGTTTATGTTCGAAATCAAACAAACCACACGATCAATGTGGCTAAATGCTAAAAAACGAACATAGAGGAAAGGCAATGACAATTCACGATCCACGCTTCAGCGATGTGATTATCATTGGCGGTGGCGCGACGGGTGCCGGCATCGCACGCGACTGCGCCCTGCGGGGATTGAGCGTCACGCTTCTGGAACGCCACGATATCGCCACCGGCGCGACGGGACGTAATCACGGTCTGTTGCACAGCGGCGCCCGCTATGCGGTCACTGACGCTGAGTCAGCACGCGAGTGTATCGCTGAAAACCAGATCCTCAGGCGCATCGCCCGCCACTGCGTTGAACCGACCAACGGTCTTTTTATCACCCTTCCAGAAGATGACCTCGGCTTTCAGCAAACCTTTATCACCGCCTGCACGGCGGCAGGCATTCAGGCCGAGGCGATCGATCCTGCGCAGGCGCGCCGTCTTGAACCCTCGGTAAACCCGGCGTTACTGGGCGCGGTAAAAGTACCGGACGGAACCGTTGATCCTTTCCGCCTGACCGCCGCCAATATGCTCGACGCGCGGGAACATGGCGCCCAGATCCTGACCGGGCATCACGTCACCGGGCTTATTCGTGAAGGTAATAGCGTGCGCGGGGTGCGCGTGTTTGATGTGCAGTACAACGAACACCGCGAGCTGTATGCCGCCGTCGTGGTCAACGCGGCGGGGATCTGGGGCCAGCGCATCGCGGAATACGCGGACCTGTCGGTGCGCATGTTCCCGGCGAAAGGCTCGCTGCTGATCCTCGACCACCGCATCAATAACCATGTCATCAACCGCTGCCGTAAACCGTCTGACGCCGATATCCTCGTGCCGGGGGACACCATTTCGTTAATCGGCACGACCTCAATGCATGTGGACTACAGCGAAATTGATTACAACCGCGTCACCGCTGAAGAGGTGGATATCCTGCTGCGCGAAGGGGAAAAGCTGGCCCCGGTGATGGCGCAGACGCGTATTCTGCGTGCCTACGCGGGCGTGCGTCCCCTTGTCGCCAGCGATAACGATCCGAGCGGGCGTAACGTCAGCCGCGGCATCGTGCTGCTCGATCACGCCGAACGTGACGGCATGGACGGGTTTATCACCATTACCGGCGGCAAGCTGATGACCTACCGGCTGATGGCCCAGTGGGCCACCGATGCCGTCTGCCGTAAGCTCGGCAACACCGCACCGTGCGTGACGGCGGAACAGGCTCTGCCCGGCTCGCAGCAATCGACAGAAAAAACGCTGCACAAAATCATTTCACTCCCTGCCCCGCTTCGCGGTTCAGCGATTTACCGTCACGGCGACCGCACCCCAACCTGGCTCGGTGAAGGGCGACTCAGCCGCAGCCTGGTGTGCGAATGCGAAGCCGTGACCGCAGGCGAGGTGCAGTATGCCGTGGAAAACCTGACGGTGAACAACCTGCTCGATTTACGCCGCCGCACGCGCGTCGGGATGGGCACCTGTCAGGGGGAGCTGTGCGCCTGCCGTGCCGCCGGGCTGCTGCAACGTTTTCACGCCACCACGTCAACCCAGTCGCTTGCCCAGCTCAGCGATTTTTTAAACGAGCGCTGGAAAGGCATTCAGCCCGTCGCCTGGGGCGATGCCCTGCGCGAAAGCGAGTTTACCCGCTGGGTCTATCAGGGGCTTTGCGGTCTGGAGAAGGAGCACAACCATGAAATTTGATACCGTGATTGTGGGTGGGGGACTGGCGGGCCTGCTGTGCGGCCTCAAACTGACGCAGCGGAGTCTGCGCTGCGCCATTGTCACTCGCGGTCAGAGTGCCCTGCACTTCTCTTCCGGCTCGCTGGATTTACTGGGCGCGCTATCGTTCGCCGATCTGCCGCCTGAACATCCCTACCGCCTGGCGGGCGCAGAGAATATGGCCCGCTTTGCCTGCGAAACCGAACACCTGCTCACCACCTGCGGCGCACGCATGCAGGGTGACGCCGAGCAAAATCATCAGCGCGTCACGCCGCTCGGCACCCTGCGCGCCGCCTGGCTTAGCCCGGAAGAGGTGCCTGTCGCCCCCATCGCTGCCGAGCGCGTGCGGGTGGTGGGGATCAGCGGCTTCCTCGATTTCCAGCCGCATCTGGCCGCCGCGTCTCTCAGACAGCAGGGTGTTCAGGTGGATACGGCGGAGATTGATCTCCCCGAACTCGACGTGCTGCGCGAAAACCCCAGCGAGTTTCGTGCGGTGAACATTGCCCGCCTGCTGGATAATGAAAGTTACTGGCCGCAGCTGTACGCGGCGCTTCAACCGCTCGGCGAGACCTGCGACGCCCTGTTTATGCCCGCCTGTTTTGGCTTAACGGACAACCGGCTCTGGCGCTGGCTCTCGGCGCGCCTGCCCTGTACGCTCGGTTTACTGCCGACGCTCCCCCCTTCCGTGCCCGGCATTCGTCTGCACACCCAGCTTCAGCGTCAGTTTGTTGCCCAGGGTGGCGTCTGGATGGCAGGCGACGAGGTGAAAAAAATCACCCTGGCTGAGGGCGCGGTAAGCGAAATCTGGACCCGCAACCACGGCGACATCCCGCTTCGCGCACGCTTTACGGTGCTGGCAAGCGGCAGTTTCTTCAGTAACGGTCTGCTGAGCAGCCGGGATGGCGTGCGTGAGGCGATCCTCGGTCTGGACGTCCGGCAAAGCGCTTCCCGCGCGGACTGGTATCAAAGCGATTTCTTCACCCCGCAGCCCTGGCAGCAGTTCGGCGTGATCGTCGACAGCCAACTGCGCCCGCGGCTGGGCGGGGAACCGGTTGAAAATCTTTACGCCATCGGCTCGGTTCTGGGCGGGTACGATCCCGTGGCGCAGGGCTGCGGTGGCGGCGTCTGCGCCGTCACTGCGCTGCATGTCGCGGAGCAGATTCTCCAGCGCAGGGAGGGAGCACAATGAACGACACCCGATTTGAAAGCTGTATCAAATGCACGGTCTGCACCACGGTTTGCCCGGTCAGCGGCGTCGATCCGCGCTATCCCGGCCCGAAACAGGCCGGTCCCGACGGGGAGCGTCTGCGCCTGAAGGATGGCGCGCTGTACGACGAGGCGCTGAAATATTGCATCAACTGTAAACGCTGCGAAGTGGCCTGCCCGTCAGATGTGAAAATCGGCGATATCATCCAGCGCGCCCGCGCCCGCTACAGTACGCAAAAACCGACGCTGCGTGACGCGATACTGAGCCACACCGATCTGATGGGCAGCCTCTCAACGCCTTTCGCGCCGGTCGTCAATGCCGCCACCGCCCTGAAGCCGGTGCGCAGGCTGCTGGATGCGACGCTCAAAATCGACCACCACCGCAGCCTGCCGAAATATTCTCACGGCACCTTCCGCCGCTGGTTTAAATCCGTGGCGGCAGAACAGGCGCAGTTCACTGAGCAGGTCGCCTTCTTCCACGGCTGCTACGTGAACTACAACCATCCGCAGCTGGGAAAAGACCTGCTGAAAGTCCTGAACGCCATGGGAACGGGCGTTCAGCTGCTGAACAAAGAAAAGTGCTGCGGCGTTCCGCTGATTGCCAACGGCTTCATCGACAAAGCGCGCAAGCAGGCGAGCAGCAACGTCACCTCTTTACGCGAGGCGATCGTCGACAAAGGGATACCGGTACTGGCGACGTCTTCAACCTGTACCTTCACGCTGCGCGATGAATATCCGCATCTGCTGGATGTGGATAACACCGGCCTGCGCGAGCACATTGAGCTGGCGACCCGTTTTCTCTGGCGCAAACTGGACAGCGGTCAGACGTTACCGCTGGGCAAATTGCCGCTGAAGGTGGTGTATCACACGCCATGTCATATGGAGAAGATGGGCTGGTCGATCTATACGCTTGAGCTGCTGCGGCTGATCCCCGGGCTGGAGCTGACGGTGCTGGACTCACGCTGCTGCGGCATCGCAGGCACGTACGGCTTCAAGCGTGAAAACTACCCAACGTCACAGGCCATTGGCGCGCCGCTGTTCCGGCAGATTGAAGAGAGCGGCGCAGATATCGTGGTGACGGACTGCGAAACCTGCAAGTGGCAGATCGAGATGTCCACCAGCAAACGCTGTGAACATCCCATTACCTTGCTGGCAAAAGCGCTGGCGTAACCGTTGCCGGGGACTCTGCCCCGGCACACTTTCACTCTACGAACAGCGATTCGACGACGTTGATCCAGCCGTGCTCGCTGGCGACCTCTTTCCCGTTCAGCCAGCGGCGCAGCATGTTCAGTGCCATCATCGCGCACATCTCCTGACGCACGGCCAGGCTGTGGCGGGTAATGCTCATCCTGACCCGCAGGGCGTGCGTCCCTTCCGGCGTTGCAAGGGCAAAGTTGAGATGCTCCTCATCCAGCCCGCCCACAAACAGCGCCAGCCCGGCGAAATGCTTCACTCTGCGCTCGGACGCCCAGCGCGCGGTCTGCGCCAGCGTCTCCTGCTGGAACGGCACCACTTCACTGGCCAGCAGCGGCGCACCCGCCCGGGTAAGCTGAAGCGCCAGAAGCCCACCGGTAAACTGCTCGCTTAACGTCACGCTCAGCTGGCGGGACTGCAAATGCGCTGCGATCTGCGCCGGCAGCCCTTCCGTTCCTTCGAAAATCAGGCTTTCCCCGGCGACGCGCTGCACTTCCGGCCACAGCGCCAGCATGCCGGCTTTCTCTGACGCCGGTCCGGTCAGCTTCAGTTCAATAATCGGCATGGAGGAGCGATAGCCCATCGACACGCCAGGAGGCAGTTGCAGGTGATCGAGGCTCTGGGCCAGATCGCTTTCCGAGCGACCAAAGGTGGTCAGACGCAGGCACAGCGGCGGTTCAGGCAGCGTAAAGCGCGCGCGCAGGCGCGGCAGGATCTGCTGCTCGACCATCACTTTAAATTCCGACGGCACGCCCGGGGTGAAGAACATCAGGCAGCGGTTCAGCTGAACGGCAAACCCGCAGGCGGTGCCGACCGGGTTATCAATCAGTTCCGCGCTGGCGGGAATTTCAGCCTGCTTGCGGTTGCTGGGGGCCATCACGCGGCCACGCCCGGAGAAAAAGCGCTCCATCTGTGCCAGCCACGCCTCGTGCAGAACCAGGCCTTCGCCTTTGGCCGTGGCGGCGGCCAGCGCGCTGAGATCGTCGCTGGTGGGTCCCAGCCCGCCGTTCACAATCAGCACGTCGCAGCGTTCGCTGCGCTCGCGCAGAACGTTGACCAGCGACTCAAGATTGTCACCTACGGTGTTGCGGCGCGTTAACGGTAATCCTTGCTCAAAGAAGAGATCGGCGAGCCAGGCGGCATTGGTATCAATGATTTGCCCATGCAGCACTTCGTCGCCAGTGGATAACATTTCCACATTTATCATTGTGTTCTCCCATTTCAATGGTCAAAACACTATAGCGCAATCGAGGACCGGGGGAAGAGAGAAACTGGCGCGACTGAACGCCGCGCCGAGAGGATTAGAAACCGGCGCTCACGCCGACGTACGGACCGTCTGCCAGGGCGTTGTCGCGGTTGCCGTCTTTACCGGCCAGGTTCAGATAGCGATAGCCCGCTTCGATGGTGATCGGACGCATGATGGTCCAGCGCGCGCCGGCATTAGCTTCCTGATAGCTGTCGATACCGCTGGAGAGGGAATCCGGGGAGTAGTAGTACTCACCGAACAGGCCAAAGCTGTCGCCAATTTTCCACTGCAAGCCGCCGCCCACTGCCGCCGCGTAGCCTTCGTCGCCGTCGTTCGGGTTGGTGTAAATGCCTTTACCGCCGACGGTCGCCAGGAAGGGACCCAACGGCACGTTGAAGCCGAGGCCCAGGCTTGCCGCATCCCCATCGTCGTCGTTGTGCGTCCAGCCGCCGGTCATTGCCAGGCCTGCGCTATCCGTGCCAAGACCAAAGCCCAGATGGGTATAATCTTGTCCCGCCGAGCCGTTGAAGGAAATTGCGTTTGCCGCTGCTGAAACAAACATCAGGCCGCTTAAGCCCATTAATGCCACTTTTTTCATTGTCGTGATCCCGCACAATTTATTCAGAGATGTCCAAAAACCGCGAGATTTTAACCTGACTGCCTGTGTGATCAATGGACTCCGCGTGCGGCGGGCAATTAGTTTGTAACGATTTGATAATATCGGCATTTATACCAGCATCAGAAAGCGCATTTTCACGCTCAGCCCACCCAGATTTTCACTGGGCATCAGCTGAAGATGGCTGCGGTGCAGGCGGGCAATATCGTTAGCCAGCGCCAGGCCAATGCCGGACCCGGCGGCATCGCCCACGTTATCCAGCCGATGAAACGGCAGCATGGCCTGGGAGATCTGGTCTTCAGCAATGCCCGGTCCGCTGTCCTCCACGCTCAGCTCAACGGCATCGTTAGCCGTGCGCAGGTACACCGTCACGACGCCCTGCTCCGGTGTGTATTTGATTGCGTTCTCCAGCAGGTTGGCGCAAAGTTCGCCCAGCAACACGTCATCCCCCTCAATCATTACCGACTGCTGTACGCCGTCATAACCGAGATCGATACCCTTGCTGCGCGCCTGCGCCAGCCGGGAAAAGCAGCAGTTTTGCACCACCTGTACCAGATCGACAGGCGCAAACTGTCGCTCCCCCTGCTCTTTTCGCTTCACCGCCGAAAGCTGCAACAGCCTTTCCGTCAGCACGATGGTGTTATCCAGCGTGACGTTCATCGCCCGTAAGCTCTCCTGCCACAGCGCCGGATCGTTACGCGTCAGGGCAACCGATACCTGGGTTTTCAGCACCGCCAGCGGCGTTTTGAGCTGGTGTGAGGCGTCGGCGTTAAAGCGCGCCTGCCGCGAAAGTACGCCGCGCAACCTGTCGATATAGCGGTTAAATGCCACAATCAGCAGCCGCGTTTCCGACCAGGGCAGCAGCTCCGGCAGCGGAGCCAGCAGCCCGGGCTCACGGCGCACCATCAGGGACGAGAGCTGCCGCATCGGGCGCAGCACACGACGCAGCAGCCACGCGGTCAGGACCAGCGTAAGCAGCACCAGCAGCCCCTGCGACACGAGCGAGGAAAACAGCAGCTGAGTGGCCAGATAGCGCCGCGACTGCAACGTTTCGGCGACGTAGATCTCCGCCATCCCGAACACACTGTCCTCGTTAACCGGCTGGAGCAGCTTCGCCACGCGGATCGCCTGCCCGCGATACTCGGTATGATAAAACCACGCCAGCGCCGGATAGTGTGTAGTGCGCGACGTGGAGGGAGGCATATTCGGCAGATCGTCGTAGCCGGAGATCGTCCGCCCGTCAGGGTCCACGACCTTGTAATAGAGGCGATCGTTCATGTTCAGCTCGAAGCTGTCGAGCACGACCCAGGGCACGTTCACCTGGAGCTTGCCGTTGTGCACCACCAGCCGCTCTGACACCGTGCGCGCCGAGGATAACAGCGTGCGGTCATAGGCCTGCGTCGCCGCCTGTAACGCGCTAACGTAGCTGTTAAAGGCTGACAGCCCCCATAACAGCAGCAGCGGCAAACCCAGAAAAAGCAAAAGTTGCAGGTAAAGCGACTGCGGCTTAACCCACCTCATCGCCGCACTCCAGCACGTAGCCCAGCCCCCGGAGGGTAATGATCCGCACCCCGCTGCCGGTCAGCTTCTTACGCAGGCGGTGAATATAGAGATCGATGCTCTCGGGGCTGACGTCGTCGTTCAGGCTGAATACCTGGTCGAAAAGCTGTTGCCGGGAGACGGGACGGGTCCGGCGGTGCATCAGCACCTTCAGCAAAGAGAGTTCGCGCGGCGTGAGGGAAAGGGGTTCATCGCGCAGCAGAAAAAAGCCTTCATCATCGTACTCCAGCTCTCCCAGCCGCTGGCGCTCCTGGGTTCGTCCTTCGCTGCGGCGCAGCAGCGCGCGCAGGCGGGCATCAAGCTCCTCCAGCTCGAACGGTTTCGGCAGGTAGTCATCCGCCCCGGCATTCAGCCCCTTCACCCTGTCTGCCACGTTGCTGCGGGCGGTAAGAAACAGCACCGGCAGCGTCTGCCCGCGCTTTCTCAGGCGATGCACCACCTCCAGCCCGTCGAAGCCGGGCATGCCGATATCAAGGATCGCGACGGCATAGTTTTCTCCCTGCAAAAGATGATCGGCCGCCCGTCCATCGTTGACGCAATCCACGGCAAATCCGTTTTGTACCAGCGCTTTTTCCAGCCAGTGAGCCAGCTCACGATTATCTTCCGCCAGTAAGAGACGCATATCACATCCTGTAAAGTTGGTGTCGCAGTGAAAGGGAAATGAAAGGTTATTGTTTTAACAATCACGCAACGGAACCGCTACAAGGTGGTTCACATAATCAGAAAAAATACACCCGTACCCGTACTCCCGGTTCTCCGGCGTGAGGATAAACGATGAAAAAACAATTACTTTCTACCCTTGCTGCAAGCGTATTGCTGTTGAGTGCCTCTGTCGTCCAGGCGCAGGACGCGCCATCCCGTACCGAATGTATCGCCCCGGCCAAACCCGGCGGCGGCTTCGACCTGACCTGTAAGCTGATTCAGGTCAGCCTGCTGGAGACGAAGGCCATCGAGAAACCGATGCGCGTCACCTACATGCCCGGCGGCGTGGGCGCGGTAGCCTATAACGCCATCGTCGCGCAGCGCCCTGCCGAAGCGGGCACCGTGGTGGCCTTCTCCGGCGGTTCGCTGCTAAACCTGTCGCAGGGGAAATTTGGTCGTTATGACGTGAATGACGTGCGCTGGCTCGCCACCGTAGGCACCGATTACGGCATGATCGCCGTGCGCGCGGACTCCCCGTGGAAATCCCTGAAAGATCTGCTGACCGCCATGGAAAAAGATCCGAACAGCGTGGTCATTGGCGCGGGCGCCTCTATCGGCAGCCAGGACTGGATGAAAGCCGCGCTGCTGGCGCAGCAGGCCAAAGTGGATCCGCACAAGATGCGTTACGTGGCCTTTGAAGGCGGCGGCGAGCCGGTGACGGCGCTGATGGGCAATCACGTCCAGGCGGTATCGGGCGATCTCAGCGAAATGGTGCCCTACCTGAGCGGGGATAAGATCCGCGTGCTGGCGGTCTTCTCGGAAAACCGTCTGCCGGGCCAGCTGGCAGACGTCCCAACCGCTAAAGAGCAGGGTTATAACCTGGTCTGGCCGATCATCCGCGGCTTCTTCGTCGGGCCAAAAGTGACCGACGCCGAGTACCAGTGGTGGGTGGATACCTTCGCAAAACTTCAGCAAACCGAGGAGTTCAAAAAACAGCGCGATCTGCGCGGGCTGTTTGAGTTCAACCTGAACGGCAAGCAGCTGGACGAGTATGTCAAAAAACAGGTGAATGACTACCGCGAACAGGCGAAAGCCTTTGGTCTGGCGAAATAACCGGAGGCGCTATGAGCGATCGCATTTTTGCCGGGATATGGCTGCTGCTCTGCATTGGCGGCATGTTCGTCGCCTGGCAGATCCACAGCGAATACAGCTATGAACCCGTGGGGCCACGCCCCTTCCCCGTCGGCATAGTCGGCCTGATGCTGCTCTGCTCGGTGGCGCTGCTGCTGCGCCATCCGGATACCGTGGAGTGGCCGCCACGCCGTACGCTGCAACGTCTGCTGGTAATGGTAATTGTCCTGCTGATGTATGCGTGGGGCTTTGAGTGGCTCGGCTTCCCGATTGCCACCGCCCTGCTGACGATGGTGATTGGCATACTGTTTAACGCCTCGCTGCCTGCGGCGGGGATCTCCGGGGTCGTACTGGGCATTTTACTCTGGTACGCCTTCGACCGCCTGCTGGACGTGACCCTGCCGCTCGGCGCATGGTTTAACTAACGGAGCACGCTATGGATACCTGGATCTATCTCTCTCAGGGGTTCGCGGTAGCGATGACCCCGGAAAACCTGGTGATCGCCCTGATCGGCTGTTTCGTCGGGACCATCGTCGGCCTGCTGCCGGGCCTTGGCCCTATCAACGGCGTGGCGATTTTACTGCCGCTGGCCTTTGCGCTACACCTGCCTGCGGAATCGGCGCTGATCCTGCTGGCGACGGTTTATATCGGCTGCGAATACGGGGGGCGTATTTCCTCGATTCTGCTTAACGTGCCCGGCGATGCCGCCGCCATTATGACCGCGCTGGATGGCTACCCGATGGCGCAGCAGGGGCGCGGCGGCGTGGCGCTCTCTATTTCTGCCGTCAGCTCGTTCTTTGGCTCCATGATCGCCATTGGCGGCATCATCCTCTTCGCCCCGGCGCTGGCCCAGTGGTCGCTGGCGTTTGGTCCGGCCGAGTATTTTGCCCTGATGGTGTTCGCCATCGCCTGTCTCGGCAGCATGATGGCGCAGAATCCGCTGAAGTCGTTTTTGTCTGCGTTGATTGGCCTCAGTCTGGCCACCGTCGGCGTGGATGCCAACACCGGGGTTTATCGTTTTACCTTCGACAGCGTTCATCTCTCCGACGGCGTGCAGTTTATCGTCGTGGTGATTGGTCTGTTCTCTGTCTCAGAAATCTTACTGATGCTGGAGCATACCAGCAGCGGGCAGACGCTGGTGCGTAAAACCGGACGTATGCTCTTTAATGCCAAAGAGGGGGCGCAGTGTATTGGCGCCACCCTGCGTTCGTCGGTGATCGGTTTCTTCGTCGGCATTCTGCCCGGCGCGGGGGCGACTATCGCCAGCGCTATCACCTACATGACCGAGAAAAAGCTGAGCGGTAACAGCGACAGCTTCGGCAAAGGCGATATCCGCGGCGTGGCGGCGCCGGAGGCGGCGAATAACGCCTCGGCCTGCGGCTCGTTTATCCCGATGCTGACCCTCGGCGTGCCGGGCTCCGGCACCACGGCGGTAATGATGGGCGCGCTGACGCTCTATAACATCACCCCGGGTCCGGCGATGTTTACCGAGCAGCCCGATATCGTCTGGGGTTTGATTGCCGCCCTGCTGATCGCCAACGTGATGTTGCTGGTAATGAACATCCCGCTGATCGGCCTGTTCACCCGCATGCTGACCATTCCCCTGTGGTTCCTGGTCCCGGCCATCGCCGCCGTCTCTGCGGTTGGGGTGTACGCGGTGCACAGCACCACCTTCGACCTGGTGTTGATGGTGCTGCTCGGCGTGCTGGGCTACATTCTGCGCAAGATGCACTTCCCGATGTCGCCGCTGATTTTAGGGTTTGTGCTGGGGGAAATGCTGGAGCAGAACCTGCGCCGCGCCCTCTCCATCAGCAATGGCAACATGGGGATCCTGTGGGAGAGCAGCGTGACGAAGATCCTGCTGGCAATGGCGATTATGGTGATTGTCGTGCCGCCGGTGCTGCGCTGGGTCCGCCGACGCCAGCACAAACCGCAGCCGGATATCGGCTGATTAGCCCCTCAACAGGGCATTGACCCACTGCTTTAACGCCTGGCGGGAGATTTTAATCCCGCCATTTTTCAGTTCTGACGGCAGCGCCAGCCAGTGTACCGGCTGCTCAAAGCGCGCCAGCCTGCCCTGAACCCACTCCGGCAGCAGCGTGATATCCGTGCCCGGCTCGCATTCCACTACCGCCACCGGACGTTGCCCGTACTCGGCATCATCCAGCGGAACGACAAACGCCTGGCTTACCTGCGGATGCGTGGCGATAACGCGCTCCAGCGCTTCGGGCTGGATCCCTTCTCCACCGCTGAAAAAGAGATTGTCCATTCGGCCCAGAATGGTCAGGCGTCCGTCATGCCACTCGCCGCGATCGCGGGTGGCAAACCAGCCCTGCTCATTGACCAGCGGCAATAATGCGCCATCTCGCCAGTAGCCCGCCGCCATGCTTTCCGCCCGGAGCCAGACTTCACCGTTCACCACCTGAACGTCTCTGCCCGGCAGCGCGCTGCCCACGTCCGGCGCGCCGTCGGCCTCTTTGGCGCAGACGGTGGAGGCGAACTCGGTCAGACCGTAGCCGCAGAACGTACGGATCCCCTGCTCGCGCGCCTGTTCGGTCAGCGCAACGGGGATTTCCGCCCCGCCGAGCAGCACGGCTTTCAGCGCGACGGGATGGTGTGAATTAAGCAGCCGCCACAGCTGCGTTGGCACCAGCGAGGCGTGGGTACAGCCCTGTAGCGCCTGCTCCAGCGGCTGTTTTTCACGCACGGTGAGACGGCCTCCGCCCTGCAACCAGCGCCACAAAATCCCCTGACCGGAGACGTGAAATAGCGGCAGAGAGAGCAGCCAGTCATCGCTACCGCCGTAAGGCATCAGCGCCAGCACGCCCTTTGCGCTGGCAAGGTGGGCGGCACAGGTGTGCACCGCCGCTTTCGGCAAGCCGGTGGAGCCAGAGGTGAGCGTCATTGAGGCCAGCCGTTCTGCCCGCCACGTCACGCCGCCCTGCCCCTCGCCCTCTCTTAATACTAGACCGGGCAGACCGTCATACTCACCGTTAAGCACCAGCGCAAAGCGCAGGGTCATCTGCGGCAGGAGGACGTCCAGCAGCGGACGGGGAAGCTGAGGGTTCACCGGCAAAATGCGGGCGCCGCACTGAAGCAGCGCCAGCCAGGCCAGCAGGGTCTGCGGGTGGTTGTGGGCGAGCAGCATGACGCCGTCACCGTCCGTAACGCCCTGAGACTGAAAACCGGCTGCGAGACGATCGATACGCTTGCCCAGCTGAGACCAGCTGAGCGTTACATCGTCTAAACGCAGCGCGGGTTTATTGGCACTCCGGGTGCGCCAGTGCCGCCACGGCCAGTCGGTAAAACTCATCGCAGTGGCTCCAGCGCCCCGACGTCGAGGCACGGCAAGGTGCTGCCAGGCCACTGACGAATCAACTGGGCCTGCATCAGGTTTAGCGTATCGAGACCGGGAACGGTGTCCGGCGTTAACCATACAGCGATGCGCGCCAGCTGCGTCAGGCCGAGGCTGGATTCGATGGATGAACTGATCACCGCCGTCAGCCCTGCGGCATGGGCCGCCGCAACCTGCTCGCGCACCTTGTCGAGGCTGCCGGTCAGCGTTGGCTTAATCACCACTGCCCTGACGCCCGGCTCGGCGGCAAACGCGAAATCGGCTTCGCGCAGGCTCTCATCCCAGGCAATGGCAATGCCGGTTTCCCGGGCAAAGGCGCGCGAATCGTCGCGCGTTTTGCACGGCTCTTCGAGAAACGCGATGCGGCTGCGGTACGCCGGGTTGACGTACTTCGCAAACTGTTGCGCCCTGAGCGGCGTCCAGGCGCGGTTGGCGTCCAGGCGCAGGTGCAGATCGGGAATGGCCTCCAGTAACAGATTAACCACCATTCCGTCGCGCACTGCTTCGTACAGGCCAACCTTTATTTTCGCCACCTTCTCGCCAGGCATCGCGGAAAGGAGCGCGAAAAGTTCATCCGGATCGCCGGTACAGAGCGGCGCGGCGCAATAGTTCGCCGCGTCCGGTAAACTGCCGTCCAGCTCTGCCAGCGCACAGCTGATGCCGAACGCGGCGGAAGGAACGTCCGGCAGCGCCGGATATGCTCCCTCACGCCATTCGTACGTCCAGGCCATCAGCGCAGCCTGCGCCTCGTCCAGCGTTTCCAGGCTAAAACCCGGAAGCGGGGCGATTTCGCCCCACCCTTCCCGCTCGCCCTGCCGGAGATGCACGCAAAAGCCGTCACGGGTTTTTAACCGCCGTTCACGCAGCACCACGCCCGCGTCCATCGGTATCTGCCAGCGGTAAACCTGCGCGCAACGCATTACGGGTTCCGTTTGTATTTGCTGAAGTCCGGCTGGCGTTTTTCGTTGAACGCGTTGCGCCCTTCCTGACCCTCTTCGGTCATATAGAACAGCATGGTGGCGTTACCTGCCAGCTCCTGAAGGCCCGCCTGACCGTCACAGTCGGCGTTGAGGGCCGCTTTCAGGCAGCGCAGCGCCATTGGGCTGTTTTGCAGCATTTCGCGACACCAGCGCACGGTCTCTTTTTCCAGATCGGCGATCGGCACCACGGTGTTAACCAGCCCCATATCCAGCGCTTCCTGGGCGTTGTACTGACGGCACAGGAACCAGATTTCGCGGGCTTTTTTCTGACCGACAATGCGCGCCATATAGGACGCGCCCCAGCCGCCGTCGAAAGAGCCGACTTTCGGGCCAGTCTGACCGAAAATGGCATTTTCCGCCGCGATCGTCAGGTCACACATCATGTGCAGCACGTGACCGCCGCCGATGGAATACCCTGCCACCATCGCGACCACCGGTTTTGGACAGGTGCGGATCTGGCGCTGGAAATCCAGCACGTTCAGGTGGTGCGTGCCCGCATCATCCTGGTATCCGCCGTAGTCACCGCGGACTTTCTGATCGCCGCCGGAGCAGAAGGCTTTCTCCCCTTCCCCGGTGAGGATGATGACGCCGATAGTGTCATCGTAGCGGGCATCCGCCAGCGCCTGGATCATCTCTTTTACGGTCAGTGGACGAAACGCGTTGCGCACCTGTGGACGGTTGATGGTGATTTTGGCGATACCATCGGCGGATTTGTGGTAACGAATGTCGGTGTAGCCTTCGGAGCAGTCCTGCCATTCAACCGGCGCGTAAAGCATGTGTTCATCAGGATAGATCATAGCGTGTCCTTTGTTCGATAACGCAGTATCTGAGCCAGACTCGCGGCAACCGCGTCCGGGTTGTCCCGGTGGGCGTTGTGTCCGGCGTGAGGGATAGCATGACGCGTGGCGTTAAGTTCAGCGGCGATAGCTGCAAACTTCCCGTCACGTTCGCCATAGAGATAGTCAAAAGAAAAATCACGCGCGATGAGCGCGGGACGTAAATCAGGCTGAACGGCAAGCGAGGTGGCCTCCAGCATCTCTGCCAGCCTCGGGCCGTTGTTCCGGCTGCGCAGCGCGATCAGCGCCCTGCGCTGATCATCCGTAAGTGAGGCAAAGACCGGCTGTTGATACCAGTCGGCAAAGACGGCCTCCAGCGGCTCACTGCGAAACCGTGACGCCCAGCGGCGGTCAGAGATCAGCCGGGCCTGGCGCGCATCGGCGTCTTGCAGGCCCGGGTGTCCACCTTCCACAATCACCCCGTCTAACCCCGCAGGATGCTGGCAGGCATGGAACATCGCAATGCGGCCGCCGAGGGAGTACCCCACGAGCCAGTATCTTAGTATGTTGTAACTAACAAGGGTATGCGAGAGCAATTCACTTACCTCTGCAAACCCCGTCACGCCCGTATCCGCTGAACCACCGTGCCCAGGCAGGTCAAGGTAGAGCCGGGGGTAGTCATGCAGCGACGCCCCGACAGCCTGCCACTCGCGACAGTCGCCGGAAAAACCGTGCAGGAAAACCAGCCAGGGGTAGCCTGGTTTTCCTGGCTGGGAGAGGCCTGCGAGGATCACAGGTGACTCACCTGCGCAAGCAGATGTTGCAGCTTCTGCGCGCCGTCAGCATCGTTTACCACCAGCTCAATCAGCGTCGCGCCAGGCTGCCGCCAGGCGGTGTTCAGCGCCGTCTCCAGCGCGTCCCAGTTTTCCGGGCGATGGTACTTGAGGCTGAACATGGCGGCGGCGTGTTCGAACTGCACGTTTTGCGGCATCAGATAGAAGCGCTCACGCTCGCTTTGCGGCGTCGGCAGCAACGAGAAAATCTGCCCGCCGTTATTGTTCACAACAATCAGCACGAACGGGGCCGACGCCCGACGCAGGAGCGCCAGCGCGTTGAGATCGTAGAGGGCTGAGAGATCCCCCACAATCGCCAGCGTGGATTTCGCGCTGGCCCGCTGTACGCCAGCGGCAGTGGAGATCAGGCCGTCAATGCCGCTCGCGCCCCGGTTGCTGTACACCGGATAACCCGCCGGCAGCTGCGAAAAGGCGTCAATCAGGCGCACCACCAGGCTGTTACCGACAAAAAGTTGTCCCTGCTCGGGAAGATATTTGCGGATACGGTGCGCCAGCCCGGCTTCACTGAACGCCTCGCACTGCGTTTTGGTGAGTTCCCACGCCTGACGTGACAGCGCCGGGATCTCCACCGCCCAGGGTTTGCGTTTTTCCGCCGGATGCAATTCCAGCCAGCTGTCAATGTTGCTCACCAGGCGGCGGCCGCGATGGTGCGCCGGGTCAAGGCGTCCTTCGAGCGGATCCACCAGCCAGTACTCTTCTGGGGTACAGGTGGCCTGCCACTGGAGCAGACGCTTCCCCGTCAGGCTCGATCCCAGCTGGACGACAATCTGCGCCTGCGCCAGCTCGGTAACCGCTTTCGCGTTACCCAGCCAGAGGTCGGCGCAGGGCAGCGGCTGGCCCGTCTGGGAAAGCACGTCACCAATCAGCGGCCAGCCAAGCGTTTGTGCCCACTCCGCCGCCAGCTTGCCTTCCGCCGCACTCATCCGCCCGGCAATCACCACGCCGCGCTTCTGGCGCCAGAAGAACCAGTCGCGCTGTTTTGCGCTTTCCAGATGCGTCTGCTCGCGCAGCCAGGGTTTTTCGCTCTCCCACCAGTCTCCCAGCTGCTGTTGCCAGACGAGGCCAGTATCGTTCATTTCACCGTACAGCGGCTCGGCAAACGGGCAGTTAATGTGCAGCCCGCCGCTGCGCAGTGCGTTCATGGCGTGGTCGAGGGTTGAGACCAGCCAGCTGGCGGGAATATCCTGGGTGGGGCGCGGCAACGAGACCGTCTGTGAAGGATGCGAGGCAAAAATGCCAGGCTGACGAATCGCCTGGTTAGCGCCGCAGTCAATAAGTTCCGGGGGACGGTCGGCAGTGAGTAAAATCAGCTTTTCGCCGGTTAATCCCGCTTCTATCAGCGCCGGATAGAGGTTCGCCACCGCCGTGCCGGAGGTGACTATCACCGCCACGGGCGCTTTGCTGACTTTCGCCAGCCCGAGCGCCAGATGGCCCAGACCCCGCTCATCAAAATGGGTGTGGTGAATAAAAGCCCGGTTTTCCGCGGCAGCAAGGGTGAGCGGCGTGGAGCGAGAGCCCGGGGCAATACACACATGCCTGACACCATGACGGGTCAGGGCTTCAAGGATCACCGCCGCCCAGCGTCGGTTAAAAGAACTTACTGACATGAGATTGTCCAGTATCAAGAATGCGACACAGTATAAATAATAGAAAAAGTCAGAATTTTGATATGAATCGGGATTGCACGAATCAGTATTAATCCCTTAGGAGAAGGGAACGCAGCCCGGCGGCCTTGTTTTCGATCTCCTGCCACTCCTGCTCCGGATCGGAGCCGCTGACGATGCCCGCCCCCGCATAAAGACGCAGCGCAGCGTCGTGAACGCGGGCGGAGCGTAATGCCACACAGAATTCGCTTTGATCGCGCGATAAATAGCCCGCCGACCCGGCGTACCACTCCCGGTCAAACGGCTCCACTTTCGCAATAAATTCTCGCGCCGCCTGTCGCGGCAGCCCGGCCACCGCCGCCGTCGGTTGCAGAATATGCAGGCACTGCTCGTCGTCAGGCTGTTTAAGTTCGGTCCAGATACAGCGACGTAAATGCTGCACCTTGCGCAGACGCAGCACCTGCGCAGGCAGGATCTCCAGCGTCCGGGTATGGTGCTGAAGACGCTGGCAGATATCTTCCACCACCAGCATATTTTCCCGCTGATTTTTGTCGTCGTTCATCAGCCAGTCGCCCAGACGCTGAGCCTGCTTATCGTCAGAATGGCTGGCGACGGTGCCTGCCAGCGCTTCAGTGCGCAGCAGCGTGCCGCGTCGCCGCCACAGGCGTTCAGGCGTCGAGCCGAGGAACGCGTTGCTGGCGTCAAAGACCATACAAAAATGATAGCAGTTGAGGTTTAGCGCGCGGCTGGCAGCCATCAGCGCGATGGCGTTCACGGGCTGCTGGCAATGCACGTCTGTAGCACGTGCGAGGACCACTTTCTCAAAATCGCCGCGAGCAAGGGTATCCGTCGCCTGACGAATCAACGCCAGCCATTCCGGTTTTTCTGGATGATGGGTTTCCTGCACAATCTGCACGGACAACGGGCGGATCGGCGCGGCGTCGCGCAGGTTATCGACAAAATACAGCGCTTCACGGGCATCTTCCCGCAGCGACGTTTCGCTCCACAGTTGCAGACGCAGCGTGGCGACCCCGGCAGACCGTCGCCAGAGAAGACGCGGTAAAAACAGCTTGCCCTGCGCCGGGTTGAAGGCGTTCAGGCCGCAGATACGGGTGTCATTGGCTACGTCGTGGGTGTGCAAAAACCATGAGGCCGAAGCCAGAGAATCAAACTGGGCGAGGCTTCCGAGCGCGGCAAGTTCTTCATCGCCGCTGCGCTGTTGCCAGTAAAACTGAGGATAGCATCGCTGCACGCCCAGCCAGGCCAGCGGATCGAAGGCGTCGTTTAACGGGAAAGAGACATCGAAATGGCGTAAACCGGGTGTAGCTGGCAATGCTTGCGCAAGCTGAGTACGCAGGCTTTGCAGCGCGAGGAAAATCGAGTGCACGCGAACCTCTCCCTGTTAAAGCCTTATATTATACGGGGTACTGACGATAAATAGCAGTACCCACGTGTAGGGAGTGGTTTACCGGCTTAACGACGGGCTAACAGCAGACCCAGCACCAGCCCTACGGCCGCACCGACCCCAATGCCCTGCCACGGTTTTTCATGCACATAATCGTCGGCACGATAAACCGCCTGCTTGGCGCGGTAGTAGTAATTGTCGGATGCGTTACTGACGCGGTTTTTCACGTCATGCAGCGCCTGCTCGGCGCGGGCTTTGAGCTCAATGTACTTCTGATCGGCAGGATCGCCTGAAGAGCGCAGCACTTCTTCCAGCGTTTCGCTTAGCAGTGTCAGGTCGTCGTCGACTCGGGTATCCCAGGATTGAAATGACATATTTTTCTCCATGTTAGTACACCAGTCCGGTAACTATAGACAACGTATTGCTATTGCGCCTGTTTCGCTTCGCGTGCCATGCCGATGTGTGGGATGCCGTCTTCGTCGTAAATGTCCGTGACCGGGGTAAAACCAAAATGGCCATAGAATGATTGCAAATGCGCCTGCGCGCCCAGGTATAACGCCTTGTCCGGCCACTGTTTCTGGCATGCGTCCAGCGTTTTTTCCATCAGCTGATAGCCCAGCTTTTCACCGCGCGCGCGGCCGCTGATAATGACGCGGCCAATGACGACAGGGTCAAAATCCTCTTCGCTTTTCAGAATCCTCGCATACGCCACCAGCTCGTTATCGCGCCAGCCAAGGATGTGCCGGTTCTCGCCGACCAGGTCATCGCCGTCGATATCCTGATACGGGCAGGTTTGTTCAACCACAAAAACTTCGCAGCGCAGCTTGAGCAGGGCGTAGAGTGAATGCACGGACAGTTCGCTGTGGTGTAGATCTTGCCACTGGATCATGTGTTTCTCCTTCCTGGGGTTCATCACGTTATACTAAACCCCTTCCCATTCGGCAAAGGGCTGATTGCGTTATGGAACTGATTTTTCTGGGTACGTCCGCCGGGGTGCCAACCCGCTCACGAAACGTGACGGCGATTCTGCTGGATCTTAAGCATCCTACCCGCGGTGGGCTGTGGCTGTTTGACTGCGGTGAGGGTACGCAGCATCAGCTGCTGCATACCTCCTACCACCCGGGGAAAGTGGATAAAATATTTATCACCCATCTGCACGGCGACCATCTGTTTGGCCTGCCGGGCCTGCTGTGCAGCCGTTCGATGGCCGGTAACGCTAACCCGCTGACCATTTATGGCCCCGCGGGTATTCAGGAATTCGTTGAAACCACGCTGCGCCTGAGCGGCTCGTGGACCGATTATCCGCTGGAGGTGTTAGAGATCGGCGAGGGTCTGGTGTTCGATGACGGAGATTACCTGGTGCGCGCTTACCCGCTTAACCATCCGGTGGAATGCTACGGCTATCGCGTTGAGGAGCATGACAAGCCCGGGGCGCTGAACGCCGCCGCGTTGCAGGCCGATGGGGTGAAACCAGGCCCGCTGTTCCAGCGTCTGAAGCACGGCGAGACCGTCACGCTGGAAGACGGGCGCGTCATCAACGGTCAGGATTACCTCGCCCCGCCGCAGCCGGGCAAAAAACTGGCTATTTTTGGGGATACCGCCCCCTGCCCTTCGGCGCTCAGGCTTGCCAGGGGTGTAGATGTGATGGTGCATGAGGCGACGCTGGAAGCGGCGATGGAAGAAAAAGCCAACAGCCGGGGGCACAGCTCTACGCGTCAGGCGGCGCAGCTGGCACGTGAGGCTGGCGTCCGGAAACTGATTGTCACTCACGTCAGCTCACGCTATGACGTCCGCGGCGCTGAAAGCCTGCTGGCAGAGTGCCGGGAAGTATTTCCGGCATGCGAGCTGGCGGAAGATTTTGCTCAGGTCAGCGTTTAGTCCTTCATTTTTCCCTCAGCGTGCCGATAACGATTAAAAGGCCAGCATTTCTCTTGAGGGTAGAATGGATAATTTCCAGAAAGATATTGATGACAGGGCGAACCTGACCCTGTCCAACCGTTTTGAACTGTTGCTGTTCCGTCTTGGCACCTCTCTGAACGAAAATAAATCCGAGCTGTTCGGCATCAACGTGTTCAAATTGCGCGAAATTGTGCCGATGCCGACCTTCACCAAACCGGCGGGAATGAAGTCTCCGCTGATGGGGATGGTGAACATTCGCGACCAGGTGATCCCGGTGATCGATCTGGCCGCCGTCGCCGGCTGCAAGCCAGCCACCGGGCTGAACATCCTGCTGATCACCGAATATGCCCGCAGCGTGCAGGCGTTTGCCGTAGAATCGGTGGAAAACATCATGCGTCTGGACTGGAAGCAGGTGCACGCCGCGGAAACCGCCGTCAGCGGTCGCTACATCACCAGCATTGCCTGTCTGGACGAGAAGACCGATACCAACGATCTGGCGATGGTGCTGGACGTGGAGCAGATCCTGTACGACATCACCCCGGCGAACCACGATCTGCACGCCACCCATCTGGAAACCACCAAATTTAACATCAAGCCTGGCTCTGTCGCGATTGTTGCAGAAGATTCAAAAGTAGCGCGCTCAATGCTGGAGAAGGGATTGCAGGCGATGGAGATCCCGGCCCAGCTGCATATCACCGGCAAAGACGCGTGGGAGAAAATCACTCAGCTGGCCGCGCAGGCACAGGCCGAGGGCGTTCCCGTTACCGATAAGATTGCCCTGGTATTAACCGACCTCGAAATGCCGGAGATGGACGGATTTACGCTGACGCGAAAAATCAAATCCGACCCGGTACTGAAAGATATTCCGGTGGTGATCCACTCGTCTCTTTCCGGCAACGCGAACGAAGATCATATTCGCAAAGTGAAGGCGGACGGCTATGTGGCGAAGTTTGAGCTGAACGAGCTGTCGTCGGTGATTGAAGAGGTGCTGGACCGCTCGATGAAGAAGATTGACGGGCCGTTGATTAGCCGCAAGCAGCTGGCTTAGTCGGGTGGCGCTACGCTTACCCGACCTACAAAACCCGTAGGCCCTGCAAGCGTAGCGCCGCTGGGCATGTTTTACTCTGTGCGGGCTGGTGCCCTCACCCCGGCCCTCTCCCACGGGGAGAGGGAGAAAACAATAAAAAACCCGCCGAGGCGGGTTTTTTGTTTTTACATCAGCGGCATCGCGCGCTGCACGATATCAATCAGCGGCTGCGGATAGATACCGAAGATCAGCACCAGCAGCGCGGAGATCAGCACCACAATGCCCCCCGCGCTATACTGCCAGTTGGACGGCGCATCGCGGTTGAGCTGCTGAGGCGCGCTCAGGTACAGGCTCACGGCAACGCGCAGGTAGTAGTAGAGACCAATCGCGGAGCCGATAACGACACCCGCCGTCAGCCACCACAGACCCGCCTGCACACCGACGGCCAGCACGTAGAACTTACCGATAAAGCCCAGCGTCATCGGGATACCCGCCAGAGAGAGCATCATCACGGTCATTACCGCAGACAGAATCGGACGGTGCCAGAACAGACCACGGTAGGAGAACAGGGAATCCGCATCCGGGCCACGGTACGGGCTGGACATCAGGCTCACCACGCCGAACGCGCCGAGGCTGCTAAACAGGTAACCGGCCAGATAGACGCCCACAGTTTCCATCGACATCTCACCGCTTTGCAGCGCAATCAGCGCCACCAGCAGGTAACCCAGATGGGAGATAGAGGAGTAGCCCAGCAGACGCTTGATGTTGGTCTGGCTCAGCGCCATCAGGTTACCGAAGATGATGGACACGAACGCGATAATGCCCAGCACCACGCGGACCGCTTCGCTGTCACCCACCGGGGCGTACAGGAACAGACGCATGACCACACCGAAGATAGCGATTTTGCTCGCCGTCGCCAGGAAGGTCGAGACTGGTGCAGGGGCACCCTGGTATACGTCTGGCGTCCACAGGTGGAACGGAACCAGTGAGAGTTTAAAGCCAAGGCCAACAATCATCATGCCCAGACCCGCCAGCAGCAGCGGCTCATGCATCATGCCGTCGCCAAGGCTCTTACCGAGCGCCATGAAGGAGAGATTACCCGTCTGTGCGTACAGCAGCGCGATACCAAACAGCAGGAACGACGACGCGGCAGCAGACAGGATCGTGTACTTGATTGCCGCTTCCAGAGAGCGCTTCTGGCGGAAAGCGTAACCAATCAGGCCGAACAGCGGGAGTGAGATCAGCTCAATACCGAGGAACAGCGCGGCCAGGTGGTTCGCGTTCGCCAGCAGAATACCGCCCAGTGCGGCAATCAGTACCAGCAGGTAAAACTCTTCTTTGTTGTCGTTGTAACCTTCGAGCCACGGGTACGCAAAGGTACAGGTTGCCAGGCTCGCCAGCAGCACCAGACCGGTGTAGAGCATGGCGTAACCGTCAACGCGCATCAGCGGCGTGACGTCCATCGCTCCCGCCTGGCCAACAAACCAGAGGGAAACTAACGCAGCGTTCAGACCCAGAACGGACAGGGTCGCATTCAGGAAGTGATTGCGTCGCCACGCAATGGAGAGCATCACAACCACCACCGTCAATCCGACGATCAGCAGCGGTAGCAGCGCGATCAGTTGTTGTGGAGTTATTGTCATGGCGAATTACGGCCTTGTAGTAGAAGCAGAATTAACAAACCACTGCTGGATGTTACCCATCGCGGAGTGCGAGGTATCCAGAATCGGCTGCGGATAGAAGCCCAACAGCACCAGCAGTACGACCAGCAGCAGGATGATGAACAGCTCACGCAGCGACATCCCCGGCAGTTCTTGTGCAGCAATTTCACTCTTCGCTTTACCGAAGTAAGCGCGGTGCAGCATCGCCAGCGAGTACACGGAGGCAAATACCAGACCAAAGGTGGAGATGATGGTGATCGTCGGTACCACGTTGAAGCTGCCGAACAGGATCATAAACTCGCCGACGAAGTTACCGGTACCCGGCATACCCAGAGTCGCCACCGCGAAGAACATGGAGAGCGCCGGCAGCCATTTCATTTTGCCCCACAGGCCGCCCATCATACGCATGTCGCGGGTATGCAGACGTTCGTACAGCTGACCACACAGGATGAAGAGACCGGCAGCAGACAGGCCGTGCGCAATCATCTGGATCACCGCCCCCTGGTACGCCAGCTGGCTGCCGGTGTAGATGGCAATCAGCACGAAGCCCATGTGGGAAACGGAGGTGTAAGCAATCAGACGTTTGATGTCGTACTGCGTGAAGGCCATCCATGCACCGTAGAAGATACCGATCACGCCAAGCCACATGGCAATCGGCGCGAACTCTGCGGAGGCGTTCGGGAACAGCGGCAGGGAGAAACGCAGCAGACCGTAGGCCGCCGTTTTCAGCAAGATACCCGCCAGGTCAACGGAACCCGCCGTCGGCGCCTGAGAGTGCGCGTCCGGCAGCCAGCCGTGCAGCGGTACGACCGGCATTTTCACCGCGAAGGCGATGAAGAAGCCGAGCATCAGCAGGTATTCCACACCGTGAGACATCGGGGTCTTCAGCAGGTCTTCGTAGTTGAAGGTCCACACGCCGGTCGCATTGTAATGCACAAATACCAGCGCCAGGATGGCAATCAACATCACCAGACCACTCGCCTGGGTGTAGATGAAGAACTTGGTGGCCGCCGTGATACGCGTTTTACCGTCGGATGCCTTGTGGCCCCACAGCGCGATCAGGAAGTACATCGGCACCAGCATCATCTCCCAGAAGAAGAAGAACAGGAACATGTCGATGGCCAGGAACACGCCGATCACGCCGCCCAGGATCCACATCAGGTTCAGGTGGAAGAAGCCCTGGTATTTTTCGATTTCTCGCCAGGAGCAGAGTACCGCCAGAACGCCGAGCAGACCGGTCAGCACGACCATCAGCAGCGACAGACCGTCAATCGCGAGGTGGATCGTGATACCGAAACGTGGGATCCACGGCAGAATGAACTCAGACTGCCACTGCGGAAGGCCCGCAGACTGGGTCAGTGAGTAGCCACCCTGCAACCACAGTTGCAGGCCAAGCGCGAGCGTCAACCCCATGGTGATCAGCGCGATCCAGCGCGGCATCTTCACGCCAAAGCGTTCGGTCTGCCAGCACAGGAAGCCGCCGATGAAGGGAATTAATATTAGCCAGGGTAGTAACATGGCGATTTACATTCCTTTTTAAGGCCCCCAGCAGGGGCCTGATTTTCAACGAATTCGAATAAAATTCACGTTTGAGTGCGGGGCCTTTTGCCCGGTGGCGCTTCGCTTACCGGGCCTACGGTCCGTAGACAATCCCCGCTAACTCAAAATCAACGCAACACCATCAGCAGCGCCAGTATGACAACCGCACCGATGCTCATGGACGCCACATACCAGCGCAGATAACCGTTCTCGCTGAACAGCAGGCCTTTACCTGCAAAGCGAGAGAGGATCGCCGGGATATTCATCAGGCTGTTCAGTGGATCGCGCTTCAGCAGCCACGCAATGCCCAGGAACGGCTTCACGAAGATCATGTCGTACAGCCAGTCGAAGCCCCATGCGTTGTACCACCAGGTGCCCAGCAGACGGCCCGGCGCGCTGTTGGCAACGGCTGTCACCAGCGTGCGTTTACCCAGCCACAGCCATGCGGCAATCAGGATGCCCGCGATAGCCACTACGCCGGAGGTGATTTCAAGCGTCAGAACGCGACCGTGCTCAAGCTCGGTTGTCGCCGGCAGTACGCCCTGCAACGGTGGCACAATCATCGCGCCAACGAAGGTGGACAGGACCAGCAGCACAATCAGCGGCAGGTGGTGGGTAATCCCCTTCCCTGCGTGAGCGTGAATTTGTTCTTTACCGTGGAAGACGATGAAAATCATACGGAAGGTGTACAGGGAGGTCATAAACGCACCGACCAGACCCGCAACCATCAGATTGATATGACCATTCGCCATGGCGCCCGCCAGGATTTCGTCCTTACTGAAGAAGCCCGCGGTGATCAGCGGCAGTGCCGCCAGCGCCGCGCCGCCTACCAGGAAGCAGACATAAACCAGCGGGATGGACTTACGCAGTCCGCCCATTTTGAAGATGTTCTGCTCGTGGTGGCAGGCCAGAATCACCGAACCGGATGAGAGGAACAGCAGCGCTTTAAAGAACGCGTGCGTCATCAGGTGGAAAATGGCCGCGTCCCACGCCTGAACGCCCAGCGCCAGGAACATGTAACCAATCTGGCTCATGGTGGAGTACGCGAGCACGCGCTTGATGTCGGTCTGCACCAGCGCGGCAAAGCCAGCCAGCACCAGCGTAACCGCACCGACGATACCCACCAGATGCAGAATTTCCGGGGTCATCAGGAACAGGCCATGGGTACGCGCAATCAGGTAGACACCGGCGGTAACCATGGTCGCGGCGTGGATCAGCGCGGAGACAGGGGTTGGACCCGCCATCGCGTCGGCCAGCCATGTCTGCAACGGCAGCTGCGCGGATTTACCCACAGCGCCACCCAGCAGCATCAGCGTTGCCCACCACAGCATGTTGTTGCCTGCTTCGAAGTGCGCCGGCGCCAGTTCCACCATTTCGCGGAAGTTCAGCGTGCCCAGTTCGTTGTAGAGAATGAACAGCGCGAAAGCGAGGAACACGTCACCCACGCGGGTCACGACGAACGCTTTCATGGCCGCTGCGCCATTCTTCGGATCGGTGTAGTAGAAACCGATCAGCAGGTAAGAACACAGACCCACGCCTTCCCAGCCCAGATACATCAGCAGCAGGTTATCGGCCAGCACCAGAACCACCATGCTGGCGATAAACAGGTTGGTGTAGGCGAAGAAGCGGGAGTATCCCTCTTCACCGCGCATGTACCAGGAGGCGAACATGTGGATCAGGAAGCCGACGCCGGTGACCACGGAGAGCATGGTCAGAGACAGACCATCCAGCACCAGGTTGAAACCGATGTTGAAGTTACCGACCGACATCCAGTTCCACAGCGGTACGCTGTAGGCCTGACGTCCATTGTTAAAGAAGTCGATACCCGCATACGCTGTGACCAGCGCAGCCAGGCCGATAGAGCCAATGCCCACGGTGGCAGACAGATTCTCAGACCAGCGGCCGCGAGAAAACGCCAGCAGCACGAAGCCAATCAGCGGAAAAATAATGGTTAAGGCAAGCATGTTCATCCACGCAACTCACTTACTGAATCGATGTTCAGGTTCTGGCGGCGACGATGGAGCTGTAGCAACAGCGCCAGGCCAATACTCGCTTCAGCAGCCGCGAGGCTGATGGCGAGAATGTACATCACCTGACCATCGGTCTGGCCCCAGTAGCTACCGGCGACCACAAAGGCCAGCGCGGAAGCGTTGATCATGATTTCCAGACCGATCAGCATAAACAGCAGATTGCGGCGGATAACCAGACCGGTTAAGCCCAGAACGAATAAAATTGCAGCGAGGATCAGTCCATGTGTTAAGGGGATCATGCGCGTTCCTCCGTTTTTCTTTTCGCGCGGTCGTCAGTGCGGTTGCTCAGCACCTCGCCGACACGCTCTTCGCGGCCAACGTGGAAGGCCACAACCAGACCCGCCAGCAGCAGCATTGAGGCCAGCTCAACCGCCAGAACGTACGGACCAAACAGGGTGATACCCACGGCTTTCGCGCTGATTGGCGTCCCGTCGATACCCTGGTCGTTGACGCCCAGAATGGCGTAAACAATCACCGCCAGCATGATGGCCGACAAAATTGCCGGACCAATCCACACCTGCGGTTTTAACCACTGACGTTCCTGCTCAATTTCAGAGCCGCCCAGGTTCAGCATCATCACCACGAACACAAACAGCACCATGATGGCCCCGGCGTAGACGATGATTTCCAGCGCACCGGCGAAGTGCGCGCCCAGCGCAAAGAACACCCCGGAAATAGCCAGCAGCGAGATGATCAAATACAGCAGCGCATGCACCGGATTGGTGTGCGTGATCACTCGCAGCGTAGCCAGGATGGCGATAAGGCCACAGATATAAAAAGCGAATTCCATTGCCCTCTCCTTACGGTAACAGGCTCTTGACGTCGATAGGCTTAGCTTCGTTCTCTGCTTCGCCTTTATCTTTGCCGTCGATTGCCATACCCGCCATCCGGTAGAAGTTATATTCCGGGTATTTGCCCGGACCGGAAATCAGCAGATCCTCTTTCTCGTACACCAGATCCTGACGCTTGTACTCACCCAGCTCGAAGTCTGGAGTCAGCTGAATCGCCGTGGTTGGGCACGCTTCTTCACACAGACCGCAGAAAATGCAGCGTGAGAAGTTGATGCGGAAGAACTCAGGGTACCAGCGGCCGTCTACCGTCTCTGCTTTTTGCAGAGAGATACAGCCCACCGGACACGCTACCGCACACAGGTTACAGGCAACGCAACGCTCGGAACCGTCCGGGTCGCGCGTCAGCACGATACGTCCACGGTAGCGCGGCGGCAGATATACCGGCTCTTCCGGGTACATCCGGGTTTCGCGTTTGGCAAACGCATGCAGGCCGATCATCCAGATACTGCGTACCTGGGTGCCGAAACCTACCAATAATTCTTTTAAGGTCATGATCTCAAAGCCCCTTATGGCTGCTGCCAGAGAATGACAGCCGCCGTTACCAACAAGTTGACGAGCGTCAGCGGCAGGCACACTTTCCAGCCGAAGGACATTACCTGGTCATAACGCGGACGCGGTAACGCTGCGCGAATCAAAATGAACATCATCATGAAGAACGCGGTTTTCAGCGCGAACCAGATGAACGGCGGTAAGAACGGGCCATGCCAGCCACCAAAGAACAGCGTTACCATCAACGCGGAAATGGTGACGATACCGATGTACTCGCCCACAAAGAACAGACCGAACTTCATACCGGAATATTCAATGTGGTAACCGTCGGCCAGTTCCTGTTCGGCTTCTGGCTGGTCAAACGGGTGACGGTGACACACCGCCACGCCCGCGATGGCAAAGGTAATAAACCCAAAGAACTGCGGGATAACGTTCCAGATGTCGGCCTGGTTGTTGACGATGTCGGTCATGTTAAATGAACCGGCCTGCGCCACCACGCCCATCAGAGAGAGACCCAGGAACACTTCGTAGCTCAGCGTCTGCGCGGAAGCACGCATCGCACCCAGCAGCGAGTATTTGTTGTTACTGGACCAGCCTGCGAACAGCACCGCGTAAACCGCGAGGCCTGCCATCATCAGGAAGAACAGAATGCCGATGTTCAGGTCAGCCACCACCCAGGTCGGGCTGACCGGAACGATAGCAAACGCCAGCAGCAGCGAGGTGAAGGCGATCATCGGCGCCAGCGTAAAGATCACGCGGTCCGAGAAGCGCGGAACCCAGTCCTCTTTAAAGAACATCTTGATCATGTCCGCGACCAGCTGGAGTGAACCACCCCAGCCCACGCGGTTCGGTCCGTAACGGTTCTGGAACAGACCGAGCAAACGACGTTCACCAAAGCTCATGAACGCGCCGCAGGTGACGACCACCAGCAGAATCACAACCGCTTTCAGAATGCTCAGCAGGATGTCGATAAGATCCGGCGTTAACCAACTCATGCTTTTGCCTCCTGAAGGTTATCAAGATGCGCACCCGCCAGGACCGGCGCGATGCCAGGCATACCCATCGGCAGACCCACCTGCCCTGCTGACAGGCGTTCAGAAATAATCAGCGGCAGGCTGATTGTCTGGCCGTCGTAGCTAAAGGCAATGTTCGCACCCGCGTTAACGCCAAGCTTCGCGGCATCCGCCGGGTTGAGCTTGATGTACGGCTGCGGCATACGCTGCTGGAATACCGGAGAACGCTGGGACATTTCGTCGCTACCGAACAGATGGTAGTACGGTGCAATACGCCAGTGACCTTCCTGCGCCTGGAAGCTCGCCGGAACGGTGGTGAAGAAGTCCAGACCGGTTTCGGAGGCTTCAATCAGACGCACGCCCGGATCGCCGTGGCGCAGGTGACCGCCCACTTCAGCCTGGAACTTGTTCCATGCCTGCGGGGAGTTCCAGCCCGGTGCCCATGCAAACGGGATTTGCGAACGCGGCGCAGACGGCTGGTTGTTCCCTTCCATCGAGAAGGCAAACATGGTGTCTTTATCCTGCGGCTGACGCGGTTCGTGCACGCTGATGTTGGCGCGCATCGCGGTACGACCGCTGTAGCGGTGCGGCTCACGCGCCAGTTTCTGGCCGCGAATGCGGAAGCTTGCGTCAGGCGCGGCGTCTTTAATGCCCGCCAGCTGAGGCAGTTTCTCAACAACCGCGTCAATAACGTGGTCGAGCTGCGTCCAGTCCACTTCACGGCTCTGCACGGTGCTGTGCAGAGAGTGCAGCCAGCGCCAGCTTTCCAGCATCACGGTGTTGCTGTCGTAGTAGGCCGGGTCATAAACCTGGAAGAAACGCTGGGCGCGGCCTTCGTTGTTGATCACCGTCCCGTCGCTTTCTGCGAAGCTTGCCGCAGAGAGCACCAGGTGCGCTTTGTCCATGATCGCGGTGCGCTGATGGTCGATAACCATCACCAGCGGCGCTCTGGAGAGCGCGGCGTCAACGCGAGCGGCAGAAGCATGGCGATGCAGGTCGTTTTCCAGCACCACAACGGCGTCAGCGGCACCGGATTCCAGTTCGCTTAACGCGTCTTCCAGCGAGCCGCCGCCAATCATACCCAGACCGATGCTGTTCACCGCACGGGCAATCATAGTCACACCGACGTCAGCGCCGCGGCCCTTCAGGGCTTTGGCAACGTTCGCTGCGGCCTGAATGATTTCAGCGCTACCGGCGTTGGTACCGGAAATAATCAGAGGTTTCTTCGCCCCCGCCAGTGCCTGAACAATCACATCGACCTTGTTTTGCAGGTCGCGATCCAGTTCAACGGCCGGCGAGTTGCTGTCCAGCGCGTGGGCAATGGCAAAGCCGAGACGCGCCTGATCTTCAACCGGCGCGCAGTAGGTCCACGCGGCGATATCGTCCAGACGAGTGTTATCAACGTTAGTCACAAACAGAGGATGCTTCGCGCGCTGACCGATGTTGAGAATGGCCGCAATTTGCCAGTCAGCCACTTTTTGCGCCGCTGCCATTTCACGTGCTTTACCTTTCACCGCCTGACGAACCGCCAGAGCCGCGCGTGCGCCGGTCTGCGTCAGGTCTTCACCCAGCACCAGAACCGCATCATAGGATTCGATTTCGCGCAGCGCAGGCGTATGAATGCCGCCTTCACGCAGCACTTTCAGCACCAGCTGGAGACGTTCCTGCTCGCCCTGGGCGATACCGGTGTAGAAGTTTTCCGCCCCAACCAGCTCGCGCAGCGCGAAGTTGCTTTCGATGCTGGCGCGCGGGGAGCCGATGCCGATCACTTTCTTCGACTGACGCAGAATATCCGCCGCGCCCTGCATCGCCTGCTCGGCGTTGAGGGTAATGACGTCATCGCCACGGCGCTGTACCGGCTGACGCGGACGGTCTTTCAGGTTCACATAGCCATAGCCGAAACGACCGCGGTCGCAGAGGAAGTAGTGGTTAACGGTACCGTTGTAACGGTTTTCGATACGACGCAGTTCGCCGTAACGTTCACCCGGGCTGGTGTTACAGCCGAGGGAGCACTGCTGGCAGATGCTTGGCGCAAACTGCATGTCCCATTTACGGTTGTAACGTTCAGAGTGGGTTTTATCCGTGAATACGCCAGTCGGACAGATTTCTACCAGGTTACCGGAGAATTCGCTTTCCAGCGTACCGTCTTCCGGACGACCGAAGTAGACGTTGTCATGCGCGCCATATACGCCCAGATCCTGTCCGTCTGCATAATCTTTGTAGTAACGCACGCAGCGGTAGCAGGCGATGCAGCGGTTCATTTCGTGAGAGATGAACGGCCCCAGATCCTGGTTACGGTGGGTACGCTTGGTAAAGCGATAGCGACGGAAGCTGTGACCGGTCATGACGGTCATATCCTGAAGGTGGCAGTTACCGCCCTCCTCACACACCGGACAGTCGTGCGGGTGGTTGGTCATCAACCACTCCACCACGCTTTCACGGAACTGTTTGGCTTCTTCGTCATCAATCGAAATAAAGGTGCCTTCGGCGGCTGGCGTCATACAGGACATCACCAGGCGACCACGCGTGTCTTCCGCGTTTTGATATTGCTTCACCGCACACTGGCGGCAAGCACCGACGCTGCCCAGCGCCGGATGCCAGCAAAAGTACGGAATATCGAGGCCAAGAGACAGACAAGCTTCCAGCAGGTTGTCCGCCCCGTTGACTTCGTATTCTTTGCCGTCTACATGAATCGTAGCCATTAGCATGCTTCCAGTTGGCTCGGCCGAAACCGAGCGTTAATCAAAATTCTGTTTTTACCAGCGCGCTTTCAGCAGGTTCGGCTGAATACCATTGATCGAATGGGTATTGCTGAACGGCTGCTTGATGCCTGCTTCGAATTCGTCGCGGAAATATTTAATCGCGCTTTGCAGCGGCTCGACGGCGCCCGGTGCGTGGGCACAGAAGGTTTTACCCGGCCCTAAGAATCGACACAGTTGCTCAAGTGTCTCGATATCGCCAGGCTGGCCTTCGCCACGTTCGATAGCACGCAGGATCTTCACGCTCCACGGCAGACCATCACGGCACGGTGTACACCAGCCGCAGGACTCGCGGGCGAAGAACTCTTCCAGGTTACGCACCAGGGATACCATGCCGATCTCATGGTCGACGGCCATCGCCAGCGCCGTACCCAGACGGCTGCCTGCTTTACCAATGCTTTCGAACTCCATTGGCAGGTCAAGGTGGGCTTCGGTCAGGAAGTCCGTCCCTGCCCCACCCGGCTGCCAGGCTTTGAATTTCAGGCCATCGCGCATGCCGCCGGCGTAGTCTTCAAGAATTTCGCGTGCGGTGGTGCCGAACGGCAGCTCCCAGACGCCAGGGTTCTTCACGCGACCGGAGAAGCCCATCAGCTTGGTACCGGCATCTTTGCTTGAGGAGATGCCCTGATACCACTCCACGCCGTTCGCGAGGATCGCCGGGACGTTGCACAGGGTTTCGACGTTGTTGACGCAGGTCGGTTTACCCCACACGCCGGAGCTTGCCGGGAACGGTGGCTTGGAGCGCGGGTTCGCGCGGCGGCCTTCCAGGGAGTTAATCAGCGCGGTTTCTTCACCGCAGATATAACGCCCGGCACCGGTGTGCACGAACAGCTCGAAGTCAAACCCGGTGCCCAGGATGTTTTTACCCAGCAGACCGGCTTCAGTGGCTTCGGCAATCGCGCGACGCAGGTTTTCAGCCGCTTCGATGTATTCACCGCGCAGGAAGATATAGCCACGGTACGCTTTCAGCGCGAACGCGGAGATCAGCATGCCTTCAACCAGCAGGTGCGGCAGCTGTTCCATCAGCAGGCGGTCTTTATAGGTACCCGGCTCCATTTCATCGGCGTTACACAGCAGGTAACGGATGTTCATGGATTCGTCTTTCGGCATCAGGCTCCACTTCAGACCGGTGGAGAAGCCCGCGCCCCCGCGGCCTTTCAGGCCAGACTCTTTCACCGCGTTAACGATGTCGTCCGGCGCCATGCCGCCGAGGGCTTTACGCGCGCCGGCATAGCCGTTTTTGCTCTGATATTCGTCGAGCCAGACCGGCTGTTTGTCATCACGCAGACGCCAGGTCAGCGGATGCGTCTCAGCAGTACGAATTACAGTTTTCATTTGTACTGCTCCAGCAGGTCAGGAATCGCTTCCGGCGTCAGATGGCTGTGAGTGTCCTCATCAATCATCATGGTCGGCCCCTTGTCGCAGTTACCCAGGCAGCAGGTTGGCAGCAGAGTAAAGCGTCCGTCGAAGGTGGTCTGGCCCGGCTTGATATTGAGTTTCTTCTCAATCGCAGCCTGAATGCCCTGATAACCGGTGATGTGGCAGACCACGCTGTCACAGTAGCGGATCACATGGCGGCCTACCGGCTGACGGAAGATCTGGCTGTAGAACGTGGCTACGCCTTCTACGTCACTCGCCGGAATACCCAGCACTTTTGCGATCTCGTAGATCGCCCCATCCGGCACCCAACCACGCTGTTTCTGTACGATTTTCAGCGCTTCAATGGACGCCGCACGTGGGTCTTCGTAGTGGTGCATCTCGTGCTCAATGGCGGCACGCTCTGCTTCACTCAGCTCAAAAGCCTCGGTTTGTGGTTGTTGATTCTCGTGCATAATTAGCGGTCCACATCTGACATAACAAAATCGATACTACCCAGATACACAATCAGGTCGGAGACCAGACTGCCGCGAATGGCGGCCGGGATCTGCTGCAAGTGCGCGAAGCTTGGCGTACGCACGCGGGTGCGGTAGCTCATGGTGCTGCCGTCGCTGGTGAGGTAGTAGCTGTTGATACCCTTGGTCGCTTCAATCATCTGGAAGGATTCCTGTGCCGGCATGACCGGGCCCCAGGAAACTTGCAGGAAGTGGGTGATCAGGGTTTCGATATGTTGCAGCGTGCGCTCTTTCGGTGGCGGCGTCGTCAGCGGGTGATCCGCCTTGAACGGGCCTTCCGGCATGTTGTTGAGGCACTGCTCAAGGATGCGCAGGCTCTGGCGCAGCTCTTCCACTTTCAGCATCACGCGGGTATAGCAGTCGGATACGCCGCCGCCAACCGGGACTTCAAAGTCGAAGTTCTCGTAACCAGAGTAAGGACGGGCTTTACGCACGTCGAAATCAATACCCGTCGCACGCAGACCTGCACCTGTGGTTCCCCACTCCAGCGCTTCTTTCGCGCCGTAGGCAGCAACGCCCTGAGAACGGCCTTTCAGGATGGAGTTACGCAGCGCGGCTTTCTCGTAAGACGCCAGACGTTTCGGCATCCAGTCGAGGAATTCACGCAGCAGGCGGTCCCAGCCGCGCGGCAGATCGTGCGCCACACCGCCGATGCGGAACCAGGCCGGGTGCATACGGAAACCGGTAATCGCTTCCACCAGATCGTAGATTTTCTGACGGTCGGTAAAGGCGAAGAAGACCGGCGTCATCGCGCCGACGTCCTGAATGAACGTGGAGATGTACAGCAGGTGGCTGTTAATACGGAACAGTTCAGACAGCATCACACGAATCACGTTAACGCGATCCGGGACGGTGATGCCTGCCAGCTTCTCAACGGCCAGCACGTATGGCATTTCGTTCACGCAGCCGCCGAGGTATTCGATACGGTCGGTGTACGGAATGTAGCTGTGCCAGGACTGACGCTCGCCCATCTTCTCGGCACCACGGTGGTGATAGCCGATGTCAGGCACGCAGTCGACAATCTCTTCGCCGTCAAGCTGAAGAATAATACGGAATGCACCGTGCGCAGACGGGTGGTTTGGACCGAGGTTGAGGAACATGAAGTCCTCGTTTTCGGTGCCGCGCTTCATGCCCCAGTCTTCCGGCTTGAAGGTCAGCGCTTCCATCTCCAGATCCTGCTTGGCTTTGGTCAGCTCAAACGGGTCGAATTCGGTGGCGCGTGCCGGGTAGTCTTTACGCAGCGGGTGGCCGGTCCAGGTCTGCGGCATCATGATGCGCGTCAGATGCGGGTGACCGTCGAAGGTCATGCCGAACATTTCCCAGGTTTCACGCTCGTACCAGTTGGCGTTCGGGAAAAGTTTGGTGATCGTCGGCAGATGCATGTCGTTTTCAGACAATGCCACCTTGAGCATGATATCCGTGTTGCGGTCTATTGAGATCAGGTGGTAGAAAACGGAAAAATCCGCAGCAGGGAGACCCTGGCGGTGCGTTCTCAGACGTTCGTCCATGCCGTGTAAGTCAAACAGCATGACGTAAGGTTTTGGCAATTTCTTGAGGAAATCGACAACTTCCAGTAATTGCTCACGCTTCACCCAAACAACGGGTACCCCGGTGCGGGTGGCCTGAACAGTAAAGGCATCCGGCCCAAAACGGTTGCGCAGTTCGCCAATGACGGGGTCATCGAGATGATCCCGGGTCTGCCAGGCGGCTTCTTGCGCGGTTAAGTCGGTCATATTGTTCACCATTGCAAATGGTCCGTGGTGACTGTTAAGCCTGGCTTCGCGCTATTTGAGTAGTGATATGCGAAGGTGTTCTCCAGGCCCACAGGCGCAAATTAAATTTCGTCAGGCGTACGCAGGTTGGTGACGGCAATACGTTCACCACGTTTACGCTCGCGCTCAGACTGCATGTTCGCGCGATAAACACCCTGATCGCCAACAACCCATGAAAGCGGGCGGCGTTCTTTACCAATTGACTCCTGGAGCAGCATCAGCGCCTGCATATAGGCCTCTGGACGCGGCGGGCAGCCCGGGATGTACACATCCACCGGAATGAACTTATCAACGCCCTGCACAACGGAATAAATGTCGTACATACCGCCGGAGTTTGCACATGCGCCCATGGAGATAACCCATTTTGGCTCCAGCATCTGGTCATAAAGACGCTGAATAACCGGTGCCATCTTGGTAAAGCAGGTCCCGGCCACCACCATCAGGTCAGCCTGACGTGGAGAAGCACGCAGTACCTCGGCCCCAAAACGCGCAACGTCATGCACCGCAGTGAATGACGTCACCATTTCAACGTAGCAGCAAGAAAGGCCAAAGTTGTATGGCCAGATGGAGTTCTTACGACCCCAGTTGACCATGTCGTGCATGGCATGTTCGAGCTTGCCCATGTACACGCTTTTGTTGACTTCTTGCTCCAGGGGGTCGGTTACGATCTCCTGTTTTTGCAGGGGGTAACGGTCATTCTCACCGTTAGGATCTATGCGGGTGAGCGTATAATCCATCTTATTGCCTCGCTGTTACTGCTGACGATTAGAGATACTGTTTTCCGGGTTGATGTGTTCACGGCGTGAACGCACAGGTGTCCAGTCCAGCGCGCCAATACGCACCAGATAAACCAGACCGGCCAGTAACACTAAAATGAAAATTGCGGCCTCGACAAAGCCCACCCAACCACTTTCGCGAATGGAGGTAGACCACGCGAAGAGGTAAAGCGCTTCCACGTCAAAAATGACGAAGAACATGGCTACCAAGTAGAACTTGGCAGACAGGCGTAAGCGAGCGGTACCTACTGAATCAATACCTGATTCGAAAGGTGTGTTTTTGTGCCTTGCGCGGGCGCGACCGCCCAGGAACCAGCCGCCGACTAACATCAGGCAGCACAGGCCAATGGCTACAATAAGAAAGATTGCGAATGCCCAGTGATGAGCGATGACTTCTGTGGATGTTGACATACTCATTGCTTACTCATCAAAAGTGATACCGACGACACTGCTCTTGCTGGCAGATGGGCATCACATCGATTCATGGGGAGGAACAAAATAACCTTACACTAACTGTCAGAAATGAGACATAGACAGCAAAATGATGGGGTTTTTTACTCCTTTCTATAACCTTTTGTCAACTTTAACAAAGGTTTCTTCACATTAAATTACAACGTGCGATTCTCATTAACATTTGGTGCCCTTTAACCCTGGTGGGTACATGACTTTCCGTCAAATGCATCTTGTTGAATCGTGTCCGTTTTGGAAGTAAAAAAAATAACCCTCCTATTTTGACAGGATTTGCCAACGATTCCTCCCCCCAAATGGGAGTATTTTCTTGATCTGAGACACGCTTTTGTTAATTCAATCAAAAAAACAGCAACATATTTCCTGTTTTTTTAACATCGGCGGGGTATGAGGTAAGTTAGAACAGGTATTGTTTACATCTTAACCAAAAACATTTTCTGCATTGATAAATAAGCGTTATTTGCTTTATCCCTGCTCCGTTCACGGTTATGAATAGCAAAAAAAACCACTCGCAGGAAAAAATCATGCGAGTGGCTCTTTTTTGCACTTACATTTTGTTACGAGAATTTTGAGGGAATGATCACTCAAAATCCCCTTCCACGATCAGGGAGTCGTCCCCACCTTCGGGAGTAACAGGCGCGTACTGCCATGGATTGTGGTAGTTTTCCATTGCCTCGAACACCACTTTTGCCAGCTCGTTGTTGCTGGCGGCGTTATGGCACAGCAGGTACTCCGTATCCGGCAACGACGGGAGTCCCTCGGATTGACCCAGCACACGCAGATCGGGGCTCATCATCTCCACCGGACGGGCCGTTACGCCAAGCCCGGCCTTCACCGCCGCTCGCACTGCGGGCAAGGTTGACGCCACGTACGCCAGGCGCCATGGAATACTGGCTTCGTTGAGCGCAGCCAGCACCATATCGCGGAACGGACTCGGATCGTCCAGCAGGACCAGGGGTATCGGCTCACCTTTCTGCAATACATACTCCGCGGCACAGTACCAGTGCGTTGGAGAAGTACGCAGCGTCAGGCTGTCAAACTGGCCAGGTCGATGCGTGGTGACCACCAGGTCAACCTCGTTTTCTTTCAGCATCTCAACCATGAAGGCATTGCGTTTAACGCTAACGTCCAGGGCAAGCTTCGGATAAACCGAGCTAATTCGGTTGAGAAGGAAGGGTAAAATGGTATCTGCTGATTCATCTGACGCCCCTAATGTTAACACTCCCTGAAGGTTGCTAAACATTAATGACATACAGGCTTCATCATTAAAGCGCAGTATCTTTCTGGCATAACCCAGAAGCTGAATACCATGTTCTGTTAAAAGCTTATTACGTCCATGACGCGCAAAAAGCTCTTTACCAACCAGTTGTTCCAGCCGCTGCATTTGCTGACTCACGGCGGACTGGGTACGGCAAACGGCGGCAGCAGCTGCTGCAAAAGTGTTGAGATCGGCGACCGCAACAAACGTTCTCAGCAGATCGAGGTCGAGATTCATTATCGGACGATTTGCATTTATCATATCTTTTCACTTTCAGGTTGCTCGTGCGGAGCTGCCCGGGTTGAAGCTGTGTGTAACAGTTAAGCAATTCCTTCTGAAGAGTTTCCCTCGCATCCCGGCCCGGCAGACTGCCTGACAGATAGTTATTGTACTGCGGTATATCACCAGTCAGAAATCACGTTTCATGACGTTATTTTTATTCTCTTGCGTCCAGGATATTTCGTTGTTTGCAGGTCGATGTTAATACCATAAAGAGTAAGACATGTTTTCTGCCATCTATATCGCAGCGTTGGCAACGTAGCAAGATGTGACTTACCCAATCAGCCAGAGATAATTTTAACAATAACAATCGATTAATACAGGAAAGCAGTATCCGATATACGTAACAGGCCTATCGCTATGCTGCATTCCCGAAACACATCTTAACCCAAATCCACTATATTTATAAGTCTTATTGCAATATTAAGGATTTAACGCCAATGATAAGCAACTACACTCTTTTTATTAAAATTAACGAAAGTTGCATTTTCGTCGTTAATAATAAATAAAGTTTAATTTAGATTCAGGCCATTCATTAATAACCCTTAACATTAATTTCACATGAGTAACTTTTAACCTGGCTTTGCTAATATGGCAATCGGTATCTCAGCATTCAGGTTTTACGAATGGTCACTCAGGGGGACTAATGCATCAGCCAGAATCGTCTTTTTATTTATTCCAGAATAATATTCATCTTTATATGAAATTTTTAGCACAAACAACCCAACACCCCTCTTTATCACGATAAATTCAGGCGCAAAATCACTCCGTCGTTAGAGTAAGCGATCACCGCGGCATTGCCCGGTTGGACGAAATCTTCTTCTGTGCGCCCTTCAAAACGAAGCGCGGTGGGAGTACATTGTTCCGTGCTCACTTCCACGGCAGGAAGTTGCAATAATAGCGAAAAGGTTAAAGGTTCATGTCCCCTATCGAAAAATCCAGCAAGCTCGACAACGTCTGTTACGACATCCGTGGCCCGGTACTCAAAGAGGCAAAACGCCTTGAAGAGGAAGGCAATAAGGTTCTGAAACTCAACATCGGCAACCCCGCGCCATTTGGTTTTGAAGCGCCGGATGAGATCCTGGTGGATGTGATCCGTAACCTGCCCACTGCACAAGGCTACTGCGATTCAAAAGGGCTTTATTCCGCCCGTAAAGCCATCATGCAGCACTATCAGGCTCGCGGTATGCGCGACGTCACCGTTGAAGATATCTACATTGGCAACGGTGTCTCGGAGCTGATCGTTCAGGCGATGCAGGCGCTCCTGAACAGCGGCGATGAAATGCTGGTTCCTGCCCCGGATTATCCGCTGTGGACAGCTGCGGTGTCCCTGTCCAGCGGTAAAGCGGTGCACTACCTGTGCGACGAATCCTCTGACTGGTTCCCGGATCTGGATGATATTCGCGCCAAAATTACCCCGCGCACCCGGGGTATCGTGATCATTAACCCGAATAACCCGACGGGTGCGGTCTATTCAAAAGAGCTGCTGATGGAGATCGTCGAGATCGCCCGCCAGCACAACCTGATCATCTTTGCCGACGAGATTTACGACAAGATCCTGTACGACGCGGCGCAGCACCACTCTATCGCCGCGCTGGCACCCGATCTGCTGACGGTCACCTTTAACGGACTGTCTAAAACTTACCGCGTTGCCGGTTTCCGTCAGGGCTGGATGGTACTGAACGGTCCGAAAAAACATGCGAAAGGCTACATTGAAGGGCTGGAGATGCTGGCATCCATGCGTCTGTGCGCCAACGTACCGGCGCAACATGCGATCCAGACGGCGCTCGGTGGTTATCAGAGCATCAGCGAGTTCATCGTGCCTGGCGGCCGCCTGTATGAACAGCGCAACCGCGCATGGGAATTGATTAATGATATTCCGGGCGTCTCCTGCGTGAAGCCTAACGGCGCGCTGTACATGTTCCCGAAAATCGACGCGAAGCGCTTCAATATTCACGACGACCAGAAAATGGTGCTCGACTTCCTGTTGCAGGAAAAAGTGCTACTGGTTCAGGGGACGGCGTTTAACTGGCCGTGGCCGGATCACGTGCGTATCGTCACCTTGCCGCGCGAAGACGATCTCGAGATGGCCATCAGCCGCTTCGGGCGCTTCCTCTCCGGGTACCATCAGTAACGCTGACTTTTCGCCGGGTAGCGCTGCGCTTACCCGGCCTGCAACATCCGCAAATTTGCAACTTCCCTCCCCTCCCCGCACAATGAAGTCTGTCGCAGTGAAGACATAAGGTAACCTATGAGTCAGAGTCATTTCTTTGCCCACCTCTCCCGCCTGAAACTCATCAACCGCTGGCCGCTGATGCGCAATGTGCGTACTGAAAATGTGTCTGAGCACAGTTTGCAGGTTGCCATGGTCGCGCACGCGCTGGCCGCGATTAAAAACCGCAAATTCAACGGGCAGGTGAATGCCGAACGTATCGCCCTGCTGGCGATGTATCACGATGCATCGGAAGTGCTGACCGGGGATCTGCCTACGCCGGTGAAATATTTCAACTCGCAGATTGCCCAGGAATATAAGGCCATTGAGAAGATTGCCCAGCAGAAGCTGATCGACATGGTGCCTGAAGAGCTGCGCGATATCTTCGGGCCGCTGATCGATGAGCATCAGTATACGGAAGAGGAGAAATCCCTGGTTAAGCAGGCCGATGCGCTGTGCGCCTACCTGAAGTGTCTGGAAGAGTTATCCGCCGGGAATAACGAATTTTTACTGGCAAAAACGCGTCTGGAAAAAACGCTGGAATCCCGTCGCAGCGAAGAGATGGACTACTTTATGCGCGTGTTTGTGCCGAGCTTCCATTTGTCGCTGGATGAGATTAGCCAGGATTCGCCACTCTGATTTTCGCCCAGCGGCGCTGCGCTTGCAGGGCCTACGGGGTTGTAGGCCGGGTAAGGCGTAGCCGCCACCCGGCAAAATGCTCAGAACGGAAACAGGACCGGTATCAATACCACGCACACCACCATCACAAGCACGGTGAACGGCACACCCAGCTTCACGAAATCTCTGAACCTATAATTCCCGGGCCCCAGCACCAGCGTATTGACCGGGGAAGAGACCGGCGTCATAAATGCCGCGGACGCCGCCATCGCAACCATCATCGCAAACGGATACGGCGAAACGCCCATCGATTTTGCCATCGCCAGCGCAATGGGCGCCATCAGCACCGCCGTTGCGGTATTGGAGATGAACAAACCGATGGTGGCACACATGACGAACAGGCAAACCATCATCAGGTACGGACCATATCCCCCGCCCGCGTCCATTAAGCCTTTCACGATCAAATCCACCCCGCCGGTTTTCTGTAGCGCCAGGGCGAAGGGCATCATCCCGACGATGAGAATGATGCTCGGCCAGTGAATCGCTTTGTAAGCGCTTTCGGCGTCAATACAGCGGAATTTGCCCATTAACAGACAGGCGATTATCGCCGCCACCGGGTTAGGGATCTCGTCCGTCAGCATCAGCGCGACCATCAATACCAGGCAAAAAATCGCATGGGGCGCCTGGCTGTGCGCCGGTGATGCATCGTTCTCTTCAATCGGCATATTCAGCACCACAAAATCGCGGCCTTTCTGCCCGAGCTGGCTAATCAGTTTCCAGTTGCCGACCACGAGGAAGATATCCCCCAGCAGGATCGGCTCATCCACCACCGCCCCTTCAAGGGCTACGCCATCGCGCTTCAGGCCCACCACGTTGAGGCCATAGCGGGTACGAAAGCCGATTTCACGCACGGTTTTGCCCAATAACTCCGATTCCGGGATCAGCGACACCTCGGCCATTCCCACATCCAGCGCCTGGTCAGAGAAATACTCGCCGCGCAGGACCATCGGCTCCAGCAGCTGCTCGCTACAAAACTCCCGCAGATCCACGTCTGCGGTGGACATATCAATCAGCAGGACGTCACGCGCGCGAAACTCTGACACCCCGTTCACGTTAACGATCACCCGACGAAAACGACGCCAGCGCTCAACCCCGATGACGTTCGCGCCATAGCGTTCACGTAGCTTAAGGTCATCCAGCCGCTGCCCCACCATAGGCGATCCCGGGCGGATAGCCAGACGTCGGGCACGCCCGGTCAGACGATACTCTTTAATCAGATCGCGGAAAGAGCGCCGCTTCCAGCCCTCTTTGGCTTTATCCTGCTTCTCCCCTTTCAGCGCGAAACGGGTCAATAGCATATAGATAATGCCCATCACCAGTACCACCAGCCCGATCGGCGTAACGCTGAAAAAGCTAAACCCCTCAAGCCCCTCACGGATCAGTTCGCTGTTCACGACGAGGTTCGGCGGCGTCGCGACCAGCGTCATCATGCCGCTGATGAGCCCGGCGAAGCTCAACGGCATCATCAGCCGCGACGGGGAGATCTGCATCCTCATGCAGACGCTCAGCACGACCGGAATAAAGATGGCCACGACGCCCGTAGAGCTCATAAACGCGCCCAGCCCGGCGACCGTCAGCATCAGGTAAATCAGCATTTTGGTTTCGCTGCTGCCCGCCACCTTAACCAACCACGACCCCATCATCGTCGCCACGCCGGTGCGTACCAGCCCGTCGCCAATAATAAACAGGGCGGCAATCAAAATAACGTTGGGATCGCTAAACCCGGAAAAGGCTTCCGGCAGGGAAAGGGTACCGCTCAGAATGAATGCGACAATCACAAACAGGGCGACGGCATCCATGCGCACCTTGCCCGTGGCAAAAAGAATGATGGCGATTAACAGCAGGCTCAGGACCCAAATCAGTTCACCGTTCACAACATGTCCTTGTCAGTGGAGGAGAAGCAATTCTGCCATAAAAAAGCCCCGGTAATGCGGGGCTATATCATGGGATTACATTTTTAGCGAGACGGTTACAACTCCGTCTGACGCCTTCGAGACGTCGATGGCGGTCAGGGTGTTAAGCACAAAATCCGCCTCCTCCAGCCGGGGGGAACCCGCCGGGACGTTAACGGCAATGACGTGGCTTCCGGCGTTCAGCCCGGCCAGCACGCCTGCCGCCGCGTCTTCCACCACCACGCACTCCGCTGGCGCAAGGCCAAGCAGTTCAGCGCCGAGCAGAAACGCATCCGGTTCAGGCTTGCCGCGCTTCACGCGCTCAGCGGTAATGAATACGTCCGGCGTCGGTAAACCTGCCGCCTTATGACGGGCATGCGCGACGGGAACCGAGCCGGAGGTGACGATAGCCCACGGGATCTGCGCTTCATTCAGGTGCTCAAGCAGTTCACGCGCACCGGGCAGCGCGGTGATGCCTTCGGTATCGGTAGCTTCAATCTGCTCAAGATAGCGGAACTCCGCCTGAATCTCTTCCTCAGAACGTCCCGCAAGGAAGTGCCGCAATGAGGTAATGGCCTGTTTGCCATGGATGAAATTCAGTACGTCCTGATGGTCGATGTCGTGCCGGTCGGCCCAGTGGCACCACGAGCGCTCCACCACCGGTAGCGAATCCACCAGCGTACCGTCCAGATCAAACAGAAAACCTTTACACTGCACACGCACCTCCGTCAGGCATTAATGATTTGTTGAATTTCGTTGCTGCTTAAATGGTACTGACGCGGACAGGCGTGCCACGCGCTCAGCATACGTTGATACTTATCCCACATCGGGGTCTGGGCGTTGAAGCCGTGCGTACCCGCATCAAAATGGGTGTAACGCCCTTCGGTATTCACCATAAAGCGTACATAGCTCAGATAGCGCGCTTCCGTCGCAGCATCAAAGCCCAGGAACGTCACGCGGCGCTCGTCAATGGTCTGCTGGTCCTTCAGATTGGTCCAGGACACATGCAGCGCATGGTACATCTCCATGATGTCGATAACGATACGGCAGGTTTCCTCTTTCAGTTCGCCAAATTCGCGATCCAGTTCGCGCATCTGCAAGCCAAAACCACGTTCAACAATGGTTTGCAGGCGGCTGTAGCGTGCAGCGTTATCGGGATCAAGCATAGTCATCATCTTGTACTGGTTAGACAAAATCAGACGTTGAGCATGGGTCATTTCCATCTTTCGACTCCTGTAGCGCATTGCACTGTAAAAAAAAGACACGGTAACTGATTGTTACTGTGCCTTCTTTTGGTCGTCGTTTCGATGATCAATCACAAGTCATCGAGGAATGTTTTATCAAGCTGTTTAAACGCACGCTTGAGGGTATCCGCCAGCGCCTGATAGTCTGGCTTGCCTTCAACCGGTGCCAGCGCCTGGCCCGCCTCCTCCAGTTTTCCACGCACTTCATAAAACCAGTGTAAAACAGAAGGCGGAAGTGGCGTGACGGAACGTTTGCCTAACCACCATAGCCCCTGCATCGGCAGGCTTAACGCAAAAAGCGCCGTCGCGACGGCAGGGCCAAGCTGTCCACCTAACGCTATCTGCCAGCACAGGGTAAAAACGGCAATCGGGGGCATAAAGCGAATCGCATAGCGCGTGGCGCGAATAGTGCGATTTTCAATAAACATGGGCGCGAGGCGCTTTTCCATCGGCCATGTCTTTGCGTAATGCTGTCCCCGACGAAACAGACTAAAAAAGTTCACGGACGGGATTTCGGGTGTCGACATGGCTGTACCTCAACTTCACATATAAAAATTAAAATTTTCGTGCAAAACCACAACAGGCTATGACAACGTTCAAAATATTTTGTCATCGCTACCCCGTATCGGGTATCCTGTGCCAGCCTGATAGGGCCGTAGACGATAAGCGTTAACTCGTCAAATTATCGCATATTATGCCATTGTCTGAAAAATGTTCAAAATGGCTTAAAATCATAGGTATTTCTTCCATCCTGCCAGAATGTTTGTTTGGCATGATGTTAATCATAAATGTCTGGGTCAGCATGCGTTACGCTTTTAGACTCACTGACGTTTTTTTAGCCACGTATCAATAATAGGTACTTCCATGTCGAGTAAGTTAGTACTGGTTCTGAACTGCGGTAGCTCCTCACTGAAATTCGCCATCATCGATGCGCTCAACGGTGACGAGTACCTCTCTGGTTTGGCCGAATGTTTCCATCTGCCTGAAGCACGTATCAAGTGGAAGATGGACGGCAGCAAACAAGAAGCGGCTTTAGGTGCAGGCGCCGCTCACAGTGAAGCGCTGAACTTTATCGTTAACACTATTCTGGCACAAAAACCAGAACTGTCTGCTCAGCTGACCGCAATTGGTCACCGTATCGTCCACGGCGGCGAAAAATACACCAGTTCCGTGGTAATCGACGACTCCGTGATCCAGGGTATCAAAGACTCTGCGTCTTTCGCACCGCTGCATAACCCGGCGCACCTGATCGGTATCGCTGAAGCACTGAAATCCTTCCCGAGTCTGAAAGACAAAAACGTGGCCGTGTTCGATACCGCGTTCCATCAGACCATGCCGGAAGAGTCTTACCTCTATGCCCTGCCATACAGCCTGTACAAAGAGCACGGCGTCCGTCGTTACGGCGCACACGGCACCAGCCACTTCTATGTGACTCAGGAAGCCGCAAAAGTGCTGAACAAGCCGGTTGAAGAAGTCAACATTATCACCTGCCACCTGGGCAACGGTGGTTCTGTTTCCGCTATCCGCAACGGTAAGTGTGTTGACACCTCTATGGGTCTGACCCCGCTGGAAGGTCTGGTGATGGGTACCCGTTCCGGTGATATCGACCCGGCGATCATCTTCCACCTGCACGACACCCTGGGCATGAGCGTTGACGACATCAACAAAATGCTGACCAAAGAGTCTGGCCTGCTGGGCCTGACCGAGGTCACCAGCGACTGCCGTTACGTTGAAGACAACTACGCAGAAAAAGCTGACGCTAAACGTGCAATGGACGTTTATTGCCACCGTCTGGCGAAGTACATCGGTTCTTACACCGCGCTGATGGAAGGCCGTCTGGATGCTGTTATCTTCACCGGCGGTATCGGTGAGAACGCGGCAATGGTACGTGAACTGTCCCTGGGCAAACTGGGCGTTCTGGGCTTCGAAGTTGATCATGAGCGTAACCTGGCTGCCCGCTTCGGCAAGTCTGGCTTCATCAACAAAGAAGGCACCCGCCCTGCTATCGTTATCCCAACTAACGAAGAGCTGGTCATCGCGCAAGACGCGCACCGCCTGACTGCCTGATTCCACACCGCCAGCAATGCTGGCGGTGCTGTTTTGTAACCCGCCCAACGCGGCGGTAACGAAAGAGGATAAACCGTGTCCCGTACTATTATGCTGATCCCTACCGGAACCAGCGTCGGCCTGACCAGCGTCAGCCTCGGCGTGATCCGCGCTATGGAACGCAAAGGCGTTCGTCTGAGCGTCTTTAAGCCTATCGCCCAGCCACGTGCCGGTGGCGATGCGCCAGACCAGACCACCACCATCGTTCGCAAGAACTCCAATCTGCCAGCGGCTGAACCGCTGAAGATGAGCCACGTTGAATCTCTGCTCTCCAGCAACCAGAAAGACGTGCTGATGGAAGAGATCATTGCCAACTACCACGCAAACGCGCAGGACGCGGAAGTGGTGCTGGTTGAAGGCCTGGTCCCGACCCGTAAACACCAGTTTGCCCAGTCTCTGAACTTTGAAATCGCGAAAACCCTGAACGCAGAGATCGTTTTCGTGATGTCTCAGGGCACGGATACCCCAGAGCAGCTGAAAGAGCGTATCGAACTGACGCGCAGCAGCTTCGGCGGTGCGAAAAACACCAGCATCACCGGCGTGATTGTTAACAAGCTGAACGCGCCAGTAGATGAGCAGGGCCGTACGCGTCCTGACCTGTCCGAAATTTTTGACGACTCTTCCAAAGCGAAAGTCATCAAAGTTGACCCGGCTAAGTTGCAGGATTCCAGCCCGCTGCCTGTTCTGGGCGCGGTGCCATGGAGCTTCGATCTGATTGCCACCCGTGCAATCGATATGGCGCGTCACCTGAACGCCACCGTGATCAACGAAGGCGATATCAACACCCGCCGCGTGAAGTCCGTAACTTTCTGCGCACGTAGCATTCCACACATGCTGGAGCACTTCCGTGCAGGTTCCCTGCTGGTAACCTCCGCAGACCGTCCGGACGTGCTGGTTGCAGCCTGTCTGGCCGCGATGAACGGCGTGGAGATCGGCGCGATCCTGCTGACCGGCGCCTACGAGATGGACCCACGCGTAAGCAAGCTGTGCGAACGTGCGTTCGCCACTGGCCTGCCAGTCTTCATGGTGAACACTAACACCTGGCAGACCTCCCTGAGCCTGCAAAGCTTCAACCTCGAAGTGCCGGTTGATGACCACGAGCGTATCGAGAAAGTTCAGGAATACGTTGCGGGCTACATCAACGCAGACTGGATCGAATCCCTGACGGCGACCTCCGAGCGCAGCCGTCGTCTATCTCCTCCAGCCTTCCGTTACCAGCTGACCGAGCTGGCGCGTAAAGCGGGCAAACGCGTGGTTCTGCCAGAAGGCGACGAACCACGTACCGTTAAAGCGGCAGCCATCTGTGCAGAGCGCGGTATCGCGACCTGTGTGCTGCTGGGTAACCCGGATGAGATCAACCGCGTTGCGGCGTCTCAGGGCGTTGAGCTCGGCGCGGGCATCGAAATCGTTGATCCTGACGTGGTCCGCGAAAGCTACGTTGCCCGTCTGGTTGAGCTGCGTAAGAACAAAGGCATGACCGAAGCCGTTGCGCGCGAGCAGCTGGAAGACAACGTGGTGCTGGGTACGCTGATGCTGGAGCAGGACGAAGTTGACGGTCTGGTTTCCGGTGCGGTTCACACCACCGCAAATACCATCCGTCCACCGTTGCAGCTGATCAAAACTGCACCGGGCAGCTCTCTGGTCTCCTCCGTGTTCTTCATGCTGCTGCCTGAACAGGTTTACGTTTACGGCGACTGCGCGATCAACCCGGACCCAACCGCAGAGCAGCTGGCAGAAATCGCTATCCAGTCTGCGGACTCCGCGATTGCCTTCGGTATCGAACCACGCGTCGCGATGCTCTCCTACTCCACCGGCACCTCTGGTGCAGGTAGTGACGTAGAGAAAGTCCGTGAAGCGACCCGCATTGCACAGGAAAAACGTCCGGATCTGATGATCGACGGCCCGCTCCAGTACGATGCCGCGGTAATGGCTGACGTGGCGAAATCCAAAGCGCCGAACTCGCCGGTTGCAGGTCGCGCTACCGTGTTCATCTTCCCGGATCTGAACACCGGTAACACCACCTATAAAGCGGTACAGCGTTCAGCAGACCTGATCTCCATCGGGCCAATGCTGCAAGGCATGCGCAAACCTGTGAACGACCTGTCCCGTGGTGCGCTGGTTGACGATATCGTCTACACCATCGCGCTGACCGCGATCCAGTCTTCGCAGCAGCAGTAATTGTAAGGTCTTGCCGGATGTCGCTTCGCTTATCCGGCCTACAGGACCGTAGGCCCGGTAAGCGCGAGCGCCACCGGGCAACAAAAAGGCGACCACAAATGGTCGCCTTTTTTATTACAGCAGCTCCCGCGCCGCCGACACAATGTCATGTGCCGTCAGGCCATACTCCTTCTGCAAGAAGTCCTGCGTACCCACCTGACCATACCGTTCCTTCACCCCCACCCGCCGCATAGGCACCGGACAGGTTTCCACCAGCACTTCCGCCACCGCCGACCCCAGCCCGTTGTGAATGCTGTGATTTTCGCAGGTCACAATACGCCCGGTTTTCTCGGCATAGTTTTTCACCAGCATCCGATCGATGGGCTTCAGGGTAAACATGTCGATGACCGCTGCGCTTACCCCCTCCTGCTCCAGCTGGCGCGCCGCCTCCAGCGCTTCCGCCACCATAATGCCGTTAGCAATCAGGGTAATATCGGTTCCCTCGCGCAGCACGTTGCCCTTGCCGATGGTGAAGGTTGACCCCGGGGCATACACGCTCGGCGCCTGTTTACGGATGGTCCTTACCCAGTAAAAGCCTTCCAGGTCGATGAGCTGACGCAGCACATCTTCGAACATCACCGCATCGGTCACCTCCAGCACCACTGAATGCGCCAGACCGCGCACGATGCCCATATCCTCAAACGACATATGCGTCCCGCCGTTGTGACAGGCCGTCACGCCCGCATCCGAGGCAATCACCTTCACGTTATTGCGCTGGTAGTCCAGGGACATAAACAGCTGGTCAAAGCAGCGACGGCTGGCAAAAGCGGTAAAGGTATGAACGAACGGCTTACGTCCGGTGAGCGACAGCCCGGCGGCCGTCCCAATCACGTTGGCCTCCATAATGCCGCAGTTGATGACGTGCTGTGGGTAATCACGCGCTACGCCGTCCATCGCCATCGAACTCATCAGATCCGCTTCGAGCGCAATGATCTCGCTCCCGGCCTCAATCTGTTTTGCCACAAAACCCGCGTAGACCTTACGCATCTCAACGGCATCTTTCTGTCCTGTCGGTGCAACCTTAATCATGTGAAGCCTCCAGTTGGCGAATCGTCTCGTTAAGCGCCGCTTTGCTCTCCTCGGTTAATCGCAGGTGATGCGAGTTGCTGAGCTGTTCAAGGTATGGCACCCCCTGCCCTTTAATGCTGTCGAGGATCACCACCCGCGGACGCGCATCAGCCTCAGGGATCGGCGCGGTCACCTCCAGCAGCGCCGGAATGTCATCCCCTTTCACCGTCACCACGTCAAAACCAAAGGCGCGGAATTTGCCTTCCAGGTCGAAGGCGCTGATGATTTCGTCCAGCTCGCCGTCGAGCTGCTGTTTGTTCCAGTCCACGAATACCGTCAGGTTGTTCAGTCGATGGTGAGCAATAAACTGGAAGGCTTCCCAGCACTGCCCTTCATTCAGTTCTCCGTCGCCAACGATGCAAAACACCCGGTTTGGCCTTCCTGCCAGCTTGTGCGACAGCGCCATGCCGCCAGCGATGGAGATCCCCTGTCCCAGTGATCCGGTGGTGGCATCCACGCCGCGTGTTTTCAGGCGATCCGGGTGACTTGGCAGACGCGTCCCGTTCTGGTTCAGCGTGCTCAGCTCTTCAATCGGGAAGTAGCCCTTAATCGCCAGCGTGCTGTACAGCGCCGGCCCCGCATGGCCTTTCGACAGCACAAAGTAATCGCGCTCTGGCCAGTCCGGATCGGCCGGGTCAATTTTCATTACCGCGCCGTACAGAACGGCCAGCGTTTCAACGACTGACATACTGCCGCCGTAGTGCCCAAAACCCAGCTGCGTAAGGGATTTCAGCGTCTCAATGCGGATCTGACGCGCCAGTTCGGTTATTTCATTCTCATTCATGATTTGGCTCCGGGGTTTTCCTGCGCGTTACCGCTGGCAGGTTTGTTTTTAGCGAAGACGTTGTAGGCCACCAGCAGCGCGAACAACACAACAACCAGTCCGGTGATGGCAAGCGGCGACAGGAAGCGTGCCAGGTTGCCCAGCACAATCCCGACCGCACCAAAATCAGCGTCCGAGAAGGTCGTATTCGCAAAGCCAATTGCGCCCAGAACAGGCAGCAGCAGGACCGGGAGGAAGGTGATCAGCAGGCCGTTAGCAAAGGCGCCAATCATTGCCCCGCGGCGTCCACCGGTGGCGTTACCGAACACGCCCGCCGTTGCGCCGGTGAAGAAGTGCGGCACAACGCCCGGGAGGATCAGCACCCAGCTAAACTGACCGCAGATGAACAAGCCCACAATCCCGCCGAGGAAGCTAAACAGGAAGCCAATCAGCACCGCGTTTGGCGCATACGGGTAGACCACCGGGCAGTCCAGCGCAGGCCGCGCATTGGGCACCAGTTTTTCCGAGAAGCCGGTAAAGGCCGGGACGATTTCCGCCAGAATCAGGCGCACGCCCTGCAAGATGATGAACACGCCTGCCGCGAAGGTGATGGCCATAATGATGGCGTACACCAGGTAGTTTTGGCCGCCGCTGAAGGTGGCCTCCACGTACTCACGTCCGGCGCTCACCGCCATGATCAGGTAGATAATCATCATGGTCAGGGAGATGGAGATTGAACTGTCACGCAGGAAGCTAAGGTTCTTCGGCAGGTTCATCTCTTCGGTGGAGCGCGAGCCTTTCCCGACCTTGCTGCCAATCCAGCCGGACAGCACGTAGCCCAGCGTGCCGAAATGACCGAAGGCGATCTCATCGTTGCCGGTAATACGCTTCATATAGCGCTGCGCAATCGCCGGGAAGAAGGCCATAATCAGGCCGAGGATCAACGAACCGGTAAAGACCAGCCCGACCCCCTCGAAGCCTGCAACCGTCAGGATCACGCCGATCATGCATGCCATGTAGAAGGTGTGATGCCCGGTGAGGAAGATGTATTTCAGGCGGGTAAAGCGCGCAACAATAATATTCGCCACCATCCCGAAGGCCATAATGAGCGCGGTGGAAGCGCCATATTTTTCCAGGGCAATCGAGACAATAGCTTCATTGTTGGGAATAATGCCCTGAATATTAAAGGCGTGCTCAAACATACCGCCGAGCGGATTTAAAGAGCCCACCAGCACAGTTGCGCCGCCGCCCAGTACAATAAAGCCGAGAATGGTTTTAATTGTGCCTTTTACCACATCCGAAAAGGCTTTTTTCTGCGCCACAAGACCAATCAGAGCAATTAACCCGACCAGCACTGAAGGGACTTTTAAAATATCAACAACGAAATTCAGCGTTTCAAGGATAAACATATCCACCTCGCCTTATCAGGATTATTGTCTTTCGAACCAGGCGCGCAGCTGCGCTTCGAGTTCGTTGATATCGATGATATTGTTGATTACCACCAGCTGGCTTTCCGGCACGCTGGCGCTGGCGGCAATGTCTTTCGCCATTACAAACAGGTCCGCCGCGCCCGGCGTGGCCGAGGAGAGATCGGAGTGTTCAACCTCGGCCTCAATTTCCAGTTTTTTGAGCACCTTTTTAATATTCATTTCGACCATAAAACTGCTGCCCAGGCCGGAGCCGCAAATAGCCATGATTTTCATTGTTATCCCCTTTTTTGAGTAGAGTACGTCCCATCACGCTGACGCGTAATGTTGAGATGAATCGGATTAAATAATTAAATCAGAAGCGATCGATAACGGTTTTTATCTCCTCCAGCGTATTCGCCCGATGTAATTCAGCCATATCTTCGTCGCTGGAAAATAATTCCGCTAAGGCTGAGATCATTTCGATATGGCTATGCTTGTCCGGCGCCGCCAGCATCACAATCACATCGACGGGGTCAAACTCACCGGCACCAAAAGAGACGCCCTGTTTTAGTTTTAATAATGACAGGCCAAGTCCTTTCGCCCCTTCTTCCGGTCGCGCATGTGGCATTGCCAGCCCTGGAGCCAGCACATAGTAGGGACCTAACGTCTGGTGCTGCTCGATGATAGCCGTGACATATTCCGGCGCAATGACCTGCAAATCCAGCAGCGGTTTCGCGCACAGTTCCAGCGCCTGGGGCCAGCTTTCAACGCTATCCTGTAGGATGATGGTTGTATCATATATCCACTTTTTGAGCATTTTTCACTCCCGCTAAAGACCAGACATGGGCAAACTCTATTCAACCCATCAATCAATGACTGCGATCGCGATCACAAAGATAGCGCTACCAACGACTAACATGCAGAACTGTGATAGCGCTATCAAATTGCTATCATGGTGCGAAATCACAGCAAAAAAAGGGATTTAAGGCGTATACTGCCTGTCACGTAAAATGAAGGATGAAACTGAATCGCGTCCTGTCAGCAGGAAGATGTATGTCTTTAACCCGAAAACGGCGCAGTACCGGAAAAGTAACGCTCGCGGATGTCGCACAGCTTGCCGGCGTAGGCACGATGACTGTTTCCCGTGCCCTCCGCACGCCCGAACAGGTTTCCGATAAACTGCGTGAAAAAATTGAAGCCGCGGTGCAGGAGCTGGGTTATATGCCCAATCTTGCCGCCAGCGCACTGGCATCGGCGTCGTCATGGACGATCGCGATGGTAGTTCCCAATCTTTCCGAAGCTGGCTGTTCCGAGATGTTCGCCGGGCTACAGCAGGTGCTCCAGCCAGCCGGATATCAGATCATGCTGGCGGAATCTCAGCATCGTCTTGAACAGGAAGAGAAACTGCTCGAAACGCTGCTGGCCTCGAATATCGCCGCGGCGATACTGCTCAGCGTCGAGCACTCCGATACCGTACGCCACTGGCTGAAAAACGCCTCTATCCCGGTGATGGAAATGGGTGCAATGCGTGCCGATCCGATTGATATGAATATCGGGATTGATAACGTCGCCGCCATGTATGAACTTACCGAGATGGTGATTCAGCGTGGCTACCAGAATATCGGCCTGCTGTGCGCTAACCAGGAGCAGTGGATTTTTCAGCAGCATTTGCAGGGCTGGTACAAGGCGATGCTGCGCCACCACCTGTCGCCGAACAGAGTGATTAATGCCGCCATGCCGCCGAACTTCTCCACCGGCGCGGCACAACTGCCAGAGTTCCTGCTGGCGTGGCCGGAACTGGATGCGCTGGTGTGCGTATCAGATGAACTGGCCTGCGGCGCGCTGTATGAGTGCCAGCGTCGACGCATCAAAGTGCCGGACGATTTAGCGGTCGTGGGCTTTGGTGACAGCGACGTCAGCCGCGTCTGTCAGCCGCCGCTGACAACGATGGCAGTACCGCATCGCAAGATTGGGATTGAAGCCGGGAAAGCGTTACTGGAACGTCTGAATGACGGAGACTGGCGCGATCATAAACCCATCGCGTCCAGCCTGTGTATGCGGGAAAGCTGTTAAGGCTTACTCAGCCTCTTCCTCTTTTTCCGCCTTATTTTCCGGTTTAGCGGATTCGTTTTTGGCGTTGCGGGTCATCCACAGCGCCAGTGCTTTAAGGGAATCTGGCGTGAACTCGTCGCAACGCGCGGTGATCTCTTCCGGCGTCATCCAGCACACTTCGCTCACTTCCTCTTCCTGCAATGCGAAAGGTCCGTGGGAAACGCAGCTAAACAGCCCGCCCCAGACGCGACAATGTTCATCTTCGAAATAAAATTGCCCGTGCTCGGCAAACGGCACGCCAGCGATACCTAACTCTTCTTCCGCTTCACGACGCGCGGAATCCAGCAATACTTCATCGGCCTGCACAACGCCACCTGCTGTGGCATCCAGCATACCAGGAAGAAAATCTTTGGTGTCGGTGCGACGCTGGACCAGAATCTTGCCCATGCCATCATGAACAACGATGTACGTCGCGCGGTGACGCAGACGCTCCGCACGCATTTGTTCGCGGCTGGCCTGCGCGATCACTTCATTCTCTTCGCTGACAATGTCAACCCACTCAGTACTTGCCAAATGATTCTGCTCCACCATCGGGAAACCTTCTCGTCTAAGCGCTCTTTCGGCGCGTTTGCAGTTGTGGTGTAACTTACGGATTAATCGCTATCTGCGCAATAACTTGCTGATCATTAAGTGCGATAACGCTTAATGTCCCGTCTTCATACATGCCGTAGCTTGCCGGATTGCCGCCTTTAGGAATGCTGACAGACCCGGGATTAAAGTGATAAAACGCCCCGCGTTTTTCCGCCACCGGAATATGAGTATGACCATAAACCAGGACATCGCCAGCGGCGAGTGACGGCAGGTTATCCGGGCCGAACAGGTGCCCGTGGGTCAGGAACAAACGGCTGTTTTCCATCAACACCTGTTGCCAGGGAGCGGTGATGGGAAAATGCAGCAGCATCTGGTCAACTTCGCTGTCACAGTTGCCGCGAACGGCGATAATGCGCGAGGCAAAATGATTAAGTTTTTCCGCCACCTGCGCGGGAGCGTAGCCTTCCGGCAACGCATTGCGTGGGCCGTGGTTTAACACGTCGCCCAGGATCACCAGCCATTGCGCTCCGCTTTGGGCGAACAGAGAAAGCACGCGTTCGGTCGCGGGCAGCGATCCATGAATATCCGACGCAAACATCAGTTTCATCAGTTACTCCTCAGGAATTCAGACTGCCCCTATCATACCTCAAGCGCCCCGTCTTATCAGCCCGCGCGCTTAGCAGAGAGTGCCAGATAGCGCTGTACCGACGCGCGTTGCCACTGGAATGTGGCGTAATCCACCAGCAGCTGTGGGACGTCATCGCCATTGAGGATCAAGCGATTGAGCATCAGCGCCAGATCGGTGTCGGCAATACACCACTCGCCAAACAGGTTGGGGTTACCCTGCGCCAGCAGCGATGAGGCAGTTTCGATCAGCTTCCGGGCGCTGGATAAGCCTTCCTCGCTGAGGGCGGGCTTTTTGACGCCAGCGAACACCACGTCCGTAGAGCGTTCTGTGCGAATCGGCACCAGGTCGCTACGCAGCCATGCCTGGATCTGGCGAGCGCGGGCGCGCTTTTGCAGATCGTGAGGATAGATGCGTTCCCACTCTGGCGGGGCAAAGCGGTCCTCAAGATACTCGTCAATCGCCGAGGATTCACTCAACTCAAAACCGTCGATCTCCAGCACAGGGACTCGGCGAGTGAGCGCGTAGCCCTGCCACTGGGGCTTCAGATGTTCGCCGCTGTCCAGGTCGACGGTTTTCAGACTAAAAGTAAGCCCCTTTTCTGCCAGCGCCACATAAACGCTCATGACATAAGGAGAAAAAAAGTTCGCATCGGACCACAACGTTATTACAGGCTGGCTCATAACATCCTCATCGGCTGATCGGTTTTCACTCAACATATAATCTCTTTGCCTCGCTGTCACTTGATGAAAACTCACGATTTACAACAAGCACCTATACTGATTTTTTATGGCAACACTATTCGCACTGACAGGAGTTGAGAATGATAGATCTCTATTATGCCCCCACCCCTAATGGCCATAAGATCACCCTCTTTCTCGAAGAAGCCGAAGTGGACTACCGGATCATTCGCGTGGATATCAGTAAAGGCGACCAGTTCCGCCCCGTTTTTCTGGCCATATCGCCCAACAATAAAATTCCGGCCATCATTGATAACCTGCCTTCTGACGGCGGCAAACCGTTAAGCCTGTTTGAGTCTGGAGAGATTTTGCTCTATCTGGCAGAGAAAACCGGCAAGCTCCTGAGCGGTGAGTTGCGCGAGCGTCATCACACGCTGCAATGGTTATTCTGGCAGTCGAGCGGCCTGGGGCCAATGCTGGGGCAGAATCACCACTTTACCGCCTATGCGCCGCAGACGATCCCTTACGCCATTGAGCGATATCAGGTCGAAACCCAGCGCCTGTACGGGGTCCTGAACCGTCGGCTGGAAAAATCACCGTGGCTGGGAGGTGAGCATTACAGCATTGCAGATATCGCCTGCTGGCCGTGGATTAACACCCATGAACGCCACCGGATCGATCTGGCCACTTATCCGGCAGTGAACAACTGGTTTGAGCGCATCCGGACGCGCCCGGCCACCGAACGCGCCATGCAAAAAATCCATCAGATTTGAGCCTGCGCCCCGTTGGGTGCAGGTGTTTTCCTCATGTATGATGAGGTGAAAATACTGACACGGAGAAGACCTGCAATGTCCCAGCATGACGCTATTATTCGTATAAAAAACTTACGCTTACGCACGTTCATTGGTATCAAAGAGGAGGAGATCGCGAATCGCCAGGATATCGTGGTGAATGTAGTGATCCACTACCCGGCAGACAAGGCGCGTGCCAGCGAGGACATCAATGACGCGCTGAACTATCGCACGATCACCAAAAGCATCATCCAGTACGTTGAGAACAACCGTTTTGCGCTACTGGAAAAATTAACTCAGGATGTGCTCGACATCGCACGCGAACACCACTGGGTCACTTATGCTGAAGTGGAGATCGATAAACTTCACGCCCTGCGCTACGCCGACTCCGTCTCCATGACGTTAAGCTGGCAGCGCCAGGCGTAAACCTGGAGGTTGTATGAAGATCCTGCTCACCGGCGGTACGGGCCTGATTGGTCGCCATCTCATTCCACGTTTGCAGGCGTTGCATCACGACATTACCGTGGTCACGCGCAGCCCGGAGAAAGCGCGCCAGGTGCTGGGCGCCGGCGTTGAGATCTGGAAAGGCCTGGCGGAAAGGCAGGATCTGAACGGCTTTGACGCCGTCATCAACCTTGCTGGCGAACCTATCGCCGATAAACGCTGGAGCGAAGAGCAAAAACAGCGTTTATGCAGCAGCCGCTGGAACATGACCGAAAGGCTGGTTGAGCTGATTCGCAACAGCGAGACGCCGCCTTCGGTGCTGATTTCAGGCTCTGCTACAGGCTACTATGGCGATCTCGGTGAAGTGGTGGTGACAGAAGAGGAGCCGCCGCACAACGAGTTTACCCATAAACTCTGCGCCCAGTGGGAGCGCATCGCCTGCGCGGCGCAAAGCGATCGTACCCGCGTCTGCCTGCTGCGCACCGGCGTGGTACTTGCGCCGAAGGGCGGTATTCTCGGTAAAATGCTGCCGCCGTTTAAAATGGGGCTTGGCGGGCCCATCGGCAACGGTCGTCAGTATCTGGCGTGGATCCATATCGACGATATGGTCAACGGCATTCTCTGGCTGCTGGATAACGATCTGCGCGGGCCATTTAACATGGTATCCCCTTACCCCGTACGTAATGAACAATTTGCTCACGCCCTGGGGCATGCCCTGCATCGCCCGGCGGTGCTGCGTGTGCCTGCAACGGCGATTCGTCTGTTGATGGGTGAGTCTTCGGTGCTGGTGCTGGGCGGGCAACGCGCGCTGCCAAAACGGCTGGAAGCGGCCGGGTTCACGTTCCGCTGGTATGACCTGGAAGAGGCGCTGGGGGATGTGGTGCAGTGAATATGTTAGAGTTATACGCCATGTCTGGATGAGATGGCGTAACTATGGCAACCATTACCACAACCCGGCTTCACCTCACCCCTTTCGAACCTTCTGACTGGGCGTTCTTCCGCTCTCTGCGTGAAGACCCCGCCATCATGCGCTATATGGCCGCTATCACGCCGGAAAAAGAGACGCGCCGCGTATTTGCCGCGCGCCTGATGGCGGAGCATGTCTTTGTGGTCCGTCTGCATAACGACGTTACGCCGCTCGGGGATATCGGCCTGCAAATCAGTGCGGCGAACCGTGAAGAGGCGGATATTGGCTACACGGTTGTGACTGCCGCGCAGGGAAAAGGCATTGCCAGCGAGGCGCTGCACGCGGTGTGCGAGTATGCATTTAACCAGACGGGCGTGAAGGCGATAAACGCGTACGTGCTGGCAGATAACGTTGGGTCGGTGCGGGTCCTTGAGAAAGCGGGTTTTGTGCGCACGCAGGTGCTGGAGAAGGCGTACGAGATTAACGGCGTACGGTATGACGACTGGGTGTATCGGCTGGAGTGTTGAATGCCGGGCGGCACTGCGTTTGCCCGGCCTACGGGTTTTGTAGGCCCGGTAAGCGAAGCGCCACCGGGCAATTGGGCGGCTCTGCGGCCTGATGCCCTCACCCCGGCCCTCTCCCACAGGGAGAGGGAGAAAGGCCAAACCTACTTCAACGAGCCTTTCAGGAACTGCTGCAACCGCGTGCTTTGCGGGTTCGCCAGCACCTCATTCGGATGACCCTGCTCTTCAATTTTCCCCTGATGCAGGAAGATAACGTGGTTAGAAACGTTACGGGCGAAGCCCATCTCGTGCGTCACCACCACCATCGTTTTGCCCTCTTCCGCCAGCTTTTGCATGATGCGCAGCACTTCGCCAACGAGTTCAGGATCCAGCGCGGAAGTCGGTTCGTCAAACAGCAACACTTCCGGCTCCATCGCCAGCGCACGGGCGATGGAAACACGCTGCTGCTGCCCCCCTGACAGGTGCACCGGATATTTGATCTGCTGCCGCTCGTCGATACCCACTTTCGCCAGGTATTTGACCGCACGCTCGCGGGCTTCCTGCTTGCTTAAGCCGAGCACCTGAACCGGCGCTTCCATCACGTTCTCCAGCACCGTCATGTGGCTCCAGAGGTTGAAGTGCTGGAACACCATCGTCAGGCGTGTACGCAGCAGGCGCAGCTGGTTTTTATCCGCCACTTTAAGCTGGCCGTCTTTATCACGGACCATGTTGATGTTCTGTCCGCTCACCACAATCGATCCTTCGCTCGGCTTTTCGAGGAAGTTGATGCAGCGCAGGAAGGTACTTTTACCCGAACCTGATGAGCCGATAATACTGATCACGTCGCCCGCGTTAGCCTCCAGCGACACCCCTTTCAGCACTTCATGTTCGCCGTAGCGCTTGTGCAAATCAATTACGTTTAATTTGTTCTCAGCCATCATAAATTCTCAGTGCGTCGACGGTTTTATATGCTGCAACCAGCGTTTTTCAGCCTTACGGAACAGACTGATCAGGACGTAAGAAATGATCAAATAGAGCACTGCCGCAATGCCAAACGCCGTAAACGGCTGGTAGGTGGCAGAGTTAATATCGCGGGCAATCTTTAACAGATCAGGTACCGTGGCGGTAAACGCCAGTGCCGTCGAATGCAGCATTAAAATCACTTCGTTGCTGTAGGCCGGCAGCGCAATACGCAGCGCCGAAGGCAGAATAATACAGCGGTAGAGCTTCACGGACGAGAAGCCGTACGCGCGCGCCGCCTCGATCTCACCGTGCGGCACAGAACGGATGGCCCCGGCGAAGATCTCGGTGGTATATGCGCAGGTATTGAGGGTCAGCGCCAGCACCGTACAGTTCAGACCGCTGCGGAAGAACGCGTTCAGCATCTCGGTGCCTTTCACGATCTCCAGCGTGTACATCCCGGAATAGAACACCAGCAGCTGCACGTACAGCGGAGTACCGCGAAACACGTAGGTGAACAGCCAGATAGGGAACTGGATAAATTTATTGTTCGACACGCGGCCAATGGCAAGAAACACCGCCAGAATGCCGCCCATTACCACCGAGGAGATCAGCAGCCACAGCGTGATCGCCACGCCAGTAAAGCGGTAGCCATCCGTCCACAGCAGGGATTTCCAGTACTCCTGAATAATCTCAATCACAGGTCAGCCCTCTTCACACCCACGGAGTAGCGACGTTCGAGCAGAAGCAGCACACCATTGGAGACGGTCGTAAAGACCAGATAAATTACGCCGCAGACCACCGCAAAATAGAACGGTTCCCAGGTGCTTTTACCCGCCAGCTGCGTGGCCTTCACCACATCTTCCAGACCCAGCAGGGAGACCAGCGCCGTTGCCTTGAGAATAACCTGCCAGTTGTTACCGATGCCCGGCAGCGCGTAGCGCATCATGGCCGGGAACATGATCCGGCGAAACGTTTGTGAGGAGGTAAAACCGTAGGCGGTTGCCGCTTCAATATGCCCTTTCGGCACGGCCATGTAAGCGCCGCGGAAAGTCTCAGTGAAATAGGCACCGTAGATAAAACCAAGGGTAATAATACCGGCCACCATCGGGTCGATATCGATCTGCTCCATGCCGATGGCATCCGTCACGCCGTTAAGTGCGATTTGCAGGCCGTAAAAGATCAGCAGCATCAGCACCAGGTCAGGCACGCCGCGAATCAGCGTGGTATAGCCTTCAAATATCAGCGCCAGCGGTCTGTTGGCGGATAATTTTGCCCCCGCGCCCGCCAGGCCTATCAGCACCGCCAGCACCACGGAGCTGATAGCCAGCTCAAGGGTGACAAGCGCGCCCTGTAAAATAACGCCAGAAAATCCGTACAGCATACCGCGTGCCCTGTCGTCTCGTGAGTGGTGGAACCGTGTCTTTTCCCCTCCCGCAACGGGAGGGGCCGCACGTTATCAGACGGGGCGATTAGCCGCCGTAAACGTTAAAATCGAAGTACTTTTTCGCCAGCTTGTCATAGGTGCCGTCCGCACGCATCTCGGCGAACGCTTTGTTCAGGGCTTCACGCAGTTCGTTGTCTTCTTTACGCAGGCCCATACCGGTACCGACGCCAAAGAGTTTTTCGTCCTTAATGGACGGACCGCCGAACTTGTAATCTTTACCCACAGGCTGTTTCAGGAAGCCTTCGCTTGCCGCCACTTCATCCTGGAATGCCGCGTCAATGCGGCCTGCCGTGAGGTCTGCGTAGATGTTTTCCTGGCCCTGGTAAGAGACAATTTCAATCCCCTTTGGCGCCCAGTGCTCGTTGCCGTAGGTTTCCTGCGTCGTACCCTGCAACACGCCCACGCGTTTGCCTTTCAGAGATTCAAGGGTTGGCTGAATGTCAGAGGATTTGGCCACCACCAGACGGGAATCTGCCGCGTAGAGTTTGTCCGTAAAGGCAATCTCCTGCTGACGTTTCTCTGTGATGGACAGGGAGGACATGATCACGTCAATTTTCTTCGCTTTCAGGGACGGGATCAGCGCATCCAGCGGGTTTTCAACGTAGGTACATTGCGCTTTAATGCGTTTGCACAGCTCGTTAGCCAGATCGATGTCAAAACCGACCAGTTCCCCCTTCGCATTCTTCGATTCGAAAGGTGCATAGGTTGGGTCAGTTCCAATACGAATTTTCTGCGGAATTGCTGCGAATGCCGCGGTGGCGCTGGAAAAAGCCAGTACCAGAGAAAGTGACAACACCAGTTTTTTCATATCTGTCCTCAACAAACTGTCTTAATACGAGATTTTTACGACGACGGGGTGTTGTTAATGTGCCATTAATCCCCTCATTCAGGCAAAGATTAATGCCTTTGAACGGGAATTTTTGCATTTTAAATGCTTAACTATGCACACAGCGATCCAGTATGGTGCATGTGTTGCACCACACTGGAACATAACCCCGTTAAGATGCACCACTTCAGTGCATCTTATTCAGGCATTAATCACCGTAGACGTTGAAATCGAAGTATTTCTTCGCCAGTTTGTCGTAGGTACCGTCTTTACGCAGCTCATTAAACGCTTTGTCGAAGGCGGCTTTCAGCTCGGTATCATCCTTACGCAGGCCAATACCGGTACCGTCGCCAAAGTATTTTTTGTCTTTTACCGACGGGCCGGCAAAGGCGTACTCTTTACCCGCAGGCTGTTTCAGGAAGCCTTCGCTCGCGGCGACTTCATCCTGAAACGCGGCATCCAGACGGCCTGCCGCCAGGTCAGAGTAGATTAGATCCTGGTTCTGGTAAGCCACAACATCGACGCCCTTCTCGCGCCAGTTAGCATTGGCGTAACCTTCCTGGGTCGAGCCCTGAAGCACGCCAACATGTTTGCCTTTCAGCGAGTCGATGGTCGGCTGGATTGGCGAGCCTTTCGCGGCAATCAGACGTGAGTCGGCAGCGTAGAGCTTCTCAGAGAAGGCGATCTCCTGCTGACGTTTTTCCGTGATGGAGAGAGAAGAGATAATGGCATCAATTTTCTTGGCTTTCAGCGACGGGATCAGCGCGTCAAAGTCACTGCCCACCCATGTGCATTTCACTTCCATGCGTTTGCACATCTCATTTCCCAGATCGATATCAAACCCCACGAAGTCGCCTTTCGCATCCTTGGAGGAGAATGGCGCGTAGGTTGCGTCTGTACCGATACGAACTGTCTGTGGAAGCGCTGCATAGCTACTTGCTGCTGCACTCAAGCCCACGAGCAAAGACAGAGCCAGAACCGTCTTCTTCATACATTTACCCTCAAGAACCGTGATTTTATTATGGTTTATGTTGTGTGTTGTGTTGCAGGCTGTTCTTGCAGGTCTTATGCCACATTGTCGTCGGGTTAAAACTACGACGTTAAATATGTTAATAAAACGTTGCGATACGGCCTTAATGGTGAAAGATAGCAGGTCTGCCGAACGAACCGGAAAGAGAAAAAGGGAAAAAGCGAATTAAATGTCGAGGATATGATCGCGGTTGCAGTTTTGCCCTGAAACAGGGCAAATTGTCTTTTCATGCACCTTGTTTGTGCACAGCTTCACGCCCCCTGCCAGCGGGTAAAGAGATCTTCCGGCAGGTCGATATCGAACTGATCCAGTACGCGGTTAACGGTCTGGTTGATGACATCGTCCAGCGTTTGCGGACGATGATAGAACGCGGGGACCGGCGGCATAATCACGGCCCCCAGTTCGGCTGCCTGCGTCATTAAACGCAGATGTCCCAGGTGCAGCGGCGTTTCCCGCACGCAAAGCACCAGAGGACGACGCTCTTTCAGCACCACATCCGCTGCACGCGTCACCAGCGTGTCGGTATAGCTGTTTACAATGCCGGAAAGGGTTTTAATCGAACAGGGCAAAATAACCATGCCGGCCGTTTTAAACGAGCCCGAAGAGATGCTGGCGGCGATATCGCGGGCATCGTGGACAACGTCAGCCAGGGCCTGAACGTCGCGCAGGGAGAGATCGGTTTCAAGAGAGAGGGTCTGACGCGCCGCCTGGCTCATCACCAGATGGGTTTCTACGCCTGCAACGTCACGCAGCACCTGTAAAAGCCGGACGCCATAAATCGCGCCGCTGGCACCGCTGATCCCTACAATGAGTCGTTTCATGATTTTCGCCCTTGCTGATTTCAGGGCAGACTGTGCAGGATTTTACGGGGAGTTGCAAGTGAGGGCGAGCGCCCTCACCTGCATACGCATCAACCTTCGTTGTGCATCTCTAAGCTTTCGAGATCGTTTTGCAGCTGGACGGCTTTCGCATCGTCGTTACGCAGCGAATCCAGATAGTCGAGATACTGCTGGTCAACGTCTTTCGTTACGTAGATCCCATTGAATACCGAGCATTCGAACTGCTGAATATCCGGGTTCTCGGCGCGCACCGCGTCGATCAGATCGTTCAGATCCTGGAAAATCAGGCCGTCGGCACCGATGATCTGCCGAATTTCGTCTACTTCACGACCGTGAGCAATCAGCTCGTTAGCGGTTGGCATATCAATGCCATACACGTTCGGGAAGCGAATTTCCGGCGCTGCGGAGGCGAGATACACTTTCTTCGCCCCGGCCTCACGCGCCATCTCGATGATCTGCTCAGACGTCGTGCCGCGCACAATGGAGTCGTCCACCAGCAGCACGTTCTTGTCGCGGAACTCGGCACGGTTAGCGTTCAGCTTACGACGTACGGACTTACGACGCAGCTGCTGGCCCGGCATGATAAAGGTGCGGCCCACGTAGCGGTTTTTTACGAAGCCCTGACGGTACGGCTTGTCCAGAATACGGGCAATTTCCAGCGCGATATCACAGGAGGTTTCAGGGATTGGGATCACGACATCAATGTCGAGATCGTCCCACTCGCGGGCAATCTTCTCGCCCAGCTTCGTCCCCATGTTGACGCGCGCGCTGTAAACGGAAATCTTGTCGATGAACGAGTCCGGACGCGCGAAGTAAACGTATTCGAACAGGCACGGGTTGCTCACCGGGTTGTCGGCGCACTGACGGGTAAACAGCTGGCCCTTCTCAGTGATGTAGACCGCTTCGCCTGGCGCGACATCACGCAGGAATTCGAAGCCCAGAGTGTCCAGCGCCACGCTTTCGGAGGCAACCATGTACTCGGAACGGCCATCGCCGAGGTCACGTTTGCCGAGCACCAGCGGGCGAATGCCATTTGGATCGCGGAAGGCCACCATGCCGTGACCGATGATCATCGCCACGCAAGCGTACGCGCCACGGATCAGGCGGTTAGTCGCGGCAACGGCGGCAAAAATGTTGTCTGCTTCCAGCGGATAATGGCGGAAGTTATCCAGTTCGCTGGCAAAGATATTGAGCAGGATTTCAGAATCAGAGGTGGTGTTAATGTGGCGACGTTTCTCTTCGAACAGCTTTTTACGCAGCTCGTGGGCATTGGTCAGATTGCCATTGTGGGCAAGCGTGATGCCATACGGGGAGTTAACGTAAAAAGGCTGAGCCTCAGAGGCGCTGGAACTGCCAGCAGTAGGATAACGAACGTGACCGATCCCCATATTACCTTGCAGACGCTGCATATGGCGGGCTTCAAACACATCGTTTACCAGGCCATTCGCCTTGCGTAAACGGAAGCAGTTGTTTGCATCAATGGTGATGATACCCGCAGCATCCTGCCCACGGTGCTGAAGCACCGTTAACGCGTCATAAATCGACTGGTTTACCGGCATGAAACCGGCGATACCGACAATACCGCACATTCGTCTTTTCCTCGTTAAGCCACATCTCAGGGTTTATGCCCTGGGCAAGAAACTCGACGAGCTTTGCAGATAGTCAAAGAACCATCTGATAATGAAGCTGAACTCCGGAATGAGCTGCGATTTTTGCCAGTCTTCACTTTTGGAGAACCCGGTAAAGGTATCCAGGAAGAACAGGATCGCGGCCACAATGAGCACGCCTCGCAACGCGCCGAAACAGATGCCGAGTACCCTGTCCGTTCCTGACAGACCGGTTTTCTCGACCAGCTGACCTATCACGTAATTGACGATAGCGCCGACAATCAGCGTCGCGATAAACAGCACCGCGATGGCGATTCCGTTTCGGACCAGTTCATCTTCAAAGCCCGTGAACCAGACAGACAGGTAAGTGTAGTAATGACTGGCAACAAAGAAAGCACAACCCCAGGTTACCAGCGATAACGCTTCACGAACAAAGCCACGGATCAGGCTAACCAGACAGGAAAAACCAATCACCGCAATGATGGCGTAATCAATCCAGACCATATGTGTCCCACGATTAAACGCCCTGTCATCCAGTTCGGGGCGAATTCTAACAGAAAAAGAAAACGTTTGCGTAGGGATTTCCTTCCCACGCGTAAATAAAAAAGGCGCTGAAAAAATGCTCAACGCCACCGCACCGTTGACGTTTCTGTGAACGTCTGCCTCCCCCTCACCCCGGCCCTCTCCCCTTTGGGGAGAGGGTTAGGGTGAGGGGGTAATTTCTATCAGTTTGCGCTGTAGTTCATCACCACACCGCTCAGGCCGGAGATTTGCTTCAGCTCGCCAAGCGAACCTTTGAGCTTATCTTTAGACGCATCCGGCCCCACGAGGATACGGGTAATTTTACCCTGTACCGGCGTGGTGGGTGAAGTATAAACACGGTATCCCGCGCCGCGCAGTTTACTCACGATCTCATTGACCTTATCTGCATTTTTCAACGCACCGAGCTGAACGACATAGGCTTTACCCGTAGGGGCGGCCTCCTGCTGGGTCTGTTTGGCCGGTGGCGGCGTTTCCGTTGCCGCAGCCAGCTGCTCGTCGGCTTTGTCACGCTGCGGTTTAGGCTGCGTTTTCTCTACCGGCTTCGGTTTTTCAACCGGTTTGGGTTGCTCTACCGGTACAGGATCGATTTCAACGTTGTTATTCGCGGCCAGACGCGACGGATCAAGAGACGGCGCGGCTGCATCACCTGCGCGCACCTCTTCCGCTGCGCCTTCTGGCGGCTGGGCAGGCAGCGCCTGCGTTGCCGCTGGCAGCATATCGGGCTCGTCGCGATCGCCCGGTTTGGGTACCAGCGGAATGGCCGCAAATTCATCCTGGTAATGCTTTTTTTGCCCGTCGAGCAGTCCCGGGAGAATAATCACCCCGAGCGCGACCAGCACAATGGTTCCTGTTAAACGGTTCTGAAACTTACTCGCCACCGGTTCTCCCCGCGTCCATCACTTCCATGACATGTGCCACCGTGTGGAATGACCCACACACCAGCACGGTATCTTCTGGTTTAGCCTCCGCCATCGCGGCACGCCAGGCCGAAACCACACTGCTGTAGATTTCGCCTTTGCCGAGATGTTCCATCAACTGCTCAGCAGTCGCGCCGCGCGGCCCTTCCAGAGGAGCACAATACCAGCTATCGACCACACTCTCCATGCAGGCCAGCGTGCCGCCGATATCTTTATCATGAAGCATACCGATAACCGCCAGCACGCGCCCGGTTTTTGGTAACGATTTGAGACGTCCTGCGAGGTACGCCGCCGCATGCGGGTTATGTGCAACATCCAGAATCAGACGCGGTGACTCACTCACAATCTGAAAACGTCCCGGTAACAGTGCGTTCTGAATGCCGTCGCGGATTGCCTGCTCGCTTACCGCTAATCCGCTGGCGCGCAGGGCTGCCAGCGCAGTCGCCGCGTTAGGCTGTGGCACCTGCGGCAGGGGCAGATTCTCCAGCACGCCCTGCGCATCGCTGAAGCGCCAGCCTTTGTCCTGCACCTCATACTGCCAGTCCACGCCGCGACGCAGCAGACGAGCGCCCTTCTCTTTCGCTACCTCAGCAATGGTATGCGGCATGTCCGGTTCGCCTACCACGGCAGGCTTATTGGCCCGGAAAATACCGGCCTTCTCACGGCCAATGCTCTCGCGGTCCGGGCCCAGCCAGTCGGTGTGATCCAGCGCGATGCTGGTGACGACGGCGACATCCGCATCCACCATATTGGTGGCATCCAGACGCCCGCCCAACCCCACTTCCAGGATCACCACATCCAGCTGCGCCTGCTTAAACAGCCACAGCGCCGACAGGGTGCCGTATTCGAAATAGGTTAATGAGGTTTCGCCGCGCGCAGCTTCGATAGCGGCAAACGACGCCGTATGGGCGGATTCCGCCAGCTCGGTGTTTTGCACGCGCACGCGCTCGGTATAGCGCACCAGATGCGGCGAGCTGTAAACGCCAACCTTGTACCCCGCCGCCATCAGGACAGATTCCAGCGTGCGGCAGGTGGTGCCTTTACCGTTAGTGCCGGCCACGGTAAATACGAAAGGCGCGGGTTTCAACACGTCAAGACGCGCGGCAACCTGGCTTACGCGCTCAAGGCCCATGTCGATAGTTTTACTGTGCAGGTTTTCCAGATAAGAAAGCCACGCGGCCAGGGGCGACGTGGCTTGAGGAATGCTTTTATTTTCCATGATGCCCGGTTGTCATTAACGGTTTAGAAAGCAAAAGGGCAGCGCCATTCGGCCCTGCCCTTTTCAGTTATCAGGCCTCGGGTTCCTGATCCGGTACCACCACGCCTTCGCGCGGCTCGTCCGGGTTCGGCGCCGGCAGATTCATCAGCTTCGCCAGGACGCTTGCCAGTTTCAGGCGCATTTCCGGACGGCGGACGATCATGTCGATGGCGCCCTTCTCAATGAGGAACTCACTGCGCTGGAAGCCCGGCGGCAGTTTCTCACGTACGGTCTGCTCGATAACGCGAGGACCCGCAAAGCCGATCAGCGCTTTTGGCTCAGCGATGTTCAGGTCGCCCAGCATCGCGAAGCTTGCAGAAACGCCGCCCATGGTTGGATCGGTCAGTACCGAGATGTACGGCAGACCGCGCTCCTGCATTTTCGCCAGCGCCGCAGAGGTTTTCGCCATCTGCATCAGGGACATCAGCGCTTCCTGCATACGTGCGCCACCGGAGGCGGAGAAGCAGATCAGCGGGCAGTTGTCTTCCAGCGCCTGCTCAACGGCACGCACGAAGCGCGCGCCAACCACAGAGCCCATTGAGCCGCCCATAAAGGAGAACTCAAACGCGGCAGCAACCACCGGCATCTCGTGCAGGGTGCCTTTCATGACGATCAGCGCGTCTTTCTCGCCGGTCTCTTTCTGTGCAGAGGCCAGACGATCTTTGTATTTTTTGGAGTCGCGGAACTTAAGCACATCTTTTGGCTCCAGTTCGCTGCCCAGTTCTACCAGAGAACCTTCGTCCAGCAGGCTATGCAGGCGGTTGCGCGCCGACATACGCATATGGTGGTCACACTTCGGACACACCTCAAGATTGCGTTCCAGCTCTGCGCGATACAGAACCTGGCCGCAGCTATCACACTTCGTCCATACCCCTTCAGGAATGCTCGCTTTACGCGTTGGGGTAATGTTGCTTTTAATTCGTTCAATCCAGCTCATTGATAACCTTTCTGCCTGAACCTGGTCGTATGCCAGTTTTGCTGTAAGAGGCGAATAATGCCATTTTTGCCTCCAACAGACCATGAATGTTGCACATTAAAACATAACAGCCCGAAACTTTGGATAAAAAAGTGGTCGAACCGCCAGCGTGCATTTACTTCGCTTGCTTTGCCGCCGCGCGTTTGTGACGGATAATTTCGATGACGCCAGGCAGTACGGAAAGCACAATAATCGCTACAATCAGTAACTTAAGGTTTTCCTGAACCACCGGCAGATCGCCAAACAGGTAGCCTGCATAGGTGAACAGCAGCACCCACAGCAGCGCGCCCACCACGTTATACATGGCAAAATGACGATAGGACATGTGACCCATTCCCGCCACAAACGGTGCAAATGTACGCACAATAGGCACAAAACGGGCAAGGATAATGGTCTTACCGCCATGGCGCTCATAGAACGCATGGGTCTTATCTAAATAACTGCGGCGGAAAATCTTCGAGTCCGGATTACTGAACAACCGCTCGCCAAACACCCGCCCGATGGTGTAATTGACCGCATCACCAACAATCGCGGCGATGATCATCAGGACCACCATCAGATGGACATTCAGGTCATTTGTTGGCAGTGCGGATAACGCGCCCGCCACGAACAGCAGTGAATCTCCCGGCAGGAACGGCGTAACCACAAGGCCGGTTTCACAGAACAGAATGAGGAACAGAATGGCGTACACCCAGACGCCGTACTGCGCGACCAGCTCCGCCAGGTGAACATCAATATGCAGGATGAAATCAATCAGAAAACGTATTACGTCCATATTGTCTAAGCCCTAATTGCACCTTTGTTTAGTCCGCTAAAAACAGCGGGCCCATTGGCGGTTTTGGCAGGTCGAACCGGTCCGGATAATCCACCGAAACCAGATACAGCCCTTCCGCTTTCGCCGTTGCTGCCGCAAGCGTTCTGTCCTTCGCTGCCAGCAGTTCTGCAATCCAGCTCTCCGGCTGGTGTCCGGCGCCCACTTCCATCAGGCTGCCTACAATATTCCGCACCATATGATGTACAAAGGCATTGGCTTTGATATCCACCACCACATACGCGCCATAACGACTGACGTTAATGTGCATGACGTTACGCCACGGCGTACGGGACTGACACTGCACCGCACGAAACGACGTAAAATCATTCTCTCCAATCAGATACTGCGCCGCACGCTGCATACGTTCTGCATCCAGCGGTTCATAAAAATGCGTCACGCCCTGGCTTAACACCGCCGGGCGCAGGCGCTGGTTATAGATGACATAACGGTAGCGCCGCGCCGTCGCGCTGAAACGCGCGTGAAAATCATCCGGCACAGCTTTCACCCAACGTACGGCAATGTCACCAGGCAAATTCGCATTTACACCCAGCGTCCAGGCCGCGTCTTTGCGCACGGCGGTGGTGTCAAAATGCACCACCTGCCCCGTGCCGTGAACGCCGGCATCGGTGCGGCCCGCACAGAAGACGCTTATCGGTTCGTTCGCCACCTGAGAGAGCGCTTTCTCCAGCTTCTCCTGGACGCTGCGCACCTCATTCTGCCGCTGCCAGCCATAGTATTTACTGCCATCGTATTCAATGCCGAGGGCAATTCTGTGGACCGGCTTTTGTTCCACATCTGACATCAGTACAGATACTCCTGCACCAGTTTTTCCGCGATTTTGACCGCCATCAGCGCGCCGCCAAAACGCACGTTGTCGGCAACGGACCAGAACTGCACCTGCTCCGGCATACCGTAATCGTTACGCACGCAGCCCACAGAGAGATGCGCGCTGCCGGTGGCGTCGCCCACCTGCGTCGGGAATTCGCTCTCTTCGGACAGGACAATGTCCTCACCGCGGCCAAACGCGTCGCGGGCTTCTTCAGCCGCCAGCGGACGCAGGGCTTCAAACCCGACCATCTGCGCGTGGCCGTAAAAGACCGGAGACTGCACGACATTCGCGGAGATCATCAGCCCGTCATCCTGCAAAATTTTGCGTGCTTCATCGACGATACGACGCTCTTCCCGCACCGAACCTTCACGATCCGGCAGCAGCGGCAGCATGTTGAACGCCAGCTGGCGGCCAAAGAAATCATCTTCGTCGATCGGGATACCGTTCAGCAGCTTCGCGCTCTGCCCTGCCAGTGCGTCTACGGCTTTTTTACCGTTAGCGGAGGCTGAAAGCAGGCTGGTCACGGAAATACGCGACAGGCCACCGTCGTCGATCAGCGGCTTCAGCGCGGTCAGCAGCTGGCTGGTGAGGCTGTTCGGTACTGCAATGATGTTGCGGTTGCGGTAGTCAGCCAGCACAAACGGGTTGACGTCCGGCACCACCAGCGGCACATCCGGCTCCAGGGAGAACAGGCCGCTCAGGTCGATCACCAGACAGCCTGAATTTGTCGCTTCTTCAATGTAAGACGCCGTGGCTTCCGCACCTGCGGCAAAAAACGCCAGCTGAGCCTGCGTCCAGTCAAACGCGGCGGCATCCTGCACCATCACGGATTTGCCGCCGAAACGCAGATGTTCTCCTGCGCTGTCGGTACGCGCCAGTGCGTAAATCTCACCCACCGGGAACTGACGCTCAGCAAGGGTTTCAAGCAGGGCTTCGCCCACGGCGCCAGTGGCACCCAAAATGGCAATGTTCCAGCCTTCAGACATGGTGGTTTACTCCAGAAATAAAAAGCGTCCCTGCCGGAGCATCCGACAGGGAGCATTAAGAAGACATTAACGTGCCGGGTGGTGAACGGCGTTAAATCCCAGTTTATGCAGCAGCCCCGCCGCTGACGCGTCATCGCACATGACATACAGGGAAGACCACTCGCGGCGCTCAAGGTAATTTTTGCGCAGCTTGTCAAACTCACCCGGAATACCCGCCACTTTACGCAGCAGCGCGTCATCGCGGCGCACATCATACACCAAATGCACCAGTCTTTTCAGCGTTGCCTCATCCAGCGGGCCATGAAGGGTAATGCGGCCGAATTCCGGGGCGGGCAGCAGCGTATCCAGCGCCACCTGCTGCGGATGGCCGATAAAGGCGCTGTAAGCCTCAAACACCTGGGTTGTGCCACGCGCTTTGCCTTCAAGGGTATAACCCGCAATATGCGCGGTACCCACGTCCACCTTATTCAGCAAGGCGACGTTGAGATCCGGCTCGGGTTCCCAGACGTCCAGCACGACGCTAAGCTCTTGTCCTTCGTCGAGACATGCCAGCAGCGCCGCGTTATCCACCACCGGTCCCCGGCAGGCATTTATCAGAATAGTGCCAGCCTTCAGACGGCGGATCAGCTTTTCGTCGGCCAGGTGCAGAGTCTTGTACGGCCCCTCTTTAAAGAGCGGCGTATGGAAGGTGATGACGTCGCACTCGTCGACCAGCTCATCCAGCGTGCGGAAGTCGCCTTCATCGCCGTTATCCTTACGCGGCGGATCGCACAGCAGGGTGCGGATACCCCAGGCTTCCAGACGCTTTTGCAGACGTCCGCCCACGTTGCCCACCCCCACAATCCCGACGGTGCGGTCTTTCAGCGCAAAACCATCGCGCTCGGCCAGCATCAATAGTGAGGAGAAAACATATTCCACGACGGCAATGGCGTTACAGCCTGGCGCCGCGGAAAAACCAATCCCCGCCTGCTTAAGCCACTGGTCATCCACATGATCGGTCCCGGCCGTTGCCGTCCCGACAAATTTAACCCCTTTGCCGGTGAGCAGTGCCTCATTTACTTTGGTCACCGAGCGCACCATCAGGGCGTCTGCATCGTCCAGTTCGCTGACCGGAATCGGGCGACCAGGGACAGCCTTAACCTCACCCAGGCGGCTGAACAGCTCACGGGCGTAAGGCATATTTTCATCAACGAGGATTTTCACGTCTGAGTACCTGTTTGAGAGGAAGTAAACCTGCCAAGTGTGCCATAATCTCGCCGCCGGGCATATATCTCCGCCCGGTTACGCAGAGTTTGACTTTAAGGATTTTTGACGATGCAGCCCATTTCAGGTACGCCTCCGCGCCCTCCGGGTGAAGGCCCCGTAACGCCCAACACGCCAGGCGAACAACCGCTCTCCACGCAGCAACGCACCGTACTGGAGCGTCTGATCACGCGTCTTATTGCGTTAACCTCACAGCAAAACGCAGAGGTATGGGCCGGCGTTAAGCACGATTTGGGCGTCAGAAACGATGCGCCGCTACAGTCGCGCCATTTCCCTGCCGCCGAACAAAACCTTAACCAGCGTCTTACCAGCGCACAGCAGCAACATACTACCCGCCAGATTATCTCGCAGCTGACCGAGCTATTGGGCCAGGGGAATAATCGCCAGGCGGTGAGTGATTTTATCCGTCAACAGTACGGTCATACCGCCCTGAGCCAGCTTTCTCCGGAACAGCTGAAAACCGTGTTGACCCTGCTGCAAAGCAATCAGCTTTCTATCCCGCAGCCGCAACAGCGCCCGTCTACAGAGCGGCCATTGCAGCCTGCGGAGCATAATACGCTCAAGCAGATGGTCACTAAGCTGGCTGCCGCTACCGGCGAACCCACAAAGCTTATCTGGCAATCCATGCTGGAACTTTCCGGTATGAAAGCGGGCGAGATGATCCCGGCAAAACAGTTTACCCATCTGGTCACCTGGCTCCAGGCGCGTCAGACGCTCAGCACCCAGAGCGCCCCGACCCTGCACAGCGTACAGGCGGCGCTGAAACAACCGCTGGAACCGCACGAGTTCGATATGATTCGGGATTACGCTCAGCAGAGCTGGCAGGCTACGCCGCAAACGGTGCTGACCACCGCGCAGGTGCAGGATGTGCTCAATCAGATCTTCATTCGCCGCGCCGAGCGGGAAGGCGGCGTGCCGGAGGTAAGAAACATTCAGCCGATCTACAGCCCGCTGTTTGCCCCCGTAGTTGATACGTTCAAAACGCTTTCTGCCCGTCCGGGATTGATGTTTATCGCGTTGGTGATTGCGCTGGCGATTTTCTGGCTGGTTGCTTAAAACTGCCGGGTGGCGGCTACGCCTTACCCGGCCTACGGTTCGCGCGGTTGTAGGCCCGGTAAGCGAAGCGCCACCGGGCAAAAAACTACGACCTGCGAAACGCCACCAGCGTCACCACAATTCCCACCACCGCTGACACCGCACCGGCCAGGAAGACGGAAGGATAGCCAAACGACGTTGCAAGCAGCCCCGCGAGCGGCCCGGTGATGCCGTATGAGATATCCTGAAACGCCGCATAGCCGCCCAGCGCCGTGCCGCGCACCTGCGGAGCGACGCGCTTCACCACTTCAACGCCCAGCGCCGGGAAGATCAGCGAGCAGCCGCAGCCGGTTAACGCCGCACCCAGCAGCGCAACGGATGCAGAGGGCGCCTGCCAGAGCAGTACCAGACCCATGGTCTCAATGACAAGTGACGCCACGGCCACCTTCACGCCGCCAAAGCGATCCGGCATCCAGCCAAACAGCACGCGCATCAATACAAACGCGCCGCCAAAGGCCGTCAGCGTAAAGCCCGCCATCGCCCAGCCGCGGCTCATGAAATAGAGGGAGACAAAGGTACCAATAACCGCGAAGCCCACCCCCTGAAGCGCCAGCCCAAGCCCCGGCTGCCAGATTTGCCCCACCACGCTCCACAGCGAAGGACGCTCGCCTTTATGGGCGGGCACCTTACGTACCGAACCGTTAAACGCCCACGCCAGCAGCGGCAATACCATGGTGGTGCCTGCCAGCGCCGCAAAACCAAACTGGCTGTGGATCAGCAGCCCCAGTGGAGCGCCTGCCGCCAGCGCGCCGTAAATCGCCATTCCGTTCCAGGACATCACTTTTCCGGAACGCGCAGGCCCCACCAGCCCCATTCCCCAGGTCAGGGTGCCGGTCAGCAGCTGGCTTTCGCCAAAGCCGAGGATCAGGCGCCCTGCCACCAGCAGCGCGAATTTATACGCTGCATCTATCGGCAACAGCGCCGCCAGCAGCCAGGCTCCCCCCGCCAGCCCGCAGGCAAACATGCCCTGCAACGCCGAGCGTTTTGCGCCGTGCTGATCCGCCAGGCGACCGGCGTAGCCCCGGGTTAATACCGTCGCTAAAAACTGAATGCCCACCGCAATACCGACCATGGTGTTGCCATAGCCCAGCTCCTGGTGAACGAACAAGGGGATCACCGGCAGCGGCAGGCCAACTGTCATATAGGTCAGAAACACCGCAAAGGCGATGCGGAAAAGGGAAAGGTTCCCGGAAGGAGCGCTCTTCTCAGGGGTAACAGCCTTCATGCATAACTCCGTGTTCAGGCATAAAAAAGGGAGCCGCGCGGCTCCCTTCTACTATACCTTCAAACGCTTACGCTTTCAGCTTACGCATCACCAGCGTGGCGTTGGTGCCGCCGAAACCGAAGCTGTTGGACATAACGGTCGTCAGCTCACGTTCGGTGGTTTCGGTCACGATGTTCAGGCCAGCCGCCTGCTCGTCCATCTCTTCGATGTTGATGCTTGGCGCGATAAAGCCGTTTTCCAGCATCAGCAGAGAGTAGATCGCTTCCTGCACGCCCGCCGCTCCCAGAGAGTGACCGGTCATGGCTTTGGTTGCAGAGATAGCCGGGCTGTTGTCGCCGAACACTTCACGGATCGCACCCAGCTCTTTCACGTCGCCTACCGGAGTAGAAGTACCGTGGGAGTTCAGGTAGTCGATTGGGGTGTCAACGCCGTGCATCGCCATCTTCATGCAGCGCACCGCGCCTTCACCGGATGGAGCAACCATGTCAGCGCCGTCAGACGTTGCGCCGTAGCCCACGATCTCAGCATAGATGTGCGCGCCACGCGCCAGCGCGTGTTCCAGCTCTTCAACCACAACCATACCGCCGCCGCCAGCGATAACAAAACCGTCGCGGTGTGCGTCATAAGTACGGGACGCTTTGTCTGGCGTTTCGTTGTATTTGGTGGACAGTGCGCCCATTGCGTCAAACTCACAGGCCATTTCCCAGCCCAGCTCTTCGCCGCCGCCAGCAAATACGATGTCCTGTTTGCCCAGCTGGATCTGCTCAACCGCATTACCGATACAGTGTGCGGAGGTCGCACATGCGGAGCTGATGGAGTAGTTCACACCGTGGATTTTGAACGGCGTTGCCAGGCACGCGGAAACCGCTGACCCCATGGCTTTGGTCACAACGTATGGACCGACCGCTTTCAGGCCGCGCGGGCTGCGCATGGCGTCAGCACCGAACACCTGAGCTTTAGAGGAACCGCCGGAGCCTGCAATCAGGCCCACGCGTGGGTTGTTCTGGTAAGCGTCTTCGCTCAGACCAGAATCCTTGATCGCTTCCTGCATGGAAAGATAGGCGTAGATAGAGGCATCGTTCATGAAACGAACCACTTTACGGTCAATTAAACCGGTGGTGTCCAGTTTAACGTTACCCCATACGTGGCTACGCATTCCAGAATCTTTAAACTCTTCAGAGAAAGTGATCCCGGAGCGTCCTTCACGCAGAGATGCCAGGACTTCCTGCTGGTTATTACCGATGCTGGAAACGATGCCCAGGCCAGTAATCACTGCACGTTTCATTCAATACCTCTGTAAGTCGCACTATAAAAAGTTTCGAGTCGCACAATAGCGTACACTTGTACGCCGAACAAGTCCGATCAGCCATTTTCTGTGGAAATTTGCACCGATGGGCTCACATCGCTAAGATCGTGCCACTGCCTGTCGGACGAGTAACTTACGTGAAACAAAACGCCATACAACCTGCCAACCTCGAATTCAACGCTGAGGGTACACCTGTTTCCCGAGATTTTGATGACGTCTACTTTTCTAATGATAACGGACTGGAAGAGACGCGCTATGTCTTCCTCGAAGGAAATCATCTCAGCACCCGCTTCCCTGAGCATCCGCGCAGCCTGTTTGTCGTAGCGGAGAGCGGTTTCGGCACCGGGCTGAATTTTCTGACCCTCTGGCAGGCGTTCGACCAGTTTCGCGCTGCCCACCCCGAGGCTACCTTACAAAGATTACATTTCATCAGTTTCGAAAAATTTCCGCTTACCGCGCACGATCTGCGGCTTGCCCATCAGCGCTGGCCGGAGCTTACCCACTGGGCGGAACAGCTTCAGGCCCAGTGGCCTCCGGCTATCGGCGGCTGCCATCGTCTGATTCTGGACGACGGACGCGTCACCCTCGACCTGTGGCTGGGCGACATTAACGACCTGACCGATAAGCTCGATGACTCAATGAATCAGAAGGTGGACGCCTGGTTCCTGGATGGTTTTGCGCCCGCCAAAAACCCGGACATGTGGAGCCCGCACCTGTTCAGCGCCATGGCACGTCTGGCGCGCCCGGGCGCGACGCTTGCTACCTTCACCTCGGCGGGATTTGTTCGCCGTGGGTTGCAGGAGGCGGGGTTTACCATGCGGAAAACCAAAGGCTTTGGCCGCAAACGCGACATGCTGGTCGGGGTGATGGAACAGGATCTGGCGATCCCGGCGCAGGCCCCCTGGTTTGCCCGTCGCGCCAGCACCTCGCGTGAGGTCGCCATTGTGGGCGGGGGTATCGCCAGCGCCCTGCTCTCGCTGGCGCTGCTGCACCGTGGCTGGCAGGTGACGCTCTACTGCGCTGACGAGGCGCCGGCGACGGGCGCATCAGGCAACCGTCAGGGCGCGCTTTATCCCTTATTAAGTTCACACGATCCGGCACTGTTCCAGTTCTTCCCGGCGGCGTTTACGTTTGCTCGCCGCCTTTACGATAGCCTGCCGGTTGCGTTCGACCACAACTGGTGCGGCGTGACGCAGCTCGGCTGGGACGAGAAGAGCCAGCAGAAAATCACACAAATGCTGTCGCTGGGTCTGCCGGAGGCCATCGCCCATGCCGTCACGGCGCAGCAGGTTGCAGAGACCGCTGGCGTCGACACCGGCTGCGGGGGTATTCAGTATCCACTCGGCGGCTGGCTGTGTCCGGCTGAACTGACTTCTGCGGCGATAGCCCTCGGGCAGTCGCGTGGGTTGACAGTGCATTATGCCCATAAGGTTCAATCGCTAAGCCGCACTGCGCACTGGAATTTGCGTTTCGCTAACGGCAAAGAGGCGCAGCATGCCAGCGTTGTGCTGGCCAACGGGCATCATATCAGCCAGTTTACCCAGACAGCGTCATTGCCGGTTTATCCGGTCGGCGGCCAGGTAAGCCATATTCCTGCCGCCCCCCAACTGAGCAAACTGCGTCAGGTGCTGTGTTACGACGGCTACCTGACGCCGCAAAACCCGTCCAACGGCCATCACTGCATCGGTGCCAGCTACCATCGCGGTGAAACAGATATGCAGTACAGCGAAGCGGATCAGCAGCAAAACCGCCAGCGCCTGCTCGACTGTTTCCCGGATGCGTCGTGGGCAAAAGAGGTGAATGTCGGTGAGGGTCAGGCGCGCTGCGGCGTACGCTGCGCGACCCGCGATCACCTGCCGATGGCGGGAAACGTGCCGGACTATGACGCCACGCTTGAAGTCTATCAGGATCTTGCTGACAACAAAGAAACGGCGGTAAGTGCTCCCGTTCACCCCGAGCTGTTTATGCTGGGTGGCTTAGGCTCGCGGGGATTATGCTCCGCGCCGCTGCTGGCTGAAGCGTTAGCCGCGCAAATGAGCGACGAGCCGGTTCCGCTGGACAGGGTTACGCTCGCGGGGCTGAATCCAAACCGACTGTGGGTGCGGAAATTGCTGAAGGGGAAAATGGTCAAGTAGGGTGCGGTCTGGTACCCTCACCCCGGCCCTCTCCCTGTGGGAGAGGGCGGTGATACACTTACTTCGCTTTCGCCTGCTGGAACAAATTGTCCCACATGCCCAGCACTAAAGACTGGTCGCGCGGAGAGAGTTCCCCGGCCAGAATGGCTTTTTCCAGGCTGCGAGTGACTTCCGCGTGAACGGCGTCGGCAGAGTGATCGTCCCCGGCTTCCAGCGCGGCTACCGCCAGCGTCAGGTGACCACGCAGATAACCGCTGGCGAACAGCTCATCATCACTGGCGTGTTCCACCATGTCATCAATTAACGCCAGAATGCGTGATTCAAATTCTGCGATCATCTTCTTTCCTCTGTTAAAGATCTTCCGGCCAAGGGAAGCATTCCGCCGTGATCTCCGGCGTGTGGTAATAATTCTGTAAAGCCTCGATCAAGCGTGCCGGACGTGCCGGGATGCCTTTCTCAAGATATTCCATCACCTGCGCATGAACGCGGCGCTGGAAGACGATACGGTCTGGCTCGAAGTCGCCTTCGAGATTGTCACAGCTTACGTTGAACGGGAAACCCGCCGCTACGCAGAACAGCCATTCGAGCGCCTGAGGTTTCACCTCCACATCTTCGAACTGCCCCTGGGTGGCGGCGTCGCGCCCGTCCGGGCAGTACCAGTAACCAAAGTCCACCAGCTCGCGACGCGCTTTCCCGGCGATACACCAGTGCGAAATTTCGTGCAAACCGCTGGCGTAAAAGCCGTGGGCAAAGATGATGCGGTTATACGGAACCTCGTCATCAGCTGGAAGATAGATCGGTTCGTCGTCGCCTTTAATCAGACGGGTATTAAAATCATCAGCGAAACAGCTATCGAAGATCTCAATCAGCTGTTCGTAGTTATGCGTACTGTTCATTAGTTCATCCCCAACCAGGTGAGGATCTCCTGTCCATGGCTGTCATAAAGAAGTTTGGCGCTCATCACCGCCGAGACGACAACAATCATCGGGCGGATCAGCTTTTGTCCTTTGCTTAATACCAGACGCGAGCCTGCGCGCGCGCCCAAAAACTGCCCTGCCATCATCACAAACCCGGTTGCCCATATAACCTTGCCGCCAATGATAAACAGCAGCAGACCGCCAACGTTGGAGGTCGCGTTGAGGACTTTGGCGTGGGCGGTGGATTTGGCGAGGTTGAATCCGGCCAGCGTCACGAATGCCAGCGCATAAAACGAACCTGCCCCCGGGCCAAAGAAGCCATCGTAAAAACCGACGCAGCCACCGGCAATCAGCGCAAACGGCAGGCCGTGAAGACGACGCTGTCGATCTTCTTCCCCGAGCTTTGGCATCAGCAGGAAATAGAGGCCGATACAGATAACCAGCAGCGGCAGGATCTGGCGCAGAATGTCGGACTGTACGTGCTGGACCAGCAGCGCACCCGCCGTTGAGCCAATAAACGTCATCAGGATATTGAGCTTCTGATCGGCGAGATTCACCACTTTGCGCCGGATAAAATAGAGCGACGAGGAGAGCGAACCGCCACACGCCTGGAGTTTGTTGGTGGCAAGCGCCTGGGCAGGGCTCATGCCTGCCGCCAGCAGCGCCGGAACGGTGAGCAACCCGCCGCCGCCCGCCAGGGCATCGATAAATCCGGCTAACATCGCAACAAAAAAGAGCACTGCCAGCAGCAGCGGTGACACCATGAACAGATCGACGAAATTATCCATTAAAGTACATGCTCATCCAGTAGCGCCTGGCAGGAAGGCGGCAACGGAGGCGGTGTCTTCTTCTCAGGCTTAGAGGTTCCAGGCTTGGCCGGTTCAAACCAGCTTTGCAGTTCGTAACCACAACCATCGCCAGGCGGTGGCAGCGGCTGATCTTCACATTCCAGGCTGTTCGCCGGACAGCGCAGGCGAACATGCATATGCGCCCGGTGCTGGAACCACGGGCGCACTTTACGCAACCAGTCGCGATCCGTTCCCGCATCCAGGCAAAGCTGCTGCTTGATGGCCGGATTAACAAAGATCCGCGTGACGTCGTTATCCTCTGCCGCCAGCTTAATCATGCTGGAAATTTCCGGCGACCAGCGCGAGGCGACGACCCGTTTACCGTCGGCCGAGACCAGATCCAGCGCCTGCGGTTTCAGCAGCTGCGCTGAGCTCCAGCGCGTTTTCGGCAATTGCAGGAAGATATCCACATCCAGTCCGGTCTGGTGGCTGGCGTGACCGCCGTTGAAGCGACCACCGGCAGGCATCCCCATATCGCCAATCAGCACCGTCCCCAGCCCCAGGTTATGCACCTGGTTGCCAAGACGCTGAATAAACAGCAGCAGGTCAGGATGGCCGAAATAACGGCGCTGATCGGTACGCATCACCTGATAAGTATCCGACTGCAACGGCAGCGCCTGCGCACCGACGATACACCCGTTGGAGAAAGCGCCAATGGACTGCGCACTCCCCGCTACCGGGTGGGTGATTTTCTGCCACGGCGTAGCGGCCAGGCTTGCTCCACTGGCCAGCAGCGCCAGCAGAGCGATTGCGGTTTTTTTCATAGTTACCAGCGTGGAATGGTGGTCGTCACATCCGCATTCTGCGCGCGCTGGCGCAGGAAGTGATCCATCAGCACGATTGCCAGCATCGCTTCTGCGATCGGCACCGCGCGGATCCCCACGCACGGATCGTGACGCCCTTTGGTGATCATCTCAACTTCATCGCCAGCGCGGTTAATCGTGTGGCCCGGGACGGTAATGCTGGACGTTGGTTTCAGCGCAATATTGGCAATAATTTGCTGCCCGCTGCTGATGCCACCCAGAATGCCGCCCGCATGGTTGCTCTGGAAACCCGCCTTCGTGATTTCGTCGCGGTTCTGGCTGCCGCGAAGCTTGACCACGTCAAAACCGTCGCCGATTTCAACGCCTTTCACCGCGTTGATGCTCATCAGCGCGTGGGCGATGTCGGCGTCAAGGCGGTCAAATACCGGCTCGCCCCAGCCAGCCGGCACGCCGTCGGCCACCACGGTGACTTTCGCACCAATGGAGTCGCCCTCTTTTTTCAGGCCACGCATCAGCTCATCCAGCGCGTCCAGCTTGTCGGCATCGGCGCAGAAGAACGGGTTGAGCTCTACTTGATCCCAGTCTTTGATTGCCAGCGGAATGTCGCCCATCTGGGACAGACAGCCGCGGATAACGATGCCGAATTTCTGCTGGAGATATTTTTTGGCAATTGCCCCTGCCGCCACGCGCATCGCGGTTTCACGCGCGGAAGAACGTCCGCCGCCGCGATAGTCGCGAAAGCCATATTTTTGTTCGTAGGTATAGTCGGCGTGACCAGGACGGAAAACGTCCTTGATAGCACCATAGTCCTGAGAACGCTGATCGGTGTTTTCGATCAGCAGACCAATGCTGGTCCCGGTGGTGCGGCCTTCAAAGACGCCAGAGAGAATTTTAACCTGGTCCGGCTCGCGACGCTGCGTGGTGTAGCGAGAGGTACCCGGGCGACGACGGTCAAGGTCATGCTGTAAATCGGCTTCGGTCAGTTCGATGCCTGGCGGGACGCCATCAACGATACAACCCAGTGCCAGACCGTGCGACTCGCCAAAGGTGGTCACACGGAATACCTGTCCAATACTGTTTCCTGCCATCACGGCTCCGATGTTGTTGTTTGTGTTTGAGCGTTGTGAAACGGGCCGAAGCCCGCTGGATTAATCTTTGTAAATGCTGAAGTATTCGCGTGCATCAAGCAGTTGCGCCTTGGTCAGCATAAAGACGCCGTCACCGCCGTTGTCGAACTCAAGCCAGGTGAACGGCACATCCGGGTACTGCTCTATCAGATGTACCATGCTGTTGCCTACTTCACAAATCAGAACGCCGTCGTCGGTCAGATAATCCGGCGCGCACGCCAGGATGCGGCGGGTCAGCTTCAGCCCGTCAGAACCTGACGCCAGGCCCAGCTCCGGCTCGTGACGATACTCGTTCGGCAGGTCGGACATATCTTCTGCATCCACGTACGGCGGATTGGTGACGATCAGGTCGTATTGCAGCGTCGGCAGGTCGCGGAACAGGTCAGAGCGGATAGGCGTGACGTGATGAATCAGCCCGTGCTCTTCAATGTTGTGTTCGGTGACGGCCAGCGCGTCGGTGGAGATATCGACGGCGTCCACTTCCGCTTCCGGGAAGGCGTACGCGCAGGCAATGGCGATGCAGCCGCTGCCGGTGCACATATCAAGAATGTGCTGCGGCTGATGGTTAATCAGGCCGTCAAAATGGTTGTTGATCAGCTCGCCAATCGGCGAACGCGGCACCAGCACGCGCTCATCAACGTAGAATTCGTGGCCGCAGAACCAGGCTTTGTTGGTCAGGTAAGCCACCGGAATGCGCTCGTTTACGCGACGGATCACGCGCTCAACGATGCGGTGTTTTTCACTGGAGGTCAGGCGCGCGGTGCGCATGTCTTCCGGAATATCCAGCGGCAGGTAGAGAGACGGCAGCACCAGCTGCACGGCCTCATCCCACGGATTGTCGGTACCATGTCCGTACCAGATATTGGCGGCGCTGAAGCGGCTAACCGACCAGCGCAACATGTCCTGTATGGTATGCAGCTCGTTTACTGCTTCATCGACAAAAATTTTATCCACTCTTTCCTCCAGGGCATGCTCGCATAATTTTCGGCGGCTAGTTTGCCATGAAGACGGCGATAAATCAGCAATGACGCGTACCGCTTGAGGTTAAAAAATGCGTTTAGTCGGGTACACTATCGGAAATACGAGATGAGAATGACGAATGAAAAAGAAAACATCGCTCAGCGAGGAGGATCAGGCTCTATTCCGCCAGCTGATGACCGGGACGCGTCAAATCACGCACGACACCATTGTCCATCGCCCGCAGCGTAAAAAAGTCAGCGAGGTACCGGTCAAACGGTTGCTCCAGGAGCAGGCCGATAACAGCCACTATTTTTCAGATGAGTTTCAGCCGCTGCTAAATACGCAGGGTGCGGTGAAATACGTGCGCGAAGACGTCAGCCATTTTGAACTGAAAAAATTACGCCGGGGAGATTATTCGCCGGAGCTGTTCCTCGATCTGCATGGGTTGACCCAGATGCAGGCGAAACAGGAGCTGGGGGCGTTGATCGCGGCATGTCGTCGCGAGCATGTTTTTTGCGCCTGCGTGATGCACGGCCACGGCAAACATATTCTTAAGCAACAGACACCGCTGTGGCTGGCTCAGCATCCACATGTGATGGCTTTTCATCAGGCGCCAAAAGAGTACGGCGGAGATGCCGCATTGCTGGTATTGATTGAGGTGGAGGAGTGGCAGCCGCCAGAATTGCCCTGACAGGATGGCGGGAGGCACGCTGCACCCCGCCATATCGCACGTCACGTCAGATGGCTTTTGCCATCTTCAGGTTGCACGGACTCATTTGCCAGTTAAAGACCCCTTTGCCGGTTTCGTCGAGGGTGACGTTGGCAATGGCGGACGTTGTGAACATCGGTGGCGTTTCGCCCGGGCACAGCTCAGATACCAGATAGCCGACCAGCGGCAGGTGGGAAATGACCAGTGCGGAAGCGACGCCTTCATTGCACAGCGCCTGAAGGTAAGCACTGACAAGGCCAACATCGCCACACGGCGTGAGTTCAGGGAGAACATCCACACTGGATGGCAGGTTCATACACTCCCCTACCACATCCAGCGTCTGTTCTGCCCGCAGGAACGGACTCACCAGAACGCGTTCAATGTCCACTTTTTGACCTTTAAGCCATGTCGCCATCTGACGGGATTCGTCGCAGCCACAGACGGTTAAAGGACGTACTGAGTCACTGGCGGCATCGAGTGCCGCGTCGCCGTGACGCATGATAAAAACTTGCATATTGCACCGCTTTTGTTAACCAGAATCACCGGCGTTAACTACCCGCGATTAATGCTCTGAGGTAGAAAACCCGATGGCCGGGCATTGTGCCTGATCCATTCGGTGAATGAAACGCTGTTTTTTACCTCAATGGCGTAAGTATAGTCAATCTCTGTTTACAATTTCGCCAGAACAGGTTCCATCACCTCAGGATTTACCCTTCTTTGACTTCAGTTTACGCAATCAGTTTCCCTTGCGGGCCAGAATGTCTGACCCCGTTCCGCCATCTGCAATAATTCGTCACAAGGTGTAAACCGTGGACCATATTGCGAGGCCAGACGTTGCAGGATCGCAACCACTTCACCCGCCCCGAGGGTATCCATATACCGGAACGGACCGCCAAGGAATGGCGGAAAACCGATACCAAACACGGCGCCGATATCGCCGTCGCGCGCGCTTTTGATCACCTGCTCACCAAAGCAGCGCGCCGCTTCATTGAGCATCATCATCACGCAGCGCTCAGCACACTGAACCGCCGACAGTTTTCCCTGACCCGTGACAGGAATAAGCGCATAAACCGAAGGGTCGACCTGTTTCTTGCTTTTACGCCCTTTCACGGCGTAAAGATAGAAACCGCGTTCATTTTTTCTGCCTTTGCGATCGTCCTTCAAAATTGCAGAAACAAAGTTTGCAGGCGGCGCAAAACGATCGCCATAAGCCGCTTCCAGCACAGGGATAATTTTAGTCCCCGTATCAATTCCTACCTCATCCAAAAGTTGGATTGGGCCGACGGGGAAGCCAAACTTCACCAGGGCGTCATCGACGTGCTCAATTTTCTCCCCTTCCGTCAGCAACCGCATCGCTTCGTTAATGTACGGCGCCAGAATGCGGTTGACGTAGAAGCCGGCTTTGTCCGCGATCACAATCGGGGTTTTGCCCTGTTTTTTCGCCAGCTTCACCACGGTGGCAATAGTTTGCGGGCTGGTTGTGGCATGTGGAATAACCTCCACCAGCGGCATTTTTTCGACAGGGCTGAAATAGTGCAGCCCTATCACCTGCTCCGGGCGCACGGCTTTCGCCGCGATGTCGCCGATCGGCAAAGACGAGGTGTTTGACGCGAAAATAGTGTGCGGCGCGCAATGCTGTTCAACGTCCGCCACCATCTGCTGCTTAAGGGCGAGATCTTCGAACACGGCTTCAATCACCAGATCGCGGTGTGCAAACCCACTGTAGTCGGTGGCGCCAGTGATCATCGCGAGGGTTTTATCACGCTCACTGGCCTTGATATGGCGGCGCTTCACTTTGCGATCAAGGTTCTGCCAGCTGTACTGCAACGCGTGGTTGATACCCTTTGGGTTGATATCTTTGATACGTACGGGCAATTTGCCTTTGCTGGCGGTGACAAATGCGATGCCGCCGCCCATCAGCCCACCACCCAGAACGCCAACGGCGCGCAGCGGAGCCGGTTCAGCTTCACTGCCCGGATCTTTTTTAACCTCCGTGCTGGCAAAGAAAATGCCGCGCAGCGCCTGCGACTGCGGCGTCATCGCCAGCTCGCCAAAGGCTTTCGCTTCCGCAGCATAACCGCTGCTGCTGCCCTGCGATAAACCGGTTTCAATCACCTTCAGAATGCGCGTCGCTGCCGGATAGTTCCCTTTGGTTTTTTGCTCGGTTTTTTTACCCACCATATTGAACAGCAGCGTACGCCCCAGCGGCCCGGCGAGGATACGCTCGCGCACCGGCAGAGGGCGTTTCGCCTGACGACCTTTCAGCGCCCGCTCAACGGCGGCCTCAAGCAAGATGGCGTGCGGAACGACCTCATCAACCAGACCCGCCTTTAACGCCTGACGGGCGCGCAGCTGTTTACCGGTTAAAATCATCTCCAGCGCCGTACTGACGCCCACCAGACGCGGCAGGCGCTGCGTGCCACCTGAACCGGGCAGCAATCCAAGCTGTACCTCCGGCAGTCCGAGTACGGTTTTCGCATCGTCGGTACAAATGCGGCTGTGACAGGCCAGCGCCAGCTCAAGCCCACCGCCCAGGCAGGCCCCGTGGATCGCAGCGACAACGGGTATCGACAGCGCATGGATCTCCGCCATTACCTGCTGCCCCTGACGCGCCAGGTCTTCTGCTTCCTGAGCGCTTTTCGCCCGGGCAATCATGTTGATATCGGCCCCGGCAATAAAGTTATCCGGCTTTGCCGAGATAAATACCAGGCCACGTATCGCTTTGTTTTCGCGGATCTGTCTGAGCATCGCACGCACCTGAACGCCGAACTCGGCCTTCAGGGTGTTCATCTTTTCGTCGGGTACATCAATGGTGATAACAGCCACGTTATCAAGGCGAACAGCCAGATTAAATGCAGATGTCGTTTCCATTATTCAGCCTCCAGAACCATTGCTGCACCCAGGCCACCCGCCGCACAGGCGGTAACGAGACCAAAACCGCCGCCGCGGCGACGCAGCTCGTGCAAAGTCTGAGTTATCATTCTCGCGCCGGTCGCCGCAAATGGATGGCCGTAGGCGATGGATCCGCCAAGCACGTTAAACTTACTCTGATCCACTTCGCCGGTCGCGTGGGCGCGGCCCAGTACATCGCGCGCGAAGCGCTCGCTTGCCAGCAGCTGAATGTTTGCCAGGGTTTGTGCGGCAAAGGCTTCGTGCATATCGATCAGGGTTAAGTCAGCCAGCGTCAACCCCGCACGCTCCAGCGCCAGCGGCGTGGACCAGGCCGGACCGAGCAGCATGTCCTGCCAGACATCAATGGCGGTAAAGGCGTAGCTACGCAAATAGCCCAGCGGTGTTATGCCAAGCTCTTTCGCCCGGGATTCCGTCATCAGGATCACGGCGGCGGCACCGTCCGTCAGTGGCGTACTGTTGGCCGCCGTAACGGTGCCATGTTTACGATCAAACGCCGGGCGCAGTTTTGCGTAATCCTCCAGCGTCGAGGTGCCACGGATATTGTTATCTTCCACCAGCGGTTCGCGGAAAGGCGGGATGTAAGCCGTCATCACCTCGTCGGCAAGTTTGCCTTCCGACCACGCCTTCGCAGCGAGCTGATGCGAGCGATGCGCCAGTGCATCCTGCTGTTCGCGGGTAATACCGTAGGTTTTTGCCATCTGCTCGGCAGTGTCGCCCATACGCAGGCCGGTGGAGTATTCAGCAACGGCAGGTGGCACGGGCATGAGGTCGCGCAGACGTAAACGCGAGAAGAGTTTGAGCTTCGCACCGGTGGTCCGGGCTTTGTTGGCATCCACGAGGATGCGGGCCAGCTGTTTGCTAACACCGATGGGCAGCACGGATGAGGAATCCGCGCCGCCGGCGATCCCCGCGCGAATGGTCCCCGCCATCAGGCTTTCCGCCACGTTCGCCACCGCCTGGAAACTGGTGGCGCAGGCGCGGCTGACGCTGTATGCGTCGGTGTGAACATTCATGCCGGTGCCCAGCACGATTTCACGTGCGATATTGGGCGCTTCCGGCATTTGCACCACCTGGCCGAAAACCAGTTGCTCAATAACCTCTGGCGGGATCTCGCTGCGAGCAAGCATCTCCCCCACCACCATTTTTCCCAGATCGACAGCCGGTATACCGTGAAACGCGGTTGCCTGACGCGCAAACGGCGTACGTAACCCGCTGACAATGGCAATGCGGTCACCGTGTCGGGTGATAAGCGGTAATGCCTGACTCATAACACTCCCCTGTAAAAAAATTTTGCGCACACATTAAGTGGTCTGACCTGATAATAGTCTTAACTATTTTTTTACATTGAGCCAATCGGGGAAGCGAAAAATTGCGAGCTAAGGCACAGAGAAGAAAAAGAAAATGCCCCTGCATGGCAGAGGCATTTGTGAGATTTGTTGCCGGGTTGCGGCGTTGCCTTACCCGGCCTACACGATCGTAGGCCCGTGCAAAAAGTATTAACGCAGGCCCAGCTGGAAGATCAGCGTTTCTGCTTCGCAGGCGAACACAAAGTCGATATCCAGCCGCACGCCGCCTTCCACTTCCGTGAAGGTGGATTTGATTTCACACGGATCGGATTCGACTTCACGCGCGCGCTGGCTCAGCGCGGCCAGCGTCTCTTCCGCTTCAGCGCGGTTAGGGAATACGCGGCTGTAAGAGGCGGTGCAATCGGTGTTGTCCATAATGGTGCCAACATCCATACAGCAGCAAACCGGGGTTTCATCAGCACTGCATTTACTCATAGCTCAATTTCCTCTGTATTCGCGCAGGGCGCGAGATAAACACGATGCGTCTATTTTACGCCCCCGGACGAGCCCCCTCCAGCCGTTAATGGCGCAAAATCGGATAAGTGAGCAATATCACACTAAAAAATGATCTTAAACAAAATTCTCCTTTTCAGGGGAATCGCACTGGTCACAATTTTGCCAACCAGATCTCGTTTCAAGAAACATATCTGAAAATATTAATAAACAAACTTGCAACATCCCAGCTGGTCAGACCTATACTCTCGCCACTGGTCTGATTTGTAAGTCATACCTCAGACCCTACACTTCGCGCTCCTGTTACGGTATGTAACAATTATTGAATAAAAATAACTCAATGAGGTTATGGTCATGAGCCAGAAAACCCTGTTCAAACAAACTGCTTTAGCAGTTGCAGTGGCAATCGTCTCAACGTCCGCCTGGTCAGCGGGCTTCCAGTTAAACGAATTTTCTTCCTCTGGCCTTGGCCGTGCGTATTCCGGGGAAGGTGCGATTGCCGATGACGCAGGCAACGCGAGTCGTAACCCGGCACTGATCATGATGTTTGATCGCCCTACCTTCTCTGCCGGTGCGGTTTACATCGATCCTGATGTCAATATTTCTGGCAAATCTCAGTTCACCGGCGCAGATCTGAAGGCGGATAACATTGCGCCGACCGCGTGGGTGCCTAACCTGCACTTTGTTGCGCCAATCAATGAACAGTTTGGTTGGGGTGCCTCTGTCACCTCTAACTATGGCCTGGCAACGGAGTTCAATAACAACTATCCGGCCGGGGAATACGGCGGTAAAACCGACCTGACGACCCTGAACCTCAACCTGAGCGGCGCATATCGTCTGAACGATAACTGGAGCTTTGGTCTGGGCTTTGATGCTGTCTACGCCGATGCAAAAATCGAGCGTTACTCCGGGGAGCAAACTGCTGCACTGCCGAAAAACAGCAATAAAATTGCCAGCCTGAAAGGTGATGAATGGGGTTACGGCTGGAACGCCGGTATCCTGTATGAACTGGATAAAAACAACCGCTGGGGTCTGACCTATCGCTCAGAAGTGAAAATTGATTTCGATGGCGATTACAAAAGCGGCATCCTGAGCCCAGTCAACGGTATGGTCCCAGGCGCGGGCACCACCATTCCATGGGGTACCTCGAATCAAACCGTACCGGGTTCACTGTCGCTGCATCTGCCAGAAATGTGGGAAGTGTCAGGTTATAACCGCGTTGCGCCGCAGTGGGCAATTCACTACAGCCTCGCGTATACCAGCTGGAGCCAGTTCGAGGAGCTTAAAGCCACCGGCAGCAACGGCCAGACGCTGTTCTATAAAGACGAAAGCTTCCACGATGCTTACCGTATCGCGCTTGGTACGACCTATTATATGGATGACAACTGGACGTTCCGTACCGGCGTGGCATTTGATGACAGCCCGGTACCGGCCGATAAACGTTCTATCTCCATTCCGGATCAGGACCGTTTCTGGGTGAGTGCGGGGGCAACCTACGCGTTCAACGAGAATGCCTCTATCGACGCGGGCGTGTCGTACATGCATGGCCAGAAGGTGACCTTCCAGGAAGGCCCGTACGAGTTTTCCTCTGAAGGTAAAGCCTGGCTGTTTGGTACCAACTTCAACTACGCGTTCTAATCCCAACACGATTAAAAAAGGTGAGCATTGCTCACCTTTTTTTTATTCCGAATCGATATCTTTTAATTCGTTCTCGATGGCTTTCGCGTTCGGATTATCTTCCGGCTTCAGCTTACCGCCGTTGGCAATAAAGTCATGGTTCTGGAAGTAGGCCTCGCGGACCATGATGTACGGATCGGAAGACTGACGCAGCAGACCATCAGAATCCAGCAGTTGCGCACGCGTTTCAATTCCTTCCACGGTCCATTTACCAATCGACAGCGGCCAGGTGAGCCATGACAGTACAGGATACAGCGTATCCACCATGTCGCCGCCATCATCACGCACGGTAAAGCTGCCGTAGAATGGCAGGTGCACATACGGACCATAACCTACGCCATAGTGACCCAGCGTGCTGCCGAAACGGTGCGGCTGTTCACGCTGTAATTTCGGGTTCGCCATGCCCGCGACATCAATTAAGCCGCCCATACCCAGCAGGGAGTTCAGGAAGAAGCGGGTGAAATGCACCATCCCCTGATACGGGTCGCCCTGGAGGAAGTAGTTCACCATAACCGCTGGCTCTTCCAGGTTACTGGTAAAGTTGCTCAGCCCGTTACGCGCCGGCTGCGGAACATAGTCACGCCATGCCACGGCAACCGGACGAACCAGATATGGATCCAGCACATTATAGTTAAAGCTGTACATTGAACGGTTAAATCCTTCGAGAGGATCGGAGCGTCCCGTTTGCTCGCCAGAGCTGGCGCAGCCCACAAGCATTGTTACGCCCAGCGCAAGCGCCGACAGCCGAAGCTTCATAAATTTCTCCCTGTTCAATATGGCTATCGTTGAATGCCATCTGTGACGGAGCCTGAGATGCTCCGCCTGAAACGTGCAAGTGATTGTAACAGCACGCTTACCGATGTCTACGAGGACAATGACGACCCGCTCGCGTCATCACGCTAATTTCAGCATAGCCTGTCTTTCGGAATTCGTTTCGCTGGCAATTTTATATTGGCTTTGAAAGAGATGTCTCACCTTTATTGCCATTTTCAGCAATTTAAGAGCATCCCCACGGGGAAAGCGCTAAAAGCCGCTACGCTTAAATGAGCAATTACCCCGAAGGAGCTGTTATGAAAGACATTAGCGAAGAGAAAATTGGTGAAAGCAAAGAGGAACATGAGATTGAAAGCGAGGAGAAAGACCGGGGAGAAGAGATAGAAGTCGATGAAGATCGCCTGCCGTCGCGCGCCATGGCTATTCATGAGCATATTCGCCAGGACGGGGAAAAAGAGATGGAGCGCGACGCGATGGCCCTGCTGTGGTCAGCCATTGCAGCCGGTCTGTCGATGGGTGCCTCTCTGCTCGCCAAAGGGATATTTCACGTTCAGCTGGAAGGCGTACCGGGCGGGTTTTTGCTGGAAAATTTAGGCTACACGTTCGGCTTTATTATCGTCATTATGGCGCGACAGCAGCTTTTTACGGAGAATACCGTCACTGCCGTACTGCCCGTCATGCAAAATCCGACCCTCGGTAATTTCGGTTTACTGATGCGCCTGTGGAGCGTCGTGCTGCTGGGGAACCTGATCGGTACGGGCATAGCCGCCTGGGCGTTCGAGTATATGCCAATATTTGATGAACCGACCCGCGACGCATTTGTGAAAATTGGCATGGATGTGATGAAAAACACGCCGGTTGAAATGTTCTCTAATGCCATAATTTCCGGCTGGATCATCGCCACTATGGTCTGGATGTTCCCGTCAGCGGGCAGCGCGAAAATCGTGGTGATTATCCTGATGACCTGGCTTATCGCACTCGCCGATACCACGCACATTGTTGTCGGAACCGTGGAGATCCTTTATCTGGTATTTAACGGCACACTCCACTGGAGCGACTTTTTCTGGCCGTTCGCCCTGCCAACCCTCGCAGGCAACATTTGTGGCGGGACCTTTATCTTTGCGCTGCTGAGCCATGCGCAAATCCGTAACGACATGTCCAACAAGCGTAAGGCCGAGCTTAAGGCTCAGGAAAAAAAGGATAAAACTGCCGAAAAATCGGCGTGAACGGTGACTCTTTGACCAGTCAGGCGGCAATGCGCTTAACGAAAAGTGTAAATAACGCTATACTCTTGCCGCTTCGTCCCCTTAGTTAAATGGATATAACGAGCCCCTCCTAAGGGCTAGTTGCAGGTTCGATTCCTGCAGGGGACACTTCTGTCTTTCCTTACGCCCCCTTCCAAAGCTCCACGCAGTTTCGGCCACGCCGTTTCGCGCCGTATAAGGCTTCATCCGCCGCCTGAATCAATCGCTCGTAATCGGGATGCCCGTTGAACATCGCAACGCCTATCGAGAGGGAGAGCGGGATAATATCGCCGGTTGGGGAGTTAACCTTGATTTTTTCCACCCGCCTGCGGATACGCTCGGCAATTCGCAGCGCGTCCACCTCTGAGATTTCCGTTAGCACAATCAGAAATTCATCGCCGCCGTAGCGAAAAACGTAATCACAGGTTCGCACGTTGTCGTAGAACGCGCCGGAGACTTTTCGCAGGATCTCGTCCCCGGTATTGTGCCCCCAGGTATCGTTGATTTGTTTAAATTTGTCGACGTCAATCAGCAGCGTCGAGAGCTTTGTTCCCGCCCGGGTGGCGTGCAGGATTTCGCGTTTGAAGATGGTTGGCAGAAAACGGCGATTCAACAGGCGGGTCAGGACATCAACCCCCACCTCGTGTCGCGACACTTCGTCAAACAGTTCGCGCAAAAGCGTGATGATTTGCGAGAGGGTATTACGCATTCGCTGCAAGAATTTATCCCGCTGCGCTTTATTACTCAGACCCTGCCCTGCAAGACGGACCTCGTTAAAAAGGTCATCGAATTCCTGAATCAGACGAGAGATATGACCGGCCTCAGCGATGCCGCTGAAATAGTGCCGACCTTTATGGCTAAACCACAGTCCAAATTCAGACTGCCCCAGCGGCAGACTGTTGCCGATACTGGAATTAAGCGTGATCTTATACAGAAGCACCATTTCCCATGACAGCAGCGCCGCGGTCTGTCTCTCCTTCTCCTCTTCTGCGTTCTCCATTAAGGAAAAGATGCGATAATTTTCGTCCTCTTTCGCCGCATTGTTCTCGCTAAATACATAGGCCCGCGACATCACTTCCATGGCCAGATCGATACTGTTTATCGCGTAGTGATAAATATGCAGCTTCACCTCAGGCGAATGGGCGCTGGTAGTAATGACAGGTAACAGCAGCTTTTTCAGAACACGGAAGCCCATTTCAACTAAATCAACCGAAATACCAATACGGGCATGAACATCCGCAGCGCGCTGCTGCGCCCGCATCTGCTCTTCAACCTGATCCACACGGCATGAGAGCACATCAATAAGCCAGCGACGAAGCGCCTCCTGAAGCTGCCTCTCCACCTGTTCGGTTGTCAGGAATTCAGCTGCCGATGGATCTGCCAGCACAACACGATAGAATTCAGCGACCAGGGGAGTTGCGTTGTCTCTGGCAAGCTCAGTCGCAAGCCGATGCACATCGGGATCGGTTTCATTAATCAGCTTCACCCACTCTTCTTTCACCGTTTGCAGGTAGGTTTCCATGGTCTGCACCTTCAGGAGACATGCGGGAACGCAGATTTAACAATAGCAAAATCAAACCACTCCGCAATTGCCGCTTTTTTAAACAAAAACGAGTGATGGCTCATAATGTATAACGGTGCTACATTATGCCGCCCACCCAAGTCAGCAATGGCCAGGCAACGTCGTAAAGAACGGTAAAGCCTGCAACCATGACCTCGTCCTACGGTCTCAATGGCACGTGGTATCGCGAAGTCTGCGCTACCTTCACAGGCTTCACATAGGTTCCACTATTTTGTCTCAATCCAAATTTCAGCGGGCGTTTCTGCACCCGCGCTACTGGTTTACATGGTTCGGCCTTGGCGTGCTTTGGCTGCTGGTTCAACTTCCATATCCCGTGATCCGTTTCCTGGGTTCTAAGCTCGGCAGCGCATCGCGTTACTTTCTTAAGCGTCGTGAATCCATTGCCCGAAAAAATCTCGAACTTTGCTTTCCGCATTACAATGCCCAGCAGCGCGAAACGCTGATTGCGGAAAACTTTAAATCTATCGGTATGGCGCTGCTTGAAACCGGTATGGCCTGGTTCTGGCCAGACGAGCGTGTCCGTAAATGGTTTGACGTGGAAGGCCTGGATAACCTGAAACGTGCTCAGATGCAAAACCGCGGCGTGATGGTTGTGGGTGTGCATTTTATGTCGCTTGAGCTGGGCGGCCGCGTTATGGGTCTTTGTCAGCCAATGATGGCAACCTATCGCCCGCATAACAGCGCGCTGATGGAATGGGTACAAACGCGGGGCCGCATGCGTTCAAATAAGGCGATGATCAGCCGTAACAATCTCCGCGGTATGGTTGGCGCCCTGAAAAAAGGGGAAGCCGTCTGGTTTGCCCCGGACCAGGACTACGGTCCTAAAGGCAGCAGTTTTGCTCCTTTCTTTGCGGTTAAAGATGTCGCTACGACGAACGGTACCTTTGTGATTTCACGTCTCTCAGGCGCCGCGATGTTGACGGTGACCATGGTCAGAAAAGCGGATAAGTCAGGCTATCGTCTGCATATCTCCCCAGAGATGGCGAACTATCCTGAAGATGAGAGTGAAGCCGCGACCTTTATCAATAAGGTGATTGAGTTTGAGATTATGCGTGCACCTGAGCAGTATCTGTGGATGCACCGCCGCTTTAAAACCCGTCCCCTGGGCGAAGCCTCACTCTATATCTGACCCCTTTCGAAGGTTAGTTTCGCTAAGAAACTAACCTTTTCAAACACCTGTAATCGCAGTGCGTAACGGCTTTTTTCGACCGTCGCTCAACAGGCATTTATTGCGTACCGAAATCAAACTGTCGCCGTTCCACGACACTCGTAAGTGTAGGAAAGTATTTAAAAAAATGCCTCTTGTCACTCCTGAAATTTAGGCGTACATTAGCGCCGTCTGGCGACAGGAAAGCACAGAATTCAGAGCTGAAGTTAGCGACGTCACGGGATAATTCCGATTTCCCCTTTCGCATGATTTCAACTCTCTATACTCAGTTGGACTCTGTTTTTTTAATGCGTACCGGAAGATACGCGGAGCGATGAAACGTGAAATATTTCTTTATGGGCATTTCGGTTATTGTTTTAGTTTGGGCCGGAACGTTTGCTCTGATGATCTAGTTAAGAAAATGCAGTCAAAAAAACAGGCGCCGTTGGCGCCTGTTTTTTTTGTTGTCCGTTACGACTCGGGTTGTTCCGCAACGCTCTTCGCTGCAAGCAGGCCATCCGCGCGGAACATGCTTTTAATGCCCCGCACTGCCTGACGGATACGGTCGCTGTTTTCAATCAGCGCGAAACGCACATGCGTGTCACCGTAGTCACCAAAGCCAATGCCTGGAGAGACGCAAACCTTCGCGTCCTGAAGCAGTTTTTTAGCAAATTCCAGAGAACCCATCGCCGCATACGGCTCAGGGATTTTCGCCCAGACGTACATAGAGGCTTTAGGCATTTCCACCATCCAGCCTGCTTCATGAAGCCCTTTTACCAGCACATCTCGGCGGCGTTTATACTGAGCGGCAATATCGAGCACGCATTGCTGATCCCCTTCCAGCGCCGCGATGGCCGCGACCTGTAACGGCGTAAAGGTGCCATAGTCATGGTAGCTTTTAATACGCGCCAGGGCGCTCACCAGCGTTTTGTTTCCCACCATAAAACCAATTCGCCAGCCCGCCATGTTGTAGCTTTTCGACAGGGTGAAAAACTCAACCGCCACATCACGGGCACCCGGTACCTGCATAATTGACGGCGCTTTCCAGCCATCATAAACGATATCGGCGTAGGCGAGATCGTGTACCACCAGCACGTCGTAACGCTTAGCCAGCGCGACCACTTTCTCGAAGAATTCAAGTTCAACGCATTGTGCTGTTGGGTTTGACGGGAAACCGAGGATCATCATTTTCGGCTTCGGATAGCTTTCACGAATCGCCCGTTCCAGCTCGTTAAAGAAGTCGACGCCTTCCACCAGCGGGACAGAACGCACCTGCGCGCCAGCGATCACCGCCCCATAGATGTGAATCGGGTAGCTTGGATTCGGCACCAGTACGGTATCGCCGTGATCCAGCGTCGCCAGCATCAGGTGGGCCAGCCCCTCTTTGGAGCCAATGGTCACAATCGCTTCACTTTCAGGATCGATATCGACCTGATAACGATCCTGATACCAGCGGGAGATCGCCCGACGTAAGCGTGGAATGCCGCGTGAGGTGGAATACCCATGGGTATCAGGACGCTGCGCAACCGTGCAGAGTTTCTCAACGATATGCGGCGGCGTTGGGCCGTCAGGGTTACCCATACTGAAATCGATAATGTCTTCGCCGCGCCGACGCGCAGCCATTTTCAGTTCAGCAGTGATATTGAAAACATAAGGGGGGAGACGATCGATACGCGTAAAACGGCGTTCAGGACTGAATTCAGCCATAGATTCCTCAGAGTCACGTTAGCGCCCGGACCGTCCGAGCGACGCTGCCACCCGTGTGGCGTGCTTAGAAAATAACCTGAAGAAAAAGACGCTGTCGAGAGGATAACGGCAAAACAATATTTTGCGCTAAAACGGGAATGTGATTGCAGTGAAAAGCGGAACTCTTATCGCGAACAGGCAGTTTTAAGCGCTACGATTTAACACAATATTTTCAGTATCGTTACCTGACGTTTCTCCCCAAACGGAAAAGCACCGGCTTTCAGTCAAAAGCCAGCAATCCCCTTTGAGAATTATGGTTTTTCCCCATTTGATAAATCTGATGGATAGCTGGTCATCAGGCCCTATGTTTTCTATCATAGATTTTTCCCGTTTTCCCAGGCCTGACCGTGCACGAAATCTTCAATATGCTCCTGGCGGTGTTCGACCGCGCGGCATTAATGCTGATCTGTCTCTTTTTCCTTATCCGCATCCGCTTGTTCCGCGAACTGTTGCATAAATCTGCCCATTCGCCAAAAGAGCTGCTGGCCGTCACGTTTATCTTTTCGATGTTTGCCCTGTTCAGCACCTGGTCCGGGGTGCCGGTAGAAGGCTCGCTGGTGAACGTGCGCATCATCGCCGTCATGTCGGGCGGGATCCTCTTTGGTCCCTGGGTTGGGATTATCACAGGCATCATCGCCGGCACCCATCGATACCTGATTGATATTGGCGGCGTGACGGCAGTCCCCTGCTTTATCACCAGCATTATTGCCGGGCTGCTCTCGGGCTGGATTAACCGCAAAATCCCGAAAAAGCAGCACTGGCGTGCAGGGATTATCGCGGGGATGGTCTGCGAAACGCTGACCATGATCCTGGTCATCGTCTGGGCGCCAACCGTTGCGCTGGGTCTGGATATCGTCTCGAAGATCGGTATTCCTATGATCCTCGGGAGCGTCTGTATCGGTTTTATCGTGCTGCTGGTGCAAAGCGTGGAGGGCGAAAAAGAGGCCAGCGCCGCGCGTCAGGCCAAGCTGGCGCTGGATATCGCCAACAAGACGCTGCCGCTTTTCCGACACGTTAACGCCGAATCTTTACGTCAGGTTTGCGATATCATCCGCCGTGATATTCACGCCGATGCGGTCGCCATCACCAATATTGACCACGTGCTGGCTTACGTTGGCGTCGGGGAGCACAATTATCGCGACAGCGACGATACCATCAGCCCGACCACCAGACAGGCGATTAACTACGGAAAAATCATCATTAAAAACAATGATGAAGCCCACCGGACGCCAGAGATCCACTCAATGCTGGTGATCCCGCTGTGGGAAAAAGGCGTGGTCACGGGGACGCTGAAAATTTACTACTGCCATGCGCACCAAATCACCTCCTCGCTCCAGGAGATGGCGATTGGCCTGTCGCAGATTATCTCCACTCAACTTGAGGTTTCGCGTGCAGAGCAGCTGCGCGAGATGGCAAATAAGGCAGAGCTGCGCGCCCTGCAAAGCAAGATCAATCCCCATTTCCTGTTTAACGCGCTGAACGCTATCTCCTCTTCCATCCGTCTGAATCCGGATACCGCGCGGCAGCTGATATTTAATCTGTCGCGCTATCTGCGCTACAACATTGAGCTAAATGACGACGAGCAGATCGACATCAAAAAAGAGCTGTATCAAATCAAGGATTACATCGCCATCGAGCAGGCACGCTTTGGCGATAAGCTCACGGTCATTTACGATATTGATGAAGAGGTCAGTTGCGTGATCCCAAGCCTGCTGATCCAGCCTCTGGTGGAAAACGCCATTGTTCACGGTATTCAGCCGTGTAAAGGCAAAGGCGTAGTAACGATTAGCGTGACGGAAAGCGGTAACCGCGTGCGCATCGCCGTGCGCGATACCGGGCACGGCATCGATCCGAAAGTCATCGAGCGCGTCAAATCAAACGAAATGCCGGGCAACAAGATCGGACTGCTGAATGTGCATCACCGGGTCAAACTGCTGTACGGTGACGGGCTGCATATTCACCGTCTTGAGCCGGGCACCGAAATTGCCTTTTATGTTCCGAATGAGCGAACGCCCGTGAATGCCCCGATATCCTTGTTGCCGTAGGCCGGAGTAACAGATGAAAGTCATCATCGTAGAAGATGAATTTCTGGCTCAACAGGAGTTGAGCTGGCTTATCAAAACCCACAGCCAAATGGAGATTGTTGGCTGTTTTGAGGATGGTCTGGACGTGCTGAAATTTTTACAGCATAACCGGGTCGACGCGATATTCCTCGATATTAATATTCCGTCGCTGGACGGCGTCCTGCTGGCGCAAAATATCAATCAATTCGCCCACAAGCCGTTTATTGTGTTTGTCACCGCGTGGAAAGAGCATGCCGTGGAAGCCTTCGAGCTTGAGGCGTTTGACTATATTCTGAAGCCGTACCAGGAGTCGCGTATTATCAGCATGCTGCATAAGCTGGAAGCCGCGTGGCAGCAGCAAGCATTACCCGCCAGTGCCAGCCCGGTAGCGCGGGAAAACGACACGATTAATCTGGTGAAGGACGAACGGATCATCGTCACGCCTGTCGACGATATTTACTATGCCGAAGCGCATGAAAAAATGACGTTTGTCTATACGCGGCGTGAATCCTACGTCATGGCGATGAACATCACCGAATTCTGCAATAAACTCCCGGCCGCTCACTTCTTCCGCTGCCACCGCTCGTTCTGCGTCAACCTGAACAAGATCCGCGAAATCGAACCCTGGTTTAATAACACCTATATTTTGCGGCTGAAGGATCTGGATTTTCAGGTGCCGGTAAGCCGCAGCAGGGTGAAAGAGTTCCGCCAGCTCATGCACCTGTAGCGCGTTCCCTCTCCCGCAGGAGAGGGGAATGAGCATCAGAGGATCTGACCCAGTACCTGACGCAGATGCGCCCCGGAGCCCAGTAAGCCTGGGTTGTCGTGGACAATCAGGTAAACAGGAATGTCCTGGACATAGCTCCTGAAGCGGCCTTTGTCTTCGAAGCCGCCACGGAAGCCGGAGGCGGTAAAGAAATCGAGGAAGCGCGGCACGATCCCGCCCGCAATATAGACCCCGCCAAAGGTGCCAAGGTTCAGAGCCAGGTTGCCGCCGAAACGCCCCATGATGACGCAGAACAGCGACAAAGCACGGCGGCAGTCAATACAGCTGTCGGCCAGCGCGCGTTCGGTCACATCTTTAGGTTGCAGATTTTCCGGCAGACGACCGTCTGATTTTACAATCGCCCGATACAGGTTCACCAGGCCCGGGCCAGAAAGCACCCGCTCGGCCGACACGTGCCCAATCTCGGCGCGTAACTCCTCTAGAATAATGCCCTCTTCTTCGCTGTTCGGCGCAAAATCCACGTGACCGCCCTCGCCCGGCAGGCTGACCCAGCGTTTGTCGACGTGGACCAGGTGCGCCACCCCCAGGCCGGTGCCTGCGCCGTAAACGGCAATCGGTTTGCCTTCAACCGGGGCCGTACCGCCGAACTGAATCAGATGCTCTGGTTTAAGCATTGGGATAGCCATGGAAACCGCAGTGAAGTCGTTGATAATTTCAAGGTGCGAGAAGCCGAGGTTTTTCCGCATTTCGGCAATTGAGAAGGCCCACGTATGGTTGGTCATCGCCACCCAGTCGCCGGTGATCGGACAGGCGATAGCGATACAACCGTCTTCAACGCTCACTTTATGCTCTTCCAGATAGACGCGAACCACCGCTTCCAGGCTTGGGTAATCCAGCCCTGAATAGGTTTTCGCCTGAGAAATTTCACCGCTGTTCACATCGCACAGGGCAAGGCGCGCGTTGGTGCCGCCTACATCACCTACCAAAGCATACTTTGTCATTCTTCTACTGCTCCGCTAAAGTCAGAATAAATCTTTGGGACACTGTAAATTCAAGGCGTGATAACAACAACGACCAGAAGGTGACTGCCCATGGATTATCGATCTTCGTCACATTATAACTTTACCGTTTCAGCACCTTTTGCACTATTGCCACAATGCTGATTGTGCAAAGTAACGTTAAGCCGTTTTGTACAAGGAAATCATCATGCTCCATCCGCGAGCCAGAACCATGCTGTTATTGGCTGTCCCGGCGCTGATTATTGGCGTGGCGTCGAGCCTGGTGCTCATCGTCGTCATGAAAGTGGCGGCGGTGCTGCAAACAATTTTATGGACCGCGCTTCCGGTAAAACTCGGCATCAGCATTGACTCGCCGGGCTGGATCATGATGATGCTGACCCTGACCGGGATTGCCGTAGGGCTGGTGATCCGCTATAGCCCGGGTCATGCCGGGCCGGACCCGGCACTGGAACCCTTGATTGGCGCTCCTGTCTCTCCCTCTGCTCTGCCGGGGCTTATTATCGCGCTGATTATCGGTCTTGCGGGCGGCGTAAGCCTCGGGCCTGAACATCCCATTATGGCGGTTAATATCGCGCTGGCGGTCTTTCTGGGGGCGCGTCTTTTTCCGCGCGTTGGCGCGCTGGACTGGACGATCCTGGCGTCAGCAGGCACCATCGGGGCGCTGTTTGGCACTCCGGTCGCGGCTGCGCTCATTTTTTCGCAAACCCTCAGCAGTGATCATGAAGTACCGCTGTGGGATAAACTCTTCGCGCCGCTAATGGCCGCCGCTGCGGGAGCCCTCACCACCAGCCTGTTTTTCCATCCCCATTTTTCACTCACCATCCCCCACTACGGCCAGATGCAACTCACCGATATTTTCAGCGGTGCCGTCGTCGTCGCGATCGCCATTGCGCTGGGGATGGTCGCGGTGTGGTGTCTCCCTCGCCTGCATCGCCTGATGCACAGGCTGAAGCATCCGGTGCTGATTCTGGGCATGGGGGGGTTTATTCTGGGCGTTTTAGGCGCCATCGGCGGGACGGTTACGCTGTTTAAGGGGCTGGACGAGATGCAGCAGCTGGCCTTCAGCCAGGTCTTTAGCGTCTCCGATTATCTGCTGTTCGCGCTGGTAAAACTGGCGGCGCTGGTGGTCGCTGCGGCCTGTGGTTTCCGGGGAGGTCGTATCTTCCCGGCGGTATTTGTTGGCGTCGCGCTGGGGCTAATGCTGCATGAGCATGTCGACGCTGTCCCTGCGGCGATTACCGTCTCCTGCTCCATTCTGGGACTGGTACTGGTGGTCACGCGCGATGCGTGGCTGAGCCTGTTTATGGCGGCCGTTGTCGTGCCGGATACCACGCTTCTGCCGCTGCTCTGTATCGTGATGTTGCCCGCCTGGCTCCTGCTGGCGGGCAAACCGATGCTGATGGCATGGCGAAACGACAGGTAATCAGGCGTTATTGCGCGCCTCCAGCGCTTTGGTCAGCGCGCTCAGCAGCGGCGGAATGTCGGCTTTCGGCAGCATCACCTCGATCAGCGAAAGCCGCTCATGGTGTGCCACTTTATCCAGCACCTCCGCCAGCGCTTCCGCTTCGCTGACGCGCCAGCACTCTGCCTGAGGCGCCAGACTCAGCGCCTGCGGGATCTGCGTCCAGTTCCAGAGGGCAATATCGTTATAGCGCTGCTCCGGCCCGTGGATGGCCCTTTCCACCGTGTATCCTTCGTTGTTAAGCACCAGAATAATCGGGCGCTGCTTGTCGCGCAGCATCGATCCCAGCTCCTGAATGGTCAACTGCGCGGCGCCGTCACCCGTCAGGACAATCACGCGTCGGTTCGGACACGCCGTTTGCGCGCCAAACGCCGCCGCCAGCGTGTAGCCAATCGATCCCCACAGCGGCTGGACGATAAAGTTCACGTCCGCCGGTAAACGCAGATCGATAGCGCCGAAAGCAGACGTTCCCTGGTCAGCCAGAATAATGTCTCCGGGGCGGATAAACGTTTGCAGGGTACGCCAGAAGCTCTCCTGAGTCAGCGCCCCTTCGATAGTCGGGAACGAAAAGCCGCTGTGATCCAATGGCGCTCGCGTATCACGAACATAGGTTTTACACAGCGCTGTCAGCGTTTCAATGGCCTCCCTCATCGGGATACCCGTAAACCAGACGTCGCCGACGCGGGACGCGTGTGGCTGAACCTCTATCGTCTGGTCTGGCGTCAGCTGGTGGGTAAACCCGGCAGTGAGCGTATCGGTAAAGCGCGTGCCAATACACAGCACCGTATCAGCCCCCTCGATGGCCTCTTTGACCGGCGCGGCGCTCGCCGATCCGCTGTAGGTGCCGTAAAAACCGCTCTGTCGTTCGTCAAAAATGCCCTTGCCCATCAGCATGGTGGCGTGTGCCATCGGCACCTCTTTCACCCACGTCTGAAGGGCCGTGCGCAGACCATGGCGGAGTACGAGGAAGTCCGCTAACAGCGCGGTGCGTTTGCTCGTGGACAAGCGCTTTTCGGCAGCCTCACGAAACGCCTGCAAGCAGGCTGAATCAGCCGGTGCGGGGTTAACATTGAGAGCGCTTACAGGGGGCGTAGCGGCTTTTTTCGCCACATCAGCGGGCAGCATCAGGTAGCCCGGACGGCGCTCCCGCAGCATAGTGGTCAGGACTCTGTCAATTTCATAGCAGGCGTTTTGTTCGGTAAGCACCGCCTGTGCAACGGTGATGCGTTCGCTCATATGATAGAAATGGCGGAACTCGCCGTCGCCCAACGTATGGTGCAATAACTCTCCTCGCTGCTGCGCCGCCATACCCGGGGCCCCCACAATATGGAGGACGGGAACATGTTCGGCAAAGCTGCCCGCCACACCGTTCATGGCGCTTAACTCCCCAACGCCGAATGTCGTCAGGAGCGCGGCAAAGCCCTTACAGCGGGCATAGCCGTCTGCGGCGTAAGACGCGTTCAGTTCATTGGCACAGCCCACCCAGCAGATGTCCGGGCTGTCTATTACGTGATCGAGAAATTGCAGGTTATAGTCGCCTGGCACGCCAAACAGATGATCGGCACCACAATCTGTTAGTCGGTCCAGCAGGTAATCGGCGACGCAATAGGGGGTACGCATATTATAAGTGTCCTTCTGACGTTGACCTCACTCTGAGTATTAAATAAGCGTGAAGCGTGTCCAGAATTGGCGACAATCAGGGTCTGGAAAGAATGCTTTACGAAAAAAGCTGAGCTATGCTCATTTTCTTCAGGTTAGTGTAAACGTATACACTGATGTTTCTTTCCAGCGCCAGAGGTCTCGCCAATGGGTTATCAGCCTGACAAAAATCGTTATCAGACAATGCAATATCGCCGCTGTGGGCAAAGCGGCCTTAAGCTTCCCGCCATCTCGCTGGGGCTTTGGCATAATTTTGGCGACGCGACGTTACTCGAAAACAGCCGTCAACTTTTACAGCGTGCTTTCGATTTGGGTATTACGCATTTTGACCTTGCCAATAATTACGGCCCGCCTCCTGGTTCGGCCGAACGTAATTTCGGGCGCATTTTGCAGGAGGATTTCCTGCCCTGGCGCGATGAGCTAATCATCTCCACCAAAGCGGGCTACACCATGTGGGACGGGCCTTACGGCGACTGGGGCTCACGTAAATATCTGATCGCCAGCCTGGACCAGAGCCTCAGGCGTATGGGGCTGGAGTATGTCGATATTTTCTATCACCACCGCCCGGATCCACAAACGCCGCTACGTGAAACCATGAAAGCGCTTGAACATGTGGTGCGTCAGGGCAAGGCGCTGTACATCGGTCTGTCCAACTACCCGGCAGAAGTGGCAAGGCAGGCGATTGAAATACTGGAGGATCTGGGCACGCCATGTCTGATCCACCAGCCGAAGTACTCCATGTTTGAACGTGCGCCTGAAGAGGGGTTGCTGGACGTGTTGCAGCATAAAGGGGTGGGATGTATCCCCTTCTCCCCCCTGGCGGGCGGACAGTTGACCGATCGCTATCTGAACGGTATCCCGGCGGATTCTCGCGCAGCAAGCGGCAGTAAGTTCCTTAACCCGGAGCAGATCACCGACAAAAAGCTGGAAAAGGTACGCAAGCTGAATGCGCTGGCGGAAAACCGGGGGCAAAAGCTATCGCAAATGGCACTGGCCTGGATCCTGCGCCACGATGCGGTGACATCCGTGCTCATCGGCGCAAGCAAGACCGGACAAATTGAAGATGCAGCAGGCGTGCTTGAAAATTGTCGGTTCACGGCAGAAGAGCTGAAGACGATAGATACGATCCTGTCCAGTTCAGATTAAAAACACTTTTAGCAAAAAGTGCTCTCGTTCCTGATTTAGGAGTTGAGGCGATGAAACGAATGTTTACCAACTCGTAAAATTGCGTTAACAGGTCGCACAGCGGCCCCGATCGTGAAGGAGAAGAGTATGTTCAGGTCACTGATTCTTGCAGCGGTATTACTGGCTTCGGCCCCGCTGGTCGCCAGTGCGGGCGAAATCACCCTGTTGCCATCGATTAAATTACAAATTGGCGATCGTGATGACTACGGCAGATACTGGGACGGTGGCTACTGGCGCGACCGTGACTACTGGCACCGCCATTATGAATGGCGTCAAAACCGCTGGTGGAAACACGATAACGGCTATCACCGTGGCTGGGATAAGCGTAAGGCTTACGAACGCGGCTACCGTGAAGGCTGGAACGATCGTGACGACCGCCGTGGCGGCTGGGGTCATGGAAAAGGCAGAGGCCACGGTCACGGCCATCACCATTAACAACAAAAAGGAGCCTTCCGGCTCCTTTTTCTTTTACAGGCCTGCGGCTGTGCCTATCAGCAACCACAAGTTTAACGCCACCACCACGACCACAATGGCCCACCCGGCGCGCTTCACCCACGTCGAATTCACCAGTTCGCCCATCAGCGATTTATTACTGGTGAAGATCAGCAGCGGCACCAGCGCCAGCGCAATTCCGAAACTCAACAATACCTGACTCATCACCAGAATGCGGGTCGGATCCAGCCCCATCAGGATCACAACAAAGGATGGCAGCATCGTGACCGAGCGGCGAACCCACAGCGGAATATGGAAACGTACGAACCCCTGCATCACCACCTGCCCGGCCAGTGTCCCCACAACCGTAGATGAAAGACCCGCAGCAACCAGGCTTAAACCAAAAATAGTGGCAGCGGCATGGCTCAGTAGCGGCTCCAGCGTCAGGTAAGCCTGGTCAAGATCGGCAACCCCGGTATGCCCGTTAAAGTGGAACGCGGCGGCGGCGGTCGCCATCATCGCCAGATTCACAAATCCGGCAATGGTCATCGCGATAGCCACATCCCATTTCGAGGCGGAGTAGCGCTCTTTACTCGTCCCGCCATGCAGATTCTGGGTTAATGAAGAGTGCAGATAAATGACGTGCGGCATAATGGTCGCCCCCAGCACCCCGGCAGCCAGAAAAACGGCTTCAGAAGTGGGTAACGACGGGATCACCATCCCTTTCGTCAGCTGCGCCAGATTCGGCTGGGAGAAAATCAGCTCAACAATATAGGCGGCAGCGACAAACAGCAGCAGGCCGCCGATGACTTTCTCCAGCGGTTTTTGTCCCCGCCGCTGGAGCATCAGAATCAGGAAAGTGGCGATACCGGTCAGCACGGCCCCCTGAAGCAGGGAGACGCCCAGGATAAGCTTGAAGCCGATCGCCGCCCCGATAAACTCGGCGAGATCGGTGGCCATGGCGATAATTTCCGCCTGAACCCAGTAAAACCAAACCGCCGGACGTGGATAATGATCGCGGATTTGCTCCGCCAGGTTTTTTCCGGTAGCAATACCCAGCTTCGCGGAGAGCATCTGAATCAGCATCGCCATCAGGTTGGCCCAGACCACAACCCACAGCAGTTTATAGCCGAAACTGGCCCCGGCCTGAATGTTGGTCGCAAAATTACCCGGATCGATGTAGCCAATCGCGGCAATGAATGCCGGTCCCATTAATGCGAACCGCAGCTTGCGTGCCGCTCTGCCGCTGCTACTCTCTACGCGACTATTCGTCATTTCTGCCTCTGGAAATATAGCCTTTGCTATGTTTTATGCTATCAAAATGAGAATGATTATCAAGTTCATTTGTAATGGTTAACATGATTTCTCTGATAGCCAGGAACGATAGACAGGCAGGTGGAGCAAGGTCACAGAATGTGAAAATGCGCAGACATTTGTGAAGCGTAGCACACAAACTTAACTTTTCACTCATTTACCTAACATAACAAAAATGTATTGTTGATCACTATTTTTGAGACTCGTCACAGGATGTAACTATAGTGTGGGCTTGATCTCGTTTTCTTTGTGCTTGTTACATAGAATGTGCACGGAAATTAAACCTGCCTCATATTTGGAGCAAATATGGACCGCGTCCTTCATTTTGTCCTGGCACTCGTTGTCGTTACTGCACTTGCATTGCTGGTCAGCACAGACCGCAAAAAAATTCGTATCCGCTATGTTGTCCAACTGCTGGTCATTGAAGTTTTACTTGCGTGGTTCTTCCTGAACTCCAACGTAGGCCTGGGCTTCGTGAAAGGCTTCTCCGAAATGTTCGAAAAACTGCTCGGATTTGCCAACGAAGGGACAAACTTCGTCTTTGGCAGCATGAACGATCAGGGTCTGGCCTTCTTCTTCCTGAAGGTGCTCTGCCCTATCGTCTTCATTTCTGCCCTGATCGGTATCCTTCAGCACATCCGCGTTCTGCCGGTGGTTATCCGTGCGATCGGCTTCCTGTTATCGAAAGTTAACGGCATGGGCAAACTGGAATCCTTTAACGCAGTCAGCTCGCTGATTCTCGGTCAGTCTGAGAACTTCATTGCGTATAAAGATATTCTCGGCAAGATGTCCCGTAACCGCATGTACACCATGGCGGCAACCGCAATGTCTACCGTTTCCATGTCTATCGTGGGCGCGTATATGACCATGCTGGAACCAAAATACGTAGTTGCGGCGCTGGTTCTGAACATGTTCAGCACCTTTATCGTGCTTTCGCTGATTAACCCGTACCGCGTGGATGCCAGCGAAGAGAACATTCAGATGTCAAACCTGCACGAGGGACAGAGCTTCTTCGAAATGCTGGGTGAATACATTCTGGCGGGTTTCAAGGTTGCAATTATCGTCGCCGCGATGCTGATTGGCTTTATCGCGCTGATCGCTGCGCTGAACGCCCTGTTTGCGGCCGTACTCGGTATCTCCTTCCAGGGCATTCTGGGCTACATCTTCTACCCGATTGCCTGGGTGATGGGCGTGCCCGCTCACGAAGCGTTGCAGGTGGGCAGTATCATGGCAACGAAACTGGTTTCCAATGAGTTCGTGGCGATGATGGATCTCCAGAAGATTGCCAGCACACTCTCCCCTCGTGCGGAAGGGATCCTGTCCGTCTTCCTGGTCTCCTTCGCGAACTTCTCTTCCATCGGTATTATCGCTGGTGCGATTAAAGGCCTGAACGAAGAGCAAGGTAACGTCGTTTCTCGCTTTGGCCTGAAGCTGGTTTACGGTTCAACACTGGTGAGCGTCCTGTCTGCCTCTATCGCAGCACTGGTTCTGTAATTCATACCGCGTAATAAAAACCGGGAGTCCTCGCTTCCGGTTTTTTTATGCCTCCAGCGCCGTCAGGGGCAGTGGTTTACCAATCAAATAGCCCTGCAAATAGTCCACGCCGAATCGCAGCAACATCTCGCGTTGTTCAGCCGATTCCACATATTCAGCCACCACACAAAGCGATTTCGTTTTGGCCATGTTGCAAATGGACTGCACGATCATCGCATCCATGCTGTCGGTGCAGATATCTTTCACGAAGCAGCCATCGATCTTAATGATATCGGCCTCCAGCCGCTTCAGGCGCTCAAAGTTGGCATAGCCGGTACCAAAGTCATCAATAGCAATCCGGAAGCCGTAATCCCGCAGCTGCTGGATATTGTTGATGCTGCTTCCCGAGTCAGAGAAAGCCTGTTCCTCGGTGATCTCAATGACGATATCTTGCGGCGCAATGGTGTAGCGTTCAAAAAGCGCGATGATCTCAGCCGCTATCTCATTTTGCATCAGCGTCAGCGGCATCAGATTAACGGAGAACCGCGTTCCGGCCCGTTCGGACGGATGGCTGCGCATCCACATCAGCAATTTTTCCACCACGTTCAGGTCAAATCGGTGGCTCAGGTTAAACTGAGCAATCAGCGGAATAAAGCGATCAGGCGTGATGATCTCACCCTCGCTTTCAAGCCTTGAGAGGATTTCAAAGTACCCTTCCCCACGCGCGTTATGGATTGGCTGGGCGTAAAGGTGAAGCCCACCGATATCAAGGGCGCGTTTTATGCGGGCCAGCATCAGCACTCTGTCCGTCGTCTGACCGGAGACATCATCCAGACTGTTGGTTAACGCCAGGACGTTGTGCCCGGCACAGGACTGCTCGGAGAGCCAGCTCAGCTGACCCAGCGTGTGATGCAGGCTTTCTCCATCCGGCACTTCACCCCAGGAGGCGCCAAACTCGATGTCGAGCTCAGTCTTGTTCCAGATAATCTTACGGCTGTTCAGATGATCAACCATATATTGCAGACGTTCAGCCGTGCCCGGACCCAGCAAGACCACTACCAGCTCACTGCCCGGCAACTGGAAGAGCTTCTCGTCTTTTTGCAATAACGGTTGCAGCGACGCGGTTATCATCTTTTTACAATGTACACGCATGAGGATGCCGTAGTGACGGCTCAGGAATTCGAGATTATCCAGGCGCAGGCAGCAGACTTTGGCCTCGGGATGGTGCTGTAAAAACACTTCCAGCGCACGAATGTTAGGCAGACCGGTGAGCGGATCGGTAAGCGCCCTCTCCTGCCACCCCTGTTTCAGCCATTCACTTTTCTGATAGATCCGCGACATGTAAAGCAGGCAGATGGCGAAAGAGATTAGCACCGACAGGATAAAGGAGAGCGAGTGGCCCGATTCAACGCCATTAAGAAAATTATAATTATAGGTCAACAGCATGAGCGCCGAGGCCGCCCAGAATAAAGAGATGAGCGCATAGCTCAGACGACCAATCCCCAGGGTGAAAAGAATGAAAACGATTGGCATCAAATAACCCGCAATAAACTGCGACTCAAAAGGCGCGCATAAAATAGCGATCATCGAGATCAACAGCATCAGCCACACAACGATAAATAACGCTTTTTTGTGACAAAAGAGGGGCTTCACGCTTCGCCGCCAGAATGTTCGGGCATAGCGAGGATTAATAATCATTCTTAACGGATAATAGAACATCATGGTGAAAATCAGGGCGGCACAAATCAGACTCTGAATATCGATAACGTTATAAATTGCAGAGCCTTCGCCGAAATATGAGGAGATTGTCACCGGGAAATCAAATAAATATCCCGCCAGATACATCGATAATTTGATGCCCACAGGCACCATAAATCCGAGCCAGAAAATACGTATGCCAATGTACTTATTAGGTATGCTGTGTCGCCAGCGCTTGCCCAGCACCAGACGGATGACGCCACAGGCGGCGAAGACGGTAAACGTCTGACAACATAATAATATGGCAGATTGTAGTGGTGCTAAATCAAGATTATAAATATTAGTAATACTAAAACTTAACAGCAAAGGAATGATTGCCCGCCGTCCAAATAACAACACGATGGCGAGCATGGCACTTAAGGGCAACCACGCCAGATAAACATCATTTTCGCTGACGATGGCCCGTGGAGAGATATAACGAGAAAAGGGAATCGCAATCAGGCTTAGCGCCAGGGCAACCATAAATATCTTTACATTATTGTAAATTTTTCTATTCATTAATCCGGATAATCTATTTTACCATCGTCTCATTGACCGCATGGATAATAGGTTTATTAATAACACGAATCAAGTTCAGGTCTATTTATAGACTTGTTTATTGATTTGGATTGAGGTGAGGTGTAGAAAACGACGTTAATTGCAACAAAAACAGTCTAAAATATTTTACAAGATATAAAAAAACCCCCGTCTTGCGACGAGGGTTTAAATTTTGGTGGAGCTAAGCGGGATCGAACCGCTGACCTCTTGCATGCCATGCAAGCGCTCTCCCAGCTGAGCTATAGCCCCACATGTTACTTTACCTACCGCACTCTGTTGGGTTCAGAGTTTGGTGGAGCTAAGCGGGATCGAACCGCTGACCTCCTGCATGCCATGCAGGCGCTCTCCCAGCTGAGCTATAGCCCCGTCGTAAAGCTGTCATGTTGACGGGCGGCATAATATGAATTCCGCCGCAGAGTGTCAACGGCAAATTCAGCCTCCGCCTTTCAATCGCCGAAAAATCATGCAAATGAATCACTTTGCGAGCCTGCTCGCAGCCAGGAGTTAAGCTTGTCACGTTTTCACGTAAAACGGTGCTATAAAATGAACCACTAATTAACCCCACAGATATTCAGGAAATTGTATGATCAAGGAACGAATGACGCCAGAAGAGTTAGCCCTGCTCACTGGTTATAGCCGACAGACCATCAATAAATGGGTACGCAAAGAGGGTTGGATTACATCGCCAAAGCCAGGCGTTCAGGGTGGCAAAGCGCGTCTGGTACACGTCAATGAAAAAGTGCGCGACTTTATTCGCAGCGCGCGCAGGGCAACAGAGACGCCGGAACTGCCAGATAAGACGTACCACGAGGGCTCGCTTCATGCCCTGCTCCTGACGCTGGCGAATGAAATGACGCCGGAAGAGCAAAAGCAGATGACATCGCTGTTACTGCGGGAAGGGATTACCGGCTTGTTACAACGTTTAGGGATTCGCGACCAACGCTGATATGAAAAGATTACGCAGCAAAATGACCACGGAAGAGCTGGCGGACAGTCTGGGCGTAGCCCGACAAACCGTTAATCGCTGGATACGACAGAAAGGATGGAAAACGGAGGGTATCAACGGTGTAAAAGGCGGAAGAGCGAGGGTGATATGTATTGATGCGCACGTTAAGGAGCACATCATTAGTCTTCCCGCCATTCGTAACCGTCGGGCTGTTTACCATGTGGCGGAAAGCCCTTCCCACTACGGCGTGGCAACCTCATCCAGCCTGCTTCCACAAATTATCGACTCGCTGGAAAACATGACGACTGTCGAACAGGAACGTTTGCACAAGTTGCTCGCTCGTGAAGGGTTGCAGGGTTTTCTCACGCGTCTTGGTATTGCTGAATAACAGGCATAAAAAACGGCAGGTTACCCTGCCGTTTTTTGTATTACACGAGTATTACTGCTGGCTTTCACGCTCAGCAATAAAGCCCAGCGCTTTGTTGATACGCGCAACGCTACGTGATTTGCCGATGGCATGAACGGTCACGTCCAGCGCCGGAGACTGGCCTGCCCCCGTCACCGCAACGCGCAGCGGCATACCGACTTTACCCATGCCAATTTCCAGCTCATCAGCGGTAGCCTGAATCGCGTGGTGAACATTTTCCGCAGTCCATTCGGTAATGGCTTCGAGTTTATCACGCACCACTTCCAGCGGCTGACGCGCAACCGGACGCAGGTGTTTCTTGGCCGCGTCGGCGTCGAAAGCGTCAAACTCTTCATAGAAGTAACGGCAGCTTTCAGCAATTTCTTTCAGCGTTTTGCAACGCTCGCCAAGCAGCTTCACCAGATCCGCCAGTTCAGGGCCCGTACGGGTATCGATGTTTGCCTGTTCAATGTGCCATTGCAGATAAGTCGCCACATATTCTGGCTGCATGGTATTGATGTAGTGATGGTTCAGCCACAGCAGTTTGTCAGTGTTGAACGCGCTGGCTGATTTGCTGACCGAGTTCAGAGAGAACAGCTCGATCATCTCTTCGCGGCAGAAGATCTCCTGGTCACCATGAGCCCAGCCCAGACGCACCAGGTAGTTCAGCAGCGCTTCCGGCAGATAGCCGTCATCACGGTACTGCATCACGCTCACCGCGCCATGACGTTTGGACAGCTTTTTACCGTCGTCACCGTTGATCATTGATACGTGCGCATACACCGGTACAGGCGCGTTCAGCGCTTTCAGAATGTTGATCTGACGCGGGGTGTTATTGATATGGTCTTCACCACGGATCACGTGAGTGATTTCCATATCCCAGTCGTCCACTACTACGCAGAAATTATAGGTTGGCGATCCGTCAGTACGACGAATGATAAGGTCATCCAGCTCCTGGTTGCTAAATTCGATCGGGCCGCGGATCTGGTCATCAAAGATAACAGAGCCATCCTGTGGGTTAGCAAAACGCACTACGCAAGGCTCATCCGCAGCATGCTCGCTGTGGTCATGGCGGCAACGACCGTCATAACGCGGTTTTTCGCCTTTTGCCATTTGCTCTTCGCGCAGCGCATCCAGACGCTCCCTGGAGCAGTAGCACTTATAGGCCGTGCCTGCCACCAGCATCTCGTCAATTACGGCGTTATAGCGGTCAAAACGTTTGGTCTGGAAGTATGGGCCTTCGTCCCACGCCAGATTCAGCCAGTTCATCCCATCCATAATGGCTTCAATTGCTTCCGGCGTTGAGCGCTCCAGATCGGTGTCTTCAATACGCAGCACAAACTCACCGTTGTTGTGACGTGCGAAAAGCCAGGAGTAGAGAGCGGTACGTGCACCACCGACATGCAGATAGCCTGTCGGGCTCGGCGCGAAGCGAGTTTTGATTTTCATGAAATGGCCTTACGTTATAAAGATGCCGGTAATCGGCAAATTCCGGGAAGAAAACAATGGGCAATATTCTATCACTGTGGGCCGATTCCTCAATGTCGATCACTTTATCCGGTTCGAGATTGCTGTTTTTGTTTATAAATCATGCGCCACAGTCCGTTTTGCGATCGTTTTGACTAATTTTACGACGAACGAATAAAAACTTTAGAAAATGCGTTGACTCATTTTCAACTCTCCCTATAATGCGACTCCACACAGCGGGGGTGATTAGCTCAGTTGGTAGAGCATCTCCTTTACACGGAGGGGGTCGGCGGTTCGAGCCCGTCATCACCCACCATCTACTTCGGTAGACTCGCAGTGTAGATAAGCATTGAGATTGGGCGATTAGCTCAGTTGGTAGAGCATCTCCTTTACACGGAGGGGGTCGGCGGTTCGAGCCCGTCATCGCCCACCATTCTCACCTTATCGCAGCAGTTCCGAAATGGGCGATTAGCTCAGTTGGTAGAGCATCTCCTTTACACGGAGGGGGTCGGCGGTTCGAGCCCGTCATCGCCCACCATTTCGGGTCGTTAGCTCAGTTGGTAGAGCAGTTGACTTTTAATCAATTGGTCGCAGGTTCGAATCCTGCACGACCCACCAATGTAAAAAAGCGCCCTAAAGGCGCTTTTTTGCTATCTGCGATATAGCACATCCCCATTGCAGCCAGATCGCTTGTTTTACTCAAGCTCACGCCTTCTTTGCCGATACCTCTATTTTATGGCGAAAAGGATCTCAATATGACAACTCTTAAGCCCGTTTCTCTGTCGGCGATGGAAATCGGCAGCGTAGATAACAGCTCCGGCGGAAACGACATTGCTTCTCAAATCACCCGTCTGACCAAACAGATAACGAAAGTCACTCAGCAGCTCAAAGAAGTGGCCATGGGTGATGCCACAGCAGAAGAGAAGCAAAAGCAGCAGGAATTACTCGAATCTCAGCTGGCTATGTTGCAGGCACAACTGGCGCAATTGCAGCGTCAGCAGGCAGAAGAGGCGATGCCAAAACAGGAAAAAGGTCAGGCAGTCGCGGAAGGCATCAATAAGCCCTCCGCGGAGCATCAGATTAATATCTACATCTGATTATTGGTTTCGTTAAAAAGTGGATCGCGTGTGCGGGCCTCCATCAAACGTTCGGCCTGCATACGCACCACATCCCAGCAGGCATGCGCCGCGCCGGAAAGTGACCTGTTTTTACGGCGTACCAGCATCAGCTGGCGTTCGACACAGGGTACGAAACGCTTCACCGTTAAACGACTCCCCTGCGGCAGTGGCAGCGCCAGCGCCGGCAGAACGCTGATGCCAATCCCCGCTTCGACCATCGGGAAGAGCGTGGCAGGATGCCCAATCTCCTGCACAATGGTTGCCTTAACGCCCTGCGCGGCCAGAGCGGCATCTATCAGCGGACGGCTGCCTGATGCATAATCCTGTAACACCAGGTTTGCCCCCTGCAAGGCCTGCCAGGCCACGTGTGGCAGCGATGCCAGCGGATCATCATCGCGGCAGAGCAATAAAAAGGGCTCCGAGAGCACCACTTCACATTCCAGGTCGCTTACCGCTCCGGGATCAATAACGATGCCAAAATCCACATCCCCCTGACGGATACTCTCCAGAACCCACTGCTGCGGCCTGTCATGCAAAACAAAATCGATATCCGGATAGCGGTGATTACTTTCAGCGATGCACTGGGGAATAAGATGCGCCGAAATCGTCTGGCTCGCCGCCACTCTCACGGTGCCGGAAAGCTGTTGTCCGAGCCGGCCGACATCCCTGAGCGTACTGTGCAGTTCATCCAGCAGCCTCTCCAGACGCATTGCCAGCTGCTGTCCCGCTTCGGTGAGTACCACTTCTCGCGTCGTACGGTCGAGCAGCTTCACTCCCGTTTGCGTTTCAAGCTCCTTAACGCTATGGCTCACCGCCGACTGGCTGAGGCCAATGATCTCCCCTGCCCGGCTAAAGCTGCGGGCCTGCGCGACGGTGACGAAAACGCGAAGCTGACGTAACGAATAATTCATCTGTTTAATTCATGAATGGATGCAATAAATCAATTTTATTTCTCAAAGGGAAGAAAGCACAATAGCGGCATCTGTTTTCAGGAGTGATTATGAAACTTTTTCGTATCCTTGATCCGTTTACGCTGACCCTGATTGGTGTCGTCTTGCTGGCCTCGTTCTTCCCGGCGCGGGGCAGTTTCGTTCCGGTTATTGAAGGACTGACCACGGCAGCCATTGCCCTGCTGTTCTTTATGCATGGCGCCAAACTCTCCCGGGAAGCCATTATTGCAGGCGGTAGCCACTGGCGACTGCACCTGTGGGTAATGTGCAGCACCTTTATCCTTTTCCCGGTTCTGGGCGTGCTGTTCGCCTGGTGGGCGCCGGTGAATGTCGATCCGGCGCTGTATACCGGTTTCCTTTATCTGTGCATTTTACCGGCCACCGTGCAGTCTGCTATTGCCTTTACCTCGCTGGCGGGCGGTAACGTCGCGGCGGCGGTCTGTTCTGCTTCTGCTTCCAGCCTGCTGGGGATCTTTGTTTCACCGCTGCTGGTCGGTCTGCTGATGAACATGCACGGGGCGGAAGGCAATCTGGAGCAGGTGGGTAAAATTTGTCTGCAACTGCTGCTGCCGTTTGTGCTCGGACACTTATCCCGTCCCTGGATTGGGGCGTTTGTGGCGAAACATAAAAAATGGATCGGGAAAACGGACCAAAGCTCAATTCTGCTGGTGGTTTACACGGCCTTCAGCGAAGCCGTGGTGAACGGTATCTGGCACAGGGTGGGCGCTGGATCGCTGCTGTTTATTGTGGTGGTAAGCATCGTTTTGCTGGCCATTGTCATCGCGGTTAACGTCTTTGTGGCCCGCAAATGCGGCTTCAACAAGGCCGATGAAATCACCATTGTATTTTGCGGATCGAAAAAGAGCCTGGCCAACGGGATCCCGATGGCCAATATTCTGTTCCCGACGTCCGTCATTGGGATGATGGTGTTGCCGCTGATGATTTTCCATCAGATCCAGCTGATGGTGTGTGCGGTACTGGCGCGGCGTTACAAGGCGCAGACTGAAAAGCTGGCGCAGGAAGAGACCCGCGCCGCGAAAGTTTAAGGACGTTTCAGGGGCTGAACCAGCTGGGTCAGCCCCTCCGTTTTGATCAGTAACGTGATAGCCATCAGCTCGCCCAGACGCCCGGCGGGGAACTCATCCTTACGGGCAAACCACAGCAGATACTCTTCCGGTAGATCAATCAGCCTGCGACCCTTATATTTACCGAACGGCATCTCCGTATTGGCGATCTCAACGAGCTGCTCTTTTTCCACGTCACTCTCCTAACAGGCGCATCATTTCCGCTTCGTCGATTACCTCGATGCCAAGCTCCTGCGCTTTTGCCAGCTTCGAACCGGCCGCTTCCCCGGCAATCACCAGGTCGGTTTTCTTCGATACGCTGCCCGCCACTTTTGCCCCCAACGCCACCAGGCGCGCTTTCGCGTCATCGCGCGAGAGCTGGCTCAGGCTGCCGGTCAGCACCACCGTTTTACCGGCAAACGGGCTGTCGATCTCTTCGGCATTAACCACTACCGGTGCAGGCCAGTGAATGCCCTGTTCCAGTAATTTACCGATCACTTCACGGTTGCTCTCTTCGGCGAAGAAGTTGAAAACGTGGGTAGCGACCACAATGCCGACATCAGGGACTTTCTGTAGCTCGTCGATGGTGGCTTTCTCCAGCGCGTCCAGCGTGCCGAAATACGCCGCCAGCCCTGCCGCCGTCGCCTCTCCGACTTCACGAATGCCAAGCGCGTAAAGGAAACGGGCAAAGGTGGTGTTTTTGGCCGCCTCGAGCGCGTTAACGATGTTCTGGGCAGATTTCGGCCCCATACGATCAAGACCGGTCAGCTTACCTGCCGTCAGGGTAAAGAGGTCCGCTGGCGTATGGACGTACTCTTTCTCAACTAACTGGTCGATAATCTTGTCACCCATTCCGTCGACGTCCATCGCCCGGCGGGAGACAAAGTGCTTCAGGGACTCTTTACGCTGCGCGCCGCAGATTAACCCGCCCGTACAGCGCGTTACCGCTTCACCTTCCACGCGCTCAACGTCCGAACCACATACCGGACAGTGGGCTGGAAACTCGATGGCACGGGTATCGGCAGGACGTTCAGACTCAACAACGTTAACCACCTGTGGGATCACGTCGCCCGCGCGGCGAATCACCACTTTGTCACCAATGCGCAGGCCCAGGCGGGCAATTTCATCGGCGTTATGCAGCGTGGCGTTACTTACCAGCACGCCAGCCACCTGCACAGGCTCCAGACGCGCCACAGGCGTAATCGCCCCCGTACGCCCTACCTGAAACTCCACGTCGCGAACGAAGGTCATCTGCTCCTGCGCCGGGAACTTAAAGGCCACCGCCCAGCGCGGCGCACGGGCCACAAATCCTAACTGTTCCTGCAACGCCAGCGAGTTAACCTTGATCACCACGCCATCAATATCAAACCCGAGCGTGGGACGATCCTCTTCAACCTTGTGATAGAACGCCAGCACCGCCTCCGGAGAGTCGCAGAGCTGCACGCGGTTGCTAACCGGTAACCCCCACTCTTTGAACTGCATTAAACGACCCAGGTGAGTATCTGGCAGGTCACCGCCTTCCAGGATCCCGACGCCGTAGCAGAAGAAAGTAAGCGGTCGCTTCGCGGTGATTCGTGGATCGAGCTGACGCAGCGAACCTGCCGCCGCGTTACGCGGGTTTGCAAACACTTTCCCACCGGTACGACGCGCTTCTTCGTTGATCTTCTCGAAGCCCGCCTGCGGAAGGAACACTTCCCCGCGCACTTCCAGCCGGGCGGGAATGTTATCGCCACGCAGTTTCAGCGGGATCGCACGAATAGTGCGCACATTAGTGGTGATGTCTTCCCCGGTAGTGCCGTCGCCGCGCGTTGCGGCACGCACCATCACGCCGTTCTCATAAAGAATGCTAACGGCCAGACCATCCAGCTTTAGCTCGCAGCACCAGCTCAGATTGTCGATGCTCTTCAGGCGATCCTGCACACGCTTGTTGAAAGCCAGAAAACTCTCTTCATCAAACACGTTATCCAGCGACAGCATCGGCACTTCATGGCGCACCTGGCTGAAAGCGCCCAGCGGTTCCGCGCCGACGCGCTGCGTTGGGGAATCGGGCGTAATCAGTTCGGGGTGCTGCGCTTCCAGCTCGCGCAGTTCACGCATCAGGCGGTCATATTCCGCATCCGGCACTTCCGGTGCGTCCATAACATGATAGAGATATTCATGATGGCGAAGCGTGGTTCGCAGTTCAGTAAGTTGTTGTTCGATTGAGTCCATATCGCACCATCAATGAGAAAAACCCCCGACAGGCGGGGGTTGAGGAGGAGGTGAAGTTAACGCGACGATTACGCGTTCGCTTCCTTAACTTCGCGGATGCGGTCCTGATACTCGCGCAGTTTCTGCGGCGTCATCATTCGACGCTGATCGTCGAGCACCACACCGCCCACTTCGTCGGCGATGTGCTGAGCGGACTGTAGCATCAGCTTAAAGTTTTGCAGCTCGTCACCGTAGGACGGCACCTGCATAAAGATCGTAACCCCCGGCGTGACGAAATCACCGGTCATTTCCGGGTCAAACGTGCCTGGATTGACCATATTGGCCAGGCTAAACAGCGCCGGACCGCTACCGTCAGGACTCAGGTGGCGATGGAAAATATTCATGTCGCCGAACTTGAAGCCTGCCTGTTGGATGCTGTTAAGCAGCACGTCACCGTTCAGATGGGTGCCATGATGAGCAGCCACGTTCATGATGATCACTGCTTCTTTACGCTGCGGCTTTTCAACAACCGGTTCTGGCTCTGCGACCGGCTCTGGCTCAACGCGCGGAGCGGGCTGTGGCGCAGGCGGTTCAGGCTGCGGCTGCGGTTGTTGTACCGGCTGCGGCTGCTGAACAGGCTGTGGCTGATGCACTGGCTGTGCAGGCTGTTGCACAGGTTGCGGCTGTACAGGCTGTGGCGCAACGGGCTGCTGTTGCACAGGCTGCTGCGGCGGATGACGAACAGGTTCTTCCACTGGCGGCGGCGCTGGCTGGCGCGGCTGGGCAGAAGCATACGGTGGTTGATACTGGTGCTGCGGAGCGCGGGGGGCTTCATGCTCTCCATGCGCTGCGCCGGGCGCAGTATTGACCCGATGAACACGAACTTCACCCACGCCGTCGTCGTCAGGACCGTCGATGTCGTCTTCAACGTCATCGTCGTCACGACTGGACTTCATGCGCTTCAGTGGACGATCGCGAAACATAGAGGAACGCTCTTTACGGCTGGTCCAGAAACCATGTACCAGTAAAGCGATTATGGCGATCGCGCCAACAATGATTAATATCAGACGCAAATCCTGCATCATTATATTCTCTGTTGTTCTAACACCTTGCCACCACGGCAAACATTTACTCACTAAGAGTATTTGCCGTTTACGTCAAGTGCAAGTGTATGCAGAGCATTCACAGCATAAAGATGAACTAAATCGTGCTTTTTGCTGGTTTTTCGAACATTTCCGAACTGGTCATTGGCCCGTAACTGGATAATATAGGCGGGCAATTCCACTGGTTGTGTAAAAAGGAGTACAGCCTGGTATGGTTTCAACATCTTCTTCTGCCCCACGCAGCGGGGTCTGGTACTTTTCTCAGGGCTGGAAACTGGTCTCCCTGCCGGGCATTCGACGCTTCGTTATTTTGCCGTTACTGATCAACATTATTCTGATGGGCGGGGCCTTCTGGTGGCTGTTCACCAGACTGGAAAGCTGGATCCCTTCCCTGATGAGCTATGTGCCGGACTGGTTACAGTGGCTAGACTACCTGCTCTGGCCGATTGCGGTTATCTCTGTGCTGCTGGTTTTCGGTTATTTCTTTTCGACGATAGCAAACTGGATAGCCGCGCCGTTCAACGGTCTGCTGGCCGAACAGCTGGAAGCGCGCCTTACCGGTGCGACGCCACCTGACACGGGCGTACTCGGGATCGTGAAAGATCTCCCCCGCATCATGAAGCGTGAATGGCAGAAGTTCGCCTGGTACCTGCCGCGGGCGATTGTGCTGCTTATTCTTTATTTTGTACCCGGGATTGGCCAGACGGTCGCGCCCGTGCTGTGGTTCCTGTTCAGCGCCTGGATGCTTGCTATCCAGTACTGTGATTATCCGTTCGATAACCACAAAGTGCCGTTTAAAGAGATGCGCACTGCCCTGCGCACTCAGAAGGTTGCCAACATGCAGTTTGGCGCGCTGACCAGCCTGTTCACCATGATCCCTTTCCTGAATTTGTTCATCATGCCCGTTGCCGTTTGCGGCGCGACGGCGATGTGGGTGGACTGCTACCGTGCTAAGCACGCGTTATGGAAGTAATGCAAAAATGTGTAAAAGAGGGGTGGCTTATGCCGCCCCTTATTCCATACTGATCCCCATTATTTCCTTGCAGCATATAGATATGCGATTTCCTTACTTCCCCATACCTGTTCAACAGGTATGCTGGGTCGGTATCCCAATTTCATACAGTTAAGGACAGGCCATGAGTAAGATTTATGAAGACAACTCGCTGACTATCGGTCATACGCCCCTGGTTCGACTGAACCGTATCGGTAATGGACGCATTCTGGCGAAGGTCGAATCTCGTAACCCAAGCTTCAGCGTTAAATGCCGTATCGGTGCGAATATGATTTGGGATGCTGAAAAGCGTGGCGTGCTGAAACCTGGCGTTGAGCTGGTTGAACCCACCAGCGGCAATACCGGTATCGCTCTGGCCTATGTTGCGGCGGCGCGCGGCTATAAGCTGACGCTGACTATGCCTGAAACCATGAGCATTGAGCGTCGTAAGCTGCTGAAAGCGCTGGGTGCGAACCTGGTCCTGACCGAAGGCGCAAAAGGCATGAAGGGCGCGATTCAGAAGGCCGAAGAAATTGTTGCCAGCGATCCGGCAAAGTATCTGCTGCTCCAGCAGTTCAGCAACCCGGCCAACCCGGAAATTCATGAGAAAACCACCGGCCCGGAAATCTGGGAAGATACCGACGGTCAGGTTGATGTGTTTATCTCCGGCGTAGGCACCGGCGGTACGCTGACCGGTGTGTCTCGCTATATTAAAGGCACGAAAGGTAAAAAAGATCTGATTACCGTTGCCGTTGAGCCAACCGACTCACCGGTTATCGCTCAGGCGCTGGCAGGCGAAGAGATCAAACCTGGCCCACACAAAATCCAGGGTATCGGCGCTGGCTTTATTCCAGGCAACCTAGATCTGAAGCTGATCGATAAAGTCGTCGCCATTACCAATGAAGAAGCCATCTCCACGGCGCGTCGCCTGATGGACGAGGAAGGCATTCTGGCGGGTATCTCTTCCGGTGCGGCGGTTGCGGCAGCCCTCAAACTGCTGGAAGATGAAACCTTTACCAATAAGAACATTGTGGTTATCCTACCGTCTTCGGGTGAGCGTTACTTAAGCACAGCACTGTTTGCCGATCTCTTCACAGAGAAAGAACTGCAACAGTGATGCCAGCATGTTAAAAACGCGTAAAAAAGCACCTTTTCAGGTGCTTTTTTGTGGCCTGCTTCAAAGTTTTACCCCTCCTGGCATTGCTTCACCCCGTTGGGTCTGGTATTTAAACCAGCAATTATTTTGATGCGCGAAATTAATCGGTGAACGAAATAGCGCTGCTGAATCGATTTTATGATTTGGTTCAAGTCTTGCTTTCACTGCATAATGTTTAATGACGATTGAAACGTCAGCGCTAACTATACAGGCTAAAGTTAAGTCGCCAGGCTAGACTTTAGTTCCACAACACTAAACCTATAAGTTGGGGAAATACAATGTTCCAGCAAGAAGTTACCATTACCGCTCCGAACGGTCTGCACACCCGCCCTGCTGCTCAGTTTGTTAAAGAAGCGAAAGGCTTCACTTCTGAAATCACTGTGACTTCCAACGGCAAAAGCGCTAGCGCAAAAAGCCTGTTCAAGCTGCAAACTCTGGGCCTGACTCAGGGTACCGTTGTTACCATCTCCGCTGAAGGTGAAGACGAGCAGAAAGCAGTTGAGCATCTGGTTAAGCTGATGGCTGAACTCGAGTAAGTTTACCGGGTTCTTTTCAATATCAGTCACAAGTAAGGTAGGGTTATGATTTCAGGCATTTTAGCATCCCCGGGTATCGCTTTCGGCAAAGCATTGCTGCTGAAAGAAGACGAAATCGTCATTGACCGGAAAAAAATTTCTGCCGACAAGGTTGATCAGGAAGTTGAACGTTTTCTGAGCGGTCGTGCCAAGGCATCTGCGCAACTGGAAGCGATTAAAACTAAAGCTGGCGAAACTTTCGGTGAAGAAAAAGAAGCCATCTTCGAAGGGCACATTATGCTGCTCGAAGATGAGGAGCTGGAGCAGGAAATCATAGCCCTGATTAAAGATAAAGGCATGACGGCCGACGCGGCTGCGCATGAAGTTATCGAAGGTCAGGCATCTGCCCTGGAAGAGCTGGACGATGAATACCTGAAAGAACGTGCGGCTGACGTACGTGACATCGGTAAGCGCCTGCTGCGCAACATCCTGGGTCTGGCCATCATCGATCTGAGCGCGATTCAGGACGAAGTCATCCTGGTTGCCGCTGACCTGACCCCGTCTGAAACCGCACAGCTGAACCTGAACAAGGTGCTGGGTTTCATTACTGATGCAGGTGGACGTACCTCCCACACCTCAATCATGGCGCGTTCTCTGGAGCTGCCAGCCATTGTGGGTACCGGTAGCGTTACCTCCAAGGTTAAAAACGACGACTATCTGATTCTGGATGCCGTAAACAATGTGGTTTACGTCAACCCAACTAACGATGTGATCGAGCAGCTGCGTTCCGTTCAGGAGCAGGTTGCTACCGAGAAAGCGGAACTCGCTAAACTGAAAGATCTGCCAGCTATCACGCTGGACGGCCATCAGGTTGAAGTGTGCGCTAACATCGGTACCGTACGTGACGTTGACGGCGCTGAGCGCAACGGCGCGGAAGGTGTGGGTCTGTATCGTACTGAATTCCTGTTCATGGATCGCGACGCTCTGCCAACGGAAGAAGAGCAGTTTGCAGCGTACAAAGCGGTTGCGGAAGCGTGCGGCTCGCAGGCTGTAATCGTCCGTACCATGGACATCGGTGGCGACAAAGAGCTGCCGTACATGAACTTCCCGAAAGAAGAGAACCCGTTCCTGGGCTGGCGTGCCGTGCGTATCGCCATGGATCGCAAAGAGATCCTGCGTGACCAGGTTCGCGCTATTCTGCGTGCCTCCGCTTTCGGTAAACTGCGCATCATGTTCCCGATGATCATCTCTGTTGAAGAAGTGCGTGCACTGAAGAAAGAGATCGAAATCTACAAACAGGAACTGCGCGACGAAGGTAAAGCATTTGACGAATCCATTGAGATCGGCGTGATGGTGGAAACACCGGCAGCCGCGACCATTGCGCGTCATTTAGCCAAAGAAGTTGATTTCTTTAGTATCGGTACCAATGATTTAACGCAGTACACCCTGGCAGTTGACCGTGGTAATGATATGATTTCACATCTCTACCAGCCAATGTCACCGTCCGTACTGAATTTGATCAAGCAAGTTATTGATGCTTCTCATGCAGAAGGTAAATGGACTGGCATGTGTGGTGAGCTTGCAGGCGACGAACGTGCTACACTTCTGTTGCTGGGTATGGGTCTGGACGAATTCTCTATGAGCGCCATTTCCATCCCGCGCATTAAGAAGATTATCCGTAACACGAACTTCGAAGATGCGAAGGTGTTAGCAGAGCAGGCTCTTGCTCAACCGACAACGGACGAGTTAATGACGCTGGTTAACAAGTTCATTGAAGAAAAAACAATCTGCTAATCCACGAGATGCGGCCCAATTTACTGCTTAGGAGAAGATCATGGGTTTGTTCGATAAACTGAAATCTCTGGTTTCTGATGACAAGAAAGACTCCGGAACTATTGAGATTGTTGCTCCGCTCTCCGGCGAGATCGTCAACATCGAAGACGTGCCGGATGTAGTGTTTGCTGAGAAAATCGTTGGTGATGGCATTGCTATCAAACCAACTGGCAACAAAATGGTTGCTCCAGTTGACGGCACCATCGGTAAAATTTTTGAAACCAACCATGCGTTCTCTATCGAATCCGATAGCGGTATCGAACTGTTCGTTCACTTCGGTATCGACACCGTTGAACTGAAAGGCGAAGGCTTCAAGCGTATCGCAGAAGAAGGCCAGCGCGTTAAAGTTGGCGACCCGGTAATTGAATTCGATCTGCCGCTGCTGGAAGAAAAAGCGAAGTCTACTCTGACTCCGGTTGTTATCTCCAACATGGACGAAATCAAAGAACTGATCAAACTGTCTGGCAGCGTCACCGTGGGTGAAACCCCGGTTATCCGCATCAAGAAGTAATTCTTGCCGCACAGAAAAATGGCGCCTTCGGGCGCCATTTTTGTTTATGCCGGCAGGATAAGCTCGTCATAGCCTTTCGACTGCGTATAGATCATAACGTCAGTCACCCGATCGCCCGCCATGCGAATGGCATCGGCAACGGTTTTCCCTCCCACAATGCCGCTGACCAGCTCCGAACAGAACAGATCGCCCGTTCCTTTCAGATCCGTCTCTACGCGCGGGTGCGCGCTTACGGTAACACCTTCTTCGCTCACCAGCACAACGTGGATATTCTGCGGATCGTCAGACACTGGCGCACTGGTGATCGCTACCCATTTCAGCGAGTCGGACAGCAGCCCCTGCGCGGCGGCAATGGCGCTCTCCGGCGTACGGCACGGTTTGCCGCTCAGCACTTCCAGTTCATACACGTTGGGCGTAATGCCCTGGGCCAGCGGGAGCAGATGCTCACGGTAGGCTTCAGGAATATCCGGCTTCACGTACATCCCGCTATCGATATCCCCAATTACCGGGTCGACCAGCACCAGCAGATCGGGATGTTGCACTTTGATTGCCTTCAGCCACTGCGCCAGCAGCGCGATCTGGCTGGCGCTGCCCATATAGCCGGTGGTGACCGCTTTAAGCTCGCGCAGGATCTCGCGCTCTTCCAGCGCCTTAAGGTAGCCGCTGAACCACTCGTCCGGGATCACCCCGCCGTAGAAGGTGTCGTAGTGCGGCGTATTGCTGAACAGCACCGTTGGCACGGCGGTAACGTTCAGCCGGTGGGTTCGAATATTCGGCACCGCGATGCTGTTTCCCACGCTGCCGTACACCACCTGCGACTGTACGGCGACAATATCGGTTTGCTGCGCCCGGGTGTTATCCCGGAATAAAATCATCTCCATGACGCTTAAATCCCCGCCCCCTGCGAATAACTCTCTTCACCAAAGACGCCGGTAGACAGATAACGGTCGCCGCGATCGCAAATAATCGCTACGACCACCGCCCCCGGCGTGGACTCAGCCACCCGGATCGCACCCGCTACGGCACCGCCAGAGCTGACGCCGCAGAAGATACCTTCACGCACGGCCAGCTCACGCATGGTATTTTCCGCCTCGCGCTGATGAATATCCAGCACCTGGTCCACAAGCTGCGCATTAAAGATGCCCGGCATATACTCCGCCGGCCAGCGGCGGATGCCCGGAATGCTGCTCCCCTCTTCCGGTTGCAGGCCGACAATCGTCACCGGCTTCTCCTGTTCGCGCAGAAAGCGTGACACACCGGTGATCGTGCCCGTGGTCCCCATGCTGGAGACAAAGTGGGTGATGCGCCCGTCGGTTTGCTGCCAGATTTCCGGGCCGGTGGTGGTGTAGTGCGCGTACGGGTTGTCCGGGTTGTTGAACTGGTCGAGAAGCTTGCCTTCCCCGCGCTCCGCCATCGCTAACGCTAAATCTCGCGCCCCTTCCATCCCCTGCTCTTTGCTCACCAGAATCAGCTCGGCTCCATAGGCGCGCATGGCGGCCCGGCGCTCCTGGCTCATGTTATCCGGCATCAGCAGCTTCATGCGGTAGCCTTTCAGGGCGGCAATCATTGCCAGCGCGATACCGGTATTTCCGCTGGTGGCCTCAATGAGCACGTCGCATGGCTTAATTTCACCGCGCTTCTCGGCCTGGACAATCATCGACAGTGCCGCCCGGTCTTTCACCGACCCCGCCGGGTTATTGCCTTCGAGTTTGACCCAGATTTCGCTGCCGTTATCAGGCCCCATGCGCTGAAGTTTGACCAGAGGGGTGTTGCCAATGGTGTGTTCGAGTGTATTCACGATTTTTACTCAATAAAAAAGCCGGGTGGCGCTTAGCTTACCCGGCCTACAAGACGCAGTGATAACTGTAGGCCCGGTCAGCGCAGCGCCACCGGGCGATAAACATACTAATAACCTATCAGGCTGACTCCGCCAGAGCAATATCCTCGCGCGTCTCAATGCGCTCGTTGCCATGATAAATGCGCGCGTGTTGCAGCCCGACAAACAGGCGCTCCCCCCGGTACGGCGGCACGTCGTCACGCATAACCACGGTCAACGGCTCGGTGTACCAGCCCAGGGGCTGTACCACTAATTGGGTGTAGTGCCCTTTAGGGCTAGCTTCCAGCACCTGCACCGGAAGCGGTGAATCCAGGCTGGTACGGCGGCTGACGTCCACTTCCCACGGACGCAGGAACAGATCCACCGGCCCCTGATGCGCGGAGGTATACCCCAGCGGCCAGCGGTGCGCGCCAACGTGGAACTGACCGCCGCGAATGGTGCCCTGAAGGCGGTTTACTTCCCCCATAAACTCCAGCACAAAGCGGGTCGCCGGTTCACGCCAGAGCTGCTCTGGCTCGTCAACCTGCTCAATGTTGCCCTGACTCATTACCACCACGCGATCGGCCACTTCCATCGCCTCTTCCTGATCGTGGGTCACGAAAACGCTGGTGAACTGGAGTTCCTCATGCAGCTGACGCAGCCAGCGGCGCAGCTCTTTTCGCACCTGTGCATCCAGCGCGCCAAACGGTTCGTCCAGCAGCAGGATTTGCGGTTCAACGGCTAACGCACGCGCCAGCGCCACGCGCTGCTTCTGCCCGCCGGAAAGTTGAGCCGGGAAGCGGTCCGCCAGATGCGCAAGCTGCACCATCTCCAGCAGTTTGGTCACTTTCGCTTTGATGGCGGCGGCATCTGGACGTTCACGACGCGGCAGCACGGTCAGGCCAAACGCGATGTTGTCGAATACCGTCATGTGGCGGAACAGCGCATAATGCTGAAATACAAAGCCCACTTTACGGTCGCGGGCGTGCAGGCGGCTAACGTCCGTACCGTGGAAGCGAATATGTCCGCTGGTCTGGTGTTCAAGCCCGGCGATAATGCGCAACAGCGTGGTTTTACCGGAGCCAGACGGCCCCAGCAGCGCCACCATTTGTCCGGAAGGGATATCCAGCGAGATATCATTCAGCACCTGGGTGCGACCAAAAGACTTCTTAATATTGGCAATCTCAATGCTCATGATTTCCCTCCTGATGCTGACGTTTTTCCTGATTCTCTAAACGCCACTGCACCACACTCTTCAAAAACAGGGTCAAAATCGCCATCAGCGTCAGCAACGCTGCGGCAGTAAAGGAACCGACGGTGTTGTAGTCCTGTTCCAGTAATTCAATCTGTAACGGCAGCGACAGGGTTTCGCCGCGAATCGAGCCGGATACCACCGACACCGCGCCAAACTCACCGATCGCACGGGCGTTGGTCAGCACCACGCCGTAAAGCAGTGCCCAGCGGATATTAGGCAGCGTGACGCGGCGGAACATCTGCCAGCCGGAAGCGCCGAGCAGCACCGCGGCTTCATCTTCATGGCTGCCCTGGCTGAGCATCACCGGCACCAGCTCGCGCACCACGAACGGACAGGTGACAAAGACGGTCACCAGCACCATTCCCGGCCAGGCGAACATGATTTGCAGGTCGTGTTCATCCAGCCAGCCGCCCAGCGGGCCATTGGAGCCGTAGAAGAGCAGATAAACCAGACCCGCCACCACCGGAGACACCGCAAACGGGATATCCAGCAGGGTCAGCAGCAGCTGACGCCCCGGGAAGTTAAAGCGCGTTACCAGCCAGGCCAGCAATACGCCAAACACCAGATTCACCGGGACGGTGATCAGGGCAATCATCACCGTCAGCCAGATGGCGTGGAGCATGTCCGGATCGGCCAGGTTTTGCAGCGCGGGCATAATCCCTTTGCTGAAGGCCTGCACGAAGATGTACACCATCGGCACGACGAGAATGAATGCGGAGACCAGCACGCCGGTACCAATCAGAAACCATTTGCCCCAGTTGATGCGGGGCGCGTCATAGCGCTTCAATTGCGTAACTTCCGCCATCAGTGACCTACCACACGTCGACCAAAGCGACTTTGCAGAGTGTTAATCGAAAACAGTAGCAGCAGCGACGCGGCAAGGATCACCGAGGCAATCGCGCTCGCCGCCGGATAATCAAACTCCTGCAAACGGACAAAAATCATCAGCGAGGTCACTTCGGTTTTCCACGCGATGTTCCCGGCGATAAAAATGACCGCGCCAAATTCACCGAGGCTGCGGGTAAAGGAAAGCGCCACCCCCGCCAGCAAGGCCGGAGAAAGTTCCGGCAGCACAACCTTACGGAAACTCTGCCAGCGCGTGGCGCCCAGAGTTTCCGCGGCCTCTTCGTATTCGGGGCCTAACTCTTCCAGCACCGGCTGCACGGTACGCACCACAAACGGGATGCTGGTAAAGGCCATCGCCACCGCGATACCGATCCAGGTATAGGTCACTTTAATATCAAACTTCGCCAGCCATTCGCCGTAAAAGCCGTTCACGGAGAACAGCGACGCCAGCGTCAAACCGGCCACCGCCGTCGGCAGGGCAAACGGCAGATCCATCAGGGCGTCGAGCAGCGTGCGGCCCGGGAAGCGATAGCGGGTTAAGATCCATGCCATCAGCAGGCCAAACACGCCGTTAAAAATCGAGGCCACGAACGCAGACAGCAGCGTGACCTTGTAAGCCGCCACCACCTGCGGGTTGGTGACCACTTCCCAGTACTGGGACCAGCTCATCTCAGCGAGCTGCATCACCAGAGCGCTGAGCGGTAACAATAAAATCAGACAGACGAACAGCAGGCTGGTCCCGAGGCTTAAGGTAAAACCCGGCAGCACACGTCTTGTTGATCCTGCAAACATTACTTACGCCCCGCCGCCAGCAATTTGTCTAACTCACCGCCGCTGGCAAAATGCGTTTTCATCACCTCAGGCCAGGCGCCGAAATGATCTTCCACGCGGAACAGCTCGGTCTGCGGGAATTTGTCTTTCAGCTTGTTCATCACGTCCGGATTATTAACGCGGTAGTAATAGTCAGTAATCACCGTCTGCGCCTGCGGGCTGTACAGATAGTTGAGATAGGCTTTTGCCGCTTTCTCAGTGCCGTTGGCTTTGACGTTTTTATCCACCCACGCCACCGGGAACTCGGCCAGAACGTTAGTTTTCGGGATAACCACTTCGAAGCCCTGCGCTTCGTACTGTTTACGAATATTGTTCACTTCGGATTCAAAGCTGATCAGCACATCGCCCAGCCCGCGCTCGGCGAAAGTGGTGGTTGCGCCCCGGCCGCCGGTGTCAAACACTTCGACGTTTTTCAGGAACTGGGTCATAAACTGTTCGGTTTTCGCTTTATCGTCACCGTCAGCTTTGTCCGCCGCGCCCCACGCCGCCAGATAGGTATAACGCGCGTTGCCGGAGGTTTTCGGATTCGGGAAAATCAGCTTGACGTCAGAACGCACCAGGTCGTTCCAGTCGTGAATGTTTTTCGGGTTGCCCTTGCGCACCAGGAAGCCCATGGTGGAATAGAACGGCGAACTGTTGTTCGGCAGGCGGCTTTGCCAGTCCGCCGGGATCAGCTTGCCTTTGTCGTGCAGGATCTGCACGTCCGTGACCTGGTTGTAGGTCACCACATCCGCTTTCAGCCCCTGCAAAATGGCCAGCGCCTGCTTGGATGAGCCAGCGTGCGACTGTTTGATGGTCAGCTTGTCGCCGTTGTTCTCTTTCGCCCACTGCTGTTCAAATGCGGGATTAAGGGCGGCAAACAGCTCGCGCGAAACATCATAAGAACTGTTCAGCAACTCGGTTGCCTGCGCCTGCGCCACCAGCAGTAAACCTGCCAGTGCCAGCGATCCTTTTTTCAGTACAGTAACGGCCATTGCGCACCCTTATAAATGTGATGACTATCTTATAGTCATAATATTTATAACGGAGTCTAAAGGAGTAACGGTTTTATATACCGTTTGGTGATTTAGAAGCAGAAAAGGGAATAAGGGGTGCGGGAGAAATTGCCGGGTGGCGCTAACGCTTACCCGGCCTACGAATGGAGAGCGATTTACAGCGCCAGCAGGCGCTCAACGGACGGCGCAAAGTAGTAGCCGCCGGTCACCGGACGGGTGAAGCGCAGCATGGCGTCACGCTTGCCGTCGGTATCGCCAAACATGCTCAGCAGCTGCTGTTCGATGTTGTAGAGGCGCGCACAGTAAGCGCAGAAGTACAGGCCGTGCGTACCGCTCGCGGTGCCGTACGGCAAGCTCTGGCGAATAATCTTCAGCCCCTTACCGTCTTCTTTAAGGTCAACGCGGGTCAGGTGGGACGTGACCGGACGCGCATCGCCGTCAATCTCTTCATTGGCGTCTTTGGTGCGGCCAATCATCATCTCCTGGTCATGCACGCTCATGCGGTTAAGCTGCCTGAGGTTATGCTCCCAGCGCTGGACGAACACGTAGCTGCCGCCTGCGTCCACGCCATCCTTGATTACAGCCACCTCGCGACGCGTCTCTTCCCCGGCCGGGTTTTCGGTGCCGTCGACGAAGCCGCTCAAATCGCGCTCTTCCACCCAGCGGAAACCGTGGATCTCTTCCTGCACGTCGATGCTGTCACCAAAGGCCTCAATCGCTGCCTGAGCGACGGAGAAATTCACGTCATGGCGCAGGGAGAGGATATGGATCAGGACGTCATACTGGGTGGCGGGCGCAAGACCTTTGCCATAAGGAATAAAGTCTTTCAGCTCTTCTGCGCCTTCGCCGCCGCTCAGCTGACGCCAGACGGTGTTGCCAAAGGCAACCACCGCGCCCAGATGGGCTTCGGGGAATTTGGCCTGAAAGGTGGCCAGTTTATCAACGAAAATTTTGCTGGCCGCGCGCAGGGCATCCACGTCCCCTTTGACGTTGGCTTCAATCCAAATCGCCGCGCGGCAATGTTCTGGCAAAATGCCACTCTGAACCTGAGACATCGCTCCTCCTGAAAAAAAGATGCCACGACAGCGTGGCATTGATGGCGGCTATTATACCTGGATTTCAGCGAGGCGGCTTGCTCAGGCGCAAATTACTGCTTCCAGATAATTTTGCTCACTTTCCACTTTTTCAGGGTGTCGTCAGAGGGCATTAACCCTTCCGGACCGTTCCAGCTGCCGCTGAATACATAGCTAATGTGCTGGCTGCCGTCGGCCTTACACTCGACCGCCACGCTATCATCCGACGGCACGCTGGCGCAGTGGCCAAACGCTTTCTGGTAGAGCTCGCCAAACGGCGTACCTACCTTCACGCCACCTGAGGTCGGGATCTCTTCATCCATCACCGCAATGCGGTTGACCGTACCTTTATCGCCGTTGATGACCATCGCCACCTTGTCGTCTTTCAACGCTTCGAAATAGCGCACGATGTTGCCGTTCTCGGTTTTCATGCCGCTGCGCAGGCGATAATCACTGCCGATGGCCTCCTGAATGGCATCCTGATCCAGCGCCGTCGACGCGGTGATTTTGCCCACGCCCTGCTCGGTCACTTCCGTTGAGGAGCCAAACCAGTTCCACGGATAGGCCGCAGACCAGTTGATGGATGAGAGCGTGGAACAGCCGGTTAACGCCAGCGGGAGAGCGCATAAAAGTAAACGCAGCGATTTCATTGAGACGTCCTTACGTAGTAAATCAACGCTTGTTGGAGTGCAGTATCGGCAAAAAGTGCCGTTTTAATCTGACTCTTGCGTAAAACAGGCGCGTAAACGGGGATTCGTGACCAGCCACAGCAGCGCGACAATATCCGCCACCACCAGCGCAATCCCGATACCGGAAAGCGGCTCGCCGTACAGCCAGAGTACGGGTTGCCAGGCCAGGAGCACAACCTGCGCCAGAATCAACAGCCAGCGAAGCGCGCGCCAGAAGCGCGGGAGGAACTGCCGCCGACCGCTGCACAGGAACGCCAGCACCGCCGGTACACCGGGTAGTAACCCCAGCCAGAACGCATCGTGATCGGGATAAAAGAGATTCAGTAGCGTATCGCCCTGCCCGCGCGACGCGCCAGCCATCACGAATAGCACCCAGGTGCGGGCCTGCAACAGCAGAACGCACCAGAACAAAAAAGGCAGACGCAGACGACCGTGAACATCATAGTCGCCAGGGTGGAACTCAGTACTCTTCATCTTCGATCAGGCGCTTACCCAGCGTCAGTACATCCGCGTGCTCGTAGCCCAGACGTTCATACATGCCCAGCACCACGTCGTTATCTTCCCGCACCATAATCTGGATTTTCGGGCAGCCACGGGCGATCAGCTTCTTTTCCAGACGGTTAAGCAGCGCGTTGGCGATGCCGCGCGCGCGGTATTCCGGGTGCACGCCCAGATAGTAGGCCGACCCGCGGTGGCCGTCGTACCCGCCCATTACCGTCCCGACCACCTCGCCGTTGACCTCAGCGACCAGAAACAGACTGACGTCGTGATTCACCTTCCGTTCGATGTCCATTTCCGGATCGTTCCACGGACGCAGCAGATCGCAGCGCTCCCAAAGGGTGATCACCTCTTCGAAATCTTCCTGGCGAAAAACGCGTATCTCCATGGTATTAACCGCCTTTTCGGGTTTAAAAACAGTGATTATGGCGTGAACAGGGCATTTAGCCAATAACCGGGGAAAAACTCGCCAAAATTTGGCATAATGTCACTTTGTCACGTATTGAAATGAAAAGTAAAACAATTCTCAATAAGGAATGTCGTCACGCAAAACGCGATACGATATAACACCAGGACCCCAATTTTTACAATTCAGGCCGCATGAGCACATTCAAACCATTAAAAGCACTCACATCGCGTCGTCAGGTTCTCAAAGCGGGGCTGGCGGCCTTAACGTTAACGGGCATCGCAAAGCAGGCTCAGGCAAAAGAAGAGAGCTCGCTTAAAACCAGTAACGGACACAGCAAGCCGAAAACCAAAAAAGCTGGCGCAAAGCGTCTGGTCATGCTCGATCCGGGCCACGGCGGGATCGACACCGGCGCCATTGGCCGAAACGGGTCGAAAGAAAAACACGTCGTGCTGGCAATTGCAAAAAATGTGCGCGCAATTTTACGCAGCAACGGCATTGACGCCCGCCTGACGCGCACGGGCGACACGTTTATCCCGCTGTACGATCGCGTGGAGATTGCCCATAAGCACGGCGCCGACCTGTTTATGTCCATTCACGCGGATGGCTTCACAAACCCTTCCGCCGCAGGCGCCTCGGTGTTCGCCCTCTCCAACCGTGGCGCCAGTAGCGCCATGGCGAAATACCTCTCCGATCGCGAAAACCGGGCGGATGAGGTGGCCGGGAAAAAAGCCACCGACAAAGACCATCTGTTGCAGCAGGTTCTGTTTGATCTGGTACAGACCGATACCATCAAAAACAGCCTGACGCTCGGCTCGCATATCCTTAAACGGATTAAGCCCGTGCACCGTCTGCACAGTAAAAGCACCGAGCAGGCCGCGTTTGTGGTGCTGAAGTCCCCGTCCATTCCGTCCGTGCTGGTTGAAACCTCGTTCATAACCAACCCGGAAGAGGAGCGTTTACTCGGCACCACGGCGTTTCGTCAGAAGATCGCGAACGCTATCGCCTCCGGGGTCATCAGTTATTTCAACTGGTTCGATAATCAAAAAGCGCACTCCAGGAAACGTTGATGAAACCGAATGCACAGCTGGTCAAAACTTTCCTGATGCAGCTACAGGACGCGATTTGCCAGAAACTGGCCGCCGCAGACGGCGGTGAATTCCAGGAAGACACCTGGCAGCGCGAAGCGGGCGGCGGCGGGCGCAGCCGCGTGCTGCGTAACGGTGGCATTTTTGAACAGGCCGGGGTCAACTTCTCCCACGTCCACGGTGATGCAATGCCGGCGTCCGCCACGGCGCATCGGCCTGAACTGGCGGGCCGCAGCTTCGAGGCGATGGGCGTCTCGCTGGTGGTGCATCCGCATAACCCGTTTGTGCCAACCAGCCACGCCAACGTGCGCTTTTTCATCGCGGAAAAACCGGGAGCCGATCCGGTCTGGTGGTTTGGCGGCGGTTTCGACTTAACGCCTTACTATGGCTTCGAAGAGGACGCCGTGCACTGGCACACCACCGCGCGCGACCTCTGTCTGCCGTTTGGCGAAGACGTTTACCCGAAATACAAAAAGTGGTGCGATGATTATTTCTATCTGAAGCATCGCGACGAGCAGCGCGGCATCGGCGGGCTGTTCTTTGACGATCTCAACACGCCGGATTTTGATACCGCGTTCAGCTTTATGCGCGCGGTGGGTGAAGGCTTTACCGACGCCTATCTGCCGATTGTCGAACGCCGCAAAAACACCGACTACGGCGTTCGCGAGCGTGAGTTCCAGCTGTACCGCCGCGGGCGCTACGTGGAGTTTAATCTGGTATGGGATCGCGGGACGCTGTTTGGCCTGCAAACCGGTGGGCGCACGGAGTCCATTCTGATGTCGATGCCGCCGCTGGTGCGCTGGGAATACAGCTTTGAACCCAAAGAAGGCAGCCCGGAGGCTGCCTTGCGTGAGTTTATTCGGGTTCGGGACTGGGTGTAACTGCCGGATGACGCTGGGCTTATCCGGCCTACGAGTCCCGTAGGTCGGGTAAGCGAACGCGCCACCCGACATAAAGCGCTTACAGCGGCTGCGTCTGTGCCTCAACCACCGCCAGCGCCACCATGTTGACGATACGACGCACGGAGGCAATCGGCGTTAACACATGTACCGGTTTTGACACCCCCATCAGCACTGGCCCTACGGTCACCCCTTCAGAACTCGACACGCGCAGCAGGTTGTAGCTGATACGCGCCGCTTCTACGTTCGGCATGATCAGCACGTTCGCCGAGCCTTTCAGCGGGCTGTCCGGCATACGTTCATTACGAATGGTCTCCACCAGCGCGGCGTCGCCGTGCATCTCGCCGTCGATCATCAGCTCCGGCGCACGCTCGCGCACCAGGTCCAGCGTCTGGCGCATTTTGCACGCCGCCGCGGATTTGGATGACCCGAAGTTAGAGTGCGACAGCAGCGCCACTTTCGGCTCGATACCAAAGCGGCGCACGGTTTCCGCCGCCATCACGGTGATTTCCGCCAGTTCGTCCGGGGAAGGATCGTCGTTGACGTAGGTATCGGCGATAAAGGTGTTACCGCTTGGCAGCAGCAGCGCGTTCATTGCGCCGGCAGTATGGACACCCTCGCGATAGCCGAAGATCTCCTGCACCACGCTGAAATGCTCATGGTACTCGCCGATGGTGCCGCAGATCAGCGCATCCGCCTCACCGCGGTGAACCATGATCGCGCCGATCACCGTGGTGTTGCTGATCACCGCCCGCTGCGCCTGCTCCTGGGTGATCCCGCGACGCTTCATGATCGAATAGTATTCGTTCCAGTACTCTTTGAAGCGCGGATCGGATTCGTTATTGACGATCTCAAAGTCGACGCCCGGCTTAATTTGCAGGCCCAGCTTCTGGATACGCATCTCGATCACGCTCGGACGACCAATCAGGATCGGTTTCGCCAGCCCTAAGGTGATCAGCTCCTGCGTGGCGTGCAGCACGCGCGCCTCTTCCCCTTCCGCCAGCACCACGCGCTTCGCGTCAGCGCGCGCCTGGGAGAAGATCGGCTTCATAAACAGGTTGGTTTTGTAGACGAACTCGGTGAGTTTATCGACGTAGGCATCGAAATCTTCAATCGGCCGCGTCGCCACGCCTGAGTCCATCGCCGCTTTGGCCACCGCTGGCGCGATCTTCACGATCAGACGCGGGTCAAATGGTTTAGGGATAATGTAGTCCGGGCCGAAGCTCAGATCCTGATCGCCGTAGGCGGAGGCCACCACTTCGCTCTGCTCGGCGTGCGCCAGCTCTGCGATAGCATGAACGGCGGCAAGCTTCATCTCTTCGTTGATTGCCGTAGCGCCAACGTCCAGCGCACCGCGGAAGATGAACGGGAAGCAGAGCACGTTGTTCACCTGGTTCGGGTAGTCCGAACGTCCGGTACAGATGATCGCGTCTTCACGCACTGCCTTCGCCAGCGGCGGCAGAATTTCCGGCTCCGGGTTCGCCAGGGCCAGGATCATTGGCGCGCGCGCCATCTTCTGCACCATTTCCTGGGTCAGTACTTTCGGGCCTGAACAGCCGAGGAAAATGTCGGCACCTTCAATGACGTCTTCTAGCGTGCGCTTGCCGTCGTCTTCCACCGCATAGGCCGCCTTGGTTTCAGCCATGTTTGGCTCGCGGTCTTTGTAAATCACGCCTTTGGAGTCGCAGACCACGATGTTGTGTTTCTGCATGCCCAGCGCCACCAGCAGGTTCATACAAGCGATGGCCGCGGCGCCAGCGCCGGAGACCACCATGCGCACGTCGGAGAGGTTTTTCTCCACCACACGCAGACCGTTCAGAATGGCGGCGGTACTGATAATCGCCGTGCCGTGCTGGTCGTCATGGAACACGGGAATGTTCATACGCTCGCGCAGCTTCTGCTCGATATAGAAACATTCCGGCGCTTTGATGTCTTCCAGGTTGATGCCGCCGAAGGTCGGCTCCAGCGCCGCCACCACGTTGATGAATTTATCCGGGTCCAGTTCGTCCACTTCGATATCGAAGACGTCGATACCGGCAAATTTCTTAAACAGAACGCCCTTCCCTTCCATCACCGGCTTACCGGCCAGCGCGCCAATGTTCCCTAACCCCAGTACCGCCGTACCGTTAGAGATAACGGCCACCAGGTTGCCACGGGCGGTGTATTTGTACGCTGCCAGCGGATCTTTTTCGATTTCAAGGCACGGGGCAGCTACGCCTGGCGAGTAGGCCAGCGCCAGATCGCGCTGGGTCGCCAGCGGTTTGGTCGGGGATACCTGGATTTTACCCGGAACAGGAAACTCGTGAAAATCGAGAGCGCTTTGTTTTAACTGATCATCCATCTTGTTATTCCTTTCACGTTTCGGTCAAAAAGGGTGATGTTGACGTTCCTATGCACACCCTGGTGTGCCGCATAGTATCGCCGCAGGCAGGCTCCTAAACTTTGAAGGCTGCCAAACTCTCACCATTGCAGAATAAAAATTGTTATCAATTTATAACAGCCATGTTACCCGTCTCAGACAGCAATGCCTCCCCCGTCTGCTATGCTTTTTTGTTAAGTCCATCATGATTTTCTCAGAAGTGTGACCTGACGCACTCGACTAACTCTTTTATTTCCAAGGAGTAATTATGAACCAGCTAGACGGCATCAAACAATTTACCACCGTGGTTGCAGACAGCGGCGACATCGAATCGATTCGTCACTACCAGCCTGAAGACGCGACCACCAACCCCTCGCTGCTGCTCAAGGCGGCCGGTCTTGCGCACTTTAGTCATCTGATTGATGACGCCCTTGCCTACGGCAAACAGCGCGGGAAAACGCAGGAGCAGCAGGTCGCCGAAGCCAGTGACAAGCTGGCGGTCAATATCGGTGCGGAAATTCTTAAAAGCATACCGGGACGCGTCTCCACCGAAGTGGATGCCCGCCTCTCATTCGACCAGGAAAAGAGCATTAGCAAGGCTCGCCGCCTGGTGGAACTCTACCAGGAGCAGGGGATCGATAAATCACGCATCCTGATCAAGCTTGCCTCCACCTGGGAAGGCATCCGCGCGGCGGAAGTGCTGGAGAAAGAGGGGATCAACTGTAACCTGACGCTGCTGTTCTCCTTCGCCCAGGCGCGTGCCTGCGCCGAAGCGGGCGTGTTCCTGATTTCACCGTTTGTCGGACGTATCTACGACTGGTATCAGGCGAAACAGCCGATGGATCCGTATGTGGTGGACGAAGATCCCGGCGTGAAATCGGTGCGTAATATCTACGATTATTACAAGCAGCACCGCTACGAGACCATCGTGATGGGGGCCAGCTTCCGCCGCACCGAGCAGATCCTCGCGCTCGCGGGCTGCGACCGGCTGACCATCTCCCCAGACCTGCTGAAGAAGCTTCAGGAGAGTGAAGAGACGGTGATCCGCAAGCTGGTGCCAACCTCCACCGTTCTGCCAAAACCAAAACCCATGACCGAAGCGGAATTCCGCTGGGAGCACAATCAGGATCCAATGGCCGTGGAAAAACTGGCGGACGGCATCCGTCAGTTCGCCGTCGACCAGCGCAAACTCGAAGATCTTCTCGCCGCCAAACTTTAACCTTGCCACGGAGTGAACTATGTCCCGTAAAGAGCTCGCCAACGCCATTCGCGCCCTCAGCATGGATGCCGTACAAAAAGCCAATTCCGGCCACCCTGGCGCCCCCATGGGTATGGCTGATATCGCCGAAGTGCTGTGGAACGACTTCCTGAAGCACAACCCTACCGATCCGACCTGGTACGACCGCGACCGTTTTATTCTTTCCAACGGGCACGCCTCGATGCTGCTCTACAGCCTGCTGCACCTTTCCGGCTACGATCTGCCGCTTGAGGAATTAAAAAACTTCCGCCAGCTGCACTCCAAAACGCCGGGCCACCCGGAGATCGGCTATACGCCGGGCGTTGAAACCACTACCGGCCCGCTGGGCCAGGGGCTGGCGAATGCGGTTGGCCTGGCGATTGCCGAACGTACGCTGGCCGCGCAGTTCAACCAGCCCGACCACGAGATTGTCGATCACTATACCTATGTCTTTATGGGCGACGGCTGTCTGATGGAGGGAATCTCTCACGAGGTCTGTTCTCTGGCGGGCACCCTGGGGCTGGGCAAGCTGATTGGCTTCTACGATCACAACGGTATCTCCATTGACGGGGAAACCGAGGGCTGGTTTACCGACGATACGGCGAAACGCTTTGAAGCCTATCACTGGCACGTGGTGCACGAGATCGACGGTCACGATCCAGAGGCGGTGAAAAAAGCGATTCAGGAAGCGCAGAGCGTGAAGGACAAACCGTCCCTGATCATCTGCCGCACCACCATCGGCTTCGGCTCGCCGAACAAAGCGGGCAAAGAGGAGGCGCACGGCGCGGCGCTGGGTGAAGAGGAAGTGGCGCTGACCCGCCAGAAACTGGGCTGGAAACACCCGGCCTTTGAGATCCCAAAAGAGATCTACAAGGCCTGGGATGCTCGCGAAACAGGTGAAAAAGCGCAGCAGGCCTGGAACGAGAAGTTTGCCGCCTACAAAAAAGCGTATCCGGAGCTGGCGGCTGAGTTTACCCGCCGCATGAGCGGCGGCCTGCCGGAAGACTGGGAAGAGAAAACTCAGGCGCTGATTGAAAACCTGCAATCCAACCCGGCGAAAATTGCCACCCGTAAGGCATCACAAAACACCCTGAACGCGATTGGCCCAATCCTGCCCGAACTGCTGGGCGGCTCGGCGGATCTGGCGCCAAGTAACCTTACCATCTGGTCCGGCTCTAAATCCCTGAAGGAGGACATTGCCGGGAACTACATCCACTACGGCGTGCGCGAGTTTGGGATGACCGCCATTGCCAACGGCATCGCCCACCATGGCGGCTTCGTGCCGTACACCGCCACCTTCCTGATGTTTGTCGAATATGCCCGTAACGCGGCGCGTATGGCGGCCCTGATGAAGGCGCGGCAAATCATGGTGTACACCCACGACTCTATCGGGCTGGGTGAAGATGGGCCGACGCACCAGGCGGTAGAGCAGCTGGCGAGCCTGCGCTTAACGCCAAACTTCAGCACCTGGCGTCCTTGCGATCAGGTGGAAGCGGCAGTGGGCTGGAAGCTGGCCGTAGAGCGTCATAACGGACCCACGGCGCTGATCCTGTCGCGCCAGAACCTGGCGCAGATCGAGCGCACGCCGGAGCAGGTGAAAAATATCGCCCGCGGCGGGTACATCCTGAAAGACAGCGGCGGCAAGCCAGACGTGATCCTGATCGCCACCGGTTCCGAGGTGGAAATCACGGTAAAAGCGGCGGAGAAACTGACCGCCGAGGGTCACGCGGTGCGCGTGGTTTCACTCCCTTCAACGGATATCTTTGATGCTCAGGATGAGGCGTACCGCGAATCGGTGCTGCCTTCAAACGTCGCGGCGCGCGTGGCGGTTGAAGCTGGCATTGCCGACTACTGGTACAAATACGTGGGCCTGAAAGGGGCAATTGTCGGGATGCATGGTTACGGTGAATCCGCTCCGGCCGATAAGCTGTTCCCATATTTCGGCTTTACCGTTGAGAACGTGGTGGAGAAGGCGCTAAGCGTGCTGTAGTGCTTTTGCCGGGTGACGCTGTCGTTTACCCGGCCTGCGGTTCGAGGCTTTGTAGGCCGGGTAAGGCGTAGCCGCCACCCGGCTTTTTCACACCACTCTTACCCCTGCCGCCATCACCCGCTCCGGCGTTAATAACACACTTTCTCGGGCGTCATCGGTTTCCGCGCAGAGCAACATGCATTCAGATGTTTCACCGCGCATTTTAGCCTTTGCCAGGTTACACAACACCACCACCGTTTTGCCCATCAGCTCCTCTTCCCGGTAATACGGCACCAGGCTGGTGACGGTTTGCAACGTTCTGTCTCCCACCTCTATCTGCGCAATATAGAGCTTGTCCGCATTGGCGTGACGTTTAACGTCAACAATCTTCCCCACGCGGAGCTCGAGCTTTGCAAAATCATCGTATGCTACCGTTTCCACTTTTGCCTCCTTGGTAAAATTTTACTAAATAATAACACGGTAACTGGCGAGGGCAACAGGGATGTTATTTACTAAAAATTAATGCATGTCCGAACGCATCCTTTACAATAAGCTATCTCGTGGGGAATAAGGACAAACATGGCAACGCTGAAAGACATCGCGACGGAAGCTGGCGTCTCGCTGGCAACGGTATCCCGGGTTTTAAACGATGACCCGACGCTGAATGTGAAAGAAGAGACGAAACACCGCATTCTGGAGATTGCCGAGAAGCTGGAATACAAAAGCACGACCTCCCGTAAAATGCAGTCTGTCGCTGCCGGTCAGCAACATATTCTGGCGCTCTACAGCTACCAGCAGGAACTGGAGATCAACGACCCTTACTATCTTGCCATTCGCCACGGCATTGAGACGCAGTGCGAAAAACTGGGGGTCGAACTGAGTAACTGCTACGCTAATGCCACCCTGCCGGAGCTGAAAAAGCTCACCGGGGTGTTGATTGTAGGCAAACCCTCCCCTGCGCTTCGACGTGCGGCAATGTCGTTGACCGACAACGTCTGTTTTATCGACTTTCACGAGCCAGGCAGCGAGTACGATTCTGTCGATATTGACCTTTCGCGCATCAGCAAGCAGATCGTGGATTTCTTTATTGCTCAGGGAGTTAAGCGGATTGGCTTTATCGGCGGCGAAGATGAGCCAGGCAAGGCTGATATTCGGGAAGCCGCCTTCGTGGAGTACGGGCTCCTGAAAGGGGTGGTATCGGAACAGGACATCTGGCGCGGCGGTTTTTCCAGTTCGTCCGGTTATGAACTGGCAAAAATCATGCTGGCACAACAGTGCTGGCCTTCCGCCTTGTTCGTGGCCTCCGATTCCATCGCCATCGGGGTGTTACGCGCCATCCACGAAAAAGGGCTGGCGATCCCGGAAGATATTTCACTGATCAGCGTGAACGACATTCCAACCGCCCGCTTTACCTTCCCGCCTCTTTCCACCGTGCGCATTCACTCTGAAATGATGGGCAGCCAGGGCGTTAATCTGCTGCTGGAAAAGGCCCGAGATGGCCGCGCGCTACCGCTTCAGGTCTTTGTCCCGAGCGTACTGAAGCTGCGCGGCACCACCCGCTGATTTCCACCTGTTAACTCTCCCGCCGGGCACGCCCGGCTTTTTTAATTTCGTGATCGAGTTAAAGCAAATCGGTTTTACTGATTTTATTTAGTAAAATATTTACTAAAATCTCCAGCAATGATGTTTTACCCCTACAGGGAGATCACATGAATCGCTGGGAAAATATTCAACTCACGCATGAAAACCGGCTCCCGCCGCGTGCGTACTTCTTCTCTTATGACACCGTTTCCCGGGCGCGCACGTTTGCGCGTGAAGCCAGCAGCCACTTTCTGTCGCTAAGCGGAAAGTGGAACTTTCGCTTCTTCACGAACCCGCTGCTTGTCCCGGAAAACTTTACCTCAGAATACATGGCCGACTGGGGCGATATTACCGTGCCGGGCATGTGGCATATGGAAGGTCACGGTCAGTTGCAGTACACCGACGAAGGCTTTCCTTTCCCAGTGGACGTACCATGGGTGCCGTCAGACAACCCGACCGGGGCATACCAGCGCTGGTTTACGCTTTCTGAAAGCTGGCAAGAGAAACAGACCCTTATCAAGTTTGACGGCGTCGAAACCTATTTCGAAGTCTACGTGAATGGCCGCTATATAGGCTTTAGCAAAGGCAGCCGACTGTCTGCCGAGTTTGATATCAGCGATGCGGTACACAGCGGGCAAAACCTGTTGTGCGTGCGGGTTATGCAGTGGGCAGATTCCACCTACATTGAGGATCAGGACATGTGGTGGACGGCGGGGATATTCCGCGACGTCTACCTGCTGGGAAAATCACTCACGCATGTCCGCGATTTCACGGTTAAAACCACCTTCGACGAGGCATACCGGGATGCCACCCTCTTCTGTCAGCTTGAGCTGGAAAACCTTGCAGCACGCCCTGGCTGTGTTCAACTGGATTATACCCTGTACGACGGCGAGACAGTGCTGCACAAGGGAACAACCGACAACCTGACCGTCAGCGAGCGTGCGGAAACCGCCTTCAGCATTGAGGTGAGGCAACCCCGCCAGTGGTCCGCTGAATCGCCGGATCTTTATCATCTGGTCATGACTTTAAAAGATAACCATGGCCAGACGCTGGAAATCATCCCGCAGCGCATCGGGTTTCGGGATATCAAGGTGAAAGACGGCCTGTTCTACGTTAACAACCGTTATCTGAAGCTGCACGGCGTCAATCGTCATGACAACGATCATCTGAGGGGCCGCGCGGTGGGGATGGATCGCGTGGAGCGCGACCTGATCCTGATGAAGCAGCACAATATCAACTCGGTACGTACCGCCCACTACCCGAACGACCCGCGCTTTTACGAGCTTTGCGACCTGTACGGCCTGTTTGTAATGGCTGAAACGGATGTGGAGTCTCACGGCTTCGCCAACGTCGGCGACCTGAGCCGCATTACGGACGATCCGGTCTGGGAGCCGGTCTACGTTGAGCGTATCGAACGCCATATTCACGCGCAGAAAAATCATCCGTCGATCATCATCTGGTCGCTCGGAAATGAGTCCGGCTACGGCTGTAACATCCGCGCGATGGCCCGTGCGGCAAAAGCGCTGGATGATACTCGCCTGCTTCACTACGAAGAAGATCGCGACGCCGAGGTGGTGGACATTATCTCCACCATGTATACCCGCGTACCGCTGATGAATCTGTTTGGCGAATACCCGCACGCCAAACCGCGCATTATCTGCGAATACGCCCATGCGATGGGCAACGGTCCCGGCGGGTTGACCGAGTATCAGAACGTATTCGATCGCCACGACTGCATTCAGGGGCATTATGTCTGGGAGTGGTGCGACCACGGTATTCAGAAAACAGACGCCAGCGGCAATATCTGGTACGCCTATGGCGGCGACTTCGGTGATTACCCCAATAATTACAACTTCTGCCTCGACGGGCTGATCTACTCCGATCAAACGCCCGGGCAAGGTTTGCGTGAGTACAAGCAGGTGATCGCCCCGGTCAAACTGCGCTGGCAAAACGGTGAGCTGCACGTTGATAACCGCTTATGGTTCACCAGCCTGGATGATTACACCCTGCTCACGGAGGTGCGTGCGGAAGGTGAAACGCTGCACAGCGAGCCACTGAACATCACCGGGTTGGCCCCCAACAGCTCCCGCAGCGTCAGCCTGCACGTGCCGGAACTGGACGAGCGCGAAGCATTCCTGACTGTACGTATTATCAAAAACAGTCCCACGCGCTACAGCGAGGTCGGGCACGAGATCGCGGTGTATCAGTTCCCGTTAAAAGGCCGCACGGCACGCCCGACACCGTTTATCAACACCAGTGCCACTCCGCTGCGTCTGGAGGAAGATCGCCTGAGCTGCACCGTGACCGGGCATAACTTCCGCGCGACCTTCTCTAAAGTATCGGGAAAACTCAGCGCCTGGCAGGTGAACGGTGAGGAATACCTTACCCGTGAGCCGAAGATTAACTTCTTCAAGCCCATGATTGATAACCATAAGCAGGAGTATGAAGGGCTGTGGCAGCCGTATCATTTCCAGATCATGCAGGAGCATCTGCGCGGTTTCGAGGTTGAGCAGCATAACGATGCGATCATCGTCACCACCCGTACCCTGATTGCCCCGCCAGTGTTTGATTTTGGCATGCGCTGTACCTATCGCTGGCGCATCGCCGCCGACGGGCAGATCAACGTTGAGCTATGCGGTGAGCGCTACGGCGAGTACCCACACATTATTCCGTGCATCGGCTTTACGCTTGGCATCAACGGCGGTTTCGATCAGGTGAGCTACTACGGGCGAGGGCCGGGTGAAAACTATCCGGACAGCCAGCAGGCCAGCACCATCGACCTGTGGCACACCACGGTTGATAAGATGTTTGAAAATTATCCGTTCCCGCAAAACAACGGCAACCGTCAGCAGGTGCGCTGGGCCTCCCTCGCGGATCGTCATGGCAGCGGCGTGCTGGTCGTACCGCAACAGCCTCTCCACTTCAGCGCCTGGCACTACACGGCTGAGAACATTCACGCCGCACAGCACTGCAACGAACTGCGCCGCTGCGATGACATTACGCTTAATCTTGACCACCAGGTGCTGGGCTTAGGCTCCAATTCCTGGGGAAGTGAGGTACTGGAGAGCTGGCGCGTCTGGTTCAGTCCGTTCCGCTACGGCTTCACATTGCTCCCGCTCAATGGCGGCCGCATCGCCTCGATGGCGCTGGCACGCCAGCAATTCGGCACCGGTTTCTTCTCCATGGATTTGCACAGCGAGGCAGACAAATGATCGTTCTTGAGAGCCTGGAACAGTTTCAACAGCATTACCGCACGGGTCGCAAATGGCAGCGCTGCTCAGAAGCCATTAACAATATCGATAATATCTCGCCCGGCGTAGCCCATTCGATTGGCGATTCGCTGGCCTACCGTGTGACCAATGATGCCAGCACCGACGCGCTGTTTGTCGGGCATCGCCGCTATTTCGAGGTGCATTACTACCTTCAGGGCGCGCAGAAAATTGAATATGCCGCCAAAGATGCGCTTCAGACAGTGGAGTGTTACCGCGATGAGACCGATCGAGAATACCTGAAAGGCATGGGTACCACCGAACAGGTGCGCGAGGGGCAGATCGTAATTTGTGAGAACCATGAGGCGTATCGCTTTATCAGCGAGGAGCCGGTCAAAAAAGTCATTCTCAATGTGACCATCGAAGACGGTTATTTCCATAACAAATAAAAAAACGAGCGGTGCCAATGAAGCACCGCTAGCCTCTTACCCGGAGAAACGTTATGTCTGAAACCACCAAACGCAATACCATCGGCAAATTCGGCCTGCTGTCGCTGACCTTTGCCGCCGTGTTTAGTTTTAACAACGTGATCAATAATAATATCGAACTCGGACTTGCCTCCGCGCCGATGTTCTTTTTAGCAACCCTGTTCTATTTTATCCCGTTCTGCTTAATTATCGCTGAGTTTGTCTCGTTGAATAAAAACTCAGAAGCTGGAGTTTATGCCTGGGTAAAAAGTTCACTCGGCGGGCGCTGGGCATTTATTACCGCTTATACATACTGGTTCGTGAATTTATTCTTCTTCACCTCGTTATTACCGCGCGTCATTGCCTATGCCTCTTATGCCTTTCTTGGCTATGAGTACATTCTCACACCATTTGCCACAACGGTGCTAAGTATGGTGCTGTTCGCCTTCTCAACGTGGGTCTCCACCAACGGGGCGAAGATGCTGGGGCCAATTACGTCTGTAACCTCCACGCTGATGCTGCTGCTGACGCTCTCTTACATTCTGCTGGCGGGCGCGGCGCTAATGGGTGGGGTGCAGCCCGCTGATCCGATTACCGTCGACGCGATGATCCCGCATTTTAACTGGGCATTCCTCGGCATTACCACCTGGATATTTATGGCTGCCGGGGGCGCGGAATCCGTCGCGGTGTACGTAAACGATGTGAAAGGCGGTTCGAAATCTTTCGTTAAAGTGATCATCCTGGCGGGGATCTTTATCGGCGTGCTGTACTCCATCTCCTCGGTACTGATCAACGTCTTTATCAGCAGCAAAGCGTTGAAGTTTACCGGGGGTTCGGTGCAGGTGTTCCACGGTCTGGCGGTGTGGTTTGGCCTGCCGGAAGTGTTGATGAACCGTTTCGTCGGTCTGGTTTCCTTTACCGCCATGTTCGGTTCCCTGCTGATGTGGACGGCGACGCCGGTCAAAATCTTTTTCTCGGAGATCCCGACCGGCATTTTTGGTCCGAAAACCGTGGCGCTGAACGAAAACGGCGTACCGGCGCGCGCGGCCTGGATCCAGTATTTGATTGTGATCCCACTGATGATTATCCCGACCATGGGCTCCAGTACCGCGCAGGAGCTGATGAACACCGTCATCAATATGACCGCTGCGGCCTCCATGTTACCGCCGCTGTTTATTATGCTGGCCTACCTCAACCTGCGTCGTAAGCTCGATCACCTGCCGCGCGATTTCAGGATGGGTTCACGAACCACGGGTATAACCATAGTGTCGATGCTGATTGTTATTTTCGCCATTGGTTTTGTGGCATCCACTTTCCCTACCGGTGCCAATATTCTGACGATTATTTTCTATAACGTCGGTGGCATTGTTTTATTCCTCGGATTTGCCTGGTGGAAATACAGCAAATACGTAAACGGATTATCAAAAGAACAACAAAAAATTGAAGCATCACCTGCCTCGAATATTAACTGAAATAAAAGGCATGGATTTTATCTCATTGGGATGAGTTTATGAAAATTAAACAAAAAACATTTTGGGCACTCGCTGCCCTCTCTTTCTGCTGCCCTGCTATTGCCGCAGAAGATGCCCGGCCCGCTGAACATGACGATACCAAAACACCGGCAATAACCTCCCCGTCATTTCGTTTTTATGGCGAGATGGGCGTCGGTGGGTATATGGATTTAGAAGGTCAGGATAAACATAAATACAGCGACGGCACTTATATTGAGGGCGGTCTGGAGATAAAACAGGGGAACTGGTTCGGCCTGATTTACGGCGAAGGCTGGACCGTACAGGCGGATCATCAGGGCAACGCCTGGGTGCCCGATCACAGCTGGGGCGGGTTTGAAGGTGGGATTAACCGCTTCTACGGCGGTTACAAAACCGATAACAGCACCGAGATCATGCTCAGCCTGCGCCAGGACTCGTCTCTCGATGACCTGCAATGGTGGGGCGATTTTACGCCGGATCTGGGTTATGTGATCCCCAACACCCGCGACATCTTGTACGCACTAAAGGTGCAAAACCTCTCCGGCAACCTGCGCTATAGCGTCACCGCCACGCCAGCGGGTCACCATGACGAAAGCAAGGCCTGGCTGCACTTCGGCAAATACGATCGTTATGACGACAAATATACCTATCCGGCAATGGCGAATGGCTATATTCAGTACGACATCATGAAAGATGTCACCTGGATGAACGGTCTTGAAATTACCGACGGTACAGGCCAGCTCTTTTTAACAGGCGTTTTGACACCCAACCTGGCGGCACGCGCGTGGCATCATACCGGACGGGCAGATGGACAGAACGTCTCCGGCACGGAGAGCGGATTTATGGTCAGCGCCATGGTGGAAGCCCTGAAAGGCGTTTATCTCTCCACTGCTTACAGCTACGCGAAACATCGTCCGGACGATGCGGCTGAAAAAACTACCTCGTTTATGCAGTTCGGGATCTGGTACGAGTACGGCGGCGGGCGTTTTGCCACCGCTGCCGACAGCCGCTTCTATATGAAAAATGCCTCCGGCGACCCGAGCGATCAGGTCTTCCTGATGCAATACTTCTACTGGTAAAAAGGATCTACCACCATGAAATACGTCCTCACGCCGCTGGCCTGCGCGCTGGCGCTCAGTTTTTCGGCTCACGCCGCCACCGCAACTGACTTCAAAAACGTCATCAACCGTACCGGCGCGCCGCTCTTCATGCAGGATTTCGACTACGACGACCACCAGCGGTTTAATCCCTTTTTTGATATGGGTGCCTGGCATGGGCATTTGCTGCCGGACGGGCCGCAGACCCAGGGCGGATTTCCCGGCGTAGCGCTGCTCACCGAAGAGTACATCAACTTTATGGCGACGAATTTTGATCGCCTGTCCGTGTACCAGAACGGCAAAAAAGTGGATTTCACCCTTGAAGCCTACAGCCTCCCTGGCGCGTTGGTGCAGAAACTGAGCGCCAGGGATGTTCAGATCGTGATGACGCTGCGCTTTGCTTCTGCGCGTACTTCGCTGCTTGAAACCCGTATTACCAGCAAAACGCCGCTGGAGCTGGTGTGGGACGGCGAGCTGCTGGAAAAACTGGAGGCCAAAGAGGGCAAGCCGCGTTCGGATAAAACCATCGACAGCGCATATCCTGATTATCAGCGTAAAATTGTAGCCACGCGCGACGGCCTGAAGGTGACCTTCGGCAAGGTACGCTCCACCTGGGATCTGCTCACCTCCGGCAGTTCCGAATATCAGTTACACCGCTCTCTTCCTGCCGAGACCACCGTTGACGGACATCGCTTTACCAGCCGGGCACAGATTTCCGACAGCACCACGCTGTACACTACCTACTCCCATCTGCTGAACGCCGATGACGTCGCGCGTGAACAGCCGCAGATCCGCGACATTCTGGCGCGTCCGGCCTACTTTATGGCCGCCTCGCAAGCGCGCTGGGAGAGGTATTTACAACAAGGGTTAACCAACCCGCACGCGACTCCAGAACAAACGCGCGTGGCGGTGAAAGCCATCGAGACGTTGAACGGTAACTGGCGTTCGCCAGGCGGCGCGGTGCGTTTTAACACGGTGACGCCCTCCGTAACCGGACGCTGGTTCTCCGGCAACCAGACCTGGCCGTGGGACACCTGGAAACAGGCATTTGCCATGGCGCATTTCAACCCGGAGATCGCCAAAGAGAACATCCGCGCGGTCTTCTCCTGGCAGATCAAACCCGACGATCCGGTGCGCCCGCAGGATGCCGGATTTGTGCCGGATTTAATCGCCTGGAACCTGAGCCCGGAACGAGGCGGCGACGGCGGTAACTGGAACGAGCGTAACACCAAGCCGAGCCTGGCGGCATGGTCGGTGATGGAGGTGTATAACACCACGCAGGATAAAGCCTGGCTTGCCGAGATGTATCCAAAACTGGTTGCCTATCACGACTGGTGGCTGCGTAACCGCGATCATAACGGCAACGGCGTGCCGGAGTACGGTGCGACGCGTGATAAGGCCCATAACACCGCTACCGGCGAGATGCTGTTCACGGTGAAAAAAGGTGATAAAGAAGAGTCGCTTTCCGGCCTGAATAACTACGCACGGATAATCGATAACGGCCAGTACGACAGCCTGGAGATCCCCGCGCAGGTGGCCGCCTCGTGGGAGTCCGGGCGCGATGATGCCGCCGTATTCGGATTTATCGATAAAGCGCAGCTGGATAAGTACGTTGAAAACGGCGGGAAACGCAGCGACTGGACGGTTAAATTTGCCGAAAACAGGAGTAAAAAAGGCGATCTGTTAGGGTATTCCTTATTACAGGAGTCCGTTGACCAGGCAAGCTATATGTACAGCGACAATCACTATCTGGCGCAGATGGCGAGCCTGCTGGGTAAAGAGCAGGAGGCCAGCCACTATCGCCAGCTGGCAGATAAGCTCGCAACCTATATCAACACCTGCATGTTCGATGCGAAAAGCGGGTTTTACTATGACATTCGTATCGAGGATAAGCCGCTGGCGAACGGCTGTGCGGGCAAACCTATCGTCGAGCGTGGTAAAGGGCCGGAAGGCTGGTCTCCGCTGTTTAACGGTGCCGCGACGCAGGAACATGCGGATGCCGTGGTCAAGGTGATGCTGGATCCGAAGGAGTTCAATACCTGGGTACCGCTCGGCACCGCCGCGCTGACAAACCCGGCGTTCGGCGCAGACATATACTGGCGCGGCCGGGTCTGGGTCGATCAGTTCTGGTTTGGACTAAAAGGCATGGAACGTTACGGCTATCGTGAGCAGGCGCAAACCCTCGCCGAAACCTTCTTTAAGCATGCGAAAGGGTTAACCTCGGACGGCCCGATTCAGGAGAACTATAACCCCCTGACCGGAGCACAGCAGGGCGCACCTAACTTCTCCTGGAGCGCGGCGCATTTGTATATGCTGTATAACGACTTTTTCCGTAAGAGCGATCGGTGATGCCCTCGTGCCCGGTGGCGGCTACGCCTTACCGGGCCTACGGTTCTAAAAAGTAGGCCGGGTAAGCGACAGCGCCACCCGGCAAAACCCTACCTTGTGATCCACAGCGTGGGCCAGGCATCTGCCCCATTCCAGTTATCACAGCTTGGCTCTTCCGCGTAGCGTACCAGGCGGAAGCGCTGGCCGTTAAAACGCCAGCGGGTCTGGATCCCACAGTCGCCAATCCCGCGTCCCAGCGCCAGCGTGGTCAGCTCGCGCGTTTTTTCGTCGAAGCTGGCATTCATCAGCTCCATGTCGCTACTCTGGCTGGAAGGGGTAAACGGCAGGCGCAATCTCACGCTCCTGGCCGAAAATGGTTTTTTACGCGACACCAGCCACGCCAGGTCGACGGTGTTGTACGCCCCTGCCTCACAGCTGATGATCATCAGCGCTTTGTCATCGGTCAGCGCGGTCACGCGCACTTCACGCCGGTTCGGATCGAGAGAGCACTGGCTGTGGTTCATGCGCCAGGTACCGTAATCCAGCAGATCGTTGAGTTCGTTATGCGTCAGCGGCGTTGGCGTGGGGTTCACCACCGCCACCTTTTTTAATGCCGGCGCAGGCGGCACGCTTAGCGGTGGACTATCCCCTTTTTTAATCCACGCCGTTTCACTTCCGACGCGTTTTTGCTGGGCATCGATAAACAGCAGCGCCGCTTTCAGACCGGCCAGAGAAATTGTCTGCTTCCCCCCGCGCAGGGTCAGCGCCTGCCCTTCCTGAATGGTTTTCAGAAACGTGGTGATGGTGGCCGTATCGTCTGTTTTAAGATGCCAGGGGGCTAACTGCCAGTGTTGCGACGTGAGTTTAAGCGGCACATTGTCGAGCAGCAGGCGCGGGGCGATGTCAGGCTCTTTCACCGGAGGCGCCGAAAGCCCGCCGAGATCGATGCGCAGGCTGGCGTCCGTTTTTGCCCCCGCACTGCGGCTCAGCGTCATGACCAGACCGCGATGCTCGCCGGTATTGCGCGCTACGCAGAAGTTCTGGTTATTGCAGGTCACCTGCCAGTCTGAAAAAGACTGCTGCGCAGGCGCAGCCCACACCAAAGGCGCGGGAAGCACGCAAATGAAGAAGAGAAGATAAACGCAGTAGCGCATGAACGGCACAGCCCCGGAAACGAATAGGTCAATCTGGGGCGTATCTTCGTGCCCTGGGCGGGCTGGCTCAATCGGATTTATCGGATAGATTTATCTGAAATACAACTTATCGCGCTTCCGCCGCCGCATTCATCAGCCCGCTGGTTTGCAGATACTGCAACAGGATCACCGCTTTACCGTCGCGGATCTCGCCGCGTTTCACCATGTCGACAGCCTGAGCGAAAGGCATTTCCAGCACTTCAATGTCTTCATCGTCCACGCCGCCGCCCCGGTGCGTGCGCTGAGCATCGGTATATTCCGCAATGAAGAAGTGAACCAGCTCGGTAACCCCGCCAGGGGACATAAACAGCTCAAAGACTTTCTGCACCGCACCCACTTCAAAACCCGTCTCCTCAATGGCTTCTTTGCGGATACACACTTCCGGCTCATCGTCATCAAGCAGACCTGCACAGGTTTCAATCAGACGTCCGTCCGCGTTGCCATTGACCCATGTCGCGATGCGAAACTGGCGGATCAGCACCACGCTTTGCTTTTCACGGTTATACAGCAGGATGGTTGCACCATTGCCCCGGTCGTAGACTTCGCGTTTATGGCGAATGACGTCCCCGTTCTTACGGGTGAGATCGTAAGTGATGTTACGCAGGACAAAGTAATTTTCAGAAAGGATTTTGTCTTTAATAACGGTAATGTTCAGGGACATACGGGCTCCACGGCAATATGAGTCTGTTTATACTACGCCGTGAAGCCCGCTTTGTCGCCCGTCTGCATTAATGCAAGTTGCGCGGCGGCACGCCAAGCCAGTCCATGATCCCCTGCGCGGCATGGCGCCCTTCCGCCATCGCGGTGACCACCAGATCCGCACCGCGTACCGCATCACCGCCAGCAAAAATCTGCGGATTCGAGGTCTGGTAGCGATAACGGCTCTCCACGGAGGCCCTGATGCGCCCCCAGTCGTCGGTGTCGACGCCCTGCGCCTGAAGCCACGGCATGGCGTGCGGATTAAAACCAAACGCCATGATCACCGCATCCGCTGGCATGACAAACTCACTGCCCGCCACCGGGACAGGACGCCGCCGCCCCTGCGCATCCGGCTCGCCCAGCCTGGTGCGCAGCATCCGGATACCGTTAACCTTCCCGTCGGTATCCAGCGTGAGCTCAACCGGCTGGACATTAAATTCAAACGCTGCGCCCTCTTCTTTCGCGTTTTTAACCTCTTTCTTTGAGCCCGGCATGTTGGCCTCGTCCCGCCGATAGGCGCAGGTTACTTTCGCCGCACCATGCCGCAGCGCGGTGCGCACGCAGTCCATCGCCGTATCGCCCCCGCCGAGCACCACCACGTTTAAACCCTGTGTGTCGATAAACGGTTCGTCTGCGGCAGGATCAAGGCCCATCACGTTCCGCGTGTTTGCCACTAAAAACGGCAGCGCGTCGTACACGCCCGGCGCGTCTTCGTGAGGGATACCCGCTTTCATGGAACGATAGGTCCCTACGCCGATGAACAGGGCATCGTAGTCGTTTTGCAGTTGGGCCATCGACACGTCTTTTCCCACCTCGCAGTTCAGCTCGAAGCGGATGCCCATCGCGCTGAATATCTCTCTGCGCCGCGCTAACAGGGATTTATCCAGCTTGAAGGCCGGAATACCAAAGGTCAGCAATCCGCCGATTTCCGGATGGCGGTCGTAGACCGTCACGCCGACGCCGCTGCGCACCAGCACGTCGGCGCAGGCCAGCCCTGCCGGACCGGCGCCGATGATGGCGACGCGCTTACCGACCGGCTTAACGTGGCTGACGTCCGGCGTCCAGCCCATCGCCAGCGCCCGATCCGAGATATACCGTTCGATATTACCGATGGTTACTGCCCCTGACGCATCCCGCAGGGTGCAGGCGCCTTCACATAATCGATCCTGTGGGCAGACGCGGCCGGTAATTTCCGGTAAACAGTTAGTCTGGTGTGAAAGCTCAGCCGCACCGACGATATCCCCCGCCCCGATCCGCTGAATCCACTGGGGAATGTGGTTATGCAGCGGGCAGGTCCACTCGCAAATGCTATGCTCGCCACATTTCAGGCACCGGGATGCCTCACGCTGCGCCTGTTCCGGGCGAAACGGCAGGTAGATCTCGTTAAAATGGTATGCGCGTGCTTCGGGGCTGAGCTTATCCGGCTCACCGCGCGCCGGGGTGTTTTGCATCTGTTGCCGTTTGGTTTGCGGAGGGGCTGACTGAACCGCCTCGCTGTGCCACGGCAGCGCGTCCAGCCTTGCGCTGCGCTGTCGGCGCTGCTTAACCAGCTTATCCAGTACGGCTGGGGTGGCGAGCGTAAGCACCTCCGCCGGGCAGTTTTCCACGCAGGCCGGGCCTTGCGGCCTTTCCAGGCAGAGGTCGCATTTGTGCGCCGAGGCCTTTACGCTGTCGTTTTCCAGCGGGGCGATCAGCATGTCCATCGTGCCAAACGGACAGGCCACCACGCAGGCTTTACAGCCAATGCATTTTTGTTGATTGACCTGTACGCTGTCGCTGTGTTGCGTGATGGCTCCGTTCGGGCAGCTTTGCGCGCAGGGCGCGTTTTCACAGTGGTGGCAGGTCACGGGGCTTTTTCGCAAGCCTGAGGTAAGGACCGTAATGCGGGGATGAAAATGGCGCTCGCTCAGCGCGTGCTGCTCCCCGTTGTGCGCCATCACACAGGCAACTTCGCAGGCGCGACAACCGATACACTGTTGAGCGTTGGCCATAATAAAACGATTCATAACAACACCTGTTTTTGGTTCAATAACCTTATTCTTTCTATTGTTATCGTATTTACCCACAGCGGCATGGCGACGCAATGTTCAAATGCCCAGGAAGCCGAACTATTTCCAGTGAACCTGTGGCAGATCAATTTAATTCAGGAAGCTGATGAGTGACCGTTAAACGCCCCGTATCGGGAAGCCTGGCTCGGGCTTTCTTTTCGATGATTGTCTTGTCCGTTCTGATCAGCGCCATTGCGCTGGTCACACTCGCCAGCAGCCAGCGCGACGCCGAGGCGATTAACATCGCCGGCTCGCTGCGTATGCAGAGCTACCGCCTGGGCTACGAAATGCAGCGCGCCGGCCCATCGCTGGCAGAGCACCGCGCGGTCTGGCAAAAAACGCTGAGCGCGCCTGCGTTGCAGAAGCTAAACCGCTGGTATGTGCCAGAGGACGTCAAACAGCGTTACCAGCAGTTGCACCTTGGCTGGCAGGAGATGGACACGCGCATCGCCAGCGGCGATACCGGGTGGTATCAGAACCACATTGAGGATTTCGTGGGCCGGATAGATTCCTTTGTGCTGGCGCTACAGCACTACACCGAACATAAAATTCAGCTGGTGATTTTCATGTCGCTGACGGGTGGCCTGGGCATCCTGCTGCTGGCGGTGGTGACCCTGCGGCGCATCCGCCGTCAGGTTGTGCTGCCGCTGAATAATCTGGTGGCGGCGAGCGAGCGTATCGAACAGGGGCAATTCGACACTCCCGCGCCGGATACTACGCTTCCCAACGAGCTGGGCCAGCTTTCCCGCGCCTTCAACCATATGTCGGCGGAATTACACACCCTGTACCGTTCACTTGAGCGCTCCGTTGCTGAAAAAACCCGCCACCTGAATGAAGCGCATCAGCAGCTCGAAATGCTGTTTAAATGCTCACAGGCGTTGAATACCGGGCAGATAGACAGCCACTGTTTCCGGCATATTTTGCAGATTGTGCATGACTATACGCAGATGAATTACCTGCAATTGCGCACCAGTGACGACTGGCAGCTTTACGAAGGACAGGAGTCCCCGGGCGAGAAAATGCACAATTTACCGGTGTTAATGCAGGACACCCTGTACGGCGAACTGCGCTGGCAAAGCGCGACCGGGGATGTTCCGCTGCCGCTCATGGAAAGCGTGGCGACGATGCTGGGCCGGGGGCTCTATTTCAATCAGGCGCAGAAACATTATCAGCAGCTGCTGCTGATGGAGGAGCGCGCCACCATCGCGCGCGAGCTGCATGATTCGCTGGCGCAGGTGCTCTCCTATTTGCGTATTCAGCTTACGCTGCTGAAGCATGCCGTGCCGGGCGACAATGCTCCGGCGCAGACCATCATTACGGACTTCTCCCGCGAGCTGAATAATGCCTGGCATCAGCTACGCGAGCTGCTCACCACCTTCCGCCTGACGCTCAATCACGCCAATCTTCCTGCCGCGCTACAGGAGTCTCTCGACGGGTTGCAAAGCCAGACCCGCGCGAAGCTGGTGCTCGACTGCCGTCTCTCATCGCTGGCGCTGGACGCACAAAAACAGGTGCACCTCTTACAGATTGTGCGTGAGGCAGTGCTGAATGCGATTAAACATGCCGACGCGAGCGAGATTGTGGTCAGCTGCGTCACCACCGCGGACGGCACTCACACGGTCACGATCCGCGACAACGGCATTGGTATCGGCGACGCCAGCGAACCGCCGGGGCATTACGGGCTGAATATCATGCGCGAACGCGCGGGACGGCTCGGCGGGACATTACACTTTTCTCAGCCGCCACAGGGCGGGACACAGGTCAGCGTAACGTTCCAGACGCCTGCGGCCCAGGCTGAAAAATAGCGAGAAAGAAGGCGCGCTGAAAAAAGCGCATGATAATTTACATTATCTCCTTTATTTCTCCACGTTTGACCTGGGCCTTACCGCTAAAGTTAGGCGGGCAATAAACAATAATGACGTGCAGCAAAACGAGGTCACACTTTAATGGCGAATTTTTTCATCGATCGCCCCATTTTTGCCTGGGTGCTTGCAATCCTGTTGTGTCTGACGGGTGTCCTGGCGATTACGTCCCTTCCTGTTGAGCAATACCCTGACCTCGCGCCCCCCAACGTGCGTATCACGGCGAACTACCCTGGCGCCTCGGCACAGACGCTGGAAAATACCGTCACCCAGGTTATCGAGCAGAACATGACGGGTCTCGATAACCTGATGTACATGTCCTCACAGAGCAGCGCCACGGGCCAGGCGACGGTAACCCTGAGCTTTACGGCGGGCACGGATCCGGATGAAGCGGTGCAGCAGGTGCAAAACCAGCTGCAATCGGCCCTGCGTAAACTGCCTCAGGCGGTGCAGAACCAGGGGGTGACCGTGCGTAAAACCGGTGACACCAATATTTTGACCATCGCGTTTGTTTCAACCGATGGCTCAATGGATAAGCAGGACATAGCGGACTACGTCGCCAGTAATATTCAGGACCCGCTCAGCCGTATCAACGGCGTGGGTGATATCGACGCCTACGGCTCGCAGTACTCCATGCGTATCTGGCTGGATCCCAACAAGCTGAACAGCGTGCAGATGACCGCCAAAGATGTCACCGACGCTATCGAATCGCAGAACGCCCAGATTGCCGTGGGGCAGCTCGGCGGTACGCCGTCCGTGGACAACCAGGCGCTTAACGCCACCATCAACTCCCAGTCGCTGCTCCAGACACCTGAACAGTTCCGCAATATCACGCTACGCGTGAATCAGGACGGTTCGGAAGTGCGTCTGGGGGATGTCGCCACCGTGGAGATGGGGGCGGAAAAATATGACTACCTGAGCCGCTTCAACGGCAATGCCGCGTCCGGGCTGGGGGTGAAACTGGCCTCCGGCGCCAACGAAATGGCGACCGCGCAGCGGGTGCTAGAGCGTCTGGATGAGCTGTCGCATTTCTTCCCGCACGGACTGGAGTACAAAGTCGCCTACGAAACCACCTCGTTCGTAAAAGCCTCCATCGAAGATGTGGTGAAAACCCTGCTCGAAGCTATCGCGCTGGTGTTCCTTGTGATGTACCTGTTCCTGCAAAACTTCCGCGCTACGCTGATCCCCACTATTGCGGTGCCGGTGGTGCTGCTGGGTACCTTTGCGGTGCTGTATGCCTTCGGTTACAGCATCAACACCCTGACCATGTTCGCCATGGTGCTGGCCATCGGTCTGCTGGTGGATGATGCCATCGTGGTGGTGGAAAACGTTGAGCGCATCATGAGCGAGGAAGGGCTTTCGCCCCGCGAGGCCACGCGCAAATCGATGGGACAGATTCAGGGCGCGCTGGTCGGTATCGCCATGGTGCTGTCGGCGGTATTTATCCCGATGGCGTTTTTTGGCGGCACCACGGGCGCGATTTATCGCCAGTTCTCGATCACCATCGTCTCTGCAATGGTGCTCTCCGTACTGGTGGCGATGATCCTTACCCCTGCCCTGTGCGCGACGCTGCTGAAACCGCTGCATAAGGGCGAACACCACGGTCAAAAAGGCTTCTTCGGCTGGTTTAACCGCATGTTTAACCGCAATGCGGCGCGCTATGAAGCGGGCGTGGGTAAAGTACTGCACCGCAGCGTGCGCTGGATGGTGGTTTATGTCCTGCTGCTCGGCGGCATGGTCTTTCTGTTCCTGCGGCTGCCAACCTCGTTCCTGCCGCTGGAAGATCGCGGCATGTTTATCACCTCCGTACAGTTACCCAGCGGCTCGACCCAGCAGCAGACCCTGAAAGTGGTGCAGAAGGTTGAGAACTACTTCCATACTCAGGAGAAAGATAACGTGGTCTCCGTCTTCTCCACCGTCGGCTCTGGCCCTGGCGGTAACGGGCAGAACGTGGCGCGTATGTTTGTGCGCCTGAAAGACTGGGACCAGCGCGACAGCGATACCGGCTCCTCCTTTGCCATCATTGAGCGTGCAACCAAAGCGTTCAACAAAATCAAGGAAGCGCGCGTTTTCGCCAGCAGCCCGCCCGCCATCAGCGGCCTGGGCAGCTCAGCCGGGTTTGATATGGAGCTTCAGGATCACGCGGGTGCCGGGCATGACGCGTTGATGGCTGCTCGCGACAAGCTGCTGGAGCTGGCCGGGAAAGATCCGCAGCTTACCCGCGTTCGTCATAACGGTCTGGATGACAGCCCTCAGCTACAGGTGGATATTGACCAGCGTAAAGCGCAGGCGCTGGGCGTCTCCATCGACGACATTAACGACACCCTGCAAACGGCATGGGGCTCAAGCTACGTGAATGACTTTATGGATCGCGGCCGCGTGAAGAAGGTCTATGTTCAGTCTGCCGCCAAATACCGCATGCTGCCGGACGATATCAACCGCTGGTATGTGCGCAATAACACCGGCGGCATGGTGCCGTTCTCGGCATTTGCGACGTCACGCTGGGAGACCGGTTCACCGCGTCTGGAGCGTTACAACGGCTATTCGGCGCTGGAGATTGTTGGTGAAGCCGCGCCGGGCGTCAGTACCGGTACCGCAATGGACATTATGGAAAAACTGGTTCAGCAGTTACCGACCGGCTTTGGCCTGGAGTGGACGGCGATGTCCTACCAGGAACGGCTTTCCGGCGCTCAGGCGCCTGCCCTGTATGCCCTTTCGCTGCTGGTAGTGTTCCTCTGTCTGGCGGCGCTGTATGAAAGCTGGTCAGTGCCGTTCTCGGTGATGCTGGTGGTGCCTCTCGGGGTCATCGGAGCGCTGCTGGCAACCTGGATGCGCGGCCTGGAAAATGATGTCTATTTCCAGGTCGGACTCCTCACCGTAATCGGATTGTCGGCGAAAAACGCCATTCTGATCGTCGAATTTGCCAATGAGATGAATGCCAAAGGTCACGAACTGATGGCCGCCACGCTGCACGCCTGTCGTCAGCGCCTGCGCCCGATCCTGATGACTTCTCTGGCGTTTGTGTTTGGCGTCCTGCCGATGGCCACCAGCTCCGGCGCAGGCTCCAGCAGCCAGCACGCGGTGGGAACGGGCGTTATGGGGGGAATGATTTCGGCGACGATTCTGGCTATCTATTTCGTACCGCTGTTCTTTGTGCTGGTACGCCGTCGTTTCCCGCTGAAGGATAAGCCGGAATAACACGTTGAAATAAAAAAGGCGGCTTTACAGGCCGCCTTTTTATTGTGTGATTCTTTCACACTATGGTTATTTTAGTTAATTAAGTGCTCTTGCATTTCTTACCGGAAATTCATTTACGAAGCATGCCTTCGATAAAATCTTTCCAGTTCCCCAGTTCACGTTCAATCATAACAACCTCTCTTATTATTATGTGCATTCTACGAAAACGTATCATCATTGTGAAGCCACTTTAACCGTTTGCTGTGATTGAGCCCCGCTGTGCTGGTAGGTTTAGGATCACTATGAGCGTTGTCGGGTAAATTTTATGTGACCTACAGCAATATTTTGAAATAGTCGGAAAAATGACAGCATTTTTAATTTCCCCCTGAGTTTATTGGCAATTTAAACAGGGTGGACAACTATGCTTAAAAGATGAAAGACTATTCAGCTTACAGCTGTTCGTTGAATTATGGAGAATTGTAAATCCCGAAAAATTCCGAATGTGTTATATTCCACTTAAGGATATATCTTCGAAAATATTGAACATTTAATCCACAAAAGAACAAAAGGATTCACTATGGTTGTGATGTACGGCATTAAGAATTGCGACACGATTAAAAAAGCCCGCCGCTGGCTGGAAGCACACAACATCGACTATCGCTTCCACGATTACCGTGCCGACGGGCTTGACCCCGCGTTTCTCCATTCCGCCATCAACGAACTGGGATGGGAAGCGCTACTGAATACCCGCGGGACCACCTGGCGAAAACTGGATGAATCTCTCCGGGCCACGATCAACGACGCCGACAGCGCAGCCAAACTGATGCTTGAAATGCCGGCAATCATCAAACGCCCATTGCTCTGCAAGCCAGGTCAGCCTATGCTGCTGGGTTTCAGTGAAACCCTTTATTCAGATTTATTCGTTGAGGTGTAGTCTATGTCATGCCCGGTCATTGAGCTGACTCAGCAGCTTATTCGCCGTCCTTCCCTTAGCCCGGACGACGCAGGTTGTCAGGCATTAATGATTGAGCGCCTGCGTGCGATCGGTTTTACCGTGGAGCACATGGATTTTGGCGATACGCAGAACTTCTGGGCATGGCGCGGTCAGGGGGAGACGCTGGCGTTTGCCGGTCATACCGACGTAGTTCCCGCGGGGGACGCAGACCGCTGGATCAACCCGCCTTTTGAGCCGACCATCCGCGACGGCATGCTTTTCGGACGCGGCGCTGCGGACATGAAAGGTTCTCTGGCTGCGATGGTCGTGGCGGCAGAGCGTTTCGTCGCCCAGCATCCGAACCATAAAAACCGTCTTGCGTTTTTGATTACCTCCGATGAAGAAGCCAGCGCCCACAACGGCACCGTGAAGGTCGTTGAGGCCCTGATGGCGCGCAATGAACGTCTGGACTACTGTCTGGTGGGCGAACCGTCCAGCACCGAAGTGGTGGGCGATGTGGTGAAAAATGGCCGCCGTGGATCCCTGACCTGTAATTTGACTATTCATGGCGTGCAGGGCCACGTTGCCTATCCGCACCTGGCGGATAACCCGGTACACCGCGCCGCGCCGATGCTGAACGAACTGGTAGGCATTGAATGGGATAAAGGCAACGAATTTTTCCCGCCAACCAGCATGCAGATAGCCAACATCAAGGCCGGCACCGGCAGCAACAACGTCATTCCCGGCGATCTCTTCGTCCAGTTTAACTTCCGCTTCAGCACCGAACTGACCGACGAGATGATCAAAGCGCGCGTGATTGCGCTGCTCGAGAAATATCAGCTGCGCTATACCCTCGACTGGTGGCTGTCTGGCCAGCCGTTCCTGACGCAGCGCGGTAAACTGGTGGATGCGGTGGTGAACGCCATTGCGCACTATAATGAAATTAAGCCACAGCTGCTGACAACGGGCGGCACGTCTGACGGACGCTTTATCGCCCGCATGGGCGCACAGGTTGTCGAACTGGGTCCGGTTAACGCGACGATTCACAAAATCAATGAATGCGTGAACGCTGCCGATTTACAACTGCTGGCCCGCATGTATCAACGTATTATGGAGCAGCTCGTCGCCTGACGGGTGCTTAAAGAGGATTAGCGAATGGACTGGCTTTCAAAGTACTGGTGGATTCTGGTGTTGGTATTTCTGGTAGGCGTGCTGCTTAACGTGATTAAAGATCTCAAGCGCGTTGACCACAAAAAGTTCCTTGCCAACAAACCGGATCTTCCGCCGCACCGTGATTTTAACGACAAGTGGGACGATGAAGACGACTGGCCGAAGAAGGACCAGAAGAAGTAATCGCTCTGTTTCCCCTCTCCCTAAAGAGAGGGGGACACCTCACATAAACTCGACGATATCATCGTCATTCGGCTTACCGCCGCTGAGCGCTTCATCAAAGTAATGTTTCGGTACGGTATAACGCAGATGATCGAGCGCGAACTGCATGCTGCGATCGTCAATGGCATGCCCCAGATCGTCTACGATATCCAGCGTCACATCTCCGCCCTCGCGCATCAGCGTCTCCTGGGCAGCAACCGCATGCGAAAGCTCAATTACCCGGTCTTCCCCCCCATGAATGAGATGGATCGTGGTCTGCGTGGTCGCGCTTTGCGGTAACGTCGCAAAACGCCCGTTAAAGGCAATCACGCGGGACACCAGTCCGGGCTGCGCTTTTACGCTTTCCAGCGACATGATTGAGCCCTGAGAGAAGCCAATCAGCGCCGTTGCGTCGGCGCCTACGCCGCTCTGCTGCTGCCAGTAACGCACGGTATCGATAAAGGCTGGCATAGCGGCATCAATACGCGCCTGACGATTCTCCTCCGTCACGCCCTCGACGGAAAACCACTGCCGCCCGTCCGGACCGCACGGCTCCACGCCGCCGATGCTGACGATCAGCGCGTGTGGGAAAACGGGTGCAAACCAGCTGCCAATCTGTCCCATATTGACGGCATTGTCGCCCACGCCATGAAACAGAAGCAGTAGCTGTTTAGCAGGTGTATCCGGGCTTTGCACAACAAAATGGTCATGTTTCATGGCGATCTCCTTAATTGATAAGCAGGATTTTACGCCTCTGCGGGGTAATGACCATGCCACTTTACTGAAGAACTCATTGAAAAAATTGCCATTGCAAAATGTCGGCTTTCAGCTGCTGGCTACGGGAGTAATCAAGCCTTTCAAGCGCGTGAGCGGTTTCCTCGCGTAGCTTCGCCAGCAACGCTTTGCGCCCGAAATCGTGCGTATTCCCTTCCATTTTCCCCCGCAGTGCCGGGAGCGGCATGTCCACGGCTAACAACAACCGCGTCAGCGCCGCAACCGAAGTTGAAAACGCCCGGTGAGCAAAGGCAAACCCCGTCAGCTCCAGCCAGTCGTCACTATTAAGGGTAGCTTCCCATGCATCCGTCACCGGGATCTTTTCGCCATTCCAGGCCGACAGGACGCGCATATCACGACATAACCGCTGATGCGCCTGTTCGCAGAGCTGATGCCCCGCCTCGCTCAGCGGCAGCAACGCCATCGCCGTATAGCACCCGCTGCTGGCTTCCCGGTGGCTGCCCATTCGCACCAGCACAAACCCGCACTGCCGCCAGAAACGCCACAGCTCGTCGGTATAGCCAAAGCTGACCGAGAGATAATCTTCTCCGCTGGCACTGCGGATCAGCCGCTGGCCGATGCCTTCCCGCTGGCGATGGGGATGAACCGCAATGCGGCTGACGCGTCGGCCTTTCAGCGTCGCCGCGAGCGGCGAGCCGCCGTGCGCTGCCAGCGACTGCGCCACCAGATTTCCACGCGGCCGACGAAAGCCCGCCCAGACTGCGCGGCTAAGTTCAGGGGGTAATCCCCCCTCCTCCACCAGCCAGAGCGCGCCCGCGATCTCCGCGCCCGCCTGAGCAACAGCAAAGTGCTGGCCGGGGGCGTCCATCATCCGGCGTAAATCGAGGGGTGACGTCCGGTAGTGCGCGGCACACAGCAGTTCATACACGCCTGCCCCGCGCGCCGGATCGCTCTCCCACATCCCGGGCTCCAGCGACGTTAAACGTACCTCGCCTTCCGGTTTGCGATCGATAAGCGCATCGTCGAACAGCAGCGCGTTCGCCACTATCCGCTCAAGGGGACATCCGGCAGCCCAGCGAACTGGCGTGGATAAGGTATAACGCCGCAGCCCGCTAAACCGGGCGCAGAACTTCAGCAGGAATCCCCTGCCCGTGCCTTCATAACCCTGCACCGTGGTGGTCAGCAACACGCGGGGAAAGCGCGACGCCAGCTTCTCCAGCAGCGGGCCGGGGATGGCGGCCGCCTCATCGACAATCAGCCAGTCAGCTTCTGTTGTGGAGGCCAGCAGCGCATCCGGGGCCATAAAGTGAAAATGTTCCCCGGCGAAACGCGCGATGACATCCGTCGCCCCTTTTGCCGGTGCCGTCACGACTGCACTCCCCTGAATGCCGTTGAGCAACATGCCCGCCAGGGCGGACTTTCCGCGTCCGCGCGGTGCCGTCACGGCGGCCACGCCCGCAGGCATGGTCAGAAGAGCGTCGAGGATCTCAGCTTGCTCGCGCTGCGGTTCACCGCTGGCAGGCTGCCAGGCGGGTAAATCTGACGTAACGGGAAGGCACAGAGGACGATGTTGATGCCAGACGATGGCATCTGAATCGGCGGCAAGCGTCCGGCAAAAGTGGTGAACAAAGTGCGGGGTGGCGATCGGCTCGGCGCTGTCGCTCCAGCGTAGAGAATCCGCGTCGGGCCTGTTAGCCCAGACGGAGAACGGCGGCACCAGCAGCATCAGAAGGCTTCCGGCGCGCAGGGTCCCGCTGAGGGCGGCGAAGGCCGAGACGTCAAACCCGCGACGCGCGTCAAAAACGGCGTGCAGGTATTCACGTCCCAGCAGGCCGCTGATGGTCTTAGAGGGGTTTTCCTCCAGCCACAGCCAGTCTCCTGGTAACGTATCGCGCAGAATGGTCGCCTGGCTCAACGTCCACGCTTCATCGCCGCTGAGCACCACCAGCCGGCGGTGCCCGGTACGCTGAAGCTGGTTGACCAGCTGTTCAAACCCCAACATCACATAGCTTTGCCGAAGGTATTACACTGCGACGGGTTGCCGCTGTCGAAGCCACGCTTAAACCAACTGTAGCGCTGCTCTGAGGTGCCATGGGTAAAGCTGTCCGGCACAACGCGCCCCTGGCTCTGCTGCTGCAAGCGATCGTCACCAATCGCCTGTGCGGCATTCAGGGCCTCTTCCAGATCGCCTGTTTCCAGCACGCCCTGCTGCTGCATGCTGTGTCCCCAGACGCCAGCGAAGCAGTCGGCCTGAAGCTCCATGCGTACGGACAGACGATTCACCTCCGCCTGAGAAGCATTCTGCTGCATCTGACGCACTTTAGGCTCAATGCCGAGGAGCTTCTGCACGTGGTGGCCGACTTCATGCGCGATCACGTAGCCCTGGGCAAAATCGCCGTCGGCGCCCAGCTTGCTTTTCATGTCGTCATAGAAGGAGAGATCGATATAGACGGTGCTGTCCGCCGGGCAGTAGAACGGCCCCATAACGGACTGCCCGGTGCCGCAGCCGGTGCGGGTTGCGCCCCGGTACATCACCAGTTTTGGCGGCTGATAAGTCCGCCCCATTTTCTCGAACTGCTGACCCCAGGTATCTTCGGTCGTCGCGAGAATAACGGAAGTAAATTTCGCCGCTTCATCTTCATTCGGGCTGATGGAGCGCTGAGAATACTGCTGCTGTTGCCCGGTTTCACCGGTCATCAAACCGGTCAGGTCGACGCCGTAGTAGCCCGCCACCAGCACGACGACCAGCAGAATAATGCCGCCCTTGCCGCTGGGTAACCGGAAACCTGGCCCGCCCATAGACGGACCACCGCCACCACTGCTGCGTCTGTCTTCTACGTTGTCACTTTCACGACGCCCTTGCCAGCGCATAAACACCTCGAACTATTCCATTTATAATAGCTATGATCGTAGGCGGTTAATGAAAGGATTACCATAGTAAACAAGGATAAGACGCCAAAGGATGCCAACATCCTTTGGCAAATGCGCAGTTTAGTCGAGCTTAACGCCTAAACGGTGAGCAACCGCTTCGTACGCTTCGACCACGCCACCCAGACTCTGGCGGAAACGGTCTTTGTCCATTTTATCCAGCGTCTCTTTGTCCCACAGGCGGCTGCCGTCCGGCGAGAATTCGTCGCCCAGCACCACTTCGCCCTTGTACAGACCGAACTCCAGCTTGAAGTCGACCAGGATCAGGCCCGCGTCATCAAACAGCTTTTTCAGCACGTCATTGGCTTTGTAGGTCAGTTCCTGCATGCGCGCCAGGTTCTCTTTGCTTACCCAGCCGAAGGTTTCGCAGTAGGATTCGTTGACCATCGGGTCATGCATGGCGTCGTTTTTCAGGAACAGATCGAACAGCGGTGGATTCAGTTCGATACCCTCTTCAATGCCCAGACGCTTCACCAGGGAGCCTGCGGCACGGTTACGGATCACGCACTCAACCGGCACCATATCCAGTTTTTTTACCAGACATTCCGTATCGGACAGCAACGCTTCCATCTGAGTCGGGATACCGGCTTCGGCCAGTTTGGTCATAATGAAGTGGTTGAACTTGTTGTTCACCATGCCCTTACGATCGAACTGCTCAATGCGTGCGCCGTCTCCTGCTGACGTATCATTGCGGAATTCGAGCACCAACAGATCCGGGTTTTCCGTGCTGTATACGGTTTTCGCTTTGCCACGATACAACTCAGCTTGCTTCTGCATCTTCATTACTCCTGGTGTGATGATTTGTATTCAAAACTGGCCATATTATGCCACGCACACGTTTGCGTAGCACGAAAATAAAAAGGGCTGGATTAACCAGCCCTCACTATTATTTGCTGAATGCGGCCTGGAAGGCAGCGACCAGCGCATCGTTCTGCGCCTGGGTCAGCGTGTGTCCTTTCGGATCGATAAATTGCAGGCTGCTGCGGTTATCGAGGTCGCCAACCTGGATTTTGTAGTCACCGGAAGGCAGCTGTGGATCGCTTGCCCCCAGCTCCTGCCAGGCGCTATCAGACAGCGGCTTATAGGTCGCTGTGATGCTGCCCGTTGAACGGGTGCTGTCGGTCACCTTCATGCCCACTTTTTCAAGCGTTGCTGGCAGGCGCTGCCAGGTCTGGTTAAACGGCGCACGCACCACCAGCATTGGCAGGCCGGTATCGTCTGCACCGCTCTGCACATCAAACGTTGAACCGTTACGGTTCTGCGCGGCGTTTGCGGCATCGGTAGCGTTCTTATCCAGACCAGCGGCAATCACGTTCAGCATTTCAGTGCTGTAGCGCTGCATGGCGGCCGGATCGGCAACCGGTTTACCTGCCTGCTCAAGATTCAACAGCTTGACGGTAACCGCCTGCTGATAACCCTGCGGCTTAACGGAGACTTGATAACGACCACGATACTGCTGGTCTTCATCGAGACGGTTCCACTCAATCCAGTCGGTGGTTAAAGTCTGGCTGGCGTCGTCGCGTTTATCAATCGTATAGTTTTTCGACTGAATAACGCTCACAACCTGCGGCCACAGCGTGGTACCGCGTGCGCTTTCCACCAGCAGAGAGGCCGTATCACCGGTAAACTGCGTGCGCGCGCCACTCACCAGCGCCAGAGGCTGAGCCGGCGGACGAATATCAAGCGCTTTACCCACCAGGCCACTGCCGTTGGTAACCGGAATATTATAATCACCGTTCTGGATCGGCAGGATCATGCCGGCAGGCGCGTGAAGTTCAGCAAGCGGCGGCGCATCCAGATAGGATTCATCACCGCTCACCTGGCGCTTGTAGCGCGAGTCTGAACTACAGGCAGCGAGGAGCATAACAAGCGAAACACCCGCAACCTTCGCCAGGCGCGACTTCTGTACTGAATAAGCCATCAAATCTCCCTAAACTTTACAGCAAACCGGCATGCTTCAGCGCGCCAGCGACAATTTCACGACCGTGGTCGGTAATCGGTGTCATTGGCAGACGCAGCGTGTCGGTTGCTACAAGCCCCAACTCCTTACATGCCCATTTCACTGGGATCGGATTGGGTTCGACAAATAATTTATTGTGCAACGGCATCAAACGCTGATTAATCACGCGAGCTTCATCAAAGTGACCGGCTGCGGCCAGTTTGCACATGTCAGCCATATCACGCGCCGCCACGTTCGCCGTAACGGAAATCACGCCATTACCACCGAGCTGCATAAAGTCCAGCGCGGTCGCATCATCACCGCTCAACAGGATAAAGTCGTCTGAAACCAGCTCTTTGATCTGATGAACGCGGCTTAAGTTCCCTGTCGCCTCTTTAATCCCGATAATATTTTTTACTTTCGAGAGACGGCCAACGGTTTCCGGCAGCATATCGCAACCGGTACGGGACGGCACATTATACAGAATTTGTGGCAAGTCAGTATGTTCAGCGATGGCTTTGAAATGCTGGAACAAACCTTCCTGAGTAGGACGGTTGTAATAAGGGGTCACCGTCAGGCAGCCGACAATGCCGCTGTCGTTAAAACGCTGAGTCAGGCTAATCGCTTCTGCCGTTGCGTTTGCGCCCGTCCCCGCGATGACCGGAATACGCCCGTCCGCCAGTTCCAGGGTCAGCATCACAACGTCGCCGTGCTCTTCGTGGCTCAGCGTAGCGGATTCACCGGTAGTCCCTACCGAAACGATCGCCGAGGTTCCATTGGCGACATGGTAATCAATGAGCTTCTTCATGCTTGACCGGCAGACATTACCTTTTTCATCCATCGGTGTAACAAGCGCGACAATACTTCCCGTGAACATGAGCCATCCTCTGTGCGAACAAGAGCCTCAATGTTACGTTTGGAACTGTAATAAAAGCAAGCGACCTGAGGCTCTCAGGCGGTTGTATGCATGTTTTTTTTATGCTTTCCTTAGGAAGACTTAACCACGCAAAGGAAGAACAGGTTTGACAACCTCATCACAACATTACCTGGTTATCACTGCGCTGGGTGCTGACAGGCCGGGTATCGTGAATACCATCACTCGCCACGTGAGCAGCTGCGGCTGCAACATCGAAGATAGCCGGCTGGCTATGCTTGGCGAAGAGTTCACGTTCATCATGCTGCTTTCCGGAACATGGAATGCCATTACCCTCATTGAATCTACCCTGCCGCTGAAAGGCGCAGAGCTGGATTTACTGATTGTGATGAAGCGCACCACCGCGCGCCCGCGTCCGGCTCTGCCTGCCACGGTCTGGGTACAGGTTGAAGTGCCTGATTCACCTCATCTGATTGAACGTTTTACGGCGCTGTTTGACAGCCATCAGATGAACATTGCCGAACTGGTTTCCCGCACGCAGCCGGGCGATGAAAACGCAATCCCGACGCTGTTTATTCAAATTACCGCACACAGCCCTGCCTCGCAGGATGCGTCAAATATCGAGCAAGCGTTCAAAGCCCTCTGTACAGAATTACATGCGCAAGGCAGTATAAGCGTCGTCGATTATTCGCAGCACGAACAGGATGGAGTTGAGTAATGAACCCACTGAAAGCCGGTGATATCGCACCGAAATTTAGCTTACCGGATCAAGACGGCGAGCAAGTAAATTTGACCGACTTCCAGGGACAGCGTGTTCTGGTCTATTTCTACCCGAAAGCCATGACCCCGGGCTGTACCGTACAGGCCTGCGGTCTACGCGACAACATGGATGAGTTGAAAAAGGTCGGTGTGGAAGTGCTGGGCATCAGCACCGATAAGCCAGAGAAGCTGTCACGCTTTGCGGAAAAAGAGCTGCTGAACTTCACGCTGCTTTCCGATGAAGACCACCAGGTTTGCGAGCAGTTTGGCGTCTGGGGTGAGAAGTCCTTTATGGGCAAAACGTACGACGGTATTCACCGCATCAGCTTCCTGATTGACGCTGACGGTAAAGTTGAGCACGTGTTTGATGATTTCAAAACCAGCAACCACCACGACGTAGTGTTGAAGTGGCTGAAAGAGAACGCGTGATAATTTTAGTGCCGGGTGGCGCTGCGCTTACCCGGCCTACAAGGTAAATGCAAAACGGTAGCATGCGCTACCGTTTTTAGTGTTTGCCCCCTCTCCCCGCGGGAGAGGGTTGGGGTGAGGGCATCAGCCCGCACTAAATCTACTTCTCTTCCACCGCTGGCACATCCGGCCACGCGTGGACCACGGCTTTAATCAGCGTCGCCAGCGGAATGGCGAAGAATACCCCCCAGAATCCCCACAGCCCGCCGAAAATCACCACTGAAAGGATAATCACCAGCGGATGCAGGTTAACTGCTTCTGAGAACAGCACCGGTACCAGCAGGTTCCCGTCCAGTCCCTGAATAATCAGGTATACGGCGAAACAGCTCCAGAACTCCGTACCCAAACCAAACTGGAACAGCGCCACCCCCACAACCGGAATGGTCACCACAAACGCGCCGATATACGGGATCAGAACCGAGAATCCGACCAGCACCGCCAGCAGCAGCGAGTAGTTCAGTCCGAAGATCACGAAGCCAATCCAGGTCGCCACGCCCACCACAATCATCTCCAGCACTTTGCCGCGAATGTAGTTGGTGATCTGCTGGTTCATCTCCTGCCAGACCTGACCGGCGAGACCGCGATTGCGCGGCAGCACGCGGCGTACCGCGTTCAGCATCTGCTCTTTATCTTTGACCAGGAAGAACACCATTAGCGGCACGAGAACAAGGTAAACCGCCAGCGTCAGCAGGCCTACCAGCGAGGCCAGAGAGTATTTCACCACCGAGTCACCCATGGTCATGATGCGGGCGCGCATGTTTTCGGCCATCGCATCGATGATCCCGGCGTCCATCAGCGCAGGATAGCGGCGCGGCAGCGTGGCGGCAAAATCAGACAGTTTATTCAGCATGCCGGGCATATCGCGGATCAGGTAGATCCCCTGTTGCCAGGCGATGGGCATCACCACGAAGGACATCAGCAGCAGAATGCCGACAAACAGCACCAGAACAATGCTGGTCGCCCAGCGGCGGGAACAGCCGATATGTTCCAGACGCGCGGTGGGCCACTCCAGCAGATACGCCAGCACAATTGCCACCAGTAGCGGTGCCAGCAGGCCACTAAAGAAGAACAGGATACCGAATCCGGCAACCAGAATGACCAGCAAAGCAATGGCTTCCGGGTCGCTAAACCGACGCCGATACCACTGCATTAACATTTCGAGCATACAACCCTTCCCTGAATCGAATGGCGGGAGTGAGACGGTGAATTGTATCTAACTGTCACAAAAAAGACTTTCCTTTTTGTTTCACTGTCAGGTTTCGCAAAACCCTGATGAATGGGATTTTCTTCATCTCTTAACACGGCTACACTCGCAGAGCAGCGGAGATGAACGTTATGCGGGTTCATCGGTCAAATTAGCACATCCAACATACAGGACAGTGGTTATGTTCAGGCAGTTGAGAAAAACACTGGTTGCGACACTGATTGCCGCCGTGACGGTGGGTCAGGTGTTGCCCGCTTTCGCTGACTCGTCCGATTCATTGCCGGACATGGGCACCACGGCAGGAAGCACGCTCTCCATCGGGCAGGAGATGCAGATGGGTGATTATTACGTACGCCAGTTGCGCGGCAGTGCTCCGCTGATTAACGACCCTTTGCTGGTGCAATACATTAACGGCCTGGGGATGCGTCTGGTGGCGCACGCCGACTCGGTAAAAACGCCCTTCCACTTCTATTTAATCAATAACGACGAAATCAACGCCTTCGCCTTCTTTGGCGGGAACGTGGTACTGCATTCGGCGTTGTTCCGTTATTCCGATAACGAAAGCCAGCTGGCGTCCGTCATGGCGCACGAAATTTCGCACGTCACCCAGCGCCATCTGGCGCGTGCGATGGAAGATCAGAAGCGTAACGCCCCGCTAACCTGGGTGGGCGCGCTGGGCTCTATTCTGCTGGCGATGGCCAGCCCGCAGGCCGGGATGGCGGCGCTTACCGGGACGCTGGCGGGGACGCGTCAGGGGATGATCAGCTTTACCCAGCAGAATGAGCAGGAAGCAGACCGCATCGGCATTCAGGTTTTACAGCGTTCCGGCTTTGACCCGCAGGCCATGCCGAGCTTCCTGGAAAAGCTGCTCGACCAGGCACGCTACTCGTCGCGTCCCCCTGAAATTCTGTTGACCCACCCGCTGCCGGAAAGCCGCCTCTCGGATGCGCGTAACCGTGCCAACCAGATGCGTCCGGTCGTGGTGCAGTCTTCGCAGGATTTCTACATGGCCAAAGTGAGAACGCTTGGCATGTACAACTCCGGACGTAATCAGCTCACCAGCGATCTGCTGGACGCGCTGGCGAAAGGCAACGTGCGCGAGAAAAACGCGGCGCAGTATGGTCAGGCGCTCCAGGCGATGGAGGCCAGCAAATACGATGAAGCGCGAAAAGCGCTACAGCCGCTGCTGGCGGCGGCGCCTGACAATCCGTGGTATCTCGACCTCGCCACCGATATCGATCTGGGGCAGAAAAAAGCGACCGATGCGATTAATCGCCTGAAAGGGGCGAAAGATCTTCGTAACAATCCGGTATTGCAGCTTAACCTGGCGAACGCCTACCTACAGGGCGGCCAGCCCGGCGAGGCGGTGACCATTCTGAACCGCTACACCTTTAACAATAAAGATGACCAGAACGGCTGGGAGCTGCTCGCCCAGGCCCAGGGGCAACTGGGTAACCGCGATCAGGAGCTGGCCGCGCGTGCGGAAGGTCTGGCGCTGGCGGGTCGTCTCGATCAGGCCATTTCCCTGCTGAGCAGCGCCAGCTCGCAGGTGAAGCTTGGCAGCCTGCAACAGGCCCGCTACGATGCGCGAATCGACCAGCTGCGCGGCCTGCAACAACGCTTTAAGCCGTACGAGAAGATGTAATAAAGGAGAAGTCATGACAGACGCGGTAAAAATTTACCATAACCCTCGCTGCTCCAAGAGCCGAGACACCCTCAGCCTGCTGAAGTCTAACGGCATCGAACCGGAAGTGGTGCTGTACCTGGAGACGCCGCCGGACGCGCAGACTATCCGCCAGCTGCTGAAGATGCTGAACATGGGCAGCGCACGCGACCTGATGCGTCAGAAAGAAGATCTGTATAAGTCGCTCAATCTGAACGATACCAGTCTCACTGAAGATCGGCTGATTCAGGCGATGGTCGACAATCCAAAGCTGATTGAGCGCCCGATTGTAGTGGCAAATGGCAAGGCGCGTATCGGCCGTCCGCCGGAAGACGTGCTCGAGATCGTCTAATCGTTACGCCGCAGCGCTTCCAGAAACGCCTGCGGCGTACGCTCTCCCAGCTTTTTCTGCGCTTTTCCCCGGTTGTAAAACTCACACAATTGGATCAACAGCTCTCCCATCGGTTCACTGTTCACCCGCGGAATGATTTCGCGTAACGGCACGGTGACCTGAAGGGCGAGATAATACTGTGAATGCACTTTTACGGTGACGTTATGCTCCGGCAAGTTCACTTCCAGCCCAAAAGTCTCAACAGATTGAATATCAGCCGGACAGGCAGCCAGCACCTCGTTCGTCCAGCGGGTCAGCAACTGCGGCGATACGCCAGCATAAAGCCGGGCGTAACACCAGCCGCTGACGGGTTCACGCGCCCAGAGCAGGTGTTGCTCGCCACCGTCGTCCATATGCAGCGACAGCGGCTGATGATGCAGAAACAGCTTCTGCGGCATGATACCGGCCTTCAGCGCCTTTTTGCCCTGCAACGACGCCCCCTTTTGTTTTACCGAAGCTGGTTTGAGGTAGCGGTTCAGGGTCGCGCGGGAAACGGCGATCCCGAGTCCGTCATTCACCAGCAGCAGCAGTTCATCCAGCGGTGCCCCGGTGATATCCCGCAGGGCATTTATCAGTGCCGCCTGCTCTTGTCTCAGCGCTTTGTGTATCACTTTTGGCGTTGTGTGGTTATCCGAAACCTGGTCGCGGTTGCGCCAGCGCCTGACGGTGGTGACCGAGATCCCCAGCTCAACGGCAAGTTCCCTGTCGCTTTTATCTGACTGCTGAAGATAACGACGGATACGCGGTGTGGTGGTGGCGTTGGCATGCAGTTTGATTTCCATCGCGTCTCTCTCCGGAACTAATCTTATGAGATTTATATCAGAGCAGCGAATGCTTTGTGACCGATTTCACCTTTCGCTCGCCACGCTTCACTGATAATCCACAGACATAACATAAACAACACCTCTCAATCTTGTACGGAGTTCACAATGAACAATGTTCTGGGATTTCTTGAAGCAAAACTGATGCCGCTGGCGGCGAAAACGGCCCAGCAGCGTCATCTTGGGGCCATTCGCGGCGCCTACGTGTCATTCATGCCGTTTATCATCGTCGGCTCTATTCTGCTGGTGATCTCCTCCTTCCCGAATCAGGCCTATCAGCAGTTTATGTCTCAGGCCTTTGGTGAGAGCTGGAGTGCAATTATAGAGATCCCGTTTAACGCGGTGTTCTCAACCATGTCGCTGTTTATCAGCTTCCTGGTGGCCTACCGCCTGGCTGAGCATTATGGTGAGGACCGCATCTCCTGCGGCATCCTGGCGCTGGTCGCGTTTCTGATCCTGACGCCCTTTATCAAAGTGGCGGAAAACGGCGGCATTACCGTGATGCCGGTGGAGTGGATTGGCAGCAAAGGGCTGTTCGTGGCGATGATCGGTTCCCTGCTGTGGACGGAACTGTTCTGCTGGCTGAAGCGCAAAAAGCTGGTCATCAAAATGCCGGACGGCGTGCCTCCGGCGGTGCAGGAGTCATTCGCGGCCCTGATCCCGGCCCTGCTGGTAATGATTCTGGTGCTGCTTATCCGCATCATCTTTGAAAACACCCACTACCACACCATCCACCAGTTTATTTATGAAGTGGTTGCCACCCCGGTACGCCACTACGGCACCTCTTATTTCGGGGCGCTGATGACCGTATTCAGCATCACCATTCTGTGGTCAGTGGGCATTAACTCCGGTTCGATGATCAACGGGATTATTCGCCCGCTGTGGATGGAGAACCAGACCGACAACATCGCCGCGATCCAGGCGGGAACGACGCCGCCGCACATCATCACCGAACAGTTTTTTGACATGATCTGGATGGGCGGCGCGGGCGCCACGCTGTCGCTGGTGATTGCGATGCTGATTTTCGCCCGCAGCAAAAACATGCGCGAAGTAGCGCGCCTCGGTGCGGGCGCGTCGGTGTTTAACATCAACGAACCGATCCTGTTTGGCCTGCCGGTGATCATGAACCCGATCATGCTCATCCCGTTCAATCTGGTGCCGCTGGTGCTGGTCACCGTGCAGTATGCGGCGATGAAAATTGGTGCGGTCGCCGTCACTACCGGGGTGTTTATCCCCTGGACGCTGCCGCCGGTTATCAGCGGCTTTATCGTCACCGGGCACCTGAGCGGCAGCGTGATGCAGCTGATCAACCTGCTGATTGGCGCCATGCTGTACCTGCCTTTCATGCGTATCCTGGATAAACAGTACCGCGCCGCGGAGCTGACTACCGCTACGCAAACCGACACCACCCTTGCAAAACAGGAGTAAAGCATGTGGGGAATTATCGCAACCTGGCGAATGGCGCTTGAAGGCGTCACGGAATCTGCGTCTGCGCTGGCTGCGGGCAAACCTGTCGCTCCGGCGGTGGTGGATGCCGTCGCCGCCGTCGAGGACTTTCCGTTTTATAAATCCGTCGGCTACGGCGGGCTGCCGACCGAGAACGGCGAGGTAGAGCTGGACGCGGCCTATATGGACGGCGACACGCTGGCGTTCGGCGCCGTGGGCAATCTGGTGGATATCGCCAACCCGGTACGCGTGGCGCACGCGCTCAGCCGCCAGCGCTATAACAGCCTGCTGGTCGGCCAGGGCGCGCGCGAATGGGCGCTGAGCCAGGGCTTTGCCGACAAAACCATGCTCACGGATCGCGCCATGCAACACTACCGTAAGCGCTGCCGCGAAACGCTGGATAAGGGGTTAAGCCCCTACGACGGACATGACACCGTCGGTATCATCGGCCTCGATAAACAGGGATCGATGAGCGTCGCCACTTCCACCAGCGGCCTGTTTATGAAAAAACGCGGTCGCCTCGGTGACTCACCCATCATCGGCTCCGGCTTTTACTGCGACAGCGAAACCGGCGCGGCCACCGCCACGGGCGTCGGTGAAGATCTGATGAAGGGCTGTACCAGCTACGAAATCGTTCGCCGGATGGCGCAAGGGATGACGCCGCAGCAGGCGGCGGATTCGGTGGTGTTCGAACTGGAAGACAAGCTGATGTCGCGCTTCGGTCGCGCGGGCGATGTCTCCGTGGTGTGCATGAACAGCAAAGGAGAATTTGGCGCCGCAACCAACATCAAAACCTTCTCGTTTGTGGTGGCGACGGCTCGCCAGCCCCTCACCGTTTTCCGTACTGAACGCCTGCGGGAGAAAACGCACTATCACGCGGTAGATGAGGAGTGGATGCAGGCCTATGCCGCGCGGATCCGCGCACCGATTGAGGAGTCATGATGATCACATACCAGTTTATCAACGCGCTTTCAGACGCGAAGCCGCAAAGCCATTTGATTGCGCGCGCTGACAGTTCCCTGATACCGGAAAGCGCTCTTGTCGCTGAAATGCGCCAGCAGAGCACCGTCGCGGACGCGCGCTTTGGCTGCGCGCCGTTTGCCCGCATCACCCTGTTTCCGGATGCGCTCTGGCATGACGCCCTGACCGAAGGGTTGCTCACCGCCCTGCGACCGCTGCTTGCCGCCCCCGCCAGCGCCGAACTCGTGCTGGACGTGACGGATATTGACGATGTGGTGCTGGCGCAGGTACTGCGTTTTCTCTTTAATCAGGCGCACAGGCTCAGTGACCTGAAGCTGAAGAAGACGGACGTAGTGCTGCGTCTTACCTGCATCACTGCCCTCTGCCTGCCGGAACAGCAGGCGAAGCTGGAGACGACCTTCCGCCAGCAGCAGGCCATTGCGCTCGGCATGGTTGCGGCGCGACGTCTGGCGGATATGCCGTCCGACCGCTGCACGCCGCAGTTTGTGGTGGATGAGGCGCAAAAACTGTGTGCCGCCAGCCCTGCCCTGCGCTGCGAGGTGTTGGATGAAACGCAAATCGTTGAGCAAGGGCTTGGGTTGCTGCACGCCGTCGGCAAAGGGGCGACCTGCCCACCGCGCCTGCTGGCTATTCACTATAACGGCGTGTCTGATGGCCCGGTGCGCTGCTACGTGGGAAAAGGCATTACCTTTGACACCGGCGGCCTGTGGCTGAAGGAAGGCGCGGGCATGTACACCATGAAATATGACATGTGCGGCGCGGCTAACGTGCTCGGGCTGATGCTGACCGTTGCGGAGCTGAAATTACCCGTGCGCATCATGGGCGTGCTGGCGCTGGCGGAAAACGCCATCGGCCCCGACGCCATGCAGCCCGGCACGGTGGCGACGGCCTGCAACGGCACCACCGTTGAAATCAACAATACCGATGCCGAGGGCCGGCTGGTACTGGCAGACGCTATCGCCTGGGCGAGTCAGCGCCATCCGCAGGCGCACTATATCATTGATATGGCGACCTTAACCGGAGCGGTGGTGAAAGCGCTGGGGTATGAGCTGAGCGGGCTGATGACCCAGGATGAGCCGTTGCGTCAGGCACTGACGCTCGCGGGCAAACGAAGCGGCGACGAGGTGTGGTCCCTGCCGCTGGATGCGCGGCTGAGAAAGCAGACCGACAGCGCCATTGCCGATCTATGCAACACGCCGACCAACAATGCGGCGATCAGCGCCTCGGCGGCGTGGCTGCTGCATCACTTCTGCCCGCCGACCATTCCGTGGGCGCATCTGGATATCAGCGGGACGGCGCTGTGGCGTGAGAACGGCAGAAGCGTGGCATCGGGAAGACCGATTCCGCTGCTGGTGGAGCACTTGTTGGGGGATCTTTAGCCGGGTGGCGGCTGCGCCTTACCCGGCCTACAAGGTATGACGGGTTTTCGTAGGCCCGGTAAGCGCAGCGCCACCGGGCAAAAAACTCAAAGCTTAAGAATATCTTTTACAAACGGAATGGTCAGCTTGCGCTGGGCGGTAATGGAGGCGCGATCGAGCTGATCGAGCGTGTCAAACAGCGTGCGCATTTCCCTGTCCAGGCGTTTAAGCAGGAACCGACCCACGTCTTCCGGCAGTTCAAATCCGCGCAGTCTGGCGCGCAACTGAAGTGCCTGGAGTTTGTCTTCATCCGACAGCGGTTGCAGCTTGTAGATTTGTCCCCAGTCCAGACGAGACGCCAGATCCGGCAGCCCCAGATTGAGCTGACGCGGCGGACGATCGCCAGTGATCAGCAGCCGGGTTTTGCCCGACTCCAGAATGCGGTTGTAGAGGTTAAAGATCGCCATTTCCCACGGTTCGTCCCCCGCCACGCATTCGATATTATCGATGCAGACCAGGGAGAGATGTTCCATGCCCTCCAGCACCTCAGGCACAAACCAGGTGCGTTTATCCAGCGGCACATAGCCTACCGCGTCACCGCGCGCCGAAAGCTCCGCACAGGCGGCATGCAGCAGGTGGCTGCGTCCCGCGCCTTCGCGTGACCAGATATAGATGTATCCGCTGTGTTCCTGGCGCAGCACGTTTTGCAGTGCAGCCAGTAAAGAGGGGTTATCACCCGGCCAGAAACTCGCGAAAGTTTCGTCGTCAGGGAGATAAAGTGGCAGAGAGAGCTGTGCCGGTCCGTTCAGAAATACCTCAACCAGAGATCTTACATAAAATCGGAATGGAGTTTAACACGGAACCTGCAAGGAGAGAACCGGGCGATCCTTCGCCCGGCATGACGATCAATGTGGCGCTTTTTCGCTGTCGTCCGCGTCCAGCACTACCTCTTCCGGGCGGATCACCGAGATCAGCTTGAAAATCAGGCTCAGGCCGACGCCGACGATGGTCGCCAGCGCCATCCCCTTCAGCTCTGCCGCACCGATGTGCACCTTCGCGCCGCTCACGCCGATAATCAGGATAACGGAGGTCAGGATCAGGTTCTGCGCCTTGCTGTAATCCACTTTGGATTCAATCAGCACGCGAATACCGGAGGCACCGATCACCCCGTACAGCAGCAGGGAAACGCCGCCCATCACCGGAACCGGGATAATCTGGATCGCCGCCGCCAGTTTACCAACGCAGGAGAGCAGAATGGCGATGATCGCCGCGCCGCCGATAACCCAGGTGCTGTAGACGCGGGTGATCGCCATTACGCCGATATTCTCACCGTAAGTCGTGTTTGGCGTGGAGCCGAAGAAACCAGAGATGATGGTGGAGAAACCGTTGGCAAACATGGAGCGATGCAGGCCCGGGTCGCGGATCAGGTCGCGCTTCACGATGTTCGCCGTCACCACCAGGTGGCCGACGTGCTCAGCAATCACCACCAGCGCGGCAGGCAGAATAGTGAAAATGGCGAACCATTCAAAGCGCGGGGTGTAGAAGGTTGGCAGCGCGAACCAGTGCGCCTCGGCAATCGGGGTGGTATCCACAACGCCCATCACGAAGGAGAGCGCGTAACCCGCCAGCACGCCGATCAGGATCGGGATAATCGCCATAAAGCCGCGGAAGAGGACGGAACCGAAAACCGTCACGCCCAGCGTCACCAGCGAAATAATAATGGTTGTAGAATCCGGTGACTGACCGTCCGCAGGCAGCAGCCCGGCCATGTTCGCCGCCACGCCCGCCAGCTCCAGGCCGATGACGGCAACGATGGCCCCCATTGCCGCAGGCGGGAACATCACGTCCAGCCAGCCGGTACCGGCTTTCTTCACGATGAAGGAGACCAGGCAGAACAGCACGCCGCACATGATAAAGCCGCCCAGCGCGACCTCATAACCCAGCGGCAGCAACAGCAGAACCGGGGAGATAAACGCGAAGCTCGACCCGAGATAGGCCGGGATTTTGCCTTTACAGATGAAGAGGTAAAGTAGCGTACCGATGCCGTTAAACAGCAGCACGGTAGCCGGGTTAATGTGAAACAGGATTGGCACCAGCACGGTTGCGCCAAACATGGCGAACAGGTGCTGCAAACTAAGCGGGATTGTCTGTAAAAGCGGCGGTCTTTCACTCACCCCGATAGCACGGCGCGTCATAGTGTTTTCCTCTGAGTGTCATTGTTGGTTTTTATTCAAAAAAAAGCCGACTATCAAAGTCGGCTTCTTTATCGTTATTCGATTATTTAGTACCAAAAATCTTATCGCCGGCATCGCCGAGCCCCGGGATGATGTACCCGTGCTCGTTCAGTCCCTGGTCGACAGACGCGGTATAGAGTTCAACGTCCGGGTGCGCTTTTTCCAGCGCCGCGATACCTTCCGGCGCCGCAACCAGCACCAGCACTTTGATGCTGCTGCATCCCGCTTTTTTCAGCAGGTCGATGGTGGCGATCATCGAACCGCCGGTCGCCAGCATCGGGTCAACCACCAGCGCCATACGCTCGTCGATGTTAGAGACCAGCTTCTGGAAGTACGGGACCGGCTCAAGCGTCTCTTCGTTACGGTAGATACCCACCACGCTGATACGCGCGCTTGGGACGTGCTCCAGCACGCCTTCCATCATACCCAGACCCGCACGCAGGATTGGCACCACGGTAATTTTTTTACCTTTGATCTGCTCAACCTGTACCGGGCCGTTCCAGCCTTCGATGGTCACTTTTTCCGTTTCCAGATCAGAGGTCGCTTCGTAGGTCAGCAGGCTACCCACTTCAGAAGCCAGTTCGCGAAAACGCTTCGTGCTGATGTCATGCTCACGCATCAGGCCCAACTTGTGTTTAACGAGTGGGTGTTTCACTTCCACAATCTTCATTCTCTTTCTCCTCTGAGGTGGCATCCGCAAAAAAATCGCGGGATTATACCGCTTTTTTCGGATTGCGCCATACCCATCTTGCTTGACGTGCATCAATCAAAAACAAAAAAGCCGGAGGCTGGGCTCCGGCTTGGGTGCGGGATTCTGCCGGGTGGCGCTAACGCTTACCCGGCCTACACATCCCGTAGGCCCGGTAAGCGCAGCGCCACCGGGCAATTATAGCTGCTCTCCGTTGCTGGCAATCACCTGCTTATACCAGTCGAACGATTTCTTCTTGCTGCGGTTCAGCGTGCCGTTACCTTCGTTATCTTTATCGACAAAGATAAAGCCGTAGCGTTTTTTCATCTCGCCGGTGCCGGCAGAGACCAGGTCGATACAGCCCCACGGGGTATAGCCCATCAGGTCTACGCCATCCTCCACCACCGCTTTTTTCATCTCGCGGATATGCGCGGAAAGGTAGTCGATGCGGTACTGGTCGTTCACCGTGCCGTCGCTCTCCTGCACGTCGATCGCGCCAAAGCCGTTCTCAACGATAAACAGCGGCAGCTGGTAGTGATCCCAGAACCAGTTGAGGGAGTAGCGAAGCCCCACCGGGTCAATCTGCCAGCCCCAGTCCGATTTCTGCACGTACGGGTTAGAGACCAGGCTCTTGCTCTCGTCGTAGTCCAGCTGCGGGTTGTCCGCCGTCGCTTTGGTGGCGAAAGACATGTAGTAGCTGAACCCGATGTAATCCACGCAGCCCTGCGTCAGCGCCACTTTATCTTCTTCGGTGATATCCAGCGCGAAGCCGCGACGTTCAAAGTAGTTGAGCAGATGCTGCGGATACTTGCCGCGCACGTGAACGTCGGTGAACCAGTAGCGACGATGCATGGCGTTCATCGCCATCATCATATCGTCCGGGGCACAGGTCAGCGGATAGATGGGGCACATGGCAATCATGCAGCCGATTTGCAGCGACGGGTTGATCTCGCGCCCCGCCTTCACCGCCAGGGCACTGGCCACCAGCTCATAGTGCGCCGCCTGGAACATCACCGGCTCGCGATCTTCTCCCGGCGCATATTTCAGCCCGGAGTTGGTAAACGGCGCAAAGTCTTCGTGGAAGTTGGCCTGGTTGTTGATCTCGTTAAAGGTCATCCAGTACTTCACTTTATGCTGGTAGCGCTCAAAAACGACCTTCGCGAAGCGAACAAAGAAGTCGATCAGCTTACGGTTGCGCCAGCCGCCGTATTCCGTCACCAGGTGGAAAGGCATCTCGAAGTGGGAAAGCGTGATCACCGGCTCGATGCCGTGCTTCAGGCACTCGTCAAAAAGATCGTCATAGAATTTGAGTCCCGCTTCGTTCGGCTCCAGCTCGTCGCCTTTCGGGAAGATACGCGTCCAGGCGATGGAGGTGCGGAAGCATTTGAACCCCATCTCGGCAAAGAGTTTGATGTCTTCTTTATAGCGGTGATAAAAGTCGATGGCTTCGTGGTTTGGGTAATTTTTCCCCTCCAGCACGCCGTTGGTGATTTCACGCGGTACCCCGTGGGCGCCTGCCGTCATGACATCGGCAACGCTCACGCCCTTGCCGCCCTCTTTCCAGCCGCCTTCGAGCTGGTGCGCCGCAACGGCCCCACCCCACAGAAAACCTGCTTTAAATCCTGACATTCGCTATCCCTCATTCTGCGTTATTTTCTGCAAAAACAGTTACAGAAACCGGTTTCAGTTTGATGATGTGCAAAGGGGATAGCCGTTGCAAGCAGATCGCCGAAACCGGTTTCATTTTCGTGAACAGAGTCAAGTTTGTTGCCCTGGACAGCCCGCACAGAAAAAAAGATCCTCGCGCCGAGAATAGGCTCGCAAACGTTTGCCTGGACTGTTAGAATTGCGCCGATTTTTCTTACTAGCTATGCAATCGCGTGGGGATTTAAGCCGTGACCAACAAAACTTCTCTCAGCTACAAAGATGCCGGTGTTGATATTGACGCAGGTAATGCGCTGGTTGACCGAATCAAAGGTGTGGTGAAAAAAACCCGCCGCCCGGAAGTGATGGGTGGCCTGGGTGGATTCGGCGCACTGTGCGCGCTGCCGCAAAAATATCGTGAACCTGTGCTGGTCTCGGGTACGGATGGTGTCGGTACAAAACTGCGCCTGGCGATGGATCTTAAGCGTCACGATACGATTGGTATCGATCTGGTGGCGATGTGCGTCAACGACCTGGTGGTACAGGGCGCCGAGCCGCTGTTCTTCCTCGATTACTACGCGACCGGCAAGCTGGACGTGGATACCGCAGCCAGCGTCATTAACGGTATCGCCGAAGGCTGCCTGCAATCCGGCTGTGCGCTGGTCGGCGGTGAAACCGCGGAAATGCCTGGCATGTATCACGGGGAAGATTATGACGTCGCAGGCTTCTGCGTCGGCGTGGTAGAAAAATCAGAAATTATCGACGGCAGCAAAGTGGCTGACGGCGATGTGCTGGTTGCGCTGGCCTCCAGCGGTCCGCACTCCAACGGCTACTCTCTGGTGCGTAAAATCCTCGAAGTGAGCGGTTGCGACCCGCTGACCACCGAGCTGGACGGCAAACCGCTGGCCGATCACCTGCTGGCCCCGACGCGCATCTACGTGAAAAACGTGCTGGAGCTGATTGAGAACGTTGACGTGCACGCCATCGCTCACCTCACTGGCGGCGGCTTCTGGGAAAACATTCCGCGCGTGCTGCCGGACAATACCCAGGCGGTGATCGACGCATCCTCATGGCAGTGGCCGTCCGTCTTCAACTGGCTGCAAACCGCAGGCAACGTGAGCTCTCACGAAATGTACCGCACCTTTAACTGCGGCGTGGGCATGGTTATCGCCCTGCCCGCCAGCGAAGCGGATAAAGCGGTTAAACTGCTGACAGAAAAAGGTGAAAACGCGTGGAAAATCGGTACGATTAAAGCTTCCGATTCCGAACAGCGTGTGGTCATTGAATGAAAAACATCGTGGTGCTCATTTCCGGCAACGGAAGCAATTTGCAGGCAATCATAGACGCCTGCAAACAGAAGAAAATCAATGGCACCATTCGGGCAGTATTCAGCAACAAGGCCGATGCATTCGGCCTTGAGCGCGCGCGGGAAGCGAACATTCCTGCGCACGCGCTGGAAGCCAGCCAGTTCGCCGGGCGTGAAGCCTTTGACCGTGAGCTGGTGCAGGAGATTGACGCCTACGCACCTGACGTGGTGGTGCTGGCAGGCTACATGCGCATCCTGAGCCCGGCTTTTGTTGCACACTACGCCGGACGACTGCTCAATATCCACCCTTCCCTGCTGCCAAAATACCCCGGTCTGCACACCCATCGTCAGGTGCTGGAGAACGGCGATGAGGAGCATGGTACCTCCGTGCATTTCGTCACCGACGAGCTGGACGGCGGTCCGGTCATTTTGCAGGCAAAAGTACCGGTCTTTGACGGCGACAACGAAGACGACGTGACCGAACGTGTGCAGACGCAGGAACACGCCATTTATCCGCTGGTGGTAAGCTGGTTTGTCGATGGACGTCTGGAGATGCGCAACGGCGCAGCCTGGCTGGACGGCGTGAAGTTGCCCCCGCAGGGTTATGCGGCTGAAGAGTAGTCTGTTTGAATTGCCCGGCGGCGCTTCGCTTGCACGGGCCTACGGTCCCGTAGGTCGTGGTAAGCGCAGCGCCACCCGACACCCCCTCCCCCAACCCTCTAAATTCCCCAACAAAAAAATAACTGTCATACTTTTCTGGCACTGTTGGACATATCGTGGAAATGCTCGCCATAATAAGGACGAGACGGATTTACCACGTCCTGTGATTGAACTGGAGTGTGAGCTGTAATGGGTCAGGAAAAGTTATACATCGAGAAAGAGCTAAGCTGGTTAGCATTCAACGAACGTGTACTTCAGGAAGCGGCCGATAAAAGCAACCCGCTGATTGAACGTATGCGTTTTTTAGGCATCTATTCCAACAATCTGGATGAGTTCTACAAGGTTCGCTTCGCCGAACTGAAACGCCGAATCATCATCAGCGAAGAACAGGGCTTGAACTCCCACTCCCGGCATCTGCTTGGAAAAATCCAGTCTCGCGTCATGAAAGCCGATCAGGAATTTGATGGCCTCTATAACGAGCTGCTGCTGGAAATGGCACGCAACCAAATCTTCCTGATCAACGAACGCCAGCTCTCCGCGAATCAGCAAAACTGGCTGCGCCACTATTTCAAACATTATCTGCGCCAGCATATCACCCCGATTCTGATCAACCGTGAAACCGATCTGGTGCAGTTCCTGAAAGATGATTACACCTATCTGGCGGTAGAAATCATTCGGGGTGAGACCATTAACTACGCGCTGCTGGAAATACCGTCTGATAAAGTCCCACGCTTTGTAAACCTGCCGCCGGAAACCCCGCGCCGGCGTAAGCCGATGATCCTGCTGGATAACATCCTGCGCTACTGCCTGGACGATATCTTCAAAGGCTTCTTCGATTACGACGCGCTCAACGCCTACTCGATGAAGATGACCCGTGACGCCGAGTACGATCTGGTGCATGAGATGGAGGCCAGCCTGATGGAGTTGATGTCTTCCAGCCTCAAGCAGCGCCTGACGGCGGAGCCGGTGCGGTTTGTCTATCAACGCGATATGCCGGACGCGATGGTGGAGATGCTGCGCGATAAGCTGACCATCTCCCGCTACGACTCCATTATCCCCGGTGGGCGTTACCACAACTTTAAAGATTTCATTGGCTTCCCGAACGTCGGCAAGGCCAATCTGGTGAACAAACCGCTGCCGCGCCTGCGCCATATCTGGTTCGATAAGTTCCGCAACGGGTTCGACGCCATCCGCGAACGGGATGTGCTGCTCTACTATCCGTATCACACCTTTGAACACGTGCTGGAATTGCTGCGTCAGGCCTCGTTCGATCCGAACGTGCTGGCGATCAAAATCAACATTTATCGCGTGGCGAAAGATTCCCGTATCATCGATGCGATGATCCACGCGGCGCACAACGGCAAGAAAGTGACCGTGGTGGTTGAGCTCCAGGCTCGCTTCGACGAGGAGGCCAACATCCACTGGGCGCGCCGACTGACGGAAGCGGGCGTACACGTCATCTTCTCCGCGCCAGGGCTGAAAATTCACGCCAAGCTGTTCCTGATCTCCCGTAAAGAGGGCGACGACGTGGTGCGCTACGCCCATATCGGTACCGGGAACTTTAACGAGAAAACCGCGAGAATCTACACCGACTATTCGCTGCTGACTGCCGATGCCCGCATCACCAACGAAGTGCGTCGGGTGTTCAACTTCATTGAGAACCCGTACCGCCCGGTGAGCTTCGATTATCTGCTGGTGTCACCGCAGAACTCACGGCGCCTGCTGTACGATATGATCGATAAAGAGATTGCCAATGCGCAGAACGGCTTGTCGTCCGGCATCACGCTGAAGCTCAACAATCTGGTGGACAAAGGGCTGGTGGACCGCCTGTACGCGGCCTCCAGCTCCGGCGTTCCGGTAAATCTGCTCATTCGCGGCATGTGCTCGCTCATTCCGGAACTGGAAGGCATCAGCGACAATATCCGCGTGATCAGCATTGTGGATCGCTATCTTGAACACGATCGCGTCTATATTTTCGATAACGCCGGTGATAAGCGCGTATACCTCTCGTCCGCCGACTGGATGACGCGTAACATTGATTACCGTATTGAAGTGGCGGCACCGCTGCTGGATCCTCGCCTGAAGCAGCGTATCCTGGACATTATCGAGATCCTGTTCAGCGATACGGTGAAAGCACGTTATATCGACAAAGAACTCAGTAATCGCTATGTACCGCGCGGCAACCGCCGTAAAGTGCGCTCGCAGCTGGCGATTTACGATTACATTAAATCACTTGAGCAATCCGATTAACCTATGCCAATAAACGATAATACCCCACGCCCGCAGGAGTTCGCCGCGGTCGATCTTGGCTCAAACAGTTTCCATATGGTCATCGCCCGCGAGGTGGATGGCGCGATGCAGATCATCGGTCGTCTGAAGCAGCGTGTGCATCTGGCCGATGGTCTCGACGCGCGTAACATGCTGAGCGAAGAGGCCATGGAGCGCGGGCTGAACTGTCTGTCGCTGTTCGCAGAACGTTTGCAAGGCTTTTCGCCGTCCAGCGTCTGCATCGTCGGGACGCATACGCTACGCCAGGCGCTGAACGCGCCGGAGTTTCTTAAGCGCGCGGAAAAGGTTATCCCCTACCCGATAGAGATCATCTCCGGTAACGAAGAAGCGCGCCTGATTTTTATGGGCGTGGAGCATACGCAGCCGGAAAAAGGCCGCAAGCTGGTGATTGATATCGGCGGTGGTTCCACGGAACTGGTGATTGGCGAAGACTTCGAGCCGCGTCTGGTGGAAAGCCGCCGTATGGGCTGCGTCAGCTTCGCGCAGATGTATTTCCCGGGCGGCGTCATCACCCGCGAAAACTTCCAGCGCGCGCGCATGGCCGCCGTACAAAAACTCGAAAATCTGGCCTGGCAATACCGTATTCAGGGCTGGAACGTGGCGCTGGGCGCATCGGGTTCGATTAAAGCGGCCCATGAAGTGCTGCTGGCAATGGGTGAAAAAGACGGGTTTATTACGCCTGAGCGCCTGGTGAAACTCACCGAAGAGGTGCTTAAGCATAAGAGCTTCGACGCCCTGAGTTTGCCGGGTCTGTCCGACGAACGTAAAGCCGTGTTCGTACCGGGGCTGGCGATCCTCTGCGGCGTGTTTGACGCGCTGGCGATCAAAGAGCTGCGCCTCTCTGACGGCGCCCTGCGTGAAGGCGTACTGTATGAGATGGAAGGCCGTTTCCGTCATCAGGATATTCGCAGCCGCACCGCGCAGAGCCTGGCCAACCAGTACAACATCGACCGCGAACAGGCGAAACGGGTGCTCGAAACCACGGTTCAGATGTACGAGCAGTGGGAGGAGCAGAATCCGAAGCTGGCGCATCCGCAGCTGGCCGCGCTGTTGAAATGGGCCGCCATGTTGCACGAGGTGGGGCTGAACATTAACCACAGCGGAATGCATCGCCATTCAGCCTATATTCTGCAAAACAGCGATCTGCCTGGTTTCAACCAGGAGCAGCAAACCATGATGGCGACGCTGGTGCGCTATCACCGCAAAGCCATCAAGCTCGACGATCTGCCGCGCTTTACGTTATTTAAGAAAAAGCAGTTCCTGCCGCTCATTCAGCTGTTGCGCCTGGGCGTGTTGCTCAATAATCAGCGACAGGCAACCACCACGCCGCCGACGCTGAAGCTAAAAACGGATGACTATCACTGGACGCTGAGCTTCCCGCACGACTGGTTTAGCCAGAACGCGCTGGTGCTGCTGGATCTGGAAAAAGAGCAGCAGTACTGGGAAGCGGTCACCGGCTGGCTGTTGAAGATTGAAGAAGAGAGTTCTGAGGCGGCAGCGTAACGGCTCAGGCGCTCTCCTGAGAAGGCTGCGTGTTGAGCAACGTATCAAGCTCAGCCGGCAACCCAATCAAATAGCCCTGCACATAATCGATACCTAGCGCGTGCACCGCGCTACGTATCTCTTCCGTTTCCACATATTCCGCCACCACCAGCATTTTCTTCATCCGGGCCAGATGGCAAATGGAAGCCACAATCTGGTAATCCAGGCTGTTGCTGACAATATTGCGAATAAAACCGCCATCGATTTTGAGAATGTCTGCGTCCACGCTTTTTAACCGCGCATAGCTGGCGTAGCCCGTGCCAAAATCATCAATGGCGATCCGGATGCCCATTTTTTGTAATTTCCTGAGGGTCGACGCCGCCAGATCCGCATGACCAAAGGCGCTGCTTTCGGTCACTTCAAAGATCAGTTGCCATGCTTCAACGGCGTATTTGGCTAACAGGCGGCTCACTTCAAGCGGGAACTGCGCCCTGTAGGCGGTAGAAGGTGCGAGGTTGATCGCAAAGCGCTGGCCCGGCAAACGCTGGCGGTGCTGTGCCAGAAAACTCAACGTACGCTCCAGTACCCATAAATCAACACGCGACGATAACCCAAACTCCTGTGCAATGGGCAGGAACTGCTCGGGAAAGATCAGCGCCCCGTTATCATCACGCATTCGCAGCAGCACCTCGTGATAACAATCACCGCGCAGCCCGCGAACGGGCTGAACCAGCAGGGTAAAAGCGTCCTGCTCCAGCGCGGCCTGCAAACGACTCATCATCGCGACCTTATCTTTCAGGCTACGCTGCAAATGAACAGCCCCGCGCTGCTGAAGATTTTCCGGGTGGTTGGTAGAAAGGGAGAGATCGGCCACGATGCCCAGTTCCCCCAGCACCAGATAGAGATGATTGACGGGTGAGCGTACATAGCAATAGCTCACGCCGACCTGAGGCTGTACCGGCATACCATCCCAGATAAAAACAAACTGCTTGATATGCTCGTCCAGCGTTTCAATGCGCTGTTGATGCGACTCCGCCTCCAGACGCACCGCCATGTCATACCCCGTGAGGTGATAGACTCGCTCATTGGGCTGAAGGGTACCGTTTATCCATTGCGCCAGCTGCTGTTTATACTGGATCCGCAGCATCACGCCGTAATTGCGTCCCAGCACCTCCAGCTCGGGCACGCGCAGTAAACAGAGCGCTGACCACGGATGACTGGCCAGCTCGCGCGACAGCGCCCGCAGGTTGGGCATATGCACCACCGGATCGAGAAAAGCCTGACTGCGGGAGCGAATATTGATGGCCCGCTGGCGTGTCGCCAGCATCGACATGTACGTCACAACGAAGGAAAAGACCAGATAGCTGGATGAGGTGATCGCCAGCTGAATGCCATAACCCTCTTGCACCGGAATGTAGTGATAAAAAAAGTGAATCGACACCAGCAGGACCGGCGTCCAGATGAGTGACATCAGCTTGTAGCCAAAGCGCATCGCCCCCCAGAGCATCACGGGCATCAGCAGGGACAAGGTGTAGTTGGTACTGAAAATGGAACTGTTTGCATTCATGGGCAGCAGCAGCATGACCAGCAACCCGCCCAGGGCTATAAACCACACCACAAACTCAAAGGCCGTCACCTTTTTGTCTATTTGCGCGCGGAGCTGGGACATCAGTCCCTTGATATAGCGCGGATGACGTATCAGGCGGATCAGCAGGTAGCTTAGCGGCACGCCCGTCAGCCCGCTCACCAGCAGCCCCTGATAGTTAATAAGGGTCCGAATATTGAGGGGATTCAGTCCTGCGAGGCTCTGGCGGCTCTCATAGACGCCGAGATAGACCGCAAACTGAAACAGCAGCAGAAATAGCGTTGCCGGGCAAAACACCTGCCAGAAAATACGCTGCCCCATCAGGCGTATGTCACCGTAAGCGGTCATATTGCGCCGGGGCGCAAACACGCGATAACCGCCCCAGCTGAGCACCAGAGGAACGATAAAATGCAGAATGCCGGCCATGGCTTCAAATAACCCAACGGAGGGGTAATAACGTAAAAACAGCGACACCACCACCCCGGGGAGGGCTTCCAGGCCAAAGAATAACATCAGCGTCAGCAAAAAGGAGAGCGGGAGATAATAGAGCGCAACGATACCGTCGCCCAACTGCGTTAAGGTATTAGCCACACTAAGCACCGGGAGTAACACGACGGGTAAAATAAGAGGAAGTGCCCACCAGCGGTCTTTATTTTGCTTCAGGATGTGGTGAATATTCATAGATGCTCGTTTACAACCCTTGCGCTCCAGAGGGTAAATGAAGACAGGCATCCAACCTGACGTACACGTTGCCTGGAAAATTCCTGGCAAGCACAGTGGAGGAGGGATTTTAAATATCAACGACGGGATGCGGTTGACCTAAATCAAATTAATTTATCTGAATAAACCTTTCTTACGTTTTTTTTGAATATTTTTCCTGTAATTATCAATGCGATAAATAAAAGCGTTGTTTTTAATAACATAAATTAATGTAAGCATTGACGCTATTTTACATTTCGCCGAATTGACCCTGACTTGCGGCTGTGCCTTAATAGCCGTATCGCCCAAAAGGGTATACTCAGGAAAAGAAAGTGAGTCAGGCTACGCGTATGCGAAAACGACATCGATTTAACACCCGGATGACCCGCATCATACTGCTTATCAGTTTCCTGTTTTTCTTTGGCCGCTTTGTTTATTCCTCCATTGGCGCCTGGTATCACCATCAGGACAAAATTCAGTCGCAGCAATCAGGTCTTGTGGTGGATTCGCCCGAGCGCTAAAGCGTGTTCGCTCCCGGAAGACAAACTGTATCGCACTGTATCCCGAGCGCTACGCTGACAAACCGGTACAAAACGCCCGCAAAAGCAAACATCCCCGATACATAAAAATGGTCTTCTGTATCCCTCGCCATAATAAACTGATGAGGAGAGACACAGATGATTCGTCGATATTTCCTGCTTCCTGTATTTGCGCTGACGTCCTTTGCTGGCGCAATGGCCGCACCGTTGCATGGCCTGAGCGCCGCTGATGTCAACGGTCCAGCCGCCGTCGCCCCGCCTGAACACCCCCAGCCGCCAGCAAAACTGATTGTCGATCCGCCGCTGGCGGGACCGCTAAGTAAAGGTGCGGTCTTTATTCAGTACCGTGTCGAAAACCTGCGCATTGAACCTGTATTTGGACCCGACGCGCTGAAAGTCACTCCGCGTATCGGCCATATTCACGTTGTGGTGGATGACGCGCCCTGGCACTGGGCTGATACCAGCGGCGAGCCGGTGATCCTGGTCGGGCTGCCCGCAGGAAAGCACAAGGTGACGATCGTCGTTGCCGACCCGACGCATAAACCCATCGACCATAAAACCGTTGAATTCACCGTGCCGCCACACGCCGCGGTTCATCACTTTTAAGGAGCCTGTTATGAAAGCATTGTCTGTATTAACAGCGATGGTGCTGGCGGTTTCCACCAGCGCGCTGGCAGAGACGAAAGCCAGCGTAGTGCTGGTGCACGGGGCGTTTGCCGACGGCAGCAGCTGGAATAAGGTGATTACCCGGCTGCAAAAACACCATACCGAGGTCATTGCGGTACAACTTCCGCTCACGTCTCTGAAAGATGATGTCGCCACCACGCAGCGTGCTATCGCCCGGGCTCATGGGGATGTGGTGCTGGTCGGTCACTCCTGGGGCGGGACGGTAATCAGCGAGGCGGGAAACAATGCCCGCGTGAAGTCACTGGTTTACGTTGCCGCTTTTGCGCCGGATTCCGGCCAGTCGACGGCAGCTCTGGCAAATAGCTTCCCTGCTCCGCCAGGGAGCGCCAGCCTCGCTAAAACCACAGAGGGGTATTTATATCTGCCGATAAAAGCGGTCAGCGAGAATTTCGCCCCTGACGTGAAGGACGTTGAGCGCAGCGTGATTGCCGCGACGCAGAGCCCCATTAAGGCCGATGCGTTTGGGGAGAAAATCGCGCATGCCGCCTGGCATGACAAACCGAGCTGGTATGTGGTCAGCAAAAATGACCGGATGATCAATCCTGAGCTAGAGCGCGCAATGGCGAAGAAAATCAACGCCAACACCACGGAGGTAGCGGCAAGCCATGTATCGATGGTCAGCCAGCCGGACGTCATTACCCGTACGATTGAACAGGCGTTATCGGGTCAACAGTGATAAAAAAGCCCGCATGATGAACGGTCCGACTTCGGGCCACGCCATCCTGCGGGCTTTATGCACTTCCGGCTCCTGCAACGGGGTTATGTGCGGTTTTGTCACAAACGCACCTTCCCCCTCGCTGAACCATCAGAAGCTGTACGTCACCTTCAAACTTCCCACAGGAGACGTTTTTCGCTGAACAATGGGGCTATCGCCAGCCTCTCCCGTCAGCTGCGTAACGCCAGCTGCGGCAAGCAGGCTCCAGCGGGAGGTAAGCTTATGGGTCCAGTCCAGGTTCAGCGAATACGCATATATTCCCGATCCGGCATCGTGTCGGGCAAAACCCGATGCGGCCGACTGGGCGGCATTCACCCCGTAGTAGGTTTGCACATACTTACTGGATCCCCAGCTACCGGTCAGCGCCAGCGTTAACGCATTTTTCGGAGATGTATAGAGCGGGCTGGCAATGCCGAAATGCACAGCTTCACCATTGTCTCTCTCAGAAACCGGGACCTCTGCCTGCAACTGCACGGTCAGCCAGTCAGTCACCCTGTATCCCAGCCCTGGCACAACGATAGCTGAGCCTTTAATGTCACCCATTCCTCGCAGGTCGTCGCTGCCGGAGGCGATCGAATCGCTGCTTACGTCGCGATCCTTACGTCCAGCGCGATAGCTCAGCGCTGCGTTGTAGTCCAGGTTACCAAAGCTGTTGCCGTAGCCGATCCCCCGCGTGGTGCTGACAAAAAAACCATTGGCCATCGCGTAATCAACCACCTGAGCCGCAGAGACCCGGCTCTTGTCCGAACCGGAATAGCGTGGCGCAACATCCACGCCGCCTCCCAGGGTTAACACGTTGCCCTGAGGCTGATCTGCCGCCAGGGTCGGGGTAGCCAGTAACGCCAGGACGGCCCCCGGCAAGATGCTTTTCATGCTGCGACGGATGCGTGAACGGGGGAAACTATTACGCAGTGTGATGTTTCTCATTAAAGAAGCCCTTTGGATTCAGATGATTGCGATACAAGCGGTGTTAAACGCCAGAGCGCTCATTCTGAATACTCACCCTAAGGTTCTTATGAGCCGTAAATGAAGAAATGCTGAAGCACGTGAAGGTTCTGTAAACCCTGAAGAATTCCTGTTACCGTTTTTTCTTCAGTTGTTCTTCATGCACTGTTGATACAGTTACCAATGTGAAAATTCTACTAATTGAAGACGACCTGGATCTCGGCAATGGCGTGCGTATCGCCCTTGCAGATCAAGGATTTGATGTCATATGGGTACGCCGCAAAGAGGATGCGCTGCATCAGCTTGGGATCTGCGTGCCGGAACTTATTTTGCTCGACCTGGGGCTGCCCGATGGCGATGGCATGAGCCTGATGACGCGCCTGCGTCAACAGCTTAAGGGCGTCCCTGTCATCATCCTGACGGCGCGAGGCACGCTACAGGACCGCCTGTGCGGGCTGGATGCAGGTGCAGACGATTATCTGGTCAAACCTTTTGTTCTCGCCGAACTGCTGGCGCGCGTGAGAGCCCTTGCGCGGCGCAGTTACGGTTTTGAAAATGAGGCAATAGAAATTCGCGGTTTGTCGCTTCATATTCCGACGCGTCGCGTAACGGTGAGCGCACGCCACGTTGAGCTGACGGCAAGCGAATATGCGCTGCTTGAAACGTTAATGCTGCGCGCCGATCGCGTGCTTACGCGACGGTATCTGGAAGAAAGGATATTTGGCACGAAAGAAAACCTCAGCAACGCGCTTGACGTGCATATGGGTAACCTGCGGCGAAAAATTGGCGATGGCTTTGTGCGAACGGTAAGAGGCGTTGGGTATGTCATCGATACCGTACCCGTTCAGAAGGCAGCAGGTTGATGCGTAATTTTTGGCACCACCTCCGGCTTCCCACGCTGGTCAGGCGAATGCTGGTCGCCCAGATGCTGCTGCTTACGTTGCTCTGGTGTCTCTTTTTAACCTTCATTTTGCTGGAAGACCTGCGTAGCCCTCCCATACTGACGGGCAGTGAGACTTATGAAACCCTGTTTTCCCTGGTAGAGAGCATGGACGATCGTCCGCAGGCGCGTGATGCTGTGCTGGCAGCGTTCAGCAAGGCGCTGCGGGAGGGCTATGGCGGCGGCGAAGATCCGGAGCTGTCCATCAACCTCATTGTTCGCAAGAATAACGAGATTATTTTTTCTTCGGATGGTGCGCCAACGGGGGTAAAAAATAGCCGTCTGGGGGTCATGCAGCATGTCCAGAGTGAGGACCATACATGGACGAGCCGTACCCTCAAATCCGCGCACTCCGACGTGGAAGTCACCCTTTTTACCCCTGCCGGTAGCTGGAATTTCTTTATCTATCTGAACTCGCGCGGCTACTACGTCATGCCGCTGATGATATGCATCCCTTTTCTTCTGTTCCCCGCGTGGCTGTCCATCCGCATCGCGATGCGCCCCTGGAACAAGGTGGTGAATGAAATTTCATTGCGCACGCCGGACGATCTCTCGCCTTTAAAAGCCGTCCCCAGACACAGGGAGCTTCGCCAGACAGTCGACGCGATTAATGACTTTCTGGCCAGGGTGCGGGAAAGCGCCGAAAGGGAAAGAATGTTTATTGCCGATGCCGCACACGAACTGCGTACGCCTCTGGCCGCGATGCGGATCAACGTCGAGGCGTTGCAGTCCTGGGTCATCAGCGAAAGCCAGCAGGAGCTGCTTGCGGGCATTGTTCGCAGCAATAGCCGTGCTGCGCGTCTCGTCAATCAGCTTCTGCTGATGATGCACAGCGAAGCGCACATCAGCACGGTGATGTCGCCTGTGCCGCTGACGACGCTTATTCAGGAGCGAATGGCTGCCCTGGAACCGCTGGCGTCCGGGCGCAGAATTGAGTTTGAATTCATCGCCGATGATGAAATCCATATCACAGGCATTCGGGAACGTCTGGTATCGCTGATCGACAATTTAATTGAGAATGCCGTGAAGTACAGCCCTGAGGGTGGACGCATTGAGGTACAACTGCAATCGCGTGATAAGTCCGCTCAGCTGCGCGTCTCAGACGCGGGTCCCGGCATTCCGGTTGAATTGCGGGAGCGTGTGTTCGACAGGTTCTTCCGCGATCCTAATCAGACCCAAAGCGGGAGCGGACTGGGGCTTGCCATCGTCAAAGCCGTTACGCAACAACACAACGGCAGGGTCAATCTGAGTACGTCAGCCGAAGGCGGTCTTATGGTGACCGTTGATTTCCCGAATCCGGCGTTCGCATGAACGTAAACGCGGCGCTACACGTCCTGACATGTGTCAGCGCAGCGTTACTTCACGTATGCCGCAGATTGCTTCAATAAAATTACCGTATTTGTTATATTGTTACTTACTGATTATTCACCTCTGCGGTGCCAAAAAGAACAAGATTCACCGCAACCCAGGACAGAAAAATGTTAGATTACCGCTTCCCGACAGCTTTGCAGATGGTTCTCAGCGTAGCGATGGCGGAGCAATCGGGTGAACGTTCGACGAGTGCAATCCTGGCTTACGGCCTGGAAGCGAATCCGAGCTTTATCCGCAAATTAATGGTTCCTCTCGCCCGCGACGGCATTATCGTCTCCACGCTTGGCCGCAACGGCTCTATTCACCTTGGCCGCCCGGCGGAAGAGATTACCCTGCGTGATATCTACCTTTCCGTCACTGAAGATAAAAAGCTGTGGGCGTCCCGTCCTGACGTCCCGGCCCGCTGCGTGGTCAGCGCCAACGCCTGCTGGTACTTCAAATCAATCGCTGATGAAGCGGAGCAGGCTTCGTTAGCGGTTTTAGCGCGCCATACCGTCGCCAGCGCGCTGGAAGAGGTGAAAAAAGCCGATACCAGCGGGTGCGATCCGGTGCCGGAACTCTGCACACAGCATAAAAAAGCGCCCTAATCCTGACAGACTGCGAAAAAAAAGCCGCCTTCATTGTGAAGGCGGCTTTTTGCTATCTGCTACGTCCTACGCAGGCAACACCTCTCTTTCCGCTTTACCGCGCGTCACGAACTTACGCAGCGTCACGTAAAAGACCGGCGTCAGGAACAGACCAAACAGCGTCACACCCAGCATCCCGGCGAACACGGTGATCCCGGTGACGCCGCGCACTTCTGCCCCTGCCCCGTGACCAAGGATCAGTGGAATGGTCCCGGCAATAAAGGCGATAGAGGTCATTACAATCGGGCGTAGACGCAGGCGGCACGCTTCCAGCGCGGCCTCCATAATGCCTTTGCCCTGAATTTCCAGCTCGCGGGCAAACTCCACTATAAGAATCGCGTTTTTACAGGCCAGCCCCATCAGTACCACCAGCCCTACCTGCACGAAGACGTTGTTATCGCCCCCGGTCAGCCAGACGCCGAACAGCGCGGAGAGCATCGTCATCGGCACGATGAGGATCACCGCCAGGGGCAGCGTCCAGCTTTCATACAGCGCCGCCAGCACCAGGAACGCCAGCAGCACCGCGACCGGGAAGACGATCAGCGCCGTGTTGCCCTGGGTGGCCTGCTGGAAGCTCAGGTCCGTCCATTCAATATTCATCCCGTTCGGCAGGATCTGCTTAGACATACCGTCCAGTTGCGTCATCGCCTGCGCGGAAGAGAGCACGCGCGGGTCAGCATCGCCAATCAGATCCGCCGCCGGGTAGCCGTTGTAGCGGATCACCGGGTCCGGACCGTAGGTGGTCGTGATTTTCACCATACTGCCAATCGGCACCATTTCACCCTGACTATTACGGGTGCGTAAATTCGCGATATCTTCCACGCTGTCGCGGAACTGCCCGTCGGCCTGTGCCATTACGCGCCAGGTGCGACCGAACTGGTTGAAGTCATTCACATAAGACGAGCCCAGATAGGTTTGCAGCGTCCCGAAGAGATCGGTGAGCGACACGCCCTGCGCTTTCGCCTTATCACGGTCAACCTGTACATCCAGCTGCGGAACGTTTGCCTGGTAGGTTGAGATAGGGAAATGCATCCCCGGCGTCTGCATAATCGCCCCGGACATGGTGTTCACCGCGTTTTGCAGCGCGCCATAGCCCAGACCAGCACGATCCTGAATGTACAGCGAATAGCCCGATCCCTGGCCCAGACCTAAAATCGGCGGCGGCAGAATCGAGAAGCCAAAGCCCTGCTGGATTTGCGCGATTTTCGCGTTGATCTCCGCGTTTATTTCCGCCGCAGTATGTTTACGCTGGTCGAAAGGCTTCAGGCCAAAGAAGACCGTCCCGGTGTTCGGCGTATTGGTGAACTGGAGCGCATTCAGGCCAGGAAACGCGACCGCATAATCCACGCCTTCGGTATTCATCCCGATTTCGCTCATTTTGCGGATCACCGCATCGGTGCGCGCCAGCGACGAGCCTTCCGGCATTTTCACGCCGCCGATCAGGTACAGCTTATCCTGCGTCGGAATAAACCCGCCGGGAACGGCTTTAAACATCACGCCCGCAGCGCAAAGCAGCAGCAAATAAACCACGAACACTGCCCCGCGTCGGCCGAGCGTTTTGCCCACCAGCCCCTGATAGCCAGTCGAGCTGCGGTGGAAAAAGCGGTTAAACGGACGGAAAATCCAGCCGAACAGACGATCGATAAGCCGGGTCGGGAAATCTTTCGGGGCGCCATGCGGCTTCAACAGCAGCGCGGCCAGCGCTGGCGAGAGCGTCAGCGAGTTGATCGCGGAGATCACCGTGGAAATGGCTATCGTTACCGCAAACTGCTTGTAGAACTGACCGGTCACGCCGGAGAGGAACGCCATCGGAACGAACACCGCACACAGCACCAGCGCAATGGCAATAATCGGTCCGGACACTTCACGCATCGCCTGATGCGCTGCCGCAAGTGGGGCGAGCCCCTCTTCGATATTTCGTTCGACGTTTTCCACCACCACGATGGCATCGTCCACCACGATACCAATCGCCAGCACCAGCCCGAACAGGCTCAGGGTATTCAGCGAAAAGCCCAGCAGGTAGAGAATACTGAACGTGCCCACTACCGATACCGGCACCGCAATCAGCGGGATTATCGACGCGCGCCAGGTTTGCAGGAACAGGATCACCACCAGCACGACCAGCACCACCGCTTCCAGCAGCGTTTGCACCACCGCGCGGATCGAGTCGCGTACAAACACCGTCGGGTCGTAAGGCGCCGCCCATTTCATATCGTCCGGGAATCGTGTGGACAGTTCGTCCATTTTGGCGCGTACCGCGTTAGACAGATCGATGGCGTTTGCCCCCGGCGACTGGAAGATACCAATCCCGACCGCGTCTTTATTGTTCAACTGGGAGCGCAGCGCGTAGCTGCCGGACCCCATCTCGACACGCGCCACGTCGCGCAGTCGGACGACCGTACCATCCTGCGTGGTTTTCAGGACAATGTTGCCGAACTCGTCTTCGGTATGCAGGCGGCCCTGGGCGTTAATGGAGATCAGGAAATCGCTCTCTTTCGGCAGCGGCTCGGCGCCAAGCTGCCCGGCGGACACCTGCACGTTCTGCTCCTGCATCGCCGTGACCACGTCCGAAGCGGTCAGCCCGCGGGCCGCGACCTTGTTCGGGTCCAGCCAGACGCGCATCGCGTATTCACCCGAGCCGAAAATCTGAATCTGCCCCACGCCGGGCAGACGCGCCAGCTCGTCCTTCACCTTCAGCGTGGCGTAGTTACGCATATACAGTGAATCGTACTTACCGCCAGGCGAAAACAGATGCACCACCAGCGTCAGCGTTGGCGACTGTTTCTGAGTCGTGATGCCCAGACGCCGCACGTCTTCCGGCAGACGCGCTTCGGCCTGCGCGACGCGGTTTTGCACCTGAACCTGCGCCTGATCCGGGTCGGTGCCCGGACGGAAGGTGACGGTAGTCACCAGCACGCCGTCGGAGCCCGCGACGGATTTCATGTACATCATGTTCTCAACGCCGTTGATCGCCTCTTCCAGCGGCGTCGCCACGGTCTCGGCAATCACTTTCGGGTTGGCGCCCGGGTACTCGGCGCGCACCTGCACGCTTGGCGGCACGACGTCAGGGTATTCGCTCACCGGCAGCAGCGGGATGGCGATTAATCCTGTGATAAAAATCAGAATCGACAGTACGGCGGCAAAAATCGGCCTGTCGATGAAAAAACGGGAAAAGTCCATGGATTGGATTCTCAGGTAAGGGATCAGTTGAGGGCGGCGCTGGCGGTCATGGCAACGGTTTTCGCGTTAACCGGCATACCCGGCATAAACACTTTTTGTAAACCATCGACGATGACTTTATCCCCGGGATTCAGCCCCTGCTGTACGATACGTAAACCGTCGGCCAGACGCCCGGGCGTAATGTCGCGGCGCTGCGCTTTCCCGTCTTTATCCACGATATAGACATATTTACGATCCTGATCGGTCAGCACCGCCTTATCGTCAACAAGCGTGGCTTTAAATTCCGCACTGCCCGGCAGACGCACGCGGGCAAAGAGTCCAGGCGTGAACTGACGCTGTGAGTTATCCAGCAGCGCGCGCATGCGGATCGTTCCGGTACCCGGTGTGAGCTGGTTATCCAGGAAATCCACTTTGCCCTGATGGGGATAGCCCTCCTCGCCCGTCAGGCCAATCTCCACCGGCAGCGCCGCATGATCGCCGGACACCCGCTGCCCGCTGCGGGCCAGGTTCTGATAGTGAAGGTAGGTTGACTCGTCCACGTCGAAGTAGACATAAACCGTTTTCTGCGAGACCAGGGTGGTGAGCACGCTGGCGCTGTCGCCCGCCGTCACCAGGTTACCGCTGGTGATCAGCGCCCGGCTGGCGCGACCGTCGATAGGCGCGGTCACTTTGGTGAAGTCGAGGTTAAGTTGCGCAGCGTCTACCGCCGCCTGCGCGGCGCGAATATCGGCCTGCGCCTGGGTAGCGGCGGAACGGCGCTGCTCCCACTCTTCGCGGGACACCACGTTGGTATTGACTAATTTATCGGTACGGTTAGCCTCGCTTCGCGCCAGACTGGCCTGCGTTTTGGCTCTCGCCAGGTTCGCCTGCGCCTGTTCCAGCGCGGCGCGATAGGTTCGGTCATCAATCGTGAACAGCACCTCGCCTTTTTTCACCTCCTGGCCGTCGGTGTAATTCACTTTCTCAATGTAGCCGGAGACGCGCGGACGCAGCTGAACGCTTTCCACCGCTTCAATGCGACCGTTAAAGCTGTCCCACTGGCTAATGGATTTCACCACCACGTCAGCAGCGCTGACAACGGGCGCTTGCGGCGCGGCATTTTGCGCGACGCTGTCATCGCACCCGACGAGAAGCGCGGAGAGTAAAACCACCCCCATCGCGCTCAGATGAAAGTTACCCCAGGTTTTTTGCAGGCTCATTATTTTTATTCCGGTTATTGTAGCCGCCGGGCAAGACGCAGCGGGAGGCGCCGCGCCACTTCCTTTGTCCGGTAGCTGGCTGAAGGCCATTTGTGTCGTTCATCGCCACAAAACTGTAACAGTTGCGAATACACTATCGCGGCGATTGTAGGAAGGCGCTTAATTAAGTGCAAGAATAATTGTTGCACTTTATGTGCTATTTGCGGCGAAGATAAATCACGCGTTTTGAGAAGGGATTTAAATGCAACAATAAAACTTGCAATTAATGTAAAAACGGGTCACCTTTAAGTGCAACAAACAAAGATGCTTTTTAATGCGTGGCGTAGGGGGAAGCAAAATGAACACGGGTGCATTCATTCACGATTTACTCGACTGGATCGACAACAACCTCGATAGCCGTCTGGACATTGAAACCGTCTCCAGGCGAGCCGGCTATTCGAAATGGCACCTCCAGCGGCTTTTCAAAGAACATACCGGCTCCCCTCTCGCCGAATATATTCGCGCGCAAAAGCTGCAAAAATCGGTTGAGCGCCTGGCCCACAGCGATGAACCGATTCTGAACGTGGCGATCGCGCTGGGCTTTGACTCTCAGCAGTCCTTCAACCGCAGCTTTAAGCGTCAGTATGGTCAGGCACCCGGCGCATGGCGACGCAGTATCGGCTGCCGTGAATCGCGGCAGATGAGCCAGTAGTTCACCGCCGGGCCGGATATCGGCCAAAAAGAAAAACCCTCTGTAAACAGAGGGTTTTATCAGTCTTACCTGCTTATAACTTCGCAGGAAAGGTTATGGGCTTACTCCCACTCGATCGTCGCCGGTGGCTTGCCGCTGATGTCATACACCACGCGGGAAATGCCGTTCACTTCGTTGATGATGCGGTTAGACACGCGGCCTAAGAAGTCATACGGCAGGTGCGCCCAGTGCGCGGTCATGAAGTCGATGGTTTCCACCGCACGCAGGGAGACTACCCAGTCGTACTTACGGCCATCGCCCATCACGCCGACCGAGCGAACCGGCAGGAACACGGTGAACGCCTGGCTCACTTTGTTGTACAGGTCAGCTTTGTGCAGCTCTTCGATGAAGATCGCGTCCGCGCGACGCAGCAGGTCGCAGTACTCTTTCTTCACTTCGCCCAGCACGCGTACGCCGAGACCCGGGCCCGGGAACGGGTGACGGTAGAGCATGTCGTACGGCAGACCCAGTTCCAGGCCAATCTTACGCACTTCGTCTTTGAACAGCTCACGCAGTGGCTCAACCAGGCCCATCTTCATCTCTTTCGGCAGGCCGCCCACGTTGTGGTGAGATTTGATGACGTGTGCTTTACCGGTAGCGGAGGCCGCTGACTCGATCACGTCAGGGTAGATGGTGCCCTGCGCCAGCCATTTCACATCTTCCAGCTTCAGCGCTTCTTCGTCGAACACTTCCACGAACACGCGACCGATGATTTTACGTTTCGCTTCCGGATCGTTCTCGCCTTTCAGCGCGTCCAGGAAGCGCTGCTCGCCTTCCACGTGAACGATGTTCAGACCGAAGTGGTCGCCAAACATGTCCATAACCTGCTGGGCTTCGTTCAGACGCAGCAGACCGTTGTCCACGAAGACGCAGGTCAGGTTTTTACCGATGGCGCGGTGCAGCAGCATCGCGGTTACGGAGGAGTCCACGCCGCCGGAGAGGCCGAGGATCACTTTGTCATCACCAACCTGCTGGCGGATACGCTCCACGGCATCGTCGATGATTTTTGCCGGGGTCCACAGGGCTTCACACTGGCAGATGTCACGCACGAAGCGCTCCAGCATGCGCATACCCTGACGGGTGTGGGTCACTTCCGGGTGGAACTGCACGCCGTAGAAACGTTTTTCTTCGTTCGCCATGATGGCGAACGGGCAGCTTTCAGTGCTGGCAACGGTCACGAAGTCAGACGGGATAGCGGTGACTTTGTCGCCGTGGCTCATCCACACGTCCAGCAACGGTTTGCCGTCTGCGGTCAGGGAGTCTTCGATACCGCGAACCAGCGCGCTGTCGGTGACGACTTCAACCTGTGCGTAGCCGAACTCACGCTCGTTAGAGCCTTCTACGTGGCCGCCCAGCTGCATCGCCATGGTCTGCATGCCGTAGCAAACGCCGAACACCGGTACGCCCGCTTCGAACACGTACTGCGGCGCACGCGGGCTGTTCTCTTCGGTGGTGCTTTCCGGGCCGCCGGACAGGATGATACCGCTTGGATTGAACTCGCGAATCTGTGCTTCCGTGACATCCCACGCCCACAGCTCACAGTAAACGCCCAGCTCACGCACGCGGCGCGCCACCAGCTGAGTGTACTGAGAACCAAAGTCCAGGATGAGAATGCGATGTTTATGAATGTTTTCCGTCATTGACGCTAATTCCGAGGCAAGTGAAACAAAACAAAGCGCCCGGCATTGAGCCGGGCGCGGAAATTTATCAGGAGCCCAGACGGTAGTTCGGGGACTCTTTGGTGATCGTCACGTCGTGAACGTGGCTCTCCTGGATACCCGCACCGCTGATGCGTACGAATTCCGCTTTGGTACGCAGCAGGTCAATGGTACCACAGCCGGTCAGACCCATACAGGAGCGCAGGCCGCCCATCTGCTGGTGAATGATCTCTTTCAGTCGGCCTTTATACGCCACACGGCCTTCAATACCTTCCGGCACCAGTTTGTCTGCGGCGTTATCGGTCTGGAAGTAACGGTCAGAGGAACCTTTAGACATCGCGCCCAGGGAGCCCATACCGCGGTAGGATTTATAAGAACGCCCCTGGTAGAGTTCGATTTCACCCGGGGATTCTTCGGTACCGGCCAGCATGGAGCCCACCATCACGGCTGCGGCACCTGCGGCGATCGCTTTGGCGATGTCGCCAGAGAAACGGATACCGCCGTCCGCGATGACCGGAATACCGGTACCTTCCAGCGCTTCAACCGCGTCAGAAACCGCCGTGATCTGCGGCACGCCTACGCCGGTGACGATACGAGTGGTACAGATAGAGCCAGGGCCGATACCCACTTTCACCGCGCTGCAACCCGCTTCCGCCAGCGCGCGAGCGCCTGCGCCGGTTGCTACGTTACCGCCGATGATCTGGAGATCCGGGTATTTAGCACGGGTTTCACGAATACGTTGCAGAACGCCTTCGGAGTGGCCGTGGGAGGAGTCAATCAGCAGCACGTCAACGCCCGCAGCAACCAGCGCGTCAACGCGCTCTTCGTTACCCGCACCTGCGCCAACCGCAGCGCCGACGCGCAGACGGCCATGCTCGTCTTTACAGGCGTTCGGTTTACGTTCTGCTTTCTGGAAATCTTTAACGGTGATCATGCCGCGCAGGTGGAAGTTCGCGTCCACTACCAGCGCTTTCTCAACGCGTTTTTCGTGCATTTTCGCCAGCACCACGTCGCGGGTTTCGCCTTCACGCACGGTCACCAGACGCTCTTTTGGCGTCATGTAGACGCTGACAGGCTGGTTCAGGTCAGTCACGAAACGCACGTCACGACCGGTAATGATACCCACCAGTTCGTTGTCTTCAGTGACTACCGGATAGCCTGCGAAGCCGTTACGTTCGGTCAGGGCTTTCACTTCGTGCAGCGTGGTGGTTGGCAGAACGGTCTGAGGATCGGACACGATACCGGATTCATGCTTCTTCACGCGGCGAACTTCTTCCGCCTGACGCTCGATAGACATGTTTTTGTGGATAAAGCCAATGCCGCCTTCCTGTGCCAGGGCGATAGCCAGACGCGCTTCAGTCACGGTGTCCATTGCTGCGGAGAGCATAGGAATGTTCAGACGAATGGTTTTCGTCAACTGCGTGCTGAGGTCGGCAGTATTCGGCAGAACGGTGGAGTGAGCGGGAACGAGGAGGACGTCGTCAAACGTCAGTGCTTCTTTAGCGATACGTAGCATGGGCAATATCTCTGACCTGGGTGGTTAAATATTGCCGTGGCATTATACAGAGCGTAACCGATTGCATCCACACTTTTTTGAAAAAAATGCTTGCGCTCACCTCTCAGCAGGTTACTATCGACTGAATAACTTGCTGATTTAGAATTTGATCCCGCTCACATGTTATCCTCTCAATCCCCCTCAATTTATACTGTCAGCCGCCTTAATCAGACGGTACGTTTGCTGCTTGAGCAGGAAATGGGACAGGTCTGGATCAGCGGTGAAATCTCTAACTTCACGCAGCCTGCTTCCGGTCACTGGTACTTTACGCTGAAAGACGACACCGCTCAGGTGCGCTGCGCGATGTTCCGCAACAGCAACCGTCGCGTGACGTTCCGTCCTCAGCATGGCCAGCAGGTTCTGGTTCGCGCCAACATTACCCTGTATGAGCCGCGCGGCGATTATCAGATTATCGTCGAGAGCATGCAGCCCGCGGGCGAAGGCTTGCTGCAACAGAAGTACGAGCAGCTCAAAGCCATGCTTTCGGCTGAGGGATTGTTCGACCAGCAGTTTAAAAAGCCCCTGCCCTCACCCGCTCACTGCGTTGGGGTCATTACCTCGAAAACCGGTGCGGCCCTGCACGATATTTTGCACGTTCTGAAGCGCCGTGACCCTTCCCTGCCCGTCATTATTTACCCAACTGCCGTTCAGGGTGACGATGCGCCGGGGCAGATCGTGCGCGCGATTGAACTGGCAAATGCCCGTCAGGAGTGTGATGTATTAATCGTTGGGCGCGGCGGCGGCTCGCTGGAAGACCTTTGGAGCTTTAACGACGAGCGCGTGGCGCGGGCAATCTTTGCCAGCCTTATCCCGGTGGTAAGTGCCGTCGGTCACGAAACGGATGTGACGATAGCGGATTTTGTCGCGGATTTACGCGCGCCCACGCCGTCCGCGGCGGCAGAGGTAGTCAGCCGTAACCAGCTGGAGCTGCTGCGTCAGATCCAGAACGGGCAGCAGCGCCTGGAGATGGCGATGGACTACTTCCTCGCCAACCGTACCCGCCGCTTTACCCAGCTTCACCATCGTCTGCAACAGCAGCATCCGCAATTGCGTCTGGCGCGTCAGCAAACCGTGCTGGAACGTCTGCGTCAGCGGATGAACTTCGCGCTGGATAACCAGCTTAAGCGGGCGGTATCTCGCCAGCAGCGCGTCACGCAGCGTCTGAACCAGCAAAACCCGCAGCCGAAGATTTATCGCGCACAAACGCGTATCCAGCAGCTTGAGTTCCGCCTCGCGGAAAATATCCGCTCACGCCTGAGCACCACGCGCGAGCGTTTCGGCAATGCGGTCACCCATCTGGAAGCCGTCAGCCCGCTCTCCACGCTGGCTCGCGGCTATAGTGTGACCACCGCGACGGACGGCAAAGTGCTGAAACAAACGAAACAGGTTAAAGCCGGGGATGTGCTCACCACCCGGCTTTCTGACGGCTGGGTCGAGAGTGAGGTGAAAGAGATCAAACCGGTGAAAAAAACGCGCCAGCGTAAAAGCGGATAAATCTTCGCCGGTTACAAACTATACTGCTGCTATTGCCTTTTTTAATAAGGAGAGCAGCATGCCCCATTTTCATAGCGTCATCCCTCCGTATATTCTTCGCCGTATTATCGAAAGCGGTTCTGAGCCGCAGCAGCGCTGCGCCCGTCAGACCTTAACCCACGTCCAGACGCTGATGGCCCATATGCCGGGCAAACCCGCCGCGCCGCATGTGAATAAAGCCGGTCAGCTTGAGCGTGACATCTACGATGCGAAACAGACCCAGGAGCTGCCGGGTAACCAGGTGCGCTATGAAGGCCAGCCCTCCAACGGCGATGTGGCGGTGGATGAAGCGTACGATTATCTGGGTATCACCCATGATTTCTTCTGGAAAGAATATCAGCGCGATTCGCTCGATAACAAAGGGCTGATCCTCACCGGCACCGTGCACTATGGCCGGGAATATCAGAACGCCTTCTGGAACGGCCAGCAGATGGTCTTTGGCGACGGTGACGGAGAAATCTTCAACCGCTTCACCATTGCCATCGACGTGGTGGCGCATGAGCTGAGCCACGGCGTGACCGAGACCGAAGCCGGACTGATCTATTTTGAACAGTCGGGCGCGCTGAACGAGTCGCTGTCAGACGTGTTTGGCTCGCTGGTGAAGCAATACCATCTTAAGCAAACCGCCGATAAAGCAGACTGGCTGATTGGCGAGGGTCTGCTGGCGGAGGGTATCAACGGGAAAGGGCTACGTTCCATGTCTGAACCCGGTACCGCCTACGACGATCCGCTGCTCGGCAAAGACCCGCAGCCCGCGCACATGAAAGACTTCATCAAAACGCGCGAGGATAACGGCGGCGTGCATCTTAACTCCGGCATCCCCAACCGCGCGTTTTACCTGGCCGCAACGGCGATCGGTGGCTACGCCTGGGAAAAAGCGGGTTATGCCTGGTACGACACGGTTTGCGATCGCAACCTGGCGCAGGATGCGGATTTTGATGCCTTTGCAAAACTGACGATCGCGCACGGCGAGAAACGCTCCGGTAGCGACGTTGGGGCGGCCATTAAACAAGCCTGGGAACAGGTGGGAGTACTGTAAATGCAGGTTCCGGAACTGACGGATGACGCCGTGGTTGAGCTGGCCCGGGAAGGCGGCGTCGCCTTTATCCCTAAGCTGAGCGGCCAGCGCACCATTGCGCTCTCCTCGCTTAATGAGGCCCAGCGCCAGCGCCTGGTGAGCATTCTTGAGCAGGCTTTCCCGCGCGGCCAGCCGCCCGGGCAAGCCTCTTCCCCCGGCAGCGGTGACCAGCGCTATTTCCGCATCCAGATTATCTGGACCGGCCAAAATCAGGCGCACTACGCCGATATCATCGTGCTGGTACCCGAGCAGGAAGCACCCGAGTCGCTGGTGGAACTGTGGCAGAAAGGTGAAGGCTGCGTGTGCGATTAACCTTCAGCCCGAACAAACTCCACGCGTTTTTTAGAGATAAGACCGTGGCCGTTCTGGCAAAAATAGTCCACCGCACCGCAGGCTTTTAGTACCTGGAGTGGCTGATGACACTCCGGGCAGCGGGCTTCGAGCGCGATATCTTTATTACAATTTTCGCAGTGCGCTACCCCGTTCAGGGGCTCCAGCGGTGTCTGGCAATCCGGGCAGGTAATCGTCATGGTGACTCCTTCAAAGCGTTCAGGTCTGCGATAATTTTACCACGTCGCGTTCAGTGCGGGCCACGCAACTGTTGCTGTAAGGTCAGCAGCAGCGTCACCTCCTCGACCCTGCGGCGCGTCGTGCGGCTCACCTGGTGCGGATCCCGTTCAAAGAGACTTTTTGCTCCCAGAATATGCTCCGCAAGGCAATGCTCGTAGATCGTACCGGGAATATGCCAGCGCTGAATTTCTTTACCCTTAATCAGCTCCAGCACATCTTCTGCGCCGCGTCGGTCGTGGCTGACGATGCGCCCGTCGCGCAAATGGAAGCGTAATCCCTTTTGCCCGCCCGCTGGCCCCGCGTATTTGTTAAGCCAGATGTCCACCGGCACGCCGCTGATGCTTCCCTGCAAATGCGCCTCGCCTTCCGCCGTGGTCAGATCGCCCGTTGCGATTTCGCGGCCCAGGCGGTCTTTTGCTGTCACCACCTGCAACGTCATATCGTCACTGCCGCCCAGGTAAAGCACCGTTTCACGCAGCATCGCCAGCACGTGCGTACCGATATCCAGAATCACACCATCTGGATGGCGAAGCGTTCGCGCGTCTGGCTCGCCGGTGGCGAAGTTGAGCGCAATGGGCTCTCCTTCGGCGTTATACCCGCTTGGCTCCTGCAAAAAGCCTTCGATTTTGACGATGTCAGAAATATGAGCGACCAGTGATTGCTTTACGCTATCGAGACGCGCCATCCAGTGATCGAGCGCCAGCACGCGGTCGGCGGCTCCCGGTTGAGCCAGCAGCGCTTTCAGTTTTTCAATTTGGGGCAGCGTGGCGACAATCGGTTTTTCTACCACAATACGCGACGCGGGTGAGGCCAGCGCCTGCTCAAGTACCTCGAGGTGGTACAGGGAGGAAGTGGTGATAAACAGGGTATCCAGCGGGTGGGAAAGAAGTTCACCGAGCGACGCGCAACGTGTGACCCCTTCAGGCTGCTTCTCGGGATGAATATCAAAACCTAAACAGCGCGGAGTATCAGGAAAAAGATTTCGTATTGCCGGTAAGTAAGCCGTTTCAACCACAGCACCAAGCCCAACAAACCCTAACAGCATGTTCTTACCTCGTTAAGTCAATTGCCGGGGCATAACGCCACCCCGGCAAGGTCGAGGTTTATCAGGCGTTAGCGGCCGGTTTAGTCTGCGCATTTTCCAGCATGCGGCGCACCGGAACAATGAGGACGATCAGCACCGCAGCACAAATCAGCAGCGCAATGGAGCAACGGGCAAAGAGGTCTGGCAGCATATCCAGCTGGTCGGCCTTCACGTGACCACCAATCAGCCCCGCAGCCAGGTTACCCAGCGCACTGGCGCAGAACCACAGGCCCATCATCTGGCCGCGCATTCTCTCCGGCGCCAGCAGGGTCATGGTCGCCAGACCAATCGGACTCAGGCACAGTTCCCCGAGCGTCAGCATCAGGATACTGCCCACCAGCCAGAACGGAGAAACCCCTGCCCCACCGTTGCTCAGCACGTTCTGCGCCGCCAGCATCATCAGGCCAAAGCCCGCCGCCGCGCACAGAATACCGATCACGAACTTGGTGATGCTGCTCGGACGAATGTTTTTGCTCGCCAGCTTCGGCCATGCCCAGCTAAATACCGGGGCCAGCAGAATGATGAACAGGGCATTGATCGACTGGAACCACACCGCCGGGATCTCAAAATCACCGATCATGCGGTTAGTGTAGTCGTTGGCGAACAGGTTGAAGGAGGTTGGCTTCTGCTCGAACGCGGACCAGAAGAACGCGGCGGAGACCAGCAGAATAAAGCACACCAGCAGCCTTGCGCGCTCTTTGCGATTCAGCCCGGCGAAGATGAACAGATAGATGAAGTAGAGCGCGACGGAGGCGGCAATCACATACACCAACACGCTGGCGACCGCGACCGGATTAATCACAATCACGCCCTGGGCAATCAACGTTACGATGAGTGCAACACCCACAGCCAGCGCCAGCAGCCAGGCACCCACGCCGTTACGTTTCACTACCGGACTGTTCCAGGTGGAGTCCAGACCGACTTCACTGTCGTAGCGCTTCATGGCCGGAACGGCAAACACGCGGAAGATAATCAGGGCGACCAGCATCCCGATACCACCGATACCAAAGCCCCAGTGCCAGCCGTGGGTTTTAATCAGCCAGCCGGAAATCAGAGGGGCAATGAACGAGCCCATGTTGATGCCCATATAGAACAGCGAGAAACCGCCGTCACGACGCGCATCGCCTTTTTTATACAGGGTGCCGACCATGACCGAGATACAGGTCTTGAACAGGCCGGAGCCGAGCACGATAAACATCAGGCCGATGAAGAACAGGTTGTCGCCCATGATGGCCGACAGGGCGATCGACAGGTGCCCGAGCGCAATCAAAATCGAACCGTACCAGACGGCCCGCTGCTGGCCGAGCCAGTTATCCGCCAGCCAGCCGCCCGGCAGCGCAGCGAGGTACATGGTGCCGGCAAAGATGCCGACAATCGCCGAGGCGTTTTCACGCGCCAGGCCCATCCCGCCGTCATAGACGGTGGCGGCCATAAACAGAATCAGTAGCGGGCGAATACCGTAAAACGAAAAACGCTCCCACATCTCGGTGAAGAACAGCGAACCGAGCGGATAAGGATGGCCGAAGAAGGTTCGGCTCTCTTTTTGATTAACAGAGGATTGCATAATTCTCCCGAAAAGGTATGTGTCGTGCTTGTAAACACCAGCATGTACGCCGAACGGTTACGTATCCGATCGATTTTTTACATGCGGCGAAATGTTGGTTAACCATTTGATAACCAGGCGCTAGTTTTGTCTAGTACCGAACCCTGGACTTTAAGACGAAAATTCGATGATTGTCTACTTTCTTAGATATAAACATGGTTAAAAGCGAATAGTGATTGACATCACACAGGGAAGGCAGGCCTTTTGAATGGGCGAAAAAAACCCGCGACAGGCGCGGGTTTTAGTGAGTTCGGTAAGAATTATTTGCTTTTCTTAATGTGCTTAATCAAACGCTTACGCTTACGCATCTGGTTCGGCGTCAGGGTGTTGCGTTTATTCGCAAACGGGTTCTCCCCTTCCTTGAACTGAATACGGATAGGCGTACCCATCACGTCCAGCGACTTGCGGAAGTAGTTCATCAGGTAGCGTTTGTAGGAGTCCGGCAGATCCTTCACCTGGTTACCGTGGATCACCACGATAGGCGGGTTATACCCCCCGGCGTGAGCATATTTCAGCTTCACGCGACGACCGCGCACCAGCGGCGGTTGGTGGTCTTCAGCAGCCATGTTCATGATACGGGTCAGCATCGCCGTGCTCTGACGGCGGGTAGAGCTGTCATAGGCTTCACGAACGGATTCGAACAGGTTGCCAACACCACTCCCGTGCAGGGCAGAGATGAAGTGAACGCGGGCAAAGTCGATAAAGCCCAGACGGAAGTCCAGCGTCTCTTTCACCTGCTCGCGCACTTCATTGCTCAGGCCGTCCCACTTGTTGACGACGATAACCAGTGAGCGCCCACTATTGAGGATAAAGCCAAGCAGAGAGAGATCCTGATCGGAGATACCTTCACGTGCGTCGATGACCAGCAGCACCACGTTGGCGTCTTCAATCGCCTGAAGGGTTTTGATCACCGAGAATTTTTCTACCACATCGGTGATTTTCCCGCGCTTACGCACCCCTGCGGTGTCGATAAGTACGTACTCACGTTCATCGCGCTGCATTGGAATGTAAATGCTGTCACGCGTTGTGCCTGGCATATCGTAAACCACCACGCGCTCTTCACCGAGAATACGGTTAGTAAGCGTAGACTTACCTACGTTTGGGCGACCCACGATAGCCAGCTTGATAGGCAGATCCTGCGGGTTGAAGTCGTCTTCCGGCTCTTCCTCGCCTTCCTCTCCGGCTTCAAACTGCGCCCAGTATTCAGCGTCCTCGTCCACCTCTTCCGGCGGGTTTACTTCATCAACCCACGGCAGCAGCACGGTTTCCAGCAGGCTGGTGACGCCACGACCATGCGAGGCCGCGATAGGATAAATATCGCCCAGACCTAAAGACCAGAAATCCGCAACAGCCTGATCGGCATCGATGCCGTCAGTTTTGTTCGCCACCAGGAAGGTAGGCTTTTCGCGTGAACGCAGATGTTTAGCAATAGCAGAATCCGCGGGCATCAGGCCAGCGCGAGCATCCACCATAAACAGAACCACATCCGCTTCTTCGATAGCCAGCAGAGATTGCTCTGCCATGCGGGTTTCTACGCCGTCTTCCGTACCGTCAATACCCCCGGTATCGATACAGATGAACTCGCGTCCTTCCACCTCTGCACGACCGTACTTACGGTCACGCGTCAGCCCCGGGAAATCCGCAACCAGCGCATCACGGGTGCGTGTTAAACGGTTAAAAAGAGTGGATTTTCCAACGTTAGGGCGCCCGACAAGCGCGACCACAGGTACCATGTTTGAAGCCTCATAAAATTCAAAATAACGTCGCTTTCGCAGCGTTTTTAAAAATGTCAAAACGGCTCCTGAGTGAACAGGAGCCGTTTAGTATACTACAACCGCCGTGTAATTAACGCGTGATCGCGTACAGCGTGCCGTCTTTTGCCTGAATCAGCAGTTTGCCGTCAGCCACAACGGGCTCCGTCAGGAAGCCTGAGCTATCCACTTTCTGCTGTGCCACGAAGCGACCATTCTCTGGATCGATCCAGTGCATATAGCCTTCGCTGTCGCCCACCACCAGGCTGCCGTTATACAGTGCCGGTGCTGTCAGCAGACGGTGCAGCAGATCGCTCTGCGTCCACAGCGTCACGCCACCTTCGGTGCTCAGCGCCAGCAGACGGTCGTTCTGATCCACCATATAAATACGGTTGCCGTCGACGATGAAATCGTTCACGGAACCCAGCTCACGTTTCCACATGATCTGGCCGCTACGCAGGTCCAGCGCCGTCAGGTTGCCGTTGTACGCCAGCGCGTAAACCACACCGTCGACGATAACTGGCGTGGTGTCCACGTCACTCAGACGGTCAATTTCAGTTGAACCGGTCGCCTGGGAAATACGCTGCTGCCAGATCATCTGGCCCTGCTGCATCAGTACCGCGCTGACACGGCCGTTGTCACCGCCCACAATGGCGGCGCCAAAGGCGGTCGCCGGAGCAGATTCACCACGCAGAGACAGCGCTGGCATATCCAGGTTAACCGTCCATTTTACCAGACCATCGGCTTCGTTCAGCGCCTGCAACTGGCCGTTGCTGGTATGGATCAGCACCAGGCCGTCGCTGACAACCGGACGCGACAAGGATTCACCGGCAACGGTGGTCTGCCATGCAACCGAACCGTCGCTGGCATTCAGCGCGTAAACCTGCGCTTTTTCGCTGCCCACATACACGTGACCGCCAGCAACGGTCAGGCCGCCAGAAAGCAGTGCAGGTTTACGGGAGAACCAGCCGTCTTTTTCCGCCAGGTTAATGGACCACACTTCTTTTCCGTCATCAGCGTTCAGCGCTTTAACGGTGCCTTTGCGATCGGCCGCATAGACAACGCCGTCAGCAAATGCCGGGTGCAGGTTGGAATAAAAATCGCCAATACCATCACCCACGGAGGTGTCCCAGGCGGTGGATGGGGTGAACTGGTTTTCAACCGTCGGCAGCGGGGACATTTTAACAACGTCTTCTTCGCCACTGAACAGTGAACAACCACTCAATAACGTAACAGAAAGCAGTCCTGGCAGAAGTAATTTACGCAATTGCATTGGGTCCCTCTCAGACGGACAAATTATTTATTTTCATCTGCATCATTTCGCTCAGCGCAGGTGAAGCTTTACTATCCACGCCAGCTTGCCACGCTTTACGCGCGCCCGCTTTATCACCTTTACTCAGCAGTGCTTCACCGCGAAGATCGGCAACAATAGCGGCAAAGCCTTCGCCTTTGATGGTATCAAGCGTTTTCAGCGCGTCGTCGGCTTTTTTCTGCTGAACCTGGATACGCGCCAGACGCAGATTGATCACCGCTTTCAGATTTTCGTCACTGGCAGCAGCAAGCCCCTGAGACAGTTGCGCAGCGGCTTTGTCCAGTTCGTTTTTATCAACATACTGCTGAGCCACTTCCAGCGCAGCCAGGGCGCCGTAGGTGTTTTTGTTGTCAGCGGCAAATTTCTCCGCAGCTGTCAGCGTTTGCGGCTGATCGGCACGGATTGCGCTAACGGTATTTTCGTAGTTCAGGGACGAACCGCGAGCAGAGTCAGCCTGATGATTGTTCCAGTAACGCCAGCCTACCAGCGCACCAACACCTAAAATAACCCCTACAACCAGTGCCTTGCCGTTTTCAGCAAAGAAGCGCTTAACCGCATCAACCTGGTCGTGTTCGTTCTCGTAAATTTCCACGCAGTCCTTCTCCTTAGCCCAATAGAGTGCGCAAGTGCGCCGCAACGCCATCCTGCGTTACCGTAGTTTGCTCACCAGAGCGCAGGTCTTTGACTACCACTTCGCCGTTGGCCACTTCGGACTCACCCAGCACCAGTGCGATACTTGCGCCCCACTTATCGGCACGAGCAAACTGTTTTTTAAAGTTGCCGCCGCCGTGGTTGGTCATCAGCTTAACGTCCGGCAGCGCATCGCGCACGCGTTCGGCAAGCTGCATCGCCGCAGACTGCGTATCCGCACCTGAGGCCACCAGGTATATATCGACAACAGGATCGGCTTTAAATTCCGGATTAACTGCCTGAACCAGCAAAACAAGTCGCTCAAGGCCCATCGCGAAGCCTACAGCCGGTGCTGCGCGACCACCCAGTTGTTCGACCAGACCGTCATAACGACCGCCGGCACAGACGGTGCCCTGCGAACCGAGGCTGGTGGTGACCCACTCAAATACGGTGCGGTTGTAGTAGTCCAGACCGCGCACCAGACGCTGGTTAACGGTATAAGCAATGCCCGCCGCTTCAAGCAGCTTGCACAGGCCGGCAAAGTGTTCGCGGGAATCCTCATCCAGGTAGTCACCCAGCGCTGGCGCATCGTTCAGCAGCGCCTGTACGTCAGGATTTTTGGAATCGAGTACGCGCAGCGGGTTGCTGTACATACGACGCTTACAGTCTTCGTCGAGCTTCTCTTTGTGCTGTTCCAGGAACGCCACCAGCGCATCGCGATAGTTCGCACGCGCTTCCAGAGAACCGATAGAGTTCAGCTCCAGGGAAACGTGCTCAGAAATACCGAGCGCACGCCACCAGCGGGCAGTAAGCATAATCAGTTCGGCATCAATATCTGGTCCTTGCAGACCAAACACTTCCACGCCAAGCTGGTTGAACTGACGGTAGCGGCCTTTTTGCGGACGTTCGTGGCGGAACATCGGGCCGATATACCACAGGCGCTGCTCCTGATTGTACAGGAGACCATGTTCGATGCCGGCGCGTACGCAACCCGCCGTCCCCTCAGGACGCAGAGTCAGGCTGTCGCCGTTGCGGTCCTCAAAGGTGTACATCTCTTTTTCAACCACGTCGGTTACTTCGCCGATCGCGCGTTTGAATAACGGGGTCTGCTCTACAATCGGCAAACGAATTTCGCTGTAACCGTAGCTGCCGAGCACCTGCTTCAGTGTGCCTTCAATGCGCTGCCAGATGGCGGTTTCGCCAGGCAGATAATCGTTCATGCCGCGGATGGCTTGAATGTTTTTTGCCACGTTTATTCTCTTTCTATATACAAAAAAGAACCCAAAGAATGGGTTCAATCATACATGGGAAGCAGCCTGCTTCCCATCACGTTATTTTTCAACCTGCTGAACGCTGATGCGCTTCGCTTCGTCCATCATCGTCGCTTTCGCGCGAATCCGGGCTTCGAGCTGGTCGATCATATCACTATTATCCAGACGATCTTTACGAACGCCATCTTCATAGAGACCACTTTTCTTGTTACCGCCGGTCACGCCCAGCGTGGACACCAGCGCTTCACCCGGACCGTTCACCACGCAGCCGATGATGGAAACGTCCATCGGGGTGATGATGTCTTCCAGGCGCTGCTCCAGAGCATTCACGGTGCCGATCACGTCAAACTCCTGACGTGAACAGGTTGGGCAGGCAATGAAGTTGATCCCACGCGCGCGGATACGCAGTGATTTCAGGATGTCGAAACCGACTTTGATCTCTTCCACCGGATCGGCGGCCAGGGAGACGCGTAACGTGTCGCCGATGCCTTCAGAGAGCAGCAGGCCGAGACCAATCGCCGATTTTACCGAACCGCTGCGCAGACCGCCCGCCTCGGTGATCCCAAGGTGGAGCGGCTGATCGATCTGTTTTGCCAGCAGACGATACGATTCAACGGCCAGGAAGACGTCAGACGCTTTCACGCTCACTTTAAACTGATCGAAGTTAAGGCGATCCAGATGATCGACGTGACGCATTGCGGATTCGAGCAGCGCCTGCGGCGTCGGCTCACCGTACTTTTCCTGGAGATCTTTTTCCAGAGAGCCAGCGTTCACGCCGATACGGATTGGAATGTTTTTGTCGCGGGCGCAGTCAACCACCATGCGAATGCGCTCTTCGTTGCCGATGTTGCCTGGGTTAATACGCAGGCAATCGACACCATATTCAGCGACTTTCAGCGCGATACGGTAATCGAAGTGAATATCGGCAACCAGCGGAACGCTCACCTGCTGCTTGATCAGTTTGAACGCCTCGGCGGCATCCATGGTCGGTACAGAGACGCGAACAATGTCCGCGCCTACGCGTTCTAATGCTTTGATTTGATTGACCGTCGCTTCTACATCCGTAGTACGCGTATTGGTCATCGACTGGACGGCGATAGGCGCCCCATCGCCGACTGGCACGTTCCCAACGTAAATCCGTTTCGATTTTCTACGTTGAATAGGAGCCTGGTTATGCATGTAAAATCTCCCGCATTGCCCGTCTGTTACTGTGCTGCTGATTGTTCGGCATTAACGGTAAGACGCGCAACCTGGTTAGTTCTGATAAAGCGGCTCAGATCGACAGGTTTTCCTTGATACTGGATCTGTACCGCTGCCGGTGCGCCGATTTTAAGCTTGTAAGGTGCCTGGCCCGTTAGATTTAACGTGCCATCTTTACGTTGCAGGCCGCTGAACAGCTTTTTACCTGTCGCATCAGTCACTTCCAGCCAGCAATCCGCCGTGAAATTCATCACCAGCGCATTCGGGTCAACGGCAGGTGCCGCCGTACCCGCCGGGTCAGTTGGCAGTGACGCCGCGGTGTTATCTGCCGGTGCCGTTGCCGCAGGGGCGGTATCAACATTGGCCTGTGAAGGTGATACGACCGCGTTCTGATCCTGGGTCTGGGTGGCTGGTGCGGTATTCGCCGTCGCTTCTGGCGTCGTCGCTGGCTCGGTTGCAGGCGTGCTGCTTGCTGCCGCCTGAGGTTCGCTGGAGGTCGCAGCTCCTTCGGTGCTCAGCGGCACGCTTTGCGCGCCGTTATTACCAGACTGATTGAGCTCAGCGGAGGACTGATCGGCCATCGTCGTGATCTCTTCCTGCTGCGCTTTGTGGTTTTGCCACCACCATGCGCCCGTCAGGCCGACAACCACGAACAGGACCAGCCAGGTAAAGCTCATCAGCCAGCCATCGCGTTTTTTACGACGTTTACCCAGAGAGAAGCTCTGCATCGGCGCAACTTTTGCCGCACGCACAGGCGCCTGCTTCTCCATCATCGGCAGTAATTCGTCTTCAGGGATATGAACCAGTTTGGCGTAAGAACGGATATAACCGCGCAGAAACGTTGAAGCCAGATCGGCGGGTGCCTTATCTTCTTCAATATCGCGAACGGTGGAAACCTTCAGGCACAGGCGTTCTGCAACGGCTTGCTGGCTGAGTCCGAGTTGTTCACGGGCGTTGCGAAGACGAACGCCAGTGGAGAGTGCTGCATTTTGATCGTGAGTGGCTTCAGTATTCATTCGCTACAACTACTGGTACGTGAAAATAAGGGTTCAGGTGCCGGTGAGTCACAATGCCACCCGCACCGCGAAACTTTAGGTCAGTTAACCTGGAACAAACAGTATAAGACTGTCGGGCCGCAGATGACAGCGCTGGCAGGCCTTCACGCTAAACTGTTGCTACGTCGTTACATACTGCCCGAAAGTCGTATGAAACGCACCGTAATTATTAATCAGTCATAATGATTGTGACTGAATATTCAGTAAATTAATGCTTCACGGCGCAAAAAACGCGCCGTGTCTGCATAATAATCAAACGGTTTTGACCGCGATTGACTCACCCTGCATGCGCTTACGCAGCGTACGTTTGGTACGGTCAATAACGTCACCCGCCAGCTGACCACAGGCTGCGTCGATATCATCGCCACGCGTTTTACGAACGATAGTGGTGAAACCATACTCCATCAGCACTTTTGAGAAGCGATCGATACGGCTGTTCGAGCTACGGCCATACGGCGCGCCCGGGAACGGGTTCCATGGGATCAGGTTGATCTTACATGGCGTATCTTTCAGCAGTTCAGCCAGCTCATGTGCATGTTCGGTACCGTCGTTAACATGATCCAGCATCACGTATTCAATGGTCACGCGGCCCTGGTTCGCGTTGGATTTCTCCAGGTAACGGCGTACGCCAGCCAGGAAGGTTTCGATATTGTACTTTTTGTTGATCGGCACAATTTCGTCACGGATGGCGTCGTTTGGCGCGTGAAGGGAGATGGCCAGCGCAACGTCAATCATGTCGCCCAGTTTGTCCAGCGCAGGCACAACGCCGGAAGTAGAGAGCGTAACGCGGCGCTTGGACAGACCAAAACCGAAATCGTCGAGCATGATTTCCATCGCCGGAACGACGTTGGTCAGGTTGAGCAGCGGTTCACCCATCCCCATCATCACCACGTTGGTGATTGGACGTGTACCGGTGACTTTCGCCGCGCCCACGATTTTCGCGGCACGCCAGACCTGGCCGATGATTTCCGACACGCGCAGGTTACGGTTAAAGCCCTGCTGCGCCGTAGAGCAGAATTTGCACTCCAGCGCACAGCCCACCTGAGAAGAGACGCACAGCGTGGCGCGATCGTCTTCCGGGATATACACGGTTTCAACGCGCTGATCGCCAACGGCAATGGCCCACTTGATGGTGCCATCTGAAGAGCGCTGCTCTTCCACCACTTCCGGTGCGCGGATTTCCGCCACTTCTTTAAGCTTATTGCGCAGCACTTTGTTGATGTCCGTCATGTCATCAAAGTTGTCGCTGCAATAGTGGTACATCCATTTCATGACCTGATCGGCACGAAATGGCTTCTCGCCCATCTCTTTAAAGAACTCGCGCATCTGCTGACGGTTCAGGTCCAGCAGGTTAATTTTTCCATTTTTATTGGGAACCGCAGGAATGGCGACTTCGGAGGTATTCACTAATTCAGACATAATTTTTTCCGGCCTCGTTGTTACACGTTGTGGCCCTTGGTGGGTTGAAAAGAAACGCCCCGGTAAGCAGTCTGCTCGTCCGGGGCGTTGCATTGTACAAAGTCTGGCGCAGGGATGCCACGTTTGCACGCGGCATTTACGAAATTATTAGCGAGTGCGCGGGCACACTTCGCCTTCAGCGAAGAAGAATGCGATTTCGCGCGCAGCAGATTCAACAGAGTCGGAACCGTGGGTGCCGTTCTCGGTGAAGCTGTCTGCATAGTCGGCGCGCAGAGTACCTGCCAGCGCGTTGTCCGGGTTGGTTGCACCCAGCAGATCGCGGTGACGCTGTACCGCGTTTTCGCCTTCCAGTACGGATACCACGATTGGGCCAGAGGTCATGAACTCGACCAGACCATCAAAGAATGGGCGACCTTCGTGCTCAGCGTAAAAACCGCGAGCCTGCTCAACGGTCAGGTGCAGCATTTTGGTGCCAACGATCTTAAACCCTGCTGATTCAAAGCGAGCGAAGATGCTGCCAATAACGTTTTTTGCCACCGCGTTTGGTTTGATGATGGAAAAAGTACGTTCAATAGCCATTGATAACCTCTGTAAAATGTTCTGTTGTTTTTGCATACCTGAGTATGGTGTGGCGCGGATTATAAAGAGCAATAGCGCCATTGCCTATGGTTATGCATAACATTTTTTTAAAATGAGACGAAGATTAGCAACAGCTCGTATTTCGCATACCGTGTTGATGATGAAAACAGAGCGGACACTGCTTTTCATCAGACGTAAATGACCAGAAATGACGGTGGCACGTCAGGCAAACGGCTTCATATGCCGGTATGGTCACGCTTTTCGCTGTTCCTTCTGTTTGCGTCACGTTTATCGCCGCATGCTGGCATACCGCTTCGCAGCCGCCGCACCCCGTACAGCGTCCGGTTTCCACGACCAGTTCAGCGTTCTCAAACCGAATCGCGTTTTCCGTACAACTCCGCCAGCACGCGCCGCACAGTACGCAGGATTCGGTATCGAGAGTTATCTCTGCCTCGCTAAACGCAGAAAACGCCCTGCGCAGTTCACGCTGACCGGGCACGACGCTACAGGCCTGGACATCCTCTCGGGGAACGTGCATCAGCACACGCCGGGCGGTATTAACCTCGTTGACGGGTATATATTTAAACGCCCACGCCGCTTCACCGCGTCGGCGAAGCGCCAGATTCAGCCGGGCAATCGCCAGCAACCAGTCAGGATTCTGCTCCGCGTCGATACTGATAAAACGAACGTGGTACTGCGCGTGCCACAGCAGAAGCTCATTCACCCCTGGCGCACGGTCAGTAAACGGCCCAACAAGCATATCGCCACACAGAAAGCGTTTTCGCGGCGTGATGCCGGTGATGGCCTCAGCGGGGCAGACGAACAGGCAGTCACCGCATTCAATACAGCGGCTGTCATTAACCGAGACGCTTGAGTCGGTAAAAGAAAAAGCCTGCACAGGACAGACGTCCGCGCAGGCGAGGCAGGAAGCGTGGCGAAAACGGCGACGGACGCACGCATGCGTCACGTCCATCGCCGGGGCAAAGGTCAATCCGCCCATCAGCCAATACTGAAGAAAACGAAGCGCAGCATCAGCTCACCGACAATCAGCAATGCGCTTCCCAGCAGCATGGGAGATCGCGCCGCTTTCAGACCGCCCGCAGCAAAGCACAGCATACCCGCAACGGATACGCACCAGCTCAGCAGATGAACGGTTCGCAGTTGCTCCAGCATCTGTAGCGGTGCGTGAGGGAACGTCACCACGGTGTTGTCCATAGCCGTAATATCTGCCAGCCAGACGGGCTGCATCACCAGACGCACAAGCACCAGCAGCGTGATAATGACAACCGCCGCACGCACGGTAGTCTGGGAACGCGTCCCAACGGCCATGCAGGCTGAGCCGATAATCCCCACCGAACCGAAAAACAGCACCAGCGTGTTAACGTGCTGCCATGTCACCACGGATGCGTGCATGTAGATCTGCGCCATGCAGAACACGTCGACTAAACCAACCAGACCTGCCACAACCAACAGTGGCTTCCAGCCTGGCTTTTTGACAAACATCAGCAGCGTTGCGAAGCCAAGCGCCGCAAGATAAAGACTGGCAAAGATAATCTCACGACTCAGCCAGGAGCTGGATACGTGGCGCAGCGCGTTAAGAGCATTAAGCGGATAGCCCATGTGCAGCGCGGAGGCGAGCAGCCCCAGACTCGCCAGCACAAACGCTCCGGCTGCCGGCAGCAGCGCGCTGCGTTGCGTGCTTCCGAACGCCAGCCACAGCGTAACGCCAACCGATCCTTGCAGGAACAACGTAAAAATCAGCAGTGGTAACTCATGCATGACGTTTCCCCTCTTTCTCTGCGCCCTGATGCGCTTTGATCACCAGGTTTGGTTTGGTGATGGAGGAATCAGGCAGGCCTTTCACATCACAGACCGCACCATACTTCGCCCGCAGTTCATCAATCGGCCCGAATTTAATCGCTTCGAGTGGACAGGTTGCCACACAGACGGGCTGCTCTCCCTTCGCCTGGAGATCCACGCAGAAATCACATTTGGACATCTGCCCGGTCTGCTCGTTGAGCTGTGGCGCGCCGTAAGGGCAAGACCATGCGCAGTAGCCGCAGCCGACACACTTATCAGTATCAACGCGCACAATGCCGTCCCCCGGACGCTTATGCATCGCGGTGGTTGGACAGTTTTTGGTGCAGACAGGATCTGCGCAGTGGTTACAGGAAATAGAGAGCGTGTAGGCAAAAACGTTGTTGCTGACGCCGCCCTGCCCGGTCGGGATAAAACTCCCGCCGTTGACTTCATAAACGCGACGGAAACGACGTCCGACCTCAATGTTGTTTTTATCTTTGCACGCCACCTGGCATGCCTTGCAGCCCGAGCAGCGAGAAGAGTCGATATAAAAACCCAGCTGTTTGTCGCTCACCGGTGCGTAATGTTTAAACTGACTCATGCTTTAGCTACCTCCACCAGCATGGTTTGATGGGAATTCCCTTTCGCAAGCGCGGTAATACGGGCGGAACTGAGCACGTTTGCGCAGCCGCCTTTATCGATACCCTGCGCGTCCGGCTGCCACCAGGCGCCTGCCTGCATGGCCACCACGCCTGGAATGATGCGCGGCGTGACCTCCGCCGGGATCTCACAAATGCCGCGCGCGTTATGAATACGCACGGTATCCCCCTGCGCAATGCCGCGCTTTTGCGCATCCTGCGGGTTGATCCACAGCTTTTGCTGCTGCGCCTCAATTAACCACGGGTTGGCGTACTGGGTGGAGTTAGCGCGGTTTTTCCCTTTCCAGGTGATCAGCTGGAGCGGGAAGGTTTTGACCAGCTCGTCTTCCGGCCCTTCATGGGCAGGCACGTAGTGCGACAGCGCCGGGATTTCCGGGTGCTGCATGTCGTACAGACGCTTCGAGAAGATCTCAATTTTTCCGGACGGGGTCGGGAACGGATGATTCTGCGGATCGCGAATGTTGTCTTCAAAGGCAACGTACGGCGCGCTTTTGAAAAGATGCTGACGCGTCTTCTGTAGCGTCGCGAAGTCCGGCAGGTTTTCATCCGGCATGGACAGCCGCGTCTGCTCCCAGATGTGCTCAATCCACGCTTTTTCGTCACGGCCCTCGCTGAACGCTGGCTCGACGCCAAGCTTAGCAGCGACTTCCCGCAGCCAGTCGTAGTCTGAACGGCGTTCAAATTCAGGTTCAATCAGCTTTTCTGACAGGATCAGATAGCTTGCCGTGCCCCAGGTTTCGCCGATATTCCAGCGTTCCATGAAGCTGGTTTCCGGCAAAAGCAGGTCGGCGTATCTGGCGCTCGGCGTCATAAACAGATCGCTTGCGACGATAAACTCGATTTTCGACTCGTCTTCCAGGACACGGGTTGCCTGATGAAGATCCGGGTTCTGGTTAGCCAGATAATTGCCCGCCAGCGAGAACAGGATGCGGATATTGCTGTCCAGCTTCTCAGCATCCTTCAGGCCATCTTCCGCGGTTACCTTAGAAGCATCATCCGCGGCCTGCACCCAGTTCATGACCGAAATTTTGGCGTTGACCGGGTTGTCCGGCATCTCTGGCCCGGCCGCAAATTTGCGGTTTGCGCAGCCGCCATAGCCTGCTGCCCAGCCGCCTTTCACCCCGACGTTACCCGTTAGCGTGGCCAGTATCGTCGAGCCGCGCGCGGTGCGCTCGCCGCAGTTGTGACGCTGCGGTCCCCAGCCCTGGATCAGCGCGGCGGGTTTGGTGGTTGCGTAGTCACGCGCCAGCTGACGAATAGTTTGTGCAGGCACGTGGGTGATTTTCTCTGCCCACTCAGGCGTTTTCGCCACGCCATCCTTTGCACCGCTCAGATAAGCCATCAGGGATTCATTGGCCGGAACGCCCTCTGGCATGGCGTCTTCGTCAAAGCCCAGGGTGTAGCGTTGAATAAAGTCGCGATCGTGCAGATTCTCCGTGACGATCACATACATCATCGCGTCCATCAGGGCGTTGTCTGTTGTGGGAAGCAGCGGGATCCACTGGTCGGCAAGGGAGGAAACCGTATCGGAATAGCGCGGGTCGACAACAATGAAGCGCGTGCCGTTTTGCTTCATCTTCTGGTAGAAGTGGTTGCTGTGCCCAAAGATGGTTTCCGTCGGGTTATGCCCCCAGAGAATGACCAGTTTGGTGTCCAGCAGCGTGTCCAGAGAGCTGCCGCTGGCGGCGGTGCCATAGGTATACGGCGTTGCCGCCGCCGTGTTACCCATACTGACCGAGTGATAGCTTTCGAGATAGCCGCCGGTTAAGTTGAGCAGACGACGAACCATTTTATCACCGGAAAAGGTCCCGCCGGACACCGCGGTGCCCACATGAACATAGCGTGACGCAGCACCGTATTTTTGCGTAATAGTTTTTAATTGATTCGCAATAAGGGTGGTGGCTTCATCCCAGGTAATACGCTCGAATTTTCCTTCGCCACGTTTACCTACACGTTTCATTGGATATTTCAGTCGATCGGGGTGATAAACAAATTTCCGATAAGCCCGACCACGAACGCAGGCGCGCATTACTGGCATCTGCGGATCCAGCGCGTTATCCGGACGCGTTGAAATTCGGGTCACAACGCCATCACTGACGTGAGCACGAATATCACATTTGCCGCCGCAGTCAAACGTACTACAGGTTTGCACCACTTTTTCTTCAGGCGTAGCGTCTGAAACCGCCGCGCCCTGTGCCTGTACTTTGCCGGTTTTGACGACAAACGGCAGGGCGGCGAGCGCCGACCCTGCCTGAATAAACTGACGCCGGGATATGGAGGGAATAAGCCTTTCTCCCTGATGTTTATTTTTTTTCATTGCTCGTTCCTTCAAATAAAAACGCATTCTCGTTTTTTTTCAGGAACGAATATTGATAATTATCAAGCTAACTCTTGAGGGGTAATACTTAGCGATCTAATTCAAAATTCACTGTCGCCGTTTGTCCTGTTTCATCTAATACAATTAATTGATATTTACCCGGCAAATATAATTGCAGTGAATAATTCTTCTGATGCCCGTCCAGCGGTTCGCCATTCAAAAACCACCATCGTTGTCCCTCCCCGCCGCTGGTTGAAACGTTAAGGGTCATATTTTTCTCACCCGGAAGACGTTTAATTACCGCCCCTTCTCTGACGCCTGACAACATCATCGGCGCCGCATTATGGTTATCCAGCGGAGGGCAAATAGCTGAACGGGCGGGAAGACGAGCAGCCCGTTTTTCAGCAGCAGGCAGCCAGGGCTCCAGCGGTAGCGGCCAGACATCCAGCACTTTCTCTGTCGCATCAGGACAATCCGCCGCAACGCGTTTGCCTTCTTTATCCAGCCAGACCGGGAAACGGATCCCGCGAATACCTTCCTGTTCCGGCAGCAACAGCGTAGGCGGTTCACTGCCTTCCAGCAGCCAGGTTGACAGCCGACGCCGACAGTTTTCGCTCCCTTCAGGCAGGGACTGGCCCCCCGGCCAGCAAATCACGCCCCGTCCTACGCTTGCAGGACGCGGATCGCGCGGCAGGCGCGCTTCATCCACCATCGAGCGGGACTGAAGCATGTTATTGACCTGATTCAGGAGCGGTACCGCGCTGGCGAAACCAAACTGCCCGGCAACGGGCGTGCCGTCCGGGCGTCCGGTCCAGATTCCAATGACATACCGGGCATTCAGGCCGATGGCCCAGGCATCCCGGTAGCCATAGCTGGTGCCCGTTTTCCACGCCAGCGGCGCAACCTGGGGCAGCGCACTGTCCGGCAGGGGCTGTGCTTCATTAGCGAGAATGCGTCGAATGATCCACGCCGCCCCCTGCGACAGCAGCGGACGTTCGATCAGCGGATCGCCCGGCTGTAAACGCAGCCGGCCCGCCTTACCCTGACGCGCAAAGGCGCTATAGGCGGCAGCGATATCAGCCAGGCGTGCGCCTGCGCCCCCCAGGATCAGAGAGAGGTTGGGCTGTGCCCCCGCAGGCAGAATGAGCGGTAATCCCGCGTTGCTCAGCATTCCGGCAAAACGTTTTGGGCCGTACGCTTCCAGAACCTGCACCGCAGGCAGGTTGAGGGAACGCACCAGGGCTTCGCTCATACTGACCGGCCCATGGAAGCCGCTGTCAAAGTTGCCGGGACGATAATCCCCCGTTTTTCTTGGCACATCCTGCAATAACGAAGCGGGATGGATCAGACCATCGTCCAGCGCCATGCCATAGATGAATGGCTTGAGGACCGATCCCGGCGATCGGATCGCATTGACCATATCCACGTGGCTGAAACGGCTGTCATCATTGATATCTACCGAGCCTACCCAGCCACGCACTTTCATGGATGTATGATCCACGACGATCATCGCCAGCGAACTGCGGGCAGGCAGGCGTGATTTCCAGTTCATTGCCAGCTCTTCAAGCTGTCGTTGCAAAGCTGCATCCAGCGTGGTGACTATTTTTGTGTCACGACTTTTACTCAGCATCATGCGGGAAAAGAGCGGCGCCAGCTGCGGCATCTGCCGGGGAGCCAGCCAGACCGGCTCTTCACGGGACTCTTTCACCTGCTTCTCAGACCAGACACCCTGAGTCAGCATACGGTCGAGCACTTTGTTCCGCGCCGCTTCGGCACGTTTCGGCCAGCGATCCGGGCGCAGACGACTGGGTGCCTGCGGCAGCACTGCCAGCAGCGCCGCGTCGGAATAGCTCAGCTGAGACGGCGGTTTGCCAAGGTAAGTCCAGCTTGCCGCGCCCACGCCCTGCAACGTGCCGCCAAACGGGGCACGGTTGAGATACAGCGTCAGGATTTCACGCTTGGAGAGATGCCACTCCAGCTGCATCGCCCGCCACAGCTGACGGATTTTGCCGCCAAAGGTACGCGGATGCGGATCCAGCAGGCGCGCCACCTGCATGGTAAGCGTGCTCCCGCCGGAAACCACTCTCCCGGAGGTGAGATCCTGCCAGGCGGCACGCAGTACAGAAAGCGGATTGACGCCCGGGTGATCCCAGAACCAGCGATCTTCATACTGGATCAGCGCCTCAAGATAGCGTGGGGAAACCTCTTCAATGGTAACCGGATAGCGCCAGATGCCTTCGCTGTCGGCAAAACGCCACAGCGGAACACCCTGCTCATCCACCACCACTCGCGCTGGGTTGACCTCTTTCAGGGGCAACGGCCACACGCGGTCAGCGACGACAATCAGCCCCCCTGAAACGAGAAGCGCTCCCGCCAGCCACAGCCAGCGGGAGCGAATCAGGCGTGCTATCCGCATCTTACGGAACAACGATCAGCGGGCCACTGGCCGCCCCCGTTGCCCGCCACTGCGGAACGTACATGGACTCGACCATCGGAACAGGCACCTGGTAGGTTCCCGGCGTAACGGCACGGGCCAGGTAAACCAGCGTGACCGGCTGACCTTCATTGACCGGCACCGCGGCCACAAAGCGATCGTCGCGGAATTCCATGTGCTGAATATCAGACTGTTGCATCTGATTCAGCAGGTTTTGCACTTCACTGCCGCTGTCCTGCAAGCTGGCGCTGCTGCTCGCCAGATTCTGGTTTTCCAGCTCCAGACCTGCCGGGAGCAGATCCACCACCAGCGCATCCGGCACGTTCTGGCTGGCCTTCACCTCCAGCCACACCAGAACCAGCTCACCGCTCTTCAGAGAAGAGAGCGACTTGCTGCTGCCGTCTGTCGCCAGGATATGACGTTCAATCTGCAAGACATTAGAGGATGGCTGAGGCGCGTACTCCGGATAGCCAGTCGTGTCCAGTCGTACCCACAGCGGCGTAGTGCCGGTATTCGTCACCTGCAAGGCATCAAGCTGGTCGCCGTTCAGGTTTTCTACCTGCGCTTTATCACTGCTCTGGGTCTGTTCAGAGAGGCTGGTCGTTGCCGTCCACGCGCCTGACAAGGTTTGCAGTGAACGTCCGGCCATGAACAGCGCATTGCTCTCCTGGGTAGACAGCCAGCGCTGGCTGAACGCGTCTTCAGATAACGCGTTCAGCAGCCTGTTTTGCGCATCCGGCAGCAGCTTGTACTCTTCCAGCAGGGAGAGCATCAGGGCATTATCACGCAGCTGGCTGCCGTAATCCGCCATCCAGTTTCGGCTGTCGTTACGGGGAGTTTTGAGAGCCAGATCCAGCGCCTGCTGGCTGCGCGGTGCATCCCCCATCAGTTTGAGTGCCATGCCCAGCTGCATCAACGGAAGCCCGGAAGCAGCCTGAGCGTGGCGCTCCCAGATTTCACGCAGCGCACCGAGCGGCGCTTTTTGCTGACGAGCCAGCACCAGCGAAGCGTACGCCTGAACAGCAAATTTGCTGGCCTGGGTGTCGTCGCTGTAGCGGATGGACATCATCCCCGGATCCTGTAAATAGCGCAGCAGTCGGCTGTTGGCGTTATTCACTGCCTCGGCAGGCACGCTGTAACCCTGCTCCCCTGCCCGCACCAGGAAGTCCGTGACATAGGCGGTCAGCCAGTACTCTTCCGGGCCGTTTTTATCCCACAAGGCAAAACCGCCATCGTCACGCTGCATTTGCAGCAGACGGGAGATCCCGATATCAATGGCCGCACGGCGTTTATCGTCGGTATCGCCTTTAATACCCAGTGCCTTAAGTTGTGCCGCGTTGGTGAAAAGCGACGGGAACAGGCCGCTGGTGGTCTGCTCAAGACATCCGTATGGATAGGCCTGAAGTTCACGAATGTAGCGCGCCAGATTTAAAGGTGGTTTACCGCTGAGCAACAGCTGCCCCTGTAGCGTGGCAGGCGAGAAACCGTTGATATGCTGTGCTGGTGCACTCCAGGATTCGCCAGGGTTCAGCATCGTGCCCGTATTCACCGTTTGCGCCGGGAATGCGGGACGCACGCCAATTTTCCAGCTCTTCTGCTGCGGCGCAAACGTCTCACCAGGGAGCTGAAGCCCCGACACCTGAGCAGTCACTTCACCATCACCATAGCCTTCCAGGGCGCGCACCGGAATAAACAGGGTGCTACGTGCGCCAGGCGGCAGCTTAACCGGCTCTGGCTGAGCACCTTCGAGCGACAACTTACCGGTTGCGGTTAACGCAATGTTCAGCGTTTGCGGCTGGTCCGTCAGGTTAGTCAGGTCCAGCGTCAGGCGAGAGGTATCGCCACTTGCGAGGAATCGCGGCGTATTAAGCTCGGTGATAATCGGAGCCGCCACAATGATTTTGCTTTCGCTGCTGCCGAAATCGTCTTCCGTCCAGCCCTGCGCCATCAGACGCAGTTCGCCGTTGAAATCGCCAATCGGCAGCGTGATGGTGCCTTCGCCGTTGGCATCAAGCGTAACCGGCTGCGCCTGCTGGGCAATTATGGTGACATGGTTCACCGGTGGCTTACCGCCGCGTTTCAGTTCATCGCCGTCTCCGCCAAAGCGCAGTGCGGCCAGACGTCCCTGACCTTCAATCACCTGGCCGTAAACATCATAGATGTCCGCGCCATAGCGCTTCTGACCGAAGAAAGCTTCCCACGGATCCGGCGTGACGTAGTCGGTAATGTTCAGCACGCCGCTATCGACAGCCGAGACCAGTACGTTCACCTTCTGTGGCACAGTCCCCTCTTTTACGCTGGCTTTCACTTTCACAGAAAGCGTCTGGTTCGGACGCATTTTTTGCGGGTTATCCAGTGCGATGTTCAGGCGACGATTTTCGTCCCCCATTGGCAGATGCAGCAGGCCAACCGCCCGTTTTGGCGTGGCGGATTTGGATTTATCGCCAGGACGAACCACCAGCGTGCTGAGGTAGAGATCGTGACGTTTCCAGTCCTTATCCACCGGAATGGCGAGATCCAGACCGTTTGCTGGCACGTCGATCTCTTTCCACCACAGCGGTCCTTCGCTGGATTCGATCATTGCATAGCCCTTGCCTGCGGCCGGCGCTGCAATATGCAGGTTGATGGTATCGCCTGGCTGATAGGATGGCTTGTCCAGTTTCAGCGTCACACGATCCGGGCGAGCAGCGCCCGTGCCATCGCTGTTATCCTGCCAGCTGTACCCCGCCCAGAAGCGCACGCTGCTGACCATGTCATCAGGGGCTTTCACTTCCAGACGGTATGAGCCCCACTCCACCGGGAAGGTGACTTTACCGGTTTCATCGGCCTTGAGGTTTAGCTCCTGCTCGCCCTCAACCAGATCTTTTTGATCAAACTGGGACTGCCAGCCCTCACTCTCGGACCAGTTCCAGAAGTAGTCGCGACGCTCACGGATCAGACGCACCTGCAAACCAGATACCGCTTTTTTCGTCCCGCTGGCATCGGCATAGACGATGTCAAAGCTGGCGTTGCCGTTTTCATCGACAATCGGCTGATTGACGGTGGTATCGGTACGGTAGTCGTAAACGGCCTTGCTGGCGAACTGTGGGCGGATCCCCGGAAGTTCAGCCGCAGGCCAGATAGCCTGCTCGGCGCGTCGCGTTACCGGACGCCCACCTGATTCCAGCAGGCTGGCCTGCAAAATCAGTTGCAGCGGCGAGTGCGCCTCTTTCCACTGGCTTTCGGTGGTAACCTGCCCACGCCCCTGTTCGTCCAGCGTAAGCTGCACTTCATCCAGGCTGCGGCTCAGGTTCTCCTCGGCAATATCACCGAACTGGAAGCCAGGCAGCGTAGGCACCGCGTCACGTAGCGGACGCAGGAAAAGCTGGCCTTGCAGAGAATTACCGTTAGCCGGCGCGCCATACAGGTAATAGCCAGCAACGTTAAAGTCGACATTATCCTGCGGGGAAACTGGCGTTTTTTGCCCGGTCAGATTCAGCGCCATACGCTCAGGCATAAAATCTTCGACGTGGAAATCCCACATGCGCTGCTGGTTATCGCCCGTATTCGCGCGAATATGCCACATGCCGGTCTGGGCGCCGCTATCGAGCGGATAGTTGAAGCGATAAAGGCCGTTCTCAGGTTGCACAACGACCGTACGCGCCACCTGTCCGTCCGGGCGCAGCACGTCAAGTTTTACCGGCTGATCGGGAAGCGGTTTGCCATCGCTGTCGCGAAGCAGGCCGTTCAGGATCACCGTTTCACCCGGACGATAGAGATCGCGCGGGCCAAACATAAAGAACTGTTTGCTGTAACCCGGGTTACCGGCGATATCAAACTCCGCCAGATCCAGCGCCGGAAGTTTGAGGTCGAGAAGCGTCGTCTGGCCATCTTTACTGGCCAGGATCAGCGCGGCTTCTTTATCGGTTTGCAGTTTCGCATGACCATCGGCGTCGCTGTTCGCCTCGGCCAGGGTCTGCCCTTTATCGTTCAGAAGGGTAATGGCCACACCTGACTGCGCCGCACCGTTTTCAAGACTCTGGGTGAAGATGTCCAGGCGGTTATGATAACGGTGAGCGGACAGCCCAATATCACTTAAGGTAAAGAGCGTCGCGGCGTTACTGTAGTTATAGTGACCAGCCTGATTCATCACGGCGATATAGACGCCAGACTGCTGGAGCGGCTTAATATCTTTGAGCGGCAGGAGCAGTTTTTCACGCGTATTGCGCGCCGGGTTGAGGTCGAAACGGCCGGTGTAGACCAGTTCCGCCATCTTCAGCAGGTTGTCAGATTCCCAGTTGGTCAGCGAGTTACGGTACTCCCACTGGCTGACAAACGAGGCCAGCGACTCCGGCTTCACGCGATAGAAGTTCACATCCACATTGTTGACGTTGAGCGCCATCACCGGCAACCCTTCCACCACCTTACCCGGCAGCAGCGATCCGCGGCTGGCGAATCCGACCGTCGGTTCAACATCCCGGGTGGTGATCGCTTTTTCATAGTCGATGCCGAATGTCGCTTTGTTCAGCGCCAGCAAATTACGTTCGACGGTGACGACCAGATTACGATTCGGCTCCAGATGGCGCAGGCGCAGCTCTTTCAGATTGGGGGCCAGTTCCCAGGCGCCGTCCACTTTGCCGCTTTTTTTATCCACCACATGCACCGTTTTCGCAAAATCCTGGCTGGGATCCAGCGGTACAGAGAAGGTCAGAACCAGCGTCGCAGCGCCGTCGAGTTGCACTTCAGAGGCATCCAGCAGCGTCAACGCCTTGCCCTGACTCTGCGCGGCCAGCTTAGCCAGCTTTTCAGGATCCGGTTTTGCCGGGGTTTTCTGTTCTGATGCAGTAGACGCTGCGGGGGCAGCGGCCTGAGGTTTGTCGTCGCTGTTATCACAGCCGACAAGCGTAAAGGTGGTGAGCAGCGCGAGAGAGATCGCAGCTAAGCGAAACGGTTTCATCCTGTGTCCCTGGCCTGAGGGGCCTGTTGGTCATCGTCCGGATAAGTATTATCCGCAAGTTTCGTTAATACAAAAAGTCCAATTTTATAATCTGGAAAGCACCTCGCAGAATGGCATCACGCAGCCAAACCGTGATGGAACGGCGATCACAGCGCATAACGTAACATGTTACCTTTCGCGTCATTTGTTTTTAAAACAAGAAGATAGCTGGATAAGCTCGCATCAGGCCTGCTAGTTTTATGACCATGACGCACCCCGAGTGCGCGGTTCAATAAGAGAGAAAGCCATGAAACGAGCCGTGAACGCCCTACAAAATTTCGGAAAATCATTGTACGGACCTGTACTTATCTTACCCATCGTCGGCCTGTTTATCGCCTTCGGGAATGTACTGGGTAACGGCAATCTGGCCGAGTACCTGCCGTTTCTCGGCCACCCGCTGATCCAGAGTGTCGGCCAGCTGATCGCCAAATCTGCCGTGTCGGTGCTGGTCAACCTGGCGCTGGTGTTTGCCGTCGGGATCCCCATTGGACTGGCAACACGAGACAAAGGCTACGCGGCGTTGATTGGGCTGGTGACCTTTATCGTATTCATTAACGCGATGAACGTGACGTTACAGCTTCAGGGAGAACTGGCCCCTGCGGAACAGATGAAAGCCGCCGGACAAAGCATGGTGCTGGGCGTCCAGGTGCTGGAGATGGGCGTTTTCGCCGGGATCCTGACCGGGGCGCTCTCCGGTTATCTGTACAACAAATATTCCGGTGTCCAGTTTAACGGCGCGATGGCGATTTACTCCGGTCACTGCTTTGTCGCGATTGTGATGCTGCCTGTCTCTATGCTGCTCGGCGTGGTCATGAGCGAACTCTGGCCGTACGCACAGCATGGAATAAGCGCTCTGGCGCTGGCGATCAAAGGGTCCGGTCCGTTTGGCGTGGCGATCTACGGTTTCCTTGAACGCATTCTGGTGCCGACGGGCCTGCATCATCTGGTCTATACGCCGTTCCTGTATACCGAACTGGGCGGTACGCAGGAGGTGTGTGGCGCAACCTATCAGGGCGCGCGCAATATCTACTTCGCCGAGATGGCCTGCCCGGACGTGAAGCAGCTCAGCAGTACCGTGGTGTGGGATGCGCGCGGCATCAGCAAGATGTTCGGCCTTCCTGCCGCCGCGCTGGCGATGTACATGACCGCGAAGCCAGAGCGTAAAGCGATTGCGAAAGCGATTCTGATCCCGGCGGCGCTGACCTCGCTGCTGGTCGGCGTAACCGAGCCGATTGAATTCTCCTTCCTGTTCGTCGCCCCGCTGCTGTTCGTGGTGCATGCGGTGCTGACCGGCATCGGCATGATGCTGTTCTCGCTGTTTGGCGTTCACGCCATCGGCGCCAACGGGATTATCGATTTCATCCTCTACAACCTGCCGCTCGGCACGGAGAAGTCCAACTGGCCCATGTACATCGTGGTCGGGCTGATCATGTTCGCCCTTTATTTCGTGGTATTCCGCTTCCTGATCCTGCGCTTCAACATGAAAACGCCGGGGCGTGAAGATGAGGACCAGGAGACACGCCTTTACAGCAAGCAGGAGTACCAGGCGAAGGGCAATAACGACGAGCTGGGCGAATCCATCGTGGTGGGTCTGGGCGGTCGGGAAAATATAGAGGTAGTGGATAACTGCTACACCCGCTTACGCGTCACGGTGAAGGACGTCGCTATCATCGATGAACCGCGCCTGAAAGCGACCGGCGCGAAAGGGATAATCAAACAAGGTAACAACGTTCAGGTGGTCTACGGGCTGCATGTCAAAAAAATGCGAGAAGCCGTTGAGACGTTTCTCTGAAAGGAGCTAAAGATGTTTACACCCCCATTTATTCTGTCGATTGCCGGCGGCGGTAGCACCTACACGCCAGGTATTGTGAAAAGCCTGATGGTACGTCTGCATAATTTCCCTCTGGCAGAGATCCGCCTGTATGACATTGACGAGGCGCGCCAGAACACCATTGCGCCCGTGGTGGAGAAGGTTATTCGCGACCACAGCCAGAGCATCAAATTCACCGTCACCAGCGACCCAGAAGTGGCCTTCAGCGGCGCGCATTTTGTTTTTGCCCAGATGCGCGTCGGACAGTACAAAATGCGCGAGCAGGATGAAAAGATCCCGCTGCGCCACGGGGTGGTCGGCCAGGAAACCTGCGGACCCGGCGGGCTGGCATATGGCCTGCGTACTATCCTGCCGATGGTAGAGCTGATCGATCGGGTGGAACGCTACGCGCACGAAAAGGCGTGGATCGTGAACTACTCCAACCCGGCGGCGATTGTCGCTGAGGGCGTGCGTCGCCTGCGCCCCAACGCACGCGTGCTGAACATCTGCGATATGCCGGTTGCCGCGATGCGCAATATGGGCGCCATTCTGGGCGTGGATCGCCATAAACTGGAGGTGGACTATTTTGGCCTCAACCATTTCGGCTGGTTTACCCGCGTGCGGGTGGACGGCGAGGACAAGCTGCCGGAGCTGCGTAAACATATCGCGAAGTTTGGCCTGCTGACGGAAGATGCCGCGAAAACCGACCCGCAGCACTCGGATCCGTCGTGGGTGAAAACCTGGCGCAACATCAAGCCGATTATGGATAACTTCCCGGAGTACCTGCCGAACCCGTATCTACAGTACTACCTGATGCCAAACCAGATTGTGGAGCATCAGAACCCTGACTATACCCGCGCCAACGAAGTGATGAACGGGCGTGAGAAAAAGCTGTTTGCCGCCGCCGAAGAGTACCAGCGCACCGGAATTTTACCGGACGCCTTCCACGTAGGTGTTCACGGCGAATTTATCGTCGATGTCGCCTGCTCACTGGCGTTCAACCTGCGCCAACGCCATCTGGTGATGGTGGAAAACCGCGGGGCGATTACCAACCTGCCGTACGATGCGGTGGTGGAGGTGCCTGCCTATATCACCTCCGAAGGGCCGGAGCCTGTCCGCGTGGGTCAGGTACCGCTGTTCCACCAGACGCTCCTGCAACAGCAGCTGGCCTCTGAACAGCTGCTGGTTGAGGCAACCATCGAAGGCAGCTACGAGAAAGCGTTGCAGGCGTTCACTCTGAACCGCACCGTGCCGACCATGGAGCACGCGAAAGCGATTCTGGATGAGATGATCGAAGCCAACCGCGACTACTGGCCTGCGCTGCAAAAGGCCTGGCAGGACGGTGAAGCGGTGAAAAAATAGGGGCTTGCTCGCGAGTTGAACGTGGTTAGCTTGTCGGTGTCAGAAAAAACACCGACAATCCTTTTTTACGGAAAAGAATGGAGGCAACCATGTCCACCTCATATTTTGTCGCTGCCGACTGGCTGATTGAGCACGGCGACGACCCGGAAGTTCAGATTATCGACGCGCGCATGGCCCCTCCGGGCCAGGAGCATCGTGACGTTCCCGCTGAATACCGTGCAGGGCACCTGCCTGGCGCGGTATTTTTTGATATCGAAGCCCTCTCCGATCACACCTCTCCCCTGCCGCACATGCTGCCTCGCCCGGAAGCGTTTTCCGTGGCGATGCGCGAGCTGGGCATCAGCAAAGATAAACATCTTGTTGTTTACGATGAAGGTAATCTGTTTTCCGCGCCGCGAGCGTGGTGGATGCTGAAAAACTTCGGCGTGGAAAAGGTATCGATTCTGGCGGGCGGACTTGCAGGCTGGAAGCGCGACGAACTACCGCTTCAGCAGGGTGACGTCACGCTGCCGGAAGGGGAATTTGATGCCACGTTTGACGCTTACGTGGTCAAGCGCCTGACCGACGTGCTGGTCGTGAGCCACGAAAACACGGCGCAAATCGTCGATGCGCGTCCCGCTCCACGTTTCAACGCAGAAGCGGACGAGCCGCGACCGGGACTGAAACGAGGACATATCCCGGGGGCGCTGAACGTGCCGTGGGGCGATCTGGTGTTTGAAGGCGAGCTGAAAACCACCGATGAATTGCGTGCCATTTTTGAACGTCAGGGCGTGGATTTGCATCGTCCGGTTATTGCCAGCTGCGGCTCCGGCGTGACGGCCTGCGTGGTGATCCTGGCGCTGGCAACCCTTGGCGCGAATGACGTGACTCTGTACGACGGCGCCTGGAGTGAATGGGGTGCACGGGACGATCTGCCGGTTGAACCGGCGAAATAATGGATAACCGCCTGGCAACGCTGTTAACGCGCGGATCGTCGCTGACCCGCGCGGAGTATCGCGTCCTCGCCCACCTCACTGAGCATCCATTGCTGGTGGGCAACATCACGGTGCGCGAGCTGGCGCAGGCGACATTTGTCTCTACCGCGACGATTATGCGGCTGTGTCAGAAGCTGGGGTTTAGCGGCTTTAGCGAGTTTATCTGGCACTGCAAGCAGCTGCTTTCTGACACGCCGCATATCACCGTACAGCCTGAGCAACATGCGGAAATGCCCGGGCTTTTTACCCGGTTCGTTGCCAACTATCAGCAGACCTTCCAGTGGGTCACTCAGGACAAACGCCAGCAGTTTGCCAGCCTGCTGCGCCAGAAAGAGAGCTTCTTTCTCTACGGCGCCGGGTTTTCGTACCTTTTTGCCGAGTACCTGACCAAGAAGTTGCAGGTGCTGGGAAAAACGGCGTTCATCTCCGGGCCGGGAGACAGCCGGAATATTTTTCTCAGCAACGCCGCGCGCTATCAGGTGTTTATTGCCGTTTCACGCAGCGGCGAAACGGAGCAGGTACTGGATAAAGCGCGGATCGCCAAAAACGTCGGCATGACGATCGTCGCGTTTACCCGCGCGTCGGCCAATACGCTGGCGGGTATGGCGGACGTGCATTTTGCCCTCTATGACGAAGCGGTACATTTCGCCGCCGAAGCCGCAGGGGTAACGTCGTTTGAGTCGAATCTGGTGCTGCTGATGGATTTACTGCTGCTGGAAGCAACGGGGTGAAGGTCACCCCGCCGTAATCAGATAATGCGGTTGGTCTTGAGATCGCGCAGGAAGCCGCCCCAGCGACGCTCGTAGAACGGGGTGATGTGCTCGGTAATAAAGTGGCTGATCCCCTTCTCACCTTTCTTCACCTGACAGATATCAATCGGCTCATCGCCCGGCAGGGTGTCGGTTGCCACGCTTCCCGCTGCCTGGATGATCTCGTCGATATCGCCGTCGGCCTCAATCCCTATCAGCAGAACAGGTTTTTCGTCAGCGCTCTCTTTGATGGAGCAGAGGAACGCGCGTTTTACCGGCTTGATAGTTTTAAACAGCGTGGTCAGGGAGTCAATCATCTGCGCGGGCGGCTCGGCCACTTCAGACAGCAGCAGCGTTTCGCCCCCTTCCAGCACCTCCTGAGTGCTGAGCGGGTTGCCCTCGTCACCAATCAGGTGGCTGATTTCGCGCGGAGTAAACTCTTTCCCGGTCGGCAGTTTGGCGTTGAGGAACAGCGTCTGCCCCAGGGTCATTTCGAACAACGTGCGCACCGGCATCACCACGAACGCCTGTTCGTCTTCTACCGCTTCCTGCAAGGCCTCGAGCGAAGTAAAGAACGGGATCACCGAGGTGCCGTCGTCTTTCTCCCAGTGCAGCAGATCCAGCGCGCTGTCTTCGACAACCTGCTCCCCTTCCGCCGCGGTGCCCGGCACCCAGACGGTGGATTCCAGCAGCGTGCGGAAAAATGCCGGACGGTGGGCGGGTTCGGTCGCCGCCTGCTCCAGCAGGGTTTCTAATTCGTTTTTGGTTTCTGACATAGTTTGGCTACTTCAAAAAACGCCGGGTGGCGCTTCGCTGACCCGGCCTACAAAACCGTAGGCCCGTGCAAGCGCAGCGCCGCCGGGCAATACGATGACTCCGAAGGCGCGCGTAAGCGTAGCGCTACCCGGCAAAAAAGATCACTCAGCCGTCAGCAGGTTCGCCACGGTACGCACGCCCAGACCGGTCGCACCCGCAGACCACTGCTCAACCGCCGCTTTACGGTAGGTTGCGGAGCAGTCAATGTGCAGCCAGCCTTCATGGTAGTTCTCAACGAAGTGAGACAGGAAGCCTGCTGCGGTGCTTGCCCCCGCCGGGTACGCCGCGCTCGCGGTGTTGTTCAGCTCGGCGAAGTTAGACGGCAGCTGGCTGCGGTGGAACTCGGCCAACGGCAGACGCCAGAACGGTTCGTTTTCCGCCGCCGCGCTGGCCAGCAGGCGAGCGGCCAGCTTGTCGTCGAAGCTGAACAGGGCGTGATAGTCGTTACCCAGCGCCGTTTTCGCCGCGCCGGTCAGGGTTGCCATGTCGATAATCAGCTCCGGCTTCTGCGCAGAGGCGTCGATCAGGCCATCGGCCAGCACCAGACGGCCTTCGGCGTCGGTGTTCATCACCTCAACGTTTTTACCGTTGCGGTAGCGAATGATGTCGCCCAGCTTGAAGGCGTTGCCGCTCACCATGTTGTCCGCGCAGCACAGGTAGAGCTTCACGCGCTTGTTCAGGCCACGGGTGATGGCGAACGCCAGCGCGCCGGTAATGGTGGCCGCACCGCCCATGTCGGACTTCATGGAATCCATGAACGCGCTCTGCTTCAGGCTGTAGCCGCCGGTGTCGAAAGTGATGCCTTTTCCGACCAGACAGGCAAAGACCGGCGCTTCTTTATCGCCGGTTGGGTTGTAATCCAGCGCCAGCAGGACCGGAGGACGCTCGGAGCCACGGCCCACGGTGTGAATGCCCATGTAGTTTTGCTCGCGCAGGTCTTCACCTTTGGTGATGCGGTAAGACATCTTGTCGCCCGCCACGCCGCACAGCAGGTCGACGGCGCGCTGCGCCAGCTGCTCAGGGCCTAACTCTTCCGCCGGGGCGTTGATGGTGTCGCGCACCCAGTCGATGATTTGCAGGCGGCTTTCCAGCTCTTTCTGACCGGCTTCGTCGAGGTTCGCCCACTCGATTTTGCGGGTGCCTTTCGGCCCTTTGTAGCCTGCCCAGAACGCCCAGCTGCGGTCGGTGTCCCAGCCTTCGCCTTCCAGCGACACATGCTTAATGCCAAGGCCGTCAATTTTACGCGCGGCGCGCTGGATCAGGCCCAAATCATCATTGCCCGTCAGATGCAGGGTAATACCGTCGTTGTTGATGCTGTAGGTGGCTTTTTCGCCCCAGCGTGCGTCGGCTGGCTGCGTGGAGAGCGTAATCTTCATCGCTTCGGTCATTTTATTTATCCTTATTAGCAACTAGCAAACGGGCCGCCTGAAGGCAGCCCGTTTATGTTATCTATTCTGCTTCATCTAACCAGACTAACAGAATCGCCTCCAGAATTTTTTCATTGGATGCGTTTGGATCGTCGTCAAAATCTTCCAGATCGCAAATCCACTGATGCATATCGGTGAATCGTACGGTCTTCGGATCGAGATCCGGGTTCGCGTCGTAGAGCGCCTCGCCGATTTCACGGCTGTCTGTCCACTTCAGTCCCATATCAATGCTCGCGTGCGTGGTTGATGGTGTAACGTGGGAACTCCACGACCAGATCTTCATCGGTCACCGCGGCCTGACAGCTTAAGCGGCTGTCGGGCTCCAGACCCCATGCTTTGTCCAGCATGTCGTCTTCGTCTTCGGTGCTCTCTGCAAGAGAGTCGAAACCTTCACGCACGATGCAGTGGCACGTTGTGCAGGCACAGGATTTTTCACAGGCGTGTTCCACTTCGATACCTGCACGCAGGGCTACATCGAGAATGGTTTCACCGGTCTTCGCTTCCAGAACAGCGCCATCCGGACAGAGGTCCGCATGAGGCAAAATTACAATTTTTGGCATATTAAACCTCGTCCACGGACTGGCCTTTCAGCGCGACGCGGACAGATTTGTCCATGCGGCGAGCAGCGAAGTCCTGGGTTTGTTTATCAACGTTTTTAATGGCTTCTTCTATTGCGTCAGCGTCATTGCCTTCGGCGACTGCGCTTAAGCGCGCGGCAGCGTCGTCAATCACCTGGCGCTCAGCGGCGCTTAACAGCGCGGCATCGGCAGCGAGCGCGCCGTTCAGGCTTTCCAGCACGCGTGCGGCTTCCACTTTTTGTTCGGCCAGCATACGCGCCTTCACATCCTGCTCGGCGTAACTCATTGAGTCCTGAATCATGGAGGCGATTTCGCCATCGGTCAGGCCGTAGGACGGCTTCACCTGGATGGACGATTCCACGCCGGTCGATTTTTCCATCGCCGTGACGCTCAGCAGACCGTCCGCATCCACCTGGAAGGTAACGCGAATATGCGCCCCTCCCGCCGGCAGCGCCGGAATGCCGCGCAGCGCAAAGCGCGCCAGAGAGCGGCAGTCCTGCACCAGCTCGCGCTCGCCCTGCATCACGTGGATGGACATCGCAGTCTGGCCGTCTTTGAAGGTAGTAAACTCCTGCGCGCGCGCCACCGGAATGGTGGTGTTACGCGGAATGACTTTCTCCACCAGGCCGCCCATGGTTTCTAAACCCAGAGACAGCGGGATGACGTCCAGCAGCAGCATTTCGCTGTCCGGCTTGTTGCCGACCAGGATATCGGCCTGGATAGCGGCGCCCACGGCAACCACTTTGTCCGGGTCGATAGAGGTCAGCGGCGTGCGGCCAAAGAATTCGCCCACGCGCTCGCGCACCAGCGGCACGCGGGTTGAGCCGCCAACCATGACCACTTCCAGCACCTCGCTGGCCTCCACGCCCGCATCTTTCAATGCGCGACGGCAGGCCAGCAGGGTACGCTTAACCAGAGGCGCGATCAGTTCGCTGAACTGATTGCGGGTGATCTCACCCTGCCAGCCCGCAACGTTAACCGTGACCGATTGCGCGTCGCTCAGGGCGATTTTGGCGTCGATGGCCGCATCCAGCAGTTCACGCTGTACGCGCGCATCGCTGCGATCGCTGATGCCCGCCTGCTCGCGGATGTAGTCTGCCAGCAGATGGTCGAAGTCATCGCCGCCGAGCGCGGAATCCCCGCCGGTCGCCAGCACTTCGAACACGCCGCGGCTCAGGCGCAGGATTGAGATATCAAACGTCCCGCCGCCGAGATCGTAAACCGCAATCACCCCTTCCTGACCGGAATCGAGGCCGTAGGCAATGGCCGCCGCCGTCGGTTCGTTCAGCAGACGCAGCACATGCAGGCCCGCCAGACGCGCGGCGTCTTTGGTGCCCTGACGCTGTGCATCGTCGAAGTAGGCCGGAACGGTGATTACCACGCCGTCGAGATCGCCGCCGAGCGTCGCCGTGGCGCGCGCCGCCAGCGCTTTGAGGATGTCAGCGGAAACGCGAATCGGGTTCAGCAGACCGGCAGACGTCGCGATCATCGGCAGGCCGTTTTCACTGGCCTGTAGCTGATACGGCAGATGCGGGTAACGGGTCTGGATATCAGCCAGCGAGCGGCCCATCATGCGCTTAACCGAGCTGATGGTATTGGCCGGATCGCGCGCGGCGTTAGCGCGGGCATCAAACCCGACCGCGTGACCCTGCTGCTGGTAGTGGACCACGGAAGGCAGCAGATGGCGGCCCTGCTCGTCAGCCAGCGTTTCCGCCTGGCCGCTGCGCACGGTCGCCACGAGGGAATTGGTGGTGCCCAGGTCAATACCGACCGCCAGACGACGCTGGTGCGGTGCGGCGCTTAAGCCTGGCTCACTAATTTGTAATAAGGCCATAATTGCTTCCGAAATTAAAAATCGAGCAGCTTTTCTTCGAGTTGTTCAGCACTGCTTCGCAGTTTATCGAGAAAACGGAGTTTGCGCACAGTGTCTGCCGCCACGTCCCAGGTCTCGTTGTTCAGTTGCTCCACCATCTGCTGATGGCGGGTATCGAACATGCCCTTTACGCGCGTGATAAAGCTTTCCAGGCGTGCTTCGTCTTTAGCCTGTTCAATTTCATCCAGCTCTTCGCGCAGCTCCAGCTGTTCCATCAGAAAGGCGGTGTCGCGCACGGTATGCTGTTCGCTCGCCAGATCGAAACCGTGGAGCGAGAGCAGATATTCTGCACGCGCCAGCGGATGACGTAGCGTTTGCCAGGCCTGGTTGATGGTTGCGGAGTGTGATACCGCAGCCAGCTGCTCTGCCTGCGTCCCGCTGGCGAATTTATCCGGATGGTACTGACGCTGGAGATCCTGAAAACGGACCGTCAGCGCCTGGAGATCGATCGGGTATTGAGCGGGTAGTCCGAAGAGAGTGAAGTAATCCATAACAATCTCAGGGGTAGCCTGTTAGAACAAACCCCACGCGTAGCAAAGCCACGGTGGGGTTTCGGATGACGCGCGGTTAAACGTGGAAGCTTTCGCCGCAACCACACTCGTCTTTGACGTTCGGGTTCGTGAATTTGAACCCTTCGTTCAGGCCTTCTTTTACGAAGTCCAGCTGAGTGCCGTTGAGAAATTGCAGGCTTTTGCCATCGACCACCACCTTCACGCCTTTGTCTTCAAACACGGTGTCATCAGACGCCGGTTCATCAACAAACTCCAGTACGTAAGCCATACCAGAACAGCCGGAGGTACGTACGCCCAGTCGCAGGCCAAAGCCTTTACCACGGTTCGCCAGAAAAGAGCTTACTCGCGCGGCAGCGCTGTCGCTAAGGGTAATCGACATACTCAAACCTCAATTATTTTGCTTCACGTTTGCTTTTGTAATCCGCAATGGCGGCTTTGATCGCGTCTTCTGCCAGAATTGAGCAGTGAATTTTCACCGGCGGCAGTTCGAGTTCTTCAGCAATATCCGTGTTCTTGATTGCCTGTGCTTCGTCCAGAGACTTGCCCTTCACCCATTCGGTGACCAGGGAGCTGGAAGCGATAGCAGAACCGCAGCCGTAGGTCTTGAAGCGCGCGTCTTCAATGATACCTTCATTGTTGACTTTAATCTGCAACTTCATCACGTCGCCACACGCTGGCGCGCCAACCATACCGCTACCGACAGATTCATCGCTGTTGTCAAAAGAGCCAACGTTGCGCGGGTTCTCGTAATGATCGATAACTTTTTCGCTGTATGCCATGATTGAATTCTCCTTATGTACCGATTAGTGATGTGACCATTCAATGCTGTTCAGATCCACGCCCTGCTTGAACATTTCCCACAGTGGAGAAAGGTCGCGCAGACGGCCAATGGAGTTACGAACCAGTTTGATGGTGTAGTCAATCTCTTCTTCGGTAGTAAAACGACCTAAAGAGAAACGGATAGAGCTGTGTGCCAGTTCGTCAGTCATACCCAGCGCGCGCAGCACGTAGGATGGCTCCAGGCTTGCAGACGTACAGGCAGAACCGGAAGAAACCGCCAGGTCTTTCAGCGCCATGATCAGCGATTCACCTTCAACATAGTTGAAGCTGACGTTGAGGATGTTTGGCGCGCCCTGCTCGAGATCGCCGTTCAGATACACTTCTTCCATATCTTTCACGCCGTCCCACAGACGGTTACGCAGCGTACGCAGGCGTGCCATCTCGGTTTCCATCTCTTCTTTCGCGATGCGATACGCTTCGCCCATGCCCACGATCTGGTGAACAGGCAGCGTACCGGAACGCATGCCGCGCTCGTGACCACCGCCGTGCATCTGTGCTTCGATGCGGATACGTGGCTTACGACGAACGTACAGCGCGCCGATACCTTTCGGACCATAGATTTTGTGACCGGAGAAGGACATCAGGTCCACTTTCAGCTGGCTCAGGTCGATAGGCAGTTTGCCCACGCTCTGGGTCGCATCCACGTGGTAGATGATGCCGCGCGCACGGCACATTTCGCCGATGGTCGCGATGTCCTGCACAACGCCGATTTCGTTGTTAACGTGCATGATGGAAACCAGGATGGTGTCATCGCGCATGGCCGCTTCGAGCTCTTTCAGGTCGATGATCCCGTTGCTCTGCGGCGCCAGGTAAGTCACTTCGAACCCTTCACGCTCCAGCTGACGGCAGGTGTCCAGCACGGCTTTGTGTTCGGTTTTGCTGGTGATGATGTGCTTGCCTTTTTTCTGATAAAAGTTGGCTGCACCTTTGATCGCCAGGTTGTCGGATTCGGTCGCGCCGGAGGTGAAAACAATTTCACGCGGGTCGGCACCGACCAGGTCAGCAATCTGATTACGGGCGATATCAACCGCCTCTTCAGCATGCCAGCCAAAACGGTGAGAACGGGAAGCTGGGTTACCAAAGTTTCCGTCCAGGGTCAGACACTGCATCATTTTCTCGGCAACACGCGGGTCCACCGGCGTGGTTGCGGAGTAATCGAGATAAATCGGTAATTTCATTGCTCTATAAACTCCGTACATCGCTTCAATGCAAGGAATCAGGCAACCGGCTGGATGTACGACCGAGTACGCGGGGTGTGACCACCCCGGCCTGATTCTGAATACTTATCTTTTTAATTACGCGCGCAGTTTAACGTCGATGGCGTCCTGCGAACGGGTGCTGCGCTGTGATTCATGGCTTTGCTGACGACCCGACACGTCCAGAACTTCCTGGTTATTCACCAGTTCACCCAGGGTGATGTTGTTCAGGAAGCCGGTCAGACGGTCGCTCAGATCGCGCCACAGCGCGTGGGTCAGGCACTTATCGCCGCCCTGGCAGCCGCCTTTACCCTGGCAACGGGTCGCGTCGACGGATTCGTCAACGGCGCTAATCACTTCGCCAACCGCAATACTGCCCGCGTCTTTACCCAGCAGATAACCGCCGCCCGGGCCACGAACGCTGGACACCAGTCCATTTTTACGCAGTCTGGAGAACAGCTGTTCCAGGTAAGAGAGGGAGATCCCTTGTCGTTCAGAAATATCAGCCAACGGAACCGGGCCCGCTTCGGAGTTGAGCGCAACGTCCAGCATCGCGGTCACGGCATAACGCCCTTTAGATGTCAGTCTCATGTCTTACTTAACCTCAAACTCGCCCCTGCCCGGGGTTTTTTATTGTAAAATGGGGGTATTGCATAGCAGGGCCAAGTCTGACATTCCTGACTAAATTGGTCAACTATTTACTTGACTGTTTTAGTCAGGTATTTAACCTTCTGTGCCGTTTTTTTTGCCCGGCGGCGCTGCGCTTGCAGGGGCCTACGGGCTTTGTAGGTCGGGTAAGCGCAGCGCCACCCGGCGAACAGACGACACTATTCCTTATTCTTCTGCTCAATCGACGCCAGAATCCCGCGCAGGATGTTCAGCTCCTGGCTTTCCGGGCGCGCGCGGGTGAACATACGGCGCAGCTTATTCATCACCTGGCCCGGGTGGCCTTCACGGATAAAGCCGGTTGAGAGCAGCGTCTGCTCCAGATGACCGTAGAAGCGCTCGAGGTCGTCCACCAGCGGGTAGGCCGTCTCTTCTTTAGGTTCCACCGGTTTCTCCTGCGTTGCCAGCCATGCCATGCGCACTTCGTAGGCGATCACCTGCACCGCCATCGCCAGATTCAGCGAGCTGTATTCCGGATTGGCGGCAATCGCCACGTGATAGTGGCACTTCTGTAATTCCTCGTTGGTCAGGCCAACACGTTCACGGCCAAACACCAGCGCAACCGGCGCCTGTTCCGCTTCTGAGATGCTTTTCAGGCCGCATTCGCGCGGGTCCAGCATCGGCCAGGGCAGCGTACGGGAGCGCGCGCTGGTCCCCACCACCAGGCTGCAACCGGCCAGGGCTTCATCCAGGGTGTCCACGATCTGCGCATTCCCGATCACGTCGCTGGCGCCGGCCGCCAGAGCAATAGCCTGAGAGTCTGGTTTCACCAGCGGATTCACCAGCCACAGGTTCGTTAAGCCCATGGTTTTCATAGCGCGGGCCACAGAGCCCATGTTGCCGGTGTGCGATGTTTCGACCAGCACGATTCGAATGTTTTGCAGCATAATTTTTAAATGTCTGGATTCAGTGTCTGAAGAATATTCGGGCATATTATCATAAACGAGAGACATAATCCGATCCCGCTGCTATACTCTGCGCCGATTTTCCTGTTCTTTAACATCCAGTGAGAGAGACCGATGCATCCGATGCTGACCATCGCCGTGCGCGCAGCGCGCAAGGCGGGTAATGTAATTGCCAAACACTACGAAACCCCAGACTCCGTAGAAACCAGCCAGAAAGGCAGCAATGATTTCGTGACGAACGTAGATAAAGCCGCAGAAGCGATTATTATCGAAACGATCCGCAAATCTTACCCGCAGCACACCATCATCACCGAAGAAAGCGGTGAACATGAAGGTACCGATCAGGATGTTCAATGGGTTATCGATCCACTGGATGGCACCACCAACTTCGTCAAACGCCTGCCACACTTCTCTGTGTCTATCGCAGTACGCATTAAAGGCCGTACTGAAGTCGCCGTTGTTTACGATCCAATGCGTAACGAACTGTTCACCGCGACCCGCGGTCAGGGCGCGCAGCTGAACGGCTACCGTCTGCGTTGCAGCAATGCACGCGATCTGGACGGCACGATTCTGGCGACCGGCTTCCCTTTCAAGGCGAAGCAGCACGCAACCACTTATATGAATATCCTGGGCAAGCTGTTCACCGAATGCGCGGACTTCCGTCGCACTGGCTCTGCTGCACTGGATCTGGCCTACGTGGCGACCGGCCGCGTTGACGGTTACTTCGAGCTGTCTCTGAAGCCGTGGGACTTTGCGGCGGGCGAGCTGATCGCTCGTGAAGCTGGCGCGATTGTTTGCGACTTCACCGGCGGCCATAACTATATGTCTACCGGCAACATCGTTGCAGGTAACCCGCGCGTTGTTAAAGCCATGCTGGCAAACATGCGTGATGAACTGAGCGATGCGCTGAAGCGTTAATTCAGTCTGTTAAGCCCGGTGGCGCTACGTTTACCGGGCTTACAACACGCCTCAGGTAAGGCTAGAAAGGCCGCAACCCCCTTCCCACCGGCACCGCGCTTATCCACATCGTGACCGCAGCCACCAGCAGAATCACCCCGCCCGCCAGCGCCAGCGTCGTCCAGCCAACCTGTCGCCACAATACCGGCGTTTTATTGCCGCTGAGTTTTACCGCCAGCTGACGGAAGCTGTGCACCAGCAGGGCTAACGAAGAGATCGTCAGAGACGTTCCCGCCGCCATCGCCAGCGCCGAGAGCATGCCCCAGCCAAATACGCCTGTCACTTTGCTGAACAACAGCACCATGATTGCGCCCGAGCATGGACGCATCCCCATTGAGAGAACAATCATCAGGCGCGCACGCCAGTCCTCACTGTTCTGTAATTGTTCCTGCGTCGGCAGATGCTGATGCCCGCACCCGCAGTTTTCATGGTGAACGTGATGCGGTGTAAAGGATTTGAATTTTGGTTTTCGCAGCAACGCGCGCAATTTTTTCAGCGCCCGCCAGCAGAGGATCAGCCCCAGCACGCCTACCAGCGCGTAACTCCCCTTCTCCAGCCAGAAGCTGCTCATATGCAGCTGGCGGGCCGGCAGCTGTAGCAGCGAAAGGACGACCACGACCAGCGCAATCGCCACACCGCCCTGAAGTAAAGAAGAAGCCAGCGTCAGGCCGATACTCGATTTCAGCTTCGACGGATGCGTGGCAAGCCAGGTCGTGATGACGATTTTGCCGTGCCCCGGTCCCAGGGCATGCAGCACGCCATAGATAAAGCTGAACGCCAGAAGAGCGCCGCCCGCTTTGGTCGGATTTTCCGCCACGGCTTTCAGCAGACCGCTCATCTGCTGATTAACTTCCCGCTGCCAGAGGATGCTTTTCATCATCACCTGCGGCCATGCCTGCCACAGCCAGAGCGCGCCGCCAACCGCTAACAACAAAAAGAGCGCCAGAGGCCAGAGGTGCAGCCAGCGACGCGGCTTACTGACGGGAGAGGAGATCACTGACATTGTAACGTCACCTCCTGCGCAAACTGTTTACCTAACTCCATGTCTTCGGGGGGCGCATCCTCTTTATCAAGAGAAACGGCAAAGTTCAGCATCTCTTCGCTGGGTTTCGGGGTGTGCACGGCAATTTTGCAGCTTTTTTGCAGCGCGTCCGGCAGCCGTACGTCGCTGTCATTGTCATAGCGCATATCGACATAGTAGGTTGGGTCAAACGTGGAAAACCTGTACTTCTGCCCGGCCAGGGGTTGAGGGTGCGCCAGCGGAAGTATAAAGGTCAGCACCGCCTGATGTCCGTCGCGGGTCATACCGTACACCGTGGGACGGTTGAGAAATTTCACCTTTTGTCCGTTGTGCCAGAACTCGGTGAAGTAGTGCTGACCCAGCACGTTGGCCATCACTTCCGCCGCCAGCTTTTTCCAGATCTCATCGCCGGGCTTTGCGTTTCCGGCATCGTACAGCAGGTCGGCGGAGGTGATTTCATCCATCGTCCAGCGCATTTTCAGGCCGCTGAGCTGCGTGCCGTCCGTCACCAGTTCGGTTTTCAGGCTGATAAAACTGTGAGGATGTGCGCCGGCGGCACAAGTGAAAACCGCCAAAAATAACGCTACCGCGCTTTGTTTAACTATTTGCATCTGTTCCTCACGTCAAAAATTCTGTGATGTTCGCCAGCAATCCTGAGTGAAAGGCCTGCCGGTGCGCTTTTCAGCGCCCATCCTTTAGCTATTCTTATCAAACATTCACACTGGATACCCGACAGATGATGACGACGCTTGAAATTCCATCTGTGCTTTCCAGTTCGCAGCGCCGCTGCCAGGTGCTTTTGATGCTTTACCTGCCCGATGCTGCCATCACCGCACAGAGCATAATCGCTGCCAACGGCGTGGACGACGTCATGGCACGGCAAGATATAGCCGAGACGCGCGATGAAATCCAGCGCTATCATCGGCTTGATATTGTCACGCACCATGATGGCTGCTACCGAATTGAGGGTTCCGCCCTGAATCAACGTTTGTGCCTGCTGCACTGGCTGCGCAGGGCGCTTCGGCTCTGTCCACATTTTGTCGCCCAACAGTTTACCCCTGCCTTAAAAACCGCGCTTAAACAGCACGGCATTGCCCGCCCGCTTTATGACGATGCGAACCTTCGGGCGCTTATCAACTTTTGTGCGCGCAAGCTTCAGCGCCAGTTTGAGTCCCGCGACGTACAGTTTTTACAGCTTTATCTGCAATATTGTCTGATTCAGCATCATCTGGGCAATACGCCAGAGTTTTCGCCCGTTCAGCGCAGCTGGACGCAGTCCCGAGGGGAATACTTTACGGCGCAGGAAATTGTCCGCCACTGGAAACGGCGCGTCCCGCAGGGAACGCACAGCGATGAACAGCTGTTCCTGGCACTGCTGTTTATGATGCTTCGCACACCCGACCCGGTGATGGATAAACACCAGCAGGATCAGCGCCTGCGTCGCGCCATCGTGCGTATGATTGCCCGTTTCCGGGCGCAAACCGGGATGAACTTCAGCGATGAGCAAGGGCTGACCGATCAGCTTTATATTCATCTGGCTCAGGCGCTGGACCGCTCCTTATTTGACATCGGCATCGACAACAGCCTGCCGGAAGAGATCCACCGTTTATACCCCCGGCTGCTGCGCACCACTAAAGAGGCGCTGTTTGAGCTGGAAGCCGAATTTGGTCTGCGATTCTCCGGTGAAGAGATGGCTCTGGTGGCGGTGATTTTTGGTGCCTGGCTGATGCAGGAGACCGACCTGCATGAAAAACAGGTGGTCCTGTTAACGGGGGAAGATAAAGCCTGCGAAGCGTTAATTGAGCAGCAGCTTCGCGAGCTGACGCTGCTGCCGCTCAATATTCGTTATCTTAGCCTGGAGGCGTTTAAGAAGGAGGGCGCCCCCCGCGAGGCGGCGCTGGTCATTACGCCTTATCCAACCGCCCTGCCGCTGTTCTCGCCGCCGCTCATTCATGCCGTTGAGGCCCTGAACACGCAGCAGCAGGAACATATTCGCGTTATGCTCGAATCATAGTTACGAGCGAGCAGCCACCTTTGGGCGGATGACGATGGCAGGTAAAGCGACCAGCGCCATCACCCAGAACACACTGTGCCCCAGGTGCTGATAGAGGAAACCGGCAAATACGGTCATCACCGCAATACTGCCGCCCATCGCCACCGCTGAATAGACCGCCTGAAGACGAATAACGTCCCCACCCTCTCGCGCCGCGATGTAGCGCATCGCCGCCAGATGGCACACGGTGAAGGTTCCGCAGTGCAGAATTTGCGCCACAATCAGCCACGGCAGCTCAGTCGTCCAGCCCATGATGCCCCAGCGCACCACGCCGCAAACGGCGGAAAGCAGCAGCAGGTCACGCGCCCCGAAACGACGGAAAAGTTTTTGGCTCAGCGCGAAGATAATGACCTCCGCCACCACGCCGAGCGACCACAGGTAGCCTACCGCAGAAGCCGAGTAGCCCGCCCCCTGCCAGTAGATGGCGCTGAAGCCGTAATAGGCCGCATGTGCCCCCTGGAGCAGACAGACGCAGGCCAGGAAACGCCAGCTTTGCGCCACCAGCGAGCGCCAGGCGGGCCAGCCGGCGCTCTCCTGATGGCGGCTTTCGCCCTGCGGCATTACCGACGGACGCAGCAACATACCGAGCAGCATCGAGGCGATGCCGAGCGTTAACAGCGCCAGAATGGCACGATAGTCATAGAGGCTGACCAGCTTCCCGACCAGCGCAGAGCCGATCACGAAGGCAATCGATCCCCACAGGCGCACGCGGCCATAGTCCATGGTGATCTGCTTTTGCCAGGTGTTCGCCAGGGCATCCGTCAGCGGCACCAGCGGGGAGAAGAACAGATTAAAGCCAACCATTACCACCATCAGCCAGGCAAACTGATGGCTGACCCAGAAGCAGGCCGCAAAGACCAGCGTCAGCAGGGCCAGAATTCGCACCGCTTTAATCAGTAAGGAGGGATCGCTGACGCGGGGCGCAATCAGCAGGCTACCCAGGAAACGTGCCACCAGCCCCGCGCCCAGCAGGATGCCAATGGTCTCAGGCGTCAGACCAATTCCCTTGAGCCAGACGCTCCAGAAAGGCAAAAAAATACCGTAACTAAAGAAATAGGTGAAATAGCTGAGCGCCAGCCAGCGCGTGGAATGCAAGACCATGAATCCCTCCCGAAATGGAGGCGATAGTCTGGCGTTAATCCCTGACTTTAGCAAGTCGTTAGCGCGCTATAAATTAACGATAAATTAACATCATGGACAGCCGGTCGGCGTATGGCGAGAGCGGCAAAATTGTATTACGTTTAAAGAACATCGCCTGAAGAGGTCGTTTGCCATGAACAGCTTACGTTATTTCGATTTCGGCTCCTCTCGTTCTTTCCTGCTTTTAATTGCCCGCATTGCTATTGTGGTCCTGTTTATTATTTTCGGTTATCCCAAGCTGACGGGGTTTAGCGGCACCGTTCAGTATATGACGTCGCTCGGCGCCCCCATGCCCATGCTGGCCGCCATTGTTGCGGTGGTGATGGAAGTCCCCGCCGCGATTCTGATCGTGCTGGGCTTTTTCACCCGCCCCCTCGCGGTGATCTTTGTCTTCTATACGCTGGGAACAGCGGTGATTGGTCACCACTACTGGGATATGACGGGCGATGCGGTTCTGCCAAATATGATTAACTTCTACAAAAATGTGAGTATCGCTGGCGGCTTTATTTTGCTGGCGATTACCGGGCCGGGGGCCATCTCCCTCGACCGACGTTAGCCCATAAAAAAAGGCCGCATGAGCGGCCTTTTTCAGTTCTGCGACGCAGAGAATTATGCGTACACCGGGAAGCGTGCGCAGATGTCCAGAACTTTACCTTTAACGCGCTCGATAACCGCGTCGTCATTGATGTTGTCCAGAACGTCACACATCCAGCCCGCCAGCTCTTTCACTTCCGCTTCTTTAAAGCCACGGCGAGTTACGGCCGGAGAACCGATACGGATACCGGAAGTCACGAACGGGCTCTTCGGATCGTTTGGCACGCTGTTTTTGTTGACGGTAATGTTGGCGCGGCCGAGGGCTGCGTCAGCTTCTTTACCGGTCAGGTTCTTATCAACCAGGTCCAGCAGGAACAGGTGGTTTTCAGTCCCGCCAGAGACCACTTTGTAGCCACGGTTCAGGAACACTTCCACCATCGCTTTGGCGTTTTTAGCAACCTGCTGCTGATAAACCTTGAACTCTGGCTCCATCGCTTCTTTCAGCGCGACGGCTTTCGCGGCGATAACGTGCATCAGCGGGCCGCCCTGGGCGCTTGGGAACACGGCGGAGTTCAGCTTTTTGTACAGCTCTTCGTCACCGCCTTTCGCCAGGATCAGGCCACCGCGTGGACCCGCCAGGGTTTTGTGGGTGGTGGTGGTCACAACGTGCGCATGTGGAACCGGGTTCGGGTAAACGCCTGCCGCAATCAGACCGGCAACGTGCGCCATGTCGACGAACAGGTACGCGCCGATGCTGTCAGCGATTTCACGCATTTTGGCCCAGTCAACGATGCCGGAGTAAGCAGAGAAGCCACCGATGATCATCTTCGGCTTGTGCTCTTTGGCCTGCTTCGCCATGTCCTCGTAGTCAATTTTTCCGGACTCATCAATACCGTAAGGGATGATGTTGTACAGTTTGCCAGAGAAGTTAACCGGGGAGCCGTGAGTCAGGTGGCCGCCCTGCGCCAGGTTCATACCCAGAACGGTATCGCCCGGCTGCAACAGCGCGGTGTAAACAGCGAAGTTAGCCTGAGAGCCAGAGTGCGGCTGGACGTTCGCGTAGTCAGCGCCAAAGAGTTCTTTCGCACGGTCAATCGCCAGCTGCTCAACGATATCAACGTATTCGCAACCGCCGTAGTAGCGCTTGCCCGGATAACCTTCAGCATATTTGTTGGTCAGCTGAGAACCCTGCGCCTGCATCACGCGCGGGCTAGTGTAGTTTTCGGAGGCGATCAGTTCGATGTGCTCTTCCTGACGTACTTTTTCCTGCTCCATAGCCTGCCACAGTTCGGCATCATAATCGGCAATGTTCATTTCACGCTTTAACATCCGCATCTCCTGACTCAGCTAACAAGTAAATTTTTGGCCTGAAAAGGCAGTCCTGTTGGACGACGGGCAACAGTATAACTGAATAGTTCTGCGATAACAGGTCTTGACAAACGATTTTACGCAAACGTTTACCTCCACACCACGCAAGGGTTTGAGCAATAAAGCTCTCGCCATTTTCAACGGATTTCTTTTCAGCTTTGTGATGCATATTTTTCACGATGCAAAGAACCATTTACATTGCAGGGGTATTTTTATAAGATGCATCTAAAATACATCATTAAAGTAACATCAGAAGGAAGCTGCTATGCTCGACGCCCAAACCATCGCTACCGTGAAAGCCACAATCCCCCTGCTGGTTGAAACGGGTCCTAAACTGACCGCCCATTTCTACGATCGCATGTTCGCGCATAACCCGGAGCTCAAAGAGATTTTCAACATGAGCAACCAGCGTAACGGCGATCAGCGCGAAGCGCTGTTTAACGCTATTGCCGCCTATGCCAGCAACATCGAAAACCTGCCGGCTCTGCTGCCTGCGGTGGAAAAAATCGCCCAGAAGCACACCAGCTTCCAGATCAAACCTGAGCAGTACAACATCGTCGGCAGTCACCTGCTGGCAACCCTGGACGAAATGTTCAGCCCGGGCCAGGAAGTACTGGATGCCTGGGGTAAGGCCTATGGCGTGCTGGCAAACGTATTCATCAACCGTGAAGCGCAGATCTACAGTGAAAACGCCAGCAAGAATGGCGGCTGGGAAGGCACGCGCGCCTTCCGCATCGTTGAGAAAACCCCGCGCAGCGCACTGATCACCAGCTTTGAGTTTGAGCCAGTGGACGGTCAGCCGGTTGCCGATTACCAGCCGGGCCAGTATCTGGGCGTCTGGCTGAAGCCTGAAGGCTTCCCGCACCAGGAGATTCGCCAGTACTCCCTGACCCGCAAGCCAGACGGCAAAGGCTATCGCATTGCGGTTAAACGTGAGGAAGGCGGTCAGGTATCCAACTGGCTGCATAACGAAGCCAGCGTGGGCGACGTGGTCCATCTGGCGGCACCGGCGGGCGATTTCTTTATGGCCGTTGAAACGAATACCCCGGTGACGTTGATCTCCGCAGGCGTAGGTCAGACGCCAATGCTGGCGATGCTGGATACGCTGGCGAAAGCAAACCACAGCGCGCAGGTTAACTGGTTCCACGCGGCGGAGAACGGTGATGTGCACGCCTTTGCGGATGAAGTCAAAGCGCTCGGAGCGACCCTGCCGCGTTTCACCGCGCATACCTGGTATCGCCTGCCGACGGAGGCAGACCGCGCAGCGGCTCGTTTCGACAGCGAAGGCCTGATGAATTTAGGGCAGCATGAAGGGGCGTTCAGCGCACCGGGGATGCAGTTCTACGTTTGTGGGCCAGTAGCGTTTATGCAGTATGCCGCGAAGCAGCTGGTAGACCTGGGCGTGAATAAAGACAACATTCATTACGAATGTTTCGGCCCGCATAAAGTGCTGTAATCGCCCGGCGGCGCTGCGCTTGCACGGGCCTACGAAGGGTTTTGTAGGCCGGGTACGCGCAGCGCCACCCGGCAAGAATGTTAAATCGCCGCGTCGTCTTCTTCGCCGGTACGGATACGGATCACGCGCGCCACGTCAAAGACGAAGATTTTCCCGTCGCCAATTTTACCGGTCTGCGCCGTGCGGATGATGGTATCCACACAGGTATCGACGATATCATCGCTCACCACGATCTCGATTTTCACTTTCGGCAGAAAGTCCACCATGTACTCTGCGCCACGGTATAGCTCGGTGTGGCCCTTCTGACGACCAAAACCTTTCACTTCAGTTACGGTCATCCCGGTGATGCCTACTTCTGCCAGCGCTTCACGTACATCATCCAGTTTGAAAGGTTTAATAATCGCATCAATCTTTTTCATGGTGGGTCCTTAAACTCTTGCCAGTAAGCAGCCTCGTAATCGGTTGCTCACAGTATCATATTCAGGCGAATTTTGCGGTATTACTCTTTAAAATCGTTCGCTTCCAGCTCGTGACGTGAGAGCAATTTATAAAACTCGGTACGGTTACGCCCGGCCATGCGCGCCGCGTGGGTCACGTTGCCTTTGGTGATTTGCAGCAGCTTACGCAGATAGTTCAGCTCGAACTGGTTTCGCGCTTCCGCAAACGTCGGTAAGGCCGTGTTTTCCCCCTCGAGCGCCTGCTCCACCAGCGCATCGCTGATCACCGGCGATGACGTCAGCGCCACGCACTGCTCAATCACGTTCACCAGCTGGCGTACGTTGCCCGGCCAGCTTGCGGTCATCAGGCGTTTCATCGCATCGGTGGAGAACGCGCGCACGAATGGTTTGTGGCGGTCAGCGGCCTGGCGCAAAAGGTGATTTGCCAGCAGTGGGATATCTTCCGCACGCTCGGCCAGCGCCGGGATTTTCAGGTTGACGACATTCAGTCGATAGTAAAGATCTTCACGGAACTCGTTGCGCGCCATCACCTTGGGTAAATCGCGATGGGTAGCGGAAATAATACGCACGTTGATATCGATATCGCGGTTGCTGCCAAGCGGACGCACTTTTCGCTCCTGCAACACGCGCAGCAGTTTGACCTGCAACGGCGCGGGCATATCGCCAATTTCATCAAGAAACAGCGTGCCCCCCTCAGCCGCCTGGAACAGCCCTTCACGGCTGCTCACCGCTCCGGTAAAGGCGCCGCGGGCATGGCCGAAGAGCTCAGACTCAAGCAGCTGTTCCGGCAGCGCGCCACAGTTGATGGCAATAAAGGCATTTTTACTGCGCGGGCTGGCGTTGTGGATCGCCTGGGCCAGGATCTCTTTCCCGGTCCCGCTCTGGCCGTTGATCAGCACGCTAACGTCGGATTGCGCCACCATCCGCGCCTGTTCCAGCAGGCGCAGCATCACAGGGCTACGCGTCACGATGGATTCACGCCAGGCGTCGTCGCCGGATGGCGCCGCATGCTCAAGGGCGCTGTCGATTGCTTTATAGAGGGCGTCTTTATCCACTGGTTTGGTGAGGAAGCTGAATACCCCCTGCTGCGTCGCGGCCACCGCATCAGGAATAGATCCGTGAGCGGTGAGGATAATCACCGGCATCCCGGGCTGCTGCTTCTGGATCTCCGTGAACAGTTGCAGGCCATCCATTTCATCCATGCGCAAATCACTGATCACCAGATCGATTTTCTCGCGGCTGAGCACTTTCAGCCCCTCCTGCCCGCTTTCAGCGGTGACCACGCTGTAGCCTTCGCTGACCAGACGCATTCCCAGCAGCTTTAACAGCCCGGGATCGTCATCCACCAGTAACAGATGGGCAGGTTTACGGCTTGTCATGGCTTCACATCCTCTTGTTTCGGCGTCTCACTGTCTGGCGTCGTGGCAGAGTTGCCTTTCGACCCATCGGGCAGATAGCTGCCTGCCGGCTTACGCGTCGAGAGCTGTCTTTCGATATCGGTCAGATTTTCGAGCTTGCGGGTGGTGGTTTCCAGCTGCTCGCGCAGCGACTCCTGCTGCTGGCGAAGCGCATCAAGCTCGCTGTCGCTCGACTGCTGCAATTTGCTGTAGCGGAAACGCTCTTCAGACAGCTGTAATTGCAGGGTTTGTCCATCCCGCCAGAGCTGATAGACCGGGCGCACCTGCGGGGGAATATTGATCACGTAAGTATCCAGCCGCGTCACGTTGGCGCGGCGTTCGACAGGCGTGATTCTGGCATCCGCCATCACGATCCCACGTTTAAACGCGTCCTGCCAGGTATCGTCCACCAGCATCGCCGCCTGGGCACGGGCCTCGGCGGGCGCCAGCCGCTGGGCGCAGTCTATTCCGCGCAGCCAGAACAGCGGATTGGATTCAACATCACGCCCCGACAGGTTCCAGATATCATCGCAACGTGTTGAAAGGAAATCGGCCAGCTGTTTTTGCGGCCATTTATCTTCCTGTTTGTGGCTAATTGCACTTTTCGGCGCATGGGTTACACAGCCGGCCAGCAGTAAGCAGGGCAGGCTCAGGCGCACATTTTTGCTGGAAAACACCGCGCGCAGTGCGCGGTAAAAGACGTGTGACATACTCACCAGGTTGTTATTCATTTCATTGATTTTTCCGGCTCAAGAGGCAGTTCGATACGAAAACAGACATCGGCGCGTTCATCACTCACGATGTTAAGCTCACCCTGCATGCGTCGTATGCAGTCGCGGGCAATACTCAGCCCCAGACCACTTCCTTTTACCGCACCTTTTCGCTGATGACTCCCCTGGAAGAAGGGCTCAAAGATCATCGTTTTTTCATCATCCGGAATCGGGCTTCCCGTATTCGCTACGTCAATAAATACCCGCGAACCGTTGTTATTGCTTCTGATATAAATGGTACCGGATTCAGTACCATAGTGCACCGTATTGGAATAAAGATTATCCAGTACGCTCATTAACAGCATCGGCTCTGCCAGGCAGGAAGGCGCATTGAGATCCACCTGGGTATGCATCATTTTAGCTCTTGCTGGCAGGCTATGGGCGGAGATCACCATGTCCACCAACGGTTCAATCTCAACGCTTTCAAGCACCACAGCACCATCCGCCAGCTTGCGGTTATAGTCCAGCAGTTGTTCAATAAGTTTTTGTAAATTGCGGCTACTGGCATCCAGAATCGCCACGATCTCTTTTTGCTCAGGGGTTAACGGCCCCGCTACTTCGTCTGCCAGCAGCTCCGTGCCTTCACGCATACTGGCCAGCGGTGTTTTGAGTTCGTGTGAGATATGGCGCAGGAACTGATGACGCTGCGATTCCAGCCACGCCAGGCGTTCAGAAAGCCAGATGATACGCTGACCGACCGAGCGCAGCTCGCGCGGGCCTTTAAAAACAACCGTATCCCCGAGAGATTTGCCCTCCCCCAGGCGGTTAATCATCCGCTGGATCCCCTTTACGGGGCCGATAATCATGCGGGTAAAGAGCAGTACCAGCCCAAGGCTGACGAGGAACAGCACCAGCGCCTGCCAGCCGAAGAACTGGCCGCGCTCGGCAATCTCCTGCTGGAGTTGCTGGCCACGGGAAAAGATAACCGTACGGGTGGACTGCACCATCTCCGTATTGGCGTTCGCGAAGGCTTCAAGTCGGGCGGCGGCGGCGGCATCAGGACCGCTGTTTTTGCACTGGAGCTGCGCCAGATCGTTCAGATCCTGACGCAGCGCCTGATAGAGTTTGTCATCCGGCAAGACCCCGGCATGGGCATCCAGCATTTCGCTGTAGCGTTTACGCTGGTTCTGATAGACCCTCTCCAGCGTGCGGTCGTCCAGCACGCAGTACTGGCGATAGCTACGCTCCATCTCCAGCGCGGCGTTGGTCATTGCCTCGCTACGGCGGGCATCAATAAGCGTGGTGCGGTTAGTCAGGGCCGCCTGGGCACTTAACGCATTCAGGCTTTGCCATGCCTGCCACGCCAGAACCAGCAAAGGTAGCAGGATCAGCAGGAAGGCCATCATAACGAGCTGTCGCAGGGAGCGAGGGAAAGCGGGCCAGCGTTTCAACACATTACTCTCATCATCCGGGTTTGAGGAGAGCGTAACTGAGTCTGCCCTTCAGATACAACAAAGCCGGGTAAAAACCCGGCTTTGTCATGGAATAAGGCGGTGCCTAACTCGACGTTTCGCCCTGGCCTGATAAAGCATTGCAATAATCAGTAGTTGGACGGCAGGCACCTTTTTGTGCGTCATTCGAAGTTTATGTAGCACGTCCCGAAGGGGCTGACATAAGAAGGTGAATGAGCCACTGGTTACTATTATGCAACGCGCGTGCCAGATTGCAAAAATTGATACTATCCTTATGATTAATAATAGTTTTATTATTAAAATGCATTGATTGTCAGGTGAATGATTTCCAGGCTAAGTGTCGCTATTAAGCAACACCTTAACGGGAACCCGTCCTGATATATATAAATCAATAAGTTAAATGTCTCTTATTGGAGACACTCAACCCAGAGGATTGTCGCGATTTTGCGACAGGTACAAAAAAGCCCGGTGGCGCTCGCGCTTACCGGGCCTACAGTCAGGGCGTTGAAACTTAACCCAGTTGTTTACGCGCGTTGCGGAAAATGCGCATCCACGGGCTGTCCTCGCCCCAGTTTTCCGGGTGCCAGGAGTTGCTAACGGTACGGAAGACACGCTCCGGGTGCGGCATCATGATCGTCACCCGACCGCTTTCGCTGGTGACGGCGGTAATGCCATTTGCCGAACCGTTCGGGTTAGCCGGATAGGTTTCGGTGACCTTGCCGAAGTTATCAACAAAGCGCAGCGCCACCAGTCCTTTGCTTTCAAGCTGAGCCAGGTGCGCCGCATCACGCACTTCAACCTGACCTTCACCGTGCGAAACCGCGATTGGCATCTGTGAACCGACCATTCCCTGCAACAGCAGAGACGGGCTTTGGGTCACTTCTACCAGGCTGAAGCGCGCTTCGAAGCGGTCAGACTGGTTACGCACAAAGCGCGGCCAGGCTTCGCTGCCCGGGATCAGCTCGCGCAGGTTAGACATCATCTGACAGCCGTTACACACGCCCAGCGCCAGCGTCTGCGGACGGTGGAAGAAGGTTTCGAACTCGTCACGCACGCGGCTGTTGAACAGAATAGACTTCGCCCAGCCTTCGCCCGCGCCCAGCACGTCGCCGTAGGAGAACCCCCCGCAGGCGACCAGCGCCTGGAAATCATCGAGCCCGGTACGTCCGGCCAGCAGGTCGCTCATGTGGACGTCGATGGCGTCAAAGCCCGCCCGGTGGAAGGCCGCCGCCATCTCAACGTGGGAGTTAACGCCCTGCTCGCGCAGCACGGCTACTTTCGGACGCGCACCGGTCGCAATGTACGGCGCGGCAATGTCTTCGTTAATGTCGAAGCTGAGCTTCACGTTCAGGCCAGGATCCTGGTCATTCGCTTTCGCGTTGTGTTCCTGATCGGCACATTCCGGGTTGTCACGCAGGCGCTGCATCTGCCAGGTGGTTTCTGCCCACCACATACGCAGCGTGGTGCGGCTTTCGCTGAACACGGCGTGACCGTCGGCTTCAATGACGAAGCGGTCGCCCTGAACGGCTTTACCCAGATAGTGCACGCAGTCTGCCAGACCGTGCTGCGCCAGAATGGCTTCCACCGCGTCGCGATCTGCGGCGCGTACCTGAATGACCGCGCCCAGCTCTTCGTTAAACAGCGCCGCCAGGCGGTCTTCGCCAAGCGTTGCAATGTTCGCTTCAACGCCGCAGTGACCGGTGAAGGCCATCTCTGCCAGGGTCACCAGCAGACCGCCGTCGGAACGGTCGTGGTAGGCCAGCAGCTTACGCTGCGCCACCAGCGCCTGAATTGCGTCGTAGAAGCCTTTCAGCTGGGCGACGTCGCGCACGTCGGCTGGCTTATCGCCGAGCTGGCGGTAAACCTGCGCCAGCGCGGTGGCGCCCAGTGCGTTATGGCCTTTGCCGAGGTCAATCAACAGCAGGGCGTTATCTTCAGTGGAAAGCTGCGGCGTAACGGTATGACGCACGTCTTCCACGCGCGCAAACGCGGTGATCACCAGCGACAGCGGAGAGGTCATCTCGCGCTGCTCGTTACCTTCCTGCCAGCGGGTTTTCATCGACATGGAATCTTTACCCACCGGAATGGTCAGGCCGAGCGCAGGACACAGCTCTTCACCCACCGCTTTCACCGCTTCGTACAGGCCGGCATCTTCGCCCGGGTGACCGGCAGCGGCCATCCAGTTCGCGGAAAGTTTGATGCGTTTGATATCGCCAATCTGCGTCGCGGCGATGTTGGTCAGCGCTTCACCGACCGCCAGACGGGCAGAAGCGGCGAAGTCCAGCAGCGCCACTGGTGTGCGTTCGCCCAGCGCCATCGCTTCGCCGTAGTAGCTGTCGAGGCTCGCGGTGGTCACGGCGCAGTTAGCGACCGGGATCTGCCACGGGCCGACCATCTGATCGCGCGACACCATACCGGTCACGGTACGGTCGCCGATGGTGACCAGGAAGGTTTTCTCTGCCACGGCAGGCAGGTGCAGCACGCGGTTAACCGCTTCTGCCACGGTGATGCCCTGGCGATCCAGCGCTTTGCCCGTCGCTTTACGAGTCTGCACGTCGCGGGTCATCTTCGGCGTTTTGCCGAGCAGCACGTCCAGCGGCAGATCGATCGGCTGGTTGTCAAAGTGGGTGTCGCTTAAGGAAAGGTGCTGCTCTTCGGTCGCTTCACCGATGACCGCATACGGCGCGCGCTCGCGGCGGCACAGCTCGTCAAACAGCGGCAGCTGATCGGCGGCAACCGCCAGCACGTAGCGCTCCTGGGATTCGTTACACCAGATTTCCAGCGGGCTCATGCCCGGCTCATCGCTCAGGATATCGCGCAGGTTGAAGCGTCCGCCGCGACCGCCGTCGCTCACCAGCTCAGGCATAGCGTTGGACAGGCCGCCCGCGCCCACGTCGTGGATGAACAGAATCGGGTTGGCGTCGCCGAGCTGCCAGCAGCGGTCGATCACTTCCTGACAACGGCGCTCCATTTCCGGGTTGTCGCGCTGCACGGACGCGAAGTCGAGATCCGCATCAGACTGGCCGGAAGCCATAGACGAGGCTGCCCCGCCGCCCAGACCGATGTTCATTGCCGGGCCGCCGAGCACGATCAGCTTCGCGCCGACGACGATCTCGCCTTTCTGCACGTGATCGGCGCGAATGTTGCCAATCCCGCCCGCCAGCATGATCGGTTTGTGGTAGCCGCGCAGCTCTTCGCCGTTGTGGCTGTCCACTTTCTCTTCGTAGGTACGGAAGTAACCGTTCAGCGCCGGACGACCAAATTCGTTGTTGAACGCCGCGCCGCCCAGCGGGCCTTCGGTCATGATATCCAGCGCGGTGACAATGCGCTCTGGCTTGCCGAAGTCTTCTTCCCACGGCTGCTCAAAGCCCGGAATACGCAGGTTGGAAACGGAGAAACCGACCAGACCCGCTTTGGGTTTCGCGCCGCGACCGGTCGCACCTTCGTCACGGATTTCACCGCCGGAGCCGGTCGCTGCACCCGGCCACGGGGAGATCGCCGTCGGGTGGTTGTGGGTTTCCACTTTCATCAGGATATGCGCAGGCTCCTGGTGGAAGTCATAGCGCCCCGCTTCGCGGTCGGCGAAGAAGCGGCCCACCTCGGAACCTTCCATCACCGCGGCGTTGTCTTTATAGGCAGACAGCACGTGGTCAGGGGTTTGCTCCATGGTGTTTTTGATCATTTTGAACAGCGACTTCGGCTGCTGTTCGCCGTCGATAATCCAGTCGGCGTTGAAAATCTTGTGGCGGCAGTGCTCGGAGTTGGCCTGCGCGAACATATACAGTTCGATGTCGTTCGGGTTGCGATTCAGCTTAACGAATGCATCCTGAAGGTAGTCGATTTCATCTTCTGCGAGCGCCAGACCAAGACGCAGGTTTGCGTCGATCAGCGCCTGACGCCCCTGCCCCAGCAAATCCACGCTCTGTACCGGCGCAGGCTGATGGTGGGAGAACAGTTTCTGCGCATCATCCAGAGAATCAAACACGCTCTCCATCATGCGGTCGTGCAGCTCTGCGGCAACCACCTGCCACTGCGCGTCGCTCAGGGTTGACGCTTCCACATAGTACGCCACACCGCGCTCCAGACGGTTAATCTGGCTCAGGCCGCAGTTGTGAGCGATGTCGGTGGCTTTGGAAGACCAGGGGGAGATGGTGCCAGGGCGTGGCGTGGCGAGGATTAATTTGCCGGTCGGCGTATGGCTGCTCAGGCTTGGGCCATATTTAAGCAGGCGTTCCAGCTGTACGCGCTCCTCTGCATTCAGGGGGGCGTTCAGGTCAGCAAAATGGACATACTCAGCGTAAATATTGCTTACCGGAAGGTCGGCCGCCTGAAAACGTGCCAGCAGTTTGTTAATACGGAAGGCAGACAGTGCAGGCGAACCACGCAGAATTTCCATCATAAGTCTCTCGTCTTCGAAGCGCCGGGGCGCTTACAGTGTGCGCAAGGGGGGAAAACGGGCGTCATTATAGAGAATCCTGAGCGCCGACGAAACCGTTTGCGTCGAAATAAAATCATCCTTTATGTTTAACAATAGATGTGACCTGTCTCTCTAATTGGTTGCCAACTGGCGCTACTTTGCGCAAAATGCCGCTCAATCAATGGCAAACTCTACTCTTAACATGACTACAGCACACTGAGGCAACCGGCGTCGCAGAGAATTAACTAATTGAAAAAATTAAAGATTAATTATCTGCTCATCGGCATTGTTACGTTGCTGCTGGCAGTGGCCCTCTGGCCGTCTATCCCCTGGTTCGGCAAGGCCGAAAACCGTATCGCCGCCATTCAGGAGCGGGGGGAGTTGCGCGTCAGTACCCTCTCATCCCCGCTTATTTACGACGATATCAACGGTAAAACCATCGGTCTTGATTACGAACTGGCACAGCTGTTTGCGGACTATCTGGGCGTGAAGCTGAAAGTTACCGTGCGGCAGAACATCAACCAGCTGTTTGATGATTTGGACCATGACCGTGCCGATATTCTCGCCGCAGGTCTGGTGTACAACAGCGAACGCAGCAAAAACTATCAGCCGGGCCCGACCTATTACTCCGTGTCGCAGCAGGTGGTTTATCGTGTGGGTAGCCTGCGCCCGCGCTCACTGGCCGACGTCACCGACCAGCAATTGACCATTGCGCCAGGCCATGTGGTGATTGACGATCTGCGGGCGTTGAAAGAGAAAAAATACCCGAACCTCAGCTGGACGGTCGATCCTAAACTCGGCACGACCGAATTGCTGGAGCAGGTAAAAGATAAAAAGCTGGCCTATACCATTGCTGATTCGGTGGCGATCAGCCTTTTCCAGCGCGTTCATCCTGAAATTGCCGTGGCGCTGGATGTGACCGACGAACAGCCGGTGACCTGGTTTACCCAGCTGGACGACGATCAAACCGTCTCTGCGGCTATGCTCGATTTCTTTAATTCCATCAATGAAGACGGCACCCTGGCGCGCCTGGAAGAGAAATATCTCGGTCACGGAGACGATTTTGATTACGTTGACACCCGCACCTTCCTGCGCGCGGTGGACAGCGTGCTGCCGGATCTGCAACCGCTGTTTGAGAAGTACGCCCAGGAGATTGACTGGAAGCTGCTGGCGGCGATTTCCTACCAGGAATCGCACTGGGATGCTCAGGCCACCTCCCCCACGGGCGTGCGCGGGTTGATGATGCTGACCAAAAATACCGCCCAGAGCCTCGGCATCAGCGACCGGACCGATGCGGAACAGAGCATCAGCGGCGGCGCGCAGTATTTACAGGATATGATGGCGAAAGTGCCGGAGACGGTCCCGGAAGGGGAGCGGATCTGGTTTGCGCTGGCCGCCTATAACATGGGTTATGCGCACATGCTCGACGCGCGGGCGCTGACGGCGAAAACCAAAGGTAACCCGGACAGCTGGTCAGATGTAAAACAGCGCCTGCCGCTGCTTAGCCAGAAACAGTGGTACCAGAAGCTGACGTACGGCTATGCGCGCGGGCATGAAGCGTATGCCTACGTGGAAAATATTCGTAAGTACCAGATAAGCCTGGTGGGATATCTGCTGGAGAAAGAAAAAGAGGCGGCCGAGGCGCAACAGCTGGCTGAAAGCTATCCGGTGGTCGCACCGGACGAGCTTAATCATCCTGCGGTTTCAATTCTGCCTTTTGTTGCTTTTTCTGCTGCCGACGCATTCGAAAAAAGTCACTTAACAGACCCGAACATTCTGGTGCAAGTACCCCGCCGATAGTTTTCACCTGGTGGTTCATCCCCGGATGCCCAAGTACGTCCATCAGTGAACCAGCAGCGCCCGTCTTTTCATCCCGCGCGCCAAACACCAGCGTACCGATTCGGCTGTGCACCATCGCCCCGGAGCACATTACGCACGGCTCAAGGGTGACATACAGGGTGGTATCAAGCAGACGATAGTTTTGCAGCACCAGTCCGCCCTGACGCAGCGCCATAATTTCAGCATGCGCGGTAGGATCGTGACGGCCAATCGGACGGTTCCACCCTTCCCCAATCACCTGGTTGTTATGAACCAGCACCGCGCCCACGGGCACTTCGCCCTCGTCCCAGGCGCGTTGAGCCAGCGCCAGCGCGTGACGCATCCAGTATTCATGATTGTGTTCAGGGTTGGACAAGGGTTGATACTCCAGTCGAAAAGCGGGCGGCATTATACACAGCCGGTACAGATAAGACTATTCGAGTTGCTGAAGTTCGCCCAGAGGCGTGACGCGCCAGCGATGCTGGCAAAAATAGAGCAGCGGGTTGTCCTGCTTGCTGTCGCTGTAGCCGCTGTACAGACGCAGCGGCGTACCGATGCGTTTCTCCAGCTGCACCACTTTTTCATGTCCGAGGCAGCGCATAGTCAGCACCCAGCCGCCGTAGCCGCGCGCGATTTGTGTCGCGATAAGATTCACGCGCGGCAGCCAGGGCGTATCAAAATAGACATGCTCCACCAGCGTCTGCGGGGAGCCGGTAATCAGCCAGATATCGGCATCGTTGGCGTCGAGATAGCTGGTCAGGCGCGCCTGTACCACGGGAAACGCGGCGACGTGGCCGCGAAACCAGTGCGCAAAATCCTGTTCGAGCTGCTTAAGGCGCGCTTCGCTATGACCAAACGTGCATCCCCAGAGCAGCAGGCTCATCGGCCAGCGCGCTGCACGGCCTTTCACCAGCAGCGCGATACCAATAACGGGTAACAGGGGTAATACCAGCAACGCGTTAAGGGGCTGGCGCCGCAGCAGGTAGCGCATAAAGGTGCCGAACATATCCTGCTGATGCAGCGTTCCATCAAGATCAAAAAAGACAACGCGACGCTCGTGACTGGCCAAACCTTACTCCTCTGGGTCGTTGAATCCTAACAGCCAGGTAAACAGGAACCCGGCGATCACCGCTACCAGATAGCCTAACAGATAGAGCATCACTTTTCCGGTCACGATGGTTAATGCCAGCGGTAAACCGGAGATCCCGAAGGTAATGACGGTCGCCACTTTCCAGTAGCTGATTAACGCCCCGCCCACCGCGCCACCGAGGCAGGCGGCCAGGAACGGCTTACCCAGCGGCAAGGTCACGCCGAAAATCAACGGTTCGCCGATACCGAGTAACCCGACCGGCAGCGCCCCTTTAATGACCTTTTTCAGACGCGCGTTGCGGGTTTTCATCAGCACCGCGATGGCCGCGCCGACCTGCCCAACGCCCGCCATCGACAGGATCGGCAGCAGTGCGTTATAGCCGTGCGCCTGTACCAGTTCGACGTGGATCGGCACCAGCCCCTGATGCAGACCGGTCAGCACTAACGGCAGGAAGGTCCCGGACAGCACGGCCCCCACCAGCAGCCCGCCGCGATCGATCGCCAGAGACGCGCCGTGGGCGATGGCTTCAGAGATCGCGCCGCCTAACGGTTGCAGCGCCACAATCGCCACGCTCCCGGTAATCAATGTGGTCAGCAGCGGGTTGAGGATCAGCTCAATCGAGCCTGGCAGCAACGCGCGCAGCTTTTTCTCGATCCAGCACATCAGAATGACCACCAGCAGCACGGCAATCACCCCACCGCGGCCTGGCTGAAGCGCCTCGCCAAACAGCGTAATCTGCGCCAGCTGCGGGCTGGAGAGGATACCCGCCATTACGCCGCCCATCGCCAGCGAGCCGCCGAACACTTTGGCCGTGTTTACCCCCACCAGAATGTTCATGATGGCAAACACCGCGCTGCCGAAAATCGCCAGAATACCCAGCAGGTTCGGATACTGGGTGGCGAAATTCCCGACAATATCCGGACGCTTGAGGATATTGATAATCCCGGTGATCAGCCCCGATGCGATAAACGCCGGGATCAGAGGAATAAAGACGTTTGCCAGCTGGCGCAGCGCATCGCTCATGGGGGCTTTGTATTTGGCTTTCGCCTGCGCTTTGGTGCGTTCCGCGTCGTCAAAGGCGGGAGCCGTTTCACTGCCCGTCATCAGGGCGCGCATGGCATCAACCACCTGCGCCGCTTTGCCCGGACCGACAATCAGCTGGTGCTGTTGCCCCTGTTTAACGTACCCGCTCACGCCGGGGAGCTGCTTCAGGCGCGTTAAATCAAGCTTTTCGTCGTTGTGCACCTCGACGCGTACACGCGTCATGCAGTTTTCCAGACGCTGAATATTTTTTTCCCCACCGATCCCAAGCAGGATGTCGCTGGCGAGCGCTGCTGTTTTGTCCATACACGCCTCTTATTGGTGTTCTAATGCCGCCCGTAAAAACCCGTGATGGGCTTCGAGCCTGGCTCTGGCCGCGGCTGCATCCAGCCCGGTTAATATCATCAGAATGGCGGGTTTGACGTCGTAATCGGTCTGTTTGAGTACCGCTTCCGCCTCTTCCCGACCTGCCCCTGTCGCCTCTATCACCATGCGGCAGGCTCTGTCCACCAACTTGACGTTGGTGGCCTGCATATCCACCATCAGGTTTTGGTAGACCTTGCCGAATTTCACCATCGCGCCGGTGGAGATCATATTGAGCACCAGCTTCTGCGCGGTTCCCGATTTCAGGCGCGTGGAGCCGGTGAGCGCTTCCGGCCCGACGACCGGAGAGATGGCAATGGCGGCCACCTGCGCAATCGGCGAACCCGGGTTACAAGAGATGGCCACCGTGGTACATCCCGTCTGTCTGGCGTATTCCAGCCCACCAATGACGTACGGCGTACGACCAGAAGCCGCCAGCCCGACGACCAGATCCTGCGCGGTCAGGTTCAGCGCCCTGAGATCGTCTTCCCCAAGCTGTTTATTGTCTTCTGCCCCTTCCACCGCTTTCAGCAGCGCGCCGGGGCCACCGGCAATCAGGCCAACGACCAGACCGTGCGGAACGCCAAAGGTCGGGGGACATTCTGAGGCATCCAGCACACCGAGTCGCCCACTGGTACCCGCCCCCATGTAAATAATGCGTCCTCCTGCTTTCAGAGAGTCGGCAGCGGCGTCTACGGCTTTCGCCACCTCGGGCAATGTCTCTTTGACTGCCAGCGCGACGAGGGTATCCTGTTGATTAAAGCGGTTTACCAGCTCCAGCGTGGACAGTGCATCAAGATCCATGGTTTGCGGGTTACGCGTTTCAGAAACAAGAGAGCCTAGATTCATGTTATTTACCTCTGGAATTTTTAATTCATAATAAACGCACTATAATGGAATATAAAATTCATTCAGGCGAGCAAAATTCGTATTTGCGCGGGTAATCACATTTTCGCCAGGAGACCGTATGAACTGTTTAATTCGTATTCGCCAGCGCTACGCAGGGTTTGCCCAGAGTGACAAAAAGCTGGCGGATTATTTACTTTCCCAGCCCGATCGCGCGCGACACCTCAGCTCCCAGCAGCTGGCAGGCGAAGCCGGGGTGAGCCAGTCGAGCGTGGTGAAATTTGCCCAGAAGATAGGCTATAAAGGCTTTCCGGCGCTAAAACTGGCGATCAGTGAAGCACTGGTAAGCAACCCTAATCCGCAGTCAATGCCGGTGCATAACCAGATCCGCGGCGACGATCCGATGCGTCTGGTCGGCGAAAAGCTGATCAAAGAGAACGTGGCGGCAATGCATGCCACGCTGGATGTGAACACGGAAGAGAAGCTGCTGGAAAGCGTAGCCATGCTTCGCGACGCGCGGCGTATTGTATTGACCGGGATCGGCGCCTCCGGACTGGTTGCGCGTAACTTTGGCTGGAAGCTGACAAAAATCGGCTATAACGCCATCGTTGAACAGGATATGCACGCGCTGCTGGCGACCGTGCAGGCCATGGATCCTGACGATTTACTGCTGGCCATCTCCTATTCCGGCGAGCGTCGTGAAATTAATATGGCTACCGACGAAGCCCTGCGCGTAGGAGGAAAAATTCTGGCGATTACTGGCTTCAGCCCGAATGCGCTCCAGCAACGGGCCACCCGCTGTCTGTATACCATTGCCGAGGAACAGGCCACTCGCAGTGCGGCGATTTCGTCGACGAGTGCGCAGATGATGCTGACGGACCTGCTGTTTATGGCGCTGGTTCAGCAGGATCTGGAGCGTGCGCCAGAGCGTATTCGTCACAGCGAAGAGCTGGTAAAAAAACTGGTCTGAACAACGAATGAGCGTATAATGCCCGCCCTGTTTGTGATGTTTCTGAGAATTTCCTGATGGCGCTGTTAATCACCAAAAAATGCATCAACTGCGATATGTGCGAACCCGAATGCCCGAACGAGGCGATTTCGATGGGCGACAGCATTTATGAGATTAACAGCGACCGCTGCACCGAATGCATCGGCCACTATGAGACGCCGACCTGCCAGAAGGTGTGCCCCATTCCCAATACGATCTTAAAAGATCCGGCACACGTCGAGAACGAAGAACAGCTGTGGGATAAGTTTGTCCTGATGCACCATGCGGACAAAATTTAACTCTCGATGATCACCGTCGCACAGGCGTAGTGGCGTTCATCGGCAAGCGTTACGTGCATGTGCGCCACGCCCAGCTTTTCCGCCAGCTTAAGCGCCTCGCCCCATAAACGCAGACGTGGCTTACCCAGCTCATCGTTAAACACTTCAAACTGGTTAAACGCCAGGCCGTTACGAATGCCCGTGCCGAACGCTTTCGCCGCCGCCTCTTTTACCGCGAAACGCTTTGCCAGAAAGCGCACCGGCTGTTGATGCGCCTCCCAGATAGCCCATTCGTTATCGCTCAGCACGCGTCTTGCGAGGCGATCGCCGCTCCGGGCGATCACCGCTTCAATGCGGGCTATTTCAACGATGTCGGTGCCTAAGCCCAGAATAGCCATTACTGACGCGCTTCCAGCATCAGGCGCTTCATCTCGGAAACCGCTTCTTTAAGACCGCTCATCACCGCGCGGCCAATGATGGCGTGGCCGATGTTCAGCTCGTGCATTTCCGGCAGGGCAGCGATGGCTTTTACGTTGTGATAGGTCAGGCCGTGACCGGCGTTAACCTTCAGTCCCAGGCTCGCGGCGTAGGTTGCCGCTTTGGCGATTCGCTCCAGCTCTTTCGCCTGCGCTGCATCGTTTTCGGCATCGGCATAGCAGCCGGTGTGAATTTCAATATACGGCGCCCCCACGTCGGCAGCGGCTTTAATCTGGGTGAAATCGGCGTCGATAAACAGAGAAACCAGGATACCGGCATCCGCCAGGCGTTTGCAGGCATCGCGCATTTTGTCGAGCTGCCCGGCCACATCCAGACCGCCTTCGGTGGTCACTTCCTGACGCTTTTCCGGCACCAGGCAGCAAAAATGCGGTTTGGTCTCGCAGGCAATCGCCAGCATCTCTTCGGTGACCGCCATCTCCAGATTCATGCGGGTGTCCAGCGTCTGACGCAGGATGCGCACGTCCCGGTCGGTGATGTGGCGACGATCTTCACGCAGGTGAACGGTAATGCCGTCGGCGCCAGCCTGCTCAGCGATAAACGCCGCCTGAACCGGATCGGGATACGCGGTACCGCGTGCATTACGTAACGTGGCGATGTGATCGATGTTGACGCCTAACAGTAATTCAGCCATGACAATCCTCGGTATTTTTGTTCATTTACCTTCTCCCTCCCCCTCCGGGAGAGGGCTGGGGTGAGGGGTAAAACATTAGCGTTTCGGCATAAACTGCCTGAATAATTCGCGGCTCTTTAAAGGTTTGCCCCCAAGATACGGCTTGAGCGCAATTCGGGTAAAGCGTTTTGCCGCACGCAGGGTGTCGGCGTCCGGGAACTCGCGTTCATACAGTGCTCTGAGCTGGTGCCCGGTAAAGGTGCTGTTATCGACGACGACACTGGCAATAAAGCCCTTTTCCTCACGATAGCGATAGGTCATGGTATCTTCTACCTCGTCGCCGCTTCCCGCACAGTGCAGAAAATCAACGCCGTAACCAAGGTGCCCGAGCAGCGCCAGTTCGAAACGACGCAGAACAGGCTCAGGGGTGCCGGTTGCGCCAGCAAGTGCCTGAATACAGTGCAGGTAATCAAAGAAAAGTTCAGAGAAGCGGGTCTCATGTTCAAGAACCCGTGAGATGAGTTCGTTAACATACAAACCGCTGTAGAGCGTGATACCAGAAAGAGGAAGCGCCAGGGAGACGGCTTCAGCACTGCGCAGGGTTTTGACTTCCCCTCGCCCGCCAAAGCGGACCAGCAGCGGGGTGAAAGGCTGCAAGGCACCTTTCAGATTAGAACGTCTGGAACGTGCGCCTTTGGCAACAAGGCGCACGCGACCGGACTCTTCCGTGAAGACGTCCAGCATCAGGCTGGTTTCGCTCCAGGGACGACTATGCAGGACAAAGGCGCGCTGCCATCCATCCATATGCTCGTCGTCTTAAGTTACTGATCTTCGCCGTAACCGAGGCTGCGCAGCGCACGCTCATCATCGGCCCAGCCTGATTTCACTTTCACCCACAGTTCCAGGTGAACCGGTGCTTCAAACATGTCCTGCATGTCTTTACGGGCTTCGATTCCGATAGTTTTGATCTTGGCGCCTTTATTGCCGATCACCATCTTCTTCTGCCCTTCACGCTCAACGAGGATCAGACCGTTAATATCGTAGCCGCCACGCTCGTTGCTCTGGAAACGCTCGATCTCCACCGTCACAGAGTACGGCAGTTCAGCGCCCAGGAAACGCATCAGCTTCTCACGGATGATTTCAGACGCCATAAAACGCTGAGAGCGATCGGTGATGTAGTCTTCCGGGAAGTGATGAGTCGCTTCCGGCAGATGCTTGCGCACGATACCCGCGATGGTATCAACGTTCAGACCCGTTTCCGCAGACAGCGGGACGATGTCCAGGAAGTTCATCTGGCTGCCCAGCCATTGCAGGTGCGGCAGCAGATCGGCTTTTTCCTGCACGTTGTCCACTTTATTGACTGCGAGGATCACCGGCGTTTTGCCGTCGCGCAGCTTGTTCAGGACCATTTCGTCGTCCGGCGTCCAGCGGGTGCCTTCCACAACGAAAATCACCAGCTCTACGTCGCCAATGGAGCTGCTCGCCGCCTTGTTCATCAGACGGTTGATGGCGCGCTTCTCTTCCATGTGCAGGCCCGGTGTATCGACGTAGATCGCCTGATACGCGCCTTCAGTATGGATACCGACGATGCGGTGACGCGTGGTCTGCGCCTTACGCGAGGTGATAGAAATCTTCTGCCCAAGCAGATTATTCAGCAGGGTGGATTTGCCAACGTTCGGACGTCCGACGATGGCAATAAATCCGCAATAGGTTTTGTCGATGCTCATTCCAGCTCCAGCATTTTTAACGCCTGTTCGGCGGCAGCCTGTTCAGCCTTACGACGGCTTGAACCCGTGCCGACCACCGGTTCACTCAGGCCACTGACCTGGCAATGGATGGTAAATTCCTGATCGTGGGCTTCGCCACGCACCTGCACCACCAGATAGGATGGCAGCGGCAGATGACGACCCTGCAAATATTCTTGCAGACGCGTTTTAGGATCTTTTTGTTTATCGCCCGGGCTGATTTCGTCCAGGCGGGTCTGATACCAGTTAAGGATCAGCTTTTCTACGGTCTGGATATCGCTGTCCAGGAACACGCCACCGATCAATGCCTCGACCGTATCGGCAAGGATGGATTCACGACGGAAACCACCACTTTTCAGCTCACCTGGCCCCAGACGCAGGCATTCACCCAGCTCAAATTCGCGTGCGATTTCAGCGAGGGTATTGCCGCGCACCAGCGTGGCGCGCATGCGGCTCATATCACCTTCGTCCACACGCGGAAAACGATGATAAAGCGCATTTGCAATCACGAAACTTAAAATAGAGTCACCTAAAAACTCGAGACGCTCATTATGTTTGCTGCTGGCACTGCGATGGGTTAATGCCTGTTGCAACAACTCCTGATGATGAAAAGTGTAGCCCAGCTTCCGTTGAAGCCGATTAATTACGATGGGGTTCATGCGATACCAATAAATGAATGCGTCAAAAATGCAGCACACGAAACCGACCTGAGAAAACCAACGCGGTTTCGTGTGCCGTGGCACCCTTGCAGGGCCAACCTTAAACTTCGGGGGAATATTCTATACACAACGACAGGGGATGTCGTTAGTTCAAAGAGATTTATCGCTGAAATAATTCACGTAGCGGCGAATAAAAGCCGCTACGTGTTATTTTTGGCGAAAATTAATGAATTCCGCCAATACGATTCAGGCGAACGCCGGTCGGCCACTCGCCTTCCTGCTTCTCAAAACTCATCCAGATAGCGGTTGCTTTACCGACCAGATTCGCTTCCGGCACAAAGCCCCAGTAACGGCTGTCCGCAGAGTTATCACGGTTGTCACCCATCATGAAGTAGTGTCCCGGCGGCACAATCCAGGTCGCCAGCTGTTGGCCTGGCTGCTGGTAGTACATTGCCAGCTGATCCTGTGCGATGGGCACGGTCAGAATGCGGTGAGTAACATCGCCCAGCGTCTCTTTGCGTTCAACCAGACGAATGCCATTCTCTTTGGTTTCACCTTTTGGCACCTGGAAGAATCCGCTGGTCGCTTCACCGCCGTTACGGCGGGCGAAGGTCTGCACAAAATCAGCTGGCTCAACGTTGGAGTAAGTGACTGGCAGCGCATTTTCACATGCGGTGCCAGAGCTACAGCCTGGCTGAATGGTCACCTCTTTCGCCACCGGATCGTAGGTCACTTTATCGCCCGGCAGACCTACCGCGCGTTTAATATAATCCAGCCGCGGGTCTTCCGGATATTTAAACACCACGATGTCGCCACGTTTCGGATGACCCGTTTCGATCAGCGTTTTCTGATAGATCGGATCTTTGATGCCATAGGCAAACTTCTCAACCAGAATGAAATCACCGATCAGCAGCGTTGGCATCATCGATCCTGACGGGATCTGGAACGGTTCATAGATAAATGAACGCACCACCAGCACAATCGCCAGCACCGGGAATACCGATGCCCCTGTTTCCAGCCAGCCCGGTTTTGGGCCGACTTTTTTCAGGGTTTTCGCGTCCAGCGCATCGCCCGTGGCTGCCTGCGCGGCAGCCTGACGTTCACGGCGTTTTGGGGCGAAGATAAACTTATCGAGGCACCACAACAGACCTGTCACCAGGGTAGCGATGACCAGGATCAGGGCAAACATGTTCGCCATGCCAACTCCTTAAGGTTATTTACCGTTACCGTCTTTACCAACATGAAGGATGGCAAGGAATGCTTCCTGCGGCAGCTCAACGTTACCGACCTGCTTCATACGCTTCTTACCTTCTTTCTGCTTCTGCAACAGCTTTTTCTTACGGCTGACGTCGCCGCCGTAGCACTTAGCCAGAACGTTTTTACGCAGCTGCTTCACGGTTGAACGGGCAATGATGTGGTTACCGATGGCCGCCTGAATCGCAATGTCAAACTGCTGACGCGGGATCAGATCTTTCATCTTCTCAACCAGCTCACGACCACGGTACGGTGCGTTATCGTTGTGGGTGATCAGCGCCAGCGCATCCACACGCTCACCGTTGATCAGCACGTCCACACGAACCATGTTCGAGGCCTGGAAGCGTTTGAAGTTGTAGTCCAGCGACGCATAGCCACGGGAGGTAGACTTCAGACGGTCGAAGAAGTCGAGCACCACTTCTGCCATCGGAATTTCATAGGTCAGCGCCACCTGGTTACCGTGGTAAACCATGTTGGTCTGCACGCCACGCTTCTCAATACACAGGGTGATCACGTTACCGAGGAACTCCTGCGGCAGCAGCATGTGACACTCTGCGATAGGCTCGCGCAGTTCCTGAATATTATTCAGCGGTGGGAGCTTGGACGGGCTGTCGACGTAGATCACCTCTTTCGAGGTGGTTTCTACTTCGTAGACAACCGTCGGGGCGGTGGTGATTAGATCCAGATCGTATTCACGCTCCAGACGTTCCTGAATGATCTCCATGTGCAGCAGACCGAGGAAGCCACAGCGGAAGCCAAAGCCCAGCGCCGTTGAGCTTTCTGGCTCGTAGAACAGGGAGGCATCGTTGAGGCTCAGCTTTCCGAGCGCATCGCGGAAGTTTTCGTAATCGTCAGAGCTGACCGGGAACAGACCCGCATAAACCTGCGGTTTCACCTTTTTGAAGCCTGGCAGCGCTTTATCTGCCGGGTTACGTGCACCGGTCAGGGTATCGCCCACCGGCGCGCCGAGGATGTCTTTAATTGCACAGACCAGCCAGCCCACTTCGCCGCATTTCAGTTCGGTACGGTCAACCTGTTTTGGCGTGAAGATGCCCAGACGGTCAGCGTTGTAGACCTGGCCGGTGCTCATGACCTTGATTTTGTCGCCTTTACGCATGGTGCCGTTTTTAATACGCACCAGCGAGACAACGCCGAGGTAGTTATCAAACCAGGAGTCGATGATCAGCGCCTGTAGCGGCGCATCCGGGTCGCCTTCCGGCGGCGGAATATCACGCACCAGACGTTCCAGTACGTCCGGAACACCGACACCGGTTTTCGCCGAGCAGCGCACTGCATCGGTCGCATCAATACCGACGATGTCTTCAATCTCTTCCGCTACGCGCTCAGGATCGGCGGCTGGCAGGTCGATTTTATTCAGAACCGGCACCACTTCAAGATCCATTTCCATGGCGGTGTAGCAGTTTGCCAGCGTCTGGGCCTCTACGCCCTGCCCGGCATCCACCACCAGCAGCGCGCCTTCGCAGGCCGCCAGCGAGCGTGACACTTCATAAGAGAAGTCAACGTGCCCTGGGGTGTCGATAAAGTTCAGCTGATAGGTTTCACCATCGGAAGCTTTATAGTCGAGCGTCACGCTCTGCGCTTTGATGGTAATACCGCGTTCGCGTTCCAGGTCCATGGAGTCCAGAACCTGGGCTGCCATTTCACGATCAGACAGGCCACCGCAAATCTGGATAATACGGTCAGACAGCGTCGACTTACCGTGGTCAATGTGAGCAATGATGGAGAAATTTCTTATGTTTTTCATATGTATGGATTTATTTACTCGCTATGCGGATTAAATCTTCTTGATGGACACAGCGGTGGACACTCCACAGTAACTACCCCATCAACGACTGGCATGCATATTACACTGTAGCGCCCAAATCGTCAGCATACGATCTCCTGTTCATTGAGTGATAACGAGTGCCTACAGTTAAGCAATGTAAATTAAATTGTTGGGCAGTCATCATCACCCAGCGCGCGGTTGATGAAGAACGTCACTCTACCAAGCACCTCCCCCCTTCCAGAGCAGCACCTTCGATCGCTTCGCCATCATCTGTCATGAGTGACAGCCCCATCAGATTGGCAAACTGTGTGTGGCAGTCGCACAGAATCAACAACACATCACCTGGCGTCTTCTTCATTACAGGTTCGATTACCGCAAAGCCTGTATCAGTTTCGAAGCTCGCTCTGCAACTCTTACTATCGCCCCATCACCGGCCAGTCGCCGCCCGTTTTGCATACGACAGGCGGCAGTTTACTTTACTCGTTCTATTGAGAATAATGCGTGTATTACTCAGCTTTTTTTATCTTCTTTTTCTGCCTCGTAAATTGCTCTTATACTTCAATTTCCACTCATTGTTCCGTAGACAGCCAATAGAGCAGTCAAGTAATCCTATTTTGTAAACAAGCTTGGTAACCTGAGTCTGTCGCAGACCCAGTAAGTTTTAAGCCTATTTTCAAGAATCATTGAGGGGCGGTACTAGTTGAGATACCGAGTGGTTTATAAATTACGTTTTGAGTTAGCTTTTAACTTTCACAACTGAAAACTCGCAAATCCATTTCAACATACTTATATACTTCTACTTGTAAAGTATTGGACCAGACGTTGACATTCTCAATAACAATCAAGAGATTCTTGCTTCAACGGAAGTTGAATTAACCTTCCTCCACAAGCAGAAACGACATGCCCTGCCGCTTAAAATTCATCATATACTACATTATCACTGAACCCCCTTACAAGGGTTTACTCTCCCGGCGAATAACTTCACCACCCAGCCATTCTTGTTTGTATATCAACTGCCTGACAAATTCGTATCTCATACTCAGAGTGTTATCGTTCTTGTCAGATACAGAATCCATCAAGTTCACAACCTCAACAACTGCGTGATTTTTACAAATTGCCGTGGTTGCTTTATGGATATTATCGAGTCTTATCCTTGCTGCCTTTGATTTTACTCTGTCAATTTTACCTTTGGTTTTTAGCCAATTTTGGCTGTGTTTCTTTCTTCTGGTCAGTGTTTTATTAAGACGGATTAATTTTTTCTTTTCTTCCGCTTGGTAAGTGTTATCACCGCCGCCCCCAGATGACAGATGAACGCTATCCACATTATTAAGTACAATTGTAGATTTGATATCAGAGGGGTGTATTGGATCAGGGACTGTTTGCTCTGTATTAAAACTGATATACCACTTCCCCTGATTCAGGGAAATAGTTGCGTTTTTTAAATCACCAATGATTTCACGACTCTTGCGATACTTTACCCAGCCGACTTTAGGAAGAGATACCAATTTTTTTTCTTGATCTACTCTAACCCTTTGGCATGGTATACGGAAAGAATCATGCCGACCTTTCTTTTTAAACTTTGGATATTGTGATTTGCCGGTAAAAAAGTTTCTGAATGCTCTGTCTAAATCTCTTAACGATTGCTGTAAACACTGAGAAGGGGCTTCTTTCAACCAAGAAAGGCTCTCTTCATTCTTCCATTCAACCAATTCAGAAGCCAGATGAATGTAGCCTATGAATTTTTTACCAGAACGGTAATTCTCGTTAAGAAGAGCAAGGCCTTTGTTGTAAACAAAACGACAGGAGCCAGCAAAGGCCAAAAAGTCTGATAACTGACCTTTGTTAGGTTCAAGCAAAAATTTGAATGCCTGTTTTTTAATCACAACTGGACCTGTGTAAACGGAGCGAAACTGGTTAAATGCTAAATCATCGTGCGAGCGTTGATTAAAGGATTTGACTACTTTTAACGACCTTATTCAACCAATAAAAAGCCCCACATATATGGGGCTTTGACACTTAATTTGAAATTAGCCTTGCAGCAGAGACAGAACCTGCTGAGGAACCTGGTTAGCTTTGGACAGCACGGAGTTACCAGCCTGCTGGATGATCTGCGCTTTGGACATGTTGGACACTTCGGTCGCATAGTCCGCATCCTGAATACGGGACTGCGCTTCAGACAGGTTGGTAGTGGTGTTGTTCAGGTTGGTTACTGCAGAAACCAGACGGTTTTGTACAGCACCCAGGGAAGAACGGAATTTGTCGATCTGGCTGATTGCATCGTCCAGCGCTTTCAGTGGATCGGCAGTAGAGGTGGAAGCGGTGGTAGCTTCGGTGGTCAACTTACCATCAGCAGTTTCATAAATGGTACCGCCAGTGCTGTTGGTGATAGCACCGTTCTTCTGTTCAAAGTAGGTCACATCTTTTGTCGGCTCGCTGGAAAGCGCACCGTCGTCAACATAAACATCGTCATTGGCAGCATCTTTAACAACACCTGCGGTAACGGTGTGAGTGGCTGTACCTGTACCACCCAGATCAAGGGTGAAGTTTGCACCTTTAGTCAGGTTGGCCATGCCTTCAGCACTTACATGTGCATTGGTGATATTAACAGTGTCAACTTTAGCCAGGCTGGTGAAGTCAGCGCTGCCAGTAGTGCTATAAACAGTGTTCTGACTGGTACCTGATGCGACGGTCATAGTCGCTGTTTTACCATTAGCAATTAATGCGTCTAATGTTGCAGCTGTATTCCCCGCTGCAGTAGCAGTGAAGCCACCAGTTGTTGCATCAAGATAAAGCGCACTACCGTCAGCCGCAGTGATATTACCATTATTAGCAACCATAATATCGGTTGCCGCGCCACCGTCGATGCTCACTTTGGCAGCAAATGCGCCATCCGCCAGAATCTGGGCATTTGTTGAAGTCTGACTGCCGGCACCTTCTGAACTCACAGACATCCCGGAAGCAGCACCGGACGTAAGAGTGATTTTAGTCTTAACACCAACAGGAACTGCGCCAGTCGAGTCGCTGTTTGAAATTAATCCGTCCCAAGTTGCAGCAGCATCGCCACCCGCATTGGTTTTCGTCAGGTTACCTTGCTTATCTAAATACAGCGTCGCGTTATCATCTGCCGCAGTGATTTTACCATCCTGGGAGATGTTAACTTTCTGATCTTTACCACCGATCGTAACCGTTGCCTGAGAAGAATCCCCTGTATTTGGGTTAATAATGCTTAGTGTCTTTGCTGAATCTGCGCCTGTCGCATCGAAGCTGTATGATTTGCTTGCCGCGTCATATTTGTAACCTGCGGTTGCAGCCACACCGAACGCATTTGCGCCGCCGCCAGTGATAACGGATTTATCTGAGATATTTGCTAATAAATCAGAAGCTGATGCCTTACTGTTAGCAATGGTGTTCTTATAATCAGTCACACCATTCGCATCTGTAGTGCCTTTAGTAAAACCAGCTAATTTCAGATCGTCAGCTGTTGCTTTGGTATTCGCTACTTCACCTTTACCGTTAACGTTAAATCCAGTCAGGTTTAAAGTAGAGGAATCAATTTTTTTCAGGTCAATTGTGATGGTTTCACCATCGTTCGCACCAACCTGAATTTTCATGGAACCGTCTTTTGCCAGCACGTTCACGCCGTTGAACTGGGTCTGGCCGGATACGCGGTCAATTTCGTCCAGACGGGATTTGATTTCGTCCTGGATTGAGTTCAGATCGGATTCAGAGTTAGTACCAGTAGAAGACTGAACAGTCAGCTCACGGATACGCTGTAAGTTGTTGTTGATTTCAGACAATGCGCCTTCAGTGGTCTGTGCAACGGAGATACCGTCGTTGGCGTTACGCGCAGCCTGAGTCAGACCTTTGATGTTAGAGGTGAAGCGGTTGGCAATCGCCTGGCCAGCAGCATCATCTTTTGCGCTGTTGATACGCAGACCGGAAGACAGACGCTCAATGGCAGTAGACATTGAAGACTGGTTTTTGTTGATGTTGTTCTGAGTGAGCAACGAGAGGCTGTTGGTATTGATGACTTGTGCCATGATAGTAATTCCTATTTGACTGAACTTAAATTAAGTTTACGGCTTCCACCATTTGGCTCCTGCGCCGCTATGTTCACTATCGGCAACGTACTCTGGACCTTTAGAAGAAAAAGTGAAAAACCATCCCCATCTGCTTTCAGGCATCAAACGAAAGATAGTTGTTTACTTTTAATACAATGTGATAAGTTCGTTTTAACGCCCCCTAAACCACCATGATAAAGCTAAACAATTCAATATGTTGAGCATCATAAATAAACTATCTCGTTTGACAAACTGGCTACCTCTTATAAACCTCTAATCTCTTCATTTCTCAGCACTCAACAAGCGAGCATAACCCGATGTTCCGATGGTAAGACCTATCCAAGGCGCAAATGCTTAGCTATCTCATCGGATGGCACCTTGTTTTATCTGTCTTTTTTAGTAGGTGTATGTAAGATGGTTTTACATTACAGTCATTCTCTGTCTAATACATGATCAGGAGATTTGTTCAGTGAATGTTTCTGCCCGTTTTGTTATACTATTAAATCTTGCATGCGCTGCTTTATTATTTACTCTACTCAATGCCAGGTTTGATTTATTCTGATCAGGATCTCATTTTACTTACTCGAAATCCCTCCTAAGATTCATGCATGTACATATCTTACATCCAATCGAGTAGTAAATCGAAAATCATCAGGGAGAATAATGACTTGATAAAGGACGTGATCATTGACCATCGTCCTAACTTTCCATAAACAGGTGGGTATTTAGTGTATGAACCCTCGTCCAACTAGTTCCTTCCGATTACCCTTAAAGCACTTTTCATGGTGATGTTTTTCCTTGTTACATATTTGGATGCTTGTTTTAAGGCATTATTCATTGCTATTACAGTCACAGGCCTAGCTAACCCTTTAACTCGATTTGATCTACTCTGGAAAACATAAATATCAGAAGGATTGCAATCCTTTCTGTACGCAATTAACTTAGAAAGCAATAAATTTAATCTAATTGTTCGTGGCTCAAACTTTGGAGTTCCAGCCAAGTGCAGCATGTCATCTTCGATATCGGAATATCTAATAGTAATCACCCTGCTGCCTTCAGCACGGAGAGAAAACAATGTTAGCCATAAGTCTGCCCAAGTTGATGAGATTTTAGACAATTCAAAGTGAATAGCCCTAAACTCTTCAGGTGTAATAGAATCTGTTTTTGCCATGAATACCCCCAATGCTCAACCCAACCGCTTACCAAAATTTCAACAACTTTATTACATCATTTCAATACTTTATTACGAAAATTGGATTAAATGTTCAATATTTTTTTCCTCTACCCCTACCGCGCCGGAAATTTTTTATACAAGGTGCACACCGCAACGTCGTAAATAATCGCCACCTGCTTTCTGTCCATTCCGTTTGCGATCAGCCTGCCAGCCTGCGCCCATTGCTCAGGGGTTAACTTCGGCCTTCTGCCGCCTATGCGCCCTTTCTCCCGGGCTGCCGCCAGTCCTGCCCGGGTGCGTTCCACGATTAACTCCCTCTCCATCTCGGCCAGGGCTGACATGATGTGGAATATGAAACGCCCCATTGGGCTGGAAGTGTCGATGCTGTCCGTAAGGCTTTTGAAGTGGATGCCGCGCTGCCGGAGTTCGTCGACCAGCAGTACCAGATTTCGCATGCTTCGCCCGAGGCGATCCAGCTTCCACACTACCAGCGTATCGCCCTCACTCAGCGTTCGAAGAAGCTTTTTAAGCGCTGGCCGGTTCGCTACCGTCCCGCTCATTTTTTCCTCAAAAACCTGTTCACATCCTGCGCGTTCGAGAGCTTGTCGCTGAAGATCTGTGTTTTGGTCATTTGTTGACACCCTTACGTAGCCAATTAGCATGTTTTTCACCCAATATTTTCTGCAAAAAATCAGGTGAAGTTATCGGCATGGATGCCGCAGGGCAATCTATAAAACGTCGGTTTGGTAGACAGCAATGGTTACGTGCCTGTGTCACTGGGAGGTACGGGTAGCAACAGGGGGGCCGCAATTGGTGTCAACATCGATGGAACCTTATCTTCTACTGGCTGGTTTAATGATATTTCAACCAACCCTTCCACAATAGGTTCTGCCCGAATAACTGATGATAATGTATGGCGGAGCTATATTTCTGTTCGCCATCGGAACGGTTCTAATGCGGCCTCAGGAGGAGATAGTGCGAATTACGGATTTATGCTGGTCGATGAAGCAATGTCAGCTCAGTCAGCCGCAAATATCACAATTCGTAAACAGGCAGGCGGTACGTGGCTTTCACCTGTCAAATTATATTCAACGGGTAATACGACTAAAGCAAGTGATGGCACCCTAAAGGCGGCCTCACCTGTTGCTCGCATTGTTAATTCTCAGGAACAGAACCAGCGCACGGATATATCCGAGGATGGTTTTGCATGGTGCGGCTGCGGTACTGCGAACACCGAAGCTGAAGGAATCAAAATTTCCCGGGTCGATGTTGGTGTTTATGTGCTGAGAGGTTCGGCAGGCCTGGCGTCAGAGGGATGGCAGTTACTGCCGCCAATGGACCCAGGCGGCATGGGAGAGCTTGGGATTGTTGAAGCAGAGCAGGCAGAAAGCGGTGGGCTGACTATCCGCCTGTTTAAGCGAAAATACATGCTGAGCGATGAAGGGGAGATCGTCAAAACAAAAGGGGAACCGATGGACGTGCCGGTGAACAGCTGGATCGATGTTCGCTTGGATATGCCTGATGATTCTGCCTTTAATCAGATGATCAATCAGAAACTTCAGCCATAGCTGCACGCTGATTCCAGATACTGTTTTGCGGCATCTCTACACGGACACTGACAAACTGATCGGCCGGAATATCGGCCGGTTCGCCATCCACGAAACCTTCCCGTGAGTTCCTCGCAAATATCGGTGCTGACGGGTATTCCCGGTGGAATGTTTTCACGAGCACTGATCCGTCGGCATTAACCTCATAGTCAAGCCAGATTAGGGCCTGCCCATTACGATCTTTAGGGATATCGAAGCCACCATCAATCCCACCCCACGCCGCATCTGAATTCATACCCATGCAGCCCTCGATCAGATACTCTCCGGCTTTCATGCGAGTTACGGTACAGCCCTCTGATTCGTTATTAGTTTCAAACGAACCGTCTGCATACAGTTTAACTACTGGGGAAGCTGCTTTTAACGTGCCGTCACTAGCTCTGGTAGTGTTACCAGTGTCATAAACTCGTAACCATGGAAGGAATGAGGCGCTTTCTCTTGCCCTCCACCACATACCCTGGTTTCCTCGTCCCCCAAGCTGAAAGCAGTAGGATGAATCGGAACTATGAGCACAGTTTATCCCCATAAACACAGCAGTAGCTGGCTGGTTTGCATCGAAGGTGGCAAGCTGCCACATCTGCGCGAGGACTTCATCGGCACCGCCAAGCGTGCGCGCAATGGAGGCTTTCTGCTGTTGTGCAATAGCCTGGGCAACTGAAGTTTTCTGAAGGAGTTGATAACCAATTTGTTCAGCGGATTTTTTGCTGTAACCCGCCCTGATAGCTGCTTGTGTGGCGTTACCATCCTTTAGGTATTCCGCAACAAATAAGCGTTGCTGAGCAGTAAGTCCATCATCATCCATCAGCTCATTTGCGCTTTGTTCTTTCTGCGCAATGCGCACTTTTTTCTGCGCAGATTTTTGCGCAGTTTGCGCAGAAGTTTTTTTGATATATCGACGGGCGGTAGCGTAGTTCAGTCCCTGCGCTTCACACCATTCCTTTGGTGATACGCCGGTTGCGGCATGTTCGGACAGGAACCGTTGCTGAAGCTCTCCCCAGTCCGGTTTTGCCATTATTCACTCCAATAAAAAAAGCCACCAGCGAGTGCCAGTGGCTTGAATGTGGTAATCAGAAATGGGTTCGAACCGTTGGGACAAACAATATTAAGCGCTCACCCGCTGGATTAAAGTAGCATCACGCTTCGTCTGGCCGATATGAACTCCTGTATCACTCTACTGACGTATAGAACCAAGCATGCCCCATCCTACTGCTACGCGCCAGTCTCGCTGCTTTCAACCAATCAGAGCATCATAAGCCTCGATAATTTCTTTCCTGCTCACGTATCTGTCGGCTGCCACCAATATGGCTCCACTTTCGCCTTTCAGAAAAGTTGAAAAAAAAATCACCACATCCAAACACCTCACCTCATCATTAGCATACAGATAAAGAATCTTGCTCCGATAACTTCGAATTTTCAGCAACTTAGCAGGCTCATCATCAGCAAAAATCAATAGCTGTGCCATAAAATCTCCTTCTACACATAATTCCTTACAAGAGAAGATTGTTAGTCCCATGAACACTCAATCACATTGACGAATCTTTTGCCTGTGATTTACGTTACCTTTAATATCCCAAAAGTCTTTTTTAACTCATACACCTGAATTCAATTCTGAAAGAAGTGAAAATGGCAGCAAACAAATCACCAGGAGTTTAAGTTTATTTAATTAGTTATAGTGCAGAATGCTTAACCCTGTATATAGAGTTCGCTTCTTCGCACTTTTCTTTCAAGTATATGAACCGGGTGGATACTTCACTGTTTGAGCAGTTCGTCACAATGCAGTAACCCTCTACCCACGCCTTTTCATCCTTTTCGGCAAACAAACTTTCGAAAATGGCAACCCAAGTGCTGTTAGGCATGCGTTCCAGTTCAAAATACTTCATTGTCCCTCCCTCACGAAGGGTTCTGTACTCATCCAATCCTAAGATTTTCATACTGCATCTCACGGTCTTTTTAATGTTATGATTTCTAGCATCATATCCAGGCTTTTCCTACCCCAAAATCCATGGGACTCTGCATTTTATCATCATTAGCAACCAGCAGATGAGCTTTGTAATAGATGAAGAATGCGCATAAGAAAGCCATAGCTATTCATGTGACATGCCTGTCCTCAGTATTGGATTTAGGTTACCTTCTGGATAAAAACTTACCCATCAACATTAAAAATACAACGATTCCAACAGGCACTCCAACAATAGGTGTAGCGAACGCGCTTACTCCCACGGCGGCAACCATACCTCCCAAAGTACTAAACATGATGGGTATGATTAACATAATGATAGCCTGGGGTATTCCTGCCTTCCAGAGGAGTAACACCATAATGACAACAAAGAACACCATGAGAAAAGGCATTGTTTGCCCCCTTAATTAAACACACTCTCTATATAACGACCATTTGGAAAATTTATTTAGTTATCTTTCAATTAAGGCCTACTTGCAGTTCGCCTGCCACGCTTTGTTATGCGCCAGGATGTCGCGCTTCGTCTGCCTGTCCAGTACATCCCAGTCGTGCGCTGTGCAGTAGATGGGTTTAACCCAGTCGCAAGACGTATCGGCTACCTCAACCCTTACGGGTCCAGTTGTCCCGCAGCTCGCGATCAACATCGTCGTCAGACATATGGTTAACAGTCTGCTGTACATTGCTGGCCTCTTTCGTTGCTTCTACCCGGCGTTCGGCTGCTGCGACCGTTGCCGCTGCGTTATCTTTGGTGCGCTGCTGGTCGGCTTTCGCTTCAGCTTTGCTGGTGCCGCGAATATGGCCCAGGCCAAAAGCGCCTGCAATGGCGGAAATCACCAGTGCGGCCAGCCCGATTATCGTTTCGATACCCACTCTCACCTCACACCAAAACTGATTTCGCCAGATTAAACAGCGCACGGCGTTTATCCAGCCCGTTGCGGCCGCCATTGATTAACAGTGTCACGCGCTCAATGTCGCCGGAATGAAGAAGGCAACCGCGGGAGGCATAGAACCATGCGGCAGAGCGCGCGGCGTATTCATCCTTTTCAAGCAGCTCCGGATGAGTAACAAGGTCCAGTTTCAACGCCTGGCCACAACTGCGATAGTTGCTCAGGCCGGTAATCTGTTTCAGCCCACGACCGCGATATTTCCAGCCATCACCAGCGACCTGATTGCCAAGGTGTTCTTTTCCCCACTCACCGCCGTAAACCAGATTAGCGATCGCTTTCTGATTAGCCGAGTGCTCTGCCGTTCTGCCTAGTGCGGCGGCCTGCTGTGGAGTGATGCGGCGGCTGCCGAACGTCGGCACTAAGTTTTCTGCCGGATAATTAAGATTTTCCACCACACGGGTAAATCTGGAGCTTTCATGCCCCATCTGGGCAATAAACATGGCCTGGTCAAGCGGTGCGGTGATGCCGTATTCCTTCATGGCGGCGTCGATATGCGGAAACCAGCGCGCAGCTAATCCGGCGCTGATACCAGCCGCCTTCTGAAATTGTGATTGGTTCATTAGTACCTCAGATGATCAACCAGACGTGCAACGTTGCCTTTGACGGCCACCAGCACGGAAAGGAATATGATATTGGCCGCAATGGTGGCCCATGATGAATGCGGGTAGATCCCACACAGGTACGCCAGCGGTACAGCGCTGTAAGTGACGGTAATCAGCCAGGCTAAACGCGAAATCCATGGCCGATGCCGCGAATCACCACGGCGATAAAACATCAGAGTAATCACAACTCCGGCGCAGAGCAGCGCGTTGATAGTTGCTGTTGGGTCATTTAGTGCCACCTGAACCTCCCCGGCGCGTTATCAGCGCCACCAGCGAGCCGATGTCCTGCTTGTTCAGGAACGTAAGGATTTGAACGGCTAACGCAGAAGCTATTACGGCACCGATAGCATCCAGAGGCTTCTCGGTGTACCCCGTCCAGGATGTGAGTTTTGAACCCAACAGCCCCGAACAAAGAATGCCGACGATATACGACACGAAGAAGTATGCCAGGCGACGTAACACACTCAGGTCAGCCGCTGTCGCTATGTAGAATACTGCGCCTGCAAATGCTCCAAAAACAACACCGTAATCAGTTCCGGTCAATAGACCGTAAACACTGGCTCCAGTCAAAGCTAAACCGGCCAGCCCTGTGCCGGAAAATGGATCGGACATAGGTCTCCCCTCATATAGCTGTGTATCCTCTCAGTAATGAGGGGAATAAAAAAAGCCCGCACGGGAGCGGGCAACGAATGCAGATATTTATTTTTTTCAATTTCAGAACGAAGATTATCGGCAGTATTGGGAAAGACTTTAGACAATAAAAACCCGGCGCGGTGGCCGGGCAGAAAGTTTATAATTCTGGCTTCATACGGCCAAAAACTTTTTCAATGCCGGCCTCATACTCCTCTTTGTTGTCGCTCATTGCTGCAACGCCAAGAAGTTTGCCGATGTGTTGTCGTAAGGCCTTGACGCCAATTTCAGAAAGGAAGAGGTGTAACTTATCTGATTGCTTTCCATTCTCATCCCTACTGGCGCGAATTTGCTCTAATATCTTCCCCTTACTCTTAGCCAGTGGGACGTAAATTTGCATATTAGTCAACTGTCCAAAGCGGATCGGCCTGCCTTTTTCCGGACGATTAAGTCCATATAACCGATACCATTCCTCATACAACTCGTCGGGAAACTCTTTCTCATATTGGCGGGCTTCCTCTCGTACAAATGCCTTAAAAGCATCGATTACCTCTTGAACTTCAGGTCGATAACCGGCCAATGCATAGGCTACGCCTTTTATACCTGATTTAGCGGAAGCATTTATTAGTTTTTGAGCTGTATCGGCAGCAGGGATTCTAGACGGTGGCAGAGCATCGGCACTTTTTGCATCTATCAGCGCCTTTCCGATATCAACGATCACATCAATATCAAACCCATGAGCGTTATTGATGTTTTTGGACTGCCCACTATATTGAAAATTAATAGGATTTTCAATTTTCGCTATTAAACTTGGACCACCAAACTCCTTCATGTAACCAGCGCTTAGTAGTTTATCGACATCCCTTGCGAAGTTGCCGATACCTAAAAGTCGAGCAAGTCCAGCCTTAGTAACTACTGCGGTTTTCGATTCATCACTTAAGACATAACACTCAGCATCTATTCCAAATTCATCTTTGAAATTACCCATATGGGTGGCTTTGTGAATTTTATCCCTCCACCTTGCAGCAGCAGCCTTTTTGGCAATGTCAGAACGCTGCTCTTTAGTAAGAGACTTCGCCCTGGCAACCCCGCCCTTAGCTTTACCCTTTGGATCTTTCTTATCGCCTGACATATGCAAGCACCTTTCTGTAAAACATGCTTGCATAATAAACAGCAACCAAAACACATAGCAAGCATTTTTCACTATTTTATGCTTGCATAGTCAAGAGCATATAAAAGGCCGACGGATGGTAGCCTTCAGTAAACGAATGTTGTAGTGCTTAATGGTCCACCATCGAGGATTCGAACCTTGAACCACAGAGGTAGAAGCTCCGTGCACTGTCCAGTGGAAAAAAAAGACCAGCATTGGGTTGCTGGTCATGGGTCATGCAGTTGTCTCTGCGAAGCGGGTGTCTCCCCACCCAGTATTTTCAGTATCGAGAGCATTATCGAATGCCACTTTAACTATAGCATCGCGGTAAAAAATCGCTTTGCCATATTCCTATGGCTCACACTCGGAAGGTTCTGTGACCCATCGTGTAACTCATGACGCGGATATGGCAAAGGCACGCCGGATCACGACCAGAAATTTTAATTAAATAGCTTGCGAATGGTGCCGATAACCTGATCACCAAATGATGATGTGTCATCTTTAAGCGTACCAGTCATAAATGGATAACGAGGAAAACCATTAATGCATAAAAAATTGAAGTTAGCAGGAGCATTTTTATTAGCTATTTCTTCTCTTCCTGCATACACAGCTGACAAAATTGACGGTTGGATCTTTCTGACAAATACAAACAATTTCAACTTCTATGGTAAGGAACGTTCATTGACTGAAAACAAAGGTATTCGGTCAATAATCATACAAGAAGTTCCAATTTCCAAGAACTCCAGTGCGAAAATTCTCTACTCTCATTTCACCATTCCTTCTAAAGCATGCAAAAATGAGTTTGGTGAAATAACAATGTATGAAATGAGCGGAAAAGTTGCTGGAAAATATGATTATGTTAAAGGTGGCTCAAGTGCAGCCGCTTACATAGCTGATCTTGTCTGTGGAAATTAATGAATTAGCTACAAAAACCCGCACTAAAGCGGGTTTAATTTCATTTGGTCGCAATAATCAACTGTGGAAATCATACAGGACATTTTTATGCAAAGTCAACCCTAACATGCAAAAATGCGTCGTCATTTGCTTCGATCATATTATTAAGTTGTTGCCTTCTCGAATTCGACAGCCGCTTGACATTCCCACTTGCGCAGCGTGTCCACAAGCATTTCAAAGAGTGGTTTCCAGTTACGCGACCATGATGACTGATGAAGGTCAGGGAGTCGCTTCAGAATGACGCGATATACCGTCGCCGAGGAGATAGCAGAGAAGCCAATACCAGAGCAACGTTCACACGTTTTGAAAACTGGTACGCCACGTTCCTTCGTTGCTTTACGGTCCACCACTTCACCTATGCCGCCGCAACGACAACGGGCGCTTATCGTTCCCTTGCCTTCGCAAACATCACAGACCGCCGGTACAACCTCTGTTACCTCTGTCCACAGCTCCCAGTCAGACGGACGAACGGCACGGGAGCGGCTGGCCCAGTATGGCGCTTTACCCCAAGGGTACGAAACCTTGCGGGTGACCTGCTCTTTAGTGGTCCGGCCGGTACCACAACAGCTGTGACACATCACGCTGGTAGCCGCCGAACAGGAATACTCCACGAAAGCAAACTGCGCCAGCGTCAACATGCAGGCTCCGAGCTTATCGCCAGCGGCTTTGCGGACATTTTTAGGGGCGTTTTTAATGGCAAACTGCGCCAGCGCCTGAACTGCGAGTTGTTCATCTGTTTTGCTAATGCCGGCTTTGCCGAAGAAAGCAGCCAGGCCGAAGCGCGCACGGCTGCTGGTGGTGCCAATGGCCGCCATAACATCAGTGCCGGTGAGACGATCCGGAGAGGTTCCCTTTACATCTTCGCTGATATGCATTCCCTGAGGACTAAAATGTTTAAGTGCTGCTTCCAGTTTCATGTGCCCCTCTGCTTTGATTCAATTCTGATGTAATTACGGAAGATGCGGTAATCCACCAGCACCGATCCCCGGTAGCGGTAAATCCGAAGGCGCTGCCAGCGCGCGCGGAGTATTTCAAGCGTTTCTGGCTTCATCTGGCCTCCTCGATGATGATTTGCCCGGTTTCTCCCCAGATTTTGGTAACCCGTCCGTCCCAGACATGGCTATCTTCGTCAAACACTGCATCCAGCAGAGCTTTTTCCAGATTGTCTTTGTCAGGCTTTTGTTGATGAGGACGGCCGACATATTGCGCCCGCTTTGTCCTACTCCAGCTCTTTGGCATGGGGATAACGAACGTGACGTGATATCCGGACTCTGGCAGGTGGATGCCCAGCAACCGGACCTGTTCTTTGTACGCCCAGTACACTGCTGTTGCTGGCCGTTTATGCCATCGGTCGCGCTGAGTCATTCGGGGTTTGCCAATCGGCGTAATTTCGTAAATTTTCATGCGGGCACCACCAGCCCGCGGCGGGCAACTTCAATCACTGTCAGAACAATCGCGCGGTCCATAAGTTGCCGACGCTCGTCCCGGTTCAGCTTATTCCCGTTATCAATGCTGTCATGACAGCAAACGCAGAGCGCAGCTGTCGCACAGTCATCGGTTTTTAATCCCATGCCTTTCCCTTCGTTTCGGTGTGCCACCTGCGTCCCCCATGCTCCACAAAGAACACAACGCTCGATCTGCCCGACGGCGGCGAGCCATTTTTTGCTGCGATAAATAGCCATGCTCACCCCCATATCCGGTTTTGCCACCGGCGATTTATACGCGGTGGTTTACTGCCTTCAGGCAGCCGGGCGCTGACGGTCCAGGTGAGATAATCTGAGTTCAGGTTGCGCTCTACCTTCACGCCGCGGCGTTGGTATTCCGCCATGAGTTCTTCGGCCTGCTGGGTTGTGCAATCGGTATGATGGAACCAGGTCTTCTTCATACCCGTCACCCCGCGAAGCTCATGAGTTGCGCAGCGGCATTCTCCGCCTCGCGCTGGTCCCTGAATGCTTTGGATAATATCCAGCGCCAGAGGACATCAAGCGCGGCCTTGTACAGCTGCTGGAACTCAATTTCGTCCATGTTGGCGAATGAAATACTGCGTGGGTGCTTCTGAAGTGTGCCATCCGGAAGTTTGATAGCGTCGTAATGCCCGGCCTGAATAGTCACCCAGGCGCGGTATGCATCGAAGGATTTACAGAGGCTGATCCCGTTTGTTACGCGGCGGCTCGCAACCTGCTCAAGATAGTGCTCAGCGGCATCGAGCAGTGCGCCTTCGTTTCCGCCATAGGTAGCCAGGAATTTAGCGTAGCCGGTAACCAGCTTGCGCTCGTTGGAGGAGATTGCGCCGCCGGTAGGCTCCCAGTATTCGAAGCCCAGATTCAGCAGAGCGAAGAAGCGGCGATGAAAGGCAGGATTGCGTACCTGTTTGAAGTCGGCCACCAGCACGGCGCCGAGCTTGATTTTTGATTGCAGCAAATCGCTGGTCTCCGGCGTAGCCGGGATCAGGATCCCTGAGGACTGCTTAATGAGTTGTAACTGCGCCATGGTGTTCACTCCGTGGCGCATCGCGGTCAGGTTGCTGGTTGTTCAGGCCAGCTCAAGAATTATGATTGCGTACGTAGTGACAAGTCAATTTTTAGAAGCCATTTCCCTTACAACTTCCATAATGGTTTCTTTGGACCAGTAACGATCATCCCTACTTAGTTTTCTGTGAGTTATGCAGCTATCTTTGGTGGAAATTATATAGCGCTCTTCCGCCACCAACTTGAAGGACAGCAACTCCCTTCCTTTCCCATCGGTTATCCCAGAAGGCGCATTCACCACCACGGCGACACTGCGCACCTTTATCGATGAGTACAACAACGGCCTGCCTGTACTGCTGAGCGCAGACGATATCAAAAGATTTCTTGAAGAGCATAACGCCACGCTGCCCGCTCAGGTGCCGCTGGGCGCTAGCCTGGAAGAAACAGCGCAGAACTATATGACGCTGCCAGCTAACTTCCAGCGTATCGATGCAGACCAGAAGCAGACGGCAACGGCAATGAAAGCCTGCATCAAAGAGTACAACGCCACCCTGCCGACGCCGGTTAAAACTAGCGGCAGCCGTGACGCGCTGCTCGAGCAGTTAGCGATCATCAACCCTGACATGGTGGCGCAGGAAGCGCAGAAGCCACAGCCGCTGAAAGTATCTGGCACTAAGGCCGATCTGATTCAGGCCGTGAAGACAGTCAAACCAGATGCCGTGTTTGCCGACGAGCTGCTGGATGCCTGGCGCGATAACCCGGAGGGGAAAGTGCTGGTTACCCGCCAGCAGCTGGGCACCGCACTGAATATTCAAAAAGCGCTTCTGGCTCACCCGACCGCCAGCATGCTGCTGACCCACCCGAGCCGTGCCGTCGAGGTGAGTTACTTCGGCTTTGACGAGGAGACGGGCCTGGAAGTTCGTGTGCGCCCGGACCTCGAGATCGACCTGGACGGTGTGCGTATCGGCGCAGACCTGAAAACTATCAGCATGTGGAACGTAAAGCAGGAAAGCCTGCGCGCCAGACTGCACCGGGAAATCATTGACCGCGACTATCACCTGAGCGCAGCCATGTACTGCGAAACCGCGGCGCTGGACCAGTTCTTCTGGATTTTCGTCAACAAAGACGAGAACTACCACTGGATCGCCATCATCGAGGCATCCGCTGAACTGCTGGAGCTGGGCATGCTCGAGTACCGCAAAGCGATGCGCGCTATCGCAACCGGATTCGACACAGGTGAATGGCCAGCACCAATCACTGCCGACTACACCGACGAACTGAACGACTTCGACCTGCGCCGCCTCGAAGCGCTGCGTACTCAGGCATAAGGGGGATATATGCAAAATACCAACGTTACCGTTGCTGATCAGAACACCGTTATTAATTCCAACGTGGCACTGTTCGATTCCCAATACCTTAACGCCATCAGCACTTTTGCGCAGATTATGGCTCAGGGCACCGCGACAGTTCCTAAGCATCTTCAGGGCAATCAGGCCGATTGCATGGCCGTAGCGATGCAGGCAGCACAATGGCAGATGAATCCCTTTGCTGTAGCACAGAAGACGCACCTGATTAATGGTGTGCTCGGGTACGAAGCGCAGTTGGTCAATGCCGTCATTTCGCGTAGCGGCGTGCTTGCCAGCCGCTTTGAATATGAGTGGTACGGGCCATGGGAAAAAGTTGTTGGAAAATTCCATATTCGTAAAGGCGAAAAAGGCGAGTACCGGGTCCCTGGCTGGACCCTGGCTGACGAAGCCGGGATCGGCATTATTATCCGCGCAACCCTGAAGGGTGAAGATCAGCCGAGAGAACTCGATTTACTGCTGGCTCAGGCTCGCACCCGTAACTCAACGCTCTGGGCTGACGACCCGCGCCAGCAGCTTGCATATCTCGCAGTGAAGCGCTGGGCCCGCCTGTTCTGCCCGGATGTGATTCTGGGCGTTTATACCCCGGACGAGCTGGATGATCGGCGTGAAGAACGGGAGGTAAACCCTGCCCCTGTGCAGCACATAAGTTTGACTGAAATTACTGATGACAACTTATCTACCACACAGAACGCGCAGCAGTCCTCAGTAAATATCGACACTTTGGCTGATGAATACCGTAAACGGATTGATTCTGCTGAAACTCTGGACGATGCCACTACCGTCGGAAACGACATCAATGCTTCTAAATCCGTACTGGGTGCAGCATTGCACACCGAACTGAAAAACAAAGCTACGCGCCGGTACCACTTTGTGAATGCGAAAAACAAAGTTGATACAGCTATCAAAGCACTTCCAAAACCGGGAGTGGAAGGTGCGGGAGAACGCTTCGAGGAAGTTGAAAAGATGCTCTTGGCGGCTAAACGGCACTTGGGTGATGAATTGCACGATAAGTACCGCATCACCCTCGATGATATGAAACCGGAATATGTGGCCTAAGGGAGGCGGGAGGGTTCGCCCTCCCGGTAACGATATGACGAAAATTATCGAACGCGGAATGATTTTTAACGGTGAGATGGTGCGGGCGATCCTCGATGGACGGAAGACGCAGACGCGGCGGATCATCAAGCCGCAGCCAGAGGGAACATTAAGCGGAAGTTTATCCGGTATGTGGTTAAGCAGGCCTCTTAACGGACTGTTGTTGCCGAAAATTGAAGATATCGCAATCCATTGCCCGTTCGGTGTCGTCGGTGATCGCATCTGGGTGCGGGAGACGTGGGCAGAGGCTGGAGCAAGCGCGCCGGATCTGAAACTTTATCGCGCGAATTACCCTGCGCATGTTCCAACTCATTACGAGAACGTGCCGCCGGCAGAGGATGTCCGCTGGACACCCAGCATCCACATGCCGCGCTGGGCCAGCCGTATTCTGCTGGAGATCACCGATGTACGGGTCGAGCAGCTGAACGATATCAGTGAGGAAGACGCACGTTCGGAGGGAATTTCTGGCTCCTCGGCACGTGACGTTAAAGAGGCTTACGCAGCGTTATGGCGGTCTATCTACGGTTCTGACAGCTGGCGCGCTAACCCATGGGTCTATGTGATCAAGTTTAAGCGTATCGAAGGAGATGGCCATGCGACTGATTAACCGAGGTAACCAGCAATCCCCGTTAGCGCGTCAGGCATGCGACATCGCGCTGGCAGCCCACCAGCAAAGATACGGCGACTATGGGCGCAGCAAGATGAAAGAGACGTATACGGTGAAGGTTGAAGGCGTGAAGGTCTGGGTGGAGGTGGTGAACCGCAAGGCGAGCTATGTGGCCACGGCAATGACAGGCATGCGCCGCTTGCGTGCCCTTCCCGGCCAGGCGTCCTGATAAAGAATTATCAAACGGCCCCGGTTGGGGCCCTTGGAGAACGAAGATGAGCAAAGCAACGAATAAATTTGAGCTGATGAGCACTAAAGACATCTGCGGGCAGCTGTGTATTTCCTCACGTACGCTCGAACGCTACAGGAAAAGAGCCCCAAACGAGAACCCTTTCCCTGAGCCAGATTGCGCTTACATGGGTGGACCCAATAAATGGCTCAGAACCAAAGTCACCGCCTGGCAGATTAAAGAGATGTCACGATCAACCCGTAAGCCGATGTCTCACCTGAACCTAACCCGTGATGATAAAGGCCGTCTCACCCGACCTGACGCGGCGTGAACTCCAGAATGTCGGGCTCGACGATGCTCATAAGTCGGGCCCACCACTTACCATATGCCACTCTCATTTCCTCAACATAGGTGTGCTTGTCGTACACTGACCACACACCAGGCAGTTTGTGGCCAAGCATTATTTCGGCGATATGCGGCTCGGTTAGCTCTGAGAAATTCGTTCGCGCAGTCCTGCGCAGATCATGAATAGTAAAGTGTGGGACCTGCTCGTTATAGGCCTTGAGCATGAACTTAACCAGGTTACTGCTGATGCTCATATGGAAGCCTTCACTCATCGGCTTGTCTTCATATTTTGAAAAAACAAAGCGTCCTGGCGCCAGCTCAATGGCCCGTTTTATCAGCGGGAGCATTTCCGGGATGATAGGTCGAATTATCGGTTTCTTTGTCTTCCGCCCTGTCTTGTGGTTTTCCCATGGAACAGTCCAGATCCCTTCTTCAAAATCAAAGTGTGCGACTTCAGCCTGCCGGAGTTCGCCAACCCTGCACGCCCATATCAGAGACAATTTATAGAGGATCTTGTTTCGCTCAATGAGGCGGGAATCCTCAATGGCTCGCCAGACAATCGCCAGTTCTTTACGGTCCAGGGTTCGCTCACCCATTTGTTTCTGGATGCCGAAATCACGCCCAGACATTTCTGACAGCGGGTTAACTTCCAGCAGTTGCCGTTTCACTGCCCAGGAATAACACTGTCGGCCGTTGCTGATCACGCGCCGGGTGATCTCGCTGTAACCCTGGGCCAATCTGTCCAGGACAGTGAGCCAGTTGTGTAGCGTGAGCTGATGCGCAGGGTATTTCCCGAGCTTGGGGAAAACGTGCAGTTCAAACGAGCGGAGGACCTGCCCGGCTGATTCTTTCTGAATGCAGACCATTGAGTGCCATTCACGGAACAGCTCTTCGAAGGTGTACTGGCTGTTAATCTTGGCTTTATCGAGGCTTTGCCTGATCCGAGGGTTTTCGCCACGGGCAAGAATAGCTGCCCACTTTGCGACTTCATCGCGCGCGGCTTTTAATCCGAACTCCGGATAGCTGCCGATCGTCATCTTGTCCTGTTTGCCCAGGAAGCGGAATCGGTAGAAAAAAGTAACGGCCCCCTTTTTGGAGATGCGTACCCACAGACCATCACGGTCTGCCTTTTCTTCAACTTTGTCTCGTTCGCGCCCAAGGCACGACTTTAGATAACTATCTGAAATAGCCATGATTTGTCCCTGCGTGTGTCCATCAGAACGGGAGGTTATGTGTCCATCATAGAATATGGACGCACTGGTGGACACAAAAACCATGACTTATGATGTCGTAGGTTGACTGTACATGCAAACAGTATAATTTTTGGAAAGGCTGATTTGATGGGGATCTTGAGGCGTTTTTGTCGGAGGTTTGCGGAGGCTGGCGGGGTATCAATTATCGATGTGAGCAATGATCGAAAAGTTACGTATGTTCTTCATATAGTTAAATAATTATGCCTTACGAATTCCTGGAGGCCGCTGTTCTTAGCCTGACGTTTTTCAGTGCGAAAACGCAGCATTCTACACTACATCCTCGTCAGCTGGAAATGCACTTAGAGCCAGGTATAGCGCGAAGAGACGGCGTTTTCTTTATTGCGATGTAAATAATAATAAAGCCCGGCAGATTACCGGGCCTCAGAAGAGAGCGTCTCAACACGAAGTTGGTCGGGTGCCAGTGCAACGCTGAGGATAACGGGCTGCCACGCTTCCCGGGCGGCAAGCCTTGGGGAAACGCCTTTAGCAAGCCAGAACCCGCCCACGCCGCCCAAAGCGGCCCCGCACATGGCGGCCAAATCTGTGCCGAACAGCATCTGGAAAACCCCGCCCATCACGAACAGACCTGCCAGCGGAGAAAGGTAAACCAGCATGGCGGAAGTGAGCAGGCTACCTTCAGCGATGCCCAGCTCCACTTTTTGCCCTGCCACCAGCGGCTGATCGCTCGGCACAGCAATAGTGTGCGACGTTTGCGGCCCCAGCTTATTCAACACGCGGCTGCCGCAACCGGCTCGCGAAGCGCAGCTGCTGCATGATGCTTTAACGTCACAGCTGACAAGCGCTACGCCATCCTGCCAGGATACGACCGTGGCCCACTCTTTAATCATTGCGCAGCCCTGAATTTAATGCTGTCTGAAATACGTTTTGCCGTTGGCGGCGGTAATTCACCGACAATGGTAATTTCCGCATTATCGCGCACCGTCGTGCTGACCGTCCGGCGACCGGTACGGAGCATCTGTTCGGAACTGTTCGCCGTAGCGCGATTGATATTCACCGAGAAGCTAAACAGCCCATCGGAATAGAGTCGCGACTCAACTGGTGTTTCGATGGTTGGGAGCTGGCGACGGCTGCTGGAAACTTCGCTGAACCCTTGCGGGATCCAGGATGGTACCCAGTTAAAATAGACAGAATCGCCGGCAGGCACGGAAAGCAAAGGCGGCAGGCTGGCTTTGGCCAGATTCTGCATGCTGTTGCCAACCTGACTGTTCACATCGAAGGAGATCACGCGGAACTGCTCCAGCGTCTCACCGTCGCGATCGAGCAGATCAACGCGCATCGGCAGCTTCGTCTCTGCGTCAATCCAGACGATATAGCTGTAACGTGTCCCATCCCGCGCAACAACGCGGATCACTTCGCACAGCCTGTCGGCAATACGCGTTCGCCCCACCGAGATAAAATCATAGTAGGGGGCGAGACGTTTAAAATCGGTGTAAATGAGCGACGGCAGGGAGTCAACGATGTAGTCACCATTGAGCGTAAACGGCTCAAGGCCAGGCTCGAAATAGCTGATTTCGTTCCCACGCTGGACCACTTCCCGACGCGGGCCATCCATCTGTAAAAGCTGGGCGAGCGGCTGGTTATCAAGGCGGGCGTGGCGATAGCGTAACGATTCGACACCCTGCTTATTGATGCTGATAAATGCCAACTCGTAATTGAGTGACTGGCTGGCCAGATTCATTTGCTGCAACAACGCCCCGGATGAAACATCAGCCGAGGCGTTAGCAGAGAAGAACAGGCTACCCGCCATCAAAGACATGGCGAACCAAAGTTGCTTCATTACTGCGATTGCGTTCCTAAAGTTTGGTTTCCTGGCACCTGCACAGCAGCCTGCTGGGTTTGGGCCTGCTCAAACTGAAGCTGCTCGGAGTGCAGACGGCGCTGCAACTCGTAATCCTGCAACATCGCATTAATGCGACGGCGCTGCTCCTGTACCTGCTGTTGTTGTCCGCCGCTTGCGGAGGCATCTGCCGGTACGCCCAGGCTAACCGGGCTGGCTTTACCCATCATCGGCAGCGTATTGAACACTGGCGCTTCAGGCTGCTGATTGGCTTCAGACTGAGTATTATAGTGCTGGACCCCAACGATAACTGCAAGCGATACGCACGCAGCGACCCCCATTTGGGTGAGCTGGCTGGCCCATGGACGCACCTTGTGCCAGAACGGCATTTTCTGCCATTGGTGAGGTGCAGGCTGCGCTTCAGGAATCAGCGGCGTGGTCTGATGAACAGGTTCGTTCTCAATGGCCGCCATAACGCGTGCTGAGATATCGAAATGGAGAACCTCGCTGGTATCACCGCGCAGAGAGTCGCGGATAAGATGATAGCTCTCCCAGGTCTGTTGCATTTCGGGAGAATGAGACAACTCATCGAGCAGCTCATTATCCAGCGTTTCACCATCCATTAAAGCGGAAAGTTTTTCTTTCTGCATGCCTAATACCTTTTCCAGTATCCCGCTATCGTCAACGCCTGATAAGCGGTTGAACTTTATTATCAATGGCTTCTCGCGCACGGAAAATTCGTGAACGAACCGTGCCGACCGGACAATCCATGATGGCGGCTATCTCTTCATAGCTTAGGCCATCCAGCTCCCGTAACGTAATTGCCATGCGTAAATCTTCCGGGAGCGACTCGATCGTGCGAAAAACGATTTGTCTCAGTTCTTCTGACAACATTAAGTTCTCAGGGTTCGAAATTTCTTTCAGCGCGCCACCACTTTCGAAGTTTTCTGCGTCGATAGCGTCAACGTCACTAGAAGGCGGACGACGGCCCTGAGCAACCAAATAATTCTTAGCCGTATTGACTGCAATACGATACAGCCAGGTATAAAAAGCACTATCCCCCCGGAATGAATCCAGCGCGCGATAGGCCTTAATAAAAGACTCTTGCACCACATCAGGAACATCGCCTGACGGTACATAGCGGGAAACCAGACTCGCTACCTTATGCTGGTAGCGCACCACCAGTAGGTTAAAAGCTTTCTGATCTCCCTTCTGGACCCGTTCAACCAGGACCTGGTCCGTTAACTGCTCGCTCATCCGAGGTAATGTCTCCCCAAACCAAATTCCACGCGTTATCGAAACGCCACTCTAACAACATTGCACTTTGAGCAAGCACCGAATTAGAGTGTCTGTTCTTCAATAAGTTCCGTAACGCCTTTGTTTTTGTTCATCGCGCCGCAGACCGTTCATTTTCTCTCATTATAAGTCTGTTCACGATACGCACCCGCTTTCTGACAAGAATCATCAACTTTATCGTCAGAAGAGTAACGCAACACAGGCTTTATTTCACCACAAAATCTGAAGCTAACGATCTGCTTCGCAAAATATTTCCGGCCATTTAGCGCAGATTTAACTTCTGGCCTTCCGTTTAGTCATTGCAACACACAACAAAAAAAACGTGCGATATCTCGCATCACAATGCTATTCTCCCCACACCATGTTTAGTAAATTAAACAAACATCATGAACACGACGCCTGAACTTCATTGTGATGTACTGATCATCGGCAGCGGTGCTGCCGGCCTATCCCTCGCACTGCGCCTGGCGGAACATCAGAACGTAATCGTGCTGAGTAAAGGGCCGATGAGCGAAGGTTCCACCTTCTATGCACAAGGCGGTATTGCCGCCGTGTTTGATGAAACGGATAGTATAGCCTCGCACGTAGAAGACACCCTGATTGCCGGCGCCGGGATCGTGGATGAGCATGCGGCAGAGTTTGTCGCCAGCAATGCCCGCCACTGCGTGCAATGGCTTATCGATCAGGGCGTGCTGTTTGATACGCATGTTCAGCCTAATGGTGAAGAGAGCTATCACCTGACCCGTGAAGGCGGGCACAGCCACCGCCGTATTCTGCACGCTGCTGATGCAACCGGAAAAGCGGTTGAAACCACGCTGGTCAGCAAAGCCCTCAGCCATCCTAATATTCGGGTGCTGGAGCGCAGCAACGCCGTCGACCTGATTATTTCCGATAAGATTGGCCTGCCCGGCACGCGCCGTGTTGTCGGCGCATGGGTGTGGAATCGGAATAAAGAGAAGGTGGAAACCTGCCAGGCAAAAGCCGTTGTGCTGGCGACTGGCGGCGCCTCCAAGGTTTACCAGTACACGACTAACCCGGATATCGCCTCCGGAGACGGTATCGCCATGGCCTGGCGCGCAGGCTGCCGCGTGGCGAATATGGAGTTTAATCAATTCCATCCTACCGCCCTGTTCCACCCGCAGGCACGTAACTTCCTGTTAACTGAAGCGTTGCGCGGCGAAGGCGCGTATCTGAAGCGTCCGGACGGTTCCCGGTTTATGCCGGACTTCGACCCCCGAGGTGAACTTGCCCCGCGGGATATCGTGGCCCGCGCCATTGACCACGAGATGAAGCGGCTTGGCGTCGACTGTATGTATCTGGACATTAGCCATAAACCGGAAGACTTTATTCGCCAGCACTTCCCGATGATTTATGAAAAGCTGCTGAGTCTGGGTATTGATTTAACCCGCGATCCGGTGCCGATTGTACCTGCCGCACACTATACCTGTGGCGGGGTGATGGTTGACGATCATGGTCGTACCGACGTGGATGGTTTGTATGCGATCGGCGAGGTCAGCTACACCGGCCTGCATGGTGCGAATCGCATGGCCTCAAACTCGCTGCTGGAGTGTCTGGTGTATGGGTGGTCGGCTGCGGAAGATATTACCAAACGCATGCCCTATGCACGTCCGACAACACACTTGCCGGCATGGGATGAAAGTCGGGTAGAAAACCCGGACGAACTGGTGGTTATCCAGCATAACTGGCACGAGCTGCGGCTTTTCATGTGGGATTATGTCGGGATTGTACGCACAACGAAGCGTCTGGAACGCGCGTTACGCCGCATCATGATGTTGCAGCAGGAAATTGATGAATATTACGCCAACTTCCGCGTTTCTAATAATCTGCTGGAGCTGCGCAACCTTGTGCAGGTTGCCGAGCTGATTGTGCGCTGTGCGATGATGCGCAAAGAGAGCCGTGGCCTGCATTATACGCTGGACTATCCCGAACCGCTTGAAATGTCCGGCCCGTCGGTGTTGACGCCGCAGGTTCACATAAACAGATAAAAGGCCTGGGTCAGTGCAGTGTAATCTTCGGAATAACGCTGGTCTGGCCCACGAATGACCATCCTGTCGATAAAGCATTCCCCCTCTTTCGGCGAGAGCGCCAGCAACACGCGGTGCGGTAAGCGTCCTTCCGTATCCGAAATATCGGTACGAAGACGCAGATTCCAGCCGATCCCCCGTGCGATCTCAATGAAGGTATTACCCGTGCTTTCAGGCAAGACCACGCAGAAAAATCCCTCTTCCGAGATGAGCTCCGCCGCACTGGTCAGTAGCGCCTTGTGATCGAGCGAGCCGGTGTAACGTGCCTGCTCGCGTTCTGGCGTTCCACATTCCACGCCTGGCGTGAAATACGGCGGATTACTGACAATCAAATCGTAACGCGCGGTTTGCTCCGACGCCCAGGTCAGGACATCGGCGCATTCTACCCTGATGCGATCTGCCCACGGAGAGTCGGCAGCGTTTTCACTTGCCTGCCGAGCCGCCTGAGGATCAAGCTCAACGGCGTCGATCGTGACGTGTTCTTCCGTTCGCTGCGCGAGCATCAGCGCCTGAAGTCCGCTGCCCGTACCAATATCCAGAATGCGTTTTACACCTGCGACAGGCGCCCATGCACCCAGTAAAATACCGTCTGTGCCGACTTTCATCGCACAACGATCGTGCGCCACAAAAAACTGTTTAAACGTAAAACCATCGCGGCGCAACTGCGCTTTGAGTTGAGACATGTCAGGGCAACCTTCTGAGTGAAACTGGAGTAGCATAGGGGAAAGCGAAGTGGTCGAAAAGCGATATCCATACAAACAGATGAAGATTACAGCCGTAACGTCTATAATCAGCGCCCCACACAGAGGTAGAACATGACTGTAACGACTTTTTCCGAACTTGAACTCGATGAAAGCCTGCTCAATGCCCTTGAGAGCAAAGGCTTTACACGCCCGACCGCCATTCAGGCCGCGGCCATTCCGCCTGCGCTTGAGGGCCGCGATGTGCTCGGTTCTGCGCCAACCGGCACGGGGAAGACAGCAGCCTACTTGCTGCCTGTGTTGCAGCATTTGCTCGACTTTCCGCGTAAAAAATCAGGCCCGCCGCGCATTTTGATCCTGACCCCGACCCGTGAACTGGCGATGCAGGTTGCCGAACACGCGCGTGAGCTGGCGGCGAACACCCATCTGGATATCGCGACCATCACCGGCGGCGTAGCGTATATGAACCACGCCGAAGTGTTCAGCGAAAACCAGGATATCGTTGTCGCGACGACGGGCCGTCTGCTGCAATACATAAAAGAAGAGAACTTCGACTGCCGCGCGGTGGAAACGCTGATTCTCGATGAAGCTGACCGCATGCTGGACATGGGCTTTGCCCAGGATATCGAACACATCGCGGGTGAAACGCGCTGGCGTAATCAGACAATGCTGTTCTCGGCAACCCTTGAAGGGGATGCCATTAAAGATTTCGCCGAACGTCTGCTGGAAGATCCGGTGGAAGTGTCCGCTACGCCATCGACCCGTGAGCGTAAGAAGATCCACCAGTGGTACTACCGCGCAGATAACCTTGAGCATAAGGTTGAGTTGTTGAAACACCTGCTGAAGCAGGAAGAGGCAACCCGTACCATCGTCTTCGTACGCAAACGTGAGCGCGTGCATGAGCTGGCAGAAATGCTGCGCAACGCCGGCATTAACAACTGCTATCTCGAAGGTGAAATGGCGCAGGTTAAGCGAACCGAAGGGATTAAGCGCCTGACCGATGGCCGCGTGAATGTGCTGGTTGCCACCGATGTTGCCGCGCGTGGGATCGACATCCCGGACGTGAGCCACGTAATCAACTTTGATATGCCGCGCAGCGGTGATACTTACCTGCACCGTATTGGTCGTACCGGCCGTGCGGGCCGCAAAGGTATTGCTATCTCTCTGGTAGAAGCGCACGACCATTTGCTGCTACAGAAAATTGGCCGCTACGTTGAGGAGCCGCTGAAAGCTCGCGTGATTGACGGGCTTCGTCCGACCACACGTGCGCCGAGTGAAAAAATGACGGGTAAACCGTCCAAGAAAGCGCTCGCGAAACGTGCTGAGAGAAAAGAGAAAGAAAAAGAGAAGCCGCGCGTTAAACAGCGCCACCGCGATACCAAAAATATTGGTAAGCGCCGTAAGCCAAGTTCTGCTGCGCCAGAGACAAAAACTGAAGAGTAAAAAAAAAGCCGGGACATTCCCGGCTTTTTTATTCCACCCCCGAAGCTGAACTTTACAGGCTTTCAGTAAAGGTACGCGCGATAACGTCGCGCTGCTGTTCCGGGGTCAGAGAGTTGAAACGCACCGCATAGCCAGACACACGGATGGTCAGCTGCGGGTATTTTTCCGGGTGCTCAACGGCATCCATCAGCGTTTCGCGACGCAGGACGTTAACGTTCAGGTGCTGACCGCCTTCCACGCGTACTTCTGGTTGCACTTGCATTGGAATTTCACGGTATTCAATTTCGCCCAGTTTGCTCACCGGAACGATTTCGTCTTCCGCAAAACCTGCTTTCGCTACTACACAGCGCGCTTCGTTTTTCTCGCTGTCCAGCAGCCAGAAAGAGTTCAGCAGATCGTCATTTGCAGCTTTAGTAATCTGGATACCTGTAATCATGTGTTGCCTCCCTTAGGCTACATTAACTGATGCTGGCCTTTTGCGGCCAATTGGTAAAACCATTGTTTGTTGTGTGTATATATAACATTCAGACCCGGGTGATTTATTGATTAAAATCAACAAAACCACCAACCACACAAAGAGTGTGGTCTGTATTTTTTGTTTTAGATCAATTTTAAAGGTTTACCAATTCGACTTATCCTGCCTGGTTTTCAACATAAATTGAGTCACTTAGCCTGGTTTTCCGCGGGTAATTTTGCTCATTGGGGTTTAACAGGTAAGCTAGACACAGAATGAGATTCGCAGGAGAGCGAGATGACAACACCTTTAACCTGGCATGACGTGCTGGCAGAAGAGAAGCAGCAGCCCTATTTTATTAACACCCTCAGTACCGTTGCGGCTGAACGGCAGGCCGGCCAGACAATTTATCCGCCGCAGAAAGATGTGTTTAACGCCTTCCGCTACACCGAACTGAGCGATGTAAAGGTGGTTATCCTGGGGCAGGATCCATACCACGGCCCCGGGCAGGCTCACGGACTGGCATTTTCCGTGCGTCCGGGCGTAGCCATCCCCCCTTCTCTGCTGAATATGTATAAAGAGCTGGAAGGAACGATTCCGGGTTTTACCCGCCCTAATCACGGTTATCTGGAAAGCTGGGCGCGCCAGGGCGTGCTGTTGCTGAATACCGTATTAACCGTCCGGGCGGGTCAGGCACACTCCCACGCCAGTCTGGGATGGGAAACCTTTACCGATAAGGTTATCAGCCTGATCAATGAGCATCGTGAAGGCGTCGTGTTTTTACTCTGGGGATCGCACGCACAAAAGAAAGGGGCGATTATCGATCGTCAGCGTCATCACGTGCTGAAGGCACCGCACCCGTCGCCGCTGTCTGCGCATCGCGGTTTCTTTGGCAGTAATCATTTTGTTCTGACGAATGAGTGGCTGGAAAAGCGCGGCGAAAAGCCGATTGACTGGATGCCTGTGTTACCGGCAGAGAGCGAGTAGGGTTTGAATGTGCCGGGTCAGGCCCGGCACATAAAAGGCTTATGCCTTGTTCTGACGCCACCATTCCGCCAGCAGCACGCCGGTCGCAACGGATACGTTCAGGCTTTCAACGTTGCCAGTGCCGTCGATAGAGACGCTCAGGTCAGCGCTGGAGAGTGCCGCATCAGACAGACCATCACGCTCCTGACCTAACACCAGCACCATTTTGCGCGGCAGCGTCGCTTTAAACAGCGGCGTAGCGGCACGGCTTGAGGTGGTGACAATGGTGTAGCCCGCTTTACGGAATTGCTCCAGGGCTTCCAGCACGCTGTCGCCGGTGATCGGCTGAACGTGCTCTGCACCGCCTTCCGCGGTACGAATCGCCGCACCGGATTCCAGCAGCGCGGCATCCTGCAACAGAACGCCTTTCACGCCAAAGTGCGCGCAGCTACGCATCATAGCGCCCAGGTTATGCGGGTTACCCACATCTTCCAGCGCCAGCACGCAGTCATCGGCATCCGCCTGGCTAACCCACTGCTGCACGGTAGTGCCGTTACGTTTTTTGATCAGGAAGCAGACGCCGCCGTGGTGTTCTGTACCGGACGCTTTTGTCAGCTCGGCATCGTCAACCACGTGGTAGGCTTTGCGGTTCGCCGCCATCCAGCGCAGCGCTTCTTTGAAGCGCGGGGTCACGCTCTGAATAAACCATGCACGAACGATACACTCCGGGCGGCTCTGGAACAGGGCCTGACAGGCGTTCTCACCGTAGACACGGGTCTCTTCCGCACGCTGACGACGCAACACTTCCGGATCGATAAAGCTTTTTCCGCTGATACCGCCGTGATCGGCTTTTTCGGTCGCCTCTTCACCGGGCGCGCGAGAAACGGTACGCCATGGCGATCCACCGTCACGGACAACATCATCGCGTTTGCGATCGTCACGCTTACGGTCATCACGTTTGCGGTCATCGCCGCGGTTATTTCTGTCATCGCGGGCGGGGCGACGGCCACCGTCTGCACGAGAAGACGCCGGACGCCCGCCACCTTTTCCGGTACGCGGATTTTGGGTGCGTTTATCAGAGTCATCATCACTGCGGACATACATCACTTTGACCTTGCCGCTTTTGTTTTTCATTTCGTCGTTCATGCTTTTCTCCACCAGCGCTGCGCGAAGCGCGCAGATTACCCGATGTGCAAGCTCATAGCCATAATTTCGTACAAAAGCCTGTGACTATTGTTCCCATTGAATAAAACGCATTGTCGTTTCATACAAGCTCACTGATAATATGTAACATATCAGAAACATTATCGGCGTTCTGCCGTTGTTCCACGGCTCTATCAGAGGTTAGTTATGAATACCGTATGTGCCAACTGTCAGGCTTTAAACCGCATTCCGGACGATCGGATGGATGACGGTGCGAAATGCGGGCGTTGTGGCCACGAATTATTTGATGGCGATGTCATTAACGCGACGGGTGCTACGCTGGACAAACTCCTCAAGGACGATCTGCCTGTTGTGGTCGATTTCTGGGCGCCGTGGTGCGGCCCCTGCCGTAACTTTGCGCCCATCTTCGAAGACGTGGCTGAAGAGCGCAGCGGGAAAATGCGTTTTGTCAAAGTGAATACCGAAGCGGAACGTGAACTCAGCGCCCGTTTTCGCATTCGCAGCATTCCAACCATTATGATTTTCAAAAATGGTGAAGTGATCGACATGCTCAATGGCGCAGTACCGAAAGCGCCTTTCGACAGCTGGTTAAACGAATCCCTGTAACATTCGCGGGGCATATCTTGTGCCCCGTTCTCTCCTCTGCGAAAATGGGGTTTTTCCTGCCTTTTCGCCCATGACTGATAACGCTGTACTCCAATTACGCGCCGAGCGCCTTGCGCGCGCCACCCGCCCTTTTCTGGCCCGAGGCAATCGTATTCGCCGCTGCCAGCGCTGCCTTTTACCGCTGAAAGTGTGTCTGTGCGAAACGCTTGTACCGAGCGAGGCGAAAAGCCGCTTTTGTCTGGTCATGTTCGATACCGAACCGATGAAGCCCAGCAACACGGGGCGTTTGATCGCCGATATTCTGCCTAACACCGCAGCGTTTCAGTGGTCGCGCACTGAGCCACCTAAGGCTCTGCTCGACCTGGTGGCAAGCCCGGACTATCAGCCTATGGTCGTTTTCCCGGCATCATATGCAGGCGAACAACGTCAGGTGCTTACGGCGCCACCATCTGGTAAGCCGCCGCTGTTTATTATGCTCGACGGCACCTGGACCGAAGCGAGAAAGATGTTTCGCAAAAGCCCTTATCTTGATGCGCTGCCGGTGATTTCCGTCGATCTGTCGCGCGTCTCGGCCTATCGCTTACGTGAAGCGCATGCCGACGGTCAATATTGCACCGCTGAAGTCGCTATTGCGCTACTGGATCTGGCGGGCGATACCCAGGCGGCCGGCGCGCTGGGCTCCCACTTCTCCTGCTTCCGCGAACGTTATCTTGCGGGAAAAACCGTTCATAAGGGTAGCGTCACAGCAACTGAGGCAGAAAGCGTTTAAAATCATCAGGTCGCTTGCATTCACAGGAGGCCTGCATGAGCCAGAGAGGGTTAGAAGCGCTACTCCGTCCGAAATCCATTGCTGTTATTGGCGCCTCGATGAAACCGGACCGCGCAGGGTATCTGATGATGCGTAACCTGCTGGCTGGCGGGTTTAACGGCCCGGTCATGCCCGTTACGCCCGCTTATAAGGCGGTACAGGGGGTGCTGGCGTGGCCGGATGTGCAGAGCCTGCCTTTCGTTCCCGACCTCGCCGTGCTCTGTACGCATGCGAAACGAAACCTCGAACTGCTTGAGTCGCTCGGTCAGAAAGGCTGTAAAACCTGCATTATTCTTTCCTCGCCTCCTGAACAGCAGCCCGAACTGCTGGCCTGCGCCAGCCGCTACCAGATGCGCATTCTTGGTCCAAACAGCCTCGGCCTGCTTGCGCCCTGGCAAGGGCTAAATGCCAGTTTTTCCCCGGTTCCGATCCGTAAAGGCAAACTGGCCTTTATTTCGCAGTCGGCTGCGGTATCCAATACCATCCTCGACTGGGCGCAGCAGCGTGAGATGGGATTTTCCTATTTCATCGCTTTGGGTGACAGCCTGGACATTGACGTCGATGAGCTGCTGGATTTCCTGGCGCGTGACAGCAAAACCAGCGCTATCCTGCTCTATCTTGAACACCTGAGTGACGCCCGTCGTTTTGTGTCGGCGTCGCGTAGCGCATCGCGAAATAAACCGATACTGGTCATCAAAAGTGGGCGCAGCCCCGCGGCTCAGCGCCTGCTACATTCCCGTTCCGGGATGGATCCCGCATGGGATGCAGCGATCCAGCGCGCTGGTTTACTGCGGGTACAGGATACGCACGAGCTTTTTTCCGCCGTCGAAACGTTAAGCCACATGCGCCCCCTGCGCGGTGAAAAACTGATGATTGTCAGCAACGGTGCCGCTCCCGCCGCCCTGGCGCTGGACGAACTCTGGCTACGCAACGGCAAGCTGGCTACGCTGGGTGAAGAGACGCTCCAGCGCCTGCGGGACGCGTTACCGGGAAGCGTTGTTCCCGATAATCCCCTCGATTTGCGCGATGATGCCAGCAGCGATCGTTACATTAAGGCGATCACGATTTTGCTCGATAGCCAGGACTTTGATGCGCTGATGATTATCCATTCGCCCAGCGCGGTTGCGCCAGGCAGCGAAAGTGCGCGAGCGCTGATTGAGGCAGTCCGAAACCATCCCCGCGGCAAATACGTTACCCTGCTGACCAACTGGTGCGGCGAGTTCTCCTCCCAGGAGGCACGGCGTCTGTTTAGTGAAGCCGGGTTGCCAACCTACCGTACCCCGGAGGGCACCATTACCGCGTTTATGCATATGGTTGAATACCGCCGCAACCAGAAGCAGCTGCGTGAAACGCCTGCCCTGCCGGGCAATCTCACCGCAAATTCAGTGGATGTGCACAGGCTTTTGCAGCAGGCCATCGAAGAGGGCGCCACTTCTCTTGATACACATGAGGTGCAACCCATTCTTGGCAGCTATGGGATGCAAACCCTGCCCACCTGGATTGCCGGCGACAGCGCTGAGGCGGTACATATCGCTGAGCAGATTGGTTATCCGGTCGCGCTGAAGCTGCGCTCTCCCGATATTCCACACAAATCGGATGTGCAGGGCGTCATGCTGTATCTGCGCACCGCGACAGAAGTACAACAGGCCGCGGATGCCATTATCGATCGCGTAAAAATGACGTGGCCACAGGCCCGGATCCACGGCCTGCTGGTGCAGAGCATGGCCAACCGTGCAGGTGCGCAGGAGCTACGCGTGGTTGTCGAACACGATCCGGTTTTTGGTCCGCTCATTATGCTGGGTGAAGGCGGCGTTGAGTGGCGGCCAGAAGAACAGGCGGTTGTCGCGCTTCCTCCTCTAAACATGAACCTGGCGCGTTATTTGATTATTCAGGCCATCAAAAGCAAAAAAATCCGCGGGAGAAGCGCTCTGCGGCCGCTTGATATCGCCGGGTTAAGCCAGTTTCTGGTGAAGGTCTCCAACCTCATTGTTGACTGTGCGGAGATCCGGCGCCTGGATATCCACCCCCTTCTTGCCTCCGGAAATGAATTTACCGCGCTGGACGTGACGCTGGATATTGCGCCCTTTATCGGTGATCGGGAAAGCCGTCTCGCCATTCGTCCTTATCCTCTTCATCTGGAAGAGTGGGTGGAGATGAAAAATGGGGAACGGGCGCTGTTTCGCCCTATCCTGCCGGAAGACGAGCCGCTGCTGCGGGCGTTCATCTCGCAGGTGACGAAGGAAGATTTGTACTATCGCTATTTCAGCGAAATCAATGAATTTACCCACGACGATTTAGCCAATATGACCCAGATCGACTACGATCGAGAAATGGCGATTGTGGCGGTCCGCCGTTCCGGAGCGGGAGAGGAGATCCTCGGCGTGACGCGTGCCATTTCCGACCCGGATAATGTGGATGCGGAGTTTGCCGTACTGGTGCGTTCCGATCTTAAGGGTTTGGGGTTGGGCAGACGGCTGCTCGAAAAACTCATTGGTTATACGCGCGATCACGGATTGTCACGCCTGAATGGCATTACTATGCCAAACAATCGGGGTATGGTGACCCTGGCGCGGAAGCTCGGTTTTGACGTTGATATCCAGCTGGATGAAGGCATTGTCTCTCTGTCCCTCAGCCTGATTTCGACGGATAAACAAGAGTAAGCTGCTGGAAATGTTACCCACTTTTCGCGGCACTGGGGTATCATTGTCCGCTTATGTTGTTTGCCTGGTACAGACAACCCTTCAATGAACAGAGAAGAAACGCACTGTGATGTTGTCAAAATTTAAGCGTAATAAACATCAACAACACCTTGCTCAACTACCGAAGATTTCTCAGTCAGTTGATGATGTAGAGTTCTTTTATGCTCCCGCTCATTTCCGGGAGACGCTTCTTGAAAAGATTGCCAGCGCTACGCGACGTATTTGTATTGTGGCGCTCTATCTTGAACAAGATGAAGGTGGGCGTGCGATCCTGAACGCGCTCTATGAAGCGAAACGTCAGCGTCCGGAACTGGATGTTCGCGTGCTGGTTGACTGGCACCGCGCTCAGCGCGGCCGTATTGGTGCGGCTGCCTCGAATACCAATGCTGACTGGTATTGCCGCACGGCCCAGGAAAATCCGGGTATTGATATCCCGGTGTATGGCGTACCGGTGAATACCCGTGAAGCGCTTGGCGTTCTTCATTTTAAAGGATTTATCATTGATGACAGCGTCCTTTATAGCGGTGCCAGCCTGAATGATGTGTATCTCCATCAGCTCGATAAATACCGTTACGATCGCTACCATCTGATCCGCAATCCGCAGATGGCCGACATCATGTTCAACTGGGTTGATAAAAACCTGGTTCATGGCCGGGGTGTGCACCGTCTTGACGATCCTCATCGTCCAAAAAGCCCGGAAATCAAAAACGACGTTCGCTCCTTCCGCCAGGAACTGCGCGATGCGGTTTATCGTTTTCAGGGGGATGCCAGTAATGAAGAACTGTCCGTTACGCCTCTGGTAGGCCTGGGAAAATCCAGCCTGCTGAACAAGACCATCTTCCATTTGATGCCGTGCGCGGAGCATAAGCTCACCATCTGCACCCCGTACTTCAACCTTCCCGCCGTTCTGGTGCGTAATATCATTCAGCTGCTGCGTGATGGTAAAAAGGTGGAAATTATTGTCGGGGATAAAACGGCAAATGACTTTTTCATTCCGGAAGATCAACCTTTCAAGATCATCGGCGCACTGCCTTATCTCTATGAGATTAACCTGCGCCGCTTCCTGAGCCGTTTACAGTACTATGTGAACACGGACCAGCTGGTTGTGCGTCTCTGGAAAGATGAAGACAACAGCTATCACCTCAAAGGAATGTGGGTGGATGATGAGTGGATGCTGCTGACCGGTAATAATCTCAACCCACGCGCCTGGCGTCTGGATCTGGAAAACGCCATCCTTATTCACGATCCTCAGCATGCGTTAGCCGCGAAACGCGATCGTGAGCTGGAGCTTATACGCACGCATACTACAGTGGTTCGTCATTATCGCGATCTGCAAAGCATCGCTGATTATCCGGTGAAAGTTCGCAAGCTGATTCGCCGTCTACGTCGGATCCGTATCGACCGCCTCATCAGCCGCATTCTGTAATACACGAGCCCTGTCATCGACGGGGCTTTTTTATGGAGTCTGTTAATGCGTACGCCTTTCCTGATAATCCCTCTTTTCCTGACCGGTTGCAGCCATATGGCTAATGATAACTGGTCGGGTCAGGATAAAGCTCAACACTTTCTGGCGTCTGCAATGTTGTCCGCTGCGGGTAATGAATATGCGCTGCACCAGGGTTATAGCCGGGATCGAAGTGCCACAATGGGGCTGATGTTCTCCATCAGCCTGGGGGCATCAAAAGAACTTTGGGATAGCCGCCCCTCGGGAAGCGGCTGGAGCTGGAAAGATTTTGCCTGGGACGTAGCCGGGGCAACAACCGGCTACGCCGTCTGGCAGATGGCGCATTATTAAAGGCGGATCCCTTTTCCTTTACGATGCAGCATCAGGGAGACAATAAACGCCAGCGCCCCCATGATGGTGACATACCAGAAAAAGGTCGATTCACTGCCCCATGACTTAAGGGATAGCGCGACATACTCTGCCGAACCGCCGAACAGGGCGTTAGCGACCGCATAAGAGAGGCCTACGCCCAGCGCCCTCACCTGTGCGGGAAACATTTCTGCTTTCAAAATGCCACTGATTGCCGTGTAAAAACTAATAATAATAAGTGCCACCATAATCAAAGCGAAAGCGGCATACGGAGAGGTTGTATGCTGTAGCGCCGTCAAAAGCGGAACAGTCCCCAGGGTGAGCATGCCACCAAAGATCAGCATGGAGGTGCGGCGACCTATTTTGTCCGACAGCGCGCCAACAATCGGCTGGATGAGCATAAAGACCAGTAACGCCACCGTCATGACGACACTCGCAACGTTAGCATGCATGCCCGTGGTGTTGACCAGATATTTTTGCATATAGGTGGTGAAGGTATAGAAGCTTAGCGAGCCTGCGGCGGTAAAGCCTAATACCATCAAAAACGCTTTGCGGTTTCGCCACAGCCCTTTCATCGAACCGGCTTCTTTCAGCGCCCTGACCTCCTGCTGGGAGGTTTCATCAAGCTGACGGCGTAACCACAGCGCCACAACCGCCAGGGCAGCCCCCAGGGCAAACGGGATGCGCCAGCCCCAGGCGCGTAAATCTTCATCGCTAAGGATTTGTTGAAGGATCACCACAACCAGTAACGCCAGCAGCTGACCGCCAATGAGGGTTACATACTGGAATGATGCATAGAAACCTTTGCGCCCTTCAACAGCTACTTCGCTCATGTATGTCGCGCTGGTGCCATATTCGCCACCCACTGACAGCCCCTGGAACAGGCGTGCCAGCAGCAACAACGCCGGTGCCCATGTTCCGATAGTGTCATATCCGGGAAGGCAGGCAATCACCAGCGAGCCGACGCACATCATGCACACGGAGATGAGCATGGATGTCTTGCGCCCTTTCCTGTCCGCGATCCTGCCGAACAGCCATCCGCCAATGGGACGCATCAGGAACCCGGCGGCAAAAACGCCTGCGGTTTGCAGAAGCTGCGTTGTGGTGTTCCCTGACGGGAAGAAGATATGTGCAAAGTAGAGTGAACAAAATGAATAGACGTAAAAATCAAACCACTCTACAAGGTTCCCCGATGAAGCTCCAACGATTGCCCAAACCCGACGGCGAGTATCCTTGCCTGCTAAACTTGTGTTATCCGTATCTGCACTGGCTACGGTTTCTGTCATTTTAAAATCCCCTGTCTCACATTGCGGGCCATTGCCCACAAACAGTAAAACCGGATTTAAAACGAATCGTTAGGTAAATAAAATGTTTCCAATATGTTTCATTGGATTTTGTGAACTCGATCAGGTATCGAATTATTAGCGGACGTAGTAATTATCCCCACGCTTGCTGGTGAGCCTTTTTTCGCTGCAAATAATCTTCATCAGCACGAATTTTATCCCACCACGTTTTGAACACCGCAGCGGCTTCTGCTTTTACTGGATCGTGATCGAGGGGTTTGACCTGGCGATTCTCATCATACTTTTTTCCGCCTTTATGATTGGCGTATCGTCGGGCACGGGTGTATCCCATCTGAATGAATTTACGCGCCATATCCATACCTACAAAATCGTTATTCCTGCGGTACTCTTCAAAGAGGGCGTAGATCTCTTCTGCCGAACGCGCTGCGACTTCAGCATTTTTATAACGCCAGTGCGGCAGGATTTCGCTTTTATAAGGCTCGACCATCAATACGCCCTGCTCACCCCGGCCAACCTGATACCGTTCGGGATGTTCGCGAAAATTAATATTGGCAAAATCTTGTTGATAATCAAAGGGACGAGTCAAAGCGGCACCATTGTTAAAATTGTTTTAACAATTGTAGGCCGGATAAGGGGAAGCCACCATCCGGCATGTTTTCCACGTACAAAGCAAAAAACCCCGCACCTTACGGTACGGGGTTCTTCTTAATTGATGCCTGGCAGTTCCCTACTCTCACATGGGGAGACCCCACACTACCATCGGCGCTACGGCGTTTCACTTCTGAGTTCGGCATGGGGTCAGGTGGGACCACCGCGCTAAAGCCGCCAGGCAAAT